>NZ_CP127172.1:4800000-8481913 GCF_045782725.1 Streptomyces sp. Pv4-95
CTGCTGCGCGACGGGCAGCTCAGCCAGGCGGTCTGTCTCGTACGCGAGGACGTGCCGGGTGACCAGCGGCTGGTCGCCTACATCGTCCCGGTGGCCGGCACCGAACCTGATGGGGAAAAGCTCCGTGCTCAGGCGGTGGCGGCACTGCCCGACTACATGGTGCCCACCGCGTTCGTCGCCCTGGACGCACTTCCGCTCACCCCGAACGAGAAGCTCGACAGAAAGGCCCTGCCCAAGCCGGAGGCGCCGGTGGCCCGAGCCGGCCGTGAGCCCGCCACGCCCCAGGAGCTGCTCGTGGCCGAGCTGTTCGGCGAGCTCCTGGGGGTCTCCGCGGTCGGCGTCGACCAGGAGTTCTTCGGGCTGGGCGGCAACTCCCTGCTCGCCAGCCAACTGATCAACGAGATCCACAAGCGCAGCGGCGTCCGGTTGCGCATCAAGAAGATCTTCGATGACTCGACCGTCCGGGCGATCGCCGCACTCATCACGGCGTAGTCCCACCGCGGTCCCTTCGCGAACCCGCCGGCCGGCGCGGGCCTTCCCCCCCCCGCCGGCCGGTACCCCCGGCATTCCCGCATACACATCGGCCTTCGGAGCGGAGTAGTCGAAATGCGCACACTGAAAGTAGCGCTGCTGGGCTGTGGAGTCGTCGGCAGCGACGTCGCCCGCTACTTGGAGAGACACGCCGCCGACCTCACCGCGCGCATCGGGGCCCCGGTGGAACTCGCCGGGATCGCCGTCCGCCAGGCCGGTCTGCCCCGTCCCGGTGTGCCGGAGCACCTCATCACCACCGACGCGGACGAACTGGTGCGGCGCCCGGACGTCGATGTCGTCATCGAGGTCATCGGTGGAATCGACCGCGCCCGCGACCTGATCACGACCGCGTTCGCGCACGGCGCCTCCGTGATCAGCGCCAACAAGGCGCTCATCGCCGCGGAGGGTGCCCAACTGCACGCCGCGGCCGCGGCACACGGCGTGGACCTCTCCTACGAGGCCGCCGTCGCCGGCGCCATCCCGCTGCTGCGGCCGCTGCGCGAGTCCCTGGCGGGAGACCGGGTCCGCCGCGTCCTCGGCATCGTCAACGGCACCACCAACTTCATCCTCGACAAGATGGACTCCCACGGCGCCGACTACACACAGGCGTTGAAGGAGGCGACCGCGCTCGGCTACGCCGAGGCCGACCCCACCGCCGACGTGGAGGGCTACGACGCCGCGGCCAAGGCCGCCATCCTCGCCGGGTTCGCCTTCAACACCCGCGTACGGCTCGACGAGGTGCACCGCGAGGGCATCACCGCGATCACCGCGGCCGACATCGACAACGCCAAGGCCGTGGGCTGCGTCATCAAGCTCCTCGCCGTCTGCGAACGTGGCGCCGACGGCTCGTCCGTCACCGTCCGCGTGCACCCGGCGATGATCCCGTCGACCCACCCGCTGGCATCGGTACGCGGCGCGTACAACGCCGTCTTCGTGGAGGCCGAGGCGGCAGGACAGCTGATGTTCTACGGCCCCGGCGCGGGCGGGGCGCCCACCGCCAGCGCGGTGCTGGGCGATCTGGTCGCGGTGTGCCGCAACAAGCTGGCGGGCGTCGCCGGGCCCGGCGAGGCGGCGTACAACCGGCTCACCGTGTCCCCCATGGCGGATGTCGTCACCCGCTGCCATCTCAGCCTCGACGTGACCGATCAGCCCGGCGCCCTCGCCGAGGTGGCCACGGCCTTCGCCCGGCACGGCGTCTCCATAGAGACCTTCGCCCAACGGCGTCGGGACGGCGGCTTCGCCCTGGCCATGTCCACGCACCACACCACGGACGCCGCGCTGTCCGCGGCCATGTCCGAGCTGCGAAATCTGGACCACGTCCACGGTGTCACGAGCATCATCCGCGTCGAGGGGACCTGAATTCCGGCCCCCGAGAGGGACGAAAATGAAGGAGTTAGCCATGGATTCTTTGGCCGAGGCCGTACTGCACGGCGCATCCGCGGACGACATCGCACGCGAGCCCGTACCGCAGGAATACGTGGCCGCACACATCAACGCGGCCGACACCGGAATGTTCGAAGGGGTGGCGGACAAGGACGTACGCAAGTCCATCAACGTCGGCCGGGTCCCCATGCCCGAGCTGGCACCTGATGAGGTCCTCATCGCGGTGATGGCCAGCTCCATCAACTACAACACGGTGTGGTCGGCGACCTTCGAGCCGCTGCCCACCTTCCAATTCCTCAAGCGCTACGGCAAGGTCGGCGGTTTCGCCGCCCGCCATGACCGGCCCTACCAGGTCGTCGGATCCGACGCGTCCGGAGTCGTGGTCCGCGCCGGCGCCGGCGTCAACCGCTGGCGGGCGGGCGATCATGTCCTCGTCTCCTGCATCCAGACCGACGACCACGAACCGGCCACGCACAACGACAGCATGCTCAGCGCGGGCCAGCGCGCCTGGGGCTACGAGACCAACTTCGGCGGCCTGGGGCACTACGCGGTGGCCAAGGCCAGCCAGCTCATCCACAAGCCGCCGCACCTCACCTGGGAAGAGTCCGGCAGCAGCATGCTGACCGCGTCCACCTCCTACCGCATGCTGATCGGCGAGAAGGGCGCCCGCATCAAGCTCGGTGACATCGTGCTCATCTGGGGTGCCACCGGCGGCCTCGGCGCCTTCGCCGTCCAGTTGGTGCGCAACGCCGGCGGCATCCCCGTCGGTGTGGTCGGATCCGAGGCCAAGGCGGAAGCGGCCCGGGCCCTCGGCTGCGAGGTGGTGATCAACCGCGCCGAGATCGGTCTGGACGGACCGGCGACGCCCGAGGAGACCATCGAGCGGGCGAAGCGGCTGGGCAAGCTCATCCGCAAGGAGACCGGCGAGGACCCGCATGTGGCCTTCGACTACGTCGGCCAGGCCACGTTCGGCATCTCCGTCTTCGTGGTCCGCCGCGGCGGCACGGTCGTCACCTGCGGATCGAGCACCGGATATCAGCACAGCTACGACAACCGCTATCTCTGGATGAATTCGAAGCGGATCCTCGGCTGCCATGCGGCGAATCTGCATGAACAGGCCGAATGCGGCCGCCTTTTCGGCCTCGGCCGGCTCGCCCCGATTCTCTCCACCGTCTACCCGCTCCAGGAGGTCGGAGAGGCGGCACGCCTGGTCCAGCAGAACCGGCACACGGGAAAGGTCGGCGTGCTGTGCCTGGCTCCGGAAGAAGGACTCGGCGTGACCAACCCGCAGCTGCGCGAACGCATCGGCGCCGCACGCCTGAACCCGCTGCGCAACCTCTGATCGTACGGGCCTGATCGAACGGAAAGAGTCACCATGTCGCACCAACTGATAGACCCGATGAGCATGGCGGACATGCCGTCGGTTTCGCCGGCCGAGTCGGCTGCTGCGGCCGCGCAGCGCGTTCTGAGGGTGGGGGTCGTCGGTTGCGGCGTGATGGGCGCCGGACTGGCCGAGGTCTGCGCGCGGGCCGGACGCGAGGTACGCATCGTGGCCTCCGGGGACGAGGGGATGGCGCGCGGCAGGCGACGGCTGGAACGGTCGCTGGCAAACGGTGTACGCAAGGGCAAGATCACCGAAGCCGACCGTACGACGCTGCTGGAGAGGATTTCCTTCGTCACCGACCTCGGAGATCTCGCGGACCGGCAGCTGGTACTGGAATCCGTGCCCGAGGACGAAGCCACCAAGCTGGAGATCTTCACCGCTCTGGACAAGGTGGTCGAGGACCCGGAGGCCATTCTCGCCTCCAACACCTCGTCCCTTCCGATCGCCAAGCTGGGCCGGGCCACCGCACGGCCGGGCCGAGTGGTCGGGGTGCATTTCTTCAACCCGGTCTCGGTGCTGCCGCTCGTCGAGGTGATCAGTTCGCTGCTGACCGCCGAGCGGACCACCGCCGTCACGGAGGCATTCGTCACCGACGTCCTGGGCAAGGAGGTCGTCCGGGCCGGCGACCGCTCCGGATTCGTGGTGAACGCACTGCTGATTCCCTATCTCATCTCCGCCATCAGGATGCTGGAATCCGGATTCGCCACCGCCGACGACATCGACCGGGGCATGAAGCTCGGCTGCTCCCACCCGATGGGACCGCTGGCACTGGCCGACCTCATCGGCCTGGACACCGTCGCCGCGGTCTCCCAGGCCCTGTACGAGGAATTCAAGGACCCCGCCCACGCGGTGCCTCCGGTGCTCTCCCGCATGGTCGACTCCGGGCTCCTCGGGAGGAAGACCGGCCGCGGTTTCTACAGCTATGAATGACGACGCCCCACGGGAGGCACGCGCCATGTCACATCAGTCCATCGGGATCCTCGGAACCGGTTCGTACGTACCCGAGCGGCACGTCAGCAATGCAGAGGTGGCCGAACGCGTCGGCATTTCCGAGGAATGGATCGAACGCAAGACGCAGATAACCGGCCGTCGTTATGCCGCTCCCCATGAAGCGACATCGGATCTCGGTCTGCACGCCGCGAACGCCGCGCTGAAACGCTCCGGCATCGCCGCCGGCCAGATCGACTACCTCATCGTCTCCACCTCGACCCCGGACTCGCCGCAGCCGCCCACCGCCTACCACGTACAGCGCGGGCTGGGTGCCGATGCCGCCGCCTGCTTCGACATCAACGTGGTCTGCAGCGGCTTCGTCTACGGCCTGAAGCTGGCCCGCAGCCTGGTCGCCTGCCACCCCGGCAGCCACGCGCTGGTCGTCGCCGCCGACGTCTACTCCCGGATCCTGGACTTCTCCGACCGCCGCACCGCCGTGCTGCTGGGCGACGGCGCCGGCGCGGCCGTCGTCGGCGAGGTACCCGAAGGACGCGGCTTCGTGGACTTCGAACTGGGCAGCCGGGGCGACGCCCATGAGCTGATCCGCGTGGAGGCGGGCGGCAGCCGGATACCGACCTCCCCCGAGACCATCGCGGAGGGCGGCCACTACTTCCGCATGGAAGGCAGGGGCGTCCGCGACTTCGTCATGGAGAACTTCCCGCCCTTCGTGGACCGGCTCTGCGCCAGGACCGGCATCCCCCGGGAAGCCGTCCAGCACTTCGTCCCGCACCAGCCCAACGGCGTCCTGCTCACCGAACTCGTCGAACACGCGGGCCTGTCCCACGCGTTCACCCACCGCACCCTCGAACGCTACGGCAACGTGGGCGGCGCCTCCTGCGCGGTCACCCTCGACGAGGCCAACAAGTCCGGCCACCTGGAAGACGGCGACCTGGTCCTGATAGGCAGCTTCGGCGGCGGCATGTCCATAGGCGCCGGCCTCCTGCGCTGGTCCGACACCACCTGACCCCTGAGCGAACCCTGGAGCGAGCCCACCCCGCCGGAGGGCGGGGTGGGCTTTGGGGTGAGGGCCGTCATCGGGCACCCGGGCACGGCCCGGGCTGCTATCAGGTCACATCGATGCCGTACTCCTGGACCAGTTCCTCCAAGCCGCCTCGGTAGCCCTTGCCTCCGGTGACGAACTCCCAGTCACCGTTGGAACGGCGGCGGAACGACCCCAGGACGAGAGCGGTCTCGCCATCGCGGCCGTCGGAGACCTTCAACTGGTCGAGCGGTGTCCCCTCGGAGTCCAACAGCCGGATACCGGCGTCGGCGAACCCGGACAGGTCGGCCCCGGGGTTGGCGACCGGATCGACCGCGGCGATGACGACCAGGCGGTCGGCACACGCCGGTAGGGCATCGAAGGAGACCTGGATGGCCGCTCTGTCCGGCGCGACGGGGAGGAGCGCACGGACCGCGCCATCGGGTGTGCGGGGGTTGTTGTAGAAGACGAAGTGGTCGTCGTCCAGGACCCGGTTGCCGTGGCATACGAGTGCGCATACGTCCAAGCCGACACTGCCCGACCAATACATGCCCAATACGTTGTGGTCGTCCGCGCTGCTCTCATCAACAGGCGCTGTCCGCTGGGCGGGCACCGTGCGTTCACCACTGCCCAGCCGCCCGCGCAGCCCGTGGCGGTGCAACAGATCGACCAGTTCGGAGCCGGCCACCAGTTCCAAGGGCTTGCCGTTGGCGAAGGTGTGCGAGCCGGGGCCGAATCCGGACGTCGTGACCAGCACACCCTTGTTGGCGCCGGCGTCCTGGACGGTGCCGTACAGGTCGCGGACAGCTGTCGGAGGCACGGTGTTGCGATAGCGCTTGACCTGTACGACGATCTTGCCGCCGCGAATCGGGGTCGGATCCAGCGCATCGACGTCCACGCCCCCGTCGTTCGAGCGCTGAGTGGTCACGGCCTGCATCCCCATGGCCCGGAACAGATCGGCGACCAGTGCTTCGAAGGCGAGGGGATCCATGTCGTACAGATCCGGCTCCGCGTCGCCGCCATGGGTGACGACGCTGTTGCCGACATCCTCGGGAACGCGCCCGGGCCGCACGGTCGCGTACTGATCGGGGCGCGACGACAGCTGCCCCCGGAGCCCGTCCACCAGGCAGTCGACGGCGTTCACCTGCTCCAGATGCAGCGCGGTGAACGCCGGACGCGAGGCCATCACGGTGCCGAGGAACATGGGAGCACGCCGGCCGGTCGTCGGGTCGTGATCGTCCACGAACCCGTTCAACGCAACCGAATCCAGCGCACCGAACTCATCGGCCGCGAAGAGTTCACGCAGGACCAACAGGAGACACTGCGCGAGTACGTCCCGGTACAGGGCGCGGCGCTGAGTGACCGGTCGCGGCGACTCCTTCTCCTGATCGGCATTGATCATGTACCGCACCGACTTCGCCTCCGGGACGACGTCGTACCTGGGCAGCTCCCAGTTCAGTACCAACTGGCGCGCCCCCGAGTCATACGCGGCGGACACCTGGCGCGGCAGGTCCTCCGGCCATCCCGTCGAGGCGTAGAGGGCAGCGGAGAAGTACTCCACAGCGGCCTCGGGATCCCCGTTGCGCAGCCCCGTCGTCATCTCCGCGATGCCGGCGTTGTACCGACGGATCTCGCCCAACTGCGCCTCGGCCCACTGCTGGTACTGCAGCTGGTAGTCGGCCAGCACGCGCTGACGCTGCGCTTCGGCGGCCTGTGCTGCCTGCCAGTCGCGCTCGTACCTGGACCGGGCCTCCGCTTGCGCCTGGGCCCGCCGTCCGGCGGTCCAACCGCCCTGCGGCTGGTACTGGTTCGCGTCCGGCATACGGAGGGGGTGCGCGAGCTGCCCCGGGGAGAACGCCTCGACCTGCTCCGCACGGGTCAGCGCAGCGGCCCTGAACGCCGGAGCCCGGCACCCCGCCGCTAAGAGGCCCTGCAACGCCTCGACCCGCGCGTCGATCTCCTCCGTGCGCCGCCGGGCCTCCGCCTCGCGCTGCTCGCGGTATGCCGCTTTCTGCTCACGGTGGCTGCGCGCCATCTCCCGCTGATAGGCGCGTTGTTGCCTGTCCTGGTCCCGCTGGTATCTGGCTTGCGCCTCACGTTGACGTTGCTGTTGGCGCTGCGCTTCAGCCCAGACACCGACCAACCCATTGGAGCGACGGCTCATGCTCTACAGGCCCTCCCCACCAGCGACTCGGCGTGCGTGCACCGAGCCCTGACCCCATAACCAGCAGTGATGAGGCGACTCTAGTCGGCAACCAACCGCGCGCCCATGCCCTTGCTCCAGATGACCTCAACTCCACCCCAACCTGCTCATACCAGAGTTGAAAAGTCAGGCATGCCGACCGGACATGCCCCATAGGCTGCGGCACACGGCGCGCCGCCGCCATGGGAGGAGCCACCGTTGGACGACCGGTTACGAAGCCTCGTCGACACCCACGCCGGGCGCAGCCAGGCCCCGGTGCGATTCCGTCCCGAAACCTGGCGCCCATGGCTGGAGCCCCACGGGGCCGGAGGGGTTCTCGACGCGGGCAAGGAGTGCCGGAGCGACCCGAGCGACCGCCTGATCAGCCGGGACGACTTGACGGCGATAAGAGCGCGCGCCGGCGACGACCCCGACGGGCTGCGCGACCTGTTCGCGGCCGTCATGATCTGGGGCTCGGGCACGACCAATGGACGCGGCCCACGGCACACGCACGCAGCCCTGTCCGACGTCCGCCTGCGGACCGTTCTGCGGACCACGCGCGAATCGGTCCGGCAAGGGGACGTGAGCGCGGCCTACAGCCAGTTCGTCCTCAACGGCGTCCGACGCTCCTTCTTCACCAAATGGTTCGCGGCCGTGGACGACCGAGGCCCCGGGAGTGACCGCGCCCTGATCCTCGACAACCGCGTCCTCCGCTCACTGAACGCCCTCGGGTGGTCCAGCCATGAGGCGGCAGGCACGCGCCGCTGGCCAACGAGGTACGCCACCTACGTAAGCACCATGCACGGCTGGGCCGGAGCCCTCGGAGTCACAGCCGACCGGCTGGAGTGGCTCCTGTTCGACCTGAACGGCCAGGTCCACACCGACGGCCCCTGAGCCCGCGCGAGCCCGCCGCCAGGCAGGAACCCTGCCGCCCACAAGGGCGCCAGGGCCCACGACCAGCCACTTCTCTGTGCCCCGGCAGGATTCGAACCTGCGACACCTGCTGCCGGGCCCTCAGTGCTCCTGGTGTGGCGGGCCGTGGATGCCTGAACGAAGTGCTTCCGAGCGAAGTCCATCCACCCGGACTAGCGTGGAGATATGACGACAAACACGGCACACACGTACTGCACGGTCAAGTCCGGTGACACGCTCACCGCCATAGCTGCCAGGTTTGGGACGACGGTCGACGAACTCGTGGACTGGAACAGCATTCCTGACAGGAACCACATCGAGGTCGGGCAGCAACTGATCGTCGCCCTGGCGGACGAAGCCATATCAGGGCAGGGCAGCGAGTGATCCTCGCCGAATCGGCACTGATGGCGGTCTGACGAGAGTTTCGGCGGCGGCTGCAGTCCAATCGCTGCCGTCTGCTCACGCTTTCAGAGCGCGCAGACGCTTCAGCAGACACAGTCAGGCGAGTTGGCCCAGAAGATAAGGGGAAAGACCAGGTCTGCGCGCCGATAACGCCGTCGACCGTGATCGCGGCGCACTTCTGGAATCTCTTGGTCGCGGCATCGGTGGCCGGATCGAATGATCCGTCCTCGAGCAGCCCGGCCCTCCGCGTCGACAGGTTGAGGTAGCACTGCGCCTGCTTGAACGCCTCCCCCGACGAACCATGTGTGAGCGTAGGGCGGCTGACGGCGAAATTGCATGGTTGGGTCGGTTGGGTCATCACGAGGCTCCTGTCATGTGCGTGCCTGAGTTCGGTCTGCAGCACCCGAGTTGACTGCGGCACAGCAACGGAGTGCTCGACGGAGTACCGGCCGGCAGCTCCTGGGCCTGTTAAAGGCATGCTGCCGTGGCACTGGTTGCGGCCTCCCGGAGAGGCGCAGGACCGCTCACGCCGCGCGGTGAGGAGTTCCGTCGGGCGTGCCGAGCGGTGGCCAGGGTGGGCGGTCGTCTGTCCCTGGTGCTTCCGGTATCAACCCGGTGGCCTTTCCGGTCGAACTCCTGCCGGACGTACGTGAGCACCTGGAGCACTTCGCCGGTGCCGGCCGGGATGGGCACGTCTTCCTCGGGCCCCGGGGCACGCCGCGAGCCGCGCTGATCTATCAGCACATGGTCAACGGCAGGGACCGTGAGATCGCCGACCGGTGGGGCGCGATGATCCGTAAGACACGGAGTGATGTGGACTCGTAGCGGGCGTTGTGGCACGTGAGTGGCACGGCCGGGTGTAAGCCAAAGGGCCAGTTCGAGAGGTTGTTGCCTCTGAGCTGGCCCTTCTTGGTGTGCCCCCGGCAGGATTCGAACCTGCGACACCCGCTTTAGGAGAGCGGTGCTCTATCCCCTGAGCTACGGAGGCGGGGGGATCGGGAAGATCCGGCGACCAGCGTAGCGGATGGTGGGGTGGGGGTGGGCGGTGTGTCAGCCGCCGATGTGCCAGCTGACCGTGCCGTCGGTGGTGACCAGGGTGAGGAGGATGGCCAGGTCGATGGCGCCGAGGGCGATGCCCAGGAGGGCGCGGCCGCGGCGGTTGGTGTGGTGGGCCAGGGCGAGGCCGCCGAAGATCAGGGCGCAGGGGCCCAGGACGATGTTGCCCACCAGGGTGCCGAGCAGGCCGAAGATGAAGGAGGCCACGGCCATGCCGTCGGCGCGTGAGCGGGACGGCTGCGCGGTGGTGGCCTGGTTCGCGGCCCGGTCGGGTGCGGCGTCGGTCTCGGGGGCCTGGGCCGGCTTCCGGGGGCCCGTGGTGCCGGCGGCGTCGCGCTCGGTGTGGGGCTTGGTGAGGGTGTTCATCGGGTGGTCCCTCCAGCCTTGTGGCGGTGTTCGCGGATGGCGAAGATCAGCAGCCAGCCGGCGATGGCGGCGGCCGCGGCGAGGGCTACGGGGACCGGGAGGTGTGCCGCGGTGCCCAGCAGTACCCCCAGTAGGAGCAGGGCTGCGACGAGGAAGAGCATGATCTGCCTTTCCAACTCAGAGGACAGTTGTTCACTCAGTTATCGAGTCTACGGCCGCCCACGGGTGGATGTGGTCGGAGAACGGTTGTTTACTGGATGACATGAGTCACACCCTTGGGGTCCGGCAGGCCCAGAAGCAGAAGACCCGTCAGGCGCTGCTCGACGCGGCGCTCGGCCTGTTGGAGGAACAGAGCCTGAGCAGCCTGGGGTTGCGGGAGGTCACGCGCATGGTGGGCATCGCCCCGACGGCGTTCTACCGGCACTTCCGGGATCTCGGTGAGCTGGGAGTCGCGCTGGTCGAGGAGGCGTTGGGCAGTCTGCATGTGATGGTGCGCGCGATCCTCGCCGAGCAGGCGGCGGCCGAGGAGCGGATAGACCGTACGGTCGCGGTGGTGGAGCGGCATGTGCGTGAACATCCCGCCCATGTGCGGTTCGTGGCGCGCGAGCGGCACGGCGGGGTGCGGGCGGTCCGGCTGGCCATCGCGGACGAACTCGAGCGGTTCGCGGCCGAGGTGGCGGCCGCGCTCAAGACGCAGCCGGTGTCGGAAGGGTGGACCGACGAGGACGTCCGGATGCTGGCGGAGCTGTATGTGGACCGGCTGGTGACGACGGCCGCGGAACTGCTCGACGCCGAGGATGCCGCGGCGCTCGCCGCCGCCGCTGAAGGGGCGGAAGCGGGTGGAGGGGCGGAAGCGAATGACGGGGGCACGCGGGAGGGCGCTTCGGGCGCCGGTATGGGGCGCGATGGCGCGCCCGCCACGGTCGAGGGGCAGCGTGAGCGCGTCGTACGGGTCGCGCGGCAGCAGCTGCGGCTGATCAGCATCGGTCGCCGTCATTGGCGGGAGCGGGAGCAGGTGGAAGAGGGGGAGTGAACCGCCGGCCTATGTGCGGGCCGGGGTGACGCGTATGCGGTAGCTGCCGTCGGGGTTCTCGGTGAGGACGGAGACGGCCGCGCCGCTCTTGCGGTCGCTGTAGGTGGTGCCGGGGCGGAACGTGGCGTCGGTCAGTTCGGCGTTGACGTACTTGTCCTTGGTGAAGCAGCCGCCGCTGCGCGGTGTGGCGTCCACGACGCGCAGCGGGCCCCGGCCGGAGGCGACGTGGGCGGCGACGCGGTAGACGAGGACGCCGGGACGGCAGACCGCCGGGTCGAGGGGGCCGCGGCTGCGTGCCTCGACGACGAGGGCGGTGCGCGGGGAGGTCGGTATCACGACGATCTTGGTGCCACCGCGGGCGGGCGTCGGGGTCAGGACGTGCTCGGTGGGCGTGCCGTGGCGCGGGGCGCAGCGCACCTGGCCGGCGGAGAGCCAGCCGAGCTTCCACTTGTGCCAGCCGAGGAAGTCGTTGGTCGGCCCCCAGTCCTCGTCCATCGGGTCCCAGTGGCCGACCGCAGGCGAGGTGCCGTGGCTGTCGGTGTAGTAGAGGTCGGGGAGCCCGAAGGAGTGTGCGTTCTCGTGGTTGAGGACGCGGAAGGCGCTGTCGCCGGTCTGCCGGCTCCAGATGAAGGACGCGTTCCGGAACGGCACGCCGTCGGCCGTCCGCAGGCCCATGTCGCCGCCGCTGAAGGTGACCGACAGGACCGTACGGGTCGCGGGCGGGCCCGCGTTGGGCGCGGCGAGGACGTTGACGATGTCGTAGTCGCGGAAGTCGACGGAGGGGTCGACTGCCCTCACGATCTCCCGGGAGAGGGCGTGGTAGCCGGTGTCGGACGCCGGGTCGAAGGTGCCGCCGCGGGTGATGCCGTAGGCCGCGAGGGGCCGGGCCATCCGTATCCACTTCAGCAGTGGCCTGGGCCGGTAGTCGAGCTTCCCGTAGGAGCTGGCGCGGAAGTAGTCCGTCGCGGCCGGGAAGAACTCGGCGAAGCGGGCCGCGGGGGATATCTCGGCACGGGCGTCAGGGAAGTCGATGAAGAGGGTGAGGGCCTTCACGGTGCCGTGCGAGCGGGCGTAGCCGGTGGGGGTGGAGGAGGCTTCGGCGACGTTGTTCTGGATGCCGCGCAGGGCGCACGGCCCGGTGGGCTGCGTACCTGCCTGCGGGGGTTTGGCCGCGGCGGTGGGTGGCGAGCCCAGCGCTATGGCGGCGGCCGCGGTGGCCGCGCCGGCGGCCAGGGCCGCGGATATCTTCTGCATCATGCTGATCACCCTGTGTCACCGGGTGATCGCTCGCGCGCGGGGTTAGGTCATCTGGAGTCAACGGGAGTCGGTGAGGCCGGTGGCCGGTGGCCGGAGGTCATGGGGACGGCGGAGGCGCAGGGGGAGACGGGGCGCGGGCAGGCGGAGCCGGGGGCGTGGCCGAGGGGGTGGCGGCGCTCCAGGTGCCGGGCCGGTGTCGGACGAGGGGGTAGCAGGCCAGGCCGATCACCACGGACGCGAAGTGGCCGATGTCGGTGAAAGTGGGGTGGCCGGTGGCCAGCGGGGCGGTGTAGAGGGCGAGGATCCCGGCCGCGTAGAGGTGGCTCCAAGGGCGGGGGAGCCGGTAGGCGAGGACGGCGATGATCCCGGCGAGGGCGTAACTGACCCCTACGTCCAGGGTGTTGACGGCCGAGCGCGGGGCCAGGCCGGCGTCGATGGCGAGTGCCAGTACACCCTCGCTGAGGTAGGTCGCGCCGATGTGGGCGGTGCCCAGGACGGCCAGCCAGCGTTTGGTGCCCAGCCAGCGCTCGGCGGGGACGTGGAAGACCTGGTAGAGGACGAAGTAGCGCGACCAGTCGCCGCCGTCGAGCCAGAGCGCGCTGGTGAGCAGCACCTGGCCGGGCGAGAGCAGCAGATTGTGGATGTTGGTCGAGCGGTGCTGCAGGAAGCCTTCGGTGAAGTCCGGGGCCTGCTGGTTCATGATCGCCGAGGTCGCGAGCAGGATCACGAGCCAGGCGTGGGCGCCGGGTGCCCGGCGGACGTATGCCACGGGGGCAGTCAGCAGGACGGAGGTCGCGGCGAAGGGCCGGGAGGGCGCTTCGGCGGGGCGGGCGGAGGCCGGCGCCGGGGGACGACGAGGGGCCCGGGTGCGGGCTCGGACGGCGGCCCTGAGGGCGGTCCAGGCGGTGCGAGGGGCGGCGAGCCGGGGCCTTCGGCGCATAAGGGATAAATTAGCAACGTCCGTGCGGGAGGGGTGGAGGGGGTACGGCTCGACGGGTGAGTTCGCCCGCGCGGGGCGGGCGTGGCCGTCGCTCAAAGGCGTCTCGTGCCGGTGGCGGCTGCGGGGGCCGTGGGGCGCGACGCGCGTCTGCGATGGGCGCGATGCCAGGTGTGACGCAGGTCACTCAAGCGTGCGAAATATCCGGGGAGGGTGTCCCCGTTTAACGAGACGTTGGCGCGAAACGGGGAGCATGTCCCCGGTTCGCTCCGGTGTCGTGGCGGCCGTCCCGCCGACCGCGACCGTCCGTCCTGACCCGCCCGGTCCGCCGTACGGCTCGGGACGCCCGAGAAGTGAGAGGAGTGCCGCCGTGACCGCCACCGACAGCCGTACGAAGCCCCCGCAGCCGCGTCTGCGGGCCGATGCCCTGCGCAACCGGGAGCGGATCATCGCGGCCGCCCGCCAGACGATGGTCGAGTTCGGCGCCGAGGTGTCGCTCGATGAAATCGCTCGACGGGCCGGGGTCGGCAATGCGACCCTCTACCGCCACTTCCCGGATCGCCTTGAGCTGATCCATCACGTCACGCTCTCCGTCATGTCCCGCACCGCGGACTGCGCGGAGGCCGCCCTTGCCGAGGAGCCCGATGCCTTTCGAGCGCTGAGGCGCTTCGTCCATGCCGCGGTGGAGGAGCGCATCGGTGCCCTGTGCCCGCTGCTATCCGACGGTGTGGATCTCGACCATTCCGAACTCCGCGCGGCCCGCGGGCGCCTGGAGACGGCCATCGAGGCCGTCATGGGTGCCGCGCGCGACAGCGGCCAACTGCGTACCGACATCGCCGTCGGTGACCTGATGGTCGCCCTCACCCAGCTCACCCGCCCGCTGCCGGGCAGTGGCTGTATCGACTTCGACAAGTTCGTGCACCGGCACCTGCAGCTGTTCCTGGACGGCCTGCTGACGCCCGCGCGCTCCGAACTCCCCGGTGCCGCGGCCACCCTGGAAGACCTCAGGCACCGGTCATGAGCTGAACCCCGGCCCTTCCGGCCGCCCGCTCCACAGGTCGTCGCGCGCCCGATGCCTGCCGTCCGGCCGTCCCCGGCCTCGGCCCCTCCGGTCGTAGCGACCTCACCACATCCGTTCGCCCCAACTCTTCGTCACCCACGTCCCGTTATTCGCTCACCGCACCACTAGGTGGACCCAGCCATGCCTGAAACAGCCCCGTACGTCGATCCCCGGCGCTGGAAAGCGCTCATATTCATCGCCCTCGCGCAGCTCATGGTCGTCCTCGACGCGACCATCGTGAACATCGCGCTGCCCTCGGCCCAGGCCGACCTCGGCATCACCGACGCCAACCGGCAGTGGGTCATCACCGCCTACGCCCTCGCCTTCGGCGGTCTGCTGCTCTTCGGCGGGCGCATCGCCGACCTGTGGGGGCGTAAGCGCACCTTCATCATCGGTCTGGTCGGGTTCGCCCTCGCCTCGGCGATCGGCGGCGCCGCGGCCAACCAGGGAATGCTGCT
Organism: Streptomyces sp. Pv4-95; assembly: GCF_045782725.1. Taxonomy (NCBI): domain Bacteria; kingdom Bacillati; phylum Actinomycetota; class Actinomycetes; order Kitasatosporales; family Streptomycetaceae; genus Streptomyces; species Streptomyces sp. Pv4-95. Next base: position 4,814,931 of record NZ_CP127172.1, read on the forward strand.
GGGCGCGCGTGCGCTGCAGGGCGCCTTCGGTGCGCTGCTGGCGCCCGCCGCGCTCTCGCTGCTCGCGGTGACCTTCACCGAGGCCAGGGAGCGCGCCAAGGCGTTCGGCATCTTCGGTGCGATCGCCGGTGGTGGCGGCGCCGTGGGGCTGATCCTCGGTGGCGTGCTGACCGAGTACATGAACTGGCGCTGGACGTTCTTCGTCAACATCCCGTTCGCCGTCGTCGCCGCGACCGGCGCGGTCCTGGTCATCCGCGAGCCCTCGGAGAGCCGTAACCCCTCCCGGCTGGACGTCCCCGGCGTCATCCTGGCCACACTGGGTCTGGTCTCGCTGGTCTACGGGTTCACCCGCGCCGAGTCCGACGGCTGGCTGGCCGCCCCGACCATGGGCCTGTTCGCCGCGGCCGCCGTGCTGCTACTGGCGTTCGTGCTCGTCGAGTCCAAGGTGAAGGCGCCGCTGCTGCCGCTGCGGGTGGTCGCCGAGCGGAACCGCGCCGGTGTCTACGCGTCGCTGGGCCTGGCCATCATCGGCATGTTCGGTCTGTTCCTCTTCCTGACCTACTACCTGCAGATCGTGAAGGGCTACACCCCGGTCGTCACCGGCCTGGCCTTCCTCCCGATGATCGTGGGCATGATCGTCGGCTCGACGCAGATCGGCGCCCGGCTGATGACCCGGGTCCGGCCGCGACTGCTGATGGCGCCCGGCTTCCTGGCCGCCGCCCTCGGCATGCTGGTGCTGACCCGGATCGACCTGGACACGTCCTACCCGGCGCTGATCCTGCCCGGCTTCCTGCTGCTGGGCCTCGGCATGGGTACGGCGTTCATGCCGGCCATGTCACTGGCCACGCACGGCGTCCAGCCGCGGGACGCCGGTGTCGCGTCCGCGATGGTCAACACCTCGCAGCAGGTCGGCGGCGCCATCGGTACGGCGCTGCTGAACACCATTGCGGCGAGTGCCACCACGGCGTACGCCACGTCGCACGCCGCCGGTGCGCGCTCCGTGGATCTGCTCAAGCTCCAGTCGATGGTGCACGGCTACGCCACCGCCATCTGGTGGGCCGTCGGCATCCTCGTCCTGGCGGCGGTCATCGCCTTCACCTTCATCAACACCGGTCATCAGGGCGGCAGTTCCGCCGTCGGCTCCTCGGGTGACGGTGCGGCCGCGGCCGAGGGCGACGAGGTCCGGGTGCCGGTCATGGCGCACTGAGGACGTTCCGCGGGACGGCGGCGCGGCGGGGCTTCCCGTACCGTCCGCCGGCCCGTGGGAATCCGGAAATCCGACAGGCGTCGGCCTCCCGGCCCCTCGCACCTCCGATGTGTCGGAGGCGTCAGCGGAGCCAGGGGAGGTCGGCGCCTTCCGGCTGCAGGCCGTCGGCCATCGCCCGGCAGATCTGGGCGAGTTGGCCGACCTGCTCGGGGGAGAGGCGGTCGAACATGGCGGCCCGGACGGCGGCGACATGGCCGGGGGCGGCCTTCTCCAGGACCCGCAGTCCCTCGTCCGTGAGGTGGGCGTTCTGGCCCCGCTTGTCGGACGGGCAGTCCTCGCGGCGCACCCAGCCGTTCTTCTCCAGGCGGGCGATGGCGTGCGAGAGCCGGGAGCGGGTGATCTTGGCGTTCTGGGCCAGCTCGGTCATCCGCAGGCGGCGGCGCGGGGCGCGGGAGAGCTGGACGAGCAGGCCGTAATAGACGTGCGGCATCCCGGCGTCGCGTTGCAGCTGGCGGTCGAGGTGGTCCTCCAGGAGCGTGGTGGCGTGGAGGTAGGACTGCCAGGCGTACTGCTCCTCGTCGCTGAGCCAGCGGGGCTCGGCTGCGGGTTCGTTGCTCATAGCATCCATTCTCTCACCGTCCACCCGGTTATTGAAGATTTAACAAAGAGTGCGTTATGGTGGGATTATTGCTTGAACTCTCAAGCAGTGCGTCCTTCAGGATTGCCCGGCGCGTACCTGGTGCCCGGTACCCGGTACCCGCCGAATGTGACGTTGTGGAGTTGCCATGTCCGTGATGCCGGCCCTCTACCTCAGCCATGGCGCGCCGCCGCTCGCCGACGACCCGGTGTGGCCCGGACAGCTCGCTGCCTGGGCCGCCGAACTGCCCCGCCCCGAGGCGGTGCTCATCGTCTCCGCGCACTGGGAGGAGGCCCCGCTCGCGCTCGGCGCCACCGAGACGGTGCCGCTCGTGTACGACTTCTGGGGCTTTCCCGAGCACTACTACACCGTCCGCTACGCCGCCCCGGGCGCTCCCCGGCTCGCCGACCGCATCCGGAGGACACTGCGCACCGCAGGTACACCCGTGCAGGACATCCCCGACCGCGGGCTCGACCACGGCGCGTACGTCCCGCTGGTCGAGATGTTCCCGGCCGCCGACATCCCCGTGCTCCAGATCTCGATGCCCACCCTCGACCCGCGCCGACTGTATGAGATCGGCCGCAAGCTCGCGCCGCTGCGCGAGGAGGGCGTACTGATCGTCGGCAGCGGCTTCTTCACCCACAATCTGGCGGCGCTGCGGCACCGCGGTGACGGTCCGCCCGCCTGGTCGGCGGAGTTCGACGAGTGGGGGCAGCAGGCGCTGGCCGCCCAGGATCTCGACGTGCTGTTCGACTTCGCCCACAAGGCCCCGGCCGGGCAGCTGGCCCATCCGCGCACCGAACACTTCGCGCCGCTCTTCGTGACGCTGGGAGCCGCCGACGCCCAGGGGCAGCTGGACAGCGGGCGCAGCGTCATCGACGGCTTCTGGATGGGGCTGGCCAAGCGGTCCGTGCAGTTCGGGTGAGGGGACGGCGGGGCCGTGGCCCCCGCGCCGCTTCCGCCTCAGACGTCGCGGCGGATCAACTCCAGGGCGCGCACGGCGGCCGCCAGGGCGCGGTCGTCGCCGTCCGGCGTCCATGAGGCCACGTCCAGCGCGGTGTCGGTGAACTTGATCGCGTGCTCGTCGCCGTGTGCGGTGGCCCGGGTGAAGACCTCTTCGGGATCGAGCGTCCCGGTACGCAGCGGCGGCAGCGGCTCGTCGGGGGTGTAGACGGCCGTGAGCGCGGCACTCGCCGCCCAGGCCGCGCCCAGCGAGGGCGCCCACAGCTCGCGGGGGAGCGCGGGCAGGGTCCGCAGCACGGCGTTGGGTGCGGTGGCGGCGTGTACGAGCAGCACCTCGTCACCGTGCCCGTAGTCGAGATAGCGATGCGTGGCCGCCCGTACCAGCGCGGCCAGTTGGGTGCGGGCGGCGTCCGGCTCCTGCGGAGCGTCGACGGCCTCCGCGGCGGCCTGCCAGCCGTCGGTCCCGGGCAGCTGGGCCAGGCCCTTGAGGACGCCGACCTGCTGGTCGGCGACGTGCGGGAGGGAGGCCAGCGCGTCGGCGGGGGAGGCGGTGCCGGCCGGCCGCACGGTCACCGGCAGCGGCGTGTGGCGCGCGGCCCAATAGCCCAGAGCATGCGCCAACTCGGCGATCCGCGGCGCCTCCTCGCCCTCCTCCAGCAGGGTGCGGACGGCGTGCCCGACGCGGATGACGGGGTGCGTCGCGGCGCCCGCGATGCCGGGCAGCAGCCGGGGCCACCACTCGGCCAGCACCTCGCGCCAGGGGCGTTCGGCGACCTGCCGCGCCATGTAGCGGGTCCAGTCGGTGACCCTGCTCGGATCTCCCATCGCCTGCTGCCAGTTGGCGTCGGTGAGGGGGGACTGCGGGCTCGGGACCGCCTCCAGCTTGGTGGCGTAGTGGTCGACCCAGCGGTGGACGGAGCCGGCCCGGCCGTGCCGGACCAGGGCCTCGACGGCCATCGGGCCGTGATTGCTCAGGAAGCCGCGGAACTCGGGGCCGGTGGTGTGCAGGCGCTCCAGGGCTTCGTCGAGGGTGCCGCTCGTCGTATCCATGCTTCGAGGCTAGGACGGCGGCCCGCCGCGGCGGAACGGTCGGCGGCCCTACACCGGAGGTCGCACGCTTCGCGGCCGGGACCTAGGCGGAGAGGCGGGACGGTGCGGGTCCGCCGGCGGGTGACGGGCGGTATCGGGTGCCTTGTGTGAGCGTGGGAGGGCGGCTCGGGGCGCGGTTCCGAGGTATGACGGGTTCCGCTGCGGACTGCGGACTGCGGACTGCGGACTGCGGACTGCGGACTGCGGGCTGCTGGGACTGCGGATCACCGGGCTGCGGCCGTGGATCGCGGTCCGGTGGTTCGGTGACCCGGCGGGCCCATTGACCTCACGAGGAGTGTGCGATGTCGCTGACTGTGGAGGAACGCGAGCGGTTCTTCGCCGAGCCGCTGGTCGCCGTGCTGTCGGTCGCGGCGGGGAGCGAGCGCGGGCCCGTGACGGCGCCGGTCTGGTACGCGTACCGGCCGGGTGACGACATCATGCTGTTCACCGGCCGGGCGTCCCGTAAGGCACGGCTGATCGAGCAGGCAGGCCGCTTCACCCTGACGGTGCAGCGCACGTCGCCGTCCTATCGCTACGCCGCCGTCGAGGGGCCCGCCGCCTTCGTCGCCGTCACACCCGAGCTGGTCGAGAGGGTGGCGCGCCGCTATCTGCCGGCCGACGAGGTCCCGCGGTACGCGCGCGACGTGCTCAGCCGGGGCGAGGAGCTGATCGCGATCCGGCTGCGGCCCGAGCGGTGGAACGCGGCGGACCTGGGGCCCTCCCACTGAGCGGGCCCGCGAGGGCCCCGCGAGGAGAGCTGCCAGGGGACTCCGCCCGGGACTCCGCGAGGAATCCGGACAGTAGACGTCAGGTATGGGCGGCAAGGTAAACCCCATGACGACGGGTGGAGCCATGACGACGGGTGGAGCCATGACGGGTGAGATGGCGGACGGGGCGGCGGCGTGGTCGGAGATCGTGTCGGCGGAACCGGAGTTCGCGGCGCGGGTGCAGGAGCGCTTCGGGGCGTTCGAGCACCACGTCCTGGGAACCCTTCGCAAGGACGGCGCACCGCGACTGACCTGCCTGGAGGCCGACTTCCGCTTCGGTGAGCTGTGGCTCGGGATGATGCCGGGCTCCCGCAAGGCGCTCGACCTGCGCCGCGACCCCCGCTTCTCGCTGCACGCCAACCCCGGACCGGGCACGGACACGGCGGGCGGCGATGTGCGGGTCTCCGGGCGGGCGGTCGAGGTGACCGACCCCGAGGTGGTCGCGCGGTACGCCGCCGCGGTGCGGCCCCCGGAGCCGTTCCACCTGTTCCGGGCGGAGCTGACGGAGATGGTGCGTACGTCGATCGGCGATCCGTATGTGGTGCTGGAGACCTGGCGGCCCGGCCGGCCCTTGCGCACCGTGCGGCGCAAGAGCGATGACTCGCCGCCAGAGGTGAGGTGAACGACGCACCGCGGATCAGCCCGGAGCGGCTATGCGTGGGGGCGTTGCCACTCGGCTTCTTTCCTTGAAAGTACGGCGACCATCGCCGCGGCGATCAAGAGCAGAGCGATGGCGAGGAGCAGCGGCGCGCGCACGTCGCCAACCCGAAGGAGAAGGCCACCGCAGAACGCGCCGAACACCACGGTCAGGACCGAGACCACCCCGCTGGTCACACCCCGGCCTCTGCCACCGGCCAGTTTCGAGTCGGCGGCGACAGCGGTGAAGGTGAGCGTCGCCACGATCGTTCTCATGTCCTTCAAGTTGACCTGCCGGGTGAGCGCCGCTTGGAAGCCCATTCCGCATGCCAGGGCGGCGATCGCGGCCCAGCGTCGGGCGGAGGGCACCGTCCCTCCCTCGTCCACTCCCCACAGCAGGGCGACCGCGATAACGACCAGTACCACCACGACTGTTGCGCTTCCGCACAACAACCACCCCCGGTGGTGCGCCAGCGACTGCACGGCCCTGCCACCGGCGACACAGCCGACGAGGAATGCCCCGATCGCGACGGCGGACGGGGTCACGGCTGTCCCCACTGCCGACAGGCCGAACCCGACGAAGATGAGATTGCCGGCCATGTTGGCGACGAAGACTTTGCCCAGCACGAGATAGCTGACCGAATCCACCAACCCGGTCACCGTCGTCAGCAACAACAAGAGGGCGGGAAGGGGGCCGTCGGAGCCGCCAAGGAGAGTCCGCAGGGGATCGGCCCTCTCGGGAGGGCCGTCATCGCTGTGAACCGCTGCCACGGCCTGTCTCCCACCAGCTACTTTCGCAGGGAGAAACACCGTACCGTCGCGCCCCGACGAGAGCCTGATGACACGCTGTCCGCCGGTGGCTGCTCTCCACCGGCGGTCGCGTATTTCCGTGACTGCCGCTCACGCGGCAGGAGCAGCGCACCCGAACTCGCCGAAATGCAGGCAGGGTCTTTTCTCATGAAGCCGCCGGAATTCGCGGCGAGTTCTGCGGAGAGCGCATTCCTGCGCGGTGGCGGGTTGGCGGCCCGCCGTCAGTGGGCGCCGTGCGGGCGGTGGACCCTGCGCGGACGGTGCAGGCCGTGCGACTCGCGCACCCGGTGGGTGCGGAAGAGGTACAGCGAGACGACGAACATGCAGCCGGCCATGAACAGGCCCCAGCCCACGGACTTCAGCACCGAGGGCCCGCTGATGCTGTAGAGCCAGCCCATCGCGCAGCCGAAGAGCGCGGCATATGCCAGCGCCCGGGTCTCCGTGAGCATCGAGGACTGGAAGTGCACCAGCACCAGCCCCAGCGCACCGGAGACCACTGCCGCGATCAGTCCGAGCAGCGCCGCCTGGGCGCCCTTGGCGCCGCTGGTGTGGTCGAGCCAGATCGTGTAGCAGCCGAAGCCGAGGGCCGCGAGGACGGGCAGGACCACCTTTGCCGACAGATGGCGCCCGGCGGGCGGCCGCGAAGGCGTCCCGGAGTCGTTGGCCGTCGCGCCGTGCTCGGCGTCGACGGTGCCGTGGGAGCGGGCCGCACCCGTGTCGCGTCGGCGAGCGTGCTTCTGCATGGCGGGCTCCTCTCGATTGCCCTCCTGTCCAGGCGACACCCGGTCGCCGTCCGCGGCAACCGGAGTCAGCTCAGATCCTTCTGGTACCAGGCGACGTCCCAGTAGCGGCCGAATTTGCGGCCCACCTCCGTGTACGTACCGATGTGCCGGAAGCCGAACCGGGCGTGCAGGCGGACGGATGACTCGTTGGGCAGGGCGATGCCGGCGTACGCGCGGTGGACGTCCTCGCCCGCCAGGGCTTCGAAGAGGGCCTCGTAGAGCAGGGTGCCGACGCCGCGGCCGACGGCGCGTGGCGCGCAGTAGACCGTGACCTCCACGGAGGTGGCATAGGCCGCCTTCGGCCGGAACGCGCTGCTGGTCGCGTAGCCGAGCAGGGCGCTGTCGTCCCCGGTGCGGCCCCCGGCGCCGTCCCCGCAGCCACCCCCCGGTTCGTCGCCGTCCTGGGGCCCGGGGCGCGGGCCTGTGGGTTTGCCGTCCGCCTCCTGGGCAACCAGAAGTCGATGAGGGCCGTCTTGTGGGTGGGAGGCCAGCCACGGACGGCGCTGCTCGCAGGAGAAGGGCTCGGTGTCGAACGTGAGGGGCGTCTCGCGGATGTAGTGGTTGTAGAGCTCCGTGAGGGCCCCGAGGTCCGCCGCAGAGCCCGCCCTGACCTGCACGTCCCTGCGCTCCGGCAGCATGCGACCTCCCTCGGTGAGGGGGCAGGGTACTGCATGATCACAAAAAAGGACGGCGGCAGGGGAATTCTGTCCGGATTCCAGCCGTTGTTTCCTTCGGACGGGTCACTCGGTCACCCATCGGGTTTCCCGCGCCACCGTCCCGCGACCGACTCATCGCAAAGGGAGCACACGCATGGCAACCCGTGCCGTCGCCCGTCGTCAGGCCACCAGCAGCGGTTCTGAGGGGGCCAGCAGCGTTCGCGCCGTAGGCGGGGAGATCGCCGACCGCGACCTGGTCGGCATGTATCTCGACGAGATCGCGCGCACCCCGCTGCTGGATGCCGCGAAGGAGGTCGAGCTTTCCCAGACCATCGAGGCGGGCGTCTACGCCCAGCAGATCCTGGACGGCGAGGTCACCGAAGGCAATGCCGCAGGTGCCGACCGTGAGGAGCTGGAGGCGCTGGTCGCCGAGAGCGCAAAGGCCAAGGACGTCTTCATCCGTTCCAACCTTCGGCTCGTCGTGGCGGTCGCCCGCCGCTACCCGCGCGCCGGTCTGCCGCTGCTGGATCTGATCCAGGAGGGCAACGCCGGTCTGGTGCGCGCGGTGGAGAAGTTCGACTACGCCAAGGGCTTCAAGTTCTCGACGTACGCGACGTGGTGGATCCGCCAGGCCATCACCCGCTCCATCGCCGACCAGTCCCGCACGATCCGGCTGCCCGTGCACCTCGTCGAGGAGCTGGGCCGGATCCGCCGGGTGCAGCGCGAGTTCAACCGGGAGAACGGCCGCGACCCGGAGCCCGCGGAGGTCGCGGGCGAGCTGGGCTCCACGCCCGCCCGTGTCACCGACGTCCTCGACTGGGCCCGCGACCCGGTCAGCCTCAACATGTCGGTGGACGACGACGGCGACACCCAGTTCGGCGATCTGCTGGAGGACACCTCCGCGGCCTCGCCCGAGCAGTCCGTGCTCTCGCTGCTGCGCAGTGAGGAGCTGGAGGGCCTGATCGACCGCCTCGACCACCGCACCGCCTCGATCATCAAGGCGCGCTACGGCATCGAGGACGGCCGCGAGCGCACGCTGACCGAGGTCGGCAAGCAGCACGGCCTCACCCGTGAGCGGATCCGCCAGATAGAGAAGCACGCGCTCCTCGACCTGAAGCGGATGGCCGGCGACACGGGGTTCGACGCCGCCGCGTAAGGCAGCGCGCCCCGTTCGCGCTCCGTGACCGATCGCGCGAGATTGTCCGTGAGCGAGCCCCGATGCCGTTTCCGGCGTCGGGGCTCCTTTGTGTGGGTGGGGTCTGCCCGGCGTGGGTGTGCCGACTGCCGACTGCCGACTGCCGACTGCCGGCCGCCGCAGGCGCCTGCGGCGGCCGACCGAAGGTGCGGGCCATGTCCGTTTGAGTCCGCAGGCTGCCCGGATCTGTTTACTTCACAGAAATGTGTGCGTAGCATCGCGCTGAAACCACAGTTTCGGGCATCGAACGGACGCAAACGCTGATGTATGCACCTGAGCGCCAGCAGGAGATTCTGCGGCTCGCCCGCGAGGGCGGGCGGGTGGACGTGCTGTCCCTCGCCGAGGAGTTCCAGGTCACCGCCGAGACCGTACGGCGCGACCTGAAGGCCCTCGACCGCGCGGGCCTGGTGCGCCGAGTGCACGGCGGCGCCATCCCGGCCGGTCGGCTGGACTTCGAGCCGGACCTGGCCCAGCGGGACGTCGTCGCCGCCGACGAGAAGCTGCGCATCGCACGCGCCGCGCTCGCCGAACTCCCCCGGAGCGCCAACGGCGGGCCCGGCGACGGCGCGGCGGACCCGCCGTCCGCGGCCGCTTCCGCCGCTGCCCGCTCCGGCGGCCCCACCGGCACCGTGATCATGGATGCCGGGACCACCGCGGCCCGGCTCGCCGCCGAGATGCCGCTGGACGCCGAGCTGACCGTCGTCACCCACGGTCTGCCGGTCGCCGCCCGGCTGGCCGACCACCCGGGGCTCACCCTGCACCTGGTGGGCGGCCGTATCCGGCACCGCACGCGGGCCGCGGTCGACGACTGGGCGCTGCGCGCCTACCGCGAGATCAACGCCGATGTGCTGTTCCTCGCCACCAACGGTTTCTCCCTGGACGGCGGCCTGACCACCCCCGACCTCGCCGAGGCCGCGGTCAAACGGGCGCTGATCGCCGCCGCCCGCAGGGTCGTCCTGCTCGCCGATTCCGCCAAGTTCGGGCAGCAGCACTTCGCCCGCTTCGGCGAGCTGTCGGACGTGGACCTGCTCATCACCGACACCGGGCTGAGCCCCGACGACGCCCTCGCCATCGAGCGCGCGGGTACGGAAGTAGTGCGCGCATGATCCTCACCGTCACCCCCAACCCCAGCCTGGACCGTACGTACGAGATCCCGGCGCTGGAACGCGGAGCCGTGCTCCGGGCCACGGCCGACCGGATCGACCCGGGTGGCAAGGGCGTCAATGTCTCGCGTGCGGTCGCCGCGGCCGGCCACCGCACCCTCGCGGTGCTGCCGCTTGGCGGGCCCGCGGGCGCGGCGCTCGCCGGGCTGCTGAGCGCCGAGGGCATCGAGGTGGCCGGTGTGCCGGTGGCGGGCCAGACCCGCTCCAACATCTCCGTCGCCGAGCCGGACGGCTCCCTCACCAAGATCAACGCGACCGGCCCCGAACTGACCGCGGAGGAGTCCGAGGCGCTGCTGGCGACGGTCGGTGAGCGATCCGCGGGCGCCGACTGGATCGCCTGCTGCGGCAGCCTGCCGCGCGGCCTCGCGCCCGAGTGGTACGCCGAGCTGGTCGCGCGGGCCCACCGCGCCGGCGCGCGGATCGCCCTGGACACCTCCGGCCCCTCGCTGACCGCCGCGCTGCGCGAGCGCCCCGACATCGTCAAACCGAACGCCGAGGAGCTCTCCCAGGCCGTCGGCCGCCCGCTCGCCACCATCGGCGACGCGGTCAAGGCCGCGGAGGAGCTGCGCACCTCGGGCGCGCGCGCCGTCCTCGCCTCGCTGGGCGCGGACGGCCAGCTGCTGGTCGACGACGACGGCGCCCACTTCGGCAGCGCCCGTGTCGCCGCGGTGCGCAGCAACGTCGGTGCGGGCGACGCCTCGCTCGCCGGTTTCCTCGCCGCGGGCGGCACCGGGGTTCGCGCCCTGGCCGCGGCGGTGGCGCACGGCGCGGCCGCCGTCCAGCTCCCCGGCAGCGCGATGCCGACGCCTGACGACCTGGCTCCGGCGGCCGTCACGACGACCGACGACGTCCCCCTCGACCGCCCGCTCACGGAGCCGGTGTCATGAACCGGCACGGCGCGGGCTTCGAGCGGCGGGCCGCGGAAGGCCCGGCGGGGCGTTCCGGAGCCGGTCCTGGATACGCCGCGCGTCCTGCCGCCCTCGACCTCCGCACGGCCCGGCTTCGGGCCGACAGTCGGCGGACCCGCCCTCGTGGCGACAACAGACCGGCCGATGCCGCTCCGGGCCACCCCCGCCCGGCCTTCGGCCGTGACCCGGTGTTCGGCCGCCACCCGGCCGATCGGGCACCCCGGCGCCGCCCTTGCGGCCACCGAGCGGCCGACCGGCACCGCTGCCGGCCTCGCTGCCGGGGCCTCCGCTCCACCCCGCCCGTCCCCCTACCACCGCACCGCGTACCGCCCCACTGCGTACCACCCCCATACGCACTCGCGGCGCACCTCCGTCCCCATGTGCACGCCCCCTCCCATTCCCCGTCCCGTCCCCACCGCCCCCTCGGCGGATACGCGCAAGGGAGCCCGCGATGAGTGAGCTGATCACCGCGGAACTGGTCGATCTCGACCTGTCCGCCGAAACGAAGGATGCCGCGGCCCGATCGTTGGCCGAGCGGATGGTCGCGTCCGGTCGCGTCACCGACCTGGAGGGCTTCCTGGCGGATGTGGCCGCCCGCGAGGCCCAGATGCCCACCGGTCTCGACGGAGGCATCGGCATCCCGCACTGCCGCAGTGCACACGTCTCGGCGCCGACGCTGGCCTTCGGGCGCTGTCCGTCCGGCATCGACTTCGGCGCACCGGACGGCCCGGCCGACCTGATCTTCCTGATCGCGGCCCCCGCGGGCGGCGACGCGGATCATCTGGCGATCCTGTCCACTCTTGCCCGCCACCTGATGGACGAGCAGTTCACCGGCGCGCTGCGGTCCGTCACGGATCCGGCGCGAGCGGCCTCTCTCATCCGCGGCGAGGACCCGGAGGCCGAGCCCGAGACGGCCGAGTCCGAGAAGGCCGAGCCCGAGGCCGCCCCGGCGTCCGGGGCGGAGGCCGATGCCGCGGCCGAAGGGGAGTCCCCCGACACCGCCCCCGAGGCCCCCGCGGGAGCCTCGCCTGAGGCCGAGCCTCCGCAGCCGCCCGCCGAGGAAGCCGCCCCGGCCTCGGATGCCCCGGCCCCCGAGGCTCCTTTCCGCATCGTCGCCGTCACCTCCTGCCCCACCGGTATCGCGCACACCTACATGGCGGCCGAGTCGCTGGAGAAGGCCGGCAAGGCCGCCGGCGTCGAGGTGGTCGTCGAGACGCAGGGTTCGGCGGGCTTCGAGCGGCTCGACCCGCGGGTCGTCGCGGACGCGGACGGCGTGATCTTCGCGCATGACGTCGAGGTGCGGGACAAGGACCGGTTCGCCGGGAAGCCGACCGTCGACGTCGGGGTCAAGGCGGGCATCAACCGCCCCGCCGAACTCATCGCCGAGGTGCGCGGCAAGGCCGAGCGCGGCGACGCGAGCGCCCCGGCGCGGGATGCCGCGCCCATGGACAAGGGCGGCGACGCGGCCGACGGATTCGGCACCCGGCTGCGCAAGTGGCTGATGACCGGCGTCAGTTACATGGTGCCGTTCGTCGCGGCGGGCGGCCTGCTCATCGCGCTCGCCTTCGCCATCGGCGGCTACACGATCGACAAGGCGCCGTCCGTCGCCGACCACTTCATCTGGACCGAGGCCACCAGTTGGGCGGCGCTGCTCTTCCAGATCGGCGGGGTCGCCTTCGGCTTCCTCGTGCCGATCCTGGCGGGCTACATCGCCTACGGAATGGCCGACCGGCCGGGCCTCGTCCCGGGCTTCGTCGGCGGTTCCATCGCCCTCACCATCAACGCCGGCTTCCTCGGCGGCCTGATCGCCGGTCTGCTCGCGGGCGGGGTGGTGATGGCGATCCAGCGGGTCAGGATTCCCCCGGTCCTGCGCGGCATCATGCCGGTCGTGGTGATCCCGCTGATCTCCTCGGCGATCGTCGGGTTCCTCATGTTCCTGGTGATCGGCAAGCCGATCGCCGCCCTGCAGAAGGCACTCACCGACTGGCTGTCCGGGCTCTCCGGCGCCAATGCGGTCATCCTCGGCGTCATCCTGGGCCTGATGATGTGCTTCGACCTCGGCGGCCCGCTGAACAAGGTCGCGTACGCCTTCGCGGTCGGCGGTCTCGCCAACCCCAACGAGGGCAGCCTGAAGGTGATGGCCGCGGTGATGGCCGCCGGCATGGTCCCGCCGCTGGCGATGGCGCTGGCCACGACCGTCCGCGGCCGGCTGTTCACCAAGACCGAACGCGACAACGGCAAGGCGGCCTGGGTGCTCGGCGCGTCCTTCATCACCGAGGGCGCCATCCCCTTCGCCGCGGCCGACCCGCTGCGGGTCATCCCCTCGGCGATGGCCGGCGGCGCGGTCACCGGCGCCCTGTCGATGGCGTTCGGCTGCACCCTCCGTGCCCCGCACGGCGGCATCTTCGTCGTGCCGCTGATCGGCCAGCCGCTCCTCTACCTGGTCGCCATCGCCGCCGGTACGTGCGTCACCACGGGCCTGGTGATCCTCCTCAAGGGGATGCGCAGGTCGCGCGACGCGCGGCAGGAGGCGGCGACGGACACCGCCGAGGAGGGCAAGGTGGCGGTCGCCGCCTGACCGGTCCGCGCACCGAAAGCAGTTCCTGAACGCCGGGGCCCCCACGAGCGGTGACGTGGGGGCCCCGGCGTGTGCGCAGCGCCCCTCGGCCGGGTCCGCGCCACGGTGAGATGCCGTCAGTCGGCGGTGGTGTAGGCGATGAAGAGGGACCAGGCGGGCGCGGAGAAGGTGAGCTGCGAGCCGCCGCCGGCCCGTGTGGAGTCCCGGACGTACACCGGAGCGCCGGGCTTCGGCCCGGCGGCCATTTCGAGGCAGGCGCTCTCGCCGTCGTTGCTGTGGCTGGACTTCCGCCACATCAGCGCCTCTTCTGGGCTGTCGCCCTCGCCGCCCGGACCGCGTCCGGACGTATCGCGGTCCGGTATCGCCTTTTCACTCATCGCTCGTCCCCCATCCGTTCGCTCCCCCTGACCCGTACGGGATGCATTCCCCTCGTCGGGGGCGCGTTACCGTCGCCCGCCCGCCGGGCGCGCGCTCCCATCGAGGCGGCGGCAGGCGAGGCGCCTTCGGTGCCACGAAAGACGGTGGCCGGCCCCTCCAGGGGACCGGCCACCGTCGTGTCCGTCAGCAGCCGCCGGTCAGGAGGCGCTGCCCGCCTGCCAGTCGGCCCAGGACAGGTTCCAGCCGTTGAGGCCGTTGTCCGGCTTGATGGTCTTGTCCTTCGAGTTCTTCACGATGACGACATCGCCCACCAGCGAGTTCTCGAAGAACCACTTGCCCGGGGTGTTGCCGCCGCCGCCCTTGGCGTCACGCAGGCCGACGCAGCCGTGGCTGGTGCCGGCGCGGCCGAAGATCGACGGGTCGCCCCAGTAGTTGCCGTGGATGAAGGTGCCGGAGGACGACAGGCGCATGGCGTGCGGGACATCCTTGATGTCGTACTCGCCCTTGCCGTCGCCCTTCGTGAACCCGACCGTCGAGCCGTCCATCCGGGTCTGCTCGAACTTCTCCGAGATGACCATCTGGCCGTTGTAGGTGGGGTTCTCGGGGCTGCCGCCGGAGATCGGGATGGACTTGAGGGTCTTGCCGTCCCTCTTGACCGTCATGGTCTGGGTGTCCATGTCGACGGTGGAGACCTGCGAGCGTCCGATGGTGAAGGACACCGTCTTGGACTGCACACCGGTGATGCCCTCGCCGCCCTGCACACCGTCCAGGTCGATCTTCATGGTGACCTTGGAGCCGGCCTTCCAGTACTCCTCCGGCCGGAAGTCCAGGCGCTGCGCACCGAACCAGTGGCCGACGACCGGCTGACCGCTGCTGGACGTCACCTTGATGTGGGACTGGACGTCCTTCTTGTTGGTGATCATCTTGTCGAAGTTGAACGACACCGGCATGCCGACGCCGACGCTCTTGCCGTCGTCGGGGGTGTAGGTGCCGATGAAGCTGTTGGCCGACGAGACGGTGGTGAACGTCGCGTTCTCGGTGGCGGAACGCCCCTTGGCGTCCTTGGCGTTCGCGACCAGCTGGTACTTGGTGCCGCGCTCCAGCTGGGCCGAGGGCTTCCAGGTGGAGCCGTCGGACGATATGGCGCCCGGCACGACGGTCCCGGAGTCGGCCGCGGTGAGCTTCACATCCGTCAACTTGCCGCCGGTGACCTTCACCCGGGTGTCGTTGATGCTGGCGTCCGTGGCGCCGTCCTTCGAGGAGACTTTGATCTTCGCGTCGGAGGCGTCCTTGGCGGCCGCGGCGTCCGCACCCGCCTGGCCGTTCTTGCCGTCGTCGTGACCGCCGGCCTCGGCGTTCCCCCCGCAGGCGGACAGGGCCAGCGCTCCGGCGGCCAGCAGTGCGGTCGCGGCCAGCGTGCGTCGCATCCGGCGGGAGCGCGGCATGCCCGTCCCCTGCTGCTCGGCAGGCTGGCGCAGCTGGTGCGGGGTGCGGGACCGAGCGGGCACAGGGTTGTCCGGCGATGTCACGAGCTGCTCCATACGAGGGTGTGGTGTTTTCCGTGCTGGTAAACAGCACCTGCGGACGTTTTTGGTTGCGGGTCCGGTTGCGTTGTGACCAACATCACACCCGTGGGGGCAGGGGCTGATCACGCGGCCCGGACAGCCAGGTTCGCAGCGGTGCCCCGTGTTCGTCCAGGCGGGGTGGCGCGGCAGGTTGGGAAATCGGGGTCCCCGAGAGGCGTAGCGGGCTGGTGACTTGGGGAATCCGGCCGTCGCCCACAGAGGTGACGGGGTCGAGCCCGAGCCGCCGTGCCAACTCCAGGGCCTCGGACAGCGTGTTGACCGGGCCGCACGGCACGGATACCGCGGCGAGCCGCTCGGTCCACCCCTGCGGGGTGTCGGCCACCAGCCGGTCCTCCAGCGCATTGATGAGGTCTGTGCGGTTTTGCACGCGATCCTGATTGCGGGCGAACCGGGGGTCGTCCGCCAACCGCGGGCTGCCCAGGGCCGTCACGAGCGCCCGGAACTGCCGGTCGTTGCCCACCGCCACCGCGAGCAGCCCGCCGCGGCAGGCCAGCGTCTCGTAGGGGGCGATGCTCGGGTGCCGGTTGCCCATCGGTCCCGGGTCGCGGCCGGTGGCCAGATAGCCGGAGGTCTGGTTGACCAGTGAGCCGAGGAGGGAGGACAGCAGGTTGACCTCGACCAGCTGGCCCTCGCCGGTGCGGTCGCGGTGCCGGAGCGCCGCCAGGATGCCGGTGGTGGCGTCCTTGGCGGTCAGTACGTCCACCAGGGCGACGCCCGCCTTCAGGGGCGTGCCGCCGGGCTCGCCGGTGATGCTCATGAGGCCGCCGACGGCCTGCACGACGAAGTCGTAGCCGGGCAGGTGGGCGCCCTCGCCGGAGCCGAATCCGGTGATCGTGCAGTGCACCAGGCCCGGGTGGGCGGCGCGGGTGCTGGCATGGTCGAGGCCGTACTTGGCGAGCGACCCGGGGCGGAAGTTCTCGATCAGCACGTCCGCCCGGCGCGCCAACTCGCGGGCCGCGGCCGCGTCGTCCGGGTCGCCGAGGTCCAGGGTGAGGCCGCGCTTGGAGCGGTTGGCGGCGTCGAAGTACGCGGCGGTGCCGTCCGCGGCGAAGGGCGGGCCCCATGCGCGGGTGTCGTCACCGGTGCCGGGCCGTTCCACCTTGATCACCTCGGCGCCGAGGTCGGCCAGCGTCGCGGCGGCCAGCGGCCCGGCCAGTACCCGGCTGAAGTCGGCCACGAGGACGCCCTCCAGCGCGCGGGCGGGCGGCCCGGCAGGGGCGGCGTGCCCGGTGCCGGCGTCGGCGGGTGGCAAGGGCTGCGGCTCGGACGGCTGCGGCACGTGCGTACTCCTCACGTCGCGGACGGTGTGTGGTCATCGTCAGGGGTGATCTTCGCCCGGGGGAAGCCTCCGGGGTGTCCAAGGGATCTGCCGGGACCCTGCCGTGCCGGAGGGGTGAGGGGCGGATGGGGGTGCGCTCCGGTGCACTTCGGGGCGCGCTTCGTGTGGCATGCCGGGAAAGCGATGAAATGTCATAGGACGTGCGTCACTTCGGGACGTAAGTCCCCTAATCCCCCTGTCGAAAGGCCCGAAGTGTGGTGTCTACTGGGATCTGATCCGTGCCCCGCCCGTTCTGGAGGCCCGTATGCACCCCTCCGCTGCGCTGCTGCAGCAGATCGGCTTCGCCGTCCTGCTCGTCGCGATCGTCGTCTGGGTCGCCGGCCTGCTCAGACTGATGCGACGGGAGCGGGACGAGGCGCCGGCCGCGGGCGGCGCCAAGGAGCTGCTGGATTCCGTGCCGCGCCAGACCGGTCCGGCCGGACCGCCGTCGGAGAGCGTGCAGCTGAGCGAGGCGGAGCGGGAGGCGTTCGCCGGTCTCGTACGGCAGTTGACGAGCCGCAGCTGACGCGTCCGCCGACGAGCGGCGGGCGAGCGCGCGAGAACCGGCCGCCCGGTGCGTGGCCGGCCCGGTCCCCGGCGGCCCCGGTGGAGCGAATTCAGCGCACCGGCCCGAGCTTGAGCAGGGCCAGCGCGGCGAGCATCTGCACCGACACCGCGGCCGCCGACTTCCTGGTCGACAGATGGTGCTGCCCCCGGATGAGGAGTACCGCGAGGACGTAGCCGAACCCCCAGGTCGTCCAGGTCGCCGCCTGCACGAACGTGGTGCCGGCCGGCAGCAGTGCGGCGAGCGCGAGACGCGGCAGGTCGGTGACCCAGAACAGCACGATGAACAGGCTCGCGGTCGGCGCGAAGCGGCCGTTGCCGCCGAGCGTGCGGGCGATGGCGTGGGTCACGGCGCCCAGGGAGAAGCTCGCCGCCAGCACGCCCGCCTCGGCGAGCCCGGCGAGCTGCAACGCCATCGTGCGGTTGGCGGACCACTGTTGACGGAACGCCTCCACCGTCAGCACCCCTATGGCGCCGCTGATCAAGCACATCAGTACCGCCGCGCTCCACGCGCTGCGGTCCCGCGCCTCGTCCATGACCTCCACCGGCCGGTACCAGAGCCCGAGGATCAGCCGGTGCCACCACAGGCGGCGGCGCGGAGCGGGCTCGCGAGGGGCGGGCTGGACAAGCGTGGGCGGAGGAGGCGGTACGGACATACGGCCGTTCTACCACCGGCGAATTCAGGACGATGCGGGGGCGTCGGGGCGGGGTACGAGGGCCCCGGGTGAGACGCTCGGCCGGTGACTGTTGAGACACCGGAGCACGACGAGGCGCACGGCGGCGGGCTCGGCAGCCGCCTCAACTGGCTGCGGGCCGCGGTACTCGGTGCCAACGACGGCGTGGTCTCCACGGCCGGCCTCGTCGTCGGTGTCGCCGGCGCCACCGACGCGCGCAGCACCCTGCTGACGGCGGGACTGGCCGGGCTGCTGGCCGGATCGATGTCGATGGCAGCCGGCGAGTATGTGTCCGTCTCCACCCAGCGGGACTCCGAAAAGGCGGCGCTGGAACAGGAGAAGCGCGAACTCGCCCGCGAACCGCAGGCCGAACTCGTGGAGTTGACCGAACTCCTGGAGGGCAAGGGGCTCAGTCAGGAGCTGGCCCGCGAGGTCGCGGAGCAGCTCACCCGAAAGGACGCACTGCGCGCGCACGCCGAGGTCGAGCTGGGCATCGATCCCGACGAACTGACCAACCCCTGGCACGCGGCCGGCGCCAGCTTCCTCGCCTTCACCGCGGGCGCCCTGCTGCCGCTGCTGGCCATCGTGCTGCCGCCCGTGGCGCTGCGGCTGCCGGTCACGGTCGCCGCGGTGCTCGCCGCGCTCGCCCTGTGCGGCTGGACTAGCGCCCGACTGGGCGCGGCACCGGTCGCCCGGGCGGTGGTGCGCAACGTGGCCGGGGGCGCGCTCGCGATGGCGGTGACGTACGGGGCGGGTGCGCTGCTGGGAGCGGCGGGGGTCTGACGGGGCGATGAGGGCTCGGGGTGCTACCGGTGCGTCGGGGCACCCGGACGCCGCGTCAGCCGGTCGCCCGCGGCGGCACCCTGACGGTCAGCCGTACAGCTCTCGGTAGGAGGGGAACAGCCCGCCAGGACCGTCCACCGTCTCCGCCGCGAGGGCGGCCTCGACCACCGCGCGCGTCAGCGCGTCCGCCCCCGCGGCCAGGATGTCGTTCAGCGCGCCGGCCTGCGCGTGGACCCCGAACGCCGGATCGGAGAGAGCTTCGTCGGGTGCGAGCGGGCGGGTACCCGTGGACAGCGCGAAGACCGTGTCGCCGTCGGAGAGCAGATGGACCGGGCGGATGGCGCGCGCCAGGCCGTCGTGCGCGGTTCCGGCGAGCTTGTGGGCCTGGGCGCGGGTGAGGGCGGCGTCGGTGGCGACGACCGCGAGCGTGGTGTTGAGGGGCGGCCGGACCGAGGCCGCCCAGCGGTCCTGCGAGATCCGCACGGCTTCGGCCAGCCGGCGCCGGGCGGTGGCGTGCACCGAGGCGGCGGGGAAGGCCGCGGGGCCCTCGGACTGCCGGCCGTAGAGGGCGCCGGTCCGCGGATCGGCGAAGGAGCCAGCCGCGTTGACGGCGGCGAGGGCGGCGACGGTGGCTCCCGACGGCAGCACCACGCTCGCCGTCCCGATGCCGCCCTTGATCCCGCCCGCCACCGCGCCCGTTCCCGCGCCCGTGTTGCCCTGCGCCACCGGAGCACCCGGGGCGCCCGCCACCGCGCCCGTTCCCGCGCCCGTGTTGCCCTGCGCCACCGGAGCACCCGGGGCGCTCGCCGCCGCGGCCTCCGCCGCCGCCCGGCCCAGCGCGGCGTCCGGCCGGGCCCGCCAGTCGCCGCCACGCCCGAGGTCGAACAGGGCGGCGGCCGGGACCACCGGCACGACCTGGGCGGGATCCGGCCCGACGCGGAAGCCGCGGCCCTGCTCCTCCAGCCAGCGGGCCACCCCCGAGGCGGCCTCCAGGCCGAAGGCGCTGCCGCCGGTCAGCACGATCGCCTCGACGTGCTGCACGAGATTGCGCGGGTCCAGCGCATCGGTCTCGCGGGTTCCGGGGCCGCCCCCGCGGACGTCGACGGCCGCGATCGCACCGCCTTCGGGGGCGAGGACGACGGTGGTGCCGGTCAGGTGTCCGCCGCCGACCCGCTGGGCGTGGCCCACCCGGAGGCCGGCGACATCGGTCAGGGCGTCGAGCGGGCCCGGAGGGCGGGGTGTGTCCGCCGTCCGGGCCTCCTGCTCGTTCCGCTCGTCGTGTGCGTTCCGTGCGTCAGGTCCCCGCTCCGCGTCCGCCATGACCCATGCGTACCACGCGGCCGTGCGGCCCGGCGGGCGGTCAGTGGCCTGCCGGGCCCATCACGATGACCGGGTGCAGGGCCGGGTCGAGGGTGCGCAGGAGTTCCCGCATCGCTCCCGGCTTGAGGGACACACACCCCTGGGTGGGGCCGTCGTGGTCGACGTGCAGCCAGACGCCGCCGCCCTTCCCCGAGCCCTGCGGACGTTGCTGGTCCAGCGGGGACGTGCCGGCGACACGGTTGTAGTTGATGGCGATGACGTAATCGAATGCGCCGGCCAGCGGCTCGCCCTCCACGCCGGTGCCGTTGGCGACGAAGCTGCCGCTGCGGTCGTAGGGCAGCTTGGTGCCCTCCGGCGGGGCCAGCCGGCCGCCCGCGTCGGTGAGGGTGTAGATGCCCTCCGGGGAGCGCAGGTCGCCGTAGCGGTGATCGTCGGTCCAGCCGCGGGCCGCGTTGTGCGCGGGCCAGGAGGGGCCCGGCCGCCAGTCGCCGGAACGCTCCGCGCGGGTGTAAAGGACGACGCGGGAGTCGTAGGAGTCGGCGCTCTTGCCCGTGACGATCAGTGCCTGGCGGGAGTTGGCCGGTATCCGCTTCCGGGTGGCGTCACTGAGGCCGGGGATCGGCCGGGGGGCCGTGGCGGCGTTCGGCGGAGCGGGGATCTCCGGGCCGGCGGCGCTCTTGGAGGTGCCGTTCCTGGCGTCCGTCAGACCGTCGTGGTCGTCACCCGAGGCCGGCCAGGCCCACAGGGCGGTGCCGACGAGGGTGGTGAGGGCGAATGAACTGACGGCTTTGCTGCGCCGGGACAGCCTTCTGCGCGCGCGGGACTGAGCGTGGCGGGCGGCCATGGCGGGCGTCTCCTCAGGTGCGGACGGGTGGACGGCCCGTGTTCCCGTGGGGGACACGCCGGGCATAAAAAGGGCAATATGCACCCTACCGTGTCTCCGGGAAGGCGCACGCGGTGCAGGGGGTCAAGGGTGAGGGGCCGGGGGTCGAAGTCCCGGGAAGTGTGGCTTTTTGACAGGTAATTGATGGGGTGACGGGCATTGGGGTGAAGGGGAGGGGCGCATTGCCCCGGGGCGGAAGGATGGCCGAGATGGGGGGTAACACCGTCTGAAATCAAGGGAGTTGTTGCCCGCATGGACGCCTGGTCCGGTGGGCGGCCGGGGTGGGGTGTGAAGCGGATGGGGGACCTGTCCGGCGGACGGGTGTATGGCAGCGGCCCGGGGGCCGCGGACGGCCGTTCGGCACGCTAACGGGGGAACTCCCACCGGAGGCCGTGACCGGCTCGGGTGACCGCGACGGAGCCGCTACTGCTCCGCCAGGGCGGTGCCCTGCCGGGCCGTCAGAGTGGCGCCGACGGCGACCGTGACGGAGGCCACCAGGCCGGCCGCCAGGACCGCCCAGTGCCCGGCGAAGGTGCAGGCCAGGATCAGCACCGAGGACACCGGCAGGACCAGCTGCTGGGCGATGCCGCGCTTCTGGTGCCGGGAGTGGATCAGCCACACCATGAACAGGAACAGGGCGGCCGGCACCGTGACGCACGCGGAAGCGGCGAGAACCGACAGATGCGCCGCCCCGCTCGACTCCTCGACCGCGACCTCGATCCCCGCGCCGACCGCGGCCACCGAGCCGTACACGGCGTAGTGGCCGTAGCCCCACACGAACGCCTGGCGGTTGGAGCGCAGGTGGAGGTGGATGGGCACCGCGAAATAGATCCAGTACGCGGCGAAGACCAGCAGCAGCCCGCCGCCCGCGATGGGCAGCAGCGTGCCCAGCTCGTCGTTCTCGTCCAGGGCGGTCTGCACGGCGACGGTGGCCGCCGCGACCGTCTCGCCGAGCACGATGATGGTGAACAGGCCGTAGCGCTCGGAGATGTGATGCGGATGCCAGGTCGTCTGGCGCTCCCGCTCGGCGAGGGTCGGCACCGACAGCTCCAGCAGGGCCATCACCAAAAAGGCCCAGGGCGCGGCCGAGGACGGCAGGAACAGCAGCGTCAGCCAGCCGACCTGGCAGAGCGACACGCCCAGCGCGTAGCGCAGCGCGGTGCGCCGCTCGGCCCCCTCCGCGCCGTACGCGGCCCGCAGCCACTGGGTGACCATCGCCAGCCGCATCACCAGGTAGCCGAGCCAGGTCACCAGGAAGTCGCTGTCGTCGAAGGCGCGGGGCACGCCCGCGGCCAGGATCAGCACACCCGCCATCTGTACGAGGGTCACCACGCGGTAGAGCGCGTCGTCGGTGTCGTACGCAGAGGAGAACCAGGAGAAGTTCATCCAGGCCCACCAGATGGCGAAGAAGAGCATCAGGTAGGCGGTGATGCCGTGGCCCGGGTGGCCTTCGGCCAGGCCGTGCACCAGCTGCCGGCCGGCCTGGGCGATGGCGACGACGAAGCACAGGTCGAAGAAGAGCTCCAGCGGGGTGGCGGAGCGGTGCGCCTCGTGGCGGCTGCGCGCCCTCATGGAGACCGGCATGTCAGCTCCTGTCGTCCGGTGTCACGAGGCCGCCGCTGCCGGTCAGCCCGTGATCCGCATCAGCGCGATCCGGTCGCCCTCGACGGTGAAGGCGAAGTCGGACGGGCCGTTGAAGCCGTTCCCGCCGACCTGGGTGCTGACCGTTGTGGTGGGCCCCTGCGACCGCGCGCCGGTCACCTCCAAGGTCACCTGCTTGCCGATGAACTCGGCGTCGCTCCAGCCGCGGATCGCGGCGGGACCGCGGAACTCCCGTCCCCAGTCGTCCACCGCGCCGTCCTCGGCGAACGCGGCGAGGAATCCGTCGCTGTCGCCGTCGTTGGCGGCCCGCAGGGCGCGCTCGACGGGGGAGGGGAGAGGCGGGCCGGACGCGCTGGTCATGGCGGCTCCTTGCACTGCTCGTGGTCCTCGGACGGACCGGGCCCCTCAGTACAGCGCGGGTGGGCGACACCTGCTACGAGGGGCGCGGGGCAGGCGGCGTGTCGTGTCGCCGGAAGGGGCCCGGCCGGGTGACGCCGGTCGCGCGGACCGGCGCCCGGGGGCGGCCCGCTCCGTGGTCGAATGCGCGTATGAGCGACAGTGACCACTCCCTTCCCGCTTCCGTCCTGGACCCGCTCGACGCCCGCCTCGCGGACCTCGTCGCGCTCTACGAAGACCTGCACCGCAACCCGGAGCTCGGCTTCCATGAGACCCGCACCGCCGCGGAGGCCGCCCGCCGGCTGACCGAGTACGGCTACGAGGTCACCACCGGTATCGGCGGCACGGGGGTCACCGGCGTACTGCGCAACGGCCCGGGGCCCGTCGTCCTGCTGCGCGCCGACATGGACGCGCTGCCCGTCACCGAGCGCACCGGCCTGCCGTACGCCTCCACGGTCGCGGGCCGGATGCACGCCTGCGGCCACGACGTCCATGTCACCTGCCTGCTGGGTGCCGCCGATCTGCTGGCGGCCGGGCGGGACCGGTGGTCCGGCACCCTGATCGCGCTCTTCCAGCCCGCCGAGGAGGTCGGCAACGGCGCCCGCGCCATGCTCGACGACGGCCTCTACAGCAAGCAGCTGGTGCCCGTCCCCGACGTGGTGCTCGCCCAGCACGTCGCCCCGTTCGGCGCCGGGCTGATCGCGTACTGCCCCGGCGCCTGCATGGCCGCCGCGGACAGCCTGGAGATCACCTTCCACGGCAGCGGCGGGCACGGCTCGCGGCCGGAGACCACCGTCGACCCGATCGTGATGGCGGCGTCGTTCGTGCAGCGGGTGCAGTCCGTGGTGGCCCGGGAGGTCGCGCCCAAGGACCAGGCCGTGGTCACCGTCGGCTCCTTCCACGCCGGGGACAGCGCGAACGTCATTCCCGACCAGGCCGTGGTCCGGCTCAGTGTGCGCAGCTTCGACGAGACGGTGCGGTCGAGGGTTCTGGCCGCCATCGACCGCATCGCGCGTGCCGAGGCCGCCGCCTCCGGCGCCGAGCGGGCACCGGAGACGGAGATCCTGGACTCCTTCCCCGTCACCGTCAACGACCCCGCCACGCTGCGGGAGGTCAACGAGACCTTCACCGGCCTCTTCGGGGAGCAGCGGCTGTTCGCCTACGATCCGGCGTCCGGCAGCGAGGACGTGGGACTGCTGGCGACGGCCGTCGAGGCGCCCCTCTACTACTGGTGGCTCGGCGGCTGGGAGCCGGAGGAGTTCCACACGGCGCTGGCGGCCGGCCGGCTGGCCCAGGACATCCCCTCCAACCACTCAGCGCGCTTCGCGCCGGTCGTCCGACCGACCCTGACCATGGGCGTGCAGGCGCTGACGACGGCGGCGCTCAGCCGGCTGGATCCGGCGCGGGACTGACGGGCCGGCACGTCCGGGCGGGCGCCGGGCGGACGGCTTGACCTTGTCCTTGGGGGAAGCCCCAGCATCGGCCGGGCCGGGCGAGGCGCCCGGTACGAGGAGGGCGGACAGGTGGACGGCAACGGGCCGGGCGGCAGCGAGCGGCGGGGCGAGCACGCCGGACTGCTGACGATCGGAGCCTTCGCACGCGCGTCCCGGCTCTCGCCGAAGGCACTGCGCCTCTACGACGAGCTCGGTCTGCTGACGCCGGCCCGCGTCGATCCGCTCACCGGCTACCGCCACTACGCCCCGGCCCAGCTGGAGCGTGCCCGGCTGGTCGCCTGGCTGCGCCGGCTCGGCATGCCGCTGGCCCGCATCCGCGAGGTGTGCGAGCGGCCGCCGGGCCCGGCGGCCGAGCTGGTCGCCGCGTACTGGGCGCAGGTCGAGGCGGACACCGCGGCCCGCCGGGACCTGGCCGCCTTCCTCGTCGACCAGCTGTCCAGGAAGGACACCGTCATGACCGAACCGCACACCCCTGTGACGATGCGCAGCGCCGCTCTGACCGACCGGGGCCTGGTCCGTCCGGCCAACCAGGACGCGGCCCACGCGGGACCGCGGCTGCTCGCCGTGGCCGACGGCTACGGCGAGGGCGGGGAGCAGGCCGCGGCCGCCGCCCTCCAGGAGCTACGGCCCCTGGAAGGACGGGACCTGACGGCCGTGGATCTGCTCACCGCCCTGGAGGAAGCGGCCCACCGGGCGCACCGGGCCGCCCCCTCGGGGGACGCGGAGGCGGGCAGCACCCTGACGGCGCTGCTGCGCTCCGGGTCCCAACTGGCGCTGCTGCACATCGGGGACTCCCGTGCGTACGTCCTGCGGGATTCCGGGCTGGTGCGGCTCAGCCACGACCACAGCCTGGTGCAGTCGCTGATCGACGAGGGCCGGCTCACCCCCGAGGAGGTGCCGTCGCATCCGCAGCGCGCCCTGCTGCTGCGCTCGCTGCACGGCGGCGCGGAGTTCGCGCCCGACCTGGAGCTGCTGGACGCCCGGCCGGGCGAGCGCTATCTGCTGTGCACCGACGGGCTGTCGGCGGTGGTGCCGGCCGAGGAGATACGGCGGACGCTGAGCGCGGCGGCCGGTCCCGAGGAGGCCGTCCGGGACCTCGTCGCGCTCGCCCATGCGTCCGGCGCGCCGGACAACATCGGGTGCGTCGTGGCGGACATCGTCGCGGTGGCCTGAGAGCAGCCAGGTGCCCCTGGGGGGCGGAGCGGGGGCCGGGCCGGGGCCGGGGCGAGCGTTCGGCCCCGGCCCCGGTGGCCTCAGGCGCGGCCCTTGAGCATGCCGTTGAAGTAGAGGCGCGGCAGTCCGTAGCGCTTGAGGAACCACATGTCGGTGCGTTCGCGGGTGGTGTCGAGGAGGGGAATCGACGGGGCGGGCCGCAGGTCATAGTCGAACTCGGCGAGCAGCATCTTGTGCCGGGCGGTGACCAGGGGGCAGGAGGTGTATCCGTCGTAGCGGGCGGTGGCCGGGCGCCCGCGGAGCCCGGCGAGCAGGTTGGCGACGACGACCGGGGCCTGCTTGCGGATCGCCGCACCGGTCTTGGAAGTGGGCAGATTGGCGACGTCGCCGAGCACGAACACCTGCGGGAAATCCGGGTGCTGGAGGGTCTCCCGGTCGGCCTTGACGTATCCGTAGGGGGACTCGGGGTCGGCGAGCGGGCCGTCGGCGAGCCACTGGGGGGCACGCTGCGGCGGTACGGCGTGCAGCAGGTCGTAGCGGAGGGTCTCGGTCGTGCCGTCCGTGTGGTCGGTGACCACCGCCTCGCGGGCCGCGCCGTCGAGGTGGGTCAGCTCCGACCGCAGCCGTACCTCGATGCCGTACCGCCGGGCGGTCTCCTCCAGCGCCCGGGAGAAGACCGGCACCTTGAACAGGGCGGGCTCCGGGATCACCAGGACGGTGCGGATGGCGTCCAGGACTCCGCGCTTGCGCCAGTAGTCGGCCGCCAGATAGGCGATCTTCTGCGGGGCGCCGCCGCATTTCACCGGCCCGGACGGCATGGTGAAGACCGCCGTGCCGCGCCGCATCCGGCGGATCATCTCCCAGGTGAGCGGGGCGAGATCGGCCCGGTAGTTGCTGGTCACGCCGCCGTGCCCGAGGGCTTTCGCCAGGCCCGGCACGCCGTCCCAGTCGAGCTGGAGTCCGGGCGCGAGGACGAGGCGCCCGTAGGACAGGACCCGGCCGGAGGCCGTGGTGACGGTGCGGGCGACCGGATCGACGGCGGCGGCGCGCTCGCGCAGCCAGCGCACGCCGGACGGTATGACGTCCGCCTCGGTGCGCAGCGCGGCCCGCAGCGGGGCCTGGCCGCCGCCGACGAGGGTCCACAGCGGCTGGTACCAGTGCGTCTCGGACGGCTCCAGCAGAGTGATCTCCCGGATCCCGGCCCGGCGTAACCGGGCGGCGACCGTGATGCCCGCGGTGCCACCTCCGACGATGAGGACCTGGTGGTGGGACGGGGTGGCGGTGGCGGGCGTCATGCGAACCTCCTGGGCGGATGGGCGGATGGGCGGATGGGCGAATGAGGGGGCAGGTGGACGGGGCGGGTGTGGGGGTGTCAGAGGCGTGGGACGGCGGTGGCCGCCAGGGCGACGGCGAGGACGGCGACCAGTGAGGCGAAGGCGGCGCTCAGGACCTGCGGCGGCAGACGTGCGGCGAGCCGGTTGCCGGCGTAGCTGCCGAGCGCCGTGCAGGCGGCGACGCCGGCCAGCAGCGGCCAGTCCAGGACGCCGGTGCCGGCCCGAGTGGCCAGCGCGGTCCCGGAGTTGATGACGATGACGAGCAGGGACGTGCCGACGGCCACCGGCATCTCCATGCCCAGTACCAGCGTCAGGGCGGGCACGACGACGAAACCGCCCCCGACGCCGAAGAAGCCGGTGAGCAGGCCGACGGCGGAGGCGGTCGCGGTGACACGCACGGGACGGGAGCGCAGGGGGACGGCGCCCCCGGGGAGCGGTGGCAGGGGCTCCGAGGCCACGCCGGCGCGCGCCGCTTGCGCGGCCCGGCGCTCCCGCAGGCTCCGTAACAGCAGCGCCACCGCCACCGCGCACATCAATCCTGCGAACGCCGCCATCAGCACGGCCGGTTCCGCCGCGGCGCTCCAGCGCGAGCCGAGGTAGGTGCCGGCGGTGCCCAGCGTGCCGAAGGCCGCGCCGGCCGACCAGCGGACCCGGCCCGCCGCCGCGTGGCAGGCCAGACCGGTGACGGCACCGACCGCGACCACCACCAGGGCGCCGGCGGTCGCGGTGTGCGGCGACTGGCCCGCCACATACACCAGCGCGGGCACGGCGAGGATCGAACCGCCGCCGCCCAGCGCCCCCAGCAGCAGACCGATCAACAGCCCGCACGGGAGCGCCGTGACGGCTATGAGGACGGACACGAGGCCCGCGGCGCGAGGGCGACGGACCGGCTGTCACCGGACCACTCGGCGACGAACGTGAACCGGTCGCCGCGCACCACCGTCTCGCGCCACTCCACCGGCCGTTCACCGGCCCGGCCCAGCCGCTCGATGGCGAACGCCGCCTCCCGGTCGGCCAGGCCGAGCAGCCACGCCTGCCGGACGTCGGGCAGGAACGGCTGGATGCGCTCACGGCCGCCGCTGACCTTCACCCCGCACCTCCGCGACAGTTCGCCGTAGAGCGAGGTGTGCCCGAAGTCGGCGTCCAGCAGCGGCTCGGCGAGGGCGGCGGGCAGATAGGCGGTGTCATGGGCGAGCGGCTCGCCGTCCGCCAGCCGCAGGCGTTCCAGCACGATCAGGGGTGCGTCGGGGACCAGCCCCAGCTGCCCCGCGATCGTCCCGTCGGCGGTCCGCTCCAGCCGCAGCACCTCGCTGCGCTGGTCCACCCCCTGGCCCTCCAACTCCCGGAAGAGGCTGTAGAGCGAGCCCAGGGGCTGCTGGATGCGCCGGGTGTCCAGCCGGCTGGCTCGGCCGCGCTCGGCGATGACCAGGCCGTCGTCGCGCAGCTTGCGCAGCGCCTCGCGGACGGTGTGCCTGCTGACCTCGTACTCGTCAGTGAGCCGGTGCTCGGCCGGGAACTCCTCGGTGAACGCGCCGGCATCCATGCGGCGGCGAAGATCGGCGAAGAGCTGGGCCCACAGGGGCAGCGGCGAGCGGCGGTCCAGTGGCCGGGGGCCGTGGGCGCCCTCCGGCGGCTCGGTCGTCATGTCGGTCCTCCGGGAGCGGGTGGCGCTGTCTGCGGTGAGCCGGCGCCGGGTCAAAGTGCCGTACGGGTGCGTGGGTTGGCGTCGAGCGGGCTTGTCGTCGCCCAGCCGCCTCCATAATGTACGTACATCCGTGCATCCGCACAACGCACTGTTTCCGTCGGCGCCCGTACGACCCGCGCGGGTGCCCGCGCCCCTGGAGGCCGACCGTGTATTTCGCGCAGTACTACCTCGACTGCCTCTCCCAGGCGTCGTATCTGATCGGGGACGAGAGCACCGGACGGGCCGTCCTCGTCGACCCGCGCCGGGACATCGACGACTATCTGAGCGACGCGGAGGCGGCCGGTCTGCGCATCGAACTCGTCATCGAGACGCACATTCACGCCGACTTCCTCTCCGGGCACCTCGAACTGGCCCGCGCGACCGGCGCCACCATCGCCTTCGGGGAGGCCGCGGCCACCGGCTTCCCGATACGGCGGTTACGCGACGGCGAACGCCTCGACCTCGGATCCGGCGCCGACGGGGGCGTCACCCTCACCGTGCTGGCGACCCCCGGGCACACCCCCGAGTCCATCTGCCTGGTGGTCCGCGAACACGCGGCGGACGAGGTGCCGTTCGGGGTGCTGACCGGTGACACCCTCTTCGTCGGCGACGTCGGCCGCCCCGACCTGCTCTCGGCCGCAGGACACAGCCCGCACGACATGGCCCTGCGGCTCCGCCGCTCCCTGCACACCAAACTCCTCACCCTCCCGGACGCGACCCGGGTCTTTCCCGCGCACGGCGCCGGCTCGGCCTGCGGCCGCAACCTCTCCACCGAGACCAGCTCCACCATCGGCGACCAGCGCCGCCTCAACTACGCGCTGCAGCCGATGCCCGAGGACGAGTTCGTCCGCCTGGTCACCGCGGGCCAGCCCGCCACCCCGGGCTACTTCGCGCACGACTCGGCCCTCAACCGTGACGGCCACCCTCTGCTGGAGCCCACGCCGTTGGCCGCCCTCACCCTGGAAGAGGCGTTGACGGCCCGGGACGAGCACGGCGCCGCCCTCCTCGACTGCCGCCCCCTGGACGTCTACACCCGGGCCCATCTCACCGGCTCCCTGCACACGAGCCTGGACACCCGCTTCGCGGAGTACGCCGGCAGCGTCGTGGCGCCGGGGACGCCGATCGTGCTGCTCGCCGACGCGGGCACGGAGGACGAGGCGCGCCTCCGCCTTGCCCGGATCGGCTACGACCGTGTCCTGGGGTATATCCCCGACCCGGCCGCGGCCTTGGCCCGCGAGCCCGCCCTGACCTCCGTGAGCCACCGCATCGGGATGGACGAACTCCCGGACGAGCACGTCCAGTTGATCGATGTGCGCAACGCGTCCGAGTTCGCCGACGGCGCCCTGCCCGGCGCGCGTAACCTCCCCCTGGCCACGCTCTGCGACCACCTCACGCTGCTGGACAGGCGCCGCCCCGTCGTCCTGTACTGCCGCAGCGGAAACCGGTCGGTGATCGCGGCGGCGCTGCTGGAGGCCCGTGGGTTCGCCGATGTGTGTGATGTGGCCGGGGGTTACGAGGCGCTGGGGGCGCGTGTGGGGTGACGGCCGCAGGGCGACGCCGCCCGCACGCCTCCTGCCTCGGCCCGTGGAAAAAGGTGCCGGCCGGGGGAATGGGCCTGCCAAAAAGCGGGCAGGAAGGCGCGGGGCGCCACGGGCACGCGGCACGGTCCCGTACAGCGGACGTTCAGCGATCGTTGATCGCCACTCTCCATGCTGAGCGCATGTTGCGCAGTGTGATCTCAGAGCACGCAGAAAACGCCCGGGAGGCTCACGACCCGCAGGCGTCGCGGATCGCCCTCACCTGGTCAGGGGAGCCGGGCCGGATGGAGGAGCTGACACACGGCATGCTCCTCGATCAGGCCCGGCGGGCCGCCGCCGCGCTCACCCGGCTCGGGGTGCGGGCCGGCGACCGGGTGGCGGTGCATCTGCCGCTGGTGCCCGAATCGGTGATCGCCACGCTCGCCTGCGGCCGGCTGGACGCGATCCGCACCACGCTGCCGGTCTCGCTGACCGTGACCGAACTGGCCGCCCGCACCCGTGACTGCGACGCCCGCGTGGTGATCACCGCGGACGCCGCGTTCTGGGACGGCGCGATACGGCCGGTGAAGCCGCTGCTCGACCACGCCCTGGCCCGTGGCGGGACCGGCCGGGGGCGGACGGTCCTGGTGGTGAACCGGTGTGCGCGGCCGGTGTCCTGGACGCCCGGCCGCGACCGGTGGTGGCACGAGGAGCTCGCCGCGGAGTGAGCGCCGCGGCGCAACGCCCCTCAGGGGAGCGCCGCCGCGGTCCGCCACCTGGCCGCCGCGACCAGCGAGGCGGTGAAGGGGTGCGTGGGTGCCGTCAGCACCCGCGCGGCCGGACCGGCCTCGACCACCTCGCCACCGTCGAGCACCGCGATCCGGTCCGCCAGC
Organism: Streptomyces sp. Pv4-95; assembly: GCF_045782725.1. Taxonomy (NCBI): domain Bacteria; kingdom Bacillati; phylum Actinomycetota; class Actinomycetes; order Kitasatosporales; family Streptomycetaceae; genus Streptomyces; species Streptomyces sp. Pv4-95. Next base: position 4,845,881 of record NZ_CP127172.1, read on the forward strand.
GCCGCCGCCGTGTCCAGATCGTGCGTGATCAGCACCAGGCCGGTCCCGGTGCGCTCCCGCAGCAGCTCGCCGAGCAGCTCGACGATGCCCCGGCGGCTCGCCGCGTCCAGACCCGATGTGATCTCGTCGCACACCAGCACCCGTGGGCGCGCCAGCAACGCCCGTGCGAGTGCGGCACGTTGCAGCTCGCCGCCGGACAGCCGGCCGGGTGGGCGCTCGACCAACTCCGCCGACAGACCGACCCGCGTGAACACCGCCCGCGCCTCCTCCCGCGCCGTCGCTCCGGGCACGCCCCGCAGCCTTACCGCCGTCCGCGCGGTCTGCGCCAGCACCGTCCGGTGCTCGTCGAAGGCGGCCCGTGCGTCCTGGAATACGTACTGCAGCGCGGCGATCCGGTCCGTCGGCCGGTCCCGCACGCTGCGCGGCAGGTTCTCTCCGTCCAGGGTGACCGCGCCGTCCCAGTCGCGGTGCAGCCCGGCGACACATCGCCCGAGCGTCGTCTTGCCGCTGCCGGACCGGCCGACGACCGCCAGGCAGGAGCCCGGCGCGACGTCGAGCGATACGTCCCGCAGTGCCACCACGGAGCCACGGTGCCCTGACCGGTCCGCCGAGGGCGCGTCCGGCCGACCCGAGCGGCTCCGGTAGCGGGCGGCGGCGATGCGTAGCTGAAGCCCGGGGGCGGGCGAGTTGCCCTTGGCGCCACCCTGCCCGTCCGGGGTGTGCTCCGGAGCCGCGTGTCCAGGGGGCGTCCGTCCGGGTGCCTTCTGCACGGGCGCTCCCGGCCCGGGTACGTCCGGCCCGGGTGTATCCGGCACAGGATTCCGGGGCTCCGGTATCTCCGGCCCGGAGGCGAGGAGTTCGCGGGTCCACGGGTGTTCCGGCGCCAGGAGTACCCGCCCCGCAGGCCCGGACTCCACCACGCGGCCCTCGCGCAGCACCACCACCTCATCGGCCAGGGCGCGGACCACGTCCAGGTCGTGGCTGAGGAGCACCAAGGCGATGCCCTGGCGCACCATCCGCTCCAGCTCCGCCACGATGCGGCGTTTGGTCAGCGCGTCCTGGCCGGTCGTCGGCTCGTCCGCGACGATCACCCGGGCGCCCAGCAGCAGCGCCTGTGCGAGCACCACGCGCTGCTGCTGGCCACCGGAGAGCTGGTGCGGAAAGCGGCGCAACAGTTCCTCTCCGAGGTCCCCTTCGGGCAACTGGGCCAGGGCGAGGGCTTCCCGTACACGCGCTCGGGCGGCGGAGCGCCGCTGCCGGCGCGGGAGTTCGGGGAGCCCGCCTCGCGCGATGTCGTACAGCAGCGCACCGACCCGGCGGGCCGGATTGAGGACCGCGGCCGGATGCTGGGGTACGTACCCGACCGGCCCGCCACCGGCCACCCGCACCCCGCCCTCGACCCGCGCGCCGGGCGGGTACTCGCCCAGCATGGCGAGGCCCGTGGTGGTCTTGCCGCTGCCGGATGCGCCGACCAGTGCGGTGACCGTGCCTGCCCGCACGGTCAGCGACACACCGTCGACGAGCGGCCGTCCTTCGACCTCGATCCGCAGCCCGGTCACGGCTGCCGCGGGGCCTTCCGGGCTGTCGTCGGGGCGCGTGTGCGGGGTCACTTGGCCGATCCCTTCGTCGTACGGGGAGAACGTGAAGAACGGGGCGAACGGAGAGAACGGGGCGAACGGGAAGGGGCCGTGGCGGCGCCGGAGCGGGGGCCGGGGACGCCCCGAGGGCGCGGTGGCGCGGAGCGGTCCGCGAGAGCGGTGTCGCCGAGGAGGTTGGTGCCCATCGACAGGGCCACGATCAGCAGGGCGGGCACCACCACCGCCCACGGCTGGACGAACAGGCCCGTGCGGTTGCGGTCGACCATCACGGCCCAGTCCGCGGCGTCCGGATCGACGCCGACGCCCAGGAAGGCGGCGGTGGCGACGAGATAGAGCACGCCGGTCATCCGTACGCCCGCGTCGGCGGCCAGGGTCCGCAGAGCGGAGCGGGCCACGTAGCCGACGGCGATCCGCCACCAGCTCTCGCCCTGCATCCGCAGGGCCTCCACCGCCGGGCGGGCGGCGGCCTCGGCCGCCGCGGCCCGCACCAGACGGGCCGCGTCCGGCACATTGATCAGGGCCACCAGCAAGGCCAGCCCCGCAGCGCCCGGTGCGAACACCGTCGCCACCAGCAGCACCATCAGCAGCGACGGCACGGCGAGCAGCACATCCAGCGGCCGCATCAGCAGTTCCTCCAGCCACGCGCGGCGGGTGAGCGCGGCGGCGAAGGCGAGGGGCAGCGCGATCAGATATGCCGACACGGTCGCCGCGAGCGCGATGACCACCACCGACCGGCCGCCAAGCAGCAGTTGACGCCAGACGTCCTGGCCCGCGAAGTCGGTGCCCAGCGGATGCCCGTCGGCGGCGGTGAACGACGCCCCGCGAGGACCCGGCAGCCCCGCCACCACGGGTCCCAGCAGCGCGAGGAGCAGCGGCACCGCCAGCAGGACCGCCCCGAGAACGAACCGGGCGGGGGAGCGGGCGGGCAGCCGCGAAGGCGGCGCGGCACGGAGGTGTCGGCGGCTCATGCGGCCACCCCCGTACGCGGTGCCAGGCGGTGCGTGACCAGATCGGCACCCAGGTTGAGGACGACGGTGACCAATCCGAACACCACCGCGAGGCCCTGCACCACCGGCAGGTCACGGGCCGACACCGCATCCAGCAGGACCGTGCCGAGGCCGGGGATGACGAACAGCGCCTCGACGACGATGACGCCGCCCAGCAGCCAGTCGACGGTCCGCGCGAGCTGCTGGGCCGCGGGGGCCACGGCGTTGGGCAGGGCGTGCGCCCAGCGGACCCGGGCGGGACCGATGCCGTACCGGCGGGCCTGCGCCGCGTACGGCGAGGCCAGCGCGTCGACCATGCCCGCCCGGACGAGCCGGCTGATCGAGCACACGGGGCGGGCCAGCAGCACCGCCACCGGCAGTACCAGCGCCGCCGGGTGGGCGAGCAGATCACCGCCGTAGCCGACGGCCGTCGGCGGCAGCCAGTCGAGCCGCAGCGCGAAGACGAACACCAGCAGCACACCGAAGGCGAACTCGGGGACGGCGTAGACGCCGAGGGTCACCGCGCTGATGACGCGGTCGGCGCGCCCGCCCTCGCGCCGCGCGGCCAGCACGCCGAGGCTCACCCCGACGGGCACCAGCAGGACGACCGTGAGCGTCGCGAGCAGCAGGGTCGGCCCCAGGCCGTCGGCCAGATACCCGGTCACCGGCCGACCGGTGACGAGGGAGTGCCCGAAGTCGCCGTGCAGCAGCGCCCCGGCCCAGTGCGCCAGCCGCTCGGGCGCCGGCCGGTCCAGCTGCATCGTCGCGCGGATCGCGGCGATACGCTCCGGGTCCGGCTGGTCCCCGGCGAGCGCGACCGCGGCATCGCCCGGCAGCGCCTCGGTCAGCGCGAAGACCAGCAGGACGACGGCCGCCGTCTGGCCGGCGCCCAGCAGCAGCCGTCGCGCCACGAAGGACCGCAGGCCGCTCATGCCAGCCAGACCTTGTCGAAGCGGGCCCAGTCGAGGGAGTTGGCGGGTGCCTGCCGCGCGACGCCCCGGACGTTGGTGGCGGTCCCGACGAGCCAGTCCGCGAATCCCCACACCAGGAAGCCGCCCTCGGTGTGCAGTCGGCGCTGCATCCGCCCGTACAGGGCGGTTCGCTCCGCGCGGTCGGCGGTGGACTGGGCCTGCCGGTAGAGCGCGTCGAAGTCCTTGTGGTGCCATCGGGTGGCGTTGGTGGTGGAGTCGGTCAGCAGCCGCTGGGAGAGGTGCATCTCGATGGGCATGGCCCCGGAGCGGTAGGAGCAGAGCGTGCCGGAGTCGAGGATGTCGCTCCAGTAGCTGTCGGCGTTGCGGTGGCGCACCGTCACCCGCACCCCGGCCTTCGCCGCCTGGTCGCGGAAGATTCCGGCCGCCTCGGTGAATCCGGCCGCGACGTCGGACGTGTCGAGGGTGACCCGCAGGTCCTCGGCACCGGCCGCCTTGAGCAGCTGGCGGGCGCGGTCCAGGTCCTGCTCGCGCTGCGGCAGCCCGTCCGCGTAGTAGGCGTAGCCCTTGCCGAAGAGGTCGTTGCCGATCTCGCCTGCCCCGGACAGCGCACCGCGCACCAGCTCCGCGCGGTCCGCGATCAGGAAGAACGCCGCGCGCACCCGCTTGTCGTCGAACGGCGGCCGGTCGGTCTTCATCGCGAACGCCTGCATCGCGCTGTTCTTCAGCCGGATGATCCGCACCTGGCCGCCGCGCTCATGGGCGCGCGCCGTGGCCGGGCTCAGCTCGTGGGCGTACTCGATCTGCCCGCCGAGCAGCGCGTTGATCCGTGCGGACTCCTCGCCCGCGGCCACGAACTCCAGCTCGTCGAGGTGGGGTGCGCCGTCCCAGTAGTCCTCGAAGCGCCGCAGCACGGTGCGCCTGCCGGGAGCGAAGGAGACGAAGCGGAACGGCCCGGAGCCGACCGGCTCGGTGAAGGAGTCGCTGCCCTCCGGCACGATGTACGCGCCGAACGCGGCCAGGATGTCGGGGAATTCGGCGGTGGGGCGCTTCAGCCGGAACTCCACGGTGGTCCGGTCGACGGCCCGGCTCGCCGCGAGGTCGAGCGGCTCCAGGTCGGCCTTCGAGCGGAACGCCTTCTTCGGGTCGGCGATGCGGCGGTAGCTGAACAGCACATCGGCGGCGGTGACCGGCCGCCCGTCGTGGAACGTGGCCTTGCGCAGGGTCACCGTCCAGCGGTCCAGCGTCTTGTTCGGCTCCCACTTCGCGGCGAGCCGGGGCCGCGGCGCCAGGTCCGCGCCGAAGTCGGCGAGCTTGTCGAAGAGGGCCTTGGCTCGGGCCGCGTCGGAGAACAGGTTCGCCAGATGGGGATCGAGGGTCTCGTTCACGCCACCACCGGCGAACGCCGCCCGCAGTCGGCCACCGCGCCGCGGCGGCCCGTCGTCGCCTCCGGAGCCGTCGGAGGCGCCGCCCGAGCCGCAGCCGGCGAGCGCGAGCGCGCCGAAGGCGGCGGCGCCCGACGCCCCGGCCAGGAAGCCGCGACGGCGCAGCGCGCCCCAGGAGCCCGCGGCGTGCTTCTCGGCGGGGCCGGTGCGGCCAGTGGTGTGGGTGGTGTCGGGCCGGGCGGCGGAGTCGGGCTTACGGGACGGCGGATCGTTTCTCATGGCGGCAACTCCTGTGAGCGGAATGGAAGCTGGGGCCGTGCGCCGGGGGTGCGGGCGCTCGGTGAGCGGGGACAGCGCGTCGTCGGAGCGCGGTCGTCCCGCGGACGTCGGTCGGAGGCCGTCAGGGCGCGGTCGTCAGGCGCGCGACGACGTGCAGGCGGTCGGCGTCGGTCCGGTCTCCGGGTACGTCGTTCTCCTGCCAGCGAGGCTCGGTGCGCGGCCCGGGACCGTCGTGGAGCGACAGCACCGTGAAGCCGTGCGCGGTCAGAAAGCGCCGCAACTCCAGCGGGAGCAGCAGCCGCCACGCGGAGTGCTGCTCCACCGGCTGCGCCCCGTCGTCGGTGGACCAGACGCGGCTGCGGCGCAGCAGCTGCGCGGTGCGGTCGACGCGCAGCGTGGTCCGTGCCCGGTAGGCCGTGCCGCGCCAGGTGAACGTGTGCTCCGTCGGCGCGTCCAGCAGGTCCGTACGGCCCAGGAAGTACGCGCCGTTGCGCAGTTCGGCGACCAGCAGGCCGCCCGGCTCCAGAGCCCGGCGGCAGGAGTCCAGCAGGCCGTCGAGTTCGTCGTTGGTGTGGCAGTACAGCAGCGCGCTGTCCAGACAGACGACGGCGTCGAATGCGCGCGCACCGAGGTCGAAGCGGCGCAGGTCGGCGCGGGTGTAGGCGGGCCCGGGATGGTGGCTGCGGGCGTGCGTGAGCATCGCCTCGGAGAGGTCGGCGCCGACCACCTGCCGGCCCGCCGCCTGGAGCCGCGCCGCGTCCCGGCCGGTCCCGCACCCGAGGTCGAGCACCCGGCTCCCGGCTCCGTGGCGGCGCAGCGTGGCCTCCGCCCAGCGGGCGGCCAGCCCTTCCGGATCGGGGAACCGGACCTCGTACAGCTCGGGATGGTCGGTGAGCAGGTTCCGGCCGGGGTCGCCGCCGGGGAACGCGCCGGAGTGAACACCAACAGAGCTGTCGTTAAGGGGAGTTGTCCCGTCATGTGTCATGTGCTGCACGTTCCTTTTTCGCGAGACGGTGTCGGTGCGGGTGACGGCTGCGGTGAGGCCGACGTACGGACCCCGGGCGCCCCCGCCCCCGGCGCGGATCCGGGCCGGGGCTCCGGCAGCGCCTGCCGCCGCCGCAGCCGGTCGACAGCGGCTGCCGACGCCAGGCCGAAGAGCAGGCAGCAGGCCCACGGCAGCCAATGCGCCGCACGCTCCGCGCCGGCGTCCATCGCCCAGCCGACCAGGGCGTTGCCGCCCGCCGCCGCCACCCCCGACACGACGTAGAAGACACCGAAGAAGGTCCCGGTCAGCGACGATCGGCCGAAGCCCGGTATCAGCTCCATGACGAACGGCTGGGCGATCATCACGCCGAGCGAGAGCAGCAACGCACCCGCCAGCACCGGCAGCAGACCGAGCACCGCCTGCGCGGTGCCGTCCGGGCGGCCCGCGCCCGCCACCGCCATCGGGGGCACGAACGCCAGCGCCATCAGCACCAGCCCGAGGGTGATCCACCGCCCCCTGCTGCCGCGCTGCCGCAACGCCCGCGTCAGGCGCATCTGCAGCGTCAGACCGGCGAGCGTCACGGTCAGGAAGACCAGGGCGGACGCTCCCGCCCAGCCGGTGGCCTGCCGCGCCCCCTGGGGCAGCAGCAGATACAGCTGGTTCTCCAGGGTGAACATGCCGACCATGCCCAGCGCGAACGCCACGAACGCGCGGTTGCCCACCACCTCGCGCCAGTCCCCGAGCACCCCCGACGTCGCCGGCGGCACCTCGCGGGTCGGCAGCACCAGCGCCTGCGCGACGGTCAGCAGTGCGAAGATCGCGGCAGCGGTGAGCGCCGAGGCCCGGAAGTCGACGAGCAGCAGCGCGCTGCCCAGCAGCGGGCCGATCAGCGCACCCGTCGTCGCGAAGACATTGAACAGCGCGAACGCCTCCGCCGTGCGGTCACCCGCCTCCTGGGCGAGGTAGGCGCGGACCGCCGGGTTGAACAGCGCCCCGGCGAGCCCGCTGAGCACCGACGCGGCGAGCAGGACCGCAAGGCCGTCGCCGAGCGCGAACAGGGCGAAGCCCACGGCCCGCAGCCCGCACCCGGCGATGATCACGCCGCGCGCGCCCAGCCGGTCGGCGGCCGACCCGCCCACGAGGAACAGCCCCTGCTGGCTCAGATTGCGCACGCCCAGCACGATCCCGACGACCGCGGCCGACATCCCCAGGTCCTCGCCCAGGTGGGTGGCGAGGTAGGGGATCAGCAGGTAGAAGCCGGTGTTCACACCCAGCTGGTTGACCAGCAACAGGCGTATCGCGAGCGGGAACTCCCGTATCTCATGCCAGGTCCGCACGATGCCGCCCTCCTCCCGGACCGGCCACCGCGGCGCGCCCCGGTGCGCGGGGTCTGATGCCGAGGCCGACCCCTTCACCGGCACCCACGGTGCCGTCACCGCCGCCGATGCCCGTCCACGGGTCGCGGGCGAGCAGCAGATGGCCGTCCAGGTCGACCCAGCGGGCCCGGTCGGCGAGATGGACCGCGGGCGCGATGCCGAGTGTGCTCGCGGTCAGGCAGCCCAGCATCAGGTCCGTACCGCTGCCGGCCAGCAACTCCGCGATGCGCAGCGCCGCGTGGACCCCGCCGCACTTGGCGAGCTTGACGTTGACGCCGTGGACGCGGCCGACCAGCCGCCGTGCGTCCTCGTAGCAGACGGCGTCCTCGTCGGCGATGAGCGGCAGCGGTGAGCGGGCCGCGAGCCGGGCCAGCGCCTCCGGATCGCCGGGCGCGATCGGCTGCTCGACGGCCTCGACGCCGAGCGCGGCGTAGCGCGGCAGCAGCTCCGTCGCCTGCGGGACGCTCCAGGCGCCGTTGGGGTCGAGCAACAGGCGGGCGCGCGGGGCGTGTTCACGGATGGTGCGGACGCGGGCCAGGTCCTCCTCGGGGTCGGCGGAGCCCGCCTTGACCTTGAGGAGGGTGAAGCCGCTCGCGGCGAGGCAGGCGGCCAGCGCCGCTGCCCGTTCGGTGGTGGTGATCCCGATGGTGCGGGCGGTCGCGGCGGCCGGCGGGGTCAGCGACCCCAGGAGCTGGTGGACGGGTGCTCCGGCGCGCTTGCCGACGAGATCGAGCAGCGCGGACTCCACCGCGGCGCTCACCGCGGGCGGCGTACCGGGGCCCGGCAGTTCACCGCCGCGTACGGCGCCCAGCGCGGTCTCCGGGTCGCCGCAACGCCCGATGCCGGCGGCCGCGTCGCGCAGCAGCCGCACCAGGGTCTGGGCGTCGAGCCCGTAGTAGGCGCTGGCCACGACCTCGCCGTGGCCGCGCAGCCCGCCCCGCTCGACGGTGAGCCAGACGGCGTCGCGGGAGGCCATGGTGCCGCGCGAGATGCGCAGCGGCTCGGCGAGTTCGAGGCGCGTGACGCGCACGGTGGTCTTCATGCGGGGGCCTCCTGCGGGGGATGCGGCCGGCCCGGGGCGGCCGGGGAGGGCACGGGTGCGGGGGGCGTAGCCGAGGTGGCGGCTCGGGGGGCTTCCGAGGTGGCGGCTCGGGGTGCGTCCGCGGCCGGGGGCTTGTCACCGTCCTCGGCTCGGCGGGCCTCGCACGGGTCGACCACCGTCGTGCACCGCGTCCAGCCGGTGGCCTCCGCGGAGGCCGGATGGGCGATCTCGACGGGTCGGCAGCGGGCCGTCGTACAGTCCACGCCGTGTGCCGTGGTGAAGTCCTCGTCGTAGACGGTGGACAGGTAGCGGTGCGGCCCGTCGGGGAAGACGGTGGCGACGACCGCTCCCGGCTGCATCCGCGCGGCCCAGGCGGCCACGAGCGCGGCGGCGCCGGTACTCCAGCCGCCGCTGACGAAGCACGAACGGGCCAGCCGCCGGCAGGCGTCCGCGGATTCCGCGGGACCGACCCAGTGCACCTCGTCGAACGCCTCGTAGGCCACGTTGCGCGGATGGATGCTGCTGCCAAGCCCTCGCATCAGCCGGGGCCTGGCGGGCTGGCCGAAGATCGTGGAGCCGGTGGCGTCCACGCCGATCAGCCGCAGCGACGGCCAGCGGCGACGCAACGGAGCGACCAGCCCCGCACTGTGCCCGCCGGTCCCCACGCTGCACACCAGCACGTCCAGATGCGGCAGCTCGGCCACCAGCTCAGCGGCCAGGGAGCCGTAACCGGCGGTGTTGTCAGGGTTGTTGTACTGATCGGGCCAGTACGCGCCGGGCAGCTCGGCGAGCAGTGCACGCAGCCGGGCCAGCCGGGCCGCCTGCCAGCCACCGGGCTCGACGGGCCGGTCGACGAGTTCCAGGCGCGCACCGTACGCCCGCAGCAGCCGGCGCATCGACGGCTCCAGCTCGGTGTCACCGACCAGCACCACGGGATGGCCCAGGGCCTGCCCGGCGAAGGCCAGACCGATACCCAGGGTGCCGGACGTGGACTCCACCACCGGCGCGCCGGGCCGCAGCTCACCGCGCTCGCGGGCGCCCCGCAGCATGGACACCGCGGCGCGCGCTTTCATCCCGCCGACGCCGTGCCCTTCGAGCTTCGCCCAGAACCCCGGCTGCGGGGACGGCAGATCGCCACTGATCCTGGCCAGCGGCGTACGGCCGAGCAGCCCCAGCAGCCCGGGGTCACCGGGCCCGGCAGCGCCGCAGGGGTGCGGCACCCCCGGACACAGGACGGACTCCAAGGTGGCGTCGGGTGCGGACGTGGTCATGGCATTCCCCCATAGCGATGGATGACTCCGGGGCCGCCGTCGAGCCAGAAGAACGGATAGGGCTCGGCGCACACGGCGTGCACGCCCGCACCCACGAACCGGGGCAGCACGGCGCTGCCGGTCTGCGCGAACAGGACCATCGGCAGCCCGTGCGCGGCGGCCCTGGCCCGCAGCGGCTCGAACGTCCCGTTGCCGAGCGTCATCCCGGAGGCCAGCACCGCGTCACAGCGGCCGACCGCGTCGAGCGCGTCGGTCACCACCGGCTCGCCCCACTCCGTCGTGCCGCCCTTGAGATCACACGCCAGATACCGCAGCCCCCGAGAACGCAACGCCTCCAGAAGCGAGTTGACGACGCCGACGACCAGCACCCGGCCCCCGGGCGGCAGCGCCCCGGAAGCCAGCAGCTCCACCACGGCCCGCGCCCTGGCCCGGGACTTTCCCAGCGAGGACCCGGCGGGCAGGGCGACGGGCCGGGCGCCGTTCTGCGGTGTGTGCGGCGCGAGGTGCATCAGATACGCGTCCAGGGCGGCGGTCCGCACCACCTGGAGCGGATGCGCCAGCAGCGACGCCACATCGGCGCCGACCGCGTCCTCCACGGCGGTGGCGGGCAAGGCACCCGGCTCCGCCGCGCAGGAACCGACGGCGGCCCCGAGCCGCAGACTGAGGACCTCGTTGCGGTATCCGCCGCCACGCCCCTCGTGGCGTACGGCTTGACTGGTGGCGAAGGCGGTGGAGATTCGCAAGCCCTTCGGGTCGGGCCCCAACCGGCCTGCCGAAACGGCCTCTTGCAGAGCTGCGAGGCTGTCCCAGCCGGTCAGAACGCCGTGGGGTGCACCCGGCGGCGAGGGAGTGTCCGCGGATGCGCCCCACTCCGTGGACGGACAGCTGCCCTCATGCGTCTCCAGGGCCGCTCCCGGCCCGTCCGCGCGCACGCTCATCGGGCCGCCACCCGCGGCCGCACCGTGGCCAGCAACTCGGCGACACGGTCGCGCGCCCCGCCGCCTTCGGCATCGGCGGCCATGATGTGGCCCAAGTAGCCGTTGTTGTCCCCGGACGCCCGCACCCGCACGCCGGGCTCGGCGAGCCGCACCTCCAGCACCCCGGGCAGGGACTCCAGTCCCGCGACCCCGGAACGCACTTCAGAGGCGGCGTCCTCGGCAGGTGTCGGGGTCGCACCACCGGTCGTGCCTCCGCGCCCGCTCCCGTGAGCCTCGTCAGACGCGTCCCCCTGCCCGCCCTCACGCACCTCGCCGGGCACGGCGGCACGTTCGCCGTCAGGCACGGCACCCGGCACGGCGGCCCATTCGCCGTCAGCCACATCACCCGGCACGGCGGCAGGCACGTGCGCACGCGCCTCAGTCAGGCCGTCCGGGCGTTCCTGCCCCACTTCGTAGCCCTCCAGGACGCCGTCCTGTCGGGGGAGCAGGAAGCCGATCGCCGCGCTGCGCACGCCCGTCGAGCGGGTGGCCAGGTCCGGTTCGCGCCCCAGGGCGAGGTCCACACATGCGCCGGCGAGGTCGATACCGGTGACATGCCGGACGAGCTCGGTGATCCGATTGCCCGCCGGACGCGGGTTGACCTCGACGACCCGGGGGCCGGCCGAGGTCAGCTTGATCTCCGTATGGGCGACGACCTGGTCCAGGCCCAGCCCCGAGACGGCCGCGACCGCCGTCTCCACGGCGGCCGCCGTCTCCTCCGAGCCCAGCCCGGCGGGGAACATGTGGCCCGTCTCGATGAACGCGGGCGCGCCGCCCACACTCTTGTCGGTCACGCCGACCGCCCGCGTCACACCCCCGAACGACACCGTCTCGACGCTGACTTCGGGTCCGTCGAGCAGCTCCTCCAGCAGCACGGCGGGGGAGCGCAGCTGGCCACGGGCGTTGACCGGGAAGGCGTCCAGCGCGCGGTGCGCCTCGGCCAGCTGCGCCTCGTCGTCGACGCGGCGTACGAACATCCCGGCGCACAGGTCCACCGGCTTGAACACCAGCGGATAGCCGACCTCCTGCGCCGCGACCGCCGCCGCCGCGAAGCCGTCGCAGACCGCGAAGCGGGGGCCGGGCAGACCGGCCGCCTCCAGTGCGCGGCGGGTGCGGTCCTTGCGGCAGGCGGTGGTCACCGAACGCGCGCTCGGGCCCGGCAGGCCGAGGTGCTCGGCGATCCCGGCCACCGCGGGCAGGTAGTAGTCGCACGAGCTCAGCACCCCGTCGAAGCGCAACGCGGCGTGCAGATCGGCGACATGAGGCAGGAGTGCGGGCACGTCGTTGGTGTCCGCGGTGAGGACGTGCCGGGCGCCGAGCAGCGGGTGCTCGACCCCCTCGGGCGCGGAGCGCAGGTAGTGCTGGAGGTCACGGGTCAGAAAGGTGAAGGTGTGCCCGGCCTCGGTGATCGCACGTGGCAGCAGCCGGCTCATCGCCCCGACCCAGCTCTCGACCATCAACAGATGCCCCATGACTCTCCGTCCGCGCTGAGGGATCCGGGCAGGCGGGGCGAGCCCCGGGCCGTGGATCCGGTTGACCGAGCCCACACGATATCGATAATCATTTTCATTGTCATGTCTGATCCCGCCTCTTCCCCGATGGAGCGCCGCATGCCCTCCCCACTCCTCCCGTCGCGACTTCTCCCACGCCTCCGGCCCCCGCTGCGCCCGATATCCCGACGCCGCCGCGCGGCACCCACAACCGCCGTGCTCTCCCTGGCCGTTACCGTCACCCTCACCGCGGTCTCGCCCCTCCCCGAGAGCCCACGCGACGCCCCTGCCCCTGCCCCCGCCCCACCCCCGCCCCTCACCTTCGGGCCGTGCCCCAGCTCGGTACCGGACCCCGCCCCGCCCGCCCGGGTCACCTGCGGTCGGCTCGCCGTACCGCTCGACCACAGCGACCCGCACGGCCCGCAGATACGCATCGCCGTCTCACGGGTCCGCGCCACCGGCACCCCTGCAGAACGCCGCGGCGTCCTCCTGGTCAACCCGGGCGGGCCCGGCGGCTCCGGCCTCCCCTACGCCGTCACCAAGCGCGCCAAACTCCCGCCGTCCGTACAGCGCGCCTACGACGTCATCGGCTTCGACCCCCGCGGCACCGGCCTCAGCGCCCCCGCCGACTGCGGCCCCATGGGCGGCCTCTTCGACGCCCCCGGCGCCGACCCCGTCCCCCGCGACGGCCACGAGGAGAAGGCCCACCTCGACAGGCTCCGGCGCCTGGCCGACGACTGCGCCCACACCGTCGGCGCCGCGCTGCCGCACCTGTCCACCGAGCAGACCGCCCACGACATGGACGCGCTACGCGCCGCCCTCGGTGAACCCACCATCGGCTTCCTCGGCGTCAGCTACGGCAGCTACCTCGGCGCCGCTTACGCCGCTGCCCACCCCCACCGCGTCGGCCGGATGGTCCTCGACAGCGTCGTCGGCCCCTGGTCCTGGCACGACTTCGACGTCCGCCAGGCCCGCGCCATGCTCCGCCAACGCGCCACCCTCTTCCGCCTGCTGGCACGCGACCGCTACGGCCTCGGCGACACCCCCCGCGCCGTCCGCCTCTCCTACACCCGCGTACGCGCCGGCCTCGCGCGTCACCCCGTCGACGGCTTCGGCACCGCCGACTTCGACCGCACCGTCTACCGCGCTCTCGGCCGCACCGAGCGCTGGGCCGCCCTCGGCGACGGCCTGCACCGCTACCTGCGGGACGGCACGGTCACCGGGCTACGCCCCGACGAGGACTTCGCCGGGCCCGCGTCCCGTACCTACGAAGCCGCCAACCGCGTCGTGAAGTGCGCGGACGGACCCGGTCCTGCCCCCGCGGAAGTGCTCGCCGACATCCGCCGCCTGCGTCGCCTCGACCCCCTTCCGATCCTCACCGGACTCGAAGCCTCCGCCTGTGCCTACTGGGGCCGGGGGCCGGCGCCCCGCACCCCGCTCGGCAGCCCCCACGCGCCTCCGGCCCTCCTCGTCGCCTCGGCACACGACCCGGTCACCCCCATCGAAGGCGCCCACGCCCTGCGCCGCACCCTCCCCGGCTCGCGGGTGATCACCCTGGACGACGACTACTCGCACGGCGTCTTCGCCAGCCGCGGCAACGCCTGCGTCGACGACACGGTCGCCAACTACCTCCTCAACGGCACCCAGCCGCCGACCGACGTCCACTGCACGGGCCCCGGCCTGCCCTAGCCTCCCGCCGCGGGACGCCCCGGCGGGCCCCTGCCCGTCTCCCCGCCTCGCCGTCTCCCCGCCTCGCCGGGAACCGGCGGTTGAGGCGCGGGCCTGCCCTTCAGGGGGCGCCGACGCCTCCTCACCGCAACTACCGCCCGCCCGATCCGGCCCTCCCCCATGAAGAGGGCCGAGAGAGAGGAGTCCGCCCGCTCAGCTGCGGCCGCACACACCGCGAACACAGCGGCCGCCGCAGGCGCGGAGGCGACAGCAGCCGCACGCGTACCGGGGGAGGGGCCTGGCGCGCTGCCTCGGGTGCCGCCGTCGGCGGGCATGGCGGGCACCCCGAGGCGCAGGTGAGGGCTTGCCGGTCGGTGTATCGGCGGGGGTATGGGCGGGGCCGGGGCGCGAGTGGTTCGGGCGGTGCCGGGCCGTCGAGGTCGCGGGCGGGCCCGTGCGCGGTCCGCGCGCCCGTACCCTGAAGAGGTGAGCACCACCCCCGAACCCGAATCGGCCGAGTCCTCCCCGGCCCCCGAGGCGCAGCAGCACGCCGCCGAGCAGGACGCCTCGGAGCAGCCCGCCGCGGAGAGCGCCGAGGCTGCGACGCCTCCCGCGTCCGCATCGGCCCCCGCGCGCCCGGCCTCCCGGCCCGCGGCGCTGATCTTCGACGACCCGCTGAGCCGGCAGTCCTCGGACGACACCGACCGCGGCTGGGGCGAGCGGCCCTCCGCCGGCTCCGACAGCGCCGCCGACCTGGCCCGTTTCCTCGACGAAAAACCGCCCCACCACCTCTGAGCGAGGCGACGGGGCGGCGTGTGCCGGTCCGCTGTGCCCGCTAGTACTGCCGCTTCTGCGCGATGACGGTGGCCGAGGTGGAGGAGTGCGGAGCGGAGGAACCCTCGCGCTGCGCGACCAGCGCGTCGCGGATCTCGGTGAGCAGCTCGATCTCGGTCGGGTCCGCCGGGGCGATCGCCTTCTTGGCGTCCTGGCGGGCCTTCCACTTGGTCATCGGAAGGATCATGAGGAAGTAGACGACCGCCGCGGTGATCAGGAAGGTCAGCGCGGCGCTGAGCACCGAGCCCCACAGGATGTAGATCCCGTCGGTGTACTCGCTGGTCTTCTTGTCGATGTGGCAGGTGGTGAGGCACGTCTTGTAGTTGTCGAGGTTCTGCGAACCGAGCGCGCCGATGATCGGGTTGATGACGCCCTTGACCACGGTATTGACGATGTTCGTGAATGCCGCACCGACAACGACCGCGACAGCGAGTTCGATGACGTTGCCGCGCAGCAGGAATTCCTTGAATCCCTGCAGGACGCCCTGATTCTCGCTCACCTTGCAGCCTCTTTCCTTGCTCACTACGGACGGTGCACCAACGCTCAGCACCGCAACTTACGGCAGGGCAGGGCGGAGATGTCCAATCCCGCCACCCGAACCGGCGATCGGCCGGCGCTTCGGTGCGGGCCCGGCGGATGTCGGGTAACGGACGGACCGGGACGGCGATCCCGGTGCTGCGGGCGTGCCCCCAGGGGCATGCGGCAGGCGCCCGGCCACCCGGAGCAGTTTTCCGTGCGAACCGGACAGATGCCACTCGATCTTGCCGCACGACTACCGCCCTCCGCCGGCCGCGGGAACCGGACACAGCGGTCCGGACGACATGCCTGCGGCACCCTGCGCGAGCCCGCAGGCCAGTGCTGCGGCCGCCATCGCCAGGCCGGCGGCCATCACCCGCAGGCGGGTCGTCGGCCGCCAGGGGCGCCGGCCGCCGCCTGCCCGAACCGGAGAGAAGTGCGGCACTTCACACGACGGGGGAGCGGGGAGCGGGGAGGGGCAGAGAGGTGGGTCGGTGGTGGAGGAGCGGAGCATGGTGATCACCGCCTGCGGTGAGGGATTCGGACTCGGCGATCACCACCGTGCCGGAATTCGCCACGGCCCGCGCAGGGCTGTGTACAACCACGTTCCTGTGGACAACCCGGCCACCCGAAAGGGGCGGCCGGGCCCCCGGAGGGCGGCAGAGGCCCAGGAGCCCTGGGCCTCCCGGAAGCCCGATGCCGCAAGCGAAAGCCCGACGCCGTAGGCCGAGGCCCCAATGCCGAAAGACGTAAGCCGGAGCCCCGCCCCTCAGGGCAGTTCGATGCCCAGGTCCCAGCCGTCGTGGGCGCCCACGCACAGGCAGTCGCGCTCGGCGTTGTCCGGCAGGGCGGCCACCGCGTCGAAGAGCACCTCGCGCAGGCGGCCGACGTTCTGGCCGAACACCTCCAGCACTTCCCCGTGGGAGACGCCGTCGCCCGCCTCGGCGCCCGCGTCCAGGTCGGTGACCAGGGTCAAGGACGTGTAGCAAAGGCCGAGTTCACGGGCCAGGACGGCCTCGGGGTGGCCCGTCATGCCGACCACGGACCAGCCCTGCGCGGCGTGCCAGCGGGACTCCGCGCGGGTCGAGAAGCGGGGGCCCTCGATGACGACGAGGGTGCCGCCGTCGACCGGCTCCCAGTCGCGGCCCCGTGCGGCGGCCACCGCGGCCTGGCGCCCGGCGGTGCAGTACGGGTCGGCGAAGGTCAGGTGGACGACGTTGGGGACGCTGCCGTCGGGCAGCGGCCGGCCGTCGAAGTAGGTCTGCGTGCGGGCCTTCGTGCGGTCGACGAGCTGGTCCGGTACGAGGAGCGTGCCGGGGCCGTACTCGGGGCGCAGTCCGCCCACCGCGCACGGGCCGAGCACCTGCCGGACGCCGACCGAGCGCAGGGCCCAGAGGTTGGCGCGGTAGTTGATGCGGTGCGGCGGGAGGTGGTGCTCGCGGCCGTGCCGCGGCAGGAACGCGACCTGGCGGCCCGCCACCTCGCCCAGGAACAGCGAGTCGCTGGGGCTCCCGTAGGGAGTGTCCACCGTGATCTCGGTCACGTCGTCGAGGAAGGAGTAGAACCCCGAGCCGCCGATGACACCAATTTCCGCGTCAGCCATGCCGGTCACACTATCGGGGAGCGGCGGCCGCCTGACAGCGGATGCCTGCGCCGGGGGCCGAAACGCGACGCACCCCGCCGTCGGTGACGGCGGGGTGCGGGAGGAAGCGTGTCAGGCGGCCGAGCTGCTGCTCGTGGAGCCCGCCTTGCTGCCGGACGACGACGAGGACGAAGCACTCGACGACGATGGCGACGATGGCGACGGCGAAGACGACGACGTCGACTTGCTGTCGGAGCTGCTGGACGAGGAGCTCGACGCATCCGAGGAGGCGGTCTTCGCGGGGCTGCTGCTGGACGACGAGCCGCGGCTGTCGTTGCGGTAGAACCCGGATCCCTTGAAGACGATGCCGACCGCGGAGAACACCTTCTTGAGGCGTCCGTTGCAGCTCGGGCAGTCGGTGAGCGCGTCGTCGGTGAACTTCTGCACCGCCTCGAGGCCCTCGCCGCACTCCTTGCACTGGTACTGGTAGGTCGGCACTGTGACTTCCTCCTGGCACTCTCAGTCGTTGAGTGCTAACAACGTTCCATAGTGCAGTATTCCTGCCCGTCAGTCCACTGCGACCGGCGTACGGTGACCGACTCCACGGCCGCCGTCGTGCTCCCGCGGCCCCTGTGACCAGGCGTCGCCGGCCGATTCGCAGGCGTCGAGAGGGCCGGCTTCCGTGTCGTACGAGGACCGTACGCCGGTGGTCGCGGAGCCCGCTGCGGCAGAGCCGACGATCAAGGTCGACGAGCGCGGCAGCAGGTGGGCGCGGAGCGCCAGCAGCACCGTCAGGGCCAGCGTCGTACCGGCCAGCGGCACCAGGAATCCGGCGCTCGGGCCGAAGCCGTCGGCGAGCCGGCCGGACGCCGTGGCGGCACCGGCCTGGCCCAGTGCGACCGCGCCGGTCAGCCAGGTGAACGCCTCGGTGCGGGCGGTGGCGGGCACCAGCGACTCGACGAGCGTGTAGCCGGTGATCAGGGCCGGGGCGATGCACAGGCCGACGAGCAGGCCGACGGCGCCGAGCAGCGGAACCGCGGTGACCGCCCACAGGGGGGTGGTGGCCAGGGCCAGCAGTCCGTAGGAGACCAGCAGGCGGCGCCGGGGGCCGACCTTCCACGCGATCGCGCCACAGGCGATGCCGGCCAGCATGTTGCCGCCCGCGAAGACCCCGTAGAGCACGCCGTTGATGCCGGGCTGCCCGATGTCCTGGGTGAAGGCCGTCAGCGAGACCTGCATGCCGCCGAAGACGGAGCCGATGCCGAAGAAGGCCACGATCAGGACGCGTACGCCGGGGATCGAGAGCGCCGAGACGCGCGGCCGGTCGCCGTCCGCGGGCCGGTGCACGGGCGGCTGGCTGCGCCGCTGGGAGGCGAACAGCAGCCCGCCGGCCAGAGTCAGCACGGCCTCGGCGATCAGCCCGGCCGCCGGGTGGATGCCGGTGCACAGCGCGGTGGCCAGCACCGGGCCGACGACGAAGGTGAACTCGTCGGTCACCGACTCGAAGGCGGCGGCCGTCGGCATCAGCGGCGAACCGCCGAGCCGGGAGGCCCAGCGTGCCCGCACCATCGGGCCGACCTGCGGGGTGGAGGCTCCGGTGGGCACGGCCACCGCGAGCAGCGCCCACAGGGGGGCGTGGGCGAGGGCCAGGGTGATCAGCGCGGCGACGCCCGCGACGTGCACCAGCACACCGGGGAGCAGCACCGCCCGCTGGCCGAAGCGGTCGGCGAGCTTGCCGCCCTGGGGGGCGAACAGCGCCATCGCGACACCGGTCGCGGCGGACACGGTGCCGGCGGTGCCGTAGGAGCCGGTGGTGCTCTCCACCAGCAGCACGATGCCGATCGTGAGCATCGCGAAGGGCTGCCGGGCCAGAAAGCCGGGCAGCAGGAACGTCCAAGCACCGGGGGTGCGCAGCAGTTGTCCGTATCCGGGACGGGATTCCTTGACCGCGGATGCCACGGCCGGGCCTTTCTGCTGCCTGGTAGCGCGCAGCCGCGAGGTCGTCACGGGAACGCGCCGAGAGCTGTCCTCTCGCGCAGGACCGAGTGATACCGCGTGGTCCGCACCGTTGAGGTGATGGCTGCGTGTGGCAGGGGACCGCGGCCGCCGAGCGGTCGCGCCAGCTCTGCGTCAGGCAGAGGTGGTTCGTTGATTTGCCTCTTCATACTACAGGCCGAAGCGCGTGAAGCCCTGGGATTAACCAGGGCTTCACGCGGATTCCCTTGGGATCCGTGGAGATCTACAGCACATTCGGACGGTCGGCCGAGGCCGGTGGCCGGCGGCTTCGGCCGGCGACGGTCAGCGCCGGTCGCGGCCCTTGGGGGGCCGGTCCCGCGGCGCCCCGGGACGGCGGGCGACCGTGCCGCCCTGCCGCTTGGGTCCCTGGCCGCGGGCGGACGGGGAGGGACGGGCGCCCCCGGCGCCCCCGGTGCCCAGCCAGCCGGCCAGCTTGCCGCCCTGCGAGACCGCCTGCAGCCGGTTCTCGGCCGCGTCGCGCACCGGGTCCGTGGCCACCACCAGCAGCTCGTCCCCGTGCCGCAGCACCGTCGTGGGCGCCGGTACGAAGCTGGTGCCGTCCCGGACGATCAGGGTGACCGCCGCGCCCGCGGGCATCCGCAGCTCGCCGACCTCGACGCCGTGCATCTTGGAGCCCGGTCCGATGGACGTGGACAGCAGATGGCCGCGCAGCCGCTCCAGCGGCGCCGACTCGATGCCCAGGTCGGCCGTCTCTCCCGCGGCGCCGGACGCCCCGATCCGCAGCCGCTTGGCGAGCCACGGCAGGGTCGGCCCCTGGATGAGGGTGAAGACGACGACGAGGACGAAGACGATGTTGAAGACCCGCTCGCTGTCGGGGACATCGCTCACCATCGGAATGGTGGCCAGCACAATCGGCACCGCACCCCGCAGTCCCGCCCAGGACAGCAGGGCCTTCTCCCGCCAGGGCATCCGGAACGGCAGCAGGCTCGCGAACACCGACGTCGGCCGGGCCACGACCGTCAGGATCAGGCCGATCACGAGCGCGGGTGCGACATCGTCCAGCATCTTGTGCGGGGTGACCAGCAGACCGAGCAGGACGAACATGCCGATCTGGCCGATCCAGCCCAGTCCTTCGGCGAAACCGCGGGTGGCCGGGGCGTGCGGCAGTTTGGCGTTGCCGAGGATCACCGCCGCCAGATAGACGGCGAGGAAGCCGGAGCCGTGCGCGAGGGCGCCGGCCGCGTAGGCGGAGACGGCGATGGCCATGACGGCGATCGGGTAGAGGCCGGACGCGGGCAGCGCCACGTGCCGCATGCCGTACGCGCCGAGCCAGCCGATGGCGATGCCGATGGCGGCGCCGATCGCCAGCTCCAGGGCGATGTGCCAGAGCAGGACGTACCAGTGCTCGAAGGGTCCCGCCGCGGAGAAGGCCACGACGAGGATGACCACGGGGGCGTCGTTGAAGCCGGATTCGGCTTCCAGGATGCCTGTCAGGCGTGCGGGCAGCGGAACGCTGCGCAGCACGGAGAAGACCGCGGCGGCGTCCGTGGAGGACACCACCGCGCCGATCAGGAGCGCCTGACGCCATTCCAGGCCGGCCAGGTAGTGCGCTCCGGCCGCGGTGACCCCCACGCTCACCGCGACACCGAAGGTCGAGAGCAGTGCCGCCCGTGGCAGCGCCGGCTTGATCTCTTTCCACTTCGTGCCCAGGCCGCCCTCGGCGAGAATCACGACCAGGGCGGCATAGCCCAGGAGTTGGGTCAGCTCCGCGTTGTCGAAGACGACGCCGCCGATCCCGTCCTGTCCGATGGCAATGCCGATCCCCAGGTAGATGAGCAGGCTGGGGAGCCCGCTGCGCGAGGAGAGCCGTACCGCGGCAACCGCGACGAGCAGCACGAGCGAGCAGATCAGCAGGAGTTCGTTGAGGTGGTCGACAGTCAGGAGCTGGTCCCTCCTTGCACGGGTTGCGGGCGCGGGCGTTCCTTACCGTATCTAGTTACTGAGACTAACAATTTACCATTACTTGAAAGTTGGACGTGCTGGCGGTGACTCCGCGTAGGGGTCGCCGAACCCGTGCGCCTATGGTTGCCTCCAGCACTCCCACCCTGCCCCTCGAAGGACAGAGATGCCCGCCAACAAGTCCGGCCCAGCCCCCAAAAAGAAGAAGGGGCGGCGCGGCCGCCTCGTACTGATCACGGTCGTGCTTCTGCTCGTGGCGGGCATCGGCTTCGGTGCGTTCTGGGGCGTCAGCACGGTGCGCGCCTCGTTCCCCGAGACCACCGGCTCGCTCAAACTCCCGGGCCTGACCAACCCGGTCGACGTCTCGCGCGACGCCCGCGGCGTCCCGCAGATCTACGCCGACACCGACGAGGACCTCTTCCGCGCCCAGGGATTCGTCCAGGCCCAGGACCGTTTCTGGGAGATGGACGTCCGCCGCCACATGACGTCGGGCCGGCTGTCGGAGATGTTCGGCAAGGACCAGGTCGAGACCGACTCCTTCCTGCGCACCCTCGGATGGCGCGACGTGGCGCAGAAGGAGTACGACACCAAGCTGTCGCCCAGCACCAAGAAGTACCTCCAGGCGTACTCCGACGGCGTCAACGCCTACCTCAAGGACCACGAGGGTTCGGCGCTGTCCCTGGAGTACGCGGCGCTGGACTTCCAGAACGACTACAAGCCCGAGAAGTGGACGCCCGTCGACTCGGTGGCCTGGCTCAAGGCGATGGCCTGGGACCTGCGCGGCAACATGCAGGAAGAGATCGACCGGTCCCTGATGACCAGTCGCTTCAGCGCGGCGCAGATCGATCAGCTCTACCCGAAGTACCCGTACAAGCGGAACAAACCGATCGTCGAGGGCGGCGCGGTCGACCCGGCCACCAAGCAGTTCCGGCCCAAGAGCACGGCCAACACCACCCCGGCCGGCACCGGTGCGGGAGCGGCCGTCGGGCTGCAGTCGCAGCTCTCCTCGCTGTCCAAGTCCCTCGACAAGATCCCGGCGCTGCTCGGCCCCAACGGCAACGGCATCGGCTCCAATTCCTGGGTCGTCTCCGGTGACCACACCACCACCGGCAAACCGCTGCTCGCCAACGACCCGCACCTCGCGCCGCAGATGCCCTCGCTCTGGTATCAAATGGGCCTGCACTGCCGCACCACCGGCCCGCGCTGCAACTTCGACGCCTCCGGCTTCACCTTCGCCGGTATGCCGGGCGTCGTCATCGGCCACAACCAGGACATCTCCTGGGGCATGACCAACCTCGGCGCGGACGTCTCCGACCTGTACCTGGAGAAGATCAACTCCGAGGGCTACCTCTACGACAACCAGCAGCAGCCGTTCACGACCCGCAAGGAGACCATCAAGGTCGCCGGCGGGGCCAGCCGCGAGATCACCGTCCGCTCGACCAACAACGGCCCGATCGTCTCCGACCGCGACGACGAGCTGTCCACCGTCGGCAAGAGCGCTCCGGTCGGCAACGCCGCACCGGACCGCGGCGACGGCTACGCCATATCGCTGCGCTGGACGGCGCTGAACCCCGGCCGTTCCATGGACGCCGTCTTCGAGCTCAACCAGGCCAAGGACTTCACCGGCTTCCGCAAGGCCGCCGCGCACTTCGAGGTGCCGTCGCAGAACCTGATCTACGCCGACACCAAGGGCAACATCGGCTACCAGGCCCCCGGCACCGTCCCGGTCCGCGGCAAGGGCGACGGCACCTACCCGGCACCGGGCTGGGACCCGAAGTACCGCTGGACCGGCTACATCCCGCAAAAGGCCCTGCCCTACGAGTACAACCCCCGGCGCGGCTACATCGTCACCGCCAACCAGGCCGTCGTCGACGAGGACAAATACCCCTACCTCCTCACCAAGGACTGGGGCTACGGCGCCCGCAGCCAGCGGATCAACGACCTCATCGAGTCGAAGATCAAGGACGGCGGCAAGGTCTCCACGGACGACATGCAGACCTTCCAGATGGACAACAGCAGCGAGATCGCCCGGCTGCTGACGCCCTACCTGACGAAGATCGACATCAAGGACCCGTACGTCCGCGAGGCCCAGCAGCTGCTGGAGGGCTGGGACTTCACCCAGGAGCCCGACTCCGCCGCGGCCGCCTACTTCAACGCCGTCTGGCGCAACACCCTCAAGCTCGCCTTCGGCAACAAGATGCCCAAGGAACTGCGGGTCGACGGCCAGTGCCTGAACGTCCGCCCCGCCAACGAGACCGGCCCCGCCGACGACCTCGACAAGCTCGTCCGCGAGTGCGGCGAGCGGGCCGCGGACTCCGCGCAGCCCGACGGCGGCGACCGCTGGTACGAGGTCGTCCGCCCGCTCCTGGACGACCCGGGCAACGCCTGGTGGAAGACCGAGGACCGGGCCGGGCGCCCCGGCGACGCCAACCGCGACCAGCTCCTCGCGCACGCCATGCAGGAGGCCCGCTTCGAGCTGACCAGCAAGCTCGGCAAGAACATCGACAACTGGAGCTGGGGCCGGCTGCACCAGATGTTCCTGAAGAACCAGACCCTGGGCACCGACGGACCCGGCTTCCTGCAGGGCCTGTTCAACCGCGGCCCGTGGAACCTCGGCGGCGGCGAGGCCGCCGTCGACGCCACCGGCTGGAACGCCGCGGGCGGCTACAAGGTCACCTGGGTCCCGTCGATGCGCATGGTCGTCAACCTCGACGACCTCGACAAGTCCCGCTGGATCAACCTCACCGGCGCCTCCGGCCACGCCTACAGCGCCCACTACTACGACCAGACCGACAAGTGGGCCAAGGGCGAGCTGCTGCCCTGGGCGTTCAGCGAGCAGGCCGTCAAGAAGGCCGCCAAGGACACGCTGACGCTGTCACCGTAGGGGCGCGGTGGCACCGCAGCCGTACAGAACGCCGTGGGGCGGGCCGGAACCTTCCGGCCCGCCCCACGGCGTTCGGGGGCGCGCAGAGTCCGCAGCCCCCGGCCTCAGGGGCCCAGGCCCTCCGCCCGCGCGAAGCGGTGCACCGCCGACGGGGTCACCGCGGCGTGCACATGCCGGTCGTGCGGCTCGACCGGCACCGACTCCAGCACCTCCGCGTCGTACAGCAGCACCACCAGCGCCGGATCGGCACCGGCCCGCTCCAGACGCGCCAGCACCCGGTCGTACGAGCCGCCGCCGCGCCCCAGCCGCAGACCCCGGCCGTCCACCGCCAGGCCGGGCAGCAGCACCACATCGGCCCCCGTCACGGCCTCCGGACCCAGCCGCGGCCCGTCCGGCTCCAGCAGCCCGCGGGCGGCCGGCAGCAGATGCGCGGCACCCTCGTACGCCGCCCAGTCGAGGTCGTTGTCCGGGAGCAGCACCGGCAGCAGCACCCGCACCCCGGCCTCGTGCAGCCGGTCCAGCAGTTCATGGGTGGACGGCTCGTAGCCGATCGAGACGTACGCGGCGACGGTCAGGGCGGCAATCGGGAGCGGCGCCCCGGAGGGCTTTTCACCACCGTCCTCGGCGGCCGTCCCCGACACCGCCCGCAATTCGTCCAATTCCAGCGTCCGCCGGGCCAGCGCAATACCCGAATCCGACACGACACCCGGCAGCAAGGCTCTCCTCATCTCCAGGAGATCTCGCCGCAACCTGCGCTTTCTATCGTTGTCCACGCTCACTGTGCGCCCTTGCTCCCACTCTCATGCTGTATTCACCAGACCCTCATCATCCTTCCGATAGGGCCGGTTATGGTGGCGCGCATGACTCCATCGCACACGCGGATCAGCAAGGCTGTCATTCCCGCAGCCGGCCTCGGCACCCGGTTTCTCCCTGCCACGAAGGCCACCCCCAAGGAGATGCTCCCGGTCGTCGACAAGCCCGCCATCCAGTACGTGGTGGAGGAGGCGGCAACCGCCGGGCTCTACGACGTCCTGATGGTGACCGGACGCAACAAGCGCCCCCTTGAGGACCACTTCGACCGCAACTACGAACTCGAAGAGGCGCTGCACCGCAAGGGTGATGAGTCCCGGCTCTCCAAGGTCCAGGAATCCAGCGACCTGGCCACCATGCACTACGTGCGCCAGGGCAACCCCAAGGGCCTCGGCCACGCCGTCCTGTGCGCCGCGCCGCACGTCGGCGACCAGCCCTTCGCGGTGCTCCTCGGCGACGACCTCATCGACCCCCGCGACCCGCTGCTGCAGCGCATGATCGAGGTGCAGGAGCAGCACGGCGGCTCCGTCATCGCCCTGATGGAGGTCGACCCCGCGCAGATCCACCTCTACGGCTGCGCGGCCGCCATCCCCACCGGAGACCCCGACGTGGTCGGGGTCTCCGACCTGGTGGAGAAGCCCGCGGTGTCCGAGGCCCCCAGCAACCTCGCCATCATCGGCCGCTACGTCCTCGACCCGGCCGTCTTCGAGGTGCTGCGCAAGACCCAGCCGGGCCGCGGCGGCGAGATCCAGCTGACCGACGCCCTCCAGGCACTGGCCTCCGACCCGTCCCTGGGCGGCCCGGTGCACGGCGTCGTCTTCAAGGGACGCCGCTATGACACCGGCGACCGTGGCGATTACCTCCGTGCCATTGTCAGACTGGCATGCGAACGTGAGGATCTGGGTCCGGACTTCAGGACCTGGCTGCGCAGTTTCGTCACCGAGGAGATGTAAGACGTTGAACGGCACCACCGGCCAGACCAGCCACCAGGACCGCGTCTGGTCGGTGGCCGAGCATCTCGACGACGTCCTGTCGAAGATCCACCCGCTGGAGCCGATCGAGCTGCAACTCCTGGACGCCCAGGGCTGTGTGCTGGTGGAGGACATCACCGTCCCGGTCGCCCTGCCGCCCTTCGACAACAGCTCCATGGACGGCTATGCCGTCCGTGTCGCGGATGTCGCGGGCGCCACCGAGGAGTTCCCCGCCGCGCTCACCGTCATCGGAGATGTCGCGGCGGGCAACGGCGAACTGCCGCCCGTCGGCCCCGGCGAGGCCGCCCGCATCATGACCGGCGCCCCGGTGCCGCCCGGCGCCGAGGCCGTCGTCCCCGTCGAGTGGACCGACGGCGGTACCGGCGAGGGACCGGCCGCCACGATGCGCGCCCACAGCGCCGCACCCGAGGGCGCCGCGGGCGAGGTCCGCGTCCACCGCCCGGTCACCGAGCGCGCCCACATCCGCGCCCGCGGCAGCGATGTCCGGGCGGGGGAGAGCGCCCTGCGGGCCGGCACGGTCCTGGGGGCCTCGCAGATCGGCCTGCTCGCCGCCATCGGCCGCGGCACGGTCAAGGTCCGCCCCCGCCCCCGGGTCGTCGTCATGTCGACCGGCAGCGAACTCGTCCAGCCCGGGGAAGAGTTGGGGCCGGGCCAGATCCACGACTCCAACAGCTTCCAGCTCACCGCCGCGGCCCGCGACGCCGGAGCCATCCCCTACCGCGTCGGCGCCGTCGCGGACGACGCCGAGACGCTGCGCGCCACCCTGGAGGACCAGCTCATCCGGGCGGACATCCTCGTCACCAGCGGCGGCGTCAGCGTCGGCGCGTACGACGTGGTCAAGGAGACCCTGGCCGGCCTGTCCGCCGAGGAGGGCCGGGTGGAGTTCCGCAAGCTCGCCATGCAGCCCGGCAAGCCGCAGGGCTTCGGCCTCATCGGCCCCGACCGCACCCCGCTGCTTGCCCTGCCCGGCAACCCCGTCAGCTCCTACGTCTCCTTCGAGCTGTTCGTACGCCCCGCCATCCGCGCCCTGATGGGCCTGCGCGACGTGCACCGTCCCACCGCGCGTGCGGAATGCACCGAGGCGATCGCCTCCTCGCCCGAGGGCAAGCGGCAGTTCCTGCGCGGCGCCTACGACCCCGCGGCCGGCCAGGTCACCCCCGTCGGCGGCGCCGGCTCCCACCTGATCAAGGCACTCGCGCACGCCAACGCCCTGATCATCGTCCCCGAGGACGTCACCGGGGTCGCCCAGGGCGACACCGTGGACGTCGTACTGCTCGGGTAGCCCACGGCCGCTGCGGGTACGGTGTCGTCGCACAGGCGGCAGTCCGGACCGGGAGAACGATGAGCAGCGGCCAGCAACACCTCACCCATCTCGACGCGGCGGGCGCGGCCCGGATGGTCGACGTCTCCGACAAGGACGTCACCGCCCGCACCGCCCGCGCCCGCGGCCGCGTCCTGGTCTCGCCGCGTGTCATCGAACTGCTCCGCGGTGAGGGCGTGCCCAAGGGCGACGCCCTGGCCACCGCCCGGATCGCCGGGATCATGGGTGCCAAGCGCACCCCCGACCTCATCCCGCTGTGCCACCCCCTCGCCGTCTCCGGGGTGAAGCTGGACCTCTCGGTCGCCGACGACGCCGTGGAGATCACCGCCACGGTCAAGACCACCGACCGCACCGGCGTCGAGATGGAAGCCCTGACCGCCGTCTCGGTGGCGGCCCTCACCGTCGTCGACATGGTCAAGGCCGTCGACAAGGCCGCGGTCATCTCCGACATCCGGGTCGAGGAGAAGACCGGCGGCAAGTCCGGCGACTGGAGCCGGCCGTGACCGCGCCCCGCGCCCTGGTGGTGACCGCCTCCAACCGCGCCGCCGCCGGTGTCTACGCGGACAAGGGCGGCCCCCTGCTCGTCGAGGGACTGGCCGCCATGGGCTTCGAGGTCGAAGGCCCCCAGATCGTCCCGGACGGCGACCCGGTCGAGGCGGCCCTGCGCGCCGCCGTCGCCGCCGCGTACGACGTGGTCCTGACCACCGGCGGCACGGGCATCTCGCCCACCGACCGCACCCCCGAGGCGACCCGCCGCGTCCTGGACCACGAGATCCCCGGCATCCCCGAGGCGATCCGGGCCGCGGGCCGGGCGAAGGTGCCCACCGCGGCGCTCTCGCGTGGCCTGGCCGGCGTCGCCGGCCGCACCGTGATCGTCAACCTGCCCGGCTCGACGGGCGGCGTCCGCGACGGTCTCGCCGTCCTCGCCGACCTCCTGCCGCACGCCGTCGACCAGGTCCGCGGCGGCGACCACCCCAGACCGTCCGGGAGCCCGAGCTGAACGCGTCCTGGCCGGTGGTCCTGACGGACGGAGATGTCTCCCTCCGCCCGATAAAGCTGCGCGACCACCGGCCCTGGCGTGAGGTCAACCGCCGCAACCGCGACTGGCTGCGGCCCTGGGAGGCGACCATCCCGCCGGCGCCGCCCGGCGCCCGCCCGCCGCACCGCCCGACATACCGCCAGATGGTCCGTCACCTGCGCGCCGAGGCACAGGCCGGCCGGATGCTGCCCTTCGTGGTCGAGTACCGCGGCCGGCTCGTCGGCCAGCTGACCGTCGCCGGCATCACCTGGGGTTCGATGTGCTCGGGCCATATCGGGTACTGGGTGGACCGCGAAGTGGCCGGCCGCGGTGTCATCCCGACCGCCGTGGCGCTCGCCGTCGACCACTGCTTCCGCTCGGTCGGCCTGCACCGCATCGAGATCTGCATTCGGCCGGAGAACGTCCCCAGCCGCCGCGTGGTCGAGAAACTCGGCTTTCGCGAGGAGGGCATCCGCCCGCGCTACCTCCACATCGACGGCGCCTGGCGTGACCACGCGGTATTCGCCCTGACCGCCGAAGAGGTGCCCGAGGGGCTGCTCAACCGCTGGCGGCACGAGAAGCCCGGCACACCCCACAAATAAAATATGTGTTCGAAATTGTTCACGGGATGACCGGATTCGCGGGCTGCTGATCTCAACAATCACAAAAAAAGTTCGAGATATCAGCCAGATCGTGCGACACACCGGCTCAATTGGCGGATGGCCCCACGCAAACCCCTCTACCGTGTGAGTTGTGAGAAGCAGCGGCCTCATCTACGCAGTCATCGTCGGGGCCTGGGCCGCCTACTTGGTGCCGATGTGGCTCCGTAGGCAGGACGAGCTCAACGAGGCCCGTCCGACCGAGCGCTTCAGCACTGCCATCCGGCTCCTGTCGGGACGTGCGGCCATGCAGCGCCGCTACGCCAAGGGGCTGGAGGAGTGCCCCGCCGACGATGCGGGCGACGAGCAGGACCCGGACGCCGCGGCCGAAGCGGCCGACGTCCGGCCGTTCGGTGACCCCGAATCCTCCGAGGCCGCCACCCACACCCGCGTCAAGCCCAACCCCTCGCGCCCCACTGCCGCCGAGCGGACCAAGCGCGCCAAGGTCCTCGCCCGGCGCCGGCGCACCATCACGATCCTCTTCCTCACCTTCACCATCGGCGCCATCGTCGCCGCGGTCGGCGGTATCGCGTTCCTCTGGGCGCCGGGCCTCCCGGCCCTTCTGCTGAGCGCGTACATCATTTACCTGCGCAGCCAGGAGCGGCGCCGCTTCACCTTCACCATGGACCAGCGCCAGGCGGAGGCGGCGGCGCGAAGGCTGCGGGAGGGCAGGCCCCGCCCTCAGCCGGCGGCCGACGAGCCGCCCGCCGACGACCACCCGGGCGACGCCCGCACTGACCCCACCCCGGCCGCCCCCGAACCGCCGCGCGCCGCCACCCCCGCGCACACCGCGGGCCGCCGTGCCCTGGTCGAGGAGACCGACCACGCCGAGTGGGTCGACCAGCAGCGCGAACGCGAGCGTCCGCGCCCCGCGTCCGGCAGCTGGGAGCCGGTCCCGGTCCCCCTCCCGACGTATGTCACGGCGCCGGTCGCCCCGCGCGCCACCAGCCACGTCGACCTCGAAGCCGACGACGCCTGGAGCTCCGCCCGCTCCAGCTCCGCCCCCGACCACCCGCAGCCGGACACCTCGCAGCAGGACCGCCCCACCGGCTCCGGTCGCCGCGCCCGCGGCCGCACCCCCCTCTTCGACCAGTACGAGGACGACGAGCGCCCGCGCGCCGCGAACGAGTGACGGCCCTTCGCTGACCAGCACCGGAAGCGATTTCCGAGCACCGCGATCGAGATGCTAGAGTTTCACTCGTCGCAAGGGCCTGTGGCGCAGCTGGTAGCGCACCTCGTTCGCAACGAGGGGGTCAGGGGTTCGAGTCCCCTCAGGTCCACCGCAGACATCAAAGCCCCCACCGGAGAGATCCGGTGGGGGCTTTTTGCGCGTCGTGGGGCTGTGGAGCACGGCGACCACCCGCCCAACTGGCCCGTGCACTCAGAGGGTGGAGAGCCGGATCACAAAGGCCACCGGGCTGCGGACGCCGTGGGCCGCTGGGTGCGGTCCAGGGGGCGCTGTGACGGAAGGCGGCCGGGTGAACGGCGGAACGGGAGCCGTCCGTTGAGGCGGCTCCCGCTCGGGGTGGGGCGGTACCGGGACGGCTGGGCTCAGCTGTCCGGGTAGCGGTCCTGCAGTACGGAGTTCAGCAATGCCTGCACGTCCTCGCGGGCCAGGCCCTCCGAGTGGGCCCGGTCCATCCAGGAGCGCAGTTCCTCGCGCAGCAGGGCGTCGGCGGCCGATTCGGGGCGGGCGAGGGTGCGGCTGACGAAGGTGCCGAGGCCGGGGCGGGGTTCGACCAGGCCCTCGCGTTCCAGCTCGCGGTACGCCTTGAGCGTCGTATTCGGATTGACCTTCGTGGTGGCGGCGACCTGCGCGGCCGTCGGCAGGCGGTCGCCCTCCACCAGGATGCCCAACCGCAGTGCCTGCTGGACCTGCTGGACGATCTGGAGGTAGGTGGCGACGCCGCTGCGGCGGTCGATGCGGAACTCGACGACGCTCACCACCTCTCTCGTTCTCGCGCGTGGGGCGGGGAGGGGGCCCACCGCGACCGACTGATCATCGGGGCGGCCGGGCCGGGTGTCAAAGCGCCACCCGGCTTGATGCGCGGCTCGCGGTTCAGAGCGGCCGCCTACGGGCGCGCCACACGACCAGCGTGAGCACCGCCGCGGTCAGGGCCAGCAGGATCCCCGCGCCGAGCCACTGCATCCCGGCCATCTGATCCGGAGCGAAGTACTGGGTCACGCGGTTGACGATGCCGAGCTCGGCGCGGCATGCCTCGGTGTTGTCGCCGGCGCAGGTGCTGAAGCCGTACAGCTTGCCGTCGGCGGTGGCCACCCAGTCGTCCATCTGTACGGCGCCCGCCGGCAGGTCCGGGCTCTCGCCGTTGTACGGCCAGACCATGCTGCGCAGCGTGCCGAGCTGTGCGCGCAGGCGTTCGTCCCAGGCCACGGACGTCACCGTGGCGAAGAGGGCGGTGAGCACCATGGCCGGTACGACCCGCTTGACCAGCATGCCGATGGCGATGCCGCAGGAGGTCATGAAGAGCGTCATGGAGATCAGGACCGGGCCGGTGCTCTCGAAGGCGCCGCCCTGCAGCCAGTCGCCGAACAGCGCCACCTTGCGGGCCGGCCACC
The DNA here is from genome assembly GCF_045782725.1 of Streptomyces sp. Pv4-95. NCBI lineage: Bacteria > Bacillati > Actinomycetota > Actinomycetes > Kitasatosporales > Streptomycetaceae > Streptomyces > Streptomyces sp. Pv4-95. The sequence goes on from NZ_CP127172.1 coordinate 4,876,996, forward strand.
ACAGCCAGGTGAACGCGGCCGTCAGCGCGGCGGTGCACAGCACCGCGACGGTCAGCGGCAGCCCGATGCTCGCGGCGATCCACTTGCCGCGGCCGGTGGACTGGGTGGTGAGCAGCTTGATGGTGCCCCGTTCCTGCTCGCCGGCGATCAGCGGTGCGCCGAAGAAGATGCCGACGATGGCGGGCACGATCTGGAGGAACTGGGTGTCCTTGCTGAACTGCGAGCTGAACTTCTCCTGGAACTCCGTCAGCAGATGGTCGTCGGGGGTGGGGTCGCCGCCCCGGGTCTGCAGGAAGTCCATCACCTCGAAACGCTGGTAGGCGAAGAACGCGCAGGCCAGGACGGTGACCAGGATGCCGGCGCGCAGTGCGTTGCGGTGCCGGTGCCAGACCACCCAGAGCGGGCCGCGCAGCAGCGGGTGCCGCGAGGTGTCGGAGGGTGCCGGGGTGCCGGCCGGGGCGGCGCTCGTCATGTTCCTACCGTCCGTGCCGGTGTGGGTGGTGTGGGTGCCGGAGCTGCTCATGCGGCGGCCTCCGGCTGTCCTTCGACGCGCGCCTCGTCCGCGATCAGCGTGGGTGCGTCGGGCGAGCGGAGGTAGGCCAGCAGGACCTCCTCCATGTCGGGCTCGGCGGCATCCCAGCTGTCGTTGACCGGGCCGCCGGGTCGGATCATGGCGGTGAACTGCCGCCCGGCTACGTGGGCTTCGACCACGGTGTGCCGGCTGTGCAGTTCCTCGGGGATCGCGCCGTCGGTGGCGAGGCCGGTCACCAGGGCGTGCGCGGGCACCAGTTCGTCCGTCAGGCCGGCCATCCGGATGCGTCCCTCGGCGAGGACGACGAGGTAGTCGCACATGTCCTCCATCTCGGAGAGCATGTGGGACGACATCAGCACGGTGGTGCCGTGCTCGGCGGCCTCGGCGAGCAGCAGCCCGGACATCTCGTGGCGTGCGAGCGGGTCCAGGTCGGACATCGGCTCGTCGAGCAGCAGGAGGTTCGGCCGCTTCCCGAAGGCCAGGGCGAAGGCGACGCGGGTGCGCTGGCCGCCGGAAAGGGTGCCGACGCGGGCCGTGAAGGGCACGTTCCCGGCCCGGATGATGCGCTCGGCGAGGGCCTGGTCCCAGCGCGGGTTCAGCTCACGGCCCAGGCGCAGGGTCTCGGCGACGGTGAAGCGGGGGTAGAGCGGCTTGTCCTGGGCGAGGAAGGCGATCCGGTCCAGGACGGCCGGGTCGGAGACCGGCACGCCGAACAGCTTCAGGCTCCCGGCCGTGGGGTGGACCAGCCGGGTCGCGGCGCTCAAGAAGGTGCTCTTGCCCGCGCCGTTGGGCCCGACCAGCGCGCAGATATGGCCCGCCGGGAGTCGGAAGGAGCAGTCCCGCAGGGCCCAGCCGCGGCGGTATTTCTTCCCCAGGCCGGTGGCTTCGATCGCCCATGGGCTCGTCTCGCTCACGGGATCCCCCCTTTAACTAGTTCATTAGTGGAATGAGTATGGGGAGGGGCCCGGAGCGATGTCAACAAGAACGAGGACGGGGAGGGGGCTCCCCGTCGTCAGTCGGTCAGCAGCGACTTCGCCATGCAGCGGCTCTGCTCGTAGGTGCGGTAGTAGCCGAACTTGGTCACCATGCGGTAGCCGCTCGACGTGTACAGCGCGATCGCCTCCGGCTGCTCGGTGCCCGTCTCCAGCACCATGCGGGTGCGGCCGGCGGCCCGTGCGTCGGCTTCGAGGGCGGCCAGGATCCGCCGGGCGAGGCCGCGCCCCCGGGCCTCCGCGACCACGAACATCCGCTTGATCTCGGCGTCGCCCGCCGCGTACCCCTCCGCCACGTCCTCCTGCCGCCGCCAGCCGCCGGTGGCCAGCGGGCGTCCGGCCTCGTAGGCGAGCAGGTAGGTGCCGTTGGGCGGCGTGAACATCGCCGGGTCCAGGGGTGTCATGTCTCCGTCGCCGTAGCGGCGGACATACTCCTGCTGGACCAGTTCGTCGAGCGCGACCGCGTCGGGGTGGTCGTAGCGCACAGGGCGGATCTCCATTGTCGGAATCGTACGGGCGTCCGGGTGCGTGGCGCGACGCGCTCCGGGAGATGGGTATCGTGCCGGGATGCTCACCGTGACCTCTGTGAATGTGAACGGGCTGCGCGCCGCCGCCAAGAAGGGCTTCGTGCCGTGGCTGGCGCAGACCGACGCCGACGTGCTGTGCCTGCAGGAGGTACGGGCCGAGACCGACCAGCTGCCCGAGGAGGTGCGCGAGCCCGAGGGCTGGCACACCGTCCACGCGCCGGCCGCCGCCAAGGGCCGGGCCGGGGTCTCGCTCTACACCCGGCGCGAGCCGGAGCGCGTCCAGGTGGGATTCGGGTCGGCGGAGTTCGACGGCAGTGGGCGGTACGTCGAGGCGGACCTGCCCGGCGTGACCGTCGCCAGCCTCTATCTGCCCTCCGGCGAGGTCGGCACGGAGCGGCAGGAGGAGAAGGAACGGTTCATGGCGGAGTTCCTGCCGTACCTCGTCGCACTGCGCGAGCGGGCCGCGGCGGACGGCCGTGAGGTGGTGGTGTGCGGTGACTGGAACATCGCGCACCAGGAGGCCGACCTGAAGAACTGGAAGGCCAACCGGAAGAAGTCCGGCTTCCTCCCGGAGGAGCGTGGCTGGCTCACGCAGGTCCTCGACGCGGACCGGGGCGGCTACGTGGACGTCGTCCGCGCCCTGCACCCGGACACCGAGGGCCCGTACTCCTGGTGGTCCTACCGCGGTCGCGCCTTCGACAACGACGCGGGCTGGCGGATCGACTACGAGATCTCCACGCCGGGTCTCGCCGTGCGTGCGGTGAAGGCGTACGTGGAGCGTGCGGCCAGCTACGACCAGCGGTGGAGCGACCACGCGCCGGTGACGGTGGTCTACGACCTGTAGACCGCGCGCGATCTTTCCGGCTGCCCGCCCGGGTGGCGCCCGTCAGTCCCTGTCGCGGGGCGCGGGCTCCCCGCCCGCCGCTCCGTCCTCGCCCTGTGTGCCGGGCTCCGCGGCCGCCCCGGAGTCCCGTGTGCCCAGCCAGTGATCCAGTTCGCGGCGGGTGCGGCGGTCCATGGCCATGGAGAGCTCCGCTTCGAGGACGCCCTTGGAGAGCGGGCGGAGCTTGTCCATGGTCTCGGCGATGCGGTCGACCTCGCGCGGACCGGGGGGCCGGCCGTCCGCGGCGCGATCCAGTACGTCGGACAGGACGTGGGTGCGGATCAGGGTGGTGAAGATGTCGGCGAGGGCGTCGGCGTGGACCCGGACCTGGCGGCCCGCGTCGAGGACGGCGGCGAGCGGGACGCCCGCGGCGACGAGCTCGGTGGAGGCGTCCAGCAGGCGGCGGCTGATGTGGACGAACTCGTCGCCGTCCACGGCGAGATAGCCGATGTCGAGGGAAGTGGCGAGGTTCTCGACGGTGACATCGCCGCTGAAGTGGTCGGCCAGCTCCTCGGGGGTGAGGCGGACCGGGGTCTCCTCGGACCAGGGCGCGACGATGGTGTCCTCCAGGCCCAGGAGTTCGCCGACGTCCCGGCCGCTCTCGAACGCGGAGAGGAGTTCGGCGATGCCGCCGAGGGTGTGGCCGCGCTCCAGCAGGGCGGCGATGGTGTGCAGCCGGGCGAGGTGGTGCTCGTTGTACCAGGCGACGCGGCCCTCGCGGCGCGGCGGCGGGATGAGCTTGCGCTCGCGGTAGAAGCGCAGCGTACGGACCGTGATGCCGGCTTCCGCCGCCAGCTCGGCCATGCGGAATTCGCGCTGCTCGCGCTCCTCGTTCGCGTTCTTGTTCGCTGCCACCTGCTCACCCTATGCCGGGGATGTGCCTCCGGGCCGAGGTGCAACCGTCGGTAACTTCCCTGCGCCTGACCCCTACCGCTCGGTACGGAGCTGGCCTACTCTCCAATCGTGCCAGTGATTGCTGGCGGGATCGATGCGGACTCGGGAGGCGGCGGCATGGCCGAGCGCGAGCACGAGCATGTGCGGGTGGCGGTGATCGGATCGGGATTCGGTGGTCTGGGGGCGGCCGTGCGCCTGCGCCGGGCGGGAATCACCGATTTCGTGGTCCTGGAGCGGGCCGACTCGGTGGGCGGCACCTGGCGGGACAACAGCTATCCGGGATGTGCGTGCGATGTGCCCTCGCACCTGTACTCCTTCTCCTTCGCGCCCAACCCGCAGTGGCCGCGGAACTTCTCGGGGCAGCCGCACATCCGCGCCTACCTGGAGCAGGTCGCCGACACCTTCGGGCTGCGCCCCCACATCCGCTTCCGCTCCGAGGTGCGGAGCCTGCGGTGGAGCAACGAGGAGCTGCACTGGGAGGTCGAGACGGCGAGCGGCGCGCTGACCGCCGACGTCGTCGTCTCGGCGACCGGGCCGCTGTCCGACCCCAAGATCCCCGACATCCCGGGCCTGGACACCTTCCCGGGCAAGGTCTTCCACTCCGCCCGCTGGGACCACGACTACGACCTGCGCGGCAAGCGCGTCGCCATGATCGGCACCGGCGCCTCGTCCATCCAGATCGTGCCGGCCATCCAGCCGACGGTGGACCGGCTGACCCTCTTCCAGCGCACCCCGGCCTGGGTGCTGCCGCGCGCCGACCGCAAGATCTCCGCGGCCGAGCGGTGGCTGCACGACAAGGTCCCGGCGACCCGCGCCGCGCGCCGCGGACTGCTCTGGGGCATCAGGGAACTCCAGGTCAGCGCCTTCACCAAGCGCCCCAACGAGCTGGGCCTGATCGAGGGCCTGGCCAAGGCCCATATGAAGAGGGCGGTCAAGGACCCGGCGCTGCGCGCCACCCTCACCCCCGACTACCGCATCGGCTGCAAGCGCATCCTGCTCTCCAATACCTATTACCCGGCGCTCACCCGGCCCAATGTGGACGTGGTGGCGTCCGGGCTGAAGGAGGTGCGGGGGAACGTCCTGGTCGGGGCGGACGGCAGCGAGACCGTGGCCGACGCGGTCGTCTTCGGCACCGGATTCCACGTCACCGACATGCCGATCGCCCAGCGCGTCACCGGCGCCAACGGCACGACGCTGGCCGAGGAGTGGAAGGACGGCATGGAGTCGCTGCGCGGCGCGAGCGCGGCCGGCTTCCCCAACTTCCTGACCATCATCGGCCCCAACACCGGCCTCGGGAACAGCTCGATGATCCTGATGATCGAGGCCCAGCTGAACTACCTCGTCGACTACATGCGCCAACTCGACACCCTCGGCGGGAAGATCGCACTCAGCGCCCGGCCGTCCGCGGTGCAGGAGTGGACCCGTACGATCCAGCAGCGCATGGAGCGCACGGTGTGGAACACCGGCGGCTGCGACAGCTGGTACCTCGACTCCAACGGGCGCAACACCACGGCCTGGCCGGGGACGACGTCGGAGTTCAGGAAGGTGACCCGGCAGGTCGACCTCGCCGAGTACGAAGTGCTGCGGGTGCCCGCCGCACGGACCGCCGGCCCCGCCGGCGACAAGACCGCGGAGGTGGCGGCATGAGCAGGCCGGGACATGTGACGACGGGCCCGTACGCGCCGCCCGCCCCGCGCAGGGAGCTGACCGTGACCTCGTCCGACGGATCCCGGCTGTACGCCGAGGTCCACGGCCCCGAAGGTGCCCCCGCGGTCGTCCTGGCGCACGGCTGGACCTGTTCGACGGCGTTCTGGGCTCCGGTCGTGCGGGACCTCGCCGCCGACCACAAGGTGGTGGTCTACGACCAGCGCGGGCACGGCCGCAGCCCGGCCGCCGGGCCGGGCGGCTACAGCACCGACGCGCTCGCCGACGACCTGGCCGCGGTGCTCGACGCCACCTTGGAAGCGGGCGAACGGGCGGTGCTGACCGGCCACTCCATGGGCGGCATGACGGCGATGGCCGCCGCCGAGCGGCCCCAGCTGACCGAGCGGGCCGCGGCGATCCTGCTGTGCAGCACCGGCAGCGCGGACCTCGCCGCGGAGTCCCGGGTCATCCCGCTGCGCACCCCCGGCGGCCGCCGCCGGGCGCACCGGCTGATGCTGACCTCGCGTGCGCCGCTCGGCCCGGTCACGCCGGTCGGCAAGCGGGCCTTGAAGTACGCGACGATGGGCCCCGGGGCCACCGCCGAGCAGATCGAGGCATGCGCCCGGATCGTGCACGCCTGCCGGCCCGGCGTGCGGTCGCGCTGGGGCAAGGTGCTGGCGAGGCTCGAACTGACCGGCTCGCTGGCCCGGTTGCAGGTGCCGACGGCCGTCATCGCGGGCACCGCCGACCGGCTGACCCCGATCGTGCACGCCCGTCGGCTGGCCTCGGTGCTGCCCGACTTCCGCGGTCTCACCGAGCTGCCCGACGTCGGGCACATGACCCCCATCGAGGCGCCGGACGTGGTCATCGGCCGCATCCGCGAACTCGTACGGGACCATCTGGACACCACGCAGACCGCCCGCGCCGCGGTACCGCCGCCCCGGGGCGGCACGCGGCAGAAGAAGGAGAAGTCGGCATGAGCGCGAGCAGGAAGCTGGAGGGACAGGTCGTCGTCGTCACCGGCGCGGCCCGAGGGGTGGGCGCGCTGTTGGCCCGCAAGCTGTCGGCGCGCGGCGCCACCCTCGCGCTGGTCGGCCTGGAGCCGGACGAACTGCGCGGCGTCGCGGCGTCGCTGCACGGCCCCGCGCACCACTGGCACGCCGATGTCACCGACCACGAGGCGATGGCGCAGGTCGCGGGCGAGGTCAAGGACCGCTTCGGGAAGGTCGACGCCGTCGTCGCCAACGCCGGTGTGGCGACCGGCGGCCCCTTCGTCGACTCCGACCCGGTCGCCTGGAAGCGGGTCATCGAGGTCAATCTGATCGGCGGTGCGGTCACCGGCCGCGCCTTCCTGCCGGTGCTGATGGAGTCCCGCGGCTACTTCCTCCAGATCGCCTCGCTGGCCGCGATCACCCCGGCTCCGATGATGACCGCGTACTGCGCGTCCAAGTCGGGGGTGGAGGCGTTCGCGCACAGCCTGCGTGCCGAGGTCGGCCACAAGGGCGTACGGGTCGGCGTCGGCTACCTGAGCTGGACCGACACCGACATGGTGCGCGGCGCCGACCAGGACGACGTCATGCGCGAGCTGCGGTCCCGGCTGCCCTGGCCGTCCAACAAGACCTACCCGCTGGGCCCGGCGGTCGACCGGATCGTGGCGGGCATCGAACGGCGTGCCCCGCACGTCTACGGCCAGTGGTGGCTGCGCGGTATGCAGTCGATCCGCGGCTATCTGCCGTCGGTCATCGGCTCGGTGGGGCAGCGCGAGATGCGGCGGTTCGGCAGCCGGCTGGACGGGATGCGGGTCGGTCTGGTCGGTGCGGGCGGCGAGGCCGACGAGAAGGCGCGCACGAACCGGTAGCCGGGCCGGGCACGGCCGCCCGGGCGGGCGGATACGGACGGTAGCGCCTGGTGATCGAAATGCGACGAATGTCCGTTCATGTGAGTCTGGTTGGGTCCGATCCCCGACACCCCTCACAGGAGTGGACAGCATGGGTCTCGCAGACCAGTTCAGGGACAAGGCCGAGCGGCTCAAGAACGAGGCGCGGCGTCAGATGGGCAACGCCGAGGACCCCGCTCGGGCCGAGCGCGAGGAGCCTGACCGGCAGCCCGGCGAGCGTGGCCGGCAGGGCCGCGAGCCGGGCCAGGGCGTCCGCGACGAGATGCAGGACCGTCTCGGGAGCTGACCGGCGCGCAGGTCCTGAACGCCCCGCGTGACGCGCAGGCGAGAGGGGCGCACCCGATCCACCGGGTGCGCCCCTCGGCGCGTGCCTGCCCGGTCAGCCGCTGCGCGGCGGGAGCGGCGGCCGGCGGAGGTCGGGGACGTCCGAGAGGTCCGGCGGGACGGCCGCGGGGTGGCGGTCGAGCAGCTCCAGCGCCGTACGCACCGCCACGCCGAGCTGCGGATGGCGGCCCTCGGCCCAGTGCAGCGGCGAGCGCAGGGCCTCGATGTCGACGTCCACGCCGTGGTTCTCCACGCCCCAGCCGTAGAGCCGGAACCAGGCGGCGTTCATCGGCACGGTGATGGCGGTGCCGTCACCCAGCCGGTGCCGTCCGGTCATCCCGACCACCCCGCCCCAGGTGCGCATGCCCACCACCGGGCCGATGCCCTGGAGTTTGAAGGCGGCGGTGATCATGTCGCCGTCGGACGAGGTCATCTCGTCGGCGACCGCGACCACCGGGCCGCGGGGTGCGTTGCCGGTGTACGACACCGGCTCGGCGTTGCGGGTGAGGTCCCAGCCCAGGATGGTGCGGGTGAGCTTCTCGATCACCAGCTCGGAGATGTTGCCGCCCGCGTTGCCGCGTACGTCCACGATCAGTGCGGACCGGGAGACCTCCATCCGCAGATCGCGGTTGAACTGTGCCCAGCCGGAGCCGCCCATGTCGGGGATGTGCAGATAGCCGCACTTGCCGCCGCTCAACTGCCGTACCACCTCCCGGCGTTTGGCCACCCAGTCCTGGTAGCGCAGGGGCCGCTCGTCGATGAGCGGGACCACCGCGACCCGGCGGGCGGGTCCGGTGCCGTCGGCGGGGGAGAAGGTCAGCTCGACGGTGGTGCCGCCGGCCGCGGCCAGCAGCGGGGACGGGCCGGCCACCGGATCGACCCGGCGGCCGTCCACATGCGTGAGCGCGGAGCCCTCGCGGATGCCCGTACCGGCCAGCGGGGAGCGGGCCCTGGAGTCCGAGGACTCGCCGGGCAGGATGCGCTGGATCACCCAACGCCCGTCCCGGCAGGCGAAGTTGGCGCCGAGCAGGCCGATCGCGCGCTGGTAGTGCGGCGGGCCCTCGTTGCGGCGGGCGCCGACGACGTAGGCGTGCGAGGTGCCCAGTTCGCCCAGCACCTCGCGCAGCAGGTCCGCGAACTCGTCGGGAGAGGTGATCCGGTCGAGCAGCGGGCGGTACTGATCCAGCACCGCGTCCCAGTCGATGCCGCACATTCCCGGGTCCCAGAAGTACGCCCGGACGATCCGGCCGGCCTCCTCGTACGCCTGGGCCCACTCCGCGGGGGGATCCACGTCGTGCAGGATGCGCCGCAGGTCCAGGAAGACCGTCGAGTCGCTGTCCGGCAGTTCGTTGGCCGGCACCGCGCGTAGATCCCCCTCGTCGTTGACGACGAGGCGGGTGCCGTCCCCGCTCAGCGCGAACTGGTCCAGGGAGCTGGTGAGTTCGGTGCGCCGGGCCTTGGTCAGGTCGAAGTGCTCCAGGGTGGGCTGGCCCGAGGTGTTGTCGGGGTTGGCGAAGGTCTCGCCCAGCGCGCCGGAGATGGGCCAGCGCAGCCAGACCAGTCCGCCGCCGCTGACCGGCGCGAGGGAGGAGTACTTGGACGCCGAGACCGGGAACGGCGTGACCCGCTCGGACAGCCCTTCCACCTCCACCAGCACCGGACCCTCGTCGCCCGGAGGGTTCTCCCCCGGGTCGAGCCCGCCGGCCGCGGGCCGTCCCTCCGGCGACAGCGCGAAGGGGGACGGGGTGGCGGAGGACAGCGGGACGAGATACGGCCGGCAGCCCAGCGGGAAGGACAGGTCGCCGGTGTGCACGTCGTAGACCGGGTCGAAGCCCCGCCAGGACAGGAACGCCAGATAGCGGCCGTCGCGGGTGAACACCGGCTGTTCGTCCTCGAACCGGCCGTTGGTGACGTCCACGAGGGTGCGGTCGGCGAGCTTGGCCATCTTGATCTCCCGCAGCGTGCGGCCGATGCCCGGGTGCGACCAGGTCAGCCAGCGCGAATCGGGGGAGAACGCGAGGTCGCGCACGGGGCCGTTGGCGGAGCGGATCAGCTCGGCGACCTCGCCGGGCCCCGGGTCGCGGTAGGCGCCGGGATCGCCCGCGGCGTCCGCCGCCCCCTCGGCGCCGGCCGGCTCGGCGGGCTCCGTCGCGGCCGCGTCCGGCCGCGCGACGTTCACCAGCAGCAGCCGGCCGTCGTGCGAGGCCACGGCCAGCCGTTCGCCGTCCGGCGAGGACACCATCTCCTGGACCCGTCCGAGCTGCCCGGTGGCCAGTCGGCGCGGCTCCCCGGGGCCGCTGGCGCGCGGCAGGTTGGCGATCTCGATGGCGTCGTCGCCCTCGGCGTCGGTGATGTACGCGATCCGGCCGGTGGAGCCGAGCATCTCGGGCAGCCGGACCCGGATGCCGGGGATGTCGTGGATGGTGCGGGCGGGGCCGTCGCGGTGGGTGAGCCAGTACAGGCTCCCGCGGACGCCGACCGCGCTGGCCCGGCCGGTGGAGTCCACCGCGAGTGAGGTGACGTGCGAGGCGGCGGGGACCTGGTGGGTGCGCCGTCCGGCCCGTGGCCCGCCGAGGCGCACCGCCAGCTTGCGCGGCACGGCGTCCGGGCTCAGGTCGTCGATCAGCCAGATGTCGCCGGCGCACTGGTAGACGATGCGGGAGCCGTCGGTGGAGGCGTGCCGGGCGTAGAAGTCGGCGTGGTCGGAGTGGCGGCGCAGGTCGGTGCTGTCCGGCAGGCAGGAGTAGACGTTGGCGACGCCCTCGTGGTCGGAGAGGAAGGCGATCCGGCCGCCGACGAACATCACCGCGTCGAGGTGCCCGCGCAGGTCCGGCATCAGCCGGGTGCCGTGCAGCCACATCCGGCCCATGGCGCCGCCGCGGTAGCGCTTCCACGCGGCGGGCTCGTGCGGAGGCTTGCCGGTGAGCAGCAGGGTGCGGCGCTCACCGTCGAACTCGGCGACGGCGAGGTCCGACACCGGCCCCCAGGGCAGCTGGCGGCCGGGGCTGCCGTCGGTGGGGAGGGTGTAGGCCCAGGAGTAATAGGAGAACGGCTGGCCGTGCGAGGAGACCGCGAGGATCTGCGCGTTGCCCTCCTTGTCGGGCGGTGTCCAGCCGCAGACCCGGGCGTCGGTGCTGCCCCAGTACGTCAGCCGCCGGGCCGGGCCGCCCTCGACCGGCGCGAGGTGCACCTCGGGGTCGAGGCTGCGCCAGGTCGTGAAGGCGATGTGCCGGCCGTCGGGGGAGAAGCGGGGGTGGCTGACGCGGGTGCGGTCGACGGTCAGCCGCCAGGCGCGGCCGGGCTCCTCGCCCTCCGGGGCGATCGGAGCCACCCACAGATCGTCCTCCGCGGCGAAGCAGAGGGTGTCGCCGCTCAGGTGCGGGAAGCGCAGATACGAGGGGGGCGGGGGACCCGGCGGGGCGGGCATCCGGCGCAGCCGCCCGGGCGGTGTGGCGGGGCTCGGCTCCAGGTGCGGTGCGCTGGTCTCGGGTGCGTCGCTCACGCACCCATCGTTTCGGGCCGGGCACCCCGCGGCAACTCGGCCTGGTGACGGGGACCACGTCGGGAAACGCTCCCGTTTCGCCGGGTCCGCGAGTACCGTCGAGGTGTACGAAACCGTTTCGTTCGCCTCGTCGGGCGCCGTACGGTCCGACCAGGAGGTGCGCCATGGGACGCAGCCGGCTGACTCCCGAGCGGGAGGCCGAGCTCTGCGCCGCCGTCCTCGACCTGCTCCGCGAGGTCGGCTACGACGCGCTCACCATGGACGCCGTCGCGGCGCGTACACGCTCCAGCAAGGCCACCCTCTACCGCCAGTGGCAGGGCAAGCCCGAGCTGGTCGCCACGGCCCTGCGGCACTCCAAGCCGGTCAGCACCGCGGACATCGACACCGGCAGTGTGCGCGGCGACTTCGCCGAACTGGCGCGCCGCGCGGACGACGGGCAGCTGGCCAAGGACGCCGCCCTGATGCGCGGTCTGGGGCAGGCCGTGCACGGCAACCCCGATCTGCACCGGGCGCTGCGCGAGGTGCTCCTCGACCCCGAGGTGACCGGCCTGGAGGCGATGCTGCAGCGCGGCATCGACCGCGGTGAGATCGCCGCCGACTGCCCCGCGCTGCCGTTCGCCGCGCACATGCTGATCGGCGCGCTCGTCACCCGGCAGCTCATCGAGGACCGCAGTGCCGATGCCGCGTTCCTCTCCGCCTATGTCGACGCCGTGGTGCTCCCCGCCCTCGGCGTCTGAACCGATGGCCGGCGGCGGACCGCCGACGGCCTCCGAGAACTCCGGGACCGCTGTGTGAGCGGAGCGGCTCCCGGAGCCTGCGCCCGCCCGTGGGGACGGGAGCGGCGCGCGAGTGAAGGGCCCGGTGGCGGCCTCCCGTGAGGAGGGGCCGTCGCCGGGCCCTTCCGTTTCTCCGGCCGCTCCGGGGCGGCCGGAGAGGCGCATCCCGGGGACGGCCCGGATGCCGTGAGCCCGTTGCTCGCGCAGTGAGTGATCTCATGCGGACGGAGACCCGACCGGAGGTCCGGATTCCCGCCCTGGAGGCCGCGCCCGGCGTTATCCACCGACCCGTAACCATTTGCCCGGCCATGGTGGACGCCACGGCCGCCCGGGGCGCCCTCGCCGCTGCCGCCGCAGCCGTCTCGCATCGCAGGCGCTCTTGCAAGCTCTTTGCAGGAGGCCCGAACATAGGGGGGTTGCACAGCTGAAGCGGAGACCCTGAGATGCACGTACCCGATGGATTCATCAACGCGCCGGTGTCGGCCGCGGCCGGTGTGGTCGCCGCGGCCGCCGTCGCGGTCAGCCTGCGCGGCGCCCGGCGCGAACTGGCGGGTGCGGGCTCGGGCACGGGCGGCGGCGCGGAGCGCACCGCACCGCTCGCCGGTCTCGTCGCCGCGTTCATCTTCGCCGTCCAGATGCTCAACTTCCCCGTCGGCGCCGGCACCAGCGGCCATCTGCTGGGCGGCGCCCTCGCGGCGATACTCGTCGGGCCGTACACCGGCGTGCTGTGCGTCTCGGTGGTGCTGCTCATGCAGGGCGTGCTGTTCGCCGACGGCGGGCTGACGGCGCTCGGCGTCAACATCACCGACATGGCGATCGTGACCACCGTGGTCGCCTACCTGCTCTTCCGCGGCCTGGTGAAGGTCCTCCCGCGCCGCCGCTCCTCGGTCACCGTCGCCGCCTTCGTCGCCGCCCTGATCTCGGTGCCCGCCGCCGCGATCGCCTTCACCGCCCTGTACGCCCTGGGCGGCACGGCCGACGTCCCGATCGGCAAGGTCTTCACCGCCATGGTCGGCGTCCACGTCCTGATCGGTATCGGCGAGGCCGCGATCACCGCGCTGACCGTCGGCGCCGTCATCGCGGTACGCCCCGACCTGGTCCACGGCGCCCGCGGTCTGACCAAGCCGCTGGAACTGCGCACCACGCCGGTGACGGCGCCCGCCGCCCCGGCGCCCGCCACGGGCGACCTCGGCACGGCCGCCCGCGACGCGGCCCCCGCCGAGCCCGCGCCGGCCCCCGCCGAGGCCCCGGCCCCCGCCGACGACGCTCCCGCGCCCGCCGCCGCCCCGCGCCGCTCCGCCCGCGGCGTCTGGCTGGCCGGCCTCGCCGCCGCCCTGGTGTGCGCGGGCGGCGTCAGCTACTACGCCTCCGCCAGCCCCGACGGCCTGGAGAAGGTCGCCCACGACCAGGGCATCGACGCCAAGGCCGAGGACCACGCGGCCAAGGACTCCCCGCTCGCCGACTACGGCGTCAAGAACCTCGCCGATCCGCGGCTGTCCGGCGGTCTGGCCGGGGTGATCGGTGTGGGCGCGACCCTGACCGTCGGCACCGGCGTGTTCGTGGTGCTGCGCCGCCGCCGGGCCGCGAGCTCCGACGGGCAGCCGGCCGGGGCCCGTCCGCACGGCGGCGCCTGACATGGGCGCGGGCCACGCCCACAAGCTCTACCGGCACGGGCACTCGCCGGTGCACGCCCTGCCGCCGCACTGCAAGATCGCGGCCGTCTTCTGCTTCGTCCTGATCGTCGTCTCCACCCCGCGCGAGCAGATCTGGGCGTTCGGGCTGTACGCCGTGCTGCTCGCCGCGGTGGCCGGCGCTGCCCGCGTCCCGGCCGGCTTCCTCCTCAAGCGGCTGCTCATCGAGGTGCCGTTCGTGGCGTTCGCGGTCCTGATGCCGTTCGTCGCCGAGGGCCCGCGGGTGAGCGTCCTCGGCATGAGCCTGAGCGAGTCCGGACTCTGGGGCGCCTGGAACATCCTGGCCAAGGGGACGCTGGGGGTCGCCGCGTCGGTCCTGCTGGCCTCCACCACCGAACTGCGCGAACTCCTCCTCGGCCTGCAGCGCCTGAAGATGCCGCCGCTGCTCGTCCAGATCGCCTCCTTCATGATCCGCTACGGCGATGTGATCACCGACGAGATGCGGCGGATGCGCATCGCCCGGCTCTCCCGCGGCTTCGAGGCGCGCGGGATACGCCACTGGGGCGTGCTCGCCAAGTCCGCCGGCGCCCTGTTCATCCGCTCCTACGAGCGCGGTGAGCGCGTGCACCTCGCCATGGTCAGCCGCGGTTACACCGGCACCATGCCGGTCCTCGCCGAGACGACCGCGAGCCGCGCACAATGGACCCGCGCGGCCGCCCTCCCCGCCACCGCCCTCGCCGTATGCCTCCTGGGATGGACCCTTTGAGCACCGCAACGCCCGCCCCGTCCCTCGACATCGCCGGGCTCGCCTACGCCTACCCCGACGGCCACCAGGCGCTCTTCGGCGTCGACCTCACCGTCGGCCGCGGCGAGCGGGTCGCGCTGCTCGGGCCCAACGGCGCCGGCAAGACCACCCTCGTGCTGCACCTCAACGGCATCCTCGAAGCGGGCGCCGGCACGGTCACCGTCGCCGGGCTGCCGGTGGACCGGGGCAATCTCGCCGAGATCCGCCGCCGCGTCGGCATCGTCTTCCAGGACCCCGACGACCAGCTGTTCATGCCCACCGTCCGGGAGGACGTCGCCTTCGGGCCCGCCGCCTCCGGGCTGCGCGGCGCCGAACTCGACGCCCGCGTCACCGAGGCGCTCACCCGCGTCGGCATGGCCGAGTACGCCGACCGGCCCCCGCACCACCTCTCGTTCGGCCAGCGCCGCCGGGTCGCCGTCGCCACGGTGCTGGCGATGCGCCCGGAGATCCTCGTCCTGGACGAGCCGTCCTCCAACCTCGATCCGGCGTCCCGCCGTGAACTGGCGGACATCCTCCGGTCGTTGGACGTGACGGTGCTGATGGTCACGCACGACCTGCCGTACGCGCTGGAGCTGTGCCCGCGCTCGGTCGTGCTGTCCGGCGGCGTCATCACCGCCGACGGCACCACCCAGGACCTGCTGTGCGACACGGAACTGATGCGCACCCACCGCCTCGAACTGCCCTTCGGATTCGATCCGCGCTCGGTGACGCTCCCCCTGTGACGAACCCCACCCACCGCGGCCCTGGTCACCAGCACTGATCCGCACGTTGCACCATTGATGGGTCACCGACGCGACGGATGAGTGGGAAGCAGGAATCAGTGGTGGACGTCCAGGGCACGGTCGAGGACGGCTTCGAGCCGGTCCGGGACGCCTTCGCGGCAAACTTCGCACAGCGCGGCGAACGGGGCGCGGCCGTCGCCGTGTACCGGCACGGGCGCAAGGTCGTCGACCTGTGGGGCGGCACGAAGCACGGTGACGGCGGACCGGACGCCCCCGCCTCCGCGGAGCCCGCCGACGGCCCGCAGGACGGGCCCGCCGCGCCCTGGGAGGCCGACACCGCGGTGCTGGTGCGCTCCGCGAGCAAGGGCATCGCCGCCGTCGTCCCCCTCCTGCTGCACCAGCGCGGACTGCTCGACCTGGACGCGCCGGTCGGCACGTACTGGCCGGAGTTCAAGGCGGCGGGCAAGGACCGCGTCCTGGTCCGCCATCTCCTCTCGCACCGCGCCGGGCTGCCCGTCCTGGACACCCCGCTCACCCCCGAGCAGGCCGTCGACGGCGTCAGCGGCCCCGCCGCCGTCGCCGCCCAGGCCCCCGCCTGGACGCCCGGCGAGGACCACGGTTACCACGCGCAGACCTACAGCTGGCTGATCGGCGAGCTGGTCGCGCGCATCACCGGCCGCAGCATCGGCAGCTGGATCGCCGAGGAGATGTCCGGCCCGCTCGGCCTGGACCTCTGGATCGGGCTCCCGCCCGCGCTGCACTCCCGCGTCGGCCGGCTCGCCGAGATCGAGACGCCCGCCCCGGCCGCCTCGGCCGGCCTTCGGGTGCGCCCCAAGCAGTCCGTCACCGACGCCTACCTCGACCCGGCCTCGCTCACCCGCCGCGCCTTCGCCGCGATCTCCCCGGCACCGGACGAGAACGCCGCCGCCTACCGCGAGGCCGAACTCCCCGCCTCCGCCGGCATCGCCACGGCACGCTCCCTGGCCCGCTGCTACGCCGCCCTCATCGGCGCCGTCGACGGCCACCCCCGCCTCTTCGCCCCCGCGACGCTGACCCTGGCCCGCACCGAGGAGTCCGCAGGGCCCGACCGCACCCTCGTGGTCAACACCCGCTTCGGCCTGGGCTTCATGCTGCACGGGGCGGCCGCCCCGCTCCTGGCGCGGGGCTCCTTCGGCCACCCCGGCCGCGGTGGCTCCCTCGCCTTCGCCGACCCCGAGAGCGGTCTCTCCTTCGGCTACACCACCAACGGGATGCAGCAGAACGTGACGGCCGACCCGCGCGCCCAGGCGCTGGTGCGGGGCCTGGCCGCGGCGGTCCGCGCCGCGGGATGAGCCCCGCCACCCGTCCTGGGTAGAGAGCACACAGGCCGGGGCACCCGGCCGGACGGTGTGCGGCGGGAAGGGCGGAGCCATGACGCGGCGATTCGACGGGTACGGGGTGCTGATCACCGGCGCGGGCCGGGGCATCGGGGAGGCCACCGCACGGCGGCTGGCCGACGAGGGGGCCCGGGTACTGATCACCGACCTCGACGGAGCGCGCGCGGAACGCGCCGCGAAAGGCATCCGCACGGCCGGTGGCGACGCCGCGGCACTGGCCTGCGACGTGGCCGACCGAGCAGCGGTGGAGGCCGCCGTGGCGTACGCGGCCGAGCGGTTCGGCGGCCTCGACGTGCTGGTCAACAACGCCTGCTCCTGCCACCCCGACACCCCGGAGTTCGAGGACCAGCCGGACGAGGACTGGACGGCGGACCTCGACATCACGCTCGGCGGCGCGTTCCGCTGCGCACGGGCCGCGCTGCCGCACCTGGCCGCCGCAGGCGGCCGCGGCGCGATCGTCAACATCGGGTCCGTCAACGGCATCCAGGACTTCGGCAACCACGCCTACAGCGCCGCCAAGGCCGGCCTGGCCAGCCTGACCCGCACCCTCGCCGGCCGGGCCGCGCCCCGGGGCGTACGGGTCAACCTCGTCGCTCCGGGGACGGTCGACACCCCCAACTGGGACGGCCACGAGGACGCGTTGCGCCGCGCCGCGCGCGCCTATCCGCTGGGCAGGGTGGGGCGCCCCGAGGACATCGCCGCCGCGGTCGCCTACCTGGCCTCGGCCGACGCCGCCTGGGTCACCGGCATCACGCTGCCCGTCGACGGCGGGGTGCTGAACGCCAACACCGAACTCCGCAAGGCGCTGAAGGGCGGCTGAGCCGGGGCGGGGACCCGTCCGGGCGCCCGGCGCCCGGTCCTCGCGCCTACCCCGCGTGCAGCATCAGGCCGATGCCGACGACCATCAGACCTGCCGCGGCGATCCGCGGAGCGCCGAAGCGCTCCTTGAAGAACACCGCGCCGATGGCGGCGCCGACGATGATGGAGGACTCCCGCAGGGCCGCGACCGGGGCCAGCGGTGCCTTGGTCTGCGCCCACAGCACCAGGCCGTACGCGAAGACCGACAGCACTCCGCCGAGCAGCCCGCGCAGCGCGATCGGGCGCAGCTGGGTGAGCAGCGCGCGACGGCGGGTGGCGAGGGCGTAGGCCGGGATGGCGATCCCCTCGAGGACCATCAGCCAGGCGATGTAGCCGAGCGGGGTGCCGGAGGCGCGGACGCCGAGGCCGTCGACGGTGGTGTACGCGGCGATGGCGAGCCCGGTGGCGAGGGCGGCGGTGATCGCCGGCCACTGGACGGAGGGGCCCGAGGTGCCCTCGGGGCCCTTCCGGCGGGCGCCGCGCATGCCCCACAGGGCGACGCCGACCAGGCCGGTCGAGGCCAGGACGACACCGGTCAGCGCCCAGGCGTCCGGGATCTCGTGCACGAAGACGGCGGCGAGGACCGTGACGACCAGCGGTGCGGTGCCGCGGGCGATCGGGTACATCTGGCCGAACTCGCCCAGCCGGAAGGACTGCATGAGCAGTGCCTGGTAGACGACGTGCAGGACGGCGGAGCCCAGCAGGAAGGGCCAGGCGCCGGCGGCCGGCAGGGGCGTGAAGGCGGCCAGGACGGCGCCGCAGAGCGCGCCTCCGCCGCCGACGAGGGTGAAGGCGAGGAGCTGGTCGCGTATCCCGTGGGCGATGGCGTTCCACCCGGCGTGGGTGACGGCGGCTATCAGGACCGCCACGACGACGAGCGGGGTCACGCGGTGCGCTCGCGCAGGTCGGCCGCCCGGCGGGCCCGGACGGTCGTGCCCGGCGCGGCGGGCGCCGCGGAGCCTTCGGGACGTGCCGGGGAAGGGCTGGTGGTCGTGGCGGTGGGTGTGGGGGACGCGGAATCGCTCATGGCCCGCACGCTAGCGAAAGCTGTACGGGCCATGCGAACCGATTCCACCGGGGGCGCCCGAGCGGGCGCCCCGCCGTGGTCAGCCGGCGGTGAGGATGGCGCGGACCACGGGGCCCGCGTTGGAGCCGCCGTGGCCGCTCGCCGGGACGACGGCCGCCGCGGCCAGGTCGTCGCGGTAGGCGGTGAACCAGGCGTTGGGCTTCTTCTGCCCGTCGACCTCGGCCGAGCCGGTCTTGGCGCCGATGTCACCGCCGATGCCGGACATCGCCTCGGCGGCCGTGCCGGAGGTCGCCGTCAGCCGCATCAGCGACTTCAGTCCGGCCGCGGTGCCGGGCTTCATGGCGCGCGGCGCCTTGGCGAGCGTCCGGTTGTCGAGCGAGGGCGACACGATGTACGGCTGGTGGAAGGAGCCGGCGCGGACCGTCGCGGCGAGCGTGGCGACGTTGAGCGGGTTCATCCGGACGCCGCCCTGGCCGATCAGCGAGGCCGCCATCTGCGCGTCGCTCTGCACCGGGACGTTGCCGTCGAAGGTGGGGATGCCGGTCTGCCAGTTCAGGCCGATGCCGAAGACATCCCGGGCCTCCTTGGTCAGATCGTCGTCGCTGAGCTTCTCCGCCTGCGAGATGAAGGCGTTGTTGCAGGACGCCGCGAAGCTCTGGGCGAAGGTGCCCTTGGGGATCTCGGACTTGTCGAGGTTCTGGAACTTCCAGCCGCCGACGGTGACGTACTTGGGGCACGGGTGCGCCTTGCCCGGCGACGTCATCCCCTTGTCCATCAGCATCGCCGCCGTCACGATCTTCATCGTCGAGCCGGGGGCCAGCGAGCCCTGGGTGGCGACGCTGAAGCCCTTCGCCGGGGAGTTGGCGATCGCCAGGATCTCTCCGGTGCTGGGCTTGACCGCGGTCGCGGACGCCGCCTTCTTGCCCTTGACCGCGTTCTCCGCGGCCGTCTGGAGGCGCGCGTCCAGAGTGGTCTTGAGCGTGCCGGGCGTGCCCTTGGAGAGCACCTTCAGCGTCTTGTCCGGCTGCTGCTCGGCGGCCTTGGCGGCCTTGGCGCGGTGGATGAACAGCTCCACGCCGGGCTTGCCGTCGGTCTTGTCGCCGTACTTGTCCCGCAGGCTCTCCAGCACGCCGGCCAGCGCCGGGTGGGATGCGGGCGTCAGCTCGGTGCCGTTGCGGTCCACGGCCTTGATCGGCGGCGCCTCGGCCTCGCCGGTGCGCAGTTCGTCGCCCTTGGCCAGGTCGGGGTGCAGCACCGCGGGCTTCCACGCGACGCGCGGCTTGCCGGTGGCGGTGTCACGCTGCACGTCCATCGAGGTGCGGTACGAGATGGGGGCCTTGGTCCCCTTGAAGTCGATCTGCGCGGCGACCGTGTAGGGCACGGTGCCACCGGCGGCCTTGCCGGGGGTGAGCGTCACCTTCGAGAACTTCGCCTGCTTGCTGAAGGTCTCCAGTGCGCTCTTCGCGGTGGTCGGGCTGTCGGTCAGCGCGGCGGCCTTCGCGGCGTCGCCGGACTGCCAGGCGGTCAGGAACGCCCGCGTGGTGGTGTGGACCTCCTTGGCGGTCAGCGGCCCCGTCCGCACCTTGGGCGCGCTGTCGCCCGGTGCGGCGTCCGACGACCTGACCTCCTGCGGGGACGACTCGTCCGAGCCGCCGAACAGCGTGAAGCCGCCGACGACTCCTGCCACCAGGGCAACCGATCCGCCGATCAGCCCGTACTTCACCTCACGGCGCATGCCACCGATTCCCTCCCGAGTGCCTCGTCCTTGAATACGCACACAAGAACGTGCGTCGCACTCTAAGGGACACGGGGAAACCGTGAGTCTCGATCCGAGCACGGTCCGGTGACACGCTGTCCACAATCTGTGACACGGGCCGCGTCACACCCCCGCCTTCGCTCTGCCGTCCGCGTCGCCGGACGGCAGCTCGCCCGCTGCCCGCCAGGCCCGGTCGGCGAACCGCGCCGCCTGGGGGTGCGCGCCGTGCGAGGGGTGGGCGAGGTGGGCGCGCACCGTGGGGGCGCCGGTCAGCGGGACGAGGCGTACGGAGGGGTGGGTGTAGCGCCGGGCGGCGGAGACCGGTGCGGTGCCCACGCCGAGACCGGCGGCCACCTTCTCCAGCCATTCGTCGAAGTTGCGGCACTCCGCGCCGATCACCGGCCGGCTGCCGTCCTGCCACATGTCGGGAAAGGTGGTGCCGCTGACGGTGTTGATGATCAGCGGCCAGTCCGCCAGCTCGGACCAGTCCAGCCGGGTGCGGTCGGCCAGCTGCCAGCTTGCGGGGACCGCCGCGACCCGCGGTTCCTCGTAGAGGAACACCCCGCGCAGCCCCTTGGGGAGGGTCTCGCCGCGCAGCAGCCCCAGATCGACCACGCCGGTGTCCAGGCCGGCCAGCGGGGTGTCGCAGCGGACGAACTCGACATCGACCCCGGTCTCGTCGGTGAACCGGGCGGCGAGACGGGATAACCCCTCCGGAAGGCCCCAGCTGAACCCGACCCGAAGCCGCTCGCCCTCGCGCAGATCGGTGAGGACCGAGTCGAGCTGGTGCAGCAGCGGGGCGACGGCGTCGCGCAGCTTTCCGCCCTTGTCGGTCAGTTCCGTTCTGCGGGTGGTGCGCTCGAAGAGCCGGACGCCGAGGGATTCCTCCAGCGTCCGTATGTTGCGGGTCAAGGTCGGCTGGGCGAGATGGAGACGGCGGCCGGCCGCGGTGAACCCGCCTTCCTCGGCGACGGCCAGAAAGCATCGGAGATGACGCAGGTCGATGTTCATTCTTGGAGCGTATAGGTGATGCAGCAATGTCATTTCTCCAACCCCGGCAGGCTGTCTAGTCTTCTGGTGTCACCGAGCGGACGGGGTGCCCGGCGAAGTGCGTAACGGCCGGTACCCATGACCTGACGTCTGCGGGTGTACAGCCATGTGTGTAACGGGGGTATGTGATGCAGAATTTCCTGAGCAGGCAGTTGGTCGGCGATACGGAAAAGCTGGACAAAGAAACCGCAAAACAATCCGCCGGCCGGCCGGGCGCCTCGATCCGCCGTCCCGCCGGCGCGGCCGGATGCCGGGGAGCGGCGGCCCGTGGGGGAGCGCGGCCGTCGGCCAGGCCGGTCGGCATGCGGTGCCGGGCCCCTGGCCGCGGCTGACCGATTTCCGGAAGGCGTCGCCGCGATGTCGCCTGCGTGCGCCTTTCCGTTCTCCTGCCGCCGGGCTTTCGGGTGCGCTGCGCCCGCCTCTTCGCCCACCCTTTCCGTAATCATTCCGTAAAGCTTTCTTGCGGCGTCCTGTGCCGCCCAGGTGGCTCGTGCCGCCGTTAATTGGGCTGCAATGCGGCGCGCTGTCCTCGCGTTGCCGTGCCGGTCCTGCGGAAATGCCGTGGGGGTCGCACCGAGTCGTCGGACATGCGATGTGCGGGCGGGATCAGTGCTGCCCAATTAAATGTTCACCGATCAACTATCTCTTTCCGTCATTCCGGCCGACTCCCGGGATTCTTCTGCGCGCCGCCGCGCGCCGCCGCCCCGACGTTTGCCGTCGGCCGGATCCGCCGGAATGTCCATTCTGATACCGCAAACCACCGAGAAGGATATTGATGTGCCGATAATCGACACGCGCAACGGTCCCCTCGAATACGTCCTCACCGACGGCGACCCGGACCTGGCGCCCCTGGTGTTCCTGCACGGCGGCCTCGGCTGCATCGCGGCCTGGGGCCGCTTCCCCGCCCGGCTCGCCGCCGCGACCGGACGGCGCGCCCTGGTCTACTCCCGCCACGGCAACGGCGGTTCGGGCCCCGACCCCCTGCCGCGCACGCCGCGCTACATGCACGAGCACGCCCACCACGTGCTGCCCGCCCTCCTGGACGACCTCGGCCTGCACCGCCCGGTGCTGGTCGGGCACAGCGACGGCGCCTCCATGGCCCTGCTGTACGCCTCCGTGCGCCCGGCGGCAGCGGTGGTCGCCATGGGGCCGCACATGTACTTCGAGGAGCAGAACCGGCTGGGCATCGAGGCCGCCCGCGCCTCCTACGAAGCCGGGCCGCTCGCCAGGAAGATGGCCCTGGTGCACGACGAACCGCGCACGGTCTTCGAGCGGTGGAGCGAGGTCTGGCTCTCGCCCGGCTTCCGTGACTGGTCCATCGAGGACGACCTCGACGTGACCGCACCCGTCCTGATGATCCAGGGCGACGCGGACGAGTACGGCTCGCTCGACCAGCTCGACTCCGTCCGGCGCTCGGTACGCGGCCCGGTGCAGCGGCTGGTCCCCGAGGGCTGCGACCACTACCCGTACCTGGTCCGCCCCGAACTCGTCATCGACACCACCCTCGCCTTCCTCGCCGCGCACCCGGACCCGGCGACCGCCTCCGCGGAGGCGGCACGGTGACCGGCGCGAGCACCCCGCGGCTCGACGCCCTGCTGGCCCGCTCCGCGCACACCCACCCCGACCGCACCGCCCTGGAGGGGCCGGGCGAGAGCTGGACATACGCCCAACTCGACCGTGCAGTCGACGCGTTGGCCGCGCAGTTGGCCGAGGCCGGCGTCGCGCCCGGCGACCGGGTCGGCGTCTACGCGCCCAAGACCCCGGCCACCGTCATCGCCCTCTACGGCGCGCTGCGGGCCGGCGCCGTGACCGCGCCCCTCGACACCGCCGACCCGCCCGAGCGCACCGCCCGCATGCTGCACAACGCGGGGGTCTCCCTGATGGTGACCACCGACCGCGCGCTGGCCGCCGGCCACCGGGCCGCGGCCCAGGCCCGCGGCGGCAACCCGGCCGAGGAGGGCGCTCTGGCCCACGGTCTGCACTGGCTGCGGGTCCTCGCCCCCGACCAGCGGCCGGCGCCGCTGCCCGCACCCGCCGACCGCGGCGGCTACATCCTCTTCACCTCCGGCAGCACCGGCTGGCCCAAGGGCGTGCTGCTCTCGCACGAGAACGTCGCGCACTACGCCCTGTGGGCCGCGGGGGAGTTCGGCCTCACCCCGGACGACCGGATCGGCTCCCAGGCCGCCCTCACCTTCGACCTGACCACCTTCGACCTGTTCAGCGCCGCCGCCGCGGGCGCCTGCACCGTCCTGATGCCCGACCTGCTGCGCGCCTTCCCGCGCGATGTGGTCGGCTGGCTGACCGAGCAGCGCATCACCGCCTTCATGGCCGTGCCCTCCCTCTACCACGGCATGCTCCAGCAGGGCGGCATCGCCGACACCCCGCCGCCCGCTCTGCGCATCGCCGCGTTCGGCGGGGAGGCCTTCGCCACGCCGCTGCTGGAGCGGTATCTGCGGCTCCTCGACACGGTGCCGTTCTACAACCTCTACGGACCCACCGAGACCAACGCCTGCACCTACCACCGCGTCCCCGCCGACTGGACCGCCGACCAGGAACTGACCATCGGCCGCGGCATCGGCGGCGTCCACCTCGACGTCCTCGACGAGGACGGGCGGCCCACCGACGGCGAGGGCGAGCTCTTCATCGCCGGGCCCACCGTCTTCCAGGGCTACCTGCGCGGCGGTGAACTCAGCGACCCCACCGTCACGGTGACCTTCCGCGACGGCGTCGCCCGCCGTGCCTACGCCAGCGGCGACATCGCCCGGCTCACCCCCGACGGCCGGGTCTTCCTGCGCGGCCGGCGCGACTCCCAGGTCAAACGCCGCGGCCACCGCATCGACCTGCTGGACATCGAGAGCGCCGTCCTGGAACTGCCCCGGGTCGCCACCGCGGCCGTGGTCGCCAAGGCCGGCGAGCACGCCGGCCAGATCTGGGTCTACGCCAGGACCGACGCCGGCGAACGGGAGGTCCTGGCCGGTCTGCGGGACGCCCTGCCCAAGCGGATGCTGCCCGACCGGGTCGTTCCCGTCACCACCCTGCCCACCACCACCAGCGGAAAGGTCGACCGCCGCGCCCTGAGCGAGGCCGCCGCCCCCGCACCACTTCAGGAGAGCCGCACATGAACACCGTCGAAGACCTCTGCACCCTCATCGGCCGCCGCATCACCTGGGCCCGCGGCGAGGACCCGCAGTCCCTCACCCCCGACACCCCCCTCCTGGAGAGGGGCCTGATCGACTCGCTGGCGATCATGGAGATCGTCGCCGCACTCGACAAGGAAGCCGGCGTCACCCTGCCCGACACCGAGATCGTCGCCGCCAACTTCCGTACGCCCAAGGCCCTGTGGGCCGCCATCGGTGCCCTCGCCGGCGAGGGCCGCGCATGACCGCCACCGGCCCGCTGCGCACCGGCGACCCGCGCACCGAGCAACTCGTCGACCACTACCGCGACCTCGCCGCACCGCGGTGGGAACAGGTCGCGGACAAGGACTTCGCTGCGCAGTGGCAGGCCATGGCCGACCTCGGTGTGCTCCGCCTCGCCGAACCGTCCGACGAGACACCGGGACCGGTCACCCGCGCGCTCGCCACGATCGAGGGCATCGGCCTGGCCGGCGTCGACCCCGGACTCTGCTACGCCCTGGCCTCGCAGCTCTTCGGCATGCAGTTCCCGCTGCGTGCCGCCCTCTCCCCGGACGCCTGGCGCGCCGTGGCCGACGTCCAGGACGGCGGGGTGCTGCTCTGCCACGCGCTGACCGAGCGCAAGGGAGGCAGCGACCCGCTGTCGATGGCCACCCGCGCCCGGCGCGAGGGCGGCGGATGGGTCCTCGACGGCGCCAAGACCTTCATCACCGCCGCACCCGTCGCCGACCGGGCGATCATCTTCGCCCGCACCGCCGAGGGCCGCTCGCCCTTCGCGCTGTCCGCCTTCCTCTTCCCCCTCGACCTGCCGGGCGTCTCCCGCGGCGAGACCTTCGACAAGACCGCGCTGCCCACCGTCCCGATGGGAGAACTCCTCTTCGACGGCGTGCGGTTGCCGGCCGGGGCGCTGATCGGCGAGGAGGGCTCGGGCCTGGCGGTGATGGCCTCCACCACCGCCTGGGAGCGCTCGGTGATCCTGGGCTACGCCCTCGGCCCCATGCACCGCACCCTGGCCAGGACCGTCGACTGGGCGTGCGGCCGCGAGCACTTCGGGCGCCCCATGGGGGCAAGCCACCAGGTCGCCGCCCGCGTCAGCGACATGGCGCTGGCACTGCACCGCTCCCGCGTCCAGCTCTACGCCATGGCCGCCCGGCTCGACGCCGGGACACCGGCCCGGCAACTGGCCGCGGAGGCCGCCCTCACCAAGATCTCGGTCTCCGAGGACTACGTACGCCTCACCGAGCACGCCACCGCGCTGTCCGGCGTACGCGCCTTCCTCACCGACTCCGAACTGACCGCCGACCTGGCCGGACCCATGGCCGCACTCACCTATGCCGGCCCCAACGACCTGCTGCGGGTCGGCATCGCACGGCAACTCGGCCTACCCGTCGAGAACTGACCCGGAGGACTTCGATGACGCTGCCGACACATCTGGACGACATCCTCAAACTCGCCGCGGAGACCGGCGCCGCCCTCGCCCCGCTCGCCGCCGACGTGGACGCCGCCCGCCGCGACGGTCACGAGACCTACGCCATCCTGCGCGACTCCGGCCTCCTGGGGCTGCTCGCGCCCCGCGAGGCGGGCGGCGCCGGCCTGGGCTTCGGCGACTACTGGCGGGTGCTGGCCGAAATCGGCACGTACAACGGCGCCGCCGCCCTCGGATTCAACATGCACCACGTCGTCATCGGCGCGCTCGCCGACGCGGCGGGCACCGCCCTGCCGCCCGCCGCGGAGCGGTTCCGCGCCTGGATGCTGGACGAGGTCGTACGGGGCCGCAAACTGTTCGCCTCCGCCACCTCCGAGGCCGGCCGGGGCGCCAAACTCCGCGGCATGCAGACCCGCTACCGCCTCTCCGACGACGGCGAGAGCTACCTGCTCACCGGCAAGAAGTCGTTCGTCTCCCTCGCCGGCGTGGCCGACTACTACGTCGTCGCGGCCGCCGCCGACGACGGCACCGAGGACACCGGCGACGTCTCGCACTTCGTCGTCGCCGCCGACGACCCCGGAGTCGGCTTCGGCACCGTGCACAGCATGTCGGCGATGTACGGCACCAGCACCGCCGCCATGACCCTGGACGCGGTACGGGTGCCCCGCTCCCGGCTCTACCTCGGCGTCGAGGGCATGTCGCTGTTCAAGGTCGTGCGGGAGCCGCACTGGATGATCGCCGGTTACACCGGCGCCTACCTCGGCATCGCCGAAGCGCTCTTCCGGCACACCACCGAGCACGTCACCGCCACCCCCGACCGCGCCGGTTCTCCGGTCCTCCAGCAGGAGCTGGGCCGGATGTCCGCCCGGCTGCGGGCGGCCCGCGCGCTGCTGCACGAGGCCGGCGACCTGGTCGACGCGGAGCGCGGCAGCCTGGAGGCCAACGCCATGGTGCACGCGGCCAAGTACGTCGTCGGGGAGGTGGGGCAGCAGCTCGCCCAGGACGCGCTGCGCATCTGCGGCTCCGCCGCCGTGAGCCGCAGCCACCCGCTGGAACGCCTCATCCGCGAGGCGTCGTTCGCCTCCGTCATGCCGGCCAAGCCGCACGAGTGCCTGGAATACCTGGGCAAGGCCGCGGTCGGCGTCAACCTGTACGACGCGCGGGCCTTCGCATGGTGACCCCGGTCGCCGACGCCGACGCGCGCACGGTGACGCGGGACGCCTTCCGGGCCCTGATGGGCTCCCACCCCAGCGGCGTCGCGGTCATCACCACCGCCGACGAGCGCGGCACACCCCACGGCTTCACGTGTACCGCCCTGTGCTCGGTCTCCCTCGATCCGCCGCAGCTGCTGGTGTGCGCCAACACCTCCGGCAGCACCCTGCCGGTGCTCGCCGCACGCGGCGCCTTCGTGGTCAACCTCCTGCACGGCGAGGGCCGCCGCGCCGCCGAGGCGTTCGCAGGACCGGCCGCGGACCGGTTCCGGACCGTCCCCTGGCGGCCGGCACCCGCCACCGGGCTGCCCGCGCTGGCGGAGGACGCGCACGCCCTCGCCGAATGCCGCGTCAGCCGGCTGGTGCCGGCCGGTGACCACACCGTCGTCATCGGCGAGGTCCTGCGCACCGAGACGCCCGACCCGGCGCCCGGCGCCGCCCCGCTGCTGTACGGCCGGCGCCGCTACGCCACCTGGCCCGGCTGAACGGCCGGACTCACCCGATCCGCACCACCCACCACACGAGTCACCACGCCCGTCACCACAACCAGTCACCACACAGGACAGGAACACCATGTACCGCACCATGATGAAGTCGAAGATCCACCGCGCCACCGTCACCCAGGCCGACCTGCACTACGTCGGATCGCTGACCATCGACTCCGACCTGATGGCGGCCGCGGACCTGCTGCCCGGCGAGAAGGTCGACATCGTCGACATCGAGAACGGCGCCCGGCTGTCCACGTACGTCATCGAGGGCCGGGCCGGCTCCGGCGTGATCGGCATCAACGGCGCGGCCGCCCGGCTCATCAGCCCCGGTGACCGAGTGATCATCATCGCCTACGCCGCCATGAAGAACGAGCAGGCCGCCGCCTTCGTCCCCAGCGTCGTCTTCGTCGACGAGCACAACGCCGTCGCGGACCTCGGCGGCGACCCGGCGGCCGTACCCGACGGCGCCGGGCTGATCCGCGGCGACCTGATCGCCAACTGACCCCCGCGCCCGCTCACTTCAGGGAGCCCTCATGACGACCTCCGTGGTCAGCGGCGGCACCCGGGGCATCGGACGGGAGCTGAGCCTGCGGCTCGCCGCCCTCGGCCACCGGGTCATCGCCCTCTACCGCGGCGACGAGGACGCCGCCCGGCAGACCGTACGGGCCGGGGACGGGCGGATCGAGGCTCTGCGCTGCGACCTCGCCCGCCCCGACGAGATCCGGGCGGTGTGCGCACGGATCACCGACGCGCACGGCGCACCGGGCGTCCTCGTCAACAACGCCGGGGTCAACCGCGACCGGCCGTTCCTGTCCATGACCGGGGAGGACTGGGACACGGTCCTGGCCACCAACCTCTCCGGCCCCTTCCACCTCAGCCGCGCCCTGGCCCCCACGATGGTCGCGGCCGGTGGCGGCAGCATCGTCAACATCGCCTCCACCACCGCCCTCCGCCCCCGCCCGGACGGCGCCAACTACTGCGCGAGCAAGGCGGGACTGCTCCAGCTCACCAAGTGCATGGCGCTCGAACTCGCCCCGCACATCAGGGTCAACGCACTGCTCCCCGGTTTCACCGACACCGAGGAGGTCACCGAGCGCTACCGGCTCGACGACCCGGACAGGCGGGCCGCCGTACTGGAGAGCATCCCCCGGGGCCGGCTCGGCACCGCCCGGGACATGGCGGACGCCCTCGAATTCCTGGTGACCGCCCGCAGCGGATACGTCACCGGGCAGCAACTCATCGTCGACGGCGGCCACTTCATGGGCTGACCGACCCGCCCCGAGACCCGACGGATTTCCCCTCATCCTCAGGAGAAGAAGACACTCATGCGACTCACCCAGTCACAGGTCGACCAGTACCACGACAACGGATTCCTGATGCTGGAATCCCTCCTGGACGCGCGGGAGGTGGAGAGCCTGCGGGCGGCCTTCGCGCGCGACAGCGGGGTCCCCGGCCCGCAGGTCGTGACCGAGGAGGGCGGCACGGAGGTCCGCGCGGTCTACTCCTCGCACCAGCGGCAGCCGGAGTACGCCGGGCTCGTTCGCGACCCCCGCATTCTGGCGCCCGTCCAGCAGCTGCTCACCGACGACGTCTACATCTACCAGTTCAAGATCAACGCAAAGCCGGCCTTCGGCGGCGACAAGTGGGCCTGGCACCAGGACTACCTCGCCTGGCGCCTCGCCGACGGACTGCCCGCCCCGCGGCAGGTCAACATCGGCGTCTTCCTCGACGACGTCACCGAGTTCAACGGCCCGGTCATCTTCCTGCCCGGCTCGCACCGCGGCGGGCTCGTCCGCGAGGGCCGGGCGGACGCCGCGAAGTCCGACCAGCACCTCGACCCCGACGACATCTCGCTGACCCCCGAGCAGCTCGCCGAGCACGTCGACCGGCACGGCATGACCAGCCCCAAGGGCCCGGCCGGCTCCGTGGTGCTCTTCTCGCCGGAGATCGTGCACGGCTCGGCGCCCAACATGTCGCCGTTCGCCCGCCGGCTGCTGATCGCCACCTACAACGACACCGCCAACCTGCCGCGGCCGGCCGGTGACCCGCGCCCCGACTACGTCGTGTGCCGCGACACCGAGCCGCTGCGCGTCCTGCCCGCGCCGTTCTCCGAGTCCCTGCGGGCGGTGACGGCATGAGCGAGCGCACCGGACGCGCCGTCGTCCTGGAGGAGTTCGGCCAGCCGCTGCGGCTGCGCACCTTCGGGCTGCCGCCGGCCCCCGACGGCGGGATGGTCGTCGCCTGCGGCTACGGCGGGATCTGCGGCACCGACCTGCACCTGCGGCAGGGGCACCTCGACATACCCGTACCGCTCGTCCTGGGCCATGAAGGTCTCGGCGTCATCAGCGAGTTGGGGTCCTGGGCGCACCAGGACGCCACGGGCGCGCCGCTGGCCGAGGGCGACACGGTGATGTGGGCCTCCTCCATCGCCTGCGGCGTCTGCCCGCCCTGCCGGCTGCACCGCGAACCGACCCTGTGCGAGAACCGGCGCACCTACGGCGTCAACCGCTCGCTCGCCGACGGCCCCGAGCTGTCCGGCTCCTGGGCCGACCACATCGTGCTCCAGCCCGGCACCACCGTCGTCAAGGTCGCCGACGGCACCGACCCGCTCGCGGCCATGTCGCTCGCCTGCGCGGGGCCCACCGTGGCCCACGCCCTGTACGAGCGCAGGCCGGTCCGGCTCGGCGAGGTGGTGGTGGTCCAGGGCAGCGGCCCGGTCGGCCTGGCCGCGGCGGCCTTCGCGCAGCTGGCCGGGGCCGCCAAGGTCATCGTCGTCGGCGGGCCGGCCGGACGGCTGGCCCAGGCCGCCGCGGCCGGCATCGGCGACGTGCACCTGGACATCGCCGGCGCCGACGACCCCGAGCAGGTGCTCCGCGAGGTGCGGGCCGCCACCGGCGGGGGCGGCGCCGACCTGGTCATCGAGTGCGCCGGGGTGCCGGCCGCCGTCGGGCAGGGCCTCACGCTGGCCCGCCGGGGCGGTACGTACCTGGTCATCGGGCAGTACACGGACGCCGGTGACACCCTCGTCAACCCGCACCAGATCGTCCACCGGCAACTGGACGTCATCGGCTCCTGGGCCTTCACCGGCGCGCACCTCGTGGAGTACGTGCGGCTGCTGCCGGCGCTGACCGCCCGCTTCGACCTCGCGAGCCTGGTGACGCCGTTCCCGCTGGCGGAGCACGCCGACGCGCTCACCGCGGTCGCCGACGGCTCGGTGATGAAGGCGGTACTGACGAGCTGACCGCCGGTGCGGCGGCGAGCCGACGGGCCGGGCACGCGGTGTGCCCGGCCCGTCGACCGCCTGCCGCCGTCACGCCCCCTCGCGCCCCTGCCCCGCGAGCCGGCCCACCGCCGTCTCCGTCGCCCGGTCGTCGGGGAGGTAGGCCAGGAAGTGATGGCCCGGCTCCTCGACGGCGGCGAGCTTGACGTACCGCAGCCGCAGATCGCCCGCCACCGGATGGCGGAAGTGCCGCACGGCGGGATGGAAGGCCGAGGTCTCCCGGCCCTCGTACCACCGGGCCGCGTCCGGATCTTCCAGCAGCTCGTCGGTGATCTCGGCGTACCGGCCGTCCTGCGGATGGCGGGCCGCCTTCGCCCGGAACTGGCCCAGCAGACTCCGCGCCTCGCCCTCCCACTCGGCCAGCAGGGTGCGGGCCGGCGGCCAGCGGAAGACCAGCCACAGCAGGTTGCGCTGCCTGGGCGCCAGCCGGGCCGGGTCGGTCAGCAGTGCCGCGTAGCCGCTGTTCCAGGCCAGCAGGTCCCAGTGCGGGTCGAGCACCACGGCCGGGTTCGGCGCCAGCGTCTCCACCAGCGACAGCAGGTTCCGCGACACCCAGCCCGGCGGCTGCCCGGCCGGTTCTGCGCGCTCCACGAACGACATGACGTGCGCGCTCTCGTCCGCGTCGAGCCGCAGGGCGCGCGCCACCGACCGCAGCACCTGCTCCGACGTACGGACCCGGCCCTGCTCCAGCCACGCGTACCAGGAGCTGCTGATGCCGGCCAGCTCGGCGACCTCGCCGCGCCGCAGGCCCGGGGTGCGGCGCCGCGGCGAGCCGGGCAGCCCCACCTCGTCCGGAGCGAGCCGCTCGCGGCGCGAGCGCAGAAAGGCGCCCAGCTCGCGGCGCGGGCCGCTCGCCGGTCCGCTCCCGGCGGGGGTACCCGCCCGTGCGTTCTCCGCCGGTCCGACGCCGCGCATGCCGGCCGCTCCTCCCCGTGACCGCTGCCCTGTCACTGCTGCCCCTGCCCCTGCCCCTGCCCCTGCCCTGCTCCCTGGCCCGGCGCCGCGGAGCGTCCGGCAGGGTGTGACAAAGGGTAATCGGCTGCGGTCCGGCGAGGGGCTGTCCCGGTGATGGGCTGGAGGTGCCGGACCCGAGCGGGCCGGCACGGAACGGAGAGGAGCTTTTCGTGGGCACCACAGACCCCGCCGCCCCCGGCATCGAAACCCGCGCCACCGACACCACCGGCGCCCCTGACACCCCCGCCCCCGGCTTACCCGCCGCCGCACTACGGCTGCTGCGCACCGCCGGCTTCGTCAGCAACTTCGACCGCTTCTGCATCACGCCGATGCTGCTGCTGATCGGTACCCAACTCGGCGTCTCACTGCCGACCGTGATGCTGGCGGCCAGCGGCTACTTCCTCGCCTACGGCCTGATGCAGCCGGTCTGGGGCCTGGCCAGCGACCGGCTGGGCCGGGTACGGGTGATGCGCCTGTCGCTCGCCGGGGCGGCTGTCGCCTCCCTCGCCTCGGTGCTCGCCCCGGACGCACCCGTCCTGATCGTGGCCCGCGCCGCGGCCGGCGCCTTCTTCGCCGCCTCCATCGCCGCGTCCATCACCTACGTCGGCGACACCGTGCCCGCCGCGGTCCGGCAACGGCCGCTCAGTGAACTGATGACCGCGTTCGCGCTGGGCACCGCGGTCGCCACGGTCGTCGCCGGTGCGCTCGCGCACTACGTGAGCTGGCGCCTGGTCTTCGCGCTCCCCGGCGTGATCGCCCTGTATCTGACCGTCGCCCTGCGCCGCCTGCCGGAGCCGGCCCGCCCGCCGGCCGGCTCCCTGCTCGCCCCGATCCGGGTGGTGCTGCGCTCCCGCTGGCAGTGGTACGTGATGGCCGTGGCGATGCTCGAAGGCGCCGTCCTGCTGGGCTTCCTGACGTACGTCGCCCCCGCCCTGGAGTCCCAGGGAGCCTCGGCGACGCTGGCCGGCGCGGTCTCCGCGCTGTACGGCGTGGGCTCGATGTCGGCGGCCCAGATGGTCAAGCGGCTGGTCGGACGGTGGACGCCGGTGCGGCTGATCGTGGCCGGCGGGGTGCAGATGGCCCTGGCCTTCGGCCTCGCCGCCGCAAGCCGCTCGGTACCCGCGCTGGTGCTGACCGCGCTGCTGCTCGGCGGCGGCTGGTCGTTCATGCACTCCACGATCCAGTCCTGGGCAACCGCCCTCTCCCCGACGGCCCGCGCCACCGGTGTCGCCATGTTCGGACTCGCCCTCTACGTCGGCAGCGCCCTGGCCAGCACCCTCGCCGCCGCACCCGCGGAACACCACGCCTACCAGGGGCTCTTCCTGACGGCCGCGGTGCTGACCGTCCCGCTGACCATCGCCGCGGCACTCGGCCGCGCCCGCTACCGCGGCTGAACCACAGTTCTCACGGCAGCGTTCCAGGGCGTTCCTACGACGACGGGCCCGGCACCACGAGGTGCCGGGCCCGTCGCGTCAGCGGCGCTACACCCAGGTGTCGAACCACATCCGGTTGTGCCAGGCCGATTTGGGGATCGGCTGGCCGGTGTAGAGCGGCCAGAAGTAGATGAAGTTCCAGATGATGAGCAGGACCAGGACGCCCGCGCCCACCGCGCCGATGGTGCGGCGGCGTTCCGACGAGCCCGGTGGCCCGATGATCGCGCCGATCATCATGGCCAGCGCCAGGCACAGGAACGGGACGAACACCACGGCGTAGAAGAGGAAGATGGTCCGCTCCTGGTAGAGGAACCAGGGCAGATAGCCGGCCGCTATACCGCAGGCGATCGCACCGGCCCGCCAGTCCCGGATGAACAGCCAGCGGTAGAGGACGTACAGCAGCGCGAAGCACGCCGCCCACCACAGCAGCGGGGTGCCCAGGGCCAGTACCTCGCGCGCGCAGCCCTCGGCGGCCGTACAGCCGTCCTGGCCGGCCTTGGGGTCCTCGTAGAAGTACGACACCGGCCTGCCGAGGACCGGCCAGCTCCAGGGGTTGGACTGGTAGGTGTGCGGTGTGGTCAGTCCGGTATGGAAGGAGTAGACCTCGGTCTGGTAGTGCCACAGGCTGCGCAGCCAGTCCGGCAGCCAGGTCCACGAGCCGGTCCGCCCGTCGGGGCTCGTCGCCCAGTCGCGGTAGTAGCCGCCCTTGGTGGCGAGCCAGCCGGACCAGGACGCGAGGTAGGTGGCGAGCGCGACGACGACGGTGGAGCCGAACGCGGGCAGCACATCGCGGCGCAGCACCGCGCGGAACGGGTGCCGGGCGCCGGCCGTACGCCGGCCCGCCAGGTCCCACAACACCGCCATGAGCGCGAACGCCGCGAGGTAGTACAGGCCGTTCCACTTCGTGGCGGCGGACAGGCCGAGGCACACCCCGGCCGCGATCCGCCACGGCCGCCATCCCAGCCGCAGCCAGTCGCCGACGTCCGCGTCCGGCCGCGCCACACCACCCCCGTCGACCGGCAGTGCCGCCGCGAGCCGGGCTCTGGTGCGGTCCCGGTCGACCAGCAGACAGCCGAAGGCGGCCACCACCCAGAACATCACGATCAGGTCCAGCAGCGCGGTGCGGCTCATGACGAAATGCAGCCCGTCGACCGCCAGCAGAACGCCCGCCAGACAGCCGAGCGCCGTCGAGCGCAGCAGCCGGCGGCCGATGCGGCAGATGAGCAGCACCGACAGCGTGCCGAGCAGCGCGACCGAGAACCGCCAGCCGAAGGGGTTCATGCCGAACGCCCACTCGCCCGCCGCGATCAGCCACTTGCCCATCGGGGGGTGCACCACATACGAGTGCTCGGGCGTGAGCAGGATCTTCGCCGGATGCCCGATCAGCGCGTCATTGGCGTTCTTCGCCCAGGTGCCCTCGTAGCCGTACTGCAGCAGCGACCAGGCGTCCTTGGGGTAGTACGTCTCGTCGAATATCACCTTGCGCGGGGAGCCGAGGTCCCAGAACCGCAGGATCCCCGCGAACAGCGCCACCAGCAGCGGCCCGGTCCAGCCCGACCAACGGGCGAAGCGGTCGGCGGCGGCCGGGCCCGCACCGAGCAGCGCCCACACCCGCTTGCCGGGCGTGGGGAACGGGGGCACCAGCCGCTCACGGACATCGGCCGGACCTCGGCGGACGTACCCGAAGCGGCGCAGCCGCCGCTGCCACCCCGGGGGCTGCTGGGCCGGCTCCCCGGCGCGATGGGCGTCGGCGTCGGCCGCGGTGTCACTCGTCACCCGGCCCATCGTAGGGAAACCGCCTGTGGACCGGTGCGCCCGCGCCGCCGGACGGGTTCCGGTGCCTCGCGGCGCGGCGCCGTCCGAACGGGCTGGGAGGATGGGGGCGTGACTGGAACGCTGGTACTTGCAGGGACGCCCATCGGCGACGTCGCGGACGCTCCGCCGCGGCTCGCCACCGAACTCGCCGCCGCCGATGTGATCGCCGCCGAGGACACCCGTCGGCTGCGCCGCCTGACGCAGGCCCTGGAGGTCGCGCCGACCGGGCGGGTGGTGTCGTACTTCGAGGGCAACGAAGCGGCCAGGACACCCGAGCTGGCCGACGCGCTGGCCGGCGGCGCGCGGGTCCTGCTGGTCACCGACGCCGGGATGCCGTCCGTGTCGGACCCGGGCTACCGCCTGGTCGCCGCGGCCGTCGAGCGCGGCATCAAGGTCACCGCGGTGCCGGGCCCCAGCGCGGTGCTCACCGCCCTCGCCGTGTCCGGCCTGCCGGTGGACCGCTTCTGCTTCGAGGGCTTCCCGCCCCGCAAGCCGGGCGAGCGGCGCTCCCGGCTGCGGGAGGTCGCCGACGAGCGCCGCACCCTCGTCTACTTCGAGGCCCCGCACCGCCTGGACGACACGCTCGCCGCGATGGCGGAGGTCTTCGGCGCGGACCGGCGGGCCGCGGTCTGCCGCGAGCTGACCAAGACGTACGAAGAGGTCAAGCGCGGGCCGCTGAGCGAGCTCGCCCCGTGGGCGGCGGAGGGCGTACGCGGTGAGATCACCATCGTCGTCGAGGGCGCCCCGGACACCGGGCCGCAGGACCTCGACCCGGAGGAGCTGGTGCGCCGGGTCCAGGTGCGCGAGGACGCGGGGGAGCGGCGCAAGGAGGCCATCGCCGCGGTCGCGGCGGACGCCGGACTGCCCAAGCGCGAGGTGTTCGACGCGGTGGTCGCAGCGAAGAACGCCGCGAAGGGCGCCGCGAAGAATTCCTAGGGACGCGCCGCACCGGCCCTGCGCGGTCCCCGCGCAGGCCACGGCGCGAACCGACCCGCCGGAAGGTAAATGACCGGCCTGGAAGGTAAAGCGAAGGCCCCCACAGCGGGGCCTTTTCCCTACAGCCCGCCAAATCTGGGCCAATAGGGAAGAAGGACTGGTGCGCCGCGGCCGGGAAAGGCGTCCACTGAGGGTGGGACGTTCGACGTTCGGTCCCCAAAGACCTTGTCCGGCGGACAAGAGGAGCGGCACATGAGCGAGATCGCACAAACCGGCCCGGCCACCGCCAGCACTGCCGGCCCCACCCCGCACAGCGAGCCCACGGCACACGAGGCGTACGCCTTCGCCTGCATGCGATGCGGCCACGGCTGGGAGCAGGCCTACGAGATAGCCCACCCCGTCGACGCCAAGGGCGAGCTGCACGTCGTCTACTACGCCGACGGCGAGCGCGTGCCGTCCCCCCTCACCCAGCCCGTCTGCCGGAACTGCGGCGGCAACGTGGTGCGCATCATGCGCGCCGGTCAGGTCTCGATGGTCTCCGAAGCGATCGCCGGACTCCACCAGCGCCGCGGTCCCGGGAGCGCGAGCGGGCAGACGCCCGCGGCGGACCCGGCCTCCGAGAAGGACGCCGAGCGCACCCCGGAGCCCGCGGGACGCCACCACTGGCACCTCTCCGACCTGCTGCGTCCCTTCCAGCACCACCACAAGTGAGCCGCGGGCCGCGGTCCTCGTAGGATCGCGGCCATGGCACAGCAAGCCCAGACTCCCGCACCCGGCAAGGCGGCCAAGCCCGCCAAGGACGCACCGCCGCCGCTGCCCGAACCGCTTCGGGTGCCGGTCGCGGACTCGCACACCCACCTGGACATGCAGGAGGGCACCGTCGAGGAAGCGCTCGCCAAGGCCGCCTCGGTGGGCGTCACCACCGTGGTGCAGGTGGGCTGCGACCTCGCGGGCTCGCAGTGGGCGGCGGACACGGCCGCCGCCCACGACAGCGTGCGGGCCACCGTCGCGCTGCACCCCAACGAAGCGCCCAGGATCGTCCTCGGCGACCCGGACGGATGGTCCCGGCAGGGTGCAAGGGAGCCCGGCGGCGACAGCGCGCTGGACGCCGCCCTCGACCGCATCGACGCGCTGGCCGCCCTCCCGCACGTCAGCGGCGTCGGCGAGACCGGCCTCGACCACTTCCGCACCGGGCCCGACGGCATGGCCGCCCAGCAGCGGTCCTTCCGCGCCCACATCGAGATCGCCAAGCGGCACGGCAAGGCCCTGGTGATCCACGACCGGGAGGCGCACGAGGACGTCCTGCGGATCCTGCGGGAGGAGGGCGCGCCCGAGCGGGTCGTCTTCCACTGCTTCTCCGGTGACGCGGAGATGGCGAAGGTCTGCGCGGCAGCGGGCTACTTCCTGTCCTTCGCCGGAAACGTCACCTTCAAGAACGCCCAACCGCTGCGCGATGCGCTCGCCGTTGCCCCTCCCGAACTGGTGCTCGTGGAGACCGACGCGCCGTTCCTCACCCCCGCGCCCTACCGCGGGCGGCCCAACGCGCCGTACCTCATTCCGGTCACCCTCCGGGCGATGGCCGAGGTCAAGGGGATGACGGAGGACGCGATGGCCACGGCAGTCGCGGCGAACACGGTGCGCGCCTTCGACTGCTGACCGGCCCCCGGAGCGGGCGGACGATGCCCGGCAGTAACGCTGTGTAGCGGGTCGACTTTGGAGAGTTACCATCCCTCCGCTACATTCGGCCGTCCACCGCATCTGTGGCATGTGGAGCGTCGTGAGTCATTCGCAGAGCAGCCACCGCGCCGCGCGCGGCCGGCGCGGCCGGAACCCGGGCGCCACCGGATCGTCGTACGAGGCGAAGGCACCGTACGAAGTGAAAGCCTCGTACGAAGTGAAGGCACCGTACGAGGCGAAGGCGTCGTTCGAGGTCAAGTCGCCGTACGTGCAGAGGGCGCCGTACCCGCGCCACGACCTCCGCACCACCTCCGGGTCGCCCGGACCGATGCCGCGGCAGACCGGGCCCTCGCCCGCACCGTCCCCGGGCGGCCTCCGGCCCGCACCGGTCCTCCCCGTCCCGGGCGGCCGCGCCGCCGCGCGCCGGACGGGCCGCAGGCGGCGCCACGGCACCTCCCCCGAGGCACTGCGCCGACTGCTGCCCAGGGCCCTCGTGGTCGCCTTCCTCGCCGGCGGCACCACCGCCTTCATCGCCCACGACAAGGCCGTCCGGCTCACCGTCGACGGCACCCCCCGCACCCTGCACACCTTCGCCGACGACGTCGACGACCTGCTGGACGACGAGGACCTCGACATCGGCGGGCACGACATCGTCGCGCCCGCCCCCGGCACCGCGCTCAGCAGCGGCGACGACATCGTCGTCCGGCACGGCCGGCCGGTGGTGCTGACCATCGACGGACAGCGCCGCCAGGTGTGGACCACCGCGGACACCGTGGACGGCGCCCTGCGCCAGCTCGGCGTCCGCGCCGAGGGTGCCCACCTCTCCCTCGCCCGCTCCCGGCGCATCGACCGGCACGGCCTGGAGCTGGCCGTACGCACCGAACGCTCGGTGGTCTTCCTCGCCGACGGCCGCGAATACCGCGTCCGCACCAACGCCGCGACCGTCCGGGAGGCCCTGGCCGAAGCCGGACTGGCGCTGCGCGACGAGGACACCACCTCGGTGCCGCAGGACAGCTTCCCCCGGGAGGGCCAGACCGTCTCGGTGCTGCGCATCACCGGGTCCAGGGAGATCCGCGAGGAGTCCGTCCCCTTCCGCACGATCAAGCGGGTCGACCCGCAGCTCACCCGGGGCACCGAGGCCGTCGTCCAGCAGGGCCGCCCCGGCGTGCGGCGGGTCGCCTACCGGCTGCGCACCGTCAACGGCGTCGCGGAGAAGCCGAAGCGGCTGGGCACCCACGTCGTCCGCAAGCCCCGGCCGCAGATCGTGCACATCGGCACCAAGATCCTGCCGACCTCGGTGCGGGGCGCCGACCACCTCGCCTGGGACGCGCTCGCCCACTGCGAGGCGGGCGGCCGGCCGAACGCCGTCGACGCCTCGGGCACCTACGGCGGCCTCTACCAGTTCGACGTCGCGACCTGGCGGCGCCTCGGCGGCACCGGCCGCCCGCAGGACGCACCGGCCCTGGAACAGACCTTCCGCGCCAAGAAGCTCTACATCACCCGGGGGGCGAGCCCGTGGCCGGTCTGCGGCCGTAAGCTTCACCGGTGAACGAGCGCAGCGAGCGAACAACGGAAAGGCGCGCACGGCGGGCGACCGCGACGGCGCGCAGCGAGGCTTCGGCATGACTGAGAGCAGCACCACCGACGAGTCCGGGCCTCTGCTGGGACCCGCCGATGTGCGCGAGCTGGCCGCCGCGCTGGGCGTGCGCCCCACCAAGCAGCGCGGGCAGAACTTCGTCATCGACGCCAACACCGTCCGCCGGATCGTGCGGACCGCCGGCGTCCGCCCCGACGATGTCGTCGTCGAGGTCGGCCCCGGTCTCGGCTCGCTGACCCTGGCGCTGCTGGAGGCGGCCGACCGGGTCACCGCCGTCGAGATCGACGAGGTGCTCGCCGCCGCCCTGCCGGCCACCGTCGCGGCCAGGATGCCCGACCGCGCCGACCGCTTCGAGCTGGTCCACCGCGACGCCATGCACGTCACCGAGCTCCCCGGCGCGGCGCCGACCGCCCTGGTCGCCAATCTGCCCTACAACGTCGCGGTGCCGGTGCTGCTGCACATGCTCGCGACCTTCCCGACCATCGACCGCACCCTGGTCATGGTGCAGGCCGAGGTCGCCGACCGGCTCGCCGCCCGTCCCGGCAACAAGGTCTACGGCGTGCCGTCGGTCAAGGCGAACTGGTACGCCGAGGTCAAGCGGGCCGGCTCCATCGGCCGCAAGGTCTTCTGGCCCGCCCCCAACGTCGACTCCGGGCTGGTCTCCCTGGTACGCCGCGACAAGCCGATCGAGACCTCGGCCAGCCGTGACGAGGTCTTCGCCGTCGTCGACTCGGCGTTCGCCCAGCGCCGCAAGACGCTGCGGGCCGCCCTGTCCGGGTGGGCCGGGTCGGCCGCGGCGGCGGAGGCCGCACTGGTCGCCGCGGGCGTCTCGCCGCAGGCCCGCGGCGAGGCCCTGACCGTCGAGGACTTCGCGCGGATCGCGGAACACAAGGGACCGGGCGGCACCCGGGGGATCAGGGAGGCATCGGCATGAGCGGCGCGATCACCGTACGGGTGCCGGCCAAGGTCAACGTCCAGCTGGCCGTCGGCGCGGCCCGCCCCGACGGGTTCCACGACCTGGCCAATGTCTTCCTCGCCGTCGGCCTCCACGACACGGTCACCGCCACCCCGGCGGACGCCCTGCGGATCACCGCCGAGGGCCACGACGTCGACCGGATCCCGCTGGACCGCACGAACCTCGCGGCCCGCGCCGCGGAACTGCTCGCGGCCCGGCACGGCATCGCGCCGGACGTCCACCTGCACATCACCAAGGACATCCCCGTCGCGGGCGGCATGGCCGGCGGCAGCGCGGACGCCGCGGGCGCGCTGATGGCCTGCGACACCCTGTGGTCGACCGGCTCCTCCCGCGAGGAACTGCTCGACATCTGCGCCGAGTTGGGCAGCGATGTGCCGTTCAGCCTGGTCGGCGGGGCGGCGCTGGGCCGCGGCAGGGGCGAGCTGCTGACGCCGCTGGCCGTCGGCGGCACCTTCCACTGGGTCTTCGCGGTCGCCCCCGGCGGCCTGTCGACCCCCGCGGTCTACGGCGAGTTCGACCGGCTCACGGCGGACACGCACGTACCCGAGCCCGAGGCGTCCCCCGAACTGCTGGCCGCCCTGCGGGACGGTGACGCCACCGCGCTCGCCGCGACGCTGGCCAACGGCCTCCAGCCGGCGGCGCTCTCCCTGCGTCCCGAGCTCACCGCGA
The DNA here is from genome assembly GCF_045782725.1 of Streptomyces sp. Pv4-95. NCBI lineage: Bacteria > Bacillati > Actinomycetota > Actinomycetes > Kitasatosporales > Streptomycetaceae > Streptomyces > Streptomyces sp. Pv4-95. The sequence goes on from NZ_CP127172.1 coordinate 4,917,788, forward strand.
CCCTCAAGGCCGGTACGGATGCCGGCGCCCTGGCCGCGCTGGTCTCCGGCTCCGGGCCGACGACCGCGTACCTGGTCGAGGACGCCCAGGCCGCGGAGAAGGTGGCCCAGGCGCTGCTCGCCTCCGGCACCTGCCGCGCGGTACGGGTGGCGGACTCCCCGGCGCGGGGCGCGACGGTGCTCTAGGGCGTATCCGCACAGTCCCGCCGGGCCCCGACGCCTGGTACGCACGCTCGCCGCGTTGCCGGGATCGTCCACGTGGACCCACTACGAGGGCGACCCTCCGCCTTGCGATCGCACGCACCGGACGCCGCGGGCCCCGCCTTACGGGCGGACGACCTTACGGGCGGACGACCGTCCGGGCGGACGGCGGGACTTCGCGGACATGGCTTTGGCGGTCGTCGCGCCGTCGGGGCGACCGTCGTCCGGGAAGTGACCTCGACGCCGGGTGCGCGGACGCGCGGGTGCGCGGGTGCGCGGGTGCGACCGTGCGCTACGCGGCCGCCGCGGCCAGCACCTCGGCCACCAACCGGCCCGCCTGTACGGCGTGTTCGGCGGTCGCCGGCAGGCAGCGGTTCGTCGAGGGGGCGTATTCGGCCATGATCGCGCCCGCGTGGTCGGTCCCGGTCTCCCGGAGCGTCACCGGCCGGCCCGCGGCGCGCAGCGCCTCCGCCAGGTCGCGGGAGTGCCCGGCGTCCACGAGGGTGTCGTGGCTGCCGTGGACGAGATGGACCGGCACGGCCGGGTCCAGGCCCGCGGCGAGGTCGGCCAGCGGAACCGCGCCGGTGGTGAACGCCGGGCGGTCGTAGCGGCCCGCGACACCGACCACCGCCGACGGCCGCCATCCGTCCGCCACCTCGGGCCGCAGCGCGACACTCAGTGCCGCCGGAGCCCCCGCCGACCAGCCGGCCAGCACGAACGACTCCCCGTCACCGCCCAGCCGGCCCGCCTCCTCGCGGACGTAGGCCAGCGACTCCAGCAGGTGTGACCGGCCGCCGTCCGCCGCGTCCGAGCGCCAGTCCGGTACGAGCACCAGCAGGCCGTTGGCCGCCGCCGTCCGCGCCAGCGGTTCCAGGACATCCCGCTCGTCGGGCCCGATGCCGTGCCAGAGCAGCACGGTCGGCGCCGGCCCGGACGACCCCGCCGGACGGTGGACGTCCAGCTGCTTGCCGCTCGGCCCGTAGACCAGCCCGCGTTCCGTTTCCACTGCCGCACCCGTGTCCGAAGTCATGCCGAGCACGCTATCCAACAGCGATCACGGCCACCGGCGATCAGGGCCTCCCCGGCGACCGCAGGGCCGTCGGCGCGCCTCGTCGCGCCCGCGTGGTCCGCATCCTCACACCCGGGCCGAGCCGTTCCGCACGCCGACTAGGCTGGGATGGTCGATTCATGTGAACCACCGCAGGAGTGAGATGGCCGTCAACCTCGTCAATCTGGAAGCCGTCGGCAAGGTCTACGGGACCCGTGCCCTGCTCGACGGTGTCTCGCTCGGCGTCAACGAGGGGGACCGGATCGGCGTCGTCGGACGCAACGGGGACGGCAAGACCACCCTGATCCGGATCCTCGCCAAGCTGGAGGAGGTGGACAACGGCCGCGTCACCCACAACGGCGGCCTGCGTCTCGGCGTCCTCACCCAGCACGACTCCCTCGACCCGGCCGCCACCATCCGGCACGAGGTCATCGGCGATCTCGCCGACCACGAGTGGGCCGGTAACGCCAAGATCCGCGACATCCTGACCGGCCTCTTCGGCGATCTCCACATGCCCGGCTTCACCCACGGCCTGGACACCGTCATCGGCCCCCTCTCCGGAGGCGAACGCCGCCGCATCGCCCTCGCCAAGCTGCTCATCGCCGAGCAGCACCTGATCGTGCTCGACGAGCCCACCAACCACCTCGACGTCGAGGGCATCTCCTGGCTGGCCGGGCATCTGCGGGCCCGCCGCTCCGCCCTGGTGGTCGTCACCCACGACCGGTGGTTCCTGGACCAGGTCTGTACCCGCATGTGGGACGTCCAGCGCGGCGACGTCCACGAGTACGAAGGCGGCTACAGCGACTACGTCTTCGCGCGGGCCGAGCGTGAGCGGATCGCCGCCACCGAGGAGGCCAAGCGGCAGAACCTGATGCGCAAGGAGCTGGCATGGCTGCGGCGCGGCGCCCCCGCCCGTACGAGCAAGCCGCGCTTCCGCATCGAGGCCGCCAACGAACTGATCGCGGACGTGCCGCCGCCCCGCGACACCACCGAGCTGATGAAGTTCGCCAACACCCGCCTGGGCAAGACGGTCTTCGAGCTGGAGGACGTCAGCGTCCAGGCAGGCCCCAAGGTGCTGCTCAAGCACCTCACCTGGCAGCTGGGCCCCGGCGACCGGATCGGCCTCGTGGGCGTCAACGGCGCCGGCAAGACCTCCCTGCTCCGAGCCCTGGCCGAGGCGGCCCGCACCCAGGGCGAGGCGCAGCCGGCGGGCGGCCGCATCACCGTCGGCAAGACCGTCAAACTCGCCTACCTCTCCCAGGAGGTCGGCGAACTCGCCCCGACACTGCGGGTGCTGGAGGCCGTCCAGCAGGTGCGCGACCGCGTCGACCTCGGCAAGGGCCGGGAGATGACCGCCGGGCAGCTGTGCGAGAAGTTCGGCTTCACCAAGGAGAAGCAGTGGACGCCGGTCGGCGACCTGTCCGGCGGTGAGCGCCGCCGGCTGCAGATCCTGCGCCTCCTCATGGACGAGCCCAACGTCCTCTTCCTCGACGAGCCCACCAACGACCTCGACATCGAGACCCTGACCCAGCTGGAGGACCTCCTCGACGGCTGGCCCGGCTCGCTCATCGTCATCAGCCACGACCGCTACTTCATCGAGCGCACCACCGACCGCGTCCACGCCCTCCTCGGCGACGCCACGCTCCGCATGCTCCCGCGCGGCCTCGACGAGTACCTGGAGCGCCGCAAGCAGGTGATCGACGCCGCGGTCCCGGCGGCCCCCCAGCAGACCTCCGCCCCCAAGAAGGCCGCCGCCGTCAACCGCGCCGCCCAGAAGGAACTCCAGAAGATCGAACGCCAGCTGGACAAGATCGTCACGAAGGAAACCAAACTCCACACCCAAATCGCCGAAAACGCCACGGACTTCGAAAAGGTCGCGGGCCTGGACGCCCAACTCCGCGAACTCACAGCGGAGAAGGACGAGCTGGAGATGCGGTGGCTGGAGCTGGCGGAGGAGGCGTAGGGGCCTCGGTGCGCCGACGGCCTTGCGCAGTCCTTGGTTCGCATCCACCGGCGGCGCATTTCCTCGCCGTGCCGCTGTAAGCCATTTGCTGCACGCTAGCCGTCGTTCCGGCAGGTGGCGAATCTGAACGGAGCGCGCTCCATTCGATGCGCCCTTCCGCATCGGCGTCGGCCTCAATGGCCTCTACGCTCCTCGCTCACGCGTCCTCCGCCGACTACCTGTGCGCCGCTCATGCCCAGCCTCTCGCTTTCTCAACGGCGGGGCAGTTGCCGCCACGAGATGCGGGTGGTTTGGTCGATCAAGGCGACAGGCATTCGGTTTGAAGTTGTCAGCGGGTTTGGTCTTCACGCCCCTCGGTGTTCATCACGTAATCCTGTAGTCGAGAGATGATGAGGGCCAAGTCGCTATTGGCTAGCTCGCAGAAATCCGGGTCGCTCAATGTAATTCGCATGACCGCTTGTCGAAAGCTGATATTATCGGAAGAGCACTCATTGAGGACCCGCGACGGCGCCAGGAGCCAGTTTCTGGCGGAATAATCAAGAGTCCAGTCGTTCTCCGTTGGGCTATTGCGCACCAGCGTCTCGATGAGTCGCGCAATTTCTACATCGCCGCCATCGGCGAAACGCCAGGCGACATGTGGGGATTGCGTGTACCCTTCCACTGGATTACGCCCCGAGGACGTCCTGATCCACTCGATAGGATCGAACAAGGACAGCGTCTTCAAAATTTGTTGGCCGGTTACACTCATATCGGCTCCCATTCCGCGCTGACACCTCACCACAGGGGCCCCCTATATGGCCCGTGGCCCGATATGATTTTCAAGTCTGGATTCAGGTGCCTTATCGCTCGCTTGAAATCACCCAGAGGTACGGGGTTGCTACCCAGTTCGGGGTCGTATATGTACTTACCGTCGGTGTACACGTCGTGATACTTAAACTCCTCAGCGAGACGTCCACCCTCCTGGGGGACTCTGAACATCTCTCCCGAGTGGCTCGTAAAGTTGATTATCTCCCCTTTCCCTTCGGATCTTTTCATAATGTAATTGGCGAGCTCCGCGCAGTCAACGTTTCCGCCCACTGGGGCGACCCGCATGGCGTCAATTGCCGCCTGATGCGGTGGGTGAGAAGGGTTTGGAGGTCGGAAGTCGAACGGCCCTCGTTGCTCCGAGCCCGCCTCGCAGGAAAACAGCCCGAATGGGTCAACGTAGCTGTTTGGGTTGCTTACGTATGCACTTGGGTTAGGGGATGGCTCTAGTCCGAGAGGGTCTGTGGATATGTAATGCCCGACCTCCGAGTCGTAGTGTCGAAGTAAATTGAAGTGAAGCTGCGTCTCGGGGTCGAAATACTGACCCGGGAATCGCAGTGGAGTGTATGCCGTAGCTCCGTTGTCCCAGGTGGTGGTGCCCCAAAGGGTGGCGCGTTTACTCCAAGCTATCTCGCCGTATTCGGAAACGAGTTCCGCTGGGGTGCCAATTGAATCAGCGACAATGGAGAAGAACCTTTGGTCGATGACGCGTTGCTCGGTGCTAGATATATCCGAACCCGAGGTCTTGCGCTCGGTCTGGGTGAGCGGGGTGAGCCCTTTGTGGTCCCACGTGAGCGTTATGGACTCTTGGTGGCCTGAGGAACGGGCGGTTTGTTCGGTGAGAGTCAGCCCATCCCACGCAAAGTCCGTGTGCTCGACCACCCTGGCGGCGTCAGGAGAGAAGCGTTGCTTGGCTACTCGGCGGCCGGAAGGCTCGTAGAGATAGCGCCAGGTTGTACCGTCCGGCGTTGTTACGGCAGCGAGCCGGTCTTCGGCACTCCACGTGTATCGCCAGGTATCTGGTTTGCGGGAGAGACGGGTTTTTTGGCGGACAGTTACTCGGCCGAGGGGATCGTGTTCGTAGCGGATTCTGCCGGCGCGGGTGATACGGGTGCCGGTGTAGGTGCGGTCGCCTCGGGCTGAGGGGTTGGGGTGGCGGTCGGGCCAGGTGGCGTGGGTTTGGTTGCCGGCTTCGTCGTAGGCGTAGGTCTCGGTCCAGTCGGTGGCGTGGACGGCGGTGACGCGGCCGGCGCGGTCGAGGTCGAAGGTGCGCCGGCCGGTGTGGGAGTCGTCGATCGCGGTGAGGTTGCCGTCGGGGCGGTAGGTGTAGCCGCGGTGGAGGACCCGGTGGGCTTCCGCAGCGGCAGAGTTCTGTGCCCGGTCCGCCCCGGTGGCCGCCGTGGTGAGCGATTGGTTGGTGAGGCGGCCGGTGGGGTCCCAGGTGTGGGAGAGGGCGAGGTTGTCGCCGATGGTGCGGGTGAGTTCTTGGCCGGCGGCGTCGTGGTCGAAGGTGAGGACGTGGCCGGCGATGTCCATGGCGGTGCGGTTGCCGGCGGCGTCGTAGGTGTAGGTGGTGGTGTGGCCGGTGGGGGTGGTGCGGGAGGTGCGGCGGCCCAGGGCGTCGTAGGTGAACGTCATGGTGCGGCCGTTGACCGATTCAGCGGTGACGCGGCCGAGGATGTCGCGGCTGTAGGTGACCGTGGCATCAGCGTTGGCGGCCTGACGGAGCTGGCCACTGGAGTCGTGGGTATATGTGGTCAGCAGCCCTGCGGCGTTCTTCTCGGTGATGCGGCCAAGGGTGTCACGGGTGTAGGCCGTCACCTCGCCCAAGGCATTGGTGCGGGTGGTCAGTTGGCCAGCCGCATCATGGGTGTAGGCCAGGATCCGGTCGTCGAAGTCGGTCTCGGATATGAGGCGGCCAGCCAGGTCGTACGTGTAGTTCCAGGTCAGCCCCTGGGGGTTGGTGACCTGGGTGAGACGTAGTTCGGTGTCGTGGGTGAAGGTGTGGCGGACGCCGTCGGGGTCGGTGCGGGCCGTGAGCAGGTCGAAGTGGGTGTATTCGAAGCGGGTGGTCTGGCCGATGGCGTCGGTGTGGGAGGTGCGGTTGCCCTCGCCGTCGTAGGTCCATTCCTCGGTGGCGCCGGTGGCGTCGATACGGGCTGCCAGCTTGCCTTCGACGGTCCACACCATGTGGGTGGTCTCGCCGAGTGGGTCGGTGACGGAGGCGGTGCGGCCAAAGGCGTTGCGCCGGTAGTGAGTGGTGGCGCCCAGGGGATCGGTGAGGGTCAGCGGTAGGCCGGCCTCGTTGCAGTAGAGGCGACTGGTGTTGCCGAGCGCGTCGGTGACCGAGGAGACGTGGCCGCGAGCGTCGTGGGTGTAGCTGGTGGCGGCGCCTGTGGGGTCGGTGGTGGCGGTGCGGTTTCCGTCGGCGTCGTAGGTGTGGGTCCAGGTGGTGCCGTCCGGACCGGTGGTGTTCAGAGGCAGGCCGAGATCGTTGTAGCTGGTGGTGGCGGTGGATCCGTCGGGGAGGGTGACAACGGTGGGGCGGCCCTCGGCGTCGTACGTGAAGTGGGTGGTGCGGCCCAAGGGGTCGCTGGTGGAGAGGACGCGGTGCTTGGCATCGCGGACCGTACGGGTGGTGGCACCAGTGGGGTCGGTCTCCGCGACGATCTGGTGGCGCTCGTTGACCTCGTAGCGGGTAACGCCGCCCTGGGAGTTGTGGAACAGGTTGGTACGCAGGCCCGTTACGGGATCCGGGTCGCCCCAGGCGAACGTGGCGCGGAGGTGGCCCTCGATGCCGCCTTGTGAGGTGCAGCGGTCATCGTCGTCGTAGACGTAGGTGTAGCTGCTGTTGTTGGTGTCCGTCCAGGACGTGATGCGGCCGTCGTCGTCGTAGGTGAAGCGGAGCGGGAGGCCGGAGGAGTTGGCGGTGGTGGTGAGGTTGCCGGCGTCGTCGTAGCCGTACGTCATCAGGAGCTGGTCGCTGCCGTCGGGGGCCGCACCGGCGAGGTGGAGGGCGGTGATGCGGCCCTCGTCGGTGGTGAGCAGGAGGCGGTAGCCGGCGCTGTGGGTGATGGCGGTGGGGGTGCCGTCTTCGGTGTAGTCGAAGGTGTGGTGGTTGCCGCGACGGTCGGATATCTCGTCGAGGACGGCGAGGCCGTCGGTGTAGGTGGTGAAGTACCAGCGCATGCCGGAGGACGGGTCCGTGAGGACGTAGTCGCCGTCCGGGGTGCGTTCGAGCGGGCGGCCCTCGCCCTCGACGGGCACCGTGGGGACACCTACGGCCGGGTGCGGGTAGAGAAGGAAGTTGCCTTCCTCGCCGATGAGGATGACGCCCTCGGAATCGATCTCCAGGCGCTGGTCGGCGGTACTCATCCACGTGGGGCCGAACCAGCGGCCGGTGCGGTGGGACGACTCGAAGGTGCGGGTGAAGGCGAGGGGGAGGCTGCCCGGGAGAGTGATGTCCGTCTGCGGCAGGACCATGCGGCCGGTCGCCATGTCGATCGGGTCGTTGCCGAAGGTCTTGCACCACCGGGTGCGGGCCCGGTCCATGACGGTCCGCTTGCCGCCCTCCTTGGCGGCCTGCCGGGCCGCGCCTTCGGCGGCATCCCTGGCGCCCGCCTTGGCCGCCCCCTTGGCCAGCCCGCCCGCGCCCTTGCCGCCCGCCGCGTTGACGACGGCGGCGCTGAAGGAGTCGAGCGGGTCGCTTCCCCACCCTGATCCGACCACGCTCTTGGCGGTGTCGATGGGGTGGAGGGGGGCCTGGGCCAGGCCGAGAAGGGTGGTGGAGACGTTGGAGGCGAACTGCCAGGGGTGGGTGAGGTTGTAGGGGTCGAGCGGATTGACCGTGCGCCCCAGCTTGACGGTGTCCGCCGCGGCCTTCAGGGCGCCGCCCATGAGGTGCATGTTCGCGGCGGGCAGCGCGGTGCCGAAGTCCGATATCGCTGCGCCTGCCAGGGAGGTGAACGCCGGCTTCTCCGGTGCGTGCGCCAAGGCACCCTTGATGGCGTTGCGGGCGCGGGAGGCGGCTTCGTTTCGCTGGCTGCGGGCATCCTTGAGCATGTCCTGGGCCGCTTCGCGGCCCTCGGCGCCCGGGTCGGTATGGACGACGGGCTTTTGCGGCTCGTCTCCCGGGTCGGCGTTACGTGAGATCGCCGCGTTGTAGGCGTCGACCGCGGCGTTGTACGTGTCGACCTTCGCCTTGTACGCATCCACCGCACGCCGGGTGGCTTCCTGCGCCTGGCGGTACTTGTCGATGGCGTCCGAGGCCTTGTGCTGGGCCCAGGTCACCGTTTCCGCGTAAGCCTTCAGAGCCTTGTGGGCGTCGTCGCAGGCGTCGGCGGCGTGCATCCACTCCTTGGGGTGCATGTCGAACTTCTCGCGGAAGGCGTCGGCTGCCTTACCGGTCCAGTGCTGGCCGGAGCCGAGTTTGCGCATGCCGTTCGCGACCCGGTCGAAGGCGGCGGAGAAGTCCTTCAGGTGCGACGCGGACTCGTTGATCTTCTCGGCGTCACCGTGGATGAGCTCCTTGGGGTCCTCGCTCTCGCCGAGCTGACGCTCATCGACATGGGCGCCCAGCGCCCCTGCCACCTTCGCGCCGCCGGAGCGCACGGCATGCGCGGCGTCGTCCGCGCCGACCGTCTCCAGCATGTCCCCGGCGATGTCGGAGCCGTGCTCGACGACCTCGCCCGCGCCACGCTCCACGGCGTTGGTGAACTTGCTCGCGCCGTCCCCGACCGCGTTTGCCGCATCCCCCAGCCAGCTCACTTCTGCTCCCCCTTGTGCGCCTGCGACGGCGTGTTCGGCTCCAGCGTGGCCGTGGTCTCGGCCGGGTCCTCCCCGCCGTTCATGAGGCGGTCAGGGATCGAGGTGACGTCGTGGCCGAACTGCTGCTCCGCCTCGAGCACCTCTTTGTAGCCGTCCCGCGACTGCTGCGAATTCGGGTCCCAGTCCGCGTCGTCGAACTGCGACAGGGGGTTGGCGACCTTCCCCCAGGACTGCTTGTGCAACTGCTCGGCGGTCAGGGTCGGGTCGCCCCACGCGGCGTTCGCGGTCTGCTTGAGCGCGTCGGAGGCGTACTGCTCCTGCTCGTAATAGAAACCGGCGGTGATACCCAGCTTCTGGGAGAATTCGTTGGCGTTCTGCATCAGACCGCGGACGCCCCAGCCCCAGCGCTCGCAGAACGAATCCAGCACGGCGGCGAGATCGTCATCGCCGCATTCCACGCTGTCCAGGGACAATGTGTCGAAGCCCCGGCCCAGTTGGGCTTCCATATCGAAGCCCAGCTCTTTCAGCTCGGCCGTCGCGGCTTTGATGCCTTTGGTGAGCTGCTCGAACGCCTCAGGTTCGAGGTGATACCCCGAACCGCCGATCAGACCCATTTAGGCGTTTCCCCCCTGCGGTGCGTCAGATATGTCCAGGGCCACGGAGTCCGGCACGATCCCTGCCACCGGCGGGAAGAGCATCCCGTGCTCGCCGCCCGCGTCCAGCGCCACACCCGTCGGCCCCTCGATGGCCGGAATCAGCACGTCAAGGACGCGCGCCCCGGATGCGGTCAGGTACTGCCACTCCGCGCCCGGCTCGCCGCCGCGCGAGAGGGCGAAGCGGGACATGGCCTCTTCGTCGGTGAAGGCGTACAGCCAGCGAATACCGTCCAACTCCGCCGAAAGGAGCGTTTCGTTGGCGGTCGGCAGCAACACATGCGTGCGCCGGAACTCCCCTACCAGCGCGGCCGGATCCGGCGCTCCCGCGTGAACTGCCAATACTTCTTCGGCCAATGACATGACGGCCTTCCCCCGATTCTTCACCCCAACTGCTGTACCTACTTTGACATACGGCACTGACAGTGACGTCGGCGTGCCTCGGCAGGAAAACCGGCCGCAAGTTCTTTTTATGCTCAACGATTTTCTGGCCGTACTCCGATGACTTCTGCCTCCATGACCTCAAGAGCCCGGCTCGCATAGCGCGTTCGCCGGGCTCCGCCGCGTTTCGTCCCCGCCTCATCCGCCCGGCTTCATCCGCGCGAGGTGCCGAGGTGCGGTGCGATCGGGTGCCGAGGTCCGGGCGTCCGGGTGTCAATCGGCCCCGATTGGCCGGGAGTCCCGCATTCCGGGGGCTTCTCCCCGGTAGGGGGCGCGCTCGGCCGGTCGAGCGTGTAGCTTCCCGGGGACAAGGGGCCCGGCGGGGGCCGGGGGCGGGGTCCGCCGGGGATGGAGGGGGTTGCTCGATGGGCGTGCGGCTCATGGTGGTCGACGATCATCGTCTGCTGGCCGAGGCGCTCGCCTCGGCCCTGAAGCTGCGCGGGCACCGCGTGCTGGCGGCTGCCGCGCCGTGCGCCGGGGCCGCGGATCTGGTGGTGAGCCGGGCGCCGGAAGTGTGCCTGCTGGGGACGGCCGCGCCCGCCGAGCCGGGTGCCTTCGACCCGGTCGTACGGATCAAGAAGGAGCGGCCGCAGGTCGCGGTGGTGGTGCTGGGGCCGGTGCCCAGTCCGCGCGGGATCGCTGCCGCCTTCGCGGCCGGGGCGTCGGGGTATGTGCGTAACGACGAGCGGATCGAAGGCGTGGAGCGCGCCATGATGAAGGCGCGTGCGGGGGAGGCGGCCATCTCGCCGCGCCTGCTGCAGCAGGCTTTCGAGGAGCTGCTGCACCCCGTCGCGAAGCCGGACGACGAGGGCGCGCGGCTGCTGCAACTGCTCACCCCGCGCGAGGTCGAGGTGCTGATGCGGGTCGCGGACGGCGAGGACACCCGGCTGATCGCGGCGGGTATGGCGATCGCGCCGAGTACCGCGCGCACCCACGTCCAGCGGGTGCTGATGAAGCTTGAGGTGGGCTCGCGGCTGGAGGCCGCCGCGCTGGCCGCGCGTACGGGGCTGCTGGAGCGGGCGGCGGCCGGCGGGGCGGCGGCAGCCGCGGCGGCGGGGACGGAGGAACCGGAGGAACCGGAGGGTGGCGCCCCGCCGCCGTAGCGGACGGTGGGTCAGGCCGCGGGGCCGTCCCCGGTCTCCTCCTGGAGTTCCGAGACCGTCGGCGGTACGGCCGGCCGCAGCTTCAGCCAGATCAGGAAGAAGAGCCCGAGGGCGAGCATGCCCAGGCCCGTCCACAGGTTGATGTTGATGTCCTGGGCCTTCTTGAGGTCCGCGTCGGAGGCCGTGATGCCGGCGATGGTGACGATCACGCCGTAGACGACGAACAGGCCGCCGATGATGCGCCGTACGTCGAAGAGTCGCGCGGCGGTCGCGGACTCGCGTTCCAGTTCCTCGACTTCGTGCTGGTAGTCGCTCATGGTGCGTTCCTCGGCAGGCTCAGAAGGAGAAGGGGATGTAGCAGACGGCGGCCAGGACGACGGCGCCCCAGCCCAGCAGGGCCGGCTTGCGGTACCACGCGTCGTCGCCCTCGGCGGGCAGCTCTTCCATACCGGGTGACCTGGAGCCGTAGACCAGGCCGGCGAGGGACGCGGCCGGCTTGGGCTTGGTGACCAGGGTGACGATCAGCATCACCACGGCGCCGACGACGAACGCGACGATCGAGGAGACGAAGTTGGCGCCCTGCTCGGAGGGGATCGAGATGATGCCCTGCTTGTAGAGCCAGAAGTAGTTCACCATCGCGGCGACGGTGCCCGACAGCAGTCCCCAGAAGCCGGCCGCCGCGGTGGTCCGCTTCCAGAACATGCCGATGATGAAGACGACGAACAGCGGCACGTTGAAGAAGGAGAACAGCGTCTGGAGGTAGTTCATGATGTTGCTGAAGGACGAGGCGATGAACGCCGTGCCCATGCCGATCAGCACGCCGACGGCGGTGACCACCCGGCCGGTCTTCAGGTAGTACCCGTCCTCGCGGCCCTTCTTGAGGTACGCGGCCCATATGTCGTTGGTGAAGACCGTGTTGAAGGACGACACGTTCGCGGCCATGCCCGCCATGAAGGCGGCGAGCAGACCGGTCACGGCTATGCCGAGCACGCCGTTGGGCAGCAGGTCGCGCATCAGCACCGGAATGGCGTCGTTGTACTGCAGCCCGTCCTTGGACTTGCCCAGGGTCGGCTCCATGACCAGCGCGATCAGGCCGGGGACGACCACGACCAGGGGGATGAAGATCTTGGGGAAGGCGGCGATCAGCGGGGTGCGCTTGGCGGCGGAGAGGTTCTTCGCCGACAGCGCGCGCTGGACCTCGGCGAAGTTGGTCGTCCAGTAGCCGAAGCTCATCACGAAGCCCAGGCCGAGCACGATGGTCAGCCAGTTCGCGCCGAGCGGGTTGCCCTCACCGATGCCGGTGCCCTCCCAGGCGGTGAGGAACGCGCCGCCGTGCGAGGAGGAGAGCGAGTCCGTCAGGCCGTCCCAGCCGCCGACGCGCTTGAGGCCGACGATGGTCAGCGGGATCAGCGCGGCGAGGATGACGAAGAACTGCAGCACCTCGTTGTAGATCGCCGAGGAGAGGCCGCCGATGGTGATGTACGCCAGGACGAAGAAGCCGGCGATGACGATCGCCACCCACTGCGGCCAGCCCAGCAGGGCCTGCAGCACGATTGCCATGGCGTAGAGGTTCACGCCCGCGATCAGCACCGAGGAGACGGCGAAGATGACCGACGACAGCAGGTGCGAGGACGGGCCGAACCGGTGCAGCAGGAACTCCGGTACGGAGCGGACCTTGGAGCCGTAGTAGAACGGCATCATCACCAGGCCCAGGAAGACCATCGCCGGGATGGCGCCGATCCAGTACCAGTGGACCGTATAGGCCCCGTACTGCGCTCCGTTGGCGGCCATACCGAGGATCTCGGTCGCGCCGAGGTTCGCGGCGACGAACGCGAGACCGGTGACCCAGGCGGGCAGTGACCTGCCGGAGAGGAAGAAGTCCAGGCTCGTCTTCACGCTTCGTTTGGCCGCGAACCCGATGCCGAGGACGACGACGAAGTAGATGGCCAGGATGGTGTAGTCGAGCCCGTTGGTGGGCAGCCGGAGCCCTTCGGCCAAGGTGATCATGGGGCACTCTCTTCGAGAATCTGGGGTTGCCCCCAGGACACAGCGGTGTGCTCGATCTGAACGAACAAAAAGCTACGCGTGGGTCCTCCGAAACTGAACACTTTTGTTGGTTCAGTTTGTTGGATAGTGATCCACTACGTCGTTTTGCCCAAGCCTGCCCCTGTATGGCGATCGGGCTGTTCCTCGGGGTGCCCCTTGATCTCCGCCGCGACTCCCTCGACATTGACGCCGCTGTTGCCTTGTGCTTCATTGTGTTTGTTTGTGTTTGGTCAGAGCGTGGAGGAGCTCCCGTGAAGAAGACGTCGACCCGGCTCGCGGACGGCAGGGAACTCATCTACTACGACTCCCGCGACGACGCGGTCCGCGACGCATACGACCGCCGCCCCCTCGACCCCGTGTCCACCGCCTCCGAGATCCGCCACGACCGGCTGCTCGGCGACTCCGTCGCCATCGCCTCGCACCGCCAGGGCCGCACCTACCACCCGCCGGCCGACGAATGCCCGCTGTGCCCCTCCCGCGACGGCCGGCTCTCCGAGATCCCCGCGCCCGACTACGACGTGGCCGTCTTCGAGAACCGCTTCCCCTCCCTCGCCGGCGACAGCGGCCGCTGCGAGGTGGTCTGCTTCACCTCCGACCACGACGCGTCGTTCGCCGACCTCACCGAGGAGCAGGCCGCCCTGGTGCTGGAGGCATGGACCGACCGCACCGCGGAGCTGTCCCAACTCCCGGACGTGGAGCAGGTCTTCTGCTTCGAGAACCGCGGTGCCGAGATCGGCGTGACCCTCGGGCACCCGCACGGCCAGATCTACGGCTACCCGTTCGTCACCCCGCGCACCGAGCGCATGCTCGCCTCGCTCGCCGCGCACCGCGAGGCCACCGGCGGCCGGAACCTCTTCGACGACGTCCTCGCCGACGAGACCGCCGACGGCCGCCGTGTCGTGCTGGAGGGAGAGCACTGGACGGCGTTCGTCCCCTACGCCGCCCACTGGCCGTACGAGGTGCACCTCTACCCCAAACGTAGGGTTCCTGACCTGCTCGCCCTCGAACAGGCCGCGCGCACAGAGTTTCCACAGATCTATCTGGAAGTCTTGCGTCGGTTCGACCGGATTTTCGGCGCAGGCGAGAGCGGGAAGGCGGGGGAGGGCGATAGCTCGCAGGGTCGGACCGGCGCAGCCCGTACGCCCTACATCGCCGCCTGGCACCAGGCGCCGGTGCGGGCCGCGGACCGCACCGGGTTCGCGCTCCACCTCGAGCTTTTCACCATTCGCCGCACTTCCGGCAAGCTGAAGTTTCTCGCGGGTTCCGAATCCGGCATGAACGTGTTCATCAACGATGTGCCGCCGGAGGCCGCGGCCGAGCGACTGCGAGAGGTAGCGAGCGAGTGAGCAAGAAGTACCTGGTCACAGGCGGTGCGGGATATGTCGGCAGTGTCGTCGCGGCACATCTTTTGGAGGCCGGCCACGAGGTGACCGTGCTGGACGACCTGTCCACCGGCCACCGCGAAGGCGTCCCCGACGGCGCCCGCTTCATCGAGGGCCGCATCCAGGACGCCGCCCGCGTGCTCGACCCCTCGTACGACGCGGTGCTGCACTTCGCCGCGTTCTCCCAGGTCGGCGAGTCCGTCACGGACCCCGAGAAGTACTGGCGCAACAACGTCGGCGGGAGCATGGACCTGCTGGCGGCCATGCGCGACGCCGGTGTGCGGACCCTGGTCTTCTCCTCCACCGCCGCCACCTACGGCGAGCCCACCGTCACCCCGATCACCGAGGCCGCCGCCACCGCGCCGACCAGCCCCTACGGCGCCGGCAAGCTCGCCGTCGATCACATGATCACCGGTGAGGCCACCGCCCACGGCCTGGCCGCCGTCTCGCTGCGCTACTTCAACGTGGCGGGCGCCTACGGTGCCTGCGGCGAGCGCCACGACCCCGAGTCGCACCTCATCCCGCTCGTCCTCCAGGTCGCCCAGGGCAAGCGCGAGGCGATCTCCGTCTTCGGCGACGACTACCCCACCCCCGACGGCACCTGCGTACGCGACTACATCCACGTCGCCGACCTCGCCGAGGCCCACCTCCTCGCGCTGGACGCGGCCACCGCCGGTGAGCACCTGATCTGCAACCTCGGCAACGGCAACGGCTTCTCCGTGCGCGAGGTCATCGAGACCGTGCGCAAGGTCACCGGGCACCCGATCCCCGAGATCGTCGCCCCCCGCCGCGGCGGCGACCCCGCCGTCCTGGTGGCCTCGGCCCGGACCGCCATCGACCGGCTCGGCTGGTCGCCCAGCCGCGCCGACCTCGCCGGAATCGTCGCCGACGCCTGGGAGTTCGCCCAGTATCTCGACCGGACAAAGGAGTCCTGATGACCGTTCACGAAGCCGCTGTCCCGGCCACCGAGCACCCGCACGGCGCACCCCGCACCGCCGCGGCGTTCCGCGCGGTGTACGGCGCCGCGCCCGAGGGCGTCTGGGCGGCGCCCGGCCGGGTCAACCTGATCGGTGAACACACCGACTACAACGACGGCTTCGTGATGCCCCTGGCCCTGCCGCACACCACCATCGCCGCCGCCTCGGCCCGCCCCGACGGCGTGCTGCGCCTGCACTCGGGCGGCGCCGAGGGCGGCGTCGTCGAACTGCGCGTCGACGACCTGCGGCCCGCCTCGGGTGGGGGGTGGGCCGCCTACCCGGCCGGCATCGCCTGGGCGATGCGGGAGGCCGGCCTGCCGGTGGGCGGCGCGGACCTGCACTTCGACAGCACGGTGCCCACCGGCGCCGGACTGTCCTCCTCCGCCGCCCTGGAGGTCGTCACCGCGCTCGCCCTCAACGACCTGTACGCGCTCGGCCTCGAACCGCTGCGGCTGGCCCGGCTCGCCCAGCGGGCCGAGAACGCGTTCGTCGGAGTTCCCTGCGGGATCATGGACCAGACCGCCGCGGCCTGTTGCACACCGGGCCATGCCCTCTTCCTCGACGCCCGCGACCTCTCCCTGCGCCAGGTCCCGTTCGACCTGGCGGGCGAGGGGCTGCGGCTCCTGGTCGTCGACACCCGGGTCAAGCACGAGCTGGGGGACGGCGCGTACGCGGAGCGGCGCGCCGGCTGCGAGCGTGGCGCGCGGGCGCTCGGAGTGAGTGCCCTGCGCGAGGTGCCGCACGCGCTTCTGCCCGAGGCGCTGCCGAAACTCGCCGGCGAACCGGTCGTCCAGGACCTCGTACGCCACATCGTCACCGAGAACCACCGCGTCGAAGAGGTCGTCGCGCGGCTCGACGCGGGCGACACCCGCGCCATCGGCCCGCTGCTGACGGAAGGCCACCGCTCGCTCCGCGACGACTTCAAGATCTCCTGCGTCGAGCTGGACCTCGCCGTCGACACGGCCGTCGCGGCGGGGGCGTTGGGAGCGCGGATGACCGGCGGCGGCTTCGGCGGCTCGGCCGTCGTGCTGGTCGAGGAGGCGGACGCGCAGCGTGTCACCGACGCGGTCACCACGGCCTTCGCGGCGGCCGGCCACACCGCGCCGCGGATCTTCACCGCGGTGCCCGGCGCGGGGGCGTGCCGCCTGGCGTAGTACGCCCCCGGGGCCCGGCCGCGGCCGCACCGGGCGGCCGCACCCCGGGCCCGGGGCGGAGCAGTTTCGCCAATCCCCTTCCGCTGTCCCACCTCGTCCGTACCCTGAGTCCAGCGCCGGTGGGGGCCGGCTACGACAAGCGGGCGAGCTGGGCTCCTCCTCGTCGAGCGGGCGAGGGGGGAGGGCGCGAGCACCGGGGTGGGGTAGTCATGCGGCACGGCGCGAGCCGTGCGGCCGAGGCGATCTTCAATACCGGCGTCGTGCCCGCTAAGGTCCGTTCACCGAGACAGGGGGTCTCCGTGCAACGCATCCGGGTTCTGGTGGTCGACGACCACCGCATCTTCGCCGAATCCCTGGCGGCCGCGCTCGCGGCGGAACAGGACGTCGACGTGGCCGCGGCGGGCAGTGCTCCGGCCGCCCTGCGCAGTCTGGAGCGTGCGGCAGCCGAAGGCCGCCGCTTCGATGTGCTGCTCGTGGACGCCGATCTGGCCGCCGTCGGCCCGCCGTTGGCGGTCGTGCCACCGCAGCCTTCCGTCCGCGACGGCGCACCGCGCGGCACCCCGCCGGCCGGCATCGCGCTGGTCTCCGGCCTGCGCACCAGCCATCCGTACCTGCGCACCGTCGTCCTCGCCGAGCGCGACGACCCGCGCCGCGCGGCCGTCGCCCTGCAGGCCGGCGCCTCGGGATGGGTCGCCAAGGACTGCTCGCTCTCCCGGCTGCTCGCCGTCATCCGCGGCGTGCTGCGCGACGAGACGCATCTGCCGCCCGCGCTGCTGACGGGCGTGCTGCGGGAGCTGACGGCGGCCCGCAAGCACCGTTCGGACAGCGAGCGGCTGGTGGAGTCGCTGACGCCGCGTGAGCGCGAGGTGCTGCGCTGCATGGTGGCGGGCCTGGGCCGGAAGGCGGTCGCGGAGCGGCTGTTCCTCTCCCCGCACACGGTGCGTACCCATATGCAGAACGTGCTCGGCAAGCTCGGTGTGCACTCCACCCTCGCGGCGGTGGCGCTCGCCCGGCGGGCCGGTGTCGGGCCGGTCGAGATCGAGACGGTGACGGCCGCGGCGGCCACGGTCCCGGTGCCCTGACAGGCCCTCCCGCGGCTATCCGCGGGAGGCCGGGCCCTCGGCGCCTTCGTCCGTTTCCGCTGCCGGCTCCGGGGCGGTCAGGACGGCGACGCCCCGGGCGGGCAGGGTGATCCGCTCCGTGGGCGCGGTGCTGCCCGCGCCGGTCGCCGCGGCGAGGGCGTCCGACAAGGGCCGGGGCAGCGCGACATCGACGGCCTCGGTCCGGTGGTTGAGCAGGAAGGTGTACTTCCGGGACGGTGCGTGCGGCCCGCCGTCGGCCTCCCGGACGGTGGCCTGGACGCCCTCCGGCAGGTCCGGCAGTACGGGCGTCACCCCGGCGTGCGCCCGTACGTCGTCCAGCAGTGCGCGCAGCGGGCCCGGTTCGAGCCGGGTGCCGAGGTACCAGACCGTGCCGCGGCCGTACGCGTGGCGCGTCACCGCGGGCCGTCCGGCGAGGTCCCCTTCGGTGAAGTGCGCGAGCGCCTCGGCCCCTTCGAGGTCGATGGCCTCCGACCACAGGTCCGCCCGCCCGGCGCAGGGCCCGCCCTCGACCGCCACCGTGCTGCCCGCCTCCAGCGGCCAGAACTCCTCCACGCGCAGCCCCAGCAGCTCGCGCAGCGGCGCCGGATACCCGCCGGGGTGCACGCGGTCGTGCTCGTCGACGATGCCGGAGAAGAACGACACCACCAGCCGGCCGCCGCCGCGTACGTAGGTGGCCAGCCGGGTCGCGTCGCGCGCCGTGAGCAGATAGAGGTTGGGCACGACCACCAGGCGGTATCCGGACAGCTCCCGGTCCGGCGGCACCACGTCGCAGGCCACGCCCGCCTCGAAGAGCGGCCGGTAGTGCGCCAGCGCGATGCGGGAGTGGTCGAGCGCGGTGGACGGTTTGGAGTCCAGCTCCAGGGCCCACCAGCTGTGCCAGTCCGCGAGCAGGGCCACATCGGCGCGCGAACGCGTCCCGGCGATGTCCGGCAGGGCCTTGAACTCCGCACCCAGGGCGGTGACTTCGCGGTGGACGCGGGTGCGGGTGCCGCCGTGCGGCAGCATCGCCGAGTGGAACTTCTCCGCGCCGCCCAGGGACTGCCGCCACTGGAAGTAGAGCACCGCGTCCGCGCCCTGGGCGACGGCCTGCCAGCTCCACAGCCGCATCGCGCCCGGCGGCTTGGGGCCGTTGCGGGGACGCCAGTTGACCGCGCCCGGGGCCTGTTCCAGCAGCAGCCAGGGCTGCCCGGAGCGCGCAGAACGCATCAGGTCGAAGGCATAGCCCGCCCGTACGTGGTCGTCCGGCTCGTGCGGGTCCTGGTAGAAGTCCAGCGCCATCACGTCCATGTGCGTGGACCAGGCGAACGCGTCGACGGGCTTGTGCTGCGGCATCAGGTTGGTGGTCACCGGCACCCCGGGGGTGCGGCGGTCCAGCACCGCCTTCTCGGCGAGGTAGCAGGCGCGCAGCGCGTCGTCGCCGAACCGCAGGTAGTCCAGCTGCTGCGCGGGGTTGGGGAAGGTCGGCGCCGCACGCGGCGGCAGCACCTCGGCGAAGTCGCTGTACGCCTGCGACCAGAAGGCCGTCGACCAGGCGTCGTTGAGGGCGTCGACGGTCTCGTAGCGCTCGCGCAGCCAGCGCCGGAAGTCGGCTGCGGAGACGTCGCAGAAGCACTGCCGGGTGTGGCAGCCGTACTCGTTGCCCACGTGCCACAGGGCGAGCGCCGGATGGCCCGCGTAGCGGTCGGCGAGCTGCTCGACGAGGCGGACGGCGTGCTCGCGGTAGACGGGGCTGGAGGGGCAGTAGTGCTGCCGGCCGCCGGGCCAGCGGCGCTGCCCGTCGGGGCCCTCGGGCAGGATCTCGGGGTGGGCGCGGGAGAGCCAGGGCGGCGGTGAGGCGGTCATCGTCGCCAGACAGACCTCGATGCCGGCGCCGGCCAGCCCGTCCATGACGCGGTCGAACCAGCCGAAGTCGTAGGCGCCGGGCCGGGGTTCGACCTTGGCCCAGGAGAAGATCCCGGCGGTGACCATGGTGACGTGGGCCGCCTTCATCAGCTTCAGATCCTCGGCCCACACCTCCTGCGGCCACTGCTCGGGGTTGTAGTCGCCGCCGAATCGGATGCCCATCGGACCCCCTGGGTCGAAGTTCACAACGCGGTTCGCGCCCTGGGCGGGCAGTGGTTCACGAGGAGTTCTTGTACACGCTCCAGCCGCCGTCCACGACGAGGTTCGCGCCGGTGACGAACGACGCCTCGGGGGAGAGCAGGAAGGCGATGGCGGCGGCGACCTCCTCGGGCCGCCCCAGCCGCCGGGCCGCGGTCTCCTCGGCGGTGGCCTGGCGCTCCTCGTCGCCGATGCCGTCCCACGCGGCGGTCAGGACCGGGCCCGGCAGCACGCTGTTGACCCGCACCTCGGGCCCGTACTCCACAGCCAACTGCCGCCCCAGGCCGGTCAGTCCGGCCTTGGACGCGGCGTAGGCCGGGCGGCCCGGCAGCCCCATCAGGGCATGCACGGACGAGGTCAGCACCACGCCGCCGCGCTGGGCGCGCAGGTCGTCAAGCGCGGCGCGGACGCCGAGGAACGAGCCGGTGAGGTTCACCGCGAGCTGCCGTTCCCAGTCCGCGAGCGGGGTGCGGTCGGCGGCCGCGACGTAGGGCAGGAAGGCGTTGCTCACGAGTCCGCCGACGGGCCCGTAGCGCTGCCGCGCCGCCTCCACCGCCCGCTGCCAGTCGTCCTCGCGCACCACGTCGCAGTGCTGGTAGGAGGCCAGGCCGCCGGCCGCCCGGATGCGCCGCGCGGTGTGCTCCCCGCGCCCGTCGTCGATGTCCAGCAGGAGTACGCCCGCGCCCTCCGCCGCCAGCCGGTCGGCGGTGGCCGCACCGATGCCGCCCGCCGCGCCGGTGACCAGGACCGTACGGCCCTGGAACCGCCTGCCGTAGGGGCCACCGGGCGCCGGGTGCGGTGGGTGCTGGCTCATGGCGCGAATCCAAGCCCACCGGCGGGCGGCGGGCAAGAGGACCTCGGGCGGGCGGAAGCCGTGCGCCCGGCGGCCGTCAGCCCGGGATGTTGTCGAACGGGCCGGTCAACCGGCGTAGCAGACCGGCCAGTTCGCTGCGTTGCTGACGGGAGAGTTCGGCCAGAATGGCCCGCTCCTGGGCCAGTAGTCCGGCCAAAGAACGGTCGGCCCTGTCGCGGCCCTCGGCAGTGAGCCTGACCAGCACTCCGCGCCGGTCACTGGGGTCGGGCAGCCGCTCGACGAGATCCTTCTTCGCGAGCCGGTCGATGCGGTTGGTCATGGTGCCGGACGTGACCAGAGTCTGCGTCAGCAGCGCGCCGGGGGAGAGCTGATAGGGCGCCCCGGCCCGGCGCAGCGCGGTGAGGACGTCGAACTCCCACGGCTCCAGGCCGACCTCGGAGAAGGCGATGCGGCGAGCCCGGTCGAGGTGTCTGGCCAGCCGGGAAACACGGCTGAGGACCTCAAGTGGTTCCACGTCGAGGTCCGGGCGCTCGCGGCGCCATGCTGCGACCAGTCGGTCGACCTCGTCCTCCATGACGATCAGTGTAAAGGGTCTGTCGATGTGGAGTCTCTTGACGTCGAGATATATTTTCCCGGACTATTGGGCATCGTCGGCGCGAGCCCGGGTTCTGCCCGAGGCGGCCTGAAACAACCTGTGCCAGCCTGCATTCCCGCAAAGGGGTTTTGAACATGCACGTCGCACCAACCTGGGACCCGCAGCAGTACCTCCGCCACTCCGAGCTCCGCACCCGCCCCTTCCTCGACCTGCTCGCCCGGATACCCGACCTGCCCCGGCGCGAACGCCCCGCGCGCATCGCCGACCTCGGCTGCGGTCCCGGAAACGTCACCGCCCTGCTCGCCGCACGCTGGCCCGACGCGCACATCACCGGCTACGACAGCTCCCCCGAGATGCTCAAGGAGGCCGAGACCCACGCCGGACCCACCGCGGGCGGCGGCCATCTCGACTTCGCCCCCGCCGACGCGGGCGACTGGGTGCCCGACGAGCCGTACGACCTGATCGTCTCCAACGCCGCACTCCAGTGGGTCCCCGACCACCCCGAGTCCTTCGCGCACTGGATAAAGGGCCTCACCCCCGGCGGCACCCTCGCCTTCCAGGTCCCCGGCAACTTCACCGCGCCCAGCCACGCCCTGCTCGGCGAACTGTGCGACGCACCCCGGTGGCGCGAGCGCCTCGACACCCACGGGCGCCGCTTCGTCCACATCCTGCAGCCCGCCGACTACCTCCAGCGCCTCACCGGCCTCGGCTGCGACACGGACGCCTGGGAGACCACCTACGTCCAACTGCTCCAGGGCGACGACCCCGTCCTGGACTGGGTCAAGGGCACTGCCCTGCGCCCCGTCCTCACGGCCCTGGAGGACGATCCCGCAGCAAGCGACGCCTTCCTCGCGGAATTCCGCGACCTGCTGCGCGAGGCGTACCCCACCGGCAGTCACGGCACGGTCTTCCCCTTCCGCCGCATCTTCGCCGTGGCCCGCAAGCCCGAAACGGCCTGAGCCGCCCCTCCCTCGGAGCTGACGCCATGATCACCGGCCTCGACCACGTCCTGCTCGCCGCGCTCCCCGGCACCGAACCCGCTCTGCGGGCCTTCTACGGCGACCTCCTCGGCATGACGGAGATCGCCAAGCCCCCGGCGCTCGCCGCCCGCGGCGGCTGCTGGTTCGAGGCCGGCACGGCCCGGCTCCACCTCGGCGCCGACCCCGACCACCGCGCCGCCCGAAAGGCCCACCCGGCCTTCACCGTCACCGACATCGACGCCCTCGCCGCCCGCCTCACCGCCGCTGAGGTCCCCGTCGCGTGGGACCACGACCTCCCGGGCCGCGGCCGCTTCCACTCGACCGACCCGGCGGGAAACCGACTGGAGTTCCTGGAGGACACCGGGGACGGCGTCGAGCCCTGAGCGGGTGTGCCGCGCTCCCGGTCGGCCCCGGGCGTACGGCGCAGCCGGGCAGTCGCGGCGGCGGTGCCCCGCCGAGCCGTCACCGGGGCACTTCGCGAACACCTGTGAGGGAGATCACGACGCGTTGATCCACGGGCAGTGCAACCTGCCGATGGGCCGATGGGTCAGGTAAGCGCCCAGGTTCGGTCCATGAAAGAGATCCATGCTTCCTCGTGCTCTGTCGGCCGCTGCTGTCCTCGCCGCCGTCTGTTCCGTGTCACTGCTCGCTTCTCCTGCCGCGCACGCGAGGGGAGCGGACCCCACGGCAGGCGGTGCGCCCTCGGTCTCGGCCACCACCGGGCCCTCGGCCGCACCGTCCACCGGTCCTGCCGAGGAGGGCTCCGCGGCCGGGCAGCCGGGCGACGCGGCGGCCTCTCCCGAGCGGGCCGAGCCGAAGCCGCCGGCGGCGACGACGTCGGCACCCTCCCCCTCCCCGACGTACACCCGCCCGGCGTTCTGCACCGGCATCCCCGAGGAGGAGCGGGGAAAGACGGAGCTCCGCGACCTCCCGAGCAAGATCGTCGCCGGGTCCGGATGGCACGGGTTCACCTATCGCGTCAGCAACGTCTCCACGGTCACGCTGCGGGAGACGGACGTGACCCTCTATCTCGGCACCGCCGACCCGGACATCGACGACGTGTCCGAACTCGCCGTCACCGTCGAGTGGTTCGACCCGCGAAGCGGCGCGTGGAAGCCCGTCGAGGGAGAGGGCGCGGAGTGGGACGACAACCAGGACTTCGCCACGGTGGGCAACCTCGAACCGGGCGACTACGCGGACGCCAGGATGCGCATCAAGATCGCCGCGAGTGCGAAGGCGGGCACGGGCTACTTCTTCACCACCGGGCACTCCTACGGCGAGGACGGCCAGTGCGGCCACGACGAGATCAGCCAGTTCGACTTCACCGTCCTGTCGGCGGGCAGTGAGCCCGGCAAGGTCGAGGACGCCGAGGGCAAGCCGGGCAGCGCGGACGGTAAGGCCGGGCCGGCCAAGGGCCGAAGCGCGATCAGCAGGGGGCACCATGCCCCGCAGGGCGGTCTCGCCGAGCTGCCGGTCAGCGGCAACCTCGCCGAGACCGGCGCGTCGAGCGCCCTGCCGACCGCGGCAGGCATCGGCGGCGCCGCGGTCCTCGCGGGCGCGGGCGCCATATTCGCCGTACGCCGCCGCCGGGCCGCGGTGAGCGAGTAGGGCAAGCGCAGGCCCTGAGGGTCGCCGGCGGCAGGGCCCACCCTCCGGGGGCCCGCCGCGCCGTATGACCGGCCGGGCGGGGCCGGGCGGCCCCGCTCAGGCCCGCCGGTGTCCGATCAGGCGGGGCTTGGCCTCCAGGCCGTCGAGGCCGTGCCAGGCGAGGTTCACCAGGTGGGCGGCGACCTCGGACTTTTTCGGCTTGCGGACGTCGAGCCACCACTGGCCGGTCAGGGCGACCATGCCGACCAGGGCCTGGGCGTAGAGCGGGGCCAGTTTCGGATCGAAGCCGCGGGCCTTGAACTCCAGGCCCAGGATGTCCTCGACCTGCGTGGCGATATCGCTGATCAGCGACGCGAAGGTGCCCGTCGACTGGGCGACGGGGGAGTCCCGGACCAGGATCCGGAAGCCGTCGGTGAACGTCTCGATGTAGTCGAGCAGGGCGAACGCGGCCTGTTCGAGGAGTTCGCGGGGATGGCCGGCGGTCAGGGCGCTGGTCACCATGTCCAGCAGCTGCCGCATCTCGCGGTCCACGACGACCGCGTACAGGCCCTCCTTGCCGCCGAAGTGCTCATAGACCACCGGTTTGGACACACCGGCCTTCGCCGCGATCTCCTCCACGGAGGTGCCTTCGAAGCCGCGCTCGGCGAAGAGTGTGCGACCGATGTCCAGCAGCTGCTCACGGCGCTCCGCGCCGGTCATCCGGACCCTGCGGGTCCGCCTGGAACCCGTGCCGGAGGAGTTCGTGCCCTTGCTGTTGCTCACGCTGCTGCCGTCGATCGCCACCCGTCAATCATGCAGCCTGAGCGGCCTTGTCCTTGCGCCGGGACTCGACGCGCGCCGCGCTCGGCCACCGGACGTCGTACGCCCAGCCCGCCTTCTCGAACCAGCGGATGAGCCGGGCGCTGGAGTCCAGCTGCCCCTTCAGCACGCCGTGCCGGGCGCACGTCGGGTCGGCGTGGTGCAGGTTGTGCCAGGACTCCCCGCAGGAGAGCACCGCCAGCCACCACACGTTCCCGGAGCGGTCCCGCGACTTGAACGGGCGCTTGCCGACCGCGTGGCAGATGGAGTTGATCGACCACGTGACGTGGTGCAGCAGCGCCACCCGCACCAGGGAGCCCCAGAAGAACGCCGTCAGCGCGCCTGTCCAGGACCAGGTCACCAGACCGCCCACCAGCGGCGGCAGCGCGAGCGAGACCGCCGTCCACAGGACGAACTGACGGGAGACGGCACGGATCGCGGGATCCTTGATCAGGTCCGGTGCGTACTTCGCCTGCGACGTCTGCTCCTCGTCGAACATCCAGCCGATGTGCGCCCACCACAGGCCCTTCATCAGGGCCGGCACCGTCTCGCCGAAGCGCCACGGCGAATGCGGGTCGCCCTCGGCGTCGGAGAACTTGTGGTGCTTGCGGTGATCGGCCACCCAGCGCACCAGCGGCCCCTCCACCGCCAGCGAGCCCATGACGGCCAGCGCGATACGCAGCGGCCGCTTGGCCTTGAAGGCGCCGTGGGTGAAGTAGCGGTGGAAGCCGATCGTGATGCCGTGGCAGCCGATGTAGTACATCGCCACCATCAGCCCCAGATCCAGCCAGCTCACCCCCCAACCCCAGGCGAGCGGCACCGCCGCGACCAGGGCCAGGAACGGCAGCGTGATGAACAACAGCAGCGTGATCTGTTCGACGGACCGCTTGCTGTCACCGCCCAGCGTGGCGGACGGAAGCGGTGTACCGGCGGAGATCGGGGACTCTTCGGCGGTCTCTGGTCCTGCGGTCATGTGGTGTCCCTCGTCGGGGGGCTCGGGGGCACGGCTACGGCTACGGGACCGTAACCTACGGTTTCGTAAGTATGGCAGCGACACCGCCACGAGCAAGGCCGTGACACCGGCCCGCACGCGGGGTGACAGCGCTGCCGACGCGGGGTGACAGGGCTCACACCAGCGCCGATAGCAATGATGCCCAGCAATCGGACGGTGTGATCCGCCGAGATTGGGGAGACCTATCCTGGGGACGTCGGACAGCGCGGTCCGCAACCCGCCCGCTAATCAGACGTGCTCAACACTGCAAGGAGCCGCACCTGTGAGCAGTGCCGACAACACCTCCGCCGACCTCGCGTCCACGCAGTCCGGCCGGTACGACCGGCCCGGCGTCGAGAGCGACGGCAGCGGTGTCACCGACCACAAGGACAACGTCGCCCTGCGCGCCGACATCCGGCGCCTGGGCGACCTCCTCGGCGAAACCCTCCTCCGGCAGGAGGGCCAGGAACTCCTGGACCTCGTCGAGCGGGTCCGCGCGCTGACCCGCTCCGACGGTGAAGCCGCCGCCCGGCTCCTCGGCGACACCGACCTCGCCACCGCCGCCAAGCTCGTCCGCGCCTTCTCCACCTACTTCCACCTCGCGAACGTCACCGAGCAGGTCCACCGAGGCCGCGAGCTGCGCTCCCGCCGCGCCGCGGAGGGCAGCATCCTCGCCCGCACCGCCGACATGCTCAAGGACGCCGACCCCGAGCACCTGCGCGACACCGCGCGCCACCTCGGCGTCCGCCCGGTCTTCACGGCGCACCCCACCGAGGCCGCCCGCCGCTCCGTCCTCACCAAGCTCCGCAAGGTCGCCGAACTGCTCGACCTCACGGACTCCGCCGAGCGACGCCGCGCCGACCTCCGCCTCGCCGAGAACATCGACCTCATCTGGCAGACCGATGAGCTGCGCGTCGCCCGCCCCGAGCCCACCGACGAGGCTCGCAACGCCATCTACTACCTCGACGAGCTCGGCCGCGGCGCCGTCGGCGACGTCCTGGAGGACCTGGCCGCCGAACTGGAGCGCGCCGGCACCGAGCTGCCCGCCGGCACCCGCCCGCTGACCTTCGGCACCTGGATCGGCGGCGACCGCGACGGCAACCCCAACGTCACCCCCCAGGTCACCTGGGACGTCCTGCTCCTCCAGCACGAGCACGGCATCACCGACGCGCTGGAGCACGTCGACGAACTGCGCGGTGCCCTGTCGAACTCCATCCGCAACTGCGGAGCCACCGAGGAGCTCCTGGAGTCCCTCCGCCGCGACCTGGAACTCATCCCGGAGATCAGCCCCCGCTACAAGCGCCTGAACTCCGAGGAGCCCTACCGCCTCAAGGCCACCTGCATCCAGCAGAAGCTCGTCAACACCCGCGAGCGCCTCGCCGGGGACACCCCCCACGTCCCCGGCCGCGACTACCTCGGCACCGCGGAACTCCTCGACGACCTCGCGCTCATCCAGAACTCGCTGCGCGAACACCGCGGCGGCCTGGTCGCCGACGGCCGCCTGGAGCGC
Source organism: Streptomyces sp. Pv4-95 (assembly GCF_045782725.1). NCBI lineage: Bacteria > Bacillati > Actinomycetota > Actinomycetes > Kitasatosporales > Streptomycetaceae > Streptomyces > Streptomyces sp. Pv4-95. The sequence continues at coordinate 4,944,825 of NZ_CP127172.1, forward strand.
ACCCTGCGCACCATCGCCGCCTTCGGCCTGCAGCTCGCCACCATGGACATCCGCGAGCACGCCGACGCCCACCACCACGCCCTCGGCCAGCTCTTCGACCGCCTCGGCGAGGAGTCCTGGCGCTACGTCGACATGCCGCGCGACTACCGCCGCAAGCTCCTGGCCAAGGAACTGCGCTCCCGCCGGCCGCTGGCGCCCACCCCCGCGCCCCTCGACGAAGCCGGCGCGAAGACCCTCGGCGTCTTCCGCACCATCGTCAAGGCCAAGGAGACCTTCGGACCCGAGGTCATCGAGTCCTACATCATCTCGATGTGCCAGGGCTCCGACGACGTCTTCGCGGCCACCGTGCTCGCCCGTGAGGCCGGCCTCATCGACCTGCACGCCGGCTGGGCCAAGATCGGCATCGTGCCGCTCCTGGAGACCACCGACGAGCTGAAGATCGCCGACCAGCTTCTCGACGAGATGCTGTCCGACCCCTCCTACCGGCGCCTCGTCGCCCTGCGCGACGACGTCCAGGAGGTCATGCTCGGCTACTCCGACTCCTCCAAGTTCGGCGGCATCACCACCTCCCAGTGGGAGATCCACCGCGCCCAGCGCCTGCTGCGCGACGTCGCCCACCGGCACGGCGTACGCCTGCGCCTCTTCCACGGCCGCGGCGGCACCGTCGGCCGCGGCGGCGGCCCCTCCCACGACGCGATCCTCGCCCAGCCCTACGGCACCCTCGAAGGCGAGATCAAGGTCACCGAGCAGGGCGAGGTCATTTCCGACAAGTACCTCGTGCCGTCCCTCGCCCGGGAGAACCTCGAACTGACCGTCGCGGCCACCCTGCAGGCCTCCGCCCTGCACACCGAGCCCCGCCAGTCCGACGAGGCCCTCGCCCGCTGGGACGCGGCCATGGAAACGGTCTCCGAGGCCGCCCACGGCTCCTACCGCAGGCTCGTCGAGGACCCCGACCTGCCCGCGTACTTCTTCGCCTCCACCCCCGTCGACCAGCTCGCCGAACTCCACCTCGGCTCGCGCCCCTCGCGCCGCCCCGACAGCGGCGCGGGACTCGACGGCCTGCGCGCCATCCCGTGGGTCTTCGGCTGGACGCAGTCCCGCCAGATCGTCCCCGGCTGGTTCGGCGTCGGCACCGGCCTCAAGGCCGCCCGCGAGGCCGGACTCGACAGCGTCCTGGACGAGATGCACGAGCACTGGCACTTCTTCCGCAACTTCCTGTCCAACGTCGCGATGACGCTGGCCAAGACCGACCTGCGGATCGCCCAGCACTACGTCGACACCCTCGTCCCGGACAACCTCAAGCACGTCTTCGAGGTGATCAAGGCCGAGCACGAGCTCACGGTCCAGGAAGTCCTGCGCATCACCGGAGAGAGCGAACTGCTCGACTCCAACTCCGTTCTGCAGCAGACCTTCCACATCCGCGACGCCTACCTCGACCCGATCTCCTACCTCCAGGTGTCCCTGCTCGCCCGTCAGCGCGAGGCGGCAGCCCGTGGCGAAGAGGCCGACCCGGTCCTCGCCCGCGCCCTGCTGCTCACCGTCAACGGCGTCGCCGCCGGCCTGCGCAACACCGGCTGACCCCGGCACGGCACACGGCAGTCGCACCACACGGCAGCGGCCCGCCCCCTCGCACGAGGGGACGGGCCGCTGCCGTCTGCCGTACCGGGAACACCCGGTGTCTGGCTAAAACCCTTGCAACGCCGCGAACGCCGCCCCCAGCAGCACCGCACCGCACAGGCCCATCACCCACGCCGTACGCCGCAGCCGCATCCCACCGGCCACCACCAGCGCGGCCAGCAGCAAGGCGCCCGCGAACGGCACCCACGCGTGCAGAATCCCCGCAGGACCGGTCCGCACCGCCTGCGCCGTACCCGGCTCCACCGTCACCTCGACGCGTTCGCCCTCGGCGGGCGCGGCGGCCTCCACGATCGACACCTTCGACCGGGTCTTGCCGTCCCCCTCGGTCGGCACATACGGACCCGTGCACCGGTCGTCCTCGCAGCGCGCCACCGTCATCGTGCCGCGCTCCTGCGCCTTGACGAGCATCGCGTACTGGGCGGTGTTCCACGACGTCCACACCCCCGCCGCCAACAGCAGCAGCGCCAACAACCCCATGAGCACCGTCCGCACGACGAGCAACGCGCCATAGGCGCTCTCACCCGCCCGCCGGGTGCGGCTGCGGCGGACGGAACGGGTGCGTGTAGTGCTACTGGGCATGGCGGCGATCCTTGGCCATCCGACAGCGGTCGGTCAACCTGTCACCTGCGGTTCGTCAGGGCCTGACCCGCGTTGTCCGGATCAGGTGTTGTACGTGCTCTGCGCCCGTTCCAGACCCTCGATCACCAGGGCCTCCACCGCGTCCGCCGCACGGTCCACGAAGTAACCGAGTTCCTTGCGCTCCGCCGACGAGAAGTCCTTCAGCACGAAGTCGGCCACCTGCATCCGCCCCGGCGGACGCCCGATCCCGAACCGCACCCGGTGATAGTCCGGACCCGAGGACTTCGTGATCGACTTCAACCCGTTGTGCCCGTTGTCGCCGCCGCCCGTCTTCAACCGCAGCGCACCGTAGTCGATGTCCAACTCGTCATGAATCACCACGATGTTGGACACCGGCACCTTGTAGAAGTCCCGCAAGGCCGTGACCGGCCCGCCCGACACGTTCATGAACGACATCGGCTTGGCCACCACCACCCGACGGCCCGTGGGCCCCGGCGCGCCGATGCGGCCCTCCACGACCTGTGCCCGAGACTTGTGCGCCTTGAAGCGGCCGCTCATCCGCTCCGCCAGCAAGTCCGCCACCATGAAACCGACGTTGTGGCGGTTCGCCGCATACTCCGGCCCCGGATTGCCCAGCCCCACCACAAGCCACGGATCTGCGTCCGTCATCTCTCCCACTCCCACAACCGCCACCACACCGAACCCCGTCAACCACCTGCCGCCCACCGCGCATCGAGCGGCCGGCCACGGGCAACTGCCCATGAAACAGCCCAACCGCCACCCCGCACCCAAAGGCGCGCGGCAGCGGCTGGACAGAGCGCTGTACTGCTACGGCAATCAGGCCTGCTCGGCCTCGTCGGCCGCCTCGGCGGACTCCTCGGCCGGAGCCTCCGCCTGCGCCGCGACAACCTGCAGCACGACGACGTCGTCCTCGACGGCCAGCGTCGAACCGGCCGGCAGGGTGATGTCCTTCGCCTGCACCGAGTCGCCGGCGTCCAGGCCCGCCACGGAAATCGTGACCGACTCCGGGATGTGGGTCGCCTCGGCCTCGACCGGCAGGGTGTTCAGCAGGTGCTCGAGCAGGTTGGCGCCCGGCGCCAGGTCGCCCTCGGTGAGGATCGGGATCTCGACGGTGACCTTCTCGCCCTGGCGGACGGCCAGGAAGTCGACGTGCACGAGGAAGCCGCGGATGGCCTCACGCTGCACGGCCTTCGGGATGACCAGGGTGTCCTTGCCGTCGACGTCCAGACGGATCAGCACGTTCGGGGTCTTCAGGGCCATCATCAGCGCGTGGCTGTCGACCTTGACGTGCTGCGGCTTGTCACCGTGGCCGTAGACCACGCCCGGAACCTTGCTCTCGCGACGCGTACGACGGGCCGCGCCCTTACCGAAGTCGCTGCGGACCTCAGCGGCGATCTTGACCTCAGCCATGACTGCACTCCTCGTATCTCAGGAAACTGCTGACCGTTACCCGGCCCACGACAGACCTGCTACGAAGAGCGCGCCGATAACGGACCAGCCGCACAAAGAAGTGCGGCCTCCCTCGCCGAGCAACTCCGTGAGTCTACCCGGCGGGAAGGCCGCCCCCAAGTCGATCAATGCCGACCTACATCACAGCTGAACTCACTGCTCCTCGAAGAGGCTCGTCACCGAACCGTCCTCGAAGACCTCGCGGATCGCCCGCGCCACCGTCGGGGCCATCGACAGCACCGTGATCTTGTCCAGTTCCAGCTCACTCGGCGTCGGCAGCGTGTTCGTGAACACGAACTCGCTCACCTTCGAGTTCTTCAGGCGGTCCGCCGCGGGACCGGACAGCACGCCGTGCGTCGCCGTCACGATCACGTCCGAGGCGCCGTTCGCGAACAGCGCGTCCGCCGCCGCACAGATCGTGCCGCCGGTGTCGATCATGTCGTCGACCAGGACGCACACCCGGTCCTTCACATCGCCCACGACCTCGTGGACGGTGACCTGGTTCGCCACGTCCTTGTCGCGCCGCTTGTGCACGATCGCCAGCGGCGCGCCCAGGCGGTCGCACCAGCGGTCCGCCACCCGCACCCGGCCGGCGTCCGGCGAGACCACCGTCAGCTTGTTCCGGTCGACCTTCGCACCGACGTAGTCGGCCAGCACCGGCAGGGCGAAGAGATGATCCACCGGGCCGTCGAAGAAGCCCATGATCTGATCCGTGTGCAGATCGACCGTGACGATGCGGTCCGCGCCCGCGGTCTTCATCAGGTCCGCGATCAGCCGCGCCGAGATCGGCTCACGGCCGCGGTGCTTCTTGTCCTGACGCGCGTACCCGTAGAACGGCACGACCACGGTGATGCTCCGGGCCGAGGCCCGCTTCAGCGCATCGATCATGATCAGCTGTTCCATGATCCACTTGTTGATCGGAGCCGTGTGGCTCTGGATCAGGAAGCAGTCCGCGCCGCGCGCCGACTCCTGATAGCGGACATAGATCTCACCGTTGGCGAAGTCGAACGCCTTCGTCGGGACCAGGCCCACACCCAGCTGGTGCGCGACCTCCTCGGCCAGCTCGGGGTGGGCGCGGCCGGAGAAGAGCATCAGCTTCTTCTCGCCGGTCGTCTTGATCCCGGTCACAGCAAATCTCCTCGAATCCCTGTTTGCGTGCGCTAATCACGGTACGCCCCGCACGGCGCACCCGTTGCACGGTCACCGCTCGCCTGCGGACTCCTGGCGAGCGGACGAAGCGGCCTGCGCAGCCGCGCTTCCGGGCCGCTTGCGCGCGACCCAACCCTCGATATTCCGCTGCTGGCCTCGCGCGACCGCCAGCGAACCCGGGGGCACATCCTTGGTGATGACCGAGCCGGCGGCGGTGTACGCGCCGTCCCCGATCGTGACAGGAGCCACAAACATGTTGTCCGAACCCGTCTTGCAGTGCGACCCGACGGTGGTGTGGTGCTTGGCCTCACCGTCGTAGTTCACGAACACGCTCGCCGCACCGATATTCGTGTGTTCGCCGATCGTCGCATCCCCCACGTACGACAGGTGCGGCACCTTGGTGCCCTCGCCGATGGAGGCGTTCTTCATCTCGACGTAGGTGCCGGCCTTCGACCGCGCACCGAGCACCGTCCCCGGGCGCAGATACGCGTACGGGCCCACGCTCGCGCCCGCGCCGATCTCCGCACCCTCGGCCACCGTGAAGGATGCCACCGCGCCCTCGCCGACCACCGTGTCCGTCAGCCGCGAGTTGGGGCCCACCTCGGCGCCCGAACCCAGCACCGTCGTGCCCAGCAGCTGCGTCCCGGGGTGCACCACGGCATCCGGCTCGAAGCCCACCGTCACGTCCAACCAGGTCGTCGCGGGGTCCACCACCGTCACACCGGCGAGCATCGCCCGCTCCAGCAGCCGCTCGTTCAGCAGCCGGCGTGCCTCCGCCAGCTGGACGCGGTTGTTGATGCCCAGGATCTCGCGGTGGTCCGCGGCCACCGCGGCACCGACCCGGTGCCCGGCCTCGCGCAGGATGCCCAGCACGTCCGTGAGGTACTCCTCACCCTGGCTGTTGTCCGTACGCACTCGGCTCAGCGCGTCCGTCAGCAGCTTCGCGTCGAAGGCGAAGACACCCGAGTTGATCTCGTGGATGGCACGCTGCGCGTCGGTGGCGTCCTTGTGCTCGACGATCGCGGTCACCGCGCCGGTCGCGTCGTCCCGCACGATCCGCCCGTAACCGGTGGAGTCGGGGACCTCGGCCGACAGCACCGTGACGGCATTGCCGTCCGCGGCGTGCGTCTCGCTCAGCGTCCGCAGCGTCTCGCCGGTCAGGAGCGGGGTGTCGCCGCAGACCACGACGACGGTGCCGTCGAGGGTGATGCCGTCGTCGCTCAGCTCCTCCAGGCCCATGCGGACGGCGTGGCCGGTGCCGTTCTGCTCGTGCTGCACGGCGCTGCGGACGCCGGGGTCGACGTCGAGGAGATGCGCCTGTACCTGGTCACGCGCGTGGCCCACGACCACGACGAGGTGCTCGGGGTCCAGCTCGCGGGAGGCGGCGACGACATGGCCGACGAGGGAGCGGCCGGAGATCGTGTGCAGGACCTTTGGGGTCGCCGACTTCATGCGGGTTCCCTCACCCGCTGCGAGAACGACGACGGCTGCCGGGCGGTTGGCGCTCACGGGGATGCCCTTCGGCTTCTTGGCTACTTCGGGTGGTGGTCACCCGAAGGATACCGGGGCGTATCGAAGCCGAAACGCGGGCGGGTCCCGACCTGGTGGTCAGGACCCGGATATCGCTGGGCTCCCCTGCCAGGACTCGAACCCGGACATAAGGCACCAAAAGCCTCAGTGCTGCCAATTACACCACAGGGGATGGTATAGAGGGTCAAACCGGACAGTGCGTCAGGCCGGCCGCTCGGCTTCCCACACTATGCCGTACCGCCGATGTTCGATGCGACGGTATAGCTCCGCACTTTGTAGCACCCGGGCCGCCGGGATACCTCGGTGACCCTCTCCTGCGTTCTTCCGGACGGCCGGGTGTCGCCGAGGTAGTCGACGCCGGTGTCGCCGGCGGGGCCGGCCACGGGAGCAGGTTGCCGTGCGGGCGTGCCGCCGGGGGCGGAAATACGGGCGATTCCATAGTTCGAGGGATATCCGGCGGTAACGGCTCGTAACGGGTCCGGTACGTGGTGGGAACTCCTCGGGGGAATGGGTGCGACCGCCCGTAGGCTGGTCGGTATGACCGCAACGGGGGCAAGTGCAGGAGCGGGTGTGAGAGGCGCGCCAAAGGCCGGGCCGTGGTGGTGGCCCCGGCGGCGAAGCGCCGTGCTGGATGTCTTCCTGGCGTTCGCCTCGACGGTGGAGTGCGTGCTGGAGGGCGCGCGCTTCGCGCAGGAGGCGCAGGTGCCGGAGGCGGCAGGGATGCTGCTCGGTGTGGTGGCGGGGCCGGTGCTGCTGGTGCGGCGGCGCTGGCCGATCGCGGTGGTGCTGGTGTCGATCGCGGTGATGCCCGCGGAAATGGGCGCGCTGCTGGGCGTGGTGGGGCTGTACACGCTCGCGGCGTCGGATGTGCCGCGCCGGATCACGGCGCTCCTGGCGGGGATGACCGTCGTGGGGACGCTGATCACGACCTTCCTCAGCATGCGGCAGGACGTCGCGTCACAGGAGGACTTCAACCCGCCGGTGTGGTTCGTGCCGGCGATGGCGGTGGCCGTGGGGCTGGTCGTCACGGCGCCGCCGGTGCTGTGGGGCCTGTATGTGGGGGCCAGGCGGCGGCTGGTGGAGAGCCTGCGGGAGCGGGCGGACGGCCTGGAGCGCGAGCTGTCGCTGCTGGCGGACCGCGCCGAGGAGCGCGCGGAGTGGGCGCGTAACGAGGAGCGGACGCGGATCGCGCGGGAGATGCACGACGTGGTGGCGCACCGGGTGAGCCTCATGGTGGTGCACGCCGCGGCGTTGGAGGCGGTGGCGCTGAAGGACCCCGAGAAGGCGTCGAAGAACGCGGCGTTGGTGGGGGACATGGGCCGGCAGGCGCTGACGGAGTTGCGGGAGATGTTGGGGGTGCTGCGCACGGCCGACGGGTCGGCCGTACGGGCTCCGGCATCGGACGCGCCGGAGCGGCTGGTCGCGGTCGCGTCGCAGGCGAAGGCGAGGTCGTCGGCGGGGGCGCAGGTGCCGTCGCCCGAGGCGGCGACGGCCGGGGCCGCCCTGCGGGATGCCGGAACGCCGGAGCCGGCGGCCGGTGAGTCCGAGGGGGAGGGGCCGTGGCTGGCGGAGCTGGGCGAGCTGGTGGGCCAGTCGCGGGCGGCCGGGATGGTCGTGGAGTTCTCGGTGCAGGAGACGGACGGCGCGATCGACGACGGGGGCGGGGAACCCGCGGACGCCGGGGATGCCGCCGGGAGCTATCCGCCGGGGGTGGAGCAGACCGTCTACCGGGTGGTCCAGGAAGCGTTGACGAATGTGCACAAGCACGCGCCCGGTGCGCGGGCGCGGGTGCGGGTGGCGCACCGGGTCGGTGAGCTGGCGGTGCAGGTGGAGAACGGTCCGTCGGCGCGTGGGGCGACCGACGCCGGACTGCCCAGCGGGGGCAACGGTCTGCTGGGGATGCGGGAGCGGGTCACGGCCCTGGGCGGCGTCTTCGTGTCGGGGCCCACGGAGGCGGGGGGCTTCCGGGTGTCGGCGGTGGTGCCCGCGTGCCGCGGAGCGGCGTAGCGCTGCCCGGCTGACGCCGCCGGTGACGGCGCTCGCTTCCGGGGGCCGTCGATGTGGCGGCGTTCCGGCGGCGCAGCGGTGAGCGCGGTGAGGGGGCCGGCGTACGGAGGCGGGCTCGTCGTCCGGTGGGGTCCGCGGGGCCCGCGGTTCAGCCGGCGAGCGTGAGGCGGCTGGGGCGGGTGCCGAGGACGAGGGTGCCCAGGGCGGCGTCGATGCTCGCGCCGAGGTACCAGTCGCCGGTGTGGTCGAGGCTGTAGACGCGGCCTTCGGTGTCGATGGCGAGGATCGCCTGGCCGGTGGGGGCGCCGTCGGGCGTGGGGATCTCTTCCCGGCCGAGGGGCGCGACGTGCGTGTCGAGGGCCCGGCCGAGGTCGCCGAGGGTGCGGGCGAGGTGGAGGCCGTGCAGGGGGTCGATGGTGAACGGGGTGGGGGCGATGTGGCGGCCCGGCCCCGGCCCGGCGATGCGCAGTCCGCCGAACTCCGCCCAGGCCTCGACCGCTGCGGGGAAGATCGTGTGGCGGTGGCCCGCGGGGGAGGAGTGCGCGCGGAGGGTGTCGGCCCAGTGCTCTGCCTGCTTTATGTCCCAGCGGCCGGTTTGCCAGCCCGCTTCCTGGAGCGCGATGTCGACGGCCGGGGGGAAGCGGGTGGATCCGGCGCGGTCGTGGGCGGGACCGGGCGCGGGGACGGCGGAGGCGCGCGGGGTGGCGGGCGGCATGGTGGCGGTCAGCTCCCGTTGGGTGTCGTGCCGCCGACGGGCATGACGCCGAAGTGGGCGAGGAGCGCGTCGCAGGAGCGACAGGGCGGGGCGTAGCTGCCGTGCCGGGGGTCGCCGTCCTCGCGGATATGACGTGCGGTGATCTTGGAGTGTTTCAGGGAGCGGCGGGCCTCGCCATTGGTGAGCGGTTTGCGGGAGGCGCGTTTGCCGCGGCCGGCTTCCACGGATGTCAGGTGGCGGGAGAGCAGGACGGCTTCGGGGCAGCGGCCGGTGAAGCGCTCACGCTGTGCGGTGCCCAGGGTGTCGAGGAAGTCCTGGACGAGCGGGTGCAGGGCGGGGGGCTGTTCCGCCTTGCCCGCGGTGCAGGTGAGGGTTTGTCCGCGTACGGACAGGGCCGCGCCGACGGTGGGGAGGATGCCGTCGCGGCGGTGGCGCAGCGCGGGGGCCCGATCGGCGTCGGCGGTGCCGCTCCAGCCGATGCGGGGGTCGCCGTTGGCGGCGGTGTGGTGCGCGGTGGTGCTCATGGTCGTGCTTCCCTCCCTGCAATCCCCCGGTTGCGGGGTCAGCCTGCCAAATGTGCTGGGCGTTGCGGTAGTCGGAGGTGCTGTCGGCGATGTCACTGGGGTGTGACAGTCCGTCTGCTGCACGGGCAACAGGGCTGGTGGGCGGGGTGGTGCGCGGGCGGGTAGGGGGCGCGGGGCCGGGGGGTGACGGCGGCGTGTCGGCGGGCTGACGGGCAGGGGCGGCCGCGGGGGGAGGGTGTTGCGGCACGGCATAGGCTGTGCGTCAAAGCCAGCTTCAGCCAGGGGGCAGACGCGATGACGACAGGTCGGCTCGGGCTGGGGGCACTTCCCGGCCCTCAGGCCGGGGGGCAACCCGCGCCACCGAACACCGCCTATGCCGGGCAGGTCGTGCATTTTCCGGATCCGGTCCGTGCCGCGAGGTACCCCGCAGGGGTGCGGATGGACGGGAGAGGATTCCCGGAGTTCTCGCCGTACGCGCGTGCCGCGGCGGAGATCGCCGAGCCGCCGGAGGGTTTCGGGGTCGACGAGCTGCGGCTGACGGACTACGTCTCCGCGAATGCCGCGCTGCACGCCCAGGGACACGAGCTGTGGGTGGACGTCCCCGCGGTGGCGACGCCGCACGGCTGGACCTGGCACCACGTCGCGGGTACCCGGCGGATGGAGCTGGTTCCCGTCGAGGTGAAGGCGCTGCTGCGGCATCACGGCGGGCTGGCGACGACGGCTGTGGAGCACGGCAAGCGGGGCACGCGGCCGTTGCAGGAGACCCGGCCGGTGCACTTCAAGCTGCCGCTCCGTGACCTGTCGGTGGGTGAGGAGCAGCTGGCGCAGGCCGAAGAGGCGCTGGGCTACCGGCTGCCGGGTGCCTACCGTGCGTTCCTGAAGGCGGCGGGCGGGTGCGCGCCGGTCGGCGCGGCCCTGGACGCGGAGTTGGGACTGCTGATCGACCAGCCGTTCTTCACGGTGCGTGACGACGCCGCGGTGAACGATCTGGTCTACGTGAACAAGTGCCTGCGGGATCACTTCACCAAGGACTATCTGGGAGTCGCGTTCGTGCAGGGCGGTGTGGTCGCGGTGAAGGTGCGCGGCGAGGCGCTGGGGTCGGTGTGGTTCTGCCCGTACGACGATGCGCGTGATCAGGACGGCTGGTCGGTGCAGGAGCGGGTGGAGCGGCTGTTGTTGCCGTGCGGTGCGGACTTCGACGAGTTCCTGCAGCGGTTGGCGGGAAATCCGCCGGAGTTGGACACCGTGGCGAACCTGATGGTGGACGGCGGCTTCGCGCGCGCCGTTCCGGTGGAGGGGTGAGCGCGATGGTGACGTTCGCGCAGGCGCAGGAGCGCGCGGAGCGCTGGGTCAACGGCGAGGTGCCGGCGCCGCAGCACCGCGAGGTGCGGGTGCGTGAGTTCGATCTGGGCTTCGTGGCCTGGGCCGAGGACCGGGAGGGCGGCCCGCGCGGTGACGGCGGCCGCAGCCGGCTGGTGATCGCGCGGGACAGCGGCGAGACGACGCTGTGGCCCGGGCTGCCCGTGGGCGAGGTGATCCGGCGGTACGAGGAGGAGTACGGCTCCGCGGCGGACGCCGGGTACGGCGCGGCCGAGCCGCCGCCGCAGCGGATCGATCTGGAGGCCACGTCGTTCCTGCTGACCCCGCCCGAGTGGTTGCAGGAGGCGGCGGACGCGATCGGCATTCCGGACCGACGGCACGGGGGCGCGGCGCCGGCGGCCGCGACGCCCGAGGCCCCGGCCGCGTCGGCCCCTTCGGGTGCCGCGGACGCCTGGGCGGACGTCAACGTGAACGCTCCCGGAGCGGAGGACGGTCTGGTCGACGGCGGCTCCGGCGCGTTCGCGCGGGCCGATGAGGCCGGCGCGGCGCCGGGCCCTGCCGCCGGTGGACACGGTGCGGCGGACGCGTCCGGCGAGACGCCGTGGGCCGCGGCGGACACCACCGGCGGCACGGGAGCCGACGACCGTTCGGTGGATCTGCCCGCGACGGTGTTCGCGCCGCCGCTCGCCAATCTCGACGAGAACGACGACGTTCCGCCGCCGCGCACGCGGCCCGAGGCGAAGACCGAACTGCTGCGCGGCGGCAGTCAGTTGCCGCGTACGCAGGTCTCGCCCGCGGTGGAGGTGCCGGGGGCCGGCGGGCCGGAGGGCCAGGGCGGCCCAGGAGGGCCGGGCGGGCTGCCCGTCCCGCCGCCGATGCCGCCCGCCCCGCCGCCGCTGCCCGATCTGCCGCCGCCGTCCGGTCCGCCGGCCGCCGATGTGCCGCCGCCCGAGGGTGCCGGCGTGCCCGGCCCCGGAGTGCCGCCGCCCCCTGGCCCGCCCGGCGCCGGCGTCCATGCCGCGGCGACGATGCTGGCGGACGGCTCCTCGCTGCCCGGCAACGCCGGGGGGCCGCCGCCTCCCGGTGCGCCCGGTGTCCCCGGCGCCCGGGGCCAGGACCCCGCGAAGATCGCGGATGCCGCGACGAGCAAGGCGGAGGTGCCTGCGCCCGGCCCCACGCCGCCCGGCCCCGGCGCGTCCGGTGCGCCGGCCGGTGGCTACGTACCGACGCAGATGGTGTCGCAGCTCGACGCGGCGGACCTGGACCTCAGTGCGGTGGACGGCCCCGGCGACGCCGACGCACCGGGCTCCGGCGGTGCCGCCTCGGACGGTCCGGCCGGTGGCGGGGTGCACGCGGCCGCGACGATGTTCGCCGACGGCGCGGCCCTGCAGAACCAGCTCGCGGGCCAGGGCGGCTCCGGCGGTCCGGGCGGAGCGGGCGGCCCAGGGGTGCCGCCGCCGCCCTCGCCCCCCGGGGTGCCCGGTGCGCCCAAGCCTCCTGGGCCGCCCGGCAGGCCCGGGGCCGCGGGCAGCCGTGGCTCCGGTCAGGGCGGTCCGCCCCCGCCGCCGTCCGCCCCGCCCGCGCCGCCTGCCGCAGGCGGTGGCGGGGTGCACGCCGCGGCGACGATGCTCGCCGACGGTGCGGCGCTGGAAGGCCCCGGTGGCCCCGGTATGCCGCCGCCGGCCGGGCCCGTCGGCCCGCCTCCCGGCGCACCGGTGGCCCCGCCGGCTCCGGCCCCGCAGGCCCCGCCCGGTGCGCCGGGTCCCGGCGGCCCGGGTGCGTACGGCTATCCGCCGGCGCCCGGCGGCCTGCCGACCGTCGGCCCCGGCTACATGGCGGTGCTGAGCTACCGCGCGCCGGACGGCTCCGAGCAGAAGATCGTGCGTCGCTCGGCGCCCGGTCTGCCGCACCCGGAGTGGCAGCTGCTGCACGAGCTGCGGGGGATGAACATCCCGCCGCAGCAGGTGCTGGAGCTGCACACCGAGCTGGAGTGCTGCGATCTGCCGGGCGGCTACTGCGCCCGGATGATCCGGGACAACTGGCCGCAGGTGCGGATCAGCCACACCGCCGCGTACGGCAGGGACCATGTGTCGCGGCAGCAGGGCGTGCGTCATCTCATCGAGCATCAGGGCGAGTTGCACCAGGTCGCGGACGGGCCGGCGCGGCCCGCTCCGGTGCGGGCGCCGTTGCCGCATCCCTCGCAGGTGCAGCAGGCGCCGCCGGTGCCGCCGCAGGCCATCGGCCAGGAGCTGGAGCAGTCCTTCGGCCCGCAGGCGATCTTCCGCTTCGATCAGCGGGCGGTCTCCCGGCACGGCGTACCGGACGTGGTCGCGCAGACGCTGGTGTGGGCCGGGCTGCCGGTCGACTTCGGACCGTTCTTCTGGGCGCAGGCGCAGCCGGGCCGCCCGGTGCCGACGCTGGCGGAGCTGGCGGCGGAGCGGATGGTGCAGCCGGCGTCGGACGCGGGCTCGTATCTGGTGATGGGCAACGACTTCGGCCGTCAGCTGTGTGTGCAGTACGGCACGGCGAACATCGTGGCGATCCCGATGGAGGGCGGCCCGGGCGGGCAGCCCGCGGCGCCGCAGTTCGTCAACTCCGGGCTGCCGGAGTTCGTGCGCTGCCTGGCGATGCTGGGGCGGATGTGGCGGCTGCGGTTCGGGCTGACGCCCGAACAGGCCGGCCGCTGGACCGTCGACTTCCAGGCGCAGCTGGTGGCGCTCGACCCGCCGGCGCTCGGCTCGCCCGAGACCTGGTGGTCGGTGCTCCTGGAGCAGATGTGGGACGGGCTGCTGTAACGCCCGCCCTCGGGAGCCGGTGACGGGCGGTGGGAAGAGGCCGCCCGTCCCGGCACCGGCTTCCTCGGGACGGCCGGTCCGACGGGGCAGCCCGTTCGGCAGGGGCCCGCCTGCCTCGGCGAGGGCGGGCCCGCCGCCGACGGCCCGCCAGATCTCCCCGCGCGCCGTGCTCCTGACGGGTGGTCCGCCCTCACTCGTACGGCTACCTGCCGCTCTTCCGCCTGCGGGCCGGAGCGGGCGCCGCGATCATGCGTACATGGGTCAGCCGCCACCGCCGTCGTCGACGACGCTGTACCGCGCCGGGCGGAGGCGTCGCAAGGGACGCCGGCATCCGTCGGCGCCCGGCGGGCGCCACACCTGGTCCTGGCCCCGGCGGATCCTGGTGACGCTGCTGGTGCTGGTCGTGCTTGTGCTGGCCGGCACGGCGGTACTGTACGTGTGGGCCGACAGGCAGGTGCGCCATGTGGACGCGCTGGGCGACTACGCGGGACGCCCGGCCGCGGGCAAGGGCACCAACTGGCTGCTGATCGGCTCCGACAGCCGGGCCCGGCTGACACCGGAGCAGCGGCGGGAGCTGCATGTCGGCAACAGCGGGAGCCGCAACACCGACACGGTGATGCTGCTGCACTCCGGCGACCACGGGCCCTCGCTGGTCAGCCTGCCCCGCGACAGCTACCTCCCGGTGCCGGGGTACGGCAGGGGGAAGCTCAACGAGGCCTACGCGGACGGCGGGCCGAAGCTGCTGGCCCGGACCGTCGAACAGGCCACCGGGCTGCGCGTCGACCACTACGCCGAGGTGAACTTCCTCGGTTTCGTCCAGGTCGTCGACGCGCTCGGCGGGGTGACGCTGTGCCCGGACAAGCCGCTGCGGGACGAGAAGTCGGGGGCGGACTTCCGGGCGGGCTGCCAGGAGATGAACGGCACCCAGGCGCTGGCGTACGTACGCGCCCGTTACAGCGACCCCGCGGGCGACCTCGGACGGGTGAAGCGGCAGCGGCAGCTGATCAGCGCGGTGGCGAGCGAGATGCTCGGCCCGGGAGTCCTGCTCAACCCCTTCCGGCTGGTGCCGGTGCTGGATGCCTCGCTCGGCGCGGTGACCGTGGACGAGGACTCGGGCGCCTGGGAGCTGGCCGGTCTGGGCTGGTCGATGAAGGGCGTCGCCGGGGGCGACGGCGCGGCGACGACGGTCCCGCTCTCGGGCTCCGGCGTGTCCGTGCCGGGCTCCGGATCCGTGCTGCTGTGGGACGACATCGGGGCGCGGCGACTCTTCCGCGCCTTGCGCAACGATGAGCCAATTCCGACTTCCGGCGACAATTGACGCATCCTGGTGGGGTGAGATGGGCGGAGTGTCGCGATAGGGCCGCTTCGGGCAGATCCACAAAGATGTGCGCGGGACTGTGCGGAACCGTGCGGGACCGCGCGACTGCTGTGCGCGGCGGAGAGGGGCTTGAGGGATGAGTGCATCGGTTTCGCCTCACGGGTTCGAGACCGTACGAGGACGTGGCTACCGGCAGGACGATGTCGACCGGCGCGTGGAGGGACTCTCCGTCGACCGCGACTCGTGCTGGGAGCGCGCCGCGCGGCTGACCGTGCTGTCGAACGAGATGGCGGCGGAGCTGACGGAACTGTGCGCGTACATGGCGCAGATGCCGCCGCAGCGCTACGAATCCCTCGGCGAACAGGCCCAGCTGATCCTGACCACCGCGGAATCCGAGGCCGCCCGGCTGCGGGCCGAGGCGGCGGAGGCGATCGAGCGGGCCCGCGACGAAGCCGCGGTCCACGCCGACGAGGTCCGGGACGCGGCGGACAAGGCGGCGCACACGCTGTACGCGGAGGCGGACGCGTACGTCCGGCACGTCCAGGAGACGGCGTGGGCCGAGGCGGCCGCCCTGACGGACGCGGCCACCCTCGACGCCGAGCAGTGGCGCGGGGAGGCGGGCCGGGAGCTGGAGGAGGTGCGCCGGCGCACCGCGCAGCTGTACGAGGAGCAGGAGGACCGGCAGGCCGAGGAGTGGGACGCGGCCGGCCGTGAACTCGCGGATCGTGAGGCGGAGCTGGACCGGCGCATCGAGCAGCTCGACGCGGAGGGCGAGGCCCGGCTCGACGAGTGCCGGCGCGAGCACGCCGAGACCGAGGAGGCGCTCCGGCACGCACAGGAGGACGCCGAGGCCCGGGGCGCGGAACTGCTGGCCCAGGCCAGGGCCGAGGTGGAGCGCATCGAGCGCACGACGGAACGGGTCCTGCGCGAGCACGAGGAGGAGCGCGAGGAGGTCCGGGCCCATATGGCGCACGTGTGCGACAGCCTCGCGACGCTCGCCGAGGCGGGCGCAGAGGACGGCGAGGCCGGGCCCGGGGTGGTGCAGGAGTGGCTGCCGGGAGTGGCGCCCGAGGCGGCGTCCTCCGATTCCGGGGACGGAGCCGCCGGCGGGCCCGGGGCGGCGACGGTGCCTTCGCCGGCGGCGCAGCGGGAGCGCGGGCCGCAGGCCGCGGACGACCCGGCCGGCCGGGACGCCGACGGCAGCGGCGTGGACGTCGCGGACGTCGTTGACGGAGCGGGCGGAACGGACGTCGCCGACGGGGAGGAGGCGCAGGCGGAGGAGCCCGGCGGGACCCCCCGGGAGGGAGGCAAGGACGTCCATCCCCACGACTACGACGTCGACAGCGTCTACGACTACAACGAGGACATCGACTCCGACTACGCCAACGCCCCGGGCACGACCACCGCACCGGCCGCGGACGCGGGCGTCGGGCCCGACGACGGAGAGGGGGCGGGGCCGGCCGACACCAGGTCACCCGTGGACCCCGACGAGGAGGACACCCTGGAAACCGAGCTGCCCCGCATTCAGGACTGAGCCGCCGCCTCGCCCGGGCGCGCCTCCTGGGCCCCGGTCGGCTCGGCCCGCCCCGGTGCGGCGATGTCCCTCGCCCCGGTCCCTGCCCCGGTCCCTGCCCCGGTCCCGGTCCCGGTCCCGGCCCCTGCCCCGGCACCAGGGCCGGCCTCGGGGGCACGGACCTGCGAGCCGGGGACGTCCGTGTCGCCCGGGGCGGCCGGAGCAGCCGGGGCGCCCGGCCCGCCGTCCGTGTCCTCCGCCGTCTCCCGCGCCGTGCGGGCGTCGGCGTGCACGGGGAAGTGACGGGGCGCCAGCAGGAGCAGGGCCGTCAGCGCGAGGGCGGCGGCCGCGACGGCGCCGAGGTAGACGTGGTCGACGGTGGTGTCGACGGCGCGCCGCAGGTAGTCGGTGGCGTGCGCGGTGAGGGAGCCGGCGCGCTCCAGTGCGTGCGAGACGGCGTCGAGGTCGCCGGGCAGCCCGGGGCGTATCTCCCGAGGGGCGTGGGCCAGGCGGTCGTTGAGCGTGGCATTGGCGATGGCGCCGAAGAGGGCCGCGCCGATGGACTGGCCGACCTGGCGGCAGAAGAGTATCGAGGCGGTGGCGGTGCCGCGCTCGGCGTAGCCGACCGAGGACTGCACACCGATGATCAGCGGGAGCTGGAAGAGTCCGAGGGCGGCGCCCAGCGCCAGCATGATCAGGGCGGGCTGCCAGGCGGCGCCCGGGTAGGGCAGCAGGGGGAAGACGAGCAGGATCAGCCCGGCCGCGCCGATGCCGATGACCGCACAGTTGCGGATGCCGATGCGGTTGTAGACGTGGCTGCTCAACGCGGCCGAGACCGGCCAGCTCAGGGTCATCACCGAGAGCACGAAGCCGGCGGCTATGGGGCCCAGACCCAGGACGGACTGCGCGTAGGTGGGCAGGAAGACGGTGGGGGCGACCATCAGCAGGCCGAGGGCGCCCAGGGCGAGATTGACGGCCGCGATGGTGCGGCGGCGCCAGACCCAGCCGGGGATGATCGGTTCGGCGGCGCGGCGTTCGATGAGGACGGTGGCCGTCGCGCACACCGCGCTGCCGGCGAACAGCAGCAGCGAAGGGGCGGAGAGCCAGGGCCAGGCGACGCCGCCCTGCACGAGAGCGGTCAGCAGCAGACCGCCGCAGGCGAAGATGGCGAGCGCGCCGGGCCAGTCGACCCGGGCGCGGCGGGCGGGCGCCGCCTCGCTCCCCGTCCCGCGCCGCGCGTCCTCGACGAAGTG
Source organism: Streptomyces sp. Pv4-95 (assembly GCF_045782725.1). Lineage (NCBI taxonomy): Bacteria > Bacillati > Actinomycetota > Actinomycetes > Kitasatosporales > Streptomycetaceae > Streptomyces > Streptomyces sp. Pv4-95. The sequence goes on from NZ_CP127172.1 coordinate 4,962,636, forward strand.
GCGGAGGATCAGCCAGAGGGCGACCGCGCCGACGGGCAGGTTGACCAGGAAGATCCAGCGCCAGTCGGCGTAGGCGGCGAGCAGGCCGCCGAGGGCGGGTCCCGCGACCGCCGAGGTGGCCCAGACCGAGGAGAGCTTCGCCTGGATCTTCGGGCGTTCCTTCATCGGGTAGAGGTCGGCCGCGATGGTCTGGACGGTGCCCTGGAGGGCGCCGCCGCCCAGGCCCTGCAGGACGCGGAAGGCGATCAGGGAGGCCATGTTCCAGGCGCCCGCGCAGGCCAGCGAGCCGACGAGGAAGAGCACGATGCCGGTGACCAGGATCGGCTTGCGTCCGAAGGTGTCGGAGAGCTTGCCGTAGACGGGCAGGGTGACGGTGACGGCGAGCAGGTAGCCGGAGAAGAGCCAGGAGAAGACGGAGAAGCCGCCGAGGTCGCCGACGATCTGCGGGATCGCGGTGGCGATGATCGTGGAGTCGAGGGCGGCGAGGGCCATGCCGAGCATGAGGGCGGCGACGACCGGGCCGCGCCTGCGCGTGCCGGCCGCTCCCGCCGCGGGGCCGGTGCGGTCCGCAGAGCCCGTCTCCCGGTCCGTGGTGCTGGCGCTGTTCCTCGTGGTGCGGCTCACCGGGCCCCCTCCGCAGTTGTGTGTAGCCGACACCATTCCATGCGGGGTCACTGGGCGGAACGGGGCTTCTCGGTGGGTGGACGCCGTCCCGCGGAGCGGCGGGGGGTGCGGTGGGGGGCGCGGCGCGGGTGCGGCGGCGGGTGCGGTGTCCTCGTGCCACGGGCCGCCGCCGTGGTGCGGACTCCCGGGCGCCGGGGCCTCCCGGGCCCGTATCCGCTCGGGCCGCGGGGTGCCGGTGGGCGGGCGTAAGGTGGGCAACCCCGGCCCGTTCGACGTGTCGGGCTGCTCGCGTTGTTCGCCTCGCTGGGACGGAAGCCTTTTCATGAGCCTGACTGGTCTGCTCGACGCCGTCGTACAGGACCCGGCGCTCGCCGAAGCGGTGCAGGCCGCGGCCGACGGGAACCGTCCGCACGTGGATCTGGTGGGCCCGCCCGCGGCCCGTCCCTTCGCGGTGGCCGCCCTCGCCCGCGACGCGGGCCGGCCGGTCCTCGCGGTGACCGCCACCGGCCGTGAGGCGGAGGACCTGGCCGCCGCGCTGCGCACCTTGATGCCGGCCGGTGAGGAGAACTCCGTCGTGGAGTTCCCGTCCTGGGAGACGCTGCCGCACGAGCGGCTCTCGCCGCGCTCGGACACCGTCGGCCGCCGGCTCGCGGTGCTGCGCAGGCTCGCGCACCCGCGGGCGGACGACGTGATGGCCGGCCCCGTCTCGATCGTCGTCGCGCCCATCCGCTCCGTGCTTCAGCCGCAGGTCAAGGGGCTGGGGGACCTGGTCCCGGTCAGCCTGCGCACGGGCGGCAGCGCCGACCTCGGCGACATCGTCGACGGGCTGGCGGCCGCCGCCTACACGCGCGTCGAACTGGTCGAGAAGCGCGGCGAGTTCGCGGTCCGCGGTGGCATCCTGGACGTCTTCCCCCCGACCGAGGAGCACCCGTTGCGGGTGGAGTTCTGGGGCGACGACGTCGAGGAGATCCGGTACTTCAAGGTCGCCGACCAGCGGTCGCTCGAGGTCGCCGAGCACGGTCTGTGGGCGCCGCCGTGCCGTGAACTGCTGCTGACCGAAGACGTCCGGACGCGGGCCGCGGCGCTCGCCGAGCAGCACCCGGAGCTGGGCGAGCTGCTCGGGAAGATCGCCGAGGGCATCGCCGTCGAGGGCATGGAGTCCCTCGCGCCCGCCCTGGTCGACGAGATGGAACTGCTGCTTGACGTGCTGCCCAAGGGCAGCATGGCCGTGGTGTGCGATCCGGAGCGGGTCCGGACACGGGCCGCGGACCTGGTGGCCACCAGCCAGGAGTTCCTGCAGGCGTCGTGGGCGGCCAGCGCGGGCGGCGGCGAGGCACCGATCGACGTGGGCGCGGCGTCGCTGTGGGGGATCGCGGACGTCCGGGAGCGGGCCCGCGAGCTGGACATGATGTGGTGGTCGGTCAGCCAGTTCTCCTCCGGCGACATCGGGTCCGACGCCGCCGGTGAGGAGCTGACGGCCGCCGATGTCGCGGCGGCCGGGGACACCCTCAAACTCGGCATGCACGCCCCCGACACCTACCGCGGGGACACCGCGCGGGCGCTCGCCGACACCAAGCAGTGGCTCGCCGACGGCTGGCGAACGGTGTTCGTCACCGAGGCGCACGGCCCGGCGGCGCGCACCGTCGAGGTGCTCGGCGGCGAGGGCATCCCGGCGCGCATGGAAGCCGAGCTGTCGCAGATCGCACCGAATCTGGTCCACGTGACCTGCGGCTCCCTCGACAACGGCTTCATCGACCAGGGGCTGCGGCTCGCGGTACTGACCGAGACGGATCTGTCCGGGCAGAAGGCGGCGTCCAAGGAGCTGGGCCGGATGCCGGCCCGTCGCCGCAAGACCATCGACCCGCTGACGCTGCAGGCCGGCGACTTCATCGTGCACGAGCAGCACGGCGTGGGCCGCTACATCGAGATGGTGCAGCGGACCGTGCAGGGCGCCACCCGCGAGTACCTCCTCGTCGAGTACGCGCCCGCCAAGCGCGGCCAGCCCGGCGACCGTCTCTACATCCCCACCGACCAGCTGGAGCAGGTCACCAAGTACGTGGGCGGGGAGGCCCCGACGCTGCACCGGCTGGGCGGCGCCGACTGGACGAAGACCAAGGCGCGCGCCAAGAAGGCGGTCAAGGAGATCGCCGCCGACCTGATCAAGCTGTACTCCGCGCGGATGGCGGCCCCCGGCCACGTCTTCGCCCCGGACACCCCCTGGCAGCGGGAACTGGAGGACGCCTTCCCGTACGCCGAGACGCCCGACCAGCTCACCACCATCGCCGAGGTCAAGGAGGACATGGAGAAGTCGGTCCCGATGGACCGGCTGATCTGCGGCGACGTCGGCTACGGCAAGACCGAGATCGCGGTCCGCGCGGCCTTCAAGGCGGTGCAGGACGGCAAGCAGGTCGCGGTCCTGGTGCCGACCACGCTCCTCGTCCAGCAGCACTTCGGCACGTTCACCGAGCGGTACAGCCAGTTCCCGGTCAAGGTCAGGGCGCTGTCCCGCTTCCAGACCGACACCGAGGCCAAGGCCGTCCTGGAAGGGCTGCGGGAGGGCTCCGTCGACCTCGTCATCGGCACCCACCGGCTGTTCTCCTCGGAGACCAAGTTCAAGGACCTGGGCCTGGTCATCGTCGACGAGGAGCAGCGCTTCGGTGTGGAGCACAAGGAGCAGCTGAAGAAGCTGCGCGCCAACGTCGATGTGCTGACCATGTCCGCGACGCCCATCCCGCGGACCCTGGAGATGGCGGTCACCGGCATCCGCGAGATGTCGACGATCACCACCCCGCCCGAGGAGCGGCATCCGGTCCTGACCTTCGTCGGCCCGTACGAGCAGAAGCAGATCGGCGCCGCCATCCGGCGTGAACTGCTGCGCGAGGGCCAGGTCTTCTACATCCACAACCGGGTGGAGTCCATCGACCGGGCCGCCGCGCGGCTGCGCGAGATCGTGCCCGAGGCGCGGATCAGGACCGCTCACGGCCAGATGGGCGAGACGGCGCTGGAGCAGGTCGTCGTCGACTTCTGGGAGAAGAAGTTCGATGTGCTGGTCTCCACGACGATCGTCGAATCGGGCATCGACATCTCCAACGCCAACACCCTGATCGTCGAGCGCGGCGACAACTTCGGCCTCTCCCAGCTCCACCAGCTGCGCGGGCGGGTGGGCCGCGGCCGGGACCGCGGCTACGCCTACTTCCTCTACCCGCCGGAGAAGCCGCTCACCGAGACCGCGCACGAGCGGCTGGCGACCATCGCCCAGCACACCGAGATGGGCGCCGGTATGTATGTCGCGATGAAGGACCTGGAGATCCGCGGTGCGGGCAACCTCCTCGGCGGTGAGCAGTCCGGGCACATCGCCGGCGTCGGCTTCGACCTGTACGTCCGGATGGTCGGCGAGGCCGTCGCGGACTACCGGGCGTCGCTGGAAGGCGGTGTGGAGGAGGAGCCGCCGCTGGAGGTCAAGATCGAGCTGCCGGTCGACGCGCACGTCCCGCACGACTACGCGCCGGGCGAGCGGCTGCGGCTGCAGGCGTACCGCGCCATCGCCTCCGCCACGACCGAGGAGGACATCGCCGCGGTCCGCGAGGAGCTGACCGACCGCTACGGCAAGATGCCCGAGCCGGTGGAGAATCTGCTGCTGGTCGCCGGGCTGCGGATGCTGGCGCGCTCCAGCGGCGTCGCCGACATCACCCTGCAGGGCTCCAACGTCCGCTTCGGTCCCGTGGAGTTGCGGGAGTCGCAGGAGCTGCGGCTCAAGCGGCTGTATCCGCGGACGGTGCTCAAGCCGGCCACCCGGCAGATCCTGGTGCCCCGGCCGACCACCGGCAAGATCGGCGGAAAGCCGCTGGTCGGCCGGGAACTGCTGTCGTGGGTGGGGGAGTTCCTGACGACGATCCTGGGTTCGTAGCCGATCCCGGGGGCGTGAGGGGGCCTTCGCGGCGGGCCGGCGCGGTTCCCTGTGTGCCGCGCCGGCCCGTTCAGCGCACCCGTGCCGCGATCAGGCGCGCGCAGGCGTCCGGGGTGGCGGCGGCGGTGTCGACCTCCATGTCGTAGCGGACGCCCTTGTGGACGAGGTCGGCCTGGGCGGCGGCCATCCCCACCACCCGGTCGCCGCGGGCCCGTTCGCGGGCCGCGGCGGTCTCGGCGTCGCAGCGGACGCCGACCCACAGCACCTCAAGGCCCTCCAGCGCGGACTGCCACCGCCGCTGGCCTTCGTGGCCGCCGAGGAACACCTCGTCGAGGATGACGCCGGTGCCGCCGCGGGCCATCGCGGCGATGCCGTTGCGCCAGGCGGACTCCAGGGCCCGGTAGGCCGGGCCGACCGTGACCTGCCCGTCGGGCGCGACGAGCAGACCGTCCGGCGAGTCCTGCAGGGTCGGTGGGAGGGCTTCACCGAAGGTGTCGACACCGAAGGTCAGCCAGGGGCGGGGGAGGGTGTGCTGCAGGGCGCGGGCCAGGGACGAGGTCCCGGAGCTGGAACCGCCGTTGAGGACGATCACGTCGGTGGTCATCGCGCCACCCTAGGCACTCAGCGCTCGGCCGTCCTGCGAAATACGACGAGGTCCGCGACGCCGCCGAGGGGCGCGTACTTCGCCTCCGGGTGGCGGCGCGCGGCGTCGGCGAGGGCCTGCTGCGGGGAGCGGTTGTCGTGCAGTTGCACCGCGATGTAGTCGGGGGAGATGCCGTCGGTGTCGCCGGTCCACAGCACACGGGTGCGGCCGGTGAGACGGCTCAGCGGCCGGATGTCGGCCTCCACGGTCGCGCCGTCCGGTATCCGCTCCAGCAGCCGCTCGGCGGCGGTGACGGCCGGCGGCTTGCGGTAGGTGACCGCTTCGGTGAGACGGGCCAGCGGGAGTGTGGTGGTCAGTGCCAGCGCGGCGGCGAGCGCGGCGGACGGCAGGTGCAGGGCGTACGCGCGCAGCCAGGGCCGGGCGGAGAGCCGGGTGTGCGCGAGGGCGTCGACGAGGGCGAGGAAGACCACCGGCATCAGGACGGCGTTGTAGTGCCAGTCGATGCCCCAGTAGTGCGCGTCGTGGGAGAGGAAGCGCCAGCCCACGGTGGGCAGCGCTATCAGCAACAGCGGGGAGCGCAGCGCGAGCAGACCGGTGGTGGGCAGCAGGATCCACAGCGTGGTGCGGACGGCGGTGTCGACCGGGATGGCGGGGCCGCCGCCCTCGCCGCCGAGTTTGGTCCAGTAGTCGTAGGAGCCGGAGCCGTTGAAGGCGGGGATGACCAGGCCCAGGGTGACGGCGGTGGCGGTGATGCCGAACGCGACCAGGGCGATGGCCGCCGGGGTGGCCCTGCGGGTGCGGATCAGCACGACCGCCCCGATGGCGGCGGCGGTCACCCCCAGGTCCTCCTTGACCAGCACCAGGGGCGCGGCCCAGCACACCGCCGCGGTCCACCGCCCGCGCAGCACCGCTTCGAGGGCGAAGGCGAGCAGCGGCAGCGCGAAGGCGATCTCGTGGAAGTCGAAGTCGACCGCCTTCTGCACGCCCCAGGACAGGCCGTAGGCGAGGCCGACGGCCAGGCCCCTGGCGCGGCCGAGATAGCGGGCCGCGGCCCGGGTGACGGGCAGGGCGGACAGCGCGAACAGGGCGGCCTGCGCGGTGAGGAGGGTCGCGGGGGAGGGCAGCAGCCGGTAGAAGGGGGCGAGCAGAATCAGTACGGGGCTGAAGTGGTCGCCCAGGATGTTGGTGCCCGGCCCCTTGAGGTCGACGACCGGCGCCGAGAGGTGCGCGTAGCCCCGTACGGCCTGCTCGAAGATCCCCAGGTCCCACGACGCGGTGCCCATCGAGCGGAAGCGGCACAGGGACAGCGTCGCGTAGGCGAGGAAGAGGAATGCAGCGGTCCAGTACGGGTCGAGGCGGGGCGCCCGCAGGCGGTGCGCAAGGCGCCGCAGCCGGCCGGCCGGCGCGCCGTCGGTGGCCGCGGTCGCGGGGCGGGCGCCGGTGGCCGCCCCGGGCCGATGCCCGGTGCTGCCGTCCGCCGCCGTTGCTGCGGCCGTGTCCATGAGGGTCCTCACTCTCAACTTCCGAAAAGATACTCGAAGCGGCGAACCGGTCGAACCCGGCGGCCGCCGCAGCCCGCCCTCCCCTCCGACGCTCCGGATTGGACGCCGCTTTGATACGGTCCGCGCTCCTCGCCCCTCCCCGCGACCGCCGCGAAACGGGAGGGGGCCGCGCCACCGCGCCTGCCCTGACCGCCGCAGCGGTCTCCGCGCTCGCCGCCCTGCTGGCCCTCACCGGCTGCTCCCCGTACGAGGGCCGGGGCGGCAGTGATTCAGACGCGGGTGCGAGCCCGTCCGTTCCCGCGCCCGAGGGGCGCGCGGGCAGCGCGCTGCGTGCGGTGGCGTCCCTCGACGTCAAGGGCCGTGCCCCGAAGACCGGTTACGACCGGGACCGGTTCGGCTCGCCCTGGGCGGACACCGACAGCAACGGCTGCGGTACCCGGGACGACATCCTCAAGCGCGATCTGCGGGCCACCGCATTCCGTGACGGCGACTGCGTCGTGGTGTCGGGGACCCTGCCCCAGGACCCGTACACCGGGCGGTCGCTGCGCTACGAGCGGGGCCGCAGCAAGGTCGACATCGATCATGTGGTGGCGCTGTCGGACGCCTGGCAGAAGGGCGCGCAGCAGTGGCCGGGGAGCAAGCGGGTGGCCTTGGCCAACGACCCGCTCAACCTGATCGCGGTGGACGCTTCGGCCAACCGGCAGAAGGGCGACGGGGACGCGGCGACCTGGCTGCCCGCGTTCAAGGCCGCCCGCTGCGACTACGTCGCCCACCAGGTGGCGGTGAAGAAGAAGTACGGGCTGTGGGTGACGCGGGGCGAGCGGGACGCGATGGCGCGGGTGCTCACCTCCTGTCCGCGAGAGCGCCTGCCGGCCGGCGGCGGCCCCACCGAGGCGCCGGCGCGGTTCTCGGCGAAGTAGCGAGGACGCCCGGGGGAAAGGCGACACCCGAACGCCACCGTGCCGAACCGTTACCGGGCGGAACCGCCACCGGGAGAGATCGTTGGCCGAAGCAGTGGCCTGGGCCACGCCGACTCCATAGCATCGATCACTCAAGGTCGAGACTCCGTCGCACGATCTGCCGGGAGGCCAAGTGTTCCGCCGTAGGACAGCGCTCTCCGTATCCGCCACCGCCGCTCTGCTGGCCGCAGCCCCGCTGCTGGCCGCCTGCGGCGCCGACGCGCACCCCGGTGCCGCGGCCGTGGTGGACGGGAAGCGGATCACCGTCTCGCAGCTGCAGGCGAAGGTGCGGGATGTCCGCGAAGCCCAGGGCAAGTCCCCGCAGGGCGGACAGATGATCAGCAACACCGGCCGGCTGAGCCTCGCCACCCTCAACGGACTGATCTTCGACGAGGTGTTGGAGCGCGCCGCGAAGGATGCCGGTGTCGAGGTCACCCGTGACGACATCCAGAAGTGGCGGGCGGCGGCCGAGAAGCGGGCGGGCGGCGCGGAACGGCTGAAGGCGCTGTGGCTCCAGCAGGCCATCGCCCCGGACGAGATCGACGCCATGGTCCGCAACCAGCTGCTGCTGGACGGCGTCGCCGAGCACCTCGGGGCCGACCGCGGGCAGCCGCAGGGCCAGCAGAAGCTCGCCGAGGCGCTGTCGAAGACCTCCCGGTCCATGGGCATCGACGTCAACCCGCGCTTCGGCACCTGGGACGACCAGGAGGTCATCCTCGGCGAGACCAAGGACCCCTGGATCACCACCGGGCGCACCGCGGAGCAGCAGCAGACCTGAGCGGGACGCCGGCTGCGGTTGCCCGGCGGGCGGGGCCGACCGGCGCCGGGCCTGTCGGAGGGGTGCGTTACGTTCGATACGTGAACGCTGACGCCTCCCACGCCGACTCCGGCGCCGACGCCCCCTCGCAGGGCGGCGGCACCGGTCGCCTGGTCCTGCTCACCACCAGCCACCGGGTCGCCCCCGGACTGCTGTCCTGGCCCGCGTGGCAGACGCTGCGCACGGCCGGGCGGGTCCTGTGCGCCGACCCCGGCCATCCGCAGCTGCCCTATCTGCGGGAGGCCGGTATCGAGGTGGAGGAGGCATCCCTCTCCGCGCGCGAGCTCGTCGACCACTGCGTGGCCGGGGACCGTACCGCCGTCGTGCTGACCTCCGCGGCCGGCGAGAGCGCGCTGACCGACGGCCTTGCGCGGCTGGCCGGCTCAGGCCGGGAGACCATGCCCGACCTGGAACTCCTGCCCGGCTCCTACGACCTCCCCGGCGCCCGGCTGCTGGATCTCGTCCAGGTCATGGACCGCATCCGCGCCGAGTGCCCGTGGAGCAGCATCCGCACGCACCACGACCTCGCCAAGTACGGCCTGGAGGAGGCCTACGAGCTGGTCGAGGCCATCGAGGAGGGCGACCGCGCGGCGCTGCGCGAGGAGCTGGGCGATGTGCTGCTCCAGGTCGTCTTCCACGCCCGGATCGCGCAGGACGACCCGGATGAGCCGTTCTCCCTCGACGATGTCGCGGGCGGCATCGTCGAGAAGCTGATCCACCGCCATCCGCATGTCTTCGGGGACGCGGCCGCCACCACCCCCGACGACGTCAAGGCGCACTGGCTGCGCACCAAGGCGGTGGAGAAGCGGCGGGAGTCGGTGACCGACGGCGTACCGCCGGCCCAGCCCGCGCTCGCCCTGGCCGGCAAGCTCGCCTCCCGGGCCCGTACGGCCGGTATCGAGGCGGAACCGGCGGGCGAGGGCGTCGGCTACGAACTGCTGGCGCTGGCGGTGCGGGCGGAGGCCGAGGGCACCGACCCGGAGACCGCGCTGCGCGCCGCGGCCCGCACCTACCGCGACGCGATCCGGGCCGCCGAGGGGCTGCCGCCCTCGGGCCGGTCCTCCGAGGAGGACGCGAGCGCCTCGGACGCCGACGACGAGCTGTTCGACGACTGAGCGGGCCGAGCCGACGGGGCCCCGGTGCCGTCCCCCACCGGGCGGGCGGCACCGCCGTCGTGCGGCCCGGACCTCCGGCGCAGCCGGTCCACGAGCCACACCGCCGCGACGGCCGCGGCGAGCGCCGCGCCCAGGACGCACACCCCGCCCCAGCCGGCCGCGCTCCAGACCACCGAGGTGAGCGCCGAGCCGACCGCGCCACCGGCGAAATAGCTCGCCATGTAGGCGGAGTTGAGGCGGTTGCGGGCCTCGGGCCGGACCGCGTAGACCACGTTCTGGTTGCTGACGTGCACCGCCTGCACGGCGAGGTCCAGCACGATCACGCCGACCAGCAGGGCCGCGAGCGCCCACGCCCCGCCGGCGCCGCCGGCCGCCAGCAGACCCCACGACCCCAGCAGCAGGAACGCCCCCGCGCCGGTCACCCGGTGCACCAGGCCCCGGTCCGCCAGCCGTCCGGCCGCCGACGCGGACAGCGAACCGGCCGCCCCCACGAGCCCCAGCAGCCCGATGGCCGACTCCTGCCAGCCGTAGGCAGGACCGGACATCAAGAACGCGACGGCCGTCCACAGCACGCTGAAGCCGGCGAAAGCCAGCGCCCCGATCGCGGCCCGCCACCGCAGCACCGGCTCCTGCACGAACAGCGCGAGCGTCGAGCGCAGCAGCGCCGGATAGCGCAGGCCGGCCGTGGTGCGCAGGGCGGGCAGCCGGAGCCGCAGCAGCACCGCCACCAGCAGCATCAACGCGGCGTTGACCCAGTAGACGGTGCGCCAGCCGCCGAGTTCGGCGAGCATCCCGGAGGCCGTACGGGCCAGCAGAATGCCCAGCAGCAGCCCGGTCATGACGGTGCCGACGGTCCGGCCGCGTTCGGCGGGCGCCGAGAGGGTCGCCGCGTACGGCACCAGGACCTGGGCGGCGACCGACGCGAGACCGGTGAGCGCGGTGCCGGTCAGCAGCAGCGCGGCGTTGGGCGCGCTCGCCGTCACGGTCAGGAAGCCCGCGGTGGCCACGCACAGGGTCACCGCGAGCCGGCGCCGCTCCAGCAGATCGCCGAGCGGCACGAGCAGCAGCAGCCCGAGCCCGTAGCCGACCTGGGCCACGGTCACCACCAGCGCGGCGGTTGAGGCGGACAGCCGCAGATCCCGGCCGATGACGTCCAGCAGCGGCTGGGCGAAGTAGTTTCCCGCGACGGACAGGCCGGTGGCGACCGACATCAGCAGCAGTGTGCCGCGCCCCAGCCGGCCGGTGCCCGCGTCCGGCTCCGCCGTGCTCCGCTGCTCCGGCCCCGGCGTCTGCTCGGGCTCCATGTGGGTGTCCTTTCCCGCCGCCCGCGGCCACCGTGACTCCGGGCCCGCCCAGCGTGCGCCGTCCACGATCGATGAGTCCAACGCATAGTTGTCATCGCACTCATCGTGGAACGCGATCGATGGCTACGATCGGGCGATGGAGCTCCAGCAGATGCGGTACGTGGTCGCCGTCGCCGAGACGGGCGGCTTCACCCGCGCCGCCGAGCGCTGCCATGTGGTGCAGTCCGCCCTCAGCCACCAGATCGCCCGGCTGGAGAAGGAACTCGGCGCCCGGCTCTTTCACCGCACCAGCCGCAGCGTCCGGCTGACCGTCGCCGGTGCGGCCTTCGTCCCGGTCGCGCGGCAGGCCCTGCAGGCGGCGGAGCGGGCCCGCGCCGAGGTGGAGGCGACGACCGGAGAGGTGCGCGGGCGGCTGGCGGTCGGCGCCATCTCGACGGTCGCGGCGGTCGACCTCGCCCGGGAGCTCGGAGCGTTCCGCGCCCGCTGTCCGCAGGTGTGCGTCAGCCTGCGGATGGACATGAGCGACGACCTGATCGAGCAGGTCAGGCAGGGCGGCCTGGACGTCGCCTTCGTCGGTCTGGTGCCCGGCGCGCGCACCGCCGGAGTCCGGGAGAAGGAGCTTGCGCGCGGCGAGCTGGTCGCGGTCGTACCACCCGGCCACCCGCTGGCCCGGCAGGAGTGGACACGTCTGGCGCGGCTCGCCGAGGAGACCTTCGTCGACTTCACGGCCGGCTCGGCCGCCCGCCGCCAGCGCGACGAGGCGTTCCGCGCGGCCGGCCTGACGTCCGAGGTGGCGTTCGAGGTGACGACCGTGGAGTTCCTGGCGAAGCTGGTGCGCGCCGGGCTGGGGGTCGGCATGGTGCCCGAGGCCATCGCCTCGGAGCTGCCCGGCCTGCACATCCTGCGGGTGCGGCCGGCGCCCGAGCGCAGCGAGCGCGTGGTGTGGAGCGGCCTGGGCCCGTCGCCGTCGGCCGTCGCGTTCCTCGCGGGCCTGGGCGTGGAGCCGGGGCCGCGGTAGCCCACCGGGCGGGCGCCGGTCGCGCACGGCGGAGCGCGGTGCGCCCGTGCCGGTCCCCGCGCACCCCGGGCGCAGGCCGTGACTCCGCGGGCGCGCCGGTGCACGCCCACCGGTTACGGTCGGTGGGTGCACGACATGCCCGACGCCACCCCCGCCGACGCCCCCGCGAGCTGCCCGGCAGGCTCCGCGGCTCCGCCCGCCCCCGAGCTGTTCACCTGGGAGTTCGCCTCCGACCCGTACCCCGCGTACGCCTGGCTGCGCACCCACGCGCCGGTGCACAGGACCGCACTGCCCAGCGGCGTCGATGCCTGGCTGGTGACCCGCTACACCGACGCGCGGCAGGCCCTCGCCGACGCCCGGCTCTCCAAGAACCCCCGGCATCACAGCGAGGCCGCGCACGGCAAGGGCAAGGTCGGCATCCCGGGCGAGCGCAGCGCCAACCTGATGACGCATCTGCTCAACATCGACCCCCCGGACCACACCCGGCTCCGCCGCCTGGTGGCGAAGGCGTTCACCCCGCGCCGGGTCGCGGCCTTCGCCCCCCGGGTGCAGGAGCTGACCGACTCCCTCATCGACGACATGATCGCCAAGCAGCCGGACGCGGAGACCGGAGCGGCGGACCTCATCCACGAGTTCGCCTTCCCGCTCCCCATCTACGCGATCTGCGATCTGCTCGGCGTCCCGCGCGAGGACCAGGACGACTTCCGGGACTGGGCCGGGATGATGATCCGGCACGGCGGCGGACCGCGCGGCGGGGTCGCCAGGTCGGTGAAGAAGATGCGCGGCTACCTCGCCGAACTGATCCACCGCAAGCGCGAGTCCCTGGGCGACGAGGCGGACGAGGACCTGATCTCCGGCCTGATCCGGGCCTCCGACCACGGTGAGCACCTCAGCGAGAACGAGGTCGCGGCGATGGCCTTCATCCTGCTCTTCGCCGGCTTCGAGACCACCGTCAACCTCATCGGCAACGGCACCTACGCGCTGCTGCGCAACCCCGCGCAGCGCGAACTGCTGCAGAAGTCGATGGAGGCGGGGGACACCGAGCTGCTCGCCACCGGCATCGAGGAGCTGCTGCGCTACGACGGCCCGGTCGAGCTGGCGACGTGGCGGTTCGCGACGCAGGAGCTGACGCTGGGCGGGCAGCGCATCGCCGAGGGCGACCCCGTCCTGGTGGTGCTGGCCGCGGCGGATCGCGACCCGGAGCGGTTCCCCGAACCGGACACCCTCGACCTCACCCGGCGCGACAATCAGCACCTGGGATACGGGCACGGCATCCACTACTGCCTGGGCGCCCCGCTGGCCCGGCTCGAAGGGCAGACCGCCCTCGCGACGCTGCTGACCCGGCTGCCGGACATCCGCCTTGCGGCGGAACCTGATGATTTGCGCTGGCGCGGCGGTCTCATCATGCGCGGACTGCGGTCGCTTCCGGTGGAGTTCACGCCTCCGCGGCCCTGACCGGGGACGGGTCCGGAATTGACGCTCCGTCACCTGTGTGACCTTTACGTGATCTCCACTACACCGGCTTGTGACTACCCGTGACCCCGGCTACCTTTCGACCGAACCGAAGAGCTTCACCCGATCGGCGGAAGTCAAACCTGGTGCACCGGATGTATTGGTGCGCCGGACGCGGCCGGCGATCGGACAACTCCACCGCCGCGCGAAAGGCAACCGCATGCGTTCCGGGAACGGCCGACACAGGCGCCCCCGTCAAGCACCGGCCATCTTTGTCACGGCGGGGGTCACCGGCGCCGGCATCGCCCTGCCGCTGCTCGGCGCGAGTGGCGCACACGCCGCCGACACCGCGACGTGGGACCGCGTCGCGCAGTGCGAGAGCGGCGGGATGTGGAGCGCGGCCTCGGGCAACGGCTTCTACGGCGGCCTGCAGCTGACCCAGGACATGTGGGACGAGTACGGCGGCGCGGACTACGCCTCCCGCCCCGACCTCGCCAGCCGCTCCCAGCAGATATCCGTGGCCGAGGCGATCCTGGACGACCGCGGGCCCGACGCCTGGCCCAGCTGTGCGGTGAACGCCGGGCTGACCGCGGACGGCTCCTCGCCCGAGGTCGACCCGGGCGGCGTGAGCCTCCTCGACCCGGACCTCCTGGACCCCTCCGACGGCTCCGGCCCGTCCGACTCCTCGGACCCGTCGGACCCGTCGGACTCCTCGGACTCCTCGGACTCCTCGGACTCCTCGGGCTCCTCCGACTCCTCCGGCCCGTCGGAAGGCGACGAGCCGTCCGACGCGACGCCCTCCCCTGACGCGTCGGATCCCGCCGAGCAGTCCGGGCCCGCGGATTCCGATCCGTCCGACTCCGGCTCCCCGACGGCGGACGACCGGCGCGACGACTCCTCCCGTGGCGATGACCCCTCCCGTGCCGACGGCCGGGACGAGGGCGGCAGCCGCACCGACGGGACGGGCGCGCCGGATGACGCGTCCGCGGGCGGCGACTCCACGGCGGATGGGACGCCCGGCACGGGCAGGCACCGCGGCGGCGCCGAGGAGAGCGGTGAGGGCGCGGACGAGGCGGACGACAGCGGCCGCTCGTCGGGCCGGCACGCCTCCCGTGACGGTGACGCGCATCAGACCGGTCCGGCCGGCGGCGACTACACCGTGCGCGCCGGTGACAGCCTGTCAGCCATCGCGGAGGCCCGTGAGGTGCCCGGTGGGTGGCCCGCCCTCTACGACCGCAACGAGGGCGTCGTCGGCGCCGACGCCGACCTGATCAAGCCGGGGCAGATCCTCGATCTCGGGCACATCGAAGGGTAGTTCGCTCACCTTCGCCCCCTTTTGGGAAAGTGAGACAAGGCTCTCGTTCCGGGGTGCGGCGTCCAGCTCCCGCGCCGTTCCCAAACCTGGGTCCACCTGCAGAAATGGGTGCACCCTATGATCAAAAACGGTCAACTTGGTTCAGATGGTGGGGTTTGAACACCAAGGGGGTTACTGCTTACGGTCAGGACCGCTCGCCAAAGCGGGCCCTTCGATCACACGCCGAATCCTGCCGGTGGTCGAAGGCGGTCGACGCGCAAGCGCCGAAGGCAGGAGCGGGGGACCCAAGGTAAGCGCCGGCCCCACCCGTGAAAGCGGGTCAACCGGCTTGGGGTGAAGTCGCATGTCATGTACACGCGGCCGGGCAACTCACATGGCCCGAACCCGACAGCTCACCTCGCAGGCGTCGGTGAGGAAACGAACGAACCATGCTGAACAACAAGGGCAAGCACCGTCGTCCCTCCAAGGCCGTCCGCGTCGCCACCCTCGCCGGTGTCGCCGGTGCTGCCGTGGCCGTCCCGCTCATGGGCGCCTCCTCCGCCTCCGCCGCGTCCGTCGAGACCTGGGACGCCGTCGCCCAGTGCGAGTCCGGTGGCAACTGGTCGATCAACACCGGCAACGGCTACTACGGCGGCCTGCAGTTCTCCAACTCCAGCTGGGCCGCCGCCGGTGGCACCCAGTACGCCGCGCGCGCCGACCTGGCCACCAAGAGCCAGCAGATAGCCGCCGCCGAGAAGCTGCTCGCCATCCAGGGCCCGGGTGCCTGGTCCTGCGCCGGCGCCGGCAACCTGACCGCCGGTGGCCCCTCCCCCGACCTCGACACCTCCGGCGACGCCCCGCAGGGCAACACCGGCGAGAAGGCCGAGAAGCCTGCGCCGGCCCCCGCGCCCGAGAAGTCGAAGCCGGCCCCGAAGTCCAACGCCTCCGGCAACTACACCGTCAAGGCGGGCGACACCCTCGCCAAGATCGCCAAGGCGCACGGCACCACCTGGAAGGCGCTCTACTCGGACAACAAGTCCGTCATCGGCGGCAACCCGAACCTGATCATCCCCGGCCAGAAGCTCGACGTCTGAGCCGACCCCTGCACAGGGGCGCCGAGGACCTCACCGTCTCCGGCCGGCCGGGTGGTCCGTGCGTACGGCGGTACGCACGATCCGCCCGCCCCGGCTGAGGGGTCCGGGGCCGGGCAGCCGGTGTGAACGAACCGGGGACGGACCGCTCTCCCCACGCCGTCCCCCGTGACCATCGCGTCCATCGCGTCTGCCCTCCGCTCCACCCGCTCGTGCAGGAGACCGCCCCGCGGCGGCGCGCCATCCCCCATCGCGCCGCGGCGGGGCTTCTCCATGTCGGCGGCCCGGATTTCGCGTCGCGGAAGAGGGTGCGCACCCGTCCCCGGCAGGCGGTCTTGACCAGCATCGTCAGGCAACTTTTCCCGCTCGGCGAACAATGTGGCGAAACCTCCCATGAGCTGGGCTTTTGGGCCTCTTTTCGTCCCACTGAGCGGGCCGAGGGCGAACGGATGCGCCCAAGGCCGTTAGGCTCGTGCTGCAGAACTCCAGACACCCATGAAGGAGACAACGTGCCGTCCATCGACGTCGTCGTAGCCCGCGAAATTCTCGACTCGCGAGGTAATCCCACGGTCGAGGTCGAGGTCGGCCTCGACGACGGCAGCACGGGCCGTGCCGCCGTTCCGTCCGGCGCCTCGACCGGTGCCTTCGAGGCCATCGAGCTCCGTGACGGCGACCCGAGCCGCTACATGGGCAAGGGCGTGGAGAAGGCCGTCCTGGCCGTCATCGAGCAGATCGGCCCGGAGCTCGTCGGCTACGACGCGACCGAGCAGCGGCTGATCGACCAGGCGATGTTCGACCTGGACGCCACGGACAACAAGGGCTCCCTCGGCGCCAACGCCATCCTCGGCGTCTCCCTCGCCGTCGCGCACGCCGCCTCCGAGGCCAGCGACCTCCCGCTGTTCCGCTACCTCGGTGGCCCGAACGCGCACGTCCTGCCCGTCCCGATGATGAACATCCTCAACGGTGGGTCGCACGCCGACTCCAACGTGGACATCCAGGAGTTCATGATCGCCCCGATCGGCGCGGAGTCCTTCTCCGAGGCGCTGCGCTGGGGCGCCGAGGTCTACCACACCCTCAAGAAGGTCCTGAAGACCAAGGGTCTGGCCACCGGTCTCGGCGACGAGGGCGGCTTCGCCCCGAACCTCGGCTCCAACCGCGAGGCCCTCGACCTCATCCTGGAAGCCATCAAGGAAGCCGGTTACGCCCCCGGCCAGGACATCGCCCTGGCGCTCGACGTCGCCGCCTCCGAGTTCTACAAGGACGGCGTCTACCAGTTCGAGGGCAAGGAGCGCTCGGCCGCCGAGATGACGGAGTACTACGAGGGGCTCGTGGCGGACTACCCGCTCGTCTCCATCGAGGACCCGCTGTTCGAGGACGACTGGGCCGGCTGGAACGTCATCACCGAGAAGCTCGGCTCCAAGGTGCAGCTCGTCGGCGACGACCTGTTCGTCACCAACCCCGAGCGCCTGGCCCGCGGCATCGAGGAGAACTCCGCCAACGCGCTGCTGGTGAAGGTCAACCAGATCGGCTCGCTGACCGAGACCCTGGACGCCGTCGAGCTGGCCCAGCGCAACGGCTTCAAGTGCATGATGTCGCACCGCTCCGGCGAGACCGAGGACGTCACCATCGCCGACCTGGCCGTCGCCACCAACTGCGGCCAGATCAAGACCGGTGCCCCGGCCCGCTCCGAGCGCGTCGCCAAGTACAACCAGCTGCTGCGCATCGAGGAGATCCTCGACGACGCCGCCGTCTACGCCGGCCGCTCCGCCTTCCCGCGGTTCCGCACCGCCAACTGACGCGAGCGCAGCGCACCACTTCGAAGCGTCCCCGGCAACGGTCCCGTACCGTTGCCGGGGACGGCTTTGCTTGCGACGCCCGCAGGGCGGCGGAGCCGGCGCGTAGTGTGCACCGTCCGGTGATCAAGGGGAGGCGATGTGTCCGCGGACCGGTTCTCGACCGCGACCCGACTCAAGGCGCTCGGCGAGCAGGCCGCCGCCCGGGTCTACCGCGCCCGGCCGCCCCGCCGCAACCGCCTCACCGGCCGCGCCGCCCTGCTCGCCCTGGTGATGTGCTCGTTGGTCGTCGCCCTCGCCTACCCCATAAGGCAGTACGTCTCCCAGCGTTCGGACATCGCCGACCAGCGCCGCAAGGCGCAGGAGGCCGGCCGGGAGCTGAACCGGCTGCGCGACGAGAAGGCCCGCTGGCAGGACCCGGAGTACGTCCGGCAGCAGGCCCGCCGGCATCTGCACTACATCGCGCCGGGTGAGACCGGATATATCGTCCAGGACGGCCCCCGCACCGGTGCGGTGCGCAAGGCGCCGGCAGCCGCACAGCGCCCCTGGTACGAGAATCTGTGGGACGGCGTCGACTCCGCCGACCGGCGGTAGCGCCGCCGCACCGCCCCAGTCCGCCTCGTTCCGTCCGGCCCGTCACGTCCCCCGCACCACCGACCTCACCGAAAGCGCACATGGACACCGCCCCGCCCCAGACCGAGCCCACCGAGCCCACCGCCGAGGACATCGCCGCCTTCAAGGAGCAGTTGGGCCGCCCGCCGCGCGGGCTGCGCGCCATCGCGCACCGCTGCCCCTGCGGCCAGCCGGATGTCGTCGAGACGGCGCCGCGCCTGGAGGACGGCACCCCCTTCCCCACGCTGTACTACCTCACCTGCCCGCGTGCGGCCTCCGCGATCGGCACGCTGGAGGCCAACGGCGTGATGAAGGAGATGACCGAACGGCTGGCGAGCGACCCGGAGCTGGCCGCCGCCTACCGGGCGGCACACGAGGACTACATCCGGCGCCGGGACGCCATCGAGGTGCTCCAGGGCTTCCCGAGCGCGGGCGGTATGCCCGACCGGGTCAAGTGCCTGCACGTCCTGGTCGGCCACTCGCTCGCGGCCGGGCCGGGCGTCAACCCGCTCGGTGACGAGGCCATCGCGATGCTGCCGGAGTGGTGGGCGAAGGGGCCGTGCGTGTCGCCGTGCCAGGACACCCCCGAAGGAGATGCCGAATGAAGCGGGTCGCCGCCATCGACTGCGGTACGAACTCCATCCGGCTGCTGGTCGCGGACGTCGATCCGGCGACGGGCGAGCTGAAGGACCTGGACCGCCGGATGCAGATCGTCCGGCTGGGCCAGGGCGTGGACCGCACCGGGCGGCTCGCGCCCGAGGCGCTGGAGCGCACCTTCGCGGCGTGCCGCGAGTACGCCGCGGTGATCAAGGGCCTGGGGGCCGAGCAGCTCCGGTTCGTGGCGACCTCCGCCTCGCGGGACGCCGAGAACCGTGCGGACTTCGTCCGCGGCGTGGTCGACATCCTGGGCGTGGAGCCCGAGGTGATCACCGGCGACCAGGAGGCGGAGTTCTCCTTCAACGGCGCCACCAAGGAGCTCGCGGGCCGTGCCGACGTCGAACCGCCCTATCTGGTGGTGGACATCGGCGGCGGCTCGACCGAGTTCGTGCTCGGCTCCGATTCGGTGCGTGCCGCGCGGTCGGTGGACGTCGGCTGTGTGCGGATGACCGAGCGGCACCTCCTGCGGGACGGCGAGATCAGCGACCCGCCGTCCCCCGGCGATATCGCCGCCATGAAGACCGACATCGCCGCGGCGCTGGACCGGGCCGAGGAGACGGTGCCGCTGCGCGAGGCCACGACGCTCGTCGGCCTGGCCGGCTCCGTGACCACGGTCGCCGCCATCGCCCTGGGGCTGGACCACTACGACTCCGAGGCGATCCACCACGCCCGGATCCCGCTGGCCAAGGTCCGGGAGATCACCGGGGATCTGCTGACGTCCACCCACGCCGAGCGTGCGGCGAGCCCGGTCATGCACCCCGGCCGGGTCGATGTGATCGCCGCGGGCGCGCTCGTGCTGCTGTCGATCATGGAGCGGGTGGGCGCGGAAGAGGTCGTCGTCAGCGAGCACGACATCCTGGACGGAATCGCCTGGAGCGCCGCCTGAGCGCTCTTCCACGTGTACGGCCCCGGCAGCCACGGCTGCCGGGGCCGTCGCGTGAGGCGGGCGCTCACGCCACCCCTGGGCACCGGGGCGCGCGACGGCTCGGCGGTCATGAGTGCGCGAGGGCGTGGAAAGCAAGGCACCGGCCTCGAAATCCCGTCGTTTGAGCGGGTGGTGTCGCGTCTGAGCGTCGCGAAGGGGGCTTCGAGGGGGTCTCCGCGCGGGTCGTCGGAGAAAGTTCGTGAAATCCTTCACATGAAAAAGGCGCTCGATGGGCGAACAAGGTGGCCGTAACGGCCGCATTCGAAGGCTCCGAGCCTCGACGACCCGAAGAATGCGCGATTTCAGGGGTGTTACAAGTATCCGGCCGCGGCGGGTGGTTCAGGCGCCCGGCGCCTCACAATCCCTGATCAACAGGGGTCTCCAACGCTTCGCCCTACACGGTGGTTCCCCGGTCGCGCTATGGCGTCGGTCACGAAGCCGGCGGAGTGTAGCAGACACCTCTGCACTGCTTGTGAAGGGGCTCACGAGCGACCCCCCATGTGGGGGTGGATACTCGATTGCATGAGCACCACGGAGCGTCCCCGGATCCTCGTTGTAGGCGGTGGGTACGTAGGCCTGTACGCGGCACGTCGCATCCTCAAGAAGATGCGGTACGGCGAGGCGACCGTCACGGTCGTCGACCCGCGCTCGTACATGACGTACCAGCCCTTCCTCCCTGAAGCTGCGGCCGGCAGCATCTCTCCCCGCCACGTCGTGGTTCCGCTACGACGCGTGCTGCCCAAGGCGGAGGTTCTCACCGGCCGGGTCACCACCATCGATCAGGACCGCAAGGTCGCCTCGATCGCCCCGCTGGTCGGCGAGGCGTACGAGCTGCCCTTCGACTACCTGGTCATCGCGATGGGCGCGGTCTCCCGCACCTTCCCGATCCCCGGCCTGGCCGAGAACGGCATCGGCATGAAGGGCGTGGAAGAGGCCATCGGCCTGCGCAACCACGTCCTGGAGCAGCTGGACAAGGCCGACTCCACGACCGACGAGGACGTCCGCCGCAAGGCGCTGACCTTCGTCTTCGTGGGCGGTGGCTTCGCGGGTGCGGAGACCATCGGCGAGGTCGAGGACATGGCCCGCGACGCCGCGAAGTACTACAGCAACGTCAAGCGCGAGGACATGCGCTTCCTGCTGGTCGACGTCGCCGACAAGATCCTCCCCGAGGTCGGCCCGAAGCTCGGTGCCTACGGCAAGGAGCACCTCGAAGGCCGCGGCGTCGAGGTCTACCTCAAGACCGGCATGGACTCCTGCGTCGACGGTCATGTCGTCCTGAACAACGGCCTCGAGGTCGACTCCAACACCATCGTGTGGACCGCGGGCGTCAAGCCGAACCCGGCCCTGTCCCGCTTCGGTCTGCCGCTCGGCCCCCGTGGCCACGTCGACACCCAGGCCACCCTGCAGGTGCAGGGCACGGACTACATCTGGGCCGCGGGCGACAACGCCCAGGTGCCCGACCTCGTCGGCCGCAAGGCGGGCAACGAGAACGCCTGGTGCCCGCCGAACGCCCAGCACGCGCTGCGGCAGTCCAAGGTCCTCGGCGACAACGTGGTCTCCGGCATGCGGGGCTTCCCGCAGAAGGAGTACAGCCACGCCAACAAGGGTGCGGTCGCCGGTCTCGGCCTGCACAAGGGCGTCGCGATGATCGTCATGGGCAAGATGAAGATCAAGCTCAAGGGCCGTCTCGCCTGGTACATGCACCGCGCGTACCACGGCATGGCGATGCCGACGTTCAACCGCAAGATCCGCGTCTTCGCCGACTGGACCCTTGCCATGTTCCTCAAGCGCGAGGTCGTCTCGCTCGGCGCCATGGAGAACCCCCGCGAGGAGTTCTACGAGGCGGCCAAGCCGGCCCCCGCACCGGCGGCCCCGGCCACCTCCGGCGACAAGCCGAAGGCCAAGGCTTCCTGAACCTCCGGTCGGTACTCCGACCAGCCCGAAGGGCGTCCGCCATCCGTGGGGCGGACGCCCTTCGGCGTGTCCGCTCTGGCGGGACACGGGCGTTTTGCTGTTCCCTTACGTAGAACGGGACTACACCGGCGCCCCATTGGCGTTTACGTGGTGGGTGAAACTTCTTCGCCCGGCTCGTCAACACGGAGGTGTGCGACATGGCAGAAGCCGCTGGACGGCTCACCAAGCTCGCCGAGGAGGTGCTGGGAGTTCCCCTCCCGGTCCGCATCCGCGCCTGGGATCGCAGCGAGTCCGGCCCGCCGGGGGCACCCACACTCGTCATCCGCAACCGCCGCGCACTGCGCCGCCTCCTGTTCAAGCCGGGCGAACTCGGCCTGGCCCGCGCCTGGGTGGCCGGTGACGTCGACATCGAGGGCGACCTCTACACGGCGCTCGACCTGCTCGCCGAACTGATCTGGGAGCGCGGCACCGCCGCCCCCGAACCGCGCCGCGCCGCCGCCCTGCGCACCCTCGCCCGCCCGGAGGTCCGCGCCGCCGGCCGGGAGTTGCTGTCGCTGGTCGGCCTCCCGATACCGCCCGCCCCGCCGGCCGAAGAGGCCAGGAACCGCCGCGGGCCGCTGCACACCCTGCTGCGCGACAAGGAAGCCATCAGCCACCACTACGACGTCGGCAACGACTTCTACGCCCTGGTGCTCGGCCCGTCCATGGTCTACTCCTGCGCCTACTGGCCGGCCGCCGACGCCGGCGCCACCCTGGAGGAAGCCCAGCGCGACAAGCTCGACCTGGTCTGCCGCAAGCTCGGGCTCAAGGAGGGGCAGCGGCTGCTCGACGTGGGCTGCGGCTGGGGCTCGATGGTGCTGCACGCCGCGCGCGAGTACGGCGTACGGGCGGTCGGCATCACCCTCTCCGAGGAGCAGGCGGTCTTCGCCCGCAAGCGGATCGCCGAGGCCGGGCTCGCCGACCGCATCGAGATCCGGGTGCAGGACTACCGCGAGATCCACGACGAGCCGTTCGACGCGATCTCCTCGATCGGGATGGCCGAGCACGTCGGCCGGACCCTGTACGCCGAGTACGCCCGCGCCCTGTACGCCCTCCTCAAGCCCGGCGGGCGGCTGCTCAACCACCAGATCGCCCGCCGACCGATCACCGACGAAGAGGCCTACCACGTCGATGAGTTCATCGACCGCTATGTCTTCCCCGACGGTGAGCTGGCGCCCGTCGGCCGGACCGCGGGGGCACTGGAGGACGCCGGCTTCGAGGTGCGCGACGTCGAGGTCCTGCGAGAGCACTACGCGCTGACGCTGCGCAGCTGGGTGGCCAACCTGGAGGAGCACTGGGCGGAGGCGGTCACGCTCACCACCCCGGGCAGGGCCCGGGTCTGGCGGCTCTACATGGCCGCGTCCGCGCTGTCCTTCGAGCGCAACCGGATAGGGGTCAACCAGGTGCTGGCGGTGCGCACGCCGGAGTCCGGTGCGTCCGGGGTGCCATTGCGCGCCCGTGCCTGGGAGGGATGAGGCGGCGCTGTAGACAGACAGGCCGAGGGGACGGGCAGGGCGCCGGGGGAGGACCTCTCCCGGCGCCCTGCCGCCGCGTTCACTCCGGCACGGCGCAGTCGAAGGCGTGCAGATACGCGTTGACCGGCAGGATCTCGCGGAGGGTCAGGCCGGCCTCGGTCATGCGGCTGACGAGGCTCTCCTTGGTGTGCTTGGCGCCGCCGACGTTGAGGAGCAGCAGCAGGTCCATGGCCGTGGTGAACTTCATCGAGGGGCTGTCGTCGATGAGGTTCTCGATGATCACGACCCGGGCGCCGGGCGGGGCGGCAGCGACGACGTTGCGCAGGGTCGTGCGGGTGCTCTCGTCGTCCCACTCCAGGATGTTCTTGATGATGTAGAGGTCCGCCCGGACCGGGATGTCCTGGCGGCAGTCGCCGGGCACGATCCGCACCCGGGGGGCGAGCGGGCCGCCGTCGCGGAGCCGGAGATCGGCGTTCGCCACCACGTCCGGCAGGTCCAGCAGCGTGCCCTCGACCGTGGGGTGCTTCTCCAGCAGACTGGCCAGCACATGGCCCTGGCCGCCGCCGATGTCCGCCACCGACGCCGCCCCGGTCAGGTCGAGCAGCTCTGCGATGTCCTCGGCCGACTGTCTGCTGGAGGTGGTCATGGCGCGGTTGAAGACCTGCGCGGAGTCCTTGGCGTCCTGGTGGAGGTAGTCGAAGAACCCCTTGCCGTACAGGTCGTCGAAGACGCTGCGGCCCGAGCGCACGGCCTCGTCCAGCCGCGGCCACGCCTCCCAGGTCCACGGTTCGGTGCACCACAGGGAGATGTACCGAAGGCTGTTGGGGGCGTCGTCCCGCAGCAGCCGGGACATCTCGGTGTGGACGAACGCCCCGTCCGCGGTCTCCTCGAAGATCCCGTAGCAGGACAGGGCGCGCAGCAGCCGGTGCAGCGGCCGGGCCTCGGTGTGCACCGCGACGGCCAGTTCCTCCGCGGTCGCGGGCGCGTCGCCGAGGGCGTCCGCGACGCCGAGCCGGGCCGCCGCGCGTACGGCGGCCGCGCACGCCGCTCCGAAGACCAGCTCCCGCAGCCGCATCGCCGGCGGGGGTGTGGGGCTAACGGTGGTCATGCCGCCTCGATTCTCCCGGTGAAGGGGTGACGCCCGTCAGCACAGGTTCGCCGGTTCCGACGAGCGGCACATGTTGCGGATGAAGCGGTTCCCGGTGCCCGTGTCACGGTTGGCCAGGTCGGCCGGCTTGTTGAGGAGCAGCAGGTTGTCGCTGATGACGTTGCGTTCGTTCTGGGTGCCCACGAAGCTGCGGAAGAGGACGATCCCGCCGGACATCGGCGAGGTGCCGACGTTGTTGCGGATGTAGTTCCCCTGCACCAGCGTCTCCTCGGCGCCCGTCAGGACGATGCCGGAGCCCTGGATGAACGGCAGGCGGCTGCTGCCGGGGCAGTGCTTGTTGTTCTCGATCACCTCGTTGCCGCGGACCTTCATCGCTCCCGCCCTGGGGCGCGACTCGTCACCCACGATGAACACGCCGGCGCAGTTGCCGGTGAGTTCGTTGTCGTCGACCGTCAGGTTCCTGACGCGCCGGACGGTGATGCCGATGCGGTTCCCGGTGAGCAGGTTGTCCTCGATCGCCGCGCCGCGGGTGTCGAGGGCCCCGCCCTCCTCGTTGACGGTGTTCGCGAGGAAGATGCCCGCGTCGCCGTTGTCGATGGCCTTGTTGTTCTGGAAAGTGCCGCGGACGGACTTCTCCTGCGCGATGCCCCACTGGCCGTTCTTGCGCGAGGTCACCCCGCGGACGGTCAGCCGGTCGGTTCCGGTGGCCCAGACGCCGTTCTTCTTGAAGCCCGCGACGGTCAGGGAGCGGATGGTGACGTTCTCGACCGGTTCCCCGGCCGTGCCGGTGACGCAGATGCCGTTGCCGCTCTGCGCGCAGGCGCTGTCCGCCCTGTTCCCGTCCGGCACGATCTCGGTCCGCGGGCCTGCCCCGCGGAGCGTCACACCGGAGGTGTCGATCCGGACGCTCTCCCGGTAGGTGCCGGGCGAGACGACGACGGTGTCACCTGCTCGTGCGGAGTCCACAGCCTCCTGGATCGAATCGCCCGCGCGGACGACATGCCGGACCTTCATATCGGTAGGTGGCGCGGCGCCGAGACATGTGGCGGTCACTGTCGCGGCGCTGAGCGCGTACATGATGTGGCGTTTCCTCATGAGGCCGAAGCTATGGGCGATCATCCTGGTTCGCACCATGTGATAACCCAATGCGCGTTTTGCGTGCATCCATCGGCTTCCCGGGCGGGCGACCGGCCGCCCGGCCCGGTTCTCCGCGGAGGCCGGGGCGAACGCCGAGAGCCCCGGTCCCGTGGCCCGCCCCCGCTCGGCGGGGGCGGTGACACACGGGGCTCCGGGGCCCTCGGGCGGTGCGGGCGGCGGCTACTCCGCCTTGATCGCCTCCAGCATGTTGAGCCGCGCCGCGCGGCGGGCCGGCCAGAGGGCGGCCAGCACCCCGACGACCGCGGCCAGGGCGAGGAAGATGCCCATCCGGCCCCACGGCAGCACCAGTTCGTACGTCGCGAGGGAGCTGCCGATCAGCTCACCGGCCGCCCAGCCGAAGAACACGCCGAGGCCGATACCGAGCACCCCGCCGAACAGCGAGATCACCAGCGACTCCAGGCGCACCATCCGCTTGATGCCGCGCCGGTCCAGGCCGATCGCGCGCAGCATGCCGATCTCCTGTGAGCGCTCGAAGACCGACATCGCCAGGGTGTTGATGACCCCGAGCACCGCGACGATCACGGCCATGGCCAGCAGGCCGTAGAGCATGTTCAGCATCAGATTGAAGATCTGGGCGATGCTGTCGGACACGTCCTTCTTGTCCTGGACGGTGATGGCCGGGTTCTTGCCGAGGGCCTCGACCAGCGAGTCCTTCGTCGCGTCGGTGGCGCCGTCCTTCGTCTTGACCATCACCCGCATGTCGGTGATGTGCTTCTGGTGCGGTGCCAGGGTGGCGTTGTCGAGGATGATGCCCCTGATCATCTCGTTGCCCTCGTAGACGCCCGAGACGCTCAGCGTGCCCTTCTTGCCGTCCTCGAAGGTCACCGGGAGGCGGGAGCCGACCCGCCAGCCCTTCTCCTTGGCAGTGGTGGCGTCCACCACGGCCGCGTCGCCGCTCAGCCGCCCGAGGGAGCCGTCGGTGAAGTCGAGCTGGGTGAGCTTGCCGAAGTCCCCGCCGTTGACGCCGGTCAGGTACTCCGTTCCGGTGCCGACGCGGGAGGGGGAGTTGCGCAGCGGGCTGACGGCGGTGACGTCGTCCAGGTCCCCGAGCTTCTTCGCGACCTCGGGGGAGAGCGGCGTCATCCCCGCCATGGAGACGACGTAGTCCGCCTTCAGCGCGGACGTGGCCATCTTGTCGATGCCCTTCTGCACGCTGCCCGCGATCACCGTCAGGCCCGTGATGAGGGTGAGGCCGACCATCAGCGCCGACGCCGTGGCCGCGGTCCTACGCGGATTGCGCACGGCGTTTTGCCGGGCGAGGCTGCCGGAGATGCCGAACGCGCGCAGCACGGGCGCCGCCAGGGCGATCAGCGGGCGGGACAGCAGCGGCGTCAGGACGAACACGCCGATCAGCAGCAGTACCGCTCCTCCGCCCATCACGGCCTTGCCGTCGTCCATGCCGGTGGCGGTCAGCACGCCGGCCGTACCGGCACCCGCGAAGAGCGCGCCGATGGTGTTGCGGGCCACCAGCGACTTGGTGGTGGCGGTGGCGTGCACGCTGTTCATCGCGGCGACCGGCGGGATCTTCGCGGCGCGGCGGCCGGGCAGCCAGGCGGCCAGGACGGTCACGACGACGCCGACGAGCAGCGAGGCCAGGATCGTGGACGGGGAGACGACGAGCGGGCCGTCGGGCACCGTGGCGCCGGTGCCGTTCATCAGGGTGCGCAGCCCCGCGCCGATCCCGATACCGGCCGCGAGGCCCGCGACGGCGGCGATCGCGCCGACGACGAACGCCTCGATCAGCACCGACCGGGTGACCTGGCGGCGGCTGGCGCCGACCGCCCGCATCAGGGCCAGCTCCTTGGTGCGCTGGGCTACGAGCATGGTGAAGGTGTTGGCGATGATGAAGATGCCGACGAACAGGGCGATCCCGGCGAAGGCCAGCAGGCCGGTCTTCATGCCGTCCATGCTCTGGGCGATCTGCTCGGCCTGGTCGTCGGCGAGCTTCTTGCCGGTGGTGGCCTCGACGCCGTCCCGGGGCAGCACCTTGTCGACGGCGGCCTTCAGGGCGCTCTGGGACGTGCCCGGAGCCGCCTGCACATCGATCTCGCTGTACGCGCCGGGCGCGGCGAACAGCTTCTGCGCACTGGCGGTGTCGAACAGCGCCAGGCTGCCGCCGGCCGCCACGGTGCCGTCGTCGGTGGTGAAGATGCCGGTCAGCTTCGCCTCGCGGACGGGGCCGTCGACGGAGATCCGGACGGTGTCGCCGACCCGGTAGCCGGCCCGGTCCGCGGTGTGCGCGTCCAGCGCGATCTGCGCGCCGCCGCGGGGCGCGGCGCCGTCGCGCAGCGGGTAGCGCGCGTCCTTGCCGTCCTTGCCGGGGTAGTAGTTCCCGCCGCGGGTCGAGAAGCCGTCACCGATCAGCTTGCCGTGCTTGTCGGCGACGGCGGTGAACCCGGACACGGTGCCGGTGGCGGAGGCCGCGCCGGGCACGGCGGCGACCTTGTCGAGCAGCTTCTGGTCGAGGTCGGGCGCGCCGCCCGGGGCGCCCGACCGGCTTTCGGAGCCGTGCGGCTGGAGGGCGACGTCGACGTGGTCGAAGCCCTTTTGGGAGCTGCGCTGGAACGCGTCGGAGATGGTCGAGGTGAAGACCAGGGTGCCGGAGACGAAGGCCACGCCGAGCATGACGGCGAGGACGGTCATCAGCAGCCGGGCCTTGTGCGCGAGCACATTGCGCAAGGCGGTACGGAACATGTGTCAGTCAGTCCTGGAGGAGAGGTCCGGAGTGCGGGTGGCTGCCGCTGGTCAGCTCGTACGCCCCTTGGCGTCGAAGCCCTTCATGCGCTCCAGCACCATGTCCGCGGTCGGGTCCGGCATGTCGTCGACGATGCGCCCGTCGGCGAGGAAGACCACGCGGTCCGCGTAGGACGCCGCGACCGGGTCGTGCGTCACCATCACCACGGTCTGGCCCAGTTCGCGCACGGAGTTGCGCAGGAAGCCCAGTACCTCGGCGCCGGAGCGGGAGTCGAGGTTGCCGGTGGGCTCGTCGGCGAAGATGATCTCCGGCCGGGAGGCGAGCGCCCGGGCCACCGCGACGCGCTGCTGCTGGCCGCCGGAGAGCTGGCTGGGGCGGTGCTTGAGGCGGCCCGCCAGACCGACGGTCTCCACGACCCGGTCGAGCCAGGCGCGGTCCGGCTTACGGCCGGCGATGTCCATCGGCAGGGTGATGTTCTCCAGCGCGTTCAGCGTGGGCAGGAGGTTGAACGCCTGGAAGATGAAGCCGATCTTGTCGCGGCGCAGCTGGGTGAGCTTCTTGTCCTTCAGTCCGGTCAGCTCGATGTCGCCGATCCTGGCCGAGCCACCGGATATTCCGTCCAGTCCCGCCATGCAGTGCATCAGCGTCGACTTGCCGGAGCCGGAGGGGCCCATGATCGCGGTGAACTGGGCCTGCCGGAAGTCGACGGAGACGGCGTCCAGGGCGACCACCTGGGTCTCACCCTGTCCGTAGACCTTGGTGAGATCCGTGGCGCGGGCGGCCACCGCGGTGGAACGGGTGGCGGTGGGGACGCCGGAGTGAGTGGTGGTCACGGGAACGAGCTCCTGTCGGGACGACGTACGGGTGACGCGGTGGCGGGGTCCGCCATGCCGCGCGAGGTTCCCTTCCATCGTGAGTGAGGAAAGGGGGCGCGAACGTCAACCCTGGTGCCCGTCCTGCGCCAGCCCTGGGGCGTACCCCGCAATCACCCGGTCATCCCTGGGGAGGAGACGGAACCCTGATGCCGGGCCCCTCGGATGTTCGAGTCCGCGCGGGTGATCACGGCACCCGCCAGACATCGACTTCCGGTCAATTCGGGCACGAATTTCGCCGCACCGTGCAACCCCGAAGCGAGGCTTCAGGCATGTGCCGAAGGCTTGTACCGGTCACTGATGCACCCTCAGTTGCCAATAAAATAAGACAACCTCGGGATGAGCGGCCGATCTCTGCGGTGCGCTGCGGGCTACGCTCGTGCTGCCCTCTTTGAGGTGGCATGGGGGATCCCACGCCCGGATGGTGGAATGCAGACACGGCGAGCTTAAACCTCGCTGGCCTTCGGGCCGTGCCGGTTCAAGTCCGGCTCCGGGCACTGCCGGCGACCGGCTCATCGAGCGGCTGATATATCTGAATTTTCAACGAAAGAGGGGCCGTCGGTCAAGACCGGCGGCCCCTCTCGCTGTGCCGCTTCGGCGCCTCAGTGCTCCAGGAGCGCGAACAGCGCCTCCCAGCGGGCCACGATCTCCTCCGTGGAGAACCGCTGGATGTTCTCGCGGGCGGCTTCGCCCATGCGGTCACGCAGTGCCTTGTCGGACATCAACGTGTCGAGATGGCGGGCGAATTCGGTGACATTGCCCGGCGGGGCGAGGAGGCCGTCCTCGCCGTCCGTGATGATCTCGTGGACGCCGGGGGCCACGTCGAAGGCCACACACGGAACGGCGGTGGCCATCGCCTCCATGGGAGCCAGCGGGAATCCCTCGCCGCGCGAACTGAGCGCGAACACCGCGCTCTCCCGCAGCACTCCGGGCACATCGGCGGTCCGCCCCATCCATTCGACGGAGGTGGCGACGCCCAGCTCGGCGGCCTGCTTGCGCAGCGCCTCCGCTTCCTCGCCGGAGCCGTACAGGCGCAGCGTCCAGTCCGGGTGCTTCGACGCGACCTTCGCCCAGGCCTCCAGGAGCAGGTCCACGCCCTTCTCCTCGTGCAGCCGGCCGATGCTCACCACGCACCGCCGGGAGCGGTCGGAGGGCACCTCGGGGAAGAACGGCAGCGGATTCGGCATGAAGCCGACGTTGTCGAGCCGCTGCCGGATCCAGTGGTCGGCGTCCTCGCGGGTGAGGGCGAGCAGCCGGTCGGTGTCCGCGTAGAACCGCTTCACGCGCTGGAAGCGGGAGGACTTGCGGCACGTCGCGAACGACTCGTGGGTCATGCCGATCACCTGGAGCCCGGCGGTGTCGGCGAGCGCCACCCACTCCATCGCCCACACCTGGGTGACGATCACCACGCCGTCCCGCCGGGCCGCCCGGAACAGCCCGGTGAGCTTGGCGGCCTGTTCGCGCATCCCGGCCTCCCGGGCGGCGCGGCGCCGCTGCTCGACGAGGTTGAGCCTGCCCTTGATGCCGCGCGCGGGCCGCACGCTCGGCGGGTGCTCGTCGTAGAGCGTGGTGGTCCGGTAGGGCAGGTCGTCGGCCAGCTCGTGAACCCGGCCTTCCGGCGGCGGCACCACGCCGACGACGTGCACGCGGTGCCCGCGCTCGCTGAACAGGCGCGCCATCTGGTGCGACCAACTGGTGATACCGCCCAGCTCGTTGACGCTGTTGGAGACGAGGAAGATGTCCCGCGGCGGTGCTGCGTTCGGCTTGGTCATCAACGGCTCCACTGCGCGAAGAACTGGTCGACGATGCTCTGTGCGGCGTTGCCCCGGTCGAATTCCCCGAACTTCTCGACGAATTCCCGGCGGGCCGCCGCGTACTCCAGGGACTGCGTCTCGAAGGACTTCACGGTCTCGTAGAAGTCCTCCTCGGTACGGACCACCGGGCCCGGCGCGTGTTCCAGGAGATCGAAGTAGGTGCCGCGGCCCTCGTGCACGTACTCGTCGTAGTCGTAGGTGAAGAACACCAGCGGGCGGTCGAGCAGCGCGTAGTCGAACATCACCGAGGAATAGTCGGTGATCAGACCGTCGGCCAGCTGCAGCACCGGAGTGATGTCGTGGCGCGCCGACACGTCGATGACGCGGCCCTGCACCGTCGGGGGCAGCACCACGTGATTGAGGTAGTGCGACCGCACCAGGAGGACATAGCGGTCGCCGAACTGGTCGGCGAAACGCTCCACGTCGAAGGGCAGCTCGAAACGGCCGTGCCGGCCGCCCGCCCGGCGGAATGTCGGCGCGTACAGCAGCACCGTCTTGTCCTCGGAGATCCCCAACTCGGCCGCCAGCTCGCCGCGTTCACGACGGCCCAGTTCCGCTTCCCGCTCCCGGGCCCTGACGAGGGCGTCGTTGCGCGGGTAGCCGACCCGCAGCAGCGTCTTCTCCTTGAGCCGGAAGGCCTTGGCCAGGGTGCGCACATCGTGCTCGGAGCGGATCAGGAACCGGTCGAAACGGTCCAGGGAACGCTGCTGTTCCGCCTGCTGCTGCCGCGTCGTGGCCTTCAGGGCCGGCTGGTCGAAGCCCATGTTCTTCAGGGCCGAGCCGTGCCAGGTCTGGATGTAGGTCGTTTCCGGGCGCTTGGTGAGCTTGAGCGGATAGCTCTGGTTGTCCACCCAGAACTCGGCCTGTGCGAGCGCCTTCAAATACGGCAGCGACCACCGCCGCACCAAGGTGGCGTCCTTGGGGAAGTCCTTCGGCGATCCGGTGTAGGACCAGATCGCCTCGAATTCCAGGCCCTGCCGGCGCATTTCCTCGTAGAGGGCGCGGGGGCTGTCGCTGTACTGCTTGCCCAGGTGGCTCTCGAAGACGACCGTGCGCTTCTTGATGGGCAGCCGGCTGAACACCTCGTGATAGGCGCGGAGTTTGTTGTCCCCCGAGACGAGGTTCTTGCGCAGCGCGCGCGCCTTGCGGAAGCCCGTCTTCGCCAGCGTCCCCGGCCTGCCGCGCACCCCGCGGGCGATCAGTTCCTGCACGCGCTCGCCGTTGCGGCTCTCGCTCAGCAGCTGGAACGCGAGGTGGCCCTTGGCGGAGACCTGCGCCTCGATGTGGTCGGCGACCAGGCGCGTCAGCCGCGGCCGGACCGGCAGCGGGCGCCCGGACAGCGCGGTGTCGGCGACGGTCAGCCGGGTCGTGGTGGGCACCCCGTCGATCTCCAGGCGCAGGCGCACGTCCCAGATGGTGTCGACGACGCCCAGCGGACGCAGCCGCGCGGTGAGATCCGCGGCGGCCTCCCAGTGGACGGTGTCGCCGTCGTGGCGCAGCACGTGCACGGGGAAGTGGAAGGACTGCAGGCTGCGTCGGCGGGCGCTGAACTCCAGCTCGCCGGTCAGCCGCGCGCCGGCGGGGATGACGCCGAGCGGATTGGTGATCGAGCCCTCCAGCGACACCGCGCCGCCGTCCTCGGCGAACCGGGTCAGCTGGTTGCGCAGGAACAGCTTGTTGACCGGCTTCTCGTGGTAGCCGAGGTCGGTGACGTCCAGCACACCGCGGCCGAACGGGTCGTCGAAATGACCGCCGCACCAGTAGATGCGGCCGTCGCGCTCGGTGAGCGGCGAGGAGACCTTGTCGCGGTTGATGAGGGTGTCGACCGCGGGAATGAGATTGTCCCAGTCACCCTGTTGCAGCAAGTACGCACAGATGGCCTGGATCGGCTGGACCCGCTCGAATGCCTCCGGCGCGATGCTCGACAGGTATTCCCGGGAGAGTTCGGCGAACTCACGGCGGTAGGACGCGTCCCGGAAGGGCAGATCGCGCAGGTGCAGTACGAGGTCGTGCTTGAGGAATTTGACGTCCTTGGCGAGCTTCAGCTCGCTCAGCCCGCGCTCCGCCAGCAAGGCGTCGATGCGCCGGTGGACCTCCAGCCGGTGGGCGTAGTTGGTCATCTCGTGCCGGCGGTTGGTCACCGACTTCACGGCGGCCCGCTCGTACACGTGCCAGAAGTAGACCTGGTTGGGGATCAGCGTGATCCGACGCGCCGCGAGGTAGGCGTCGGCGATGAACATCAGGTCTTCGTAGAACATCCCCTTGGGGAACCGGAGATTGTTCTCGACAAGGAAATCCCGGCGATAGCACTTGTTTGTGGACAAAGTGTCCCAAACGAAGAGGTCCGGCAATTCCTCCACGGACTCCAGCGTGCGCGTGGTGCCGTACAGCCACGCATACCATTCGTCGCGCTTCTGGTTTCGGGTGTCCTTGTGCAGCCGGACGCACAGACCGGAGACAATATCCGATCCGCTTTCCTCGGCGGCCTCCAGCATATTGCGGCACGCATTGATTTCCAGGACATCGTCACTGTCCAGGAACATGACGTACTTACCCGTGGTGTGCTGAATTCCCACATTGCGGGGCTCGCCCCCGGCACCGCTGTTCTCCGGCAGCTGGAAGGCTCTTACCCGTCCCTTGTGAACGGCGGCGAGATGCTGCGCCACTTCGAAGGAGCGATCGGTGCTGCAATCGTCGACGATCACCACCTCGACGTCCCGGAGCGTTTGATCCAGTACGGACTGGACAGCGGTCGGCAACCGGTCGGCGTCGTTGTAGACGATCACGACTACTGAGACGTCAGGCACAGGCACCTCAACCCTCTTATCGCTACTGTTTCCCGCCAGAATAGACCCATCTGCACCCTTGACCGGCGGACCGCTCGCACCTGCACGACTACCGAAGGTCACCGGCGGGGCGGGCCCGGCCGGGTGCCTCCACCGGCCCGGCGGCGGGCTTTCGGGAATCGCCGCAGATCCACCCGCCGGGCAGGTTCCGGCTACCAGGGAAGACGGGCGCCGCCGCGAAACGGTTGCCTGCCGGGCAACGGCGAAACGACCGGCCCGCGGAAGGGCACGCACGGTCCTGATCCGTATGGGGGTTCTGGTGCGGGGACGGCGCGGGCTCCGAAACGGCTCCGCCGCGGGCCCGCCGTGGCGGTGACGCGAGCCCCGAGCCGCGTTCGGATTCGGGTGCGTCCGCCGCTTTCTCCATTCACCCCGAGAGAGGCGGGGGCTTCTTGCCGACGGGGTATTTATCGACCCGCCGAGTGGAAATTGGCGGTGTTTCCCTAAACCGGGGAGCCGGGCGCCCGGTCCCGCAGACCCGCCGGGCGGCGTGAGCCCCCGCCCTCCGGGTAGGAGCCGTCCGGAGGCGCCTCGCCCGCGGCCGTCCGGGTGGCGGTGGCACGGGCGGCCCCTGGAGTACGGACGGCGCCTGCCCCGTGTGCGGGCCGTCGGGCACCTCCGGGGCCTCTCGTACGTACTCCATGTAGCGGACGCGTCGCCCGAAGTTCAGGAGAAGATCCTGCTCAAGAACTAGGGACGCGTCTTTGCCAAGCCATTACGCTTGCGTCAAGGCCGCGCAGGGCGGCCATGGAGGAGTGAGATGAGGAGCAGCAACCCGGTCTTCTCGCGTCGGGGATTCAGCCGCGACACCGGCTACGCGGGCTTCAACGCGCCGCCGCAGGCCGGGGGCCCCGCAGCGAATCCGTACGCCGGCGCGAACCCTTACGCGCAGGGCGGCAATCCCTACGCGCAGGCCACCGCCCCCTACCCGCAGGCCAC
Source organism: Streptomyces sp. Pv4-95 (assembly GCF_045782725.1). Taxonomy (NCBI): domain Bacteria; kingdom Bacillati; phylum Actinomycetota; class Actinomycetes; order Kitasatosporales; family Streptomycetaceae; genus Streptomyces; species Streptomyces sp. Pv4-95. The sequence continues at coordinate 4,997,170 of NZ_CP127172.1, forward strand.
GGACCAGCAGGACGCCACCCAGGCGCCGCCGCAGTACACGCCGCAGACGCGCCCGATGACGATGGACGATGTCGTCGCGCGCACGGGCATGACGCTCGGCACGGTGATCGCGGGCGCGACCGTCGGCTGGCTCTTCCTGACCGAGAACCTCGGCTTCGCGCTCGGCGCCGGTCTCGTCGCGATGGTGCTGGCACTCGTCCAGTCCTTCAAGCGCAAGCCGTCGCCCGCGCTGATCCTGGCGTACGCGGCGCTGGAGGGCCTCTTCCTCGGTGCGCTCAGCGGCTACATCAACGCCATTCCGAAGCTGAGCGGCGCCCCGATGCAGGCGGTGCTGGGCACGATGGCGGTGTTCGTCGCCATGCTGATCGCGTACAAGACGCGGATCATCAGGGTCAACGCCCGCTTCACCCGCTTCGTGATGATCGCCGCCATCGGCTTCGTGCTGCTGTCGATGGTCAACCTGATGTTCATGGTGTTCGGCGGGGGTGACGGCCTCGGCTTCCGCAGCGGCGGCCTCGGCATCCTCTTCGGCGTCGTGGGCGTGGTGCTCGGCGCGCTGTTCCTGGCGCTGGACTTCAAGCAGGTCGAGGACGGCGTCGCCTACGGCGCTCCGCGCGAGGAGTCCTGGCTGGCGGCGTTCGGTCTGACGCTGACGCTGGTGTGGATCTACATGGAGATGCTGCGCCTGATCTCCATCCTGCGCGGCGACTGACGGCGACCGCGCCGGCCGGTCCGGCGCCGTCGGCACACCGCACGACAGGCACGGCCGACAGAACGGACAGAAGGGCCCGCGGGCAACTGCCCGCGGGCCCTTCTGTGTCGGGATGACCGTCCCGTCAGGGCGTATCAACGCTTGCGGGCGGCACGCCTGAGGTCGTGTTCGTGGACGATCGCCTTGGCGTGTCCGTAGGCGAGGTTGTGCTCGCCACGGAGCCAGCTGACCTTTTCGTCGAAGCGGAAGAGAGATGGGCCTTCGTCAACGGTGCGAAGCCAGTCGGAGATTTCCCGGCCGGTGCAGGATGGGATGCGGGAGAGCATGTTCCGGTGGGTCTCTTCGGAGAAGAGCTGAGACATCGGCGCCTCCGGACGCGGTCGATGCTGGTTCTTCAGCCCACCGTGCCTGAGCGTTCGGGCGTTGGCAACCACCCAGGAGGGGCACATAGGCTCACCGCGTGCTTGACGTGATGCCTTTGCAGACTGCCGTGGACGCCCTCGCCGACCGGCTCAGGTCGCTGCCGCAGAGCGCCCTTGCCCGTGGTGCCGCCGCCGAAGGACTGGCCCTCGCCAGGGAGTTGGCCCGGCGCGCGCAGCGGATCGAGTGCCCGGAGCGGGAGCCCCACGAGCTGCCGGACGCCGGGATGTTCGCGGCCGGCGACCAACTCGCCGTGGCCGGCCATGATCTGGTCGAGGCGCTGCGGGCGGCGGCGGCCGGCCCCGCGGGCGAGGCGACGGCCCAGGGCGTGGAAAAGGCCCCCGCCGAAGAGCTGGCGGAGGCCGTGCGACTGGTCGGTGAGACCGCGGGACGCTGCTAGGGGAACTGCCGGGGGGACGCGGGAGCGGGCGCGGCGGACCGTGGCGGCCCGCCGTCTGCTCGTCCGGTCAGAGCGAGGCGATGACGCGGTCGGCCAGGATGTAGACGCTCTCCTGGTCGTCCTCGCCCCAGGCGAAGGTCAGGGCGTACGCACCTGAGATGCCGGAGCCGCCCAGCAGCACCGGGGCCTGGCCCTCGCGCAGCGCACCGGCGATGCTCTCCGCGGTCTCGCGGTGCCCGGGGGTCAGGCAGAGCGTGGTGCCGTCGGTGAAGACGTAGACATCGAGGGTGCCCAGCGGGCCGGGGCGCACGTCCGCGAGCGGCGTGCCCTGGTCGGCCAGCTCCTCCAGGCGCGCGACGGTGCGCTCGTGGTCGCCGATGACCGGCGCCGGGGAGAAGTCCGGGTGCGAGGGGTGGCGCCGGCGTGCGGCGGCCAGCTCGGCGGACTCGGGCTCCTCGACCGGCTCGAACTCCACGTCGAGCGCATCCAGAGCCTCCACGGACTCCAGGGCGTTCATCGGCTCCAGGGCGTCCGGGCCCAGCAGCGGCTCCAGGCCGGCCAGGTCCGCCTGACGCGGCAGGAACGGCTGGTTGTCGAGCCGGTCCAGCTCAAGGCGCTCGGGGTGGCCCGCACGGGCGTCCAGGCCCTCCTCGCCGAGGCCGGCCTGCCCGCCCAGCATGGACGTGGCGTCCGTGGCGTCCCTGGCCTCCTGAGCCGCCCAGAACGCACGGGCCTCGGCCAGCTCGCGCTCCCGCTCCTCGGCCAGCGCGTCCGCGACCGCGGCACGTATATCGGCCAGTGGGGTCTCGGCGGCGGGGGTGGCGCGGGCGGCCGGGATGGACGCGGCGGCCAGGGCCTCCGCGTCGCTGCCCTCGGCGGCGTCCGTGCGGGCGGCGACGAGCTCGGCGTGCAGTTCGGCGATCTGGCGGCGCAGGCCGCGCGCCGTGTGCAGGGCTGCGGCGCCCAGCGCTACGGCGACGGCCGCTGCCGTCGGCATGACGAGGGTGGTGACGCTCATGCGTCCTCTCCACTTCGCTCGGCGGCCCCGACTGCGCGGGGCGCGCACCTGTTCATGGACTTCCCCTGGCCGCCATTGGCCGGAGGGACCCCCGTGATGCGCTCGCTCATTGGCGTACTCCCGATAGCAGAATGTCCCCCGACTTCCTACATCAGCCTGCCGGTGGTCGGCGACCGTTCCCAGTGCACTATGTCCCGAAATGGACGGGGCTAAGGCCCTCATGCGTTCGGGTGGCCCCATGCTGACCTGCAAGAACGCATTTCCGTCGGGGCGTTGGTCACAATCCTGGGAGCGATTGGGTCGCGATCTTGTCACCAGGTGACGCAGGTCACTCGGCGTCGCTGTACGTGTCCGTACCATGCCGAAGGGTGCGCGCCGAGGGCGAGTTGGGGAGTTCCTCCCCGCATGCCCTCCGCACGCACCCTTTGCCGGCCCCGGCGAACCCACCGCCAAACCGCCCCGCCCCGCGACGCGAACCGGATAAATGGCTCACTTCAGCTGCTCGGAACGGCGACCGCATCGACCCCGGCGGATGGTCGCGCTGCGCTTCGCCTGCGCTGCGGGCAGGTGCCACCCTCCTTCGTCGGGTGACCCCTACCCTCCGCTCCGGCTCAGCTCAGCCGCACGGGTTGATGGTCGCGCTGCGCTTCGCCTGCGCTGCGGGCAGGTGCCACCCTCCTTCGTCGGGTGACCCCTACCCTCCGCTCCGGCTCAGCTCAGCCGCACGGGTTGATGGTCGCGCTGCGCTTCGCCTGCGCTGCGGGCAGGTGCCACCCTCCTTCGTCGGGTGACCCCTACCCTCCGCTTCGGCTCAGCTCAGCCGCTCGATGACCATCGCCATTCCTTGGCCGCCGCCCACGCACATCGTCTCCAGGCCGAACTGCTTGTCGTGCCACTGAAGGGAGTTGATGAGGGTCGTGGTGATGCGGGCGCCCGTCATGCCGAAGGGGTGGCCGACCGCGATGGCGCCGCCGTTGACGTTCAGGCGGTCCAGGTCGATGCCCAGGTCGCGGTAGGAGGGGATCACCTGGGCGGCGAACGCCTCGTTGATCTCGACCAGGTCGATGTCGGACACCGACAGGCCGGCACGGGACAGCGCCTGCTTGGACGCCTCCACCGGGCCGTAGCCCATGATCTCGGGGGAGAGGCCGGAGACGCCGGTGGAGACGATCCGGGCCAGCGGGGTCAGGCCCAGCTCGCGCGCCTTGGTGTCGGACATGATGACCAGCGCCGCGGCACCGTCGTTGAGCGGGCAGCAGTTGGCGGCCGTCACCAGACCGTCGGGGCGGAAGACCGGCTTGAGGCCGGAGACGCCCTCCAGCGTGACGCCGCCGCGCGGCCCGTCGTCCTGGGAGACGACCGTGCCGTCGGGCAGCGTGACCGGAGTGATCTCCCGCTCCCAGAAGCCGTCCTTGATCGCCTTCTCGGCGAGGTTCTGCGACCGCACGCCGAACTCGTCCATGTCCTGACGCGTGACGCCCTTGAGGCGGGCCAGGTTCTCGGCGGTCTGCCCCATCGAGATGTACGCGTCGGGGATCAGGCCGTCCTCGCGCGGGTCGTGCCAGTCCGCGCCTTCCTGCTCGGCGCGGGCCGCGGTGCGGGCCTCGGCGTCGGCGAAGAGGGGGTTGTGGGTGTCCGGCAGGCCGTCGGAGCTGCCCTTGACGGACCGCGAGACGGTCTCGACGCCCGCGGAGATGAAGACGTCGCCCTCGCCGGCCTTGATGGCGTGCAGCGCCATCCGGGTCGTCTGGAGCGAGGAGGAACAGTAACGGGTGACGGTGCAGCCGGGGAGGTGGTCCATCCCCATCTGGACGGCCACGATGCGGCCGAGGTTGTGGCCCTGCTCGCCGCCGGGGAGGCCGCAGCCCAGCATCAGGTCGTCGATGGTGGTCGGGTCCAGCTCGGGCACCTTGGCGAGCGCCGCCTCGATGATCTTCGCGGTCAGATCGTCGGGGCGAAGGTCCTTCAGCGACCCCTTGAAGGCGCGGCCGATCGGGGAGCGGGCGGCTGAGACGATCACGGCTTCGGGCATCACGGCTCCAGTGAGAAGGTGTGGCGCGGCGAGGATCCCCGCGTCTGCCGGGGGTGCCTCGGGGGACGGAACAGTCGGACGACGGGGCAGGACTGTGAGGGAAGTTACCTGCACGTAGTGCCGAGGTCACGGGTCGCGCGCTGTGATGAGGGCCTCTTTTCTAAGCGGGCGCTTATGAGGTGAGGGGAGGGCCGGCGACCTGCCCGCACCCTCCCCTCGCCCCGCGCCGCTCCGCTCAGTGCGTGACCGGCGGCCGGTCCGGCGACTCCGGGTCCGGCAACTGACGACGCCTGCGGTGCTTGAGCAGTGCCCACGGGGCGCGGGAGGCCGTGACCTCCGTACCGCCCTCGGAGGCGGCCCGTGCGGCGGCCTGCTCGACCGGCAGGATGCCCTCGCGGCGGGCGGGCTCCGGCCGCTCCTCCTCGGGCCAGAGGCCGAGCGCGGCGCACAGCGTCGGCAGCACCGCCATCGCGGCGGTGGCATAGCCCTCCGCCGACGGGTGGTAGTTGTCGGGGCCGAACAGCTCCCGGGGACGCGCCTCGAACTCCGGGCCGAGCAGATCCCCGAGCGAGACCGTACGGCCGCCGCTCTCGACCACACCGATGGTCTGCGCGGCCGCGAGCTGGCGGGAGAGGCGGCGGGCCACCCAGCGCAGCGGCTGGTAGACCGGCTCGATGGTGCCCATGTCCGGGCAGGTGCCGACGACGACCTCGCAGCCCGCTTCGTTCAGCCGGCGCACCGCGTCCGACAGCAGGCGCACCGACTCCGCGAACGGCATCCGGTGCGTGACATCGTTGGCACCGATCATGATGACGCAGACATCGGGCCTGGTGCGCTCCTCGGCCAGCATCAGATCGACCTGGCGCTCCAGGTCGTCGGACCGGGCACCGGGCAGGGCGACGTTGCGGAAGTCGACGGGAAGTTCGGCGACCGCGGCGAGGCCCGAGGCGAGCAGCGCGCCCGGGGTCTGGCGGGGCCGGCTGACACCCTGGCCGGCGGCGGTGGAGTCGCCGAGGAAGCCGAGCCGCAGCGGCGGCCGGTCGGAGCGGTGGCCGAAGGCGGCGCCGTAGCGGCCGTCGGCGCAGGGAGGAATGTCGCTGGAGCCGCCGACCGTACGGCGCGCGAGGCGGACCTCGGTGAGCAGCACTCCGACGGCGGCGACGCCGAGCAGACCCACCCCGCCGCCGCCGACCGCGGCGGCGGTAGCGATCCGCCGGGCCACCCTCGCCCTGGACATCGTCATCGGCATAGGCCGGGCACCTCCCCGTGCAGTGCGTGCGCGCCTCGGCCGCGGGAGCCCGGCGCGCTACGAAAACGGCAAGAACTCGTACAACAGGTTGTTGCCCCGTTGTGCGCAGATCGCAACGCACCGGGTCTCCGGTGCGGACGGGCAATAGGCTGGCGGAACGGGCGCAGGACAGCGTGCCCCCGACCGCGGAGACCACCGTGCAGTTTTACGAATCGATGATTGAGCTAGTCGGCAACACCCCGCTCGTGCGGCTCAACAACGTCACCCGAGGGATCCAGGCCACCGTCCTGGTGAAGGTCGAGTACTTCAACCCCGGCGGTTCGGTCAAGGACCGCATCGCGGTGCGCATGATCGAGGCCGCCGAGCAGTCGGGTGAGTTGCAGCCCGGCGGCACCATTGTCGAGCCGACGTCCGGGAACACCGGCGTAGGACTCGCGATCGTCGCCCAGCAAAAGGGTTACAAGTGCATCTTCGTCTGCCCTGACAAGGTGTCGACGGACAAGATCAATGTGTTGCGGGCCTACGGCGCGGAGGTGGTCGTCTGCCCGACGGCCGTGGACCCCGAGCACCCGGACTCCTACTACAACGTCTCGGACCGGCTGGTGCGCGAGACGCCCGGTGCCTGGAAGCCCGACCAGTACAGCAACCCCAACAATCCGCGCTCGCACTACGAGACGACCGGGCCGGAGCTCTGGGAGCAGACGGACGGGCGGATCACCCACTTCGTGACCGGTGTCGGCACGGGCGGCACGATCAGCGGGACCGGCCGGTACCTCAAGGACGCGAGTGAGGGCCGGGTGCAGGTCATCGGGGCCGACCCGGAGGGGTCGGTCTACAGCGGCGGCTCCGGGCGTCCGTACCTCATCGAGGGTGTCGGCGAGGACTTCTGGCCGTCCGCCTACGACCGTACGGTCGCGGACGAGATCGTGGCGGTCTCCGACAAGGACGCCTTCCAGATGACACGGCGGCTCGCCAAGGAGGAGGGCCTGCTGGTCGGCGGCTCCTGCGGGATGGCAGTGGTGGCCGGCCTGGAGGTCGCCTCGCGGCTCGGGCCGGACGATGTCGTGGTCGTGCTGCTGCCGGACAGCGGCCGCGGCTATCTCTCGAAGATCTTCAACGACGAGTGGATGGCGGACTACGGCTTCCTGGAGGAGAGCGGCACCGCGGCCCGCGTCGGCGAGGTGCTCAAGCACAAGGAGGGCGCCCTGCCCTCGCTGGTGCACATGCACCCGGAGGAGACCGTCGGCGAGGCGATCGACGTACTGCGCGAGTACGGCGTCTCGCAGATGCCGATCGTCAAGCCGGGCGCCGGGCACCCCGATGTGATGGCCGCCGAGGTCGTCGGCTCGGTCGTCGAGCGGGAACTGCTCGACGCGCTCTTCACGAAGAGCGCGTCCCTCGACGACCCGCTGGAGAAGCACATGTGCCCGCCGCTGCCGCAGGTCGGCTCGGGCGAGCCGGTCGCCGACCTGATGGCCGTCCTGGAGGGCGCCGACGCGGCGATCGTGCTCGTCGACGGCAAGCCGACCGGCGTGGTCAGCAGGCAGGACCTGCTGGCCTATCTGGCGCGCGCGGTGGCCCACTAGCGGGCTGGGCGCGTCGGCGGCCCTTGCGGCGGCGGCCCGGCAGGGCCGTCACGGCGTCAAGTGGCCGTCAGGGAACGGGCGGTCGCCGCAAGGTGTACGTATGCGTCACGTGCTCGCAGCACGGGCTTAACACTCGTCCTGCACATTGGTGACCAGGCGATACGGACCTCCGGAGCGGCTCCCGGACTTCCACGGTCGCCAGGATGCGACGACCGGCCCTGACCCGGGTCGCGTCCCTTGCGGGGACCGCCGTCGTCCCGCCCCCGGCTCAGCCGGGGTGCGGCGGTCCCCGCAACACCTTTCTCCTGACGCGCCGTCGGTTCCGTTGCCGGGACCGCGGTTGCGCGTCCGTCAGGTTCCCGAAGGGTCTCCCCGCACTCGCGCCCCCGGGTGAACGGCGCCGCTAGCCGGCCGGGGTCCGCTGCTCCTCGCGGACGGTGGAGTCCGGGACGCGGGCGGTGTCGCGGTGGGCGACGGCCCAGTAGAGGACAGCCGGCACGGCGAGTCCGACCAGCCAGGAGATGTCGGCGCCGCCGAGCGGGGCCACCAGCGGGCCGGTGTAGAAGTGCGTGGTGAGGAAGGGGAGCTGGGCGAGCACCCCGAGGCCGTAGACGGCCAGTGCGCGGACGTTCCAGGCGCCGTAGCGGCCCGCGGGGTCGCTGAGCGCGGGGATGTCGTACCGCTCCTTGGAGATCAGGTAGTAGTCGACCAGGTTGACCGCCGACCAAGGGGTGAAGAAGGTCAGCAGGAACAGCAGGAAGTCCTTGAACGAGGTGAGGAAGGAGTCCTTGCCGAGGAGGGCGACGGCGGTCCCGGCCACCATGATTCCCGCGATGTAGAGGGACCGGCCACGGGCGGAGAGCGTGCGCTGGCCGCGGAAGCCGCTGACGCTGGTGACCAGCGACATGAAGCCGCCGTAGGTGTTGAGGATGTTGATGGTGAGCTTGCCCAGAGCGATGACGAAGTAGAGCAGCGAAGCGATCAGCCCGACGCCGCCCAGGCCGACGATGTAGCCGACCTCGTGCCCCACGAACGCGGCGGGCGCCGCGGCGGCGGCCAGCGCACCGAACGTCATCGACCACTGCGAGCCGAGCACCGAGCCGGACAGCGTCCACCAGAAGGTGGCGCGTGCCGAGGTGCGGCGGGGCAGGTAGCGCGAGTAGTCGGCGACGTACGGGCCGAAGGCCAGCTGCCAGGACGCCGACAGCGAGACGGCGAGCAGGAAGACCGGCAGCCCGAAGTCGCGGTCGTGCAGGAGGTCGGCGAGGTCGGCGCGCTGCGTCAGGCGGATGCCGAGGTAGACGAAGGCGACCGCGCAGACCAGACCGGCGATCTTGCCGAGGGTGTGGATGAGGCGGTAGCCGACGGCGGCCGCGAAGGCGGTGACGGCCGCGAAGAGGATGATGCCGGGCGTCTCGCCGAGGTGGGTCAGCTCCCCGACCGCCTGGCCGGCCAGCACGCTGCCGCTGGCGAAGAACCCGATGTACATCACGATGACCAGGGCGAGCGGTACCACCGCGCCGCGCACGCCGAACTGCGCCCGCGAGGTGATCATCTGCGGCAGTCCCAGGCGGGGGCCCTGCGCGGAGTGCAGGGCCATCACCGCGCCGCCCAGGAGGTTGCCGAGGAGCAGCCCGATCACCGACCAGAAGGCGTTCGCCCCGAAGACGACGGCCAGGGCGCCGGTGATGACGGCGGTGATCTGGAGGTTGGCGCCGAGCCAGAGGGTGAACTGGCTGAAGGCGCTGCCGTGCCGTTCGTCGTCCGGGACGACGTCGATCGAGCGCTGTTCCACCACGCCTGCCATAGGTGCCGCCTCTTCCGCCGCCGGTGCATGAGGTTCGGGACAGGCATGCGCACGAGCTGCCTGTATGAGTCCATGCAGAATCGCTTCGGATGAATGGAAGGTCAATAGGTGGGGGTTAAATACTGGTAACCGGCGCCTCCGGGCGGGCGGGAACGGTCTGCTCCCGGGCAGGGGAGCTGTCTCGGGGTCTGCCGGAAACCGCTGGGCCGCGCGTGGTGGGATCTGCCGGGCCGCGCGTGGCGGGAACCGCGCGCGGCCGGGATCGTCAGGCCGCGGGGGCGTCCATCGGCCGCAGCTCGTCCGCGTACGAGACCGAGATCCGGCGCATCAGCCCGTCCTCGGTGATGTCGTACTGCCCCAGGCGCCACAGCGGCGGTGAGTAGGCGTGCACCGAGACGGCGTCGTCGGTGGCGCCGGTGAGCCGGTGGATGTGGTCCGGGCCGAAGCAGAACGACGAGCCGGCGCCGACGGCGGTGGCCAGGTGCTCGCCGCCGATCCGCGGGTTGGACTCGGTCAGGACGCCCTGGACGACCCGGACCGCCCCGGAGGAGACGTCGTGGTCGTGCCAGCCGGTGTCGTTCTGCCGGGTCCAGCACAGCAGCCAGACGTCGACGTACTCGTCGCGGTGGACGGACGCGAAGTGGCGCTCGGTGTCGGAGAACGCGACCTGCTCGCGCCACAGGTCGGGGCGGGCGGCGAGCGAGTCGACCAGGGTGCGCAGCTCGCGCTTGTCGAGGTCGCGCTCGGGCAGCGCGTGGAACGGCTCCTCGGCCCGCGCCCGCGCCTCGGCGTCGGCCTGGGAGGTGCGGTACGTCATGGACGGACTCCTTTCGTCGGGCCCAGCAGGCGGGCCGGGTTGGCGGTGCGCAGGGCGTGGACGGCGGCGTCCGCGCCGAGGTCGGGCAGGACGGGCCGGGCGTAGGGACGGTCGCTGCCGGTGACGACGACATCGATGCCGACGGCCCGGACGAGCGCGTCGACCGCGCGGGTCCCGTAGGAAGAGGTCTCGTAGAAGGCGTGGTGGTCGACCCGGCCGCGGTCCCGGCCGCCGCCGCGGGCGACCAGCCGCTCGCCGTGCAGCGGCGCGAGGCCCGCGAGCGCGGCGAAGCAGACCCGCAGGTCCGGGTGGTGCGGCCGGCCGAAGGCGCGGAAGGCGAACCAGGAGGCGTGCAGCTGCTGCACGTACGGCACCAGCGCGGGCCACCAGGCGGGGGCGGATTCCTCGGCGGGCGGGGCCGCGCCGGGGTGGATGAACAGGGGCTTGCCGAGGGCGGCAGCGACATCGAGGAGTGGCGCGCAGCGCGCCCACCCGGCCGCGTCGAGCAGGGCGGTGGCCGGCAACTGCAGCCCCACGCAGCCGCGTTCCAGCTCACGCCGCACACTCCCGGTGTCCGGCTCGGTGGTGGACAGGCACGGGGTGGCCCAGACGCCGAACGGGGCGGGCAGGTCCAGCGCGCCGTCGTGGAAGGCGGCGAGGAGCGGTGCGGCCTCCCGCGGCGGCAGATATTCGATGCCGAGCGGGCTGGAGAGCGAGACCAGCGCCAGATCGAGGCCGTCCGCGCGGGCCAATCGGGCGCGGGCCGCGATGTCGTGGTCGGCGGGGTCCACGGCGTACGGCGGTTCACCGGGCAGGTGCAGGGTCCAGCCGTCGAGCAGGGGCGGGGTGCTGCGGGCGCGCAGCAGCGCGAGGAACTCGGGCGGCCAGAGGTGCTGGTGAACGTCGGTGGGCACGGGGCCTTCCTCGGGGCGGGGGCGGAGAGGGCTGGTGGCGGTGGGCGTGGCCGTGGGGCCGGGGCGGGCGCCACCGGTCGGGGTGCGAGGGGCGACGGCTCGGCCGTGCGCGGGTCGCGCGGCGCCTGGTTAACCGCTTCACTGATGCGTTTAAGTGAAGCGGTTAACACGAAGGGCTGTCAAGGCCGCGGCCGTTCTTGGCACGGCCGGGGCCGCCGCCTTGGGTAGGCTTCCGGTCATGGCCAGGCCCAATAAGCGCACCACCCTCCGCGAGGTGGCCGAGGCCACCGGACTCTCCACCGCGGCCGTCTCCTACGCACTGCGTGGCAAGCACGTCTCCAAGGAGACCGAGGAGCGGGTGCGCAAGGCCGCCGCCGAGCTCGGCTACGAAGCCGACCCGATCGCCCGCGCCCTCGCCAGCGGCCGCACGAGCATGGTCGGCGTCCTGGCGGGCGATCTGCAGGACCTCTGGCAGCAGCAGCTGATGGCCGCGATAGGCCGCGAGCTGCTGGCCGGTGACCGCTACGCGCTGATCCTGGACGCGGGCGGTGACCCGGTACGCGAACTGGCCCTCGCCAAGCAGCTGCGCGACCAGCGCGTGGACGGCCTGCTGGTGTCGCCGGTCGACCCCTCGGCGGAGGGGTGGGCGCAGATCGCCGACGCGGTGCCGGTGGTGTCCATCGGTGACGCGCTGAGCCGGGCCAGGACGGCGGGCGAGGTGCTCTTCGACAACCGCGCCGGGATCGACGCGGTCCTGGACTACCTCCGCGGCCTGGGCCACCGCCGTGTCACGGTGCTGACCCCGACCGGCCCCTCGACCCCCGACCGCCCCGCCGACGTGTATGTGCGCGAGGCCGCCGACCGGCTCGGCATCGGCGTCGAAGTGCTGCCCTGCGCACAGGAGTTGGGCGAGGCGACGGCAGTCGCCCGCCGGGTCCTGACCGGCGCGGGACACGCCGGGGAGACCGCCCCCACGGCCGTCTTCTGCTTCTCCGACTCCATCGCCTACGGCGTCTACGCCGCGGCCGCCGAGGCGTCCCTGGCCGTCGGCCGGGACCTCTCCGTCGTCGGCTTCGACGATCACCCCGTCTCCCGTGTCCTCACCCCGCCGCTGACCACCCTCGACTGGGGGCTGGCCGACATCGCCAAGGAGGCCGGGCGGCTGGCGGTCGCGGCCATCGAGGGCCGCCGCGTCCGCCGCAAGCGCATCCTGTGCGCCCCCCGGCTCTCCGAGCGGGGATCGGCGGTCCGGGCGCCGGGCTGACGGCGCGCGGTGCGGGCGGCGGCGCTGCCGGCCGGCCCCGGTCGGGAGCCGTGGCCCGAGGGCGCCCCGGGCTCTCGCTGCGAACCTTCCGCGGAAGGAGGAGACTGGTGCCGGGCGCTCCGGTAGCGTCGAGCCACGCGTGCCGGGCGGTCGGCCGACGGGTGAGGGGCGGTCCTCGATGAAGCGGTCAGCAACCAGCGATGTCACGGTCGAGGCGGACGTGCGGTCCGCGCCGGCGGCAGGGGATCTGGCGGACCGGCTCGAAACGCACCGTACGGAGCTGACCGGCTACTGCTACCGCATGCTCGGGTCGGCCTTCGAGGCCGAGGACGCCGTGCAGGAGACCATGGTGCGGGCCTGGCGGAGCCACGACAGGTTCGAGGGGCGGTCCTCGCTGCGGTCCTGGCTGTACCGGATCGCAACGAACGTCTGCCTGGACCTGCTCAAGGGCAGCAGCCGGCGGGCACGGCCGATGGACCTGGCGTCCCCCGCGAGCGTGGACACCCCCGTCGGTACGGGACTCCCCGAGGCCACCTGGATCGGCCCGATGCCGGACGGCCGGGTGCTGACCGGTGCCGAGGACCCGGCCGAGGCGGCCGTCGCCCGGGAGTCGATCCGGCTCGCGTTCGTCTCGGCACTGCAGCGGCTGGCGCCCCGGCAGCGGGCGGTGCTGATCCTGCGCGAGGTGCTCAGCTGGTCGGCGAGCGAGGTCGCAGAACTGCTCGGCAGTTCCGTCGCCTCGGTCAACAGCGCCCTGCAGCGGGCCCGTGCCACGCTCGCCGCGTCCGCGGACACCGCGACCGAACCGGCGGAGCCGCTGGGCGAGGCGGAGCAGGAACTGCTCAAGCGGTATGTCGACGCCTTCGAGCGCTTCGACATGGAGGCACTCACCGCCGTCCTGCACGAGGACTCGACGCTGTCGATGCCGCCGTACGAGCTGTGGCTGCGCGGCCGCGAGGACGTCGTGAAGTGGATGCTCGGGCCGGGCCACGGCTGCCGGGGATCCCATCTGGTGCCCCTCTCGGCGAACGGCCGGCCGGCGTTCGGGCAGTACCGCGGGGACGGCACGCCGTGGGCGATCCAGGTCATCGAGATGGCCGGCGGGCGGATCACCGGGCTCCATTCCTTCCTCGACACCGACCGGCTGTTCCCGCTGTTCGGACTGCCGCCGCGGTACGCGGGCTGACCGCGAGACGTCCCTTCAGCGGTCGGCTGCGTCCGACGGGTCCGACGGGTCCGTCGCGTCGGTGGGCAGCACCTCGCAGAGGCCGGTCAGGGCCAGCAGGAGGCCGAGTGCTTCGGGGACGTGCCGCAGCCGCAGGTGGTGGCCGTGCCGGCGGGCGGTGAGCTGGAGCCGGAGCAGTGCCTCGACGGTCGGGGCGTCGGGTGCGACCAGGGCCCGGACGTCGCAGAGGACCGCGGCCGGCGGGCGGTCGCGCAGGAGCGCGCGCAGCCGGCGCTGGAGCGTGGGGATCTCCGCCGCCGGGATCGAGGGGCCCGTGGGGCGAAGGGCCGGGTGCGGGCCGGCCGGCGGCCGTACGTGTCCCGTGCCGGGCTCCGGTGGCTCGTACGGGGTGGGCACGGTCGGCCTCCAGTCGTGGCGTGCGTGCCGCGGGGAGGGCAGCGCCTGTAAGGAAGACCGTCCGGGACGGGCAAAGTCATCGGGTCGGCCGCGGCCCATGGATGTCCCGGAACCCGAGCCGCCCGCCGGAAGACGCACGAGGGACTTCGCCGTCTCCTGGCCGGGCAGCGGGCAGCGGGCGCCGGAGCAGAGCACCGAAGGCACGGCAGCCGGTGCTCGGGGCGCGGGGGTGCGGTGCGGTCAGCTCAGGTGGTGCTTCTTCAGCCAGGCCTCGGCCACCCGGTCCGGGTCCTGCTTCTCCTTGTCCACCTGGCGGTTGAGCTCGGTCAGGTGGCTCGTGGTGAGGGCGTTGCCGAGGCGGGCGAGCGCCTTGCGGACGGTGGAGTCGGCCTTGCGGGAGGCGATCAGCGGGACGATGTGCTGGGCGGGGATGAGGTGCTGGGGGTCGGCGAGCAGCACCCAGCGGTTCTCCGCGATGTCGACGTCGGTGGTGAAGACATTGCCGACGTCGATGTCGCCCTTCTTCAGGGCGCCCTTGACCAGCGGTCCTGAGGAGTCCAGCGACTTGAACTCCTTGAACTCCACGCCGTACCGGTCCTTGAGGCCGACCACCCCGACGACCCGCTTCTTCATCTCCGGGGCGGCGCCGAACACCAGCTTGCCGTTCACCTTCTTCAGGTCGGTGAGCGACTTCAGCCCGTAGCGTTCGGCGGTCTCGCGGGTGACGGCGAAGCTGTCGCGGTCCTCCGCGGCGGCGTACGGGAGGATCTCCAGCCCGTTCGGCACCACGGTGGCCAGCGCGTTCTGCATCGCGCCCGCCTCGGTCTCGGTGGCCTTGTCGTCGAGGTAGAGCAGCAGGCTGCCCTGGTATTCGGGGAGCAGGTCGATGTCGCCGGAGCGCAGGGCCGGCACGACGATCTCGCGGGAGCCGAGGTTGGGCTTGACGGTGGTCTTGACCCCGGCGGCGTTCAGCACGCCCGCGTAGAGGTGGCCGAGGATCTGGTTCTCGGTGAAGTTGGCGGTGCCGATGGTCAGGCCGCCGCTGCTGTTGCCGCTGTCGCCGCCGGCACCCGACCCCTTGAGGGAGGTGATGCCGGAGGAACAGGCGCCCAGCAGCGGGACGGAGGCGCCGGCGAGCAGGGCGGTCAGTGCGGTACGGCGGGTCATGGGGGACCGGGGTGTGGGGTTCACCGGGGTGCGGCGGTTCATCGGGACTCCTGGGTCCGTACGGGAGGGGGCGGCGAGGGCGCGGGCGGTGCGGTCAGCGGGCGGCGGCGGGGCGGCCGCGGAACAGCAGCCGCTGCAGCCCGCCCAGGGCCAGGTCGGCGATGACGGCGAGCACGGCGACGAGGGCCGCGCCGCCCAGCACCTGCACCAGGTCGCGCTGCGCGAGCCCGTCGAAGACGTAGCGCCCGAGTCCGCCGAAGCTGACGTAGGCGGCGATGGTGGCGGTGGCCACGACCTGCACGGTCGCGAGCCGGATGCCGGTCATGATCAGCGGCAGTGCCAGCGGGAGTTCGACCTGCCACAGCACCTGGTGGCCGCGCAGCCCCACGCCCTTCGCGGCGTCCTTGACCTCCGGGTCGACGGCGGCCATGCCCGCGTAGGTGTTGGTGATGATCACCGGGACGGCGAGCGCGACCAGGGACACGTACACCGGCCAGACGCTCAGGCCGCCCGCGAGGAAGACCAGGGTGACCAGGCCGACGGTGGGCAGCGCCCGGCCGAAGGAGGAGACATTGACGGCGAGGAACGCGCCCCGGCCGGTGTGCCCGATGAGGAGGCCGATCGGCAGGGCCAGCACGGCTGCGGCGAGGGTGGCCAGCACCGAGTACTCCAGGTGCTCCAGGAGGCGGGCGGCGATGCCCTCCGGCCCCGCCCACTGCGCGGAACTGGTCAGCCAGGACGCGAGGTTCTTCAGGAGTTCGAGCATCGTCGTCTCACGCTCGCTTCCGCGGCTTGGAGGTGCGCTGGGCGGAGGTGCCGCGCCGCCAGGGCGTGCACAGCCACTGGACGGTCACCAGCAGGGCGTCGGCGACCAGGGCGAGCAGCAGGGTCAGGGCCACGCCGGCGACGACCGGGGTGGGGAAGTTGCGCTGGAAGCCGTCGGTGAAGAGCTGGCCGAGGCCGCCGTAGCCGATGTAACTGGCCACGCTCACCAGGGAGATGGACATCACCGTGGCGACCCGCACCCCGGCCATGATCACCGGGAGGGCGAGCGGCAGCTCGACGGTGAGCAGGGTGCGCAGCGGCCTGGTGCCCATCGCGGTCGACGCCTCGCGGGCCTTGGCCGGGACCGCGTCCAGGCCCTCGACGGTGTTCCGCACGAGCACGACCAGCGTGTACGCGGTCAGCCCGACGATCGCGGTGGTGCGGGTCAGGCCGGTGACCGGCAGGAGCAGCACGAAGAAGGCGAGGGAGGGGATGGTGTAGAGGATGTTGGAGGCGCCGAGGACGAAACCGCGCAGCGGGCGTACCCGGTGGGCGAGGACGGCCAGCGGCAGGGCGATCAACAGGCCGATCAGCACGGCCGGGACGGCGGTGGCGAGGTGGTCCGCGGTGAGGACGGCCAGCTCGCTCGCGTGGTCGGGGAACCAGCCCCATTCGATGGTCATGCGCGACGCTCCGAGCCCTCGGCGCCCTTGCCGGCCGAGGCGGTGGCGTCGGCGGCTTCCTCGGCGGTCGCGGTGTCATCGGGGGTGTCGGCGCCGTCGGTGGCGTCGGCGGCTTCGGGGTTGCCCGCTTCGGCCGTGGGGGGCTTCGCCGCCGCCCTGCCCGCCTCGGCGTGGCTGCGGCCGGCGCGGTCGTGGACGGCCTCGCGGGAGGTGAGCCCGGCGAAAGCGCCGTCCGAGGTGACCCGGGCGACGGCCGCGGCGGGCGAGGAGACGGCTTCGTTGAGCGCCGAGAGCAGGGAGTCCTCGTCGCGCAGCGGGCGTACGGGCTCCAGCGCGGCCTCGCCCGCCGTCCCGGAGCCGGGCAGTGCGTCGGTGTCCAGCCACCCCAGCGGTTCCCCGCCCGGTCCGGTCACCAGGCGCCAGCGGCCGTCGGCGCGGGAGATCCGGGAGACCGGCTCGTCGGCGCGTACCGCGGCGCCGGGCGTGCAGGGGACGTCGGCGAGGGTGGTCAGCGACAGCAGCTTCAGCCCGCGCTCGGCGCCGAGGAAGCCGGCGACGAAGTCGTCGGCGGGACGGGCCAGCAGCTCGGCGGGCTCGGCGCACTGGACGAGCCGTCCGCCGGTGCGGAAGACCGCGATGCGGTCCCCGAGGCGGACGGCCTCGTCGATGTCATGGGTGACGAAGACGACGGTCTTCTGCAACTCCTCCTGGAGGCGCAGCAGTTCGTTCTGCAACTGGGTGCGGACGACCGGGTCGACGGCGCCGAACGGCTCGTCCATGAGCAGGACCGGCGGGTCGGCGGCGAGTGCGCGGGCGACGCCGACGCGCTGCTGCTGGCCGCCGGAGAGCTGGTGCGGGTAGCGCTTGCCGGAATCGGCGGGCAGTCCCACCAGCTCCAGCAGCTCGGCGGCGCGGGCGCGCGCCTTGCGGCGGCCCCAGCCGAGCAGGAGCGGGACCGTGGCGATGTTGTCGAGGATGGTGCGGTGCGGGAACAGCCCGGACTGCTGGATGACGTAGCCGATGCCGCGGCGCAGTTCTGCGGCGTCCGCTTCCAGGATGTCCCGGCCGCCGACGCTGATCGTGCCGGAGGTCGGGTCGACCATCCGGTTGATCATCCGCAAGGTGGTCGTCTTGCCGCATCCGGAGGATCCGACGAGGACGGTGACGCCGCCCTCGGGGAAGTCCAGCGACAGATCGTCAACGGCTGTGGTGCCGTTCGGGTATCGCTTGCTGACTGCGTCGAACTTGATCATCCGCTGCCCCTTGCCCGGCCTGTATAACGTCATGCAGAGTCTTAGGCGCGTGAATAGAAGTCAATAGGTTGGTGTTAATCGCCTGTTACTTCGGTTCACGGTACGGACCTGGGTGTCGGATTTTCATCCACAAAGCGCGCTATAAGAGGGAGTTGAGCCCCTTGGTATCCCACATGCTGGACGCCGGTCGGCGGGCCGCGCGGCTCGTCGCACTCGACGGCAACGGGCTGGGCACCGCCGACGTCGCCGCCCTCGCGGAGCGCACCGCGCGCACCGCCGCGCCCGACCCCAAGGCACTCGCCCATGCGGAGGAATCCTGGGACACCGCCCGCCGGCTCGCCGCCACCGGACGGGTCTACGGCCGCAGCACCGGCGTGGGTGCCAACCGCACCGAGGACGTCGGGACCGCCGATGCCGAACACGGCCTGCGCCTGCTGCGCAGCCACGCCGGCGCCATTGGCGACCCGCTGCCCGCCCGCGAGGTCCGCGCCATGCTCGTGGTCCGCGCCAACCAGCTGCTGGCGGGCGGCGCCGGCCTCCACCCCGCCGTCATCACCGCACTGCTGAGCGCCCTGGACGGCGGTGCGCATCCCGTCGTCAACGAATTCGGCGCGGTCGGCACCGGCGACCTCGCCGCCCTCGCGCAGACCGGGCTGGCCCTCGCCGGCGAACACCCATGGGCCTGCGAGCCGGGCGGCCGCGCGCCTGCCGCCATCCCCCTCGACAGCAACGACGCCCTTGCGCTGATCAGCAGCAACGCGCTCACGCTGGGCCAGTCCGCGCTCGCCCTCGACGAACTGCGCCGTCTCCTGGCCGCGTCCCTCCCCGTCGCCGCGCTCTCCCTCCTCGCCGTCGGCGGCTCCTACGAGCCGTTCGCGGAACCCGTCATGCGGGCCCGTCCGCACCCGGGCTCGGCGGCCGCCGCGGCACGTCTGCGCACCCTCTCCGGTGTCCCCGACCGCCCCTCGCCACCCCTGGGGCGCATCCAGGACCCGTACGGCTTCCGCTGCATCCCGCAGATCCACGGTCCCGCGCTGGACGCCGCCGACACCCTCGAACAGGTCCTGGCCGTGGACCTCAACGCCGCCGCCGAGAACCCGCTGATCAGCGTCGAGGACCAGGCCGCCTACCACCACGGCAACTTCTACGCCGCGCACGCCGCGCTCGCCCTGGACACCTTCCGGCTGGCGGTCCTGCAGACCGCCCGGCTGTCCACCGCCCGCCTCGCGGCCCTGTCCGAGCCGGACTTCACCCGGCTGCGGCCGTTCCTGGGGGACGCCGCGCCGGCCAGCTCCGGCGTGATGATCCTCGAATACGCGGCCGGTGCGGCGCTCGGCGAGATGCGCGCCGTCTCCCACCCGGCGTCGCTCGGCCACGCCGTGCTCTCCCGCGGGGTGGAGGAACAGGCCAGTTTCGCCTCCCTCGGCGCCCGTCAGACGCTGCGTGCCTGCACCCACTACCGTCATGTCCTGGCCTGCGAACTCGTCGCCGCCGTACGCGCGTTGCGGATGCGGTCGCTGGAACCCGAGCCCGGTCTGCCGGTCGCCGCCGCCTACGCCCTCGCCACCGAGGTGCTGGACCCGCGGATGGAGGACCGGCCGCTGACCGACGACGTGGCCGTGGCGGCGGGGCTGCTCGACCGGCTGGCGGACCTGTGACCGCCGACGGTCCGGTGGGTGGCGCGGCCGGGCCGACCGTGGCGGGGCGGGCGCGTCGCCACGGAGCCGACGCGCGGCCGGGTCCTGACGCGTCCGCCGGACCTGAGGGGCCCAGGAATTCCGTACAGTCGGTCGACACACGACAAGGCCCCCGACCGGGCCGGGAAGAAGAGGCGATGAGCGGGGACGGGGACAAGGGCGGCCCGGCCGACGGCACGCGGCCCGACACCGGTACGGCCGACGAAGCGCCCGCGGCCGCCGCGGGGGATTCCGGCGTGCCGGCGCCGGGCGGCGCGGGTGGCACACCGGCCCCGGAGGCAGCAGCGGCCGAGGACGTCACCGGACCGGCGGCCCGCCTCCAGAAGCTGTTCGAGGGCCACCGGCTGACGCCCACCCAGCGCCGTATCGCGCACTGCATGGTGCGCCGGGCCGCGGACGCGCCGTTCCTCTCCAGCGTCGAGCTGGCCGACCTGGCCGGCGTGAGCCAGCCCTCCGTCACCCGCTTCGCCGTCGCCCTCGGCTTCGACGGCTACCCGGCGCTTCGACGCCATCTGCGGGAGGTCGCGCCCGCCGAGAGGCCCGGTGGCACCGGCGCCTACAACGAGTACCAGCAGGCGGTCCAGGCCGAGATCGAGAACCTCCGCCACCTCTCCGCGGTCCTCGCCGACCCGTCCCCCGTCATCCGGGCCGGCCGTCTCTTCGCCGCGTCCCGGCCGCTGCCGGTGCTCGGTCTGCGCGCCGCCTCCGCCCAGGCCGGCGGCTTCGTCTACTTCGCCCGCAAGGTCCACCCCGACGTCCGCCTCCTCGACGAGGGCGGCACCATGCTCACCGACCGCATCGACGCCGCGGTACGCGCCGGCGCGAGCGTCCTGCTGTGCTTCGCGCTGCCCCGCCACCCGCGCGAGGTCGTCGACGCCCTGGAGTACGCCCGCGCCGCAGGACTGACCGTCGTCACCGTCGCGGACAGCGCTTTCGCCCCGGTCGCCCAGCACACCGACCTGCTGCTGCCGGCGCCGGTCGGCACCGGCCTGGCGTTCGACACGGTGTGCGCGCCCATGCTGCTGGGCCGGGTCCTGCTGGAAGCGATGTGCGACGGCCTGCCGGACGCCCAGGCCCGCTTGGAGGAGTTCGACGCGAGGGCGGCGGAACGGGGCCTCTTCGTGGAGTGAGCGGAGCGCCACTCCGTCGTGGACAGCGCTGCTTCTTCGCCGTGCGAGGGGGCATGCGCGCGGGACCGGGGCCCGGCCCGGTCTCAGAAAATCCTCATCCTGCCCCGCTACGCTCCGCCGCCGATACAGAGGTGACCCACTGACGCCGCGTGCTGCTGCGACGCGGCCGTCTCGGCTGGAGGAGGTCTGACGTGGGGCGCGGAGCGATTGCGCTGGCACGGGTGGCGGTCATCGTGCGGGCACCGGCCGGCTGGCTGTGGTGGTCCGGACTGGCGGCGGCGGGCATCGGGGTGCTGGTGCCGGGGCTGACCGGGCGGACGATCGGGGTACTGGCGGGGGCGGCGCTGTGCCTCGTCGCCGCATGTGGGGTGTTCGCCGCCCGGCGGGGCCGCTACACGGGCCTGGCGGCCGAGGCGTCCCGCGCCGGCAAGGCCGTCATCCTTCAGGACCGGTCGGTCACCCTGCGGGTCTGGCGGCGGGCGCACCGCCGGTGGCTGCTCCTCGCGTTCGTCGCGGCGGTCGGCTCGTCGTTCGCCCTGCCCGCGGCCGGCGGGCTGCTGATGGCGGGCGCCGCGCTCGGGCTGTGGGCCAAGGCGTCGTGGCTGGGCCGCTGGGAACGGGCGCACGAGTCACTGCTGTGGGTCCGCACGGAGTCCGCGGGCCGGGGCGGCGCCGCGGGCAAGGACGTCCGGGGATACCTCACCACCGGGGTGGCGGCCGGCGATGCCGCCCCCGGGGGCGCACGCGGCACGGGGACGCCGGCCGCGGTGCGCCCGACGCCGGCTGCTGCGGCGCGGCGGTAGCCGCTACGGGTAGGGGTTGCGGGTTGCGGGTAGGGGTGCAGCCCTATCCGAGGTCGTGCAGGGCGTTGGTGTGGGCGCCGCCGCTCTCCGCGGTGAGTTCCTCCAGGGTCTGCGGTGTGCGGATGGTCGCGAAGCGGACGCCGCCGGGGTCCGCGGCGTAGCCGTAGATCCCCGGGCGGGGCAGCGAGTTGTAGGCGAAGTGGGTGGAGAAGTAGTAGGCGCCGGTGTCCAGCAGGGCGGCATGGTCGCCGGACTCCAGGCGGGGCAGCGAGCGGTTCTCGGCGACCAGATCGCCGGCGAAGCAGCAGGGTCCCGCGATGTCCTGCGCGACCGGCGCACCCGGCTTGGGCAGGCCCGCGCCGTCGTAGGCCGCGACCCGGATCGGCCAGGCATCCGGCACGAAGACCGTACGGGTGGCGACCTGGGCACCGGCGTGGGTGATCGCGATGGGGCGGCCGCCGGCCGTCTTCGCGTACTCGACGCGGGCGAGGACCGTGCCGTGCTTGGCCAGCAGCGAGCGGCCGAACTCGGTGACGAGGCCGTAGCGTCCGGAGAACAGCCCGGGGACGGTGGAGCGCAGCAGCTCGGCGTACTCGCGGTAGGTCGGGCGCATGTCGTCCGAGGCGAAGTTGACCGGCAGGCCGCCGCCGATGTCGAGGGTGTCGATCTGCCGGCGTCCCGCCTTGTCGTTGATCTCCTCGGCGAGGTCGAACAGGGACCGGACCCCCTCGGCCATCAGCTCCAGGGGCATGCCCTGGGAGCCGACATGGGCGTGCAGCCGCGTCAGCCAGGGGCGGTCGAGGCAGGACCTGACGACCCAGTCGTGGGCGCCCTCGTCGCGCAGCGCGATACCGAACTTCGAGGTGTCGGTCGCGGTGCTCATCGCGCCGATGGTGCCTCCGCCGACCTGCGGATTGACGCGTAGCCCGATGGGCGCGCTGCTCGGCGCGGAGGCCATCAGGGCGTCGATGCGCTCCAGTTCCGCACGGTTGTCGGCGTTGACGGCGATCCCCAGGGCCAGCGCCTCGCGCAGCTCGGCGGGGGTCTTGGCGGGGGAGTCCAGGACCGTAGCCGTGGCCGGCACCCCGGCGGCCCGGGCCAGCGCCAGCTCGCCGGGGCTGGCCACCTCGCAGCCCAGCCCCTCCTGCGCCAGCAGCCGCAGGACGGGCACCAGCGAGGCGGCCTTCACCGCGAAGGCGTGCAGGACCGGGGTGTCCGGGGCGGCGAACTCCTCGAAAACGGCGCGGAGTTCCCTCGCCGAGCGTCGGATCCCGACGATGTCCAGGAGCCCGGCCACCGGCTCGTCGGGGCCCAGCAGGCCCTCGGCGACGGCTGCCTGTACGGCGCGGTCTCGGTCCGTGAAGGTCATGGAGCCAGTCATGGGGCAACTCCATCATTGGGTGGGGGCGTCGCGCCATCGGGTGCCGGGCGTCGGCGGGTCCCGACGAGCCGGCCGCGCTGCGGGGCCCGGCCGACGGGGAGCGGGGCGTTACGCCGCCCGGGCACCGCTCAGGACCGCCTTGCGGTGGCGTTCGGTCAGTCGGGAGCCGGACTCCCGGCGGGCGGCACGGCGCAGCAGGGGCACCGCGAGCAGGAAGCCGAGGACGGCCCACGCGGTCAGGACCAGCGCCACCGTCGGCAGCTCCCAGGAACCGGCCGGCTCCGCGGCGCGGGCGGCGTCCGGCAGCAGCGCCGAGCGCAGCCCTTGCGCCATCCACTTGAGCGGGAAGACCGAGGCCACCTTCTGGACCACCACGGGCAGCGAGCTGAGCGGGAAGACCGCGCCCGAGGTCACCAGCAGCGCCATCACCGGCAGCATGATCAGCGCCAGTGCCTCGCGCGGATTGGGCAGCACCGCGCCGATGGCCGCGCCCAGCGGCACGACCGCGAGCAGGCCGAGCGCGGTGACCCACAGCAGGGTCAGCCAGCCGGCGGGCTCGTACGGCAACGGCCCGTTCACCAGCAGCGCGGCGGCGCCCAGCAGCACCGCGAGAGTGCCCAGCGCCATCACCACCACCAGCAGCGACTTGGCGACGAGGTACGCCGGTATCCCGCCGGGCGTGGCGCGCAGCCGCAGCAGGGCGCCCTCCTCCCGTTCGGTCACCAGGATCTGCGGGAGGTTGACCAGGCCGATCTGGAGCAGCAGATACGCGGCGAAGCCGGCCAGCGTCAGGTGCGCGAGCGGGACGTGCGTGCCGGGCACGTCACTGTGGATGGTGCCGGCGAGCACCAGCGCGACGACCACGTTGATCAGATGGCCGCTCATCTCCTTGGGGTTGCGCAGGAGGTGTTGCAGCTCGATGCGGCCGCGCAGTATCCCGGCCCGCCAGTAGCGGCGGCGAGCTGACCCCGAAGGCCGGGGGGCGCCACCGGCCCCTTCGTGGCGCGGGATCCCCGCGTCGTCTGTCCCCGCATCCCCCGTGACCCGGGCCCCGGTCCCGCCGTTCGTGTCCGGTCCCTCCGGCATGTGCGTCCCCCTCATGGTGCTTCTTCCCCCGCTCACGCTGCTTCCCCGTTGCGGGGCGTGGTCGCGTTCTCGGGCTCGGCCCCGCTCTCACCGAGTCCTGCGCCGGCCCCGCCTTCGCCTTCTGCGGTCCGCGTCGGGACGTCCCCGTCACGGCGGCCGTCCGCACCGTCGCTTCCGCCCGCACCGCCGTCCGCGTCCGCGCCGGTGTCCTCCTGGCGCACCATGTGCAGATAGGTGTCCTCCAGCGTCGGGCGGCGGACCTCCAGCCCGGCGATCGGCCCCCCGGTCTCCTGATGGAGGTCCCACACCAGCCCGGAGGGGTCCGCGGTGCGCGCGCGGCGCGCCGTCCCGTCGGCCGCGGTCCAGCGCACCTCGGCCCTCGCGGCGGCCCGCGCGGCCAGCTCCGCGGGCGTCCCGCGGGCCCGGATACGGCCCTTGACCAGTACCGCGATCCGGTCGGCCAGCCGCTCGGCCTCCACCAGGTCGTGGGTGGTGAGCAGGACCGTGACGCCTTCGTCGCGGGCGAGCCGCTCGACCAGGACGTGGAAGTCGCGGCGCGCCTCCGGGTCGAAGCCGGTGGTCGGCTCGTCCAGGAAGAGCAGTTCCGGCCGGCCGACGAGGGCGAGGGCCACGTCCAGACGCCTGCGCTGCCCGCCGGACAGCTGGTCGACCCGCTTGCCGCGCTGCTCCGCCAGGCCCACCAGGGCCAGCAGCGCGGCGGGCTCGCGCGGGTCGGGGTAGTAGCCGGCGAAGTGCGTGAGCAGCTCGGCGACCCGCCAGCGGCGGTGGTCGCGCCAGGACTGCAGGACCAGGCCGATCCGGGCGCGCCAGGCATCGCCACCGTGCGCCGGGTCGGTGCCCAGGACCCGGACCTCGCCGGCGGAGCGCTTGCGGAAGCCCTCCAGGATCTCGACGGTGGTGGTCTTCCCGGCACCGTTGGGGCCGAGCAGCGCGAAGATCTCTCCGCGGTGGATGTCCAGGTCGATGCCGTGCAGGACATCGACGCCGCCGTATGCCATCCGGACGTCGCGCACCTGGATGACGGGGTCGCCGCCGGCCGGGTCGCCGGCGGGGCGCCCGGGTGCGGGCTGCGAGGTGGAGGTCATCGGCCGGCCTCCGCGTGGTGCGCCGCCCCGGTGGCCTCGGTGGACGCCGGCGCCTGCCGCTGGGGGCCCGCGCCCTCGACGATCGCCCGGAGCGCCGCGACGTGTCCTTCGAAGGCGGTCCTGCCGCGGTCGGTCAGCCGCACCCTGGTCCGCCGCTTACGGCCGCCGCCCTCCTTGTGTATCTCCAGGTAGCCGGCCTCTTCCAAGGTGTGCAGCTGCTTGGAGAGCGCGGAGTCGCTGAGCGAGAGGCTCTCGCGGATGAACGGGAAGTCGGCCCATTCCGTCGCCGCGAGGAGCGCCACCACGGAGAGCCTGGTGGCGGGATGGATCAGTTCGTCGAAGCCGCTGGGGGTGCTCATCGGTCGGCCCTCGCACGGTCCGCGGCGCCCTCGCGCAGCGAGTTGGCCGACCAGCGGTTCGCCGGCCCGGTGAACAGCACGAAGACGGCGGCGGAGGCGGTGGCCTGGATCAGGCTGCCGAACGGCAGCTCCAGCGATTCGACCAGGTGGCCGGAGAGCAGGATCGTGCCGCCGGTCGTCACCGCTCCGGCGAGGAGCGGGGCCAGCGACCGCCAGGTGTGGCGCGAGCGGTGCAGCCGCATACGGGACCTGCGGTTGTAGACCACGGCGAGGCCGAGGAGCACCGCGACGTAACCGGCGAGTACCAGCCAGACGCCCCACTTGGGCAGGTCCAGGCCCATGCTGGCGAGGAAGACCCACATGATCGCCGCCGTGGTGTACGTGGCTCCTGGGCCGCCGGACGCACAGCGCTCCATCTCGTCGTACACCCGCTCCTGCGGCACCCGGATCCGCTGCAGATCCCTCCATGCCTGCTCGGCATCCACCGGTGTGGTCATGGCCTTCGCCTCCCCGAGACGGTTTTCCCCGTTGACTTGCCTACTGGGAAAGTTAGCGCCAACTTTCCCGGTAGGCAAGTCCAAATCGGGGTGGGGTTGAAGTGCCGCGCCGAGCGCTGGCGCCTGGCTGGTTCGCGTGCCCCTGACGGAACAGGTCACCGCGCCCTGTTGACTAGAGGTATTCAGTAGCTCCAAGATGTGAATATCTCAATCCATTCAATGGCAGGGAGGCAGGGCCCATGTCGGGACCGCGACCCGTGCGGGCGCCGCGCGGTACGGAGCTGAGTGCTCGGGGATGGCAGCAGGAAGCCGCGCTGCGGATGCTGCAGAACAACCTCGACCCGGAGGTGGCGGAACACCCCGACCAGCTCGTCGTCTACGGCGGAACGGGCAAGGCCGCCCGTGACTGGCGCTCCTTCGACGCGATGGTGCGCACGCTCACCACGCTCAAGCAGGACGAGACCATGCTGGTCCAGTCCGGCAGGCCGGTCGGCGTCATGCAGACCCACGAGTGGGCGCCCCGGGTGCTCATCGCCAACTCCAACCTGGTCGGCGACTGGGCCAACTGGGAGGAGTTCCGGCGCCTGGAGGCCCTCGGCCTGACCATGTACGGGCAGATGACGGCCGGCTCCTGGATCTACATCGGCACCCAGGGCATCCTCCAGGGCACCTACGAGACCTTCGCGGCCGTCGCGGCCAAGAAGTTCAACGGCACCCTCGCCGGCACGATCACCCTCACCGCCGGACTCGGCGGCATGGGCGGCGCCCAGCCGCTCGCCGTCACGATGAACGACGGCGTCGCCCTCTGCATCGACGTCGACCCGCGCGCCATCGAGCGCCGCATCGAGCACCGCTACCTCGACGTGCGGGCGGACAACCTCCAGCACGCCCTGCAGCTCGCCGTCGAAGCCCGCGACCAGCGCAAGCCGCTCTCGATCGGTCTGCTCGGCAACGCCGCGGAGCTGCTGCCGCAGATGCTCGCCGAAGGCGCGCCGATCGACATCGTCACCGACCAGACCAGCGCCCACGACCCGCTGGCCTACCTCCCGATCGGCGTCGACTTCGACGACATGGCCGCCTACGCCGCCGAGAAGCCCGCCGACTTCACCCAGCGGGCCCGCGAGTCCATGGCCCGGCACGTCGAGGCCATGGTCGGCTTCATGGACGCCGGCGCCGAGGTCTTCGACTACGGCAACTCCATCCGCGGCGAGGCCCAACTCGCCGGATACGACCGCGCCTTCGCCTTCCCCGGCTTCGTGCCCGCCTACATCCGGCCGTTGTTCGCCGAGGGCAAGGGCCCCTTCCGCTGGGCGGCGCTCTCCGGCGACGCCCGGGACATCGCGGCCACCGACAAGGCCATCCTCGACCTCTTCCCGGAGAACGAGTCGCTGGCCCGCTGGATCAAGCTGGCCGGTGAGCGGGTGCACTTCCAGGGCCTCCCCGCCCGGATCTGCTGGCTCGGTTACGGCGAGCGCGACAAGGCCGGCGAGCGGTTCAACGAGATGGTCGCCGACGGCACCCTGCGCGCGCCGCTGGCCATCGGCCGCGACCACCTCGACTGCGGCTCGGTGGCCTCGCCGTACCGCGAGACCGAGGCCATGAAGGACGGCTCCGACGCCATCGCCGACTGGCCGCTGCTCAACGCCATGGTCAATGTCGCCTCCGGCGCCTCCTGGGTCTCGCTGCACCACGGCGGCGGCGTCGGCATGGGCCGGTCGATCCACGCCGGCCAGGTGACCGTCGCCGACGGCACGCCGCTGGCCGGCGAGAAGATCCGCCGGGTGCTCACCAACGACCCCGGCATGGGCGTCATCCGGCACGTCGACGCCGGCTACGAGCGCGCCGACGAGGTGGCCGCCGAGCGCGGCGTCCGCGTCCCGATGCGCGAGGGCGAAGGCGGGGGCGCGTGACCGCCTCGTTCCACGAGATGTGGCAGGAGCTGCGGCCCATCGGCCGCAGCTCCGCCTCAGGGGGCTACCGCCGCTACGCCTGGACCGGCGCGGACACCGACTGCCGCGCGTGGTTCCAGGCGCAGGCCGAGGCCCGCGGGCTGGCCTACGAGCTGGACCGCAACGGCAACCAGTGGGCGTGGCTCGGTGCGACGACGTACCGGGACGTGGCCCCGGGAGACGCCGTCGTCACCGGCTCCCACCTGGACTCCGTACCCGACGGCGGCGCCTTCGACGGGCCGCTGGGCGTCGTCTCCTCCTTCGCGGCACTGGACGAACTCCGCGGCAGAGGAGCGGACTTCGTCAAACCGCTGGCGATCGTCAACTTCGGCGACGAGGAAGGCGCCCGCTTCGGACTGGCCTGCGTCGGCTCCCGGCTGGCGGCCGGGGCCCTGACCGCCGAGGCGGCGCAGCAGCTGCGCGACGGCGACGGCATCACCCTGCCGCAGGCCATGGAGAGCGCCGGATACGACCCGGAGGCCATCGGCCCGGACCCCGAACGGCTCGCCCGTATCGGCGCGTTCGTCGAACTCCACGTCGAGCAGGGCCGGGCCCTGGACCTCTCCGGTGACCCGGTCGGCATCGCCTCCGCCATCTGGCCGCACGGCCGCTGGCGGTTCGACTTCCACGGCGAGGCCAACCACGCCGGCACCACCCGCCTCGACGACCGGCGCGACCCGATGCTCAGCTACGCCGCGACCGTGCTCGCCGCCCGGGAACAGGCGCGACTGGCCGGCGCCCTGGCCACCTTCGGGAAGATCAGCGTGGAGCCGAACGGGGTCAACGCCATCCCCTCGCTCGTCCGCGGCTGGCTGGACTCCCGCGCCGCCGACCAGGAGACACTGGACACCGTCGTCGCAGGGATCGAACGGGCGGCGGCAGAGCGGGCCGCCCGCGACGGCGTGGACCTTCGCGTCGTGCGCGAGTCGTTCACCCCCGTCGTGGAGTTCCAGCACGCCCTGCGGGACGAGCTGGCCGCGATCCTGGGCAAGGCGGGGGACCGTCCGGTGCCCGTGCTCGGCACCGGCGCGGGCCACGACGCCGGTATTTTGTCCGGAACCGTCCCCACCGCCATGCTGTTCGTCCGCAACCCCACCGGCGTCTCGCACTCACCCGCCGAAAAGGCGGAGGAGGACGACTGCGTCACCGGGGTCACCGCACTCGCCGACGTACTGGAGGGGCTGGCGTGCCGCTGACGCCGCAGGCAACACCGACGACGTACTGGCTCGAACACGCCTGGCTCGGCACGCATGTCGAGCCGGGCGTCACCCTGGACGTGCGGGACGGGCGCATCGCGGCCGTACGCACCGGAGCCGCCGCCCCGCCGCCCGGCGCCGTCACGCTGCGCGGTCTGACCCTGCCCGGCCTCGCCAACGCCCACAGCCACGCCTTCCACCGCGCCCTGCGCGGCACCGTGCAGGTGGGCTCCGGCACCTTCTGGACCTGGCGCGAGGTGATGTACAAGGTCGCCGCGCGCCTCACACCGGACAGCTACTACGCCCTCGCACGCGCCGTCTACGCCGAGATGGCGCTGGCCGGCATCACCTGCGTCGGCGAATTCCACTACCTCCACCACGCGCCCGGCGGCGCCCGCTACGACGACCCCAACGCGATGGGGGAGGCACTGATCGCGGCCGCCGCCGACGCCGGTATCCGCATCACCCTGCTCGACACCGCCTACCTCTCCGCCGGCTTCGGCGCCCCGCCCGAGCAGCACCAGCTGCGCTTCTCGGACGGCACCGCCGACGCCTGGGCCCAGCGCGCGGACGCGCTCAAGGACGGCCGCGATCACGCCCGCATCGGCGCCGCCATCCACTCCGTACGGGCCGTCCCCGCCGACCAGCTGAGCACCGTCGCCCACTGGGCGCAGGAGCGGCGGGCACCCCTGCACGTCCACCTCTCCGAGCAGACCGCGGAGAACGACGCCTGCCACGAGGCGCACGGCCGCACACCCACCCGGCTGCTCGCCGACCACGGCGCCCTGGGCCCCCGCACCACGGCCGTGCACGCCACCCACCTCACCGACCAGGACATCGCCCTGCTCGGCGGGGCGAGCACCGGCGTGTGCATGTGCCCGACCACCGAACGCGACCTCGCCGACGGCATCGGCCCGGCCACCCGGCTCCAGGGCCACGGCAGCCCGCTCTCCCTCGGCAGCGACAGCCACGCCGTCATCGACCTGCTCGAAGAGGCCCGCGCGATGGAGCTCGACGAGCGGCTGCGCAGCCGCACCCGGGGGCACTGGACGGCCGCCGCGCTGCTGCGCGCCGCGACCGCCGACGGCCACGCCGCCCTGGGCTGGGACGACGCCGGCGCCATCGAGACCGGCGCGCTCGCCGACCTCACCACGATCGCGCTGGACTCCGTACGCACCGCCGGACCGCCGCCCCGACTCGGCGCCGAGACGGCAGTATTCGCCGCCTCCGCGGCGGACGTACGGCACACGGTCGTCGGCGGAAGGCAGATCGTCCGGGACGGTGTGCACACGCTGCTGCCCGACGTGCCCGCCGCCCTCGCCGCATCCATCGCCGCAGTGAGCGGCTGACGCGCCCCCCGCCGCTGAAGGAGAACACCCCCGCGATGACGACGAACTCCACGCCGACCACCGCCATCACCCACATCGCCCAGCTGGTCACCAACGACCCCTCCCTCGGTGAAGGCCCCCTCGGTCTGATCCAGGACGCGGCCGTCGTCATCGACGGTGACCGCATCGCCTGGGTCGGTACGACCAGCAAAGCACCCGCCACCGACAACGCCGTCGACGCGGCCGGCCGCGCGGGCATCCCCGGCTTCGTCGACTCCCACTCCCACCTCGTCTTCGGCGGCGACCGCACCGCGGAGTTCAACGCCCGGATGTCCGGGCGCCCCTACTCCGCCGGCGGCATCCGCACCACCGTCGCGGCAACCCGCGCCGCCACCGACGAGGCCCTGCACGCCAACGTCGCCCGCTACCTCGCCGAGGGGCTCCGCCAGGGCACCACCACCCAGGAGACCAAGTCCGGCTACGGGCTCACCGTCGAGGACGAGGCCAGGGCACTGCGCATCGCCGCGGCGCACACCGACGAGGTCACCTTCCTCGGCGCCCACATCGTGGCGCCCGAGCACGCCGACGACCCCGCGGCCTACGTCGACCTCGTCACCGGCCCGATGCTGGACGCCTGCGCCCCGCACGCCCGCTGGGTCGACGTCTTCTGCGAGAAGGGCGCCTTCGACGGCGACCAGGCGCGCGCCATCCTCACCGCGGGCAAGGCCAAGGGCCTGCTGCCGCGGGTGCACGCCAACCAGCTCGGGCACGGGCCCGGCGTACAGCTCGCCGTCGAACTGGGCGCTGCCTCCGCCGACCACTGCACCCATCTCACGGCCGCGGACATCGACGCCCTCGCACAGTCCGAGACGGTCGCCACTCTCCTGCCGGGCGCCGAGTTCTCCACCCGCGCCCAGTGGCCCGACGCGCGTCCGCTGCTCGACGCGGGCGCCACCGTCGCGCTGTCCACCGACTGCAACCCGGGCTCGTCCTTCACCAGCTCCATGGCGTTCTGCATCGCGCTGGCCGTCCGCGACATGGGGATGACCCCCGACGAGGCCCTCTGGTCGGCGACCGAGGGCGGTGCCCGCGCGCTGCGCCGTACGGACGTGGGCCGGATCACTCCCGGCGCCCGTGCCGACCTGGCCCTGCTGGACGCGCCCTCCCATGTCCACCTCGCCTACCGGCCCGGGGTACCGCTGGTCACGGACGTCTGGCACAAGGGAGTCCGCGTCTAGGAGCGCGAGGACGCGGAAGAGGGGCCGGAGCGGGCTCTGAGCGGCTCTCACGGCCGCGAAGGCCGGGGGGCTTCCCCCGCACGGTCCAAGCGGCCGCCGGCGCGCGAGGCGCCCACCCACGGCCACGGCGGCGTGCCCGGCAGCCCCGGGGCCCGGCCACGCCGCCGTGGCCCCGCTCCCGGCCGGGTCGGGCCGGAAGCGGAGCCATGGCAGCCGGTGGGACCCCGAACAGCAGAGGAGGGCCCGTCCCGAGTACCGCTCGGGGCAGGCCCTCCTCTGCGCGGGCGGCTGTCGGTCGGCGGACCGGCAGTGACCGCGGACCGTCACTCCTCGATCATCAGCCCCTTGCGGAGCCGCCCCAGCGTGCGGGACAGCAGGCGGGAGACGTGCATCTGCGAGATGTTCAGCTCCTCGCCGATCTCCGACTGCGTCATGTTCGCGACGAACCGCAGCGAGAGGATCTTGCGATCGCGCGGCGGCAGCTCGGCGATCAGCGGCTTGAGCGACTCGACGTACTCGATGCCCTCGAGACCGTGGTCGTCGTAGCCGATGCGGTCCGCCAGGGCACCCTCGTTGTCGTCCTCCTCGGGCTGGGCGTCCAGCGAGCTCGCGGTGTACGCGTTGCTCGCGGCCATGCCCTCGACGACCTCGTCCCGGGTGATGCTCAGGCGGTCGGCGAGCTCCTGGACCGTGGGGGCGCGGTCGAGCTTCTGGGCCAGCTCGTCGCCCGCCTTGGCGAGGTCCAGACGGAGTTCCTGCAGACGCCTCGGTACGCGCACCGACCAGCTGGTGTCGCGGAAGAAGCGCTTGATCTCGCCGACGATGGTCGGCATCGCGAACGTCGGGAACTCGACGCCACGGCTGAGTTCGAAGCGGTCTATCGCCTTGATCAGGCCGATCGTGCCGACCTGGACGATGTCCTCCATGGGCTCGCTGCGCGAGCGGAACCGGGAGGCCGCGAACTTCACCAGGGCGAGGTTGAGCTCGACCAGGGTGTTGCGGACGTACGCGAACTCGTGCGTGCCTTCCTCCAGCGACTCCAGCCGCTCGAAGAGGGTCTTGGACAGTGCCCTCGCGTCCACCGGACCCACCTCGTCGTACGGCGGGATCTCGGGCAGGCCCTCGATCTCAGCAATTTCCGCCAGTTCTGATTCGGCGGGCATCGGCTGGGAAGGGATCTGACCGGTCGGGTCGGACGGGGGTGTCGACGACGCGTTCTGCCGGGTGTCTTCGGTGCGCAGTTCGTCGATCCGGGGTGACATGGTGTCCTCCATGGTTCTCGGCATAAGGCTGCCGATGGCTCTACGTGAAGCGTGGGTGTGCGGCGCCTCCAAAGCCGGCCGTTTCGAACGTGACTGTTCTTGCCTACCTGGGTTTACCTGAAGATGGCAAGTGCGTGTTGCCCGTATTTCGCGCTATATGAGGATTGTTCGGCTACCCGTGCGTCCGGTGAGGGCGTAGGGTTCGACGAGTTCAGTCGTATAACGCAAACCCATCGCCGAGACAGCAAGAGAGGTGCGCTCGCATGGACCGCGGGACGGTCGACAGTGCAAGCCGGGGCCGGCTGCACGTCGTGATCCGGCATGACGGCGCCAGCGCGGTCGTGACCGTCGCGGGTGAGCTTGATCACCACACCGCCGATCTGTTGCGTGAGTCACTGGAAGGCTGCGTGGACGACGGCTACGCACGCCTGGTGATCGATTGCTCACCCCTTGAGTTCATGGACTCCACGGGGCTCAATGTGCTGCTGGGCGCCCGCCTGAAGGCGGAGGCCGCCGGCGGTGGTGTGCACCTGGTGGGGATGCAGCCGGTGGTCGCCCGGGTCTTCGAGATCACGGGCGCCGACGCGGTCTTCACCGTGCACGACACGCTCGACTCGGCGCTGTCCGACTGACCGTGGCGGGGGTGTCCGGAAGGTTGCGTTCCGGGCACGTAGTCCGTGTCACAACTTCCGTACCCAAGAAGTGGGTGTTCTCACGGTCCGGTCGGGCAGGAGACATCTGAATCCGTTGAATCAGTCAGTTTCTGTTTTCCGTGAACAGGCGAATCGGTGAGGTGAAGCGCTGATGAGCACCACCCGGCCGTACCCGCCGGGCGATCTCGGCCCGGAAGCGGGTGGCGCCGGCGCCTCTGCCGCTGCCCCGGCCGCCGCCCCGGTGGGTCAGGTCCGTCGGCTGCGTCTTGCGGGCACCCGAGGGGCCGTGGCGCGTGGCCGCGACTTCGCCCGGCAGGCGCTGCACGACTGGGGCTGGCTCCCGGCCGCCAACGCCGATCAGCGGGCCGCCGCCGAGGACGTGCTGCTGGTCGTCTCGGAGCTGATCACCAACGCCTGCCTGCACGCCGAAGGGCCCGAGGAGCTGCGGCTGCGCTGCACCTCGAAGATGCTGCGGCTGGAGGTCAGCGACCTCGGCGCGGGCTCGCCCGAGCCCCGCAGTCCGCACCGCCCGGGCCGGCCGGGGGGCCACGGCATGTTCATCGTGCAGCGGCTGTGCCTGGACTGGGGCGTCGTACGTAACCCCACGGGCGCGGGCAAGACGGTCTGGGCGGAGCTCGCCGGACCCGCTGCCTGACAAGGCGCGAACCAGAGTGTGAAGAGCGGGCCCGCGGGCCCGCGCTTTGGCGTGTTCGGACCCGAATCCCCCCGCCGTCGCGCGCCCGGCCGGATCGGGGCTGCGCTGTGCCTTCCCTCCACAAGGTCCCCGGCGTACCTTGAGCGCCCAATCTGATGTGCCGTCAGTAAATCCGGCGGCGCGCTCTCCGGGAGAAGGGGAACTCACAGTGGCCCGCTTCCACGCACAGCACCGCGGCCGCCCGCGCCGGACGGCCGGTCTTGCCGCGGCCGTTGCCATGACGGCGGGGTCCGCGGTGATGCTCACCGCGCCGGCCGCGCACGCCGAGGTCGTCGACGTCAACTACCAGTGCAAAACGCCGATAGGCAACAAGGGCGCGGTCTCGCCCATCGACATCAAGGGCACCCCGAGCGGCAGCGCGTACAAGCTCGTCATGTCCTTCCAGAAGGGGGTCTCCTCCAGCCCGGTCGAGCTGGGCAAGGGGGCGATGAAGCCGAGCGCGCTGATCAAGCTGGGCGGTGCCGAGAGCGGCACGGTCCCGGTCTCGGGGCCCGCCAACGACAAGGCCATTCCGGCCAACACCCCCATAAAGATCAGCGACTTGAGCGGCACCTATACGCCGAAGGGCAGCGGCAAGGTCACCTTCACCGCCTCCACGCTCACCATCAAGG
Organism: Streptomyces sp. Pv4-95; assembly: GCF_045782725.1. Taxonomy (NCBI): domain Bacteria; kingdom Bacillati; phylum Actinomycetota; class Actinomycetes; order Kitasatosporales; family Streptomycetaceae; genus Streptomyces; species Streptomyces sp. Pv4-95. The sequence continues at coordinate 5,031,850 of NZ_CP127172.1, forward strand.
CCCTCGGCACCACCACCACCTGCACGCCGAGCAACAGCCCCGAGCCCTCGCTCAGCCTGGACGTCAAGGGCTCCGGCGGCGCGGGCGGCAGCAGCGGTGGCGCGAGTGGCGGCTCCACGGGCTCCTCCGGTGGGGAGCTGCCGCAGACCGGCCCCGCGGACTCCGCCGTCGCCCTCGGCACGCTCGGCGGCACCGTGCTGCTGGCGGGCACGGCCGGTGTCCTCTGGCTGACCCGCCGTCAACAGCGCGCCTGACGCGTCCCGGGCCCCGTACGCCTGAGTCGAGCGCCGCGGCGCCGTCCGCCAGTACACCCGCACCCCGCTCTCCGCACGCCAGGAGCCGCCGATGCCGTTCCGTACCCGCGCAGTGGTCACCGGCGCGGTCCTCGCGACCGCCGCCGTGCTGCTGTGCCCCGCCGCGGCCGTCGCCCGGACGGCCGCCGCACCGGCCGCGGCGCTCCCCGCCGCTCCTCCCGCGCCGGGCTGGTCCGTCGCACCCGCGCCCGGCAGCGGGGCCCGGCCCGGTGCGCAGGACCGCCCCTTCTTCTACCTGGAAGGCGCGCCGGGGACCGTCATGACCGACCGGCTCTCGCTCAGCAACCCCACCGGCCGGCCCGTCACCGTCCGGCTCCACGGCAGAGCCCTCGGCCCCACCGGCAGCGGAGCCCTGGCCGTGCGCGGCCCCGACCGCGGATCCGGTCCGGGCTCCTGGATCGCACCGGCCACCGAGCGGGTCGAGGTCCCGGCGCGTACCCGGGCGAGCGTGCCGTTCACGGTGACCGTGCCCCGCGAGGCGCTCCCCGGCGACCACCCCGCGGCGCTCGTCGCCACGAGCGGCGGACGCGACAGGACGGTACGGATCCATCTGCGGGTGGCCGGGCCCGCGCTGTCCGCGCTGAGCGTGGAGGACGTGTCGGTGACCCGGCGGGGGAGTACCGCGGTCATCGGATACACGCTGGTCAACCGCGGCAACACGGTGCTCACACCACGGCTCGCGGTACGCGCGGACGGTCGCCTCGGGACGGAACTGCGCCGTGCGGCACGCACCCTGCCGGTCGACCTGCTGCCCGGCCGACGCCTCGCGCGCACCGAGATCTGGCGGGATCCGCCCGCGTTGGACGCGGTGGACGTACGCCTCGACGTGACGGCCGCCGGCGGGGCGCAGGCCACCGGCGCCGCGACCTACACGGCCGTCCCGTGGACCGCGGCGGCCGGAGCGGCGCTCGCCCTGACGGCGGGCTGCGGCTGGTTGGCGCGACGGCGCCGGAGGCGGGCGCGGCAAGGCCGCGGGGCCCGGGGGAGCGAGGGTGGCGAAGCCCTCGCCGAAGTGGTGTGCCGGGAAAGGGAATTGGCTAGTACGGGAGCCGGTGCGGCATCGGGACCGGGATCGGGAGTGCGCTCGTGAACCGCGAAACGGATCGTTCGGTGGACCGTGGGTGGGGCACGCCCGCGCTGCTCGCGGCGGAGCACGCGGGACCGCCCCGGGCACGCGCCCGTCCCCTGCGCGGCCGCCTCCTCCGCCGGGCCGTCGGGGCACTCGCGCTGTGCGCGGCCTCGGCCCTTCCGACGCTGCCCGCGACGGCGCATGCCACCGGCCACCCCTCGGCCGTCGGAGCCACCGCCGTGGCCCGCGCCCCCGCGGCCGACGACCGGCCCTCCGTCCGGCTCTCCGACAAGGAGGCGGGCAAGGGCGGCACGATCACGGTGACCGGCAGCGGCTGGCGTCCCAAGGCGCTGCTCACCCTGCTGATCTGCGGCCAGAACATGATCGGCGGCACCAACGCGTGCGCCAACGGCGACGGACGGGCCGTCACCACCGACAGCCGCGGGGCGTTCCGCAGGAGCCTGCCGGTCGCCGAACCGCCCAAGCCCTGCCCCTGTGTGGTGCACGTGGCCACGGTGACCGGCGCCACGGCGGACGCGGACGCCGCCTTCACCGTGGCCGGGCACCCCGTCGCGCCGTTGCCGAAGGAGCGCCCCGGCGGACGGCTGACGGCGCTCGCCCCGCCGCGCCTCACGGGCAGCAGCGGCCTGCTGAACTGGTTCGGCGCACCGCCCCGGCGCACGCTGACCGTCACCGTCGGCAACCTCGGCCCGACGGCGGCCCGGAACCCGGTCTTCCAGGTCGGTACCTCGCACGGCGTCTTCGCCCCCGAGTGGGAGGAGCAGCAGTGGCGCGGGACCGTACCCGCCGGGCGGAAGGCCGAGATCACGCTGCCCGTGGAGCTGGCCGCCGGCGCGCACGGCGACTACCTGGTCTCCCTCAAGTACGGGGGCAAGATCCTGGCCGAGCAGCCCTGGGGGGTCGGCAGGCCGTGGGGCGTGACGCTCTTCTGGGTGCTGCTGTGCCTGGTGGTCCCGATGGCCGTGTTCCGTATCGGGATGGCGGTCGTGGAACGTGTACGCCCCGCACGCGCGGCCCCCGTCCGCCCACGGGCGGCGGCGCACGGCGACGGGAAGTCCCTGATCCGTCGCGGCACGAGGTACGGCAGGAAGAACCGCAGGAAGGACGAGAGAACCACGGCGGCAACCGGTGAGCCGGACGGCTCCGCCGCGCTGCCGTGGTTCACCCCGGACACCGCACCGTCCACCACCACATCAACCGAACGACCGACGTCGAAAGGTTCTGCGTGATGAGGAAACGGAGCAGAGCGGGTGTGGCCTCGGCGGCCGCGCTGATGCTCGCGGGTGCGGGCGTGCTGGTCGCGGCCGGTCCCGCCCAGGCAGCAGAGGTGGCGTACCTGACGGAGTGTCTGCCGCCGCCCATATCCGGACTGCCGCCGATCGAGGGCACCACCAAGGTGGCGGTCAGCGCGCCGGCGACGGCGAAGGTCGGCGACGAGATCGAGGTGGTCTGGAAGACGATCGAGGGGGCGTCGAAGAACCCCGACATCCTGGACCTGGCGGCGGACACCGTCCAGCCGACCGGCACCGTCAAGGTGGCGGGCGCGCAGGCCGGTGAGCTGGCGATGAAGGGGCCACGGCAGAACCCGCCGATCCCCAAGAACAGCCCGATGAAGCTGTCCGACATGACGGCCAAGCTCAAGCTGGAGAAGCCGGGCGAGGTCACGCTGACGCCGGGCTTCTACAACATCAACGTCAACAAGCCGATCTCCACCGACACCAAGTGCACGCCCAAGGAGGAGGTGAAGCCCGCGGTCACCATCACGGTGACCGACGGTGGCGGGACGGGCGGGACGACGGGCGGGGGCACCGCGGGCGGTGCGGACGGCGGTACGACGGCCGGCACCTCGGGGACCTCCACCGGGACGACCTCCGGCACGTCCGGCGGCGACTCGGGCGGGGGCGACGACGGAGGCACCAGCGCCGGCTCGGGCGGCTCCGGCGGCTCCGGCGGCTCGGGCGGCTCCGGCGGCGACCCCGACGGCACGGCGTACCAGGGCAAGGAAGTGCAGGTGCCCTACGCCTGCAAGACCCCCATCGGCGACAAGAAGGCCACCTCGCCGGTCCAGATCAACGGCGTGAAGAAGGGCGGGGCCTACGACCTGACGGTGAAGTTCGGCAAGTCCGTCATGGACAGCCCGGCGGACATCCCCAAGGACTCGGTCAAGCCCTCGATGGAGGTCGCGGTCGGCGGCGCGGACAAGGGATCGGTCAAGGTCGAGGGTCCGACGAACGCCGAGCCCATCAAGTCCGGCCAGCCGATCGAGATCCCGGACCTCAAGGGCACGTACAAGCCGGGCGCGGCCGGGAAGTCGACGCTGACCCCGGGCGTACTGACCGTCAACGCCCTCGGGACGACCACGACCTGCACCCCGGAGAAGGATCCGGGCGTCTCGCTGGCACTGGACACCACCGCGCAGCCGGGCGGCACCGCGGGCGGCTCCTCAGGGGGCGCGGCCGCGTCCGGCGGCTCGGCGGGGCCGGCGAGCGCCTCGGGCGGCAGCGGCAGCGCGTCCGGCGGCCTCGCCGAGACGGGCGCGAGCGGCCAGGGCAGCCTGCGGGCCCTCGGCCTCGTCGCCGGCACCGTCATGCTGCTCGGCGGAGCGGTCTTCACCTTCACCCCGTGGCGGCGGCTCCGGGGGTAACCGCTCCGGGCGGGCCCGTACGGCGGCACCTGCGAGCCGGACGGGCCCTGCGCCCCGGAACGCGAAGGGCCCGGCACGCAAGCGCGTGCCGGGCCCTTTCCGCAGGTGCGGGTCGCGTCAGCGGACGTCGCCCATGAGGGCCACGATCTTCTTGCGGTACGCGTACACCGCGAAGCCGGCCAGTACCGCCAGGGCCGCCTCCACCGCCAGTACGGTCGTACCGCTCAGGTCCACACCGCCGATGGACAGCAGACCGGTCACGCAGTCACCCGCGGTGACGGCGAGGAACCAGACGCCGAGCATCTGGCTGGCGTACTTCTGCGGCGCCAGCTTGGTGGTCACCGACAGGCCGACCGGGGAAAGGCACAGCTCACCGATGGTCTGGATCATGTAGATGGAGATCAGCCACATCGGGCTGACCTTCGTGCCCTCGGCGGACATCATCATCGGGACGATGAAGACGAAGAACGAGCCGCCGATGAGGACCATCGCCATCGAGAACTTCACCGTGGTGCTCGGCTCGCCGTCCCGGCGTGCCAGCCACAGCCACAGCCAGGCGAGGACGGGCGCCAGCGCCATGACCCACAGCGGGTTCACCGACTGGAACCAGGAGGACGGGAAGCTCATCCCGAAGACCTCGCCGGCGGTGTTCTTCTCGGCGAAGGCGGACATCGTCGAGCCGCCCTGGTCGAAGATCATCCAGAACACGGCGGCGGCCACGAAGAACCAGATGTAGCCGCTGACCTTGGTCTGCTCGCTCTCGCTGAGCTCCTTGTCGCGCTTGATGCGCGCCAGCACCGTGACCGGGATGATCAGGCCGGCCAGCGTGATCGGGATCAGCGCCCAGTTCAGGGTGAAGTGGCCGGACATGACGACCGCGCCGTAGAAGACCGCCGCGACGGCGATCCAGATCAGGCCCTTGCGCAGCCACATGGCGCGCTCCTCGGCCTGGAGCGGGGTCGGCACGACGCTGCTCTGCGGGCTGAGGTGGCGGGTGCCGATCAGGAACTGCACCAGGCCCAGGGCCATGCCGAGCGCCGCGAGCGCGAAGCCCAGGTGCCAGTTGACGCTCTGGCCGACGGTGCCGATGACCAGCGGAGCGGCGAACGCACCGAGGTTGATGCCCATGTAGAAGATGGTGAAGCCGCCGTCACGACGCGGGTCCTGCGGACCGTCGTAGAGGTGGCCGACCATCGTCGAGATGTTCGCCTTCAGCAGGCCGGAGCCCATCGCGACGAGCGCGAGACCGACGAAGAACATCGCCTGGCCCGGGACGGCCAGCGCCAGGTGGCCGGCCATGATGACGCCGGCCGAGATGGCCACGGTCTTCCGCGGTCCCCAGATCCGGTCGCCGAACCAGCCGCCGGGCAGGGCGAGCAGGTAGACCATCGCGAGATAGACCGCGTAGATGGCCGAGGCCGTGCCGACCGTCATGGCCAGACCGCCGCCCTGGGCTCCCTTTTCGGCGTCCGCGCCGCCGGAGATCAGGTAGACCACGAGCAGGGCTCGCATGCCGTAGAAGCTGAAGCGCTCCCACATCTCGGTCATGAAGAGAGTGGCCAGTCCGCGGGGGTGGCCGAAAAGGGTTTTGCCGCCGTTCGCAGGGTTCCCCTGCTGGGCCGCGTCCTTCGTCAGGCTGGACGCCATTGGTCTTCCTTGCTCTCTCGGGACGCGTTCGACACCGATACGCGCCCGGGTGGGGGGTGACCGGCACCGGCGCAGACATGTCCGCCCCCACGTCCGGGGGTTCGGCGCCTCACGAGGAGACGCCGGCAGGACGGTCGTACACCGGGATCCACGCCCCCCGTGCTGCTGGCGCGGCGGACCCGGTCGAGAGGTCGATCACTGCGTGCGGCCCTGGTGGTTCCAGCTCCGCACACAACAGGGACCGACAACACCAGTAGGAGTCGTGGGTCCCGAGGTTGTGCGATGGACGTCCGGCCACCATACGTCCGGTTCAACCATCAATGGGGTGCGTGAGACAACGCTCACACTGCCGTCGGGAACCGGACGGGGCGGCGCCGTCCGCGGGTCCGCAGGTCAGCGTCGTCGTGCGCGCCGGGAAGGGTCCCGCGTCGCGGCTCCCCGCCGGTCCGCCCCTCGGGCGCAATACATCGGACTACCATCGGGCCATGACCCGTGTACTGCTCGCCGAGGATGACGCGTCCATCTCGGAGCCGCTCGCCCGCGCACTGCGCCGCGAGGGTTACGAAGTCGAGGTGCGCGAGGACGGCCCCACGGCGCTCGACGCCGGTCTCCAGGGCAATATCGACCTGCTCGTCCTCGACCTGGGCCTGCCCGGCATGGACGGCCTGGAGGTCGCCCGCCGGCTGCGCAACGAAGGCCACTCCTGCCCCATCCTGGTGCTGACCGCCCGCGCCGACGAGGTGGACACCGTCGTGGGGCTGGACGCCGGCGCCGACGACTACGTCACCAAGCCCTTCCGGCTCGCCGAACTCCTCGCCCGCGTACGCGCGCTGCTGCGCCGCGGCTCCACCGCCGAGCCCCAGCAGCCGCCGGCCACCCACGGCGTACGCATCGACGTCGAGTCGCACCGCGCGTGGATGGGCGAGGAGGAACTCCAGCTCACGGCGAAGGAGTTCGACCTGCTGCGGGTCCTGGTGCGGGACGCCGGCCGGGTCGTCACCCGCGATCAGCTGATGCGCGAGGTCTGGGACACCACCTGGTGGTCGTCGACGAAGACGCTCGACATGCACATCTCCTGGCTCCGCAAGAAGCTCGGTGACGACGCCGCCAACCCGCGCTACATCGCCACCGTGCGCGGCGTCGGTTTCCGCTTCGAGAAGAGCTGAGGCGCCCGCGCCCCTGCCGTCGGGTGGGAAGCCCCGAGAGAACCGCCGATTTCCTGCCCGGAGGGCACCGTGCGCCGCCGCCTGATCAACTCCACGCTCGCCGTGGTGCTCGTCGTGATCGCCGTCTTCGGCGTCTCGCTCGTCATCGTCGAGACCCGCACCATCCAGGCGGGCGCGCAGGAGAGCGTGGCGTCCGAGGCGGTCCGGCTCGTGGGCATAGTGGAGAGCCGGCTGGGCAGCGGGGAGAAGATCACCCCGGAGATCCTCTCCGAGCAGATCACGGCCAAGCGGTACGCCCGGATCCAGGTGCCCGGCAGGCCCGCGATCGAGATCGGGCAACGCCCCTCGGGCGATGTCATCGAGTCGGAGGTCAAGGGCGACCGCGGTGAGTCCGTGACGGTCCAGGAGTCCCGCTCCACCGTCAGCGCGGAGATCGGCAGGACGCTGCTGGTGATCCTGGCCGTCGCGCTGCTGGCCATCGTCGCCGCCGTCATCCTCGCCGTCCGCCAGGCCCGCCGGCTGACCGCGCCGCTCACCGACCTCGCCGAGACCGCCGAACGGCTCGGCTCCGGTGACCCGCGTCCGCGCCACCGCCGCTACGGGGTGCAGGAGCTGGACCGGGTCGCCGATGTGCTGGATGCCAGCGCCGAGCGGATCGCCCGGATGCTGACCGCCGAGCGCAGGCTGGCCGCCGACGCCTCCCACCAGCTGCGCACGCCGCTGACCGCGCTGTCGATGCGGCTGGAGGAGATCACCGTCACCGACGACCCGGACACCGTGAAGGAAGAGGCCACCATCGCGCTGGCCCAGGTGGAGCGGCTCACCGACGTCGTCCAGCGGCTGCTGACCAATTCCCGCGATCCGCGCAGCGGCTCGGCCGTCGCCTTCGACCTCGACGAGGTCGTCAAGCAGCAGATCGAGGAGTGGCGGCCGGCCTACCGCAGCGCGGGGCGGGCCATCGTCCGCTCCGGCAAGAAGGGGCTGCGGGCCGTCGGCACGCCGGGCGCCGTGGCGCAGGTGCTGGCCACCCTCGTGGAGAACTCGCTGATGCACGGCGACGGCACGGTCGCGCTGCGCATCCGGGTGACCGGCAACCAGGCGGTCGTCGAGGTCACCGACGCCGGGCCCGGGGTGCCCCCGGACCTGGGCTCGCGGGTCTTCGAGCGGACCGTCTCCGGCCGCAACTCCACCGGCCTCGGGCTCGCCGTCGCGCGGGATCTGGCGGAGGCCGACGGCGGGCGGCTGGAGCTGCTCCAGCAGTACCCGCCGATCTTCGCGCTGTTCCTGGCCCGGGAGGCCGAGGGCGGCGAGGGCTGAGCGGCTCGCGAGGCGCCCGCCCGCTACTCGCGGGTGGCGCTCCGCGGTCGCTGCGAGCCGTCGGCGAGGAAGGACTCCGCGGTCTCCACGGCCGTGCGCGCGGGCAGCGCGCGGAAGACCCAGGAGCGGTAGGACCAGAAGCGGAAGAGCGTGGCGACGCCGATGCCGACGAACTTGAAGATGTTGCTCTGGAGCGGGGTGTCCCAGTCGAAGCCGTACGTCGCGGCATAGAGGATGCCGTTCTCGATCACCAGGCCCACGACGCTGAACAGCAGGAAGAGCGAGAGCTCCCTGGTGCGGCCCCGCTTGTCGCGGTCGCGGTAGGTGAAGTAGCGGTAGCCGAGGTAGTTCGTTCCGGTCGCCACCACCGTCGCCACGATGCTGGCCCGCACGACGGGCACCTCGGTCAGGTGGCGCACGAGGTTGAACACCGCGAAGTTCACGATGACCCCCGCGCCGCCCACGGCCCCGAACTTCACGACCTCCCGGGTGAGCGCCTCCAGCCGCGACCGCAGTGCGCTCCGTTCACTCATGGTGATCGTTCAGCTCCCCGTCGTGGGCGGATGTCCGCGGTGGTCGGTCGGTCCTGGTCCGCACCTCATGCTAACCAGCGCTGCCGGGCGCTGCCGCCGCGGTCCCGGGCCCGGGACCGAGGGGCCCGCGGCGGTGCGTCAGCGGACGGTGACGCGGTAGTTCAGGGTGCGGGCGCCGGCCTCGTCGGCCGCGCCGGGGCCGCAGGCGCGGCAGCGCAGCAGCCGCAGGTCCGTACGCCCGGCACGGACCGCGGTGAAGTCGAGGTAGCGCGAGCCGCCGGTGCCGGACGGTGGCGGCTCGTCGGCGTCGACGTGTCCTCCGGCGGCCTTCAGAACGGCCGGATCCGGACGGGGCTCGGCGACGATCCAGCGGAAGCCGTCGGCGGGGTCCTCGGCGACCCGTATGGCGAAGCGTTCGCCGGGGGCGACCGCTATCTCGGTGCTGCGGTCGTCGTAGACCTTCGGTCCGGACAGCTGGCTGAGCACCGAATGGACCGCCACCAGCAGCGCGGCGAGCGCGACGATGACCACCAGCACGCCGGGGTTCCTCGATATGCCGCTCTTCCCCATCGGGCCTCCCCTTCGCCCTGCCCCGAGCCCCTGACCACTGAGCCTAACGGCCCTTGTTGATCTTCAGGCGGAGATCGTCGAACTGGCGAACTTGGATGATCCTCCAAGCGGGGGTCGGGGCAGCGCCCTCGGGCGGATACCCTGGGGAGCGTGACGTTCCCGGTAGTCGGCATGGTCGGTGGCGGTCAGCTCGCCCGTATGACCCACGAGGCGGGCATCCCCCTCGGCCTCAGATTCAAGCTCCTCAGTGACACCCCGCAGGACTCGGCGGCCCAGGTGGTCAGTGATGTCGTCATCGGCGACTATCGCGATCTGGACACGCTGCGCGCCTTCGCCAAGGGGTGCGATGTGATCACCTTCGATCACGAGCACGTGCCCACCGAGCACTTGCGGGCGCTGGAGGCGGACGGCATCCCCGTCCGCCCCGGCCCGGACGCGCTGGTGCACGCCCAGGACAAGGGGGTGATGCGGGCGAAGCTCGACGCGATCGGCGCCCCCTGCCCGCGGCACCGCATCGTCTCCGACCCCGCGGATGTCGAGCGCTTCGCGGCGGAGGGGGCGGGCTTCCCGGTGGTCCTCAAGACCGTCCGAGGGGGCTATGACGGCAAGGGCGTATGGATCGTGCGATCCTCCAAGGACGCGGCTGATCCGTTCCGCGCCGGGGTGCCCGTCCTGGCGGAGGAAAAGGTCCCCTTCGTCCGGGAACTGGCCGCCAACGTCGTCCGCTCGCCGCACGGCCAGGCCGTCGCGTATCCGGTCGTGGAGTCCATCCAGGTCGACGGCGTCTGCGACACGGTCATCGCCCCGGCGCCCGACCTGTCCGCCGAGCTCTCGGCGCGGGCCCAGCAGCTCGCCCTGCGCATCGCGGACGAGCTGGGTGTCATCGGCCATCTCGCGGTCGAGCTCTTCGAGGTCAGGGACGCCGACGGCGAGCCCGCCGTCCTGGTCAACGAACTCGCGATGCGTCCGCACAACTCCGGCCACTGGACCCAGGACGGCGCGATCACCTCGCAGTTCGCCAACCACGTCCGTGCCGTGCTCGACCTGCCGCTCGGCGATCCGCGTCCGCGCGCCACCTGGACGGTGATGGCCAACGTCCTCGGCGGCGACTACCCGGACATGTACACCGCGTATCTCCATTGCATGGCACGCGATCCGCAGTTGAAGATCCACATGTACGGCAAGGACGTGAAGCCCGGCCGCAAGGTCGGTCACGTCAACACCTACGGCGACGACCTGGCCGACGTGCGCGAGCGCGCCGCGCACGCCGCCGGCTACCTGCGAGGAACGATCACCGAATGACCGACGCCGCGACGCCCGACCACCGCCCCGCTCCGCGCACCGACGACACCGGGGCGCAGGCCGGCCCCGTCGTCGGCATCGTCATGGGCTCCGACTCCGACTGGCCCGTCATGGAGGCCGCGGCCAAGGCCCTCGACGAGTTCGAGATCCCCTACGAGGTCGACGTCGTCTCGGCGCACCGCATGCCGCACGAGATGATCGCGTACGGCGAGGAGGCCGCCGGACGCGGCCTGAAGGCGATCATCGCGGGGGCCGGGGGAGCGGCCCACCTCCCCGGGATGCTCGCCTCGGTCACCCCGCTGCCGGTGATCGGCGTCCCCGTCCCGCTGAAGTACCTCGACGGCATGGACTCGCTGCTGTCCATCGTGCAGATGCCGGCCGGAGTGCCGGTCGCCACGGTCTCGGTCGGCGGAGCCCGCAACGCCGGCCTGCTCGCCGCCCGCATCCTCGCCGCCCACGACAGTGAACTCCTCGGCCGGATGCGGGAGTTCCAGCAGGAGCTGAACGAACAGGCGACGGAGAAGGGCAAGAGGCTGCGCAACAAGGTCGCCTCACCGGCCGGTTTCGGCTTCGGGGGCAAGTGATGGCCGAGGCCGCGGCCGACCCGCGGGTCACCGGACTCCTGGCGGAATTCCCCATCGTCGACGGTCACAACGACCTTCCCTGGGCGCTGCGCGAGCAGGTGCGCTACGACCTCGACCAGCGCGATATCGCCGGTGACCAGTCGGCGTATCTGCACACCGACCTGCCCCGGCTGCGGGCCGGCGGCGTCGGCGCGCAGTTCTGGTCGGTCTACGTCCGCTCCGACTACCAGGGCGACAAGGCGGTCAGCGCCACCCTCGAACAGGTCGACGTGGTGCGGCAGCTGGTCGCCCGCTACCCCGGCGACCTGCGCCTGGCACTGGCCGCGGACGACATGGAGGCCGCCCGCGCGGACGGCGTCATCGCCTCCCTGATGGGTGCCGAGGGCGGCCACTCCATCAACAGCTCGCTCGCCACCCTGCGTGCGCTGCACCAGCTGGGCGTGCGCTATATGACGCTCACCCACAACGATTCGCTGGCCTGGGCCGACTCGGCGACCGACGAGCCGCGGGCGGGCGGTCTGAGCGCCTTCGGCGAGGAGGTCGTCCGGGAGATGAACCGCCTCGGCATGCTCGTCGACCTCTCGCATGTCGCCGCCGAGACGATGCGCGACGCGCTCCGCGTCACCAGCGCGCCGGTGATCTTCTCGCACTCCTCGGCCCGCGCCGTCTGCGGCCACCCGCGCAACATCCCCGATGACGTGCTGGAGCAGCTGCCCGCCAACGGCGGCGTGGCGATGGCCACCTTCGTGCCGAAGTTCGTGGTCCCCGCCGTCGGCGAGTGGGTGCTGCGGGCGGACGAGAACATGCGGGCGCACGGCTTCCACCACCTGGACACCACCCCCGAGGCGATGCGGGTGCAGCGCGCCTTCCAGGCGGAGAACCCGATGCCGCAGGCCACCGCCTCGGACGTCGCCGACCACCTCGACCACATGCGCGAGGTCGCCGGCATCGACCACCTCGGTCTCGGCGGCGACTACGACGGCACCGCCTTCACCCCGAGCGACCTGGCCGATGTGGCGGGCTATCCGCAGCTGATCGGTGAGCTGTTCGACCGCCGGTGGTCGGCGGCCGACCTGGCCAAGCTCACGTGGCGGAACGCGGTGCGCACCCTGCGGGCCGCCGAGGACGTCGCCCGCGCCGAACAGGCCACCCGCGGCCCCTCCCTCGCGACGATCGACCAGCTGGACGGCCCGCAGGCCGCCGGCTGACGGTTCATCGGCGGGCCGCCGCACGCGGCCCGCCGATGGTTCCGGCTCACTTCATGCAGAGGCAGAAGGGGTGCCCGGCCGGGTCGAGATAGACCCGGAAGTCGCGCTTTCCCTCGTCGTGCCAGACGAGCTTGGCGCCGAGCCGGAGGACCTTCTGCTCGGCCTCCTCGATGTCCGCGGCGCGCACGTCGAAATCGAGGTGCAGCTGCTGCGGCACCTCCTGGCCCGGCCACCGCGGCGGCTGGTAGTTCTCCACCTGTTGGAAGGCGAGCCGTCGGCCGGCCGGTCCCGTGACCTCGTACCAGTCGTCCTCGCCGCCCGCCTGCCAGCCGAGCACATCGGCGTAGAAGTCGGCGAGGGACGCGGGATCGGGGCAGTCCAGTGCGACGACGCCGAGTTCGATGAGCGCCATGCGTTACCTCCTGGTCGGTTCAACCGGTAACTTGCGTTACTGCATGATGGCCTGATGCCGGTAACGTGGCAAGGGTGACGGACCGCTCAGCGCCGGATGCCCTGCAATGGGTGCAGGACCTGGTGAACACCCTGGACATCGAAACCGGCGCGGACGCGCTCGCCGCCGACGGCGGCCCCGTCGCGTTCCTCCGCGAGCACGGTGCGCCGGACCTCGTACCGGCGACCGGCGAGGCGGAGGTGCTACGGGAGCTGCGGGAGGCGCTGCGAGCCGTCTGCCTCGCGCACACCGTCCGCGAGACGGTTTCCGAGGACGCGGCCCGGACACTCGACCGGCTGCTGGCCCGCGCGCCGCTCGTACTCGCCGTCGCACCCGACGGCGGCGCCGCGTTGCACCCCGCCCCCGGCCTGGAGGGCATCGCCCGGTTCACCGCCCGGATGGCGGCGGGTATCGCGACCGCGGTCGCCGACGGGACCTGGTCCCGGCTCAAGGCATGCGAGGCCCACGACTGCCGATGGGTCTTCTACGACAAGAGCCCGGCCGGCCGCAGCCGGTGGTGCACGATGGCGGTCTGCGGCAGCCGGGCGAAGATGCGGACCTACCGCGCCAGACGCACGGGGTCCTGAGGCGCCTGCCGCGGGTCTGCACGGCGGCAGTTCGGCAGGCGCCGGAAGTGTGAGGCCGTGTCAGGTCTACGCCTGCGGGCGGCCCAGGGCGCGGTAGGTCCAGCCGGCCTTGCGCCACAGCTGCGGGTCCAGGGCGTTGCGGCCGTCGAGGATGCGGCGCTCCGTGACGACCTCGCCGAGCTCGGCCGGGTCCAGCTCGCGGAACTCGCGCCACTCCGTCAGGTGCAGGACGGCGTCCGCGCCGCGCACCGCCTCCAGCGCGCTGTCCGCGTAGCCCAGGGTCGGGAAGAGCCGCCGGGCGTTCTCCATGCCCTTGGGGTCGTAGACGGTGACCTGTCCGCCCTGGAGGTGGATCTGGCCGGCGACATTGAGCGCGGGGGAGTCGCGTACGTCGTCGGAGTCCGGCTTGAAGGTGGCGCCCAGCACGGCGACCCGCTTGCCGAGGAAGGCGCCGCCCACCGCGTCGCGGGTCAGCTCGACCATGTGGCCGCGGCGGCGCATGTTGATCGAGTCGACCTCGCGCAGGAACGTCAGCGCCTGGTCGGCGCCCAGCTCGCCGGCGCGCGCCATGAACGCCCGGATGTCCTTGGGCAGGCAGCCGCCGCCGAAGCCGATGCCGGCCCGCAGGAACTTCTTGCCGATCCGCTCGTCGTGCCCGATGGCCTCGGCGAGCTTGACCACATCGCCGTCGGCCGCCTCGCAGACCTCCGCCATCGCGTTGATGAAGGAGATCTTCGTGGCCAGGAAGGAGTTGGCGGAGGTCTTCACCAGCTCGGAGGTCGGGTAGTCCATGACGATGAACGGCGAGCCCTCGCCCACCGGCGTCGCGTAGACCTCGCGCAGCAGGTTCTCGGCCCGCTCACTGGCCACACCCACGACGATCCGGTCCGGGTGCAGGGTGTCCTTGACCGCGAACCCCTCGCGGAGGAACTCCGGGTTCCAGGCAAGCTCGGCGTCCTCGCCCACCGGGGCCAGGGCGGCCAGCCGCTCGGCGAGCCGGGCGGCGCTGCCCACCGGCACCGTGGACTTGCCGACTACCAGCGCCGGGCGGTTCAGGTGCGGTGCCAGCGAGGTGAACGCGGACTCGACGTAAGACATGTCACAGGCGTACTCGCCGTGCTTCTGCGGGGTGTTGACGCAGACGAAGTGCACATCGCCGAACGCCCCGGCCTCCTCGTAGGAGGTGGTGAAGCGCAGCCGGCCGCTGGAGCCCTCGATCCCGGCGACGTGCCGGCGCAGCAGATCCTCCAGCCCCGGCTCGTACATCGGGACCTCGCCGCGCCCCAGCATCTCGATCTTCTCGGGAACCACGTCAAGACCCAGCACCTCGAAGCCCAGCTCGGCCATGGCCGCGGCGTGGGTGGCGCCGAGGTAGCCGGTGCCGATCACGGTGATCTTGAGGGGCATGGATGCTCCAGACAGGTGGTTCCGGCGCGGTGCGCCGCCGGTGCGGTGCGGGGTGGGATGACGGGGGCGTACGGGAAACTGCGCGGACCGAGCATAGCCGCGCGTGGAGGGGCGGGATCCAGCCGTCGCACCGGCTCCGGCCTGGTCTGTCGGGAACCTCACGTATCCGTCACGGTCCCTGCGCCCTAGAATCCGGTGAGTATCTGGTTACTTAACGGTAGTTAGCTCAGTCAGCTCTCAGGGGAGTGAGAAACCTTGGCGGGAACCGCCGATTTCGATCTGTACCGGCCGTCGGAGGAGCACGACATGCTCCGCGAGTCGGTGCGTGCGCTCGCCGAGGCGAAGATCGCGCCCTTCGCCACCGCGGTGGACGAGGAGGCGCGCTTCCCGCAGGAGGCACTGGAGGCGCTGGTCGCCAATGACCTGCATGCGGTGCATGTGCCGGAGGCGTACGGCGGTGCGGGTGCCGACGCGCTGGCGACGGTCATCGTCATCGAGGAGGTCGCCCGGGTCTGCGGCTCGTCCTCGCTGATCCCGGCGGTCAACAAGCTCGGCTCGCTGCCGGTGATCCTCTCCGGCTCCGAGGAGCTGAAGAAGAAGTTCCTGGGCCCGCTCGCCAAGGGCGACGCGATGTTCTCGTACTGCCTGTCGGAGCCGGACGCCGGCTCGGATGCGGCCGGTATGAAGACCAAGGCGGTGCGCGACGGGGACCACTACATCCTCAACGGCGTCAAGCGCTGGATCACCAACGCCGGTGTCTCCGACTACTACACGGTGATGGCCGTCACCGACCCGGAGAAGCGCTCCAAGGGCATCTCCGCGTTCGTCGTCGACAAGAGCGACGAGGGGGTGTCCTTCGGCGCTCCGGAGAAGAAGCTCGGCATCAAGGGCTCCCCGACCCGGGAGGTCTACCTCGACAACGTCCGTATCCCCGCCGACCGCCTGATCGGCGCGGAGGGCACCGGCTTCGCCACCGCCATGAAGACCCTGGACCACACCCGCATCACCATCGCGGCCCAGGCGCTCGGCATCGCCCAGGGCGCCCTGGACTACGCCAAGGGCTATGTCACCGAGCGCAAGCAGTTCGGCAAGCCGATCGGCGACTTCCAGGGCGTGCAGTTCATGCTCGCCGACATGGCCATGAAGCTGGAGGCCGCCCGCCAGCTCACCTACGCCGCGGCCGCCAAGTCCGAGCGCGTCTCGGCCGGCGGCAAGGACGAGGACCTGACGTTCTTCGGCGCCGCCGCCAAGTGCTACGCCTCCGACGCGGCCATGGAGATCACCACCGACGCCGTCCAGCTGCTCGGCGGCTACGGCTACACCCGCGACTACCCCGTCGAGCGGATGATGCGCGACGCCAAGATCACGCAGATCTACGAGGGCACCAACCAGGTCCAGCGCATCGTCATGGCACGCAACCTGCCGTAGTCACGGGAAAGACGACAAGGCACAGAGGGGCCCGGACCGCAGGCGCGGTCCGGGCCCCTTTCGTCTGTGTCCTGCGCTTCGACCGGTAGCCGCTAGTTGCTGCTGACCGTGACCTTCTCGTCGTTGTTCAGCTGCTGGACGAGCTGCTGGAGCTTGGCCTTGTCCCACAGCAGGTTGCCGCCGGTGCTGCCGGCGATCGGCATGTTCATCGACTTGCCCTCGCCGCCCGTGACGCCCTTCATCGCGAAGAACATCTGGCCCAGGTTGAACAGGCTCATGTCCTTGTCGGTGATGAGCGTGTCCAGGCCGGCGCCCATCGTCGGGTAGAGCGTGAAGGGGTTGAGGATCGTGGCGGGCGTCGCGGTCTGGCTCGCCAGCGCGGCCAGGAACTTCTGCTGGTTCTTGGTGCGGTCCAGGTCGCTGCCGGCGAAGGCGTGCCGGGTGCGGACGAAGGCGAGCGCCTGCTGGCCGTTGAGCGTCTGCTTGCCCGCCGGGAAGTCGGCGCCCGAGTTCTTGTCCTTGAACGCCTTGGGGATGTTCATCTCGACGCCGCCGATGGCGTCCACGATGTTGGCGAAGCCCGCGAAGCCGATCTCGACGTAGTGGTCGATGTGCAGCTTGGTGTTGAACTCAACGGTGCGCACCAGCAGTTCGGGGCCGTCCTCGGCGTACGCGGCGTTGAGCTTGGTGTGCCGCCCGGTGCCCGGGTACTTCTTGCCGGAGTCGGAGCCGACGAACGAGGGGATCTCGACGTCCGAGTCACGCGGCAGGGATATCAGCGTCGGCCCGTTGCTCCCGTCGTGCAGGATCATCATCGAGTCGGTGCGCTTGCCCTCGGCGGAGCCGGTGTGCAGCTTCTTCTTCTCCTCGGCGGACATGCCCTCGCGGCTGTCCGAGCCGACGATCAGGTAGTTCGTGCCGTCGCCCGTCTCCGGCCGGTCGATGACCTTGCTCAGGTCCACCTCGCGGCGCACCTTGCCGTCCGCCCAGAAGTACGTGGCGACCGAGGTGACCAGGAGCACCGCGATCAGGGTGAGCACGGTCACCTTGATGCGGCGGCCCCAGGCCGGTCGCGGCCGGCCGCCGCGGCCGTCGCCGTCGTAGCCACCGCCACCGCCCCCGCCGCCGTAGACCTGGCCGGTGTTGTAACCGCTGTCGAAGTCGTCGTAGCCCTGGGACTGCTGCGGCGGCACGCTGCCCCGGCGCGGGGACATGTCCGGCGGCATCGGCGGCTCGCGCCGGGGGTGCCCGGGGGCGGCGTCGCGCCGCACCCGCGGCATGGCGCGCGCACCCTCCGGCTCGTGGCTGCTGCTGCCACGTCCGTACCGGTTGCCGTTCTGGTCGCCGGACCACCCATTGGGCCACTCATTCATAGGGGGAAGTGTGCCTGCCGCGAGTGCCGGGGAAATAGGGCGGGTGCCGGATCGGGCCAGGGCTGTTGCAGAGCTGATGCAAAGTGACGGCGCCGCTACCGCCGCATACCGCACGGGGACATGACCATTCCGGCGGGCCGGATGGAATCATCCATTCCGGATTGTTTCGGGAGCGGGTGAGGGGATTCGCCACGGGTGGCGCCGGGCGGCCGGGGGCGGCCCCGGCTTAGGCTGGGCCCATGACCGACCTCGTCACCAACAGCACGGAGGGCGAGCTTGTGGGCAAGCTCACCGCCGTCTCCCGCACCACGCTGTCGCACATCATGACCGCCGGCGACACCAACCTCCTCGGGACCGTGCACGGTGGCGTGATCATGAAACTGGTCGACGACGCGGCGGGCGCGGTGGCCGGACGGCACAGCGGCGGACCCGCGGTGACCGCCTCCATGGACGAGATGGCCTTCCTGGAACCGGTCCGCGTCGGTGACCTCGTCCATGTGAAGGCCCAGGTCAACTGGACCGGCCGGTCCTCGATGGAGGTCGGCGTACGCGTCCTGGCCGAGCGCTGGAACGAGTCCACCCCGGCCCAGCAGGTCGGCTCCGCCTATCTCGTCTTCGCCGCCGTCGACGAGCAGGGCAAGCCCCGCCGGGTGCCGCCGGTGATCCCCGAGACCGAGCGGGACAAGCGGCGCTACCAGGAGGCGCAGATCCGCCGTACGCACCGGCTGGCAAGGCGGCGCGCGATCATGGAGCTGCGCGAGCGACGTGCCGCGGAAGGCCTCGACGACGCGTAACCGTCACCGCCAGCCGCGCCAGCAACGCAAGACCCGCGCCGGTGACCGTGCCGGCCGCCGCGCACAGCACATCGTCGATATCGGCGATCCCCCCGGCCCGCATCACCAGCTGCGCCCCCTCGATGGCCACGCACAGGCCCACCCCCAGCAAGAACGCCGCTGCCACCGACCAGCGCGGCACCGCGAAGCGCAGCAGCAGCGGCCCCGGCAGGAAGAGCGCGGCATTGGCGATCTGCTGCCTTATCAGCATCGCCAGCTCCTCCGGCTCCAGCTGGGCGCCCGGGTCGAGCAGCCCCTCGCCGGGCTTCCACCACACCGTCGCGTCGGTGGAGCCGATCGGCTGAGTGGGGGAGAGCGTCGCCACCAGGACCAGCAGCAGCCAGCCCGCCAGCAGGACGCCGGCCGTCAGGCGCGGTCCGTCACTCCCGGGAGCGCGCGCGGACCACAGGGCGAGGGCCCCTGCCAGCGCCAGTGCCGCGGCGAGGAACACCGCGACGGTGGTGGGGGTGATGCCCAGTACGACCTGCCACACGATGTGCCCCCTTCAGGACATCCCCGGCTTCAACCGCAGCTCCACTTGGTGACGAAGATCTGGTCCCCGTACTCCATGACGCCCCGGATGCACTCGTCCGGGAGCATCCGGACGCGGCCGCTCAGGGCGGCGGCGCCGTGCACCGTCCGCCGGCTGCCGAACCAGCCGGGAAACGCGGTGATCTTCGGGTTCTTGCGCTGGAAGCCCAGCCGCACGGTGATCTCGGCGCCGGAGGCGAGCGGGGCGGACCCGGCGGGCGAGCCGGCGACCCGTGGGTTCCTCGGCTCGGCGGCCCCGGTGCGCCGATAGATCGTGCGGTACGTGCCGTCCCCGCCCACCGGGCCGCGCAGACACAGCTGACCGCGCATCAGATCGCCGCAGCCGGTCGGCGCGTCGGGTGCCGGCGGCGCCGCGGCGGCGGTGGCCGCGACCAGGCACAGCCCCGCGAGGGTGACCGCGGCCCGGCGGGCGCGGGCCGGACCGGGCGGCCGGTCCGCCGCCGGCGGGCTCGCGGTGCAGCGGGGTGCGGGCACGGTCATGGGCACACCGCCTCGTCGCCGGTGATCGCCGAGAAGCCCCCGGAGTTCTGCTGGGCCGGCTCCGCCCGTACCTGCTGCACCGCCTTGAAGTCCCCGCCGACCGTCACCTGCATCACCGCGCCCTGGTTCGGCACCGGACGCAGCTCCGCGCCGGGCAGCGCCGCGGCCAGCGAGCGCGCCGAGCGGTCCCACCGCGGGTCGTAGGTGATGAGGGTGCGCGCGAGCGCGCCGCCGGTGCCGTTACCCGGAGCCCCGGTGGTGGCGAAACCGGTGGAGCGCAGCGCCCCGTCGACGGCGCTGCCCAGGCCGGTCCTCGGGGTGCCGTTGTTGACGTGCACCTGGATCTGCCCCGGCGGGACCTCCACGACCTTGGTGCGTGACGGCGCCGGCTTGGCGGCCGCGCGCACCGCGATCGGCCGGTCGTCGCGGATCGCCTGGAAGAGCTTCCTGGACCTCACCGGATCCCACTGGACGGTCTCGCCCAGCCCCGGCACCCTCAGGCTCACACTGCGCAGCGGCACGGAGGTGAACTCCGACGACGAGGCGGTGAAGCCGCGCATCGCCTGCCCGAGATCGACCATGTCGTTGGCGTCGAAGCCCCCGTCGGCGCGGACGGATTCCAGCATCGTGTCGGCGACCTCCTTGAAGCGGATCGGGTTCATCAGCACCCCGGAGGACGTGGTCTGGTGGATGAGGGCGGCGAGGAAGCGCTGCTGGCGCCGCATCCGGCCGAGGTCCGCGGAGCCGTCGATGTGCCGCGAGCGCACGTACTGCAGTGCCTGGCCGCCGTTGAGCCTGCTCTTGCCGACCGGCAGGTCAAGGCCCGAGTAGCTGTCCTTCAGCGGCCGCACCGTGCAGATCTCCACGCCGCCGACGGAGTCCACGCTCCGCATGAAGCTGGTGAAGTCGACCTCCAGATAGTGGTCGATGTGCACACCCGTCATGTGCTCGACGGTCCGCACCGTGAGGTTCGCGCCGCCCTCCGCGTACGCGGCGTTCAGTTTCACCGCGTGCCGGGGACGCCGCTTGCCGGTGGCGTCCTGGTGGTCGGGCACCACGGCGTAGGAGTCGCGCGGCAGGCTGATGACACTGGCGCGGTTCCGGTCCGCGGAGAGGTGCACCAGCATCAGCGTGTCGGTGCAGTGGCAGGGCGCACCGCCCAGGTGGTACTGCCGCTTCTGCGCCCTGGAGAGCTTGTCGCGGCCGTCCGTGCCGACGATCAGGAAGTTCAGGCCGCCGGTGCTCGTGGGGGGCCGGTTGTTCATGCCCTTGAAGGCGTCCACCCGGCCGATCCCCTTCTCGACGCCGGTGACCATGGCGTGCCCCACACCGCTCGCGACCAGCAGCAGCATCGAGGCCACGGCGCAGACCCGCAGCCCCCACCGGCGCCGCGGCGGGCGCCGGTGCCGTGCGGGCCGGCGCGCGACGGTGCGGGGGGAGCCGGGCTGCGCGGGGTGAGGGGAGCGGGACGGGGCGGTCACGGTGGACACCTCCGCGGCGGGGCGGGTGGGGGCGGCGGCCGGCGGGGGCGCGGCAATTCGGTACAGGTCGGGACGAAGCCGGCTGGTACACCGTAAGCCGATATGATCTCCTGCAAAGCATCACACGCCGGGCGCCGAGCCCCCGGCCACCCGGCTGCCGTCCGCCGGTGTCCCCCGTTCGCGGTAACGTGAGGCGCGATATCGCAGTCTCCCGGCGAGCGCTGCCGCTCGATGGCGGCTCCGCCGCGGGCCGTCCCCCCGAGGATCCATGTCTCAGCAGCAGCCCCCGGCCGTCTCCGTGATCATGCCGGTGCTCAATGAGGAACGTCACCTCCGCAATGCGATCCGGCACATCCTGGAGCAGGAGTACGCCGGCGAGATGGAGGTGGTGATCGCCCTCGGTCCGTCCACGGACCGCACGGACGAGATCGCCGCCGAGCTCGTCGCGGAGGACTCCAGGGTGCACACCGTGCCGAATCCGACCGGCCGCACCCCCGCCGCGCTCAACGCCGCGATCAAGGCGTCCCGGCATCCGATCGTGGTCCGCGTCGACGGCCACGGCATGCTGTCGGCGAACTACATCGCCACCGCCGTACGCCTCCTTGAGGAGACCGGCGCGCAGAACGTCGGCGGCATCATGCACGCCGAGGGGGAGAACGCCTGGGAGGAGGCGGTGGCCGCCGCCATGACCTCCAGGATCGGCGTGGGCAACGCCGCCTTCCACACCGGCGGCGAGGCCGGCGAGACGGAGACCGTCTACCTCGGCGTGTTCCGGCGGGACGCGCTGGAGCAACAGGGCGGCTACAACGAGGAGTTCATCCGCGCCCAGGACTGGGAGCTGAACTTCCGGATCCGCGAGGCCGGCGGGCGGGTCTGGTTCTCGCCCGAGCTGAAGGTGCAGTACCGTCCGCGCCCGAGCATCAAGGCGCTGGCCAAGCAGTACAAGGACTACGGCAAGTGGCGCCACGTCGTGGCCCGCTACCACTCCGGCTCGATCAACCTGCGCTACCTCGCGCCGCCGACCGCGGTGTGCGCGATCGCCGCGGGCGTCGTCGTCGGCGCGGCGCTCACCCCGTGGGGCTTCGTCGTCCCGGGCGGCTATCTCGCGGCCATCGTCGCGGGCTCGGTGCCGGCCGGCAAGGGGCTCTCCCTCAAGGCCCGCGCCCAGATCCCCGTCGCCCTGGCAACCATGCACATGACGTGGGGCTTCGGCTTCCTGACCAGCCCGCGCTCCCTCGCTCGCAAGGTAATCGCCAGCCGCCGCCAGGCCGTGCAGGCGCCGGTCTCGTAAGCGGCGGCGAACGGGTTGGGTGGTTTCAGGTGGGTCCCCTGTTGCGCCTGACGCAGCGCTCCTGGTGAAGAGCCGGAGCGCGTACGTCTTTGGCCTCCTACCGTGACGGATAACCGGGTCGCCGGGGGAGCCACCGGACTACCGCCGGCGTAAGGCGCGACTACCAGCGCCCCTTTGGAGCTCGCCGCCGGAGCCCTGTCGCCGCTTGTCGCTCACGCACCAGTTGCCGGCGAGCGAGTGGTTCGGCGAGGCGACCGAGGGGCCGGCAGGCCAACATCACCCGATGTCAGCCGCCACTGGCGGCTTCCGTCCCGGACACGTCCCGGACTTGCCCTCTGTGAGCACGAGGCGTCGCTCAGCGCGAAAAGCAGCCGCTGTGGGGCGACTTGACCTTGGTAGCCTGCCGATTCGCCCGTACCCGAATCAACTGAACATCGAAAGGACTACGGCGTGATACGTAGCAGGTGGGTCCAACGAGCTGCGGTAGCCGCGGGCAGTGCTCTCATCGTCACCGGTGCACTGCCACTGGTGGCCCCGAGCCTGGCCTCGGCTTCCGCTTTTGACTGTGTGCAGTATCTGCGGCACCAGGGTTACAACGTCCCTGACGAGGGCAAGGCCGCGAAGGCGTGCATGACTGCCCAGGAGGGCAAGGGGTCGCCGTACTCGCTCGACATGTGCCGGCAACAGCTCGAGGCCCTGGGGCTTCCTTGGAAGCACGTGAAGCCCGCTTGCCTGAAGGGTGCCGCCTGACTGCGGTCGCAGGCCGGCACCCTTCAGCCGTGGGTATGGTGCTCCAGGCCCCTACGCCTAGAACGTGTACTGCGGATTCACCTTCATGCAGGCCTTCTTGTCCTCGCCGTTGAGTGCGTCCGCGCTCTCCGGGGCCTTGTTCGCGGGCTTGTCGTCGCCCTGCTGCTTCGGGTACTGCGTACCGCTGCGCCAGTCGTTGCCGACCACGAGGCGCAGCTCGGAGACCGAACGGGACTCCTTGGCCGCGCCCTCGGGCAGGCCCAGGGCCTTGGCCAGTGCCAGGGCGTCGCCCCGAGCGGCCTTGTTCGGGTAGCTGATGGTGGTGTCGGCCTGGGTGCTCAGCGCCGAGTCGGTGTCCGCCGCGGTGTAGCCGAGGCCGGCCAACTGCTGCTGGATGACGCTCGCCCGGCCCGACACCGGGCCCGAGACGCTGCTGTTGGTGCCGTTCTGCACGACGACCTTCAGCTCGCTCTTGGGAGTCGACGCCTTGGGGGCGGGCGAGGGCTTCTTCTTCGCGTCCTTGCCGTCCAGCGCGGTGTCGTTGCGCAGCAGGGCGAAGGTCTGCTCCGCCTCGCCCGGCTTGGGCATGACGTAGCTCTCGCCGGGGCCGTACTGCCAGGGCATGGTGACCATCGTGATGCGCTTGGTCGGCACCCGCTGGAGGTCGCCGCCCAGGTCGTAGAGCTTCTTGACGCTGCCGAGGCCGTCGTCGACGGTCAGTGCGGCGGTGGCCGCCTCGGCCAGATCGCGCAGCTGGCCGGGGTTGGTGAGCTTGGTGCCGGCCTTCAGCTGCCGGACCATGGAGTTCATGTACATGTGCTGGGCCTTGGCCCGGCCGATGTCGGTGTTGTCCTCGAAGCCGTAGCGGGTACGCAGCCACTGCAGGGCCTGGACGCCCTTGACGGAGTGGGTGCCCGCGGTCAGCCGCAGCCCGCTGCCGTGCCCCTTGCTGTCGTGCGAGTAGATGTTCTTGTCGACGCACACCGGGACTCCGCCGATGGCGTCGGCCATCTCCACCACACCGGAGAAGTCGACCATCATGAAGTGGTCGATGTAGATGCCGGTCAGCTCCTGCCAGGTGGCGAGCGTGCAGCCCGGACCGCCGTGCTGGAGCGACTGGTTGATCGCGGCCGTGGTCTGCGGATACACCTTCCCGCCGTGCGGGTCGGTGCACTTGGGTATCGGCACCCGGGTGTCCCGCGGGATGGAGATCACCGACATGTTGCTGCGGTCGGCGGAGACGTGCAGCAGCATCTGGACGTCGGCCAGCGGCTTGCGGTCCGCGTCCTGGCGGGCGCCGCCGAGCTTGATGTTCTCCTTGTTGTCCCGGCCGTCCGACCCGAGCAGCAGGATGTTGAGCGGGCTCTGTCCGAACGCGTTGGGATCGGGCTTCTTCAGCCCGCCGGCCGACAAGTCCCTGCGGTCCTTGCGGAGTTTGGAGTTGAGGTGCTCGTAGTAGAGGTAACCCGCACCCGCTCCGGCCACCAGCAGCAGGGCCAGGCTGATGGCGGTCCAGCGCAGCACCTTGCGGCCCTTGCGCCGGCGCGGCCGCCCGCCCTTGCGATGGCCGCCGCCCCCCTCGTCGTCGGGCGGCACGCTGCTGCTGCCCGGGGGCGGCGTCCAGCCGGGCGCGTCCGGCGGCAGCCCGCTCTCGTACGGGCCGTCGCCCGCCGGATCCTGCGCGTCCGGCCGCCGCCGGCGTGTTCTGTCACCACGCACACTGCTCTGCCGCATTCGGCCCTCTCCCCGTTGTCAGTTGGGCGGTGCACTCGGCGCCTCGGCGGCAGCCGGATCACGCTCTGTTCACTTGGCGCAGATGTTCTTGTCATCCGCGTTGACGTTCTGCACCCCGTCAGGGGTTTCGGTCGGTGCCTCGACCGGCGTGCCCGGAGCCGTGAAGTCCTTGCCGAGCACCAGCTTCATCGGGACCCGTGAACCGGCGTCCTGCGACGACTTCTTGAGCGCGCTCTTGGGCAGTCCCAGCCAGTCGGCCAGGGTGGCGGCCTGGTCGGCCTGGTTCGGGGCGTATTCGAGGCGGGTCGCGTCCAGCTTCTCCGGGGCGTTGCCGGCGTTGGTGGAGAGCTTGGCGGCCTTGGTGTTCTGCAGCCAGTCCACGGTCTCCTGCGCGGCGCCGAGCGGCCCGCCGCCGTTGGTGACGTCGACGCGTACACGCTCCGCCGGGGCCTTCTTGGCCGGCCCGGCGGCCTTCTTGCCGCCCTTGCTCTTGCCCTTGGACAGGGTGTGGTCCGCGCGCACCATCTGGAACAGCGGATTCGCCTTGCCCTCGTCCAGTACGACGGTGGCGGGGTCGTCGGGGTTGTCCAGGACCGGCACCGTGGCAAAGGTGATCTTGTCGATGTCGACCTTCTTGAGGTCGGTACCGAGATCCAGCAGCTTCTTCGCGCTGCCGATACCGGTGTCGACGGTGAGCGCCTTGGTCGCCGCCTGGCTGATGTCCAGCAGCTTGCCCGGGCTGCTGAAGGCGCTGGACTTCATCTTGCGGATCATGGAGCTGAGGAACTGCTGCTGGAGCTCGATCCGGCTGAGGTCGCTGCCCGTCCCGATGGTGTGCCGGGTGCGCACGAACGCCAGCGCCTGCTCGCCCTTGACGATGTGCTTGCCGGCCTTCAACTTCAGGTGCGACTTGGGGTCGTTGATGTCCTTGGCCGCGCACACCTCGACGCCGTCGACCGCCTCGGACAGCTCCTTGACCGCGTTGAAGTCGGCCATCATGAAGTGATTGATCTTCAGCCCGGTCATCTTCTCGACGGTGCGCCACGTGCAGCCCGGGTCACGGCCCGCCTGGCCGAGGCTCGTATTGAAGCGCACCCCCTGCTCACCGGGGATCGTCTTCTTCGAGCCGTCCGGCTGACTCGTCGGGCAGTTCGGGATGTCGGTGATCATGTCGCGCGGGATGCTCAGGGCGGTCGCGTTCGTACGGTCCTTGGAGACGTGCATCAGGATCGTGGTGTCCGCGTGCCCGACGCTGCCGGCGTCGCCGTAGCCCTGGTTGCCCTTACCCGAGCGGGCATCGGTGCCGATGATGAGGATGTTGACCGGCCCGTCGGACACCGCGTCGTTCTCGACGCCGACATCGACCTTCGAGATGTTGCCGTCCAGCTGCTGGTAGATGAAGTACGCGCCGCCGCAGCCGGCGACGAGGACGAACCCCACCACACCGGCCGTCCAGTACAGCGCCTTCTTCTTCACCGACTTCTTCGGCTTGGCCTTCCGCCGGCCCGCACGGCCCGCCTCGGCCGCCGCCGCGGCGGTCCGGCCTCGGCCGCCGCGCCGCTCCGCCCGGCCACCGGACGGGCGCTCGTCGGCCTCCTCCGCGGCGCGGCCGCCCCGGCGACCGCGCTGGGTCGGCAGGGGACGGGTGTCGGTGTCTCCGCCCTCGGCGCCCGCGTTGCGCGCGGCGCGTCTGGATCCGGGCGTCTTTCGGACGGAGGGCCGCTCCGCGGCTTGACCGGCAGGGTCAAGCCGCAGCTCGTAGTTGCCGGTGTTCGGATCGAACACCCACTGATCTGCGGGATCGACATTGTCGCCCGCCCGCCCACGGCCTTGCGCGTCCACGGTGCCTTGAGTCCTCCGTCGGTGCCACGCGGCGCCATCCCCTCAAGGCGCTCGGTCGGTCGATTGTGCATTACGTGCCTGGCCGGTTCCGCTGGTCGAGCGGACCGGATCGCTCACACTATCGGCCCAGTTCAGCGCCTAGCGACGCCCGTGACAAATTCCACTTCCCTACAACTGGGCATTCCGCCCAATCCATTCGAGTCGTTGAGCGTACCTTTGCGTCGTTTTTATTCGCAGATCCCGCGCTCCGCGGTGGTTCCGGGAAAGGTCGGGTCCGAACCGCCGGACGGCGAGGGCGATCCGTCCGGTTTGCCGTCCGGGGAGGTGGTGTTCGAAGGGTCCGGTGAGGATGTCGCGCCGTGCGGCGACGGGGCGTTCCCCGTACGGGCCGCGTCCGCGTCCCGGACGGGCTCCACCTCCACCGGCAGGTCCTTGCGCAGCTGGCCGAAGAGCCGTTTGGCGTCCGGCTGCACCAGCTCGTCGCGATTGGCGTCGAAGCGGTACTCCTGACGTGGCACGGTCAGGAACTGGACCCGCTCGGTGGGAATGCTGCGCATGCTGCGGACCAATTCGTACAGGCCGGTGAGCGAGGCCAGATCTTCGTCGGTGGTCAGCGAACTCGTCGCGGCATCCAACACCGGATAGAGACGGGTCGGATTGAGCAGCACACCATTACTCTGCACTTTCTTCACGAGAGCGCCAAGAAACTGCTGCTGCCGTTCCATACGCTGGGTGTCGCTCCCGTTCCCCATGCTCTTGCGTGCCCGGACGTACCCGAGCGCCGCCTCGCCGCGCAGTGTCTGGCGTCCGGCGGGCAGCACCAGGTGCGCCGCGGGATCGTTGACGGGCCGCGGCAGGCAGACGTCGACGCCGTGCACCGCGTCCACCATCTTCTTGAAGCCCACGAAGTCGATGATCATGTGGTGGGTGATGCGGATTCCGGTCATCTTCTCGACCGTGCGGATCGTGCAGGCGGCACCGGCGAACTGGAAGGCCCAGTTGAACTGCACCGTCTGGGAGTCGACCTGCTTGCCGTCGGAGCGCTTGCAGCGCGGTACCTGCACCATCAGGTCGCGCGGGATGCTGACCGCCGTGGCGCTCTGCCGGTCCCCCGCCAGGTGCAGCAGGATCGTGGTGTCCGAGCGCTGGGTGCCGCTGTCCTCGCCGTACTTCCCGTTGCCGTCGCCGCGGTTGTCGGAGCCGATCAGCAGGATGTTCTCGACATCCGGCGGACCCGCCTCCGGGCGCTCGGCTTCGTACTTCTCCAGCTCGTTGCGGGTCGCGCTGTCGGTCCGGATATTGCCGTTCAGCTTGGTGTAGAGCGCCCATCCGGTGCCGGCCGCGACCAGTACCAGGGCGGCCACGCCGACCGCCGCCCAGCGCATCAGGCGCTTGCGGCGGCGCTGGGTGCGCGGCGGGCCGGGCCCGTCGGAGGACGGCCGCCGTCCGAGGGGCCAGATGGGCAGGCCCCGGTTCGTGGGGCGCTCCGCCCAGCGGGCGGTGCTCTTCCCGGCCGGCCGGTCGGTCCCGGACTCCCCGCCCGGCGCGTGCGGAGCCGCCCCGGCACCCGTCTCCGGCCGCTGCCCCGCCGCAGGCTGCTGCGTCGGTGAGGCGCCCTCCTCGGGGCCCTCGCGGTCGGAAGGGGTATCCGGGCTCTCGGTCACGTGTGCGTCCATCCCTCACGGAGTCGGCGGCGCGCCCGCACGCGGGGCCCGGTCGAGTCAGAAGACGGACGAACCCCGTGCATGGTTGTACGTACGCAAGATCATGGACCGAAATGGGCGAACCAGCCCATTTCTACGGGTTTCCGGTCCGCCGGACGGGGGAGCAGGTGCCTCAGGAGCGTGGTGTCGTCACCGTGAAGGTGGTCTTCTCGCTGCTCTCGCGGGCGGCGGTGCCCTCCGCGCCCAGCTGTTCGAGATGCCGGCACAGCACCACGGAACCGCCGGTCGCCAGCGGCGCGTACAGCCCGTGGGACAGGCCCTGCCAGCTGTCGTACGCCAGGCCCGACAGCACGCGGGGCGCCTGCGGCATCCCGGCGGCCGCCGCGTCGGCCACCGCGCGTGCGGTGATCGCCGCGCCGGTCAGCTCCGCGCCGTCGACGACCAGCGCGGCGGCGCCCGGATCGACCGGCATGAACGGGACGAACCGATCGCCCTGGGAGGGCACCTCCACGGCGTAGTCCGCGAAGCCCTCGGGCGTCTGCGGGAAACGGCCGCCCATCGGGCGCAGCGCCAGCGCCACCCGCTCCCCGGAACAGCCGCGGGCCGCGTCCAGATGGTCGGGTCCGCTGACGACAAGGTCGGCCGCGGACGGGTTGCCGCCCACCTCCGCGACCACGCCCACCGACGAGCAGGCCAGCAGCCAGACGGCGGTCTGCCAGTGCGCGGGCAGCAGCAGCGCGAGCCGGTCGCCGGGCTCGGCGGCGAGGTCGCCCTGGAGGTAGTTGGCGGTCTTCGCCACCCAATTGGCGAAGGTGGCGACGGACAGTTCCACGCGCTCACCGGTGGCGTCGTCGTAGAAGGTCACGAGCGGGCGGGCCGGGTCCGCGGCGAGCGCGGAACGCAGCAGGTCGGCGGGGGTGCGATCGGTGGCGTTCATCGTGGCCAGATTACGCGCGGCGCCGATTGACGCCCCGTCGGGCACTGCGGGGCACGCCACCGGTTCGGCCGATGCCCCGTCAGATCACCGATGGCGCGTTCCGCCCGGCGGTCCCACGATTTGGCCATGCGTGCCTACTTCGTGACTTCGCTCGGCGCCGCGTGCGCGGTCGCCCTCGCCCTGCCCCTCGCGCTGCCCGCGGGAGCGGCCGCCCCCCGCTCCGCCCCGTCCTCGCCGCCCGAGCGGGCGGTGCCCGGCACCACCCGGTCCCTGCCGGTGGAGCGCCTGGGCTCGGCGGCAGGGAGCACCTCCGACCGCGCCGCCGCCGCGGCCGGGCTCCGGGGGCTGTCCGCACGCAAGGTGCAGCCCTTCTCCCTGCTGGGTGTCGTCTGGGACGACGGCCGCGCAGAACTCAGGGGCCAGGTGCAGGTCCGCACCCGCACCACCGGCACCGACATCTGGTCCGGCTGGCAGGAGGTCCAGGCCCACAACGACGACGCCCCCGACCTGGACGCCGCCGAGCGCCGCGGCAGCCGCGCCCGGGGCAGCACCGCCCCCCTGTGGGTCGGCGACTCCGACGCCGTCCAGCTGCGCATCACCCCCGAGACCGTCGACCGGGCACCGGCCACCCTTCCGGGCGGGCTGCGGCTGGAACTCGTCGACCCGGGCGACGAGCCGGAGACCGCGCGCGGTGTGCAGGCCGGCCCGCCCGCCCCGCTCGCCCCCGCCACCCCGGAGGACGCCGCGAGCTCCGCGGTCAATGCCCAGCTCGCACCGCTCGGCGCCACCGAGATCCCGGCCCTGGGCAAGGACGCCTCGCAGAACGACGTGAACGCCGCGGACGGCAGGCCGGCCGGCGCCCACCCGTTCATCGGGCCCCGCCCGCGGATGGTCACCCGGGCCGGCTGGGGCGCCGACGAGAGCCTCCGCGAGAAGGCGTTCGCCTACACCTCGACCGTGCGCGCCGCCTTCGTCCACCACAGCGCGTCCGGCAACAACTACACCTGCGCCCAGGCGCCTTCGGTGCTGCGTGCCATCTACCGCTACCACGTCAAGACCAGCGGCTGGCGGGACATGGGCTACAACTTCCTCGTCGACAAGTGCGGCACCATCTACGAGGGCCGCGCCGGCGGCGTCGCCAAGCCGGTCATGGGCGCCCACACCCTCGGCTTCAACCACGACAGCATGGGCGTCGCGGTGCTCGGCACGTTCACCACCATCGAGCCGCCGCAGCCCGCCGTGGACGCGATCGCCGCACTGACGGCCTGGAAGCTGGGGCTCTACGGGGCCGACCCGCAGGACATCGCCCGGCTGAAGTCCAGCGGCGGCAACCGCTTCAAGAAGGGCGTCGAGGCCAAACTGCACGTCATTTCCGGCCACCGGGACGGCTTCAACACGCAGTGCCCCGGCGACCGCCTCTACGACAAGCTGGGGACCACCCGCATCGCCGCCGCCCAGCTGCAGGGTCGCTGAGGCGGCCCCCGGCCGGTTACCGTCCGGTTGGCCCACCGGTGAACCGACCCCGCACGCGAGGCGTCCTACCGACCATGAAGCCGCCCCCCAGGGCGGCACATCACCGGAAAGCGTCTGCCTACACTGGTCGGCCGATCGCCGACCCCAGCAGGAAGCAGTGAAGACAAGGTGACTGAAGCGATCCTTCTGGTCGGCGGCAAGGGCACGAGATTGCGCCCGCTGACGGTGCACACGCCCAAGCCCATGGTGCCGGCGGCCGGTGTGCCGTTTCTCACCCACCAGCTGGCCCGCGCACGGGCCGCGGGCGTCGAGCACATCGTCCTCGCCACCTCCTACCTCGCGGAGGTCTTCGAGCCGTACTTCGGCGACGGCTCGTCCCTGGGACTGCATCTGGAGTACGTCACCGAGGAGGAGCCGCTGGGCACCGGCGGCGCCATCCGCAACGTCGCCTCGCGGCTGCACTCCGCGCCCGGCGACCCGGTGCTCATCTTCAACGGCGACATCCTCACCGGCCTGGACATCGAGGCCCTCGTCGACACCCACCGCACCACCGGCGCCGACGTCTCCCTGCATCTGACCCGGGTCGAGGACCCGCGCGCCTTCGGCCTGGTGCCCACCGACGACACCGGCAGGGTCACCGCCTTCCTGGAGAAGCCGCAGACGCCCGAGGAGATCGTCACCGACCAGATCAACGCCGGCGCGTACGTCTTCAACCGCTCCGTCATCGACAGCATCCCGGCCGACCGGCCGGTCTCCGTCGAGCGCGAGACCTTCCCCGGACTGCTGGCCGACGGCGCCCACCTCCAGGGCATGGTCGACTCCACCTACTGGCTCGACCTCGGCACGCCCCAGGCCTTCGTGCGCGGCTCGGCCGACCTCGTCCTGGGACGCGCCCCGTCCCCGGCCGTCCCCGGCCGCTGCGGCGACCGGCTGGTCCTGGAGACCGCCGACGTCGCCCCGGACGCCAAGCTGACCGGCGGCACGGTCGTCTGCGCCGGCACCACCGTCGGCGCCGCCACCCGCATCGACGGCAGCGCCGTCCTCGAAGGCGCGGTGATCGAACCGGGCGCCCACATCCAGGACTCGCTGATCGGCGCCGGCGCGCACATCGGGGCCCGTACCGTCCTGGACGGGGCGGTCATCGGCGACGGCGCGCGGATCGGCTCCGACAACGAGCTGCGCGGCGGCATCCGCGTCTGGTGCGGCGCCGAGATCCCGGCCGGCTCGGTGCGCTTCTCCTCCGACCAGTAGGTGCTGCGCGGCAGGCCGTGACGCGCGGCACCGCCGCGTACGCCCGCAGCCCCCTCGCCCGTCCGGCCGATCGCCTAACCTGGCAAGATGCCCGCCCGCACCTGGGTCCCGCCCGGCCCCTACGACCTGCACCGCACCCTGCGCGTGCTGCAGCGTGGCCCGGGCGACCCGGCCTTCGCGGTGCGTGGCGAGGAACTCTGGCGCGCCTGCCGCACCCCTCAGGGCCCCGGCACCCTGCGTGTCGCCGCCCGCCCGGCAGCGGGCACGGTCGAGGCGGAGGCGTGGGGGCCGGGTGCCGACTGGCTGCTGGAGCGGCTGCCGGTACTGCTCGGGGAGGGCGACGACCCGGAGGAGCTGACCGCCAGACACCGCATCGTGCACGAGGCGCGCCGCCGCCACCCCGGCGTCCGGCTCGCCAGGACGGGCCTGGTCCTGGAGTCGCTGATCCCCTCGATCCTGGAGCAGAAGGTCACCAGCGACGAGGCATACCGCGCGTGGCGGCTGCTGCTGCAACGGCACGGTGAGCCCGCGCCGGGTCCGTGGGAGCGGATGCGGGTGATGCCCGATCCGCGCGGCTGGGCGCTGATCCCCTCCTGGGAGTGGCACCGCGCCGGGGTCGACGCCAAGCGCTCGTCGGCGATCCTGCGTGCGGTACGCGTCGCCCGCCGGATGGAGGAGGCCGCGCGGATGGACCTCGCCGATGCCACCCGCCGCCTGACGGCCCTTCCGGGCATCGGCCCGTGGACCGCCGCCGAGACCCTGCAGCGGGCCCTCGGCGCACCGGACGCGATCACCGTCGGCGATCTGCACCTTCCGAAGATCATCGGCTATGCGCTGACCGGCCGCCGCGGCACCACCGACGAGGAGATGCTCGAACTGCTCGCGCCCTACGAGGGGCAGCGGCACCGCGCGGCGCGGCTGATCCTGCTGTCCGGCCGCACCCCGCCGCGCCGCGCCCCCCGCTTCCCGGTCGGGGACATAGCCCGGCTCTGAGTACACCTGCCTCGCCGCACCCACGACCGCCGGGCGCGGCGCACCGCGTGCGGGGTCAGCGCACCACGACGTAATCCGCGCTGTCCCGGGCCGGCCGCTCCCGCGGCGGTGCGGCCGGGCGGCCCACGGCCACCGCGCCCATCGGATCCCAGTGCGCGGGCAGTTCCAGGACCTCCCGTACGACGTCCCGGCAGAACATCGTCGAGGACACCCACGCCGAGCCCAGCTGCTCACCGGCCAGCGCGACCAGGAAGTTCTGGATCCCGGCGCCGTTGGCGACGACGAACATCTCGCGCTCGGCGGCGTTGCGCCGCGCGTCCGGGTAGGTGTGCGAGCCGTCCGTCACCATGCAGGGCACCACCAGGCAGGGCGCCTTGCGCAGGACATCGCCGCGGCGCACCCGCTTGGCGATCGACTCCTCGCTGAAGCCGTCCGCCCGCAGATCCGCGATCCACGCATCCCGCATCGCGTCCAGCAGCCGCAGCCGACTGTCCGCGGACTCCAGCAGGACGAACCGCCAGGGCGCGGTGTGGTGCGGGGCCGGGGCGGTCACGGCGGCGGCCACCGCGCGGCGCACCGCGCCGCCGTCGACCGGCTCGTCCCGGAACTCCCGGATCGTCCGCCGCAGCGTCACCGCCTCCCGCACGGCCTCGGAGGTGCCGAGCCGGAACATGTCCTCCTCGGCGTCGCGCACCAGCGCGTGCGCGCCGTCCGCCGCGTCCGCCTCCTCGACCAGCCGGGGCAGCCCGCGCAGCACCGCGACCGGCAGCCCGCCGGCCTTGCCCTTCACCAGGTCGCCCGCCGCGGCCAGCTCGTCGGCGGTGGCCACCACCGTCGCGCTGAGCGGATTGCCGTACGCGTCCACGCCGCCGCGCAGATCGTCCAGCACCCGCACGCCGGCCGCCCCGATGGCGACGTCGGTGAGGCCGCTGCGCCACGGCCTGCCGAACGTGTCGCTGATGATCACGCCGACCTCGACACCGAGCACCTCCCGGAGCCCCGCCCGCAGGGCGCGGGCCGAGGCGTCCGGGTCCTCCGGCAGCAACAGCACCGTCCCGGCAGGGGTGTTGGAAGCGTCGACACCGGCCGCGGCCATCACCAGGCCCTGCCGGTTCTGCACGATCCGCAGCGCACCGCGGCGCGCCACGACGCGTACCGTCTCCTGGTCCACCGCCGCCTCGCGGTCGGCGGCCTGCAGCACCCGGCCCTCCGCCTTGCTGACGATCTTCGAGGTCACCAACAGCACGTCGCCGTCGGCGAGTCCGGGCAGCCCCTCGCCGGTCGCCGCCGCGGCGATCACCTTGACGAGGTCGTCGCCGGGCCGCACCTCGGCGATGCCGGGCAGCGCCCAGACCCGGTACGCGGGCACCTCGGCGGTCATGCGCGGACCTCCTCGGCCAGCGCCAGCGCCTCGCGCACCATCGAGGCCGTGGCCTGGTCGTCCGTCATCATCAGCGGGACGGCCCGGCAGCGGATACCGGCCGCCTCGACGTCGTCCACGGCGGCCGCGTCGACGGAGTCGACCAGCCAGCCGTCCAGCAGGCCCGAGCCGTAGTGCTGTGCCACGGCCGCGGCGGTCGCCTCGACGCCGACTGCGGCCAGCACCTTGTCGGCCATGCCGCGCACCGGGGCGTCCCCGACGATCGGCGAGAGGCCGACCACCGGCACGCCCGCGTCCGCGATCGCCTCGCGGATGCCTGGCACGGCCAGGATCGTGCCGATGCTCACCACGGGGTTGGACGGCGGGAAGAGCACCACGTCGGCCCCGGCGATGGCGTCCAGCACACCGGGGGCGGGCTTGGCCTGGTCGGCGCCGACCGGCACCACGGCGTGCGCGGGCACCGAGGCGCGCATCCGCACCCAGTACTCCTGGAAGTGGACCGCCTTGCGCTCGCCGTCCTCCTCGACCGCGACATGCGTCTCGACCCGGTCGTCGGACATCGGCAGCAGGCGCACACCGGGCTTCCAGCGGGCGCACAGCGCCTCGGTGACGGCGCTGAGCGGATAGCCGGCCCCCAGCATCTGGGTCCGCACGATATGGGTGGCGAAGTCCCGGTCCCCGAGCCCGAACCACTCGGGGCCCACGCCGTAGGCGGCCAACTCCTCCTTCAACCGGAAGGTTTCGTCGGTGCGGCCCCAGCCCTGCTCCTCGTTGATGCCGCCGCCGAGCGTGTACATCACGGTGTCGAGGTCGGGACACACCTTCAGCCCGAACAGATGGATGTCGTCACCGGTGTTGCCGATCACGGTGATGTCCGCGTCCGGAGCCGCTGCCTTCAGTCCCCGCAGAAAGCGGGCGCCGCCGATACCGCCGGCCAGAACCACAATGCGCATGACGACAGTGTGTCAGTCGGCGACCGTCACGGAGCGGCGGTCTCCCGGGCAGGCGAAGCGCACCGGGCGCTCGCGCCGTGCCCGGCGGCGGCGTCCGAGGCGGGGAGCATCGGCATCTCGGTCAGGCCGGGGAAGTAGATGTGCAGGCTGACGGCGGGGGCCAGGGAGTCGTTGACGACCTCGTGGACGTAGCCCGGGGCGAAGACCCGCTGGGCGCCGGCCCGCAGCGTGTGGTGCCCGGCGCCGGCCCGCTCGGTCAACTCGCCCTCCAGGACGGTCAGCACACCGGAGGACGGCCCGTGGTCGTGCCGGCCGCTGCCCTGCCCCGGCACCCAGCTCAGCAGCCAGACCTCGTAGCCCGGCCCGACGCGCAGCCGGTGATACCAGCGGGTGGTGGTGTCGTAGCGGACGAGTGGGGCCCAGGAGGCGCGGTCGGCGGCGATGGAGCGGGCCAGCCCCGCGAAGCCGGCGACGGTGGCCGGGTGGGCCGGAACGGGCGGCAGCAGGTGGGGGATGGCGAGCGGGTCGCCGGCGATCTGGACGTCGCTGTTCATGTGCTTCGGGTTCCTCGGCGGAAGTGCTGGGGGCGGTCGCGCTGGGCCACCTCCCAGCGGTAGCTGGGGGAGGGGTGCGGCACGGCGCGGGGCTTCCCTGTGGGGGGCGTGGCGCGATGGCGCGGAGCAGGGGCGCTGCTGGGGTGGTGCGAGCGAGAAAGCTGGAGCTCAGTGGCTTCGACAGCTGGAACAGCGACAGCGAGCCTGCGCAGCGCAGAGCGACCCGTAGGCACGGGTCAGGCGGGGCGCGGGGGTCACTGGCATGCGGTCAAGGAGACCGGGTTCACGTCGCGATGTCAACTGGATGTCGGGTTTGCCGCACATCTTTCACCTCATCCGGTTACGCCGCCCGGCGAAAGGTTTGTGCAGTTGCCGGTCAGGAGAAGTCGCCCATCAACCGCGCCTTCAAACGCCGTTGCCGTAGTGATCTCGTGATGTGTTTGTGATCCTTCCCGCTTCGGTGTGCGCGATGCAACGGGAGTACCGCCCCCGAGCGTCTCGCTTAGGAGAACGCGGCCCGGGCACCCGGTCGCGGAGGCGTCCTCGGATGCGTCTGCAGTGTGTCCTGGTTTTTGGTGATTTGAACACTTTCCGCATACGCTTGGTTCCGCAGAGTGAATAAGGGGCCCAATAGCAGATCTCGGCTTGACTGGCCCGGATCAGCACACTTGTAATTTCACTCGTGTCGTTCAGCCGTTATCGATCACGGCGAGATCACGGGGACGTCAAGCCAACGGGGACGCAAAAGACCGACGAGGGGCGCACATGACCGAGCTGTTCCAGGAATTGCTGGTCGAGGAGGCGGACGAGGAGCTCGGCTGGCAGGAGCGCGCGTTGTGCGCCCAGACCGACCCCGAGTCCTTCTTTCCGGAGAAGGGTGGCTCCACCCGCGAGGCCAAGAAGGTCTGCCTTGCCTGCGAGGTCCGTTCCGAGTGTCTGGAATACGCCCTCGCCAACGACGAGCGCTTCGGAATCTGGGGCGGCCTGTCCGAACGTGAGCGGCGGCGACTGAAGAAGGCCGCTGTCTGAACGTGACACGGCAGCCCGGAAAACGCACGGCGCGCGGCCCCGCCGCCGCACCACCCCAACTCCCCATATCCCCCTATAGCGAACACTCCGCCTCCAGCGTCCCGAGCGCCGGAGGCGGACTGCTGTGACGGAGCCGGTCGGCCCGCCGGTGCGAACCATTAGTGTGGGGCCCCGTCCGAGACGCGCCGACGCCCCCCGCCGGGCGCGCGCGTACCCAGGCGAGTAAGTCCGATGTCCGTCGCAGTGTCTTCCGGGGGCGGTGGCCGCGAGCGACTTCGCCGCGGGTCCCGAACTCCCGGGTCCGGAGGGCCCGTACCTCGATGTCCGTGCACAGCCAGTCGGCGGCCCAGCCCGCCTCATATGCAGCCGCCACGCCAGAGTTCCCGCGGCACGTCGTCACCGCCGTGATCGTCTCCCATGACGGTGCCCGCTGGCTGCCCGACGCGCTCGCCGGCCTGCTCGGCCAGGAACGCCCGGTGCAGAACGTCATCGGTGCCGACACCGGCAGCGCCGACGAGTCCGCCCGGCTGCTCGCCGAGGCCATCGGCGACGAGCGGGTGCTGCATCTCGCCCGCCGCTCCGGATTCGGCACCGCCGTCGACGAAGCCGTCCGCACCGCCGGTGTGCTCACCCCCGACGACCTGCCCTACCTGCGGCGGCCCAGCGGCTGGGACCCGGTCAGCCGCACCTGGCGCGACGACGCCTACGACATGCCCGAACTGCCGCACGGCGAGCCGGTCCAGTGGCTGTGGCTGCTGCACGACGACTGCGCCCCCGCGCCGGACGCCCTCGCCGAGCTGCTGAGGGTCGCCGACTCCAGCCCCTCGACGGTCATCGTCGGCGCGAAGCTGCGCAGCTGGTACGACCGCCGCCAGTTGCTGGAAGCGGGCGTCACCATCGCCCGCAGCGGACGCCGTTGGACCGGCCTGGACCGCCGCGAGCAGGACCAGGGACAGCACGACCAGGTGCGTCCGGTGCTGTCCGTCTCCACCGCCGGCATGCTCATCCGCCGCGACGTCTACGAGGAGTTGGGCGGCTTCGACCGCAGGCTGCCCCTGATGCGCGACGACGTCGACCTGTGCTGGCGCGCCCACGCCGCCGGCCACCAGGTGCTCATCGCGCCGGACGCGATCCTGCGGCACGCCGAGGCATCCGCCCGCGAACGCCGCCCCATCGACTGCGTCGGCCGCTCCGTCGCCAACCCGCACCGCGTCGACAAGGCCGGCGCCGTCTACACCCTCCTCGCCAACACCCGCGGCGCGCTCCTCCCGTACGTCCTGCTGCGGCTGCTGCTCGGCACCATCCTGCGTGTCGTCGCCTACCTCGTCGGCAAGGTCCCCGGCCAGGCGCTCGACGAGCTGGCCGGGCTCTTCTCCGTCCTGCTGCGACCCGGCAAGGTCCTCGCCGCCCGGCGCAGACGAGGCCGGCCCGCCGTGGAGGCGGCCGACCTGCGGCCGCTCTTCCCGCCGCCCGGCGCGACCGTGCGCGCCACCGTCGAGCAGGTCGCCGGCAACCTCGGCGGACGCGCCGCGCCCGATGTGGCGTCGGCCGGCCGGCACGGCGCGGTGGAGTCGGGACCGGGCGGTGACGACGCCGACTTCCTGGAGGTCGAACAGTTCGCCCGCCTCAAGCGGGTCGCCCGCAGGCCCGGCCCGGTGCTCTTCCTGCTCCTGCTGCTGGTGTCGGTGATCGCCTGCCGCGGACTGCTCGGCTCCGGCGCGCTGACCGGCGGCGCCCTGCTCCCCGCCCCCGCGCAGGTGTCCGACCTGTGGGCGGCGTACTTCGACAGCTGGCACGCGGTCGGCGTCGGCGACACCGCCTCCGCGCCGCCCTACCTGGCCGTCCTCGCGGTGGTGGCGACCTTCTTCTTCGGCAGCACCGGCTTCGCCCTCACCCTGCTGCTGGTCTGCTCCGTCCCGCTGGCCGGACTCACCGCCTACTTCGCCTCCCGCCCGCTGGTCGCCTCCCGGCTGCTGCGGGCCTGGGGCAGCATCGCGTACGCCTTCCTGCCCGCCGCCGCGGGCGCGCTGGCCGGCGGCCGGCTGGGCACCGCGGTGCTCGCCATCCTGCTGCCGCTGATGGCGCGTGCCGCCGTCGCCGCGAGCGGGCTGCGCCTGGCGTCCGGCACCCGCCCGAGCTGGCGCGCCACCTGGGCGTACGCCCTGCTGGTCACCTTCACCATGGCCTTCACGCCGGTCGTCTGGCCGATCGCGGTGGTGCTCGGGATCGGCCTGCTGGTGCTGCGCTACCGCGACGGCCGCCGTGAACTGATGCTCGGCTACGCCCTGCGCTTCCTGGCCGTGGCCCTCGCGCCGCTCCTCGTCCTCGCCCCCTGGTCGCTGTCGCTGCTCATGCAGCCCTCGCGCTTCTTCCAGGAGGCCGGGCTCGACTACGGTGCCGGTTCCGCCTCCGTCCTGGACCTGATCGCGCTCAGCCCGGGCGGGCCCAAGGCGGCCGGCAGCGTGCTGCTGATCGGCGTCGTGCTGGCCGCCCTCGCGGCGACCCTGCGCGACGCGCGCCCCACGGCGATCCGTACGGCCTGGGCGGTCGCGGTGACCGCGCTGCTGTTCGCCGCGCTGGGCAACGGATCCGGCTGGACCGGCCCCGCCATGCTGATCTACGGCCTGGCGCTGCTGTGCGCGGCCGCGGTCGGCGCCGAGGGCATCCGCACCCGCATGGCCACCCTCGGGTTCGGCTGGAAGCAGCCCGTCGCCGTGCTGATCGCCCTGGCCTCGGTCCTCGCCCCGCTCTACGCCGCGGTCAGCTGGATGATCACCGGCGCGGCCGGCCCCCTGGAGCGGCGTGACCCGGTGCAGGTCCCGGCGTTCGTCGCCGAGGAGTCCGGGACCGCCGACCGGGCCCGCACCCTGGTCCTCGGCGGTAGGTCCGGGCACGTCGACTACACCCTCGTCCGCGGTTCCGGAGCCCGGCTCGGCGACGCCGACCTGGCCGCCGAGGCCGGGGAGAACGCGCGCCTCGGCGGCATCGTCGCCAACCTCGTGGCCGGTTCCGGCGCCGACCAGACCAACCAGCTCGGCGGCTACGCCGTGCGCTACATCCTGGTCCGGGACGGCGCACCGCGCGAGATGGGCCGGGTGCTGGACGCGACCCCGGGCCTGACCCGGCTCAGCCAGGAGGACGGCAGCGCCCTGTGGCGGGTGGACCGGCGGGTCTCGCGGGTCTCCGTCGTCGCGAGCGCCGCCCAGGACGGCACCCGCGCGGGCGAGGCGGCCGCGCCGATCCCGGTACCGGCAGGCCCCGTGGAGGCGCACACCGAGGTACCCGGCGGGACCGACGGCCGGGTCCTGCGGATCGCGGACGCGGCCGACGAGGGCTGGCAGGCCACCCTCGACGGCAAGCCGCTGAAGCCGGTGACGCTGGACGGCTGGGCGCAGGGCTTCGCACTGCCCGCGGCCGGCGGCCGGCTCGACCTCACCCATGAGAACCCGATCAGCCACACCGTCTGGCTGGCCGTGCAGGGGCTGCTCGCCGTCGTCCTGGTGGTGCTCGCGCTGCCGGGCCGCCGCCGCGAGATCGACGACGACCTGCCCGAGGACACCGGTGCGGCGGCCGCCGCGCAGGCCGCGGCCGGGGCCACCGGCGAAGGCCGCAGGGCCCGCAGGCTGCGCGCCGCTGCCCAGGCGGCAGGAGCTCCCGAGGCCGGCATCCCGGCTGCCCGTACGGGTGAGGAGCCGGTCGACCCGATGGCCGACCCCGCCGGTCCGATGGCCGGGGCGATTCCGGGCCAGGGCGCGCCCCAGCCGGGCGACCCCTACGCGGCGGTGCCGCAGCAGCAGTCGTACGAGGACTGGCAGGCCGTCCAGCAGGGACAGCCGGAGGCGCAGCCGCCGTATCCCGAGGCCGACCCCTACCAGGCCGGGCAGTACGGCCGGCCGCCCTACCCGGAGGCCGCCCCTTACCAGGCCGACCCGTATCCGGCGGACCCGTACCAGGCCGGCCACTACGACCCGTACGGCTACGGCCAGCAGCAGCCGCTCCACGACGGCGAGCAGCCGCCCCCGCCGTCCTACGACCCCGGCCAACAGCCCCAGCAGCCCTACGACGACGGCACGTCCTATTTCGGCTCCTACCCCGAGCCGCGCCGTGACGGGAGCGACCAGCAGTGAAGCGCACCATGATGTCCCTGATCGGCGCGACGGTCGCGCTCGCCGCCGTCACCGGTGTCGCCGCCGTGGCCGCGCCGGACGGCGAGGAGCAGGCCGCCCCCGGCAGCGCCTCCCGGAAGCCCGTACAGCGCTCCGCGCTGCTGTGCCCGACGCCGACCTCATCGGAGGTCGGCGAGACGACGTACACCGCCTTCGCCCCCTCCGGAGCCGCGGCCGGCGCGGACGCGAAGAAGGGCACCGCCCAGTTGCTGCCGGCCGGCACGGTCGCGGAGAGCGGCGACACCGGCGGGAGCAAGCCGGGCGAGAAGGGCGAGAAGGGGAAGACGGCGAAGAAGGGGGACGCCGGCAGCGAGGCGGACGCCGCGCGCCTGCGGACCGTGCCGCCGCGGGACAAGAAGCCCGTCGTGCCGCTCAAGGAGGCCGGCAAGCCGGTCACCACGAAGACCGACAGCGCCGACGCTCCCGCGCTGGTGGGCGCCGCGGACGGCACCCTCGCCCCCGGCTGGACCGTGCAGCAGACCACGTCCGTCGCGGCCGGCTCCGGCCGTGGCCTGCTCGGGCTGACCTGCGCCGCGCCGGACACGACGTTCTGGTTCCCGGGGGTGAGCACCGCCCGGGGCCGCCAGGACTACGTCCATCTGACCAACCCGGACTCCACCCAGGCGGTCGTCGACCTCGAACTGGCCGGCAAGGACGGCCCGTTGGAGACCCCGGGCGGCGAGGACATCACGGTGCCGCCGCACACCACCGTCCCGGTGCTGCTGTCGACCCTGACGGGCTCGCCGACCACCAACGCGGCGCTGCACGTCGTCGCCCGGGAGGGCCGGGTGGGCGCCTCCGTGCAGGCCGGCGACGCGAAGCTGGGCAGCGACTGGCTGCCGGCCGCCGCCGACCCCGCGCCCGAGGCCGTGCTGCCCGGCATCCCGGCCGACGCGACCTCCGTGCGGCTGATCGCCGTCTCCCCCGGGGAGGCCGACGCCGATCTGAAGGTGCAGCTGGACACCCCGACCGGTCCGATCGTCCCGGCCGGGCTGGAGACGCTGCACGTCAAGGCCGGGATGACCACGGCGGTCGACCTGAAGGACCTCACCAAGGGCGAGGCCGGTTCGCTGGTGCTGACGCCCGCCGACGGCGCGTCCAAGGCGCCGATCGCGGTCGCGGTGCGGGTCACCCGGGGCAAGGGCGCCAAGCAGGAGATGGCGTTCATCTCCTCGACCCGGCCGGTCGACAAGCGCGCGACGGCGGCCGACAACCGCGCCGAGGGCAGCACCCTCTCGCTGGTGGCACCGGAGAAGGGCAAGGACGCGAAGGTCAAGGTCACGGCCTCGGCGGGCAGCGGCGGCGGTACGCCGGTCAGCAAGACGTACACGGTCAAGGGCGGCACGACGCTCGCCGTCGAACCGCCCCGCCCGGGGGGACTGAAGGGTTCCTACGCGCTGACCGTGGAGCCGCAGCCGGGCAGCGGGCCGGTCCACGCGGCCCGCACGCTGGCGCAGCCGCAGGGCGGCATCCCGGCCTTCACCGTCCAGCCGATGCCGGACGACCGGGGCTCGGTGGTGGTCCCGACCGCCGGCCAGAAGCTGTCCCTGCTGACGGACTGAGTGCTCCACCTGATTACGGCCCGTGCGGGAACGCGCGGGCCGTAATCAGGTGCGGTGGGGGCTCGCGGCGGGCGCGCGGTCCGGGGTCAGTCCTGGCCGTAGCGCGGGTCCACCGACTCCGGAGCGAGGCCGAGGAGCTCGGCGACCTGTTCGACCACGACCTCGTGCACCAGGAGCGCGCGCTCGTCGCGGTTCTTGGTGCGGATCTCCACCGGCCTGCGGTAGATCACGATCCGGTCCCGGTGCGGGCCCGCGGCCGGCAGCGACCGGCCCAGCGGCACCGTCTCCTCGTCCGCGCCCGTGTCGGGACCTTCGTCGGGGCCGAACCCGGGCACGTCCAGCACCAGGAAGTCGACGTCCGACAGCTGCGGCCAGCGTCGCTCCAGCCGGTCCCGGGAGTCGTAGACAAGATCGATGAAGGCGTCGGCGCGGGTCACCGACAGGGGCACCTGCGGAGGTGCGATCGGTCCGCGCATGCCGCGGCCGTGGCGGTCGCGGCGGCGCTGGCGCGGCTCCGACGGGCGGGGCGGTACGGGCGTGTCCATCAGCATCGAGCGTAGCCGTCGCGGGACCGCGGGCACCGTCGTGCGCGACAACGCGCGCCATGTCGCCGTGTGACCGGTCCGGTCGCGGTTGTGTTTGTTTGCATCCCCGCATCAGATCGCAGATCGCCCGCGGAATGACATGAATTGCATCGAATCATGGCGGGATTCCTCGTCCCGGACCGCCCGTCACCGCCCACCCGGCGCGGGTCCGGTCGAGCGGGTGCAGGTCAGACGCATCGGACGAAGCGGGACGACACGGTTGGGTGAGCCGGTGGAGAGTCGTCGCGGCCCGCTCAAGAGTGCGGTACCGTCCAACGTCGTGAGCCCTGTACGTCGCTGTTCGCGCACCGCGTGCGGCCGCCCCGCCGTCGCAACGCTGACGTACGTCTACGCGGACTCGACCGCCGTGCTCGGCCCGCTCGCCACGTACGCCGAACCGCACTGCTACGACCTGTGCGCCGAGCACTCCGAGCGGCTGACCGCCCCCCGCGGCTGGGAAGTCGTCCGCCTCGCCCTCGACTCGGGACCGGCCCGCCCCAGCGGCGACGATCTCGAAGCCCTCGCCAACGCCGTCCGTGAGGCGGCCAGGCCGCAGGAGCGCGCCGCCGGCGGCACCGGCGGGCCGCAGACGACGGGCCCCGGCGGACGGAACTCCCAGCCCATGGAGGTGGCCCGGCGCGGCCATCTGCGGGTGCTGCGCTCGCCCGACTCCTGATCCTCCCGGCCCCACCCCACGTCCCGGGTGGCCGGCGACGCTTCGCAAGCGGTTGCCGACGGAGCATTGACGCCGAGTTGTCGCGGACACGACCATTCCCCCACTCCCGCATGATCCGCTCGCGGTCGCGGCCCGTCGACGGGCGCCCTTCGTGACCGGGAGCGGCAAGGGGAGCCACCCATGCCGGGAGGTCTCGTGTTCGTCCAACAGCTGGAGCCCATCGCCGACTCGCTCGCCCTGTCCGCCCTCGTCGCCGCAACTCCGCTGGTCACCGTGCTCGTCCTGCTGGGCGCCGTACGGCTGCGTGCCCACTACGCCGGCCTGACGGGTCTCGCCGTCGCCCTCGCCGTGGCCTGGTGGGGATACGGCATGCCGACCG
Source organism: Streptomyces sp. Pv4-95 (assembly GCF_045782725.1). NCBI lineage: Bacteria > Bacillati > Actinomycetota > Actinomycetes > Kitasatosporales > Streptomycetaceae > Streptomyces > Streptomyces sp. Pv4-95. Next base: position 5,076,036 of record NZ_CP127172.1, read on the forward strand.
GCCAGGCGCTCGCCGGCGCCGCCCAGGGCGCCGTCTTCGGGCTCTTCCCCATCCTGTGGATCGTCGTCAACGCCCTGTGGGTGTACCGGATGACAGTCCGCACCCACCACTTCGACGTGCTGCGCCGCTCCTTCTCCCGGCTCTCCGCCGATCCCCGCATCCAGGCCCTGGTGATCGCCTTCTGCTTCGGCGCGCTCCTGGAGGCGCTGGCCGGCTTCGGGGCGCCGGTCGCCATCAGCGCGGTGATGCTGGTCGCGCTGGGCTTCGACCCGGTCAAGGCCGCGGTCGTCGCGCTGGTGGCCAACACCGCACCGGTCGCCTTCGGCGCCATGGGCACCCCTGTCGTCACCCTCGCGCAGGTCACCGGCCTGCCCCTGGACGCGGTCGCCTCCGTGGTGGGCCGCCAGACACCGCTGCTTGCCCTCGTCGTGCCGCTGCTGCTGGTCTTCCTGGTCGACGGGCGGCGGGGCCTGCGCGAGACCTGGGCCCCCGCCCTCGCCTGCGGGGCCGCCTTCGCGGTCGTCCAGTTCGCCGCGGCCAACTTCGTCTCGGCGCAGCTCGCCGACATCGGGGCGGCACTGGCCGGGGCCGCCGCGCTGGTCGCGGTCCCCGGCGCGCGCCGGCCGGCCGCCGAGCCGGTACGGGCCGCGGTCCTCACCGGCGTCCGCAGCGACGACCTGGACACGGACGACGAGCGCCGCGAGATCGTCCGCGCCTACGCCCCCTACGCGATGATCGTCGTCGTCTTCTCGCTCGCCCAGGTCCCCCCGGTCAAGGAGCTCCTGGCGCGGGCGACATGGACCTTCGACTGGCCGGTGCTGAACGTCGCGGGCCCCGACGGCACACCCGTCGGCGGCAACGTCTTCTCGCTCCCGCTGCTGGCCACCGGCGGCACCCTCGTGCTGCTGGCCGGCCTGCTCACCGCCCCCCTCCTCGGCGTACGCGCCGGTGCGGCCGTCCGGGAATGGGCCGCCACGGTCCGGGAGTTGCGCTACGCCATCCTCACCGTCACCTCGGTGCTGGCACTCGCGTACGTCATGAACCTTTCCGGACAGGCCGCCACCATCGGCCACTTCGTCGCCGCGGCCGGCGCCGGGCTGGCCTTCCTCTCGCCGGTCCTCGGCTGGTTCGGCGTCGCCGTCACCGGCTCCGACACCTCGGCCAACGCCCTCTTCGGTGCCCTCCAGGTCACCGCCGCCCAGCAGTCCGGGCTCGCCCCGGAACTCCTTGCCGCGGCCAACAGCTCCGGGGGAGTGCTGGGAAAGATGATCTCCCCGCAGAATCTGACGATCGCCTGCGCGGCGGTCGGCCTCGCGGGACGCGAAGGCGATCTGCTGCGCAAGGTGCTGCCGTGGAGCCTGGGCCTGCTGCTGGTGATGTGCCTGATCGTGGTCGGGCAGAGCACCGCGGTCCTGGGGTGGATGCTCCCGTAGCCCGGCCGCCGCGCAGGCGCGCCCGGGGCATCGGGTGCGCCTGCGACCGCCCGCCGCGTGCCACGGCGTACACAGGCCGGATTCAGGGCTCGCGCACAGGCGGTGCGGGTAGGTTTGGGGCTCCGTAGAGACCTCAGGAGGGCTGGCTGTGGCTGATCTGTCGCGGATCGTGAAGGCGTACGACGTGCGCGGTGTGGTCCCCGATCAGTGGGACGAGACGCTGTCGGAGCTGTTCGGCGCGGCGTTTGCGGAGGTCACCGGCGCCGACGCGATCGTGACCGGGCACGACATGCGCCCCTCCTCACCCGGCCTCTCCGGCGCCTTCGCCCGCGGCGCCGCGGCCCGCGGGGTGGACGTCACCGAGATCGGCCTGTGCTCGACCGACGAGCTGTACTTCGCCAGCGGGGCCCTGGGGCTGCCGGGCGCGATGTTCACCGCCTCGCACAATCCGGCCCGGTACAACGGCATCAAGATGTGCCGGGCGGGCGCCGCGCCGGTCGGCCAGGACACCGGTCTCGCCGAGATCCGCGCGCTGGTCGAGCGGTGGACGCGGGACGGCGCCCCGGAGCCGGCCGCGAAGAGCGGCACGGTCGTACAGCGGGACGTGCTGGCCGACTACGCCACCCATCTGCGGTCGCTGGTGGACCTCTCGGGCATCCGCCCGCTGAAGGTCGTCGTGGACGCCGGCAACGGCATGGGCGGCCACACCGTCCCCACCGTCTTCGAGGGCCTGCCGCTCGAACTGGACGCCCTCTTCTTCGAGTTGGACGGCTCCTTCCCCAACCACGAGGCCAACCCGCTCGACCCGAAGAACATCGTCGACCTCCAGGCGCGGGTGCGCGAGGTGGGCGCCGACCTCGGCCTGGCCTTCGACGGGGACGCCGACCGCTGCTTCGTGGTGGACGAGAAGGGCGACCCGGTCCCGCCCTCCGCGATCACCGCCCTGGTAGCCGCCCGCGAGCTCGCCAAGCACCCCGGCGGCACGGTCATCCACAACCTGATCACCTCCTGGTCGGTGCCCGAGGTCGTCAAGGAGCAGGGCGGCGAGGCGGTCCGCACCCGGGTGGGGCACTCCTTCATCAAGGAGGAGATGGCCAAGACCGGCGCGATCTTCGGTGGCGAGCACTCCGCGCACTACTACTTCCGGGACTTCTGGAACGCCGACACCGGCATGCTCGCCGCCCTGCACGTCCTCGCGGCCCTCGGCGGCCAGCCGGGCACCCTGTCGGAACTGGTCGCGCAGTACGACCGGTACGCCGCCTCCGGCGAGATCAACAGCACCGTCGACGACCAGTCCGGCCGGCTCGCCGCGATCAAGGCCGGGTACGCCGGCCGCGAGGGCGTGACCCTCGACGAGCTGGACGGTCTGACGGTCACCGCCGCCGACTGGTGGTTCAACCTGCGCGCCTCCAACACCGAGCCGCTGCTGCGGCTGAACGTCGAGGCCCGGGACGCCGCCACCGTGGACCGGGTCCGTGACGAGGTGCTGGCGATCGTCCGCGCCTGAGCGTGCCGGCCGGGCCCGAACCTGACGGCGGGCGGCGGACGCCGCACGAGCGGGCGCGGTGCACAGCAGGCGGGACCGGAGCGGAACACACCGCTCCGGTCCGCTCGCCGTCCGGCGCCGCGGCCCGCGCCACGCCGCCCCGCCCCACCGGTCACCTGTAAACCACCGCCGAGCAGGCCCCCGCCCCCGGTCCGGCGGTAGGCTGGCTGGGCCGCAACCACCCCGAAGGAGCAGCCGCCATGCCGGTCGAAGCCAGCCTGATCGAGATCCTCGCCTGCCCGGCGTGCCACGCCCCGCTGAAGGACCGGACCGCGGCCGACCCCAGCGAGCTGACCTGCACTTCCGCCGACTGCGGCCTCGCCTACCCCGTCCGGGACGGCATCCCCGTGCTGCTCGTCGACGAGGCCCGCCGCCCCGCCTGACCGGGCGCCGCCGGGCCCGCCCCGGCACCGCCCGGCGTTCCCCCGCCCGTACCGGCGATCGGAGGCCGCGCACACCATGCTCGACGAGTCACTCCTCGACACTCCGGAGGCGCTGGCCGCCGCCGACCGCTACGGACTGCTGCGCGGGGTCGCCGAATCCGGCGCCCGGGTCCGCACCGCCGCCCGCAGCGCCGCCGAAGCCGGCATCCCGGAACTGACACCCGACGGACGGCCCCGCGCCCTCCTCGTCGCGGGACCCGGCCCCGCCGCCTCCTGCGTCGCCGACCTCCTGGAGGCGCTCGGCGGCGGCAGCTGCCCGGTCACCCTCATCCGGCCCACCGGCGTCGCCCCGCGGCCCGGCGCCCTGCGCTGGACCCTGCCCGGCTGGACCGGACCGCTCGACCTCCTGCTGCTCGCCGGACCCGACGGCTCCGACCCGGGCCTGGCCGAGCTGGTCGAGCAGGCGTACCGCCGCGGCTGCGCCGTCGTCGCCGTCACCCCGACCGGCGGCCCGCTGGCCGACGCCGTCGTCCAGGCCCGCGGTCTCGTCGTACCGCTGGCCACCACGCCGTACGACGCCGAGTTCGACGTCGAGGGCGCGCCGCCGGCCGCCCCCGGCACCCTGTGGTCCGTGCTGATCCCGCTGCTGGCGCTCGCCGACCGGATCGGGCTGCTCCACGCGCCGCCCGACGACCTGAACAAGCTCGCCGACCGCCTCGACCAGCTCTCCGAGCGCTGCGGCCCGGCCATCGCCACGTACACCAACCCCGCCAAGACGCTGGCCGCCGAACTCGCCGACGCCCTGCCGCTGATCTGGACGGAAGGCAGCGTCGCCGGGGCCGTCGGCCGGCACTTCGCCACCGTGCTCACCGGACTGGCCGGCCGCCCCGCGCTGGCCGCCGACCTCCCCGAGGCGCTCAGCACCCACCGCCCCCTGCTGGCGGGCGCCCTCGCCGCCGGCGCCGACCCGGACGACTTCTTCCGCGACCGCGTCGAGCAGCCCGCGGCCCTGCACGCCAGGGTCCTGCTGCTGCGCGAGCGGGAGCCGGGGCCGCTGTCCGCCACGCGCGCCGCCATGGAACTCGCCGACCAGTGCGACACCGCCGTCAGCGCCCTCCAACCGGAAGGCGGCGACGATCTGGAGACCGCCACGGAGCTGCTCGCCATCACGGATTTCGCCGCCGTTTACCTCGCGCTCGCCGACACCGAGTGATCATGAAGAGGCCGGTCCCCGGCACGGCCGGGGCGCGGTGCCGAACCCGCCCCGCCCGCGGCAGGACCACCCGATAGCACACGTACGACACCAGGAAGCAGCCCCATGGACCGCCTCGCCAACACCGTGCGCCCCTATGCCTGGGGATCGACCACCGCCCTCCCCGAGCTGCTCGGCGTCGAGCCGACCGGCGAACCGCAGGCCGAGATGTGGATGGGCGCCCACCCCGGCGCGCCGTCCCGCATCGACCGGGGCGCGGGCCCCGTCCCGCTGGCCGAGGCGATCGACGCCGACCCCGAGGCCGAACTGGGCGCCGACGCCGTCCGCGCCTTCGGCCCCCGGCTGCCCTTCCTCCTCAAACTGCTCGCGGCCGGCTCGCCGCTCTCCCTCCAGGTCCACCCCGACCTCGGCCAGGCCAAGGAGGGCTTCGCCGACGAGCAGCGCCGCGGCGTCCCGATCGACGCCGCGCACCGCAATTACAAGGACGCCAACCACAAGCCCGAGCTGATCTGCGCGCTGACCCCGTTCGAGGGCCTCTGCGGCTTCCGCCACCCCGCGCAGGCCGCCGACCTGCTGGAGGGCCTGGGCGTCGACACCCTCAAGCCGTACGTCGACATCCTGCGCGCCAGCCCCGAGGAGAGCGCCCTGCGCGAGGTCCTCACCGCCCTGCTGACCGCCGAGCACGACGCGATGGCCGAGACCGTCGAGCGGGCCGCCGTGGAAGCCGAGCGGCTGGGCGCCGGGGACGGCCCGCACGCCGCCGACTACGCCGCCTACGCCGCCACCGCGCACCACTACCCGGGCGACCCCGGCGTGATCGCCGCCATGCTCCTCAACCACGTCCGGCTGCAGCCGGGCGAGGCGCTCTTCCTCGGCGCCGGCCTCCCGCACGCCTACCTCAGCGGCCTCGGCGTCGAGCTGATGGCCAACTCCGACAACGTGCTGCGCTGCGGCCTCACCCCCAAGCACGTCGACGTCCCCGAACTGCTGCGGGTGGTCCGCTTCGAGGCCGGCGACGCGGGCGTACTGCGCCCCGAGGCGGTCAACGGTGAGGAGATCTACGAAACCCCCATCGACGAGTTCCGGCTCTCCCGCTTCGTCGTCGCGCCCGGCGCCGCGCCCCACCCGCTGGACGCCCGTACGCCGCAGATCCTGCTCTGCACCCAGGGCACGATCCGGCTGGTGACCCGCGTGGGCTCGGCAGCCGGCAACGGCGGCTCCGACGAGCTGACCCTCTCGCCCGGCGAGTCCGCGTTCGTCCGGGCCGGCGAGTACATCTCGCTCTCGGGCGAGGGCACGCTCTTCCGCGCCACCGTCGTCGCCTAGCCGGACACCGCACCGCCCGGAACCGGCCGATTTCCGCGCCACGGCGGTGCGCGGGCCGACGGCCGGAAGGTGGCCTCGTGGCGTCGGCCGTCGGCCGGGCTGCAACAATGACCGCCGCACAGCATTAAAGGGGCGGTAAAGCGGAGAGCCCCGTCGACGGAAGGGACATGCGGCACTCATGAGCGCATCAGGCGGGACAAAGGCGATCGTCGCGGCCCTGGCCGCCAACCTGGCCATCGCCGTAGCGAAGTTCGTGGCCTTCGCCTTCAGCGGCTCGTCCTCGATGCTGGCCGAAGGCGTGCACTCCATCGCGGACTCCGGAAACCAGGGCCTGCTGCTGCTCGGCGGCAAGAAGGCCAAGCGCGCGGCGACCGCGGAGCACCCCTTCGGCTACGGCCGCGAGCGGTACATCTACGGCTTCCTGGTCTCCATCGTGCTGTTCACCATCGGCGGCGTCTTCGCGCTCTACGAGGGCTACGAGAAGATCCACGACCCGCACGAGCTGGACAACTGGTTCTGGCCGGTCGGCGTCCTGGTCTTCGCGATCATCGCCGAGAGCTTCTCCTTCCGTACGGCCATCAAGGAGTCCAACGAGCTGCGCGGCAAGCAGACCTGGTCGCAGTTCGTCCGCCGCGCCAAGGCACCCGAGCTGCCGGTCGTGCTGCTGGAGGACTTCGGCGCGCTGGTCGGCCTGGTGCTCGCGCTGGGCGGTGTCGGACTGACGCTGGCCACCGGTGACGGCATCTGGGACGGCATCGGCACCATGTGCATCGGTGTGCTGCTCGTGCTGATCGCCCTGGTCCTGGCCGCCGAGACCAAGTCGCTGCTGCTGGGCGAGGCCGCGGGTCCCGAGCAGATCACCCAGATCCGTGCCGCGGTCGTCGACGGCGAGGTCGTCACCCGCGTCATCCACATGCGCACCCTGCACCTCGGCCCCGAGGAACTGCTGGTCGCCGCCAAGATCGCGGTGCAGCACGACGGTACGGCCACCCAGATCGCGGACGCGATCAACGCGGCCGAGGCCCGGATCCGCGAGGCGGTGCCGATCGCCCGCGTCATCTACCTGGAGCCCGACATCTACCGCGAGGAAGCGGCCGCCGTGGGCGCCGACCCGGAGAAGACCCCCGGCGGGCACTGAGCCGCCCCGCTCCCTCGCCGGACACCGGCCGCACGAAGGGCCCCCGCACCGATCCGGTGCGGGGGCCCTTCGTCTGCCGTGCCGCCGGCTCCCTCGCGGGGGCCGGCGGCGTCCGGTCACTCGATCTCGCCGAGTACGCCCAGGATCGCGGCCGTGTCCGGCGCGCTCTGCAGCCGGGCCCGGAAGTCCGGGTCCATCAGCTTCCGCGACAGCAGCGCCAGGATCCGCAGGTGCTCGTCACCGGCAGCCGCCTCCGGCACCGAGATCATGAAGACCAGCTTGGCCCGCGTGCCGTCGAGGGAGTCCCAGTCGATGCCCGCCGCGGACCGTGCGAAGCCGACGACGGGCGCGGTCACCGCGTCGGTCTTGGCGTGCGGGATGGCGATCTCCTCGCCGAGCCCGGTGGTGCCCTGCGCCTCGCGGGCCAGCGCCACCCGGACCAGCTCCTCGACGTCCGCGACCTTGCCGGTCCCGGCCGCCAGCTCGGCCATCTCCCGGATGGCCGCCTCCTTCTCATCGGAGACGAGCCGGGTCTTCACGGTCCGCTCGGTGAGATAACCGGAGAGAACTTCGGGGGCCGTCGCGGTGGCGGTATCGGGTTTGGCCTCGGCGCCGGCGTCAGGGGTGGCGGTGGCGGGGCTGTCCCCGTCGGCTGCGGTGTCCGCCACGGCGGTGGCAGCAGCCGTCACCGTGGCCGTGGCCGTGGCCGTGGGCGTACGGCCCGCATCGCCCGGAGCGGCCGAGTCGGCCACGCGTCCGCCGGCACCGGCGCCCGGCCCCGCCGCGGCACCCGCGCCACCCGCGCCGACCCCGGCGAGCGCCGGCTCGGCGAGCGGCGTCAGCGCCGCCGTACCGGACTTCCTGCGCTCCGAGAGGTCCACCAGCGTCACCGTGGAGAGGGCCGTGACCACCGAACCGATGACGACCGCGAGGAAGAACGTCGGCCAGCCGCCCACCGCGCCCAGCACGGCCACGATCGGGCCGCCGTGCGGCACCGCGTCCGTCACCCCGCCCATGCCCGCGACGGCACCGGCCACCGCGCCACCGAGCATGTTCGCCGGGATGACCTGGGCAGGCCTTGCCGCGGCGAACGGGATCGCGCCCTCGGAGATCCCGAAGAGCCCCATGAACAGCGCCGCCATGCCCGTCTCGCGCTCCTGCTCGGAGTACAGCCGCCGACGCAGCACAGTGGCCAGACCCTGACCGAGCGGCATCACCGGGATCGCGGCGGCGCACATGCCCATCACCGTCTGGTTGCCGGAGGCGATCAGCCCGGCGCCGAAGAGGAACGCGGTCTTGTTGACCGGGCCGCCCATGTCGAACGCGATCATCAGGCCGAGGATCGCGCCGAGCAGGATCGCGCTGGACCCGGTCATCCCGCCGAGCAGGTCCGTCAGATGCGTGAACACCCAGGAGATCGGCTTGCCGATGACATAGATGAAGAACAGGCCGAGCACCGTCGTCGCCACGATCGGGATCACGATGATCGGCATGATCGGCTGGACGAACTTCGGGACCTTGACCTTCTTGATCCACAGCACCAGATAGCCGGCCAGGAAGCCCGTGACGATGGCGCCGATGAAGCCCGCGCCCGCCTTGGAGTCGTACAGCGAGCCGGTGTTGGCGATCCAGCCGCCGATCATGCCGGGCACCAGCGCGGGCCGGTCCCCGATCGCATAGGCGATATAGCCGGACAGGATCGGCACCATGAGCTGGAAGCCGATGGTGCCGACGTCGTTGACGTGCTTCCAGAACGTCCCGTCGGGGATGACCAGGCCGCCCTCGGGATTGGTGTGGCCGCCGAGAGCCAGCGATATCGCGATCAGCAGACCGCCGACCACGACGAACGGGATCATGTAGCTGACCCCGTTCATCAGCGCCTTGTACGCGACGCTCCGCTCCTTGCCGCCACCGGAGCCACCCGCGGACGTCCCCGCGCTGCCCGCGTCGGCCGCGCCCCCGTCGCCGCCCTGGACCGGCGCGCTCCGCACCCGCTCGATCAGCTGCTCCGGGTGCCGGATGCCCTCGGCGACCCCGACCGCCAGGACCCGCTTGCCGGCGAAGCGCGTGCGGTCGACGTCCTTGTCCGCGGCGATGATGATCCCGTCCGCGTCCTTGACATCGTTGTCAGACAGTAGGTTCTCAGCCCCGATCGACCCTTGGGTCTCCACTTTGATCTCGTGGCCCAGGGAGGCGGCGGCCTGCGTGAGCTTCTCCGCGGCCATGTACGTGTGGGCGATGCCGGTCGGGCATGCGGTCACGGCGAGCAGCTTCAGCCCCTGCCCGCTCTTCCCCGCGCCCTCGGGGGCATCAGCTGGACTCGTGGTCACGTGGTTCTCCTAACGAACGGACGCGCGAGGTCGTGCAGGTGCTCTCGCGCTCCAGGCATCCTGCAACACGGAGGAGCCGGTGCAAAGTGTCGAAGGCCACCTCGGCCCGAGCGCCGGAACACCCCAGCGCACAGCCGTGGGCCCGCCCCGCACCGTCTCCCCGCACGCACGAACTGCCGATGCGGACTGCGGCCGCTGGGCCGATCGGTGTAGATTCGTGACCAGTGCCAGACGTCGCTGCTGATGGCGGTCGGGCGGCCCGCACCGCGGACCGGCCGAGGGAGAGAGGGCCTGGACGGACTGCGCTGCGGCCAGGGGAGAGGTGCGTCCGCTTCCGCGTACGCTGCTGCCCGCGCCGCAGACTGCCCAGCCCGCAATGTCCACCTCGACCCTCGAGGAGCAGCCCGCATGACGACAGCAGCCAACGGCCAGGACTTCAAGGTCGCCGATCTTTCTCTTGCGGCTTTCGGCCGCAAGGAGATCACTCTTGCCGAGCATGAGATGCCCGGTCTGATGTCGATCCGTAAGGAGTACGCCGCGGCGCAGCCGCTGGCCGGTGCCCGGGTGACCGGTTCGCTGCACATGACCGTGCAGACGGCCGTGTTGATCGAGACCCTGGTCGCCCTGGGTGCGGAGGTCCGTTGGGCCTCGTGCAACATCTTCTCCACGCAGGATCACGCCGCCGCGGCGATCGCGGTGGGTCCCGAGGGCACGCCGGAGGCGCCGCGGGGTGTGCCGGTCTTCGCCTGGAAGGGCGAGAGCCTGGAGGAGTACTGGTGGTGCACCGAGCAGGCCCTGACGTGGCCGAACTCGCCCACCGGCGGTCCGAACATGATTCTTGACGACGGCGGCGACGCCACGCTGCTGGTGCACAAGGGTGTGGAGTACGAGAAGGCCGGCAAGGTTCCGGCGGTGGAGACCGCGGAGAGCGAGGAGCATCGCGCGATCCTGGAGCTGCTGCACCGCACGCTGGGTGAGGCTCCGCAGAAGTGGACCCGTCTGGCTTCGGAGATCCGCGGTGTGACGGAGGAGACCACGACCGGTGTGCACCGTCTGTATGAGATGCACCGCGATGGTGAGCTGCTCTTCCCGGCGATCAATGTGAACGACGCCGTGACGAAGTCGAAGTTCGACAACAAGTACGGCTGCCGCCACTCGCTGATCGACGGCATCAACCGTGCGACCGATGTGCTGATCGGTGGCAAGACCGCGGTGGTCTGCGGCTACGGCGATGTCGGCAAGGGCTGTGCGGAGTCGCTGCGCGGCCAGGGTGCGCGGGTGATCATCACCGAGATCGACCCGATCTGTGCGCTGCAGGCGGCGATGGACGGCTACCAGGTCACCACCCTGGAAGAGGTCGTCGAGAGTGCTGACATCTTCGTGACGACCACGGGTAACAAGGACATCATCCTTGCCGAGCACATGGCGCGGATGAAGCACCAGGCCATCGTCGGCAACATCGGTCACTTCGACAACGAGATCGACATGGCCGGCTTCGCCAAGATCGACGGCATCGTCAAGGACGAGGTCAAGCCTCAGGTCCACACCTGGACCCACCCGGACGGCAAGGTGTTGATCGTGCTGTCCGAGGGCCGTCTGCTCAATCTGGGCAACGCCACCGGTCACCCGTCGTTCGTGATGTCCAACTCCTTCGCGGACCAGACGCTGGCCCAGATCGAGCTGTTCACCAAGCCGGAGGAATACCCCACCGACGTCTACGTGCTCCCCAAGCACCTCGACGAGAAGGTCGCCCGCCTCCACCTCGACGCCCTCGGCGTCAAGCTCACCGAGCTGCGCCCGGAGCAGGCCGCCTACATCGGCGTCCAGGTCGAGGGCCCCTACAAGTCCGACCACTACCGCTACTGATCACCACCAGCAGCCGGTGCACCACCCAGGCCCTCGTCGCTCGCGGCGGGGGCCTGGCCCGTGAGGGCGCCGCACCGGCCCGCCCGAAGGACCTCCATGCCCCGCGGCCACTACTCCCTGCACGACCCGCACGACCACACCCCCCTCGGCGAAGAACACTTCCACTGCGCCACCGGCCCCTCCGGCTGGCGCTATGTCTCGCAGATCGTCACCCCCTCCGGCGATCACGCCGGCTCCGTCGACCTCACCCTCGACGACCTCGGCCGCCCCATCCGCCTGGAACTCCACGCCTCCGCCTGGCAGGTACGAGGCGCCGCCCTGGAGGGCGTGACCTGGGTACGTACCGACCCGACCGGCGAACACGCCACCGAAGGCAACGTCGCCGCCCACGCCTTCACCGGCGCGTCCCCCGCGTTCCTCATCGCCACCGCACGTCTGCTGCGCCCCGCCCCCGGCGCCGGAGCCGTCCGCACCCGTCTCGTGGCCTTCACACCCCCCGTGCTCGCCCCCCGCACCCTCGACCAGTCCTGGGCCTTGCTGAAAAGCACACCACACGCCACTGACAACGCCCCCCTGATCGCCGACGAATACCAGGTCAACGACCTGGAGACCGGCGAACAGCACGCCGTCCACATCGCCGGCGACGTCGTCCTCGCAGCCCCCGGCATCGAACTCGAATCCCTCGAAACCCCACCGTCGACGTTCACCTGACGGCTCTGACGGCTCTGACGGTCTGAGGGCTCGGACGACCCGGCCACCCCGGCCCGGGCCGGCAGACCGGCCTAGTCGCTCCCGGCACAAGCGCCATCCGGCCACGGGCACGGGGCCCGGCTCTGGTGGGGACCGGACACTGCGCCCATCACGAGGCGATCACCCGGCAACCAACTGGCAGTCGCCACCTCACCCACCCGCGACCGAACGCCCTACGCGGCCGCGTCATGTCCGGCGGACCAACAGCCACGCTGCCCGGCCGCCCCTCACTCAACGGCCGCGATCCACCCCTCCACCGGCAACGCCTCCCCTCCGGCGCAGCCTCCCGGAGGGGACAGCTCTCCCCGGCCGCAGCCCGCAGTCCGCAACCCGCTGCCCCTCAGCCCCCACCCGGCCCGCCGCCGTACCTGGGCGCACGCAACAGCACCCTCCGCCACTGGCCGCTCGGCATCGCATGGCCGGCCCCAGCCCCACCAACCACCGCCTGGCCTCACCCCCGGCCCCATCGCCCCCGCGACGCCATCTCCGGGAGCGCCATGGGCGAGATCGGGCCCGACGAGCATCGCGCCCGGTGCGCACGTGCAGCCCACCTCACCCCCCGGCTCACCCCACGCCCCCCGCTACAACCGCCCCTGGTCACACCGGCGGAGCGAACCCCGTGGGCCGCGCCTCACCACTACGGTCCTGCCCCTCCCCCTGAACCTCGCCGACCCGCTCCGCCCCATGCGACAGAGGCACCCCATGTGACACAGACGTGCCATACGGATACGGGGACGACGCCCCCTGCAGCCCGGGCACCCCAGGCCAAACCGCAGGCTCCGACACATCACTCACCCCCGGCCCACCCCCAGGCGCCGACCACCCACCGCCAGGCGCCCCCGCCAAGCGGCCCCCCGACGCAGACGCTGACGCACTCCCGGCCACCGAACCCGAACCCCCGTAAGCCACCGGTTCTCCCATCTCGGCCCGAGCCGGCGCGGCAGCCCCAACCCCGGCACCCACCGAATCGCCCTCGACAGCTCTCCCCGGCCCCCCGCCGGCCCCCCGCGCCCCGAATGCTCGCTTCGACTCCCGCGCCTGACGCTCGGCCACCACCGCGGCCAGATACCCCGCCGGGTGCACGCCCTGCGGCCCCGGCGCACCCGTGAACCCGCTCAGGTCGTCAACCAACCGGCCCGCCATCGCCCCACCCGCCTGCGGATCCAGTTGCCCCATCCGCATCAGGTACTGCCGCACCGCCAGCCACCATCCGTCCGGCACCCGCGACAGATCCAACGCTCCGACCTCGGCCATCAACCAGGGCGGCGGAGGTGGCCACTCCGCCCCAACCTCCGCTGCCGGGATCCGCTCCCGTATGACCAGCGTTCCGGCGAACACATCCCCGATCCGCCGGCCCCGCGCGGACACCAGCGAGGCCACCGAAGCCACCACCCCCATCGTCAGCACGATCTCGATGGCCCCCATAGCCCCACGCACCAGCGCGTGCCGGAACCGGATCGGCCCACCGTCCTCCCGCACGACCCGCAGCCCGCACATCAGCTTCCCCAGTGAACGGCCGTGGCTGAGCGTCTCGATCACGATCGGTATCCCGACCTGGACCAGTACGAAGGTCGCCACGGACACCGCAGCCACCGCGGCCGGGTCCATCGACGACGTCGCGCTCACCAGCAGCATCGACACCCCGATGTACAGCCCCCAGGCGACGGCCAGATCCACCGCCACAGCCAGCCCCCGACTCGGCAGCCTGGCCGGCCGAAGTCCCAGCACCACCGCTTCACCCGTGACGAGTTCGCTCACCCGAACCCACTCCCTCTCTCGTTCCCCGAAGCCCGCCCACCCGGTGCCGGACCCGGCCAGTCTGCCAAGCTGACCCTCACCCACCTGACGGCGCTGCGAGGAGCGACACCGTATGGACCTCGATGTCTTCGTTACGGCCCACCGCGCGGAATGGGACCGGCTCGAAGCCCTGCTGCGCCGCAGGCGTCGGCTCACCGGCGCCGAGGCCGACGAACTGGTGCTCCTCTACCAACGCGTGACGACCCACCTCTCCCTCCTCCTCTCCAGCGCCCCCGACCCCGCCCTGACCGGCCGACTCACCTCACTCGTGGCCCGTGCCCGCAGCGCGGTGACCGGCGCCCGCAAGGCTTCGTGGCGCGACACCGCGCGCTTCTTCACCACCGCCTTCCCCGCCGCGGTCTATCGCCTGCGCCGCTGGTGGATACCCACCGCGATCCTCTCCCTCGCGATCGCCGCCGTCATGGGCTGGTGGATCGCCACACACCCCGAGGTCCAGGCAGCCATCGGCGCCCCGCAGGAACTCCGCGAAATGACGCGCCCCGGCGGCGAATACGAGTCCTACTACTCCAGCCACCCCGCCGCGTCCTTCGCCGCCCAGGTATGGACGAACAACGCCCAAGCCGTCGCGCTCTGCCTCGTCCTGGGCGCGTTCGCCGGCGTCCCCGTCCTCTGGGTCCTCTTCCAGAACATGGTCAACCTGGGCGCAGGCATCGGCCTCATGTCCTCCGCAGGCCGCCTGGACACCTTCCTCGGCCTGATCCTTCCCCACGGCCTCCTCGAACTGACCGCCGTCTTCGTCGCGGCGGGCATCGGCCTGCGCCTGGGCTGGACCCTCGTCGACCCGGGGCCACGCACCCGGCGCACGGCCCTGGCGGAGGAGGGCCGAGCAGCCCTGGGCGTCGCCATCGGCCTAGCCGCGGTCCTCTTCGTCTGCGGCGTCATCGAAGGCTTCGTCACCCCCTCCGGCCTGCCCACCTGGACCCGGATCGGCATCGGAGTCGCCGCCGAAGTGGCCTTCCTCCTGTACGTCTACGTGCTGGGCGGCCGCGCCGTTCGTGCAGGTGAGACGGGCGACGTCAGCGCGAGCGACCGCGATGCCCCGGTGCCCACCGCAGCCTGATGTGCATCCGACCCCGCTGACCTGCTAATCTCCTCTTCTCCCCAGGAAACCCGTTGACACGGGACTCATGGGGAGGTAGATTCGAACGGTTGCAGGGGATCTGGACAGGTCCCCGCGCAAGGGTTAGTCTCTCCAACGCCTCGGCCTGGATCTCTCATTCGGCGAGGCATACCGACCACTTACCGGAAGTGCCGGTCGATTAATTCGACCGAATCCTTTCTGGTAAAGTCGGAAACAGCCGAAAGGCAATCCCCTCCGACGGGGAATCGGATGCAAATTCGGACCGGAAACGGAACGGACTGGATCTGATAGAGTCGGAAAGGCCGGAAAGCGAAAGCAAGAAGGCCAACCCCGCTCCAACAGGGGGCCGGAGACGGAAACGGATCTGGTAAGGTTGGAATCGCGAAGAAGCCGAAAGGACGAATCGCACCGGCGAAAATCAGGACCGCGAGGATCTGATAGAGTCGGAAACGCAAGACCGAAGGGAAGCGCCCGGAGAGCCTGGTGAAACAGGCACAAAGGAAGCGTCCGTTCCTTGAGAACTCAACAGCGTGCCAAAAGTCAACGCCAGATATGTTGATACCCCGTCCACCTCGGTGGATGAGGTTCCTTTGAAAGTCCATCCCGTCCATGTGGCGTGGGTGGCACACACAGCGAGGACGCTGTGAACGAGCAGACTTATTCCGTCCGCTCGTTCCGCTCTCGTGTGTGTTTCGCCGGATTACCGGCAAACATTCACGGAGAGTTTGATCCTGGCTCAGGACGAACGCTGGCGGCGTGCTTAACACATGCAAGTCGAACGATGAACCTCCTTCGGGAGGGGATTAGTGGCGAACGGGTGAGTAACACGTGGGCAATCTGCCCTTCACTCTGGGACAAGCCCTGGAAACGGGGTCTAATACCGGATACGACTACCGACCGCATGGTCTGGTGGTGGAAAGCTCCGGCGGTGAAGGATGAGCCCGCGGCCTATCAGCTTGTTGGTGGGGTGATGGCCTACCAAGGCGACGACGGGTAGCCGGCCTGAGAGGGCGACCGGCCACACTGGGACTGAGACACGGCCCAGACTCCTACGGGAGGCAGCAGTGGGGAATATTGCACAATGGGCGAAAGCCTGATGCAGCGACGCCGCGTGAGGGATGACGGCCTTCGGGTTGTAAACCTCTTTCAGCAGGGAAGAAGCGAAAGTGACGGTACCTGCAGAAGAAGCGCCGGCTAACTACGTGCCAGCAGCCGCGGTAATACGTAGGGCGCAAGCGTTGTCCGGAATTATTGGGCGTAAAGAGCTCGTAGGCGGCTTGTCACGTCGGATGTGAAAGCCCGGGGCTTAACCCCGGGTCTGCATTCGATACGGGCAGGCTAGAGTTCGGTAGGGGAGATCGGAATTCCTGGTGTAGCGGTGAAATGCGCAGATATCAGGAGGAACACCGGTGGCGAAGGCGGATCTCTGGGCCGATACTGACGCTGAGGAGCGAAAGCGTGGGGAGCGAACAGGATTAGATACCCTGGTAGTCCACGCCGTAAACGTTGGGAACTAGGTGTGGGCGACATTCCACGTCGTCCGTGCCGCAGCTAACGCATTAAGTTCCCCGCCTGGGGAGTACGGCCGCAAGGCTAAAACTCAAAGGAATTGACGGGGGCCCGCACAAGCAGCGGAGCATGTGGCTTAATTCGACGCAACGCGAAGAACCTTACCAAGGCTTGACATACACCGGAAACGCCTGGAGACAGGCGCCCCCTTGTGGTCGGTGTACAGGTGGTGCATGGCTGTCGTCAGCTCGTGTCGTGAGATGTTGGGTTAAGTCCCGCAACGAGCGCAACCCTTGTTCTGTGTTGCCAGCATGCCCTTCGGGGTGATGGGGACTCACAGGAGACTGCCGGGGTCAACTCGGAGGAAGGTGGGGACGACGTCAAGTCATCATGCCCCTTATGTCTTGGGCTGCACACGTGCTACAATGGCCGGTACAATGAGCTGCGATACCGCGAGGTGGAGCGAATCTCAAAAAGCCGGTCTCAGTTCGGATTGGGGTCTGCAACTCGACCCCATGAAGTCGGAGTTGCTAGTAATCGCAGATCAGCATTGCTGCGGTGAATACGTTCCCGGGCCTTGTACACACCGCCCGTCACGTCACGAAAGTCGGTAACACCCGAAGCCGGTGGCCCAACCCCTTGTGGGAGGGAATCGTCGAAGGTGGGACTGGCGATTGGGACGAAGTCGTAACAAGGTAGCCGTACCGGAAGGTGCGGCTGGATCACCTCCTTTCTAAGGAGCATTTCTTACCGACTTCGGTTGGTCAGAGGCCACTTCGTCGGCAAATGTTCGACGGTGGTTGCTCATGGGTGGAACGTTGACTATTCGGCACATTCGGTTGGTTGTCATTAGTACTGCTTCGGCGTGGAACGTGAGGATGGATCGGGTGGGCCGGGCACGCTGTTGGGTATCTGAGGGTACGGACTTTCGAGTCTGGACCTTCGTGATGCCGGCCCCAGTGAACTCGCCTTGTGTGGCGGGGTGATGGGTGGCTGGTCGTTGCTTGAGAACTGCACAGTGGACGCGAGCATCTGTGGCCAAGTTTTTAAGGGCGCACGGTGGATGCCTTGGCACCAGGAACCGATGAAGGACGTGGGAGGCCACGATAGGCCCCGGGGAGCTGTCAACCAAGCTTTGATCCGGGGGTGTCCGAATGGGGAAACCCGGCAGTCGTCATGGGCTGTCACCCGCTGCTGAACACATAGGCAGTGTGGAGGGAACGCGGGGAAGTGAAACATCTCAGTACCCGCAGGAAGAGAAAACAACCGTGATTCCGGGAGTAGTGGCGAGCGAAACCGGATGAGGCCAAACCAGTCACGTGTGATACCCGGCAGGGGTTGCGTGGTTGGGGTTGTGGGAGTTCTCTTTCATCGTCTGCCGGCGATGAGGCAAGTCAGAAACCGTTGGTGTAGGCGAAGGGCATGCGAAAGGCCCGGCGTAGAGGGTAAGACCCCCGTAGCTGAAACATCAACGGCTTGCTTGAGAACCACCCAAGTAGCACGGGGCCCGAGAAATCCCGTGTGAATCTGGCGGGACCACCCGTTAAGCCTAAATATTCCCTGGTGACCGATAGCGGATAGTACCGTGAGGGAATGGTGAAAAGTACCGCGGGAGCGGAGTGAAATAGTACCTGAAACCGTGTGCCTACAAGCCGTGGGAGCGTCGCTGTATGTGCTTGCACATGCAGTCGTGACTGCGTGCCTTTTGAAGAATGAGCCTGCGAGTTTGCGGTATGTTGCGAGGTTAACCCGTGTGGGGAAGCCGTAGCGAAAGCGAGTCCGAATAGGGCGTTGAGTAGCGTGCCCAAGACCCGAAGCGGAGTGATCTAGCCATGGGCAGGTTGAAGCGGAGGTAAGACTTCGTGGAGGACCGAACCCACCAGGGTTGAAAACCTGGGGGATGACCTGTGGTTAGGGGTGAAAGGCCAATCAAACTCCGTGATAGCTGGTTCTCCCCGAAATGCATTTAGGTGCAGCGTCGTGTGTTTCTTGCCGGAGGTAGAGCACTGGATAGGCGATGGGCCCTACCGGGTTACTGACCTTAGCCAAACTCCGAATGCCGGTAAGTGAGAGCGCGGCAGTGAGACTGTGGGGGATAAGCTCCATGGTCGAGAGGGAAACAGCCCAGAGCATCGACTAAGGCCCCTAAGCGTGTGCTAAGTGGGAAAGGATGTGGAGTCGCAGAGACAACCAGGAGGTTGGCTTAGAAGCAGCCATCCTTGAAAGAGTGCGTAATAGCTCACTGGTCAAGTGATTCCGCGCCGACAATGTAGCGGGGCTCAAGCACACCGCCGAAGTCGTGTCATTGCAGTACATACCCCCAACGGGGACTGTGATGGGTAGGGGAGCGTCGTGTGCCGGGTGAAGCAGCCGTGGAAACGAGTTGTGGACGGTTCACGAGTGAGAATGCAGGCATGAGTAGCGATACACACGTGGGAAACGTGTGCGCCGATTGACTAAGGGTTCCTGGGTCAAGCTGATCTGCCCAGGGTAAGTCGGGACCTAAGGCGAGGCCGACAGGCGTAGTCGATGGACAACCGGTTGATATTCCGGTACCCGCTTTGAAGCGCCAAACATTGAATCAGGCGATGCTAAGTCCGTGAAGCCGGCCTGGAGTCTTCGGACAAAGGGACGTGGTGGAGCCGACGAACCAGACTTGTAGTAGGTGAGTGATGGGGTGACGCAGGAAGGTAGTCCAGCCCGGGCGGTGGTTGTCCCGGGGTAAGGGTGTAGGCCGTGTGGTAGGTAAATCCGTCACACGTTAAGGCTGAGACCTGATGCCGAGCCGATTGTGGCGAAGTGGATGATCCTATGCTGTCGAGAAAAGCCTCTAGCGAGTTTCATGGCGGCCCGTACCCTAAACCGACTCAGGTGGTCAGGTAGAGAATACCGAGGCGTTCGGGTGAACTATGGTTAAGGAACTCGGCAAAATGCCCCCGTAACTTCGGGAGAAGGGGGGCCATTTCTGGTGATCCGATTTACTCGGTGAGCTGGGGGTGGCCGCAGAGACCAGCGAGAAGCGACTGTTTACTAAAAACACAGGTCCGTGCGAAGCCGTAAGGCGATGTATACGGACTGACGCCTGCCCGGTGCTGGAACGTTAAGGGGACCGGTTAGTCACATTTCGGTGTGGCGAAGCTGAGAACTTAAGCGCCAGTAAACGGCGGTGGTAACTATAACCATCCTAAGGTAGCGAAATTCCTTGTCGGGTAAGTTCCGACCTGCACGAATGGCGTAACGACTTCTCGACTGTCTCAACCATAGGCCCGGTGAAATTGCACTACGAGTAAAGATGCTCGTTTCGCGCAGCAGGACGGAAAGACCCCGGGACCTTTACTATAGCTTGATATTGGTGTTCGGTTCGGCTTGTGTAGGATAGGTGGGAGACTTTGAAGCAGCCACGCCAGTGGTTGTGGAGTCATTGTTGAAATACCACTCTGGTCGTGCTGGATGTCTAACCTGGGTCCGTGATCCGGATCAGGGACAGTGTCTGGTGGGTAGTTTAACTGGGGCGGTTGCCTCCTAAAGAGTAACGGAGGCGCCCAAAGGTTCCCTCAGCCTGGTTGGCAATCAGGTGTTGAGTGTAAGTGCACAAGGGAGCTTGACTGTGAGACTGACGGGTCGAGCAGGTACGAAAGTAGGGACTAGTGATCCGGCGGTGGCTTGTGGAAGCGCCGTCGCTCAACGGATAAAAGGTACCCCGGGGATAACAGGCTGATCTTCCCCAAGAGTCCATATCGACGGGATGGTTTGGCACCTCGATGTCGGCTCGTCGCATCCTGGGGCTGGAGTCGGTCCCAAGGGTTGGGCTGTTCGCCCATTAAAGCGGTACGCGAGCTGGGTTTAGAACGTCGTGAGACAGTTCGGTCCCTATCCGCTGTGCGCGTAGGAGTATTGAGAAGGGCTGTCCCTAGTACGAGAGGACCGGGACGGACGAACCTCTGGTGTGCCAGTTGTCCTGCCAAGGGCATGGCTGGTTGGCTACGTTCGGAAAGGATAACCGCTGAAAGCATCTAAGCGGGAAGCCTGCTTCGAGATGAGTACTCCCACCCCCTTTGAGGGGTTAAGGCTCCCAGTAGACGACTGGGTTGATAGGCCAGATATGGAAGACCGGTAACGGTTGGAGTTGACTGGTACTAATAGGCCGAGGGCTTGTCCTCAGTTGCTCGCGTCCACTGTGTAGGTTCTGAAGTAACGACCTGTGTTTTTGCCGGGTTGGTTAACTTCATAGTGTTTCGGTGGTCATTGCGTTAGGGAAACGCCCGGTTACATTTCGAACCCGGAAGCTAAGCCTTTCAGCGCCGATGGTACTGCAGGGGGGACCCTGTGGGAGAGTAGGACGCCGCCGAACAATCTTTGTGTGTAAGCCCCGTGGGAACTTCGGTTCCTGCGGGGCTTACACGCGTTTCCGGAACGTTTTACGCCGGCGTTGGCTCCGGTGCTCGTGTTAGCGCGCTGTACCGCTGACCTCAATGCGTCCCTGAAGCCGCAAGTGCGAGGGCTGAGCTGGGGCGTCCGTCCGGTACGCACTGCGTTGTGGTGGGAATTGCTACGTCGGAGTGGGCGAGGGTTCCCGGATTTACGGCTCTCCCTCGGCACTGCACGAATGGCATCGCCGCTCTAGGTGCGGAAATGACGCCAGCCAGCACAACCTGGCTGGCGTGCACGCGGGACGCGGAAGTCTCCGGGCAGGGGATGGTGGTCAGAGCTAGGGCTCTGACCTTTGTGGTGTGGCTGGGGGCGTTGTTAGAGGCGACCGGCGGACTTGAGGGCCAGGTAGGCGTCGGCCAGGTCAGGGGCCAAGTGGGACGGCGTGGAGTCGATGACCGTGATGCCGTGGCGTCGGAGGCGGTCGGCGGTGTGGCGGCGATCGGCGCGGGTCTGCTCCGCGGCTGCGGCCTCGTACACGGCCTGGGGCGTATGACGGCCGGCGGCCATTTCCTCGATGCGAGGGTCGGTCACGGCAGCGACGATGAGCTCATTGCGTTTGGTCAAGCCGGGAAGGACGGGCAGGAGCGCTTCCTCTACGGGGGCGGTGTCCAAGCCTGTGAAGAGCACGATGAGGGAGCGGCGCGAGGTACGGCGGTGGATCGCTGCGGCAAGGCCACGGGCGTCCGCCTCGACGAGTTCGGGCTCCAGGGGCGCCAGGGCATTGGTCAGCGCCGGGAGGAGATCTTGCGCGGTCTTGCCTTGTACCGACGCTCGTACGCGACGGTCGTAGGCGAGGAGATCGACATGGTCGCCGGCGCGGGCGGCGAGGGCGCCGAGCAGTAGGGCGGCGTCCATGAATGCGTCGAGGCGGGGAACGTCACCGACTCTGCCGGCGGAGGTGCGCCCGGTCTCCAGGACCAGCAGGATGCGGCGATCGCGTTCCGGGCGCCAGGTGCGAACTGCGACGCTCTGGCGTCGAGCGGTGGCGCGCCAGTCGATGGATCGGGTGTCGTCGCCAGGCGTGTAGTCACGCAAGCTGTCGAATTCTGTGCCCTCACCGCGGGTCAGGATGCTGGTGCGGCCGTCGAGCTCGCGGAGCCGGGCGAGCTTGGCGGGGAGGTGCTTGCGGCTGGCGAAGGGCGGCAGCACGCGCAGAGTCCACGGGACGTCGTGGCTTCCCTGCCGCGCTGCCAGGCCCAGCGGACCGAACGAGCGGACCGTGACGCGGACGGCATGGTGGTCGCCGCGTCGGGTCGGGCGGAGGACGGTCGTCAGGCGACGGCGCTCTGAGCCGGGGATGCGTACGGAGTGGCGGGCTGCGGTGATGTCCGAGCCGGGCGCGTAGGAGCTCGGGGGCCAGGCGTCGCGGAGCTGGGCGCGCAGCGTGCGGCGGTCCGCGTTGGTCACGGTCAGGTGCGTTTGGGCTTCGCCTGTTAGTCGAACGGTTGTGTCACCGGTTCGGGTGAAATGGAGCTTTCGTACTGGCGCGGCGAGTGCCAGGTCGCACAAGATTGCTATCAGCAGGGCGAGTTGGACGGTGAGGATGCCGAGCCAGCCGGGGAGTAGGAAGCCGACGAAGAGGGCTCCGAGTGCGGAGAGGAGCGCGGTGCGTCCGGTAAGGGTCACGGCGTTGTCAGCGGGGGACGGGGAGGTGGGCGAGCACGGCGTTGATCACGGAGTCTGCGGTGACCCCTTCCATCTCCGCTTCGGGGCGGAGCTGGACGCGGTGGCGGAGCGTGGGGAGAGCGAGGGCTTTGACGTCGTCGGGGGTGACGTAGTCGCGGCCGGTGAGCCATGCCCAGGCGCGTGACGTGGAGAGCAGTGCAGTGGCACCTCGGGGGGATACACCGAGGGAGAGCGAGGGGGATTCGCGAGTGGCACGACAGATATCGACGATGTAGCCGGTGACTTCGGGGGAGACGGCGGTCTTGGCCACGGCGTCTCGTGCTGCGTCGAGGTCAGCGGCGGAGGCGACCGGGCGTAGCCCTGCGGATACGAGGTCACGGGGGCTGAAGCCGTCGGCGTGACGCGTGAGGATGTCGATCTCGTCCTGCCGGGCCGGCAGCGGGACCGTCAGTTTCAGCAGGAAGCGGTCGAGTTGGGCCTCAGGCAGCGGATAGGTGCCCTCGTACTCCACGGGGTTCTGAGTGGCTGCGACGAGGAAGGGCTCGGGCAGCGGGCGGGGAGTGCCGTCGACGGTTACCTGGCGCTCTTCCATTGCTTCGAGGAGGGATGCCTGGGTCTTGGGAGGCGTCCGGTTGATCTCGTCGGCAAGAAGGAGGTTGGTGAAGACGGGGCCGGGCTGGAAGGAGAATTCGGCGCTGCGTGAGTCGTAGACCAAGGAACCGGTGACGTCGCTCGGCATCAGGTCGGGGGTGAACTGCACGCGCTTGGTGTCGAGTTCGAGGGTTGCCGACAAGGCGCGGACTAGCAGGGTCTTGGCGACGCCCGGGACGCCTTCGAGGAGGACATGCCCGCGGCAGAGCAGCGCGACGACCAGACCGGTGACGGCAGGGTCCTGGCCGACGACGGCCTTGGCTATCTCGGTGCGCAGGGCCTCGAGGGAGGCTCGGGCGCTCTCAGCGGTCGGGGTGCTCACGGGGGGCGTGCCTCTCTTGGGAAACGATCGATATTTCGAGTGCGTCGAGCTGGTCGGCCAGGAGCACAAGTGCCTTGTCGTCCTCGGGGGTCGGGCCGAAGAGCAGCGCGTGCGCGTCGGGCTCGGCGCCGGCGGTGGACAGGCGTGCGTGCAGGGCCGGAAGAAGGACGTCGGGGGTGTGGGCGTGTGTGGGGGACACACCGAGGAGGGGAGCGAGCCGGCTGCGGGTTGCGGAGCGCAGTACGGCCGAGGCCCGGTCGCGGGCGTTGGCCTGTTCGTAGAGGCGCGCATGGCCCTCGGTGGTCTCGGCTGCCGGGACCGTGACCGGGAGGCGTTCGTGCACCAGGGGGCCGAGACGGCGGGCGCGCCAGAACGCTGCGATGACGGCTGCGAAGAGGAGTTGGAGGAGGCTCCAGTTCCAGCCGGCGGGGATGAGGTCGAGGAAGCTGCGTTGGTCGTCAGAAATGGACGAGGGGTCGCCGAGGGAGGGGAGGTACCAGACCAGATGCTTGTGCGCACCGAGGAGTTGGAGGGCAAGCGAGGCATTGCCGTGCTCGGCGAGGTGCTGGTTGTAGAGGAAGTCGGTAGAGCCGAGAAGGACGGTGTCGCGGCCGGCGGCGGAGGCCGGCAGGCGCAGCAGGGTGGGCAGACCGTCGATGAGGTAGCAGGCGTCGGTCGCGCCGCCGGGTGCCGTGTAGCGCAGGCCGCCCAGCAGGGCGGTTCCGGCGCGTCGTGCGACGGGGGAGGAGCAGAGAGGGCGGCGCGGCGAGATGTCTACCGGCGACTCCGCTCGTACTCCCGGAGCCAAGGCTTCGAGGGCGGCGGTTCCGGGGGCGAGCAGCACGGTGCGGCCGGTGGCGTGCCCGGTCGCGGTGTGGAGCTCGGAGAGCTGGCGCTTGGTCAGGACGTCGGGCTGGGTGACGAGGAGGGTGGTGTCGGGGCCGGCCGCGGCGGCGACTTCCTCGGATGTGGTGACGACCTGGCTGGTGACGCCGTGGGCGGCGAGCAGTCGGGCCATTGCCTGGCTCCCGGGGCGGTCCGGGGAGCGGGGATCGAGGCGGCCGTGTTGTTGGCCGGACTGCAGGGCTGCGAGCGCGACGCCGGTGATGACGAGCACGAGGAGTGCGAGCAGCAGACCGCGGGACCGGGTCCACAAGCGGCGGGTGTTCGGCGAGAGCGCGGTGGTGGGCGTGGTGGCCGTGGTCATCCGCGGCTCCTGGGGGCGGCATCGGCCAGGTGGGGCTTCGCGTGCTGGAGGTCTGCGTCCAGGGCGCTCAGAAGGGCGTACTCGTCTTCCGTACCGGGGCGGCTGCCGTATGTGACGTCGTCGAAGGTGCGGGCCGCGGCGCGCAGTCGGTCGGCGTGTGCCGGCAGCGGGCGGGCGGCTTCGGCAGCCGCTTCATCGGCGGTACGGCCGGGGCCGGGTGTGAGCAGGGCGCGCTCCTCCAGGGCGAGGACGATCGCGCGCATGCGTTCCTGGATCGCCGCGCTCCATCGGCCCTCGGCGGCGTGGCCGTCGGCGGCCGAACGGTGTTCGGCCGCCGTGCGGGGAGTGTGCGAGAAGAGTGCTCCGGCGGTGGTCGGTGTGCGGCGCACGGCTCCCAGCCGCAGTCGGAGCGCCACCACCAGAAGCAGCACGAAGGCGCCGATGGCGAGGAGCCCGATCCATCCGCCTGGTGTGGCGCCCGAGGCCGCCTGGAAAAGATCGTCGACGCGATCCCAGAACCAAGTCAGCGCGCGTTGGATCGGGTTGGGGTCGTGCTGGTGGTATCGAGGGTCGGACAGCTCGCGTTCCGCCGCTTCACGGGCCGGAACACGAGGAGTCCGCACGGGTATGTCGTCTCCGGAGCGCGCTATGAGGCGTCCGACCGCGGTGCTGCTCCCCGCCGTGGTCACCGCATCAGCTTCCTGGTGCGGCGTCGGTGGGGCCCTGCGCGGGGTTGTCCCCGCCGTCGCCGGGGCGTTGAGGGGCTTCGGCGTCGGCTCGGTCGCCGCTGGTCGGACGGCTGTCGGCCGTACCGCCGTGGGCGGGGGTGACGTCGGCCGGTGCATCACCGGCGGGAGCGCTGTCGGCAGGCGTGCCGTCGGCGGTGGTGTGGGGAGCCGGGTGGGTGTCGGCAGCGTTTCCGTCCGCTGCGCTGGAGCGCTCGGCCGGGGTGTCCTCGGACGCAATGTCCTTGGCCGGGGCGCCCTCGGTTGCTTCGGGAGCGGCCGAGGGGCCCTGCGCCGGGGGCTCCGTGTAGGCGGGGAGCCCTGCGGCACGGGCCAGTTCGAGGTCGAGCGCCTCACGTCGGATGCGCTGGTCCATGTACAGGAGCGCGGTGACGCCCGCGCTGATCGGGAAGGTGATGGTGGAGCTGATGACGGCGCCGACGCCGAGCACGGTCAGGAACGTCCAACTGCTGCCGTCCGTCGTGCCGTTCGCCCAGTCCATGAGGCTCTCGCCGCCGACGAGGAAGGCGACGAGGGTGGCCGGGATCTGGACGATGAACTCGACGATGACGATCAGCAGGTAGGCCAGCAGCTGGACCCCCAGCACCCGCCACCACGTGCCGCGTACGAGCTTGGCGGACCGGCGCATGGAGGCGACGACGCCCTGCTTCTCCAGCATCAGCGCAGGGGAGGCCAGGCTGTAGCGGACCCACAGCCAGATGCTCACCACAGAGGCGGCGGCACCGCCGATCAGGGTGAGGAAGAGGCCGCTGTCCACGCTGCCCGTCGAGGCGAGGACGAGTCCGGGGGCCAGGCCGACCACGAAGACAACCGTGACGAGGAGGGGAAGCAGGACGAGCAGGCCGAGGAGGCGCGGGAGTTGGGCGCGGGCCTCGTGCCAAGCCGTCGACGTGGTCACCGGGCGGCCCAGTACGGCACGGCTGACGACCATGGTCAGCAGCCCGGTGGCGATGATCGTGGCGAGCAGGCCGATCAGCGAGGTGATGCCGGTGCCGACGAGAGAATTGCCGGCTTCCCGCAGGGTCTGGCCGAGCGGCGTGCCGGAGCGCTCGTCCAGGGTGGGGGCGCGGCCGGCGTCCTTGAACCACAGTCCGGTGACGAGGGTGACGGCCGTCTGCGAGACGACCGCGACGACGAGGGAGATGCCGAGCACGGTGCGCCAGTGGGCGCGCATGGTGGAGACCGCGCCGTCGAGGATCTCGCCGATGCCGAGCGGGCGCAGCGGGATCACACCGGGCTGCGCGGCGGGCGGCGTCGGTGCCCAGCCGGTACCCCAGCCCGGTCCGCCTCCCCAGGAGGGCTGACTGCCGGATCCGGGCTGCCCGCTTCCGCCGGCCTGGCCGACGCGCGATCGGCCACCGGCGCGGCTGCGGCTGCCCGGGCCGTCGGGTCCGCCGCTCTGGCCGGGGATGCCCGTCGGAGCCGACCACTTTCCGGGGGGCGGCTGCTCCTTGGACCAGTTCGGCGCGGGCGGCTGCTCGGCGGAGTTGGGGCGGCCCTCCGGGGCGGTCTGCTCCTGGGTGCCGCGGTCCGGCTCGTCGGAGGGGGCGGATCCGGGCGAGGCCCAGCCCGGAGAGTTGTTCATCGTCGCTCCTTCTTGCTGCCCTTCGGCCGGGGCGGCCGGGGTCCAGGGTCCGCGGTGGCAGTCATCGTGTCATGGCGTGTGGCGTTGTGTACCCGTGCCCTGAGAGCTGGGGGACCTTCTGTTCGAGGGGCTGTCGGCGGCAGACTGAGCGGATGGCCGATCAGTACGAGGTATCCGAGGTGGGCGTCGAGGCGCTCACAGTCCCGTCGTTGCGTTGGGAGGAGCTGCCCGAGGGGCCCGTCGTGGTCCTTCTTGACCAGACTCGGCTGCCGGTGGAGGAGGTCGAGTTGGTCTGCACCGACGTACCCGCGCTGGTGCAGGCGATTCGGACCCTGGCCGTGCGCGGGGCTCCGCTGCTGGGCATCGCGGGCGCGTACGGCGTCGCGCTGGCCGCGGCGCGGGGCTTCGACGTGGAGGACGCGGCGGAGACGTTGGCGCATGCCAGGCCCACCGCGGTCAACCTGGGGTACGGCGTGCGGCGGGCGGTCGGCGCCTATCGCGAGGCGGCGGCCGGCGGGGCAGGCCCGGAGGCGGCCGCAGCGGCGGCCCTGGCCGAGGCGCACGCCGTGCGTGCGCAGGAGGTCGACTCCAGCAAGCGGATGGCGGAACACGGTCTGGCGCTGCTGGGCGAGCTGCTTCCCGGTGGGGGTCACCGCATCCTCACGCACTGCAATACGGGGGCCCTGGTCTCCGGGGGCGAGGGGACCGCCCTGGCCGTGGCGCTTGCGGCGCACCGGGCCGGCGAGCTGCGCCGGCTGTGGGTGGACGAGACGCGGCCGCTCTTGCAGGGGGCGCGGCTGACCGCGTACGAGGCGGCGCGCACGGGGATGGCGTACACCGTGCTGTCGGACGGGGCGGCGGGATCGCTGTTCGCGGCCGGTGAGGTGGACGCGGTGCTGATCGGCGCGGACCGGATCGCGGCGGACGGCTCGGTCGCCAACAAGGTCGGGAGCTATCCGCTGGCGGTGCTGGCGCGATACCACCACGTTCCGTTCGTGGTGGTGGCGCCGCTCAGCACGGTGGATCTGCAGACGCAGGACGGCGCGGGCATCGAGGTGGAGCAGCGACCGGGCCATGAGGTGACGGAATTCTCGTTGCCGCATGCGCAGGGTGCCGGGGCCGAGCCGGGGACCGGGATCCCGGTGGCCCCGCTGGGCGCTCAGGCCTACAACCCGGCCTTCGACGTCACTCCGCCGGAGCTGGTGACGGCGGTCGTGACGGAGGCCGGAGTGGTGTCTCCGGTGACCCGTGAGGGCCTTGCGGAGATGTGTTCCACGTCACGATGGGGAACGTCACGATCAGGTAATGGGATGATGGCCAAATGAAGGGACGCGTCCTGGTCGTCGACGACGACACCGCACTGGCAGAGATGCTCGGCATCGTGCTGCGTGGCGAAGGCTTTGAACCGTCGTTTGTGTCGGACGGTGACAAAGCGCTGGCCGCCTTCCGGGAGACCAAGCCCGATCTTGTGCTGCTCGACCTGATGCTGCCCGGACGGGACGGCATCGAGGTGTGCCGGCTGATCCGGGCGGAGTCCGGGGTGCCGATCGTCATGCTGACCGCCAAGAGCGACACCGTGGATGTGGTCGTCGGGCTCGAATCGGGTGCGGACGACTACATCGTCAAGCCGTTCAAGCCCAAGGAGCTGGTCGCCCGCATCCGGGCCCGGCTGCGGCGTTCCGAGGAGCCGGCTCCCGAGCAGCTCTCCATCGGTGACCTCGTCATCGATGTGGCGGGTCACTCCGTGAAGCGGGACGGGCAGTCCATCGCGCTGACCCCGCTGGAGTTCGATCTGCTGGTGGCGCTGGCCCGCAAGCCGTGGCAGGTCTTCACGCGTGAGGTGCTGCTGGAGCAGGTCTGGGGCTACCGGCACGCCGCCGACACCCGTCTGGTCAATGTCCACGTGCAGCGACTGCGTTCCAAGGTCGAGCGGGATCCGGAGCGGCCGGACATCGTGGTGACCGTGCGCGGGGTCGGCTACAAGGCCGGGCCCAGCTGAGATGAGTCGGGACGGTTTCGCCCCGGAGGGAAAGCGGGGGCGCACCGTCAACCCGGCGGGCAAAATGTCCTTTTCGGGTAGGTTGGTCGCCCGTTTGTTGCGGGGCGGCCAGCTCCTGCCGGACGGCGCGGTGAGCGGGCCCGTCCACCCCTTGCTTCGGCTCTTCAGCCGCTGGGTTCGGCGTCCGCTGCTGTCCGCCCTGCGGCTGTGGCGGCGCAACATCCAGCTGCGGGTGGTCGCGACCACCCTGCTGATGTCGCTGGCGGTGGTGCTGCTGCTCGGTGTCGTGGTGGTCGGGCAGGTCCGCAACGGCCTGCTCACCGCCAAGGCCCAGGCCGCCCAGAGCCAGGCGGTGGGCGGCTTCGGTGTCGCTCAGAAGCTGGCCGACGGCGGCGACGACACCCGGCCCGACGACGGCACCCGCGCCGGCAGCCGCGGCACCCAGGACTCCGCGACCTGGCTGACGAGCCTGGTCGAGCAGCTCGCCAGTGGCGGGCAGGGCGTCTTCTCGGTCGTCGCGCTCAGCTCCGACTCCGACGAGCCGTTCGGCGACTCCAGCCCCGGTACCCGCGGGCCGCGCGCCTCCGGGGACGTCGATCCCGAGCGGAGCGTGCCCGCCGACCTGCGGCGGAAGCTGGAGACCAAGGCGGGGACGTTCCGCCAGTACACCGAGATCAAGCGCATCGGGTCCGACGACGGCGTCCCGGCGCTCATCATCGGCAAGCGCCTCAACGATGTAAACAGCAACCAATACCAGCTCTACTACCTTTTCCCGTTCAGTCAGGAAGAGGAGTCGCTGAAGCTGGTGACCGGCACGCTCGCGACCGCCGGGGTGTTCGTCGTGATCCTCCTCGGCGCGATCGCCTGGCTGGTGGTGCGGCAGGTCGTCACGCCCGTACGGATGGCCGCGGGCATCTCCGAGCGGCTGGCCGCCGGCCTCCTCCAGGAGCGGATGAAGGTCACCGGCGAGGACGACATCGCGCGGCTCGGCGAGTCCTTCAACAAGATGGCGCAGAACCTCCAGGTCAAGATCCAGCAGCTGGAAGAACTGTCCCGGATGCAGCGCCGCTTCGTCTCCGACGTCTCGCACGAGCTGCGGACGCCGCTGACGACCGTACGGATGGCGGCCGACGTCATCCATGAGGTGCGCGACGAGTTCGACCCCGCCACCGCGCGCTCGGCCGAGCTGCTGCGCGGACAGCTCGACCGCTTCGAGTCGCTGCTCGCGGAGCTGCTGGAGATCAGCCGGTTCGACGCGGGCGCGGCCGCGCTGGAGGCCGAGCCGACGGATCTGCGCGATGTCGTGCACCGCGTCATCGAGGGCGCCGAGCCGCTCGCCGAGGCCAAGGGCACCAGGATCGTGGTGCGCGGCGGCGAGCAGCCGGTGATCGCCGAGGCCGACCCGCGAAGGGTCGAGCGCGTGCTGCGCAACCTCGTGGTCAACGCCGTCGAGCACGGTGAGGGCGAGGATGTGGTCGTACGGCTGGCGTCCGGGGGCGGCAAGAGCGGCGGCGCGGTGGCCATCGCGGTGCGCGACTACGGCGTCGGCCTCAAGCCCGGCGAGGCGACGCGGGTCTTCAACCGCTTCTGGCGCGCGGACCCGGCACGGGCCCGTACGACGGGCGGCACGGGCCTCGGCCTGTCCATCGCCGTCGAGGACGCCCGTCTGCACGGCGGCTGGCTGCAGGCATGGGGCGAGCCGGGCGGTGGTTCGCAGTTCCGCCTGACGCTGCCCCGTACGGCAGGCGAGACGCTGCGCGGCTCCCCGATACCGCTGGAGCCGGACGACTCCCGGCGCAACCGGGGGCTGGACGACGCCGGCCGGCCGCATCCCGGCGTCGGCAGCAAGCCCTCCACCATCCCCGTGCAGCCCGGCGCCATCGAGCCGCGCACCTCGGCCCGGCCGACGGCCGACCCGGCGGCGCTGCCCGGCAGCGGCGCACGTGTGGTGGCCCAGGGCGAGGACGTACGCGGTGCGGACGCGGCGCAGGGCCGGGACGCGGACAGTGACGACCTGTCCGCGGACCGCGCGAGCGCCGGCAGCGCGGAGCAGAAGGCAGGGCGTGGCGCGGATCGGGAAGGCGGGCTGCGTGAACACTGAGCACGGGGACGAGCGGCGGACGAGCGCGGACGGTCCGGCGCCCGCCCGCTCCGACGCCGGGACCTGGGCTGGTGGCCTGGCAGGTCGCCGCATCCGCTTCCGGGGCGGCAGGGCCTCCCGGCCTTCGTCGCGCGCGGGGCGCAAGTTCGCGCTGCTCGGCTGTGCGGCGGCGCTGCTGGCCGGTTGCGCGTCGATGCCGGACGACGGGGACGTCAAGGCGGTCGAGCAGTCGCCGCGCGCCGAGGGGGACTCGCAGGTGCGGGTCTACGGTGTGCCTCCGCAGGACGGCGCGCAGCCGACCAATATCGTCCGCAGCTTCCTCGACGCGACGACCAGCGACGAGGCGGACTTCCGTACGGCCACGCAGTATCTGGCCAAGTCGGCCAAGCGGACCTGGCAGCCGTTCCAGGCGACCAACGTCCTCCAGGAGCGCCCCAAGGCCGAGCCGACGGTGCAGCCCAACCGCGAGGACGGCAAGGGCTACACGGTCACGCTCTCCGGCACCCAGGTGGCGACGGTCGACGACAACCACGCCTACACCCCTGAGGAGAAGCCGTACCGCCGGACGATCCACCTCATCAAGGAGGGGAATCAGTGGCGCATCGACCGGCTGCCCAACGGACTGGTGCTCGGGCAGTCCGACTTCCAGCGGATCTACCGCTCGGTGAACAAGTACTACTTCGCGTCCTACAACACCGAGGCGGGGCAGCCGAAGGCGGGCCGGAACGTACTCGTCGCCGACCCCGTCTACCTGCGCCAGCGCATAGAGCCGATCAAGGCCAGCGTGGAGGCCCTGCTGGCGGGGCCGACGAACTGGCTCCACCAGGTGACGACCTCGGAGTTCCCGACGGGCACCCGGCTCGCCGCCCGTGATCTGTCCCTGGACGACTCCAACGCTCTACGGGTCAAGCTCAGCAAGCAGGCGGTCAACACCGACACCGGCCAGTGCAAGCGGATGGCGGCCCAACTGTTCTTCACCGTCCAGGACATGACACGGGCATCGAAGATCAGCGAGGTGGAGATCCAGGACAACAGCGGCAACTCGCTGTGCTCGCTGACCCAGGAACAGGCCGACCGCGACTTCGCCCCGTCCCGCCAGGCCGGGCACTCGGCGAGCGAATACTTCATCGACGCCGACCACCGGGTCGTCGCCATGTCGGACACCGCGACGAAACCCACTCCGGTGCAAGGACCGTTCGGCACCGGCAAGACCCCGCTGCGCTCCGTGGCGATCTCGCGCGGTGAGACCACCGCGGCAGGAGTGTCGAGCGACGGACGCTCGCTCTACGTCGCCGACATGGAGGACGGCATCGAACGCGGCGGCTCCTTGCTGACCAGCGGCGCTTCGGCCAAGAACCCCCAGAACGGGCTGACCGCGCCGAGCTGGGACGGCCTGGGCGACCTGTGGATCGCGGACCGCGACACGCACGGCTCCCGGCTGCTGCGGATGCGCGAGGGCAAGGGCGACCCGGAGGCGGTGGCGGTGCCCGGGCTCGGCAAGCGGCAGATCAAGGCGATCCGCGTCGCCTCGGACGGCATCCGGATCGCGATGCTGGTGGAGGACAAGGGGCGTACGACGCTCCAGCTCGGCCGCGTCGAGCGCGGCGGATCGGCGGATCACCCGGTGCTGTCGGTGCAGGAACTGCGCCCGATCGCGCCGCAGTTGGAAGACGTGGTGGCGGCGTCCTGGGCAGGCGGCAGCCGGCTGGTGGTCGTCGGCCGGGAGTCCGGCGGAGTGCAGCAGATGCAGTTCATGGAGACGGACGGTTCGGCATCGAACGCGCAGACCCTGCCCGGCGTCAACGGTGTGAAGGCGGTGGCTGCCTCGGAGGACGAGAACAGACCGCTCATCGCCGACGCCACCGAGGGAATCGTGCGGCTGCCCCCGGACGCGAACTGGAAGACCGTGGCGAAGGACGGCACCGCGCCGGTCTACCCGGGCTGAGACGGCCCGCCGCCGGGCGGAGGATGTCGGGCTGACGGCCGTAGGGCGTAGGAGCTGCCGGTCAGTACGGGCGC
This sequence comes from Streptomyces sp. Pv4-95, assembly GCF_045782725.1. NCBI lineage: Bacteria > Bacillati > Actinomycetota > Actinomycetes > Kitasatosporales > Streptomycetaceae > Streptomyces > Streptomyces sp. Pv4-95. The sequence continues at coordinate 5,109,116 of NZ_CP127172.1, forward strand.
CGGTCGTACGAGCGCCGGAGGCGCAGGCACGGACGGGCGGCGCCGGGGGTTTCCGGGGCTGCGCGGCGGGTCGATCGCGGCGGTGGCCGTGGGCGCCCGGGTTTCCAGGCGCTGACGCGGTCCTGGCGGGAGCGCTGCCGAGGCGGCCCCGGCGTGGTTGCGCGCCCGGTACGGCACCCGTCCGGGCGCGACGCTCCCGTACGGCGTGCGAGCTATCGCTCAGCCCTCGCCACACGCGTCGGCGACCGACCGATCGACCTGCCGCTTTCCCTTCCCGCTCCGTGCCTGACGCCCTCAGGTGGCCTCGGCCGCTCGGCCCCTTGGTCTTCTCGGCAACGCCGCGCCATTCGACGTCCCGGTGTGTCCGCCCCTCGTGGCTTTCCCTCCCGCCAGTCCGCCCTCGCTTGCCCCGCCCATCCCGTATACCCGAATACCCCGACGTCCCCGGTGGTCACAGCCGTGTTTTCCACAGGGGTGGTGGGCGGGCGCGGTCGGCGGGACAGTGGAGTCATGCGGGGGCTGTGGAGAGAACTTGCCGGGCTGGTGCTGCCGGTCGACTGCGCAGGGTGCGGGCGACCGCGTACGGAGCTGTGCGCGCAGTGCCGGCGGGCTCTGGCGCGCGGCGGGCGCGGTGCGCGGCGGGTGCGGCCCGAGCCGAAGCCCGCCGGACTGCCCCGGGTGTGGGCCGGCGCGCCCTACGCCGACGAGGTGCGGGCGGTGCTGCTGGCGCACAAGGAGCGCGGCGCCCTGCGACTTGCGGCGCCGCTGGGAGCGGCGTTGGCCGGGGCGGTACGCGGTGTCGGCGCCGGCGGGAGACCGAGAAGCGGGCAGGGCGGCAGTGGGCCGCTGGTGCTGGTCCCGGTGCCCTCGGCGCGCAGATCCGTGGCAGGGCGCGGCCATGATCCGGTGCGCAGGATCGCGCTGGCCGCGGCGGGCGAGTTGCGGCGGACGGGCGCTGGGGCACGGGTGCTGGCGGTGCTGCGGCAGCGCCGTGCGGTGGCCGATCAGGCGGGGCTGAGCGCCCGGGAGCGGCTGGCGAATGTCAGCGGTGCCCTGGAGGTGCCGGACCGGGTCGGGAGGCTGCTGGCGGGGCCTCCAGTGGTGCTGGTGGATGACCTGGTGACGACGGGCGCCACGCTCGCCGAGGCGGCACGGGCCCTCGGGACTGCCGGGGGCAGAGTGGCCGGGGCGGCCGTGGTGGCGGCGCCACGCAGTGCTTTCGTCACGGACTGGAACTGAACAAAGGAGTTCGTCGTTGCAGGTATTGAGGACAAAAAGTCACCCGAACGGAGCCCGACGCTCCGAGGGGGTGTCGACACCCGTCCAGGAGAGCTATGTTCGGTTGTGAGGACTGGCGGACGCTTTGCCTCAGATGTCGTGATGCATGCGATAAAGGGCATTTGCAGAGACCCTGAAGTCGTGGGAATGGGGATCTCATCCTCGGGGGAGGAGGAGGTGAAGGTCGCCAAGTCCGAGGCTTCGGCACCCACCGAAGCCTGGTGCAAGAAGGAATCGCTCCGTCCAGCGAGCGGCGGGGCGATCCGGGAACGGAGTTCTGCGTGGACATCGTCGTCAAGGGCCGCAAGACCGAGGTGCCCGAGCGGTTCCGCAAGCACGTGGCCGAGAAGCTGAAGCTGGAGAAAGTCCAGAAGCTCGACGGCAAGGTGATCAGCCTGGACGTCGAGGTGTCCAAGGAGCTTAATCCGCGGCAGGCCGACCGTTCCGACCGAGTGGAGATCACTCTCCGCTCCCGCGGCCCGGTGGTCCGGGCCGAGGCGGCCGCAGCCGATCCGTACGCCGCTCTCGACCTGGCAACGGCCAAGTTGGAAGCGCGCCTGCGGAAGCAGCACGACAAGCGTTACTCCCGTCGCGGCAGCGGGCGCATCCCCGCGAGTGATGTCGCCGGCAGCGTCCCCGACGCCGCGATTTTGAACACCAACGGTGAACTGGCCGCCGACACGGCGACCGAGCAGAGGGTGCCGACCAAGAAGATCGGCTCCCTGGAGGTCCAGGGTGAAGGACCCCTGATCGTCCGCGAGAAGACGCACTCCGCAACCCCCATGACGCTCAACCAGGCCCTCTACGAGATGGAGTTGGTCGGCCACGACTTCTATCTCTTCGTCGACGCCGAGAACAAGCAACCGAGCGTCGTCTACCGGAGGCACGCCTACGACTACGGCGTCATCCATCTGAATCCCGACTCGTTCGGAGAGGAAGAGCCCGGCGGCGCGGGGGGCGCGCTCGGCGGCTGAAACCCACCCGTTCGGTGCCCCCGGCGTACGCCGGGGGCACCATCGTGCCTGCTGAAACCCGGAGTTGAAGCCGTATAGTGTTTGTGCCGGCCGGGGGAGAATGTGAGCACGAAACGGCGCCACGCCGGGGAGGCGGTCGTATGGCAGTGATCGGGCTGGCCGCAAGGGGCTGTAGTCAACCAGCCTTATTCCAAGCTCAGGCCCTTCGGCCGAGTAGTTGACGGGGAGGAACGATGGGGGACAGTTTCGGGCCCGTGCGTGACCACGCGGACGACCGCGGAAGCGATGCCGGGGACGGCGACGCGGAGGGCGCGGGCGCGCCCCGCAAGGAGCCGATCCGTGTCCTGGTGGTGGACGATCACGCGCTCTTCCGACGGGGCCTGGAGATCGTTCTTGCCCAGGAGGAGGACATCCAGGTCGTCGGCGAGGCCGGGGACGGCGCGGAGGCGGTCGACAAGGCCGCGGACCTGCTTCCCGACATCGTGCTGATGGACGTAAGGATGCCCAAGCGCGGCGGCATCGAGGCCTGCACCTCCATCAAGGAAGTGGCCCCCAGCGCGAAGATCATCATGCTGACGATCAGCGACGAAGAGGCCGATCTCTACGACGCGATCAAGGCCGGCGCCACCGGCTACCTCCTCAAGGAGATCTCCACCGACGAGGTGGCCACGGCGATCCGTGCCGTCGCGGACGGCCAGTCGCAGATCAGTCCGTCGATGGCCTCCAAACTCCTGACGGAGTTCAAGTCGATGATCCAGCGGACGGACGAGCGCCGGCTGGTGCCCGCGCCCCGGCTCACCGACCGTGAGCTGGAAGTGCTCAAGCTCGTCGCCACGGGCATGAACAACCGCGATATCGCCAAGGAACTCTTCATCTCCGAGAACACGGTGAAGAACCACGTCCGCAACATCCTGGAGAAGCTGCAACTGCACTCCCGGATGGAAGCGGTGGTGTATGCGATGCGGGAAAAGATCCTCGAAATCCGATAGCGCGGACGCCCGATGGCGGCGGTCTGCGGTCTGCTCTGCGTCCTGTGGACTGCGGTGGGCGCCTCGTGCAGGTGATGCCCTCGGGGACACAAGTGCCCTCCCTCGGCGCTCGGTAGCCCCGAAGGTGGCAGGCGTCGTTCGGGCGTGCGTTCCGGTCAGTCGCCGATGCGGGTGATTTCCGTGCGGAGGGCGGCAGCTGTCGCGGGGTCGTCGCAGCGTTCCAGGCGGACGGAGTCGCAGCCGACCCAGGAAGCCGCTTCATGGAGTGCCCGGGCCATGGCCGGCACGGCCTTGACGCCCTCAAGCGAGACCTGGCGGGCGACGAGTGTGGAGCCCTCGCGGGCCGGGTCGACCCGGCCGACCAACCGGCCGCCGGAAAGCAGCGGCATCGCGAAGTAGCCGTGTATCCGCTTGGGGCGTGGGACGTATGCCTCCAGGCGGTGGGTGAAGTCGAAGATCCGCTCCGTGCGCGGCCGGTCCCAGATGAGGGAGTCGAACGGCGAGAGCAGCGTCGTGCGGTGCCGGCCGCGGGGTGACTCCGCCAGTGCGGCCGGGTCGGCCCAGGCGGGCTTCCCCCAGCCCTCGACCTCTACGGGGACCAGGCCCGAGTCGGCGACGACGGCATCGACCTGCTCCGTCCGCAGGCGGTGGTAGTCGGCGAGGTCCGCGCGGGTGGCCACCCCCATCGCGACGCCTGCCTGGGCGACCAGACGGCGCAGGCACTCGGTGTCGTCGAGGTCGTCCTTCAGCAGCCGTTCCGGCACGGCTCGCTCGGCGAGGTCGTACACCCGCTTCCAGCCACGGCGCTCGGTGCAGACCACCTCGCCGATCATCAGGGCCCGCTCCACGGCGATCTTCGCGTCGCTCCAGTCCCACCAGGGGCCGCCGTTCTTTGCGCCGCCGAGCTCCGTGGCCGTCAGGGGGCCCTCGGCGGTGAGCTGGGCGAGCACCGCGTCGTACGCGGCCTGCGGCAGGTCGTGGTGCCACTTGCGGCGGGCGCGGTAGGCGCGGCGGCGGAAGGCGAAGAGCGGCCATTCCTCGATCGGCAGGATGCAGGCCGCGTGCGACCAGTATTCGAAGCTGTGGGTGTCGGTCCAGTAGGCGGCCTCGACGGTGGAGCGGCCGGTCGCGCCGAGGCGGGCGTAGGGCACCAGCTCATGGGAGCGGGCCAGCACGGAGATCGTGTCCAGCTGCACCGCGCCCAGATGCCGCAGCACGCCGCGCACACCTGCCCGGCGGTCCGGGGCGCCCAACAGGCCCTGCGCGCGCAAGGCGATGCGGCGGGCGTCGTCGTGCGACAGGGAGATCTCGGGGCTGTGGTGCGGTGTGCGCTGCGTCACGGCGGTCATGCGGAAAGGGTAGGGGCGACCACTGACAACGGCCGCGGAATCGGCGGCGGGCCTGCCCTTGTAGGACCTCGGGGCGGTCGGCGTCCGGTGGCTGAGGGCGGCGGAGGCGGGCCGGCGCGCTGCCCGGGTCGGTCGGTACGCGGCCGCGTCACCCGGGGTACGGCAGGTAGGGCGTCGCGTCCGGGGAGGGGATGCGGGTGGTACCGGCCCGGCGGCTCTCCGTGGGCAGGTCGGTCGGGAGCAGGGAGCCGATCCAGACGTCCCGCCTGGTGCCCTCGCGCACCAGTTTGGCGCGCAGGGTGCCCTCCATCCGGAAGCCGACCTTGCGGGCCACCGCCCGGGAGCCTTCGTTGCCCGCCTCGGCCAGCCATTCCATCCGCTCCACCCCGAGGTCGGCGAAGGCCCAGCGCACCACCGCGGTGGCCGCCTCGGCGGTGTATCCCTTGCCGCGCTGCTGCTTGGCCGTCCAGTAGCCGAGTTCCGCCTGCCGCTCGGGGGTGCTCAACCGGGCGAGGCGGACCAGGCCCATCGCGCCGACCAGCGATCCGTCGTCCTTGGTGAGCACCGCGAAGGGATAGGCGATGTCGTCGCGCCAGTCCTCCTGGGCGACCGTGCCGACCCACTGTTCCGCGTCCTGGAAGGTGTACGGCGAGGGGACGCTCGTCCACCGCGGAATATCGGGTTCCTGACAGGCGGCGTGTACCGCGGCCGCGTCGGAAGGCTCGAAAGGGCGCAGAATGAGGCGCTCGGTGGTGAGGGTGACATGCTTCATGGACAGAGTCTGCTCGGGCGCGGGAGGGGCGGCGAAGGGTTTTCGCGGTGATTCCCGGCACCTTCTCGTGGGCTCGCGCGTTCACGGGGGGAGGGGATACGGCCTTCGCGGTGGCGGACCTCCCGGCCGAGGAGCGTCCTCCCTTACGATGGCCGTTGCGGCGGGGCCTGCCCCCTTGGAAAAATGCCGCGCCCGCGCACTCGACCGTGCAGGCCCGACCGGCAAGGAGACCAGCCCAAGTGTCCGTCTTCAACAAGCTCATGCGTGCAGGCGAAGGAAAGATCCTGCGCAAACTGCACCGCATCGCGGGCCAGGTCAACTCCATCGAAGAGGACTTCGCGGCCCTCTCCGACGCCGAGCTGCGGGCGCTCACCGATGAATACAAGGAGCGGTACGCGGACGGCGAGTCCCTGGACGACCTGCTGCCCGAGGCGTTCGCCACGGTCCGTGAGGCCGCCCGGCGGGTGCTCGGACAGCGTCCCTACGACGTCCAGCTGATGGGTGGCGCGGCCCTTCACCTGGGATACGTCGCCGAGATGAAGACCGGTGAGGGCAAGACCCTCGTCGGTACCCTCCCGACGTATCTCAACGCGCTGTCCGGCAAGGGCGTACACCTGATCACGGTGAACGACTACCTGGCCGAGCGGGACTCCGAGATGATGGGCCGGATCCACAAGTTCCTGGGTCTGACGGTCGGTTGCATTCTCGCCGATATGACGCCGGCCCAGCGCCGTGAGCAGTACAACTGCGACATCACCTACGGCACGAACAACGAATTCGGTTTCGATTACCTGCGCGACAACATGGCCTGGTCGCAGGACGAACTCGTCCAGCGGGGCCACAACTTCGCCGTCGTCGACGAGGTCGACTCGATTCTCGTCGACGAGGCCCGTACGCCGTTGATCATCTCCGGTCCGGCGGATTCGGCCACCAAGTGGTACGGCGATTTCGCCAAGTTGGTGCGCCGCCTCAAGCGGGGCGAGGCCGCCAACCCGCAGCGCGGTATCGAGGAGACCGGCGACTACGACGTCGACGAGAAGAAGCGCACCGTCGGCATCCACGAGTCCGGTGTCAGCAAGGTCGAGGACTGGCTGGGCATCGACAACCTCTACGAGTCGGTGAACACCCCGCTCGTCGGTTACCTCAACAACGCGATCAAGGCCAAGGAGCTGTTCAAGAACGACAAGGACTACGTCGTCATCGACGGCGAAGTCATGATCGTCGACGAGCACACCGGCCGTATCCTCGCCGGCCGCCGCTACAACGAGGGCATGCACCAGGCGATCGAGGCGAAGGAAGGGGTGGAGATCAAGGACGAGAACCAGACCCTCGCCACGATCACCCTGCAGAACTTCTTCCGCCTCTACGACAAGCTCTCCGGCATGACCGGTACGGCCATGACCGAGGCCGCCGAGTTCCACCAGATCTACAAGCTGGGCGTCGTGCCGATCCCGACGAACCGCCCGATGGTCCGCGTCGACCAGGCCGACCTGATCTACCGCACCGAGCCCGCGAAGTTCGACGCGGTGGTCGAGGACATCGTCGAGAAGCACCAGAAGGGCCAGCCGATCCTGGTCGGCACCACCTCGGTCGAGAAGTCCGAGTACCTCTCGCAGCAGCTCAACAAGCGGGGCGTGGCCCACGAGGTGCTCAACGCCAAGCAGCACGACCGTGAGGCGCCGATCATCGCCCAGGCGGGCCGCAAGGGCGCCGTGACCGTCGCCACGAACATGGCCGGCCGCGGTACGGACATCAAGCTCGGCGGCAACCCCGACGACCTCGCCGAGGCGGAGCTGCGCCAGCGCGGCCTCGACCCGGTCGAGCACGTCGAGGAGTGGGCGGCCGCGCTGCCCGCCGCCCTGGAGCGGGCCGAGGCCGCGGTCAAGGCGGAGTTCGAGGAGGTCAAGGACCTCGGCGGGCTCTACGTCCTGGGTACCGAGCGGCACGAGTCGCGCCGTATCGACAACCAGCTGCGCGGTCGTTCCGGCCGTCAGGGCGACCCGGGCGAGTCGCGGTTCTACCTCTCCCTGGGCGATGACCTGATGCGGCTGTTCAAGGCCCAGATGGTCGAGCGGGTCATGGCCATGGCCAACGTTCCCGACGACGTCCCGATCGAGAACAAGATGGTGACCCGGGCCATCGCGTCCGCCCAGTCGCAGGTCGAGCAGCAGAACTTCGAGACGCGTAAGAACGTCCTGAAGTACGACGAGGTGCTCAACCGCCAGCGTGAGGTCATCTACGGCGAGCGGCGCCGCGTCCTGGAAGGCGAGGACCTCCAGGACCAGATCAAGCACTTCATGGACGACACCATCGACGCCTACATCCAGGCGGAGACGGTCGAGGGCTTCGCCGAGGAGTGGGACCTGGACCGGCTGTGGGGCGCGTTCAAGCAGCTCTACCCGGTCAAGGTGACCATCGAGGAGCTGGAGGACGAGGCCGGCGACCGTGCGGGCATCACCGCCGACTTCATCGCCGACGCCGTCAAGGACGATGTCCACGAGCAGTACGCCGCCCGTGAGGAGCAGCTCGGCTCGGACATCATGCGGGAGCTGGAGCGCCGGGTCGTGCTGTCCGTCCTGGACCGCAAGTGGCGTGAGCACCTCTACGAGATGGACTACCTCCAGGAGGGCATCGGCCTGCGGGCGATGGCCCAGAAGGACCCGCTGGTCGAGTACCAGCGCGAGGGCTTCGACATGTTCACCGCGATGATGGAGGGCATCAAGGAGGAGTCCGTCGGCTACCTGTTCAACCTGGAGGTCCAGGTCGAGCAGCAGGTCGAGGAGGTCCCGGTGGAGGAAGCCGCGGCGAAGACCTCGCTGGGCAAGGAAGCTGCGGAGGCGGTGCCGGCGGGCGCCGGCCGCCCCGAGATTCACGCCAAGGGCCTGGAGGCGCCGCAGCGTCCGGACCGGCTGCACTTCTCCGCGCCGACCGTCGACGGCGAGGGCGGTGTCATCGAGGGCGACTTCGCCAGCGACGAGGACGACTCCCCGGCCCGCTCGGAGTCCGACGGCCTCACCCGCGCGGAGCGCCGCAAGGCCCAGAAGAGCGGCGGCCGTCGCCGCAAGAAGTGAGCCGGTGCGCCGTGCGCGGCGCGCGGTGACGAGCAGAGAACGTGAGAAGTGAGGTGGCCCGGGCACGGTGTGTCCGGGCCACCTCACGTACGGGCGCCCCGGCCGGTGATCGGCACCGTGCTCCAGGGGCCGGGGCCGGGGCCAGGGGCCAGGCGACGTTCGGATGCGCGCGGGGCGGGCGCTGTCGGCTCAGTGCGTCATCCGTGCCGAAGGGCTCCAGGGCTCCAGGGCTGCGGGCCGAGGTCGAGGGCGGCGCAGCGCCATCGTGCGTCGGCGCCCAGCTCCAGCCGGAAGGCGAGGGCCCGCAGGCGCTCACCTGCGGCGATCCGGGCGAACGCCTCGATGACGCCGCGGCGCGGCCGGCACAGTCCGCAGTCGCGGAGGGTCGGGGCGGGGGCGCGCCGTCCGGGACCGAGGACGGGCCGCAGCGGTGCCTGAGGCGCCAGCTCGGCCAGCCGGTCGTACGCGGCGGGCAGTGCGTGCCCCAGGAGGGAGTGCACCGGACGCTGGCCGCTGAGCGTGAGCAGCAGCTGGTGGGCGAACCAGTGGTGCGGCCGGTGCTCATGGGCTCGGCGTTGCGCGCCGAGGGACGGCAGAGGGGCGCCGGTGGGGCTTACCGGGCCTGACGCAGGCCGGCGGCTCGCGGCGGCCGCGCGGGCGGTCGACCGGCCGAGGGGCGGGGTGACGGGGGCGGGGCGGCCCGGGGGCGTCTCTCCCGGAGGCGGGTCGAGCAGGGGGCTGGGCTGCCTGGGAGCCGGGCGGCCCGGGGGCGTCGGCTCTTCGTCGGGGCGCTCCGGGGTGGGCCTGCTTCCGGGAGTGCTGTTCGGGAGCGGGCGGCCCGGCGTCGAGCGGGTGGTGGGGGACGGGGTGCCGGGGCGTGTGCGGGTGCGGGCGGCACCGGGCGGCCGGCCGGGCCCAGAGCCGGCAGTGGTCCGGCGGGCCGCGGCGGGGCGGCGGGGGCCGGGCACGGACGTGGGGGCGGGGACGGGGGAGCTTGCGTCGGTGCTGGGGGTGCTGGAGCTGTCGGAGGTTGTGGGGGCTGTGGCGGCTTGGGCTTGAGGGTGCTTGTCCGCGTTGTCCGTGCCCGCGGACGTAGCGGCTGGGACTCCTGTGCCGATGTCGGTGTCCGTGTCGGTGTCCGTCTCCGGGGCCGTTGGGGCGCTCGTGCTTGCCGGGACGGCCTCAGCCGTCGCGGCGTCCGCATCCGTGGCCGTCGGGACGCCCGTGCCCCTTCCCGTGCCCGCGGCCGCGCTCGTCGGGGCGCCCTCGCCCGTCGTGGCGTGCGTGCATTCGCCCGTCGTGGCGCCGGCGTCCGAGCCCGAGCCCGAGCCCGGGGCCGTGGGGCGGGTGGTCCGGGGCTCGGGGGACCTTCGGGGCTGGGGGACGGTTCGCGGGGCTGCTTCGTCACCGGAGGAGTCGGGGGCAGGGGCGCCGTCGGGTGCTTCGGGGCTGTGAGATGCGGCTGTGGCCTGGGCGGATTCGGGGTGGGGTGTGGCTCCTGGGGCGCCGGGGCCGCTGGTCGGTGTGGTGGCGTGTGCCGGGGCGGTGGGTTCCGCGGCGGCGGGTGCCGGTGTGGTCGTGCTGATCATGGTGATCCCCCGTCGTGCCGGGCCCGGTTGATTACCGGGCGGTAGCTTCGGTGGGAGATCTCTATCGGCGGGGCCGGGACGCGGGCAAGGCGGGACGGGGTGCGAGCGCGGGGGTCGCAGAGTTCACCCTTCCGTGGCGCGGCCTTGGGAACACGCGGCGAAACGGGCTCGCTGTCGGCTCCCGAGGCGGGCGGCGCCGGGGCCGCGATGGCGCCACGATGGGGGACTCACGCCCGTATGCTGGCGGGGCATTCTTCAGAGTCGAGCGAATTGAGCGAGAGCGACTGCCATGCGCGTCTATGTTCCCCTGACCCTTTCCGGTCTCGCAGAGGCGCACAGCAGCGGCGAGTTGGGTCCCGGCCCCCTGGACGCGTACGCCGTCACGCCGGCGCTGCGCGAGTGGTACGTCTCGGACGACATCGAGGAGTTGGAGTACGCGGCGCTGAACCGGGCCGCCCAGGCTTCGCTCCGCAGGCTCGCCGGGAACCCGCAGATCGCGCGACGACGGGTCGTGGTGGCGCTGGACGTGCCGGACGGCGCGGCGGTGGCCGATCCCGATCGCGGACTCGACCAGTCCTCGCTCGGCGAGGTGCGGCTGGCGGGGCCGGTGCCGCTGGCGAAGGCCGCTGCCGTGCACGTGGACGCCGATGAGGCGGAGGCGGATGTCGCTGCGGCCGCCGCGGCGCTCGGCGCGGCGGACCAGGGGGACGATGATGCCCAGTTCACGGTGGACGGCGCGGAGGACCACGACCTGATGTGGTTCGGGGTGCAGGAGATTCCTCACCTGATCGGCTGAGGGCCCCGGGCCGGGCCCAGGCCCACAGGCCCAGGCCCCGGGACCCCGGTCGGCCGATGAGGCCATCGCCCCACAGGCCACCGGCCCAGACCACGTGGCCCGCGCCCCCGGACCACGGCCCATGCCCAGAGCCCCACCCCCGCGCCCCCAGCCCCTCGCTCTTGCCCCCGTGCCCCGCCCCAGTTCCGGCCGCCCCGGCCGGTTTCTGGGCGTTGTCGGTGAGGGCAGGTATTTTTTCTTCATGGGGAACGTTCTTGGGGGTCGTATGAGGAAGGACGCGACGCATATCGTCTGGGACTGGAACGGCACGCTGTTCCACGACATCGAGGCCGTCATCGGGGCGACCAACGCGGCCTTCGCGGAGATCGGTCTGGACGCGATCACGCTGGAGCGGTACCGCGAGCTGTACTGCGTGCCCGTGCCGCGCTTCTACGAGCGGCTGATGGGGCGGATGCCGACGGAAGCCGAGTGGCTGGTGATGGACGAGGCGTTCCACCGGCACTACACCGAGCACCGCGTGGGGTGCGGGCTGGCCGAGGGCGTGGACCGTCTGCTGGAGGCGTGGCACACGGCCGGTCGCAGCCAGTCGATCCTCAGCATGTACGGCCACGACGACCTGATACCCCTGGTGCGGGGCCTGGGCATCGAGTCTTTCTTCCTGCGGGTGCAGGGCAGGACGGGGCCGTCGGGCGGCAGCAAGAGCGCGCACATGGTGCGTCATCTCGCGACGCTGGAGAGCGTGGATCCGGGGCGGACGGTCGTGATCGGCGACGCGGTCGACGACGCGGTGGCCGCCCGGGACGCCGGTGCGTACGCGGTGCTGTACACCGGCGGATCGCACAGCCGCCGCAGCCTGGAGACCGCGGGGGTGCCCGTGGTCGACAGCCTCGCCGAGGCCGTCGACGTGGCGCGCGGGGCGACCTTCTAGCTCCTGCCGCGGGAGGGCGCGGGGCCCGGGAAGCGGCCCACGCACAGATGACCCTGTCGGCACGTTGTCCAGAGGGGCCAAGTTCGGCCAGGAGTTTTGTACACCCACGGCCCATGACGGCACCCCGGGCGAGGGCGATAGCCTTGCAGCGTGATCAGCGCGATAACCCGCGGGGGCATCGAGGCCCCTGCCGTGCGCCCGGGACACCACGGTGGCCGGGCGATCGCTGGTCCTTGCGGCACGGAGACCATGTCGACTTTGTCAAAAATAGTCGATTACGGCACGGCCTTCTCTCATCGCGGCATAGCGTCGACAGCGACCGGACACCCGGCGTCGCTGCGGCGTTGTGCAGCTTCCACGGAGTTCTTCCACGACGTCACGCAACGGCGCGCGACAGGAGCCAGAGGACATGCAGACCAAGCTGGACGAAGCCAAGACCGAGCTGCTCGCCAAGGCGGCCCGGGTCGTTGAAAGCAGCCCGGCCGGGGGATCGTCCCCGGGACGGGGTCTCGCCTCGGAGACCCTGACGGGATACCTCCAGCGTTACTACCTGCACACCGCCCCTGAGGACCTCACCGACCGGGACCCGGTCGACATCTTCGGTGCCGCCCTCTCCCACTACCGCCTCGCGGAGGAGCGCCCGCAGGGCACCGCCAACGTCCGGGTGCACACCCCGACCGTCGAGGAGAACGGCTGGACCTGCAGCCATTCCGTGGTGGAGGTCGTCACCGACGACATGCCCTTCCTGGTCGACTCGGTCACCAACGAGCTCTCCCGCCAGGGCCGCGGCATCCACCTGGTGATCCACCCGCAGGTGATCGTCCGCCGCGATGTCGCCGGCAAGCTCATCGAGGTCTACGACTCCACCTGCGAGGCGCACGGCAACACCGGCAAGGGCAAGGCGGCCGAGCTGCCGCACGACGCGGTCACCGAGTCGTGGATCCATGTCGAGATCGACCGGGAGACCGACCGCGAGGACCTCCAGCAGATCACCGCCGATCTGCTGCGGGTGCTGTCCGACGTCCGCGAGTCCGTCGAGGACTGGGAGAAGATGCGCGGCGCCGCGCTGCGCATCGCCGACGAGCTGCCCTCCGAGCCGACCGCCGACGACCTGCGCGACCAGGAGATCGACGAGGCCCGCGAGCTGCTGCGCTGGCTGTCCGCCGACCACTTCACCTTCCTGGGCTACCGCGAGTACGAGCTGGTCTCCGCGCCCGGTGAGGGCGGTGCCGAGGAGGACGTGCTGACCGCGGTGCCCGGCACCGGCCTGGGCATCCTGCGCGCCGACCCCTCGCACGCCGAGGACGACGGCCACCCCGTCTCGCCGTCCTTCAACCGGCTCCCGGCGGACGCCCGTGCCAAGGCCCGTGAGCACAAGCTGCTCATCCTGACCAAGGCCAACAGCCGCGCCACCGTCCACCGCCCCTCCTACCTCGACTACGTCGGGGTCAAGAAGTTCGACGCCGAGGGCAACGTCATCGGTGAGCGCCGCTTCCTGGGGCTGTTCTCCTCCGCCGCGTACACCGAGTCCGTGCGCCGGGTCCCGGTCATCCGCCGCAAGGTCGCCGAGGTCCTGGAGGGCGCGGGCTTCAGCCCGAACAGCCACGACGGCCGTGACCTGCTGCAGATCCTGGAGACCTACCCGCGCGACGAGCTGTTCCAGACCCCGGTCGACCAGCTGCGCGCCATCGCCACCAGCGTGCTCTACCTCCAGGAGCGCCGCCGGCTGCGGCTCTACCTCCGCCAGGACGAGTACGGCCGTTACTACTCCGCGCTGGTCTACCTCCCGCGCGACCGCTACACGACCGGCGTCCGGCTGCGGCTGATCGACATCCTCAAGGAGGAACTCGGCGGCACCAACGTCGACTTCACCGCGTGGAACACCGAGTCGATCCTCTCCCGGCTGCACTTTGTCATCCGCGTCGAGCCCGGTGCGTCCCTCCCGGACCTCACCGACAGCGATGTGGACCGCATCGAGTCCCGGCTGGTGGAGGCCGCCCGCTCCTGGGCCGACGGGTTCTCCGAGGCGCTCAACGCCGAGGTCGGTGAGGAGCGCGCCGCCGAACTGGCGCGCCGCTACGGCCACGCCTTCCCCGAGGGCTACAAGGCCGACAACTCGCCGCGCAGCGCCGTGGCCGACATCCAGCACCTGGAGAAGCTCACCGGCGCGACCGGACAGGACTTCTCGGTCAGCCTCTACGAGCCGGTCGGCGCCGGACCCGGCGAGCGCCGCTTCAAGATCTACCGCAGGGGCGAGCCCGTCTCGCTGTCGCGGGTGCTGCCGGGCCTGAACCGCCTGGGCGTCGAGGTCGTCGACGAGCGTCCGCACGAGCTGCGCTGCGCGGACTCCACCATCGCGTGGGTCTACGACTTCGGCCTGCGGATGCCGGAGCACGTCAAGGGCGACGACGCCCGCGAGCGCTTCCAGGAAGCCTTCGCGGCGGTGTGGACCGGCGCGGCGGAGAGCGACAACTTCAACACGCTGGTGCTGCGGGCCGGCCTCCACTGGCGCCAGGCGATGGTGCTGCGCGCGTACGCCAAGTACCTGCGGCAGGCCGGGTCGACCTTCAGCCAGACGTACATGGAGGACACCCTCGCCAACAACGTCCACACCACCCGGCTGCTGGTCTCGCTGTTCGAGGCGCGGATGTCGCCCGAGCGGCAGCGGGCCGGGACGGAGCTGACCGACGGTCTGCTGGAGGAGCTGGACGGCGCGCTCGACCAGGTCGCCTCCCTGGACGAGGACCGGATCCTGCGGTCCTTCCTGACCGTCATCAAGGCGACGCTGCGCACCAACCACTACCAGCGCGACAGCCAGGGCCGCCCGCACAGCTACCTGTCCGTGAAGCTGGACCCGCAGGCCATCCCGGACCTGCCGGCGCCGCGCCCGGCGTACGAGATCTGGGTGTACTCGCCCAAGGTCGAGGGCGTCCACCTGCGGTTCGGCAAGGTCGCCCGAGGCGGTCTGCGCTGGTCCGACCGCCGGGAGGACTTCCGTACGGAGATCCTCGGCCTGGTCAAGGCGCAGATGGTCAAGAACACCGTCATCGTGCCGGTCGGCGCCAAGGGCGGCTTCGTCGGCAAGCAGCTGCCGGACCCGGCGCAGGACCGCGACGCGTGGCTGGCCGAGGGCGTCGCCAGCTACAAGACCTTCATCTCCGGTCTGCTGGACATCACCGACAACCTCGTCGGCGGCGAGGTCGTGCACCCGCAGGACGTCGTCCGCCACGACGAGGACGACACCTACCTGGTCGTCGCCGCCGACAAGGGCACCGCGACGTTCTCCGACATCGCCAACGAGGTCGCCGAGTCCTACGGCTTCTGGCTGGGTGACGCCTTCGCCTCGGGCGGCAGCGCCGGATACGACCACAAGGGCATGGGCATCACCGCCCGCGGTGCCTGGGAGTCGGTCAAGCGGCACTTCCGGGAGCTGGGCCACGACACCCAGACCCAGGACTTCACCGTCGTCGGCGTCGGCGACATGTCCGGTGACGTCTTCGGCAACGGCATGCTGCTCAGCGAGCACATCCAGCTGGTCGCCGCCTTCGACCACCGGCACATCTTCCTCGACCCCAAGCCCGACGCCGCGGTCGGCTACGCCGAGCGCCGCCGGCTCTTCGAGCTGCCGCGCTCGTCGTGGGCCGACTACAACACCGACCTGCTGTCGGCCGGCGGCGGCATCCACCCGCGGTCGGCCAAGTCCATCCCGATCAACGCGCAGGTGCGGGCCGCGCTGGGCATCGACCCCGGCGTGAAGAAGATGACGCCGGCCGATCTGATGCAGGCCATCCTCAAGGCGCCGGTCGACCTGCTGTGGAACGGCGGCATCGGCACCTACGTGAAGTCCTCGGCGGAGTCCAACGCCGATGTCGGCGACAAGTCCAACGACGCGATCCGGGTCAACGGCGAGGACCTGCGGGTCAAGGCCGTCGGCGAGGGCGGCAACCTCGGCCTGACCCAGCTGGGCCGGATCGAGTTCGCCCTGTCCGGCGGGAAGATCAACAACGACGCGATCGACAACAGCGCCGGTGTGGACACCTCCGACCACGAGGTCAACATCAAGATCCTGCTCAACTCGGTGGTCTCCGACGGCGACATGACGGTCAAGCAGCGCAACAAGCTGCTGGCCGAGATGACCGATGAGGTCGGCGCGCTGGTGCTGCGCAACAACTACGCGCAGAACACCGCGCTGGCGCTGGCGCAGGCCCAGTCCTCCAGCATGCTGCACGCCCAGCAGCGCTTCATGCGCCGACTGGTGCGCGACGGCCACCTCGACCGGGCGCTGGAGTTCCTGCCCACCGACCGGCAGATCCGCGACCGTTTGACCACCGGGCGCGGGCTGACCCAGCCCGAGACCGCGGTGCTGCTGGCGTACACGAAGATCACGGTCGCCGACGCGCTGATCCACACCGATCTGCCGGACGACCCCTACCTCCAGCGGCTGTTGCACGCCTACTTCCCGTCCGCGCTGCACGACCGCTTCGCCGAGCAGGTCGACGCCCACGCGCTGCGCCGCGAGATCGTCACGACGGTGCTGGTCAACGACACCGTGAACACCGGCGGTACGAGCTTCCTGCACCGCATGCGGGAGGAGACCGGCGCGTCCCTCGAAGAGGTCGTGCGGGCGCACACCGCGGCGCGGGCGATCTTCTCCCTGGGCCAGGTCTGGGACGACGTCGAGGCGCTGGACAACATCGTCGCGGCCGATGTGCAGACCCGCATCCGGCTGCACTCGCGCCGTCTGGTCGAGCGGGGCACCCGCTGGCTGCTCAACAACCGGCCGCAGCCGCTGGAGCTCTCGGAGACCATCGACTTCTTCGCGGAGCGGGTCGCCGGGGTCTGGACGGCGCTGCCGAAGCTGCTGCAGGGCAGCGACCAGGAGTGGTACCAGACGATCCTGGCGGAGCTGACCGACGCGGGCGTGCCCGAGCAACTGGCCGTCCGGGTGTCCGGCTTCTCCTCGGTCTTCCCGGCGCTGGACATCGTCGCCATCGCCGACCGCACCGGCAAGGAGCCGCTGGACGTCGCCGAGGTCTACTACGACCTGGGTGACCGGCTGCGGATCAACCAACTCCTCGACCGCATCCTGGAGCTGCCGCGCGACGACCGCTGGCAGTCGATGGCCCGCGCCTCGATCCGCGAGGACCTCTTCGCGGCGCACGCGGCGCTGACCGCGGACGTGCTGTCGGTGGGCAACGGCACCTCGACGCCCGAGCAGCGGTTCAAGGCGTGGGAGGAGGCCAACGCGGCCATCCTCGGAAGGGCCCGCGCCACCCTGGAGGAGATCCAGGGCTCGGACGGCTTCGACCTGGCGAACCTCTCGGTCGCCATGCGGACCATGCGTACGCTGCTGCGCACGCACAGCTGACGCGTCCTGTACGGCGGACGGCCCCGGAGCGACACGCTCCGGGGCCGTCCCCGTAGGTGCGGCGCGAGCCGCCCGCGCGGGCGGTCGCCGGTTACCGGAACGCTTCGTACGCCTTGACGACCTCGTCCGTCGGGCCGTCCATCACCAACCGGCCCTTCTCCAGCCACAGCACGCGATTGCAGGTGTCGCGGATCGACTTGTTGTTGTGGCTGACGAGGAAGACGGTGCCCGCTTCCTTGCGCAGCTCGCGGATGCGGGCCTCGGAGCGCTTCTGGAAGCTGCGGTCGCCGGTCGCGAGCGCCTCGTCGATCATCAGCACGTCGTGGTTCTTCGCGGCGGCGATGGAGAAGCGCAGGCGGGCGGCCATCCCGGAGGAGTAGGTGCGCATCGGCAGCGAGATGAAGTCGCCCTTCTCGTTGATGCCGGAGAAGTCGACGATGCCGTCGTAACGCTCGCGGACCTCCTCACGGCTCATGCCCATCGCCAGGCCGCCGAGGATGACGTTCCGCTCCCCGGTCAGGTCGTTCATCATCGCGGCGTTGACGCCCAGCAGGGACGGCTGGCCGTGGGTGTAGACGCGGCCGCTCGCGGGCGGCAGCAGGCCCGCGATCGCGCGGAGCAGGGTGGACTTGCCGGACCCGTTGGAGCCGATCAGGCCGATCGCCTCGCCCTTGTGGGCGACGAAGGTGACGCCCTGGACGGCATGCACCTCGCGGGTGCCGGCGGAGGTGGTGCGGCGCACGATCCGGCTCAGTGCGGAGACCGCGCTGCCCCGCCCGCCGCCCGCGCCGTGCACCTTGTAGACGATGTGGACGTCGTCGGCGATGACGGTGGGGACGCGCTCGTCGGGCGCCCCCGTCGCGGTCGGGCCGGCCGGCCGGGGGGCCGGGGAGGCAGTGGGCCGGGACGCTTCGGGGTGTTCCTCGGTAACGGTGATGGTGTCAGCCACGGCCGTACTCCTCCTCCGCCTTCCAGAAGTAGAGATATCCGACGGTGCCGGACAGCAGGGCCCAGCCCAGGGCCAGCGGCCAGACGTGCGCCGGCAGGGTGTCGGCCCGCACGGTGTCGATCAGGGCGTAGCGCATCAGGTCGATGTAGATCAGCGCGGGATTGAGGTCCAGGAGCACCGCGACCAGGTGCGGTGCGTCGCGGGTGAAGTTCGAGATGTCGTAGAAGACGCCGGAGGCGTACATCCAGGTGCGCAGCATGAACGGCATCAGCTGGGCGGTGTCGCTGGTGCGGGCGCCGATCCGCGCCATGATCATCGCGAGGCCGGCGTTGAAGACGGACTGGAGCAGCAGGGCCGGCACCATCAGCAGCCAGTGCCAGGTCAGCGGCACTCCGCAGAGCAGCACGATGGCGCCGAGCACGCCCATCGAGAAGATCAGCTGCTGGAGCTGGATGAGGGTGTGGGCGAGGGGCAGGCAGGCGCGGGGGAAGTGCAGGGCGCGGACCAGGCCGAGGCTGCCGGAGATGGACCGGGTGCCGGCCAGCACCGTGGACTGGGTGAACGTGAAGATGAAGATGCCGGTGCACAGGAACGGGATGAAGTTCTCGATGCCCCGGTTGGTGTGCAGCAGCACGCCGAAGATCAAGTAGTAGACGCCCGCGTTGAGCAGCGGGGTCATCACCTGCCAGAGCTGGCCGAGCTTGGCGGTGGTGTACGTCGCGGTGAGCCGGGCGGCGGCGAAGGAGCCGATGAAGTGCCGGCGGGCCCAGAGGCGCCGGGTGTAGGCGGGGAGCGTGGGCCGGGCGCCGCTCACCGCCAGGCCGTGGCGTTCGGCCAGCGCGCGGAGCTCCGGGTCGGGGGACGCGCCGGGGGAGGGCGCCCGGGCGGGTGCCGGGGCCGGGGGAGTGAGGGTCTGGGGCATGGAGGCCGCTTTCGTACCTGACGACGTCGGGGCGGTGAACATGCGGAGCGACGACGGAACGGGTCCGTATCGTCGCGACGCCGACAGTAGAGGGCCGGTACGTCGAAACGCAACCGTAGCGTCGTGACGCTATGCTCATGGCATGGCAAAGAACGGCAGCGAGACAGACCCCGCGGCGGCGCGCCGGGCCCCGGCCGGCGCAGCCGTGCTGCGGGAGGACAAGACCGCCGCGATCCGTGCGGCGGTCTTCGAGGAGCTGGCCGCGGTCGGCTTCGCGCGGATGTCGATCGAGGGCATCGCACGGCGGGCGGGCGTCGGCAAGACCGCCGTCTACCGGCGCTGGCGCTCCAAACTGCACCTCGTCCTGGACGTGGTCTCCGCGGTGGCGGTGGCCGGTATGCCGACCCCGGACACCGGGTCGCTGCACGGGGACGTGCGGATGCTGCTGGAGGTCGCGGCCCGCGCGCTGCGCCACCCGATGGCCGCCCAGATCATTCCCGACCTGCTGGCGGAGGCGGCGCGCAGCCCCGAACTGGCCGACGCGCTCAAGGGCGCCCTGCACGACAGTCAGGAGGGTGTGGCCACCGCGATGCTCGCCCGTGCGGCCGAACGCGGCGAGATCCCCGCGGGTGCCGACGGCCGGCTGGCCCTGGACCTGCTGACCGGGCCGCTCTACTGGCGGCTGCTGGTCGTCCGCGACGAGCTGCCGCCGGGCTATCTCGACGAGCTGTCAGCTGCGGTGGTCAGCGCACTCGCCAGGCCCTGATCGGGGCCGGGCGCCGGGCCTGCCGCCGAGGGCACGCGGGGTGTGCGGGACGCCCTCGCGGACAGGCGGGATCTGCCGTGCCATCAAATACTGGGAGCGTGCCTCTCGTCGGAGGGCTTGCTCCGGCCCGCGCGTCGCCGCGCATCGGGCCGGGCGAAGCCGCGTCCGACGCGATCCCCGATGGTGGTGGCGCCCTCGGCGCCCCGGAGGAGACCCCGAGTGCAAGCGCGCCCCCCTCGCATCTCCCGCCGCCGGCTGCTCCAGGCGACCGGCGGTGGCGTGCTGGCGGCATCGGCCGGCGCGGGGGTGTGGGCATGGCTCGCACCTGAGGACCTGCTCACCCGGTCGGCCCAAGGCGCCCGCACCGGCCGGTCCGTGGCCGCCGCCCCGGACCCCGCCTTCCTGCATGTCATCGCGCACGCCGACGACGGCCTGTACTTCATGAACCCCGATCTGGAGCAGTCCGTCCGCAGCGGCGGGCGCTCGGTCACCGTCTGTCTGACGGGCGGTGAGTCCGACGGCCACAACGTCGGCGAGGAGACCCTCGACCCCGCGAGCGTCCCGCAGGACCGGGCGGCCTTCTCGCGGGCACGGGTCAACGGGCTGCGCGCCGCCCACGCCGTGATGGCCACCGGCGCCCCGGACAGCCCCTGGGACATCGAGGCGGTATCGCTGCTGCCCGGCTTCCAGGTGGAGGTCCAGACGCTGCGGGCCGCCCCGCAGAACCAGCTGATCTTCCTGGGCCTGGTCGAGGCGCGGGCCGTCTGGGCACCCCGGGCGACCAGCCTGCGCGGCCTCTGGCTCGGGGCGTCCGACACGCTCCCCACGCTGCGCGCCGCCGGCACCCCCGTGCAGTGGCCGTTCCATTACACCCGCGAGCAGGTCGTCCGGACCCTGGTGGCGGTGCTGGAGCGGGTCGGCCCCTCGGTCGTGCGGACGCTGGACCCGAACGCGGTCCATGAGCCCCACCAGCCGGAGGACGGACCCGACTTCCACCTGGCGGGCACCGATCCCCGCCTGACCGGCCTGCGGTACTACGACCATCAGGACCACACCGCCTCCGCCTACTTCGTGCAGGCGGCGCTGGCCCGCTACTGGGGGCGCGGACACCGCAGGCCCACCCTCGTCGAGAGCTACCTCGGCTACGAGGTCGCCGCCCTGCCCGCCGGTCTGGACACCGCGGCGGCCCGCCGCAAGGGAGACCTGCTGTCGGTCTACGGCTGGGCGGACAACCGCGACTGCGGCGACCCGGCCGGCTGCGGCGACCGCAAGGTGGGCGGCTCCGCCTTCAGCGGCGGCTCCAGTGGCTGGACCCGCAGTACCAGGCTGCGCGCTCCCGGCTCCAACGGCTGGATACGGCCCGCCCGGGACGGCCGGCTCGTGGCCTTCGCCGTGCTCGACGGACGGGCATGCTGCTGGACCGAGACCGACGTGGGCAGCGGCAGCTTCGGCGGTCCGGTGAGCGTGGGCGGGGAACTGCTGCAGGGTCAGATCCAGGTGGTCCGTCACCCGGACGGCACCCTGCAGCTGTTCGCCTGCCGCACCGTCCTGCCGGGCCGCAATGCGGCCCACCGCCGTGAGCTGATGACCGCCCGGCAGCACGGCACCGCGGCGGACGGCTCGCCGGCCTTCACGCGGTGGGAGTCGCTCGGCTCGCCCGACCCGGATCCGGCCAAGTCGCTGGAGACCGGCTTTCCGGCGGCGGTGGCGGCCCGGAACGGCACGGTGCATGTCTTCGTACGGACCTGGGACGGCGGCATCGCCTGCCGCAGCGGCCCGCACGGCACGCGGTGGGGGCTGTGGCAGCGGCTGGCGGGCCCGGTCGGCTCACCCACGGCGTCGCCGCAGGTCGTCGACGGACTGGACGCCTGCCTCGACTCCAAGGGGCTGGTGCATCTGGTCGCACCGGCCCCGGGAACGGTGCACCACTGGGTGTCGAAGAAGGCCGGTGCGCTTCCGCAGCCTGCCGCTGCCACCGGCCTGCCGGAAGCGGGCGGCCCGGTCAGTGTCGTCGGGCTGGGCAACGGCGCGGTGCGGATGACCTACCGCCGGCCGGACACCGCGCAGGTGCTGATCGCCGACTGGCGGCGCCCGGCCGGCGGATGGCGGGTGACGGCGCGCTGCCCGGTGGTGGGCGGCCACGGCCGGGTGGCCGCCGCGCCGGTCGGCCGCGGCGACCGGATGGTGCTCGCGGTGCGGGACGCCGCGGGCGAGGTGCGGGTCGCGATGGCGCAGGAGGGGCCACGGCCCTGGCAGCAGGGCAAGGTGCCGCACTCGGGCGCGGCGGGTGTCGCCGTGGACGCCGAGGGCCGCGCCGTGGTGGTGGCGCTGGGCCATGACGGCTGTCTGTACGCGGCCCGCCAGCGGGCGGCCGGGAAGAGCGGGCGGTTCGTGGGCTGGCGGGCTCAGGCCGGCTCGTCGGACCGTGCCGCCGACGGTGGGGCGGCCTGAGGGCGCGCACCGTCGGGGCCCTGACCATCGGGTGCGTCGGCTCCGCGGCGGTCCGGCAGGAGGATCCGCCGGGAGACCAGGAAGGTGACCGGGAGGGCCAGCAGCGCCGCGAGCAGCGGTGCCACCGCGCTGTTCATCCCGCACCAGCTCACCAGCACCACCAGGCCGGCGCTCTGCGCAAGGTAGTTGGTGACCTGGGTCAGCGGGAAGAGCAGGAATTTACGCCAGGTGGGACGGGTGCGGTAGGTGAAATGGGTGTTGAGGAAGAACGAGCCGACCAGGCTCACCAGGAAGCCGGCGGTGTACGCCGCGAAGTACGGCAGCAGTCGGTGCAGCGGGAGGTAACAGGCGTAGAACGTCACGGTGTTGACGGCGCCGACGGCGGCGAAGCGGGCTGTCTGTCCCCACGGCACGGCCTGCGGAGACCACCGCATCAGCCCGCCTGGGAGGTGCTGGGCGCCGGGTGCGGCGGCGGGGGCGTACGGGCCGCGCGCGCGGCGTTCGCGACGTCCGTCGCGGTGATGGTGGCGGTGGTGCCGCCCGCGGTGGCGGTGGCGGTGTCCGGCCGGACGCGCGACCGGGGCGCGCCGTTGGCCTCCTTGACAAGGAAGTGCGGCCGGCGCTTGGCCTCGTAGTAGATCCGTCCGATGTACTCGCCGATCAGGCCGAGCATCACCATGTGCAGACCGCCGAGCCCGACCACGATGGCCACCAGCGTCACATAGCCCGGTGCGGTGACCCCGCCGGCGAGGGCCACGCCGATGATCCACAGGGTGTAAAAGGCGGCGCAGGTCGCCAGGCTCAGCCCGGCGTAGATCGCCAGGCGCAGCGGGCGGCAGTTGAAGGAGATCATGCCGTCCATGCCGTAGTTGATCAGCGAGCCGAAGCGCCACTTGGTCTGGCCGGCCTCGCGGGCGGCGTTGCGGTAGTCGAAGGTGACCGTGTCGAAGCCGATCCAGGAGCACAGGCCCTTGGAGAAGCGGTTGTACTCCGGCAGGGATATCAGCGCGTCCACGGCCTTGCGGGACAGCAGCCGGAAATCCCCCGCGCCGTCGATGAGTTCGACATCCACCCAGGAGTTGACGGCGCGGTAGTACATCCGGGTGAGCACGGTTCGCAGCCGTTTGTCGCCGTCCCGGCTGCGCTTGGCGACGACCTGGTCGTGGCCGAGATGGTAGAGGCCGAGCATCTTCTCGATCAGCTCGGGCGGGTGCTGGAGATCGGCGTCCATGAGGATCACCGCGTCGCCGGTGGCCTCCTTGAGGCCGGCCAGCATCGCGGGCTCCTTGCCGAAGTTGCGGCTGAAGGAGAGGTAGCGGGTCGTGTCGGCGTGCCGGCGCGCCAGGGCGCGAAGCCGGCGCAGGGTCCCGTCGGCGCTGCCGTCGTCCACGTAACACAGCTCGTACTCCACGGCGAGTTCGCCGAGGGCGGCGCGGATGGCGTCGTCGAACCGGGATATGACGTCTTCTTCGTTGTAACAGGGGACAACGATGGAGAGCTTCATGGAACTGGCCTTTTCGCCGGGGCAGGGGGCGCTTCACGCGCCGCCCCCTGAGGGCCAATTCTACTAATGTGCGCCGATGTCACTATTTGGGCGGTGCAGACGTGGTGACGCTCCGGCAGCAGCGGCCGGTGCGGCCGGCCCGGCGTCGCGGCGCCTGCGGAGGGCCGCACCGACGGCCACCGCGGTGAGCAACAGGGCGCCCGCCCCGCTCACCGCCAGCCCCGCTTTCAGACCCGGCGGAGTGTACGAGCAGGCCAATCGGGTGGCGCCGGAGCCCAGGCCGACGCTCAGCAGCCCGCTGAACGAGCGGGGCGCCCGGGACGGACCGCCGTCCACCGAACAGCTCCACCCCGGGGTGAGGGGTACCGCAAGCACCGCGTATCCCGCGCTGCCGGACGGCAGTGTCGCCGTCAGCCCGTGCCCGCTCGTGCGGAACGCGACCGGGCCCTTGGCGCGCAGGGCGTCCACCGCCGCGTCCAGCTTGCGCGGCGAGACGCAGCCGACGGCGTGCGTCGGCACGTGCTGCCGGCCGAGGCCGGTGAAGCGCACCGCGACCGTGCCGTCCGAGGGCACCGTGCCCAGTGACCTGACCGGGTTGGCGGTGCGCTCGAACCAGCCCACGGCCCGGGTCCTGCTGCCCAGCCCGCCGACGTGCCCGGAGAACCACTTCGCGTACCAGACGGCGGTGCTGCCCGGGGTGCAGCGCCCGGTGAAGACGGTCCCGGCGCGGTCCGGGTCGGCGGCCGGTTTCCGTACCGCGGGCAGGATCCAGCCGCCTCGGCTGGGCACCGCGGCGTCGCCCGGCCGGGGTGTGAGGGTGGGCACCTCGTAGACGGTGGCGCCGAGCACCCGCTCCTGGCGGGCGAAGACCGTCCTCGCGTCGCCTGCGGGCGGCAGCGTGCGTCGCACGGTCAGCAGGGGGGCGGGCCGGGCTCGGCCGGTGGTGTACCGGCCGCCGCTCTCCGGCACCGGAGCCAGATAGCTGCTGACGCCCATGATCGCCCGTCCCACGGGGTCCTCGAAGCTGAGCGTGTGACGTCCCTTCATGTACCAGCCGGCCCCCAGGCCGTGCAGGGTGGCGGCGGTCCCGGCGGGCACGAAGCTGCTGTAGTACGAGCCGCCCTCGCCGCCGATCAGCAGCGGGTCGTTGTTGGCGAACTCGTGCGGGCCGGGATCGGTGCGCGAGCGCGGCCAGTCGGCGCGCGCGGCCAGCCGGGCGTGGGCGGCCACTGCCCCCTGGTCCAGCGTGGTCTTCGGCCGGAACCAGGCGATCTTGCCGCGCTGCACCGTCACCGAGAAGGCCGCGTACGCCGAGCCCAGCAGGACCGTACCGGTCAGCGCGACGGCGACGGCGGTCCGCACCCGGGCGCGCGCGGAGTGAGCACGCAGATGGGACAGTGCCGCCAGCGCCGCCCACGCCGCGCCCCCGCCGCCGACGACCAGGATCCAGGTGGCGGTGCCGACCGAGTTCCGGTCGCGGCAGAGCATCGCGAGGAGCGCGACCAGCGTCGCCCCCGCGGCCAGTTCGCGGGGGCGCGGGCGGTACGCCAGGGCGAGCCAGGCGATCATCACGAAGATCGCGCTGAGCACGAAGGAGGCGCGGTACGGGCTGCCGTTGGGCAGCGCCCCGCCGTGCCAGAGCAGGATCGTCGGCTTCCACACGAACGACACGGCGACCCCGGCCGCCAGCCCGTACCAGCCGACGCGGACGCGCAGCGGCAGCGCGCGGACGAACGGGAAGGTGGCCACGAGCAGCAGCCCGAGCATCCCGATGGCGATGTTGGGCACCGGGGTGGCCTCTGCCCCGCCGTGGCCGCCCGGCAGCAGCTGCGCCAACTGGTCGCGCAGCGCCGGCCGGCCGAGGAAGACCGCCTCCGGCGCCGGCTGGGCGGCCTTGCTCGCCCGGTAGGTGACGGTCATCGCGGGTGCCGCGAGCGCGATGCCCACCAGCGTCGCGCCGGCGGCCCGCAGCAGCGACCGCAGCCGGTCGCCGACCGATGTCCGGTGCGCCAGGAGCAGACGCAGGAGCAGCACCAGCGCCATGGCGAGGGTCGCCATGGCCGCCGTGTAGAAGTTGCCCGCCCAGGCGAGGGCGACGAGCAGGGTGGCGGCCACCCAGCGCCGCCGGTGCAGGCACCAGTCCGCGGCGATGCCCATCAGCGGCAGCGCGATCGGCCCCCACATCCACATCGGGTCCGCGTAACCGTCGTTGAGCACCCAGCCGCACAGCCCGTAGCCCACCGACAGCAGCGCCCGCAGGAGGCCGGAGCCGGGGTGCAGCCGGGCCAGGAGGGCGGTCATCAGGGCGGAGCCGAGGCCGATGCCGAACAGGGTGACCAGGAAGACGGGGAAGTCGGCCAGATGGCGGGGGAAGAGCCCGACGAGCCAGGAGAACGGGTTCATCAGGTACGTGAAGAAGTCGGCGAGGAAGGGGACGCCGTAGCCGCTGCCCCAGTTGAAGAACAGGTCGCCGCTGGTTTCGCCGTGCAGCAGGTCCCACAGCCGGGCGTGGAACGGTACGAACTGGTTGCCCAGGTCGTTGACGGCGCGTGAGCGGGCGCCGAAGGGATAGCCGCCGTAGACCGCGAGGGCCAGGCAGTACGCCCCCATGGACAGCAGGGCCGCGAGCCCGGGTGCGGCCAGCCGTCTGATGGTTGCTCTCACGTCGCCGCGTTCTCCCTGCGCATCCCGAGGGCCGGGCAACCTCCCGCGCCCGGACCGCCTCTTACGGGGTGGAGGTCGCCGTATCGGCACCACTCCACGATCAGCGAACGCTCACACTACGGGATATGTCTCGATAGCCCGTTTTACTCTGCCGAGGTGCAGGGTGAATTCCACGGTCCGCAGGAGAGGAACGGAGCGCAGGGTGGCTGTGTCCGACGAACCGGCGGTCCCTGCCGCCGCCTGCCCTGCCGCGGCCGCTCCGACGGTCTCGGTGATCGTGCCGGTGCACAACACCCGGCGCTATCTCGCCCGCAGCCTCGGCTCGGTCTTCGCCCAGAGCCTGGACCAGGCCCGTATCGAGCTGATCGCGGTCGACGACGGCTCCACCGACGGCAGCGCGGACTGGCTGGACGAACAGGCCCGCCGGCACCCGAACCTGACGGTGGTGCGCGCGGCCGCGTCCGGCGGCGCGGGCCGACCGCGCAACATCGGGCTGGCACGCGCCACCGGCGACTACGTCTTCTTCCTCGACTCCGACGACCGGCTCGGCCCCGAGGCGCTCGACCGGCTCACCGAGATGGCCGAGACCCACGGCTCGGACATCGTCCACGGGCGCATCGTCGGGGCCGACGGCCGCTCCGCGCCGGTGGACCTGCGCACCACCAGCGGCAGCGTCTCGGTCTTCGACTCCCCGGTCTACTGGACCCTGGCCGCCTACAAGCTCTTCCGCCGCTCCTTCCTCGAAAAGCACCGGCTGCGCTTCACCGAGGGGCGGCTGCTGGGCGAGGACCTGCCGTTCGGCATCGCCGCACTGCTGCGCGCCGGCACCGTCTCCGTCCTCGCCGATCACGACTGCTACCACCTGTACGGACGGGACGACGACAGCAACGCCAGCCGCCAGGACCTGGACTGGGCCGACCAGCTTGGCTACGTCGGCACCGTGCTGGCCGACGTCGCCGAGGCGGTACCGCCCGGACCTGACCGCGACAAGCTGATGGTCCGGCACTTCCACGGCGAGATCCTCGCCTGCTTCGCCGCCCCCTACCTCGCCCGTGACGCCGCGGGCCGCCGCGAGATGGCCGAGGCCGCCCGCCCGCTCGTCGAGCGGTACCTCACCGACCGGGTACGCGCCGCCCTGCCGCCCCGGCTCCGGCTGCGCGCCCACTGCCTTGCCGCCGGACTCCTCGACGAGCTGACCGGCATCATCCGCGCCGACACCGGCACGGACCCCGACACCGGGGAACCGCGCCGGGTCGGGCCCGCGCACATCGACGAGGACGGCCGGGTGTACGCCGGCTACCCGTATTTCCGCGACCCCGGCCACGGGCTGCCGGACACTTGCTACGACCTCACCGACCGGCTCGTCCTGACGCAGCGGCTGACGGATTACCGCTGGTCGGACGGGGTTCTGCACCTGCAGGGCACCGCCGGGCTGCCCGGCTTGCGGACGCAGTCCGTCGAGGTCGTGCTGCGCGGTGGCGGAGGCGAGTACCGCGTCGCGGCCGCCCACCGTGCGGAGGGCGCCTGGCACGCCAGGATCGACCCGGCGACCGCGGCGGACGGCGCGCCGCCGGCCGACGGCTCGTGGGGCCTGAAGGTGGCGGTCGCCGCACACGTCGACGACGGTGCGGCGGCACCGGGCGTACGCCGCGAGGCGTGGCTGTGCCCCGAAGGCGGGGACACCGCCGCCATGGCGCCGCGGATCGCCGACGGCGGCGCGGCCGGCCCGCTCGTCGCCGCGCTCTTCCGCTCACAGCCGCACGGCCATCTCCACCTCGACCTGGACCGCACCGGCGTCCGCCGCCCGCTGGGCGGCGATCTGCGCGGCGAGGCG
Organism: Streptomyces sp. Pv4-95; assembly: GCF_045782725.1. NCBI lineage: Bacteria > Bacillati > Actinomycetota > Actinomycetes > Kitasatosporales > Streptomycetaceae > Streptomyces > Streptomyces sp. Pv4-95. The sequence continues at coordinate 5,137,320 of NZ_CP127172.1, forward strand.
ACCGTCGGCCCGTCCGGGCGGGTCGCCCTCACGACACGGCTCACCCTGCCGGGCTGCCCCGCCGACGCCCGCCTGCAACTGATCCTCTTCGACGCCGCACGGACGGTGGCGCTGCGCACCACGGTCGAACGGAGCGCCGGGGACCGCTTCACGGTGCGCTCCCTGCTGCGCAGCGGCCCGCCCGGCACCTGGCGGGTCGCGCTGCGGCTGACCGCCGGGCCGCTGCGGCGCGAACTGCCGGTGCGGGCGGCCGTACGGCGTGGGGACGTGCGGGCCCCGCTGGTCCTCACCGTGCCACCGGGCGGCTGCCTGACGGCGCCGCTGTCACGCCTCTCGCGCTGACGGCGGCGGGTCGACCGGAACGGCGCACGCCCCGTTTCCTGCCGCGCGGGGCGGCGGAGACGGGGCGTGCGGCAGGCGTCGGGGCGGCGGTCAGCCGCGGCCCTCCTGCGGGCGGTGGTGCTGCCAGCCCGCCCAGGCCGAGGTGACCATGTCGCGGACATCGTGATGGGCCTTCCAGCCCAGCTCGGTGCCGATCCGGTCCGCGGCGGCGACCACTCGCGCCGGGTCGCCCGGACGGCGCGGCGTGACCTGGGCGGTGACCTCGTCGTGTCCGGTGATCTCGGCGATCAGATCGACCATCTCGCGCACCGAAACACCCTCACCGCGCCCGATGTTGAGCGTCAGATCGCGGACCGGGCCCGGCTCGGCGAGCTTGCGGGCGGCCGCCACATGCGCGTCGGCGAGGTCGGCGACATGGATGTAGTCGCGGATACAGGTGCCGTCGGGCGTGTCGTAGTCATCGCCGAAGATGAGCGGCGCGGCGCCCTCGGTGAGCTTCTCGATGACCATCGGCACGATGTTGAAGACACCGGTGTCGGCGAGTTCGGGGGCGGCGCTCCCGGCGACGTTGAAGTACCGCAGGCAGGCGGTGCTGATGCCGTGGGCCTTACCGGCCGCACGCGCCATCCACTCGCCGGCCAGCTTGGTCTCGCCGTACGGGTTGATCGGCACGCACGGCGTCTCCTCGGTGACCAGGTCGACATCGGGCATGCCGTAGACCGCCGCGGAGGACGAGAACACCAGGCGGCCGACGCCGCCCGCGGCCATCGCCTCCAGCAGGTTCTGCAGGCCGCCCACGTTCTCGCGGTAGTACAGCAGCGGCATCTCGACGGACTCGCCGACCTGCTTCTTGGCGGCCAGGTGCACGACATCGGTGACACTGTGCTCGGCGAAGGTGCGGTTGAGCAGCTCGCGGTCGAGGGTGGAGCCGACGACCAGCGGAACGCCCTCCGGGACCCGGGCGGCCACGCCCGTCGTCAGGTCGTCCAGCACGACGACCGTCTCGCCCGCCTGCCGCAGGGCTCGTACGACATGGGCGCCGATGTAACCGGCACCACCCGTGATCAAGTAAGACATAGCGCCATCCTAGGCTCGGTGGACCTCGTCGGGTCGGATCGGGGCGGGGCGGGGGCCGCTCAGCGGCGGAGCCTGCGGGCGGCGATACGCCAGACGCTGCGCAGCCCGCACGCGATCCGCAGGGACAGCGCGCCACCGGTCGTCGCGTACGGCTGCACCAGCAGCAGGGCATGCCGCCTGCTGGGCAGCACACGGCGGCGCAGCCCCGGGCCCGTCGCCCGGAGCGACGCACGGAAACCGGCGCCGTTCGCACAGGTCACCTGCGCCATGAGGTCCCACGGCTCGGGGTCGGCGGACCGGCTGCCGTCCCGCGCGGCCAGCGCCGCGAGATCGAGCACCACCTCCGCGGTCCAGCAGACGCCGGCCCCGTCGCCGGGCGGCGCCGACGCGGTCAGCGCGGCGGTGTGCACCGTGCCCCGCCGGTCGTCGGTACGGCGCCGCAGTTCGACATCGATGGTGACCGGCTCGGCCGCCGCGAGTCGCCCGTACATCTCGTGCACGCGCAGCCGCAGCACATTGCGGGCGCCGATGACCGGCTCCGCGTCGACCGTCACCGGCAGCCGGTGCATCGGCTTGGTGCCCAGGGCGTCCAGCTCGACCTCCGGCAGGTCCGCCGACCACACCGCGCGGCCCCCGGCCTCCGCGTACGGCGGCAGCAGGCGGCCGGGCCGGGCGGCCAGGTGCGTCAGGCGCTCCAGGTCCCGCGGCTCGGGGGAGGCCAGCACCACCCGGGCGAGCCAGCGTGCCGGTGCGCGCGCCGCGAGCAGATCGGCCTCGTCGAAGCGGGCCAGGTAGGCCCGGGTCAGCCGCCACCACTCGGCGCGGTAGTCCGCGCCGCGGGTGTGCAGTTCACGGACGTACATCCGCAGGTCGTGGTCGAGGAACTTGATGTCCGCGGCGTGCGCCAGCGCCTTGTGCCCGGCGTCCTCGAAGATCTGCACGCTGGTGCGGTGGGCGTCGATGCGGGCCTGCCAGTTGGCGACGTCCTTGCGGTCCAGGGAGATCGACTGCTTGGCGGCCGCGCGGCGCACGTGCCAGACGTAGACGCTGTCGGGGATGGTCGCGATCCGCGGGGCCGCGGCCAGCACCCGGGCGGTGAACACGAAGTCCTCGTAGGTGAACCGGCCTTCGGGGAAGGCGATGTCGTGCTCGGTGAGGAACGCCCGGTCGTAGAGCTTGTTGACGCACAGGGTGTCCCGTACCAGCTGAGGGCTGCTCTCGGGCGAGCCGTGCACGGCCGCCTCGCGGTAGAGGCCGGGCTGCCAGGCGACGTCGCGCCGCGAAGGCAGCTCACGCCGTACGCAGGCGCCGGCCGTTACCGGGGCGTCGTGCCGCAGCGCGGCCGTCAGCAGCGCCTGCACCGCGCCCGGGGGCAGCACGTCGTCGCTGTCGAGGAACATCACGAACCGCCCGGTGGCCGCACGCACCCCGTCGTTGCGCGGGGTGCCGCAGCCGCCGCTGTTCTCGGCGCGGTGGATGACCCGAAGCCGCGGATCGGCGCGGGCGAGGGTGTCGAGGGCCGCGCCGGTGCCGTCGGTGGAGGCGTCGTTCACCGCGATCACCTCGGTGACCGTCTGTCCCGGTGCCCCTTGCGCCAGAGCCGAGCGCACGGCCTCGGAGACATGGGCGACATCGTTGTAGGCGATGACGACGATGCTGACCTGCGCGGTTGGCGTGATGGTGGGCCCAGGCCGTGGCTCTAGGGCTTCTTTCACAGTCACTACATCTACATTTCGTGTCGACAGCGTCTCTGGGCACGAGCGGGGTCCGGACTCCCTGTCCGATGGGTCAGAGGGGGATTCCCGCTGAGCGGTTGCACCCGTCGCCACGGTTTTCCGCGTCCTTACTGTCCTGTGACGGAACGAAAGACCGGACTTGGGTATGCGGGTGTCCGTGAGGACGCCTGCACATGCTGTAACGACCAGAGTGCCGCCGGATGCCGATCCGCGCCGTACGACTTGCCGCGGCCCGGTCGCCGCGGACGGGCCCGGCACGGGTCCGGGCGTCGCGCGTCACTCCGCCAGCAGGTCGGCGACCCGGCCCGCCGCGCCGCCGTCGTCGCGGTGGCAGAACGCCTGGCGGAAGTCCGCATAGGCGTCCGCCCCGGCCCGGGCGATGGCGTCCAGATCGCCCAGGGCGTCGACGAGTTCCTCCGTCGAGGTGAGCAGCGGGCCGGGCACGCGGGCCTCGAAGTCGAGGGTGAAGCCGCGCAGGGTGTCGCGGTAGTGCGGCAGGTCGGGGGTCAGGAAGAGCATCGGGCGGCCGGTGTTGGCGAAGTCGGCGGCGAGCGAGGAGTAGTCGGTCACCAGGACATCGGCGGCCAGCAGCAGCTCGGTGGCATCCGGGTGCGTGGAGACGTCCACGGCGAACGGCGCGTGGTGGGCCGGCAGCCGGTCGGCGACCAGCGGGTGGCCGCGGACCAGCAGCACGTGATCCGCCTCCAGCGCCCGCCGGGCGGCCGTCAGGTCGAGCGGCAGATGCAGGCGGTGGTGGCGGGCGTCGTATGCCAGATGGTCCCGCGGCGTCGGCGCGTACAGCACGACCTTCTTGTCCTGCGGGATGCCGAGGTGCGCGCGGACCGCGGCGGCCGCGCGGTCCCGCTCGGGGTGCACCAGCGCGTCGGTGCGCGGCAGGCCCGACTCCAGCAGCTCGCCGGAGTAGCCGAGCGCGGAGCGCAGCACCGGTGTGCTGTGCGCGTTGGGTGACAGCAGCACGCTCCACTGCCGTTCCGGCCGTGCCCGGGGTGCCAGATGGGCCAGTCCGGCGCAGAGCGTGCCGGCCAGGTCGGCGCCGATCCGCTTGAGCGGGGTGCCGTGCCAGGTCTGGACGACCGTCTGGCCCTCCCGCCGGGTGAACCACGCCGGCAGGTGGGTGTTGGTGACGACCCAGCGGCTGTGCGCCAGCGCGCCGTGCCAGGCGGCACTGCCCACCACCACCGCGCGGGCGTCGCCCGGTACGGGGGTCTGGGCGTCGCGTACCGCCCACAGGTGCTCCACCTCAGCTCCCCTGCGCAGCAGTTCCTCGTGCACGGCGCGCGGGGAGTCCCCGTACGCGCGTCCGCCGAAGCTGCTGTAGAGGACGGACTCGCGCAGGGGGCGGGTGCGGTGCAGCGGATAGTGCTGTTCGCGCAGCACCCGGCGGCGGTAGGGGCCGCGGTCGACGGCCGGCAGCGCGGGCCCGGCCGAGACGAACGCCTCGTCGTGCCGGTGCCGGTCGAGGACGAGCGGCTTGCCGCGGACGGTGCGGGTTGCCGGCAGCCCGTCGAAGACGGCGGGCAGGAAGCGCACCGGGGCGTCCAGTAGCGTGCCGGCCGCGCCCTGCTCGCGCAGATGCAGCGTCCAGCGGCCCTCCCGCAGCGGCACAGGACCGGCCAGCGAGGGCAGCGCGCCCAACGGCAGCGCGCAGTGGAAGCGGCTGCCGTCATGGGTGGTGGGGAAGGCCGTCTCGGTGGCGTGCGCGGCGTGCCGCAGCACCAGCTCGGTGGTGTGCGGCGCGGCGTCCGGCAGGGGGCCCGCCACCAGCAGGGTGCCGTCGGCGCGCCAGAAGACGCGGTCCAGGAACGGCTGCGGGGTGCGGTCGTGCAGGACGAGATCCCCGCCCGGGGTCGCCGCCACGACCAGTTCCCGGCCGTGCGAGAGGGGGTGGGCGACGGGTGGGAGGTCCGGTGCGCAGGCGAGGGGTTCGGTGCCGCCGTCGGCCAGGACCAGCTCCGCCGCCCAGCTCTCGGTGTGTGCGGGCGGGATCGCCCGGGGAGCGCCGTCCCTGGTGGGCCGCGCGTCGGCGACGGTGTCGAGGCGGATGCGGACGGTGAGCCGCCGGGGGCCGGACGGGGCGTCGTCCCCGCTCCCCGACGCCTCGGCGTTCTCCACCGGGAAGGACACCACCGTGCCGGTTCCCCGGTGCGTCAGGCGCAGGGCGGCCGGGGCCGGGCCGGGGGTGATGACGGTCAGGTCCAGGGCGCCGGCCGCCGCCGCGTGGTGACCGGCCAGCCGGTGCGACCGGCGCTCGACGGACAGCCGCAGCCGCCCGTCCGCGTACCGGGGGGTGACCCGCACGGCGTACGCACCGGATGCGGTGGCCGTGCCGTGCGGCGTCTGCGCCTCCCGGCCGGCCCGCTCGCCTGCCCCACCGTCCTCTCCTGCGTCTGCACCTCCCGGGTCGGACGCCGCCTCGGCGAACGGCACGACCTCGTGGCCGAGCGGCTCGGCGCCCGAGCCGGTGTCCGGTGCGCACAGCCCGGCGGCCCGCACCACGCCGGCCGAGGCCAGCAGCACACCGACGCTCCAGTCGCCCTCCTCCCAGCGGCCGGCCTTGCGCAGCCGGCGCGGGTCGAGGGCCAGCTCGAAGCCCGACCAGTCGTAACAGTGCTGTTCCTGACCGGAGTCGGCGGTGGCCTGCGGCATCGCCACCGGCCGCAGCGGCAGCAGGATCCGGCGACGCCCCTGGGAGACCACGGCCGTCCTGAGGTAGCCGTGCCGGGTGGCGGCCTCCAGGTTGCGGATATAGGCGTAGCCGCGCAGCAGCAGCGTCCCGTTCCGCCACACCGCCTCCAGGACCCGGGCGCGTACGGGGAAGTCCGTACGCTCCAGCCTGGTCACGCCCGGCGGCAGGGCGAGCGGCGGCGTGAGCGGCAGCACCGCACGTTTGCGCAGCGGCGGTCCGGTGATCGCGAAGCCGCCGGGGTTGCGTGCCTCGTGCGCGAGCAGCGTCAGCAGGTCCGCGAGCCGTCCGGCGCGGACCAGATACCAGCGCATCCGCAGCTCCACCGGCAGCGCGGGGAAGAGCTGGGGGTCGACACGGGCGAGGAAGTCGCGGGCGCACTCCAGGAAAACGGTCCTGCACTCCGCCGAGGCGGCCGGCAGCGCCTCGATGAGGCCGGGCAACTCGTCGGTGAGCACCGCCCGGTCGAAGTCCGGCAGATGTGCCGACCAGCGGCTGCGGGCCGGATCGGTGAGAAGGGCGCGGACGGCCGCCACCGCCGCGAACCGGTCCCGGACCGACCGGGCGTCCGGCGCCCGGTGGCGGCCGGGCCCGTCCGGCAGGCGCCAGTAGCAGACGTGCTCGTGCAGCACGTCGACCGCGTCGGCGAGGAAGTGGGCGGGCAGCGTCACGGCCGCGTCCTCGCACCGCTCGCCGTCGGGAAAGGCGAGGCCGTGCCGGTCCCAGAAGGCCCGCCGGAAGACCTTGTTGCGGGCGAAGTGGTCGGACAGCAGGGTGAGATCGTCGGTGATGTGGGTGCGCAGCACGGTGTCCCGGCCGGCCGGATGGTGCCGGGACTGGCTGCGGCCGGCCGCGCCGAGCCGGTAGACGTTGCCGGTCGCGAAGTCCGCGCCTGACCTGTCCAGCAGGCCGACGAGGTCCTCGTACGCGCGCGGCAGCAGCACGTCGTCGGCGTCGAGGAAGGCGAGATGGCCGGTGTCCGGATAGGCGTGCCGGGCGCCGGCGTTGCGCGCGGCGCCGGGGCCACAGGAGCCGTGCGCGGCGCCGCGGACGATGCGGAACCGCGGGTCCCGCTCGGTGAAGCGGCGGGCGAGGGCGGCGGGCGCGCTCTCGGCGGATCCGTGACCGGTGGCCTCCTCCGCCGGTCCGGCGTCCACCAGCACCACATCCAGCGCGGTCAGTGTCTGGGCCGCCACCGACTCCAGGCACTCCTCCATATTCCGCTCGGACCCCTCGGTGCGAGGGACCGGTACGACAACCGTGAGCCGAGGCTTCATGCGCGGACCAAGCCTTTCCGGACAGGTGAGACACGGGACGGGGCGTTCAACTCGCCGGTCGGCGACCCGGTCACCGGATCTGCGCTGAAAGGGTGAGGCGGATGATCGACACTCCGTATCCGCATCGTTACCCTCGGTGTCCGTCCACTGTCTGAGTGTCTCGATTCACGGGATGGCCATGCCCCGCTTCAGCGTCATCGTCCCCGCCCGCAGCGTGCAGGGATTCCTCCGCGGCTGCCTCAGTTCCGTCCTCGACCAGCCCTTCGGCGACCTGGAGTTGATCGCGGTCGACGACTGCTCGGCGGACGAGGGCGGGGGCATCATCGACGAGTACGCCGGCCGTGATCCGCGGGTGGTCGCGCTGCATCTGGCGCGGCCCGGCGGCGCGGGGCCCGCCCGCAACGCCGGGGCGGCCCGCGCGCGCGGCGACTACCTGCTCTTCCTCGACGGCGACGACACCCTCGCACCGGACGCGCTGGCCGCCGTCGACAAGCGGCTGCGCGCCACCGGCGGCCCGGACGTCCTGCTCTGGGACCACGCGCGCACGGACGTCTGGGAGCGGGTACGGCCCAGCGGCGACGGGGAGTTCCTGGCGCGCGCGACGGCGCACACCACGCCGGCGCCCAGGGCGGCCGTACCGAGCGCCGCGCACGCCCCCGGCTCCGCCGCGTCCCGCACCGACGTCTTCACCGCCGCGGAACGCCCCGCGGTGCTCGGGGTGCTGCCCGCCGCCTGGAACCGCGCCGTACGCCGCGACGTCTGGCGCGCGCAGGCCCTGGCGTTCGCCGACGGCCCCTACGAGGATCTCCCGGTCGCCTTCGGCATGCTGCTGGACGCCGAGCGCATCGCGGCCCTGGACCGCGTCTGCGTCACCTGGCGCCGGCGCCGCCGCGGCAGCGCCTCGACCACCCCCGGCCGGCACCACCTCGTCGCCGTGGACCGCTACGACGACCTTCTGCACCGCGTCGCCCGGCACCCGGACGCGGCCGTCCTGGCCCCCGCGCTCTACGACCGAGCCGCCCGCCACCTCCTGGCGATCCTCGCGGACGGCGCCCGCGTCCCGCCGGCCGACCGTGCCGACTTCCACCGCGCCGCGGCCGGCACCCTGCGCCGGCACCGCCCGTCGGGCGTGCCGCTGCCCGCAGGGCTCGGCTCGTACGGCGGCTACCGTTCGCTGCGCGGCGCCGACGCGCTGCGCCGCGGTGCGGCCGAGCAGCTGCGCACCCGCCGCGAGGCCGCCGCCCGTACCGCGTCCGAGCGCTACTACCGGCTCCAGCTGCGCCGCCCGCTGGACGACAACCTCGTGCTCTACGGCGCGGGCGGCAACCGCGGTGTGCACGGCAGCCCCGCCGCGGTCTACCGCAAGGCCCGGGAGATCGCGCCCCATCTGCACGGCGTCTGGGCGGTGAACGCCCGCGACCGGGGCGAGGTGCCGGCCGGGGTCGACCATGTCGTGGCCGGCTCCCGGCGCTACTGGGAGGTGCTGGCCCGCGCCAAGTACCTCGTGCACGACGCGGACTTCGGCCGGCCGTTCCACAAGCGGCCGGAGCAGATCTTCCTCCAGACCCACCACGGGACGCCCCTGAAGGCCATGGGCATGGATCTGCGCCGCTACCCGGCTGCCGCGGCCGGCGTCAGCTTCACCCGGCTGCTGGACCACGCGGACCAGTGGGACTACAGCCTCAGCGCGAACCCGCACTCCAGCGAGGTCCGGGAGCGGGCCTGCCCCAGCGGCTACGAGACGCTGCCCACCGGACATCCGCGCAACGACGCCTACTTCACCGCCACCGCCGACGACATCCGCGCCCTGCGCGCCCGGCTCGGCATCCTCCCCGGCACCACCGCCGTCCTCTACGCCCCCACCCACCGCGACTACCTGCGCGACGGCACCCCGCCGCTCGACCCGGAGCGGCTCAGCCGCGACCTCGGGGCGGGATACCAACTCCTCGTCCGTACCCACCCGTTGTACGGCCCGGACGCCGGGCCCGCGGCCCTCCGGGACACCGGCGCGATCCTCGACGTCTCCCGCCACCCCTGCGTCGAGGAGCTGTGCCTGGCCTCCGACGCACTGCTCTGCGACTTCTCGTCCCTGGTGTTCGACTACGCCTGCCTGGACCGGCCGATCGTGGTCCACTCCGCCGACTGGGAGACCTTCCGGCGCGCCCGCGGCGTCTATGTCGACCTGCTCTCCGGCGAGCCGGGCGACACCCCCGGCCCGGTCGCCGACGACGAGAACGCCGTCGCCGACACCTTCCGCTCCGGCCGTTGGGACGGCCCGCACGCGGCAAGGATGCGGGCCGCGTTCCGGGAGCGGTTCTGCCCGTACGACGACGGGCAGGCCGCCGAGCGGGTGGTGCGCCGGGTGCTGCTCGGTGACGACGAACTGCTGCCGCTGCTCCCGGCGTCGGAGCGCACCATGGCACCGACCCCACGCGTCGCCGAGGAGGGCGTGCGCCTGCTGGGCGCGGGCGTATGAGGTGGCAGCGGGGCGGGCGCCGGGCGGCCGGTGCGCCGCCGGGCCGGGGAGTCGTGCGGGGTGGACCGGCGCGCCGTGCGGGCCGGGCCTGCCCGATGCCGTAGACCCGTTGGGTGTCGTCCCGGCGCCGTTGCGCCGTACCCCGAGGGAAAGGTGACCGCGACCCGATGTCCGGCCGTACCGACAGCTCCGCCGCCACCGACAGCCCCGAGGCCACCGGGCCCGGCGGCGACCCGGCCGCCGCGCCGGGCACCGGCGCCCCCCTCGCCGGCACCGCACCGCACGCCTCGACCGCGCGGCTGCCCGCCCCCGGGCGCTCCGGCCCGCCGCGTACCGGGCCCGTCCGGCCCCCGTACCGCAGGCACTTGCGGCGGATCGGCCGGGGCCGGGTCCTCGACATCGGCTGCGGCGCCGGCGACGCCCTGGCGGGCTGCGCGTCCGGCAGCGTCGGCGTGGACCACGACCCGGAGGACGTGGCGCGGTGCCGGGCCCGCGGTCTGAGCGCCTATACCGCCGACGCGTTCCTCGCGAGCCCGCACGCCCGGCCCGGCGCCTTCGACACGCTGCTGTGCGCGCACGTCCTGGACCGCCTGGACGACGAGCAGGTCGAGGGCCTGCTGCGGGCCTATGTGCCGTATGTACGGCCGGGCGGCGGGATCGTGCTGATCACCCCGCAGGAAGCAGGCCACCGGGCGACCCCCGCCGCGGTCCGCTTCACCGACTTCCCGCTGCTGCGCGCCTTCGCCGAATCCGCGGGCCTGGCCGTCCGGCGCACCTACTCCTCGCCGCTGCCGCGCCCGGCCGGGAAGCTGCTGCGCGGAAACGCGTTCGTGCTGGTGGGGCAGGTGCCGCTCTGAGAGGCGCCGGCACGGCACGGCCCGTCGCGCGGCGTCCGGCCTAGCGGGATGCCGCGCGGGCCCTGCGGCGGGCGGCGACGACCGCCTTGGTGAGGACCGGCGGCAGCACGTTCAGCGCGACGCGGCGCAGTGTGCCGGGCCGGGGGCGGGGGACCACGCGGGCCGCGGACGCCGCCGGCGCCCGGTTCTCCGCCGCGCGCGGGCGGAGCGGCGAGGCGTGACGGGAGACCGGCTGGGCGGGGTCCTTGGCGCCCTTGGCGCTCAGCCGGATCAGCGGGGCGCCGTTGACCTGCTGCACCTCGTGCCAGATGTCCTCGCGGGAGTCGATCCACGCCAGCAGGGCCGTCTGCAGCGGCTCCGGGTCGCCCCACGTGCCGTAGAACTTCGTGCCGGTGATGCAGACCGGGCGCAGGCCCTCGTTCGCCACGGCCTGCCAGGTGGCCGCGGCCACGCCGGGGCAGTGCTCGGCGCGGAAGTCGTCCAGGACGACGATGCCCTGGCCGGTCAGCAGCTCGCGGACCGCCAGGATGTCGCCGTGGACGTGCTCGTACAGATGCGAGGCGTCGATGTGGGCGAAGCGCACCGAACCGTCCGCCACATGCTCCCGGACGACGGAGCTCAGGCCCTGCACGATGGTGGGCAACGCGTCGTGGAACGCGAGGTAGTTGGCTTCGAACGCGCGGCGGGTCAGGGTCGCGTAGGACTTCTTCATCTCCCGGGAGTTGGAGACGTCCTCGGCGGGGGAGTCGAAGAGGTCACAGACCGTGAAGCGCTCGCCGGAGCGCAGCCGCGCACCGAGGAAGATCGCGCTCTTGCCCATGTACGCGCCCAGTTCGAGCAGGTCGCCCGACAGGGCCCGGTCCTGCTGGTGCGCCAGGAACCAGTCGAAAAGCAGCTGGTCAGCGGTGAAGAACCAGCCTTTGACCTCGGACAGTCGAGTGGGTCGCGGGAGTTGTTCGGCACTGTGGTCTGCGGTGAGGGCAGTCATGTGCGGTCCGTCTCCAGACGGTCGGGAATCCAGGGCGAGGGGCGACGCGCAGGTGTGCGGTGCGATATGTGGCGGCGATGCTGCGCCGCGGATGTGTCCGCCGGGTGCTGCTGCCGATACGGCCGGATGCCGTGGCGTTGCCGCGGCGCGCGGGACCGGAGGGCGCCCGGGGCGCCACCGCTCGGCACGGGCGGGGTGTGCGCGCACGCGGCTGCCCCGGCGCATGCCGCTCGCACCACGCGGTGCACGGCGTGACCGTCATCGGCCGTCATCGTAGGCGGACGGAAATGAACGGAAGATGGCGCGCGGACCGGCGTCGGTGGCGCGCTGCTTCACCGTTCCTGCTACTTCACCGCGCCCGCCATCACGCCCGAGACGAACTGGCGCTGGAAGGCGAAGAAGACGATCAGCGGCACCACCATCGACACGAACGCGCCGGGTGCCAGGACGTCGATGTTGTTGCCGAACTGCCGCACCTCCTGCTGGAGGGCGACGGTGATCGGCGGGCTGCCGCTGTCCGCGAAGATCAGCGCGATCAGCATGTCGTTCCACACCCACAGGAACTGGAAGATCCCCAGGGACGCGATGGCGGGGCCGCCCAGCGGCATCACCACCCGGGTGAACAGCCGCAGTTCGCCCGCCCCGTCCAGCCGGGCGGCCTCCAGCAGCTCCCGGGGTATCTCCGCGAAGAAATTGCGCAGCAGGAACACCGCGAACGGCAGGCCGAAGGCCGTATGGAAGAGGATCACCCCGGCCGTCGTCTCGAAGAGCCCGACCGCGCCGAACAGCTTCGCCACCGGGATCAGCGCCACCTGGACCGGGACGACCAGCAGCCCGACGACGACCATGAACCAGGTGTCGCGGCCGGGGAAGTCCAGCCACGCGAAGGCATAGCCGGCCAGCGACCCGATGACGACGACCAGCACCGTCGCCGGCACCGTGATCGCCGCGGTGGTCAGCAGCGAGCCCATGACCTTGTCGTTGGACAGCAGCTGACTGTAGTTGTCCCAGGTGATCTGCGCCGGGGCCCGGAAGACCTGCCACCACCCGGACTCGGCGATCTGCTGCGGGCTGCGCAGCGACGAGATCAGCAGCCCGATGGTGGGCATCAGCCAGAAGAGGGCGACGAGGACCAGGAAGATCCGCAGCGCGCCGCCGCCGGTGCGGGCCGCCAGCCGCGCGGCCATCGACTGCTTGGCCCGTACGGGACCGTCCACGGTGGTCATCGGCGGCGCTCCTTCCGTATGCGGCGGAGATTGACGTACATCACCGGCAGCACGAGCAGCAGCAGGAAGACGGCGATCGCGCTGCCCAGGCCCTCGTCGACGTCCGTGCCGAACGACGACTGGAACAGCTGGAGGGCGAGCACGTTGGCGGACCTGATGCTGGAGCCCGGCGCGATGATGTAGACCAGGTCGAAGATCTTCAGCACGTTGATCATGAGCGTGACCAGCACGACCACCAGCACCGGCGCCAGCAGCGGCACCGTCACGCGGCGGAAGACCTGCCACTCGCCCGCGCCGTCCACCCGCGCCGCCTCCAGCAACTCCCGCGGCACCGCCGCCAGACCCGCCGCGATCAGCACCATCGCGAAGCCCGCCCACATCCACACGTAGCTGCCGATGATGGCCGGGGTGACCAGCGCGGGGCCGAGCCAGTTGATGCCGCGGTATGCCTCCGCGAAGTTCGCGGCGGGCAGCCGCAGCCGGGCGCCGTCGGCCCGGTCGGCGGGCAGCGCGTACGTCCCGTCCGCCGCCGTGGTCGCCGACGCGACCACCTTGCCGTCGCGGACCGCCTCGACCGTGATCCCGGCCAGCGCCTTCTCGCCCGGGTCGATGGCGTCGACGCGCCCGCCGCCCCCGCGCGTGAAGTCCAGCCAGACGGTGCCGGTCACCTTGCCCGGCCGGGCGGTGGCGGCGACCGCCCGCTGCGCTCCGCGCACCTCGTCGGGCTGCACGGCGACCAGCGGCACATTCGCCGGCGACGCGGCGGCCACCGCCGACCTCGTCGTGAACGCGCCGCCCCCGGACGGGCGCAGATCCGCGTTGGGCCGCGGCTTGGCGCCGGGGAACGGTGCCGGATCGGCGAACGTGTCGTGCACACCGACCCACACCGCGTTGGCGACCCCGCGCTCGGGATCCTGGTCGTAGACCAGCCGGAAGATGATCCCGGCCGCCAGCATCGAGATCGCCATCGGCATGAAGACGACCAGCTTGAAGGCCGTGCCCCAGCTGATCCGCTCGGTCAGCACCGCGAAGATCAGCCCCAGCGCGGTGGAGACCGTCGGCGCGACCACGACCCAGATGACGTTGTTGCGCAGGGCCGTGCGGATGCCCTCGTCCGAGAACATCTCGCCGTAGTTGTCCAGCCCCACGAAGCCGTCACCGGACGCGTCGAACAGGCTGCGCTGGACGGAGAAGACGATGGGATAGACCACCAGCGCGCCGAGCAGCAGCAGCGCGGGCAGCAGGAAGGCCGCCGCGATCCAGGGGCGGGTACCCGTCAGCCGTCGGCGTTTCCTGCCGGTGCGGCCCGGACCGCCGGTGGCCGGCGGTCCGCCCGCCGTGCCGTCGGCCCGCTCGGTGCTGGTGCGTACGTCGCTCATCGTGACGGTCCCCCGGTCCCGGTCGAGGCGGTCGGCGTCAGTGCCCGAACGACTTGGCGGCGTCCTTCTCCAACTGCGCCTGGGTGCCCGCGACGTCCTTCGGGCTCTTGAGGAAGTCCTGGAGGTCCTTCCACTCGCCCTGCCCCGGCTTGCCGCCGAACCCCGCGGGCGCCTGGTCGGACATGTCGAAGCGGAAGTCGTTGCCCGCCGCGATCAGCGCCTCGGCGATCTCACGCATCACGTCGTTGGCGTACGCCGCCCGGTCCAACTCCTTGTTGGGCGAGATGAATCCGCCGGCCTGCGCCCAGATCTTGGCCGCGTCCGTCGAGGCCAGGAACGTCAGCAGCGCCTGCGCCGCCTTGCCGTCCTTGAGCGCCACCGCCACATCGCCGCCGGTCACCACGGGGGACTTGGCGCCCACCGCGGGGAACGGGAAGACCTTGGCGTCGGTGCCGATCGCGGCCTTGGTCTGGCTGATGTTGGCGGCGGCGAAGTCCGCCGACGAGACCATCGCGGCCTTGGGGGCGTCGCCGCCGCTGAAGGTCTGGGTCACCGACGTCGGGAAGTCCGTCTGCAGCGCGCCCGCGTTGCCGCCGGCGAGCAGGTCCTTGCGGCCGAACAACCCGCCGAGCGTGGTCAGCGCCTCCTTGACCGAGGCGTCGGTCCACTTGATCTTGTGCTGGGCCAGCTGGTCGTACTTCTCCGGGCCCGCCTGCGAGAGGTAGATGTTCTCGAACCAGTCGGTCAGCGTCCAGCCGTCCGAGCCGCCGACCGAGACCGGCTCGACGCCCGACTCGGAGAGGGTCTGCGCGGTCTTGAGGAAGTCCTGCCAGGTCTTCGGCTCCTGCGCGCCGGCGTTGTCGAACGCCTTGGCGTTGTACCAGACCAGCGACTTGTTGCTGGCCTTGAAGTAGACGCCGTACTGCGTGCCCTTGTGGGCGCCGAGGTCCTGCCAGCCCTTGGTGTAGTTCTTGGTGAGCTGCGCCTTGGCCGCAGGACCGAGCGGCTTGAGCCAGTCCTTCGCCGCGAACTCGTTGAGCACGCCCACCTGTTGGAGCATCGCGATGTCCGGCTGGCCGCCACCGGCGATCTTGGATCCGACGAAGCCGGCCATGTCGTCACCGCTGGGTACGAAGTCGACGGTGGCGCCGGTGCGCTTTTCGAACTCGTCGAGCACCTTGACGAAGTTCTCCCGCTCGGCACCCGTCCAGACCGCCGTGACCTGGAGCTTCTGGCCGTCGAGCTTGGGCAGCGACACGGTCGGGGCGGTGCTGCCGCCCTTGCCGCCCTCGCTCTTCTCCCCGCCGCCCCCGCCGCAGGCCGACAGCGCGAGGGCGAGCACCGCGGTGGCCGCGAGGGCGGACGTGGCGCGCTTCCGTCCCGCCGGCGTCCGGCCGTGTGTGCCGCCGCCCCTTCGCGCCTGCGTGCCGTGTGCGGCCGTGCGGTCGAGTCGTGTGCGCATCCCCGTCAGCCCCTTTTCCGCCGCGCCTGCCGTGCCGGGTGCGGAGGGAGCCGTGTCACGTCGTGCCGCGGCGTCCCTGCCCGTGCCGTTCGCGTCGTGCTGTTCGCGCCGTGCCCTGAGTGGTGCCGTGGTGCCGTGCTGTGCAGCTGTGGTGTGCGACAGTCCTACGCCCTGATCACCCGGGCCGCAATACCGTCTCCCGCGCCAACTGGCCTTTTGTGATCGGGCTGTTACGGGTGATGGGGGCGGCGGGGCGGATGGTGCGAAGACGTCCCCCGGACACCCCCGGCCCGCCCACGGCTCACACCAGGGGCGGGGCGGACGGCGCCTCGGAGGACTGCGCGGCCCGCTGCAACGCGCTGGCCAGCAGCGCCAGATCGGTCGGGCCGTTGCCCAGCTCGCGCAGCGGGCGCCGGGCCGGGGGATCTCCCATCCGCTGCCACTCCAGCGGCACGACCGTCGGCCGCAGGGTCGAGGTCCTGGGTATCCGCCCGGTGACCCGGCCCGCCTGGAACGGCGTGGAGGAGCCGTCCTCCGCGCGGTGCAGCCGTCCCCGGCCGGGCGGGACCGGGTCGGACGGATCGCCGGAGGCTCCCAGCCGCACCCGCAGACCGGCGTGGGCGGAGGTCGCGGTGTCGGCCGTACGGTCCGGATGGCCGGTCGTGGCGATCAGATGCACGCCGAGCGCGGCTCCCTCCCGGGCGACCGCCTCCAGGGCCCGCACCACCGAACCGGCGGCCGGCCGGCCGGTGCTGCCCAGAGCCGGGGACACCAGCTCGTCGAAGTCGTCGACCAGCACGAACAGCCGCGGCATCGGCGTCGCCGCCCCGCCGTCCGCCACCGGCGCACCGCTGCGCGCCCGCAGCCGCAGCGTCCCCGTCGTGGACGGGTCCGGCTCACCGGCGGCGCTGCCGGTCGTGCCCTCGGTCGTACGGCGCGGGGCGATGATCCGGGGCGCCGGCAGATGCTTGGCGCGCCACTCCGCGAACGGCGTCCCGGCCAGTATCTCGGCGCGCCGCTTCAGCTCCGAGGACAGCGCCTGCGCGAACTCCCGCATCCGGACCGGGTCCGAGGCGGCGAGATACGTCGTGACATGCGGCAGGTCGGTGCACACCCGGAGCCCCTCGCCGCGTTCGCTGCTGCCGTCCACCAGCACCATCGACAGCAGATCCGGGCGGTCCGCGGCGGCGAGCGAGGCGGCGAGCGAGCGCAGCAGCTCGGTCTTGCCGGTGGCCGCCGTGCCCTCCACGAGCAGATGGGAGCCGTCGGCGGCGAGGTCGGCGGAGAGCGGGCCGTGCGGGCCGGTGCCGAGGACCGCGGCGGCGCCCTGCCGGTCGGTGTCCGTCGCGGCTGCCCAGCGGGCCATCAGCGAGGCGGGGGTCGCGCGGGCCAGCCCCAGCTCGTCCAGCAGCCGGGAGGAGTCGGGCAGCGGGACGGCGGCGCGATGCACCGTGCGTCCGCCGACGGTGGCCGTCGCGTCGGCCTCGCGCAGCGGCGCCAGCGCGCGGGCGAACCGCTCGGCCCAGGCACCGGAGACCGCGTCCACGGTCGCGACCGTGCCGTTGGGCCCGGAGCCCGGCTGGACGACGCGCAGTGCCGTGGCGACATCGCCGCTGAGCACCGCCACCGCCCCGCACTCGCCGAACGCGGGCGACGCCACGCGGGCCGCTTCGTACGTCGCGGCCAGCGGGAAGACGGGGGACGCGGCGGGGGTCTCCGCCAGGCAGATGAGGTGGATACCGGCCGCGGGACCGCCCGCCGCGAGGCGGGCCGCCGTCTCGCGCAGTGCCGAGGAGCCGAGGTCGCCGTCGACGATCACGACGGTGTAGGGGCCCTGGTGGCCCGCGGCGGCCGAGGCCACATCGGCGCGGTCGGCGCTGGCCCATCCGGGGCCCAGCGGACCGTCGTCCAGCCGGCGCACCAGCTCGGTCGTACGGGCCGTCGCCTGCTCCTTGTCGAAGGCCAGCAGCAGGCGGCAGTCCTGGCCGTGTGCGGGCCGCACCTGGGGGAGCCAGCCCAGCCAGGACCAGTCCGCCACCCGCTCCTCGGTGCTGCGCGAGCGGTCCGTGCTGAGCAGCACGATCTCCAGGGTGCCGGGGGAGTGCAGGGCGGCGAGCTGGGCGACCGCGGAGCGGGTCAGTCCGGCCAGCCGTCCGCGCGGCCCGGCGAGGCCGAGGGCGCCCGCCCGGCGCAGATCGACGGTCACGGGCACGGCGGCCCGGCCGCCGCTGCCGCTGGCCGTGCCCAGCCGGACGGTCAGTACGTCGGCGTGGTCGGGGCCGCGCTCCCAGAGCCGCGGTCCGGGGCCGAGCGCCGTCAGCAGGACCGCGGCGGCGTCGGGCCATCGCTCGTGGGCGGCGGGCCCGGCCGCCGCGGAGTGGTCGGAGGCGGCGGCCGGGGGCGACGCGGTGTGCTCCGCGGCGGCGTCCACCGTCCGCTCCGGGGAGTCCGCGGGGCGGTCCACCGCGGACCTGCCGCCGGCCAGCCGCCGCGCCCAGGCACCGATCCCGCCGCGTCGCGCACCCCTCGGGGCCTCGGTCGGGGCCAGGGCCTGCTGTCCGCCGTGCGTCCGCTCCTGCGCGCCTGAGGGCAGGCCCTCGGCGCGCTCCCGGATCCCGGGGCCGAGGCCGTCGGCGGGGGTGCCGCGCAGGGGCGTGCCGCGGGTGCCGGGTCCGGCGCCCGCCACGGGGCTGTCGTCGTACTCCTGGTGAGCATCGGGGCCGCCGGGCACCTGCCGGTCGTGGGCAGGGTGGCCGGAACGGTGGTGGTCGTGGCCCGGGTGGTCGTGTCCGCGGTCGTCGTACCCGGGCGCGGCGTATCCGCGAGCGGCGGGGCCGGGCCGCGGGGGGATTCCGGAGCCGTCCTCGGGGCGCCGGGCGGGACGGCCGGTGGAAGGGCTGTCCAGGAAGTCCGCGCCGGCGCCGGCGCGGGGGGAGGCGGGCGGCTGCGCGTCGTCCCACGCGGTGGTGCCGCGCAGCGGCGTGTCCTGCCGCACCGGTCCGCCCGCTGCCCGGGCGGGCGACGGGAAGGTGCCCGATTCCCGGCCGCCGCCGGAGCCGCCCGGCTGCGTGCCGAACGCGTCGTACGCGCCTGGCCGGGATTCCGGCCCGGTGAGGTCGCCGGGGTGGCCCGGGAGGTCCGCGCCGGGGTGCCGCGTGCCGCTGTCCTGGCTCCGTGTCCGCCCCTGCGCCGGGACGTCGGGGCCGTACGCCCCTGTCCCACCGGGTTCGGGCCACCGGACCGACGCGCCGGAACCGCCATCGGCCCGCGAGCCCGGTGGCCCCGCGGGGTCAGGCGCCCCGCCCGGGTCCCCGTGCCGAGCCCGGCTCTCGGCCCCCGCCGCCTGCGGGGTGATGCGCAGATGGCCCTCGCCGTCGGGCGTGGCGGCCAGGGCCGGGTCGGGGGCGCCGGGGGAAGCCTGCAGGCGCAGGGCGGACTCGCCGATGCGCAGCAGGGTGCCGGGACGCAGCGGGGCGGGCTGTTCGCCGAGGTCGGTGCCGTCGACGGCGGTGCCGTTCGTGGAGCGCAGGTCGGCGACGTACACGGAGCCGTCCGGCTCGACGGTCACCGCGCAGTGCAGCCGGGAGACGTCCGGGTCGTCGAGGGGGACGTCGGCGTCGGCGGAGCGGCCGATGCGGATCTGGCCGCCGTGCAGCAGATGGACGCCGCCGGCGTCGGGCCCGGAGACGACGCGCAGCCTGGCCTGGCCGTGCGGCAGGCCGTGCGCCGGGGCGGGGCCGGGGCCCTGGAGGGAGAGCACCGCGCCGTCGATCAGGGGCGGCTCGCCGATCGCGGCACGCTGGAGGTCGAGCCGCTCGGCCCCGGCGTACAGCACGACCGGGCTGCTGCCGGTCCCGCCCGGGCCGCCGGAGCTCCCGGAGCCCCCGCCGCCGACGTCCGCGCCGGAGCCGGCCACCGACGCCGCGAGGGAGCCGGCCACCGAGGCCAGTGGGGTTCCGGCGGGCGCCGTCACGAGCACGTCGCAGGCCCGGGTGGTGTGGCCGCTGCGCGGCCCGAGGACGGTCAGCCGGATCTGCATCGCCGTCAACGGTCCCTTCTGCCGGGAAAACCGGCAGGGGCCGCGCTCACTCCCCCACCGCACCCGAGCACGTCGGCACGTACAAGTCCCAAGTGCACGTCGCGACAAAGACCGCGCGCCCCACCGCATGCGTGCTGGGTGCATCCTCGCACCTGCCGCTGACAACACGCCCGCCGACCGCCAACGAGTGATCTTGTTTGGTCTTCCAAGGCCGAAAAAGTGCCTGCTTGCGCGCGGTGAACGGCCGGATTTCGATCGCAATGATCAACTTCGGAAGGGGTCGGCCCTGCCGAGGCGGTCGCGCGCCCCTGCGGCCGACCGCCGGTGGCAACCATTCGCGGCTTCGGCACGTCTTCCCCACAAGCCCCGCCGCCGTCGCGAGCCCAGGAGCTTGTACGACGGCATTACAGTGGGCGGACGGGCCGCGTGCTGACCCAGCGGGCCAGGCAAGAGGAACCACCAAGACCAGGGAGCGCATGACGTGCGGCCGGTAGGCAGCAAGTACCTGCTTGAGGAACCGCTGGGACGCGGTGCCACGGGCACCGTCTGGCGTGCCCGTCAGCGGGAGACCGCGGGCGCCGAGGCCGCGGTGGCCGGCGAGCCCGGCGAGACCGTCGCGATCAAGGTCCTCAAGGAAGAGCTGGCGAACGACGCGGATGTGGTGATGCGCTTCCTGCGGGAGCGCTCCGTCCTGCTGCGGCTCACCCACCCCAACATCGTCCGGACCCGTGACCTCGTCGTCGAGGGCGATCTGCTCGCCCTGGTGATGGACCTGGTCGACGGCCCGGACCTGCACCGCTACCTTCGCGACAACGGCCCCTTCAGCCCGGTGGCGGCCTCCCTGCTGACCGCGCAGATCGCCGACGCGCTGGCGGCCAGCCACGCCGACGGTGTGGTGCACCGCGACCTCAAGCCCGCCAACGTCCTGCTCGCCGGGTCGAACGGCAGCGGCGAGATGCACCCGATGCTGACCGACTTCGGCATCGCGCGCCTCGCCGACTCCCCGGGCCTGACCCGCACCCACGAATTCGTCGGGACCCCCGCCTACGTGGCGCCGGAGTCCGCCGAGGGCCGTCCGCAGACCTCCGCGGTCGACATCTACGGCGCCGGCATCCTGCTGTACGAGCTGGTCACCGGCCGGCCGCCGTTCGCCGGCGCGACCGCACTCGAAGTGCTGCACCGGCACCTGAGCGAGGAGCCGCGCCGCCCCAGCACCATCCCCGAGCCGCTGTGGACGGTCATAGAGCGCTGTCTGCGCAAGCGCCCGGAGGAGCGGCCCAGCGCCGAGAACCTCGCCCGCGGCCTGCGCACCGTCGCGGCAGGCGTCGGAGTGCACTCCAACCCGGCCCAGGCCGAGGCGGCGCTCGGCGTCGCCGCGCTGCTCGCGCCCGACCCGGCCCCCGCCGTGGTGCCCGGGACGGAGGGCGCCCCGGACGGCGGCGACGCCACCCAGGTACTGCCGTCCCACGCCGGCTCCTACGACCCGGCCGCGGCGACCAGCGTCATGCCGTCCACCGGCGGCCCCGGCTACGGCCAGGGCGACCCGACCCGCGCCATGCCGCCGGTGCCGCCGATGCCCCAGGGCATGCCCGGCGGCGGACCGCAGGAGCCCGACGGGCCGCACCCCTGGGAGTCCCAGATGCGGGCCGCCCGGGACCGCAGCG
Organism: Streptomyces sp. Pv4-95; assembly: GCF_045782725.1. NCBI lineage: Bacteria > Bacillati > Actinomycetota > Actinomycetes > Kitasatosporales > Streptomycetaceae > Streptomyces > Streptomyces sp. Pv4-95. The sequence continues at coordinate 5,158,547 of NZ_CP127172.1, forward strand.
AGCAGACCCAGGTGCAGTACCTCGACCCGAGCGAGGACCCGCTGCGCCGCCGCCCCCAGCGCCGGCCCGCACCGCAGCAGCCGCCGCAGGGCCGGCAGCAGTACGGCGGCGGTCCCGCGCCGTACGCCCAGCAGCCGCAGGCACCGCAGCGCCGCCAGGAGCCGCCGCCGCAGCGCTACGAACCGCAGCGCCCGCCCGCCCCGGAGCCCCGGCCCCGGCGCGAGCCGCGTCAACGCAGCGCCAACCCGATGCGGATTCCGGGCCTGGGTTGTCTCAAGGGCTGTCTGTTCACCCTGCTCATACTGTTCGTGGCGAGCTGGCTGATCTGGGAACTGACTCCTCTTCAGGAGTGGATCGGCACGACGAAGGGCTACTTCGACCAGATCGGGGACGCCTTCCGCACCGTCGAGGACTTCGTGCAGAACCTCTCCAAGTAGCGCCCACCCACCGGGGCGGCAGCCCCGCCCCGGTGCGTGACCTCGTGGATTTGTCGACTTCCGGCGGGCGATTTCCTCAACAGAAGTGAAGGTTGCCGCCGTCCGGGGCACTGAACCCGTCGGTACCCGCGTAGCTTTGACGCCAACTTCAGCCCCCGCAGGACGCTCGGGGGCCCGACACGTCGGAGCAGTCTTGGCACGGAAGATCGGCAGCCGGTACACCGCCCACCAGATCCTGGGGCGCGGCAGTGCCGGCACGGTATGGCTGGGCGAGGGCCCCGAAGGGGCCGTGGCCATCAAGCTGTTGCGTGAGGATCTCGCCTCCGACCAGGAGCTCGTCGGCCGCTTCGTGCAGGAGCGTACGGCGCTGCTGAGCCTGGACCACCCCCGCGTCGTCGGCGTGCGCGACCTCGTCGTCGACGGCAACGACCTGGCGCTGGTGATGGACCTCGTACGGGGCACCGACCTGCGCACCCGCCTGGAGCGCGAGCGCCGGATGGCCCCCGAGGCCGCGGTCGCCATCGCCGCCGACGTCGCCGACGCGCTGGCCGCCGCGCACGCCGCCAGGATCGTGCACCGCGACGTCAAGCCCGAGAACGTCCTGCTGGACATGCAGGGCGCGCTGGGCCCCGGCGGAGCGCACCCCGCCCTGCTCACCGACTTCGGCATCGCCCGGCTCGTCGACTCGCCGCGCAGGACCCTCGCGCAGCCGCCGGCCGGCGGGACCCCCATCCCGCTTCGCTCGACGAAGGTCATCGGCACCCCCGACTACCTCGCGCCGGAGATCATCGAGGGCCTGCCGCCGCGCGCGTCCGTCGACGTCTACGCCCTGGCGACCGTCCTGTACGAGCTGCTCGCCGGCTTCACGCCCTTCGGCGGCGGCCACCCCGGAGCCGTGCTGCGCCGCCATGTCACCGAGAGCGTCGCGCCCCTGCCCGGTATCCCCGACGAGCTGTGGCAGCTGTTGCTCCAGTGCCTGGCGAAGGCTCCCGCGTCCCGGCTGCGCGCGCCGGAGCTGGCCGCCCGGCTGCGCGAGATGCTTCCCGACCTCGCCGGGATCCCGCCGCTGGACATCGACGAGCCGGACGGCGAATCCCAGGAGGACGAGCGGGCGGAGGACGGCGGCGCACCGCGGGAGGACGCGCTCTACCCGACGGTGTCCCCCGAGGCGGGCCCCACCCGCGGCGCGGTCCCGCTCGTCCAGGGCGCGGCGCCGGACTCCAACCGGGACACCCACACGAGCATGCGGGTCCCCGGCCCCGACGAGCTGGCGGGCGGCGCGCACGGCACCGCCCGCACCCCCAGGGCCGCCGGGGAGCGCCGGGCGGGTTCGGCCCGGCACCGGGCGGTGCGCCGCCGGCGGATCAAGCTCGGCGCGGCCGCCGCCGCGGTGGTCGTGGCGGCCGGTCTCGGCGGCTGGCTGGCCTCCGGTGACGACGAGCCGGGCGACGCCGGGCCCGGCGTCCACAGGTCGGAGCCCGACGCCCCCTGAACGCGCCTGCCGGGCCGTGCCCCCAGGGGCCCGCGGCAGCGCCCGCGGCCGCCCGGCAGCGGGCGACAGCGGCCCGGCCGGGCCTTGGCGGGGCCGTCCCGACGGGGCCGGGGCACGACGGCGGCGTCAGCCGTTAGGCTGGGTGCGTGGCAGTCGTCGATGTATCCGAAGAGCTGAAGTCCCTCTCCTCGACCATGGGGTCGATCGAGGCCGTCCTGGACCTCGACAAGATGAGGGCCGATATCGCCGTGCTCGAGGAGCAGGCCGCGGCACCGTCCCTGTGGGACGACCCGGAGAGCGCGCAGAAGATCACCAGCCGCCTGTCCTACCTCCAGGGCCAGCTGCGCCGCGCCGAGGAGCTGCGCGGCCGGGTCGATGACCTCGAGCTGCTCTTCGAGATGGCCGAGGACGAGGGCGACGAGGACGCCCGCGCCGAGGCCGAGGCGGAGCTGACGTCCGTGCGCAAGGCGGTGGACGAGCTGGAGGTCCGCACCCTCCTGTCGGGCGAGTACGACGCCCGTGAGGCGCTGGTGAACATCCGCGCGGAGGCCGGCGGTGTGGACGCCGCCGACTTCGCCGAGAAGCTGCAGCGGATGTACCTGCGCTGGGCCGAGCGGCACGGCTACAAGACCGAGCTGTACGAGACCTCGTACGCCGAAGAGGCCGGCATCAAGTCGACCACCTTCGCCGTCCAGGTCCCCTACGCCTACGGCACCCTCTCGGTCGAGCAGGGCACCCACCGCCTGGTGCGCATCTCGCCGTTCGACAACCAGGGCCGCCGCCAGACGTCCTTCGCGGGCGTCGAGGTGCTGCCGGTCGTCGAGAAGACCGACCACATCGAGATCGACGAGTCCGAGCTGCGGGTGGACGTCTACCGCTCCTCCGGCCCCGGCGGCCAGGGCGTCAACACCACGGACTCCGCGGTCCGTCTGACGCACCTTCCGACCGGCATCGTCGTCTCCTGCCAGAACGAGCGCTCGCAGATCCAGAACAGGGCGTCGGCGATGAACGTCCTCCAGGCCAAGCTCCTCGAGCGCCGCCGCCAGGAGGAGCAGGCGAAGATGGACGCGCTCAAGGGCGACGGCGGCAACTCCTGGGGCAACCAGATGCGTTCGTACGTCCTGCACCCCTATCAGATGGTCAAGGACCTGCGGACGGAGTTCGAGGTCGGCAACCCCTCCTCCGTGCTCGACGGCGACATCGACGGCTTCCTGGAGGCCGGGATCCGCTGGCGCAAGCAGCAGGAGAAGTAGCGCTTTTCGGCGCATACGCCTCATCAGACAACTGCCTCTCCTCGGAGGGCAGTTGTTTTTTGATGTGGCGGTTTGGTCACAGTCGTACGTCCATGTACCGCCCAACTTCTGGCAATTCGGTCATCGAGACTTTATTCGACCTTGACGATGTTGGCGGAACTGGGAAGGGTGGGCGCGGCATGCGTATGTCTGGGGCGCGTGTATGAACGGGGAGATGAGTGGCCCGCCCGAGTGTGGGGCCGTGACTCGCGTACCCCCTATCGGCCGTGGCCCCGGTACAGCGATGCTCCATTGACGAGTTCAGCTACTGGGGGTAGCAGCACATGACGAAGAAGACGCGGCTGCGCGTAGCGCGCATCGCAGCCGGCGCGGTGATCGCGGCCGGTGCGTCGCTCACCGCGGCCGGCGCCGCCTCGGCGGCAGGTCCCGGTCAGGGCCCCAACGGTGATGGCGACACGGGCATCATCGGCGGCCTCATCGGCGGCATCATCGGTGGCGGCGACTCCGGTGGCGACACCGGCGGCGACACGGGTGGTGACACCGGCGGCGACGACGGCGGCATCGGCGGCGAGATCGGCGGTGACGACAGCACCGGTGGCGAGATCGGCGGTGACGACAGCACCGGCGGTGAGATCGGCGGTGACGACAGCACCGGCGGTGAGATCGGCGGTGACGACAGCACCGGTGGCGAGACGACCGGCGGTGAGACCACCGGTGGTGAGACCACGGGCGGCGAGACCACCGGTGGCGAGACCACGGGCGGCGACGACAGCACCGGCGGTGAGACCACCGGCGGTGACGCCAGCACCGGTGGCGACGCCAGCACGGGCGGCGACGACAGCACCGGCGGTGACGACAGCACCGGTGGCGACAGCACCGGCACCGGCACCGACAACGAGGGCAGCAAGCCCGTCGAGCAGCCTGGTGAGGGCAAGGAGCAGATCGCTGACACGCCCGGTCAGGCGAAGCAGCAGGCCAAGGGCGGCGAGCTGGCCGAAACCGGCTCCTCCGGCACGACCTTCCTGCTGATCGGCGCGGCGACGATGATCGCCGGCGGTGTCGGCTTCCGCCTGATGCCCCGCTTCATCAACAAGAGCGGCGGCGGCGCGGCCGCGGCCTGACGCTGACGCAGTACACGACGAGGGCCCGGAGCGCAGCCAGCGCCCCGGGCCCTCCGGTGTTCTCCCGATGCGGATGCGTGCCGGCCGGGCATACACCCGACGCACGGAAAGTGCGCGTCCGCTTGCGCTACGTGAGGTACCGGGTGCTCGCACCGCACACGGCGGCGCTCACCCGCGTCTGCGCTGCCCGCCTCAGACGGTCTGCTGCAGGAGCAGCCCGACCGCGATCAAAATGATCAGCAGCGCTACCAGCATCACGGGGTTGAGCTGGGCGAACATGCCGCCCGTCTGGTGCTGAAGTCGTTCCCTGCTGGCCCGGCAGACCGGGCAGCGGCCCTCGCTCACAGGGGCCGCGCAGTTGGCGCACACCAATCGGTCGTACGTCATGCGACCTCCTTCTCCACTGCGCCAACGCACCGGAAGGCACATTGGTTCCCCCTACCACTGTGCCAGGTCCGTGACGGAACGGCGCGCCCCGCGGGATTGTGCTCCTTTTGTCCCGTAGGTGCCGTGAATAAACGCACCAACCGCCGACGGCGACTGCGCCGCCGTGTGAGGTTCGCGTATGGTCACGCACACCGACGGGAGCCGCAACCCGGCATACCGTGCCCTCTATCCAGGTCGACCGTGGTGCATCAGTGATCCGATTCGACAACGTCTCCAAGACCTACCCGAAGCAGAACCGCCCTGCGCTCAGGGACGTCTCGCTCGAGATCGAGCGCGGCGAGTTCGTCTTCCTGGTGGGTTCCTCGGGCTCCGGTAAGTCAACCTTCCTGCGCCTGCTCCTTCGCGAGGAGCGCGCCAGCCATGGCGCCGTGCACGTACTGGGGAAGGACCTCGCGAAGCTGTCCAACTGGAAGGTGCCGCAGATGCGGCGCCAGGTGGGCACGGTCTTCCAGGACTTCCGCCTGCTCCCCAACAAGACGGTGGGGCAGAACGTCGCCTTCGCGCTGGAGGTCATCGGCAAGCCGCGTGGCCAGATCCGCAAGACGGTGCCCGAGGTCCTCGAACTCGTCGGCCTCGGCGGCAAAGAGGACCGTATGCCGGGTGAACTCTCCGGTGGTGAGCAACAGCGCGTCGCCATCGCGCGGGCCTTCGTCAACCGCCCGATGCTGCTCATCGCGGACGAGCCCACCGGAAACCTCGACCCGCAGACCTCCGTCGGCATCATGAAGCTGCTGGACCGGATCAACAGGACCGGTACGACGGTGGTCATGGCCACCCACGACCAGCAGATCGTCGACCAGATGCGCAAGCGGGTCATGGAACTCGAGAAGGGCCGGCTCGTACGCGACCAGTCGCGCGGCGTGTACGGCTACCAGCACTGAAAGGACGCCATGCGCGCCCAGTTCGTCCTGTCGGAGATCGGCGTCGGTCTCCGCCGTAATCTCACGATGACCTTCGCCGTCATCGTTTCGGTGGCCCTTTCGCTCGGCCTGTTCGGCGCTTCGTTGCTGATGCGCGACCAGGTCAGCACGATGAAGGGCTATTGGTACGACAAGGTCAATGTCTCCATCTTCTTCTGCAACAAGAACGACGCCGGCAGCGGCACCAACTGCACCAAGGGTGCGGCCACGCAGCAGCAGAAGGACGACATCAAGGCCGAGCTGAACCGGCTGCCGCTCGTGCAGAAGCCGGTGCAGTATGAATCCAGCGACCAGGCATACAAGCACTACAAGGAGCAGTTCGGCGACACGCCCGTCGCCGGACTGGTCACGCCCGACCAGCTTCCGGAGTCCTTCCGGGTCAAGCTCAAGGACCCCACGAAGTACACGGTCATCAAGTCGGCGTTCTCCGAGCGGCCCGGCGTGCAGGAGGTCCAGGACCAACGGGACACCGTTGAGCCACTGTTCAACCTCCTGAACGGCATGAATATCGCCGCGCTGTGTGTGATGGGGCTGATGCTCGTCGTTGCGCTGATGCTGATCGTCAACACCGTCCGGGTGTCGGCGTTCAGCCGAAGGCGGGAGACCGGGATCATGCGCCTGGTGGGAGCGTCCAGCTTCTACATCCAGATGCCGTTCATCCTGGAGGCCGCCATCGCGGGGCTGCTGGGGGCGGTGTTCGCCTGCGTGCTGATCGTCGGCGGCAAGTACATCCTGGTCAACAACTGGCTGGCCGAGAAGATCCAGGTGATCAACTTCATCGGCTGGGACTCGGTGGCGGCGGTCTTGCCGCTGGTGCTGCTGATCGGGCTGCTGATGCCCGCGCTCGCCGCCTTCTTCGCGTTGCGCAAGTACCTCAAGGTGTGAGCTTTGCCAAGGGGCGTCGTACGGTCAACTCACCGTACGGCGCCCTTTTGTCACCTAGACTCACCGGCATGTCGGGCCCGTGTGCGTACGACCGGCCCCGCCGCATCCGCCGCGGGGCAGCCCTGACGTTGGTCTTCGCGAGTGTGCTCGCGACCGGCGCCGCGGCGGGTACATGGAACGAGAGCGCCGAAGGCGCCGTGGAGCGGCCGGTGCGTACCAGCGCCGACGGCCGGGCCGAGCGGATCGCCGACCGCGCGGCCGTCGAGCGGGCGGCGTCCGAGGCCATGGAGGACGGCAAGTCCGGTTCGCAGGCCGCTGCCGACGTCGTCAGCCGCAGCGGCGACCGCTGGTCGGCGATCTACTCGCCCGGCGAGTTCGAGGGCTTCCAACAGCAGCTGGACGGTGCCTACGTCGGCGTCGGCCTGTGGGTGCGCCAGGCGCACGGCGGCCGGATCGAGGTCTCCGGGGTGCAGGACGACAGCCCCGCGGATCGCGCCGGCATCGCCGTCGGTGACGCGCTGCGTGCCGTCGACGGCCGGCCCTCCCGGGGCAGGCCGGTCACCGAGATCGTCGCCCGGCTGCGCGGCGCCGCCGAGGACGGCTCGGGCGAGCACTCCGCCGAGGCCGGTACGTCCGTCCGGCTGGATCTCCGGCGCGGGTCCCGCTCCTGGACCGCGACCCTGCACCGCACCCGTCTCAGAACGCAGAACGTCACCACCGAGCGGTCGGCCCACGGCCTGACCCGGATCAAGGTCGCCGCCTTCGCCAAGGGCACCGGTGAGGAGGTGCGCCGGGCGGTCCGCCGTGCGGCGCCGCACGGCGGCCTGCTGCTGGATCTGCGCGGCAACACCGGCGGCCTGGTGACGGAGGCCGTCGACGCCGCCTCCGCCTTCCTGGACGGCGGCCTGGTCGCCACCTACGACGTCCGCGGCAGCCAGCGCGCCCTGTACGCCGAGCGGGGCGGCAATACCCGAGTTCCGCTGGTGGTCCTCGTCGACGGGGGCACGATGAGCGCCGGTGAGCTGCTCGCCGGCGCCCTGCAGGACCGCAGCCGGGCGGTCGTCGTCGGCTCCCCGACCTTCGGCAAGGGCTCGGTGCAGATGCCCAGCGAGCTGCCGGACGGCTCGGTCGCCGAGCTGACCGTGGGCCACTACCGCACACCGTCCGGCCGGGCCGTCGACGGCCGGGGGATCACCCCCGATGTGCTGGCCGAGAGCCGCACGGAGAAAAGGGCCCGGACGGTATTGAGTGGCCTCGGGGGTGGGTCGTAGTGCGAAAATGGCCGCACTATGGCTAAAGAGACGGGGCGCAAGCTCATCGCGCAGAACAAGAAGGCGCGGCACGACTACCACATTCTGGACACCTACGAGTGCGGCCTGGTGCTGTGGGGCACCGAGGTGAAGTCGCTGCGGCAGGGCAAGGCGTCGCTGGCCGACGGCTTCGTGCACATCGACGGTCACGAGGCGTGGCTGCACAACGTCCATGTGCCGGAGTACACCCAGGGCACCTGGACCAACCACAGCGCCCGCCGCAAGCGGAAGCTGCTGCTGCACCGCGCCGAGATCGACAAGCTGGAAGCGAAGAGCCAGGAGAGCGGCCACACGATCGTGCCGCTGGCGCTGTACTTCAAGGACGGCCGGGCCAAGGTCGAGATCGCTCTGGCCAAGGGCAAGAAGGAATACGACAAGCGGCAGACGCTGCGTGAGCAGCAGGACCGCCGCGAGACGGAGCGCGCCGTGTCCGCCGCCCGCAGGCGCCAGCGCGCCTGACCCCCGGCCGGCGCCCGCCCGCCACGGGGCCGGGGGCAGGGCCGGGGAATACGCTGGCATGGTCGTGCGTTGGTCCCGTACGATGGCACTGCACCTCACGGGGTGTGCAGGAGCTGCCGCCCCATGCGGGTGTCAGTGCATCACCTTGAAAAAACAACATGGGGATGATCGGTTTCGACAGCGGATGTTGAAGCAGGGGAAGCGAGTCGAGGAAGCGGCAATGATCTCGTAAACCATATGTCGCAAACAATAATCGCCAACACCAAGCGCGATTCCTTCGCCCTCGCTGCCTAAGTAGCGACTTGCGAAGTGTCAGCCCGGGGCTGTTCCCGACCCGGATCCTGGCATCAGCTAGGGAACTAAACTTCTAGACCCGGTCACGGGGTTTAGAAGGAAATCAAACAGTGGCTGAGCCCGTCGGAGACTTGTTCGCGTGATCTCCGGGGCCGAGAAAATCGCAGCGAACTGCACTCGGAGAAGCCCTGTTGCTGCACCGTTGGACGCGGGTTCGATTCCCGCCATCTCCACAATTCCCATGTGAGGCCCAGGCCCCGTGTGTCCGTGAGGACACCGGGGCCTGAGTCGTTTTTGTGGTCGCCGGCCACATATCGGCGCCCCCGGGGCCCGCCTACCGTCCCTCGGCAACGACGGACGGCGAAGGGCAGGGACGGGGCGTGATGAGACGGACGATGCGGACGAGATGGGGCCGGCGGACGGCCGGGGTGCTGGTGCTGCTCGCCGGGCTGCTGGCGGGCGGGCTGTCGCCGGTGGGCGGCGCGCGGGCGGAGGCGGCCTCCGGGGCGATCGAGGAGGTCACCGGGTTCGGGACGAATCCCGGGGCGCTGCGGATGTACCGCTATGTACCGTCCGGGCTGCCGGCGGGGCGACCGGTCGTGGTCGCGATGCACGGCTGTACGCAGAACGCCGTCGACTACGGACGGCAGAGCGGGTGGGTCGAGCTCGCCGACCGGTGGGGCTTCTCGGTCGTGCTGCCGGGGCAGAGCACGGCGAACAACGCCACCTCGTGCTTCAACTGGTTCACCGCGGGCGACACGGCCCGCGGGCAGGGAGAGGCCGCGTCCGTCGCGCAGATGGTGCAGCGGCAGCGGTCGGACACCGGGGCCTCGAAGGTCTATGTCACCGGTCTGTCGGCGGGCGGCGGGATGGCGACCGTGATGATGGCCGCGTATCCGGAGGTGTTCACGGGCGGCGGGGTGGTCGCCGGGCTGCCGTACGGCTGTGCGCAGGCCGCCGGGTCGCCGTATGTGTGCATGTACGTCGGGGCGACGCAGACGCCCGCGCAGTGGGGTGATCGGGTGCGGGCGGCGTATCCGGGGTACGGCGGCCCCTGGCCGACGCTCACGGTGCTGCACGGCACCGCCGACACCACCGTGAAACCGGTGAACATGGCGGACCTCGTCGAGCAGTGGACGAATGTGCACGGTATCGACGGGACGGCGGACCGGACGGACACGGTGGGCGGATATCCGCACGCGGTGTATGAGGACGCCGCGGGGGCCCCGGTCGTCCAGACGTACGCGATCACCGGCATGGGGCACGGGCAGCCGGTCGATCCGGGGACGGGACCGGCCCAGTGCGGGACGGCAGCGGCGTATGTGCTCGATGTGAACCTGTGTGCCGCGTACGAGTTGGGGCGGGGATGGGGGCTGGGCGGCTGAGCGGCCGTGCGCCCGCCGGGGCCTGCCGGTTCAGCGGCGGGCCCGGGCGGCGAGGAAGGTGGTGACGAGCGCCAGGCCGGCCGCGCAGGCCGGGACGGTGTAGGCGGCGGGGGGTGAGTCGGGGAGGTGGTCCACCGCCCAGCCGCCCGCTGCCGTGCCGGCCGCGATGCCGCCGAGGAGGGCGGTCACGGCCAGGGTCATCCCTTCGTTCAACTGCCCGACGGGCACCCGTGATTGGACCAGGCCCATGCCGGTGACCATGGTCGGCGCGGTGGCCATGCCGGCCGGCAGGAGCGCGGCGGCCAGGGCCACCACGCTGCCCGTCGAGGCGGCGAGGAGCGGGAGCAGCATCAGGGCGGCCATCGCGGCGACGCAGAGGAGGAAGCGGCGGGCGGTCCGGCCGGCGGGCGGCAGCAGGCCGTAGAGCAGGCCGGCGGCGCAGGAGCCGGCTGCCTGGAGGGCGAGCATGGCCCCGGCGGCGGAGCGCACACCGTGGCGGTCCGCGAAGGCGACGGTGACGACCTCCAGCGAGCCGAAGATCGCGCCGGTGCACAGGAACGTGGCGAGGAGTGGCGGCAGGCCGGGCAGGCGCAGCGGTGGCCGGGGGCGGGCGCGGTCTTCCCGGGGGGGCGGCACGGGCGGTTCGGTGCGGCGCTGGGCCGCGAACAGCAGTACGCCGGCGAGCAGGAGCGCCGCCGCCACGGCCGTACCCGCCTCGGGGAAGAGGGCGGTGCACAGCAGGGTGGCGAGGACCGGGCCGAGCATGAAGCAGAGTTCGTCCGCCGCCTGTTCGAAGGAGTTGGCGGTGTGCAGGGCGGCGGGGTCCCCGCGCAGCAGATGGGCCCAGCGGGCGCGGGACATGCCTCCGGTGTTGGGCGTGGTGGCGGTGGCCGCGTAGCAGGCGAACAGGGTCCAGGCGGGCGCGTCATGGCGCACGCACAGGAGCAGGCCGACGGAGCCGAGGACGGCGAGGACGGTGGCGGGGACGGCGATACGTGCCTGGCCGTGGCGGTCGATCAGCCGGGCGGTCCACGGGCCGGCCAGCGCGGTCGCGGCGAGCCCGGTGGCGGTGACGGCCCCGGCCAGCGCGTAGGACCCGCGCGATCCGGCGATCATCAGGACCGCGCTGATGCTCAGCATGCCCATCGGGAGGCGGGCCAGGAGGTTCGCTGCGGTGAAGGCGCGGGTGCCGGGCACGGCGAAGATCCGGCGGTACGGCACGAGCGGCCCGCGGCGCGAGCGGCGCGGCCGGGGCGCGCGACGGGGCGGCCGGGCAGGGGGCCGTACGGGCGGGGCGGTGACCGGGCGGGCGGCGAGGAAGAGGATCATGCCTCTACCGTCGCGGCGGACGAGGCCGGTCGTCCAACACCTGATCAGACCGCATTCACGCAACAGGGTTGTTAATGCTGGGTGGTGGCTGGGAAGGTGGCCCGGTGCCGTATGACATCGACCCGCGTCTGCTGCGGGCGTTCACCGCCGTCGCCGAGGAACTCCACTTCACCCGGGCCGCCGCCCGGCTGTACGTGGCCCAGCAGGCGCTCAGCCGGGATGTCCGGCGCCTGGAGCGGGAGCTGGGTGCCGTCCTCTTCGTGCGGACCACGCGCCAGGTCGCGCTCGCGCCGGACGGGCAGCGGCTGCTGCCGTACGCCCGGCGGGTGCTGGCCGCACAGGACGAACTGGCCGCGGCGTTCCGGGCGGTGCCGGAGCGGCCGCTGCTGGTCGACGTGGGCGTGCCGATCGGGACGGCGCACCGGGTGCTGGAGACGGCTCGTGCCCGGGTGCCGGAGAGCTGCGAGCTGGTCGCCCGCTTCCACAGCGGACTGACGGGCGCGGCCGCGGAATTGGCGGACGGACGGCTCGATGTGTCCTTCGGCCGGGTCGCGGCGCTGCCGGCCGGGGTGCGGGCCGGTCTGGAGCATCAGCCCGTCCGGCTGGAGCCGATGGCGGTGCTGCTGCGCGAGGGCCATCCGCTGGCCCCCCGGGGCGCGGTGCCGCTCGCGGCGCTGGCCGGGGAGACGCTCTACGCCGGTGCCGGGAATCCGCAGACCGCGGAGTGGACGGATCTGGCGGCCCGTCTCTTCGAGGGGCGCGGGATCGCGATGGCCGCTCCTTTCCCGGAGATCGAGGGCTCGCGGGAGTTCGTGCGGGTGGTGCGGAAGCGGGGCTGGTCGGTGCTGGCGAGCGTGGAGTTCATCGAGGTGCCGGGGATGGTGCTGCGACCGCTGGTCGATCCGGTGCCGCTGTCGCCGATTTCGATGGTGTGGCGCAAGGGGCTGCGGCATCCGGGCCTCGACGCGCTGCGGACCGCCGCACACGAACTCGCCGCCGACGCGGGCTGGCTGACCGCTCCGGCGAAGGCGTGGCTGCCCCGGGAGGACGCCCGCGCGATGGGCGTCGGCTGACGGAGCGGCTCCGTACCCGGCGCCGGGCGGGCCCTGCCGGGGGCGTGGGGTCGACAGGGCCCTGTGGTGGTGCCGATTCACCACCAGCCGTGGTGGAATCCGGCCAGGCCGTCCCGGTGGGGGCCGAGGAACCCGAGCGCCGGCTCGGTGGAGTCGCCGGCCTCCGCCGGCTCGGGTGCCTCGTACTCGGCCTGCTCCTGCGGTTCCTGCATGGAGGTGTCCCCTTCCTCGGACGGGCCGCGCACCGGTCATGCACGCATGTACGCAAAGTGCCGTGTTGATTACCCAACGTTCTCTTGTCAGGTTGTCAGCGGCCGGCGCCGATGCCATTGCCCCCATCGGGTGAACGGAGGGGGCGTGCGGCGCATCCGGTCGCGGAGCTGTGCCCCCGCGCCGCCGGGCCTCTGCGCCGCACAGCGCGCGCTGCGCCCGTCCGTTACGGTGTCGGCTCACCACGTGGCCGGGGAAGGCGTGAGTGCAAGGTTTCGCCGTGGTCACCTGTCGGCACGGGCCGGAAACGCGCCGTACCTAGCTTCGGGGGAAGAGGACACGACCCTGGGAGGCGCGATGACGGCCGAGGCCGCGGCAGAGACCGGTAGCGGTAGTCGTACGAGAAGAGGAGGCCGGTGGATCGAGCGGTGGGATCCCGAGGACGAGGGCTTCTGGAAGGAGACCGGTGAGAAGACCGCGCGGCGGAACCTGGTCTTCTCGGTGCTCTCCGAGCACATCGGCTTCTCCATATGGAGCCTGTGGTCGGTCATGGTGCTCTTCATGGGCCCGGAATACGGGGTCGATCCGGCCGGGAAGTTCTTCCTGGTGGCGATGCCGACGATGGTGGGCGCCGTGCTGCGGGTGCCCTACACCTTCGCGGTGGCGCGCTTCGGCGGACGTAACTGGACGGTGCTGAGCGCGCTGATGCTGCTCGTCCCGACGGCCGCAGCGGCGCTGGTGATGACGCCGGGCACCTCGTACACGACATTCATCGTGGTCGCGGCGCTGGCCGGGGTCGGCGGCGGCAACTTCGCCTCGTCGATGACCAACATCAACTCCTTCTACCCGCTGCGCAAGAAGGGGTGGGCGCTGGGCCTGAACGCCGGCGGCGGAAACGTCGGCGTGCCGGTCATCCAGCTGCTCGGCCTGCTGGTCATCGGTACGGCGGGGGCCGCGCACCCGCGGATCGTGCTCGCCGTCTACGTGCCGCTGATCGTGGTCGCCGCGGTGCTCGCCGCGCTCTTCATGGACAACCTCGGGCCGGTCACGAACGACACCGGGGCGGCGCGCGACGCGGCCAAGGAGCCGCACACCTGGGTGATGTCGCTGCTGTACATCGGCACCTTCGGCTCGTTCATCGGCTACAGCTTCGCCTTCGGCCTGGTGCTGCAGAACCAGTTCGCCCGCACGCCCCTCCAGGCGGCCTCCCTGACGTTCATCGGGCCGCTGCTCGGCTCGCTGGTGCGGCCGGTCGGCGGGCGGTTCGCGGACCGGTTCGGCGGCGCCCGGATCACGCTGGGCAACTTCGTGGCGATGGGGGCGGCGACCGGCGTGGTGATCTACGCGTCGGCGGCGCGGTCGCTGCCGGTCTTCCTCGTGGGGTTCATCGCCCTGTTCGTGCTGACCGGGCTCGGCAACGGCTCGACGTACAAGATGATCCCGGGGATCTTCCAGGCCCAGGCCGTCAGGCGGGGGCTCGCGGGGGAGGCGGCCGCGACGTACGGGCGGCGGCTCTCGGGAGCAGCCATGGGGCTGATCGGCGCGGTGGGCGCGCTCGGCGGGCTGGCCATCAACCTCGCCTTCCGGCAGTCGTTCCAGATGACGGGATCCGGCACCCCGGCGTTCGTGTCGTTCCTCGCCTTCTACGCGGTGTGTTGCGCGGTGACCTGGGCCGTATACCTGCGCAAGCCGCGGCGCGGCGGGGCCGCGGCCGGTCCGGAGACGGGCGCGGACGCGGGAGAGGCGGCCGCCCGGCCCGTCTACGCGGAGGTGTGAGCGGCGCCGCGGGACGCGCTGTAACACTTGGGAAATACTGGGTGACCGGGCCTGTCACGTGGTGTTGGCAGGCTCGGCACCATCGGACCCCTCTCGCCCGAGCCGCGGCGGTGAGGGAGCGCGTACGCACGATGCACCACACCACTCTGGGCGGAGCGGGACGACCATGCACGATCAGCAGCAGGAGCAGCAACCACAGCAGCCGGGCGACCAGCAGCCGCAGCCGGGCGACGGGGACCGGCCGGAGACCCCGCGTGAGGCCGCGCAGGGCGTTCGGCCGCTGGAGGGATTCACCGTCGGTGTCACCGCCGCGCGGCGTGCGGAGGAGCTGGGCACGCTGCTGGAGCGCCGCGGCGCGCAGGTGATGCACGCACCGGCGCTGCGTATCGTCCCGCTGCCGGACGACACCGAGCTGCTGGCCGCCACCCGGGGCCTGATCGAGGACGCGCCGGACGTGGTGATCGCGACCACCGCCATCGGCTTCCGCGGCTGGATCGAGGCCGCCGAGGGGTGGGGGCTGGGCGAGGAGCTGCTCGGCCGGCTGGCCGGCGTCGAGCTGCTGGCGCGCGGGCCGAAGGTGAAGGGCGCGATACGGGCCGCCGGGCTGACCGAGAAGTGGTCACCCGCCTCCGAGTCCATGGCCGAGGTCCTCGACCGGCTGCTGGAGGAGGGGGTCTCCGGGCGCCGGGTGGCCATCCAGCTGCACGGGGAGCTGCTGCCGGGCTTCGTGGAGGCGCTGCGGGCCGACGGCGCGGAGGTCGTGGGGGTCCCCGTCTACCGCTGGATGCCGCCCGAGGACATCGCCCCCGTGGACCGGCTGCTGGACGCGGTGATCGGCCGTGGCGTGGACGCGGTCACCTTCACCAGCGCCCCTGCCGCCTCGTCGCTGCTGCGCCGCGCCGAGGAGCGCGGCATCCGGGAGGAGGTGCTGGCCGCCTTGCGCCAGGACGTGCTGTCGGTGTGCGTGGGGCCGGTCACCGCACTGCCCCTCCAGGCCCACGATCTGCCCACCCTCCAGCCGGAGCGCTTCCGGCTGGGGCCGATGGTCAGCGTCCTGTGCCGCGAACTCCCGGGCCGGGTGCTGTCGTTGCCGGTCGCCGGGCGGCGCATCGAGATCCGCGGCCACGCCGTCGTCGTGGACGGCGAGCTGCGGCCGGTGCCCCCGGCCGGTATGGCGCTGCTGCGCGCGCTGGCCCGCCGCCCCGGCTGGGTGGTGGCCCGAGCGGACCTGCTGCGGGCGCTGCCGGGCGCGGGGCGGGACGAGCACGCGGTGGAGACGGCGATGGCCCGGCTGCGGGTGGCCCTGGGCGCGCCGAAGCTGATCCAGACGGTGGTCAAGCGGGGCTACCGGCTCTCGCTCGACCCGCACGCGGACACCGGCAAGTACGACGGCGTCTGACCGGTCCGCCCGGGCGTGCCGGGGTGATGGCGGCCGCGGCGCGGGTCAGGTCGGGTTGTTGACGCGGATCTTGGACTGGCCGTGCGGCCGCTTCTCCCAGTCCTCCATGAACCGGGCCTCCAGGCCGTGCTTGCGCGCCAGCCGCAGCAGGGTCTCGGTCCGGTAGTAGAAGTCCTCGCGCAGCACCTGGTGTTCGGCGCCCTCGGTGCGGTCGAAGGTGAAGTCGAAGAAGCCGCCGGGCGCCAGGACGCGGCCGACGTGGGCCAGGCACTCGTCGATGACCTCGACCGGCGAGTGGGAGAAGACGCTGTGCGCGTGCACGACGTCGAAGTGGCCGTCCGGCAGGAAGTCCAGCGTGAGGTCGTGCGTGAGGGTCAGATGCGGCAGCTTGGCCTGGAGGCCGTAGGTGGTGAGGGTCTTCTTCGCGGAGATCAGGATGTCCGGCGAGATGTCGATCCCGTAGTAGTTGCCGGTGTCCAGGTACTCGATGAAGCGCCAGCCCGCCCGCAGGTTGCCGCAGCCTATGTCGAGCATCCGGTGGACCGGCTTGAGGCCGTGCTCCGCCAGGTAGTCGAACTGCATCTCCCCCAGCGCCAGCCAGCGCTCATGGCTCCGGCTGCCGACCGCCGCCTCCGGGTTGCGGGCCGCGTCGGACGCCATGACCGCGCGGTAGTAGTCCACGTGGCGGGGGTGCTTGACGCGCAGCCAGGTGTCGCGCGCGGTGCGCTTGAGGTAGGGGGTGACGCGGGCCGGGTTCCGGATCGCGTAGGCGACTTTGTGGGTCAGGCTGGCGCGGTTCCTGAGCAGGGATTTCGGCGACATGGAGACCTTCGTCCTGGAGGGGCCGGAAGGGGCAGGGCGCGGCGGTCGGCAGGGCCGTCCGGGCACCACGCCGCGGACTATACCCGAGAGGTATACATCCAGTGTCTACTCGATGTGTCTACGGGCGGTGCACCTCCGTGGTGGGCGCCCCCGGAGGGTTCCCGGCGGCCGCCGCGCCGGGCACTCTTGGGGCACACGCGTTTGTTCTCTAAGGAGTGACAGGCACATGGCGGCGCCTCACGACCTGCGGTTCGACTGCGGGCGGATCTGCCTGGATCTGGTGGCCACGACCGGCGGCACCCCGGCCGAACGGCTCACCGGGCCCGAGCATCTGACGGCCTGGCTCGTCGGCGCGGGGGTGGTACCACCCGGAGTCCCGCTGGAGGCCGTCGACGGCGGCTGGGTCACCCGCTTCAGGGCGCTGCGCGAGCTCCTGCGCCGCGTGGTGCACGACGAACTCCGGGACCGGGCGGCCGACGCCGACCTGACGCTGCTCAACGCTACCGCCGAGGTCGCGGATCCGCCCGCCGTGCGCCTGTTGCGTACCGCCGATGGGAGCCTGGCCCGTACCTTCTCCGGCCCGCCCGACTGCGCCGGGCTGCTCGCCGCGGTCGCGCGGGACGCCGTCGCGCTGCTGACGGACGGGGCGGCCCGCGGGCAACTGCGGGAGTGCGAGGGCGAGAACTGCTCGCTGGTCTATCTGGACACCTCCCGGGGGCGGCGCAGGCGGTGGTGCTCCAGCGAGGTGTGCGGCAATCGGGAGCGGGTGGCGCGGCACCGCAGGCGGTCGATGCGGCGGGGCACGGGCGCGCCCCCGGGCGAGACCTCCGGGAGGGCCCCCGGCCCGGCATCCGCCCCTCCCGCCCCTCCCGTCCCTCCCGTCGTTCCCTCGGCGCCCGCGCCGCCGGCCCCCGCCGCGCCTTCGTCCCCCGCCGCGGCTTCCGCCCCTTCCGCCCCCTCTTCGGCCACCGCCGCAAAATTTTCCGCCGGACAGTGAGTCGCCCCGCCCCTTTGGCCCGTACTCCTCTCCGCAAGTCCGATCCGTGGCATGGTCCCCGGCCCGCTCCGGTGATCCGCGCTATCGACCCGGGAGTTGGAGTGCGCAAGGATGCCGTCGTGGCAGACCGGACGACACCAGACGAGGCGCTCATGCGAGCCCTCTACGACGAGCACGCGGGTCCGCTCCTCGCCTTCGTGCTGCGGCTGGTGGCGGGCGACCGGCACCGCGCGGAGGACGTGGTGCAGGAAACGCTGGTGCGCGCCTGGCGCAACGCCGACCAACTGCAGCGCGCGACCGGCTCGATCCGGCCGTGGCTGGTGACGGTGGCCCGGCGGATCGTCATCGACGGACACCGAAGCCGCCAGGCCCGGCCCCAGGAGGTCGATCCCACCCCGCTGGAGACGATGCCCGCGGCCGATGTGATCGACCGGGCGCTGCGCCTGATGACGATCTCCGAGGCGCTGAGCGACCTCAGTCAGGCCCACCGAGAGGCCCTCGTCGAGACGTACTTCAAGGAGCGTACGGTCAGCGAGGCTGCGGCGGTGCTGCGGGTGCCGGCCGGGACCGTGCGGTCCCGGGTGTTCTACGCCCTGCGCTCCCTGAAGCTCTCGCTAGAGGAACGAGGAGTGACGGAGTGAACCCGCCCACGCAGCCGGACCGGCACACCGACGTCGGCGCCTACGCGCTGGGCGTCCTGGACGCCGCCGACGCGGACCGGTTCGAGGCGCATCTGGCCGGCTGCGACCGGTGCGCGGCGGAACTCGAGGAACTGATGGGCCTGCCCCCGTTGCTGGCCGAGTTCAAGGAGTCCGCCCCCACCCCGCAGACCCTCACCGCCACCCCGGGGCCCGGCGTCCTGGACGGCCTGCTCGACGAGGTCGCCGCCGCCCGCGGCACCCGGCGCCGGCGCAGGCTCTACCTCGTCGCCGCGGCCGCCGTGCTGATCATCGGCGGGCCGCTCGCCGCGGTCTCCATGACCTCCGCCGGATCCGGGAGCGGCACCGAGGCCGTGCCGCCGCTCGCCAACGCCGTCCGCGCCCAGTACGCCGAGGGCGAGCGGGTGACCTCCGTCGATCCCGACACCAAGGTCGCGGCGGGCGTGTCCATGGCGCCCCGGCCCTGGGGTACGCAGATCGTCCTCGAACTCGCCAACGTCAAGGGCCCGCTCACCTGCGACCTGGTCGCCGTCGGCAAGGACGGCCGGCGCCAGACCGTCACCACCTGGGCGGTGCCCCCGGGCGGTTACGGCATCAAGGACAGCGCCGCCAAGTGGAACCGGCAGCCGCTGTACGCCGCGGGCGGGGCGGCCCTGGGCCGGGGCGACATCGACCGGTTCGAGATCCGCACCCTGGCGGGCGAACGGCTGGCCACGGTGGACGTCTGAGCCCCCGTCGGCTCGCCCGTCGGCGGAGGTCAGGGCCCCGCGGCACGCCGCGGTAGGGCCCGGCCCTCCGCCGGACGGGGCACCCCCGGCCGGCCTCCCCGGGTGCGAAGTCGATGCCTGAGTCAACATCCGACCGAACACGTCCCTTTTTGTCCGTATGGCCAGGTGCGCGCGGTGCCCGGTTCGCGTACGGTTGACGGCTGCCCTACGCACAGCAGAAGGGGGCCTGGGTGGCCGCGCAGAACGCCACGCACGCGCCGGATCACGCTTCGGATTCCGTTCGCGACCGCGAGATCGAAACCGAGCAGACGCATCTGGACCGCGTCTACCGGCGCCTCGAGGAGAAGATCCACGAGGCGGAGTTCCTGATGGACGACGCCGCCAAGCGCGGGCAGGTCGGCACGCCCGGCGCCCTCGCCGAGCGCGACGCACAGGTCTTCCAGGCCGGCGTCCATCTCCACCGCCTGAATTCCGAGTACGAGGACTTTCTCTTCGGCCGTATCGACCTGCTCCTGGGCAAGGACGGCAAGAAGGGCCCGGACGGCGCGTACACCTCCGTCGAACCCGCCGACGGCGCCATCGAGGACGGCCGCGCGGCGATCGCCGAGACGCTGCACATCGGCCGCCTCGGCGTCCTCGACGCGGACTACTCCCCGCTGGTCATCGACTGGCGCGCGCCCGCCGCCGCACCCTTCTACCGCGCCACCCCGGTCGCCCCCGGCCGGGTCGTACGCCGTCGCGTCATCCGCTCCAAGGGCCGCAAGGTCCTCGGCGTCGAGGACGACCTGATGCGTCCGGAGGTCACCGCCACGCTGGACGGCCGGGAACTGCCGGCGATCGGCGACGGCGCGCTGATGGCCGCCCTGGGACGGGCCCGCAGCCACACCATGCGGGACATCGTCGCCTCCATCCAGGCAGAGCAGGACATGGTCATCCGGGCCCCCGCCGCGTCGGTGACGGAGGTCGAGGGCGGTCCCGGCACGGGCAAGACCGCCGTCGCGCTGCACCGCGCCGCCTACCTCCTCTACCAGGACCGCCGCCGCTACGCCGGCGGCATCCTGATCGTCTCCCCGACACCGCTGCTGGTCGCCTACACCGAGGGCGTGCTGCCCTCGCTCGGCGAGGAGGGGCAGGTCGCCATCCGGTCGCTCGGCTCCCTGGTCGACGGCGCAGAGGCGACCGCCTACGACCCGCCCGCGGTGGCCCGCATCAAGGGGTCGAGCCGTATGCAGAAGCTGCTGCGCAAGGCCGCCCGGGGAGCGCTGGAGACGGCCGCCGGGGGAGCGGCGGAACCGCCGGAGGACGTCCGGCCCGCCGCGGCCGAGCCCGCGGCCGCCGACGCCCAGCTGTCCCTGGAGGACCTCTTCGCGGCCGCCGGGGACGACACGAGCCCCGACCGGCCCGCCGACGACGGGCGGAACGGCCGCAGGACCCGCTCCAGACCCTCGCGCCCCGCCACCACCGCGCCCACCCGGTTGCGGGTGGTCGCCTTCGGCGGCCGGATCGAGCTGGAGGCCGAAGAGCTGCGCGCCATCCGCCAGACCGCCCTCAGCGGTACGGCACCGGTCAACCTGCTGCGGCCGCGCGCCCGGCGGCTGATCCTGGACGCACTCTGGGCCAAGTCCGGCGCGGCCCGCCGCTACACCGACCCCGAGCTGGTCGCCGAGGCCCGTCAAGGCTTCGACGAGGATCTCACCACCGAACCGTATTTCCAGGAATTCCTGGAAGCCTGGTGGCCCGAACTCACCCCGCGCGGGGTGCTGGCAGCGATGGCGGACGAGCGCCTGCTGGGCCGCTGGGCCCGGCGGGTCCTCAACCAGCGCGAGGTCCGCCAGCTCGCCCGCTCGCTGCGGCGGCTGCAGGCGGCGGACTCCGAGGACGCCGCCTCCGGCCGCGGAGGCAAGGCGGCGGGCCAGGGTCCGCTCTCGGTGCACGACGTGGCCCTGCTGGACGAGCTGCAGCTGATCCTCGGCGCGCCCGCGCGTCCGGCCCGTCAGCGCGAGGCCGACCCTCTGGACCACCTGACCGGTCTGGAGGAGCTGTCGACCTACGCCGAGCGCAACGGCGGCGGCCGCAGCCGCCGTGAGCGGCTGGAGGAGGAACGCGCCGACTACGCCCACGTCATCGTCGACGAGGCGCAGGACCTGACGCCGATGCAGTGGCGCATGGTCGGCCGACGCGGCCGGCACGCGACCTGGACCGTCGTCGGCGACCCGGCGCAGTCCTCCTGGTCGGACCCGGACGAGGCGGCCCTGGCCCGGGACGAGGCACTGGGATCCCGCCCCCGGCGGCGCTTCACACTCACCGTCAACTACCGCAACCCCGCGGAGATCGCCGAACTGGCCGCCCGCGTGCTGGCGCTGGCGATGCCTGGCATGGAATCGCCGAAGGCGGTCCGCTCGACGGGTCTGACGCCGCGATTCGCGATCGCCACCACGGACGGCGCGCGGGGCGCCGCCGCCGACGACGCGCTGGCACGGGCCACCGTCGAGGAGGCCGGGCGGCTGCTGGGCGAGGTGGACGGCACGGTCGGCGTCGTGGTGGCCATGCAGCGCCGCGAACAGGCACGCCGCTGGCTCGCCGGACTCGGCGAACGGGTGGTCGCGCTGGGCTCGCTGGAGGCCAAGGGTCTGGAGTACGACGCGACGCTGGTCGTCTCGCCGGCCGAGATCGCCGACGAGTCCCCGGCCGGTCTGCGGGTGCTCTATGTGGCCCTGACCCGGGCCACTCAGCAGCTGACGGTGCTCTCCGCGGAGCGCGACGAGCCCGACGCGGACGGGGTGCCCGACCTGCTGCGGGACTGACCCGTACGGCGGCCCGCGCGAGCCGGCGCGGACCGCCGTCCGAGGGGTCTTGAAATCGTCCCCCCGCGACGGGATTCGCTTCCGGGGATGGTTTGTTAGCCTGGGTGACGGCACCGGCTCGATCCAAGCCCCCGGGCCCAACCATCGTCGCTACGAGCGACCACTTGCCGCGAGGCGAGCATGGCGGGTCGGTGCCACCTAGCGGAACTGCGGGCGTCTCTCCCTCGGGAGAGGCGCCCGCAGTCGTTTTGCGCCCCCTGATCGTCCTGCCCTGAGCGGCCGCTCAGGGCAGGACGTAGGGGAGGGGCTTCCCCTCGAACCACATTCTCTCGTATGGTGGAAGAGTTCTTCCGAAATTTGTAGCTGGTTACCGTATACCGGCTGGTAGGTGGGACGATCGACCAACACGCTCCGGACCTGCATTATCAGGTATCGGAGCGATGTGCAGAGTGAATCCAGGGAAAGCAGAGGAAGTCGGCCATGGCAACGGCGCCTAGCGTCTCGTATTCGATGACGGTGCGACTGGAAGTTCCCGCGAGCGGCACCGCCGTCAGCCAGCTCACCACGGCCGTGGAGTCCTCCGGTGGTTCGGTCACCGGCCTGGATGTCACCGCGTCCGGGCACGAGAAGCTCCGGATGGACGTCACCATCGCGGCGACGTCGACCGCGCATGCCGACGAGATCGTCCAGGAGCTGCGGGGCATCGAGGGGGTGTCGCTGGGGAAGGTCTCGGACCGTACGTTCCTGATGCACCTCGGTGGCAAGATCGAGATGTCGTCCAAGCATCCGATCCGTAACCGTGACGATCTGTCGATGATCTACACGCCGGGTGTGGCGCGGGTGTGCCAGGCGATCGCGGACAATCCCGAGGATGCCCGGCGTCTGACGATCAAGCGCAACAGTGTCGCGGTGGTCACCGATGGCTCGGCGGTGCTGGGGCTGGGCAATATCGGCCCGAAGGCGGCGCTGCCGGTGATGGAGGGCAAGGCGGCCCTGTTCAAGCGGTTCGCGGGGATCGATGCCTGGCCGCTGTGCCTGGACACCCAGGACACCGACGCGATCGTGGAGATCGTCAAGGCCATCGCGCCGGGGTTTGCCGGGATCAATCTGGAGGACATCTCCGCTCCGCGCTGTTTCGAGATCGAGGCGCGGCTGCGTGAGGCCCTGGACATTCCGGTCTTCCACGACGATCAGCACGGCACCGCGATCGTGGTGCTGGCGGCGCTGACGAACGCGCTGCGGGTGGTGGGCAAGAAGGTCGAGGACGTGCGGGTGGTGATGTCCGGCGCGGGTGCGGCGGGCACGGCCATCCTCAAGCTGCTGATCGCCGCCGGTGTCCGGCACGCCGTCGTGGCCGACATCCATGGTGTGGTGCACGCCGGGCGCCCGGATCTGGTCGATGCCGATCCGGACTCGCCGCTGCGCTGGATCGCGGACAACACCAACCCCGAGCGGGTGACGGGCACCTTGAAGGAGGCCGTGGTCGGGGCGGATGTCTTCATCGGTGTGTCGGCGCCGAATGTGCTGGACGGTGAGGATGTGGCGCGGATGGCGGAGGGGGCGATCGTGTTCGCACTCGCCAACCCCGACCCGGAGGTGGACCCGGCGATCGCGCGGCAGACCGCCGCGGTGGTGGCCACCGGCCGGTCGGATTTCCCCAACCAGATCAACAACGTCCTGGTGTTCCCCGGTGTCTTCCGGGGCCTGCTGGACGCGCAGTCCCGTACGGTGAACACCGAGATGATGCTGGCCGCGGCCGGTGCTCTCGCCGAGGTCGTCCTGGACGACGAGGTCAACCCGAACTACATCATCCCCAGCGTCTTCAACGACAAGGTCGCGGGCGCGGTGGCTGGTGCGGTCCGGGAGGCGGCCAAGGCGGCGGGCGAGACTGTGACTGCTGCCACGGCGCTCTGAGTACGGCGCGTCGCGGGACACGCCGTACACGAGGCCCCCATAGGGTGGCTGGAAGTAAACGGCCACAGCCCTGCGGGGCCGGCCCGGAGCGGCACGGTGCGAAACGTCACCACTACGAGGCAGTGGCGCTTTTCGTGTGACCCTCCAGGGTGCCGGATTGGCTTTACCGCCGCAGGTGGGGGCAGGATGCGTATCCGGGCGCGAGGGTCTGTCAGCAGACCCGGGTCCGGGGACTGTCCAAGGGCCCTGGCAGCATCGGCTTCGATCTCACGCCTCATTGGCAAGAAGAACACGGGAGTACAAACATGAACCGCAGTGAGCTGGTGGCCGCTCTGGCCGATCGCGCCGAGGTGACCCGCAAGGACGCCGACGCCGTTCTGGCCGCCCTCGCCGAGGTGACCGGCGAGATCGTCGCCAAGGGCGACGAGAAGGTCACCATCCCCGGCTTCCTGACCTTCGAGCGCACCCACCGTGCCGCTCGCACCGCGCGCAACCCGCAGACCGGCGACCCGATCCAGATCCCGGCCGGCTACAGCGTGAAGGTCTCCGCGGGCTCCAAGCTCAAGGAAGCCGCCAAGGGTAAGTAAATCCCCTAGCACGGCACGAAAGGGCGGCCATCCCTCCCAGGGATGGCCGCCCTTTCGCATGCCCGGGGAGGGCGCGGTCCGCGGCGGGGTCAGGCCACCCGGGTGAACGGGAAGTCGGCCAGGTCGACGTCCTCCAGGGAGGCCACGACGGACGTACGGGGGCCCGGGGTGATACCCGGCACGGTCGGTACGGCCAGCAGGCGGCAGCCCGCGGCCAGCGCGGCGGCCGCGCCGGTCGGGGTGTCCTCCACGGCCAGGCAGTCCGCGGGATCGACGCCGAGGCCCGCCGCGGCGGCCAGATAGGGGTCCGGGTGCGGCTTGCCGCGCGGCGCCTCGCCGGAGGTCACCGACAGCGCGAAGCGGTCCGCGCCGAGCGTGCGCAGCACCAGATCCGCGACATGGCGTTCGGACGCGGTGACCAGCGCGGCGGGCACACCCAGCGCGCGGGCCCGGTCCAGCAGCCGCAGGGCGCCGGGCTGCACGGTGACGCCCGCGGCGACCCGGGCGGTGAATTCCCGGTCGAGCACCGCGTTCGTACGGGCGACGCCGATCCCGACGCCGTGCTCGCGCACCAGGCGCTCGGCGGCCGCGTCCACCGGGGACCCGGCGTACGCCGTCAGCACCTCCTCGCCGGCGGGGAGGCCCTGCTCCCGCAGGAAGGCGGCCACCGTCGCCAGCCACTGGTGCTCGGTGTCGACGAGAGTGCCGTCCATGTCGCACAGCAGGGCTGCGGGGAGCGTGGCGGCGGGCAGAGAGGGCATGCGGGCTCGCTGTTCGCTGGAAGGGCCGTACGGGCCCGAGGGGCAGGGCTTGAGGGGGTCGGGCCGGGTCAGTCGGCCGTGGTGCGCGCCAAGGGGTTGGCCTGGGTGGAGTTGCGCACGGTGAAGACGACCGCACCGGGGCGGTAGCGGTCGTCCGAGGTCTCGACCGGGCGGCCTTCCGCCGTGGTCGTGGTGCGGCGTACGCGCAGCAGCGGGCTGCCCCGTCGCACCCGCAACTCCCGGGCGTCCACGGTGCCCGCCGCGAGGGCGTCGATGTGGTGCTCGCCGTGCGCGAAGACCAGGCCGCAGGAGTCCAGGAGGGCCTGCGTGACGGACTCGCAGTCGGGCGGCAGGACTTCCACCGCGTCGGCGATCCAGGCCGCGTACACGGTGCGCTCCAGGAGCACCGGTTCGCCGTCCAGGGTGCGTAGCCGCAGCACCCGCAGCACCTCCGCGCCCGGCGGGAGTTGCAGCAGCGCCGCCTCCTCGCCGTTCGCGGTGCCCCGGGCGGAGCGCAGGACCTGGCCGCCGGGGGAGTGGCCGCCGGCCCGCGCCCACTGGGCGAAGCTGCGCAGCTCGGTGAAGCTCTGGCTGGGCGCCGTGCTGAGCACGATGTGCCGGGCGCCCTGGCGGGAGCCGATCAGGCCCTCGGCGAGCAGAGCGGCGAGGGCCTGGCGGACCGTGCCCCGCGAGACGCCGTGCGCCGCGGCCAGTTCGCTCTCCGACGGCAGTGTGCTGCCCACGGGGTGGGCGCCGTCGGTGATGGCACGCCGCAGGGCCTCGGCGATCTGCTGGTGGCGTCGGGTCAACAGGGCTCCTCGCGGCCTGGTGATGAAGGCTTTCCCGGGGTTTCCCGGGGCCTGCGGACGATCATCCCACCTGTGCACAGTGGTGCGCATCCCGGCAGGTGCGGAGTATGCGTCTAACCGTCTGGCGGAACTCTAAACCTATTCTTTCATAACGCTTATGACCTGCGGTTTTATTGCCCCCAGGGCTTTGTTTGGGGGTTGCCTTGCTGTTAGCTTGCCGAGGCTTACTGACTAGCGGCTTGTCCATACAGGTTGGCGGCCGAAGACCCAGGAGTACCCATCGTGCTGTGTCATCCCGGAGGGCGACCCCCGGACCCCCGGCCGAAGAAACCGGCCCGGACCAGGCGCCGGGCCGTGACCGCGGTGGCGGCCGCCCTGGCCGCCGTCACCGCCGCCGGCTGCGGCTACGCCCCGGCCGCCGTCACCGGCAAGGCCGCCACCGCCCGTTCGGCCGCGGACCTCGGCGGGATGAAAGGGCTGGTCGAGGCCGCCAAGAAGGAGGGCAGGCTCAACGTCTACGCGCTCGCCCCCGACTGGGCGAACTACGGCGAGATGATCAAGACCTTCGAGAAGACGTACGGCATCGAGGTCCACAACGAGAACCCCGGCGGCACCAGCCAGCTCGCCCTGGGCGCCGCCGACAAGCGCCGCGGCCAGGACCGGGCCGTCGACGCCCTGGACCTGGGCACCGCCTTCATGCGCAACGCCCGCGGCAAGAAGCTGCTCGCGCCGTACAAGGTGCGGGGGTGGCAGGACATCCCCCGCACCCAGAAGCAGGCCGACGGCTCCTACCTCAACAACTACGGCGGCTACATCTCGATCGGCTGCGACGCCAAGGCCGTCGGGAAGTGCCCGCGCACCTTCGCCGAACTGCTGGAGCCCCGCTACCGCAACAAGGTCGCTCTCAACGGCAACCCCGCGGAGTCCTCCTCGGCCTTCTCCGCGGTCTTCGCCGCCGCGCTCGCCAACGGCGGCTCCTTCGACGACGTGCAGCCCGGCCTGGACTTCTTCAAGAAGCTCAAGGAGCGCGGCAACTTCGTGCCCGTCCAGTCCTCGCCCGCCACCATCCGCAAGGGCGAGACCCCGATCTCCATCGACTGGGACTACCTCAACCTCGGCTACAGCAAGGAACTCAAGGCCAAGGGCGTCGACTGGAAGGTCGCGGTGCCCTCGGACGGCGCCTACGCGCAGTACTACAACCAGGGCGTCAACGCGTACGCGCCGCACCCCGCGGCCGCCCGGCTCTGGCTCGAATTCCTCTACAGCCCCACCGGCCAGAACATCTGGCTCAAGGGCTACTCCCGGCCCGCCCTCCTGGACGAGATGACGAAGGACGGCACCGCCGACGCGCCGGCCGCCGCCCGCCTGCCCAAGGTCCACGGCACCCCCGAATTCCCCACCGGGGAACAGGAGGACGCCGCGAAGGTGGCCATCAACGAGGGCTGGGGCAAGGCCGTCGGCTGACCCGTGATCCGCCCCTCGACCCTGCTCACCGCCCCCAGGAGAAACCTCCGCGTATGAGTGACCGAACCCCCCTCCCGAGCGCCGGCGGCGCGGCAGCGCCCGCCCCGGCCGCCCGCAGACCACCCCGGTCCGGCGGGCGCACCTGGCCCGCCGTCGTGCCCTTCTTCGCCTTCCTGTTGCTCTGCTTCGGGCTGCCGGCCGGCGCCATGGTCCACGGCGCGTTCACCGCCACCGACCCGGCCACCGGAGCGAGCCACGCCACCCTGGACAACGTCCGCCAGTCGCTCAAGGGCATCTACGCCACCGGCCTCGGCGGCAGCGTCCAGCTCTCCCTGCTGTGCGCGCTGCTGGCCACCGTGCTCGGCACGCTCATCGCGCAGGCCGTGATCTCCTCGCGGCGGCCCGTCCTGCGCCGGGCCGTGGTGGCCGCCTCCGGAGTGCTCGCCAACTTCAGCGGCGCCCCGCTCGCCTTCGCCTTCGTCGCGACCCTCGGCACCACCGGCACCCTCACCCGGCTCATGTCGCTCGACTCCACCGGCTTCAGCCTCTACACCACCGCCGGACTGGTGCTGGCCTACCTCTACTTCATGATTCCGCTGATGGTGGTCACCGTGCTGCCCGCCCTCGACGGGCTGCGCACCCAGTGGCAGGAGGCCGCCGCGTCCTGCGGCGCCACTCGCGGCCAGTTCTGGCGGCACATCGGCATCCCGGTGCTCACCCCGTCGCTGCTCGGCGGCGCGGTCCTGCTCTTCGGCACCGCCTTCGCCTCGCACGCCACCGCTGCCGTCATGGTCGGCAGTTCGGTGCCGCTGATCACCGTCCAGATCTCCAACGCCCTGGCCGGCAACGTGCTGGTCGGCCAGGAGAACCTCGCCCTCGCCATGAGCCTGAACATGGTCGTCATCGCGCTGCTGGTGATGGCCGTACAGATACCGCTGCAGCGCAGGAGCGCCCGATGGCTGGGATGACGACCGCCGCGCAGGCGCCCGTGGCGCCGCCCGAGGAGACGGCGCCGGGCGCGCGCACCCCGGCCCGCCGCGGCCGCCGCCCCTACGGACGCCTCGCCGTCCTTCTCCTCGCCCTGCTCTACTTCGCCGTCCCCGTGGCCGCCTCCCTGTGGTTCACCGTCGACGACCCCGCCAAGGGCTTCTCGCTCGACGTCTACACCGACCACCTCGTCTCCGGCGACATGCTGGGCAGCCTGCTGCTCTCCCTCGAACTGGGGCTCGCCACCGTCGCCTTGGGGCTGCTGCTGGTCGTCCCCACCATGGTGGTGATCCATCTGCGGCTGCCGCGGCTGCGCCCGGTCGTTGAGATCCTGTGCATGACGCCGCTGGTCGTCCCGCCGATCGCGCTGGTCGCCGGCGTCAACACGGTCCTGTCCTGGGCGCCCGACCTGGCGAGGACGCCGTTCTATCAGACCCTGATGGTCCTCCAGGACGAGAACTTCCCGCTGGTCCTGGTGCTGCTCTACACCGTCATGTCGCTGCCGTTCCTCTACCGGTCGCTGGACGCCGGACTGCGCGGCATCGACCTCAAGACCCTGGTGGAGGCCTCCCGCAGCCTGGGCGCCGGGCGGCTGACCACCCTCGCCCGGGTCGTCGTGCCCAACCTGCGCTCCGCCGTCGTCGGCGGCGCCGTACTGGGCCTAGCGATGGTCCTGGGCGAGTACACCGTCGCCTCCGTGCTCGGCTACCGGCCGTTCGCCGTCTGGATGGTGGAGGTCGGCGACGCGGACGCCGAACTCGCCGGCGCCGCCGCGATGTTGAGCCTCTTCATCACGTGGGGCCTGCTGCTCCTGCTCACCACCTTGGCGGGTGGCCGACGCGGCCGCACGCGCAAGCAAAGGAAGACGTCATGAGTGTGTCCGTAGAGAGTGTGACCCCGGCGAGCGCCCCCACGGCGGGCGTGCCCGTCCGGCTCGAGGGGCTGCGCCGCCGGTTCGGCACCACCACCGCGCTGGACGGCCTGGACCTGGACATCGCCCCCGGCGAACTGGTCGCCCTGCTCGGCCCCTCCGGCTGCGGCAAGACCACCGCGCTGCGCATCATCGCGGGCTTCGAGACCGCCGACAGTGGCGTGCTGACCATGGACGGCCAGGACGTCACGCGGATCCCCGCGCACCGCCGCGACATCGGCATGGTCTTCCAGTCCTACAGCCTCTTCCCGAACATGACCGCCGCCCAGAACGTCGGCTACGGCCTGCGGGTCCGCAAGGCCCCCGCCGCGGAACGGGACGCACGGGCGGCCGAGTTGCTGGACCTGGTCGGCCTGCCCGGCCGCGGGGGCCACTACCCGCACCAGCTCTCCGGCGGCCAGCAGCAGCGCGTCGCGCTCGCCCGCGCGCTGGCCGCCCGGCCGCGGGTCCTGCTGCTCGACGAGCCGCTGTCCGCGCTCGACGCCAAGGTGCGGCTCACCCTCCGCGAGGAGATCCGCCGTATCCAGCTCGAACTCGGCATCACCACCGTCTTCGTCACCCACGACCAGGAAGAGGCGCTGTCCATGGCGGACCGCGTCGCGGTGATGCAGAACGGGCGGCTCGAACAGTGCGCCGCCCCCGCGGAGCTCTACGAGCGCCCGGCCACGCCGTTCGTCGCGGAGTTCGTCGGGACCATGAACCGGCTGCCGGGCACGCTGCGCGCGGGCGGGACGGTCGAGTTGTTCGGCCGCCGGCTGCCGGTCCACGGCACCGTGCCGGACGCCTGCGCCGAGGACAGCGAGGTCGACGTGCTGGTACGGCCCGAGGGCCTCGCCGTCGCCGCCGGTACGGTCGCGGGCGCGGAGGGGGCGCTCGCGACCGTACGGGTGGCGACCTTCCTCGGCGCCACCACCCGTCTGCACCTGACGACCGGGTCCGGGCTGCAGATCAAGGCCGACCTGCCCAGCTGGGAGGCCGGCGACCTGACGGCGGGCACGTCCTGCACGCTCACCCCGCACGACAACCCGGTGCTGGTGGCCGAGCGGGCCGGCTGACGGAGCGCCGAAGGGCGGCCACCCGGTCGGGGTGGCCGCCCTTCGGCGTGTGCTGAGGCGGGCTCGGCAGGTCAGTCGCGCAGCGCGCCGTTCGGCAGCTCGACGTGCGCGCCGAGGCTGACGAGCTTCTCCATGAAGTTCTCGTAGCCGCGGTTGATCAGGTCGATGCCGTGCACCCGGGACGTGCCCTGCGCGGCCAGCGCCGCGATCAGGTACGAGAAGCCGCCGCGCAGGTCGGGGATGACCAGGTCGGCGCCCTGCAGCTTGGTCGGGCCGGAAACGACGGCCGAGTGCAGGAAGTTGCGCTGGCCGAAGCGGCACGCGGAGCCGCCCAGGCACTCGCGGTAGAGCTGGATGTGTGCGCCCATCTGGTTCAGCGCGGAGGTGAAGCCCAGCCGGGACTCGTACACCGTCTCGTGGACGATGGACAGGCCCGACGCCTGGGTCAGCGCGACGACCAGCGGCTGCTGCCAGTCGGTCTGGAAGCCGGGGTGGACGTCGGTCTCCAGGGCGATGGCGTCGAGCGAGCCACCCGGATGCCAGAAGCGGATGCCCTCGTCGTCGATCTCGAAGGCGCCGCCGACCCTGCGGAAGGTGTTGAGGAAGGTCATCATCGACCGCTGCTGGGCGCCGCGGACGTAGATGTTGCCCTCGGTGGCCAGCGCGGCGGACGCCCAGGAGGCGGCCTCCAGGCGGTCCGGGAGGGCGCGGTGGTTGTAGCCGTCGAGTTTGTCGACACCGGTGATCCGGATGGTCCGGTCGGTGTCCATGGAGATGATCGCGCCCATCTTCTGCAGTACGCAGATGAGGTCCTCGATCTCCGGCTCCACGGCGGCGTTCGACAGCTCGGTGACGCCCTCCGCCAGGACGGCGGTCAGCAGCACCTGCTCGGTCGAGCCGACCGACGGGTACGGCAGCCGGATCTTGGTGCCGCGCAGCCGCTGCGGGGCCTCCAGGTACTGCCCGTCGGCGCGCTTCTCGATCGTGGCGCCGAACTGCCGCAGCACGTCGAAGTGGAAGTCGACCGGCCGGCCGCCGATGTCGCAGCCGCCCAGGCCCGGGATGAAGGCGTGGCCCAGCCGGTGCAGCAGGGGGCCGCAGAAGAGGATCGGGATCCGCGAGGAGCCGGCGTGCGCGTCGATGTCGGCGACATTGGCGCTCTCCACGTGCGACGGGTCGAGGATCAGCTCGCCCGGATCGTCGCCCGGGCGCACCGTGACACCGTGCAGCTGCAGCAGGCCGCGCACGACGCGGACGTCGCGGATGTCGGGCACGTTGCGCAGCCGGCTCGGACCGCTGCCGAGGAGGGCGGCGACCATGGCCTTGGGCACAAGGTTCTTCGCACCGCGAACCCGGATCTCGCCGTCGAGCGGGGTGCCGCCGTGGACAAGCAGTACGTCGTCAGTAGAGACGGTCATGGATCTCGCGTTCCTGGAGACGGGCAGGGCCAATGAGAAATGGTAAGGGCGCCGGAGGGCGTCTCCGTAGAGGTGTGCGGGCTTCGGGCATGTAATGGCTTTGTCACAACACGCTCCGCTACGATCAGGCTTTGATCTGTAATCGCCATTTGGCTGAAATGCCAGTAAATGTCTTGAATGTGTTATCCGGGTGTGTCGCGTGCGCCGGTACTGCCGCCGTACGCCCTGCCCTGCCCTCGCACGGCTGCGCCCGTTGACTCCCCGCTCCGGCCCGAAGTGCGGGATCATGTGGCCATGACCGAGGTGTCCTCGCTCACAGGCCGGCTGCTCGTCGCCACGCCCGCGCTCGCCGACCCGAACTTCGACCGCGCGGTGGTGCTCCTCCTCGACCATGACGAGGAAGGCTCCCTCGGCGTGGTCCTCAACCGCCCGACGCCCGTCGGCGTCGGGGACATCCTCGCGCCCTGGGCCGAGCTGGCCGGCGAGCCGGGGGTCGTCTTCCAGGGCGGACCGGTCTCGCTGGACTCCGCGCTCGGCGTGGCGGTGGTCCCCGGCGGGCTGTCCAAGGAGGGCGGCCTGCCGCCCGTGGAGAGCGGCGCGCTGCCCGGCGGGGCCGAAGCGGAGGTGGCCGGCGCGCCCGCCACGGACGCGGCGGACGACCTGGCGCCGGGCGACGAGCCGCTGGGCTGGCGGCGGGTGCACGGCGCGATCGGGCTGGTCGATCTGGAGGCGCCTCCGGAGCTGCTCGCCGCGGTGCTCGGCAGCCTGCGGATCTTCGCCGGATACGCCGGCTGGGGGCCCGGCCAACTGGAGGAGGAGCTCGTCGAGGGCGCGTGGTACGTCGTCGAGTCCGAGCCGGGAGACGTCTCCTCGCCCGCCCCTGAGGGCCTGTGGCGGGCCGTGCTGCGGCGGCAGCGCAACGAGCTCGCCATGGTCGCCACGTACCCGGACGACCCGTCGCTGAACTGACCCTCCCCGCGGGCAGCTTGTTACGGCTTCGTCATGGGGAATTGTCAGTGCCCGTCGCTAGGCTTCGAGAGGTCAGGGGAGGTGCGCGGACGCGACGGCGGGCCCGCGCGGGACGAACGGGGAGCCTCATGCACAGGCCGGGCGTGCCCGAGGATCTGGATCATCCGCGTCTGCTGTGGGCGCGGGCCGCGACGCTGGCCGTCGTATCGGCCGCCATCGACGACCGGGACGAATTCACCTGGAGCCCGGCCGGGCTCCAGTGCTGGAACGGCGGCGGCAGCTACTGGTGGCGCCTGCGGCTCCTCGGCGGCGGCCGCGCGCTGCTGTGCGGCCAGGACTCCGACGGCAGCTACACCCACAGCAGGGGCCGGCAGATCGACTTCCTGGCCGGCGGCCCGGACTGGCTGCCCTGGGAGCAGCTGCGCCATGAGGCCGAGGGCAACCTCTTCGGCTTCGTCTACTGGTGGCAGGACGGCG
The DNA here is from genome assembly GCF_045782725.1 of Streptomyces sp. Pv4-95. Classification (NCBI taxonomy): domain Bacteria; kingdom Bacillati; phylum Actinomycetota; class Actinomycetes; order Kitasatosporales; family Streptomycetaceae; genus Streptomyces; species Streptomyces sp. Pv4-95. The sequence goes on from NZ_CP127172.1 coordinate 5,191,719, forward strand.
CCTGGGGCCGTGCGCCCTATCCCGCGACGATGCTCGACGACGGCCTGGAGATGGCCGTGAGCTGGGCCGGGACCGGCGATGCCGCCATCGAGCGGATCGTCGACGATCTCGTGGCGTGGACGGAGGCGGACGTCGAGCCCGCCGACGCCGCCCGTGCGGTGCGGGCCTTCCTCGCCGCCGCCGAGACCTGCTCGGTCGGTGGCGCGGAGATGGCCGCGCTCCTTGACGCGGTCGTCGACCGCGATTCCTGGTACGAAGTCCGCCCGCAGGCCGCGCTGGCCTTCGCCGCCGAGCTGGGGCTGACCGCCGGTGACCGGGGTGCCGTGCCGGTCGCGTCCTGACGGCGGCGGGCGGGAGCCGGGGCGCGGAGGGGGGCGGGTGCGGCGCGCGGCGGTCGCGGGGCGGGCCCGCGGACGGCTGCGGGCCGAGGCTCCCGGGTTTGCGCGCGCGTGAGTACCCTTGGCAGTTATGAGCACTGTTGAGCCCGAGCGCGGGGCAGGTACGGGGACCCTCGTAGAGCCGACGCCGCAGGTGTCGCACGGCGACGGCGACCACGAGCGCTTCGCCCACTACGTCCAGAAGGACAAGATCATGGCGAGTGCGCTCGACGGCACTCCCGTCGTCGCACTGTGCGGCAAGGTCTGGGTCCCGGGGCGGGATCCCAAGAAGTACCCGGTCTGTCCCATGTGCAAGGAGATCTTCGAGTCCATGGGCGCCGGTGGCGACAAGGACAAGGGTGGCAAGGACGGCGGCAAGAAGTAGCCGCAGCCGGCCGCCGAGCAGCAGCGCACCAGCGGTTCCACGCAGCCCATGGCTGCTCGGGCCACCCCACCGCGGGCACGGGCCCGGGTCCTCAGGGACCCGGGCCCTTTGTCGTTTCCGCGCCCGCCGCTGTGCCCTCGGCGCCCCCGTTCGCGCCCTCGTGGGGTACTTCTCGTGACTCGGCCCGTCGCCCCATCGGGCGATTTCCGCCCGATTGCGTACCCCTGATGGGGTGTCGTCCGGCCGCCCGTCACCCTCTGGGCGGAGCCGATGGTCACGGAGTGGTTGAGACCACTGGGGAGCTCTTGTGAGGCCCTGCCGCCGCGCTTAATCTTCCGGCAATTGCTCAGTGCGAAACGCTCGTTGCGCATGTTGCAACCATGCCTCGGAGGGTCCTTCCATGCAGATCCCTGCCCGCATCGCCGCCGCCACCGCGTCCGTTGTCCTCGCGTCGCTGACCGCCACCGCCTGCGCACCGTCCACGGCCGACACCGGCGCCAAGGGGGACGCGAAGACCGGCACGCTGCGGGTCTGGCTCTTCCAGGAGGTCAACAACGCTCCCAAGGAACGGGCGGTGCGGCAGGCGGTGTCGGCGTTCACGGCCGGCCACGACGGTGTCGAGGTCGACGTCGACTACATACCCGTCGACACCCGCGCGCAGCGGATCAAGGCCGCCTTCAACGACCCGGACAGCGCGCCCGACGTGATCGAGTACGGCAACACCGACACCGCCGGGTACGTCAAGGACGGCGGACTCGCCGACGTCACCCGGGAGTTCGGCGCCTGGCCGGAGGCCGAGGACACCGATGCCACGGCCAAGGAGTCGGTGACCGTGGACGGCAAGGTCTACGGGGCTCCGCTGTTCGTCGGTGTCCGCGCGCTGTACTACCGCACCGATGTGTTCAAGGACCTCGGCATCCGCGTGCCCACCACACAGGCAGAGGTCGTCGCCGCCGCCAAGAAGGTCCGCAAGGAGCGTCCCGACCTCTACGGCCTCGCGGTCGGCGGCGCCTACACCTATGGCGCACTGCCGTTCATCTGGGCGGCCGGCGGCGAACTCGCCACCGAAAAGGGCGGCACCTACCGCGCCGCCCTCGACGGCGCCGCGGCCAAGAAGGGCATCGCCGCCTACACCGGCCTCTTCGGCGACGACAACTGCCCCGCCGCCAAGTGCGCCGACATGGGCGGCAACGACACCGTCACCGCCTTCGCCTCGGGCAAGGCCGCCATGGCCATCGGCGGCGACTTCAACCACCAGGCCGTCGAGGACGGCAAGGTCAAGGGCAAGTACGCCGTGGTGCCGCTGCCCGGCCTGACCAAGGGACGCATCGCACCGGCGTTCGCCGGCGGCAACAACATCGGTGTCCTCAACAGCAGCAGCCACCGCACCCTCGCCGTCGGCCTGATGAAGGAACTGGCGGGCAAGAAGACCCAGCGCCGGCTGTTCGACGCGATGGGCTTCCTGCCGACCTACCGCGACGTGCGCGCCGAGGCCGCGCGGCGCAAGCCCTACGTCGCGCCGTTCGTCAAGACTCTCGACGCCGGCGCCAAGTTCGTCCCCGCCGCGCCCGGCTGGGGCGAGATCGACTCCTCACTGGTGCTGCCGACGATGTTCCAGGAGATCGTCAGCGGCCGTAAGGACGTGGACGCGGCGGCCGACGCGGCCGCCCGCAAGATGGACGAGGCCCTCCGGAAGTGAGCACCCCGCGCAGCGGCAGCCGCCGCGGCGGCTGGACACCCTGGCTGTATCTCGCCCCCGCCCTGGTGGTCCTCGGCGGCCTGCTGGTGTACCCCGTCTACCAACTCGGCCTGATCTCCTTCCTCGAATACACCCAGGCACAGGTCACCGGTGGCGAGCCGACCACCTTCCAGGGCCTGGGGAACTACGCCGAGCTGTTCGGCGACGGCGAGTTCTGGCGGGTGCTGCTGGCGACCGTGCTGTTCGCCGCGGCCTGTGTGCTCTCCACCGTCACACTGGGCTGCGCGCTCGCCGTGCTGCTCACCCGCATCCGCGCGCTGCCCCGGCTCGCGCTGATGCTCGCCGGGCTCGGCGCCTGGGCGACCCCCGCCATCACCGGATCCACCGTCTTCGTCTTCCTCTTCGACCCCGACTTCGGGCCGGTGAACAAGGTCCTGGTGGCGCTGGGCCTGACCGGCTTCGCGGACTACTCCTGGACCTACGACCGCTACAGCGCCTTCGCCCTGGTCCTGCTCGAAGTGGTCTGGTGCTCCTTCCCGTTCGTGATGGTGACCGTCTACGCGGCCATCCGCGCCGTACCGGGGGAGGTGCTGGAGGCCGCGGCGCTCGACGGCGCCTCGCAGTGGCGGATCTGGCGCAGCGTGCTCGCTCCCCTGCTGCGGCCGATCCTCGTCGTCGTCACCATCCAGTCGGTGATCTGGGACTTCAAGGTCTTCACCCAGATCTACGTCATGACCAACGGCGGCGGCATCGCGCGACAGAACCTCGTGCTCAACGTCTACGCCTACCAGAAGGCGTTCGCGTCCTCGCAGTACAGCCTCGGCTCGGCCATCGGCGTCGTGATGCTGCTGATCCTGCTCGTCGTCACGCTCGGCTACCTGCGGCTGATACGCCGCCAGGGGGAGGAACTGTGAGCCGTCCGCGCCCCCTGGCCGTCCGCCGGCCGCGCCGGCCCTGGCGACTGGCCGCGGAGGGCGGCGCGCTGCTCCTCGCCGCCGCCGTCGCCTTCCCCCTCTACTGGATGGTGCTCTCCGCCTTCAAACCGGCCGGCGAGGTGCAGTCCGCCGCGCCGCGCCCCTGGACCCTGCAACCGTCGCTCGACGCCTTCCGGCGGGTTTTCCAACAGCAGGATTTCGGCCGTTACTTCCTCAACAGCCTGTTCGTCGCCGGTGTCGTGGTCGTCGCCTCCGCGCTGATCGCCTTCCTCGCGGCCACCGCCGTCACCAGGTTCCGGTTCCGGTTCCGCACCACCTTGCTGATCATGTTCCTGATCGCCCAGATGGTGCCCGTCGAGGCGCTCACCATCCCGCTGTTCTTCCTGCTGCGCGACGCCGGCCACATCGCCCCCGGCATCGGCCTGAACACCCTCGGCTCGCTGATCCTGCCGCACCTCGCCTTCTCCCTCCCCTTCGCGATCTGGATGCTGCGCGGCTTCGTCCGGGCCGTCCCGGAGGCCCTGGAGGAGGCCGCCTACCTGGACGGCGCGAGCCGCACCCGCTTCCTGTGGCAGATCCTCTTCCCGCTCGTCCTCCCCGGCCTCGTCGCGACCAGCGTCTTCTCCTTCATCTCCACCTGGAACGACTTCCTGTTCGCGAAGTCCTTCATCATCAGCGCCACCGAGAACTCCACCCTCCCCATGGCGCTGCTGGTCTTCTTCAAACCGGACGAGAACGACTGGGGCGGGATCATGGCCGCCTCCACCGTGATGACCCTGCCCGTGCTGGTCTTCTTCGTACTAGTGCAGCGCCGCCTGGTTTCGGGCCTCGGCGGCGCGGTGAAGGACTGACGCCGTGACCGATGTACTGACCGACCTGATCCCGCTGCCCCGCACCGTCCGGCCGTTGACGGGCGCGGGCTGCGTCCTGGGCGCGGACACCGAGATCGAGGCGCTGCCCGGGACCGAGGACGTCGCACAGTGGCTGCGCGCCACGGTCGGCGCGGCCACCGGCCTCCCGCTGGCGCCGTACGCGACCGCGGAGAACCGCGTCGTGCTGCGCCTCTCGCCGGGTACCGAAGGGCAGCTGGGCCCCGAGGGCTACCGGCTCGTCACCGAAGGCACCGAGGTCCTCATCGAGGCCGGCACCGGGACCGGGCTGTTCTGGGGCGCCCAGACACTCCGTCAGCTGCTGGGCCCCGCCGCCTTCCGGCGCGCGCCCGTCGACAGCGGGCGGCGGAAGTGGCCGCTGCCGGCGCTGCGGATCGAGGACACTCCCCGCTTCGCCTGGCGCGGCATGATGCTCGACGTCGCCCGGCACTTCATGCCCAAGGACGGGGTGCTGCGCTATCTCGACCTGCTGGCCGCGCACAAGCTCAACGTCCTGCACCTGCACCTGACCGACGACCAGGGCTGGCGCATCGAGATCCCGCGCTACCCGCTGCTGACCGAGGTCGGTGGCCGGCGGGAGCGCACCAAGCTCGGCCACCGGGCCTCGCCGCTCTGGGACGAGCGCCCGCACGGCGGCTTCTACACCCAGGACGACCTCCGCGAGATCGTCGCCTACGCCGCCGCACGGCACATCACCGTCGTCCCCGAGATCGACATCCCCGGCCACTCGCAGGCCGCCATCGCCGCGTATCCCGAATTGGGCAACACCGACGTCCTCGACACCACCGCGCTGAAGGTCTGGGACACCTGGGGCGTCAACCCCAACGTCCTCGCCCCCACCGACCGCACCCTCCGCTTCTACGAGCACGTCCTGGAGGAGGTCCTGGCGCTCTTCCCCTCGCCGTTCGTGCACATCGGCGGCGACGAGTGCCCCAAGGACCAGTGGCGGGCCTCGCCCACCGCCCGGGCCAGGATCGCCGAGCTGGGGCTGGCCGACGAGGACGCGCTGCAGAGCTGGTTCATCCGGCACTTCGACCGCTGGCTCGCCGACCGCGGCCGGCGCCTGATCGGCTGGGACGAGATCCTGGAGGGCGGCAGCCCGGAACCCGGCGGCGGCACCACGGCGTGCGGCCTCGCCCCGGGCGCCGCCGTCTCCTCCTGGCGCGGGTACGCGGGCGGCATCGCCGCCGCCCGCGCGGGCCACGACGTCGTCATGTGCCCGGAGCAGCAGGTGTATCTCGACCACCGTCAGCACGCGTCCCCCGAGGAGCCGGTGCCGATCGGCTACGTGAGGACCCTGGAGGACGTCTACCGCTTCGAGCCGGTGCCCCCGGAGCTGACGGAGGAGGAGGCCGCCCGCGTACTGGGCGCCCAGGCCAACGTCTGGACCGAGGTCATGGACAGTCAGCAGCGCGTCGACTACCAGGTCTTCCCGCGGCTCACCGCCCTCGCCGAGGTCGCCTGGTCGCAGCTGCCGCCGCCGGCCGCGCGCGACCACCACGACTTCGTCCGGCGGATGACCACCCACTACGCCCGCCTGGACGCCCTCGGCGTCGGCTACCGCCCGCCCGGCGGCCCCCACCCCTGGCAGAAACGCCCCGGCGTGCTCGGACGCCCGATCGACGGGGCGCCCCCAAACGTGTGAGCCATGGTGCAAGCAGGGCGCCCCCGGGGCCGGACCCTGGGACGGTGGTGCCCCGCACCGCCACACGGGCGAGGAGCACCCCTCGGAGGCACACCGTTCGCCCCGCCACGACGCAAGGCACGGCAATTCACGGCAATCCCCGCACATTCATCGCAGCGGGCGAAAGTGGACCAGCAGCCCGTTCCCGGACGGAACGTCGCTTCGTGGACCCTCGCGTCGTGGGTCCGGGAAGATGTGCCAGAGTTGCCACGTCCGGGCTGTGAGCACGTACCGTACGGCGGAGCGGAACAGCCGGGAAACCGGGGAAGGGGCAGCTGGCTTGACCACGCACGCACCGCACGCGTCGCACACGGTGACGTTGCCGGCCTCGCTCGACGAGGCGGTGGCGGCGCTCACCGCCATGCCCGCCGCCGTGCCCGTCGCGGGCGGCACCGACCTCATGGCGGCCGTCAACGCCGGACTCCTCAGACCCGCGGCCCTGGTGGGCCTCGGCCGGATCAGCGAGATCCGCGGCTGGCAGTACCAGGACGGCCACGCCCTGCTGGGCGCCGGCCTCAACCTCGCCCGTATGGGACGCCCCGACTTCGCCGCGCTGATCCCGGGCCTTGCCGCCGCCGCCCGCGCGGCCGGCCCGCCGCAGATCCGCAACGCCGGCACCCTCGGCGGCAACATCGTCACCTCCGCCCCTACGGGTGACACCCTTCCCGTGCTCGCCGCCCTGGAGGCCACGGTGATCATCGCCGGGCCCGAGGGCGCCCGCCGCGAGATCCCGGTCAGCCACCTCCTGGCCGGCCGGGAGATGCTCGGCCCCGGTGAACTCGTCGGCTTCGTGCGGGTACCGCTCCTGCACGCCCCGCAGACCTTCCTCAAGGCCACCGGCCGCACCGGCCCCGGCCGCGCCACCGCCTCGGTGGCGCTGGTGATGGACCCGGCGCGGCGCGGGGTGCGCTGCGCCGTGGGCGCGGTCGCCGCCATGCCGCTGCGCCCGCTGGAGGCCGAGCAGTGGGTCGCCTCGATCATCGACTGGGACGGCGAACGCGGCCTGGTGCCGGAGGCCCTGACGGCCTTCGGTGACTACGTTGCCGCCGCCTGCATCCCCGACCCGGCACCACCGCAGGACGGCTCGGAACCGGTGGCCCTGCCGCCGGCCGCCCTGCACCTGCGTCGTACGGTGGCAGCTCTGGCCCGCCGCGCACTCGGGAGGGCGCTCTCATGAGCGAGCGCAGTGAGGGAATCATCAGGAGGTGCGCGCCTCGCGCAGGCGAGGCCGAGCGAAGCAGCGAGGGCTCGGCATGAGCGACGCAGACCACCGCAACCCGCAGCAGCCGTACCCCGATCAGGGCTGGCAGCCGCTGCCGCAGGGCGGCGAGTACGAGTCGGAGGCGACGGCCTTCGTGCAGCTCCCGGAGGGCTTCACCACCGGGGCCTACGGACCCGGGACATCCGGCTACGGCACCCCGGGCGCCGATCCGCTGGCCGCGCCCGGCCACGGCTACACCCCGCCCGCCTCCTTCACCCGGTACGAGTCCACGCCGCCCATCCCCGGCGCGGGCACCGACCCCTCGGCGACCGGACAGTGGACGATGCCGTTCGCGGACTCCTCGGCCGGTTACGCCGACCCGTCCGCCGGTTACGCGCAGCAGGCGCACGATGCCCACCAGGGCCACGCCGCGGACTCCGCGGGCTACCGGGGCGGCGCCCCCGAGGCCGCTCAGCAGTGGGGCGACCGGGTGGAGTGGCCGGTCGCCGGCAGCACGGAGGCCGCGGCCGGACCGTGGTCGGTGCCGGCCGCGGACGACGGCCAGGAGGAGTCCGGCGAATACCTGGTCGGTGACGAGAGCGGGCCGTCACATGCCGGACTTCACGGACACGGCGGCTACTCGGGTCACCCGGGCCACCCCGGCCTCGCCGGACCGGGCGCCGCCGGCTACCAGGACGCCGGCTACCAGGGCGGATACGGCGCCGGCGAAGGCGCCGCCGACACCAACGGCGCCGGCCGGACCGGGCACTGGAACTTCGCCACCGGACTGACCGCCACGAGCGGCGCGGCCGGCGACGGCTACGGCGGCGCCGAGGCCCTCCGTGACGCCCAGGACACCCCGCACGGCGGCACCGCGCACGATCCCTTCGGCGGCCCCGTCGACGACCCGTACGGAGCGGGCGGTACGGCGAACGGTGCCGGCGGCGCGACCGGGCACTGGTCGCTGCCGGCCGACGCGTTGGCCCAGTGGCCGCCCGCCACGGAGACGCCGCAGCACGGCACACCGCACGACGGGGCCCCGCACGACCAGGGCCACGGCCACCAGCCGCATCCGCACGACCCGCACCCGCACGGAGGCGAGGAGGCGCCCGGCACGGACGCCGGGCCCGCCGACCCCGGCGCGGACAGCTGGACGGTCCCCGTGGCCCCGGGCGAACAGCCCGACGAGTCCGGCGCGTTCGCCCTCGCGGCGGGCGACAGCAACGGCGCGGGCACCGCCTACGGCGCCCAGGAGACGTACGACGGCGCCGCCGCCATCGACGGCGCGCCGGTGGCGCAGGCCGCCGGTCCGCAGGCCGAGGACGCCGAGGCGCAGGCGGACGGGACCGGCGCACAGCACGAACCGGAGGCCGGGGCGCCCGCCCCCGCCCCTGAGGAGCCGGCTGCGGCGGCCGACGCCCCCGCTCCCGAGGGCACCGCCGGTACGGCGGACGCCCCCGCCCGGGGCGCCGAGCCCGAGGCCCCGGCCGGCCCGTACGCCGAGGGCGCCGAGCCGGCCGAGCCCGTGTTCGACGCCCACGACGAACACCCGGCCGCCTCCTACGTCCTGCGCGTCAACGGCACCGACCGGCCGGTCACCGACGCCTGGATCGGCGAATCGCTGCTCTACGTCCTGCGCGAGCGCCTCGGCCTCGCCGGCGCCAAGGACGGCTGCTCCCAGGGCGAGTGCGGGGCCTGCTCCGTCCAGGTGGACGGGCGGCTCGTCGCCTCCTGCCTGGTGCCCGCGGCCACCGCGGCGGGCAGCGAGGTCCGCACCGTCGAGGGGCTCGCCCAGGACGGCACCGCCTCCGACGTACAGCGCGCCCTGGCCGCCTCCGGGGCCGTGCAGTGCGGCTTCTGCGTACCCGGCATGGCGATGACCGTGCACGACCTCCTGGAGGGCAACCACGCCCCCAGCGAGCTGGAGACCCGCAAGGCGCTGTGCGGCAACCTCTGCCGGTGCTCCGGCTACCGAGGAGTGCTGGACGCCGTCGACGAGGTCGTCAAGGCCCGTGCGGAGGCGGCCGACGCCGCGGCCTCCGGACCGGCCGACACCGTCCTCATCCCCCACCAGGCGGGCCCCGCCGACCCCACCGGCCCCGCCCCGCACGACCAGGATTCCGGCCACCACCCCCACGACCCGCTCACGCACGGAGCGCACCACGAGGGACCGGGCGCCGATCCGCAGACGGGAGGCCCCGCATGAGCGGTACGACCGACGGCACCGTCACCGACACGCCCGCGGCCGGCGTCCCGGTGCCCGTCGAGCCGCCGCCGCACGGCCTGGGCGTCTCCCTGCCGTCCGCCGACGCGCCGGCGAAGACCGAGGGCACCTTCCCCTACGCCGCGGACCTGTGGGCCGAGGGGCTGCTGTGGGCCGCGGTCCTGCGCTCCCCGCACCCCCGCGCGCGGATCCTGTCCATCGACACCAAGCACGCCGCCGAGATGCCGGGCGTGCGCGTCGTCGTCACCCACGAGGACGTCCCCGGCGACGCCGGCCACGGCCGCGGCACCGCCGACCGCCCGGTCTTCGCCAAGGACGAGGTCCGCCACCACGGCGAGCCGATCGCCGCGGTGGCCGCCGAACACCCCGACACCGCCCGGCTGGCCGCCGCCGCCATCGCCGTCGAGTACGAGATCCTCGACGCGGTCACCGACCCGCAACTCGCCTTCGAGGCCGAGCCGTTGCACCCGGACGGCAACCTCATCCGGCACATCCCGCTGCGCTTCGGCGACCCCGAGGCGATCGGCGCGGTCATGGTCGAGGGCCTCTACCGCATCGGCCGCCAGGACCCCGCCCCCATCGGGGCCGAGGCCGGGCTCGCGGTGCCGCGTCCCGACGGCGGGGTGGAGATCTACACCGCCTCCACGGACCCGCACACCGACCGCGACCTGGCCGCCGCCTCCTTCGGCCTCGACCCCGAGCGCGTCAAGGTCGTGGTGACCGGTGTCCCCGGCGCCACCGCCGACCGCGAGGACCCCGGCATCCAGCTCTCCCTGGGCCTGCTGGCGCTGCGCACGGGCTGCCCCGTCAAACTCGCCGCCACCCGTGAGGAGTCCTTCCTCGCGCACGCCCACCGCCACCCCACCCTGCTGCGCTACCGCCACCACGCCGACGCCGAGGGCAAGCTGGTCAAGGTCGAGGCGCAGATCCTCATGGACGCCGGCGCCTACGCCGACACCTCCGCCGAGGCACTGGCCGCCGCCGTCTCCTTCGCCTGCGGCCCGTACGTCGTCCCGCACGCCGTCATCGAGGGCTGGGCGGTGCGCACCAACAACCCGCCGTCCGGGCACATGCGCGGCGAGGGCGCCCTCCAGGTCTGCGCCGCCTACGAGGGCCAGATGGACAAGCTGGCGGCCCAACTGGGCATGGAGCCGGACGAGATCCGGCTGCGCAACGTCATGGCCACCGGCGATCTGCTGCCCACCGGCCAGACCGTCACCTGCCCGGCGCCGGTCGCCGAACTGCTGCGCGCCGTGAAGGAAGCACCGCTCCCCGAACTGCCCAAGGACACCCCGGAAGCGGAGTGGCTGCTGCCGGGCGGCCCCGAGGGCGCGGGCGAGCCGGGCGCGGTGCGCCGCGGTGTCGGCTACGGCCTGGGCATGGTGCACATGCTCGGTGCGGAGGGCGCCGACGAGGTGTCCACCGCCACGGTCAAGGTCAGCGGCTCGGTGGCCACGGTCATCTGCGCCGCCGTCGAGACCGGTTCCGGCTTCTCCACCCTGGCGCGGCAGATCGTGCAGGAGACGCTCGGCATCGACGAGGTGCATGTCGCGGCCGTCGACACCGATCAGCCGCCGGCCGGTCCCGCCTGCCACGGCCGGCACACCTGGGTCTCCGGCGGCGCCGTCGAGCGTGCCGCGAAGATGGTCCGTACGCAGCTGTTGCAGCCGCTCGCGCACAAGTTCGGGATGTCCACCGAGCTGCTGCAGATCACCGACGGAAAGATCACCTCCTACGACGGGGTGCTCAGCACGACCGTCGCGGAGGCGCTGGACGGCAAGGAGCTGTGGGCCACCGCGCAGTGCCGGCCGCACCCCACCGAGCCGCTGGACGAGAACGGCCAGGGCGACGCCTTCGTCGGCCTCGCCTTCTGCGCCATCCGGTGCGTGGCGGACGTCGACATCGAACTGGGCACCATCCGGGTCGTGGAGATGACCGTCGCCCAGGACGTGGGCCGGGTGCTCAACCCGCGCCAGCTGCGGGCCCGTATCGAGGCCGGCGTCACCCAGGGGCTCGGCGCCGCCCTGATGGAGAACCTGCGGACCACCCGCGGCCAGGTCCGCCACCCCGACCTCACCGGCTACGCCCTCCCCACCGCGCTCGACGCCCCGGACATCCGGATCGTCAAGCTCGTCGAGGAGCGCGACGTGGTCGCCCCCTTCGGCGCCAAGCCCGCCAGCGCCGTCCCGGTGGTCACCGCGCCCGCCGCCGTCGCCTCCGCGGTCCGCGCCGCCACCGGCCGCCCCATCGGCCGCCTCCCGATCCGCCCCCAGGCGGCGGTCGCACAGGTCAAGCAGCAGTAGACGTCCGGGGGCGCCGACACGCCCCCGGGCGGCTCGTGCCGACCGCAACAGAAAGCAGGGGGATGAGCATGGCTGTGCTCGTTTTGTCAGGCGTTCTCGTGCTCGCCGTCGGCGCGTGCGTCTGCGTCGTGTGGGCGGCGCGGGGCGGCCCACGCTGGGTGCGCGCGGTGTCCGCGGTGACCTTGGTGGTGTGCGAAATAGTGAGCGACACGGCGCGCAGGGGCAGAAGCTCGAACCGACAGGGCAGCTCGGGCGACTAGCCCCCGGACCCGTCACACGGGCGACGATCCGGCGCATCGCCGCGTCGCTGTTCGGACAGTGGAGGCCGTGGCGGGATTCGAACCCACGTAACTCGCTTTGCAGGTCTGCTCTCGCTCATCAGGGCGCTATACGCGATCGTTCGCAGCCGTTCACGGCGGGCCGAGGAGCACCGAGGCGGACGGCTGAAGTACCGCCGTGAACGGTCGCGTACGGGCGTGAACGAGACGGGAAGTGAGACGGAGCGGCGGGTCCGAGGGTCTCGTCGGGAGCGCTGAGCTCCCTCTCGCTGATCGCTGACGGCGTCGCCAATAGGCCAGTCTCTCTCGATTGGAGCCGGAGGACAGCCCGGAGCGTCATGCTCGGGAGATGGAGGAATTCGAGTTCGAGTGTTGGCGGTGCTGGGAGACCAACGTCATCAAGGGGAGCCCCAAGGGCTTCTGGACGACGACTCATTACGAACTCCCGGGGGAGTGGGACTGCTGGTCGTGCGGCGCCCTCAACCAGACTCCCAGCGACTAGAGCCTGATCGACGAAAAGGATCTACAGGCCCCGGACGTTCTGTCCGGGGCTATTTCCATTCAGTTCCGCATCCTTGCCGTGGTGGTCGTCGGCGGAAGCCTCATGCCCGCTGGCCATCACGTCGGTACCGTGAGAAGTGCCCTACTCGGCATCGGGAGGCAACATCCATGCGTGGTCTCGGAGATCACCTCAGCATCGGCGAACGGATCGCGTTCTACAGGAAGCGCCGCGGATACACGCAGGAGGTTCTGGCCGGCCTGGTGGGACGCAGCACGGACTGGCTCGCGAAGGCAGAGAGCGGCCGACGTAAGCCGCCGCGGATCGACATGCTCACCGAACTCGCGAGCATCCTCCGCGTACCGCTCGGTGATCTGATCGGCCAGTCGGCGCTCATGGAAGACGAGAAGCAGCAGGACGACGTACCTGCGGTCCGAGACGCGCTCATGAGCCCGCGGCGCCTTTCCCGGCTCCTCTTTGGCCCCGAGGCCGATGTCCAACTGCCTACGCCGGCACCGACGGCCGTGCGGGTTGAGAAGGCGTGGGGTGATTACCAGGCAGGGCGGCTTGGCAGCGTCATCGCTGCGCTTCCCGCGCTTCTGGAATGCGCCCAGCAACTGGAGGACCGCGCCGCACGCCGGGAGGCGGACCGGCACGGCTGCTGGGCCGTTTCGGCCCGCACGCATCACCTCGCGGCCACCACGCTTGCGAAGATCGGGGAATCCGACATCTCCTGGCTCGCGGCTGAGCGTGCGATGCAGGCGGCTGACGCTTCCGATGACCCGCTCGTACTGGCTTCGGCAGCACGCTCCGGTACCCACGCCCTTCTCGCCAACGGCCGCTATGAGGCTGCGATGGAGTTGGGAGACGCAACAGCGCGGTGGCTGTCGCCCAATGTGGCGGACAATGATCCGTCGGCCCTCAGCCTGCTTGGCATGATTCACCTCCGGGCCGCTGTCGCTGCGGCCCGGCATCAGGATCGGGCGACCGCTACCCGGCTGCTGCGGAGCGCCGAGGCGCTGGCGGAAGACCTCGGTTCCGACGAGAACTATTGGCAGACCGGATTCGGCCCGACGAACGTGATCCTTCATCGCCTGTCCATCGAGCTGGACCTCGACAACGTCGCGTACGTCGTGGAGCACGGGCGGATCGACGTGGAGCACATGCCGCAGGAGCGGAGCGTTTCGCACCGGATCGACTTCGCCCGCGCGCTGTCCCTGGCCGGTCATGGAGACGACGCCTTCGCTGAGCTTCGGAAGGCCGAGAAGACTTCTCCACAGCTTGTGCGCAACAATCCTCGGGTGCGTGAGACGCTGCGGGACCTGACCAAGCAGGCTCCCGTGACTGCCGGTTCCCGCACATCTGAGGTGTACGTCATGGCCCAACGATGCAGGGCGGTGCAGTGAGCACGGAGTCGCGCAAGGTTCTTGGCGTTGTGGGATCGGCGGCTGGCGGGGTCGAAGCGCTGCGTACCGGCTTGGTCGAGCCGGCCCTGGCACGTGGGTGGCGAGTCGCCGTGACGCTGACACCCACAGCGGGCAGGTGGCTGAGGCTGAACGGGGAAGCGGCGAAGCTCGAAGAGCTGACAGGGCTCCCGGTGCGAGATGAGTCGCGCCTCCCTGGGGAGGCCAGTCCTCACCCGCCGGTGGACTGCTATGTGGTAGCCCCGGCGAGCGCGAACACGGTCGCCAAGCTCGCGACAGGCGTCGCTGACAACCAGGCGCTCACCCAGGTCTGTGAAGCTATGGGGACGCGAGGCTTGCCCGTAGTTCTGTTCCCGAGGGTGAATGCGGCTCACGCGCGTCACCCGGCCTGGCAACGTCATCTCGACGCACTGGAGTCCGCGGAGGTCCGGCTCGTTCAAGGTGACGACGTATGGCCGTTGTACGAGCCGCGGGAAGCGCCGCCTGGGCGGCTACTTCCGTGGCGTGCTGTGCTCGATACGGCGCAGCAGATGACTACCTGAGGATCTGTCAACTGCTCTGACCTGCAACGACTGTGGACCCGGACAATGTGTCCGGGTCCACAGTCGTCTCTGGATCGAAGCTGTCTCACATGGCAGAGACGTTCGAGCGGCATAGCGCGCGAGTGGGGCTCACTGACGCCCACATCGCCTTGATCACGGCAAGCCTTAGGCGTGTGAGGCAGGAGGCGGACCACCTCGCGCGGCGAACTGACGCCGTCAGCGAGCGGGTGGCGCGCCGGAGCCCTCGACAGCCTGCTCAAGGCGCTCAAGGCGGTCACCGAGACTGCGGATCGTCTCATGCATCGCGCTGATTTCTGCGGCGAGCGTCATGAAGGCCGAACCGCCACGGTTCTCATCGTCCGGCGCCTGCTCAGCGGGGTCGACGACGAAGGTGCCGCGACCCTGCTGGGAGACCACAAGCCCCTCGTCACGCAGCTCGCGATAGGCGTTCTGGACGGTCACGAGGGTCACCCCGTAGTGCTTCGCCAGCTCGCGGGCTGCGGTGAGCTGATCGCCCGGACCGCGGGTGCCAGTCACCAGTTCTTGGCGGATGTCTGCCGCGATGTCCTTCGCGGTCACGCGCGGTTTTCCAGGGCTCTTCTCCATGGCTTCGAGCGTAACCGGCATAGGTCAATTCGAACCGGGCCGCTCCCCTTGACGGGGCGGATTGACTTAGGTAACTTCTCTTCATGTGAGGCGAGTGACCTAAGTCAATCTAGCTCTAGTAGTTGCTTTGACCTGCACGAATGCATAACCAGTGCCGTCCGGACGCCCTTGTGACAGAGGGCGAAAGGAAGCGGTCGCTCCTTGAGAACTGAACAGCGTGATCCGCCACCGCAGCACCAGCCGTGATGACACCGGCTGGAGGTGAGTGGAGACCCGTCGGTCAGGGCACCGCAATTCGCGGCTGTCTTGGGCTCGTTCTTCCTGCCTCTGTGGAGGGAGGACGCGCCGCAGAACTGACCGACGTTAAAGATCAACGCGGCATCAACCTTTCGTCGCCACGACGTCCGGGAGGGGACTCACCGGACCGAGCGCGGCCGCGTCTATGCGAGCCCCACGGCCCCTCACAGGGCTGACGTACTACCTGACTACCGGAGTCTTCGCGCTCCGGCCGGTTGCCTCCTCCGCCCGTCCATCGCCTTCGGGTGCTGTACGGGCGGGGCTGAGGGGAGCCGGAGTGGTTCCACAACGGCGCGCGGCCCCGGTGGGCAAACACCGGGGCCGCTTCGGGCCGTCCCACTGTGAGGAGACAACGACCCATGAGGACTATCGCTGCACTTCAGGCGGTTGTTACCGCCAACCCGCCCGTCGGTGGCCCGACGGCCGCTGAGCTGGATGCGATCGAGGCGGAGATGCCGGTCATCTCCGCTGAAGTCGAGCTGCTGGATGTACAGATCAGCCTGCTGGACCGGCCGGCCACAGAGTTCGACGAGCGCCGACTGCGCCGGGCCCGCCGCCGGGTGCTGGACGCCCATCGGGACCTGCTCAACCTCGACGCCACGCAGACCGGCGGTGCCGCATGAGCTACTCCTCTGCTTCCCGCTCGCGGCGCGGTCTGGTCCTGGTGTTCGCCGGGATCGCCGCCGTGTTGGTGGGAGTCAACGCGCACCACGTCACTGACGACGCGACGTGGAACGGCCTGACTGTGGCCGGCCTGTTCGTCCAGGGCGCCGGCTGGGTGCTCTTTGTCCGGGACGGGAGGCAGCCATGACCCGAGGTGCCAAGACAGGGCTCGTGGTCGCGCTGGTCGCCGTCGTCGCCATGGCCTTCCGCGTCTCGTGGAACGCGCTCAAGGACATCGCCGGCGCGGTCGGGGCGGACCCGACTGCCGCTTTGCTCTACCCGTTCGTCGTCGACGGCCTGATGGCGCTGGCGCTGATCGCCACGCTCGTTCTCGATGCCGACGACCGGAAGTTCGCCCTGCGGGTGCTGGCTGGCTACACGCTGGCCTCCCTTGTCCTGAACTACGTCCACGGGCTCATTCCGGAACTCCACGCCAGCACACAGCGTGTGCAGTTCTCGGACCGGCCCTGGGCGAACTGGACGCTCGTCCTGCTGGCGACCTCCCTGCCGGTGGGCTCGATCTACTTCGGCTCAGACCTCGTGGCCAAGGTCCTCCACCACCAGCCCCAGACGACCGACACGCCTGACGGTGAGGCGGTGTGCGGGGAGGCCCGTGCGGCATCCGCACAGCACCCGCACACCATGGCCGAATCCCCCGCACGCCCCACCAAGGTGCTGCCCGAAGCAGGCGCCGCCACGGTCGATGAGAGCCCGGCGCGCGAGGCATACGCGCAGGCCACCGGCCATGCGGCCCCCAGCGAACGGGATGCCCGCACGGCCGATCCGCACACCGCCCGCACGGCGGACGCTGACACCCCCGACAGTGCCGCTTTTGAGGAAGCGGAGCTGGAGCGCACGAGGCAGGACGCCCGCCGTACGTACAGCGAATCCGTACAGGCCGGCCACCCACTCAGCGCCCGTGCGCTGGGCGAGGCGTACGGGCTCAGTGAGAGCTGGGGCCGCAAGCAGATCCTCGCCGTCCGCGACGACCACAGCCGCCCGCAGCTCGTCGCGGTAGGTAAGTGATGACCGCCCGCACCCGGTTCTGGGACCCCGACGGAACCCGCTACGGCATCCCCACCTACCCCTACCGCCTCGCCCCCGACGGTCTTGCCAGCCGCCGCCAACTCCGCGCCAAAGGACTGCGCCCGGGTGGCCAGGAGATCGCCGCGCAGATCCTCTGGCGCTCGCGTCGTCCCCGGCCCGGAGTTCGTGCGGCCTACCTCTACCGCATCGAACTGGCCTTGCCCGTCCGGCCGATGACGCCAGCCAAGTGGCAGGCCGTCGCCGCCGCGCTCGCCGCCCGCCGAATGTGTCCCGACTGCGGGCTGGATCGCGGCTACACCATCCCCACTTCGCTCGGTGTCTGCGTGCCCTGCGCGTATGCACCCACCCTCGCCGCCTGAGCATCGATCACCGAGGAGTTTCGCTGTGACCAGCCAGAACACCGCCCCCGCCGTCCAGCAGCAGGGCACCCACCAGTGGGTGATCACCGTGGAGCTGCCGGGCCGGGCGATGGAGACGTTCTACGGCACCTACACGCCGCCGGCCGGGGCCACCCGTCATGACGTGTTCCTGGGCATCAAGGGCGACATCGCCCTGAAGTCGCCGGATATGGCCCGCGCGAACGTCGTCTTCTTCGCCCTTGAGCCCAACCAGCTCTGACGACCCCGCACGATTCGCTGCGCGGTGGCCCGGACTTCTGCTTGGTCGGCCGGGTCCGGGCCACCGCCTCCCCATAAAGGAGTGCACTCAGCATGACCGACACCACTATCGCTCCGGTAGCGGGCTCCCAGGCCCCGCCGGACGCCCCACCGCCCCCGCAGCCGGAGGACAAGCCCGCCCCGGCGGCAGAGATCGACCACACGTCTGGCGGGTGGCCGGTTGTCCCGCTCGCGGTGACCGGTACGAACGCCACCACCTCCCTGCTCGCCACTGCCGCCCTGGTCGGTGGCCCGGCCGCACTGGCCGCCGCTGCCACCGGCGCCGTCGTCCTGGGCACGGCTGCCGCTACCCGCAAGCACCGCAGCCGCAAGGCCAAGGGCAAGACCGGCGGCCGGGCGCCGGCCGGGACCGCGTCGACGGGCCGCAGTACCCGCCACGGCGCAGCGGGTCGGGTCCCGCTTCAGAAGCGCCCCAGCAGCCCGAGCAAGGGCGGCAGCAGCGGCCGGGCAGCCGGTTCGACCGGAGTCGGCAAGACGGGCTCCGGCGGCCGGGCCGGAATGCCGAACAAGTCCCGCTCGCAGTCCGCCGGTTCGGGAACGGCTGCGGGTAAGGAGCGGGGTCGTGCGGGGCAGGTCAAGGCGCTGCGGGAGTCTGCGCGGCAGTCCTCGCCCTCGCGGGCCGCGCGCCGGGCTGACACCGCTGGGTCCCGGCGGTCGGTTGCCGATGCACGCCGGAATGCCAAGGCAGCCGCGCGATCCGGATCGTTGGCGAGGAAGGGGGCGGCCGGGCGGGCGGCGAGCAAGGCCGCGGGCCGGGTCGGCAAGGCCCGGGGCGCTGCCATCGAGCGCAACAGGGCCGCCCGCGACCAGCGGGCGGCCGGTCAGGTCGCCGGGCAGCGGGATGCGGTGCGCAAGGCGCCCGTCCGCAAGAAGGCTCGCAAGGCGTTGTGGCGGTCTGCCGCCCGCCACCAGGGCCGACGGCTGCTCGCCGCGCTGCTGGGCGGTGCGCTCGGCCTGGTCGGCGCGGTCACCACCCCGCTCGGGCGCAAGCTCGGCTGGGCATGGCTGCAGCATCCCGGACGTCGTCTTTTCCGGCACGTGATGCGCACCGCCGAGGAGCGCAAGGCCGCCCGCGACACCGCGATACGCGAACAACTGGCCGCCGAAGAGGCAGCCCTCGACGAGACCGCCGAGGGCGAGGACCTGGAGATCGGCGACAGCGTCCAGCGTCCGTTCCACCTGCTCCCCGCCCCGTTCACCACTGCTGTGGAGGTTGTCAGCATGTCCGGTTTCAAGTTCGAGGAGGCCGCCGCGGAGATGGAGAACGCGGCTCGCACCTACGAGCCCGAGAACAGCATGGAGATCCTCTCCATGGTCGAGAACCTGCCCGACGCCCTGACGTCGGTGGCCAACACCTTCCGCATCCTCGCCGAGCGCTCCGACAGCGAGTTCCCGCTGGAGAAGGACATCGCCGGGGCCTTCGACGAGATCTACGGCGCCCTCATCCGAGCCGTCGACGCCTCCGCCGACCTCGGTGACCTCTTCCACCAGGTCCACGAGCACGACATCTCCCGCCACGAGGACCCCCGCAACGGCCCCGAGGCCGAGAAGGGCTGGAACGTCTAATCATGACCACCAACACCGCCTCTACAGGGCCGGTGTGGGATTGGGCTGCCGGTCACGGACCCGTGACCGGCGCCCTGTCCGCCACCACCGGAGCCTTCGCCGTCGCCACCACCGGCGCCGCCACCGGCATGCCCCCCGGCTGGGCCCTCACCATCGGCGCGGCCGGTGCGATCGGCCACACCATCAGCAGCCTGCGCGAACGCCTCTCCGCCCGCACCATCACCATGCGCGCCGCGTCCTGGCTCGTCGGAGCGGGCTGGACGACATGGGCCATGACCACCGGGCCCCTGACCTGGGCCGCTCTCGGCTCGCTCGCCACGATCGGCGTCGGAATCGGCGCCTCCGCCCGCTCCACCCTCCTCTATGAGGAGGCTCGTGAGCTGGAGGCCATCGCTGCGAACGAGCGGCAGGTCGCCCGCGAGCTGTCTGCCGAGCGTCGGGCGATCGCCGCCGAGTGGATCGACCGCGTCCAGCGCGTCTGCGGCATCATGCTGCGGGTCCTGGCGGTGGAGATGTGGCCGACCGGCACCGGCTTCACGATCGACGCCGAACTACCCGCCGGCGGTACTACCTACGACAAGATCGCGGGCTACTCCGCCGCCCTGTCCGCCGACGCACGGTTGCCGCACGGCTGCACCGCCGTCGCTTCCCAGGGCATCGACCAGGGCCGGGTCCTCATCGACGTGACCACGGTCAACGTCCTTGCTGAAGAGCGCACTTACCCCTCCGACTACTCGCCGCTGTCGATCTACACCGGCATCCCGTGGGGCTACCGCACCAACGCCGAAGAGATCTGCGTCTACCTGCGCGAACAGTGCGCGCTAGTGGTCGGCCCCACCGGGTCGGGCAAGACGAACATGGTCCACGTCATCCTCGCCGGATTCGCCCGCACCACCGACGTCCTGACCTGGGTCATCGACCTCAACGCCGGATCAGCCGGCCTGTCCTGGGTCCGCCCCGCACTCGATGAGAACGGGGCCCCGGTCGAGGGGGTGCAGCCGGGAATCGACTGGCTTGCCTCGACCTACGAGGAGGCCGCGCTGATGCTCGATGCGGCCCTGGCGATCGGCCTGCGCCGCAAGGTCGCCTACCAGGACCTCATGGCCCAGGCGAACACCGACCAGCTGCCCATCAGCGCGAAGATTCCCCAGATCATGCTGGTCATCGACGAAGGCGCGGAGATCCTGACCAGCAACGACCGGAACATGAAGGATCTCGCCAAGAAGATCCTCGAAGTGATCCGGATGCTGCGGGCCATGGGCATCCGCACGGTTCTGACCGCGCTCGGCGCCACCAGCTCCGTTCTCGGCAACCTGATGATCCGCCGGGAAGCCAAGGCCCGCGTCTGCCTCACGGGCGGCGAGGTCGAGGGGATGGACCTGAGCAAGGTCTTTCCCGGCGCCCGGGGACTCAAGGTCGACCAGGCCCCCTACAAGGGCGCCGGGTTCATGGGCACCCCGGAGTCCGCAGCGGCCCTGTTCAAAAACTGGCGGATCCTGCCCAACCAGATCCGCGACATCGTCGCCGCCACCTCCGACATGCACCCCCACCTCGACGACATCTCCAGCAAGGCCGCCGGAGCCCCCTACAGGGACCGGTGGGCGCCGGAGCGCACGGCCTGGATGCGGGACACCACCCACACACCCGCCGCCCCGGTGCAGACGGCCGGCGGCACCGAGGGCACTGGCGGGCTGAACCTCTCCGCACTCCGCGGCAGTCGCGGCTCTGCCGAGGAAGCACTCGCGCGGAAGTTCCGTGAGCAGATCGACGCCGAGTTCGCCACCTTCGACCAACCCGGAACGACCACCGAGCAGCCGCGCGCGGCGGCCGGATTGAACCTGTCCGCGCTGCGGGGCGAGGAGGACAACGCCGCCAAGGAAGCCGCGCTCGCCCTGCTGCTCGCCGCAGGACCCGAGGGCACCGGGGCGTCAGCGATCGCCCGCGCGCTCGCGGATGAGCACGGCACCACGCGGCAGACGGTCGTGGGATGGCTCAAGGGGTGGGCCGAGGACGGTAGCGCCGTGCGCGTCGGGACCGGCACCAAGGTCCGCTACGTCCACCACCGCCACGCCCCCGAGCCCCCGCCCCAGGGGTGAGCGCCTGTCGCTTGTCGCCCCTGCCACCAGAAGGCCCCTGGGTGGCTCTGTGAGGGCCGGAAACGGCTTGTGACCTGCAAGGCGACAAGCGACAAGACAAGACAAGCGACAAGCCACACGACAAGCGACGCGACAAGCGAGACGACAAGCCGGCACCGGGCAGCACCCCACCCCTGGGGTGCTGCCCGCCGTCGCTGAAGGGACCCTGTTGTGCACTCCGAGACCCCGGACGAGATCACCACCGTCCCCCGCCAGCCCACGCGAACACACGGCGCGATGCTGCCGAGCGAGATCCCGCCCGGCGTCCAGGAAGTCATCCTGCCGAGCGGCGAACGAGCCCTGGCCTACAGCACCGGCCCCACCAACTCGCCGCAGGTTCCCGTCCCGGCTGCGCCGGCCGCTCAGCCGATCCCGGCCTGGGCCAAGGCCACGGCTCTGCTCGCGCCGACTGTCGGGGGCGGCATCGCGATCGCTGCGGTCGGACTCTCGGCTGCGGCTCCGGGGCTGGTCGCAGTGAGCCATGTCCTGTGGTCCGCGGTCGCCGCCATTGCGGCTGGCGGTGTCGTCGCTGGTGCGGTCATCGGCCGTGTCCGGGCGCGCATCACTGCCGCACAGCGGCCCCACATCACCCAGCACATCACCGCCAGCGGCATGTTCGGCCGCGCCAACGGAACCATCAACCACCGCTGAGGAGCAGCCCATGTACGAGGACGACGACTGCATCGACTGCTGCGGGTGCGGTGCCGAGGACTCCACCGAGTCCTACCCGCACTGCTGTGGGTGCGGGGCCAACGGCTCCAGCGAACGCCCCGACTGCACCTGTGCCTAGCCGTGGCTAGGGCGGGCCGCCTCTCACGCCAATGATCGCGGCCCGCCCTGGTCTCCAGCTCCAGCATGAAGAGGAGACATTCAGCATGACGCAACCCGCCCCCAACCGGCTACTGGCCACCGCGCTGACGCTAGCCGCCACCGGCGTGCCGGTCCTGCCCCTGAGCCAGGGCAAGCGACCCTTCGCCAACTGTCCGTCCTGCGAGAAGAGCCGTTGCGGGGACCGCCCGCACATGAAGGCGGAGGGCCCCTGCCAGTGCACGAGGCCGTGCCACGGCTGGGCCGCGGCCACCACCGACCACGCCACCCTCACCTCACCCGCATGGGCCGGGGCGTGGTGGCAGGCGACTGCGGTCGCCTACCACCCCGGCGGGGCCGGGCTCACCGTCGTTGACCTGGACGACGCCGACGCCGTCGCATGGGCACGCCAGAGTCTGCCGCCCACCCGGATCGTGCGAACGACGCGGGGAGAGCACTGGATCTACGTCCGCACGATGCGGTCCGCGAACCGGGTGCGGCCCGGCGTGGACATCAAATCGCGCAAGTCGTACGCCCGTTGGCTCGGCCCGGGCACCGGCACCATGACGGAACTCCCGGGCGCCGTCCGCACCCTCGTTGAGACAGAAGAGACCACCCCGCGCGAGGTGGTGGTCTCTTCTCCCTCCCTGCGCGTCGCCGTCGACCGCACCCGCTCCACAGGATGCCGCCACACCGAGGGCTATGTGCTCTCCGGCCTTATGCGGGGTCTCGAAAAGGTCCAGGCCCGCACCAAGACCGGCGCCGGATCGCAGGCATACGGCGTCGCCAGCTTCATGGCCGCTCAGCATGCCGACTGCCCCGGACCGTGCGGCCTCGACGCGCTCAGCGAGCACATCATCGCCGCAGCCGTCTCCGTCGGCGTCCCCGAGCCCTACGCCCAGCGAGCCGTCACCAACGGCCTCAACAGCAGCGTCAGGAGGGCTTCGTGACCCCCGACCGCATCAACTCCGCCGAACTCGCGGGCCCCCCGTCCGGCAGTGGTGCGCCGACAGTCGTCGCCCGTCAGGGCGTCCTTTCAGCAGTTCGCCCTGACTCGCACCCGGCCGCCGGTCATGAGCCGGAGCGGGTGTTCGTCGGCCTCCACATCGTCGCCCCGCCCAGCTTCTCGGCTGCCACCAGCGCTACCGCCGCGTGCCCTTGCGGATACCGCCGCAGCGCCAAGGCCCGGTCCGGCGTGCTGCAACTCGTCGCCGACTACACCGACCACAAGACCGCCTGTGCCCGCTACACAGGCATTGCCGAGAAGAGGAACGTCGCATGAGCGTGCCAGAGACGGACCTGTGGGCCGGGTTCGACGACGGGGCCGCCGAGGATCTGACGGGGCCGGTGTGGGACGAGCCGGTACCGCTCAAGGCGCGCCCGGCACTGCCCGAATTTCCCGTAGACGCGCTGCCCGGATGGCTGGCCGGCATGGTGCGCGGAGTTGCCGAAGAGACGCAGACCCCGGCCGACCTCGCCGGGTGCCTGGCTCTGGCGGTCATCGCCACGGCGGCCGGCGGGAGGGTGAAGGTGTGCGTAAGGGGTCACTGGCGCGAGCCGGTGAACGTCTACACCGCCGTCGCCCTGGACCCCGGTAACCGCAAGTCCGCCGTGTTTGACCTGATGGTGCGCCCCCTGCTGGCCGCAGAGAAAGCCCTCATCGAACTGTCCGGGCCCCTGCGAGCCGAAGCCGAGACCACACAGCGGCTGGCCAAGGCCGCCGCAGACAAAGCAGCAGGCAAGGCCTCGAACGCAACGCCGGAGGAGCGCGACCAGCTCACCGCCGAAGCCGTCTCGCTCGCGCAGGCCGCCGAGGAAATCACCGTGCCCGCGGTGCCGCAGCTCGTGGCGGACGACGTGACGCCGGAGAATGTGGGAACTCTCCTGGACCAACAGGGCGGCCGTATCGCCTGCTTGAGCGCCGAGGGCGAGCTGTTCGACATCATCGCCGGTCGCTACACCGGCAAGCCGAACATGGGCATGTTCCTCAAGGGCCACGCAGGCGACATGATCCGCGTCAACCGCCAGGGCCGCGAAGCCCAGCACATCGACGCCCCCGCAGTCACCATCGGACTGGCCGTACAGCCGGAAGTCCTCGACGCGCTCAACCGCATCGACGGAGCCGACGGCCGCGGCCTGCTCGCCCGGTTCCTGTACTCCCGGCCCGTGTCCCTGGTCGGCCGCCGCAACCTCACCCCAGACCTCCTGGACGAGCAGATGGCCGCCACGTACGCGAAGAACCTGGGCGGACTCACCCTCGCACTGGCCGACTGGACGGACCCCGCACTCCTGCAGCTCTCCCCAGAGGCCGATGCGGTGCTGCTGGCCTTCCAGAAGGTCACCGAATCGCGGCTGGGGCCGGACGGGTCCCTCGCGCCGGTCGTGAAGTGGGCGTCCAAGCGGGACGGGGCCGTAGCCCGGATCGCCGGGCTGCTGCACCTGGCCGCCCACCCCGAAGACGGCTGGCACAAGCCGATCGAGGCCGCCACCATGGCCGCCGCCACCGAACTGGGCAACTACTTCACCGCCCACGCCCTGGACGTGTTCAGCGTCATGAGCGCCGACCCCGCCCACGACGCGGCCCTGACCGTCCTGTCACAGCTCGTGTCCAACCACCCCCAGCAGTTCACCAAGCGCGAGCTGTTCCGGATGCTGCGCCGTGCCGACTTCCCCGCCATCAGCGACCTCGACCCCGCGCTGACCCTGCTGGAGGAACACGGCTGGATCAGGCAACTCCCCGCACCGCCGCGCACCGGGCGGGGCGGCCGGCCGCCATCCCCGCGCTACGAGACCCACCCCCGCATCACACGGGCAGCCTGACACAACACCCAACCCGCTGACAGAACTGACAGAACCCCCGCGCAAGCCGCTGACCAGCACATACGGCCGTGATCACCGTTTTGACAGAACTGAATTAAAACTCGACAGAACCCCTGAAGCTCTGCCGAGTCTCGCTGACAGAACCTCCGCCCCGGAGGTTCTGTCAGGTTTTAATTCAGTTCTGTCAAAGATCGCGGACACCTTAAAACCCCAGGTCAGCAGGCTGTTGGGGAGGTTCTGTCATTTCTGTCACGGCTTCCGGCATTAATCCATGCTCCGGATCGCCTGAAGGAGACGACGCAGTGCCCAACGCAGACGTCATCGACCAGACGCTGGTGCTCCTCACCGTCGAAGAGGCCGCACGGCGGCTCAGCATTGGCCGCACCACATGCTTCCGCCTGATCCGTATCGGACAGCTCGAATCCGTCCCCGTCGGCAGCTTGCGGAGAGTGCCGGCAGACGCCGTAGCGGACTACGTCGAGCGACTCCGCATGGCCAATCAGTCCATGACTACTGCTGCCTGAGAGGCCGACATATGGATGAGAACAAGAAGCGCACTCGCCAGCCCAACGGCCGGTCATCCATCTACGAGGGCAAGGACGGGAAGTGGCATGGCCGTGTCACCGTCGGTATTCGCCCTGATGGGAAGCCAGACCGTCGGCACGTCGAACGCAAGACGAAGGCCGAAGTGGCCAAAGCAGTACAGAAGCTGGAGCAACAGCGTGACGCCAAGACGCTGCGCAAGCCGGGTCGACCGTGGACCGTCGCAGCGTGGCTGACGCACTGGGTGGAGAACATCGCGCCCCTTGGCGTCAACCAGAACACCATGGTTGGCTACGGCGTCGCCGTCAGGAAGCACCTTGTTCCAGGGCTCGGCGCACACAAGCTCGACGACCTCAAGCCGGAGCACATCGAGCACTTCTACGGCCGCATGGTGGCGGCCGGCAGCAAGCCCGCCACAGCTCACCAGGTGCACCGCACCTTCCGCACCGCGCTGAACGAAGCCGTGCGGCGCGGCCACCTGGGGCAAAATCCGGTCTCGCTCGCCAAAGCTCCGCGTGTCCGGGAGACCGAGGTGGAGCCGTACACCGTGAACGAAGTGCAGCGGCTCTTGAAGGCTGCCGGCAAGCGCCGGAACTCGGCGCGGTGGGCGGTGGCTCTCGCCCTCGGCCTGCGCCAAGGGGAGGTGCTGGGGCTGAAGTGGGAGGACGTTGACCTCGACGGCGGATTCCTCATCGTTCGCCGGAGTCGGCACCGCCCGCAGTACGCGCATGGCTGCGGTGACCCTTGCGGCCGGAAGGCCGGGTACTGCCCGGAGCGGCGACGGACGAACCCGGAGACCGCAGACACAAAGTCGCGGGCGGGTCGACGCGCGGTCGGCCTTCCGCAGCAGCTTGTGGATCTGCTCCGGTCCCACCGAGCGCAGCAGGAGAAGGAGCGCGCGTCTGCGGGCAATAACTGGACCGAAGGGGGATGGGTCTTCCCCAATGAGGGCGGGGCCATCGCTTCCCACCGAAAGGACTGGCAGGAGTGGAAGGACTTGCTCAAGGAGGCGAAGGTGCGCGACGGCCGCCTTCATGACGCCCGCCATACCGCGGCGACGGTGCTGCTGATCCTCGGAGTGCCGGAGCGCGCGGTGATGGGGCTCATGGGATGGTCGACCACGGCCATGGCGGCGCGGTACCAGCACATGGTCGACGCGGTGCGGACCGATGTCGCGAAGCAGGTGGACGGGCTGATCTGGAAGCCCGAGAAGAGCCGGCCAGACGAAGACGATGGCGGTGCCGCTGGAGCGCTCGCGCCGGCCAATTGAGACGGGAACTGAGACGAACGTCGACGGGCCGGTCTCTCCGAGGAGAGACCGGCCCGTCTAAAGCTCCTGGTCGGAGCCTGTGGAGGCCGTGGCGGGATTCGAACCCACGTAACTCGCTTTGCAGGCGAGCCCCTGAACCACTCGGGCACACGGCCGGGATGAGGTGCTGTCCTGACTGTAGGCCGGGGTGTGGGGGTGGGGGCAAGCTTTCCGGCGGGCTGCCATGAGGCTGCAATACGGCGTTCACGCAAGGGCCGTCGTGTGGGGACGGCCCTTGCGTGGGAGGGGGCCGGTCAGGCCGGCGGGGCGGTGTCGTGGACGGCTACGAGGCCGTTGAAGACGCCGACGTACGCCGTGCCGTCCGGGCCGAGCGTGATGGGGGCCCAGTTGTTGTCGTAGGCCGGCCCGGTGCCGGTGAGGCGCTTGAAACGGGTGTGGCCGCTGCGGAAGTCGACGGCGGTGAGGTACCAGGCGTCGATGCCCAGGCGGTGGGGCTCCTTCGTGTAGAAGTACAGCAGGCCGTTGGCGGTGGAGAGCTTGGCGACGGTGGACGGTGAGCGCTCCGCGCTCTCCCAGACCGTGTCGCAGCCGCTGCCGTCGGGCCGGATGTCGATGCGGGCGAGGCCGCCGGGGACCGACTTCCCGCCGAGCAGCGAGGTGACGTTCTCGTAGCCGTAGTTGTTCTCGACGACGAGGCTGTTTCCGTAGCCGATGAGGGAGTTGTCGGTGGTCGAGGCGCCGGCGCCGAACACCGGGACCTTGCAGACCAGCCGGTCGGCGTCCGGCCCGCCGCGGCGGTAGACCAGGACGTTCATCCGGTCGTCGGCGTTGTCGGTGATGGCGACGTAATCCTGTCCGGCGCGGCCGAGCAGGGTGGGGGTGGTGCCGGATCCCTGGTTGACCGAGCCGGGCTTGGAGCCGGTGCCGCGGTCGTAGGTCTGCCGCCACCGCACGCGCGGGGTGCCGTCGGCGTCCGCGCGCAGCCGGTAGAGGGCGTGGTCGGAGACGATGTGGACGCCGTCCTCGGCCGCCGAGAAGCTGTTCTGGATCTCCTCGCCCGGCAGCCGCGCCGTGCGCACCGCGCCGGTGTCCGGCGTGACGGTGCCGAGCCTGCCGTGCCGGGTGACCCACCAGATGCGGCCCTGCCAGTCGGGCTGGACCGCGGTCACCGGGTCGCATTCGCCGCTGGGGAAGGGGTCGGGCCAGCTCACGCAGTCGTGGGGGACGTACGGGGTGAGGTCCCAGTCGTCGTCGAGGGTGAAGCGCCAGGTGCCGTCGGCCGTCCGGGAGTGGCCGAGGCGCAGCACGTGTCCGCGGGAGTCTGCGAGGACGACACGGTCCTTGTCGTCCAGGTAGAAGTACGCGCCTCCCGACGTGTCCTTGAAGATCTTGGAGAAGTCGAGCCGGGTGATCGCCTCGATCGTGGACGGGCGCTGCGGCAGCTTGTACTCGGCGAGGGTGGCCAGGCTGCCGGGGTCCAGCAGCTTGAGCCGGAAGCCCCGGAAGGTGCCGCAGACCGTCAGGATCCGGCCACCCGCGTCGAAGGTGACGGTCGCGCACTCGCCGCCGAGCGCGGCCATCTTCTCGCTGCGGACGGCCGGTTGTGCGCCGAGCGGTCCCGGGAAGGGGTGGGTGTCGCTGCTGGCGCCGTCCCCGTGCATGCCGGCCCGCCCGTTGGGCGCCAGGTGGGGATGGCGCGGTGGGGCCTGGTCGGCGGGGAGCGGGGCGGCGGTGGCCGGCGCGCCCTCGTACTGCGGGACTAGCCGGTGCCCGGGGGCAGGGGGTATCGGTGCCGCCTGGGCGGCCCCGGAGGGCAGGGCGAGGGCGGCGACGGCGGCGATCGCGAGGGTGGCG
The DNA here is from genome assembly GCF_045782725.1 of Streptomyces sp. Pv4-95. Taxonomy (NCBI): domain Bacteria; kingdom Bacillati; phylum Actinomycetota; class Actinomycetes; order Kitasatosporales; family Streptomycetaceae; genus Streptomyces; species Streptomyces sp. Pv4-95. The sequence continues at coordinate 5,220,445 of NZ_CP127172.1, forward strand.
ATCGCGCGGGCGGTGCGCGGGCGGGGCCGTCCGCGAGGGCGCTCGGCATCCTTGTCGCGGGGCCCGAATGACCTGTGGCGCATGGGAGTTCCTTCGTCCGTCGGCAAGAGCGGACGACGGTAAGGCGGCGCGGCCGAGGAGTCCATGGCTTCGCAAGCCTTGGCATGCGCTGTTCACAGAGCCCCCGGCCTGCCCCGGTCCGTGGGCCTCGCCGACGGCTCAGGACGCGTGCAGAAACTCCTCGACCGCCTGGCCGAAAAGCTCGGGCTCGTCCACCCAGGGGTAGTGGCCCACCGCGTGCAGCGGCCGTACCTGTGCGTGGGGGAAGGACTCGGCGACCAGCTCGCCCGCCCGCATCCCGGCCATGCCGTCCCGGTCCCCGGTCACCACCAGCACCGGGCACTCCACCCGGCGCAGCCCCTCCAGCACCGCGCCCATCGCCTGCTCGTCGACGCCCTGCCAGAAGCCGGCCCGCGGCACCGGCCCCAACTGCTCGCCCTGCGTGGCCGCGTGGGCCCGCTGCGGCTCCTCCCAGCGCCCGTAGCCGAGCGGCGCGGCGGCGAGCAGCAGCCGGCGCACCTCGTCCAGATCCGTGACCTCGGCCAGCTGCCGCACCGCGGCGGCGGCCTCCGGCCACCACTCCTCGTCCCGGCGTGCGGCGAAGATCTCCCGGGCGTCGTCGGGGAGTTCACCCTGCAGCCGGGAGCCGGGGCAGACCAGCACGAGCCGGTTCAGCCGCTGCGGATGCGCCGCCGCGTACGCCTGCGCGACGGCGGCGCCCGCGCTGTGCGCGAGCAGCGCGAACCGCTCCAGGCCCAGGTGTGCGCGGAGCGCCTCGATGTCCTCGGCGAGCCGGGGGAAGGCGTAGCGGGAGGGGTCGGCGGCGGTGGGGGAGTCGCCGGTACCGCGGCTGTCGGGAACGATCAGCGGGCGCCGGCCGGACAGCCCGCCGAGATCGCCGAGGTAGGCGGCGTCCCGGCCCGGGCCGCCGGCCAGGCACAGCAGCGGTGCCCGGGGCGAGTCGGCCGGTCCGAGTACCCGGTAGTGGAGCTCGGCGTCGTCGTAGGTACGAAAGGTCGGCATACGGACAGCCTGCCCGAAGCGGGCGGCGTAAGACCGGAGGCGGAGGACCGAAAGGCGGGGCGGATACCGGTCTCCCGACAGGGGTGCGGGCCGGGCACGACCCTTACGCTGGCCCGATGACCGCTGACCACCGGAGCGACACCGACACGACCGTCGACACCGATACCTCCGTCGACGCCGTCGCCGCTGCCGACACCGACGCCGCAGCCGCGCCGTCCCCGGCGGACGGCGGCGGGGGTGTACTGGGCCGGACCTACCGCGCGCTCACCCTCGGCATCATCTCCGTCGTCTCGCTGGTCGCCTTCGAGGCCAGCGCGGTGAACACCGCGATGCCGGTCGCGGCCCGCGCCCTGGACGGCATCGGGCTGTACGCCTTCGCGTTCTCCGCGTTCTTCACCGCGAGTCTGTTCGCGATGGCGCTCTGCGGGGAGTGGAGCGACCGGCGCGGCCCGCTCGCGCCGCTGTTCAGCGGGATAGCCGCCTTCGGAGCCGGGCTGGTGATCGCCGGCGGTGCCCAGAGCATGGGGGTCTTCGTCGCCGGCCGCGGGGTGCAGGGCCTCGGCGGCGGGCTGGTGATCGTCGCGCTGTACGTCGTCGTCGGTCACGCCTATCCCGAGCGGCTGCGGCCGGCGATCATGGCGTCCTTCTCGGCGGCCTGGGTGGTGCCGGTCATCGTCGGGCCGCTGGTCGCCGGGACCGTCGCCGAACAGCTCGGCTGGCGCTGGGTCTTCCTGTCCATCCCGGTGCTGATCCTGCTGCCCCTCGCGGTCATGCTGCCGGCGCTGCGCGCGCTGCCGCGTACGGAGCCGGGCCCCGACAGCGGTGCGCGGCAGGTCCTGGGCAGCCGCCGCTGCCGGCTCGCGCTGGCCGTCGCCGCCGGTGCAGGGCTGTTGCAGTACGCCGGCCGGCACCCGACCTGGGTCGCCCTGCTGCCGGCGGCCGTGGGCGCGGCGCTGCTGGTCCCGGCCATCGTGCGGCTGCTGCCACCGGGGACGTTCCGGGCGGCGCGCGGGCTGCCGTCGGTGGTGCTGATGCGCGGGCTGGCCGCCGGGGCGCTGGTCGCGGCGGAGAGCTTCATCCCGCTGATGCTGGTCACCCAGCGCGGTATGTCGCCGACGCTGGCCGGGCTCTCGCTCACCGGCGGCGGGCTGACCTGGGCGCTCGGCTCGTACGTGCAGAGCCTGCCGCGACTGGAACCGTACCGGGAGCGGCTGATGGGCCTGGGCATGGCGTTCTTGGCGGTGGCCGTCCTGATGGTGCCGCTGGCGCTGGCCGACGGGGTGCCGGTGGGGATCGTCGCGGCGGCCTGGACCCTCGGCGGCTTCGGGATGGGCCTGAACATCTCCAGTGGGGGCGTGCTGTTGCTGCAGCTGTCGCGACCGGGGGAGGCGGGCAGCAACTCCGCTTCCCTGCAGATGTCCGACGCGCTGGGCAATGTCACCTGCGTCGCGGTCAGCGGGGTGCTGTTCGTGGCCTTCGGCGGCGGTTCGATCGCCGTGAGCGGCCCCGCGGCCGCCGCCTCGGGGGCGCCGAGCCACCCCGCGGCCTTCGCCGCCGTCTTCACCGCGATGGCCGTCGTGGCGGTGCTGGGCGCGGTGGTGGCGACCCGGCTGCGGCCGGAACGTGCGTGACCGCAGCGGGGAGCAACAGGGCAAGAAGCGCAGGGCGCAGCCGTCCGCGGCGCCCTCCCATTTCACCCGAACCACCCGCCTCCCGTCGTTCCGGATGTGAGCTGGGTCCCACCCCGGGGCGAGCCGGTGACGCGGCCCGAAGCGGCGGCGCGGGCACGGGTAGGCTGACGCGGTTGCCGATCGCCGAGCCAGCCGACGGAGACCGTGACTACCACCACCAGCGCCACCACCAACCATCACCTGTCCCCGGCCTTCCCGGGCCGGGCCCCCTGGGGTACCGCCAACAAGCTGCGGGCCTGGCAGCAGGCGGCCATGGACCGGTACATCCAGACGCAGCCGAAGGACTTCCTGGCGGTCGCGACGCCGGGCGCCGGCAAGACGACGTTCGCTCTCACCCTCGCCTCGTGGCTGCTTCACCACCACGTCGTGCAGCAGGTGACGGTCGTCGCGCCCACCGAGCATCTGAAGAAACAGTGGGCGGAGGCCGCGGCCCGGATAGGCATCAAGCTCGATCCGGAGTACAGCGCGGGTCCGCTGGGCCGTGAGTACCACGGCGTCGCGATCACCTACGCGGGCGTCGGCGTACGGCCGATGCTGCACCGCAACCGGATCGAACAGCGCAAGACCCTGGTCATCCTCGACGAGATCCACCACGCCGGTGACTCCAAGTCCTGGGGCGAGGCGTGCCTGGAGGCGTTCGAGCCGGCCACCCGGCGTCTCGCGCTCACCGGCACCCCGTTCCGGTCGGACACCAACCCGATCCCGTTCGTGACGTACGAGGAGGGCAACGACGGGATCCGGCGCTCCTCCGCGGACTACACCTACGGCTACGGCAACGCCCTCGCCGACGGCGTCGTGCGGCCGGTCATCTTCCTCTCCTACAGCGGCAACATGCGCTGGCGGACGAAGGCGGGCGACGAGATCGCGGCCCGGCTCGGCGAGCCGATGACCAAGGACGCCGTCTCGCAGGCGTGGCGCACCGCGCTGGACCCGCGCGGCGACTGGATGCCCAACGTGCTGCGCGCCGCCGACCAGCGGCTGACCGAGGTCCGCAAGGGCATCCCGGACGCCGGCGCCCTGGTGATCGCCTCCGATCAGGAGCAGGCGCGCGCGTACGCCAAGCTGATCCGGGAGATCACCGGCAACAGCGCCACCCTGGTGCTCTCCGACGACTCGGGCGCCTCGCAGCGCATCGACGACTTCGCGGACTCCGGCGACCGCTGGATGGTCGCGGTCCGGATGGTGTCCGAAGGCGTCGACGTGCCGCGGCTGGCGGTCGGTGTGTACGCCACGACCATCTCCACTCCGCTGTTCTTCGCCCAGGCGGTGGGCCGCTTCGTGCGCTCCCGCAAGCGCGGTGAGACGGCCTCGGTCTTCGTGCCGACCGTGCCGATGCTCCTGGAGTTCGCGAACGAGATGGAGGTCGAGCGCGACCACGTCCTGGACAAGCCGAAGAAGGACGGCGAGGAGGACCCGTACGCCGAGTCCGAGGCCGAGATGGACGAGGCCAACAAGGAGCAGGACGAGGACACCGGCGAGCAGGAGCAGTTCTCCTTCGAGGCGCTGGAGTCCGAGGCAGTCTTCGACCGGGTCCTCTATGACGGCGCCGAGTTCGGCATGCAGGCGCACGCGGGCAGCGAGGAGGAGCAGGACTACCTCGGCATCCCCGGGCTGCTGGAGCCGGACCAGGTGCAGATGCTGCTCCAGAAGCGGCAGGCCCGGCAGATCGCGCACAGCAAGAAGCGGCCGGACGCCGAGGCCGACCTGCTGGAGCTGCCCGCGGAGCGCCGCCCGGTGGTCACGCACAAGGAGCTGCTGGAGCTGCGCAAGCAGCTGAACACCCTGGTGGGCGCCTATGTCCACCAGAGCGGCAAGCCGCACGGCGTGATCCACACCGAGCTGCGGCGGGTCTGCGGCGGCCCGCCGAGCGCGGAGGCCACCGCCGGGCAGCTGCGTGAGCGGATCAAGAAGGTGCAGGAGTGGGCCACCCGGATGCGGTGATCCCAGCGGGCCGCCACGGCCCCGGAAAACGGCTCTGGACGCCGAGGGCGGCACACCGGTGAACGGTGTGCCGCCCTCGGTGCGTCACGAGGCGCCGGCGCTGCCGCCGGCAGACCCGTTCCGGCATCCGCTCCGGAGTCCGTGGTGATAACGCCCGCGTAACGCTGTGACCGTCGCTGAAACCCGAGTGGGGCACTCCGTACGGACGAAACGGGATATAGCAGGCACAGGAGACCGGATTCTGGACGGACTCTTCCGCTGACCGGACCGGCTCGCTACTGTCCCGGTCACGCACACGCCCCGTGGCAGCGCCGCCGCGGAGCGCAGCCGGTGCCAAGCGGCCGGCGGCCTCTTGCGCGCGCTGCTCCGGGACTGGCAGCGCGTCGCGTCCGAGCGCCGCCACTCACATGAGGAGGGGGCGTCGTGACCGCGGAGACCTCCCAGACGCTCGACCGAGGACTGCGCGTCCTCAAGTTGCTCGCCGACACCGATCACGGCCTGACCGTCACCGAGTTGTCCAACAAGCTCGGGGTCAACCGCACCGTGGTCTACCGATTGCTCGCGACCCTGGAGCAGCACGCTCTGGTCCGCCGCGACATAGGTGGCCGCGCCCGAGTGGGCCTTGGCGTGCTGCGCCTCGGCCGCCAGGTGCACCCGCTCGTCCGGGAGGCCGCACTGCCCGCGCTGCGCTCGCTCGCCGAGGACGTCGGGGCCACGGCACATCTCACCCTCGTCGACGGCACCGAGGCACTGGCCGTCGCCGTCGTGGAGCCGACCTGGACCGACTACCACGTCGCCTACCGGGCCGGATTCCGCCACCCGCTGGACCGGGGGGCCGCCGGACGGGCGATCCTCAAGGCCCGGCAGGGCAGAACCCAGGACGCCGGACTCGCCCTCACCCACGGGGAGTTGGAGGCCGGCGCCAGCGGTGCGGCGGCCCCGCTGCTCGGGGTCAGCGGCATCGAGGGCAGCGTGGGCGTGGTGATGCTCACCGACACCGTCTCCGAGCGGATCGGACCGCGGGTGGTCGACGCGGCCCGGGAGGTGGCCGAGGCGCTGCGCTGACGCCGGGAAACGGCGCCGCGCGCCGCGCGTGGGGCCGAAGGGCCGGGACGGCTCCGGTGGGGCAAGGTTCAACTAGGGTGGCGGGGTGTCTGCACGCACCCGCGCCCTGGCGATCTGCACCGCGCTCGTCCTCGCCCTCGTCGTCACCGCGGCTCTCGCGCCGCTGCCCTTCTCCGTCGCCTACCCCGGCGTGACGGTCAACGTCCTCGGCGCGGACAAGGGCAAGCCGGTGATCACCATCACCGGCGCCGAGACCCGCCGGACCAGCGGCCAGCTGCGGATGACCACCATCGCCGCGACCGGGCCCGCGGCCTCCGTCCACCTGGCGGACATCGTCAAGGGCTGGTTCCGGACGAACGAGGCCGTGATGCCGCGTGGGGCGGTCTACCCGGTCGGTGACAGCACCGAGGAGATCGCCCGGCACAACGCGGAGACGATGGACCAGTCACAGAACTCCGCCACCAGCGCCGCACTGCGCCACCTGCACCGCAGCGCCGACGGCGTACGGGTGCGGCTGAGCCTCGCGGACGTCGGCGGGCCCAGCGCGGGGCTGATGTTCGCCCTCGGCATCGTCGACCGGCTGGACGGCGACGGGACAGGCCACGACCTGACCGGCGGCCGGAAGATCGCCGGCACCGGCACCATCACCACGGGCGGCAGGGTGGGCGCCGTCGGAGGCGTTCCGCTGAAGACCCAGGCCGCGCACCGCGACGGCGCCACCGTCTTCCTGGTGCCCCGGCAGGAGTGCTCGGACGCCCGCGCGGAGCTTCCCCCGGGCATGCGGCTGATCCCCGCCACCACCCTCGACGGCGCGGTCGACGCGCTCAAGGCCCTGCGGACCGGGGGCAAGGTCCCCAGCTGCTGAGCGCCGGACACGCGAGCGCGCCCTTTACGCGCACCGGGGCGCGCGCGGTCGGCGCCCTCAGCCCTCCTTGACGAACCCCTCCTGGACCAGCCAGTCCAGGGCGACCTGATGCGGGTCCTCGCCGTCCACGTCGACCTTGCGGTTGAGCTGCTGGGCGACGGTGTTGTCGAGCGCCTTGGTGATCGGCGCCAGCACTTCGGGGATGGCCGGGTACTTCTTCAGCGTCTTGGCGTTGACCGCCGGTGCCGCGTTGTAGTTGGGGAAGAAGTGCTTGTCGTCGGCCAGGACGTGCAGCCCCATGGCCTTGATCCGGCCGTCGGTGGTGAAGACCTCGCCGAGGGCGCAGGTGCCGCCCTTGGCGGTCTCGGTGTAGATCACGCCGCCGGTCATCTTGCGGACGTTGCCGGACGGCACGTTCATCCCGTACGCCCGCGCCATGCCCGGCAGGCCGTCGTTGCGCGCGGCGAACTCGTTCTCCACACAGAGCGTCACCGAGCCGGGGTCCTTCTTCGACAGCCGCGCGACGTCCGACAGGTCGCGCACCCCCAGCTTCTTCTGGTTGGCGGCGTTCAGCGCCAGCGCGTAGGTGTTGTTGAGCTTGGACTGCGGCAGCCAGACGATGCCGTTCTTGAGGTCCTCGTCCCGTACCGCCTTCCACTGCGCCTGCGGGTCGACGATCGGCTTCGCGTGGCCGAGGTAGGTGATCCAGCCGGTACCGGTGTACTCGTAGGTGGCGTCCGCGGTGCCGGACTTGACCGCTTCCCGGGCGCCGATCGACCCCTGGATGCTGGTCTTGTCGATGACCGAGGCGCCGGCCGCCTCGAAGACCAGGCCCATGATCTGGCCCAGCACGATCTGCTCGGTGAACTCCTTCGAGGTCACCGTCAGCTGCGCGCCCGACAGCGGCCGGCCCGGGTACCCCGCCGTGCTTCCGGGGCTCACGTCGTCGCTCATCGCGCTGCCGCTGACCAGGCCGCAGCCGCCGAGGGCGAGAGCGGTCAGCGTCGCGGCGGCCGAGCGGACGGCCCGGCGCGGTGCGCGCCGGTGGTGGTTGCTCACGTCGTCGCCTCCAGGCCGCGGGGCCGCAGCAGCAGTTCGGCGAGCGATGCCAGCCATTCGACCAGCAGGGCGAGCGCCACGGTCAGCACCGATCCGAGCACCAGTACGGGCATCCGCTGGGTGACGATGCCCGCCGAGATCAGGTCGCCGAGACCGCCGCCGCCACCGAAGGTGGCCAGCGTCGCGGTGCCGACGTTCAGCACCAGCGCGGTGCGCACACCGGCCAGGATCAGGGGTACGGCGAGCGGCAGTTCGACCTTGTTCAGCACGCCCATCGGGGACATGCCGATACCGCGGGCGGCCTCGGTCAGCGTGGGGTCGATGCCGCGCAGACCGGCGATGGTGTTGGCCAGCACCGGCAGCACGGCGTAGATGACCATGCCGACGATGGCGGACCGGGCGCCGATCCCGATCCAGATCACCAGCAGGATCAGCAGACCGAGCGCGGGCACGGCCTGGCCGAGGTTGGCGAAGGTCATCGCGATCGGGGTGGCCCGGCGCAGCTTGGCGCGGGTCAGGGCGATACCCAGCGGAATCGCGATGATCAGGACGAAGAAGGTGGAGATGGCGGTGAGCTGGACGTGCTGGCGCAGCGCGAGCCACACCTTGCCGTTGTCCACCGCCTGGTGGGCGATGGAGTCCAGCCGGGCGCCGCGGAACCACAGCCAGGTGGCGAGCAGCGCGGCCGCCAGGAAGACCGGCATGAACGTCCACTTCTGCCAGCTGATCCGGCGGCCGCCGGGCCTGCCGGACGGGGTGGGCGCCTCACCGGTCGCGATCTCCCGCTCGTCGCGCTCCTCGACCTGGTGTTCCTCGCGGTAGGTGAGTCCGGACGATCCGCCGCGGCCCGGGGGCCGTTCGTCGCGAGAAGTCATGCGTTGACTCCCTCGGAGCCCGCCGCACCGCCGTCGGCTTCCGTGCCCTCCTGTTCGTGGTGGGGGCGGCGGGAGCGCTGCTCCTGGAGTTCGTGCCGGTTTTCGAAGGCGTCGAGGCGGTCGGCCTCCAGCAGCTCCTGGACGTTGTTCATCAGCGTCTCCATGTCGACCACGCCGATGTACTCGCCGCGCCGGCCGGTGACCGCGACCCGGCCGGTGTTGTCGGTGAGCACCGCCTCCAGGGCGTCGCGCAGGGTCGCGTCCCGGGTGACGGTGTCGTTCACCGGCGTGCCGGCGCGGGCCAGGGAGTTCTTCGCGCGCGCGAGGTCGCCGCGGCGCAGCCACTTGTACGGGCGGCGGTTGCGGTCCAGCAGCAGCAGTTCGTTGCTGGAGCCCGAGCGCAGCAGGTCGAAGATGGACTGGAGGGGGTCGTCCATCTGGGCGGTGGGGAAGTCGACGATCCCCACGTCGCGGACGCGGGTGAGGTTGAGGCGCTTGAGGGCGGCGCCGGCGCCGACGAAGCCGGAGACGAAGTCGTCCGCGGGGTTGGTGAGGATGGCCTCGGGGGTGTCGAACTGGGCGATGTGCGAGCGCTCGCGGAGCACCGCGATCCGGTCGCCGAGCTTGATCGCCTCGTCGAAGTCGTGGGTGACGAAGCAGATGGTCTTGTGGAGTTCGTGCTGGAGCCGGATCAGCTCGTCCTGGAGGTGGTCGCGGGTGATCGGGTCGACGGCGCCGAACGGTTCGTCCATCAGCAGGACGGGCGGGTCGGCGGCGAGCGCGCGGGCGACGCCGACGCGCTGCTGCTGGCCGCCGGAGAGCTGGCGGGGGTAGCGGCCGTGGAACTCGCCCGGGTCCAGGCCGACCAGGTCCAGCATCTCGGCGACCCGGTCCTTCACCTTGGTGGCGGACCAGCCCGCCATCTTCGGTACCAGGGCGATGTTCTGGGCGACCGTCATGTGCGGGAAGAGGCCGGAGGACTGGATGGCGTAGCCGATCTTGCGGCGCAGCCTGACCGGGTCGATGTCGGTCACGTCCTCGTCGCCGATCCGGATGCGCCCGGAGGTCGGCTCGATCAGCCGGTTGATCATCTTCAGGGTGGTGGACTTGCCGCAGCCCGAGGGGCCCACGAAGACCACCAGCTCGCCGGCCTTGATCTCCATGCTCACGCTGTCCACCGCGGGCACCCGGTGGCCCGGGTAGATCTTCGTCAGGTTCTCCAGCTCGATCCTGGCGCCGGAGGTGGCGGGCGGCTCGGACGTCTCAGGCACGAATCCCCCTGGGGATGGTCAGGCGTCCGATCAGGACGTAGGCGGCGTCGAAGAGCAGGGCGAGGATGGCGATGCCGAGCGTGCCGGAGAGCACCTGGTTGAGGGAGTTGGCGCTGCCCAGCGAGGCGATGCCGCGGAAGATCTCGTTGCCGAGCCCGGGGCCGGAGGCGAACGCGGCGATCGCGGCGATGCCCATCAGCATCTGGGTGGCGACCCGGATGCCGGTGAGGATCGGCGGCCAGGCCAGCGGCAGTTCGATGCGCACGAGCCGGGCGGTGCGCGACATGCCGATGCCGGTGGCCGCGTCGACCAGCGAAGGGTCCACCCCGCGCAGCCCGACGATGGCGTTGCGCACGACCGGCAGCAGGCCGTAGAGGGTCAGCGCGATGACGGTGGGGGCCACCCCGAGTCCGACGATCGGGATCAGCAGACCGATCATGGCCAGCGAGGGGATGGTCAGGATCGTGGCGGTGGACGTGGTGGCGAGGGCCCCCGCCCATTCGCTGCGGTACGTCAGGACGCCGAGGGCGACACCCAGCACGGTGGCGAGCACCATGCACTGGAATACCGCGCTGGCGTGCTGATACGTGTCCGTCAGCAGCTGGGCGTGCCGGGTGCCGACGTACTCCCAGAAGCTCACTCGGCGCTCTCCTCGGTCAGTCTCCCGATGCCTGCTTCACCAGCGGGATGATCCGCAGCGGAACCGCGTTCTCCATGACGATTGCCGTGGAGGCCCGCACAATGCCATCAAAACCCACAACACGGTCGATCACCCGTTGCAGATCCGCGTTCGATCTGGCGACGAGCCTGCAGAGCATGTCCCCATGTCCGGTCGTTGTATGCAGCTCCAGCACCTCGGGAACGGTCGACAAGTGTGCGCGCACGTCCCGGCCCTGGCCCTGTTTGATCTCCAGCGTGGCGAAAGCGGTCACCGGATAGCCCAGTGCCGCCGGGTCCACATCCGGGCCGAATCCCCTGATCACGCCATTCGACTGAAGGCGGTCGAGCCGCGCCTGGACGGTCCCCCGGGCGACCCCGAGCCGCCTGGACGCCTCCAGGACGCCGATCCGCGGCTCCCGGGCGAGCAGTTCCAGCAGCGCGCCGTCCAAATGATCGATCGCCATCGCCCGTTCCTCCGCTTTCCCTGAGCATCCTGTACAGATAGCCCGGCCCTTCCCCCCATTCGCTATGCATAATGCCCAGCGATTACACAAACTATTGCGCACCTTGTGGATCGGAGGGAATCTGCGGCCATGGCAGACACCACGATGCACACCCAGCCCACCCCCGGCACGGCTCGGCAGGCGGACCCCTTCCCGGTCAAGGGGATGGACGCGGTCGTCTTCGCCGTCGGCAACGCCAAGCAGGCCGCGCACTACTACTCCACCGCCTTCGGCATGAAGCGCGTCGCCTACTCCGGACCGGAGAACGGCAGCCGCGAGACCGCCAGTTACGTGCTCGAATCCGGCGGCGCCCGGTTCGTGTTCACCTCCGTCATCAAGCCCACCACCGCCTGGGGGCGCTTCCTCGCCGAGCACGTAGCCGCCCACGGCGACGGCGTCATCGACCTCGCCATCGAGGTCCCCGACGCCCGCGCCGCCTACGCCTACGCCGTCGCCCACGGCGCCACCGGCATCGACGAGCCCTACGAGGTCAAGGACGAGCACGGCACCGTCGTACGGGCCGCCATCGCCACCTACGGCAAGACCCGGCACACGCTCGTCGAGCGCACCGGCTACGACGGCCCCTACCTGCCCGGCTTCGTCGCCGCCGCGCCGCTCGCCGACACCGGCCCGCGCCGCTTCCAGGCGATCGACCACTGCGTCGGCAACGTCGAGCTCGGCAAGATGAACGAGTGGGTGGCCTTCTACAACGACGTCATGGGCTTCACCAACATGAAGGAGTTCGTCGGCGACGACATCGCCACCGAGTACTCCGCCCTGATGTCGAAGGTCGTCGCGGACGGCACCCTGAAGGTGAAGTTCCCGATCAACGAGCCCGCGATCGCGAAGAAGAAGTCGCAGATCGACGAGTACCTGGAGTTCTACGGCGGCGCGGGCGTCCAGCACATCGCGCTGGCCACCAACGACATCGTCGGCACGGTCCGCGCGATGCGGGCGTCCGGCGTGGAGTTCCTGGACACCCCCGACTCCTACTACGACACCCTCGGCGAGTGGGCCGGCGAGACCCGGGTGCCCGTCGAGACCCTGCGAGAGCTGAAGATCCTCGTCGACCGCGACGAGGACGGCTACCTGCTGCAGATCTTCACCAAGCCCGTCCAGGACCGGCCGACGGTCTTCTTCGAGATGATCGAGCGGCACGGCTCGATGGGCTTCGGCAAGGGCAACTTCAAGGCCCTCTTCGAGGCGATCGAGCGGGAGCAGGAGCGCCGCGGCAACCTCTGACCCGTGCTCCCGGCCGGCGCGAACGTCCTTCCCCGGCCGGCCCGGAGCCACCCGCGGGCCGCGGGCCCGCCGGACCTGACCCGGCGGGCCCGCGGCCGGCCGCCCGGCCCGCGATCGACGGCTCCACGATCTTCCGTGTACGTCCCACGGATGCGACGCTTGGCGGTATGGACCTCATCGCACAGCTGCACGCGGGACTCCCCGGGGACGCGGTTCTCACCGACCCCGACATCACCGGCGCGTACGCCAACGACATGGCGAGCTTCTGCGAGGCCGGCACGCCCGCCGTCGTGGTGCTGCCGCGCACCGTCGAGCAGGTCCAGCACGTCATGCGCACCGCCACCGCGCTGCGCGTCCCCGTGGTGCCCCAGGGCGCGCGTACGGGACTGTCGGGGGCCGCCAACGCCTCGGACGGCTGCATCGTGCTGTCGCTGGTCAAGATGGACCGGATCATCGAGATCAACCCCGTCGACCGGATCGCGGTCGTCGAACCCGGGGTCGTCAACGCCGTCCTCTCGCGCGCGGTCAACGAGCACGGGCTGTACTACCCGCCGGACCCCTCCAGTTGGGAGCAGTGCTCGATCGGCGGCAACATCGGCACCGCCTCCGGCGGCCTGTGCTGCGTCAAGTACGGCGTCACCGCCGAATACGTCCTCGGCCTGGACGTCGTACTCGCCGACGGGCGGCTGCTGACGACGGGGCGGCGCACCGCCAAGGGCGTCGCGGGCTACGACCTCACCCGCCTGTTCGTCGGCTCCGAGGGCAGCCTCGGCATCGTCGTCGGCGCCGTCCTCGCCCTCAAGCCGGAGCCGCCCCAACAGCTCGCACTGGCCGCCGAGTTCCCCTCCACCACGGCCGCCTGCGAGGCGGTCTGCCAGATCATGGCCCGCGGCCACGCCCCCTCGCTGCTGGAGCTCATGGACCGTACGAGCGTCCGCGCCGTCAACGACATGGCGCAGATGGGGCTGCCCGACAGCACCGAGGCGCTGCTGCTCGCCGCCTTCGACACCCCCGACCCGGCCGCCGACCTGGCCGCCGTCGGTGAGCTGTGCACCGCGGCCGGCGCCACCGACGTCGTCCCCGCAGAGACCGCCGCCGAGTCCGACATGCTGCTGCAGGCCCGCCGGCTGACGCTGACGGCGCTGGAGCGGGTGAAGTCCGCGACGATGATCGACGATGTCTGCGTACCGCGCTCCCGGCTCGCCGAGATGCTGGACGGCACCGCCGCCATCGCCGAGAAGCACGACCTCACCATCGGCGTCGTCGCGCACGCCGGCGACGGCAACACCCACCCCACCGTCTGCTTCGACGCCGCCGACCCCGACGAGTCCCGCAGGGCCCGCGAGTCCTTTGACGACATCATGGCGCTGGGCCTGGAACTGGGCGGCACCATCACCGGTGAGCACGGCGTGGGCGTGCTGAAGAAGGAGTGGCTGGCGCGTGAACTGGGCCCGGTGGGCCTGGAGTTGCAACGCGGCATCAAGAACGTCTTCGACCCGCTCGGGCTGCTCAACCCCGGCAAACTGTTCTGAATCTCCCCGCCGGGAGGACCGGCCCCGGCCGGCCCGGCCGCCGAACGGCACCCCGGATGTGCGCCGCCGTCCGCGGGGCGATTGACTGAGCCCATGACGATGAATGATCCCCGCGGACTGGTGGAGGGCACGGTGACCTTCCGGGTGACCGGGCAGGGCGTCGACGACATCACCTACGCCGTGCAGGCTCCGGGCGCCGGGGAGGAGCAGCAGGTCACCCGACCGGAGCTGCCCTGGTTCGCGGTGGTGGACGCCCGCGGGGTGGGTGCCATGCCGATGCTCACCCTCACCCTCGAAGGGCCCGACGCGCACGCCGAGTGCGAGATCCTCACCGACGGCGCGCCGGCCGTCCGCGGCAGCGTGCGCGGCCCCGCCGCCACCGTCGTCTTCATGGCGCGGACCGCCGCCTCGTAAGCTCTCGCGCATGGAATCGATACTGCCCTGGGCCTGCTTCCTCGTGCTCGTCATCGCCCTCGTGGCCTCGGGCGGCGACCGCCGCACCAAGCTGCTCGACCGCCGGGTCCAGCGCCTGGAGCGCAAGGTCGACCTGCTGCTCGCGCACGTCGGCGCCGAGGAGCCGGAGGACCCCCGCATGGCCGAGATGGACGAGCTGCTCGTCCGGGGGAAGACCGTGCAGGCGATCAAACTGCACCGCGAACTGACCGGTTCCTCCCTCCTGGAGGCCAAGGAAGCCGTGGAACGCCGGATGCGCTGACGGCCCCCGGGGCGGAGGATGGCCCAAGGACCCGCGGAGGCCCTTCCGGGCCGCCCCATGGCCACTCAGGGAGCGATGAGCCGATGGCAGCGACCGCAGCGACCGAAGACCCCTACGACGTCATCGTGCTGGGGGCCGGGCCCACCGGGGAGAACGTCGCCGACCGCGCGCACGCCGCCGGACTGAGCGCGGTGCTCGTGGAGAGCGAACTGGTCGGCGGCGAGTGCTCCTACTGGGCCTGCATGCCCAGCAAGGCCCTGCTGCGCCCGGTCACCGCCCGCTCCGAGGCGAGCCGGATGCCCGGCCTCCCGGAGGCGGTGGCAGGCCCCCTGGACGCCGCCGCCGTCCTCGCCCGCCGGGACGCCTTCGCCTCCCACTGGAAGGACGACGGCCAGGTGCGGTGGGTGGACTCCGCCGGTATCGACCTGGTGCGGGGCAAGGGCAGGCTGGACGGGCCGCGCCGGGTGGTCGTCGATGGCGGCCCGGTGCTCACCGCACGGCACGCGGTCGCGGTCTGCACCGGCAGCCGCGCGGTCCTGCCGGGCATCCCGGGACTGGCCGCCGCCAAGCCCTGGACGAGCCGCGAGGCCACCAGCGCCAGGTCCGTACCGGGCCGCCTGGTGATCGTGGGCGGCGGCGTCGTCGGCGTGGAGATGGCCACCGCCTGGCGGGCCCTGGGCGCCTCCGTGACGCTGCTGGTCCGCGGCGACGGGCTGCTGCCCCGGATGGAGCCCTTCGCCGGACACCTGGTCGCCGAATGCCTCGCCGAGGCGGGCGTGTTCCTGCGCATCGGGGTCGAGGTCGGCGAAGTGCGCCGGGAGGCGCCCGGCGGGGTGGTGACCGTGGTGCTGGACTCCGGCGACGAGATCATCGCCGACGAACTGCTGATCGCCACCGGCCGGGCGCCGCGCACCGAGGATCTCGGCCTGGAGACGGTCGGTCTGGAGCCCGGCTCCTGGCTGGAGGTGGATGACAGCTGCCGGGTGACGGGGGTCCCGGGCGGCTGGCTCTACGGCGTCGGCGACGTCAACCACCGCGCCCTGCTGACACATCAGGGCAAGTACCAGGCCAGGATCGCCGGTGCCGCCATCTCCGCGCGCGCCCGCCGGGTGCCGATCCTGGAGACCGACCGCTGGGGCGCGCATGCCGCCACCGCGGACACCGACGCCGTACCGCAGGTCGTCTTCACCGACCCCGAAGTGGCGTCGGTGGGCCTGACCGCGGCCGAGGCGGAGCGCGCCGGGCACCGGATCCGTGTGGTCGACCAGGACCTGGCCGCCGTGGCCGGCGCGTCGCTGTACGCCGACGGATACCGCGGCCGGGCCCGGATGGTCGTCGACCTCGACCGCGAGGTGCTGCTGGGCGTCACCTTCGTGGGCCCCGGCGTCGGTGAACTGCTGCATTCCGCGACGATCGCGGTGGCCGGGGAGGTCCCCGTCGAGCGCCTTTGGCACGCGGTACCGGCCTACCCGACGATCAGCGAGGTGTGGCTGCGGCTGCTGGAGAGCTATCGCGAGTAGCGGCGATGCGTCCGCCGCGACCGGTCTGAGGTCCGAACGGCAGGCCCGAACGGCAGGTCCGCGTCGCCCCGGTGGCGCGCCGGTGCGCGCGGAGGTGTGTGTCCGTGCCGACGGCTGCCGGAGAGCTACCGCGCCGGAGGCGGGTCGGTGTCCACGCCGAGGGCCGCGGCGATCCGCAGCTGCGGGGCGGCCTCGGCGGCGCGCCCCTGGCGCTCCAGGGTGCGGCCCAGCATCAGATGGGCGTAGTCCTCGACCGGGTCGCGCTCCAGGACGGCCCGCAACTCGGTCTCGGCGTGCTGCAGTTGAGCCGAGTGGTAGTAGGCGCGGGCCAGCAGCAGCCGTGGCGCGACCGGCCCGGGTTCCTCGTCCACCAGGCCCCGCAGGATGCGCGCCGCGGCGGTGAAATCCTTGGCCTCGAAGAACAGCTGGGCGCGGGCCCACCGCTCGGCGGCGCCGCCCTGCCCGTAATAGCTCTCTTCATACGCCCGGTCCCGGGGCGCGGCGGCCGAGCCGTCGTGCCCCGTGTCGTGCCGCTGGGTCGGGCGCTCCTCGTGGCTTCTGGTCATACCGGGCACAACACCCCGGCAATTTCGAACATTCCCCTACGCTCCGGGCTCCGGCGACCCGTCGGACGGGTCGGTCGGCCGGAGTCCGTCGCGCGGTGTCATGGCCAGCAGTTCGCTCAGCCCTTGGTCGAGGCTCAGATGGTCCTGCTCCGATCCCGGCGGCACGGCCCGCAGGGTGCGCTCAAGCCAGGCGGAGACCGCCGCGGCCGGCGCCTCCAGCAGCGCGTCGCCGTCCGGGGAGGACAGCACCATGCAGACCAGGCTGCGGCCGTCCTGCTTCGTCGGCCAGATCCGCACGTCCCCGTGGCCGCACTGCCGGAACACGCCCTCGACGAGCAGTTCCCGGGCGAACGTCCAGTCGACGGGGGTGTCGGAGCCGATGTGGAAGGTGACGTGGACGGCGTAGGGGTCATCCGTCCGGTACGTCAGCCGGGCCGGCACCGGAATGCTGCGCTCCGGAGACAGGACCAGGCCCAGTTCCAGTTCTCGTTCCACGACGGTGTGCATGAAATCCACCTCTCTGCTCTCCCTGTGCGGGGTCCGTGGAACGGGCCCGCACAGACAGAGAGGAGGCGGGCCGCGGATCCTTACACGGCTTCGCACAACTTTTTTCGCGGCCCTCTTCCAGGTGGTCGTGGCCGGGGAGCGGCACGGATGCAACCGGGGGTCTGATAGATGTGGACGCCGCGTTGCGGCAGACTGCATCCCACACCCACCAGGCCGAGTACAGATACGGGACTTCGGACATGAGCGCCCCTACCTCAGGATCCGCCGGCGGCAGCCCCACGCCAGGCTTCTATCCGGACCCGTCCATCCCCGGCTACATCCGGTACTGGAACGGTGCCGCATGGGTGCCGGGCACCAGCAGGCCGGCACCGGCCGAGGGCGAGGCGATGCCCGCACCGCCCCCCGGCGCGGCCGCGGCCGCCCCGACGCCCGCCCAGGCCCCGCCCGCCGTGGAGGAGACCGGTCCGGTCTTCTTCGACGAGGAGCAGGCACAGGGCAGCGGCAGCACGGCGCCCGCCGTACGCCGGAGCGGCGAGGTCGACCTCCCCGCCGCGGCCACGAGCTGGGACGACCCGTCCCGGCTGCACGGCAGCAGCCCGGAACCCGCCTCCGCCTGGCAGGCCGACGCCTCCCGGCAGACCGGCTTCGGCGGTGAGGTGGACCGCCGCATCTCCTGGGGTTCACCCGAACAGGGCCAGTCCGCGGCGCCGTCCGGCGCCGCCTCGTGGGGCGCGGTGCCGCCCCAGCGCGAGCAGGGATCCGGCGCCGAACAGGCGTCCGTGGAGCCCGGTTCCGGCGACGTCTCCGCCCCGTCCTCGTCCGGCGCTCCCGCCCCGCGGGACCCGGAGGTCCCGGCTGACGGAACGGTCACCATCCGCGCCGTCAACCCGGCCGCGCGCCGCGACACCGGTCGGGGGAACGCCGCCGATCAGGGGACGACGGCGATCCGCGCGGTCCGCCCCGGCGGCGACCAGAACGCCAACCCCAAGGCCAACGAGACGATGGCGATCCGCATCGCGCCCGGCGGCGGGGACCGGCCCGCGCCCCTCGGTGGCGAGGCCCCGCAGTCGCTGCCCTCCGTCGGCACGCCGCAGCAGGGCCCCGTGCAACAGCCCGCCCCGCAGCGGCAGGTCCAGCAACCCCCTGCCCAGCAGGCACCCGCACAGCAGGCCCCCGTGCCGCAGCAGGCTCCCGCTCCGCAGGCGTCCGGTCCCGCGGCCGGCTTCCCGCCGCAGGACGGAGCGGCGGCCGGCCCCCAGGGCGCCGGTGCCGACGGCGTCATCCCGTGGAAGCCGCCGTCCGCCGACGTCTTCTTCGCCGCGGCGCAGGCCGCGCAGGGCCACCCGGCCGGTCTCGGCCGCCGGTTCGCGGCCCGGCTGATCGACACGCTGGTGCTGGGCGCGGTCACCGCCGCGGTCGCCGTCCCGATGTGGGGCACGGTCACCGACCACATCGACGCCAAGGTCGAGGCGGCCAGGCAGTCCGGCCGCGAGGTGACGGTCTATCTGATCGACGGCACCACCGCCCCGGTCTTCGCCGTGCTGCTGGCCGTCCTGCTGATCGGCGGCGGGCTCTACGAAGCGCTGCCGACCCTGAAGTGGGGCCGCACCCTCGGCAAGAAGCTGTGCGGGGTGCGGGTGCTGGACATCGAGAGCCACGACACCCCGATGCTCGCCGGGGCCGTCAAGCGCTGGTTGGTCTACAGCGTGCTCGGCCTCGCCGTCGTCGGCGTGGTCAACGCCGCCTGGTGCCTGTTCGACCGGCCGTGGCGGCAGTGCTGGCACGACAAGGTCGCGCGGACCTTCGTCGCCGCGGACCGAGCCGCGGACTGACGCCGCGGCCGGCGTCCGGGGCGGGCGGCTGAGGACCGCACCCGCCCCGGTGGCCCGGTTCCCCCGAACGGCCTTGGCCGGATGCGGCCGGGCCCCGCAAGGGTTCGACTCGGGCCATGAGTACCGATCAGCCCGGGCCCGGCTCCGGTGAACCGCCGGAGGACGATCCGTTCCTGAAGAAGCCGCAGGAGCCGCCGGCCGACGGCGCTCCCCGCAACGGCTCTCCCTACGGCGGCGGCACGGGCCAGGGCGAGGGCGGCACCCCGCCGCCCGGCGGTGCGCCGCCACCTCCGCCGCCCCCCGGGGACGTCCCACCGCCCTATGGGGAAGACCCGTACCGCGGCGGCCCCTACGCGGACAATCCCTACGGCGGGCAGTACGGCGCGGCCGATCCGCTCGCCGGTATGCCGCCGCTGGCCAACCGCGGCCGCCGGCTCGTCGCGCGGATCATCGACGCGCTCCTCATCGGCGTACCGGTCACCCTGATCATGAACGCCATCGTCGGATGGGTGGACTACACCAGCACCAGCAATACCGAAACCGGTAAGCAGGCGACGGTATCGGGCGTCACGATGCTGGCGTACCTCATCTACGAGGGACTGATGCTGAGCAGGAACGGCCAGACCGTCGGCAAGATGGCGATGAAGGTCCGGGTCGCGATGCTC
Source organism: Streptomyces sp. Pv4-95 (assembly GCF_045782725.1). Classification (NCBI taxonomy): domain Bacteria; kingdom Bacillati; phylum Actinomycetota; class Actinomycetes; order Kitasatosporales; family Streptomycetaceae; genus Streptomyces; species Streptomyces sp. Pv4-95. Next base: position 5,240,037 of record NZ_CP127172.1, read on the forward strand.
TCCAACGGCGCGGTGCCGACCGGCCAGGCGTCCTGGGTACGGGCCGCGGTCTACACGCTGCCGGAGATCGTGCCGTGCTGCGGCTTCCTCTTCTGGCTGGTCAACGTCCTGTGGTGTACCTGGGACAAGCCGTATCAGCAGTGTCTGCACGACAAGGCGGCCAAGACCGTCGTGGTGTCCGCGGCATGACGGCGGCCCCGGCGCCGGAAGCGTCGCGCGGCGGGCCGGGCGCGCGGGAACGGCCGGGCGGCCGGTCACTCCTCGTACGCGTACGCGAAGTGACCGGCCGCCCGGCCGTGGTGCTAGCGCGAGTGCTGGCCGACCCGGGTGTCGGTGGTGTGCGAGACGCGGGGGCCCGGTATGCGGCCGGCCGGCGGGTGCACGGCCCGCAAAGGGGTGCGCGCGGGCGACTTGGCGCGGACGACATGGCGGCGGACCACCCGCGACATGCGGGGCATGGGCACCGTCATGGCGACGAGCAGCCCGAGCCCGAGCCCCGCGAGGGCGATGACCGCGACCCCGATCCCGGTCTGCGTCTGCGAGAGCAGCAGCATCGCGAGAGTGGAGAGGAAGACGGTGGCCGAACCGTAGACGAGCTGGGTGACAGTCGGACGAGGCATGGTGGGATCCGCCCTCGGGGGTCGGCAGGGGTGTCGGTCATGGGCGCGCCGTCAAGCGAGCCTACGGACCTTAATTCCCGAGCGGAACGCCAAGTAAGCGTGACCTTACCCACGGTCCCGATGCACAAGGGGCGCACAGAGTCACCGGATGGATGAACTGGACGCGGTCGTATGCCCGTTGGAAGCGCGGGCGGCATAGGCGTACGGCATGGTCAGGCGGCGCGGCGCAGGTCACCTTGCCCGTAATGGGCGATATGGCGGTGTCCGATACCCGTAACTCGCGGACCGAGTAACGTACTTCGGTGACGTGAGCAAGTCAAGATCTGTCTTTTCCCCCGCGCTTCCGGTCGAATGCCCTCGAACAGTGACCGTTCGAAGGGGAGGAAAGCGCCAAGTGAGAGCTAACAGAGGGGTATTCAGATCGGCCGCCCTGGCCACGGCGATAGCCGCGATCGGGGCGGCCGCTTTGTCTTCCGGGGCGGCCGCGGCCGACACGCCCCCGTCGCCCGTCGCCAAGCGCCACGACCCGGCCCCCGAGCGGACGGTGGACCACGACCTGAAGGGCCCGTTCAGCGACGAACAGGAGGCCCAGCGCAAGGAGGCGCTCCAGCAGGTCATCTCCGGTGACGCCACGGCCTCCGACCGCGGCGGGTCCCGCGTCGTCAAGCTGTCCAAGGGCAAGTACGTCGAACTCGCCCGGCAGAAGACCGACAAGATCTTCACGGTCCTGGTGGACTTCGGTGACAAGGTCGACGACGCCACGACGTTCGACCCGGACGGCGACGGCCCCAAGCCGCCGGTGAAGAAGTACGGCGGCGAGCCCGGCCCCGCGCACAACCGGATAGCCCAGCCGGACCGTGCCGAGGACAACAGCACGGCCTGGCAGAAGGACTACAACCGTCAGCACTTCCAGGACCTCTACTTCTCGCACGACAAGAAGAAGGAGTCGCTGGCCAAGTACTACGAGAAGCAGTCCTCCGGCCGCTACTCCGTCGAGGGTGAGGTCTCCGACTGGGTCAAGGTCGACTGGAACGAGGCCCGCTACGGCTCCAACTACTGCGGCGATACCAACTGCGCCAACGCCTGGGACCTGATCCGCGACGGCGTCAACCAGTGGGCGAAGGGCCAGAAGGCGGCCGGCCGCACCGACGCGCAGATCAAGACCGATCTCGCCAAGTACGACCAGTGGGACCGCTACGACCACGACGCCGACGGCAACTTCAACGAGCCCGACGGCTACATCGACCACTTCCAGATCGTGCACGCCGGCGAGGACGAGTCCGCGGGCGGTGGCGCGCAGGGGACCAACGCCATCTGGGCGCACCGCTGGTACGCCTACGGCACGGACGCCGGCAAGACCGGTCCCGCCGACAACAGGTCCGGCGGTACGCAGATCGGTGCCACCGGCCTCTGGGTCGGCGACTACACCATGCAGCCGGAGAACGGCGGCCTCGGCGTCTTCGCCCACGAGTACGGTCACGACCTGGGCCTGCCGGACGAGTACGACACCACCGGCACCGGCGAGTCCTCGGTGGACTTCTGGTCGTTGATGTCCTCCGGCTCCTGGCTGGGCCGCGGCAAGGACTCCATCGGCGACCTCCCCGGTGACATGAGCGCCTGGGACAAGCTGCAGCTGGGCTGGCTCAACTACGGCAAGGCCAAGGCGGCGAAGAAGTCCACCCACAAGCTGGGCGTGGCGGAGTACAACACCAAGAACAAGCAGGCCGTCGTCGTCGAACTGCCCGCCAAGGCGGTGAAGACGGACATCGTCCAGCCCGCCGAAGGCACCAAGCAGTGGTGGAGCGGCATGGGCGACGACCTGAAGAACACCCTCGCCCGCCCGGTGGACCTCACCGGCAAGTCCAAGGCGTCGCTGACGCTCAAGGGCTGGTGGGACATCGAGGAGAACTACGACTACCTCTACACCGAGGTCTCCACCGACGGCGGCAGCAACTGGACGCCGATCGACGGCACCGCGGGCGGCAAGGCCATCCCGCGCGACGGCGGCGACAAGCCCGCGCTGACCGGCACCGTGAGCGCCTACCAGGACCTCGTCTTCCCGCTGGACGCCTACGCGGGCAAGAAGATCGACGTCCGCTTCCGCTACCAGAGCGACGGCGGCGTGGCCCAGAAGGGCTTCGCGGCCGACACCCTGAGCGTGGTCGCCGACGGCAAGCCGCTGTTCAGCGACAACGCCGAGGGCGACGACAACGGCTGGACCAGCAAGGGCTTCTCGCGGATCGGCGCGTCCTTCACCAAGGACTACCCGCAGTACTACATCGCCGAGAACCGCCAGTACGTCTCCTACGACAAGACCCTCAAGTCCGGTCCGTACAACTTCGGCTGGACCACCGCCAAGCCCGGCTGGGTGGAGCACTTCCCGTACCAGAACGGTGTGCTGATCTGGCTGTGGGACACCTCGCAGGCGGACAACAACGTCGGCCAGCACCCGGGCCACGGGCAGATCCTCCCGGTCGACGCGCACCCGAAGGCCGAGAAGTGGGCCGACGGCAAGCTGATGCGCAACCGCTTCCAGTCCTACGACTCGACCTTCACGCGCTACCGCACGGACGCGCTGAAGCTCCACAAGGACGGCAAGCTCGTCAAGATCACGTCGAAGAAGGGCGTCACGCTCTTCGACGACCGGCACGGCGTCTACTACGACAAGGCGAACCCGACCGGGGGCGTCCTCGTTCCTGACACCAATACCCGGATCAAGATCACCAAGGAGTCCTCGAACGGCTCCACGGTGACCCTCCTGGTGGGGCCGGCCGGTAAGTAAAAGGTAAAACCGCAGGTCAGAAGCGAATCGGCCGTCGCCCCTAGCGGGCGGCGGCCGATTCGCGTTTAGATGCGTTCATCAGTTCCTTGTTGACGAAGAGTCTCACGGGGGAGATATGACGATGACCGGTGGCGGCTTCATCAGGCTTCCTGGCGGAAGCGTGGTGGTCGCCCTCTCACTGCCCAGACCGGGCCAGGGACCGCTCTCGGGGCCGTACGACGGCGGCTCCCGGGTCCGGGTCCTGGTCCATGCCGTGAACCGACCGCGCGCCCTGACCAGGCTGCGCAACCTCGGTCTGCGGGCGGTCTACCTGCGCGGCAACACCAAGCCGCCGACACCGGACGAGGTGACAGCCGTCCTGCACCACCCGGACGGCCTGGTCTGGCGCGCCACGCCGGACGACGACACCGAGTCCTGGCATCCCATACGGGCCCTGCTCAGGGCCCCGGCGCCGCCGGCATCCCCGGCGTGCCCGGTCTCGGGATCCGCGGCCTCCCCGCTCCCGGCGGCGGCCACGGCTGCCGCGCCACCGGCGAAGCCCGCGGCGTCGGCGGTTCCCACGGTGGTCGCGGTGCCCACGCTGCCCGGGATGGCCGTCGTACGGCCCGCCGGCGCCTGACGGGCGGCACGGCGGGCTCCCGGGCGGCTCCCGGGCTCCCGGGCTCCCGGGCCGCCCGGCGGGCCGCTGCCGGCGGCGTCAGCCGCCGGCGACCACCGGCTTGCCGGTCAGCTCGGCGCCCGCCGCGCGCATCTCCGCCAGCGCCCGCTCGGTGGTGTGCGCGGCCACGCCCGCCGTCAGCTCCAGCAGGACGTGCGTGCGCAGACCGGCACGCACCGCGTCCAGCGCCGAGGCGCGCACGCAGTGGTCGGTGGCTATACCCACCAGGTCCACCTCGGTGACCTGGCGCTCGCGCAGCCAGTCGGCGAGCAGCGTGCCGTTCTCGTCCGTGCCCTCGAAACCGCTGTACGCGGCGGTGTAGGCGCCCTTGTCGAAGACCGCCTCGATCGCCCCCGAGGCGACGGCGGGCGCGAAGTTCGGGTGGAAGCCGCTGCCCTCCGTGCCCGCCACGCAGTGGGCTGGCCAGGAGTGCTCGTAGTCCGGGTGGTCGGAGAAGTGATCGCCCGGGTCGATGTGGTGATCCCGGGTGGCCACGACATGGCGGTAGCAGCCGCCGGTCGCCTGGCCCACGAGATCGGTGATGGCCGCCGCGACATCCGCACCTCCCGCCACGGCGAGGCTGCCGCCCTCGCAGAAGTCGTTCTGCACATCAACGACGATCAATGCCCGGTGCATGGTGCGTGCCTTCCGGCTGGGAATCGGGGGAGGGGCGCGGCGTGTGTGACCGAGGGTAGCCACTCGGCGCCCTTTGCGGGAGTGGGCGCGGAGCCCCCGTCGGACACCGGGACGGGCGCCCGCCCGGCGGTCACGGACGCGGTCCGCCGGGGCCGGGCAACGGCCCTCAGGTCACACGTACTCGGTGGGCAGGACCGCCTCGCCCCGGGAGAGCTGGGTGGCCGACAGGGGCAGACCGGCACGCGCGGCGATATGCCGGTCACGGGCGGCGTCCAGCGGCTCGCGGGCCACCACCTCGCCCGCGCGGACCAGCGGCACCAGCAGCTGCCGGTCGGCCAGCTCGGGCGGCACCGGGCCGGTGCCGACGACCTCGGCCTCCGCGACGCCCTCCTCGTCCAGCCGCCGGGCGGCCCACTTGCGGCCGCCGACCGACGACTTCGCGCCCATCGACTTCTTGGCGACCGGGCGCAGCGGGGCGTCGGCGGCGTCGCTCTCGGCGCGGGCGACCAGCTTGTAGACCATCGAGCACGTCGGGTGGCCGCTGCCGGTCACCAGCTGGGTGCCGACGCCGTACGCGTCCACCGGAGCGGCGGCCAGCGAGGCGATGGCGTACTCGTCCAGATCGCTGGTGACCACGATCCTGGTCTTCGTCGCGCCCAGCTCGTCCAGCTGCTGGCGCACCCGGTGGGCGATCAGCAGCAGGTCGCCGGAGTCGATCCGCACCGCGCCGAGACCGGGGCCGGCCACTTCCACGGCGGTGCGCACCGCCTCGGTGACGTCGAAGGTGTCCACCAGCAGTGTGGTGCCGCTGCCGAGGGTCTCCACCTGGGCGGTGAAGGCGTCCCGCTCGCTGTCGTGGAGCAGGGTGAAGGCGTGCGCGCTGGTGCCGACGGTGGGGATGTTGTAGCGGAAGCCGGCCGCCAGGTCGGAGGTGGTGTGGAAGCCGCCGACGTAGGCCGAGCGGGCTGCGGCCACCGCGGCCAGCTCGTGGGTGCGGCGGGCGCCCATCTCCATCAGCGGGCGGCTGCCGGCCGCCACCGACATCCGGGACGCGGCCGCGGCCACCGCGGAGTCGTGGTTGAGGATCGACAGGATGACCGTCTCCAGCACCACCGCCTCGGCGAAGGTGCCCTCCACGCGCATGATCGGCGAGCCGGGGAAGTAGACCTCGCCCTCGGGGTAGCCCCAGATGTCGCCGCGGAAGCGGTAGTCGGCCAGCCAGCGCCGCGTCGGCTCGTCGAGGATGCCGCGCTCGGCGAGGAAGTCGAGGATCGTCGCGTCGAAGCGGAAGTTCTCCACCGCGTCCAGTACCCGCCCGGTGCCGGCGACGACCCCGTAGCGGCGCCCCTCGGGCAGCCGGCGGGTGAACACCTCGAAGACCGAGCGACGGTCCGCCGTCCCGGACCGCAACGCGGCCTGCAGCATGGTGAGTTCGTACTGGTCGGTGAAGAGCGCGGTCGACGGCACGGCCACCGGCAGTCCCAGGTCTGCAACGTTCACTTCGGCATACCTCGCAATTCGATCCCTGCGCGCCGCACCGGGGCAGTGGACGGTTTTCCGGGGGCACGCGGCGGCAGCCGCCGATGTCACCACCCCCGGGAGATGCGGCATGCAGGCGATGCTACCCCCAATACTCGTCACTCTGACGATTTCCACGGTCAGTTCCCGGGCGGGCTCGCGGAACCCGTGCCGCGCGGCCTCGCCGACGCGGCCGCGGGAGGGCCGTTTGTGCGCCACCCGCCCCCGGGTGGCAGCATGGGGCCTGTGAGCGCCCACCCGTCACCCACGATCACTCTCCGGCCGCACCGCTGCACCCTCAGTGTTCCGGTCGAGATCGAGCGTCCCGAGTCGAGCGAGGCACCCGCCGAGGTGCCCGAGCCCGACGTCCCGTGGGTCACGATCGTCCACAACGACCCTGTCAACCTCATGAGCTATGTGTCGTACGTCTTCCAGTCGTACTTCGGCTACTCCAAGGACAAGGCGCACCAGCTGATGCTCGACGTCCATCACAAGGGCCGCGCGATCGTCTCCAGCGGCAGCCGCGAGGAAATGGAGCGCGACGTGCAGGCCATGCACGGCTACGGCCTGTGGGCGACCCTCCAGCAGGACCGCTGATGAGCGGCCAGTTCGAGCCCCTGCCCGGCGGCGGCGCCGTCGTCCCCCTCGACGAGGTCGAGATCTCCATCCTGCGCAGCCTCGCGGTGCAGCTGCTGGAGCTGATCGGCCCCGGCGAGGAGCCCGCGGACAGTGAGAGCGACGATCTGCTCGCCTCGGTCTTCAACGACGGGCCGAGCGAGCCGCCCGCCGACCCGGTCCTGGCCCGGCTCTTCCCCGACGCCTACGGCGGCCCCGACCTCGTCCCCGACGAGGACGTGCGCGCCGCGTCGGCCGAATTCCGCCGCTACACCGAGAACGACCTGCGCTCCCGCAAGCGGGACGACGCCCTCGCGCTGGTCCGCTCCCTCGACGCGCTGGCGCCGGGCGAGGAGGGCGGCGCACAGCTGCGCCTGAAGCCCGACGAGTGCCGGCAGTGGCTCGGCGCGCTCAACGACCTGCGGCTGGCCATCGGGACCCGCCTGGAGGTCACCGACGAGGAGGACGGCGGCGAGCTGCTGCGGCTGCCCGACACCGACCCGCGCAAGCCGATGGTGATGGCCTACCTCTGGCTCGGCGGCCTGCAGGAAACCCTCGTCGAAGCACTGATGGGCTGAATTTCGGGCGTACCACCCGGAACGTTCGCTCAGAGGACGCTCAAATCCGGATAACGATCGCATCAACGCGCCCGTGTGTTGTGGGATGCCTTCCATTTTTTTGTCCTAATTTCGCTGTGACCCGGCTCACTTCTCCAGAAGTTGATCTCGTAACGACCGTGATAAATGTTCACGACCTGCCGTGCGCGACGCCACCCCTGTCGCCGCGGGAGCGCTGAGCCGGCCGACCGTCGGCGTGCAGGAACTCCATCCGGGGGGTCGGGACCCGACCCGGACAGACCGGGTCGGAATGGAGAAAGGCGCACCACTCATGACCTCTGTGCAGGTCGACAAGCAGCACGACGGCAGTGAGGCTGCTGGGAAAGCCTCGGAAGAGGGCTACCAGCGGGGTCTGGGAAGCCGCCAGATCCAGATGATCGCCATCGGTGGCGCCATCGGGACGGGGCTGTTCCTCGGCGCGGGCAAGGCCATCTCCAAGGCCGGACCGAGCATCATCCTGGCCTACGCCATCGTGGGTCTGGTCATCTTTTTCATCATGCGGGCCCTGGGCGAACTGCTCATGTACCGGCCCGTCTCCGGCTCCTTCTCCGAGTACGGCCGTGAGTTCCTCGGCCCGTTCATCGGCTTCGTGACCGGCTGGACGTACTGGCTGTTCTGGGTCGTCACCGGCATCACGGAAGTGACCGCCGCGGCCACCTATGTGCATTACTGGAACGAGGGCATACCGCAATGGCTCTCGGCGCTGGTCTTCACCGTCGCGCTCTTCGGTATCAACCTGATCTCCGTCAAGATCTTCGGTGAGCTGGAATTCTGGTTCTCGATGGTCAAGGTCACCGCGATCATCGGCATGATCCTGATCGGCCTCGGCGTGATCCTGCTCGGCTTCTCCGACGCCGGTGACACCGCCTCCTTCACCAACCTGTGGTCCCACGGCGGCTTCTTCCCCAAGGGCATCGGCGGCACGCTGATGACGCTGCAGATCGTGATGTTCGCCTTCCTCGCCGTCGAACTCGTCGGCGTCACCGCGGGCGAGGCGACCAACCCCAAGAAGGTCCTGCCCAAGGCCATCAACACCGTGCCGTGGCGTATCGGCCTGTTCTACATCGGCGCGCTCATCATCATCCTGTCCGTGGTCAGCTGGACGGTCTTCGAGCCGGGCGTCAGCCCCTTCGTCGCCGCCTTCCAGCAGATCGGTCTGCCCGCCGGCGCCGGCATCGTCAACTTCGTCGTGCTGACCGCCGCGCTCTCCTCGGCCAACTCCGGCATGTACTCCACCGGCCGGATGCTGCGTGACCTCGCGCTGAACCGCCAGGGCCCGAAGTTCTTCACCCGGCTCAGCAAGAACGGCCTGCCCGTCTGGGGCACCGGCGTCTCCGTCGCGATGATGCTGGTCGGCGTCTGGATCAACTACCAGTGGCCGGGCGAGGCGTTCAACTACGTCGTCTCCTTCGCCACCATCTCCGGTATGTGGGCCTGGATCGTGATCCTGCTCTCGCAGCTGCGCTACCGCGCCAAGGCCGACCGCGGTGAGCTGCCCCGGTCCGAGTTCCGCGCCCCCGGCAGCCCGTACACCTCGGTGTTCGCGCTGGCCTTCATCGGCATGGTCATCGTGATGATGGGCATCGACCCGGACGCCCGGATCTCGCTCTACGCGGCCCCCGTCTGGGCGCTCATCCTGACCGTCGGCTACCTCTGCATCAAGCGGCGGGACGCCGCGGAGGCGGCGGCCGGCACCCCGCAGGCGGCCTCCGTGGAGGGCAAGAAGGACTGACGGCCGCACCGCGGCCGACCGGGCCCTCCGCCCGCTGTCCAGCATTCGGGCCCGTACGTACCACTCCTCGGTACGTACGGGCCCGTTGCCGTCGGCCCGCATGCCCCCTTCGACGGAGCGCCGCACCCACTCCTCTTATCCTTTCCGCATGCTGACCCTCACCAAGGCCCTCTACGACCGGATCGTCGAGCACTCCCGCCAGGACCACCCCGACGAGGCCTGCGGCGTGGTCGCGGGCCCCGCGGGCAGCGGCCGCCCCGAGCGGTTCATCCCCATGCTGAACGCCGCCCGCTCGCCCACGTTCTACGAGTTCGACTCCTCCGACCTGCTCAAGCTCTACCGGGAGATGGACGACCTGGACGAGGAGCCGGTGATCATCTACCACTCGCACACCGCCACGGAGGCATACCCCTCCCGCACGGACATCTCGTACGCGAACGAGCCCGGCGCGCACTACGTCCTGGTCTCCACCGCCGACACCGATGACGCCGGGCCCTTCCAGTTCCGCTCGTTCCGCATCGTGGACGGCGTGGTCACGGAGGAAGAGGTCGAGGTCGTGGCGGAGTACGCCTGACGGGTCCTGCGGGCCTGATGGGTCCTACGGGGCTGATGGGTGCCGCGAGCCGTGGGGCGTGGCGCGGGCCCGGTGCGGCGCGCGGCCCCAGCGCTGACTGTGGCGTCGGGAGTGACACATGCCCCAGGCAGACCGGTTTCCGGCCCGCCCGAGGCCCCGGCATCCGGCGCTGACCTGCGGGTATCCGGTCGGCCGTGACGTCCGCCGGTCACCCGCCCGCCACCGCGTCCCATCTGGCGTACACCAATCGTCCGCATCTTGGGACGAGGTTCCAATACCCGGACCGGGAATCGATACGATGACCGCATGGTTGACCACGACGTGAGCGAGAAGAGGACGGGCATGCTGCTGCGCGCTCCCCTCGCCACGCGTCGTTCCGCATCCGCCCTGCTGGGAGCCTTCGGCTGCGGAACCGCACGGCTGCACATCGACCTGTGCCGCCTCTCCAGCGCCATCTGTCCGCGCTGCGCCGCAGCCTGAGCTGCCCCACACCGGCCGCGGCGCCCGCCGGTCCGCACCCCGCACTTGAGCGTCACCCGAGGCACCCATCGCCGTGCACACGGGACGCACAGCACCCGCCACCTCACTCCGACAGGAGCACTCCCATGGCCATCGAGGTCCGAATCCCGACCATCCTGCGCACCTACACCGACGGTCAGAAGGCCGTCGAGGGCAACGGAGAGACCCTCGCCGACCTCTTCGCCGACCTGGAGAGCCGCCACAGCGGCATCCGTGAGCGCCTCGTCGACGGCGAGCAGCTGCGCCGCTTCGTGAACGTCTACCTCAACGACGAGGACGTGCGCTTCCTGGAGGGCATCTCCACCAAGCTCGCCGACGGCGACAACATCACGATCCTCCCGGCTGTCGCCGGCGGCATGGTCTGAGATGCGGTACGATTCCCCGCTCGCGGCGGTCGGCAACACGCCACTTGTCCGGCTGCCGCGCCTGTCGCCCTCCGACGACGTCCGCATCTGGGCCAAGCTGGAGGACCGCAACCCCACGGGCTCGGTCAAGGACCGGCCCGCGCTGCACATGATCGAACAGGCCGAGAAGGACGGCCGGCTCACCCCCGGCTGCACCATCCTCGAACCGACCAGCGGCAACACCGGCATCTCCCTCGCCATGGCGGCCAAGCTCAAGGGCTACCGCATCGTGTGCGTGATGCCGGAGAACACCTCGTCCGAGCGGCGTGAACTCCTCGCCATGTGGGGCGCGGAGATCATCTCCTCGCCGGCGGCCGGCGGCTCCAACACCGCCGTCCGGGTCGCCAAGGAGCTGTCCGCCGAACACCCGGACTGGGTGATGCTCTACCAGTACGGCAACCCGGACAACGCCGGTGCGCACTACGCCACCACCGGCCCCGAGATCCTCGCCGACCTCCCCTCCGTCACCCACTTCGTGGCCGGCCTCGGCACGACGGGCACCCTCATGGGCGTCGGTCGCTACCTGCGCGAACAGCGGCCCGACGTGCAGATCGTCGCCGCGGAACCGCGCTACGACGACGTGGTCTACGGGCTGCGCAACCTCGATGAGGGCTTCATCCCCGAGCTCTACGACGAATCGGTGCTCACCACCCGCTTCTCGGTCGGCTCCGAGGACGCGGTCCGCCGCACCCGTGAACTCCTCGCCGAGGAAGGCATCTTCGCCGGCATCTCCACCGGCGCGGCGCTGCACGCCGCGATCGGCGTCGGCAGGAAGGCGGTACGCGCGGAGCAGAGCGCGGACATCGTCTTCGTCGTCGCCGACGGCGGCTGGAAGTACCTCTCCACGGGCGTCTACACCGCCGAGTCCACCGAAGCGGCGATCGCCACCCTGCACGGCCAGCTCTGGGCCTAGGCCACCAGCGGGCCGCCCCGGCCCACCCCGCCGCTCCGCCGGCCGGACCGCACCATCGGACCGGCCGGCGTCCTGCGTATGGGGGCGGGGCGAGCGCCCGCCCAGCGCGGGGCGATACGGCGGCGGGCCTGCTCAGCGTCGTCCCCCGTTCCGGTGGACGCGGTGGGGGAGTGAGCGCCACGCCGGAGATCGGCAGATGGGCCGCTCCCCGCGAGACGGCCCGGCGCGCCGCGCGCACGTCACGCCCGGCACCGGCGCGGTCCGACAGGACCCCGGTGGCGGCAGTCCGCGAGGCGGCCGACGCGCCGCGCCAACCGCTGCGCCCCGCGCCCGGACCAGCGGCGATGCCACCACTGCCGCCACGCCCGGCCACCACCGTCACGCCACGCCCGGTGAGCCCCCTCGGCGGCCCCCGCCCCCGTACCGGCCGACCGCGCGTACGGCACGGGGGAACAGCGCCCGATACGGCCCACCCGGACTGGTGATTCCGCCCACAGCTCGGCCCGCTGGAGGAGCCACACAACCTTTTGCGCCTTACGCTCGTGGGCACCGTAAAGACCAGCAGGACCCGGCAAGAAACCGGCAAGGACCGCCGAGTAACCCGCATGGACCCTTCCCCGAGCTCTCACGGCGTTCGAGCAGGGGAGGCCCCTATTCCGCCGCCCCCGCCCACGGAGGTTCACGCCCGCATGAAGCTCACCGTCGTCGGATGCTCGGGGTCGTTCCCCTCCACGGAATCGGCCTGTTCGAGCTACCTCCTGGAGGCCGACGGCTTCAGGCTGCTCCTCGACATGGGCAACGGCGCCCTCGGCGAGCTGCAGCGCCACACCGGTCTCTACGACCTGGACGCCGTACTCCTGTCGCATCTGCACGCCGATCACTGCATCGACCTGTGCGGCTACTTCGTCGTGCGCTACTACCGCCCGGACGGCGGCCGTTGCGAGCCGATGCCGGTCTACGGGCCGGCCGGCACCGAGCGCAGGCTGACCGCCGCGCACGCCGATGTGCCGCACGAGTCGGCGATGAGCGAGGTCTTCGACTTCCGCACCCTGACCCCCGGCACCTTCACCATCGGGCCGTTCACGATCCGTACGGAACTGGTCAGCCACCCGGTGGAGGCGTACGGCTTCCGCATCGAGCACGGCGGCAGGTCCCTGACGTACTCGGGCGACACCGGCACCTGCGAGGCGCTGGACAGGCTCGCCGCAGGCACCGACTTCTTCCTGTGCGAGGCGTCCTTCACGCACGGCAAGGAAGACATCCCGGATCTGCACCTCAACGGCCGGGAGGCCGGCGAACACGCCCGCCGGGCCGGCGCGGGCCGCCTGGTGCTGACCCACATTCCCCCGTGGACCGACCCGGAGATCAGCCTCCGCGACGCCCAGAAGGTCTACGACGGCCCGGTCGAGGTCGCCAAGGCGGGGGCGTCGTACGAGATCTGAGGGCGCGCCGCGCGTCGCGGTGCATGCGGAAGGGCCCCGGAACCAGCTGGTTCCGGGGCCCTTCCGCACAGGTGACGAAGCGTGAGCCGAGCGGCTGCCGTCTATGCCTTGGTGAGGTCCTCGATCTCCTCCTCGGGCTCGCGGCCCGGGGTGGTGAGGTTGAACTTGGTGATCGCGAACCGGAAGAGCACGTAGTAGATGACCGCGAAGACCAGGCCGATCGGGATGATCATCCAGGGCTTGGTGGCCAGGTTCCAGTTCAGCGCGTAGTCGATGAAGCCCGCCGAGAAGGTGAAGCCGTCGTGCACGCCCAGGGCCCAGGTGAGGCCCATCGAGATGGCGGTCAGCACGGCGTGGATCGCGTACAGGACCGGGGCGATGAACATGAAGGAGAACTCGATCGGCTCGGTGATACCGCAGACGAAGGAGGTCAGCGCGAGCGAGATCATCATGCCCATCACGGCCTTGCGGCGCTCGGGGCGGGCGCAGTGCGCGATGGCGAGGGCGGCGGCCGGCAGGCCGAACATCATGATCGGGAAGAAGCCCGACATGAACTGGCCCGCGGACGGGTCGCCCGCGAAGAAGCGGCCGATGTCGCCGTGCGCGACCTTGCCGGCGGCGTCGGTGAAGTCACCGAGCTGGAACCAGGAGACGGTGTTGACGAACTGGTGCATGCCGATGGGCAGCAGAGCGCGGTTGATCAGACCGAACAGGCCCGCACCGCCGGCGCCGAGGCCCGTCATCCACTCGCCGAAGCTGGTGATGCCGTTGCCGATCGGCTCCCAGATCAGCACGAAGAGCACGCCGACGGCGGTGCCGACGAAGGCCATGATGATCGGGACGAGCCGGCGGCCGTTGAAGAAGCCCAGCCAGTCCACCAGCTTCTTGCGGTGGAAGCGCTGCCACAGGACCGCGGCGAGCAGCCCCATGATGATGCCGCCGAGAACACCGGGGTTGTTGACGACGGGCTCGACCCACTTGCCGTCCTTGATGTGGCCTTCCTCGACGGGGAATGCCTTGAGCACGTTGCTGTAGACCAGGAATCCGACCAGGGCGGCGAGCGCCGTGGAGCCATCGGACTTCTTCGCGAAGCCGATGGCGACGCCTATGCAGAACAGCAGCGGCAGATTGTCGAAGACCGCGCCGCCGGCGGCGACGAAGACCTTGCTGACGTCGATCCAGCCCAGGCCCTTCTCGCCGAAGACATCGTCCTGGCCGAGCCGGTTGAGGATGCCCGCGGCGGGCAGGACGGCGATCGGCAGCTGGAGGCTGCGGCCGATCTTCTGCAGGCCCTGGTACAGGCCGGAGCCCCGCTTCTTCGCGGGGGCCGCCTTGGCGGCAGTGGCCGAACTCATCGGATTCCTCCTGGTGAGGCGGGCACTCGAAGGGGGGACGGCCCGCTTGTTGGTCTACACCACTCAGTGGTTTAGACCATTCTTAGCATGTCGCCCCGACATAAAGGAATCCATTCTTCCAAGTGGTTTGGACCACACGACGGCCGACCCCCCGGTCCGTGGACCGGGGGGTCGGCAAAACCAGGCGGTCGGGCCTGGTGAGGGCGGTGCCGCGGGGCCTTGCGGGCCCGGCGCCTGCGCCTACTTGACGTTCTCCTCCTCCATCGCGTCCCCCACCTCGTCCGGCTCGCGCCCCGGAGTCTGCAGATCGAATTTCGTGATCGCGAACCGGAAGAGCGCGTAATAGACCGCCGCGAAACACAGCCCGATCGGAATGATCAGCCAGGGCTTGGTCGCCAGCCCCCAGTTGATGACGTAGTCGATCAGCCCCGCCGAGAAACTGAAGCTGTCGTGCACCCCCAGCGCCCAGGTCACCGCCATCGACACACCCGTCAGCAGCGCGTGGAGCACGTACAGCATCGGCGCGACGAAGAGGAACGAGTACTCCAACGGTTCGGTCACCCCGGTCACGAAGGACGTCAGGCCGACCGACAGCATCATGCCCGCGATCTCCTTGCGGCGATGCCGCTTGGCGCAGTGCGCGATCGCCAGCGCCGCGGCCGGCAGCGCGAACATCATGATCGGGAAGAATCCGGAGGTGAACTGCCCCGCCGTCGGGTCGCCCGCCAGGAACCGGTTGACGTCACCGTGCACGACCGTGCCGTCCGGTTCGGTGAAGGAGCCGAACTGGAACCAGACAAAGGTGTTCAGGAACTGGTGCAGGCCGATCACCAGCAGCGCGCGGTTGGCGACACCGAAGAGGCCCGAGCCGACCCAGTCCAGATCCGTCAGCCACTCGCTGAAGCTCGTCAGCGCGTCGCCGACCGGCTGCCACACCCACAGGCACAGCACGGCGAACACCAGGCCGACGAAGGACATGAGGATCGGTACGAGGCGGCGGCCGTTGAAGAAGCCCAGCCAGTCCACCAGCTTCACGCGGTGGAAACGCTGCCAGAACCAGGCGGAGAGGAAGCCCATCACGATGCCGCCGAACACCCCGGGATTCTGGAACTCGGCCGCGGCCGCCGTCCCCTCGGGATCCACGCACACCCCGCCCCACGGACCGGCCTGGACGTACTTCTGAACCGCGTCGCACTCCTCCGGGAACTGGTGCAGCACCGAGAAATACACCAGGAACCCGGCCACCGCCGCCAGTGCCGTCGAACCGTCCGACTTCTTCGCCATACCGATCGCGACACCGATGCAGAACAACAGCGGCAACCCCAGCCCCGAGTCCAGCAGCGCCCCGCCGGCGCCCGCGAAGACCTTGGCGACGTCGTCCCAGCCCAGCCCCTCGGCGCCGAACACATCGGGCTGGCCGAGACGGTTGAGGATGCCGGCCGCGGGCAGAACGGCGATGGGCAGCTGGAGGCTGCGGCCCATCTTCTGCATGCCCTGGAAGAGCGTGGACGCCCACTTCTTCCGCGGCGCCTCCGATGCTGCCTGGGAACTCATCTCGGCCCTCCCGCGTGTCGGCCCGTCGACAGCCGACCTGGCACGTGCCGCATACTGGTGGTGTAGACCACTTGTGGGTGCGATTCCGGTTCCCCGGCGCGCACTCCGGGTGATCGCCATCCTTCGTCACGTAGCGGACAAACGCTCAGATAGTTGAGCTAAACGTGCGTTACGGTGTGAAAACCGCTCGACGGAACCGTCGGCGGCCGAGACAAGCAGGAGTGGACATGGCCAGCAAGGCTGAGAAGATCGTCGCCGGGCTCGGCGGCCTCGACAACATCGAAGAGGTCGAGGGCTGCATCACCCGTCTCCGCACCGAGGTCGTCGACGCCTCCCTCGTCGACGAGGCCGCGCTCAAGGCCGCCGGCGCCCACGGCGTCGTCAAGATGGGCACCGCGATCCAGGTCGTCATCGGCACCGACGCCGACCCCATCGCCGCCGACATCGAAGACATGATGTGAGCTGACACCCCCGCTCCACGAGGGCCCCGCACCGGCCGCCGACACGGCCCCGGACGGGGCCCTCGCCATTGCCGATAGGGTCTACGCCATGTCTCGCATCGACGGCCGCACCCCCGAACAGCTCCGCCCCGTCACCCTCGAACGGGCCTGGAGCAAGCACGCGGAAGGCTCCGTACTCGTCTCCTTCGGCGACACCAAGGTCTTCTGCACCGCCTCCGTCACCGAAGGCGTACCGCGCTGGCGCAAGGGCAGCGGCGAAGGCTGGGTCACCGCCGAATACTCGATGCTCCCCCGCTCCACCAACACCCGCGGCGACCGCGAATCCGTCCGCGGCAAGATCGGCGGCCGCACCCACGAGATCAGCCGCCTCATCGGCCGCTCGCTGCGCGCCGTCATCGACTTCAAGGCACTCGGCGAGAACACCATCGTCCTGGACTGCGACGTCCTCCAGGCCGACGGCGGCACCCGCACCGCCGCCATCACCGGCGCCTACGTCGCCCTCGCCGACGCCATCACCTGGGCCCAGGGCAAGAAGCTCATCAAGCACGGCCGACAGCCCCTCACCGGCACCGTCTCCGCCGTCAGCGTCGGCATCGTCGGCGGCGCGCCCCTCCTCGACCTCTGCTACGAAGAGGACGTCCGCGCCGACACCGACATGAACGTCGTCTGCACCGGCGACGGCCGCTTCGTCGAGGTCCAGGGCACCGCCGAAGCCGAACCCTTCGCCCGCGACGAACTCAACGCCCTCCTCGACCTCGCCGTCGCCGGATGCGCGGAACTCGACACCGCCCAGCGCGAGGCCCTCGCCCGCACCCTCTGACGCGCCCGCGCGCACCGGCCGGAGCGCGCGACACGACAGACACGCGAAGCGGGGCAGCGCACGGAGGGCCGCCGATACCCATCGGCAGCCCTCCGCCGGCGCCCGGGGCCCGTGACCCTTTTCGCAGCAGACGCACACCTCTGGCACGGTTTCGCGGGCCGGATCACGCCCTGGACCGGGCGCCCCGGCAACCGCGGCGGGCCGTACGGCGTTTCTTCCTTTGTCCGAGCACGCCCTCAAGGGGAGGAACCCCATGGTCCCGCGCAACGCCCGCCCGCACCGACGTACCGCCGCCGCCTTCGCCGGCCTCGCCGCCGTCACGGTCGCGATACCGCTCCTCACCGGCTGCGGAGCCGTCCAGAAGGCCATGGACTGCGCGAACACCGCCACCGCCGTCGTCGACAGCGTCGACAAACTCCAGCGGGCCACCCGCAACGTCGACAACCCCCAGGAAGCCCAACAGGCCCTCGACGACATCGACCGCAACCTCGACAAGGTCAAGGCGACGGCCGACGACCCCGACCTCACCCGCGCCATCGGCAACATGAACGACGGGGTCAAGAACGCCCGCACCGCCCTCGACAACAACAAGGCCCCGGACGTCACCCCCATCGTCGACGCGGCCGGTGACCTGACCTCGATCTGCACACCGGGATAATCACTGCCCATGCAGCCTCAAACTGGCGGGCGACCCGCATCCCCCCGTCGCCTGATCCTCGCCACCCGTAACGCAGGCAAGGTCACCGAACTCCGGGCCATCCTGAACGCCGCCGCACTCGACGTCGAACTCGTCGGCGCGGACGCCTACCCCGACGTCCCGGACGTCAAGGAAACCGGCGTCACCTTCGCCGAGAACGCCCTCCTCAAGGCCCACGCCCTCGCCCGGGCCACCGGCCACCCCGCCGTCGCCGACGACTCCGGCCTCTGCGTCGACGTCCTCGGCGGCGCCCCCGGGATCTTCTCCGCCCGCTGGGCGGGCAAGCACGGCGACGACCGCGCCAACCTCGACCTGCTCCTCGCCCAGCTCGGCGACATCGCCGAGGAGCACCGCGCCGCCCACTTCGCGTGCGCCGCGGCCCTGGCCCTCCCGGACGGCACCGAACGCGTCGTCGAGGGCCGCCTCGAAGGCACCCTCCGCCACACCCCCACCGGGGACGGCGGCTTCGGCTACGACCCGATCCTCCAGCCGCTGGGCGAGACCCGCACCTGCGCGGAACTCACCGCGGACGAGAAGAACGCCATCAGCCACCGCGGCCAGGCCTTCCGGGCACTGGCGCCGGTGGTGCGGGAGTTGTTGGGCTGAGCGGCCCGTGGGCACGAAAACGGCCTGCGAATCGATCCTTCGATTCGCAGGCCGTTACTGTGCGGCGGAAGGGATTCGAACCCTCAAGCCCTATACGGGCCACAGATCCTAAGTCTGCTGCGTCGCCTACTGCGCCACCGCCGCTAGCCGCCAGCCATGATATCGGTCCGGTCGTCGCCTCGGGGCTCGGGTGCGGCCGGCTCACCTACAGGGGGTGGCGTCCACCGCGGCCCCAGGTATCGGTGAGCGAGTGGCAATTGGGGCACAGGTAGCGGAGGTTGGCGCGACGGTTGTCGAGCCGGTCGCCGTTGATGTGGTCGATTTCCAGAACGAGGCGCCTGCCCTGCCAGGTCTCTCCGGTCCCGCATGCGGCGCACCGGCGCGGTACCCCGCTCTCGTCGAGCGCGCGACGCAGCAGCGCGGTCGACGTCCGTGCGGAGCCCGGGGCGAGGCGCCGCAGGATCTCCTGGGCTGTTCTGCGGTGCGGCGACGGCTTGCCACGGCCATGCGCCTGACCGGTGAAATGCGCGGTCGGCAGGCCGTATGCCGCGATGCTGCGCTTCAGGATTCTGCGGCTACTGGTGTCGGCCGGCAGATGAAGCGCCCGGAGAACGCCCGCCAGGCTCCGCGAAGCGGCCACGGCCGCGGTGAGTTCGTCCCGGGGCAGCAGAGCCCCATTCCCGGTGACGGTGAAGTGCGACGTATCGATGCCGCAGCGGCTGAGGCGGTTTCTGATGTGGCTGTACGCGCTGTCGTAGGGCGGACAGCCGAGGTGCGTCATCACCTCACGAACACTGCGGGAGCGCGCGGCGGCCTCAGCGAGGCGCTCCGTGGAGTACGCCTGACGCGGCCGGCGCGGCAGCGGCTCGTCGACGAAGTGCGAGGTGTCGACGCCGTGGTGCTCCAGGCGCGTGCGCAGGTATCTGTGGGTGGCGCTGCACAGGGGCGCGTCGAGGCGACGGAGCAGATCGACCACGCTCGTGGAGACTGCGGCCGTACGGGCGAGCAGGTCAGGCGGGTAACGTCGGCGTCCGGCCATCCGCGGTGCCTACTTCCGGCGCCGCGTGCGGCCGCGGTAGGTGTCGGTGACGGCGTGGCAGTTGGGGCACAACAGGCGTAGGTTCTCCGGGCGGTTGTCCCACCGGTCACCGTTGCGGTGATCGACCTCCAGCCGCAAGGGCCGACCGTTCCCTTCCGCGGGCGTCCGGCACATCGCGCATTGCTCCGGGACGCCCCGCCGCAGCAGTTCGCGCCGCAGCCGGCTGCCGCTGATCCGGCCGTCGGCCGGAGTTCCGCGCACCAGCCGCTCACTGATCGCCACCTGTGGCCCCCGTGGGGGAGCGGCAGTGAAGTGCGAGGTGGGGATGCGGAGTTCGGCAATGCGTCGGCCGATGTGGGCGTGGTTGCCGCCGACCGGGCTGATGCCGAGGCGGCGCACCACCTCGGCGATGCTGTGCGAGCCGGAGACGACGTCGCGGAGCGTGGCCTCGGTGTGGCGCACACCCGCGGTGGTGAAATGCGTGGTGTCGATGCCCGCTTCGCGCATCCTGGTGCGGATATGGCGTCTGCTGCCCGGGGTCGATCGTCCGCCGCACCACCGGACCGCTTCGTCGTACGACGTCGATACGCGAGCCGCCTCCGCCAGCAGCTCGCGGGTGTATTTGCGTGGCATCGATTCCCCCTGTCCCGCGCACCGGGCTCCTCCCCCGTGCGCTCCTGACCTTCTCGAACTGGAGAACGATCGAACGTCGAGTCGGTTACGCCGGGTGACGAGGAAAGGGATGGGGATGGGGATGGAAACGGAAGGGCCCCGGGAGTCCCCGGGGCCCTTCCGTGAGGTGTCCGTCGCGCGTCAGAACTTGGGGTCGGGTGTCTGGGCGGTGACCATCTCGACGGCTTCCTCCTTGGTGGCCACCGAGGGCGGGGAGCCCTCCAGGGGCTGCTGGGCGGTCTCCTTCATGCAGGCCACCGCGATGACGCCGACGAGGGCGGCGCCCATCGTGTAGTAGGCGGGGACCATGACGTTCTGGTCGAAGACGTCCATGAGGGCGGTGATCACCAGCGGGGTGGTGCCGCCGAACAGGGAGACGGCGAGGTTGTAGCCGATGGAGAGCGAGCCGTAGCGGACGTTGGTGGGGAAGAGGGCGGGGAGGGCGGCCGACATGGTGCCCAGGAGGCAGACCAGGGAGAGGCCGAGGAGGGCCATGCCGCTGATGACCGCCGGTACGCTGCCCTGCTTGACCAGGAGGAAGGCGGGGATGGCGATGACGAAGAAGCCGAGCATGCCCGTCATCAGCAGCGGCTTCCGGCCGTAGCGGTCACTGAGCCTGCCGACGCTGCTGATGATGCACATCAGGACGATCATGGTGCCCAGCAGGATCAGCAGGCCGTGCGACTCCTCGTACTTGAGGGTGTCGGTCAGGTACGTCGGCATGTAGGACAGCAGCATGTAGTCGGTGATGTTGTACGCGCCGACCAGGGCGATGCACAGGATGAGCGTCGGCCACTGCTGGACGAAGATCTCGCTGATCTTCTTCTTCGGGGCGTTCTCCGAGAGGTGTGAGAACTCGGCCTCGGCCTCGGTGGCGGATCCGGTGGTGACGTGGGTCTGGGACGCCTCCAGCTTCTGGAAGGCCGGGGTCTCGTCCAGCTTGATCCGGAGGTAGAGGCCGACCAGGCCGAGCGGGCCCGCGATCAGGAACGGGATGCGCCAGCCCCACTGGAGCATGGCGTCGTCGCCGAGGGTGGTGTTGAGGAGCAGCACGATGCCGGCGGCGCCGGTGTAGCCGATCAGGGTGCCCATTTCCAGGAAGCTGCCGAAGTAGCCGCGCTTCTTGTCGGGGGCGTACTCGGCGATGAAGGTGGAGGCGCCGCCGTACTCCCCACCGGTGGAGAAGCCCTGGATGAGGCGGAAGAGGATCAGCAGGACGGGGGACCAGAAGCCGATGGCGGCGTAGGAGGGGATCAGGCCGATACAGAGAGTGCCGAGCGCCATCATGATCATGGTGAGCGCGAGGACCTTCTTGCGGCCGATCCGGTCGCCGAGCGGGCCGAAGTAGACGCCGCCGAGCGGTCGCACGAGGAACGCCACGGCGAAGGTGGCGAAGGAGGACAGCAGGCTGGTGGTGTCACTGCCGCCGGGGAAGAAAACCTTGCCGATGGTGACGGCGAGATAGCTGTAGATCCCGAAGTCGAACCACTCCATGGCGTTACCGAGCGCGGCGGCCTTGACGGCACGCTTGACCACCTTTTCGTCGGTGATCGTGATGTCGGTGCGCCGCAGTTTGGGGTTCCGGCGCCGTGCGACGGCCCGGAAGAGCGCCCGATGACGCTTGCGCGCTGCCGGATCGTTGTCGGAAGCCTGGTCTGCTTCGGTGCTGCCGGTCGGCACGAGGCGGTCCTCTCGGTCTGTCAGCGCGCGATGCGCGGGGGTACGACAGGTGCGCCTGCGCAGTGGAGCGCGGATCAAACCACTCTGGCCGGATAACGCGATGTACGTCACGCGACGCTGAGCCGTACGGAGGAGGTATTCCGGCGCGCCAGAGGCGCGACGTGGGCTGTTACAGGACTGGTACACAGCCGCGCGGTCATCGCAGTGTTCGGGCAATCAGGCCGTGGGGCGGGGGCGGGAGAGTGGCGTGTCGAAACCCGCTCGTTTCCGTCGGGGCGCCGCCGTGCGCCGGGCCCCTCGGGTGGAGGTGTCGGCGTTCGTGTGAGCTGGGTGGGGGTACGGGGCGCGGGCCCCGGGAGGAGAACGTGATGACCGAGCGTGAACGGTTCCGCTGGGCGCGTGGGCGTACCGCTCTGGCGGCGTTCGCCCTGGTGACGGCGGTTGCCGCGGGCGGGGTGTGGTGGAGTCAGGGGTCGGATCGCGCGTCGGCGGTGGATGCGGCGCCCAAGACGTCCGCCGTGCAGGACGTGAAGTCGCCCGGTAAGCACTCGGGGGGTCTGCCGGGGGTGCGGGACTGCGGGATCGGGGAGCCGCAGATCAAGCCTCAGGTGATCACGTTGACGTGTGCGGACGCGGGGATGGTGGCGACGGCGATCACCTGGGAGCGGTACGGCTCGCGGGAGGCGGAGGGTACGGGCGTGGTGCAGGTGGAGCGGACCGCGGGTGCGGGTGCGGACGCGGGTTTCCCGGCGACGTTCCGGCTCTACGGACCGGAGCAGGTGGCCGGCGGGCGGGCCTTCACGGGGCTCGAGGTGACGTACGAGGGCTCCACGCCGCTCGGTGACACGACGGAGATGTACAACCTCGCGTGATGGGGATACGGGGCCGGATCGCACTGGCCATTTCGTGTATGACGGCGCTGGCGGTGGTGGTGCTCGGGTTCGCGGTGCATCACATCGCGGATGCCGAGCGGGAGCGGTCGGCGAGGTCGTATCAGGACGACCGGCTGAGTTCCGCGCTGCAGATCTATGAGCGGGACGGGACGCTGGCGCTGGGGGCGCAGCTCGATGATGCGACGCTGCCGGTTCCGCTGCGGGACGCGGTGCTGCGGGGCAGGTCGGGGACGTATCTGAGCGGGGGCGAGGATCCGCGGGTGTGGGCTGCGACGGGGGTCGGCGGTGGGGGCGGGCAGGATCCGGCGCGTTCGCTGTCGGTGTCGGCGGCGTTCCCGGACGACGATCCGGCGCGGGTGGCGCTGGATCGTGCGTTGCTGATCGCGGGGTGCGGCACGGTCGTGCTGATGGCGGTGGTGTCGTGGTTCGTGGCGCAGCGGCTGTCGCGGCGGTTGCGGCTGAGTGCGGCGGCGGCCCGGCGGATCGCGGCGGGGGCGGCGCCGGACGCGGACGCGCTGGCCAGTCATGGCCGGGACGAGGTGGCCGAGTTGGGGCGCAGCGTGCATCACATGGCGACGTCGCTGGCGGCGCAGGCGCAGGCGGAGCGGGAGTTCACCGCGGATGTCGCGCATGAGCTGCGGACGCCGGTGGCCGGTCTGGTGGCCGCGGCGGAGTTGTTGCCGCAGCCGCGTGCGGTGGAGATGGTGCAGGACCGGGCGCAGGCGATGCGGCGGCTGGTGGAGGACCTGCTGGAGGTGTCGCGGTTGGACGCGGGGGTGGAGCGGGCCGATCTGGATGCCTGTGAGCTGCCGTCGTTGGTGCGGGGGATCGTGCGGCGGGCGGCCCGTCAGCGGGGGGTCGCCGAGGTGTCGGTGGCGGTCGAGGGGGAGCCGCGGATCGTGGAGACCGACCGGCGCCGGGTGGAGCGGGTCCTGGTGAATCTGCTGGCGAACGCGGCGAAGCACGGCAGGCCGCCGATCGAGGTGGTGGTGCGGGGTGCGCGGATCGTGGTGCGCGATCACGGGCCGGGCTATCCGGCGGAGTTGTGTGCGGAGGGGCCGCGGCGGTTTCGTACGGCGGCTCCGGAGCGGGGCACCGGGCACGGTCTGGGGCTGACGATCGCGGCGGGGCAGGCGGAGGTGCTGGGGGCCAGGCTGGACTTCGGCGCCGCCGCGGAGGGCGGCGCCGAGGCCGTGCTGGAGCTGCCGGACCGGGCGGCGGTGGCGCCCGGTCCGCCGGGGGGCCAGGGCACGTCCCGGGGGTGAGGTCCCGAGAGGACGTCGGCCGGGAGCCCTTGGCAAGGGGGCGCGTCACCCCGGGCCCGGGGCGGTTACAGCCCCAGGTCCTTGATGATCTTGGCGACGTGGCCGGTGGCCTTGACGTTGTAGAGGGCGCGCTCGACCTTGCCCTCCTCGTCGAGGATGACGGTGGAGCGGATGACGCCGGTGACCGTCTTGCCGTAGAGCTTCTTCTCGCCGAAGGCGCCGTAGGCATCCAGGACCTCCTTGTCGGGGTCGCCGAGCAGGGTGACCTTGAGCTCTTCCTTCTCGCGGAACTTGGCGAGCTTCTCCGGCTTGTCGGGGGAGATGCCGATGACGTCGTAGCCGTGGCCGGCGAGGAATTCGAGGTTGTCGGTGAAGTCGCAGGCCTGCTTGGTGCAGCCGGGGGTGAGGGCGGCCGGGTAGAAGTACACGATGACCTTGCGGCCCTTGTGGTCGGCGAGCGAGACCTGCTTGCCGTCCGCGTCGGGGAGGGTGAAGGCGGGTGCGGTGTCGCCGGTCTGCAGTCGCTCGCTCATGGCTCTCCTTCTGGGTGGATCCGTCTGCCCCGAGATTACGCAGCCGGGCCGCGGGGCGGGCCCGGGGGCGCCGCGGCTGGGCGAAACGGGGGTGCTGCGGGGCGCGGGCGGGGTGGAGCTGACAGACTGTCCATCACGAATCGGTACGGATATGTGGCCGGTTCCGTACGGGGCCTCGTGCCCGGTCTCGTACGCATCGGCCCGAGACGACGGAGGCAGCGCGGTGTCGGAAGCCAGGACCCCTGCGCAGATCGAGGCGGACATCGTCCGCCGGCGGCAGGATCTCGCGGTGACGCTCGACGAGATCGGTGTGCGGCTGCACCCCAGGACGATGATCGGCGAGGCGAAGGCGAAGACCGCGGCGGCGGTGGACCGTACGGCGGGGCGGGCGTATGTGACCGTGCAGCGCGTGATCTCGGATACCCGCGGCCAGTTGGTGGCGGAGGACGGGGCGCCGCGCCTGGAGCGCATCGTCCCGGTGGCCGTGGTCGGTGTGGCCGTGGTGGGCCTGCTGGCGCTGCGTCTGCAGCGGCGCCGCTAGGGGTGTCCGCGAAGGCCCGCCCGGCCCGGTGCCGCCCGGGTGGCGCCACCCGGCGGCGGTGGCTTCGGGCGGCGGTGCGTGGCGTGCGGTGCGGGGCAGGTACGGTCTTGCCGTGAGCCCGAAAAACACCCACGACACCCACGACAAACTGCCGATCCGGATGCTGCACGACCGTGTGCTGGTCCGGACGGACATCCCCGAGGGCGAGCGCCGCTCTTCCGGGGGCATCGTCATTCCGGCGACCGCTGCCGTCGGCCGCCGCCTGGCCTGGGCCGAGGTGGTCGCGGTAGGGCAGAACGTGCGGACCGTCGAGGTGGGGGACCGGGTGCTGTACGACCCCGAGGACCGCGCCGAGGTCGAGGTGCGCGGCGTGGCGTATGTGCTGATGCGGGAGCGCGATCTGCACGCGGTGGCCGCGGAGCGGCTGGAGGGCGCGGAGGACGCGACGGGGCTGTATCTCTAGCCCGCATCCCTGGTCCGGCTCCCCGGGCCGGATCTCCATCCCGGGTCTGCGGCCCGGTGTCTTCGGTCCGGATCCCCGGGCCCTTCGCGGGTGGTGACCGGGGTCACCACCCGCTTTCCTGTCCTTTGCTAGCCTCGGATGTACCCGACGAGACGCGCCGTACCGGGCCACGACAAGACGACGCACCCCTGTTGAAGCTCTTTCACGGAGGTGCCGTCATGGCATGGATCCTGCTTCTCGTCGCCGGTCTCCTGGAGGTCGGCTGGTCGATCGGTATGAAGTTCACCGACGGCTTCACCCGGCTGTGGCCCAGCGTGTTCACCGGCGCGGGCATCGTCGTCAGCATGATGCTGCTGTCCTACGCGGCCCGGACCCTGCCGATCGGTACGGCCTACGGCGTGTGGGTCGGCATCGGCGCGGCCGGTGCGGCGGTGGTCGGGATGATGGTGCTCGGCGAGCCGGCCACCGCGGCCCGGATCTTCTTCATCTGTCTGCTGCTGGTGGCGGTCGTCGGCCTCAAGGCGACGTCCGGCCACTGACCCGCACACGCACGCCCCCGGGCGGACCGGCATGTCCCCGCCGCCCGCTGCGGACTCAGCCGCCCCACCTCGGCTGACGCGCGAGCGCCCCGTCCTCCGGCCCCACCGTGGGGAAGTCCTCGGTGGGCTCGGGGGGCTGCGGCTCGGTCGGGAAGGTCGGGGTGGGCGGCTCGATGGTCGGCGGGGTCGGGAAGTCCGTCGGCGGAGTGATGGTGGGGTCCCCGGTCGGTTCCGTGGTCGGGGACGCGGTGTCGGTGGGCGGTACCGGCGCGGTGGTCGTCGGCTGCGGCACCGGCGACTCGGCGCCCTCCTCCAGCTCCAGGTCGAAGTCGCGGACCGGCTCGTCCTCCAGGGCGGCGGCGGTGTAGTCGGCCCAGATCTCTGCGGGGAAGCCGCCGCCGTTGATCCGGGGCAGGCCCGCCGCGCCGTACAGCGGCTCCTGTGCGGCGCTCACCGGGTTTTGCCCCAGTACGGCGACCACGGTGGCGAGTTCGGGCGTGTAGCCCGCGAACCAGGCGGCCTTGTCCTCCTCCGCGGTACCGGTCTTGCCGGCCGCGGGCCGACCCGCGGCCTGCGCCGCGGTGCCGGTGCCGCCGTCGACGACGCTGCGCAGGATCGACGTGGTGGTGTCGGCGGCCTCCCGCCCGAGGACGGTCGCCTCGGCGCGCTCGGGCAGCTGGAGGTCCTCGCCGCTCTTGGAGACCTTGTCGACCAGGGTGTACGGCCGCTGCTTGCCGTGCTGCGCGAAGGAGGCGTAGACCTGCGTCATCTCCAGGACGCTGGGGGTGGCGGTGCCGAGCGAGACCGCGCCCTGGGATGAGGCGAGGCTGGGGGTGTCCGCCGGGATGCCCAGGTCGACGGCGGTGTTCTTGACCTTGGTGGGGCCGACGTCGATGCCCATCTGGGCGTAGACGGCGTTGACGGACTTGTCGGTCGCCTCGGTGACGGTGATCGGGCCGTAGGAGCGGTCGTCCTCGTTGGCCGGGGCGAAGCCGGTGGGGGAGCCGTTGTTCACCGTCATGCGCTTGTTGGTGCCGTCGTAGACGGTGTTCGGGGTGATCCGCGCGCCGTCCTGGGTGGTCGCGTTGTTCTGGACGGCGGAGGCGAAGACGATCGGCTTGAAGGTGGAGCCGACCTGGTAGTCGTGCCGGGTGGCGCTGTTGACGTACTGCTTGGCGAAGTCGATGCCGCCGTACAGCGCGACGACCCGGCCGGTCTCGGGGTCGATGGAGGCGCCGCCGGCGCGGACGTAGGAGTCGACCTTCCGCGAGTCGCCGAGCTCGTCCATCATCCGGCTGTCGACCGCGTCGACGAAGGCGTCCTCGCGGTCCTTGTCGATGGTGGTGGTGATGCGGTAGCCGCCGGTCCGCAGGGTGTCCTCGTCGACGATGTCGTTGCCGGTGAGGTAGTCACGGACCGCCTCGACGAGATAGCCGCGCTGGCCGGAGAGCCCGGCGGACGCCTTGGCGGGCCCCGGGGCGGGGAACTTCATCGACGACCGCTGCGCCTGGCTCAGCCACTTCTTCGTCACCATGCCGTCCAGCACGTACTCCCAACGTGCCACCGCCCGCGGCTTGTTCTCCGGGTGGGCGGTGATGTCGTAGGCGCTGGGGGCGTTGAGGAGGGTGGCGAGGTAGGCCCCTTGGGCGGTGGTGAGTTCCTCGGAGTTCTTGCCGTAGTACGCCTGCGCGGCGGCCTGGATGCCGTAGGCGTTGCGTCCGTAGTAGCTGGAGTTGAGGTAGCCCTCCAGGATGTCGGCCTTGCTCACCTCGCGGTCCAGCTTGATCGCGATGAAGAACTCCTTGGCCTTGCGGGTGACCGTCTGCTCCTGGCCCAGGTAGTAGTTCTTGACGTACTGCTGGGTGATCGTCGAACCGGACTGCTTGCCCTTGCCGGTGAGGGTGTTCCAGCCGGCCCGCACCATCGCGGCGGGGTCGACCGCCGACTCGGAGTAGAAGTCGCGGTCCTCGGCGGCGAGTACGGCCTCCTGAACGGATTTGGGGATCTGGCTGAGCGAGACGTTCTCGCGGTTGACCTCGCCGTCGCGCGCCAGCTCCGAGCCGTCGGCGTAGAGGTAGACGTTGCTCTGCGCCTTGGCCGCGCTGTTGGCGGGCGGGATGTCGACGATGAGGTACCCGGCGACCATGCCGCCCGCGAGCAGCAGCAGGAGCAGCAGCACGGTGCCCAGCACCGTGCGCCAGGTGGGGATGACACGGCGCCAGCCGGTGCGCCGGGGACGGGGCTTCTTCCCTTCGGCGCCCTTACCGCTCGTCGTCGGCGCCTCGGGACGCGGGCCCCACTCCGGGGGGCCGGTGTTCTCCGGGCCGTCGTGCTGCGGATCGTCGCTCATGTCTGTATGGACTCCTCGGCCACCGCCGATGGTTGTGCGGCGGAGCGGTGTCGGGTCTGGGGTGCATCCCCCGGGCCTGGAGGGGAACTGTCGCCCGATAAGAAACTGTCGCATCATGCGTCGTCGTCAAGGGGGGTGGCGCGCTCCTGTGACCGCGACGTGACCGGCTGAATGGCGCCCGGGGCTCACCCGAACCGGTGACAAACCGATGGTGCGGTCCCCGGGGGCGGGGCTAAGCTCCGGTGTTTTGCCAGGTGACGACGACGGGGCCGGGGGGACGCGGGCATGTGGTGTGTGGCCGTGGCGGCCGGCAGCTTCCGGCGGTACGCCACCTACCGGATGGCCACCGCGGCGGGCGTCTTCACCAACACCGTCTTCGGTTTCATCGTCGCCTACGCCTACCTCGCCCTGTGGGCCGAGCGGCCGCACCTGGGCGGCTACGACCAGGCGCAGGCGCTGACCTTCGTGTGGGTGGGGCAGGCGCTGCTCGCGGCGGTCGCGCTGCTCTCCGGCGGGGGACTGGACGAGCTCCAGGAGCGGATCCGCAGCGGCGACATCGCGGTGGACCTCTACCGGCCGGCCGATCTGCAGCTGTGGTGGCTGGCCGGGGATCTCGGCCGGGCCGCGCTGCAGCTGATCGGGCGCGGGGCGGTGCCGCTGGCGGTGGGCGCGCTGTGCTTCGAACTGGCGCTGCCGGGCGAGGTGTTGACCTGGTGCTGCTTCCTGTTCTCGGTGGCGCTCGCGGTGGTGGTCAGCTTCGCGTTGCGCTATCTCGTCGCGCTGGCGTCCTTCTGGCTGCTCGACGGCGCGGGCCTGGCCATGATCAGCGGCCTGGCCTGCATGTTCTTCTCGGGCCTTGTGCTGCCGCTGCGGGTGTTCCCCGGTGGCTTCGGCGAGGTCGCCCAGCTGCTGCCGTGGGCCGCGGTGCTCCAGGTGCCGGCGGATGTGCTGCTCGGCGCGCGCACCGGTGGGGCGCTGGCCGAGGGCCTGGCCTTCCAGACGGCCTGGGGCGTGGCGCTGCTGGCGCTGGGCCGGCTGGTGCAACGTGCCGCCACCCGCAAGGTGGTGGTGCACGGTGGCTGACGCCTCGAAGGCGGAAGGGCCGGTGACCGCCGACAGGGCGGCGGCGGTGCCATGGGCGGCGGGGGTGCGCGCGTACGGGCTGCTGGTGCGGATGTGGGTGCGCTCCACTCTCGCCTACCGGGCGTCGTTCGTGATGATGGCGGTCGGCAACTTCGCTGCCAGCGGCCTGGATTTCGTCGCGATCATGCTCATGTTCTCGCAGATCGACGCGCTCGGTGGCTTCGGCCTCCCCGAAGTGGCCTTCCTCTACGGCACGTCCAGTGCGTCCCTGGGCCTGGCCGATCTGCTGCTGGGCAGCATGGACCGGATCGGCGGCCGCATCCGGGACGGCACGCTCGACGTCATGCTGCTGCGCCCCGTACCGGTCTTCGCGCAGGTCGCCGCGGACCGCTTCGCGCTGCGCAGGCTGGGCCGGATCACCCAGGCGCTGCTGGTCCTCGGCTGGTCGCTGGCGGCGCTCGACGTGTCGTGGACGGCGGGCCGGGTGCTGATGGTGCCGCTGATGGTGGTGTGCGGCGCGGCCATCTTCGCGGCGGTGTTCACCGCCGGGGCGTCCTTCCAGTTCTGGGCGCAGGACGCCGCCGAGGTGCAGAACTCCTTCACCTACGGCGGCAACGCCATGCTGCAGTACCCGCCGACGGTCTTCGCCAAGGACCTGGTGCGCGGGGTCACCTTCGTCATTCCGCTGGCCTTCGTGAACTGGCTGCCCGCGCTGCGCCTGCTGGGGCATCCGGATCCGCTGGGGCTGCCGGGCTGGGTGGACTTCCTGGGGCCGGTGGTGGCCATGGTGATGTGGGCGGGCGTCGGGGTGGCGTGGCGGTACGGGCTGCGGGCGTACCGCAGTACGGGGAGCTGACGGCCGGGCCGGCAGAGCCCGTGCCCGGCCCGGCGCGGCAGCGGGACGGAGCGGGCCCGGGAACGGCACGGCACAGCGAGGGCGGACAGCGGGAGGCATGTGGTGAGCGGTACGGCGGCGGAGCGGCTGATCGAGGTGGAGGGCATCGAGAAGGTGTTCTCGGTGCGGCGCAAGGCGGGCCGGCTGCGGCGCGTCAAGCACGAGGTGCGGGCCGTGGACGGCATCACCTTCCAGGTGCCGCGCGGGGAGATGGTGGGCTACATCGGGCCGAACGGCGCCGGGAAGTCCACCACCATCAAGATGCTGACGGGCATTCTGGTGCCCAGCGGCGGCCGGCTGCGGGTGGCCGGCATCGACCCCGCGCGCGAGCGGACCCGCCTCGCCCGGCGGATCGGGGTGGTCTTCGGGCAGCGCACCACCCTGTGGTGGGACCTGCCGCTGAAGGACTCCTACGAACTGGTGCGGCGGATGTACCGCATCCCGCCCGCCGCCTACCGCAGCCAGCTGGCGCGGTGTGTGGAACTGCTCGACCTGGGACCGCTGCTGGAGGTGCCGGTGCGTCAGCTGTCGCTGGGGCAGCGGATGCGCGGCGACATCGCGGCGGCGCTGCTGCACGAGCCCGAGGTGCTCTACCTCGACGAGCCGACGATCGGCCTCGATGTGATCAGCAAGGCGAAGGTGCGCTCCTTCCTGCGGGAGGTCAATGCCGAGCGCGGCACCACGGTCCTGCTGACCACGCACGACCTGACCGACATCGAGCAGCTGTGCCGTCGGGTGATGGTCATCGACCACGGCCGGCTGGTCTACGACGGCGGGCTCGCCGGCCTGCGGGCGGCCGGGGAGGGGGAGCGCACGCTGGTGGTGGACCTGGAGCGGGAGCTGCCGCCGATCCAGGGCGTACCGGGGGCCCGTACGGTCAAGGTGGACGGGCCGCGGCAGTGGCTGGCGTTTCCCGCGGCGCAGAGCGCGGCGCCGCTGGTGGCGGCCGTCGCCGAGCGCTATCCGCTGGTGGACCTCTCGGTGCGGGAGCCGGACATCGAGGACGTCATCGCGCGGCTGTACGCGAAGGGCGGGCCGGCCGGGGCGCCTGCCGTGCCCGGCGCGCGACCCGGTGTGCGATGAGCTGTCATGGATCCGCCCGGGACCGCCGGAGACGACCTAACCTGTTCGTATGACTGACAGACGCCCCGAGTTGCGTGCTTCCGACACCGACCGTGAGCGGGTGGCGGAGATCCTGCGCGATGCCGTCGCCGAGGGCCGGCTGGCGATGGAGGAGTTCCAGGAGCGGCTGGAGGCGACGTACGCGGCGCGTACGTACGGCGAATTGGAGCCGATCACCGCGGATCTGCCGGCCGACGCGAGCGCACCGACGGCTCCGGGGCCCCTCTCGCTGCGCAAGGAAGGCGCAGCGAGGTCCTGGGCCGGGCGGATCGTGAGCGGCGCGCGGGGTTCCACGACCGGCGTGGGCATCCTCGGCGGCTTCCAGCGCAAGGGGCGGTGGACGATCGGGCGCCGCTTCACGGCGGTCTGCTGCATGGGCGGCGGTGAGATCGATCTGCGGGAGGCCGACTTCGCCGGACCGGAGATCGTCATCGACTGCTATGCCGTCATGGGCGGGGTGCAGCTGGTGGTCCCGCCGGGCGTCGAGGTCGACGTCCGGGGCCTGGGCATCATGGGCGGATTCGACCCGGGCGAGGACGGGGTGCCCGGCGACCCCGGCGCGCCCCGGGTGATCGTCAGGGGGCTGGCGCTGATGGGCGGCGTCGGCATCGAGCGCAAGGCGCGCAAGGCCGACGCGCGCCGCCTCCGGGACGAGCGCGGTCAGCGCAAGGAACTGGGCTGACGCGGCGGGGCATCCACGCCCGGCCCGCTCAGAGCGAGGCGGGCGCGGACCGCTTGAGGTGGTCGAGGTCGAGGGCGTTCGCCATCGCCCGGTAGCCCTCGTCGCTGGGGTGCAGATGGTCGCCCGAGTCGTAGACGGGGCGCAGCCGTACGGGTGCCGCCGGGTCGCGCAGCACCTTGTCGAAGTCCACCACCTCGTCGTAGACCGTGCCGGAGCGGATGATGCGGTTGACCTGCTCGCGGACGGAATTCAGCAGGTTGGAGTACCCGCGGTGCCCGCCGAACGGGGTCAGGGTGCTGCCGGTCACCCGCAGGCCCTGCTGGTGCGCCTGGCGGACGATCTGCCGCATGCCGGCGACGATCTTCTTCGGGTCGAGCTGGCGCGGTGACTTGAACAGGTCGTTGAGGCCGATCTCGACGACGACCGCCTTCACGTCGGTGCGCGAGAGCGCGTCGCGCTCCAGGCGGGACAGCACGCTGGGGCCGTTGTTGGGCGAGAAGCGGCTGCCGTTGACGAGCAGCCGGTTGCCGCTGATGCCCTGGTTGAGGACGCCGTAGCGGGGGGCGCCGGGTTCGTTGCGCAGCCGGGCCGCGAGGAAGTCGGTCCAGCGGTGGTTGGCGCCGGCGGTGGAGGTGATGCCGTCGGTGATGGAGTCGCCGATGGCGACGACCGTGCCGCGCGCCTCGGTGCTCCAGACGTCCACGCCGGTCAGATAGCGCCAGTACGGGCTCTGCTCGGTGTACGCGGCGCCGGTGGCGTCCTCGGTGCGGTCCCCGCGTGCCAGGTAAGAGGTCTGACGGGCATACGGGTGATAGGTCGCGGGGCCGGAGGGGGAGGGGGAGTAGGTGGTGACCAGGAGATCGGCGTCGTGCGGCACGTCGAGGCGCACGGGGTCGCTGGTGACCGCGCCGCCCGCGGGGATGCTCACGGCGGGCCGCCCGCCGAAGGTCAGCCGGCGCATGGTGCCGGCGGCGGCGGTCGGGTTGCTCGGCGTGGCGGCCAGCGCCAGCGAGGCATGACTGACCGGCAGCGGGCGCGTGCCGTAGAGGTTGGAGAGCTGGATGCGCGCGCTGGAGCCGCCGACGCTGGTGTGCACGACGTTCCGTATCGACATGCCCGCGTACCCGTCCAGGGTGCCGGGCTCCGCGGCGGCCGCGGACGCCGCCCAGGTGCCGACCCACTGTCCGGAGACCGCGGGCTTCGCCGGGTCACGCGGCTTGCGCGGGGTGCCCAGGCCGCCGTCGTCGCCGCCGAAGCCGACGAATATCGCGGTCGAGATCAGTACGACCACTGCCGCCAGGCCGGCGAGCAGGGCGTAACCCACACTTTTGTTCATGCGGGAGAGGTCTCCTGGGGAAAGCGGAGCGGCGCGCTCCGGGTGGGCAAGGGCAGCGAATGATCAGCGGCACCGTTGCGGTCCGATCGGTTCTCCATGATCCCACGGGCCTTCGGGAGGCCGCCCGGCGCCCTGGCGATGTCCCCCATGACGTGGACGCGGGGAACTCGTG
The DNA here is from genome assembly GCF_045782725.1 of Streptomyces sp. Pv4-95. NCBI lineage: Bacteria > Bacillati > Actinomycetota > Actinomycetes > Kitasatosporales > Streptomycetaceae > Streptomyces > Streptomyces sp. Pv4-95. Next base: position 5,273,825 of record NZ_CP127172.1, read on the forward strand.
GTTCGTTCCGGGAGTAGGTCACAGTTGGACATACGGCTGAACCGGCGGCCGGCGGACGGTCGGATCGGACCGCCCCGCGGGCCGGCCGTGCGGGACAGGGTACGGCCGCAGGGATGGCGGGGCTCGGTGGGAACGGTGGAGCGGATGCAACGAACGAATGCGGATCGAGCGCCGGACGCGCCCTCGGCGGGCCGGGGCGCGCCGGGTGGCGGGTTCGGCTACAGCGCCGCCGACGCGGAGAAGCGGCGCGGCGTACGGCGGATGAAGACGTTCGCCACCGGCCTGCTGCTGGCGGTGGCGCTGGTCTACGTACTGGCGAAATGGGCGGGATCCTCCGGGGCGGGCGGCTGGACCGGCTATGTCGCGGCGGCCGCGGAAGCCGGCATGGTCGGTGCGCTGGCCGACTGGTTCGCCGTGACCGCACTCTTCAAGCGGCCCCTGGGGCTGCCGATCCCGCACACTGCCATCATTCCTACCAAAAAGGATCAACTGGGTCAGAGTCTCGGCGATTTCGTCGGGGAGAACTTTCTGTCGAGTGATGTCGTGCGCAGCCGGCTGCGGAAGGTCGGCATCAGCGCCCGGCTCGGCGGCTGGCTCGCCGACCCCGGGAACGCCGACCGGGTGACCGCGGAGCTCTCCACCGCGCTGCGCGGTGCGCTGACCGTCCTGCGGGACTCCGATGTGCAGGCGGTCGTCGGCGAGGCGATCACCCGGCGGGCGGACGCGCAGGAGATCGCGCCGGGCATCGGCGCGATGCTGGGGAGGGTGGTGGCCGAGGGCGGCCACCGGCGGGTGGTGGACCTGGTGTGCGGCCGCGCCCACGACTGGCTGGTCGAGCACGGCGACTCCGTCATGGCGGCCGTCTCCGGCGGCGCGCCGGGATGGACGCCGCGGTTCGTCGACCGCAGGGTCGGCGACCGGGTCTACAAGGAACTGCTGCGGTTCGTCACGGAGATGCGGGACATGCCCGAGCATCCGGCGCGCGGCGCGGTGGACCGTTTCCTGACCGACTTCGCGGACGATCTGCAGAGCGACCCCGAGACGCGGCAGAAGGTGGAGCGGCTGAAGTCGGAGGTGCTGGGGCGCGGCGAGGTGCAGGACCTGATCGCCTCCGCGTGGGGCTCGGTGCGGGCCATGATCGTGGCCGCCGCCGAGGACGAGCACAGCGAACTACGGCTGCGGGTACGGGCGGCGCTGCTCTCCCTGGGGCAGCGGCTGGCGGTCGACGACCGGCTGCAGCGCAAGGTGGACGGCTGGCTGGAGGGCGCGGCCGTCTATGTGGTGACGACATATCAGGGCGAGATCACCTCCCTGATCACCGACACCGTCGCCGGCTGGGACGCCACCCACACCTCGAAGAAGATCGAGGCGCACATCGGCCGGGACCTGCAGTTCATCCGCATCAACGGCACGGTCGTGGGCGCGCTGGCCGGCCTGTGCATCTACTCCGTCTCCCGGGCGTTCGGCGGCTGACCGTGCCGGCGCCGGTGACCGGGCGGGCCCGCCCGTCCGGTGACGCCGGGGCGCCGCTGCCTCTGGCGACCTGCGCCCGCAGGGCTTACGGTGCCCGCGTGCGGGAGCGGATACCGGTAGTCGTGCAGGGGCGGCGCACCCGCCGCCGGCCCGTGGCGCGCGCCCTGTGGGCCGGCGCCGAGCTGACCGTGACGTTCGGGGCGGTGCTGCTGTTGCTCGTCGTCCATCAGCTGTGGTGGACCAACCGTCAGGCGCAGGGTGACGCACGCGACCGGGTCGCCCGGCTGGAGCGTCAGTGGGAGACGGCACCGCGGCAGCCCGCCGTCCGGCCGCCCGACGAAGGCGGCTCCGAGCAGCGGGACGACGCGAGCGCCGCCCCGGACGGCGCCCCCCGCGGCGGTCCCGCCCGCACCGGGACCGGGCCGCAGCCGGACCTGGCGTACGCGGTGCTGCGCATCCCGCGGATCGGCGTCACCGCGCCCGTCGCGCAGGGCGTCGGCAAGGCCGCGGTCCTCAACAGGGGCTACGTGGGGCACTATCCGCAGACGGCACAGCCGGGCGGCGCCGGCAATGTCGCGCTGGCCGGGCACCGCAACACCCACGGTGAGCCGTTCCGCCGGCTCGACCGGCTGCGCCCGGGGGACACCGTGCGCCTGGACACCGCCGAGGCCCGCCACACCTATGTGGTCCGCAAGATCCTGCCCCGGACCACTCCCCGGGACGGCACGGTCCTCGCGGACGTGCCGTACAGCAGCGTGCATCCCGGGTACCGCTTCAATGCGCCGGGTGCGTATCTGACGCTGACCACCTGCACGCCGGAGTACAGCTCCGCCTACCGGCTGGTCGTCTGGGCGGTGTTGCGGTCGACGCAATCGAACACAGAAGCCACCGGCGTCCCCTAGGCGAGTGCGTCCGAGGACGCTCATCTAGGCTCTCGACCCGTGCGAAACCAGTTCCCCGGCGGGCGAACCCCGGGCTCCCGAAAGCGCCCCGCGCTGCTGTGGCTGCTTGTGCCCTATGTGCTTTTCCTGGCGGTACTGCCGCTGGTGAACCGGGTGACGCCGACCGTGCTCGGCCTGCCGCTGCTGTTCTTCTGGATGCTGGTGGCCACCCTGCTCACCCCGGTCTCGGTGTGGCTGGCGCGGCGCGCCGACCTCAAGCGGGGCCGCGCGTGAACGCCGCGATCTCCACCTCCGTCTTCGGCGTCTTCATGGTGCTGACCGTGGCGCTCGGCCTGCTCGCGGTGCGCGGCCGGGGCTCCGGCGGCGGTCTCACGGAGTGGTCGGTGGGCGGCCGCAGCCTGGGCACCGTCTTCATCTGGGTGCTGATGGCCGGCGAGAGCTATACGAGCTTCAGCTACCTCGGCGCGGCCGGCTGGGGCTACAACTTCGGTGCCCCGGTGCTCTATGTCCTGGCCTACATGTCCTGCGGCTATGCGATCGGGTACGTCGTCGGCCCGATGCTGTGGGCCTACGCCCGCCGGCACGGTCTGGTCGGCATCACCGACATGGTGGCGCACCGCTACGGACGGCCCTGGCTCGGCGCCGCGGTCGCCGTCCTCGCCACCGTCTGCCTGCTGCCCTACATCCAGCTGCAGATCACCGGCATGGGCGTGGTCGTCTCGACCATTTCCTACGGAGCCATCAGCCTCAACTGGGCCTACTTCATCGGTTTCGCGGTCACCACCGGCTTCGTCGTGGTCAGCGGGCTGCGCGGCAGCGCGTGGGTCTCGGTCCTCAAGGACATCCTCGTCATCGCCACCCTCGCCTTCCTCGCGATCTACGTACCGCTGCACTACTTCGACGGCTACGGGCCCTTCCTGGACCGCGTCGTGGCGGAGAAGCCGCAGTGGCTGACGTTCCCCGGCCACGCGTCGGGCGGGCTCGGACAGACCTGGTTCATCACCACCACCCTCGTCAACTCCCTCACCGTGGTGATCTTCCCGACCACGGTGGCGGGCTACCTCGGTGCCCGCAACGCCGACGCGCTCCGCCGCAACGCCATGTACCTCCCCTTCTACAACGTGCTGTTGTTCGTCCCGATGCTGCTGGGCCTGGCCGCGCTGTTCGTGGTGCCGGGGCTGGTGGGCGCGGACTCCAATCTGGCGCTGTTCAAGCTGGTGGTGGACTCCCTGCCGGCCTGGGCCGTGGGGGTGACCGGGGTGGCCGCCGCGCTCTCCTCCATCGTGCCGATGGCCGTCTTCATGCTGGTCATCGGCACGATGTGGGGGAGGAGCGTGCTGGGCGCGGTGCCCCGCCTGGCCCACCGTCAGAAGCTCTGGTCACAACTGGTGGTGGTCGCCGCGGGTGCGCTGGCGCTGCTGCTGACCTACACCGCCCCCAACACCCTCGTCCGGCTGTCGCTGATCTCGTACGAGGGCATGGCACAGCTCGTGCCGATGCTGCTGCTGGGGTTGGTGTGGCGGCGGCTGACGCTGCACGCCGCGGTGAGCGGCCTCGTGGCGGGCTTCGCGCTCGTCTGTGTGCTGGTGTTCGGCGGTCACGACCCGGTGTGGGGACTCAACGCGGGAATCGTGGCGCTCGCGGTGAATCTGGTCGTGGCGCTCGCGGTCACCTGGCTGGGGCCGCGTGCCACGGATGAGCGGCCGGACGCGGAGGTGCTCGCGCTGGACGACGAGTTCCCCCGGGAGGGCGCGGTCAGCGCTCCGGCGTCGACGTGATCTTCTTGCCCTCCTTGGAGACCGCGAACCACAGGCCGTCCTTGCCCTGGCCGTTGATGTCACCGGGCTGCTTGTCGCCGGTGAACCAGTAGACCGGCCAGCAGTCGACGGCCAGCTGCCGGATGCCGTCCGGGCGGGTGACGGTGGTGATCAGTTCCTCGGGGATCCCGGTGAGCTTCGAGCGGTCGGCGGGCTTGGCGGGCTTCCAGGTCTCCAGGCAGGCGTCGTTGCAGGCGAACTTCATCGGCCAGGCACTGTCCTTGTTGAAGCGGTACAGGGTCCGGCCCTTGCCGTCGACGAGGATCTCGCCGAGGTCGGGGTGGGGGAAGACGGACACGTCGGCGGGCTCCTGGGCGCCCGCCTTCTTGCCGTCCGCCGCCAGGGCGTTCCAGGTGCCGCCGACGCCCTGGCCCTTGGTGTCGCCGGCCTTGGTGTCCTTCGCGTAGCGGTAGGCGGGCCAGCCGCCGATGGTGAGCTGCTTGGTGCCGTCGGCGCGGGCCACCGAGCCGAGCGCGCTCTTGTCGATGCCCGCGGGTGCCTCGGCGCCGTCGGCGGGGACCGGCGGCCAGGTGGTCGCGCAGGAGCCCGAGCAGTTGGACTTGGGCGGTTTCGGGGTGTCCTTGTCGAAGCGGTAGAGCGTCATGCCCTTGGCGTCGGTGACGATCGGGCCGAGCGCGTCGGCCTGGCGCAGGGCGAGCTTGCCCGCGCTGGGCCCGGCGGCCGCCTCCTTGCCCTCGTCGCCGCCGGCCTGGCCGTACGCGCCGCCGTCGCCCGCGCCGCCGGAGGAGCCGTAGTCGCTGGTGCCCTGGCCCGCGGGCTGCACGGTGTCGGTGGTGGGGGTGGTGGCCCCCTGGTTGCCACTGCTGCCGCAGCCGGCGGTCAGCGCCAGGGCGGCGACGGCCGCGGCCGCGAGTCCCACACGACGTCGAGTGCTCATGATGTCTCCTTGAGTCGGTTGGCTGTCCGGTGGTGGGTCCGGTCCGCTGTCCGGTTCCCGGCCGGTGCTGCTCGGTGGCGGGCCGGTGCTTGCGTCCGGGTGCCGGCCGGGTGTGTTGCCGGGGATTACGCGGTGCGGGGTGCCCCCGTTCAATCCGCGCGCAGATTTTCCCCGGCGGCCAAAAACCCGGCCGGCTCTGTCAGTTGGCGCCCTGGATGCGCAGGGCGAGGGCAGGGCAGCGGCGTACCGCGAGCTGGGCGCGGCGCCGCATCCGGGCCGGCATCGGCATGCTGGCCTCCTCGGGGTAGCCGTCCGGGCCGAGCCGCACGATGCCGGGCACCACGTCCGCGCAGAGGCCGTGGCCGCGGCAGAGCGTCCAGTCGACCAGCAGCCGCTCCTGTGGCGGCGCCGGAGGCTTGACGGGTGGCGGTGCCTGGTGCCCGGTGACCGGCAGGGCCCCGGTCACCGGGCGGCCGCACCCGAACCCCCGTGCGTGGCGCTCGAACTCGTCGGGGAAGGCGGCGAGAGCCGAGGCCACGAAGCGGGCGGTGCCGTCCGGGTGGCTGCAGGCGCCCCTGCCGCGCACCGCGCCCATCCGGGCGCGGACCGCGTCCATGGCGGTGTCACCGCCGCCCCGGACGGCGTGCGCGAGGGCGTCGGCGAGGGCGGGCAGGCCCAGTACGCACGGGCCGCACTGGCCCGCGGACTCGGCGGCCATCCAGCGCGCGACGCGCACCGTCTCGCCCGCCGGGCAGGTGTCGTCGGGCAGTGGAAGCACCGCCCCGGCCCCGAGTACGGCGCCGTGGTCGGCCAGTGCGTCACGGGACAGCGTCGCGGTACGGGCGTCCTCGGGGGACAGCCAGGTGCCGTGGTAGCCGCCCAGCATGACGCCCTGGCCCGGCCCCGATCCGCAGAGCGCGAGGACCCGGGCGAGGGGAATGCCGTAGGGGACCTCGACGACCTGGTGGCCGGAGACGGTCAGCAGCAGCGTGCCGGGCTCGGCGGGCAGGCCGGTGGTGCGGTAGCCGAGTGCGCCCAGCCGTGCCGCCAGGGCGAGTTGGGCGTACGTCTCGGTGTTGGACAGCAGCGTCGGCACGCCGTTCAGGCCGCGTTCGCTGGAGCGGACCTTGCGGCCGGAGGGCAGGCCGGGTCCGCCGTTGAGCCCGTTGGTCAGCGCGGTGCCCTCGCCGGTGACGAACCGTTCGGTCAGCAGCGTCACCCGCAGGGCCGGGCGCACCGGCCCGCGTTCGTCGATGGCGCGACGTACCGAGTGCTCCACGTCCCGGCGGGTCACGCCGATCGCGACCTCCTGCGCGCCGATCGCGTCGGCCGCCAGCAGGGCGCCGTCGAGCACCAGATGCGGCACGTGCAGCAGCAGCGCGGTGTCCTTGAGGCAACTGGGTTCCCCCTCGCTGCCGTTGACGACCACGGCGGCCTTGCCGTCCGAGCGGCGGATGCCGTCCAGGACGGCTTTCAGCTTGCGGGCGAAGGGGAAGCCCGCGCCTCCGCGGCCGCGCAGATCGGTGTCCTCGGCCAGCGCGATCAGCTCCTCCCGGTTCAGCTGGGGCGGAGTACCGTGCCGGGCCAGATGTGCCACCCGGTCCAGCCGTGGCATCTCGTCGAGGCCGGCCAGCAGCCGCGGCGGGCCCAGCGAGGCCAGGGTGGGTACGGGGTCCGCTCCGGGGACGGCCGGCAGCGGACGGGTGGGGGCGGGGGCGGTCACGGGCGCCCTCCGGGAATGCGGCCCGGGCCGCGCAGCCGCAGGGCGAGCCGTACGGCCACCCCCACGAGGCAGATCGCGTAGCCCGCGGTCGCCCAACCAGCGGCCTCCCGGCCGGACTTCAGCCCGTGCACCAGGGCCAGTGCCCAGGCGGCATAGGCGCTCATGTGCAGGGCGCGCCACCAGCGGGAGGCGGTGTGGCCGGTGAACGCGCCGCGCACCGCGCCGGTCACCGCGACGGCCACGAAGATGTACGTGGCGAGGGTGCCGAGGCCGATGAGGAACGGCCGCGCGCCGTCGGTGAAGGGCACCGCGACGGAGAGGGCGCCGGTGTGTCCCTGGGCGACCTTGACCCAGATGTGCAGGCCGAGGAAGCCGAGTCCGGCCATGGCCGTGCCCCGGTGCACCGCCTGCGCGAGCAGCCGGTGTCCGGAGTGCAGCACCATCCGGTCGGTGGCTGCGAGTCCCCAGAGCACCGTGACCGACAGGGAGACCAGGGCGAGTACGCCGGCGCCGAAGTCCAGGAACTGCACTGCGGTGTTCATCGCACCGGAGTGCAGGGTGACGGCGAGGAAGAGCAGCAGCGCGGCGGGAAGTGCCGGTCGCAGTAAAGCCGTTGACGCGCCGCCGCCCGGCCGGGTCGGGGGCGTGCCGGGTTCGTTGGGTGGTCGCCGGGGGCGGGGCGGTGGGGGCGAGGGCCGGGCGCGGTGTGCGTGGCGGCTCTGCAATCTGGGTGCGGACATCGATCCTCCCGGGGGTGGAGGGCACGGGTGCGGGATCCGAATTTCGATGAAATCTCCCGGCGGTGGTATTTGCGCCGGGGCATTTGTTCGGGTGACCCCCGGTAACAGTCAACATTCTGTCACCAAGTGGATACACACGGCCGTAATCCGGATGTGCAAAAGCATCTACGAACACGTTCGAGATTTCGTAAGGTTTATCGCGCTGTGACAAATTCCTGCACCGGCGTCGCGGTCGCGCAGGGAGACTCCGGATGATGCCGACTCAGCGCCAGGGCGGTATCCAGCCCTGTCCCAGCCGCATCCCCGCCAGGATCGAGGTAGCGATGTGTGATCTCCTGAACCGCATCGGGTCGCGTCCCCGAGGCGAGTGGAACCGGATAGTAAGAAAGGAACTTCCGGGCCTCGCAGAGAAGGTGGTCGCGGAGTTGCAACGCGGATTTCCCGCATTGTCCGCACTTCTCGGGGATACACCCGTGGAAGAGGCACAATGGGCCCTTGAACAGGCCCTGCTGACATGCCTTGGTTATCAAACAACATCGGAAAGTAAACGGCCGGCCGTATCGTCCGTGGTCACGCCGATGCCCGTCGCAAGGGCCCGCCAGGACCTTTTCGACGCGCTCGCCGGACGACGCGACGTCCCCGAGGGTGGACTGGCCGAACTGGCCCGTGCGGCCGGCTGGCCGATCCCCGACACCCTCCAGGCCGTGGTCCTCGGTACCCCCGCCGAGGCGCCCCAACTCGCCGCCGCACTGGGCCATGCGCTCATCGGCACCGTCGACGGCGACACGTGCCTGTTCGTCCCCGACCCGGCCACCCAGACCAGGGCCCGGCTGGAGGCGGCGCTCAAGGGCCGGGCGGCCGCGGTGGGACACGTCGTGTCCGCCACCGAGGCCGCCTCGTCGCTGCGTTGGGGCCGCTATCTGCTGACGCTGGCGCCCAGCCGCGTCGGCCCCGAAGTGCGCCCGGCGTTCGTCGACGACCACCTCTCGGCGTTGCTGCTCCTCCAGGACGAGTCCCTCGCCGACGCGCTCACCGCCCGCTGGCTCGGCCCGCTGGACGAGTTGACGCCCCGGCAGAGCGAGCGCCTCGAAGTGACGCTGCTGGCCTGGCTGGAGGGCGGTGGTGCGCCGGAGGCCGCGAAACTGCTGCATGTGCACCCGCAGACGGTGCGCTACCGCCTGCGGCAGATCGAGAAGCTCTTCGGCCCGGCGCTGCGTGACCCGCGCACCCGCTTCGAGCTGGAGATGGCACTGCGCAGCCGCCGCCTGATGGCGCATGTGCGCAGCTTCCGGGCACGGGCCGGCCGCCGGGCGCGGGGCGTCACCTCCGCCATCCGTCCGCTCGGCATGGCCCGGGAAGCGCGCGTCAACGGGCTCTGAGAGAGCCGGCGGAAGGCGCTGCCTTCCGCCGGCCCCCGTACGGCAGCTGTCCGCCCGGCCCAGCTCGACCGGCTCGGCCGGAACAGCCGGAACAGCCCGTACAGCACGGAGCGGCGGCCCCGAATCCCGGTTCGGGGCCGCCGCGTCGGTGTGCCGGGCCGTCAGGTGCAGTTGCGGCCGCTGTTGATGCAGTTGACCGCCTTGCTCATCAGGTCGTCCGGCATGACGTTGATGAAGTCACCGTGGTCGGTCACCGGTTTGTGCAGCTGCTCGGGGAAGCTGTCCACCGCGAAGCTGTTGCCCTGCGGGACGTCGTAGGTGATCCGCTGCACCAGCTGCGGTATCGCCGTGAACCCGTTGGGGCAGGCGCCGTTCTGGTCCGAGAACGTCACATGCGTACGGTGGTTGGCGCTGTCGGTGCTGCGGCCGTCCCAGCAGTTCTGGAAGGCGAAGGTCCGTACGACGTTCGCGCCGTCGGGGCAGATCGGGTACTTGTCCTTCAGCTGCCGGTCCTCGAAGCCCTCGCAGCTCCAGGAGGCGTTGGCGTTGTCCGTGCCGTTGGTGAACGCCTTCGCGTCACCGGTGATGATCCGCAGGAAGCGCGGCATCGCCTGGACCTGGCCCTGCTGGCTGCCGCGGAACTGCAGCGTCACCGAGGCCGGTTGGAGCACCGAGCCGACATTGCCGTCGTGCCCGGCTCCCGGCTCGTGCACCGACGTGCCGTCCAGCTTGCGCAGCACCGGCCAGTAGTGGGTGGACTGGTCGCCGTTGTTGCAGGTGGTGTCCGACTCGGAGAGCTTGCGGTCGTCGGAGAAGGCGTCGGTGGAGACGTTGCCCACGTAGTCGTGGACGTGGTGCGCACCGTTGCTCACGCCCGGCGTGACGATGACGTTGTCGGAGTTGAAGTGTCCCTCCTCGTTGCGTCCGCACTCGGTGACGAAGGTGCCGGTGGAGGCGCCGTCGCCCTGCGGGGCCGCGAACGGCGGCCCGCCGGCGTTGGGCTGGACGGAGGTGATGTCGACGAAGTCCTCCGGGGAGGGGCCGCCCACCTGCCCCTGCCCGCCGTCGCCCTGCTGTCCGTCCTGCTCCTGTCCCTGGTCCTGTTGTTGATCCTGCTGCTGGTCCTGATCGCTGTTCGGGTACTGGCCGCTCTGGTAGGACTTCGCGGAGTCCTGGTCGGCCGCCCCCTCCTCGCCGGTGGGCTGGTAGCTGCAGCCGCTCATGCGCAGCAGGTAGTCCGGCCGCTTCGCCGACCGGTCGATCGCGTCGGCCATCGTCCCGAGGGTCCGCTGCCGCTTCTGCTTCAGGTCGCTCAGGACGGTGCTGCCGCCGCCCTCGGTCATCCGCTGATAGGCGTCGGCCACCTGGGCGTCCAGTGCGGCGAGCCCCTTGGAGACCTGCAGTTGGGCGCCGCGCGGCACCTCCCGCAGCCGGTCGCCCACATCGGGACATTTCACGGTGGTCGCCGCCGTGGTGCCCTGCTGGTCCGTCGTCGCGTCGGGACCGGAGTTGCCGGCCAGCGCGGTCGTGGCGACCACCGCGAGTCCGCCGCCGCCCAGCAGGAGGGCGGCCGCGGCGACCAGCATTCTGTTCGTCAACCGCGAGCGTTTATGAGCCTGCTGTTTCTGCCTCATGAGATCACTTCGCTTCGTCCGATGTGAGATGTCGTCGATCCGGCGCGCCTGCCGGGCGCGGGGGCGCCGAGGTTGCCGAAATCGACGAACCCGGTCTTCTCCAGGACCGTGATGTGGTCCAGGACGACGGAGTTGGTCCGGGACGCCAGACTCCGCACCATCGTGTTGCCGCTGTTCGCCCTTACGAGCGCCACCAAGCCGAAGACCTTGCCGTGCGCCCTGCGCAGCAGCTGGGCGAACAGCGGGTCGAAGGCGGCGCCCTGCGCGGCGTCGAGCTGGGCCAGCCAGCCCTGCTGCTGATCGCTGGGCTGGTTGGAGAGCTGGATGCCCAGCGCCCGGCCGGCCTCGATCGCCCGCCGGTCCAACTCGGTGTGACCCGCGACGAGATGGTTGCCCGCGGTCTTCACCGCCTTGCTCCTGCCGCGCTCCTGGGCCTGCCGGCCGGCGGGCAGTTCCCAGAGCCCGGCCAGTCGGACCTTGCGCACGAAGTCGCGGTCCATCGCGGTCAGCGGGCCGTACCGGGTGGACACGGTGCCGCCGCCGTCGTCGTCGAACGCCGGGGCACTCTGGGCCGAAGCGTTCTCCCCGAACAGCTGCACGGGCAGCAGCAGCGCCGCGAGCGTGGCCACGAGCGCGCAGACCACCAGTCCGGTCGCGATGGTGCGTCCGGACATTGCGGAGTTGATGACGATCGACCGCACACGGCCTCCCGGTTTTCGTCCCACTGGGTTCCTCCCGGTGGGCCGGCCGACGGCCGCCCACGGGAATGTCACCGGACGCTAAGGGCCGCGAAGCGCCCGCGGCCCCGGGTCCTCACCCCTGGACAAATAACGGCCGGGCCCGCCGCGGCACTGCTACGGTGCCGCGAGCGGGCCCGGACGGTCGCACGGGCGGCCCCGCACGTCGGAAGTGCCCTGGTCCCGCGTGCGCTCAGCGCGCGGCGTGGCCCGCCGCCGGCCTGCGACGGTGCCCGCGCGACGGACGGACCTCGCGCCGCTCCGGCGCGTACAGGGCGTCGATCTCCGCCGCGTAGGCGCGCACGATCGCGGCCCGCCGCAGCTTCAGCGACGGCGTCAGCAGCCCGGCCTCCTGGCTGAACTCGCCCGGCAGGATGTGGAACGCGCGGATCGACTCGGCCCGCGACACCGAGGAGTTCGCCCGGTCCACCGCCCGCCACACCTCCGCCCGCACCTGCTCCTGCGGGGACAGCTCCGGATGCTCGGGCCCCTGCCCGTCGCGCAGCCGGCGCCAGTGCTCCAGCGACTCCGGATCCAGCGTGATCAGCGCCGTCACATAGGGCCGGTTGTCGCCGACCACCACACACTGCGAGATCAGCGGATGGGCCTGCAGCCGCTGTTCCAGGGCCTGCGGGGCCACGCTCTTGCCGCTGCTGGTGATGATGACGTCCTTCTTGCGGCCGGTGATGACGAGGTAGCCGTCCTCGTCCAGGTGCCCGAGGTCGCCGGTCGGCAGCCAGCCGTCGTAGAGCCCGCTGCCCGGGGCGTCCCGGTCGTCGAGATAGCCCGCGAAGACGACGGCGCCCCGCACCCACACCTCGCCGTCCAGCGCCAGATGCACCGCGCTGCCCGGCAGCGGCCGCCCCACCGTCCCGAACCGCACCCGGCCCGGCGGCTGCGCGGTGATGGCGCCGGTCGTCTCCGTCAGGCCGTAGCCGTCGTAGACGGTGATCCCGGCGCCCGCGTAGAGCAGCCCCAGCTCCCGGCGCAGCGGCGAGCCGCCGGAGATCGCGGTACGCACCCGGCCGCCCAGCAGCTCGCGGATACGGGAGTACACCAGCCGGTCGTAGACCGCGTGCCGGGCCCGCAGAAAGGGGTCGGGGCCGCGTCCGGAGCGGTGGGTCCGGTCCGCGACGGCCTCCGCGTGGCGCACCGCCACCGCCATCGCGGTGTCGAACAGCCGCCTTCTGCCGGTCTCTTCGGCCGCCCGGCGGGCCTGGTCGCAGATCTTCTCGAAGAGGTAGGGCACCCCGAAGAGGAACGTCGGCCGGAAAGACGCGAGGGCCGGGAGCAGCTGGCGTGCCGACAGGTCCGGCTGGTGGCCGAGCAGCACTCCGCCCCGCAGGCAGGCCACCTGCACCATCAGGCCGTAGACGTGCGCCAGGGGCAGGAAGGCGAGCAGCGAAGGCCGCTCCCCGGGCCGGGCGAGCAGATCGCCCCAGCCGGTGCAGATGGTGTCGCACTCGGCGGCGAGATTGGCATGCGTGATCATGCAGCCGCGGGGGTGGCCGGTGGTGCCCGAGGTGTGGACGATCGCGGCGACCGACTGCGGAGTGACCGTACGCCGCAGCCGGTGGACATCCGCGTCCGTCAGCCGGGTGCCCTCCTCGCCCAGCCGGCGCACGCAGTCCCGGTCCAGCTGCCAGATGCGCCGCAGCCCCGTGCCCTCGTCGCAGGCCGCCGCCACGGTCATGGCGTGCGCCTCGTTCTCCACGACGATCGCGGCCACCCGCGCACCGGAGAGGATGCAGCGCAGCTGCTCGGCGGACGCGGTCGGGTACACCGGCACGAGCTGCGCGCCGATCGCCCATACCGCGTAGCTGAAGAGCGTCCACTCGTAGCGGGTCCTGGACATCACCGCGACCCGGGTCCCGGGCCGGATGCCCTCGGCCAGCAGCCCCCTGGCCAGGGCCAGGACCTCGTCGCGGAACTCCGCCGCGGACACCTCCCGCCAGGTGCCGGGAGCGGCCGGGTCCCGGCGGGCGAGCTGGGCGAGGTCCGGGTGCCTTTCGGCGGTGTCGAAGACGGAATCGGCGAGACCTCCGCTGCGCAGCGGAGCCGCCAGGGCCGGGACGCTGAAATCGCGCACAGCACCTCCTAGGTGTTCCCCCTGATCCGCCGCCGCCCCGGCGGCAGGGAGGGCAAGTTACCGGCAGGTCAGCACTCTGCCCAGGCGTGCGGCTACTCTTGAGCGGAAGACGACAAGTCTTGGGCGCGGACCGCCGCGAGATGATCGCGACGGACGCGCCACCGCATGTCCGCGCGGGACGCTCGACGCCAGACGGAAGGAGGACGCCGGATGCACCGCATCGCCGCTTCCTTCCCCGGCCGGGTCCGGAGGGCGTCCACCGGCATCCGCCACACCTCCGCGCTCTTCGTCCTCCTCGCCGGTGTGCTCGCCGGTCTGCTGCTCGCCCAGAGCGGCCTGGCCGGCTCGCTCACCGCCGCCGCGACCACCGCGGCGGTCGTGCTGGTGTGCCGCGCCTTCCTGATCGCGGCCTACGCCCGGCCGGTGCCACCGGGCCGGATCCGCACCGCCATCCGCGACCGCGAACGGCGCACCGCCTTCCTCCCGCAACGGGACCCGGACGCCGCCGGCCGGCCGCGTCCGCGAGCACCGGGCCGTCCCCTCCTGACGGCCGCGTAGGCGCTTCCGGCACCGCTGCACCTCGCCCTCCCGGCGAATCCCGTTGTCCCGCTGCGCCCATGCGGCTCGTCACGCCGAATTCCCCTGCTCTGGCAGGGATCCGCTTTCCGGCACGACGAGACCCGTGGAGGGCTCATCCATGTCCGTTTTCGGCTTTCTCGGCGATGCGCTGGCGCGCGGCGCCGCGGCGATCGACCCGCTGTTCGGCACCGCGGCGACGGCCGTCGCCATCGTCCTGTTCACCCTCATCGTCCGCGCCGCGCTGCACCCGCTCGCCCGCGCCGCGGCCCGCGGTGAGAAGGCGCGCACCGCGCTCGCCCCGCAACTCGCCGCACTGCAGCGCAAGCACAAGGACCACCCCGAGCGGCTGAAGGAGGCGATGGCCGGCCTCTATGCAGAGACCGGTTCCTCGCCCCTGGCAGGCTGCCTGCCGACGCTGATCCAGCTGCCGGTCTTCTTCGTCATGTACCACCTCTTCTCCACCGGCGGCGGCGGGCTGCTCGACCACACCCTGCTGGGCGCCCCGCTCGGCGGCCACTGGAGCGAGGCCCTCGCCGACGGCGGGGTGTTCGGCCCGCACGGCCTGGTCTATCTCGCGCTGTTCGCCCTGATCGCGGCGGTCGCCACCTGGAACTACCGGCGCGCACGGGCCTCCATGGCCGCGGCCCCGCAGCCGGCCGCCGGCGGTGCCGCGGTGCCCGGGATGGCCGGGATGGCGAAGCTGATGCCGCTGCTGTCCTTCGGCACGCTGATCACCGTGGCGGTGGTCCCGCTGGCCGCCGGCCTGTACATGGTCACGACGACGACCTGGACGGCCTGCGAGCGGGCCCTGCTGCACCGCGACCGCGGCCGGAGCACGCCGGAAGCGGAGACGGAGGCCGGGACGGCACCGGGCGCCGAGCCGGCACCGGCCGCCGGCGCGGAGAAGGAGAAGGCACAGCCGCGCGCCGCACGGCAGCGTGCGCCGAAGACCCGGGCGGCGCGGCAGCGTGCGGCCCGGGCGAGGGCGCGTACGGGGCAGGCCGGAGCAGGATCCGCGGCCTCCCGCCCCGGTCCCGCCCGCGGAACGGGGCCGGAGGGAGAGGTCGTTACTACCGCTCAGTAACGGTCCAGTCCGTGAACGGGGTCTTGCGGAGTGGACCCCGTTCTTGGACGATCAGCCAAATCGCTCGATGGCCGTCCCCCATCGGCCGGCCCGGAAGACCCCTTCCAGGGCCGACCCTTCGACCACGGGAGTTGTACCGATGAAGCTGCTGCGTGTCGGAACGGTGGGGGCGGAACGCCCGGCGCTGCTCGACGAGACGGGGGTCCTGCGGGACCTGTCGGGCCACGCGCCGGACATCGACGGAGACCTGCTCGCCAACGACGAGGCACTGGCGTCCCTCCGCGCTGCCGCCGCCTCCGGCGAGCTGCCCGCACTCGACGCGGCGGGGCTGCGGGTGGGCCCGCCGGTGGCCAGGATCGGCAAGGTCGTGTGCATCGGGCTGAACTACCACGATCACGCCCGGGAGACGGGGGCCGCGACCCCCGAGGAGCCGATCATCTTCATGAAGGCCCCGGACACGGTCGTCGGCCCCGACGACACCGTGCTGGTGCCCCGCGGCAGTGTGAAGACCGACTGGGAGGTGGAGCTGGCGGTCGTCATCGGCCGTACGGCCCGCTACCTGGAGAGCGATGAGCAGGCCCTGGCGGCCGTCGCCGGCTACACGGTCGCCCACGACGTCTCCGAGCGCGCCTTCCAGATCGAGCGCGGCGGCCAGTGGGACAAGGGCAAGAACTGCGAGACGTTCAACCCGCTGGGCCCGTGGCTGGTGACCGCCGACGAGGTGCCCGATCCGCAGGCGCTCGGCGTACGGCTGTGGGTCAACGGTGAACTCAAGCAGGACGGCACGACCGCCGAGCAGATCTTCCCGGTGGCCGAAGTCGTCCGCTACGTCAGCCAGTTCATGACCCTCTACCCGGGCGATGTCATCAACACCGGCACCCCGGCCGGTGTGGCCATGGGCCAGCCGGAGCCGAAGCCCTACCTCCGGGCCGGCGATGTCGTGGAGCTGGAGATCGACGGTCTCGGCCGTCAGCGCCAGGAGCTCAAGGACGCCTGACCTGCTCTGCGATACGGCCGGCGGACCCTCACGGGCCGCCGGCCGTACGCGTTTCGCCGACAGCTCAGCCGGTCAGGAAGCGCTCCAGGGCCTCGACCACGAGTGCGTGGTCCTCGGCCTGGGGGAGTCCCGACACCGCGACCGCCCCGACCACGCCCGTGCCGCGCAGCCGGATCGGGAAGGCGCCGCCGTGCGCGGCGTAGCGGTCCGGATCCAGCCGCGAGGACTCCTCGAAGGTGCTCCCCTTGGCGCGGAAACGGGCGCCGACGCGGAAGGAGGACTCCGCGTAGCGCTCGACGACGGCGCACTTGCGCGCGAGCCAGGCGTCGTTGTCCGCGGAGGTGCCCTCCAGAGCGAAGTGGAAGAGCTGCTGCGCGCCGCGCCGGATCTCGACCGTCACCGCGGCGCCGCGCTCGCGCGCCAGTTCCACCAGCAGTGAGCCCAGCCGCCAGGCGTCGTCGTGGCCGAACGCGTCGAAGACCAGCCGCTCCTCCTGGGCGGCCAGTGCGGCGAGTTCACCGCCCGTCCCGCCGCCGGCGCTCATGCCGCGGCCTCGATCCGGACCGTACGGCCTTCGGCCGCCGAGAGCTTGGCGGCCTCCAGGACGCGCAGCGCGGCCGCGGCCTCGGTGGCCGTCACCGGCGGCTGCCCGCCCTCGCGCAACGCCCGCTCGACGGCGGCGTAGTACGCGGGGTAGTCGCCCGGGAGGGTCGGCACCGGCTCGCCGCCACCGGTCAGCGGCGACTCGCCGGAGCCGAGCCGGCCCCAGCCGGACTCCGGCTCCACGCCCCAGTCGGCGCGGTCCTTGCCCGGCCGCAGGCCCTCGCGCAGAGCCGCTTCCTGCGGGTCGAGGCCGTACTTCACATAGCCGGCCGAGCTGCCCAGCACCCGGAAGCGCGGCCCGAGTTGCGCGGTGGTGGCGCTCATCCACAGGTGGGAGCGGACCCCGTTCGCGTGGGTGAGGGCGATAAAGGTGTCGTCGTCGGCGGCGGCGCCCGGGCGGCGGACGTCGGACTCGGCGTAGACGGAGACGACCGGGCCGAAGAGGGCCAGCGCCTGGTCGGCGAGGTGGCTGCCGAGGTCGTAGAGCAGCCCGCCGATCTCCGCCGGGTCGCCGGACTCGCGCCAGCCGCCCTTGGGCTGCGGCCGCCAGCGCTCGAAGCGCGACTCGAAGCGCTGTACCTCGCCCAGCGCGCCGTCCTCGATCAGCTTGCGCACCGTGCGGAAGTCGTTGTCCCAGCGGCGGTTCTGGAAGACGGAGAGCAGCAGGCCGCGGTCGTCGGCGAGGGCGGCGAGCTTCTCGGCCTCGGCCGCGGTGGCGGCGAGCGGCTTGTCGACGACCACCGGCAGACCGGCTTCCAGCGCGGCGGTGGCGAGCGGCACATGCGTCTTGTTGGGCGTGGCCAGCACGATCAGATCGAGGTCCGCGGCGCGGTCGAGGACGGCCTCCGGGGTGTCGGCCGTGCGCACCTGCGGGTGCTCGGCGCGGGCCTGCGCCTGCCGCTCGGGGTTCGCGGTCGAGACGGTGTCGAGGACCAGGCCGTCGGTGGCGGCGATCATCGGGGCGTGGAAGACCGAGCCCGCCAGGCCGTAGCCGAGGAGGCCGACGCGGAGCGGGGCGTGGGGGGCGCGGGTGCCGGTGGAGTCGCTCATGGCTCCCACTTAAGCAACGCTGTTGCCAAAGTGCAAGCGATGCGGACAATGGGTGGGTGACCAGCAACGATCCCGCTCACCGCGCCGCCCCTACGGCGGGGCCGAACCGTTCGGACCCGCCGTCGGGCAACCCCGGCGCCAACCTCCCCGCACTGCGCGGCCACAACGCCGCGCTGGTGCTCGGCCTGCTGCGCGCGGCCGGCGAGAGCGGGGTCAGCAGGCTGGAGCTCGCCGAGCACACCGGGCTGACCCCGCAGGCCGTCAGCAAGATCACCGCCCGGCTGCGCGCCGACGGGCTCGCCGCCGAGGCCGGCCGCCGCGCCTCGACGGGCGGCAAGCCCCGCACCGTCCTGCGACTGGTCCCCGGCGCCCGGCACGCCGTCGGGCTGCACCTGGACCGCGACGAACTCACCGCGGTGCTGGCCGACCTCGCCGGCGACGCGGTGGCCGTCCGCCGCGCGCCGCTCGCCTTCGAGGCCGGTGCCGCGGAGGTACTGGCCACCGCGGAACGCGAGGTCACAGCGCTGCGCGCGGCGGCCGGCGGGCCCCCGGTGCTGGGCGCCGGCGTGGCCTGCCCCGGGCCGCTGGACCACACCCGCGGCGTGCTGGGCCGCGTCACCGGTGCGCCCGCCTTGGAGGGCTTCCCCCTCAGGGACGCGCTCGCCGACCGGCTCGGCCTCCCCGTGGTGCTCGACAAGGACACCAACGCGGCGGCCCTCGGCCTGGCCCAGGGCACCCGCCGGGGCTCGTTCGCCTATCTGCACCTGGGCACCGGGCTCGGTGCCGGGCTGGTGCTCGACGGCGCCCTGCACCGCGGCCCGCGCACCGGCGCCGGCGAATTCGGCCACCAGGTCCTGCAGTTGGACGGGCCGCCCTGCGGCTGCGGCAGGCGCGGCTGCGTCGAGGCGCTCTGCCTGGCGGCGGTGGCACGCGGCGATCTGGCGGAGGCCGCCCGGGTGCTCGGCGTCGGCGCGGCCAACCTGGTGGAGCTGCTGGACATCGACCGGGTGCTGCTGGGCGGGCGCACCGTACTGGGCAGCCCGGAGGAGTTTCTCGGCGGTGTGGCCCGGGTGCTCGCCGCCGAGTCCGTTACGCGGGGCAGGGCCGGGCCGCCGGTGGAGGTGGCGCCGGCCCGGGGCGGCCCCCGGGTGGTGGCGGACGGGGCGGCGCAACTGGTGCTCGCACCGCTGTTCGGGGCGTTCGGCTCCGCACTCGCGGCCCGCCGCGAGACCTCCTGAGGCCGGCCCCGTACGGCGGCTAATCACGATGAGCGGAAAGTCAGCTGATAAGGGGGGAATCGGCGGCTGGTCGGGTGCACACGGGCCGGACCTTCCGGCAGGGCGAGGCGTGCGTGGCAGGGTCCTGAAGGGTCGTGCCGCCCAGCGGCCCGGGCTCGCGGGCCGTTTGCCCGCGGCCCGCCGACGCCCCTTGCCCGCCGACCGAGCAGCGGAGGACCGCGATGCATCCGTCCGGCGCACTCACGCGCACCGTAGCCACCGTTCGCCGCACAGGCACCGCTCACCCCGGGCGCTCCGGGTGCCGCCGCGGCGTCCGGGGTGCCGGACCCGCGCGCGGGGTCCTCACCGCCGGGCTCTTCGCCGCCCTGCTGGCCGGTGCGGCCGCTACGCTCGGCGCGGCGCCGGCCGCCGCCCACGCCCCGACGCCCGCCGACACGTCCGCCCGGACAGCCGCCGCCCACGCCCCGGTTCCCTCCGTCTCCTGCGGGCGGCCCGACAGCACCCGCTTCCCCATCGACTCCCGGGTGGCCGGCGGACAGCGCGCCTACCCGGCCGGCGGCGGCTGGCAGACCTGGAAGCTGGAGCTGCGCAACACCACCGACGCCGCCTGCGAGGACGTCCACCCGGTCGTCGTCCTCGTCGCGGCGCACAGGGGCCTGCGCTCCGGTCAGATCCACCTGGAGTTCCGCGACCCGGCGGGCGGCGGCTGGCGTCCGGTGCCGTTCGAGTCGACCGAGCGCGACGAACAGGTCGGCGTGTTCGGCAAGGGGGCCGACGGCGGTGCGG
Source organism: Streptomyces sp. Pv4-95 (assembly GCF_045782725.1). Taxonomy (NCBI): domain Bacteria; kingdom Bacillati; phylum Actinomycetota; class Actinomycetes; order Kitasatosporales; family Streptomycetaceae; genus Streptomyces; species Streptomyces sp. Pv4-95. The sequence continues at coordinate 5,293,554 of NZ_CP127172.1, forward strand.
GCGGCAGCCCGGCGGAGCGGGCGGCGGGCCGCGGCGTGACCGTACCGGCGAAGGGCACCACGGCCCTGCCCGTCCGGATGCGCTTCGCTCCGGACACCCCGCAGGGCGACCTCACCGCCAAGGTCACCACCATGCAGCGCCGCGGCAGCGACGGCGAATGGGTCGGGCAGTCCGACGACTACCGCTTCGCCGTCCGGCCGCGCGGCACCTCGCACGCCCCGACCCCCGGCGCCCCCACAGCCCCCTCTGCCTCCTCGGCGCCGGGGATGCCTCTGCCGCCCCTGGCCCCGTCACGTCCCGCACTGTCCTTGCCGCCCCAAGCCTCGGTGTCCCCTGACGCCACTCCCGCAACGCACGAACCCACCCCGCCCTCGGAGTTGGCCACGACCGGCCATGCCCCTGTCTTCGGCTTCGGCGCGCTGGGCGCCGGCCTGCTCCTGAGCGGCGGTGTGCTGCTGGCGTGGGCCCGTCGCCTGCGGCGTTGACCCCCGCGGCGCTGCGCCTCGCCGGGCGGGGTACCCCCGGCACCGGCTGACTTAGGGTGGGGGCGTCGGCCGTACGTACGAGAAGCGGGTCACCCCGAGCGACCCGCGCCCGGTACGGGACGGACGGCGGCCCTGGTCAACACGTACGGCAGGAGTCCGGCAGTGGCAGAGCGCAAGCCGATCGAGTCATGGCTCACCGACATGGACGGCGTCCTGATGCACGAGGGCATCCCCGTCCCCGGGGCGGACGCCTTCATCAAGCGGCTGCGCGAATCGGGCCGGCCCTTTCTGGTGCTGACCAACAACTCCATCTACACCCCGCGCGATCTGCACGCCCGGCTGTCCCGGATCGGGCTGGACGTGCCGTGGGAGTCGATCTGGACCTCCGCGCTGGCCACCGCCCAGTTCCTGGACGACCAGCGCCCCGGCGGCACCGCGTATGTCATCGGCGAGGCGGGTCTGACCACCGCCCTGCACGACATCGGCTACGTCCTGACCGACCACGAGCCGGACTACGTCGTGCTCGGCGAGACCCGTACCTACAGCTTCGAGGCGCTCACCAAGGCCATCCGGCTGATCAACGCCGGTGCCCGCTTCATCGCCACCAACCCCGACGAGACCGGCCCCTCGGCCCAGGGCGCGCTGCCCGCCACCGGCTCGGTCGCCGCCCTGATCACCAAGGCGACGGGCGTCGAGCCGTACTTCGTCGGCAAGCCCAACCCGCTGATGATGCGCCACGGACTCAACGTCATCGGCGCCCACTCCGAGACCTCCGCCATGATCGGCGACCGGATGGACACCGACGTGCTGGCGGGCCTGGAGGCGGGCATGGAGACCTTCCTGGTGCTCACCGGACTGACCCGCCCCGAAGACGTCGAACGGCACCCCTTCAGGCCGTCCCGCGTCGTCGACTCCATCGCGGACATCGTCGACCTCGTCTGACGCCCCGTCCGGGCCCCGGCGGACCGCCGCGGCCCGGACCCTTCACCACAACGGCGCAGTGGCGGGCCGCACCGGATGCGGCCGGCCCCGCGCGGGCGGACCTTCGGAAGTATCGGAGGTTCACCATGCGCTCACCGCAACTCACGTTCTGTGCCGCAGTGGCGGCCTGCGCGGTGACGGCGGCGCCCGCCCATGCCGGGGAGAAGCCCGGCGCAGGGACCGGAACGGTCTCCGTCACCCCCGTCTCGGCGGTACCCGGCGGGGACGTCATCCTGCGGGTCACCGGCTGCCCGGCTGCCGAGGCCACCGCCCTGTCGGGGGCGTTCGCCGGCACCGTTCCGCTCGCCCGGGCCGCCGGCGAGCTGACGGGCCACGCCCGGATCGGCTCCGGCGCGCAGCCCGGCGCGCACCCCGTCACCGTCGCGTGTCCCGGTGCGGGCGGGCGGACGACCAAGGTCACCGGGACGATGCAGGTCAGCGCGCCCGTCGCGCCGAGCGCACCGGCACGGAGCGGTGCCCGCCCGGCCACCCGGGAGACCCCGCCGGGACAGGCCGACCCGGACGGCAAGGCCCCGCCCGCGGGAGAGCTGAGCAGCACCTCCGCGGTCGGACTGGTGCTCGCGGGGGGCGTGATCCTGGTCATCGCGGGACAGCTGCTGCGGCTGCGATTGCGGCTCCGGCGCGAACGGCAAGGCGGTACGGATGAGAGCTGAGGGCGGTACGGATGAGGACTGAGGGCGGCGCAGATGAGAGCTGACGGCAGCCGGGCGAAACCGCTCGGCACCGGCCATGGCCGACTGCTGACCGGTGTGGCCTGGGCGCTGTTGCTGCTGGGACTGTGGGTGTGGGGCCGCGACCTGACGGACGAGGTCGCGGCCCAGCTGCCCACCACCGGCGATGTCGCCGCCGTCGGCCGTCCGCCGGGCGCGCCCGCGCACGCCCACGCCCCGGTGGCCGCATCGAGAACCGTCCGGCCCACCCGCCTCACCATCGATGCCCTCGGGGTACAGGCCGGCGTCGTCCCCCGCGGCCTTGCCACGAACGGTGCGGTGACCCCGCCGCCCCGGACGGCACCGGACGTGGTGGGCTGGTACGCCGGGGGCCCACCACCGGGTGAGCAGGGTGCCGCAGTGCTCGTCGGACGGGTCGCCACCTCGTCCGACGGAGCTGTTTTCGACGGCCTGAGCAGCATCAGGCCCGGAAACGTGGTGACGGTGCAGCGCTCGGACGGCAGCACCGCCCAGTTCACCGTCGAGGACGTCAAGCTCTACGACCGGGCGCACTTCGACGCCGGCAGGGCCTACGGCGCGCACGAGCGGGGCCGGTCGGAACTCCGGCTGATCGCCACCGGCGGCACCACCGACCCGGCGACCGGCGACAGCACCGTGAACGTGGTCGTCTCCGCCCATCTGACGGGATTCGAGCCCGCGGGCCCGGTGGCCGGCTGAAACGGCCTCAGGCGCGCAAGAAGCACAGGCACACAGGACAGGCGCGCAAGAACAACAGGCGCGCAGCCGCTCAGGAGCTACGCAGCCGCCGGCGAATATTGTCGAAGTGCTTCCGCACCGCCCGTTCCGCGCGACCCGCGTCTCCGGCGCGTACGGCCGCCACGATCTCCCCGTGCTCGCGCCAGGTGGCCCGAGGGTCCGCCGTCGCGTCCGCCAGATCCGTACGCACCCGGTGAAAGGCTTCCCAGAACGCGTCCAGCACCTCACTGAGGAGCGGGTTGGCCAGCCCCCGGTACAGCGCGGCGTGGAACGCCCGGTCCGTCTCCGCCGCAACCGCCCCGGCCGCCGCCTCCTGTTCCATCCGGGACACCAGCCCGTCCAGTTCGGCGAGATCCTCCGGCGGCACCTGCCCCGCGAGCCGCGCGATCAGCCCGGCCTCCACCGCCTCGCGCAGCTCCAGCAGTTGGCGCAGGCTGTCCTCACCGCGCAGATGCCCGGCGACCGTACGGAACGCCAGGCCCTCGCTCATCGGCGCCATCGTCATCGGACCGACATAGGTACCGAACCCGTGCCGGATCTCCACGATGCCCATCGCCTGCAGCCCCTTGAGCGCCTCCCGTACGGAGTTGCGGCTCACCCCGAGCAGCTCCATCAGCTCCGGCTCGGTGGGCAGCGCGGCGCCGGACGGCAGCCGCTCATCGATGATCAGCCTCTTGATGCGGTTCTGAATGTCGCGCGCCATGCGGTGACTCTGCCCCGGGGACGACGATTTGACCAGCGATATGACGGCATTTCATCGCGCGATACGGACCGAATGAAGAAGGAACGCGGCAGGTAAAGCAGTCCCCTCGAATTGGTAAAGTGACGCCCCAAATCACGTCGCGAGGCGGCGAGTCGACGGAATGGGGGCGTCATGGCTGACGACATGTACATCGACGAGACGCAGCTCAACAAGCTGGGGAAGAGCTTTGAGACGCATGCATACGATTTGGAGCAGTATCTGAAGGAATTTTCCTCGAAGGCGGGCGAGGAGCAGATCCACGACGGCTTCGGAATTCTCACCGAATCCGAAGAAATCACCTCCGCCTACATCGAGTTGGCCGAGCACATGGCCAAGTCCCTCGGGAACCTCCACCGTCACCTCGACGGCATCGGCGGTGGCATGCGCGAGAACGCCAAGAACACCGAGTCCGCGGACGACGCCATGGCCGACATGTTCAAGGGGGATGACAGGTGAGCGAGGAGAGCGCCGCCGAGAAGGTCTACGAAGCCGGCATCGAGATCGTCAACCCCGGTGGCCGCCCGGACGTCCTGCGGGACGCGGCCCGGGGCTGGCGCACCATGGGTGATCACCTCGACACCATGTTCTCCACCCTGGACACACAGGTCCAGAACACCCTCGGAGAGCACTGGCGCGGCGAGTCCGCGGACGCCTTCAAGGCCCACTGGGACGAGCTCAAGAAGGCGGTCGACGAAACCGTCCCGGTCTTCGAGAAGGCAGCCAAGGGCCTCGACGAGGCCGCCGACTCCATCGAGACGATCAACGACGAGATCCATCAGATCTATCTGGAGATCGGCGTCTCGGTCGGGGTCGGCGTGGCCCTGTCCTTCGTGACCCTCGGCTTCGGGGCCGCGGCGGGCGCCGCCAACGCCGCCCGCCTCGCCGCCCAGGCGGCCCGCGCCGCCACTCGGCTCGGCGCCATCCTCAGCAAGGTCGCCAAGGCCTTCCGCGCCATCCAGACCTTCGCCCGAGCCGGCAAGTGGCAGCGCTTCCTCGTGGAGATGGGCACGCAGTACGCGGGGGGCTTCGCCTCCGGCGTCGGCACCAGCGTGATCAGCGGCAAGGGCCCCGAATGGCGCGACAACGCCATCAACGCGGGCTACGGCGCGCTCGGCGGGGCCGGTGCGGGAGCCCTGATCGGCGGCCGGCTCGGCGGCGGGATCGCGGAGAGCGCCGCCTCCGGCGCCCTCGGCGGGTCCGGGGCGAGCGTCGTCGGCGACCTCACCAACAACGCCATCAAGGGTGAGGACAACGACGGCACCCAGATCGCCATCGGCGCGGTCTTCGGCGGTCTCGGCGGCGCCGCGGGGGGCGCGGCCACCCACCACGCCATCGACGGGCAGAATCTCAACGGCACACGCGAGCTGGGTATCGACGTCGGCATCAACGGCTCTGCCGGCATGGGCGCGGGCGAGGCCGGCAACGACATCAAGGACGCGCAGGAAGATGCGACCAAGGGCAACGAGAAGGGTGCGGAGCGAGTGAAGGACAAGCCGGACACCAGTAAATTCGGGGCCTTCGGATGAGCGCCGGGGCGGTGCGGCTCGGCCGTTGGGTCACGGTGGCGGGCCCGTCGGCGCTCGTCGTGCTGACGGGCGGCTGGGTGTTCCTGGGTGCCGGCCCGGCCCGAACGTGCGTGGTGTGGGGAGCCCTGGCGGTGGTGGCCGCTTGCGTGGTGGCGCTGATCGGCCACGGCCTGACCGCGGGCCGGATCTTTCCGGAGCAGGCGTACGCCCGCGCGCTCGACGCGGTGCGCGACCCCGCGGGCCGCGCGGGTGCCCCGGTACCCGCGGACCTCCACAGCTCCCGCTGGACCTGGGCCAGGATCACGGCCGTCGCGGTCGCGGTACCCACCGCGCTGGTGCTGTCCGTCTGCCTGGGCGCGGCCGACCCGGACCGCAGCCCCACCGCGACCCGGATCGCCGACGCGGACCACGTGATCAAGGAACTGCCGGTGACCGCCGTCGGCAATGTGGTGCGCGCCGGAAGCAGCAGCCGTTCCGCGGCGACCGCCGACTACACCGTCAAGCTGCCGTCGGCCGCCGACGGCAAGGACGTCTCCGCGACCTTCCGCACGGAGACCAGGAGGGGCCCCCGGGAGGTGGGTGACACCTTCCCTGTCGCCTACGTGCCCGAGCAGCCCCGCCTCGGGGCCGTCGGCGCCCTCACTCCGGCCGAGGTCGAGGCGCAGCTCGCGGGCCGCACGCTGTCGCAGGGCAGTTCCCTCTTCGCCGCGGTGGGATGGGCCGTCGTCGCGCTCGCCATGCTGGGTGTCGCCTCCCCGCCGCGCGGGGCCCGGCGCGTCCAGGCTGACTGGGTCGCCCTCCGTGCCACCGTCACCGGCGCGTCCGAGCATGCCGAACCGCCCTCCGGCAGCGACGCCAAGAAGGACGCGAAGAGCACCTCGCGCTACAAGTGCCTGACCCTGAGCACCGAGGCGGGCGAGGTGCCGCTCGGCCTTGCGGCGTCGCACGAGCGAGCGACCCCGCTGCTCGTCGGCCGTGCGGGCTGGCTGGTGTGGAACCCGGCCGCGACCGGGAAGAAGGTCGCCGCGGACTTCGTCGCGGACGAGGGCTGGCAGTTGCCCGGCCGCGTCCCCGGCGCCGAGGCCGCGCGGGTGGCCGCCCAGCCGCGCGGGCCCGTCGCGATCGACGCCGGCCGGCAGGTCCGGCTTTTGGAGTTCGGCAGTCTCTGGCCCCGTACGGTTCCGGTGTCCGTGCTGCTCGGCCTGCTCGTGTCGGTGGCCGCCGCGGGCGCGCTGCTGCTCCCGGCGGACGGCGGCTGGCGGGTCTGGACGGCCGTGGCCGGCGTCGCCGCGCCCTTCTTCGTCTGGATGCTCGGTGGTCTGCTGGCCCCGGCGAAGGCGACGGAGGCCAAGGGGGCGGTGGCCGGGGAGCCGGCCGCCTGACGACAGCGGAGTCGGGGTTCCGGGGTCTCGGCCCCGGGACCCCGGGCCACCCCGCGTGGGGAGCGGCCCCCGCCGCGACCCTCCCGACAACGACTGAGGCCCCTCGCATGGCGAGGGGCCTCAGTGCTACGTGCGCCGCCAGGGACTCGAACCCCGGACCCGCTGATTAAGAGTCAGCTGCTCTAACCAACTGAGCTAGCGGCGCGCGCTGACCTGAAGAACTTTACACGAAATCCGGGCGTGCCCCGTACCCGCGAGCGGGCTCCCCACGCGCTGAAGCGGTGTGATTCAGCACACGTGCGCGGGCTCCCCGGCCCCGTCCTCCCGTTCCGCGCGGCACTCCGGCGGCCGGGCGGCCGAGTGGCCGAGTGGCCGAGTGGCCGAGCGACCACGCGTTCCGGCCGGAGTTCTCGGGGTGCGGACGATCACGTGCCCGTAATGCTCCATAACGTCACCTTTCTTCCTGATGTGAACCAGATGCCCCGTCAGCATGCGATATCTCCTGCCGGTTGAGAGGCTGAGGTGAACGCCGCGGCGAGAGCCGACGGGTTCCGGATCACAGGAGGGCCCGAGATGGCGGTGCTGGGACACCTTGCGCGCACTCACGTGCGCAGGAGCCCGCATGCCGGATACCGGGCCCGGTCCGATGGCGACGGCGCGGGCCGACCCGGCATGGCGTCCGTCACTCCTTCTTCACCTCCCGCAACCCCGACCTCCGCGGCGGCGTCTGGTAGGACGCGCGCCCTGGCCCGGGTCCACCGGGACCCGTCCCTCCCTCGGAAAGGTTGATCGTCGTGGTGTCGACAGCCAAGCGCACCCTTGAGATGCAGTTCCTCCTCGGGCCGGACGAAACGGTTCCGGTGGCCGGCCGCTTCAGCTACCGCAGTGACCGTCCGTACGAGGTCGAGGTCGCCTTCCTCAGTCGTGGCCGGACGATCGCCACCTGGCTGTTCGCCCGCGACCTGCTGCTCGCCGGCATGCGCGGCGAGGCCGGCGAGGGGGACGTACGGGTGTGGCCCTGCGGGGAGCCGGGGGGCCGGCAGCGCGCGCATATCGAACTGTCCACCGACGACAGCGTCTGCGAGCTGTCGGTGCGCGCGACGGAGCTGACCGCATGGCTGGAGCAGACGGCGGCGATCGTGCCGCCCGGACACGAGGACGACTACCTCGACATGGACACCCATCTGGCCCGGCTGCTCGCGGGGAAGTGCTGATGACGTCCCTGACCACGGTGACCGGTCCCGGCCCGGTCGTGCCGTCCGCGCGGCAGGCCACGAGTCCTGCCGCGCCCGGAGCGGGCGGGCGGGCCCGGGCGCCCGGCGGCGTACCGGAGCGCGCCGCCGCCGAGGACGGGCAGGCCCTCTCCCCGAGCGCGCCGCACGACCCGCGGGCGCACGGCTTCCTCCCCGAGCGGCCCCCTGTCCGTTCCATGATCGGTACGTGGACGCGGCTGGACGCCATGGCCCGCGCCGCGGCGCTCGCGCCCGGCCGCGAGAGCGCCGTCGACCTGGTCGAACGTGCGCACCACGCGCAGGAGTTGAGTGCCCTGCGGCAGCGGGTCTCGCGGCTCTCGCCGCGCAACGCCGAGGCCGCCGCGATGCGGGTCGCGGTGATCGCGGTGGCCTGCGGCTGGGGCGGTCTCGACCCGCTCGCGCCGACCGCACGCAAGGTCGCCGACGAGGCGTTCCTCGATCTGTGGGCGGCGATCGCGCAGCGGATCGACCATGACCAGTTCGTCGCGCTGCCCACCCTCGCGCTGCACAACTGGGCCCCCGAGCGGAAGCCCCGCCGGCACATCCCCATCGACCAGCTGGCCCGCACCGAGCCGCTCGTACCGATCGTCCGCTGGGCGCCGGAGGGGCAGCCGCTCAGCCGCCTGGACCGGCTGATGCTCGCCGCGACCCGGCTGGAGGCGCACGGCATATGGCTCTTCCGGCTCGCCGAGACCCTGGCGGGCCGCTCGCCCGACGACTCCTCCACGCCCACCGCACTGCGCCGCCTGGTCCGCATCCAGCACGCCCTGCGCGCCCAGCTGCGTGCCGAGACAGCCGAGTTGGCGGACGCTCCGGCGGCCACCGTGCCGCAGAGCGCGGTGCTCGCGGCGCTCGCAGAACAGGGTGCCCTGGAGCCGCCGGTCCTTCAGGCCGCGGACGCGGTGCTGGGCATCGGCGGGCGACGCGTGGGTGAGGGCGGGCGCCAACACCAGCGCCGCCACCTGCCGGCGCAGCACCGCGCCTGGCTCAGTGCGATGGACCGCCACTGTGCGCCGGTGCGCACCCTGGCGCACCGGGGCGGCCCGGATGCCGCGGTCTACCGCGAGGCACAGGAGTCGCTGATCGCGCTCCGGCGCACGTACACCGCGCTGGTGCACACGGCCGCCCGCCCGGAATCCGGCTCCCTCACGGTGGCGGCCTGACCTCTGCCGGTGGGGCCGTGGGCAGCGGCCGGGCCGTGTGGGCGGCGGGGGAGAGTCGCTGGGAGAGCCCGGAGATCCGGTTGTTATTGGTCTGGACATGTCCAACACCGCTCACTAGTCTGCGTTTTGGTCTAGACCGCACTTCCAGCTCACGGAACTCCCCCCACGTTCTTCAGGAGCGAAGCATGCGCAAAAAGCTCAGTGCCGCCGTGATAGGTCTCGGCATCGTCGGCGTCTCCTTCCTGTCGACCGGCAGCGCCTCCAGCCACGGCTACAGCGACGCGCCCCCGAGCCGGCAGGCGCTCTGCGCCAACGGCACCGTCAAGGACTGCGGTGCGATCCAGTACGAACCGCAGAGCGTCGAGGCGCCCAAGGGCTTCCCCGCCGCCGGCCCCGCCGACGGCAAGATCTGCTCCGGCGGACACGACAACTTCGCGGAGCTGGACGACCCGCGGGGCGGCAACTGGCCCGCCACCAAGCTCTCCGCAGGGCAGGGCTACACCTTCACCTGGCGGCTGACCGCACGTCATTCGACCGCCGACTTCCAGTACTTCATCACCAAGGACGGCTACGACCCGAGCAAGCCGCTCACCCGTGCCGACCTCGAACCCGAGCCGTTCATGACGGTCCCGATGGGCGGCGCGCAGCCGGGCCAGACGGTCCAGCACCAGGGGACCGTGCCCACCCAGAAGTCCGGCCACCACCTGATCCTCGGCGTCTGGAACGTCGCGGACACGGGCAACGCCTTCTACGCCTGCTCGGACGTCGACGTCTCCTGACCTCCGGTCCGCCCCACGACGGCGGCGCGGTACCGCTGGGCCTCCCTGCCTTCCCCCGGGGAGGCCCTCGTCGCGTCCCGGCCCCGGTGCCCGCGTCGCGTACCGCCCATGGCCTGCGCCACCCTCCATCCCTGCATCGCTCTCCACAACTGACGATGTGTCAGCTACGCTGCGGCGCCATGGCAGCCAACGGCACCAGCGGCGGCACCTCCCGCGCAGGCGACGGCGCCGCCACCGTCGCCGAACTCGTGCTCGCGCAGTGGAACGACCACCGGCCCGGTGTCCTCTGCGGTGACCGCACCCTGACCCACCACGAGCTGGCCGCAGGAGCCGCCGCCCGAGCGGCGTTGCTCGGCGAACTGCTGCCACCCGCGGCAACACCCCACGTCGGTGTACTGCTGGACAACGTCCCCGAATACGCGCTGTGGCTCAGCGCGGCGGCGCTCGCCGGCGCGGCCGTGGCCGGCATCAACCCCACCCGCCGCGGCCCGGAACTCGCCCGCGACATCGCCCATACCGACTGCGCGCTGCTGATCACCGAACGCGCCCATCTCCCGCTGCTGGCCGGGCTGCAACTACCCCTCCCGCCGGACCGTGTGTTCGTCGTGGACGACCCGGCCTTTCGGGACCTGCTCACGCCGTACGAAGGTGTCCGCCCCGCCGAGGTCACCGGCACCGGCCGGCGAGGGACGCCCACCCCGGCCACCCGGATGCTGCTCTGCTTCACCTCCGGATCCACCGGCGCGCCGAAGGCCGCCCTGTGCAGCCAGGGCAGACTGGCGGCCGCCGGCCGTTCGCTGGCCGGATACTTCGGCGTGCGCCGGGACGACGTCCACTACCTCTGCATGCCGATGTTCCACGGCAACGCCGTCATCGCCGGCTGGGCCCCCGCGCTGGCCGGCGGCGCGGCCGTCGCGCTGCGCCGCCGCTTCTCCGCCTCCGCCTTCCTCCCGGACGTCCGCCGCCACGGCGCCACCTACTTCACCTACGTCGGCCGTGCCGTGCAGTACCTGCTCGCCACCCCGCCGGGCCCCGACGACCGCGACCACCGGCTGCGTGCCGGATTCGGCACCGAGGCCGGCAGCGTGGACGCCGCGCGCTTCGCCGAACGGTTCGGTGTGCGCCTCACCGAGGGATACGGCTCGTCCGAGGGCGGCGCCGCGCTCCAGCGCTCGCCGGACACCCCGCCGGGCGCCATCGGGCGGCCCGCCCCTGGGGACGACCTCGCCGTCGTCGACCCGGAGACCGGCGTCGAGCTGCCGCCCGCCCGCCTCGACCCGGCCGGGCGCCTGCTCAACGGCGAACAGGCGATAGGGGAGCTGGTCAACCGCGGCCGCAGTTCCTTCGAGGGGTACTGGCGCAATCCCGAGGCCACCGCCGCCCGCACCCGGGGCCGCGCCGCGGGCCGGGGCGCGGGCTGGTACTGGACAGGTGACCTCTTCTTCCGCGACGCCGAGGGGTTCTTCCACTTCGCCGGGCGCACGGACGACCGCCTGCGGGTCGACAGCGAGAATCTCGCCGCCGCGATGATCGAGAACATCCTTGCCCGCTACGCCCCGGCCGCCGGAGTCGCCGTGTACGCCGTGCCCGATCCCATCGCGGGCGACCAGGTGATGGCGGCCCTCGCCCTTCGCGAGGGCGCGGCCTTCGACCCCGACGACTTCGCGGCGTTCCTCGCCGCCCAGCCGGACCTGGGGACGAAGATGGCACCGCGCTTCGTACGGCCGGTGGCCGCGCTTCCGGTGACCGCCACCAACAAGGTGCACCGCGTCGCGCTGCGCCGGGCCGGATTCCGCTGCCCCGAGCCGGTGTGGTGGTCGCCGCGAGGGGACGGTGCAGCGGGAGGCGCCGAGTCCCAGGGGGCTGCGGGGTGGAGGTACCGGCCGTTCGGCGCGGGGGACCGCGCCGCACTCCTGGCCCTCTACCGCGACCATGAACGGGAGCATCTGCTGGACCGGTGAGCCCCGGCCGGGCCGAGGCAGCGCCGTGCAACGACGAAGTGGGCGTCCCCGGAGAACCGAGAACGCCCACTTCACAGGTGCGCCGCCAGGGACTCGAACCCCGGACCCGCTGATTAAGAGTCAGCTGCTCTAACCAACTGAGCTAGCGGCGCGCGCTGACGAAAGAAATACTACCCGGTCCGAAAGGGTGCTCAGGACCACGTAGGGCGCCCCCTGCCCGCCGGTCAGATCGCGAGCGAGAGCAGCACCGGAGCGGCACGACGGTTGAGGGCATCGGCGGCCTGCCGCAGGCGGTGGGCGTGCTCCAGCGGCATGGACAGCGCGAGGCAGCCCACCGTCGAGCCGGCCGTGATCGGTACGGCGGCGCAGACCGTACCGACGGCGTACTCCTGGAGGTCGAGGACCGGGACCGTCGGCGGCTGGCTGTCGAGCTTGTGGAACAGCACCTTCTCGTTGGTGATCGTCCGGGAGGTGAGCCGGGCGGTCTTGTGACGGGAGAGGTGGTCCTTGCGGCCGTCGTGGTCGAGCTGTGCGAGGAGGCATTTGCCGACCGCGCTGGCGTGTGCCGTACGGCGGAATTCGGCCCACTCGTTGACCTTCGGGGCGAGCGGCCCGTCGGCGTAGTGGAGGATCTTGACCTCGCCGTCGATGTACCGGCTGATGTAGACGGCCGCGCCCACGGAGTCCCGCAGTTCGTCGAGCGTCACCTGCAGCTTGTCCCGAAGGGCCTGGGTGCGCTCACCGCCCGACCCCAGCAGCAGCAGTGAATCGCCGACCACATACGCCCCGTCCCCGACCTGCTCCACATAGCCTTCACGCTGCAGCATCGACAGCATGTGGGAGAGGTGGTCCGGGGACATGGCTGTTTCGCGTGCGATCTGCGCGTCGGTCACGCCGTGGGCGTGCCTGGAGATCGTTTCGAGCACGCGAAGGGCGTACTGCACCGAATGGAACGGCGCGGTCGGCTCGGGCTTCAGCGCCACGGTGTCCCCCTACCAGGTTGTTACCGCTTGCGTCGTGACCGTCGTCGCACCGGACGCGGTCGACGCTTGGCCCGCGACCGTTTCCGTACAACGGGGCTCGTCTCACGATAGCGGTCAACGGCCCTCGATGGAGGGGGTCTTGACCGAAAAGCGTGGGCGGACACGCGTCTGTCCAGGCGCGCGCCACCCTGGCATATGACCATGGCACGGTAAACCCGTTCGGGGGACGGCGGCCGCCGTCGCACGGTGCCCGTGGCGGCGCCCGGCCCCGGCACCTTCACCACGCGCCGGAGCCCGGCCCCCACCTGGGGGACCGGGCTCCGGCGCGTGCGCGGTGTCAGAGCACGGCGCTCAGAAACTCGCGGGTGCGCTCGTGCTCGGGATCCGTGAACATCTGCTCCGGCGGCCCGAATTCGATGACCCGGCCGGCGTCGAACATCATCACGCAGTCGGAGATGTCGCGGGCGAAGTTCATCTCGTGCGTGACGCAGAGCATCGTGATGTCCGTGGTGTGCGCGATGTCCCGCAGGACGTCCAGCACACCGGCCACCAGCTCCGGGTCGAGCGCCGAGGTCACCTCGTCGAGCAGCAGGACCTGCGGCCGCATCGCCAGCGCCCGCGCGATGGCGACCCGCTGCTGCTGGCCGCCCGAGAGCTGGCTCGGGTACTTGTCGAGGTGCTCGGTGAGGCCGACCAGGTCGAGCAGCTCCCGGGCCCGCTCCTCGGCCGCGTCCTTCTCCAGGCCCAGCACGTGCACCGGCGCCTCGGTGATGTTCCGCAGCACCTTCATGTTGGGGAAGAGGTTGAACTGCTGGAAGACCATGCCGATGTTCTTGCGGACCTCACGGCTGTACCGGTCGCTCGCGGGGACGAGCTTGCCGCCCTTCTCCTCGTGCGTGAGGTATTCGCCGTTGAGCTTGATGGTGCCCTCGTCCGGCTTCAGCAGCGTCATCATCAGCCGCAGGATCGTGGTCTTGCCGGAGCCGGAGGGACCGATCAGGGTCACGTGCTTGCCGGAGAAGACCTTCATGTCCAGCGAGTCGAGGACGGTGTGCGAGCCGAACCGCTTGGTGACCTTGTCGAAGTGGATCAGCTCGCTGCCGTCGACCGCCGGGTTGGCCGTCTCCTTGGACCGGTCCGCCGCGTCCTTGGGACCGGTGGTGTTGGGGGTGTTGCTGTCAGCGGACAAGACGACGCTCCAGGGCTCGCAGGAGAAGAGAAGCGGGGTAGGCGATCAGGATGAAGGCGATACCGACGACCGTGTACGGCTCGACGGTCTGGAAGGTCGCGGAGGAGAACTGCCGTGCCTCACCCAGCATCTCCAGCACGCCGATCGCGAAGAGCATCGGCGAGTCCTTCAGCATGGCGATGACGTAGTTTCCCAGCGCAGGGACCACGCGGCGGATGGCCTGCGGCAGGATCACGGCTATCCAGGTGCGGCTGCGCGGCAGGCTCAGCGCGGTGGCCGCCTCCCACTGGCCGGCCGGTACGCCGTCGATGCCGGCGCGGTAGACCTCGGCGGTGTACGTCGAGTAGTGCAGGCCCAGCGCGATCACGCCGGTGACCATGGCGGTGAGCGTGATGCCCCACTCGGGCATGACGTAGTAGAGGAAGAACAGCTGCACCAGCAGCGGGGTGTTGCGCACGAACTCGGTGATCGCGGTCACCGGCCAGCGCACCACCTTGAGGGAGGAGCGCTGCGCCAGGGCCCACACGAGGCCGAGTGCGAAGGCGATCAGTGAACCGAGGGCCAGGGCCTGGAGGGTGACCAGGACGCCCTTCCAGAACGTCGGCAGGAAATCGCCGACCGCGGACCAGTCGAACGTCATCGCACATCACCCTCCGCCGCGGCGCCGGCCGCCGTACCGGTCGCCGGCCCGGCCTGCGTGCCGACGCTCAGCTTGCTTTTCATGGCGGTCCGCTCGGGCGGTGCCTGGCCGATGCCTGCCTTGGCGTGCCGCTCCACCACGCGCATCCCGCGGGTCAGTACAAAGGCCAGCACGAAGTACATGACCAGGATGATCGTGTAGACGGGCGCGCTCTGCGCGGTGGCGTTGCGCACCAGCGAAGCACCGAAGGTGATGTCGCCGACGCCCAGGATCGACACCAGCGCGGTGCCCTTGAGCAGCTCGATCAGCAGGTTGTTGAAGGGCGGGATCATGCCCGGCCAGGCCTGCGGCAGGATGATCTTCCGCAGCTGCTGGGCCGGCGAGAAGCTGAGCGCGATGCCCGCCTCACGCTGCGCCGGGGAGACCGCGGCGACCGCGCCGCGCACCACCTCGGAGCCGTACGCGCCGTAGGTCAGGCCCAGCGTGAGGACGGCGGCCCACATCGGGACCAGCTGCCAGCCGAAGCCCATCGGCAGCACGAAGAACACCCAGAACATCAAGATCAGCGCGGAGGTGCCGCGGAAGATCTCGAAGTAGGCGCCGGACACGAAGCGGACGATCCACAGCCGGTGGGTGCGCGCGACGCCGATCACGAAGGCCACCAGGGCGCCGAGCGCGGCGCTGTAGACGGTCAGCTGAACGGTGATCCACACGCCTTTGAGGAGGAGTTCCCACAAACCCCAGGTGATATCGCTCATGGCCGGCACTTCTCCTTGGCGGTGATCTCCGTCATCTGGTCCTTCTTGAACCCGAAAGGCCGCATCAGGTCCAGGAGCTCGCCGGTCTTCTTCATCTTGTGCAGCTCGCGGTTGAACGCGTCGCGCAGCGCCGTCTCGGGGGTCCGGAAGGCGAAGCCGCCGACATCGATGACCGGCTTGCCGTCCACCAGCGGCGTGACCTCGGCGGTCGCCTCGGCCTTGGTGGTCCTGGACTGGCGTACGACATTGCGCACGGTGACCGCGGTGCCCACGAAGACGTCCACCCGGCCCTGCTCGACGGCGAGCAGGCCGGCCAGCTGGTCCGGGAGCGTGGAGATGTCCTTGACGCCGGCTTCCTTGGCGTAGTCCAGCTCGGCGTATCCGACGCCGGTCGCCATCTTCGCCCCGGTTCTGGCGATGTCCTTATATGTGTGGAGCTTCATCGGATTGCCCTTGCGGACAAGGAAAGCGTCCAGCATCTGGTACTCGGGATCGGCGAAGATGACCTTGGCGCAGCGTTCCGGATTGATGTACATCCCGGCGGCGACCACATCGAACTGCTGAGAATTCAGCCCGACGATCAGCGATCCGAAATCGGTCGGAAAGGGCTCGACCTTGGGTACGCCGAGCCGTTTGAAGATCTCTTTGGCGATGGCGGGTGAGGAGCCGGTCATCTTGCCGTCCCGGCCGATGTAGCTGTACGGCTGCTCACCCGCAAGGCCCAGGGTGACCGAACCTTTCGCACGCAGCCGCTCCAGCAGGTGGCCGCCGTCCTTGGCGTCGGCCGTCGGCACCTGGCTGCAGCCGCTGGTCCCTCCGATCGCACCCGCTGCGCCGAGCGCCGCTACCCCCGCGAGCAGCGAGCGGCGGCGGATGCCGCTAGGCCATTGTCCTTTGGATTCTGAGATGTTCCGTTGTGGTGGCGCCATGGGCGCGCGACTACCCGAACGCCCGGCATATATGCCGATCGTTTCCAGCCCTTGATATAAGCGCCTCGGAGTTGTTCCGTACGCCGGTATTGCCCCCCTACGATCTGGACATGACCGATCGCTTCATCGAAGTCTCCCTGGACAAGCGCGGCGTGAGCTGCACGGCCAAGCTGCTCGACGACCGCGCGCCGATCACCTGCAACGCCGTATGGGACGCCCTCCCGCTCGGCGGCGACGTCTACCACGCCAAGTACGCCCGCAACGAGATCTACACGCTTGTCCCGCCGTTCGCCCCCGAGGAGCCACCGCTGGAGAACCCGACGATCACCCCGATCCCCGGCGATCTGTGCTACTTCACCTTCAGTGACACCCAGTTGGGCACCAAGTCCTACGGCTACGAGACCCAGGCCAAGCACCAGGGCCGCGCCACCGTCGTCGACCTCGCCCTCTTCTACGAGCGCAACAATCTGCTGATCAACGGTGACGCGGGCTGGGTTCCCGGGATCGTGTGGGGTGCCGTCGTCGACGGTCTGGACCGGATGGCCGACGCCTGCCAGGACCTGTGGCGGGCCGGCGCCCTGGGGGAGTCGCTCAACTTCCGCCGGGTGTAGCGGGAGCGGGGATCTCCGCGATCCCCGCTTCGTACAGCGCGTGCGAGGCGCGCAGCACCAGCGCGTCGGCGTGCCGCGCCCCGACCAGCTGCACGCCGATCGGCAGCCCGTCGCCGTCCACCCCGCAGGGGACGGTGGCGGCGGGCTGCTGGGTGAGGTTGAAGGGGTAGGTGAACGGCGTCCAGCCCGTCCAGCGGGTGTGCCCCGACCCGGCCGGCACCTCCGCACCCGCCTCGAACGCGGTGATCGGCTCGGTCGGCGTGATCAGCAGGTCGTAGGTCTCGTGGAAGCGGCCCATCGCCTGGCCCAGCGCCATGCGCGTGTCCACCGCCGCCAGATAGTCCAGTGCGCTGTAGCGGGCCCCCTGGTCGCAGATCTCCCGCAGGCCGGGGTCGAGCAGCTGCCGGTCGGCGTCCCCCAGGTGCTGCACCACCCGGGCCGCACCGCTGAACCACAGCGTGTGGAACGCCTCCACCGGGTCGGCGATGCCCGGATCCACCTCCTCGACGTGCGCGCCGAGCGCGGCGAGCCGGTCGACGGCGCCGCGGACCGCCGCGGCGATCTCGGGCGCCACCGGCACGTCCCAGCCGAGCGACGGGCTGTACGCCACCCGGAGTCCTGCGACCGGGCCGGCCAGGGTCTCGCGGAAGGAGGCGGTGCCCGGCGCGAGCTGCGACCAGTCCCGCCAGTCCGCGCCGGTGATCACGTCCATCATCAGTGCCGTGTCGGCCGCGTCCCGGGTCATCGGGCCGACATGCGCCAGCGTCCCGAACGGGCTCGCCGGATAGAGGGGGACCCGGCCGTAGGTGGCCTTGAGGGCGAAGATCCCGCAGAACGAGGCGGGGATGCGGACCGATCCACCGCCGTCGGTGCCCAGGCTCAGCGGCCCCGCGCCCATCGCCACGGCCGCCGCGCTGCCGCCGCTGGAGCCGCCCGCGGTGCGCCCCGCGTCGTACGGATTGCCCGTCACGCCGTGCCGCGGACTGTCGGTGACACCCTTCCAGCCGAACTCGGGGGTGGTCGTCTTGCCGAGGAACACCGCACCGGCCTGGCGCATCCGGGCCACCGACGGCGCGTCCTCGTCCCAGGCCGGGCCCTCGGCCCGGACCGTGCGCGAACCGCGCAGCGTCGGCGTGCCGCGGGTGAGGATCAGGTCCTTGACGGTGGTCGGCACGCCGTCCACCGGGCCGGCCGGCTCCCCGGCCCGCCAACGCTCCTCCGACTCCTTGGCGGCCGCCAGCGCCTCGTCCGCGGTGATCAGGGTGAAGCAGTTCGTCCGGGCCTGGGCGGCCTCGGCGCGCTCCAAGGCCGCGCGGGTGACCTCGACGGGGGAGAACTCGCCGGCGGCGTACCCGGCCGTGAGCCGCGTGGCGGTGAGATCGGCGAGATGGGTCGGTGCGGTCGTCATGCGTCCTCCGAGCGTGGGCCGCCCCGGAGCGGGGCAGCGGGCGGGTACGGGGCTGCTGCGGGGTGGGGACGTGCGCGGGCGTTGCCGATCGAAGGGCCGGACCGTAACCGGTGGGGCCGTTGGGGCTTATGGGTTCGGGGCTCCTGGGCCCGGAGGCCGGGGGTACGGGAGTGCCCCGGAGGGCGGGAGGCCGACCGGTCCGCGCCGGTCGGCCTCCGCCGCCGTCAGCGCACCGGGACGTAGCCGAGCCGCTTGTCGACGAGGTTGCTCAGGGGCTCGCCGGCGGCCCACTGGTCGAAGTTGTCCTGGAACTGCTCGGCGAGGGCGTCCCGCCAGCCCAGCGTGTCCCCGCTCATATGGGGCGAGATGATCAGGTGCGGGACGTCCCACAGGGGGCTGTCCTCGGGCAGCGGCTCGTGCTGGAAGACGTCCAGGGCGGCCGCGGCGATCCGCCATCCGCGCAGGGCCGCGACGAGATCGTCCTCGACGACCAGCTGTCCACGTCCGATGTTGATGAACCGGGCCTCCGGCTTCATCCGGTCGAACGCCCGCCGGTCGAAGAGATCGCGGGTCGCCTCGGTCAGCGGCGCCGCGCAGACCACCCAATCGGCCTGCGGCAGCAAGCCGTTGAGCGCGTCACTCGCATGGACCGTGCCGAACGAGGGATCCGGTGATCGTTCCCGGCGGCCGACAATATCGACGGTGATGCCCAGCGCCTGGAGGGTGGTGCCGATGGCCCGCCCGATCGGGCCGGACCCCACCACGACCGCGCGGGTGCCGGCGACCCGCAGCGTCTCACGGTGCCGCCAGCGCCGCTGGCGCTGCAATTCCCAACTTCCGTAAAAATCTTTCGCCATGGCGATCACCAGCCCGGCGACGTATTCGGCAATCGGCTGCTCGAAAACGCCGCGCGCGTTGGTCACCAGGGTGTCGTCGGCGATCAGCGCCGGGCACAGCAGCCGGTCCACGCCGGCGCTTGCGGTGTGCACCCAGCGGGGTTTCGGCCCCTCGGAGGGCCAGGAGTCCCGGATCGCATCGGAGGTGAAGTCCCAGGCCAACAGCACGTCGGCGGAGGGGATCAGGTCGGCCAGGGACGCCTCGTCGGCGTAGATCACCTCGGCGCGGCCGGTCAGTCTGTCCAGCTTCGGCGACGGGTCGGAACCAAGGACGAGGACGGTGCTTTCGGACATAGCCAGAAACCGTTCTGAAACGTGAGCCCCTTTTAATGAAGGGGGCGCCGACAGATGCCTGAGATGCGAGGATTGACCACGCTAAGAAGTCGTATCTACGGTGTCAACAACGGCTCTGTCCCGACGTCCCGGCTTGTCCGGCTGCACCAATATCCCCGGCCACTGGCCTGGCCACTCCAGCCCTTCGTTTTTTCTTCTAGGGGCCTTCATGGACGTCTCCTTTCTGGGTGGCCCACAGCCGCAGCTCGGCGTGGGCGTCGTCGCTCCCTTCGACTTCGCGCTCGACCGTGAGCTGTGGCGCTGGGTTCCCGACGATGTCTCCCTCCACCTCACCCGCACTCCCTTCGTGCCCGTCGAGGTCAGCCTCGACCTGGCCCGTCTCGTCAGCGAGCACGAAACCCTGCACGCCGCCGTCCAGGCGCTGTGCGCGGTGTCCCCGCAGGTGATCTCGTACGCCTGCACCTCCGGCAGCTTCGTCGCGGGCATGGCCGGCGAACGGGCCATGTGCGCCGCCATGGCCCAGGCGGGAGAGGTCCCCTCTCTCACCACCTCCGGCGCGCTCATCGAAGCGCTGCGCGAGATCGGCGCCCGCCGCATCGCGGTGGTCACGCCGTACACCAAATCGGTCACCGACTCACTGGAGGACTATCTCGGCGAGGCAGGCATCACGGTCACCGGCCGCGCCTACCTCGGGCTGACCCGGCACATCTGGAAGGTGCCCTACCGCGACGTCGTCGACATGGCCCGCACGGCCGTGGTCGGTGCCGCCGACGCGCTGTTCATCAGCTGCACGAACCTGCCCACCTACGACGTCATCCCGCAGCTCGAGGCCGAGCTGCGGATGCCGGTCCTGTCCGCCAACCAGGTCACGATGTGGGCCGCGCTGCGTGCCATCGGCGTGCAGGCGGTAGGCCCGTATCAGGCACTGCTCGACCCGGTGGCGCGGCGCGGCCCCGCCGCGATGTCCGGGTCGGGAGTCGTCGAGGGAGGACCACGGGTGACGCCCGAGGCCGCCTTCGCCGGCACGTCGGTCCCCCCGCCGGACGGCGAGGTGCCCGACGGCGGCGATCCGCCGCCGTACCTGCCCGACGATCCCGGGCCCCAGCCGCCGGTCTGAGGCCGGCCCGGATCCGACACCCACCCATCCGCTGCCGGCGTCCCCATCGCCGGCAGCGCCCACCCGCACAGCAGCGCCCGCACCCACACGGCTGCACCCGTGCGGATGTAACGGCCGGGCCGTCCTCGCGGCCTCCGGCGCACCCGCGTCCCTGACGCCCCGCCTGCCTTCACCGAACCCCCCCGCATCGGCAGAACCACACCAGCAGAACCACCCGCACCCGCACACCCAAAGGGAGACCTGCATGGCATCGGTCGGCTTCCTCTACCCCGGCTACTCCGCCGAGGACGACTACCCCCGGCTCGAAACGCTCCTGGGCGGCACGGTCAGCCTGCCGCTCGTGCACACCGACATCGGCGAGGACGCCCACCGGGTGGACGCGCTGCTGGAGATGGGCTCCGCCTCGCGGCTCGCCGCCGGCGTCGCGGAGCTGAAGAGCCGTGGCGCCGAAGCCGTCGTATGGGCCTGCACGAGCGCCAGCTTCGTCTTCGGCTGGGAGGGCGCGCACGAACAGGTCCGTGAGCTGTCCGCCACCGCCGGGCTGCCCGCCTCCAGTACGTCCTTCGCCTTCGCGCACGCCGTCCAGGCGCTCGGCGCCCAGCGGGTCGCGATCGCCGCCACCTACCCCGCCGATGTAGCCGAGCACTTCCACGCCTTCCTCAAGTCCGCCGGTACGGAGGTCGTCTCGACCCGCGGCAGCGGCATCATCACCGCCGCCGAGGTCGGCACCTGGGGCCGCGCGGAGGTACTGGAACTCGCCCGCGCGGGCGACCATCCGGACGCCGAGGCGGTCCTGCTGCCGGACACGGCCCTGCACACGGCCGAGCATCTGCCCGCGCTCGAAGCGGAGCTGGGCAAGCCGGTGCTCACCGCCAACCAGGTCACGGCCTGGGAAGGGCTGCGCCTGCTGGACCGCGAGATCGCCTGCCCGGCACTCGGCACTCTCTTCTCGCGACCCGCGCGCACCTGACGCGGGGCCGGCGGCAGGCGGCGGCCGCCCACCGGCCTGCCGCCGGAGCGAGCCGGGTCCCCCGGGGTTCGAACCCCGGGGAAAGGGGCCGGGCCCGCTCCCGGGAATAAGCGGAGAAGTGCTCCGGTTGTCCTCCTCGCACACCGGCAACGCGAGGAGGACCCGCACCGTGAGCGGCGAAGACGACATCCGGGACACCGGCGACGGCATCCGGGGCACCGCCAAGGGCACCGCACCCGTTCCCCTGTCCGTACTCGACCTGGTGACGGTGGGCGCCGGCCGCACCGCGTCCGACGCGGTGCGCACCGCGGTCGGCATCGCGCGGACGGCCGAGCGCCGCGGCTTCCACCGCTACTGGGTCGCCGAGCACCACTCCATGCCCGGCGTCGCATCCTCCTCGCCCGCGGTGCTGCTCGCCCATCTGGCGGCGCACACCGAGTCCATCCGGCTCGGCTCGGGCGGCGTCATGCTGCCCAACCACGCGCCGCTGATCATCGCCGAGCAGTTCGGGACGCTGGAGGCGATGGCCCCCGGCCGCGTCGACCTCGGGCTGGGCCGCGCGCCGGGCACGGACGGCGCCACCGCTGCGGCCCTGCGCAGAAGCGACAGGCTGAACGAAGGCGCCGACGATTTCCCGCAGCAGCTGGCCGAGTTGACCCGGTTCCTCGACGACAGCTTCCCCGACGGCCACCCCTACGCCAAGATCCACGCGGTGCCGGGGCCGGTCCAGGCCACCTCGCCCGGCGGCGTGCAGTCCGCCCACCGGCCGCCGCTGTGGCTGCTCGGCTCCTCGGGCTTCAGCGCCCAGCTCGCGGGATCGCTCGGGCTGCCGTTCGCCTTCGCCCACCACTTCTCCGCGGCCAACACCATCCCCGCGCTCGACCTCTACCGTGCCTCCTTCCGCCCCTCCGAGGTGCTCGCCGAGCCGTACGCCCTGATCGGCGTCTCGGCGCTGGCCACCGAGGAAGAGGAGGAGGCCCGCCGCCAGGTGCTCACCGGCGCGCTCTCCATGATCCGGCTGCGCACCGGCCGCCCCGGCCTGGTGCCGAGCCCGGAGGAGGCCGCCGCGCACCACTTCACCGAGCGGGAGCGCGACTTCGTCGACAGCTGGCTCGGCAACGTCATCCACGGCACCCCGGACGCCGTCCGCCAGGGCCTGGACGACCTCGCCAAGCGCACCGGCGCCGACGAGCTGATGATCACCGCCAACGCCCATGGCGGCCCGGCCCGGCTGCGCTCGTACGAGCTGATCGCGGACGCGTACGGACTGCCGGCGGCCTGACGGGCCTCCGAGGCAGGAGGCCGCCGCGCGCCTCAGCTGCCGGTGCGCCGGCCCGCGTCGAGGAGTGCCTCGACGCGGTCGGGCGGGACCGGCCGGGAGTAGAGCCAGCCCTGGCCGGTGTCGCAGCCGATGCGGCGCAGACGCTCGGCCTGCTCCGAGCTCTCCACGCACTCCGCGGTGACGGTGAGTCCGAGCCGGTGGGCGAGCGCGACCAGCGCCTCCACGATCATCTCGTCCGCCGGGTTGGGGTGCTCCTGGGAGCGGAAGCCGCGGACGAAGGACCCGTCCAGCTTCAGCACGGACACCGGCAGGCGGCTGAGGTAGGCGAGGTTGGAGTAGCCGGTGCCGAAGTCGTCGATGGCGATCCGCACACCCATGTCGCTGAGCGCCTGGAGGGCCTGCAGCGGCCGGCCGGCCGAGCCCATCACCGCGGACTCGGTCAGCTCCAGCTGGAGCAGCCGCGGCGGCAGCCCCGTCTCGGCGAGGATGCCGGCCACGTCCGCGACCAGGTCGGAGTCCCACACCTGACGCACGGCCACATTGACGCTGACGAACAGCGGCTGGTCGCCGGGGTGTGCCAGCTGCCAGGCGCGCGCCTGGTGGCAGGCCCGCTCCAGGACCCAGCGGCCCAGCTCGACGATCGCGCCGTTCTCCTCGGCCAGTGCGATGAAGCGATTCGGCGCGAGTGTCCCGAATTGCGGGTGCCGCCAGCGCACCAACGCCTCGACGCCCTGTGCTCGCCCGTCGTCGAGACCGACGAGCGGCTGGTACTCCAGGGTGAACTCCCCCCGGTCGACCGCCGGCCGCAGCGTGCTGGACAGCGCCTGCCGGGTCATCCGGTGGGCGTTGCGCTCGGGGTCGAAGAGCGTCCAGCGGGCCTTGCCGTCCTCCTTGGCCCAGTACAGCGTGGTGTCCGCGGCCTGCATCAGACCGGTCGCGGTGGTGCCGTTCGCGGTCCGCTCCACCACCCCGATGCTCGCCGAGACCGACAGCCGCTGCCCGGCCAGGTCGAACGGCCGCTGCAGCGCGTCCAGCACGCTCTGGGCCAGCTCGGACAGCTGGTCGGTGCCGGTGGAGTCCTCCACCAGGATCGCGAACTCGTCGCCGCCCAGGCGGGCCACCAGATACCCGCCCCGGCCCGGCCCGCGGTCCCCGGCGCTGTCCGCGCAGCGCATCAGCCGCTGTGCCACCGCGCTCAGCAGCCGGTCGCCGACGCGGTGCCCGAGGGTGTCGTTGACGGCCTTGAAGCCGTCCAGGTCGAGGTAGCACAGGCCGATCCGGCCGGTTCCGGACGGCTCGAAGGTGGCGGTCTCCAAGGTGGTGGAGAGCCGCTCGAAGAACAGGGCGCGGTTGGGCAGCCGGGTGACCGGGTCGTGCATCTGCAGATGCCGCAGCCGGGCCAGTAGATCGTGCCGGTCGCTGATGTCCGCGACCGACAGCAGCACCCGGCCCTCGTGCGCCATCGGCTCGACGGTCACCTCCACCCAGACGGAGTGCCCCTCGGGGTGCTTGAGGCGGCGGGTGCAGCGCAGCCGGTCACTGCGGCCGCACAGCACTTCGCGGTAGGCGGTCCACACCCGCGGGTCCGCCCCGAGATCGGTCAGGTCCGAGGCGGTCGCGGCGACCAGCTCGTCGGGGTCGGCGCCGACCAGTTCGCCGAAGGCGGGGTTGGCGGCGAGGACCAGGCCGTCGCGGTTGAGGACGGCCATCGGGAGGCGGCCGGCGTGAAAGGCGGCGCGGTAGTCGCCGAGCGCGGCGGCCGAGTCGTCGCGGGGGCCGGCGGGGGCGGGGTGAGCGTCACCGGCTCCTTTGGTCGTACCGTTACGCTCCGTTACCGAGGGGAGCGTCGCTCCGGGCGTGCGGCCCGGGCTGTCGGGGTGTCCGCTCACTGCTCGCTCCCGCATGGCGCTTGTCTCGTGATGGAGGGGGGATCTCGCGCTGGAAAGTGTGGCGATCATAGAGGCTGGCGCAGCGGCCGATCCAGCGACGCAGCCGTGATGGTCGGCACGCATGACGGAACTTCAGCCATTTCTGCGCGTGTCTGTTCGTGCAGATTGCCCATTTGGCCGTTTGTCACTTTCCGTTAGGGCGTGGCCGAGACGCGCCGGTCACTCTTCTGGTCCTCCGGAACAGGGCAAATACCTTTAAATCGCCACAGGGTGGGTGAGGGGTCACCGTTCCGTCCCTGGAGGTCGATGTGTCGCGCGCCCAGACACCCGACGGGGTGGACCGCCGCCGCTTGCGGCGCGTCGCGGCCATCGCCACGTCTCTCAGTGCGCTCGTCGCGACGTCCATCGTGGCGGGCCCTGCCACCGCTTCCGAGGCATCCCTCTCCTGCGCGCTCGGGCGCTCCGACGCCCACCACTCCGAGGGTGTGGACTCCTGGAACGGCTCCTACCCCCGTCCGGCCGGCACGCTCGACGCCGTCATGGTCTTCCTGTCCTTCCCGGACTCCGAGCCCGTCGTCCGTACCCGGGACCTCTCCGCGGACTACTTCCCGGCCACCTCCCATTTCTTCCAGCGCGCCTCGTACGGCAGGTTCATGCTGCGGCCGACCATCAAGAAGAAATGGGTGCAGATGCCGCACGCCTCCACCGCTTACGGGATACAGCGGGACTGGGACTCCCATCAACGCGCGGCCTACCTCCGCGACGCGGTCGCCGCCGCGGATTCCACGGTGAACTTCAGCCGCTACGACATGGTCTATTTCGTCGCCGACCCCGACGCCCCCGGTGTCGACTCCGACGCCACCAAGGTCGTCAACCTCGATCAGCCGATGCGCGCCGACAACGCCGACCTCCGCCGCTTCGTCACCGTCTTCGAGCAGAGCCCGCCGGACCGCAACGTCCTCGCCCACGAGACCGGACACGTCTTCGACCTGCCGGACCTCTACCACCGCCCGCAGAGCGGCAACGGCGACTGGGACACCCACGTCGGGGACTGGGACCTCATGGGCAGCCAGTTCGGTCTCGCGCCGGACCCCTTCGCCTGGCACAAGTGGAAGCTCGGGTGGATCACCGACGCCCAGGTCGACTGCGCCGAGCTGACCGGCTCCACCGTGCACACGCTGCAGACGCTGTCCGCCCCCAAGGTGCCGGGCGACAAGCGCCGGCCGCGCCTGCTGGTGGTCCGCACCGGCCCCGACCGCGCGCTCGCCCTGGAGGCGCGCGGCGCCACGGGCAACGACCGGTCGGTCTGCTCCGAGGGTGTCCTCGTCTACCGGGTGCGCAGCGACGTTCCCTCCGGCTCCGGCCCCGTGCAGGTGCTCGACGGGCATCCCCGCACCGAGGCGTGCTGGGGCACCTCCGTCTACCCGCCGCTGGCCGACGCGCCGCTCGGGGTGGGGGAGAGTCTGCGCGACACCGAGGACGGGGTGCGCGTCCAGGTCGTCGGGCGGTCGACCGACGGGGACTGGACGATCAAGGTGGGGGGCGGCTGAGGAAGCCCCTGGGCTTCCGCCGGCAAGGGCTGCTTCATGGCCGACGAAGAAGGCCCTCACCGAGGTGAGGGCCTTCTTCTGTCTGTGCGCCGCCAGGGACTCGAACCCCGGACCCGCTGATTAAGAGTCAGCTGCTCTAACCAACTGAGCTAGCGGCGCCTGCTGACGGGGAAAACATTAGCACCCGGATCGGGGAGGGCAAAAATCGATTCCCCTCACTGCGGGATCAGGGCAGGAAGGCCGCTCCGAGCTGCGCTTTCGACGTACGTGGTGCCTTCTTCGCCCCCGGCGCGGGCGACGCGGAGGCACGCCCAGAGGAGGACGTCCGGGCCGGGGAGCCACGGGTTGCGGACATCGGGGGCGACCAGCCAACGGGAGACGGTCGGGGCGAGGACGTCCTCGGGGGTGCTCCCGTCGGCGGCGGTGGTGGACGCGGCGGGGATCTCCGAGGCGGCCCGGGGGTGCAGCGGCGGGACCGTCACCGCGTCCCCGGTGCCGTGGCACAGCAGCGCCGGCACGGAGGTTCCCCCCTCGCCGCCGGACCTCGCCGACGGCGCCCCCATCCAGTCGAGCAGAGCGGGCAGCCGCTGGGCGGTGCCCGGGGCGGCGAACAGCAGGATCCGGCCGCGCACCGCGGCCACCGGTCCGGAGCCCGGACCCGCCGACCACAGGCGGTCCACCATGCGGCGCCCGAAGAGCGCGGGGGCGTTGATCACGTCGAAGGCGGTGCCGCAGGGCAGGACGCTGGGTGCGGTCGGGCGCGCCGCCCACAGGGTGTGCATGCTGCCCGGGTGAGGGCTGGCGGAGGCGAGCCAGTCGGCGCCGGCGAGGGTGACGTACGCCGTGGTGGGGAACGCGAGATTCCGGGGTGTGTCGGGCAGCCAGTCGCTCATGGGGACAGGTCTACCGATTCCGCGCGATCCGGTGCTGCCGAATGCCGGAATCCGGGACAAGGCCCGGTGGTGAGGAGTATCTTCCCGCCCCTCGCATATGCCAGCGGCTCATGATCATGGACCATGAGCCGTAGCGGGGCGCGTGGGGCGCAGGGGGCGGTTGATCCGCTCAGTCGTTGTCGCCGAGCATCGGGTCGCCGTCGCGCATCAGGCTCCGGCCGAACTCGACCATCTTCTGCGCGTAGTCCTCGGTCCACTCCGCCCGTTCCGCGAGCACCGACAGCGGTAGCCGGTCGAAGCGCCTGGGATCGGCCAGCTGCGCCGCCGCCAGTGCCTGGAACTCCGTCGCCCGGTCGGCGGCCGCCCGGAAGGCCAGCGCCAGCTCCGTCGCACGGCTGAGCAGCTCGCGTGGGTCCTCCATCGACTCCAGGTCGAAGAAGTGCTCGGGGTCGGCGACGGCCTCGGGCGGCTCGAAGAGCAACGCCGCGGGCTTCATCCGCCGGGATGTGGGCGCCGTACCGCGGGGGTCGGGAGCCGGTCGCGGCTCGGACATGGACGTACCTCCTGGATCGTGTGCCGCATTCCATTGTCCCGCCCCGCGCAAGTGGGCCTACGGGCCAGGCCCGCGCCCGCTCCCCGGCCGGGGCACACCTCCTAGGGGCGCCAGGCGACGCGATGCTCCTCCAGATGGGCCAGGACGGCGTGATTGGCCTCCCAGCCGTCCGGGAACTTGACCGTCACACCGAGCTGCACCGGCTCCGTCGAGGGGTGCTCGTCGAGGAGTTCGGCGACCCCCGCCCGGCACACCACGATGCAGGCGTGCCGGTGGCGCGAGGCGAGGACGCACAGCCGGCCGGTCTCCAGATGGAAGGCGGTCGCGTCCGGACGGCCGGAGAGCGGGTGGAGGACGACCGTCACGTCGAACTCGCGGCCCTGCAGGCGGTTGGCGGTGTCCACCGCGACGCCCGTCACCCCGGCGTCGGCGAGCGCGGCGCGGACGGCCGCCGCCTGGTCGCGGTGGGCCGTGCCGACGGCGATCCTGGCGGCCGTGAGCGGGACCGGATCGGGGGAGTTCTCACCGGTCGCGGCGCCACCACGGTCCAGCAGCCGCCGCACCACGGACGCCACGGCGCGCACCGCCTCCGGATCCGTCCGCGGCGTGTGCCGGGCCGGCAGCTCCAGCAGCCCCCAGCCGGACTCCGCGGCCTCGTCCAGGACCCGGTCGACCCCCGAACCGTCCCCGGCCACCCCGAACGCCAGCCGCCGTTCGCCGTGGCCGGTGCCGCTGCGGAACGGCGTGTACGGATAGAACGCGGCGGACACCAGCGGCGCGGCCGTCGCGGGCAGCCGCCAGGACACCGGCAGGCGGTGCTGCGGAAGCCCGGGATTGTGCGCGAGCAGGGTGGACACCGCACTCGCCGACGGGTCGTACGCGAGCCCGGCCCACTGATCGCCGCCGACCACGCTGAACGGATCCAGCTGTCCCGGATCCCCCACGAACAGCGCGCGCTCGAAGAGCCCGGCGACGGCCAGCAGCGCATCGGAGCGCATTTGGTACGCCTCGTCCACGATGGCGTGCCGCCACGGCTCCTCGACCTTGGTGTACGCCCATTTGGCGGCCGTCGAGACGACGACGTCCATCCCGGCCAGATCCGCCACCTTCGCGGACGTGCGGACCGCGGGCAGCTCGGCGAGCGCCGCGTCGAACGCGCCGGGCTCGCTGCTGTGCAGCCGGCCCACGGGCAGGTGCGGATCCTTCTCGGCGAGCCGCAGCACCAGGTCGTCGACCTGTGCGTTGGTCTGCGCCACGACCATCAACGGGCGCCCCGCCGCGGCCAGTTCGCGGGCCGCGCGGACCACCAGGGTCGACTTGCCCGCGCCGGGCGGGGAGTCCACGACCACCCCGCGCTCGGTGCCGTGCAGGGTGTCGGCGAGGATCGCGTCGGTCGCCGCGGCGGCCGCGGCACCGGGGTCGAAGGAGCCCGCACCACGGGAGAGCTGAAGTGCCGTCATGCCGGGCCCTCCAGAATGCCGGTGCCTGCCGGCTGACGGTCGCCGGTCACAGGAAATCCTCCGGGGTGACGGGGTCGGGGATGTCCGCGGGCGCGCCCGCGCCGGAGGCGTCCGGCGGCGGGCCGCCGTGCGTCCAGGGGGTGTCCTCGGGGTCCGGCAGTTCCGGGCCGCCGCGGGGAGCGTGCTCGAACAGCGTCCAGCACACGGTGTCGTCGGGCTCGGGCACCGAACCGGCGTCCGGGGTCTTGCCGCGCCCCATCCCGCCGGTCAGCCGCACCACCAGCGCACCGGGCTCGTCCGCCGCGTACGCGACGAACTCGGCGGGCTGCGATCTGCCGTCGGCCAGCGGACGGTGGAGCTTGGCCCGCTCCGCCAGATGCGGCTGATCGGCCGTGCGGAGGGTGACCAGGGGGCGCGGCATCGGCCGCTTGCCCTCGGAGAACGCCATCTCGACCGCGGTGACCGTGCCGACCAGCGCCTCGCCGGCCAGCCTGCGCCCGGCCATCACCAGCGGGTCGTCCAGGGCTTCCTGGGCGTCCAGTTGCGCCTGCGCGGTCTCCCGGGAGGACAGCTTCCGGGCCGCGGTGATGGCGTCGTCCTGCTTGGGCTGCGGCGGCTCCCCGGCGCGTACCCGGTCGCGGTGCGCGGTGTAGGACCAGCGGTCGCGCTTCCAGCGGTCGGCGACGCGGGGGCCCGCGGGGAGGGCGCGCAGCAGGTCGATGCCCTGCCAGACGGCGTCCCACGTCGGCCGCAACTGCCCCTCGACGAGCGCGCGGACCTCGTCCTCGGCGCCCGGCAGCCCGGCGTCGTAGCGGGCCATCGCGGGGGCGAGCAGCCGGTTGTCGAACGCCGGGTCGGTGGCCGGTCCGGCCGGCGGGCACCGCAACTGGCCGCGCTCGTCCCGCGCGGTCTCCGCGTGCTCGGCCGCCACCGGGCCCGACACGCCCTCCGGCGGGTCGATCCAGGCGAGCAGCGCCCCCAGGTGCTGGTCCTCCAGCATGCTCTGGCCGGTCGCCCAATGACGGGTCAGCAGGCCCGTCATGGACAGCAGCAGGCAGGCGCCGGGCACCCGGGCCCGCTCGCCGACGTGCGTCAGCCAGCGGCCCAGCAGGGGAACGTGCGGCGGCGCGGGGTACGGGGCCTCGGGCTCCTGCTCGGCCGTCCGCCGGAACCGCATCGAGCGTCCCAGCAGCCGTACGAAGTCGATGCCGGAGGCGCTCGGCACGATCAACTGCGGTGCGTCCGCGCACAGTTCGACCTGGACCGGCACCTTCTTGCCGGTCTCCGGGTCGGTCTCCTTGCGCTCCTCCCACTCCACGCCGTCCGCGAAGCCGTCCAGATACGGCAGTACCGACTCGGCCAGCTCGGCGAGGAACGCGAACCGCAGATCGCGGTCGCGGGGCTGCGCCACGGCCAGCAGCAGCGGCTTCTCGCGGTCCGTGCCGACCAGGGCGCCCAGCGGGGCACCGGCCTCGCCCGCGGTGGTCAGCGGAACGAGGACCAGCGGGCGGTCGGAGAGGTGGCGGTGGCGGACCGTGGCCAGCGGCCGGGCGCGGCCGGCCGCCACGGCCTCCATCCGGGCCAGCGTCTCGATCAGCGACATCCGGGCTCCTCGGGCTCCTCGGGGCGTTCCGCTGCGGCCGGGGAGCCGTCGGTCCGCGCGGCGTCGGCCAGAGCCTCCGCTCGCAGCGCGGCGGCTCTGCGCAGGGCCGTCACGGCAGGGTCGTCACAGGCATCCCCGGCATCCCCGGCATCCGCGGTCGGGGTATCCGCACCACGCGGCCCCGGCAGCGCGGAGGCCGCGGAGAGCACCTCGCCGACGGTGCGCAGACCGCCCAACTCGCCCCGCACGCCCCGCCCCAGCGTCTCCACCGCACCGGTGTGGCGGGCGTGCCCCCGGCAGTGGAAGGCCAGCTCGCAGGCGGCCAGGCACTCCGGCGCGTAAGCCGCCTCGACCGCCTCGACGGCCTCCGTCAGCTCCTCGGCCGGCCGGGTCGGTGTGCCGTCGTCCGTGAGCCGCAGGTCGAAGGTGGTCCGCTCGGGCAGCTCGGCGGCGATCTCCTCGACGCGGGTGAGCCGGGCCAGCTGCCGGCGGGTCGTCGCCAGCTGCTTGCGGATGTCGACGGCCGCGGCGGTGGGGAGGTTGGAGAAGTCCTTGGGGCAGACCAGCAGCACCCGGTCGCGGACCCGTACCTCCCGGCCCGTCCGCGCGGCGACGTGCCCCGCGACGGTCTCCAGGGCGAGGACGTACACCGCGGCCTGCCGGGCCGCGGCGCCCACCTTGGCGGCGTCCGCCGCGCCGTCGATCATCGGGAAGGACTTGATCTCGACGACCGTCCAGCTGCCGTCCGGATGGACCACGACCGCATCCGGCTCGACGTAGGCCGGCGAGCCGGCCACCTCGACCGCCAGCATCGGATGGTCGAGCAGCGCCCAGCCGCCGGCCGCGGTCGCCTCGCGCAGCGCGAGGGCCGTACGGGCCGCGCGGCCCTCGGGGCCGGCGGCGGAGAGATCGGGGGTGGCGACCGCCTCGGCCTCGGGCGCGGGGGTGCCCGGCCGGAGCCGTTCGTGCAGCAGCCGCATCAGGTCCTGCCCGCCGTCCGCCTTCACCCGCGCCTCGAAGGCGTTGCCGCGGACGAGCGCGAACTGCGACTGGCCGTACGCCGCGGGCGAGCCGAGCGCGCGGGCCAGCGCGCCCTTGTCGATGCCCGCGCCGTCCAGCAGCGCGCGGCGGCGGCAGCCGGGGTTGGCGGCCAGTGCGGCGAGGGCGCGGGCATCGAGGGAGCGGGGCGGTACGCCGGGGCCGCGCAGCTCGGTGAGCCGCCCCCGGCCGATGCCGGGAGGCGCCCCCTGCCGCGGGCCGGGCGTCGGCATCGGCTGCGCCGCCTGCGGTGCGGCTGCCGCGGGTCGGCTGTCGCGGGAAACGTTCACCTGCGGAAGTCTCGCATCCGGCACCGACATGTGGGGCGAGGGCCGCATGTTCCCCCGAGG
Organism: Streptomyces sp. Pv4-95; assembly: GCF_045782725.1. Taxonomy (NCBI): domain Bacteria; kingdom Bacillati; phylum Actinomycetota; class Actinomycetes; order Kitasatosporales; family Streptomycetaceae; genus Streptomyces; species Streptomyces sp. Pv4-95. The sequence goes on from NZ_CP127172.1 coordinate 5,325,687, forward strand.
ATCGCTGCCCGCGTCCCCGCCCACGGACAAAACGACCCCATGCGCGATGATGGAGTTCCCGCGGTCGGCGCAGGCGGAAAGCCGGTGCCCGGCCCGCACCGAGCGAGACAAGCCGGGTGACCGGCGAGAGGTACGACCCATGGCAGCGCGCATTCTCCTGGCCAGGCACGGGCAGACGGAGTGGTCCCTTTCCGGCAAGCACACCGGACGGACGGACATCCCCCTGCTGGACGAGGGCCGGCGCGGCGCCAAGCTGCTGGGGGAGCGGCTGCACCGCACGCCCTGGAACGGCCTGCCGGACGTCGAGGTGCGCACCAGCCCGCTGGTCCGCGCGAAGGAGACCTGCGAGCTGGCCGGCTTCGGCGACCGGGCGCAGGACTGGGACGCCCTGATGGAGGTCGACTACGGCGCGTACGAGGGGCTGACCCCGGCCGAGATCAAGGCCGGGCGGCCGGACTGGCTCATCTGGCGGGACGGGGTCCCGGAAGGAGAGACGCTCGCCGAGGTCTCGGCGCGGGTCGACGAGGTCGTGGCATGGGCCCGCTCCGCCGACCGTGACGTCCTGGTCTTCGCGCACGGCCACATCCTGCGCGCGCTCGGCGCCCGCTGGCTTGGCCTGGACATCTCCTTCGGGGCCCGCATCCGCCTGGAGCCGACGTCCCTGTCGGTGCTCGGCTGGGCCTACGGCGAACCGGCGATCGAACGCTGGAACGACACCGGGCACCTGGGCTGACGGCGGCCCCGCCTCAGGCCGGCTGACGGCCCGTCGGTTCCGCCGGGTCGGCGGACTCCTCGTGCCGGTCCAGGAAGTGCGCGACCGGCGCGAGGCCGCGGTGCGGGCGCAGAGCGCGGGCCGTGCCGTCGAGCATCGTGCGGATCCGCGCCGAGCGGACCTGCTGAAGCAGCGCCAGCGCCCGGGTGCCGGCCTCGGCGGCCTCCTCGGGGGCCCCACCGGCCGCGAGATTGCCCGCGAGTTCCGCGGTGAACAGGGCGATGTTGCGGCTGAAATGAGGGTCCTGCAGGGCCACCGCCCGGTGTGCGTGCTCCGCCGCGCGCCCCCGCTCGCCCAGGGCCGACCAGCACTGCGCCTCCAGACCCTCCAACTCGGCCTCGCCGTAGAAGGTCATCCACTCCGGGTCGCTGTCCGAGGGTCCGCCCGCGAAGAGGCGCTGCGCGCGGACCAGCGCCTGCTCGCAGCCCGTACGGTCGGCCAGGCCCGCCCAGCCGCCCGCCTCGCGCAGGGCGAGCAGCGACAGCAGGCGGGGCGACCCGAGGTGCTTGGCGGCCTGTTGGGCGGCCTGCGCGGCACGCACCGCCTCGCGGGGCCGGCCGGCGTCGCGGGCGAGAAAGGCGGTGTTGCAGAAGGCGTGTGCCTCCAGGGCCGGATCGCCGCACACCCGGGCCGTGGCCAGGGCCTCGGCGTAGTGCGAGCGGGCGTCGTCGAAACGGCCCGAGTCGTGTGCCAACCAGCCGACGGTGATGGCGAGTTCCCCGGCTCCGGAATGCAGCCGGTCCGCGACGGAACGGCGCTGGACACCGGAGTCCAGCAACTCGTAGGCGGCGCGCAGCGGCTGGGTCGCGCGGCGGTAGATGCCCTCCGCGCCGTGCCGGTCGTCCAGCAGCCGGATCCGCCGGACGGCTTCCTCGACGGCGGTCGCCTCGGTGGCGCCGGCCCGGCTGCCGGCGGAACGCGGGCCGGGGACGGCGATGGCGGCGGAACTCAGGGGATGCAGGGTGGTGATGCCCAGGGCGGCCGCCGGGCCGCCGGTGATGAACGCGCGACGCAGCACGTCGCTCTCCTCGCAGATCTGGATACAGGTATCGCGGTGGTCGGTGTCGGTTGCCAGGGGCGCGGTGTCGGTCGTCGCCGTACGCGCCCCCCGTCCGCGTACCGTCTCGCGTGGCGCGAACCCCATGTCGGGCAGCGTCAGACCGGGGAACATGTGCCGGAACACCCGCTCATAGGCGTAGTTCGGACACCGGATCTCCCCGGACTCGACGCGGCCCACATAGCGGGCGTCGCACGAGACCTGCTCGCCGATCTCACGGGCGGACCGACGGACCGCCGCCGCGAACTCGCCCGGTGACAGCCTGCCGCGCAGCTGTCGGAAGGCGGTGTTCGGGCGGGCGGATACGGTGCGGGACGACGCTGATCGTGCTGGTTGCGACGCCATGGCGGACCCTCTCCGTGCCATCTTCGTGCTCTGCCGCGTCTGGCGGTGCGGCGGGACGACCGTACTAGCTGTGACGGTTGCACCACACAGAGTTTGGCCACAAATCGGATATCTCTCCCGCGATCCGCCATGAAGTGCCATCCTTTGCAGCGTTACGCCGCCGTAGCCGTTGACGCGCCACGCCGTTGAAGACGATGTAAAGGGTGCGGTGCGTGCATGAGGAGGGGTTCTCCGTGTGGGAGACCGGCGTGAGCAGAGGCGTCAAGGGTTCCGCGGCCCGGGGCGCCGGCCGTACGGGGCACACCGTGGCAGGCGGCGCACCGGCCATCGCGGCCGCCCCGGGCCACCACCCCCTCCGGGAGCGGACCGCGCTGCCCGACCCCGCGCAGCCCTGTGACCTCGTCACGGTGCCGGCGCGGCAGGGCCTGGAGGCGGTCGACATCCTGCGGCTGCGGGACGGTGTCGGCCCGGTGCTGCACGACGGGGCCTGTCACACGCTGGGCTTCCTGGTGCCGCCCGGCACGGCCGACGGGTGGGACGTGCCGGGCAGCGCCTGTACGCAGACGCACGGCCGCGGACTCGCGCTGAGCGCGGCCCACGGCGAGGAGGGGGCCGTCATCGAGCCCCCGGTGACGGGCACCGGCTGGCTGGTCCCCCCGGAAGGCGCGTTCGCCGCGGCCACCGACCCCACCGTGCTGCGCGAGGCGCTGGGTCAGGCGGCCCGCACGATCGAGGCCGTCGACCGCTGCCAGTGACGCGGTGAACGGCGAGGGGCCGCCCGGACGAACCGGGCGGCCCCTCGTGGCGAACGCGCCTAGTGGGTGCGCCCGGCGGTGGGGGCACCCGGAGCCGGGTCGGCGACGGCCGGGGCGCCGTCCCTGGCCGGACGGGGGATGGTGACGCGCCCGGGGCGGTCGCCCAGCCGGCGCCGCACTCCGCGCATCAACCGCTCCGCGGTGAACGTCGCGCCGTAGACGAAGCGCATCGACGGGCCGAACGACGGCGCCGTCAGCAGACCCGCGAAGAACAGCCCGGGCCACGAGGACTCGAAGCCGGAGGTCAGCTCCGGCGCCCGGCTGACGCCCACCGTCCGCAGTGTGCCGCGCACCTGGGGGTCCAGCAGCCGCAGCCGTCCGAGGTCGGGGGTGAAGCCGGTGGCCGCCAGCACGTGCTCGGTGTCCAGGGTCTCGGTGCCGCCGTCCCTCTTGGTGAGGTCCAGGCGCACTCCGCCGTCCCGGGTCGCCGCGGCCCGGATCCGGTGACCGAGGATGACCGGTACCGCGGACTCGAACCGGTCGCGCAGCCACCAGGCGCCGGCCGGGCCCAGCGCGGTCTCCGCGATGTGCACCCGCGCCGAGGCGGGCAGTCTGCGCACCGCCCAGGGGATCTCCGACCAGACCCAGTTCGGCCAGCCGGTGCCCAGACCGCTGTGCGGATCGCGCAGCGCGCGCAGCCGTCCGCGCTCCAAGGGCTGCGGCGGGGTGTTCCAGTTGAGCCGGTCGGCGCGGGCGAGGATGCGGGCCCGGGCGCCCTCCTCGGCGAGCAGCGCCGCGGTCTCCAGGGCGGCCTGACCCGAGCCGACCACCGTGACGTCCCGGCCGGCGAAGCGGCTCAGGTCGTGGTGGTCGCTGCTGTGGGAGGCGAGGTCCGGGGACAGGCCGTGCAGCGGCTCGGGCCGGTTGACGAACGGCATCACGCCGATGGCGAGCACGACGGTCCGGGCCGCGATGGTCTCGCCGGCGTCCGTCTCCACCCGGAAGCCTCCGGCGTCCGGCCGTACGGAGGTGACGGTGACCTCCTCGACCTGCGGAACCGCCCGCTCCCCGAACCACTGGCCGTAGGCGGTGAAGGTGCCGATCGGGAGGGGGACGCCGTGGCGTACGGCCACGTCGTGGGTGGCGCAGTAGTCCGCGAGGGTGTGGTCACCGCCCGGGGCGGACAGGTTGGAGGACCAGGGTTCCGACTTGAGGAACATGCCGCCCGGCATGTGATCGCGCCAGGAGGCCATCGGGCGGCCCAGCACCCGCAGGCTCAGCCCGGCCGCGGCCGCGTGGGCGGCGATCGAGAGTCCGTAGGGGCCGGCGCCCACCACCACGAGGTCGTACATGGGAGTCCCTGCTCTTTCTCATTGTGTGGTCGGCCTGTCGTCGCCCGCCGGGGTCCCGGCGGGCAGCTCAAGGCCAGGGGTGGTCAAGGCTGTTGGGATGCGCCGACGCGGTGCGTGGTGACCGCGCGGGCGGTGTGCGGTGTGCTGCCCGGTGCCGCGGCGCGCATCCGGTACGCGCCCTTGCGGGCGCCGCGGCGCAGCCATGCCCCGGTCATCGCGAGGAACGGCATCGGGTCGTCGGCGGCGAACCACGCCCGCTCCACCTCCGTGGATCCGCGGATGACGTTCGGCAGTGCGCTCCGCGGCCGTTCGGCGAAGGCCGCGGTGACGGCGGACAGCAGGGCGTAGTTCTCGGCGCGGAAGACGCGCCCGGGCGTACTGCGGCGACCGGGCACCGTGCGGCCGGTCAGGTCCAGATGCAGCGCACGGACCACGTCCAGGCCGGACGAGTCGGTGAAGAGCCGGAACTGGGCGCCCGGCCGGGGGTTGAAGTCGAGGAGGTGGTAGCGCCCGTGGGCGTCGCGGCGGAAGTCGAGGTCGAGGATGCCGCGGTAGCCCAGATGCCGGGCCAGCCGCAACGAGGCGCGCTCCACCTGGGGGTTCGGCAGCCAGCGGCCGACCGCCGTCAGTCCGGTGCGCAGCGGCCAGGCGCGCTCCTTGCGGCCCGAGCCGCCGATCAGGCACCCGCCGCCGTGGGTGAAGCAGCCGTGGAAGAACCAGTCGGTGTCCGGGCCGCCGGGCAGCTGCCGTTGCAGCAGCAGGGCGCTGCCCGCGCGTTCGGACCGCTCGTAGAGCCTGCGGGCTTCGTCGGGGGTGCGTACCAGGGTGGTGCTGCGCAGTCCGGTGGAGGGCGACAGCAGCCAGGGGCGGCTCCACTTGGCGATGACGGGCAGCCCCAGGTCGGTCGCCGCGTCGGCCGCCTCCTGGGTGCTGCCGGGGATGACGGTTGCCGGGTGGGGCACGTCCAGCTCCCCGCAGAGACGGGCGAGTTCGGCCTTGTCGGCCACCCGCTCCGGCAGGTCGGCCGGCTGGTCGGGGAGCAGATAGCGGCCCAGGAGCCGGCCGGCGAGCCGGGCCGCGACGATCGCGCCGCGGTCGTCCATGGGGATGAGTACCGCGGGTCTGCCGATGCGTTCGGAGATGTCGCACAGCTTTTCCAGCAACGGGATATCGGCCACCGGCGGCGCCGGGAGTTCGTGGGACCGGTGCAGGTATCGCGACCGGTCCACTGGGCCTCCCGCGGCGGCCGCCACGACGTGGACCTCGATTCCGGACCGGCCCAGCGATCTGATCGCTCCCAGGGTGCCGTGATGAAAGGGATTGGGGTCGAGTCTGAGCAACAGGGCGGGCACATCGGTGTCGAACGATGGCATGAGGGGAGTCCTTCACTTCGATGGACCGTGTGGGGGATGCAATTCGCTAATGGGCTATCAAAATGCATTCAGGCGGCCGAAATGGGAGATCTCCCTATTACCGTCACAAGAACCGGACGCCGAACAGCGGGCGTCTCCAAAGGAGTCACTATGTCCCAGCGAAGCCGGAGGCTGACGGGCGCTGCTCTGGGGGCGATGACCATCAGCCTGCTCGCCTCCTGCAGCCTTGTGTCCGTACCCGATCGCGCCGCAGAGAAGGACGACGCACGCAACTCCACCGCGGTCTCGGCCGCCTCGACGTCGTTGGGTGCATTTCTGGGATCCGACGAGGAAGGGGTGCGGCGGATGCCCGACCTTCAGGAATGGCTCGGGGGGACGGACATCGGGGTCGGCCACACCTATCTGCCGGGTGACCGGTGGGCGAGCATCGAGGGCCACCCGGACTTCCTGCGGCCCTGGGCCGACTGGCGCGGTGAGGACGAGGACCGGCTGTTCGTGCTCAACGTGCCGATGATGGAGCGCAATGAAGAGGGCGTGTCCGACGACGACGTCCGCGATCTGCTGCAGTACGCCGCGGACGGGGACTTCGACCACCATTTCCGCCGGCTGGCGGAAAACCTGGTGGAGCAAGGGCTTTCGGACACGGTCATCACCCTCGGCTGGGAAATGAACGGCGTCACCTACACCCATCGCTGCGGACCCGACCCGGAAGCCTGGAAGGAGTACTGGAACCGCATCGTGACCGTGATGCGCTCGGTGGAGGGTGAGGATTTCCGATTTGATTTCACGCCGAACCGCGGCCGGGACGCCATCGGCTGGACGAAGTGCTACCCGGGTGATGACGTGGTCGACATCATCGGCATGGACTCCTACGACCAGCCGTCCGGAATGACGTTCGACGAAATGATCGAGGAGCCGTACGGGCTCCAGGACCAGGTCGATTTCGCCGACGAGCACGACAAGGAGATCTCGTACCCCGAATGGGGACTGTTCCGGAACGGCGACAACGACGAATTCGTCCGGCGCATGCTGGAGTGGATCGACGAACACAAGCCGCTCTACCAGACGATCACCGACTACTGCCCGCACGGTGTCTGGCAGTGCGAGGAGAACCCGCGCTCCTCGCGGGCGTACCGCTCCGCGCTCTACGACCTGCCGGATCCCGAGCCGTCCCCCGCACGCCCGCCGGTGCCCGGCAGGCGGGAGAACTGCTTTCCCCTCGACCTCGGGGACAGCATCGAGCGCTGGTTCGGTACCCGGAGGCTGTGCATCCGGATCGATCTGCTGGGGCGGCTGCTGGGGAAGGCGGACTAGTGCCCGCCGGTCCCGGCGGGCCGTGTACCGGGGGGTCATTTCCTGCACACACCCTTCGCCTGCCAGGTGTTCAGCCGGGCCCGCAGAACGCGTACCGGCGTCATCCGGCTGCGGACGACGCCGGCCGCCAGGGCACGGCCGGTCACCTGCGCCGCGTACAGGCCGAGCGCCGGACGCAGCGCGCGGGGGGACAGCAGCAGCCGCTGATTGGTCACCGGCTCCGGGCGCCAGTGCAGCTTGTACGGCTCAGAGCCGCGCAGCAGGCTGAGGACGGTGCGGCCGGTGCCGACGACGTGGCGTGCGTCGTGGCGCATCAGCATGGCGGTGATGTCCACCTTCCTGGCGCGCAGTTCGGGGTCCGCCCCGTAGAGGTAGCCGCCCGCCAGGTCCGCGGACAGCAGCATGATGTCCGCGGCCATCACCCGGCCGTCCATCCGGTACTCGGTGAGCTCCGCCTCGCCGTTGCCGACCATCTCGCGGGTGGCGCGCACCAGGTGCTCGGCGAACCGCGGGCGCAGGTGCTCGGGCGTCACCCCGCGCCCCTGCCACCAGAGCCCGTGCAGCCGCAGCAAGGTCTCCACCGAGGCCGGCACCTCATGGGCCGGCACGGAGCGCTCCTCGACGCCCAGGGCGTCGAGCCTGCGCAGCCTGGCCCGTACGCCTCGGGCGCGGGCTCCGGGTACCCGCCGCAGCAGCGCGTCCATGGACACGCCGGGCAGCTCCAGGCACACCGAGTCGACGAGCGAACGGCGAGGGCCCTCCCAGGCCGCGTAGAGCTGCTCGGCGGCGGCGCCGGGGCGTACCTCCCGCAGGTCGACGAGGGCGCCGCGGGCGGCACCGCGCAGCCCCTCGGCGAGCGCGCCGGCCGCGAGGGCGGCGCAGGAGTCGTCGAGCAGCACGTCGGAGAAGTCGGAGATGCTGCCGCCGAGGGAAACCAGCACCGGCAGCGGACGGTGCGTCAGCATCAGCGGCGCGGCCCCGACGAGCCGGCCGCCGCGCCGCACCAGGATCACCCGCAGCCGCCCGGGAACGCCGTACGACAGCCACCACGAGTACAGCCAGGAGTGGCTCTGGAACGGGGTGGCGGCACGGCAACGGCCGTGCAGCGCACGCCACTCCGGGGCCAGCGCGGCGAACTGCTCCGGATCGCGGCACACCACCGTGTCCAGGGTGTCGGGGTTCTCGCACGACGGTGCCCGCGAGGGAGCCGGCACCGTCGTCGCCGGTGCCGGCGCCTCCGGGACGCCCGGTACGGGCCCCGCGGCCGACAGGTTCCACGCGGTCCGCTGCGACGTCATCGCACCGCTTCCCTGGCCGCGGCCTTCGCGCCCGGTGCGGGCACGGGTCCGTGCGCCGGGGCGGGGACGGTGGCGCCGTGGGACGCCCCGCGCCGCCGGCGCGGCCGGACGAGGAGCAGCAGGCCGCCCATCAGGCCGCCCGCGCAGGCCCCCACCTCGGTGGCGATGGGCACGGACGGCGAGGACGGGTCGACGGGGGACGTGGCGCGGGAGAAGACCATCAGCTTGGCGCGGGTGCGGGTGGCCGTCCCGTTGCCGGTCCGGGTCAGTGAGCGGGCCACCGCGTTGGCGATGTCGGCGGAGGCGCGGGGGGTCGCCGCGGTCCCGGTGATCTCGATCATCGGGGCGTCCGGAGACGTCGTCGCGCGGACCCCGCCGCGCAGCGCGGCGAGCGGCACATCGGAGACGTGGTGCGCGTCGGCGAGAACCGCCCCGCTGGTCGCCACCCGCCCGTACGCCTGTGCGAAACCGAGGGCGGTGGCGGCGTCCGAGCCCTCCGCGGGCACCACCACGACGTAGCTCGTCGCGGCGTACTGGGCCGGCTGAACCATCCCGAAGGTCATCCCGCCGGTCGCGCCCAGCAGCGCACACAGCGGCAGGGGCCACCACGTGGGCAGCCGGCGCAGCCGCGCCCGCAGCCGGTTGCCCCGGCGCCGTGCCTCCGGCGCGGGCATGGCGGATTCTTCCCGTACGGTCTCGTCCATCATGGGGTTCACCTCTTGGAGAGCGACTGGTCGCTCGGGGACGGGGACGGGTCGGGCAGCGACACGTTCGAGGAGTACGACTCCGGCGAACGGGCCGCGGAGACGGTGGATCCGGAGCCCGCGGACCTCATCGCGGGTCCGGCGAGGGCCTGTTGGTAGACCGCCATGAGCGCCTCCGCGCTGTGGGCGATGTCGTAGTGCTCCACCACCGGCGGCACCGGCAGCCGGCCGGGCCCGGTGCGCCGCAGTTCCCGGATCGCGGTGGACAGCTCGTAGGCGCCGGCGCGGAACCGGTGGGCGCCGGGGGCCTGGTCGGCGGGGAGTTCGTCGACGGCCGGGCAGCTGCCGTGCAGGACGTGCAGCCCGGCGGCGAGCGCCTCCAGCACGGCCAGGCCGAACGCCTCGTCCGCGGACGGCGAGACGAAGACGTCCATCGCCGACAGCAGGTCGGGGATGTCGAGGTCCTCGCCGGGACCGGCGGAGGGTGAGGAGGGGCTGACCGCGCCGCCGCGCTGGCCCAGCAGGTGGATGCGGTCACCCGCGCCGAACTGCTCGGCCGTCCGCCGCAGGGTGTCGCGCTCGGGTCCGTCACCCGCCAACAGCAGGTGCGCCCCCGAGATTTGGGTGACCGCCCGGACCAGGACGTCGAACCGCTTGCCGGGGACCAGCCGCCCGACCCCGCCGACCACGAAGGCGTCCGGCGGCAGCCCCAGCCGGGCGCGGGTGGCGGTGCGGGCGTCCGCGTCGAACGCGAAGCGGTGGGCCTCGATGCCGTTGGGCACCACGTGGATGCGCTGCTCGGGTACTCCCCAGCGGACCAGCCGTGCGGCGACGGTGTCGGAGACGGCGACCGTGGCGGCCCCCAGCCGTTCGGTCGCCCGGTACAGCTCGCGGACGCCGCGGGTCAGCCGGCGTCCCTCGATCACCGCGTCGCCCAAGGAGTGCTCGGTGGCGACCACGGTGCGCACACCGGCCAGCCGGGCGGCGATCCGGCCGTAGACGCAGGCGCGGTAGAGGTGGGTGTGCACCAGGTCGTAGTTGCCGTGGCGGATCAGCCGGGCCAGGCGGGGGAGCGCGGTGAGGTCCCGGTTGCCGGTCATCCCGAGGTGGGTGACGGGGGTGCCGTCCGCCTCGATGCCCTGGGCGACAGGGCCCGGATCGGTGAGGGTGATGACCTCGCAGGACACCGGCAGCCGGCGCAGCATCAGCCGCAACTGCTGCTCGGCGCCGCCCACTTCGAGGCCGGTGATGATGTGCAGGACTTTCATCGGATACCTCCAGCGGTAGCGGCCGGGGCGGGCTCTTCGGTGGGGAGGGGGCGGCGGCGCAGGGGGTGCAGCGCGCGCTTGAGATGCAGCCGCCAGGAGGTGTCGGAGGCGCCGATGTGGACCCGCGGCAGGGCGTGCAGGGAGGTCAGCGGGCCGGGGTCGATGGCGCAGGCGTACCGGTAGCCGGCCGCGCGGACCGCCGCCACCGCCCGCGCGTCGACGGTGCCGTAGGGGTAGCAGAAGCCGTCGGGGGCCTGACCGGTCACCGCGGCGAGCCGTGTCCGGCTGCCCGCGGTCTCCCGCTCCAGGGCGCCGTCGTCGACGGAGGTGAGGTCCAGGTGCAGCATCCCGTGGGAGCCGACCTCCAGGCCGGCGTCCGCGACCGCGCGGATGCCGTCCTCGGTCAGCAGCGGTTTGCGGGGCCCGAGCGGATCCCAGGCGTTCTCCCCGCCGGGCCGGCCGGGCAGCACGAACACCGTGGCGGTGCAGTCGTGGCGGCGCAGCAGCGGCAGCGCGTCGGAGAGGAAGTCGGCGTAGCCGTCGTCGAAGGTCAGCCCCACCAGGCCGGCGCCCCGCCCGGCCGCGCGGGCCTGCAGCAGCTCGCCGACGCCGACGCCGCGCAGTCCGCGCCCGCGCAGCCAGCCGAGCTGGCGGTGCAGCCGGTCGGGGGAGACGGTGACGTGGTACGGATCCTCGGTGACATCGGCGACCGAGTGGTACATCAGCACCCACGGCGGGGTGCCGCGGGAGCGGCGGGCGGCCGGGACGGAGGCGACGGCGCGGGTGCCCGGCGTCATGTCGTCGTTGCCGGTCGCGGGTTCAACGGGCATGGGTGCGCTTTCCTTCGACGGTGGCTAGGGGGTTTGCGGGGGGTCTCCGCGGAGCGCGGAGCGAAGCCTGCTGCGGGCGTCGGTGGGGCGGCCGGATCCGCCGACGGCGTTCCCGGGGCCGTTCGGCGGTGCGGCGGGAGTGTGTTCCCCGCCGGGTGCCGGGGTGGTCCGCCGGGCGCGCCCCAGCAGCTGCCGGACCTCGGGGGAGCGGACCGCGACGGCGGTGGCGGCGAAGACGGCGGGCACCAGCAGCGCGCCGGCCGCCGCGCCGAGCAGCGGATGCGGGGCCAGCGCGGCGGCCGGCCCGCCGACGGCGGTGGCCGCGGCGGCCGCCAGTACGAGACGGCCGAGGCCCGCCGCGACCCGGCGCACGGTGATGGCGATGACGCGGGTGCCGAGACCGTGCAGCAGGAGGAGCGCGGTGGCGGTGATGCCGGCCGCGTTGGCGGCGGCGATGCCGTGCACCCCCCACAAGCGGACCGCGAACAGCCCGGTCAGGACGGTGATGAGCAGCCCGGTCGCCATCGACGCGGCCGGGTACCAGGTGGGCCTGGCCGCGCAGAAGAACGGCCGGATGAGTGCCCCCACCAGGCTGTGCCCGAGCAGACCGAGCGCGTACACCCGCATCACCGACGCGGTGGCGGCGGTGTCCGCGGCGGTGAACGCGCCGCGCTGGAAGAGGACCTCGATGATCTGCGGCGCGCACGCGATGACGTACGCCGTGCCCAGCAGCACCACCAGGCCCGCGAGCGTCAGATCGCGTTCCACCCGGCGCCGGGCCCGCTCGGCGTGGCCCTCGGCGACCGCGCGGGCCACCACCGGGAAGGTGACGGTGCAGATCATCAGCGAGAACACCATCGGCATCTGCGCGACCTTCTGCGCGTAGTTCAGATGCGAGATGGCGCCGGCCGGCAGCGAGGAGGCCAGGAACCGTTCGACGAGCACCTGCGCCTGCCGGCCGAGCGCGAAGCAGATGACCGGCGCGAGCAGCCCGAAGCCGAGCAGCGCGGTGCGCTTGGCCACGGCCCGGGGGACCGGCCGCAGCGTCTTGCGGGACGGCAGCCGGCGGACGAAGAAGGGGAGCTGGAGGAGAGCCATCGCCGCCCCGCCGAGCGCCACCCCGGCGGCCGCGGCCCGCACGCCCCATGCGGCGTGCAGCGTCAGCATCGTGCCGATGATGCAGAGGTTGTAGGCGATGTAGATGGCGGCGGGCGCCATGAAGCTGCGGTGGGCGCGCAGCGCGGCGCTGAAGTAGCCGGCGACGCCGAAGGTGAGGACGGTCAGCGCGGTAAGCCGGGTGCAGTCGACGGCCGCGGCCGGGTCGGCAAGGCCCGGCGCCAGCACCCGCACCAGCAGCGGAGCGCCGAGCGCGAGGAGCGCGGAGCCACCGGCCAGCGCGCAGAACAGCCGCGGGAACGTGGCGGTCAGCAGGGCCCACACGGGGTCGCGGCCGTCGTCGGGCAGCTGCCCGGTGGCGCCCTCGGCGGGCCGGGCCGCCCGGGCGGACAGCGCGAGGCTGAACGCCGGGACCAGCAGCAGCGCCATGGCGTCCTCGATCAGCAGCGTCGCCGCCACCTCCGGCACCGTCCACGCCACCAGGAACGCGTCGGTATCGCTGCCCGCGCCGAAGAGATGCGCGATCGTCTGGTCGCGCAGCAGCCCGCACAGCGAGCCGGCGGCGGTCAGCACCGCGGTCAGGGCCGCGGCGCGGGCGAGGAACCGGCCGAGCGGGCTGGAGTTGGGGGGACCGCCGGTTGCGCCCGCGCGCGTACCGACCGGCTCCGGGGGCGCCGCCTGGGGATGTACGGCCGCGGGCCGCGCGTCGGCCGGCGCCTGCTGCTCGGCGGTCGTCTCGCTCATCGCGTGTCCGCCCCGCGCGCGGGCTCCGGGGTGGCCAGCGCCCACCAGGACACGAGCCCGAACAGCACCGCGGTGAGCACCGTCGTGGGGCCGCCGATGTCGGCGTAGAGGAAGTCGACGGCCTGCCAGACCAGCAGTCCGATCGCGATGAGCCCGCAGTCGGCGTGCCGGCCCCCGCGACGGGCGGCCGGCAGTCGGCGCAGCGCGCACACCAGCAGCGCCGCCCAACTGCCCAGCAGCGCCGTGATGCCGACGAGGCCCTGTTCGCTGAGGACCAGCAGATACATGTTGTGCGGGGAGAGCAGCGGCTCCCGCTGGAAGCCCGCTCCGGCGCCGCCGGTGTCGCTGCCGGAGGACAGGCCGAGCGAGGCGTGGCCGTCGCGGTGGGCGGCGAAGCCCTTCAGGCCGACGCCGGTCACCGGGGCGTCGCTCCAGATGGAGGCCGCCGCGGCCCAGAGGGCGTACCGGTCGGTGACCGAACGGTCGGGGGCGGCGGAGACCTCGGTGATGCTGGCGATCCGCTCGCTCATCATCTGCGACCCGACACCGGCCCCGCCGACCAGCACGACGGTCAGGGCACCCAGCACCGCCAGGGTCCGCACGGCGAGCCTTGGCCCGGCCAGCAGCAGCACCACCAGGACGGACACCGCCGTGGCGATCCAGGCGCCCCGGCTGAAGGACACCGCGAGGGGCACCACGAGCAGCGCGGCGCTGCACAGGGCCGCCGGCCGGAGGTGGCGCGGCGCGTCGGCGGCCGGTGCGAGCCCGAGGGCCAGCGCCGCCACCAGGCCGTAGGCGACGACCGTGGCCATCCCCATGACGTCGAGCGATCCGAACGTGCCGACCGCGCGGATGTCCTTGCCCATGTAGGACGCGCCCGTACCGGTCATGAACTGATGGACGCCGATCGCACCCTGCACCAGGGCGAGCAGCACCACCGACCCGGCCACCACCCGGAAGTCCCGGGGGGTGCGCAGCGTCAGCACCAGCGCGGCCGGCACCAGCACGAAGATCTGCACGGCGCGCACGAAGCCGGGCAGGCTCGCGGCCGGGTCGTCCGAGGCCATGGTGGACACCGCGAAGCCCACCGCCAGCGACCCCAGCACGAGGGCCGCGGTGAGGGTCAGCGGCCGCGCGCGCTGCCGCACCAGCCGGATCAGGCAGCACAGCAGCAGCACCGCGGACGCGGCGTCAGCCGGTGTGATCCGGCCGGGGGCCGTGACATCGCCCCGGTCGGCCGGTGCGCACAGCAGCAGGACCGTGGCGAGCGCCGGGACCAAGGGTGCGTAGCGCTTCGACAGCGCTCTCGCCCGGTCGGCCACGGGCCACGGTCCGGTGAGGACGGACGATGGCGCGCCCGCGCTCACCTGCCCTCCAGCCGGAACAGCGAGGACGCCGTACGCAGCATGATCCGGACGTCCTGCCAGAGGGTCCAGCTGTCGATGTAGAGGTTGTCGAAGCGCGCCCGGTCCTCGATGGAGGTGTCCCCGCGCAGCCCGTGCACCTGGGCCAGGCCGGTGATGCCCACCGGCATCCGGTGCCGGGCGCCGTACTCCGGGTAGCGCTGGCTGAACTGCTCGACGAAGTACGGGCGTTCGGGACGGGGCCCGACCAGGCTCATGTCGCCGCGCAGCACGTTCCACAACTGGGGCAGCTCGTCGAGCGAGGAGCGCCGCAGCAGCCGGCCGACCGCGCTCATCCGGCGGTCGTCCGCCACGCTCCACAGCGTCGCCGACTCGTGCGCGTTGCAGGGCCGCAGCGTTCGGAACTTGAGCAGGGTGAAGGCGCGGCCGTGCCGGCCGATCCGCTCCTGCCGGAAGATGACGCCGGGCCCGTCGGAGAGCCGTACCGCCACCGCGCAGCCCAGCAGCACGGGAGCGGCCACCGACAGCGCGAGCGCGGCGAGGGCGATGTCCAGCAGCCGCTTGGCCCAGCCGCCGTGCCGCGGTGCGGGGTTCTCCAGCCGGCGGCAGGTGAAGCCCCACAGGTGCTCGGTGTCGCGCCGCGGCGGCCGGCCGTCGTGCGGGACGGCCGCGCCCGCGAGCCAGACCGCGATGCCCTGGTCGAGGAACCGCTGGAGCAGGGCCGAGGTCTGCGGATCGGTGTGCGGCGGCAGCATGAAGACCGCGTCGCGCACGGTGTTCTGGAGAACGGCGCGGGCGATGTCGTCGGGCGAGTTGAGGCGGGGCAGCGGGGGCGCTCCGCCCTCCGTGGGCGCCGCCTGGGCGCCCGGCACGGCGGAGCCCGGGACGACCACGCCGACCGGGCGCATGCCGTATTCGGGGTGGGCGTGCAGCGCGGCGGAGAGCCGGCCGACGGCCGGGTCGGGGGCGATGATCAGCGTGGAGCGTGGCCGGCGGCGGGCGGCGCCGCGCCGTGCCCGGTAGACCGCGGCGCGGCCGCCGCACGCCAGAGCGGCGTGCGCCGCGACGGCGCACAGCAGCGCGTCCGGGCGCAGCACCTGGCCCGCGGTCATGGCGGCCAGTGCCGCGGCTGCCACGCACCAGCAGACAGCGGCCCGGCCCAGCAGTGCGGGCAGGTCGCCCAGCGCGGTCGGGACGAGGCCGGGGCGGTAGAGCCCGGCGTGGGCGTTGAGCAGCACCAGGCACAGCACCATGGGGCCGAGCAGCGCCAGTGTCGGGCCGGGGTCCCGTACGAGGAAGGCGGCGCCGGCCGTGGCCAGGCAGTCCGCGGCCATCAGCGGGGCGGTGGTCCCGTGCCGGGTGGTGCGGCCGGCCCGCGTCGGTGGTGAGGTGTGGTCGTGGCCGGACCGCCGCGGTGGAAAGACCGCGGCGGTCTGCGGCCGGGTGGCTGTGGACCGGGGCAGGACCCGGGCGGTATGGGTCGCGTCCGCGCTCTCGGTCGTCATCGCCTGCTCTGCTCCCTGTTCTCGGGGCACGGCAGTCCGAGCAGTTCGCGGTACAGATCCAGAACCGCTGCCGCTGTACGCCGCACGTCGTATGTGGTCCGCACGTGCTCCAGGGCCCGCTGGCCCAGCGTCACGCACAGCTGAGGGCGGGTCAGCAACCCGCACAGGGCCCGGGCCAGGGCGGCCGGGTCCTCCGGCGGTACCAGGCAGGAGGACGCCGCCTGGGGCGGCAGGCTCTCCCGGGCACCGCACACATCGGTGACCACCACCGGGCGGGCACAGGCCATCGCCTCCAGTGGGGCCAGCGCCATGCCTTCCCAGCGCGACGGCAGCACCACGAGATCCGCCGCGCGATACCAGGGGGCCGTGTTCTCGGCCGCGCCCGCGAAGAGCACCCCGGGGGGTGCGGCCTCGTGCAGCAGCTGCCGGTCCGGTCCGTCGCCGACCAGCACGAGCCGGGCGTCGGGCACCGCCGCGGTGACCTCGGGCCACGCCTGCAACAGGGTGAGCTGGCCCTTCTGTGGGCACAGTCGGCCCACACACACCACCAGGGGCGCATCGGGGGGCAGTTCGCTCACGGTGGGCAGCGAGGCGCGCAGCTGCCGCCGGGCCCTCTCGTCCGAGCTGCCCGGGGCGTAACGGTTCACATCCACGCCGTTGCGGATCACCGCCCACCGGGCCGCCACGCCCGCCTCCGCGCCACGCAGCCGCTCCGCCTCGCTCACGCACAGCACCCGGTCCGACCAGCGCGCGGCATACCGCTCCCACGCGAGCGCGAGGCGTGCCGTCGGTCCGCCGACGGCCTCGAACGACCAGGCGTGCGGCTGATGGACGGTCGGGATCCGGCCGCGGACGGCCAGCCGGGCGGCGAGCCCCGCCTTGGCGCTGTGCGCGTGGACGAGGTCGGGACGGGTGCGCCGGATCAGCCCGGCCAGCCGCCACGTCTCACCCGGAAGGGTCGGCCCGGGGGACCGGCTCGCGGACCACGGGGCCACTTCCGCGCCGGCCGCCGCCGCGTCACCGTGCAGAGCGCCGCCGGGCGGCGCGGCCACCACGACCCGCAGGCCGGCGGCGACTTGGGCACGCACCAGGTCGGCGACGACACGGGCGACCCCGCCGTCGACGGGCTGGGAGACATGGAGAATCGTAGGCCGCTGTTCGGACTGCAAGTCATGCGGCAGCACGCGCACTGCTCCCCTGATTACCGAGCTGACAGAACTCTCTGCGGGAATTTCCGGGACACGTCGTTCAGCGCCTGCTCTCGGCCTGGACGAAGAGCGCGCCGACCAGGTATCCCGCATCGCGGGTGTCGAAGCGGAAAGTGAGGCGGTCGCCGCCGGACCGGAGGGCCGACTTGATGTCGAAAACATCGGAGTCGAATCCGAGGGTATTCCGGTACGCGGGCAGCCGGACCGTATCCTGACCGTAATCCGCGATCGTCGAATTCATCACATCATTAGCCGGGTTGGCGGAATCCGTGAGGGAAACCGGTGGCCCCTGGTCGGCCGCGACGCTCAGCGCGTCATTTCCCTCGCCCCGGTCGCCGTTATAGGCGACCACCCCCGCGCTGCCGGTCGCATTCGCCGGGATCCGCAGTTTGTCCAGTCCCACCGAGAGCGCGGGATGCTTCGTGCCCAGCGGCTGGAAGCCGTCCCAGAGCGCCAGAGTGCGCAACGGCTCCCGGGCGTTCTCGTACGCGACGACCAGCGTCCAGCCCCCCCACGCCCCTGCCGGGGAGTGGCCCATCGCGACATTGATCTGCGCCACCGTGTACGCGCCGGATCCGCTGTCGCGCACCAGCTTGGTGACGTCCGCCGACGCCTGGAAGCCATCGGTTTTCGACGTGGTGCGGTGTCCGGTCACGGTGTCGGCGAGCACCTGCTTGTACCGGCCGCCGGGCTCGGCGATGAGCACCCGCTCGTTGTCCTTCGGCGGCTTCTGCTCACCGACCCGGAGATTGCCGCCCCAGTACAGCCGGGCGTAACTCACCCGCGAGTCGGCCGGCAACCGCAGGTCGGCGCTGCTGGAGTTGTAGGTGTTCGGGTCGGAGTCGACGTCGATGTACGCCATTCTGTAATGGCCGTTGACGCCGGGGCCGCCCTGCTGTGCTCCCGAGCAGGGCGCGGCCGTGCCGGTCGCCGCCGCCCCGCAGGTGATCGAGGAGTTGGCCGCTCGCGCGATCCCGCCGTGCTGGACGGCGCGGTATCGCTCCGCGAAGGGAATGCTCGAGGATTCCTCGGGGGCCGGCGCCGCCGCCGCCGAAGACAGGGTGGCCGAGAGTGTCACGGACACGAGCGCACATACGACACCACGCCCGGTGAGGCCCATCGACTTCCGCATGTCTTCCTCTCCGACTTCTATCAGTCAAACAGGAGAGCACTCTGACATTAAGCCTGTTGGAAATTGCGGGAGGCACGCCGTGAGCCCGTGCGGGATTCCATCGTCGGAATAGCGGACTGCGGAGGGTGGCGGTGTGCGGGCCGGTGGCCGGAAGAACGTTTTACCGGACGGCCGAACGCCCCGCATCCATGCCGTAATTCGCTCGTTGAGCGCGGTGCCCCATTCGTGAACTGAAAGGAGATTGATGATGAAGCGCTTCGCCAAGACCGCCTCGGCGGCTGCCGTCACGTGCGCGATGGTGATCGGTGGCGCCGGTGTCGCATCGGCCACCAACGGTGGTCACCACCACCACAAGGGCGGCAAGGGCGCGACGGCCAAGGCCCGCGCCTCGCACTCCCCGGGTGTCCTGAGCGGGAACGTCATCCAGATTCCCGTGCACATCCCGGTGAACGTGTGCGGCAACACGGTCAACGTGCTTGCGCTGCTGAACCCGGCCTTCGGAAACTCTTGCGTCAACAAGTGATCCGGCGGCCGGCTCGGGAGGTTGCCGGGCCGGTGCGGTGAGGCTGTACAGCGGTGGGCCGTCGACGACTTCGGCCGTGGTGGCCCACCGCATCGCCGTGCGCGCGAGCAGGGTGCCCGCACCCGGTGCTGACCAGCGGATACGGTTTCCGGACCGGGCGCCATACTGGGGGCATGGCGAAAAACAGGCGCGGGCGAGGCGGCCCGGAGCCCGTCGAGGAGACGGTGGACGGCGGGCTCGCGCAGTTGCGCCCCGACCGTGACCGGCCGCGCGGCTTCACGCTGCTGATCGACGGCGCCCCGCAGTCCCATGTCGACCTCGACGACCCGGCGTACCTCGACTTCGCCTACCAGCGCCGGCTCGGGCACATCGTGGATCTGGCCGCGCCGTCCGGCAAACCGCTCCAGGTCGTGCACCTGGGCGGCGGTGCGCTGACCATGGCGCGCTATGTCGCGGCGACCCGTCCGCGCTCCACCCAGCAGGTCGTCGAGATCGACGCGCCGCTGGTCCAACTCGTGCGCCGGGTACTGCCGTTGGAGAGCGGCTGGCGGATCCGGGTGCGCGGCGGGGACGCCCGTGCGGGACTGGCGAAGATCCCGGACGGCTGGGCGGACCTGATCATCGCCGATGTCTTCAGCGGTGCCCGCACGCCCGCGCATCTGACCAGTGCGGAGTTCGTGGGAGAGGTCAGGCGGGCGCTGCGGCCGGGCGGCTGGTACGCGGCGAACCTCGCGGACGGGCCGCCGCTGCGGTTCCTGCGGGGCCAGATCGCCACCGCCCATACGATATTTCCGGAGCTGTGCCTGACCGCCGATCCCGCGGTCCTGCGGGGCAAGCGCTTCGGCAACGCCATCCTGCTGGCGGCCGAAGGGCAGCTGCCGGTCGCCGACCTGACCCGGCGGGCGGCGACGGACCCGCAGGCCGGCCGGGTCGAACACGGACGGGCGCTGCTGGACTTCACCGGCGGCGCGGCCGCGGTGACGGACGCCACGGCGGTGGCCTCGCCGCCCCCGCCCCCCGAGGTCTTCGACTGAGACGACGGCGCGAGGGCCCCCGTGGCGAGGGGAGCCCCTTCACCACGCGACCGGCGGCCGCCGGCCAAACCGCCTGCTATGTCGCGTTGTTGCTGGTCACCACGGTCGGCGGATGATCGTTCCAGGTGCAGATCACGGACGTGTGGGCGCCGCCGCCGGTGAAGTCCACACGGATCCACTTCTCCTGCTTCCACACCTGCATCTCCCAGCCGGAGTTCGGGGTCGCCGACACCAGCTGGGCGGAATCGGTGCCCATGTCGAAGACGACCCGGCCGCCCTGCGTGGAGTAGCTCTTGATCTGGCCGCCCCCGGCCGGCGACGAACTTCCCGGCGCGGTGGGGGAGGGGCCGCGCGACCCGGCGCCCGCGGAATGGGAGGGCACCGACGGCTGGGACGCCTTGGCGTCCGACGGGGAGGCGTCCTCGTCGGACGGAGCGGACGGCTTCGGCCGGTGGGTGGAGGAGGAACGCGGCGAAATACCGCTGTCCGGCCCGCTCCCCGCGGAGGGCGCCCGGTCGGAAAGGGGCAGCGCGCGCGGCGCGTCGTACGCCGTGCCGGACAGCACGGTGTGCACGCCGAACCACGACAGCGTGACCGCGGCGCCCGTCGCCAGCGTCCAGGCCGCGGCGTGAACCAGTCCTCGTTGCATTTGGCTCATACTGCACCACCCGCCTGCCGGGTCGCAGCCCCTCCGCGACCGCGGTCAACCACCGTGTGGGCGTCAACCCCGGGTAAAGACACCCGCCCGTATGGCGTACGGTGCCGCCCATGGCTCGTGTGCTCGTCGTCGAGGACGATCAGTTCGTACGCTCGGCCCTCATCCGGCATCTGACCGAGGCATCCCACACCGTACGGAGCGTCGGCACCGCTCTGGAGGCGCTGCGCGAGGTGGCGCACGTCGGCTTCGACGTCGTCATCCTCGACCTGGGACTGCCCGACCTGGACGGGTCCGAGGCGCTGAAAATGCTGCGCGGGATCACCGACGTACCGGTGATCATCGCCACAGCGCGGGACGACGAGACGGAAATCGTCCGGCTGCTGAACGACGGCGCGGACGACTACCTCACCAAGCCCTTCTCCGTCGAGCACCTCTCGGCCCGGATGTCGGCCGTACTGCGTCGCTCCCGCGCCACCACGGCCGGCGCAGAACCGCCCTCACGAGTGATCCGGGTAGGCGGGCTCGCCATCGACCCGCTGCGGCGGCAGGCGGAACTGGACGGAGCCGCACTCGACCTGACCCGCAGGGAATTCGACCTGCTGGCGTTCCTCGCCGGCCGACCCGGCGTCGTCGTGGCCCGCAGGGAACTGCTCGCCGAGGTCTGGCAGCAGTCCTACGGCGACGACCAGACCATCGACGTCCACCTCTCGTGGCTGCGCAGGAAGCTGGGTGAAACCGCCGCGATCCCGCGCTATCTGCACACCCTGCGCGGCGTCGGTGTGAAGCTGGAGCCCCCGCTGTGAGATGGGCACTGGTCAAGGTGGCCCTGGCCGTCACCGCCATGGTCGTGGTCGCCTTCGCCGTTCCGCTCGGGCTCGTCGTCAAGGAGATGGCCCGCGACCGCGCGTTCTCCAACGCCGAGCGGCAGGCCGCCACCATCGGGCCGGTGCTCGCCATCACCTCCGACCGCGCCCAGCTGGAGCGGGCCGTCGCCAGCGCCGAGACCGGCGCCGGTGGCCGGATCGGGGTGCATGTGCCGCCCGGCGCCAAGGGCGGCAAGCCCGCCGAGATCGGCTCCCGGCGGGCCGCGCCCGAGGACGTCGAGTCCGCGGCCAGGCTCGGCCGGGCCTCCATCTCACCGGTACCCGGCGGTTCCTCGCTGCTCCAGCCGACGGCTGTGGCGTCCGGTATCGCCGTCGTCGAGGTCTATGTGCCCGATGACGCGCTCACCAACGGCGTCGCCACCTCCTGGGTGGTCCTCGCCGGCGTCGGGCTCGCGCTCATCGTCGGCTCGGTCGCCGTCGCCGACCGCCTCGGTACCCGGATGGTGCGGCCCGCGGAACGGCTGGCCGGCGCCGCGCACGACCTGGGCAAGGGCGAACTCGGCGTCCGCGTCCCTGAGGACGGGCCCAAGGAGCTGCGGTCCGCGGCCGTCGCCTTCAACTCCATGGCCGACCAGGTCGTCCAGCTGCTGGCCAACGAGCGTGAGCTGGCCGCCGACCTCTCGCACCGGCTGCGGACGCCGCTGACCGTGCTGCGGCTGAACGCCGCCTCGCTCGGTGACGGGCCGGCCGCCGAGCAGACCAGGGCCGCCGTCGAGCAGCTGGAGCGCGAGGTCGACCAGATCATCCGCACCGCACGCGAACAGAAGGCGCAGACCCAGCAGGCCGCGGCCGCCGCCGGCTGCGACGCGGCCGAGGTGATCCGCGAGCGGATGGGCTTCTGGTCCGCGCTCGCCGAGGACGAGGGACGCACCGTGCGCGTCGCAGGCGCCGACCGTCCGGTACGCGTCCCCGTCGCCCGGCCCGATCTCGCCGCGGCGCTGGACGCGATGCTCGGCAACGTCTTCCGGCACACCCCGGAGGGCACCGCCTTCGCCGTGGATGTCCACAACGCGGAGGAAGCGGTGATCGTGCTGGTCTCGGACGCCGGGCCCGGCATCCCCGACCCGGACGCGGCGATGCGGCGCGGTCACGGCGGCGGCGGGGACGGCTCCACCGGCCTCGGGCTGGACATCGTGCGGCGGCTGGCCGAGTCGACCGGCGGCGATGTGCGCATCGGCCGCTCGGTCCTGGGCGGCACCGAGGTACGGGTCTGGCTGGCGCTCGACGACCGGCGCGCACGCCACGGGGAGCGGCGCGGGCACCGCCTGCGGCGCACGCTCGGCAGTCGCGGCAAGCGGGCGGCGAGCCGGGTCTGAGGGCTGCCGCGACGGCGCGCGCCCTGGGGCGGGCGCCGGTCCCCGGAGGGCGGACGCGCGCCGTCGACGAGCCGCCGGAGGGGCGGCGGGACGCCCGCGCTTAAGCGCTCCCTTCCGCTGCCTTAAGAGGTCCATAAGTCCGTCAACGGCCGTACGGAAACGGGTAATTGTCCGTTTCGCAGTCGCTAGCGTGCGGGAGCACCCGATACCCCCCACGTGACGACAGGCAGGCACGAGATGAGTTCCTCGGCACACCGCCGGCGCATGAGCCGCACCACCAAGCTGATCGGCGCCGCCGTGGCCGCCGCCGTCGCGGCGGGCGGCGCGATCGCCGTCACCGGATCGGCCATGGCCACCAAGGCACCGCGCAGCGGCGACGCGACGACCGCGAAGGCGTCCGCCGCCTTCGCGCCGTTCGTCGACACCTCGCTCGCCCCCGCCTACGACCTCCTCGGCACGGCCGAGAAGACCGGGGTGAAGAACTTCACCCTCGCGTTCATCACCTCCGGCGGCGGCTGCGACCCCAAGTGGGGCGGCTCCGGCGCGCTGGACGGCGACCCCGTCGCCAAGCAGATACCCGACCTGCGGGCCGCGGGCGGCGACGCCCGCGTCTCCTTCGGCGGCGCCAACGGCTCGGAGCTGGGGCTGGCCTGCGGATCCGCCGACGAACTGGCCGCCGCCTACGGCAAGGTCATCGACCGGTTCGAGCTCAAGAAGGTCGACTTCGACATCGAGGGCGGCGCGCTTCCCGACACCGCGGCCAACACCCGCCGCGCCCAGGCCATCGCCCAGCTGCAGAAGAAGCACCCGGACCTGGACGTCTCCTTCACCCTGCCGGTCATGCCCGAGGGACTGACCCCGGACGGCGTGAAGCTGGTCGCGGACGCCAAGAAGAACGGCGTCGAGATCTCCGCCGTCAACATCATGGCGATGGACTACGGCCCCTCCTACGACGGGGACATGGGTACCTACGCCACCCAGGCCGCCACCGCCACCCAGGCGCAGATCAAGGAGGCCCTCGGGCTGAGCGACGCGGACGCCTGGAAGACCGTCGCCGTGACCCCCATGATCGGCGTCAACGACGTCCAGAACGAGGTCTTCAAGGTCGATGACGCCACCGAGCTGGTGAAGTTCGCCCAGGACAAGCACCTGGGCCGGCTGTCGATGTGGTCCTCGACCCGCGACAAGGCATGCGAGGGCGGCGCGTCGAACTCCGCGCAGCCGACCTGCAGCTCGATCGAGCAGGGCCCGCTGGACTTCACCAAGGCGTTCGGCGCGTACACCGGCTGATCCCGTGCTGCCGGGCGCTCCCCGGCAGCTCCCGGACGGGGCGCAGCGGCATTCCCCCACCAGCTGCGCCCCGTCGTCCTGCCCGGGGCGCAGCGGTCGTCAGCTGTCCGGCAGTTCGTTGGCGCGGGCCACCCCGGCGTACCACCGGGCGCTGGACTTCGGCGTGCGCGTCTGCGTCGCGAAGTCCACGTGCACCGCGCCGAATCGCTTGCTGTAGCCGTAGGACCACTCGAAATTGTCCAGCAGCGACCACAGGAAGTACCCGCGCAGATCGACGCCCGCAGCGAGCGCCCGGTGGGCGGCGTGGAGGTGGCCGCGCAGGTAGGCGATGCGCTCCGGGTCGTGCACGGCTCCCTCGGCGTCGGGCTTGTCGTCGAAGGCGGCGCCGTTCTCGGTGATGTAGAGGGGCAGGCCCGGGGCCTCGCGGTGAAAGCGCAGCAGCAGGTCGTACAGGCCCGACGGATCGATGGACCAGCCCATCTCGGTGTGCTCGCCGGGCGGTTGGTGGAAGGCGATGTGCTCGGCGCCGGCCCACGGTGAGCGGCTGCCGGCGCCGTGGCCGTCATGGCGCGGAGGGGCGTTGTCGGTGCTGCCTGATACCAATGACGGTGTGTAGTAGTTGATGCCCAGCGCGTCGAGGGGGTGGTGGGCGATGGCCAGATCGCCGTCGTGCACGAAGGACCAGTCGGTGAGGGGTGCGGTGTCCGCGAGCAGGTCGTCCGGGTACGCACCGTGCAGCATCGGACCGGTGAAGATACGCGTCGCCAGCGCGTCGATCTGCCGCTGGGCGTCGAGGTCGGCCGGCGCGGACGAACGCGCCCGCACCACCGCGGGGTTGAGGCTGACCATGATGTCGGCGCGGGCCGGCAGCACCTCGCGCAGTGTCCGGGCGGCGAGGCCGTGCGCGAGGTTGAGGTGGTGCGCGGCGCGCAGCGCGGCGACCGGGTCCGTGTGCCCCGGGGCGTGCACGCCCGACGCGTAGCCGAGGAAGGCGCTGCACCACGGCTCGTTGAGGGTCGTCCACAACTCCACGCGGTCGCCCAGCGCCTCGGCCACGATCGCCGCGTAGTCGGCGAAGCGGTAGGCCGTGTCCCGGTGCGGCCAGCCGCCCCCGGCGGCGGAACCGCCGTGGATGTCGGCCTCCAGCTCCTGGGGCAGATCCCAGTGGTAGAGGGTGAGCATCGGGCTGATCCCGTGGTCGAGGAGGTCGTCGACCAGCCGCCGGTAGAAGTCCAGGCCGCGCTGGAGGGCCGGGCCGCGGCCGGTGGGCTGCACTCGCGACCAGGAGACGGAGAAGCGGTAGGCGCCCAGCCCGAGTTCGGCCATCAGGGCCACGTCCTCGGAGCTGCGGTGGAAGTGGTCGACGGCGATGTCACCGGTGTCGCCGGCGAGGACCTTGCCGGGCGTGTGGGCGAAGGTGTCCCAGATCGAAGGGGTGCGGCCGCCTTCCCGCGCGGCTCCCTCGACCTGGTACGCGGCGGTGGCCGAGCCCCACAGGAATCCAGGGGGAAAGCGATGAGTCATGAGGTGCTCCTGTTCGGTGTCTTGGACGGGACGCACGGATGCCCGAGGGGGTGGCGACAGGCGAGGGGGAGAGAGGGAAGCACGGGAAGAGAGGAAAGCGGGGGAAGGAGGCGAGGGAGGAGTTGAGAGGAGCGGACCCCTCACCCCTTGACCGCGCCCTGCATGATTCCGCCGACGATCTGCCGCCCGAACAGCACGAACGCGAGCAGCAGCGGCAAGGTGCCGAGCAGCGAGCCCGCCATGATCACGGCCTGATCGGGGACATAGCCGCGGCCCAGACCGGTCAGCGCGACCTGCACCGTGGGGTTCTCCTGGGTGAGCGCGATGATCGGCCAGAAGAAGTCGTTCCATGCCTGGACGAAGGTCAGCATCCCCAGGACGGCCATCGCGGGACGGGCGGCCGGCAGGACGATGTGCCACACCACCCGCAGGCTGCTCGCGCCGTCCACCCGCGCGGCCTCGACCAGCTCCGTCGGCAGCGCCTGGATCAGGTACTGCCGCATGAAGAACACCCCGAAGGCGCTCACCAGCGTCGGCAGGATCACCGCCTGCAGGTGGTTGGTCCACTCCAGCTCGGCGATGGTCATGAACAGCGGTACGACTCCGAGTTGCGGCGGAATCATCATCGTGCCGATGACCAGCACCAACAGCAGGTTCTTCAGCCGGAACCGCAGTTTGGCGAAGGCGAAGCCGGCGAGCGTGGAGAAGAGCACGGTGCCCAGCGCGATGGTGCCGGCCACCGCCGTCGTATTGGCCAGTGCCAGGCCCATGTTGGCGTCGGTCCAGGCGGTTCCCAGATTCTTCAGCAGGTCGGAGCCGAACCAGAACGGCGGCGGTGTCCTGGCGAGCCGCCCGCTGTCGCGGGAGGCGGCGATCGCCGTCCACACCAGCGGGAAGAGCGACCCGATGCTGAACAGCGTCAGCACGGCGAGGGTGAGCGGCCCGCCGCGCAGCGCCCGGCCCCCTTCGTCGCCCCCGCGCCGTCCGCCCGTCCGGCGACCGCCGGTGCGCCACGGGCCCCGCCGTCCCCCGTCCGTCGGCGGGACCGGTGCCCGCGGCCCGTCCCGGTGCTCGCTTGCCTCGGCCTTGAGCAGCACAGCGTCTCCTCACCGATCCCTGCGCAGCCGCCGGGCGATCAGCAGATGCACCGCGGCGATCAGCAGCAGGATCAGAAACATCGCCCAGGCGACGGCGGAGGCCCGGCCGAGATGGAAGTTGAACCAGCCCTGGTCGTAGAGGTAGAGGCCCAGGGTCTGGAATTGGTGCGAGGCGCCGCCCTTGTGTCCGGCGGCGCCGCCGAAGAGCAGCGGCTCGCCGAAGAGCTGCATCGCGCCGATCGTGGAGACGACGACCGTGAAGAGGATCGTCGGCCGGAGCGAGGGCACGGTCACATGGAGGAACTGCCGGCCGCTGCCGGCGCCGTCCAGTGCCGCGGACTCGTACAGATCCCGGGGGATCGCCTGCATCGCGGCCAGGTAGATCAGCGCGTTGTAGCCCGTCCAGCGCCAGATCACGATCGAGGAGACGGCGAGCTGCGAGGCCAGGGTGCCGCTCTGCCAGTCGACGGGCCCGAAGCCGACGGCCCCGAGCGCCCAGTTGATCATCCCGTAGTCCCGCCCGAAGAGCAGCACGAACACCAGCGTCGCGGCGGCCACCGAGGTGGCATACGGCGTCAGCAGCGCGACGCGGAAGAAGGACGAGCCGCGCATCCGGTGGTTGAGCAGATGCGCGAGCCCGAGGGCCATCAGCAGCTGGGGCACGGTCGACAGCACCCCGACGGTGAAGGTGTTGCGCAGCGCGTTCCAGAAGAACTCGTCCTCCAGCAGCCGGGTGTAGTTGTGCAGCCCGGCCCACTCCATGTCGTCGGGCGCCGACAGTTCCACCCGGTGCAGCGAGGCCCACCCCGTATAGAGGAGCGGAAAGAGCCCGAAGGCGGCGAAGAAGAGGAAGAACGGCGCGATGAAGGCGTAGGGGCTGAAGCGCAGGTCCCAGCGGTAGCGGCGGCTTCGACGGGCACGGCGGCGGGCCTCCTCGTGGCCCGCCTCCGGTTCCGCGGACGCTCGTACGGCGGTGCCGGTCACCCGTCCACCGCGCTTTCGACCTCCTTGAGCGCCGCCCGCCAGCCGGCCGCGGGAGACTTGCCCTGCTGCTCGACCTGCAGAATGCCGACATCCGTGAAGGCATTGCCGATCTGCTGGTCCTTGGGGCCGATCACCAGCGTCGGGATGTCCTTGGCCGCGGCGGAGAAGATCCTGCCGGTCGGGGCGTCACCGAAGTAGGGGTTCCTGGCGTTCTTCACTTCGGGCAGGTCGTAGGCGGCCGGGGTGCTGGGGATGCTGGCCTGGGCGGCGAACACCTTGGCCTGCTGCTCCGGGGCGCTCAGCCAGACCGCCAGCTCGACGGCCTCTGACTTGTGCTTCGCCGCCTTGGGCACACCGATGAACGAGCCGCCCCAGTTGCCCGGCCGGGGTGCGGGCGCGACATCCCACTTGTCCTCGGCCGCCGCGCCGGCCTTCTCCTTGATGTAGCCGAGCATCCAGGGGGCGCAGGCCACCGTCGCGAACCTGCCGTTGGCGAACGCCTGGTCCCACGGCTTCTCGAACTGCTTGAGCCGGGCGGTCATCTTCTCCTCCGCCGCACGGATCGCCAGCGACCAGGCGGTCTTCACGGCGGGGCTGTCACGGTAGATCAGCTTGCCGCGGGAGTCGTAGAACCGCTCGGAGTAGCCGTTGTAGACGGCGGAGAACAGTCCGGCCGCGGAGTCCGTGAAGACCGTTCCCTCGGGGGCCTTCTTCATGTACGCGGCGCCGGTGTCGACGTACTTCTGCCAGTCGCCGGCCCACAGCTTGCCGACCTGCTCGCGCTCCGTGGGGAGCCCCGCCTTGCGGAAGAGGTCCTTGCGGTAACACATCGCGGTGGGGCCGATGTCGGTGCCGAGCCCCACCGTCCTGCCGTCCTCGGTGGTGGCCTGATCCCATTTCCAGTCCAGCCAGCGGCTCTTGTCGACACCCTTGGCGCGGGAGAGGTCCTCGAACTTGTCCGCCTGGGTGGTGACCACCTCGTTGATGTTGCCGACCTCGATGGCCTGCACATCGGACAGACCGCTGCCCGCGGCGAGGTGGGTGAGCAGCTGCGGATAGTAGGCGTCGTTGCGCTCGATCACATTCTCTTTGATCTTCACGCCGGGGTGCAGCTTCTCGTATTCCTTGTAAAGACCGGCCTGTTGATAACCGAAGACGCCGAAGGTGCCGACGGTGACGGTGGTCTCGCCCCCGTCGTCGCCGCCCGCCGAGTCGTCGGCGCAGCCGGCGAGCAGCGCGGCGCCGAGAGCGACGACGGTGGCGAGGATCACCAGCTTGCGTGGTGGGGTGGAACCGCTGCGCATGTGCGTCCTCCTGGTGCCCTGACGCGTACGGTGTGCGTACGAGAGATGAAGGGATCCGATACCTTGGGAGCGCTCCCAGCCGTGATGGGTTGAAGAGTCACCGCATCGCTGCGCGCTGTCAAGGGAGTGCGCGTCAACTCGTTTGACTCCGGCCGGAGTTGGCCGATGTCCGCTTACCGAGCGGTACGCCGGACCCACACGCTGTCAGTGCTTCGGTGTTCAATGACAGAACGCAGCGCGCGCCGGGTGGCGCGGGGCCGCTGCGGCTCGGCGCGGTCCCGGAACCCGGAGGCGGTCAGCATGGCAGTGGCGGCGTACGGCAGGCGGCGCACGGGCCGCCCCACCCTGGAGGACGTGGCGGCCCGCGCGGGCGTCGGCCGCGGCACCGCCTCCCGCGTCATCAACGGCTCGCCCCGCGTCCGCCCCGCCACCCGCGAGGCCGTCGAGCGCGCGGTCGCCGAGCTGGGCTACGTCCCCAACCGCGCCGCCCGCGCGCTGGCCGCCAACCGCACCGACGCCCTCGCCCTGGTCATCCCCGAGCCCGAGACCCGGTTGTTCGCCGAGCCCTACTTCTCCGGCATCATCCGCGGCGTCAGCGCCGAACTCGCCGCGACCGACTACCAGTTGCTGCTCACCCTGATAGGCACGCCCCAGGAGCGCCGCAGGCTGGGCCAGTTCCTCACCGCACACCGCGTCGACGGTGTCCTGTTGCTCTCGGTGCACGCCGACGACCCGCTCCCCGCCCTGCTGGAGCGGCTCGCCCTGCCTGCGGTGCTCAGCGGCCGCCGCACCGCCCGCGAGCCCATGCCGTACGTCGACTCCGACAACGCCGGCGGCGCCCGGGCCGCGACCGAGCACCTCCTCGCCACCGGCCGCCGCGCCATCGCCACCATCACCGGGCCGCTGGACATGTACGTCGCCCGCTGCCGCCTGGACGGCTACCGCCAGGCCCTGGCCGCCGCGGCCACCCACCACCCGGCCCCACCTCTGATCGCCCACGCCGACTTCACCGAGGAGGGCGGCCGGCGCGCCATGGCCGATCTGCTGGACCGCAACCCCGCTCTGGACGCGGTGTTCGCCGCCTCCGATGTGATGGCCGCCGGCGCCCGCGCGGTGCTGCGCGAGCGCGGCCGGCGGGTCCCGGACGATGTCGCACTGGTCGGCTTCGACGACTCCCCGGTCGCCCGCCACATGGAACCGCCGCTGACCAGCGTCCGCCAGCCGATCGAGGAGATGGGCCGTGCGATGGTGCGGGCCCTGCTGGGGGAGATCGCCGAACGGCACTCGCCAGGAGCCCGGTTGGTGCTTCCCACCGAGCTGGTGCTCAGATCCTCGGGCTGAGCGGCGGGCGGCCGGTCAGCCCGGAGTGACGGCGGCCACCGCGCCGCCCCGGACGGCCGCCCGGAAGGCGATGGGGGTGGTCCCCGCCCGCCGCTGGAAGAACTTGCTGAAGTTGGTCGCGTCGGCGAAGCCCAGCCGGTCCGCGATCCGGGACGCCGACCGGTCGCCGTGCGCCAGCAGCCGTTTCGCCTCCAGCACCACCCGGCGGTCGATGAACTCCTTCGCCCCGACTCCGGCGGCGGCCTCGGTCGCGCGGGAGAGGGTGCGCGGGGCATAGCCCAGCGACCGGGCGTAGTCCGCGACCCGTCGGCTGCGGGTGAACTCCCTTTCCACCGCGTCCCGGAAGCGCAAATAGGTCTCGCTCACCTCGCAGGCCCCGTCCCTGTCGGTGTCCACCGCCCCGGCCGGATGCGCGGCCCGCAGCACCAGTACGGCCAGCAGATGCCGCAGTACCTCCAGATGCACCTCCAGCGGCAACCCGCCCAGGGCGCCGAACTCGTGGTGCAGCTGTCGCATCGCCTCCTCCAGGGCCCGCGCCGCGGCCCCCTCCGGGCGGCGTACGGCGGGCCCGTACCAGTCCTCGATCCGGGCGGCGGCCGCGGTGGCCGGGTCGAGGAAGGTGGCCTCGAAGAGCACCAGCAGCCCCTCCGCCCGGGTCAGGTCGCCGAAGTGCTGGACCTGCCCGGGACGCGACCACAGCAGATCACCCGGGGTGAGGAGGTGCTCGCGGAAGTCGACACTGTGCGTCAGCCGGCCACTGCTGAGGGCCAGCAGATGGTGAAAGCCGGGGCGGTGCGGTGTGGACAGCCCGCAGGCGTCGGCGCGCTCGCGCAGCTCGGCGAGCGTCATCACCTCCACCCCCGCGGGCCGACCGGCCGGCGCGGAGAACGCCACCTCTGGGATCTCGGTGACCGGCTCCCCGCTCTGCTGTCGGTTTTTGACCATAGCCCGTCTCCTGGGTACCCCGAAATGTCCAGCTGATGACCCTAGCGTAGAAGACGTCAGCAAGGCTGATGACCGAAAAAGGAAGTCCACACCGGACGCACGGAACACCTGGGAGACCCACCATGTCCACGATCGCTCTGTTCGGGGCCAACGGCACCATCGGCAGCCGCATCCTGCGGGAGGCATTGCAGCGCGGCCACCGGGTGACCGCGGTCGTCCGCGACCCCGCGAAGATCACCACGACCCACCCCGAGCTGACCGTGACCACCGGCGACGTCCTCGACCCGGCCTCCGTCGCCGCGGTGGCGAAGGGGCAGGACGTCCTGGTCAGCGCGGTCGGCGGCGGCGACGGCCCAGGTCACCTCGCGACCATCGCACCCGCTGCCGAGTCCCTCGTCGCAGGGCTGCGCACCCTGGGCGACGTGGCACCCCGCCTGATCACCGTCGGCGGCGCCGGCTCGCTGCGTACCCCCGACGGCAAGCAGGTGTGGGACGCGGAGGGCCTCCCGGAGTTCCTGCTGCAGATCATGCACGCGCACGGCGACGCGCTGGAGCACTACCGCACCGTCTCCGACGTGCGCTGGACGAACCTCAGCCCGGCCGCCACCATCGAGCCCGGCGAGCGCACCGGCAGCTACCGCACGGCCACCGACGACCTGATCGTCGACGCGGAAGGCGTGAGCCGTATCTCCACCGAGGACTACGCCGTCGCCGTCCTCGACGAGATCGAGCAGCCCGGCCACGTGGGCGAGCGCTTCACCGTCGCCTACTGACGCACCGTGCGCTCGGCCGACCGCGGCCGCGGCGGCACCGGCCGGAGCGATGCCGGGGCTGTCCGGAGCGGGGGTGTCCGCAGCGGCGTGCCCGGAGAAACAGCAAGGCCCCCGACCGAAGTCGGGGGCCTTGACAGTGGGGTGAGTAACGGGACTTGAACCCGCGACATCCTGGACCACAACCAGGTGCTCTACCAGCTGAGCTATACCCACCATGACCGGTGCTGTGTGGTTCTTTTTCCCCACCGGCTGAGAAAAAGTGTACAGGGTCCCGAGGGGTGCTCGCTCCCAGGTTTCGGGGCCCGGGACCACGGGCGTGTCTCGCGGTTCGGGGTCGTGGCTGCGGGTCCGTCACGAGGCGTCCGCAGACCGCCCGCCGGGTTCCTTCTCCCGCCAGGGCCCGGACAGCCCCGTGGGCCTCCGCCTGCCGAGAAGGCAGGCGGAGGCCCACGGGAGAGCCCACGAGGCGTGGCCGGCGATGCGCCGGGGAGGGGTCCCCGGCCGCGTCACTCCGCCGCGGACTGCGGCTCGGCCGGCAGGACGTGCTTCGCGGCGATGGTCTTGGCGGTGTCCGAGTCCGGGCCGGGCTGCGGCACGAAGACCGCCTCCCGGTAGTAGCGCAGTTCCGCGATGGATTCGCGGATGTCCGCCAGTGCCCGGTGGTTGCCGCTCTTGTCCGGGCTGTTGAAGTAGGCCCGCGGGAACCAGCGCCTGGCCAGCTCCTTCACGGACGAGACATCGACGATCCGGTAGTGGAGGTAGCTCTCCAGGGTCGGCATGTCGCGCAGCAGGAAGCCGCGGTCGGTGCCGACGGAGTTCCCGCACAGCGGGGCCTTCCCCGGCTCCGGCACATGCTTCTTGATGTAAGCGAGCACCTGCGCCTGAGCGGCCTCCAGCGTCGTACCGCCGTCCAGCTCCTCCAGCAGCCCGGAGGCGGTGTGCATCTGGCGCACCACCTCCGGCATGGTGGTCAGCGACTCGGCCGGGGGGCGGATCACCACATCCACCCCGTCGCCCAGCACATTCAGCTCCGAGTCGGTGACCAGTGCGGCCACCTCGATGAGCGCGTCATTCGCCAGCGAGAGTCCGGTCATCTCGCAGTCGATCCACACCATGCGATCGTTCATACGCCTCACCCTACGGGGCGCTCACGCTGGCTGGGGAGCACGGGGCGTCCGGCACCCCTGCCGACGGGTGCTTCCGGCAGCCGTGAGGCGAAGGCGTCGGAACGCGGCTTGCCCGCTTCGCCCTGTTCGCCCGCTTCCGCGGCCGCCAGTGCGGGCGTCTGCCCGTGACCGGCCACCGCGGCTGCGGTGAACCGCTCCGAACCACCGGATCCCGGCGCCGCACGCTCGCCGCGCTCCACCCGCTCCGGCCGCAGCGCGGAGTCGGACCCGCCGCCCTGCGGCCGACGCGCGCGGTAGGCCGCGCGGTAGGCCGCGGGCGAGGCGCCCAGCTGCCGCCGGAAATGGCCGCGCAGCGCGACCGGCGAGCGGAACCCGCAGCGCCCCGCGACCTCGTCCACCGAATAGTCGGAGGTCTCCAGCAGTCGCTGGGCCTGCAGCACCCGCTGGGTGATCAGCCACTGCAGGGGAGCGCTCCCGGTAAGGGAGCGGAAGCGCCGGTCGAAGGTCCGCCGGCTCATATAGGCGCGGGCGGCCAGCGTCTCCACGTCGAACTGCTCGTGGAGATGCTCCAGCGCCCAGGCGACGACCTCGGCAAGCGGGTCGGCGCCGATCTCCTCCGGTAATGACCGGTCGAGGTAGCGCTGGTGCCCGAGGTCGGACGCGGTGCGGCGCGGCGGTACGACGAGCCGGCGCGCCAGCGCGTTCGCGGCGTCCGCGCCGTGGTCGGTCCGCACGATGTGCAGACACAGGTCGATGCCCGCCGCCGTCCCCGCGGAGGTGAGCACGTCGCCGTCGTCGACGAAGAGCTCACGGGGGTCGACATGGACGGACGGATAACGCTTGGCGAGCGTCGGCGCGTACATCCAATGGGTCGTTGCGGGGCGGCCATCGAGGAGTCCGGCTGCGGCGAGGACGAACGCCCCCGTGCACAACCCGACGATCCTGGCCCCTTCTTCATGCGCGCGGCGCAGCGCGTCGAGCGCGGCGGGCGGCGGGGCCTGGGTGATGGAGCGCCAGGCCGGTACGACGACCGTCCCGGCACGGGAGATCGCCTCCAGCCCGTAGGGGGCCGAAAGTTCGAGCCCCCCGGTCGTGCGCAAAGGTGCGTCTTCGCCGGCGCACACAAGCAGCCGGTACCGCGGAACGCCTGCGTCCTGGCGGTCGATGCCGAAGACCGAGAGCGGAATGGAGCTCTCGAAAATGGGGCCGCCACTGAAGAGGAGCACCGCGACTATTTCGCGGCGTCGTCGGGCGGCGAGCTTGCGTGCGGCATCTGGTACGGCAGCGGAGTCCTGGCTCATGGCACTTAAGCCCCCCTCGGTCGTCTCGCCCTCTCGGTCCTGCACAGTTCCCCCGCCGTCACTACCAAGATCGAATCTACTGTGTCCCGTGAGGATGGAGTGCCAAGTTCACCACTCGCTGGTATGTCGATATGGCAACTTGGCGCGAAGCATTCGATCACGAAGCGTTCCACTCGTCGGGCCTGCATGGGAAGTACGCGTCTCGGCTCTGCCCGCTCGCCGTAGGGCACAACCATGCCCAGCGGTCCTTTCCTCCCTGCTCACACCAGGGTTGTGGGGTGGTGGGGGCAAGGGAGTGGACCCGGCCGGAAGTTGGCTGAAAACGGTCGCGCGCAGACTTGCGGACGCCTTAATCGACCGGCGTACGCCGTCCTGAATGCCGTCCGCCCCCGTGCGCCGCCGTCCGGTTTTCCACCCTTCTGTACCGGTGTCTGCCGGTGTCCTCGGTGAGCACTCGGGCGGCGGTCCGTTCGGATCGCCGCAGCAGTGCGCGGCAGGCGCAGGTCACGACCGCCAGACCGGCGGCGGCGCCGAGCGCGCCGGCCAGGGAGGTGCCGCTCACGAGGAGGATCAAGGGAACCAGCGCGCAGCTGAAGGCCCCCCAGCGCACCACGTCGCTCACTGGGTCGGGTGATCTCTCGGACGGCACGGGCACGTCGTGCTCCCTTCGCGCAGGCAGCTACTACAACGTCTCCGGCGATCATGGGTCACCGCGAGGGGTACGTACGGGGGCAGGGCGGGGCATTGCCATCCGCGCCACGCTCCGGCATGCTCCGGGGAACGTTCGAGGCCCGGGGCCGCCGTGGGCGGGCCACTGTGTCCGCGCCGGGACCTGGGCAGCGGAGGGGTGGCGCCGTACTCTTGGGGTATCAGGTTGGGAAGGTGATTCCCAGTCGTATTGTTCCTCATTGAACTATGGCTCCCGCTCCGCCATCGAGCCAGCTCAGTCAACTGCCGGATCAAGTCAATCGCCGTTCCCCGTTCGCCCCTCCGCAAGAGGATGTCCTCGCCGAGACACCCATGGCCGGTCACGAAATCCCCGAACCCGCGGACCGCAAGCAGGTCGCCGATCCTCTGGCGGGCCTGGAAGCGGTGGAAGAGACACGCCACTCCTGCGACCCCGCCTTCCAGCACGGCGTCGTGGTCGGCTTCGACGGCTCCATGTCGAGCGAGCGGGCGTTGGCGTATGCAATCGGTATGGCCCGGCGCCTCGGCTCCGGGTTGATCATCGTCCATGTGGCCAATCGGCTGCCGACGACCGTCTGGGCGGGCTGTGAGCCCCCGGTCTTCGTGGACGTGCCGGATCACCGTACGGAAGTGCTCGGGCTGGAGCTCGCGTGCGCCGATCACCTCACCGAGGTGCCGTGGATCCTCGTCGAGCGCGGCGGGGACATCTGCCACGAGCTGGAGGAGGTCGGCCAGGAGTACGAGGCCGACGCGATCGTGGTCGGCTCCACGCACGGCATCGTCGGCCGGATCTTCGGTTCGGTCGCCGGGCGCCTGGCGCGCCGCGC
The DNA here is from genome assembly GCF_045782725.1 of Streptomyces sp. Pv4-95. Classification (NCBI taxonomy): domain Bacteria; kingdom Bacillati; phylum Actinomycetota; class Actinomycetes; order Kitasatosporales; family Streptomycetaceae; genus Streptomyces; species Streptomyces sp. Pv4-95. Next base: position 5,361,439 of record NZ_CP127172.1, read on the forward strand.
GCAGCGCCCGGTCATCGTCATCCCCTGACCGGGCAGACCTACCGGACCGGCCAACTCCCCTCGCGCCGCCCCCGCCTGAGTGCACGTCACTTCGTCGGGGGCTCGTCGTGTCTACTGATGCGTAGAGGTGGATTGTGCGCTTGTGAGGGGTAGGAAGCCGTCACGTGAGCGCGCCGCGGTACGGGCCGCCGGCGGCCGCGCCACGGTTCAACGGCGTGCTGCCGGCCGGGAGGTGACGGCTCCCGGGGCGGCGGCATCCTGCCGGCGTATGGGCGACGCCGGCACAGGGAGCCGGTTGCCGCGCGCGTTCGGTGGCTCGCGCGCAGCCGCCGGCTCCCGACCCCCGGGGGGCTCCGGATCTACTCCACGGTGACGGACTTGGCCAGGTTGCGCGGCTTGTCGATGTCCCGGCCGAGGGTCAACGCCGTGTGGTAGGCGAGCAGTTGCAGCGGGATGCCCATCAGGATCGGGTCCAGCTCCGGCTCGTTCTTGGGCACCACGATGGTGTGGTCGGCCTTCTCCTGCTCCTGGTGCGCGACGGCGAGGATGCGGCCGCTGCGGGCCTTGATCTCCTCCAGCGCGGCGCGGTTCTTCTCCAGCAGGTCGTCGTCCGGGACGATCGCGACCGTCGGCATCGCGGGCTCGATGAGGGCCAGCGGGCCGTGCTTGAGCTCCGACGCCGGGTATGCCTCGGCGTGGATGTAGGAGACCTCCTTGAGCTTCAGCGAGGCCTCGCGCGCCACCGGGTAGCCGCGCACCCGGCCGATGAACATCATCGACTTGGCGTCGGCGTACAGCTCCGCCAGCTTCTTGATGTCCGCCTCGCCCTCCAGGATCTCGGTGATCTGGGCGGGCAGCTTGCGCAGGCCGTCGATGACGCGCTTGCCGTCCGCGACGGACAGGTCGCGGATCCGGCCGAGGTGCAGGGCGAGCAGTGCGAAGGAGACCACCATGTTGGTGAAGCACTTGGTGGAGACCACGCAGACCTCGGGCCCGGCGTGCACGTAGATGCCGCCGTCGGTCTCCCGGGCGATGGCCGAGCCGACCACGTTCACCAGGCCGAGCACCCGCGCGCCCTTGCGCTTGAGCTCCTGGACGGCCGCCAGCACGTCGTAGGTCTCACCGGACTGCGAGACGGCCACGTACAGCGTGTCGGGGTCCACGACCGGGTTGCGGTAGCGGAACTCGGAGGCCGGCTCGGCGTCCGAGGGGATGCGGGCCAGCTCCTCGATCATCTGCGCGCCGATCTGGCCGGCGTGGTACGAGGTGCCGCAGCCGAGGATCTTCACCCGGCGCACGCCGCGCGCCTCGCGGGCGTCGAGGTTCAGGCCGCCCAGGTGCACGGTGGAGAACCGGTCGTCGATCCGCCCGCGCAGCGCGCGGTCCACCGCGTCGGCCTGCTCGGAGATCTCCTTGTGCATGTAGGTGTCGTGGCCGCCCAGGTCGTACGACTCGGCCGCGTACTCGACGGTCTCCGGGGCGGACGTGGTGCGCGAGCCCTCGGTGGTGTACGTGCGGTAGTCGTCGGCCTTGAGGGTGGCCATCTCGCCGTCGTCCAGGGTGACGACCTGGCGGGTGTGCGAGACCAGCGCGGCGACGTCCGAGGAGACGAACATCTCGTGCTCGCCGATGCCCAGCACGACGGGGGAGCCGTTGCGGGCGACGACGATGCGGTCGGTGAAGTCGGCGTGCAGCACGGCGATGCCGTAGGTGCCCTCGATGTGGCGCAGCGCCTCGCGGACCCGCTCCTCCAGCTTGGGGGCGGTGGAGCGGCCGATCAGGTGGGCCAGCACCTCGGTGTCGGTCTCGGAGGCGAAGACCACTCCGTCGGCGGTCAGCCGGGCGCGCAGCTCGGCGGCGTTGTCGATGATGCCGTTGTGGACCACCGCCACCTTGCCCTCGGTGTCGAGGTGGGGGTGGGCGTTCTCGTCCGTGGGCGCGCCGTGGGTGGCCCAGCGGGTGTGCGCGATGCCGGTGCTGCCCGCGAACCGCTTCGGCAGCCGGGACTCCAGCTCCCGGACCCGGCCCTTGGCCTTGGCGGTCTTCAGGCCGCCCGGGGTCTTGCCGGCCGCCTTGGTGTGGATGGCGATGCCGGCGGAGTCGTAGCCGCGGTACTCCAGGCGCTGCAGGCCCTCAAGGAGCAGGGGAGCAACGTCGCGTTTGCCGATATATCCGACGATCCCGCACATACTGTGGCCCTCCGAGAAACGTGATGACGAGTGTTCATTGCTGCGTTCGTGGTGACTGCGATCGCGCGCGTCCGGCGTTTCAGCCGTACACGAGGCGGCGTAGCTGGCGTATCGAGAGTGACGGCGGGGATACCGCGCGGTGCGGCAGCTCGTCGGCGATCCGCTCGAAGATCACCTCGTTGCGCAGCCCCTGGGACTGCAGCTCGCGGTGTCTGCGGCGGACGAAGCCCTCCGTGGTCTCGTCGAAGTACGCGAGCACGTCCAGGACCACCCGGGCAGCTTCGCCGCGGTGCAGCGGCGTGCTGCGCACCAGGTGGTCCACGAGGTCCTCATGGGACGGGCGACGATCGAGCACTCGTCGATACTGCGGGGCCGGGCGCGCTAACGCAAGAAATCTGCCCGATATCGGGCAGGTCCCCGAGATGGCGGCCGGAAAGTGGTCTAAACCTTGACCAGATCCGAGGCTCACGGTACGCATGGTCACCGTTCGGTCGCTCCATGCCATGCAGAAGGTGCCCTCCACACCATCCATGCACGATGCTCGCCGAAGGGACCGTCGATGAGACGACGCAGACTCCTCTTTTCGCTGCTGCTGGCCGCGGCGGCGGGAATGGGGACCGCCGCCGTACCGCCCCAGCCCGACGCCGACCGCGCCGCCACTCCGCTGGGGCAGGTGATCCCCGCCCCCGCGTCGGTGCACAGCGGCGGCGATCCCTACACGATCGGCGGCCGGACCGTGATCCGCGTACCCGGCGGCTCCGGCGAGGCGCGCCGGGTCGCCGGCTACCTCGCGGGGCTGCTGCGGCCCGCCACCGGCTTCGCGCTCCCGGTGACCGCCAAGGACGGCCGGGACGGCATCGTCCTGCGGCTCGGCGGCCGGAGCGCCAAGGGGCTCGGTGAGGAGGGCTACCGGCTGGCCTCCGGCGGCCGCGGGGTCACCATCAGCGCCGAGCGCCCCGCCGGCCTCTTCCACGGTGTGCAGACCCTGCGGCAGCTGCTCCCGGCGAGCCTGGAGACGCGGAGCACGCAGCGCGCGTCCTGGCAGGTGGCGGGCGGCACCATCGAGGACTCGCCGCGCTACGCCTACCGCGGCGCGATGCTCGACGTCTCACGGCACTTCTTCACCGTCGAGCAGGTCAAGCGCTATATCGACCAGCTGGCGATGTACAAGATCAACAAGCTGCATCTGCATCTCTCCGACGACCAGGGCTGGCGGATCGCCATGAAGTCCTGGCCGAAGCTGGCGACCTACGGCGGCAGTACCCAGGTGGGCGGCGGCCCCGGCGGCTACTACACCAAGGAGGACTACCGCGAGATCCTCGACTACGCCGCCGACCGGTACCTGACGGTCGTCCCCGAGATCGACATGCCGGGTCACACCAACGCCGCGCTGGCCTCCTACGCGGAGCTGAACTGCAACGGCGTGGCGCCGCCCCTCTACACCGGCACCCAGGTCGGCTTCAGCTCGCTGTGCGTGCCGAAGGACCGGACGTACGACTTCGTCGACGACGTCATCCGGGAGCTGGCGGCGATGACCCCCGGCCCCTCGATCCACATCGGCGGCGACGAGGCCCACTCCACCAGCCATGCGGACTACGTGGCCTTCATGGACAAGGTCCAGCCGGTGGTCGCCAAGTACGGCAAGAAGGTGATCGGCTGGCACCAGCTGACCGGCGCGCACCCGGCGAAGGGCGCCGTCGCGCAGTACTGGGGCTACGACGCGACCGGCGCGGCGGAGCGCGAACAGGTCGCCGCGGCGGCCAGGAACGGCACCCCGCTGATCCTCTCGCCCGCCGACCGCGCCTACCTCGACATGAAGTACGACAAGAACACGCCGCTGGGTCTGTCCTGGGCCGGTTATGTCGACACCAAGCGCTCCTACGACTGGGATCCCGGCAGCTACCTCCAGGGCGCGCCGCCGGAGTCGATCCTCGGCGTCGAGGCGCCCCTGTGGTCCGAGACGCTCTCGACCTCCGCGCACATCGAGTACATGGCCTTCCCCCGCCTGCCGGGCATCGCCGAGCTGGGCTGGTCGCCGGCGTCGACGCACGACTGGGAGACGTACAAGGTCAGGCTGGCCGCCCAGGGGCCCCGCTGGGACGCCATGGGCATCGGGTACTACCGGGCGCCGGAGGTGCCGTGGCCCGCGAAGTGAGCTGAGCGGCGGGGCGTCGGCAGGCGCCCCGCCGGAGTGTCCCGGGCCGCGGCAGGGCGGAGGGCCCCTGCCGGCCGGCCCGGGAGCGCCGGGCCGGCCGTGGAGCGCTCGCTACACCCCCAACTCCCGTGCGATCAGCATCCGCTGGACCTCGCTGGTGCCCTCGCCGATCTCCAGGATCTTGGAGTCGCGCCACATGCGGGCGACCGGGTACTCGTTCATGAAGCCGTAGCCGCCGTGGATCTGGGTGGCCTCACGGGCGTTGGTGACGGCGATCTCCGAGGAGTACAGCTTGGCGATGGCGGCCTCCTTCTTGAAGGGCTCGCCGTGCACCAGGCGGGACGCGGCGTCACGCCAGGCCAGCCGGGAGGTGTGGGCGCGCATCTCCATGTCGGCGAGCTTGAACTGGATCGCCTGGTTGCTGCCGATCGGCTTGCCGAAGGCGTGCCGCTCCCCGGCGTACTTCACCGACTCGTCGACGCAGCCCTGCGCGAGACCGGTGGCCAGCGCCGCGATGGCGATCCGGCCCTCGTCGAGGATGCGCAGGAACTGGGCGTAGCCGCGGCCCTCCTGGCCCAGGAGGTTGGCGGCCGGTACGCGGACGTCGGCGAAGGACAGCTCACGGGTGTCGGAGGCGTTCCAGCCGACCTTGGAGTACGGGGCGGCGACGGTGAAGCCCGGGGTGCCGGCCGGCACGATGATCGCCGAGATCTCCGGACGGCCGTCCTCCTTGCGCCCGGTGACGGCGGTGACGGTGACCAGACCGGTGATGTCCGTACCGGAGTTGGTGATGAAGCACTTGGTGCCGTTGATCACCCACTCGTCGCCGTCGCGCACCGCGGTGGTGCGGGTGCCGCCGGCGTCCGAGCCGCCGTCGGGCTCGGTCAGGCCGAACGCGCCGAGCAGCTCGCCGCTGCACATCCGCGGCAGCCACTCGCGCTTCTGCTCCTCCGTGCCGAAGTGGTGGAGCGGCATGGCGCCGAGCGAGACGCCGGCCTCCAGGGTGATGGCCACCGAGGAGTCGACCCGGGCCAGTTCCTCAAGGGCGATACCGAGCGCGAGGTAGTCGCCGCCCATGCCGCCGTACTCCTCGGGGAACGGCAGGCCGAACAGGCCCATCCGGCCCATCTCGCGGACGATCTCGTACGGGAATTCGTGGCGCTCGTAGAAGTCGCCGATCTTCGGGGCGACGACGTCGTGCGCGAACGCCTCGACCGTGCGCCGGAGTTCTTCCAGCTCGGAGGGGAGGCGGTGGTCCAGGGACATGGGGGTCACTCCTTGTGGGAGAGGGCGCGGACGGTGCGGGACGGGCTCGGTCGGCCCAGGGTTTCGGCCATCCACACGGAGGTGGCGGTCAGCCGCTCCAGGTCGACACCGGTCTCGATGCCGAGGCCGTGCAGCATCCACACGAGGTCTTCGGTGGCGAGGTTGCCGGTGGCGCTCTTGGCGTACGGGCAGCCGCCTAGGCCGCCCGCCGAGGCGTCGACGGTGGTGACGCCGTGCCGGAGCGCGGCGAGGGTGTTGGCGAGTGCCTGGCCGTAGGTGTCGTGGAAGTGGACGCCCAGCCGGGAGGTGGCCATACCGGCCTCGTTGAGGCAGGTGAGCAGCTTGTGGACGTGGCCGGGGGTGGCGACGCCGATGGTGTCGCCCAGGCTGAGTTCGTCGCAGCCGAGGTCGGTCAGCGCCCGGCAGACCCTGACCACCTGCTCGACGGGCACCGGTCCCTCCCAGGGGTCGCCGAAGCACATCGAGAGGTAGCCGCGCACGTGCATCCCGGCCGCCTTCGCCCGCTCCACGACGGGCGCGAACATCGCCAGCGCCTCGTCGACCGTGCGGTTGAGGTTGGCCTTGGCGAACGACTCGGTGGCGCTGGCGAACACCGCGATCCGGCGGGCGCCCAGGGCGAGCGCGCGGTCCAGGCCGCGCTCGTTGGGCACCAGCACCGGCAGCCGGTGCGCGTCCAGGTCCCCGAGCAGGGGGAACAGCTGCTCGGCGTCGGCGAGTTGGGGCACCCACTTGGGGTGCACGAAGCTGGTGGCCTCGACGGTAGGCAGCCCCGCGTCGGCGAGCCGGTGGATGAACTCGGCCTTGATCTCGGTGGGGACGACCGCCGCCTCGTTCTGCAGCCCGTCGCGGGCGCCGACCTCATGGATGCGGACGCGGCCGGGCAGCCCCTCGGCGGCGACCTCCATCGGCAGTCCTGCTGTGGTCATTTCGCGCTCTCCTGCTCGCCGTCGGGGGCGGTCGGCGGGATGTCGGGATCCGCCTCGTGCGGCGCGACGACGGCCAGGATCTGGTCCATGGCCACCGTCGTGCCCGCGGTGACGTCCAGTTCGGCGACGGTGCCGGCGTGGGGCGCGGTGATGACGTGCTCCATCTTCATCGCCTCCACCACAAGTAGGCCCTGACCTGCGACGACGTCATCGCCGACGGCCACCTTCACGACGGTGACGGTGCCCGGCATGGGGGCGCTGAGCGTGTCCGCGCCGTGTGCTCCGGCGGCTCCGCGCAGCGTCGCCGCCACCGGGTCGTGGTCCTGGACGTGCCAGGAGTCGCCGTCCCGGCCCAGCCAGTCGCCGCTGCGGTGGAAGGTGTGCAGCACGTCGTCGACGGTCACCCGGACGAGGTCCGGTTCGACCTGCCAGGTCCGCTCGCCGCTCGGGGCCGGCCGCAGGTCGTGGGCCACCGGGTCGTGTCCGGCGACCTTGAGCCAGTGCCGGGTCGGGGCGGGCTCGCCACCGAGCCGGAAGCCGGTCGGGGCGCCGAACGGGTCGCGCCAGCCGCCGTCGCCGGTCGCGGGCTCCAGGGCCGCCTGGCGCACCGCGGCGGCCGCGGCGTACACCTCGGCGGGCACCTCGCCGTCGACCAGCCCGGCCGCCTCGCGCTCCACCAGCCCGGTGTCCAGCTCGCCGGACACCACGTCCGGATGGGCCAGCAGGCGGCGCAGGAAACCGGCGTTGGTGGTCACGCCGAGGGTGCGGGTCTCGGCCAGCGCGGCCCGCAGGGTGCGCAGCGCGGACGCGCGGTCCGGGCCGTGCGCGATGACCTTGGAGAGCATCGGGTCGTAGAGGCTGCCGACCTCCGCGCCCCGGGAGAGGCCGGAGTCGGTGCGCACACTGCCCAGCTGTCGGCTTCCCTCGGGCAGCGGGGACCCCCACGCGCTCTGCGGCTCGTGCAGCGCGAGGACCGTGCCGCCGGTCGGCAGGAAGTCGCGCGTCGGGTCCTCGGCGCAGATCCGGGCCTCGACCGCGTGCCCGGTGAAGGTGATGTCCTGCTGGCGGAACGGCAGCCGCTCGCCCGCCGCGACCCGCAGCTGCCACTCCACCAGGTCGAGGCCGGTGATGAGTTCGGTCACCGGGTGCTCGACCTGGAGACGGGTGTTCATCTCCATGAAGCAGTACGCCGACGGGTCCTTGCCCGGGACGATGAACTCGACCGTGCCCGCGCCGCGGTAGCCGCAGGAGCGGGCCGCCTGCACGGCCGCCTCGCCCATCGCGGCGCGGGTGGCCTCGTCGAGCAGCACCGAAGGGGCCTCCTCGATCACCTTCTGGTGACGGCGCTGCAGCGAGCACTCCCGCTCGCCGAGGTGGAGCACGTTGCCGTGGCCGTCCGCGAGCACCTGGATCTCGATGTGCCGGGGGCGGTCGATCCAGCGCTCGACGAGCAGCGTGTCGTCGCCGAAGGAGCCGCGCGCCTCGCGGCGGGCGGCGGCGATCTCGTCGGCGAGCAGCGCCGCGTCACGCACCAGCCGCATGCCCTTGCCGCCGCCGCCCGCGGACGGCTTGAGCAGCACGGGCATGCCGATCTCGCGGGCCGCGGCGGCCAGTTGGTCATCGCTCAGGCCGCTGCCCGAGGAGCCGGGTACGACCGGCACCCCGGCCGTCCGCACCGTCTCCTTGGCGCGGATCTTGTCGCCCATCAGATCGATGGCCTCGGCGGACGGGCCGATGAAGACCAGCCCGGCGTCCGCGCAGGCCCGTGCGAAGCCGGCGTTCTCGGCGAGGAAGCCGTAGCCGGGGTGGACGGCCTGCGCCCCGCTGCGCGCCGCGGCTTCCAGGAGCCGGTCGACGGCGAGATAGCTCTCGGCGGCCGGCGCGGGCCCGAGCCGCACCGCCGTGTCGGCCTCGCGGACATGCCGGGCTTCCGCGTCGGCGTCGCTGAAGACGGCGACGGAGCGGATGCCGAGGGCGCGCAGTGTGCGGATGACGCGGACCGCGATCTCGCCGCGGTTGGCGACCAGGACCGTGTCGAACATCGTCGTGGACATACCTGTGGACATCCCTCTCACATCCGGAAGACGCCGTAGCCGGTGGCCGCGCCGTCCCGTTCGGGGACCGGCGCGTTGGCGCAGGCGGTGAGCGCCAGTCCCAGCACCTGCCGGGTCTCCAGCGGATCGATCACGCCGTCGTCCCACAGCCGGGCGGTCGCGTAGTAGGCATTGCCCTGGGTGTCGTACTGCTCGCGGATCGGGTCCTTGAAGGCGTCCTCGTCCGCCGCGCTCCACTCCTCGCCGCGCGCCTCCAGCTGATCGCGCTTGACGGTGGCGAGGACGGAGGCGGCCTGCTCGCCGCCCATCACCGAGATCTTGGCGTTCGGCCACATCCACAGGAAGCGGGGGGAGTAGGCCCGGCCGCACATGGAGTAGTTGCCCGCGCCGTAGGAGCCGCCGATGACGACCGTCAGCTTGGGCACCCGGGTGCAGGCGACCGCGGTCACCATCTTCGCGCCGTGCTTGGCGATGCCGCCCGCCTCGTAGGAGCGGCCGACCATGAAGCCGGAGATGTTCTGCAGGAACAGCAGCGGGATGCCGCGCTGGTCGCACAGCTCGATGAAGTGGGCGCCCTTCTGGGCGGATTCGGAGAACAGGATGCCGTTGTTGGCGACGATGCCCACCGGGTGGCCGTGCAGATGCGCGAAGCCGGTGACCAGGGTCGTGCCGTACTCGGCCTTGAACTCCGCGAAGCGGGAGCCGTCGACGAGCCGGGCGATGACCTCGCGGACGTCGTAGGGGGTGCGGGAGTCGGCGGGCACCGCGCCGTAGAGGCCGGCCGGATCGACCTTGGGCTCCTCGACGGGCCGCACCGACCACGGCAGCGGGCCGCGGTCGCCGAGGGTGGAGACGATGGTGCGCACGATGCGCAGGGCGTGCGCGTCGTCCTCGGCGAGGTGGTCGGTGACACCGGAGGTCTTGGCGTGCACCTCGCCGCCGCCAAGCTCCTCGGCGGTGACGACCTCACCGGTGGCGGCCTTCACCAGCGGCGGGCCGCCGAGGAAGATCGTGCCCTGCTCGCGCACGATGACGGCCTCGTCGCTCATCGCCGGGACGTAGGCGCCGCCTGCGGTGCAGGACCCGAGCACGGCCGCGATCTGCGGGATGCCCGCGCCGGAGAGCCGCGCCTGGTTGTAGAAGATCCGCCCGAAGTGATCGCGGTCGGGGAAGACCTCGTCCTGCATCGGGAGGAAGGCGCCGCCGGAGTCCACCAGATACAGGCACGGCAGGCGGTTCTCCAGGGCGATCTCCTGCGCCCGCAGATGCTTCTTGACGGTCATGGGGTAGTACGTGCCGCCCTTGACCGTGGCGTCGTTGGCGACGATCACCGTCTCGCGGCCGGAGACCCGGCCGATCCCGGCGATCACGCCGGCGGCGGGCGCGCCCCCGCCATACATCCCGTCGGCGGCCAGCGGCGCCAGCTCCAGCAGCGGCGAGCCGGGGTCCAGGAGGGCGTCCACCCGGTCCCGCGGCAGCAGCTTGCCGCGCGCGGTGTGCCGCGCCCTGGCCTTCTCGCCGCCGCCCAGCCGGGCCGCCGCGAGCTTCTCGCGCAGCCGGGCGGTCAGCTCGCGGTGCGCGGCCTCGTTGGCCCGCCAGGAGTCGGACGCCGGATCGGCGGCACTCCCCAGCACCGGTGCCTGCTCCATCAGTACGAGCCCCCTTGCTCGGTCACCTGCCGCGGCCGCCACGGGGTGCGGGGCGACGGCACGTTGTTAATGGGCGTTAACCTCATTTCCTTCAGGTTAACGAGCACTAACCCGGCTGTCTACAATTGACGGCATGAACAATGCGCATGCGCCCGCCGCGACCAGCCGCCGCGAGCAGATCCTCAAGGAGGCGGCCCGGCTCTTCGCGGAGCGCGGCTTCCACGGCGTCGGGGTGGACGAGATAGGGGCGGCCGTGGGCATCTCCGGCCCGGGCCTCTACCGCCACTTCGCCGGCAAGGACGCGATGCTCGCCGAACTGCTCGTCGGCATCAGTGAGCGGCTGCTGGAGGGCGGGCGGATGCGGGTCGCGGAGGGCGGCGAGAGCCCCGAGGCGGTGCTGGACGCGCTGATCGACGGCCATATCGACTTCGCGCTGGACGACCGCCCGCTGATCACCGTCCACGACCGTGAGCTGGACCGGCTGCGGGAGGCGGACCGCAAGCGGGTGCGCCAGTTGCAGCGGCAGTACGTCGAGCTGTGGGTGGAGGTCGTGCGCCGGGTGCACCCCGGCTCGACCGAGTCGCAGGCGCGCGCCGCCGTGCACGCCGTCTTCGGGCTGCTGAACTCCACCCCGCACCTGGGCAGGCCGGGCGCGCTCCCGGGCCGTACCGAAATGGCCGAACTGCTGCACCGGCTGGCGCTGGGGGCGTTCGGCGCGGTGGCCGCGGAGCCCGTGGCGGCGGGGGCGGCGGGGGCGTAGGCGGGGCGCCGCCGGCCGCCCGGAGCCTCCCGGGCCGGTGCGGCGGGTTCCCGGTGGAGACGTGTCGCACACCGCACGGTGGACCGGGCGCTACCTCTGGACAGTCCTGGTGACCGGCCGGTAGCTTTCGCTGACGAGAGGGCTGAGCAAGCGCTTAGCCATATGCGGCGGTCAAGGAGGCCATGGGCATGCGTCGTACGGTGTTCAACGAGGATCACGAGGCGTTCCGCGACACCATCCGCGCCTTCATAGAGGCCGAGGTCGTCCCCGTCTACGACGAGTGGTACGCCGCCGGCCAGGCGCCGCGGGACTTCTACTACAAGCTCGGCGAGCTGGGCGTCTTCGGTATCCGGGTCCCCGAGGAGTACGGCGGCGCCGGCATCGAGTCGCACAAGTTCGAGGCCGTGATGTACGAGGAGACCGCCCGCGCGGGCGTGACCTTCGGTGGTTCCGGCGTGCACGTGCTGCTCGGCCTGCCGTACATCGAGATGCTCGCCACCGACGAGCAGAAGAAGCGCTTCCTGCCGAAGTTCGTCAGCGGCGAGGAGATGTGGGCGCTGGCGATGACCGAGCCCGGCACCGGCTCCGACGTCGCGGGCATGAAGACCACCGCGAAGCTGTCGGACGACGGTACGCACTACATCCTCAACGGCGCCAAGACCTTCATCACCGGCGGCGTGCACGCCGACCGCGTCATCGTCTGCGCCCGCACCGCCGCCCCCCGCGAGGACGACCGCCGGTTCGGCATCTCCCTCTTCGCCGTGGACACCAAGGCCCAGGGCTACTCCGTCGGCCGCAAGCTGGACAAGCTCGGCCTGAAGGTCTCCGACACCGCCGAGCTGGCCTTCGTCGACGTCAAGGTCCCGGTGGAGGACCTGCTCGGCGAGGAGAACAAGGGCTTCGGCTACCTGGGCCACAACCTCGCCTCCGAGCGCTGGGGCATCGCCTTCGGCGCCTACGCGCAGGCCAAGGCCGCCGTCCGGTTCGCCAAGGAGTACGTGCAGGAGCGCACCGTCTTCGGCAAGCCGGTCGCCGCCTTCCAGAACACCAAGTTCGAGCTGGCCGCCTGCCAGGCCGAGGTGGACGCCGCCGAGGCCGTCGCCGACCGCGCCCTGGAAGCCCTCGACGCGGGCGAGCTGACCGCGGCAGAGGCCGCCTCCGCCAAGCTCTTCACCACCGAGGTCGCCCACCGCGTCATCGACAAGTGCCTCCAGCTGCACGGCGGTTACGGCTACATGAACGAGTACCCGATCGCCCGCCTGTACGCCGACAACCGGGTCAACCGGATCTACGGCGGCACCAGCGAGGTCATGAAGACGATCATCGCCAAGAACATGGGCCTGTGAGCCGTTAGCGCCCGTATCACCGAGCCCTGAGCGAAAGCGCACGCACGTGAACGAAGCCCTGCGGTCCCTGCTCGACCTGCTCGACCTGGAGCGGATCGAGCAGGACATCTTCCGCGGCCTGAGCCGCGCCGCGGTCGTGCCGCGGGTCTTCGGCGGGCAGGTCGCCGCTCAGGCGCTGGTGGCGGCCGGGCGGACGGTCCCGGCCGACCGCCCGCCGCACTCCCTGCACGCGTACTTCCTGCGGCCGGGCGACCCCGGCGCCCCGATCGTCTACACGGTCGACCGGATCCGCGACGGACGCTCCTTCACCACGCGCAGGGTGGTCGCCGTCCAGCACGGGCAGCCGATCTTCCACCTCTCGGCGTCGTTCCAGATCCACGAGGAGGGGCTGGAGCATCAGGAGCCGATGCCGAAGGCTCCCGACCCGCTGACGCTGCCCACCGCCGCCGAGATGCTGCCCCGCTACGCCGACCGGTTCGTCGAGCCGGGTGTCGTCGAGCGGCTGCTGGAGGCGCGTGCCGCCGTCGACCTGCGGTATGTCGACGAGCCGCCGTTCGGCAGCGTCGGCGAGGCGCGCGAGCCACGCTCGCAGGTCTGGTTCCGCACCAACGGCGCGCTCGACGCGGCCGTCAGAGGAGCAGGCGCCGACGGGGAGGACGCCCTCACCCGGCCCCTGCTCGACATCTGCCTGGTCACCTACGTCTCCGACATGACCCTGCTGGACTCGGTGCTGCTCGCGCACGGCCGGGGCGGCTGGGCGGTCGGCGATGTGGTCGGCGCGAGCCTGGACCACGCGATGTGGTTCCACCGCCCGCTGCGCGCCGACGACTGGCTGCTGTACGACCAGGAGTCCCCCACCGCCCAGGGCGGCCGGGGTCTCGGCAAGGGCCGCATCTTCACCGCCGACGGGGAGCTGGCCGTCTCGGTGATCCAGGAAGGCGTGATCCGGGTACCTCGCCCGTAGCCGCGGCGCCGGCCGCGCCCGTGGTCAGCGCAGACCGGCCGCGTGCAGCAGGTAGGCGGTCAGCGGGTCGTAGTGGCGCGGGCTGAGCACGTGGTCGTCCAGCGGGATCGTCACCTGCAGGGTGCCCTCGGCCTCGCCGAGGAACAGCGCCGGGTCGTTGCAGTCCGCGAAGCCCACCGCTTCGATACCGCGCTGGCCGGCGCAGCCCGCCCAGCCGTGGTCGGCCATCACCAGATCGGGCTGCGGCTGCCCCGCCCGCTCCAGGCCGTCCAGGATCGCGGCCATCGGCGCGGGGGAGTGGGTGTGCCACAGCGTGGCGCCGCGCTCCAGCATCGCCACATCGGCGAACTGGAAGACCATGCCGTCGTCCGCCTGCAGCCCCTCCGGGATGACGACGATGTCGCAGCCCTTCGCGCGCAGCGCCTCGGCCGTCGCCCGGTGCACATCCAGCAGCCCGCCCGGGTGGCCGGTCGCGAACAGCACCCGCTGCCGGTCGGCCGCCGCCTTGCGCAGCACCGCGGCGGCGCGGTCCAGCGCGTCCACCGTCAGCTCGGGGTCGATGGTGTCCTGCCCCTGCCGGTGGTGCGGGTCGTCGTTGACCCCGCAGCGCTCGGCCATCACCGCGAGCACGTCCTGCTCGTCGGTCCACCGGTCGCCGAGCTCCAGGCCGAGCCAGTAGTGGCGGTCACCGTTGGCGAGCTTGCGGTAGTGGGAGAGGTTGTTCTCGCGGGGGGTGGCGACGTCACCGGCGATCCGGGTCCGGACGAGATGGTCGACGAGTTCGGCGCGGGTGGGGGCTGCGGCGGCAGAGGCTATCGGCATAGCGCCATTGTGCCCGTACGGATCTCCCGGGGCGGCGGAGTTCCGCAGCGCGGACAGCGGGGGCAGCGGGGGACAGCAGAGACGGGCGAAGAGCCGGACCGGGTCCGGTGCCGGCGGCCGCGGGCGGCGGCCTGGAGCCACTGCCCGGCGGGTGCCCGGCGGAGGGCGGGAGCCCGCCACCCGGACCCATTGGCCAAAACGTCGAACGCCTCCGGCCCCGTCCCCGCAAATGTCCATGTGCGGATCTCGCGGGCCTCCCTAATGTCAGCCCCATGACCACCGCATCCAGTGGGCCCGTCGGCCCCGTCGACTCCTCCCGCATCCCGCGCTACGCCGGTCCGGCGACCTTCGCCCGCCTGCCCCGCCTCGACGAGGTCTCCCGGGCCGATGTGGCCGTCGTCGGTGTCCCCTTCGACACGGGGGTCTCCTACCGGCCCGGCGCCCGCTTCGGCGGCAACGCCATCCGCGAGGCGTCCCGCCTGCTGCGCCCGTACAACCCGGCCCAGGACGCGTCCCCGTTCGCCCTCGCCCAGGTCGCGGACGCCGGTGACATCGCGGCCAACCCCTTCAACATCAACGAGGCGGTGGAGACCGTCGAGGCCGCCGCCGACGACCTCCTCGGCACGGGCGCCCGGCTGATGACCCTGGGCGGCGACCACACCATCGCCCTCCCGCTGCTGCGCTCCGTCGCCAAGAAGCACGGGCCGGTCGCGCTGCTCCACTTCGACGCCCACCTGGACACCTGGGACACGTACTTCGGCGCCGAGTACACCCACGGCACGCCGTTCCGCCGCGCCGTCGAGGAGGGCATCCTCGACACCTCCGCGCTCTCCCACGTCGGCACCCGCGGCCCGCTCTACGGCAAGAAGGACCTCGACGAGGACGAGAAGATGGGCTTCGGCATCGTCACCTCGGCGGACGTCATGCGCCGCGGCGTCGACGAGGTGGCCGACCAGCTCCGCCAGCGCATCGGCGACCGCCCGCTCTACATCTCCATCGACATCGACGTCCTGGACCCGGCGCACGCCCCCGGTACCGGCACCCCCGAGGCCGGCGGCCTGACCTCCCGCGAACTGCTGGAGATCCTGCGCGGGCTGGCGTCCTGCAACCTGGTCTCCGCCGACCTGGTCGAGGTCGCCCCGGCCTACGACCACGCGGAGATGACGTCGGTGGCCGCCTCGCACACCGCCTACGAGCTGACGACGATCATGTCGCGGCAGATCGCGGCCGCGCGCGGCTGACCCACCGCTGACGGTCAATCGCCGGGCGCCGCCGTGGGCGGGGCCCGGCGAGTGCGTAGGGCCGCCGCTGCGGCCGCGGTCAGCGCCCGCGCAGGGACGCGGCCCGGCCGGGGACGGTCACAGCAGCCCGTCCCACATCTGCTCCACGATCATGGACCACCAGCGGTTGGGCCCGCCGAGGCTCTGCGGGTCCAGAGCGGCCAGCTCCTTCTGGAAGCGGGCGGTGTCCTGCGCGGCGCCGATCGGGCTCAGCTGCCTGCGCGCCTGCCAGCCGTCCTGCAGCAGGGCCAGCGACCGGGCGAAGGAGCCCAGGTCGGAGTTGACGAACGACGCCCAGCCCGACCGCAGTTCCACCGCCCAGACCTTGCCGGTCCCCGGCTCGACGCAGATCTCCCGCCCGCAGTCGTCGCCGATCCGGACGTAGCCGTAGTCGTCGTACGACTCCTTCAGATGCGGCTTGAGGGGCGTCCCCCGCAGCTCGGCGAGGCGCGGCAGGTCCACCGCCGCCGGCTCCTGCGCCGACAGCCGGAAGAAGGGCGCGAAGCGGGCCGGCAGCCCGGCCTGGGTGAGCACACCGAGGGCGTCCGGCGGCAGCGCACTGTCCTGGAGTTCCTCGGCGTCGCGACGGGTGAGCGCACCCTCGCCGAACGCGGCGAGCACCTCGGCACCGACCTCGGACACCGAAGGGGCGGGCGGGGCACCGGCCTCCGGCCGCGGCGGGAGCGGCAGCCGCGCCGGGCGGGCCGCGAGAGGCCGGCCCTCGCGCCGCGCCAGGTCGGCGGCGTGCCGGTGGAGCTCCTCCTGGCCCTTGTTCCGGGCGCGGGCGTCCGTGCCGTAGTCGACCGTGTGGCTGACCTTGACCCGCGGCCAGGAACGGGTGATCAGCGCGGCGCAGTTCCCTCCCGGCAGGGCACAGGGCTGCAACTCGCTGTACAGCTCCAGGACGTCCTCGGGGGCGATGCCCCGCTGCGCGAGGTGGTCCACCAACTGCCACTCGGGGTGCGGCCGTCCGGGGCCGCTGCGGGCCAGCTGGGTCGCCTCCGACCCGTCACGGTCGCGGAAGCGGCACACCGCGGTGTAGCCGATGCCCGTGCCCAGCGGCACCCCGTCGTAACTGTCTTCGCTGCTCATCTGGTGAGTCCTCTTACCCGTCGTCGTCGGCCCGCGTCGGGCAGCGGCCGCTTCTGCGCGTCAATCGAGAATGTAGGTGCTGTCACTGACGAGCCGAGGCCACAGGGTGGCCAGTGAGCCCTTCCCCGCACGGCGTGTGCACGCGGGGTCGATCCGGCCGAGCTGTCCCAGGATGTGCTCCCGGAACTCGTCCGCTTCGTGATCGTCACGTGCCTTCGAGGTGAGGACCGCCTTCAGCGCGACCGTCCAGCAGCGCAGAAAGGCGTCGAGCGAGCTGTTGACCAGGCACACGAACTCGCCCGCCTCCGCCAGCAGAACGCGCCCGCCGCCGTGCTCGATGCACAGCCGCATCCCCTCGTCCCCCACGAACCCGAGGACGGAGGCGCCCGGCCAGGGGGCACCTTCCCCGGGGGACGCCTCGCCGGAGGCGTCCTCGCCGCCGTCCAGCAGCGGCAGCGTCGGCACGAAGCGCTCCAGGCCCTCGAACCAGAACTCGGACGCCGGCAGGCCGATATCGGTGAGCAGGCGCGCGGTGTCGGGCAGCGACGCCAGCGGGCCCAGACGCGCGGGATCGGCGCGCACCGGCCTGCCGACCACGGAGAACAACGGCTCCAGATGCTCCGGAGCCAGCGTGACGCCGCCCCACAGGGCATCGTCCACGAGCGTCCACGAGGAGCGCCGGCGCACTCGCCGGGGCAGCGCCCGCTGCCCCCCGCGGCCCTGCGCCACATCGATGAGCATCATCCCGCTGCGCCCGAGCAGCAACGCGCGCTCGCCCGACAGCGGATGGACCTCCCCGGCATGCTCCTCGGGGCACACCAGCGAGGTGGTGTCGAGCGACTCCTCGCCGACCGGGCGCACCCCGACCCAGCCGTCGATGTCGTCCAGCACGACCTCCACCGGCCCGCTCCGCGCCGTCGCGTCCTTCGCGGGCTCCTCCGAGGCTTCCGGGGGCTCCGTCGACGCGTCTCCGACGGGAGAGCCGTCGGCGAGCACCCACCACTGGTAGAGCCCGCTCAGCTCGCCGCGGGTGCAGAACTGCTCGGTCCCCTCCACGCTGCGCCAGCCGTGCAGTTCCACCGGGCCGGGCCACTCGCTGTCGAAGTCCGCCGGGTCGAAGGCTCCCAGCGGCCGCCAGTGCGCCCAGTGGGTGCGCCAGATCCTGGGCATGCCGAGCCGCTGCTGCCAGTCCAGCAGAGCGGTGTCGTCGCAGACCGCGGCGGTCAGCCCCAGGCGCGAGGCGTGCTCCGAGACATGGCCGGTGCGGGGTCCTACGTAGAGGCGGTGCGCCTGTACGAGGGCCCGACGGCGCGCGCGCAGCTCCGGCACGGGCGAACGGTCGGCGTGGCCGTCCGCGTCCTCGAAGGACGGCAGGTCCAGCAGGAACGCCACGGCCGGATCGGCGATCCACTCGTCGAGGACGCCCCCCGAGGCGGCGTGGGCCAGCCCGGGGCCGAGGGTGTACTCCGCCTCGGGCGAGAGCGACTGCCCGCCCGCGGCGGCGCGTTCGGCGTCGGTGAGCACCGCGTCCGGGGCCAGCGCCGTCGCGATCGTGCGCTGCAGGCGGGGCAGCTCCCGGCCGTACGAACGCCGGGCGGCCTCGGCGAGGGCGGGGTCGCGCAGCCGCAGGTGCCGGACGGGCGCGCCCGGCACACCGGGGCCCGCCGGACTGCCGGTGTCCGCCGCGTCCGCTTCCTCCCCGGGGGGACCGTCGGTCACGACCTCCTCCATGACGAAGGCCGCCGCGGCGCGGACCACACGGTCGAGCGCCGCCTCGGACGTCGGCTGTCCGCTGAGCGCCGACACGGCACGCGCCGCGAGCGACACCGGCATGCCCGGCTCGCTCTCGGCCAGCACCACCGGCGTGAGCGCGGTGTCCACATCGTCGGCGGCCTCCTCGAAGGAGGCCAGGAAGAAGCGCCATGCCTCTTCGAGCGTCGTCGGCAGCGGAGGCGACACCTCCGGTGTCCACACCTCTTCCCTGGCCCGCAGGTCCAGCGAAATCGTCTCGGCCAGAAGGAAGTTGGGCCAGGAGCTGTGGGTGACGGCCTCGGCGGCGGCCTCCACGACCTCCGGCCCGGCTTCGCCGTACGCGGAGCCGTCGACCCGCAGCAGGCCGGCGACCCAGCTGCGGAAGGCGGCACGGTCCGGAGCGAAGGCCGGGCTGTCCAGATCTATGAGCGCATGGGCGGGCAACTTGGCCCGGCGCACCAGCTGTTCGGCCTCCTCCCGCGGCAGGTCGAGGAGCAGCCGGAGCGGCTCGGCGCCGTTCCCCACCCGCTTGCGGGTCACGCCGCCCGGCCGCACCAGCGGCAGCAGGACGTCCTCGGTCAGCTGCTCCGGTACCCGGCTCAGGGACGTCCGGCCGGCCCGCGCCGTGTCCAGCAGCGCGACGGTGAAGGGGGTGCCGCGTCGCTTCGCCGCCCGGTGGAGCAGCGGCGCGGGGAACCATGTGCCCTCGGGAAACGGGCCGTCGGGCTCATTTCCCGGCAGCAGGGACCGCTGGACCTCCGCCGCGATCTCCCGCTGTGTGCGCCCCCGCGCGTCCAGCACGAGGTCGAAGGCGTCGGGCGGCGGGGGCGGCGCGACGGACTGGTCGACGAACGCACGGGCGTCGGTGTCGGCGGCCATCGCCAGCCATGCCAAGAGCCAGCTCTTCCCGCAGCCGGGGCCGCCCGTGACGATCCGCACATGGTCGTCCGGCGCCTCCGAGGCGAGCCAGGTGACCAGCGCGTGCGCTGCGGTCGAGCGGCCTACCAGGCGAAATTCCATGGTCCGCAACCTTACTAGCCGTTCGACTACTCATCGTCCGAGTCGGCCGGGCCCATGCCCGCCGGGTGTTCGCGGGTGTCGTCGTCCAAGATCTCGCCTCTGCGCGCCTTGAGATCCTTGAGGTGCTCCCGCATCTTCTGCGAACCCGTGCCGTCATCCGGATGCGGCAGGGTGTGCGTCGTCGGCACCTTCCCGAAGACGCGGTACATCAGGGCAGCACAGCCCTTCTGCGCACAGGGCGCCCGCTCGGTGTAGACCTCCATGAGACGGATGCGCTGGCCATCGGGCAGGGTCGTCTGCATGTGCTGGAGATACTCGACCGCGGCCCGTTCGGAGTGCTTGGACTTGCCGGTCCAGGGCTGGTCGTCGACCTTGTTGACGGCT
This sequence comes from Streptomyces sp. Pv4-95, assembly GCF_045782725.1. NCBI lineage: Bacteria > Bacillati > Actinomycetota > Actinomycetes > Kitasatosporales > Streptomycetaceae > Streptomyces > Streptomyces sp. Pv4-95. Next base: position 5,381,119 of record NZ_CP127172.1, read on the forward strand.
CCGGAGGTGCCGAAGCTGCGCGCCAGCATGACGTATTCCTGGGTCCCGGGCTCCACGACGTACCTGAACGCCGCGTAGTTCGCCGAGGGTGCCATTCCGAAGTTGTTCTTGCCGCTGTGCTGGTCGGCGGCGGAGTCCGGTACGGCGTACTGCTGGAAGAACTCGTGGTCGAGCCGCGCGCGCTCGACCATACGACCCAGATCGTTGTCGTCCCAGTCCGTCTCCTGGGATCCGACGAGGTCCTGCGCCTCGGACGCGGTGAACTTGCTGGTGTCCGGTTCGTCACGAAGCCGGCCGTCGTGTTCTTCGTCCGAATCGTCGGCGTCCTCCATGTCGGCGTCGGAGTCTGCGTCGGACTCGGCATCGGAGTCGGAGTCGTGGTCCGCGTCCGGCATCTCGCTGTCGGAGTCGTCGTCGTTCTGGTCCGGATGCTTGTTGTTGTCGGTGCCCGCCGGCTCGGCCGGAGGCCGGCGCTCGCCGTCCGGATCGTCGTTGACGTCGTCGCGCTTGTCGTTGTCGTGCTTGCTGTCGTCGCGCGTGTCGTCGTCGCGCGCCGGGCCTTCGTTGTTGTTGTCGGGCGTCCGGTCCGGGTCGGTGGAGTCGTTGTCCGGTGTCCGGTCCTGTTGAGAGGGGTCGTTGTCGGCCGGCTCGGGGTGCGGTCGGCGCTCGTTGTCCGAAGGCCGGCTGTCGTCGTCGGGACGGTTGCTGTCCTCGGGACGGTTGGTGTCCGTGGTCCCGTCGTCGGGACGGTTGGTGTCCGTGGTCCCGTCGTCGGGGCGGTTGGTGTCCGAGGGTTGGGTGCGGTCCCCGGGCCGTTCGCTGTCGCCTTGGTTCGTCGTCTCGCCGTCCGGGCGGCCGTCGGGAGTGGACGGTACGGGGCGGCGGTCGGAGTCGAGGGGGACGGCGAAGACGCCGTTGTCCCCGTTGTGGAGCGGCTTGTCGCTGCGCTGGCCGGTCTGGGAGTCGACGTAGGTGATTTTGCCGTTGTGGTTGACGGCGTTCCAGGCGTGGGCGCGGCCGTTGTTGTCCTGGGTGATGATGACGGCTTGTGAGCCGTGGCCGGAGTCGCGGAGGGTGTTTTCCAGGCGGTTGAAGGCCTGGGGGCCGTTGCCGTAGTCGTTGAAGCGGGCGCCGAGGGTGTTTTCGATGCGGTCGCGGCCGTTGTTCTCGCCGCGGTCGGAAGGGCTGCCGTCGGGGTTGGTGTCGGGGGTGCGCTGGGCGGCGGCGGTGGGGTTGCCGGAGTAGGTGTCGGCGGTGGCGAGGGCGGCGTCGACGCAGTTGTTGTTGCGGCCGGGGGCGTCGGGGCCGGGGCCGTTGATGGAGTCGACCCAGTTGCCGTCGTCGGGGTCCGGGTGCCGCTGCGGATCGCCGTTCTCGTCCTTGGGGACGCTGTCCGCGACCTGCTGCTGGTGCTCGTCGGTGGGGCCGTCCAGACCGCCCGGCTGCTCGCGGTTACGGGTCTCGGACGCCGGGGTGGGATCGCCGGTGTCACGATCGCTGTCGCGGTCGTTGGTGGCGGTGTCGGCCGGGTCGTTGTCCGGGCTGTCCTGGTCGGTGCGGGTGTCCCCGTCAGGGGTGTTGTCCTGGTTCGGACGGTCGTCCCGGTCGGTGGTGTTGTCCTGGTCCGGACGGTCGTCCCGGTCGGTGGTGTCGTCCTGGTCCGCGCGGTCGTCCCGGTCCGGCTGCTGGTCGGTGCGGTCGTCGGTTGCCGTGTCCTCGGGGGGCCGGTTCTGCGAGTCGTCCGTGCCCTGCTCGGGACGTGGCGAGTCCTGCTCCGGGCGCGGCGAGTCCTGCTCGGGACGTGCGGAGTCCTGCTCCGGGCGGTTGGACGCGTCGGAGTCCGGGGTGCGCGTGTCCGGCCTGTCGGTCGCGGGCTCCTGCCGGTTCGGCTCCGGGCGCGCCTCCGGGCGGTCGTTCCGGGGCTGCTCCTGCGGACGCTGTTCCGGGTCGCGCGGCGGCCGCTGCGAGGGGACCGCAGTGTCCGGACGGTTGGAGTCCGGGCGGCCGGAGTCCGGGCGGTTGGACCCCGGGCGGTTGGGATCGGGGCCGTCGAGGCGCGGGTTGTAGGCGGGGCGGTCGGGGCGGCGCTGTTGGGTGATGTCGTGGATGGGCTGGGTGCCGTCGGGACGGCGGTTGGACGGTGGTGTGCCTGTGCCGCCGTTGCCGGTGGGGGGTGTGGTGCCCCGTGGCGGCGCGGTGGGGGGTGTGGCGGTAGCGGTGCCGCCTTGGGGCGGCATGGGGGCGCCCATCATGGGCCCGGCGTTCTGCGGCGTGTTCTGGGGGTTCTGCTGGGATGGAGCGCCGGGTGTGGTGGGGGTGTTGGGGTCCGCCGTGTGCTGGGTGGGCGGGGGCGCCGTCATGGTGTCCGCGGACTGGGTCGTGACGGTGGTGTCGTCGGCGGTGGGCATGGGGTCGCCGGGCGCCGGGTCGCGTTGGCCGATCGGTGGGCCTGAGGAGGTGTGCGGGGTGGCCGCGCCTTGGGAGGGGACGCTGACGTGAGGTGCGGAGGCGCGTCCGCCGCCACCGGTGTTGTCCCCGCTGCCGTTGCCGTTGCCGTCGCCGTTGCCGGTGTTGCCGCTGTCCCCGTTGTGGGGCGCGGCGTTGGGGCCGGGTGTGTCGTTGCCAGTGGTGGGCGGGTTGCCGGCTGCCGGGTCGGGCGTGGACGACGGCTGGTCGGGGGTGGCCGACGGCTGGGGGGACGGCGCGTTGTCCGGGTGTGAAGGTCCGTCCGCGGAGGGCGAGTTGGACTGATGACCGGACGGCTGGTCCGGGCTCGGCGAGGTACGGTCCGGACCGGCGTCGGGCGTCGGGGCCGTATCGGGGCGCGGGGACGGGTCGGAGGCCGGCTGCGTGCTGGTGGTGTCCGGGTTGGGGCGTGCGTTGTCGGGGGTGTTGTCCGGGGTCGGCTGGGTGCTTGCCGCGTCCGGTGAGGAACCCGAGTCAGGTGCGGGGCCCGAGTCCGGCGTGGTTCCGGCGTCAGGTGTGGCGCCCGTATTCGGTGTGGCGCCGGTATTCGGTGTGTTGCCCGAGTCAGGCGTGTTGCCGGCGCCTGGTGTGCTGCCGGAGTCGGGTGTGGCCCCCGCGCCTGGTGTGTTGCCCGAGTCAGGGGTGTTGCCGGCGCCTGGTGTGCTGCCGGAGTCGGGTGTGGCCCCCGCGCCCGGCGTGCTGCCCGAGTCAGGTGTGGAGCCGGCGTAGGGGCTGTTGTTGCCGCCCTGGTAGCCCTCGTCGAAGGGTGAACGCTGCTCCGGCGGCGGCAGGGGGCGGCTCTCCGGCGTGTTCCCGGAGTCGGACCCGGGGGCGGAGTTCGCCGGACCGTCGGAGGAGCCGGCCGGGCCGCTCGTGGACGGCGCACCCTCGGACGAGGTGGAGGGTGAACCTCCGCCGTCGCCGGGCCGACCGCCCGAGCCGCTCCCGCCGCCCGAACCGCTTCCGCTACCCACACCGCTGCCGGGACCGCTCCCGTTCCCGGACGCACCGGTGCCACTGTCCGTACCGCTACCACTGCCGCTGCCGGACGATCCCGAGCCGCTGTCCGTACCGCCACTGCTACCGCTACCGCTACCGCTGCTGGACGCTCCCGAGCCGCTGCCCGAGCCGCCGCTGTCGCCGCTGCCGGATCCGCTCCCGCTGCCCGAGCCGCTCCCGCTTCCGGAGGCGCTTTCGCTGCCGCTACTGCTACTGCCGCCGCTGCTCTCCGAGCCCCCTCCGCCGTGGCCGGCGGCCGAGTCCAGGCCGCCGCGCGCGTGCGCCCCGGCCCTGCCGCCCGCGCCGTCCCGCAGCGCCTCGGTGAAGGTCTGGCCGGAGTTCTTGGCGGCCTCGATGCCCGCTTCCGCGCCGGTCTTGACGCTGCGGTTGACGTCGAAGCCCTGCTGGGCCCCGAAGTTCATGTTCATGCCCTGCGCGATGGCGTCGGAGATCATCGCCTCCAGCGCGGAGACGGCGGGCTCCTTGAGGGTCTCCATGATCGCCTCGACCAGCGCCTCGCGTGCCTCCTTCAGCAGGCGGCGCACGATCACACGGGTGAGCTGGGTGGCTCCCGCCGCTCCGATCTCGGACAGTCCGAAAGTGAAGGGGGCAGCTGCCTGGGCCGCGATGATCTCGGCAGCAAGGATCGCCAACTGGGCGATCACCGCCACTTTCATCCCGATGATGATCCCTGCGCCCACGTCCAGCGCGACGGCGATCAGCTCCGCGGCGGTCCGCGCGTCGTCCAGGTAGCCGGAGCCGGTCCCGGAGAACTTCTCCCAGGTCTTGCTGAACCCGTCGATGCTGTCGCCGGAGTTCTGCGACAGGACGTTGCCGGCCGCGGTGACACCCTCCGACTGCAGCTGTTCGACCGCCGCCGCGAAGTCCCGCCACTGCTGGGCGGATTCCATCATCTTGTCCTCGTCGCCCGTCGGCCAGTCGTAGCCGAGCATCTCGAGGACCCATTCGAGCCAGTCCGGCAGCATGAGCGACATGACGGCGATCCCCCGTAGGACAGCAGAGCGAGGTGGAGAGGAGAGGAAGGTGGTTCAGGACTACGCGGTGCCGGGCGACTTGAGGCTGGAGATCGACTGGCTCTGTGCCTCGGCGTTCGCGATGTGCTGCTTCATCAGCGAGTCGTTGAAGTCCTCGTCGGCCTGATGGTTGTTGCCCATCGTGGTCAGCGCGCCGCCGATCTCCTGAAGCTTGGCGGCGAGGTGCCCCATCGACTCGTACATGCCGTCGCGCAGACCTTCATAGACGACGCCGAACTTCGAACCGATGTCGTCGTCGCCCCAGGGCGGGGTGCCCTGGCCCTCAAGGCCGGTCAGTCCGGTCTGGAGCTTGTCCACAGCGGTCTGGTAGCGCTCGCCCACGCTGGTGAAATCCTTGCCGCCGGCCTTGAGTGACGGTACGTCGGCCTGCAGTCCGTCTCCCGCCACAACATCCCCCGTTTCGAGAACCTGGTCGTAGCCAAGTGGCTCCAGGCAAGTCTAGGCATGAGAGGCGGTCCGGCCTCAAGACGCCTTCTGTCACAGCCGTGTTACCGGTGCCGAGCGGTGCGCGTCACCTCGCCGGGCCCCGTGCGGCGGCCGGGCGACAACGTTGACATTAAACCGTTCCGGCCGTCGGCAGCGAATGGTTGGCGAGGCCGGCGACTCCGGCGCCCGGATGGCGTGACCGGAGTGACGGGGTTTCACGGCTCCTGGGGTGTGCCGCGGTCGAGGGCGCGGAGGGCGAACCACAGCTCCATACGGACGTCGGGGTCGTCCAGGTCGGTGTCGAGGAGGCCCGCGATACGGCCGATGCGCTGGCGGACGGTGTTGCGGTGGATGCCCAGAGCGGTCGCCGTGCGGTCCCAATTCCCGTGCAGTGAGAGCCAGTTGTGGAGAGTCGAGAGAAGGGCCGAGGATCCCGTCAGTGGGGCCAGGAGTGCCTGGGCGTGGTGCCGGGCGTCGGAGGGAGCGACGAGGGCGGTGATGCCGTGGGGGTCGGGGGGCCGGTGTTGGACGAGGGGGACGCGGCCGGCCAGGGCGCGCCGGAGGGCGGAGGCGGCGTGCCGGTCGGCGGCCGGCAGCTCGGCGACCGGGACGGCTTCGCTGACGCCGAATGTCCAGCCCGGGTGCCCGGTGAGTTCGCGGTCGGCGGGGACGAGGGCGCGCAGGGCGGAGGACTCGGGGTGCGGTGCGGTGGGCCGCTCGGACCCGGCCTCGGCGCGGGCCGGGGGCGCGGGGTCCGGTGCGGCTGTGGAACAGCGGGCCACGAGGGGGGTGTCGAGAGCGGCAGCCAGGGCGGCGGGGGACGCGGCCGTGTCGCGGCGCGGCTCGGCGTGCACGACGGCCCAGAGGGGGTGACCGAGGAGCGGGCCGACCTCCGCGGGGCGGGCGCCGAGGAGCAGCTCGGCCAGCGCGGCGGAGTGGTCCGCCCCGGCCTGGCCGGCATCCGCCGCCGGGCCGGTGATCAGGGAGAGGAGTACGGCGGCGACGCCCGCGATGGTGTGGGCGGGCGGGTCGAGGGGGTGCGCGGCGACCACGAGGGCGGGTGCCTCGCGGCGGGGGCCGCGCCCGGTGAGGGCGTACGCGGTCAGGTGGGCGTCGGGCAGGGTGTCGGTCGCCGAGGAGGGGCCGCCGCGGCCGACGACGCCGGCGAGGTGCGCGGCAGCGGCCCGGCAGGCGGCGGTGGGCGGGGGGCCGGCGGTGCCGTGCTCGGTGCCGTCGGGGGTGAGCAGGGCGGTCCAGCCGTGCGCGTGGCGGGCCAGGGCGCGCAGGACGGCCGGTGCGGGGTCGGGGCGGGCGGCGGCCGCGGCCAGCGCCCGCTGGGCCTCGCTGAGCCGGGTCAGCTCGCGGTGCCTGGCCTCCGTCACGGCCTGCCAGACGGCGCTCTCCACGGCGGTGAACGGCGTGGCCGGGGGCACTTCGATCAACGGCAGACCGTGCCGGTCGCAGGCGGCCACCAGGGCGCGGGGGACGGTGTCGTGCACCGGCGCGATCCCGAAGCCGAGCGCGGCGGCACCGGCGGCCACGGTCCGGGCGACGTAGCCGTCGAGATAGGCGTCGAGCGAGCCGGGGTGGAGCCCGTCGGGAGAGGCGTCGGGGGCGGGGCCGATGGCGTCGGTCTGGGGGGCGGGGCCTGCGCTGTCGGTCTCGGGGGCGGTGTCGGCTCCGGTAGGGGTGTCCGCCCCGGTGCTGATCGGGGGCTCGGCTTTCTCCTCCGTTCCGCTCGCCGCCTCCGCCAGGTGCATCCCTGCCGTGAGCAGCATCTCGCCGCCCAGAAGGTAGGGCACCGGGTCGGCCATCTCCGAGGTGTGCACCCAGTGGATGGCGACGCCCTCCCGCGGCCCCGCGATCTGCCGCAGGCCGAGGTCGGTGCGCGCGAGGAGATCGGCCAGCGCGACCGGAGGCGTCGAAGGCGGCACGGTACGCGCGGCCGCAGCGGGCCCCGGGCCGCCTGGTGAGGGGTGCGGGGCCGGTGGGACCTGCGGCTGCTGCTGCGGCATGTGCGAACCATCCACTGAGGGAGCGGTGAGTGGAGGAAACGTACACTTCAGCGTCGACTTTCAGCCTCCTAGGGTCAACCCCCAAGGCGAGACACACGTACGGCACCCGTCCCCGTCACACCCCACGCCGCACCGGTCTCGCGTCCCCGTTCTGCATTCCCCCTCTCCCCTCGGCGTTGCTGGAAGGGATGGCCCATGGCTGTCGACTACGCGGTGATCGTGCTCTACCTGGCCGGAATGCTCGCCATGGGCTGGTGGGGCATGCGGCGCGCCAAGTCCAAGAGCGAATTCCTGGTCGCCGGGCGCCGCCTCGGGCCCGCGATGTATTCGGGCACCATGGCCGCGATCGTTCTCGGCGGCGCGTCGACCATCGGCGGCGTCGGGCTCGGCTACCAGTACGGGCTGTCCGGCGCGTGGATGGTCTTCACCATCGGCATCGGGCTGCTGGCACTGAGCATCTTCTTCTCGGCGCGGATCGCCCGGCTGAAGGTCTACACCGTCTCCGAGATGCTCGACCTGCGCTACGGCGGCTCGGCCGGGATCATCTCCGGCGTCGTGATGTGGGCGTACACGCTGATGCTCGCCGTGACCTCGACCATCGCCTACGCGACGATCTTCGATGTGCTCTTCGGCATGGACCGCACCCTCTCGATCGTGCTCGGCGGCGTGATCGTCGTCGCCTATTCGACGCTCGGCGGGATGTGGTCGATCACCCTCACCGACATGGTCCAGTTCGTCGTCAAGACCATCGGCGTGCTGCTGCTCCTGCTGCCCATCGCGGTGGTCAAGGCCGGCGGCTTCGCCGAGATGCGCGACCGGCTGCCGGACGACTACTTCGCGCCGCTGGGCATCGGCGGCCAGACCGTCTTCACGTATGTGCTCATCTACTCCTTCGGCATGCTGATCGGGCAGGACATCTGGCAGCGGGTGTTCACCGCCCGCGGCGACAAGGTGGCGCGCCTGGGCGGCACCGCCGCCGGTACGTACTGCCTGGTCTACGCAGTGGCCGGCGCCGTCATCGGTACCGCGGCCAAGGTGCTCTACCCCCACCTGGGGAGCCCCGACGACGCCTTCGCGACGATCGTGAAGGACGCCCTGCCGGTAGGTGTGCGCGGGCTGGTCCTGGCGGCGGCACTGTCCGCGGTGATGTCCACGTCGTCGGGCGCGCTGATCGCGTGCGCGACGGTCGCCAACAACGACATCTGGTCCCGTGTGAAGGGGTTCGTGGCGGCTCGGCGGGCGGCCCCGGACGGCCCGGACGCGGGCCGGGAGCCCGCTGAAGGACCGGACGCCGAGGCGGCCGGCGGGTCCGACGAGGTGCGGGACAACAGGCTGTTCATCCTGATCATGGGCATCGCGGTCATCGTCATCGCGATCGCGCTCAACAACGTCGTCGAGGCGCTGACGCTCGCCTACAACGTCCTGGTCGGCGGCCTGCTGGTGCCCATCCTGGGCGGGCTGCTGTGGAAGCGCGGCACCGCCACCGGCGCCCTGGCGTCCGTCGCGGTGGGCGGCGTCACCGTCATCGGCCTGATGGCCTCGCTCGGCGTCCTCGCCAACGAGCCGATCTACTACGGGCTGCTCGCCTCGCTGGTGACCTACGTCGCCGTGAGCCTGGCCTCGAAGCCGACCGATCCCGCGGTGCTCACCGCCTGGCGTGCCCGGCTGGCCGGCGAGCCGGCACCGGAGGACGACGGCACCGAGGAGCCGGCGCCCTCGTCCGCGGTCCACGGCGCCTGAGCCGGGCCCCGGACCCGCCTCCGCGCACCCTTCTCCGTCCCCCGCTCCCCCTCCTCAGGAAGGCAGCACCCACGCATGAGCACCACCACCCCCACGGCGGCACCGCACCGGCGCAACGGCGGCGATCTGGTCATGGAATCGCTGACCGCGCTCGGCGCGAGCACCGTCTTCGGGCTGCCGGGCCAGCACGCGCTCGGGGTGTTCGACGCGCTGCGCCGGTCCGAGCTGCGCTACGTCGGGCTGCGGGTGGAGAACAACGCGGGCTTCGCGGCCGACGCGTACGCCAGGACCACGCACGGGGTGGCACCGCTGCTGGTCTCCACCGGGCCCGGGGCGCTGATGACGCTGGCCGCGCTCCAGGAGGCGGCCGCCGGCTCGGCCGCCGTCCTTGCCATCGGCAGCCAGGTGCCGCTGGCCGGTATCGGCGGCGGGCGCCACGGCTATCTGCATGAACTCACCGACCAGAGCGCCGTTTTCCGGGGCGTGGTCAAGTCCGTCCACACCGCTCGGACGGCCTCGCAGATCCCGTCCGCGGTGGCCGCGGCATGGGAGTCGGCACTGACCGTGCCGCACGGGCCGGTGTGGCTGGAGATCCCCCAGGACGTGCTGCTGGCGCCGGTCGAGGTGCCGCAGGTGAAGGAACTCCACGCCGCACCGCGCGAGTTGCCGCCACGTCCGGAGGTGGCGGCGGAGGCCGCGCGGTTGCTGGCGGAGGCCCGGCGGCCGGTCATCCTGGCCGGCGGCGGCGTCGTACGCGCAGGTGCCGAGGCGGAGCTGCTGGCACTCGCCGAGGCACTGCGGGCGCCGGTGGTGACGACGTTCGGCGGCAAGGGCGCCTTCCCCTGGGAGCATCCCCTCTCGCTCCGGTCCTGGCTGGAGGACCGCTACACCACGGAATTCCTGGAGGACGCCGACACGCTGCTGGTGGTCGGCTCGGGGCTCGGCGAACTCTCCTCGAACTACCACACGTTCCGGCCCCGCGGCCGGGTCGTGCAGATCGAGGCGGACCTCGGCAAGCTGGAGTCGAACCATGCCGCGCTGGGGATGCACGCGGATGCCAGGCCGGCACTGGCGGCGCTGGTGAAGGAGGTGGCGGACCGCCCGGCGCGGGAGAGCGCGGGCGCCGGATCCGCCGCTCCCGAGGACGCGGTGGCGGACCTGCTGGAGCGGGTCCGGCAGCGTATCGACGGGCAGGGACTCGACCTGGAACAGCGGATCCTGGCCTCGGTGCGCGAGGCGCTGCCCGACGATGCGGTCAGCTGCTGGGACATGACGATCCTGGCGTACTGGGCCTGGTCCGCGTTCGACGCGCGCCGCCCGAACGCGCTGCACTCCGCGCAGGGCTCCGGCGGCCTGGGCTACGGCTTCCCGGCGGCGCTCGGCGCGGCCGTCGCCGACCCCGCCCGGCCGGTGCTCGCGGTCTCCGGCGACGGCGGCGCGATGTACTCGATCGCCGAGCTGGCCACCGCCCGGCAGTACGCCCTGCCGGTCACCTGGCTCATCGTCGACGACGGCGGCTACGGCATCCTGCGGGAGTACATGAACGACGCGTTCGGCGAGGCCACCGCGACCGAGCTGGCCCGGCCGGACTTCGTGGCGCTGGCCGAGTCGTTCGGGGTGCCCGCGGTCCGGACGAGCCCGGAGCGGCTGCGGGAGGACCTGGCGGCGGCGCTCGCGGAGCCGGGGCCCTCGGTGGTGGTGCTCCCCGCCCGGCTGCGGATGTTCGCACCGACGCACCTCGACGACGCACCGGCCGACGGCGCGGGGGCGCCGGAAGCGCCGTAGCCGCCCGCGGGCCTCAGGCGCGAGCAGTCAATTCGCCCCACGAACGCCGCTTCCGCGCCTCGTTGCTGCCGCTTCCCCTCTCACGGACCGGGCGGGCCGGCCTCGGGGGCGCGGGAGGCGGGGGCGGCGGCGACCCGCCCCTGCAGCAGCCGGGACAGCGACGCGTGCACGTCCTCGACCGAGCGGTGCGGCTGGAAGGACAGCCAGTCCAGCGCGGCCACCAGGACCATGCCGAGCAGGGCGGAGGCGGTGAGCGGGACGTCGAGTTCCGCGGTGAGTTCACCGCTGTCGACGGCCTCCCGCAGGACGGATTCGACGACCGCGAGCGCCCGGCCCCGCACCGACTGGAGCGTGGCGCGCCACGTGCGGTTGGTGCGCCAGAGTTCGGCGACGTAGAGCTGGGTGAGGGCGGGGGAGCCGGCGATGAAGTCCAGGCCCGCCCGGATCATCGCGTCCAGGGCGTCCACCCGGGTGCCGCCGCGGGCCGCGGTCGTCTCCGCGGCTTGCCGCAGGGAGCCGGCCAGGAGGTCGATGCCGTCCCGCAGCAGCTCCTCGTACAGGACGTTCTTACTGGTGAAGTTGTAGTAGACGGTGCCCTTGGCGACGCCGGCGCGGTCGGCGATCTCGTCCACGGTGGTGGCGGAGAAGCCCTGTTCGGCGATCAGGGTGACGGCGGCGTCGAAGAGCCTTCGCCGGGTGGCCGCTCGGCGCGGACCCGCGGCGGGGACGTGCCGGCAGCTTCCCGTGGTGGCCGCGTCGCCCGCTTCCGCCGCGGTGCCGGGGCGCGCCCCGGGGGCGGTGCCGTGGCCGGCACCGCCCCCGGGACCGGAACGCTCGGTCACAGGCTGAGCTCCGGGTGCAGATCCTTCATCCGGACGACCTGCCGGCTGCGCGCCGCCAGAGCGGTGAGCGCCAGCGCGCCGAGGGTGAAGGCCGTGAGCACGATGCTGCCCTGCCACACGGGTTCGAGACCGCCGCCGGTGATGAGCCGGCGCAGCCCGTCGACGACGTAACTCATCGGCAGGAACGGGTGGATGGCGGCGAAGAACCCGGGGCTGGTCTGCACCGGGTACGTGCCGCCCGCCGAGGTCAGCTGGAGCATCAGCACGACGAGGGTGAGCACCCGCCCGGCCGGGCCGAAGAACGCGCTCAGCAGCTGGATGACCGCGGTGAAGCAGGCCGTCGCCAGCAGCAGGAAGCCGATGGTGGCGGCGGAGCGGGCCATCTCCAGGCCGAGACCCCAGTGCAGGACGGCCATCAGGGCGAGTACCTGCGCCACTCCGATCGCGAACGTCGGCAGCCACGAGCCGAGCGCGATCCGCCAGCCGGGGGCACCGGCCGCCAGGGCACGCTTGCTCAGCGGGGCGAACAGCATGTACGCGACCATCGCGCCGACCCAGAGGGACAGCGGGATGAAGTAGGGCGCAAGGCCGGTGCCGTAGTTGGGCGCCTTGTGCATCGACTTCGAGGCCAGGCCGACGGGGTCGGCCATCACCTCGGTGCGGGCGTCGCGGTCGTGCTTGTCGTAGTCCGGAATCTTGGCGACGCCGCTGTGCAGGCCCTCGGCCAGCTGGTTGGAGCCGTCCTTGAGCTTGAACAGGCCGCCGTTGAGGGAGACCGCGCCGTCCTTGAGCTTGCCGATGCCGCCCGCCAGCTGGTCGGTGCCGTTCTTGGCGGCGCCGATGCCGTCGTGCATCTGCCCGGCGCCGTCGGCCACCCGGCCCGTCCCGTCGGTGAGCCGGCCCGCGCCGTCGGTGAGCTGCCCGGTCCCGGTGGCGATCTTGCCGGCGCCGTCGGACACCTTGTGCGCACCGGCGTTGAGGCGGTTGATCTCCGCGACGGCCGTTTCGAGGTCCTTCTCGGAGGTCGGTGCGCGGTCGGCGACGGCGGTGGCCACCTTGTCGAGCCTGCGCAGGTCGCCGGTCAGCTTGTCGATGCCCGAGGTGTGCGAGGTGACAAGGGAGTTGACCTTCTCCGCGGTGTCGGCGGCGAGCGCGGTGGCGTCCCGGGCCTTCTTGAGCGCGGGGCAGTCCGCGTCGAGGGAGACGGTGCTCCCGCAGCGCTGGTCGTAGAGGGTGTCGAGCTGGTCGGCTGCCTCGCGTGCGTCGGAGGAAGCGCGTGCGGTGTCCCGCGGCAGTGTGCCGAGGTCGTCGGCGAGTGCCCCGGAGGCGCCCGCGACGATCCGGGCCTTCTCGCCGAGGTCCTTGGCGTACTGCTTGAGGAACGGGCGGGCCTTGCCGGCCAGGCCGTTGGCGGTGTCGGCGAGCTTCTGGGTGCCGGCCGCGACCTGCCGGGTGCCCTGGCTGAGCTCCTCGATCTTGGAGTGCGCCAGACCGAGCTTCTCCTCCAGGGTCTTGGCGCCCCGGTGGGTGTCCCCGGCGCCCTTGCTCAGGTCACCGGACCCCTTGTCGAGCTTGCCGAGGCCGCCGGACAGTTTGCCGGTGCTGTCCTTGGCGGTCCCGAGGCCGTCGGCGAGCTTGCCGGAGCCCTTCTTGGCATCGCCCAGCCCGTCGTCCAGCTTGCTCGCGCCGTCGGCCGCCTCGGCCGTCCGGTCGTGCAGGTCGGAGAACGACACGAAGATCTTGTCGAGGAAGGCCCGGGAGGACTTCGCCGAGGTCTTGGCGCGGATCTCGGAGAAGACGGTCTTGGAGATCGAGCCGACGATGTAGTTGTTGGCGTCGTTCGTCCGGACCTGGAGCGCGCCGGTCTGCGGGGAGTCGCCCGAACTGGAGGCGATCCGCTCACTGAAGTTCTTCGGGACCGTCAGGGAGAGGTAGTAGGTGCCGTCCTCGACACCCTTGGCTGCCTCGGCGGCGCTGACCTCCTCCCAGTGGAAGGTCTTGCTGTCCGTGACGTTCCCGGCCAGCTCCTCGCCCGCGTTGATCTTCTTGCCGTCGGCGGAGGCCCCCTCGTCGTTGTTGACGATCGCCACCGGGATCTTGTCCAGACGGCTGTAGGGGTCCCAGAAGGAGCAGAGGTACAGGGCTCCGTAGAGCAGGGGAATCAGCATCAGGGCGACGAGCCCCAGCCGGGGGAGCTTCCCCCTGCCGAAACGCCTGAGCTCAAGCGCGGCCAGTCGCGGCGAACGCATTCGCTGCTTCCTCCTCATCGATGTCGTTCTCGTCGGTCTTGGCGGCCTGGGCGGCAGCCTTATCGGCCTGGGCGGCAGCTTTTTCGGCCTTGGCGGCCTCGTCGGTCGTCCCGGCCCCGTCGGTTTCCGTGCTGCCGGGCCCCTTGCGCGCGGTGGTGGCCGGCGCGGTGCGGACGACGAGCGCGTCCGGTGGTGCGTCGCCGCCGGCGGCCACGACGGTGGTGCCCGCCAGCGCGAGGTCCCGCAACAGCTCCCAGGCCAGGGCACGTTCGTCCGCGGAGAGCTTGAGGTCGACGTCGTCGACGGCGAGCAGCCGGGGGTCGTGCATGACGGCGAGCGCGAGGGAGAGCCGCAGCGCTTCGAGCCGCTCCAGGTCGCGTACGGCGGTCCGCAGCCCCTTGGGCAGCGTGTCCGGGTCGAGCCGGACGGCGGCCAGCGCCGCCTCGATCCGGGCCCGGGTGGCCTCCTTGCGGCGGCGGCCCCAGGGCAGCGCGCCGCTCAGGGGGCCTTGCAGGCGGTTCCCCAACAGGGCCTGCTCCTGGAGGTGTTCGCCGACGGTGAGCGCCGGTTCGAGGTCGGCGACGCCCGGCACATGCGCCAGGGCCGTGCGGCCGCGCACCGCCCCCATCCGCTTGGGCAAGGGGAAGCCGGCGACCGTCGCATGGCCTTCGGTGATCCGCATCCGGCCGGTGAGCGCGAGCAGCAGGCAGGTGCGGCCGGAGCCCGAAGGCCCCTGGACCGCGATCAGTGCGCCCGGTTCCGCGGAGACGTCGACACCTCTGAAGGCCCATCCCCGTGGGCCCTCGACTCCGATCCCCCTGGCGTTGACCGCCGCCCCCTGACGGGTGGTGTCCACAACCCCTCCTTTGTTCTGACTGGTCAGTCTAAAAGTGTGCCGTAAGTGTGGCCCTATTGACCAATCGGGGGAGTTTCGTGCGAGCGCGCCGGAGCAGGTCGCGGAATTCGTGCCGTGGACTCCGTGACCCGGGCGGGGGTGTCGTTCTAGGGTGCCTTTCACGGCGGGGGCCGATGTATTGCCATGCTCAAGGCGCAGTCCGTACCGCATGACCCGGGTACGGCTGTGCACGTACCACGGAGAACCATGGATCGCTCGACCCATCACCCCGCGGACCCGCCGCCGCAGGGACCGTCGAACCACCCCGCCCGGACGGGGACGCGCCTGCCGCGCAAGGTCGTCGCCCCGCTGCTCGCCGGAGCCCTCGTCGCGGTGCTCGCGCCCGCCTCGGCCTCGGCCAGGACCGAGGCGCCGCCCACGGCCACGCCGCCCGGCGCCGCACACGGATCCTGTACGAAGGACGCCGACGCCTCCGGCGGCGACGGCTGGACGGCCACCGCCGACCGCATCGACCCCGAGGACAGCCACCACGCCTTCGTCGGCAACGGCTACCTCGGCCAGCGGGTGCCGCCCAACGGAACCGGCTATGCCTCCTCCGGGGGCAAGACGGGCTGGCCGCTCAAGACCCCCGAATACGACGGCTCGTTCGTCTCCGGCCTCTACGCCAAGGGCCCCAAGGAGCTCAAGGGCCGCCAGGCCATCGCGGCGATCCCCACCTGGACCACGCTCGACGTCGCCACCGGCGGCGCGCACTCCGAGACCTTCTCCTCCGCCACGAAGCCCGGCCGGATCTCCGACTACCGCCAGACCCTCCACCTGCGCTGCGGCTTCGTCCGCACCTCGCTGACCTGGACGGCCGCCGACGGCCGGGCCACCGACCTGGTCTACGACGTCCTCGCCGACCGCACCAACGCCCACACCGGCGCCGTACGGCTGCGGATGACCCCGCACTGGAGCGGCTCCGCCACGGTCACCGACGCCCTCGACGGGCGCGGTGCCCGCCGGATGACGCAGGCAGGCGACCCCGCCGGCGGCAAGGGCTCCCGCGGCACGATGGACGTCGCCTTCCGCACGGACGGCACCAAGACCGACGGCGCGGTCGCCTCGACCCTCCGCGCCGACCGGAAGGTGCGCGCCGAACGCCCCCGACAGGGCACGCGGAACGCCGAGTTGAGCAACAAGCAGCAGCTGCGCTTCCCGGTCAGCAGCGGCCGCTCGTACGAGCTGACCAAGTACGTCGGCGTCGACACCGCACTCACCTCCCGCTCCCCGCGCGCCACCGCGCACGCCGCCTCCCGGCAGGCCGCGGACCGCGGCTGGGACGCGCTCTTCGCGCGGCACACCGCCGCCTGGCAGCGGCTGTGGCGCAGCGACATCGAGGTCCACGGACGTCGCGAGCTGCAGTCGTGGGTCCGCTCGGCGCAGTACGGCCTGCTGTCCAGCACCCGGGCCGGCAACCGCAACAGCATCGGCCCCACCGGACTGACCAGCGACAACTACGCCGGTGAGATCTTCTGGGACGCCGAGACCTGGATGTACCCGGGGCTGCTCGCGAGCCACCCCGACCTCGCCAGGTCGGTGGTCGACTACCGCTACAAGACCCGGGCAGGCGCCCGCGCCAACGCCGAGAAGCTCGGCTACGACGGGCTGTTCTACCCCTGGACGTCCGGCAGCAAGGGCGACCTGAACAACGAGTGCCACAGCTGGGACCCGCCGCACTGCCGGACCCAGAACCACCTCCAGGGCGACATCTCCCTCGCCACCTGGCAGTACTACCTCGCCACCAAGGACACCGGATGGCTGCGCTCGCGCGGCTGGCCGGTCCTGAAGGGGATCGCCGAATTCTGGGCCTCCCGGGTGACCCGCAACGACGACGGCAGCTACTCGGTCAAGAACGTCGCCGGGCCCGACGAGTACAGCAACGGTGTCGACGACGGGGTGTTCACCAACGCCGGCGCGGCCACCGCGCTGCGGCACGCCACCCGCGTCGCGGACATCCTCGGCGAGCGGGCGCCCGCCTCCTGGCGCACCATCGCCGACAAGCTGCGCATCCCCTACGACGCGAAGAAGAAGGTCTTCGAGCAGTACGCCGGATACAAGGACACCACCATCAAGCAGGCGGACACCGTGCTGCTGATGTATCCGCTGGAATGGCCGATGAAGCCGGACCGGGCCGCCGGCACGCTGGACCACTACGCCGCGCGCACCGACCCGGACGGCCCGGCCATGACGGACTCCGTGCACGCCATCGACGCGGCCGGCATCGGCGAGGCCGGCTGCTCGACGAACACCTACCTGATGCGCTCCATCAAGCCGTTCGTCCGCGGCCCGTTCAAGCAGTTCTCCGAGGCGCGCGGCGACAAGGCCGGTGCCGGTGACCCGCACGCCGGCCGGCCCGCGCAGGACTTCCTCACCGGCAAGGGCGGCTTCCTGCAGACCTTCACCCACGGGCTGACCGGTCTGCGGCTGCGCGAGGACAAGGTGCGGCTCGACCCGATGCTGCCGCCGCAGCTCTCCAAGGGCGTCACCCTGCGCGGTCTGCGCTGGCAGGGGCGGACCTACGACATCGACCTCGGCGCGCACCGCACGACCGTGCGGCTGACCGACGGCGCGCCGATGCGGATCGACACGCCGGAGGGCGAGAAGGTCGTGAGCCGGGGCGTGCCCGCGGTCCTCAAGACCCGCCGCCCGGACCTGGCCCCGACCGACAACGCGGCCCGGTGCACCCCGGCCCGCGCCACGTCGGAGGAGCCCGGGATGTACGCCGGTGCCGCGGTGGACGGCAACGCGACCACCGCCTGGGTACCGGACGCCGCCGACGGCACGCTCACCGTCGACCTCGGCCGCAGCACGCGCGTCGGCCGGATCACCCCGCACTGGACCGCGACCCGCCCGAAGTCCTACGTCGTGCAGACGTCGCAGGACGGAAGGCACTGGCACCGGGCCGGCGGGGAGGACCGGACGCGGGCGCGGTACGTACGCGTCGAGGTCCACGGTGACGGAGCCGCCAAGGGCGACGGCAAGCCGGCACAGCACCCGGGGATCTCGGAGCTGACGGTGGACAAGGGGGAGTGAGCCGGGGGCGCCGCGGCGCCGGGTCGGGCAGTTTCGGCCGACCCGGCCCCGCGGCGCCCGGTGCCTCTCCGTGGTGCCTGGTGCCTTCCCGCGGTGCCCGGTGCCTCCCGCGGCGCCTGGCGCCTCTCCGTGGTGCCCGGCGCCTCCCGTGGCGCCCGACCGTGCCCGTCCTGAGAGGGCCGGCAGGCTCGGCGGGCCGCGCCAGGCAGGGGCGGGCCCCGGGCAGCACCTGCCCGACGATCTCCTGGTCTCCGCCCGTGCCGGCCCGCCCCGGGAGGCGGGGTGTGGCCGGAACCGGGCGGTGAATTGTTGCAGCGGGATGAAATCTGCCCGGCTCGGCGTTGGTGACAGCGGCAACGGTCGAGATGCGGGAGGCATCGGGTGGCGGGGACGGATACGGCACGACAGGGCTGGGCGCGGCGGCTGTCGCGCGACTGCTGGCAGTACAAGAAGGACGTGCTGCTCGCGCTCGGCGCCTCGCTCGCCGGCATGGCCGTGATGGCCCTGGTCCCGCTCGTCCCGAGGCTGATCATCGACGACGTCATCATCCAGCACGAGCGCTCCCTCGCCCCCTGGGCAGGCGTCCTCGTCGTCGCCGCGATCGCCGTCTACGCCCTCACCTACATCCGCCGGTTCTACGGCGGCCGCCTCGCCCTCGACGCCCAGCACGATCTGCGGACCCGCATGTTCGGCGCCATCGCCCGGCTCGACGGCCGGCGGCAGGACGAGCTGAGCACCGGCCAGGTCGTCGGCCGCGCCACCAGCGACCTGCAGCTGATCCAGGGCCTGCTGTTCATGCTCCCGATGATGATCGGGAACGTCCTGCTCTTCGTGATCTCCCTCGTCGTGATGGCGGTCCTGTCGCCGCTGCTCACCGTCGTCGCGCTGGCCGTCGCCCCCGCCCTGTGGTTCATCGCCAAACGCAGCCGCACCCGGCTGTTCCCGGCCACCTGGTATGCCCAGGGCCAGGCCGCCGCGGTGGCCGGTGTCGTCGACGGCGCGGTCTCCGGCGTCCGCGTGGTCAAGGGCTTCGGGCAGGAGGAGCAGGAGACCGGCAAGCTGCGCGAGGTGAGCCGCAGGCTGTTCGCCGGACGCCTGCGCACGGTCCGCCTCAATGCCCGCTACACCCCCGCCCTGCAGGCCGTACCGGCACTGGGACAGGTCGCGATGCTGGCCCTCGGCGGCTGGATGGCCACCCAGGGCCAGGTGACCCTCGGAACCTTCGTCGCCTTCTCCACCTACCTCGCCCAGCTGGTCGGCCCCGTCCGGATGCTGGCGGTGATGCTGACCGTCGGACAGCAGGCCCGTGCCGGTGTGGAGCGGGTCTACGAGCTGATCGACACCGAGCCGTCGATCCACCAGCGCCCGGACGCGCACGAGCTGCCCGCCGACGCCCCCGCCACCGTCACCTTCGACGACGTGACCTTCGGCTACGCCCCGCTGCCGCCGTCCGAGCACAGCGCCGCCGACCGGTTCTCCAAGGACGCCTCCTCCGAGGAGGCCCCCGTCCGCCCGGTCCTGGAGAACTTCTCCCTGCGCATGGAAGCGGGCGAGACCGTCGCCGTCGTCGGCACCTCCGGCAGCGGCAAGTCCACCGTGTCGCTGCTGCTGCCGCGCTTCTACGACGTCTCCGCGGGCCGCGTCCTCGTCGGCGGCCACGACGTACGCGACCTGACCCTGGAGTCCCTGCGCGCCGCCATCGGCCTGGTCCCCGAGAGCAGCTTCCTGTTCTCCGACTCCGTCCGCGACAACATCGCCTACGGCCACCCGGACGCCACCGACGAGCAGGTTCGCGCGGCGGCCCGCGCGGCCCAGGCCGACGGCTTCATATCCCAGCTGCCCGACGGCTACGACACCGCGGTCGGCGAACAGGGCCTGAGCCTGTCCGGCGGGCAGCGGCAGCGTGTGGCCCTGGCCCGCGCCATCCTCACCGACCCCCGGCTGCTGGTCCTCGACGACGCCACCTCCGCCGTCGACGCCCGCGTCGAGCACGAGATCCACGAGGCGCTGCGCGGGGTCATGGCGGGCCGCACGACCCTGCTCATCGCCCACCGCGCCTCCACCCTGGCGCTCGCCGACCGGGTCGCCGTCCTCGACGGCGGGCGGCTGGTCGACATCGGCACCCAGGAAGAGCTGGAAGCCCGCTGCGCGCTCTACCGCAGGCTGCTCACCGACCCCGAGGAGCTCGGCGGCGTCGAGCACGACCCGGCGGGCGAACTGGCCGGTGCCTTCACCGGCGACCACACCGGCACCGGACTGCTGGACGGCGACGCCGAGACCGCCGAGCCGGACCGCCGGAGCGCGGGGAGCGAGGTGCCCGGCACCATCACGCCCGAGCTGTGGGTGCGCCGCGAGCAGGAGACCGAGGAGGACGCGGCCGGGGCGATGCCCGGAGCGGCCGCCGCGGCCGGCCCGGGCATCGGCGCCGCCATGGCCGGGCTGCCCGCGACACCGGAGCTGCTGGAGCAGGTCGCCGCACTGCCGCCGGCCACCGACGTCCCGGACGTCGACGAGGACCGCGCGGTGCGCGCCGAACGGTCCTACGGCCTGCGCCGGCTGCTGCACGGCTTCGGCGCGCCGCTCGCGGTGGCCCTCGCCCTGGTCGCGGTGGACGCGCTGGCCGGACTGCTGCTGCCGATCCTGATCCGGCAGGGCATCGACGACGGTGTCCGCCGCGGCGCCCTGATCGGCGTCTGGACGGCCGCCGCGCTGGCGCTCGGCGTCGTCCTCGCCCAGTGGGCCGCGCAGATCGGCGCCAACCGCATGACCGGGCGCACCGGCGAGCGGGTTCTCTACTCCCTCCGCGTAAAGATCTTCGCGCAGCTGCAGCGCCTCGGCCTCGACTACTACGAGCGCGAGCTGACCGGCAAGATCATGACCCGGATGACCACGGACGTGGACGCACTGTCCACCTTCCTGCAGACGGGCCTGGTCACCGCCGTCGTCTCCGCGCTGACCTTCTTCGGCATACTCGTCGCACTCCTCGCCATCGACATCCAGCTGGCGCTCGTCGTCTTCGCGACCCTCCCACCGCTGATCATCGGCACGTACTTCTTCCGCAAGCAGAGCGTGAAGGCCTACGAACTCGCCCGCGAGCGGATCAGCGTCGTCAACGGCGACCTCCAGGAGAGCGTGGCGGGGCTGCGGATCGTCCAGGCGTTCCGGCGCGAGGGGCTCGGCGCGCAGCGGTTCGCGGCCCGCAGCGACGCCTACCGCCGGGCGCGGGTCCGCGGTCAGTTCCTGATATCGATCTACTTCCCCTTCGTCCAGCTGCTCTCCTCCGTCGCGGCGGCGCTGGTGCTGATCGTCGGCGCCGGCCGGGTCGGCTCCGGCACCCTCAGCGCCGGTGCGCTGGTCGCCTACCTGCTCTACATCGACCTGTTCTTCGCCCCCGTACAGCAGCTCTCCCAGGTCTTCGACGGCTACCAGCAGGCGTCGGTCTCGCTGGGCCGCATCCAGGAACTGCTGCGCGAGCCGACCACCACACCGGCCGCGGCGGCACCGCGCAAGGTGCCCGCCCTGCGCGGCGAGATCACCTTCGACAAGGTGCACTTCCACTACGGCGAGAACGACGAACAGGCCCTGGCGGGCGTCGACCTGACCATCCCGGCGGGCCAGACCGTGGCCTTCGTCGGCGAGACCGGCGCCGGCAAGTCCACCCTGGTCAAGCTGGTCGCGCGGTTCTACGACCCGTCCTCGGGCGCCGTCCGCGTCGACGGCACCGACCTGCGCGAACTGGACCTGACCGGCTACCGCCACCGCCTCGGCGTGGTACCCCAGGAGTCGTTCCTCTTCGCCGGCACGGTCCGCGACACCATCGCCTACGGCAAGCCGGACGCCACCGACGCCGAGGTGGAGGCCGCCGCCCGGGCCGTCGGCGCGCACGCCATGATCGCCACCCTGGAGGACGGCTATCTCCACGAGGTCGCCGAACGCGGCCGCAACCTCTCGGCCGGCCAGCGCCAGCTGCTCGCCCTCGCGCGCGCCGAACTGGTCGCCCCCGACGTGCTGTTGCTGGACGAGGCCACCGCGGCCCTGGACCTCGCCAGCGAAGCCGTGGTCAACCACGCCACCGACCGCCTCGTCGGCCGCCGCACGACCCTCGTCGTGGCCCACCGGCTGACGACCGCGGCCCGCGCCGACCGCGTCGTGCTGATGGCCCACGGCCGGGTCGCCGAGGACGGCACCCACGCCGAGCTGCTCGCCCGCGGCGGACGGTACGCCGAACTGTGGCGCACCTTCACCGGCGAGGAGGAACCCGTGGCGGCCTGAGCGACGGCCACAGCGCCGCCCCCGCCGCGAGCCGTCGGGGGCCCGCCCGTCCGCTGCGCCCGCGCCTCGACGTCACCCGTTCGCCGCACGCCGCCACCCGCCCCGCGACAAGGGCTGGTGGCGGTCTCGTTGCGCGGATAGGTTCAGCCCGACCTTTGTCATCCCAAGGGGAGGGTGCATGCGCAAGGCCATCAGATGGCTGCTGTCGCTCGTCGTGCTCATAGGCACGGTAGGAGTCGGCGGCGCGTCGGCAGGGGCGGCCACCGCCGCCGAGCCGAAGAGCAAGGACATCAAGGACCGGATCCTCGCGATACCGGGGATGAGTCTCATCGAAGAGAAGCCGGTCGACGGCTACCGCTACTTCGTCCTGAACTACACCCAGCCCATCGACCACCGCCACCCCGCCAAGGGCACCTTCCAGCAGCGGCTGACCCTGCTGCACAAGTCGGTGGACCGCCCGACGGTGTTCTTCACCTCGGGCTACAACGTCAACACCACGGCGACCCGCAGCGAGCCCACCAAGATCATCGACGGTAACCAGGTCTCCCTGGAATACCGCTACTTCACCCCGTCCCGCCCCACGCCGACCAACTGGAAGAAGCTCGACATCCAGCAGGCGGCGAACGACCAGCACCGCATCTTCAAGGCGCTGCACCGGATCTACGACCGGAACTGGATCGCCACCGGAGGCAGCAAGGGCGGCATGACGGCGACGTACTACCGCCGCTTCTTCCCGCACGACATGGACGGCACCGTCGCCTATGTCGCGCCCAACGACGTGCGCAACGACGAGGACTCGGCCTACGACAAGTTCTTCGCGACCGTCGGCACCGCGCAGTGCCGCGCCGACCTCGCGGCCATCGAGCGCGAGGCACTGGTGCGCCGCGAGGAGATGGTCGACCGCTTCCGGAAGTGGGCGGAGAAGGAAGGCAAGACCTTCACGACCGTCGGCAGCGCCGACCGGGCCTACGAAGTCATGGTCACCGACCTGGTCTTCGGATTCTGGCAGTACCAGCCGGCCGAGACCGCCTGCCCCCAGGTGCCCGCGCCGACCGTCTCCACGGACGCACTGTGGGCCTGGATGGACGAGGTCGGCGGCTTCGCCAGCTACACCGACCAGGGCATGGAGCCGTACACGCCGTACTATTACCAGGCCGGCACCCAGCTCGGTGAGCCCGGCTACGGCTACCCCCAGCTCTCGGACCTCCTGAAGTACCCGGGCATCAACAACTCCCGGACGTTCGTGCCCAAGGACATCCCGATGCGCTTCGACGCGCGCGCCATGCCGGACGTCGACCGCTGGGTGCGCCACCACGCGAACCGCATGATGTTCGTCAACGGCCAGTACGACCCGTGGAGTTCGGAGCACTTCGAGCTCGGCAGGGGAGCCCGGGACTCCTACCTCTTCACGGTGCCCGGCGGCAACCACGGCTCGAACATCGCGAAGCTGAAGGAAGCCGACCGCACCAAGGCCACCGCCGAACTCCTGGAATGGGCCGGCCTCCCGGCCCCCGCGAACGGCAAGGCCACCCCGCAGGCCCCGTACGACAGGAAGCTGGACAAGCAGGAAATCCGGCGGATGCCGCTGCTGCGGCCGTAGGCCGTAGGCCGCACGTCGACGCGGCGCGCCCCTCGCCTCGCCGAGGCAGGGAGCGCGCCGCGTTCGGCACGTCAGTACGTCAGCCCGTGTCCCATCGGGTAGAGGGCGGTCGTCGGGGCGTCGGCGCGCATCACCGGCACGGGCAGCTTCCCACCCGGCTTAGTCCGCCCGGCGATCACCCGGGCCGCGGCCCGCAGCTCCACATCCGTCCAGGAGTAGCTCGCCAGCCCCGCCTTGACGCCGGCGAGCTGGGCGATGTCGTACGGATTGCGGACGGCCAGCTGCACCACCGGTTTCCCGGTGTCCAGCAGCGCGGAGACCAGCTGCCGCTGGGACGACGCGGCGGTGACGTTGTAGGTCGCCACCACCACCGCGTCCCGCTCGCCCAGCGCCGCCACCGCCTCGTCGATCTGCGCCTGCGTCGGCGTCATGCCGGTGGGCAGGGCGGTGGCCGTGAAGCCCAGCTCGGTCAGGGCCGTCGCCAGGACCTTCGTGGGCGGGCCGCCGGTGCCGGACGGCGCGGCGGCGTCGGCCCCCACCACCAGCACCGAGCGCTCCCGCCGACGGGACAGCGGCAGCACCCCGCCCTCGTTGCGCAGCAGGGTGGTGGTGCGGTCCGCGATCCGGTCCGCGGTGGTGAGGTGGCTGCGGGTGCCGACCACCCGGTCCACCGCCGCGTGGGTGGTGTACGGGTCGGCGAACAGCCCGCGCTTCTCCTTGAGCAGCAGGATGCGCAGCAGCTTGACGTCGAGCTCACGCTCGGTCAGCTCACCGTCCTGGAGGGCCTTGAGGACCGCGCCGTGCGCGACGGCCAGATCCGGGGGGTTGAGCAGCTGGTCGACGCCCGCCTTGAGGGCGAGGACCGGCACCCGGGCGTCGCCGTATTTCACCCGTACGCCTTCCATGCCCAGTGAATCCGTCACCACCACACCGTCGTAGCCGAGGCGTTCGCGCAGGATGCCGGTGAGGATCGGCCGGGAGAGGGTGGCGGGGTCCTCGCTGGGGTCGAAGGCGGGCACGACGATGTGCGCCGTCATGATCGAATCGATGCCGGCGGCGATCGCCGCGGTGAAGGGCGGCGCGTCCAGCCGCTCCCACTCCTCGGCGGTGTGGTGGATGTACGGCAGCCCGACGTGGCTGTCGGTGTCGGTGTCGCCGTGCCCGGGGAAGTGCTTGGCGCAGGCCGCGACGCCGCCGGCCTGATACCCCTTCACCTCGGCGGCGACCATCCGGGCCACCGCCTGCGGGTCGGCGCCGAAGGAGCGCACCCCGATGACCGGGTTCGCCGCGTTGACGTTGACGTCCGCGTCCGGGGCGTAGTCCTGCCGGATGCCCATCGCGAAGAGTTCCTCGCCCGCGATCCGGGCCGCCTTGCCGGCGTCCTCGCGGGAGCCGGACGCGCCGAGCGCCATCGCCCCCGGGAAGAGGGTGGCGGGTGCTCCTATGCGGGCCACGATGCCGTGTTCCTGGTCCGTGGAGATCAGCAGCGGGACGGGGACGCGCTGGGCGGTGGCGGCCTTCTGGATGCCGTTGGACAGATCGGCGATCTGGTGCGGATCGCGGGTGTTGTGCGCCCAGCCGAAGTAGATGATGCCGCCGACGTGGTACTTGGCGATCAGCTCGGCGGCGTTGGCGACGCCGAGCTCCTTCTGGTTGGACGCGACGTCGGCGGGGTCGGGGTCGGTGGCGGAATGCCCGAAGACCCGCATCACGAAGAGCTGGCCGACCTTCTCCTCCGGCGTCATACGGGAGATGAGACGGCGCAGCTTGGCACGGGTGGCGGCGGTGGGAGGGGAGGGCGCCCGGCTCCCGGCGGGGAGCCCGGCGGCGTGTGCGGGGCCGGCGCCCGCGGCGCAGGCGGCGGCCGCGGCGGCCGCGGTGGTCAGGACGGTACGTCTGGAGTGCATGTGCGCTCCTTTCGGAGGGCTTCCTCGGCTGAATGAAGGAAACTTCCAAGGAGACACGGATAGCCGGAAAACTATTGCCGGTCAATGACTGGGGACGTGGTGGCGCTCAGGTATTGCGGTGCGGCCAGGGCTGTGTGAGGGGCCGTCGGCCGTCCCCGGGCCCCGGCGCGGGCCGCCACCGGCGCCCGGTCCCTTCAGGAGACGGGCCGCGCGTCCAGCAGGCGCTGGAGGTGGGCGCGGCCGGGCGCCAGCAGGGGAGCGAGGTCCTGCGCCTCGGGGTACCAGCGCTTCTCGTACTCCCAGCAGAGCCAGCTGCCGGTCTCCTGGCCGTCCGCGCCCGCCGGGCCCTCGCCGAGAGTGGCCAGCACCGACTCCAGCGGCAGCCGGCCCGCACCGAGCGGCAGCGGCGTGGTGTCGTCGGCCGACGCGACGTCCTTGACCTGGATGTAGCCCAGGTGGGGGGCGAGTGCGGCGTGCGTGTCGACGGGGTCCTCGCCGC
The DNA here is from genome assembly GCF_045782725.1 of Streptomyces sp. Pv4-95. NCBI lineage: Bacteria > Bacillati > Actinomycetota > Actinomycetes > Kitasatosporales > Streptomycetaceae > Streptomyces > Streptomyces sp. Pv4-95. The sequence goes on from NZ_CP127172.1 coordinate 5,406,905, forward strand.
CGAGCCAGCTGTGCAGCACATCCCACAGCGCTCCGATGCTGCCGTGGCCCACGGGCCCCAGGATGCGCGCGGCGTCCGCGCCCGTGCGGTGCGAGTCATGGGTCTCCAGCAGGACCCGGACGCCCCGGTCGGCGGCGAGCGGCGCCACCGCACCCAGCCGACGCGCCGCGTCGGCCTCCGCCTCGGCGGCCGGACGGTCACCGGCACCGGGGAAGACCCGTACGAACGGCGCCCCCAGATCGGCGGCGAGCAGCACCAGTTCGGTCAGTTCGTTGGCCAGCTTCTCCTCGTCCGCCTCGCCCTGGGCGGCGGCCGCGACCTGCTCGTATCCGGCGAGCGCCAGAACCTGCACCCCCGCGTCGGCGAACTGCTCGCGCACGGCGGCCCGCTCGCGCATCCCGAGCAGCGGGTGCACCGGCTCCTCGGGGTGGGCGCGCAGTTCCACGCCCTGGTACCCGGCGTCGTTCGCCAGCCGCAGCACGTCCGGCAGCGGCATACCGGGCACCCCCAGGGTCGAGAACGCGAACCGCACCGCGCTCCTGGTGTCGTCCCTGCCGCTTGCCATGCCGCCTCCTGTGCCGTAGCTCGCCGTGCCGTCGTTCGTGCCCGCGATCCCGCCGTCCATGCCCGTCCCGCGACGGGGCCGGGCGCCGGTCCACGGGCCCGGCCGGTCCATGGTGCGCTGCCCCGGCGGCCGCTCCGGTCCGGCGCGCCGGTGAACGCTCCCCGGCCGGGGGCGCCGGAGGAGGCCACCGGCCGGGACCGTGGCCCGGGGCGCCCCGTCCCGCCGATCCGGCCTACGCAGCCCGCACGCATCCGGTACCCGTGCCCCCGCCCGGTCATCAGGTGTGCGGGACCGCCGTCGACCGGCGTACCAGCAATTCCGCGCGCAGGGCCGCCACTCCGCCCGGCGGCGGCTCCTCCCGCCCCGTCGCCAGCCGCCCGGCCCGCGCCCCGGCCTCCTGGAGCGGCAGCCGGACGGTCGTCAGGGCGGGCGCGGTGTCCACGCTGAACGGGAGGTCGTCGAAGCCGGCGACGGACACGTCCTGCGGGATCCGCAGCCCCCGGTCCCGCAGCGCCGCGCAGACGCCCAGCGCGGCGGTGTCGTTGGCCGCCACGATCGCCGTCAGGGCCCCGTCGCGGCGCAGCAGTTCGACGGCCGCGTCGTAGCCCGACGCGCGGTCGTAGGCGCCCTGCACGGTGCGCCGCGGATCGTCCTCGATGCCGTGCGCGGCGAGCGCGGCGCGGTGGCCGGCCAGGCGCTCGCCCGTGGTGGTGCGGCCGGCCGGCCCGGCGACGCAGCCGATACGGACGTGCCCGAGCCCGGCGAGGTAGGCGGTCAGCTGCTCGGCTCCGCCCCGGTTGTCGAACGTGAGCGTGGTGAAGGGCGCGGCGGCGTCGGGGCCCGGCCCGCCGACCGCCGGCCGTCCGCACAGCACGACCCGGGTGCCGGCGCCGGACAGCCGCGCCAGCTTGGCCTCCAGTGCCCGCGCGTGCGCGCTGTCCTCCGAGGCGCTGCCCGTCAGGACGACGGCCGCCGCCCGCTGCCGCTGGAGCAGCGTGAGGTAGGTCAGTTCGCGCTCGGGGGAGCCGCCCGTGCTGCACACCACGGCCAGCTTCTCGCCGCCGGGCCCGGCGCCGCCCAGCTCCGTCTGGACGGCGCCGGCGATGATCCCGAAGAACGGGTCGGCCATGTCGTTGACGAGGATGCCGATCAGGTCGGAACTGGCCGCGGCGAGCGCGCTGGCCGGACCGTTGACCACGTACTCCAGCTCCTCGACGGCACGCAGCACCCGGCTGCGCGTGCTCTCGGCGACCGGGTAGTTGCCGCTGAGCACGCGCGAGACGGTCGCCGCCGACACCCGCGCCCGCGCCGCCACATCCGCCAGCGTCACCCCCACGGCGCGCTCCGCAGGGCCCCGGCGCTTCCGGCGCCCCTCGTGTTCTTCATGTCCCACCTCTTGTCCGTGTCCTGAGCGCAGGCTAGCTTCTCTTGCGATAGAAAGCGCTTACTATTCGGGGCGCGCACCAGCCGCACACGCCGACGACGACCGTCGGCGACCACACGACCCGACCGGCGGCAGCCGGCAGCGAAGAGGGGGCCCGGCCGTGACACGCACGACCGTACGCATCGCCATGAACGGCGTGACCGGACGCATGGGATACCGCCAGCACCTGGTCCGCTCCATCCTCGCCCTGCGCCAACAGGGCGGACTCGACCTGGGGGACGGGACGGTGATCTGGCCCGAGCCGGTGCTCGTCGGCCGCGCCGAGCACCGGCTCCGGGCCATCGCCGAGCGCCACGGCCTGGACCGCTGGAGCACCGACCTCGACTCCGTGCTGTCCGACGACGGCATCGACATCTACTTCGACGCCCAAGTCACCGCCGCCCGCGAGGAGGCCGTGAAGAAAGCGATTGCGGCCGGAAAGCACCTGTACGTCGAGAAGCCCACCGCGAGCGACCTGGCCGGCGCCCTGGACCTGGCCCGCCTCGCCCGGGACGCCGGCGTCAAGCACGGAGTCGTCCAGGACAAGCTCTTCCTGCCCGGACTGCGCAAGCTCCGCCGCCTCGTCGAGGGCGGATTCTTCGGCCGCATCCTGTCGGTGCGCGGCGAGTTCGGCTACTGGGTCTTCGAGGGCGACTGGCAGAAGGCCCAGCGCCCCTCCTGGAACTACCGCGCCGAGGACGGCGGCGGCATCGCCGCCGACATGTTCCCGCACTGGGAGTACGTCCTGCACGAGCTGTTCGGCCCGGTCAGGACCGTCCAGGCGCACATCACCACGCACATCCCGCACCGCTGGGACGAGTCGGGCGCCGGCTACGACGCCACCGCGGACGACGCCGCCTACGGCATCTTCGAGCTGGCCGGCGGCATCGTCGCGCAGATCAACTCCTCCTGGGCGGTCCGCGTGCACCGCGACGAACTCGTGGAGTTCCAGGTGGACGGAACCGAGGGCTCCGCCGTCGCCGGGCTGCGCGGCTGCCGCGTCCAGCACCGCGCCGGCACCCCCAAACCGGTCTGGAACCCCGACATCCCGGCGTCCGAACCGTTCCGGGCGCAGTGGCAGGAGGTGCCCGACAACGACGACTTCGACAACGGCTTCAAGGCCCAGTGGGAGCTGTTCCTGCGGCACGTCGTCCGCGACGAACCCTGGCGCTGGGACCTCACCGCGGGCGCCCGCGGTGTCCAGCTCGCCGAACTCGGCCTGCGCTCCTCGACGCAGGGCCGCCGCCTGGACGTGCCGGAGCTGACGCTGTGACCGCACCCGGCCGCACCGCAGCAGGCCCGCACCCGGCCGGGCCCCTCCCGGGCGGATACCCGCCGCCCGCCTCCCGCACCGTCTTCGCCGCCGCCCACGTCGTCGCCGACCCGCAGGCCGACACCACCCCCGACGGCCCCGCCGCCCTCGACTGGGACGCCACCCTCGCCTTCCGCCGCCACCTGTGGTCCCACGGCCTGGGCGTCGCCGAGGCCATGGACACCGCACAGCGCGGGATGGGCCTGGACTGGCCGGCCGCCGCCGAACTGATCCGCCGCTCCGCCGCCGAGGCACGAGCCGTCGGCGGCCCGCTGGCCTGCGGCGTCGGCACCGACCAACTCCCCCCGGGAAAAGCCGCCCTGGCGGACATCCGCGGCGCCTACGAGGAACAGCTCGGGCTCGTCGAGGACGTCGGCGGCCAACCGATCCTGATGGCCTCCCGGCAACTCGCCGCGGCCGCCCGCGGACCCGCCGACTACCGGGAGCTCTACGGCCACCTGCTGCGCCAGGCCCGCCGCCCGGTGATCCTGCACTGGCTCGGCCCGATGTTCGACCCGGCACTCGAGGGCTACTGGGGAAGCGCCGACCTCGACACCGCCACCGACACCTTCCTCGACATCATCGCCGACCACCCCGGCACGGTCGACGGCGTCAAGGTCTCACTGCTCGACGCCGGCCGGGAGGTGGCGCTGCGCCGCCGGCTGCCCGCGGGCGTGCGCTGCTACACCGGCGACGACTTCCACTACCCGGAACTGATCGCCGGCGACGACCAGGGCTTCAGCCACGCCCTGCTGGGCGTCTTCGACCCGCTGGCGCCACTGGCCGCCGCCGCGGTGCGCCTGCTGGACACCGAACGCCCCGGAGCCACCGCCGACTTCCGGGCCGCCCTCGACCCGACCGTCGCCCTCTCCCGGCACCTCTTCCGGGCACCCACCCGCTTCTACAAGACCGGCGTCGTCCTGCTCGCCTGGCTCGCCGGCCACCAGTCGCACTTCACCATGGTCGGCGGCCTCCAGTCCGCCCGCTCGCTGCCGCACCTGCGCCGCGCCCACGAACTGGCGGCAGGACTCGGCCTGTTCCCCGACCCGGACCTCGCCGCCGCCCGGATGCGCACCCTGCTCGCCCTCCACGGGATGGAGGACGCATGACCGGCCACGAACCGCACACCGCCGCGGGGCAGGCGCTGCTGGACCGCCTGAGCATCAACCAGGAGACCGTCAAACAGTGGTCGCTGCCGGAGCTGGCGGACGGCTGCGCACGCGCGGGACTGCGCGGCGTGGGACTGTGGCGGGCGCCGGTACAGGACTACGGCGTGACCGAGGCCGCCCGGCTCGTCCGGGACGCCGGACTGACGGTCACCAGCCTGTGCCGCGGCGGATTCCTCACCGACCCGGAACCGGCCGCGCGGGCCGCCGCCCTGGACGACAACCGGGCCGCCGTCGACGAGGCCGCCACCCTGGGGACCGACACCCTCGTGCTGGTCTCCGGCGGCCTGCCGGCCGGCAGCCGCGATCTGCACGGCGCCCGGGAGCGGATCGCGGACGCGCTGGCCGAACTGGCGCCGTACGCCGCGGAGCGGGGCGTACGGCTGGCGATCGAACCGCTGCACCCCATGTACGCAGCGGACCGCTGCGTGGTCTCCACGCTCACCCAGGCGCTCGCGCTCGCCGAACGCTTCCCCGCCGAACAGGTGGGGGTCGTCGTGGACACCTACCACCTGTGGTGGGACGACACCGTCGGCGAGCAGATCGCCCGCGCCGGAGGCGGGCGCGGCCCAGGCCGGGACGGCTCGCGGATCGCCGCGTTCCAGCTCGCCGACTGGATCACGCCGCTGCCCGAGGGCGTCCTGCTGGGACGCGGCCAGCTCGGCGACGGATCGGTGGACCTGCGCTGGTTCCGCGAACAGGTCGACGCGACCGGCTACCGCGGCCCCATCGAGGTGGAGATCTTCAACCCGGCGCTCTGGGCGCGGGACGGGGCGCAGGTCGTGGCCGAGATCGTCGCGCGGTTCGGCGCGCACGTCGGCTGACCGCCCTCCCGCGAGCCGTACCTGGCGGTGACCGGAAAATAACTCACCGGATACGCACAACCGTTGGCGGTGCACGGAAGTCATAGCTGGCGTCGGTCTCGTGAAGGGGAGGGATCCGGGGGGATCCGGGGGCTGACACGGAGGGGGAATCGAGGGGCCCGGCCATCGGACGGGCCCCTCGATGACGGCCGGGACACCCGCACCCGGCGGCGGACGCGGGACGCGCTGTCGGACCCCGGCGGTACCGTCGGGACATGGTCAACGCAGCGGTGGTGGAAGGGGTCCTGGAGCGGATCACCTACGCCAACGACGAGAGCGGCTACACCGTCGCCAGGGTCGACACCGGCCGCGGCGCCGGCGACCTCCTCACCGTCGTCGGGGCACTGCTCGGCGCGCAGCCCGGCGAATCGCTCCGCATGGAGGGCCGCTGGGGCTCCCACCCTCAGTACGGCAAGCAGTTCACCGTCGAGAACTACACCACCGTGCTGCCCGCCACCATCCAGGGCATCCGCCGCTATCTGGGCTCCGGCCTCATCAAGGGCATCGGCCCGCGGATCGCCGACCGCATCGTGGAGCACTTCGGCACCGACACCCTCGACGTCATCGAGCAGCAGCCCGCACGGCTGGTCGAGGTGCCGGGTCTGGGCCCCAAGCGCACCAAGATGATCGGCGCGGCCTGGGAGGAGCAGAAAGCCATCAAGGAGGTGATGGTCTTCCTCCAGGGCGTCGGCGTCTCGACCTCCCTCGCCGTGCGCATCTACAAGAAGTACGGCGACGCCGCCATCTCCGTCGTCCGCAACCAGCCCTTCCGCCTCGCCTCGGACGTCTGGGGCATCGGCTTCCTGACCGCCGACCGCATCGCCCGCTCCGTCGGCATCCCGCACGACAGCCCCGACCGCGTCAAGGCGGGCCTCCAGTACGCCCTCTCCCAGTCGACCGACCAGGGGCACTGCTTCCTCCCGGAGGAACAACTCATCGCCGACGCCGTGAAGTTGCTCCAGGTCGACACCGGCCTGGTCATCGACTGCCTGGGCGAACTGGCCGCCGACCCCGAGGGCGTGGTCCGCGAGACGGTGCCCGGCGGGGAGGGCGGCGCGCCCCTCACCGCCGTCTACCTCGTGCCCTTCCACCGCGCCGAGATCTCCCTGGCCGGCCGGCTGCTGCGGCTGCTGCGCACCGACCAGGACCGGATGCCCGCGTTCCAGGACGTCGCCTGGGACCGGGCGCTGGCCTGGCTCGCCCGGCGCACCGGCGCCGAGCTGGCTCCGGAGCAGCAGGCGGCGGTGCGGCTGGCGCTGACACAGAAGGTCGCGGTGCTCACCGGCGGGCCGGGCTGCGGCAAGTCCTTCACCGTCCGCTCCGTCGTCGAACTGGCGCGCGCCAAGAAGGCCAAGGTGGTGCTCGCCGCGCCCACCGGCCGGGCGGCCAAGCGGCTCTCCGAACTGACCGGGACGGACGCCTCCACCGTCCACCGCCTGCTGGAACTCAAGCCCGGCGGGGACGCCGCGTACGACGCCGACCGCCCCCTGGACGCCGACCTGGTGGTGGTCGACGAGGCGTCGATGCTCGATCTACTGCTGGCCAACAAGCTCATCAAGGCCGTACCGCCGGGCGCCCACCTGCTGCTGGTCGGCGACGTCGACCAGCTGCCCTCGGTAGGCGCCGGCGAGGTGCTGCGCGATCTGCTGGCCGGGTCAGGAGCCGCGCACAGCGCGTCCGACAGCGCAGGCCGGGTGACGGGCGGGCCCGTGCCGGCCGTCCGGCTGACCCGCATCTTCCGGCAGGCCCAGCAGTCCGGCGTGGTCACCAACGCCCACCGCATCAATGCCGGCCGGCCCCCGCTGACGACCGGGCTGGCGGACTTCTTCCTGTTCGCCGAGGAGGACACCGAGGAGGCGGGACGCCTGACGGTCGATGTGGCGGCCCGCCGGATCCCGGCGAAGTTCGGCCTCGACCCGCGCCGGGACGTCCAGGTCCTGGCCCCCATGCACCGCGGCCCGGCCGGAGCCGGCGCCCTGAACGGCCTGCTCCAGCAGGCCGTTACCCCCGCCCGCCCCGATCTGCCGGAGCGCCGCTTCGGGGGCCGGGTCTTCCGCGTGGGTGACAAGGTCACCCAGATCAGGAACAACTACGAAAAAGGCCGCAACGGCGTCTTCAACGGCACCGTCGGCGTGGTGACCGCCCTGGACGCCGACGAGCAGCGGCTGACGGTGCTCACCGACGAGGACGAAGAGGTTCCCTACGACTTCGACGAACTCGACGAACTCGCACACGCCTATGCCGTGACGATTCACCGCTCGCAGGGTAGTGAGTATCCGGCGGTGGTGATTCCGGTCACCACCGGCGCCTGGATGATGTTGCAGCGCAATTTGCTGTATACCGCCGTGACCCGGGCAAAAAGACTGGTGGTGCTCGTCGGCTCCCGAAAGGCTCTGGGGCAGGCGGTGCGCACCGTATCCGCCGGTCGGCGCCGTACGGCGCTCGATCACCGGCTCGGCGGAGTGTTGTGATGTGCCGCCTCTTTCCCAATCGGGGCGAAGGGGAGCAGGATGGGCACTCAGGCGGCACTCAGTGCCGCGATAAGGCCCTATGGCCGACCCCGAGTGCACATCCAAGGTCCAAATGGGGGAAGGTATAGGCAGTCAGGGCACCTCGAAGTAGAGGCACAACGTCGGTGAGGGATGACGTGAGCGACAACTCTGTAGTACTGCGTTACGGGGACGGCGAATACAGCTACCCGGTCGTCGACAGCAGCGTCGGCGACAAGGGCTTCGACATCTCGAAGCTGCGCGCACAGACCGGTCTGGTGACCCTGGATTCCGGTTACGGCAACACCGCTGCGTATAAATCCGCTGTCACCTATCTCGATGGTGAGGCGGGCATTCTCCGCTATCGCGGCTACCCGATCGAGCAGCTCGCAGAGCGCAGCACGTTCATCGAGACCGCGTATCTGCTGATCAACGGTGAGCTGCCCACCGTCGATGAGCTGTCCTCGTTCAAGCAGGACATCACGTACCACACGCTGCTCCACGAGGACGTCAAGCGCTTCTACGACGGCTTCCCGCGTGACGCGCACCCGATGGCGATGCTGTCCTCGGTCGTCAGCGCGCTGTCCACCTTCTACCAGGACAGCCACAACCCGTTCGACGAAGAGCAGCGCTACATCTCCAGCATCCGACTGCTGGCCAAGCTTCCGACGATCGCGGCCTACGCCTACAAGAAGTCGGTCGGCCACCCGGTCGTCTACCCGAGCAACGACCTCGGGTACGTCGAGAACTTCCTGCGCATGACCTTCTCGGTGCCCGCCGCGGACTACGACCTCGACCCCGTCGTCGTCAACGCCCTCGACAAGCTGCTGATCCTGCACGCCGACCACGAGCAGAACTGCTCGACCTCCACCGTGCGCCTGGTCGGCTCCTCGCAGGCGAACCTCTTCGCCTCGATCTCGGCCGGCATCAACGCCCTGTGGGGCCCCCTGCACGGCGGTGCCAACCAGTCCGTGCTGGAGATGCTGGAAGGCATCCGGCGCGACGGCGGCGACGTCGACACCTTCATCCGCAAGGTGAAGAACAAGGAAGACGGCGTGAAGCTCATGGGCTTCGGGCACCGCGTCTACAAGAACTTCGACCCCCGGGCGAAGATCATCAAGGCGGCGGCGCACGACGTCCTCTCGGCGCTCGGCAAGTCCGACGAGCTGCTGGACATCGCCCTGAAGCTGGAGGAGCACGCGCTCTCCGACGACTACTTCGTCGAGCGCAAGCTCTACCCCAACGTCGACTTCTACACCGGCCTGATCTACCGGGCCATGGGCTTCCCGACCGAGATGTTCACCGTGCTCTTCGCGCTCGGCCGGCTGCCCGGCTGGATCGCCCAGTGGCACGAGATGATCAAGGAGCCCGGCTCCCGCATCGGCCGCCCGCGCCAGATCTACACCGGTGTCGTCGAGCGTGACTTCGTCCCCGTCGAGCAGCGCTGACGGCAGACGCCGCACCCCATCGGCAACGGCTTCGGCCCCCGCCTCCGACGGAGGCGGGGGCCGAAGCCGTCCGGGCGTCGTACCGGGCAGAAGAAAAGCGCCCCGCCTCCAGATCCCCCCACGGGTCCGGAGTGCGGGGCGCTTCCCGTGTCCCGGGTCGGATTCCCCCCACGGGATCCGTCCGGGCGTTCTCGGGTTGCACCGCGATCTGCCGGGACGCGCACATTCGGGAGGGCCGCTCAAAGCTCCCCGGGCGCGTCGCCCCGGCCACGCGTAGCCGGGCACGATCCCCCAAGATCAGCACGGCTTGTGCAGTGCAAGCCCCGCCGGGGTGCCTGCACTGCCCGGTTAGACTCACGACCCCCCTCAATGGTTACGTTCGGATGAGTGTGATCTGGGTCTCTTGCCATATGGGGCCTAATACGGTCAAGGGCCGCGATTTGAAGATCGCGGCCCTTGCGTATGGGTGTTGTGTCGGTTGTGTGGCCTATGTGAAAATCCGCGATCGCGGGCAATGGGCAACCGTGAAGGTGCGTGCCCTCGCGGCGCCGCGACGGTCGCGGGTCGGTGAGGTCAGGCCCGGCCCGCGAGTTCGTACCCGGCCTCGTCCACCGCCGCGCGCACGGCCTCGTCGTCGAGCGGGGCCTTGGAGGTGACCGTGACCACCCCGGTGTCCGCGGCCGCCTGCACCGAGCTGACGCCCGCGATCTCGGAGATCTCGGACCGCACCGCGCCTTCGCAGTGGCCGCAGGTCATGCCCGTGACCCGGTAGGTCGTGGTCACCTCGCCGGCCCGGACGTCGACGCCGGAGGAGCCTTCAGGGGTGCAGCAGGAGCCGTTCTCGGTCATGGGGGTTCTCCTGATCGTGTCGAAGTGCCGATGTGTTGCGTTGAGAGCCGAAGAGCCGCGCAGGGCCACCACTGAGGACGATGACTCCCGACAGTCGCACTGTATACCCCTAGGGGGTATCGATCCAACTCTGGGAGCGCCCGGCCGTACGGAGTCCACGACCGCACCGAGTTCACCGCACGACCACCGGCCCGGCACGCGTTGCCGTACCTCCCCCCACGCGTCAGCCTTGGGGTACGGGCTCGGGGCGGATCCGAGGAGGCGGCCGGATGGACGTACTCGCCTACGGCCTGCTGGCGCTCACCACGCTGCCGCCGCTGGTACCCAACTCCGCCCTGCTCGTCACCGCCGGCGTCCTCGCCTCCCGGGGAGACGCCCACCTCCCACTGATCCTCCTGGTCGTCGCGGGCAGCGCCCTGCTGGGAGACCTCCTGATGTACCTCGCCGCGCGACGCTTCGGCGGACCCGTACGCTCCTGGCTGCGGCGCGAGGACCACCGCCGGGCCCTGCTGGAGCGAACCACGCAGCACATCGAGCGCTACGGGCTGCCCTTCCTCATCGGCGTGCGGTTCCTCCCGAGCGGGCGGATCGCCGGCGCCCTCACCTCGGGAATCCTCCACTACCCGCTGCGCAGGTTCGCCCTCGGCGCCGGCATCGCCGAGGCGATATGGGCGACGTACTCGGTGGGCCTCGGCTACCTCGGCAGCGCCGCCGCGGGCAACCCGTTCGTCGCGGCGGGCATCGGAGTCGGCGTCTCCCTCGCCATCGCCGCGGTGGCAACCACGGTGCAACGCACCGCCCGCCGCCGCTCCCGGCGCCGACGGCCCGCCGGAACCCGGACGGCCGCGAGCGGCTCGCCGCCCAAGGACGAGGAAGCGGGGGAGGAACCCGGCGACAGCCCGGAGGAACCAGGCCACCGGGCCGCACAGCAGGCCCCCACACCGCCGCGGACCCAACCCCGGCCGCCCGGCGCCACCCCCGCACCCCCGGCCCCCTGCGGCGGAGGCCACCGCCGCGGGTAGGGCCACCGCGTCGCGGACGGGTCGCAGCCCGCCACTGAGAGCCCATGCGATTCCCATCGAGTGCCCAGGGGAGGCGAGGGAAGCGCTCACCACCCGACGGCTGCGGGCGGCGAGGGCCGTCACCCGGGCGGAAAACCGCTCAACGACGGCACATCGCTGAACGACGGGGAAGCGGCGCGGGCCAGATGCCCTGCCGCCGACTCCGCCAACGTACGGACCGCCGGGTGCCACGGGCGGCCGTGCGGACCGGCCATGACGAGGCGACGCGAAGTGTGCGGCCGCAGCGGCACCAGAACCAGGTCGGAGGGAATCAGCGAACGGGACACCTCGGACAGGATCGTCACCCCGATACCGGCCTGCACCATGCTGATCAACGTCACCAGATCCCGCACCCGGTGCGTGGGGGCGAAACGCAGACCGGCCAGGTCGTGAATCGTACGGATGCGGGCTTCGCAGGCGTTGGGGGAAATCAGGAACGCGTCGTCCTCCAGATCGCCGAGTGCGACGAACGGCTCGTCCGCCAGGGGATGATCCCGCGGCAGCAACGCCCGGTAGCAGTCGACGGCGAGCTGCACGCCGCACCCGGACGGCGGGTCGATCAGGATCGCGGCATCGGCCGTCCCGTTCTCCAGCCAGGCCGACACCTCGGCGCTGTCCCCCTCGAAAGTCCGGACCGTGACCCCCGACAGGCCCTCACGCCAGTGCCGCAGCAGACCGGGCACCAGGCCCTGGGAGACCGTCGGCGTGGCGGCCAGCAGCACATTGCCGGTCATCGTCGCGGTGGCATCGGCCGCGACCCGCTCCACGGACCGGGCCGCCGACACCGCGACACGGGCATGCGGCAGGATCCGCGCACCGAGCTCGGTGGCCCGCACCGGGGCGGCACGCACCAACAACGGGGCGGACAGCTCACGTTCAAGGGACGCGACGGCGTGCGACACCGCCGACTGGCTCATCCCCAGTTCCGCGGCGGCCGCGCTGAACCCACCCGCGTCGACGACGGCGAGAAAGGCCCTCAACTGCGGGAGATTCACGGTCATGCGGCGGCCTCATGGAGCGATGACATGTATGCGTTGGATCCATCGTGCCATGGCACGCGACGCTTGCCCGGTGCCGCCGACTCCGGCGCAGCCACGCCGAACACCCCACCGAGGAGAGCCATGCCGCACATCCGCGTCACCATCCCCGACCCCCACCTCCCGGCCGACATCCGCCGCACCCTCGCGGAGGGCCTGACCCGGCTCGCGGTCTCGGCCCTGCACAAGTCCGCCGCACGAACCATCGTCCACATCGACCTCGTCCCCGCCGACAGCTACTTCATCGGCGGCAAGCCCCTGACGAGCGGCCGCGACGCACACATCGAGGCGAGCATCACCGCGGGCACCAACAGCGCCGCGCAGAAGGCGGCCTTCATCGCCGACGCCGACGAACTCCTGTCGCACGTCCTCGGCCCGCTTCCCCGATCGGGCGTCGCCCTGCACGAACTGCACCCCGAAAGCTACGGCTACCACGGCGTGACCCAATTCGACCACTACCGCCCGGCCGCCCCCGCGTCGGCCGCCCCCGCCGCCCGCTGAATTGCCTGCCGCCGGGCGGGCGCGGACACCGGCCGGCCACCGCGCCCGCCGCGCCACCGGAACCGGTCACACCCCGGTGGCCGCGCCTGCCGTGCCGCCACCCCCGGCGCCCCCGTCGGCACGTACGTCCGCCACGGCGACGGCTTCACCGGTCCGCCGCGAGCGCTCACACGCCTCCGCGACATACAGCGCCTCCAGCGCCTCACCCGGAGGGCAGGGATTCGGCGTTCGCCCCCCGGCCACCTCGGTGAACACGCCCAACTCCGCGACATACGCGGCCTGGAAACGCTCCATGAACGTGGCGTACGGCGCCTCCTGCTGCCAGGACAGCGAAGCCTCGGCCGACGGCAGCGGCGCCCGGTCGTCCAGGCCGACCACGCGGGCACTCCGCGAACCGCAGACCTCCAGGCGGACGTCATGGCCCGCGCCGTTGTAGCGGGTCGCGGTAACCGTGGCCAAGGTGTCGTCATCGAAGCGCAACAGTGCCGCACAGGTATCGACGTCACCGCCCTCGGCGAAGAAGGCCGCCCCGCCATTGGCCCCCTGGGCGTAGACCGAGACCACCTCGCGGCCGGTCAGCCAGCGCATGATGTCGAAGTCGTGGATGCTGCAGTCGCGGAACAGGCCGCCGGAGGTGGGAATGTACTCGGCGGGCGGCGGCGTCCGGTCGCTGGTACAGGCACGCAAGGTGTGCAGCCGGCCCAGTTCGCCGGAGCGCAGCGCCTCGCGGGCCGCGCGATAGCCGGCGTCGAAGCGCCGCTGGAAGCCGATCTGCACCGGCACCGTCCCGGCCCGCGCCCGCTCCACCACACCGACGGTCCCCGCGACATCCAGGGCGACCGGCTTCTCGCAGAAAACCGGGACCCCGGCATCCAACGCCTGGTGGATCAGCGGCGCGTGCGCACTGGTCGCCGCGGTGATCACCACACCGTCCGGGCCCTCCGCGTACAGCTCCTCGATGCTCCCGGCGGCCCGAACACCCAGGCTCTCCGCGAGCGCCGCGGCCCGGGCGGTATCGGCATCAGCGACCAGCAGGTCGGTGACGCCAGGGACGCTGCGCAGCGTCCGGGCGTGGAACGCGCCGATGCGCCCGGTGCCGATCAGACCGATCTTCATTCCGCGATGTCCTTTCGAAGGGGGAGGAGGTGGGGGAGGGGCGAAGGGCCTGCCGCGCTCCCGGCGCACGTCGGCCCCACGCCGGGGAGGCGCGGGGCCGGTGACCGAGTCCTGCGGACCCGGGGACGGTGGGCGGTACGGCCGATCAGTCGGCCCGGTCCCGCCGGCCACGATGACCGGGCCTGCGCTCCACCCAGGCTCTGACGGTGTCGGCGAACCAGAACGGCTTGCCGCCCTCCACCAGGTCCGGCTCCGGCAACAGACCGTGCTTGCGGTACGAGCGCACGGTGTCCGGCTGCACCTGGATATGTGCGGCGATCTCCTTGTACGACCAGAGCCTCCGGTCGGTCATCTCTGCGCACCTCCTGAGAGCCGTACGCGGGGTCGGCCCGGGGGAGCCGGCGGGGACCGCGTACGGCGTGATGATCACTCACCCTTCGTCCGGAGAACGACAGCGGCCGGAGGGCGGGGAGGGGCTGTTGACGGCCTGTGACGAAAGGCTCGTGTAACGGTGACAGCCGTGACGGGGGCAGGACGCTGCGACGGTGTCCGAACCGGCTCCTGGGTCTGGGCGTCGGACTCCCAGGCCAGGCCAGGCCAGGGCTTTGGGCTCGGGGGCGGGGCTTTGGGATCGCGGGGCGGTCGCAGGGCGGTGGGCCACAACCGGAGTGACCAGCCATCAGTTTCCCCTGGCGGCGGTGCGCAGGGCATCCTCCAGCTCCTCCAGGGCCAGGCCCTTCGTCTCCGGCGCGTACCGCTTGCAGAACAGCAGGGACAGCACGCACATCACCCCGAACAGCCAGAAGGTGACGCCGGCGCCCACCGCGTCGAGCAGGACCGGGAAGGCCAGCGCCACGGCGAAGTTCACCAGCCACATCACGAACACCGCAGCCCCCATGGCCAGTCCGCGCACCCGCAGCGGGAACATCTCGGCGAGCAGCAACCAGACTCCCGTGTTGAGAGTCGCCTGCATGAAAGCCATGTAGAGCACCATCAGACCGAGCACCAGCACACTGACCCCGGTGGACGGCGGCAGCTGGAACGACGCGCCGAGCAGGGCCAGGGAGATCGCCATGCCGGCCAGCCCGCCGATGAGCAGCGGCCGCCGCCCGACCCGGTCGATCAGCGACATCCCCACCGCGGTCGCGAGAACCGAGACGGCACCGACGGCGATGGTCGCGGTGATCGAGGCATTGGTGCCCAGGCCCGTGGTGGCGAGGATCTTGGGCGCGAAGTAGATGACGGCATTGACGCCGGTGATCTGCTGGACGACGGCAAGACCGATGCCCACCAGCAGCAGCCGCCGCACCCAGGCAGTGCGCAGTTCCTGCCAGGCACCGCGACGGGCCTCGGCCTCCAGACCGCGGGCATGCGCGATGCGCGCCAGCTCATCGCCGACATCCTCCGCCGGCAAGGTGCGGCGCAGCACCGCGGCGGCGTCCTCCGGCCGGTCCTTGCTGATGTACCAGCGGGGGGTGTCGGGGAGGAAGAAGAGACCGACGAACAGCGCCACGGCGGGCAGCGCGGCAAGGCCCAGCATCCAGCGCCACGCTTCCCAGTGCGCCAGGACGGCGTTGACGAGGTACGCGAGCAGCTGACCGCTGACGATCATCAGCGAGTTGAAGGAGACCAGGCGCCCGCGGATGTGCGGAGGCGCGATCTCCGACAGATACAGCGGCGTGATGACCGAAGCGCTGCCCACGGCGAGGCCGAGGACGAACCGCGCCACCGCCATGAACGGCACGGTCGGAGCGAGTGCGACGGCCACGGCGCCGCCGATGAACACGGCACCGGCCCAGAGCAGGGACGCCCGGCGGCCCAGCGCGTCGGACATCCGGCCGCCGGCCAGCGAACCGAACGCGGCACCGATCAGCAGCGCGCTGGTGATGATCCCCTCGCCCAGAGAGGTGAGACCGAAGTGACTCTCCATGAAGGGCAGGGCGCCGGAGACCACTCCGGTGTCGTAGCCGAACAGGGCGCCGCCGAGGGCGGCGATGGCAGCGATGCCGACGATGAAGCGCTTGGCGCTGCGGGCAGGCACGCTCTCGCGCGGGCCCGCGTACGCCGTCCTGCTGGTCGGGGCGGCCATCGTCAGCTCCCGTTCGCCTTGGCACGGCGGTCGACGTCCAGGAGCCGGCGAACGCGCACCGGCGACCCCGGTGACGCGACGGTGCAGCGCAGGCCGGAGAAGAGGGGCACAGCACGGTCGAGGGCAACACACATGGAGCGAAGGGCCTTTCGGGTGGAACGGGAGACGTACGACGGCGGGTGGGGGCGGCGGGCGGAGTCAGGGACGGGGCCGTCAGGGCCGTCGGGTCGCGGGCGGCGCGGGTTGCCGAGCGGGGTGGGCTGGCGGGTGGTGCGGGGGCTGGGGATGGCGGAGGGGCGGGGACGGCTCGGGGCTCCGGGAGGGTGCGAGGTTGAGGGAGGGCCGCGGCTCCCAGGGGCCCGGGGGGCGCGGCTCCGGGAGGGGGCTTCCGGCGGCAGCGCGAGGGATGGGGAGGGCGTCCGGAAGCGTCCGGAACGGCCCGACCCCAGCTCCCCTCAGCGATTCGGCCCCAGCCCCCTCAGAGACAGGCGCTGACCGCCCGGACCGCCCGGACCGCCCGGACCGGCAGAATCGGCGGGCCCGCCCCGCCGCTCCCCTCCCTGCCCGCTCCGCCCTCGCCCCGCCTCAGCGATACAGCTCGGGCCGCTCGGTCAGCTCCACGGGCACGCGCTCGCCACTCGCCTGCGCGCGGACGCCGGCCTCGCAGACCACGGCCGCGGCGTAGCCGTCCCAGCAGCTGGGGCCCTCGACCTCGCCGCGCCGAGTGGCGTCCACCCAGCGCTGCACCTGCCGGTCGTACGCCTCCTCGAACCGCTCGACGAATCCGGGGGTGATGGCCCCGCCCCACTTGCCCGCCGTGTTCACGAACACGCCCCGGTCATCGCCGATACGGGCGGTGCCGCCCTCGCAGACCGCCTCGCAGCTGACCTGATAGCCGAAGCCGCAGTTGACGAACAGTTCGGTGTCCACGACCTGCCCGGCCGCGGTCTCGAAGAGAATCAGCTGCGGATCGCTGAGCCCCTCGGGAGCCTTGCCGGTGGGCGCCGGGCGCAGCACGCGGACCGCGGTGATCTCCTCCTCCAACAGCCAGCGGGTCACATCGATCTCGTGCACCACCGAGTCATGGATCATCATCGCGTTGGTGAAGCCGGGCGGTGTGTCGGCATTGCGGTGCTTGTTGTGGAGCATCAAGGGCCGGCCGTGGGCACCCTGCGCCAGCAGGGCCTTGAGGTGCAGGTAGTCGGTGTCGTAGCGCCGCATGAAGCCGACCTGTACGCGGCGGTGGCCCAACTGCTGCTCGGCGTGCAGGACCCGCAGCGCGGAGGCGGGGTCCGGCGTCAGCGGCTTCTCGCAGAGCACGGGCAGGTCCCGCGCGAACGCCTCCAGCAGGGCCGCCTCGTGGGCGGGGCCGGGCGAGGCGATCAGGACGGCGTCCACCCCGGGGTTGTCCATGGCGGCGGCCGGGTCGGTGTAGGCGCTACACCCCTCGATGCCGTCGGCGAGGTGCTTGACCCGGGCCGCGTCGATGTCGGCCACCGCCGCCACCCGGGCCCCGCTGATCACGTCGTTGATCCGGCGTACGTGGTCGGCGCCCATCCGGCCGGTGCCGATGACCGCAACGCCGAGGGTTCCGTGCGAAGTCATGTGGTCCTCAAGTCCGTAGGTGCTACAGCGTGTGATATATCCTGGGAACTGATTACTCTCCGTAATCGTTGCCGGGGTGTGAGGAGGTGCCGCGAGGCGAACGCACGACATGCGAACGCACGACATGCGAACGCGAGAGGGCTGAGTGAATGAGAGGCGAGCGCCCGAGAAGCGAGCGCCCGAGAAGCGAGCGCCCGAGAAGCGAGCGCCCGAGAAGCGAGCGCATGAAGTGCAGCCGCGTGAGGTGCGAACGATGCGGTCGCATCCGGTGCGGGCGCGTGAGGGTCGTAGGCGTGAGGGTCGGGCGCATGAGGTGAGAGTGCGTGAGATGCGAGCGTATGGGGTGCGGGCGCGCGCAAGGCGACGGTGCGAAGGGCGGGCCCCGCCGAGCGCCCGCCGAGCGCCTGCCTCCGCCCCAACTCACACCCCAACCCCCACCTCGACCCCCGCCCCAACTCACCCCTCCGGTTCATCCCTCAGGCCCTCCGCTGCTCAGGCCCCGCAGGAGCTGAGGAAGCGGCGGGTGCGCTGGGCGATGGGCAGGGGCTGGTCGGGCGGGCACGGGTACATGTCCTGCTCGACGATGGCGAAGAGGTCGACGTCCAGCTTCTGCGCGGCCTCCAGGACGGGCGGCAGGGCCGGTACGCCGAGCGGCGGCTCGCACATCACGCCCTGCTTGACGGCGGGCCCGAATGGCGTGCCCTTGGCGTGGACGTCGGCGAGGATCTCCGGGTCGACCTGCTTGAGGTGCAGGTAGCCGATCCGCTCGCCGTAGGTGCGGATCAGCTTGACGCTGTCGCCGCCGCAGTAGGCGTAATGGCCGGTGTCCAGGCAGAGGTTGACCAGGTCGGAGTCGGTGACGTGGAGGAGGCGCTCGACGTGCTCCTCGGTGTCGATGTGGGTGTCGGCGTGCGGGTGCACCATGATCTCCAGGCCGAACTCGTCCTGCACCCGCTTGCCCAGTCGCTCCATGCCGGTGGTCAGGTGCTTCCACTGCTCCACGGTCAGCTCGCGCGGCTCGATCTCCTCGGCGGTCTTGTCGTCCCGCCAGAAGGAGGGGATGACGACGAGGTGCTTGGCGCCCATCGCCTGCGTGAGGGTGGCCACCTCGTGAACATGCGCCCAGGTCTCGTCCCATACGGCGGGGCCCCTGTGCATCGAGGTGAAGATGGTGCCGGCGGAGACCTTCAGGTCGCGGCGGGCGATCTCCTCGTGGAGGACGGCGGGGTCGGTGGGCAGGTAGCCGTACGGGCCGAGTTCGATCCATTCGTATCCGGCCTGCGTCACCTCGTCGAGGAAGCGCTGCCAGGGGACCTGCTGCTCGTCGTCGGGGAACCACACGCCCCAGGAGTCGGGGGCGGAACCGACGCGAATACGGTCCAGAACGGGCGCAACGGCACGGGGTGCGGACATGCTGCGGCTCTCCTCTCGCCGGTCGGCGGTGACCGGGAGGCGCTGGTGGGGTCGTGGGGCTCAGCCTCTCTGCCGCCCCCACGAGTGTCAAGACTTCGTCCTGACATAAGGACTTAAGGACTTTGTGGCGCGGCGACGATGTCCGCCCGTGCCCTCGGGGTGGGCCGGGGGCACGGGCGGAGGGGGCTGTCCTCTCCGCTCCCGGCGCCGGTCCCCCCGCTCCGGAGTCAACCCCTCCGCTCTGGCTGCCCACTTCCCTGCGCCAGCGGGCCACCTCCTCGCTGTGGGCGCCCACTCCCGGCTCCGGGCGCCCGCCCCCAGTTCTCGACGCCCGCCCCCCCCAGCTCCAGCGCCCGCCCCAGTTCTCGACGCCCGCCCCAGCTCTCAGCGCCCGTCTCGCCGCTCCGCTCTCCGCTCCCGGCGTCCGTCTCTCCGCCCCCCCGCTCCCGACGTCCGCCTCCTCCCCGCCCCAGGGCCGCCGACCCAACCCCACTCAACGGCGCCCCCTCTCCCCACCTCCCCTCCCCGTACCCCCCTTCCGCAGCCCCGCCCGCCGCGCCTGCCCCGTCGACTCCTCGCCCCGACGTCATAATGTAAGGACAAACTGTTGACAGGGTCTGATTCTGCCGGTTAGACCTGTGCGCAGAGCCGAACCGCCGACCCGCCGCGGCGGCCGACCGAAGGGGCGCACATGACCGAGCCGTACGACCTGATCACCATGGGCCGCATCGGGGTGGACATCTACCCGCTGCAGACCGGCGTGCCGCTGGCCCAGGTCGAGACCTTCGGGAAGTTCCTCGGCGGCTCCGCCACCAATGTCGCGGTCGCCGCCGCCCGGCTCGGCCGCCGCTCCGCCGTCATCAGCCGGACCG
Source organism: Streptomyces sp. Pv4-95 (assembly GCF_045782725.1). Taxonomy (NCBI): domain Bacteria; kingdom Bacillati; phylum Actinomycetota; class Actinomycetes; order Kitasatosporales; family Streptomycetaceae; genus Streptomyces; species Streptomyces sp. Pv4-95. The sequence continues at coordinate 5,426,714 of NZ_CP127172.1, forward strand.
GGCGGGATCCGTTCGGCGACTACATCCACCAGGCCCTGCGCGACTTCGGCGTGGACGACCGCTGGGTGACACCGGTGGACAGCTACCCGACGCCGGTCACCTTCTGCGAGATCTTCCCGCCGGACGACTTCCCGCTCTACTTCTACCGCCGCCCCAAGGCCCCCGATCTGGTCATCCACCCCGAGGAAATCGACCACGACGCCCTGCGCGCCGCGCGGATCTTCTGGATGACCGGCACCGGGCTCTGCGAGGAGCCCAGCCGCGGTGCCACCCTCGCCGCACTCCGGGCCCGCGCCGCTTCCCCGGACGCGGGCGCCACCGTCTTCGACCTCGACTGGCGGCCGATGTTCTGGGGCGGCGAGGGCGGCGCCTCCAAGGACGGCGGCGCGTCCGGCGCCGCCGCCATGGCCGCCGCCCGCCCGCACTACGAAGAGGCCCTCCGGTACGCCACGGTCGCCGTCGGCAACGTCGACGAGGCCGAGGTCGCCACCGGGCTGCGCGACCCCAAGGCGTGCGCCCACGCGCTCCTGGACAGGGGCGTCGAACTCGCCGTCGTCAAACAGGGCCCCAAGGGCGTCCTCGCCGTGCACCGCGACGGCCGCAGCGCCGAGGTCCCGCCCACCCCGGTCGAGGTCGTCAACGGCCTGGGTGCCGGCGACTCCTTCGGCGGCGCGCTCTGCCACGGCCTGCTGAGCGGCTGGGAACTGGAGCCGATGATGCGCTACGCCAACGCCGCCGGCGCCCTCGTCGCCGGCCGGCTCGCCTGCTCCTCCGCGATGCCGACGGCCGACGAGGTCGAGACCTTCCTCGCCGGCCGGTGACAGCCGTGGCCCCGGCCGCCGCCCTCCCGGCGGTCCACCCCCACCCCGCCACACCTGTGCGCCCAAGAAGGTGAGTAACCCCTTGACCCCTCGGATCAGTGACCTCGCGACGCTGCGGGCCCGCCACCCCGAAGCCGTCGCGGAGGCCGCCGCCCGCCGCACCCGCCGCCCCCTCATAGGCGACAGCGGCCGGCTGATGATCGTCGCCGCCGACCACCCGGCACGCGGCGCGCTCGCCGTCGGAGACCGGCAGCTCGCCATGGCCAACCGCCTGGACCTGCTCGAACGCCTCGTCCTCGCGCTGTCCAGGCCAGGAGTGGACGGTGTCCTCGCCACCGCCGACATCCTGGAGGACCTGTTGCTCCTGGGCGCCCTCGAACGCAAGGTCGTCATGGGCTCGATGAACCGCGGCGGCCTCGCCGGCGCCGCCTTCGAGATGGACGACCGCTTCACCGGCCACCGTCCCCAGGACCTCGCCCGGCTGCGCTTCGACGCCGGCAAACTCCTGCTGCGCATCGACTACTCCGACCCCGGTTCGCTGGACACCCTGGAGGCCACCGCGCGCACCATCGACGCGATGGCCGAGCGGGAACTGCCCACCTTCGTCGAGCCGTTCCTCAGCCGCCGCGTCGACGGCCGGGTCCGCAACGACCTCGGCGCCGAGGCCGTCACCCGCTCGGTGGCCATCGCCTCCGGCCTCGGCGGCACCTCCGCCTACACCTGGCTGAAGCTGCCGGTCACCGACGACCCCGACGCCATGGCCCGGGTCTGCGAGACCTCGACGCTGCCGACCGTGCTGCTCGGCGGCGACATCGGCACCACCGTCCGGGACCAGGAAGCCGCGTACGAGAAGTGGCGCAAGGCGCTGCGGCTGCCGACCGTGCAGGGGCTGGTCGTGGGCCGCTCGCTGCTCTACCCGGCGGACGGCGATGTCGCGGCCGCGGTGGACACCGCCGTCGGCCTGTTGTGAGGCCCCACCGGCACGGCGAAAACGCAGGAAAAGCCGCCATCGCGCAGGAGACTTGAGATATGAGCTGTGACTTCCATCTGACGGCCGACGACGCGGCGCGAGGCCCCTACGCCCTCGACATCGACCCCGAGCGGGCAGGCTGGGGCCACTCCTCGCTGCGCGTCCTCGACCTGCCGCCCGGCGGCCGGCACGACTTCGCCACCGGCGACAGCGAATGGATCGTGCTGCCCCTGTCCGGCGGCTGCACCGTCCGCACCGGAACCGGCGAGACGTTCGAACTGACCGGCCGGGAAAGCGTCTTCAGCGGCGTCACCGACTTCGCGTACGTACCCCGCGACGCGCAGGTCCGGCTGACCACCGACGCCGGCGGCCGCTTCGCGCTCACCGGAGCCCGCTGCACCCGCGGCCTGCCCGCCCGCTACGGCCCCGCGAGCGATGTCCCCGTCGAACTGCGCGGCACCGGCAACTGCTCCCGCCAGGTCAACAACTTCGGCGCGGCGGGCGTCTTCGAATGCGACAAGCTCATCGCCGTCGAGGTGCTCACCCCCGGCGGCAACTGGTCGTCCTATCCGCCGCACAAGCACGACACCTGCCGGCCAGGAGAGGAGTCCGAGCTGGAGGAGATCTACTACTTCGAGATCGCCGCCGCGCACGGCACCGAAGGCGTCGGCTACCAGCGCGTCACCCCCTCCGGCCGTGGCCGCGGCACCGACGTCCTCGCCGAGGTCCGCGGCGGCGACGCCGTGCTCATCCCGGACGGCTGGCACGGCCCGTCCATCGCCGCGCCCGGCCACACGATGTACTACCTCAACGTCATGGCCGGTCCCGGCGAGACCCGCGAGTGGCTGATCTGCGACCACCCCGACCACGGCTGGATCCGCGGCACCTGGCCCGACCAGCCCGTCGACCCCCGCCTCCCCCTCTACGCAGCGCCCGCAGGAGACGCCCGATGACCGCCACCACGCCCCCGCCCGGCACCCGACGCCTGACCGTGGCCCAGGCCCTGGTGGAGTTCCTCGCCCACCAGTACACCGAGCGCGACGGCCGCAGGCACCGCCTGATCAACGCGTGCTGGGGCATTTTCGGCCACGGCAACGTCGCCGGCATCGGACAGGCCCTCCTGGAGTCCCGGGCGGCGTCGCCCCGGGGCACCACCCCCGAACCGCCGGGCCTGCCCTACCTCCAGGGCCGCAACGAACAGGCCATGGTGCACGCCGCCGTCGGCTACGCCCGGCAGTGCGACCGGCTCTCCGCCCACGCCGTCACCACCTCCATCGGGCCCGGCGCGACCAACCTCGTCACCGGCGCCGCCCTCGCCACCGTCAACCGCCTCCCCGTCCTGCTGCTGCCCGGCGACAGCTTCGCGACCCGACGCGCCGACCCCGTCCTCCAGCAGCTCGAAGTGCCCTACGCGGGCGATGTGTCGGTCAACGACGCGCTGCGCCCGGTCTCCCGGTTCTTCGACCGCGTCGCCCGTCCCGAGGCCCTGATCCCCGCCGCCCTCCAGGCGATGCGGGTGCTCGCCGACCCCGTCGAGACCGGTGCCGTCACCCTCGCCCTGCCGCAGGACGTCCAGGCGGAGGCGTACGACTGGCCGGAGGAGTTCTTCGCCGACCGTGTGTGGCGCGTCCCCCGTCCCGCCCCGGACCCGGCGGCCCTCGCCGACGCCGTCCGGGCGATCCGCGACGCCCGCAGGCCGCTGCTCATCGCGGGCGGCGGCATCCACCACAGCGAGGCCGAGGACGCGCTGCGCGCCTTCGCCGACAGCACCGGCATCCCCGTCGCGGCCACCCAGGCGGGCAAGGGCGCGCTGCGCCACGATCACCACGCCGACGTCGGCGGCATCGGCCACACCGGCACCGCGACCGCCGACGGCCTGGCCCGCGAGGCCGACCTGGTCATCGGTGCCGGCACCCGCTACACCGACTTCACCACCGCCTCCGGCACCCTCTTCGCCGCACCCGGCGTGCGCTTCGTCAACCTCAACATCGCCTCCTTCGACTCCCACAAGCTCGGCGCCCTGTCCCTCGTCGCCGACGCCCGCACCGGACTCGAAGCCCTTACCGCGGAGCTCGCCGGCCATCGCGTCGACCCGGCGTACGAGGCGGCCTACACCGCCGCCAAGACCGAGTGGGAGACCCGCGTCGACGCCGCCTACGCCGCGGACGACGAGAGGGCCCGCCCCTCCCAGACCCAGGTCCTCGGCGCCCTCGACGCCGTCGTCGACGACACCGACATCGTGCTCAACGCCGCCGGCTCCCTCCCCGGTGACCTGCACAAACTCTGGCGCGCACGGTCCCGCAGGCAGTACCACCTCGAATACGGCTACTCCTGCATGGGCTACGAGATCCCGGCCGCGATCGGCGTCCGGCTCGCCGCCCCCGACCGGCCGGTGTGGGCGCTGGTCGGCGACGGTACATATCTGATGAACCCCACCGAGATCGTCACCGCGGTACAGGAGGGACTGAACATCAACATCGTTCTCGTCCAGAACCACGGCTACGCCTCGATCGGCGGGCTCTCCCGGGCGACCGGGGGCGAGCGGTTCGGCACCGACTACCGCTTCCGGGCCGAGGACGGCACGTACACCGGGCCGCCGCTGCCCGTCGATCTCGCCGCCAACGCCGCCTCGCTGGGCATGCACGTCCTGCGTGCCGACACCGTCGGTGAGCTGCGCGCCGCGCTCGCCGAGGCGCGTACCGCGAACCGGCCCACATGTGTCTATGTCGAGACCGAAACGGCTGACACTGTGCCGGGCGCGCCGGACGCTCAGGCCTGGTGGGATGTTCCTGTTGCCGAGACCGCGACGCGTCCGGCGGCGGTCGCCGCCCGCGAGGTGTACGACCGGCATGCCGCAGGACGCCGCCGCCACCTCTGACCTCAGCTCGTTGTTGTCACCAGAAAGGTCCCCCGCATGAAGACCATCAGCCACTGGATCGGCGGCAAGCCCGTCGAGGGCGTCTCCGGCAACTTCGGCCCGGTCTACAACCCGGCCACGGGTGCCCAGGAGAAGCAGGTCGCCTTCGCCTCGGTGGACGAGGTCGACGCCGCCGTGACCGCCGCCAGGGAAGCGTTCCGCACCTGGGGCACCAGCTCGCTGGCCAAGCGCACCTCGGTGCTGTTCAAGTACCGCGAGCTGGTCGACGCGCACCGCGACGAGATCGCCGCGCTGATCACCGCCGAGCACGGCAAGGTGCACTCCGACGCGCTCGGTGAGGTCGCCCGCGGCCTGGAGATCATCGAGCTGGCCTGCGGCATCCCGGAGAAGCTCAAGGGGGAGCTGTCCACCCAGGTCTCCACCCGCGTCGATGTCTCCTCGATCCGCCAGTCCCTGGGCGTGGTCGCCGGCATCACGCCGTTCAACTTCCCGGCGATGGTGCCGATGTGGATGTTCCCGCTGGCCGTCGCCTGCGGTAACACCTTCATCCTGAAGCCGAGCGAGAAGGTGCCCAGCGCCGCCCTCAAGCTCGCCGAGCTTGCCGCCGAGGCCGGTCTGCCCGACGGTGTGCTGAACGTCGTCAACGGCGACAAGGTGGCGGTCGACGCGATCCTGGAGCACCCGGGCATCGCCGCCGTCTCGTTCGTCGGCTCCACCCCCATCGCCCGCTACATCCACACCACCGGCACCGCCAACGGCAAGCGTGTCCAGGCGCTGGGCGGCGCCAAGAACCACATGCTGGTGCTGCCGGACGCGGACCTCGACCTGGCCGCCGACTCCGCGATCAACGCGGCGTACGGCTCGGCCGGTGAGCGCTGCATGGCGATCTCCGTGGTCGTCGCGGTGGGTGACACCGCCGACCCGCTGATCGGCAAGATCAAGGAGCGCGCCGACAAGCTGCGGATCGGCCCCGGCGACGACCCGGCCTCCGAGATGGGCCCGCTGATCACCAAGGTCCACCGCGACAAGGTCGCCTCGTACGTCGAGGGCGCCGCGGCGCAGGGCGCCGATGTCGTCATCGACGGCACCGGCTACACCGTCGAGGGCTACGAGGACGGCCACTGGATCGGCGTCTCGCTGCTGGACAACGTCACCCCCGAGATGGACGCCTACCGCGACGAGATCTTCGGCCCGGTGCTGTCCGTCGTCCGCGTCGAGACCTACGACGACGCCATCGCCCTGATGAACGCCTCGCCCTGGGGCAACGGCACCGCGATCTTCACCCGGGACGGCGGCGCGGCCCGCCGCTTCCAGCTGGAGGTCGAGGCCGGCATGGTCGGCGTGAACGTGCCGATCCCGGTCCCCGTCGGCTACCACTCCTTCGGTGGCTGGAAGGACTCGCTCTTCGGCGACCACCACATCTACGGCAACGACGGTGTGCACTTCTACACCCGCGGAAAGGTCGTCACCACTCGCTGGCCCGACCCGTCCGACGGCGGCATCAACCTCGGTTTCCCCAGCAACCACTGACGCCGCGGCGCCCCGTCGCCCCGTCCCGTCGACCGGCCGGCCGCCGCCGGTCGGTCGACGGCCGAACCCCCTGCAGGCCGTCCGCCGGCAGGGGGTTCGTGCTGTCCGCACGGGCAGGGCGGCGCGGGTTTTCCCGCACCGATCCGGGGGGCTGGCGTGACCGAAAACGATTGCTACCGTGCTTCTTCGCGGACACACGGAATTCAACGGGGGGCAAAATGCCACGAAGTATGGCGCTGACCAAGGGCGCGCGGATCACCGGCGGGGCGTTCTGCCTGCTGTTCTTCCTCTACACCGCCTACTGGCTGGCAATCGACGTCGACGCGTTCGGGCTGGACGGCCTCTTCGACATATGGACCGGTGGGCGCGGGGGCGGTCGTGACCAGGTCACCATCCCCTTCCACCTCGGCCTGGCCGTCGTCCAGCTGGCCGCGGCCTGGGCGGCGTTCGCCGGGCTGCGGACGGCCGGCGGTCTGCTCGCCGTCGCCGGGACCTTCACCTTCGTGATGTCCCTGCAGGCCATCGCGAGTACGGGCAGCGCCACCGACTCGAACCGCTGGTTCCTCATCCCCTTCGAGCAGGACTCCTCGACGTTCTCAGGTGTCTTCCTCAGCGCGTTGTGCCTGGTTCCGCTGTCCCTCGCGGCGTGCGTCGTGCTGCTGGCCGGGATGCGTTCCTGGCCGCGTCCGCGTCCCAGTCAGCCGCCGATGCGTCCCGCCAAGGTGCCCGGTACGTTCGCGGGGCTGATCCTCGGCGCGATGGTGCTGCTGTATGTGGCCTGGAACGTCTACTGGCTGGTGGAGAACGGGTTCGGCTCGGCCGACGTGTTCTACCTCGGCACGGGCATTCTCACCTCCCTGCTGGATCTGTCGCCCGGCCTGTACTACCTGACCCTCATCGGGCTGAGTGCCGCGGCCGCCCTGAGCTGCCTGGCGCGCGGCGGTGCGGCCCGTGGCCTCGCCATGGGCCTTGCGACGCTGCTGCTGCCGAACGCCCTGCTGAGTGTCGTCGGGATGGCCAACCGCGGCACGCTCTTCGAATTCGGCAACGTCAACCCGGGCTTCTCGGTTCTCGTACACCTCAGCCTGGTGCTGTCCCTGTTCGGCTCGCTCGCGCTCTTCGCCCTGATGGGCCGCGGTGAGCCGGTCGCCCCGGGCTGGCACCCCCCGGTCCCGGCCCCGCAGTTCGGCGTTCCCGGCATGATGCCGCCCGGCCCGCAGGGCCCGCCGCCCGCCGGCTGGCAGCAGCCCGGACCGCCGATGCCGCAGCAGGGTCCCCCGATGCCCCCGCCCGGCAGCCCGCCGCCGATGCCGCCGGGCAACCCGCCCGCCCCGCAGGGTGGTTTCGGGCCGCCGCAGTACTGACCGGCGTACGGCCGCCGCCCCGTGAGCGGGCGGCGGCTGCGCCGATCGCGTCGTTCGACGCCCCCGCGGGCCCGCCGGTTGGTAGCCTGCGCATGCGCCCGAGAGGGGCAATCACCCCTGCGACAAGGGAGGTTGATGAATATGGCCCGCCACGAGCCTCATCAGCATGCCCTTGTCCGGGTCGCCTGACGAAGAGCGCGACCCGGTCGTTTCACCGACGACCAGGAGTGTCGAGTGTCTTCCCTTTCTTCCCCCTCTTCCCCCTCTTCTTCTCCTTTCTCCGCTGCCCCGACCGGCGCGGACCTGACCACCGATCGGCTCGTGCTGCGGACGTGGCCCGCGGACGAGGTCGCCGCGGTGCTCGGTGACGAGCGCAGGACCCACTGGGCGGCGGACTTCCCCGCCGACGGTGACCGCGCCATCGCCGGCTACATGGCCGAACGGCCGGACGCGCTGGGCGTGTACGGCCAGCGGCAGGTCATCGAGCGCGACAGCGGCCTGGTGGTCGGCGCGATCGGCCTGTTCTGGCCGCCCGTCGACGGCTGCCTGGAGTTCGGGTACGGGATCGTCCCCTCCCGGCAGGGCCGCGGCTACGCCACCGAGGCGGCCCGCGCCGTCGTCGAGTTCGCCCTCACGGCCCCGGGGGTGCACACCGTCGGAGCCGGCGTGGAGCTGCCCAACCCGGCATCCGCGCGGGTGCTGGAGAAGGTCGGCCTGGAGTGCTTGAGCAGCGACGGCGCCGTGGCCCGCTTCGGCACCACGGCACCCGAGCCGGCCCAGAGGTAGCGCCACAGGGCCGGCGGCGGGCACACCGACGCCGGCCCGCGCCACAAGTGGCGTGTACCACAGGCGCGGTACGGCCCCCCGGTATCTACTTCGCCGGGAGGTGGTGAGGTTCACCCCACGGGGCGGGCCGCGGCCACCGGGCCGTACCTAGGATTCATATATGGATCTCCCACTTCGCCGCGGTCCGCGGGCCGCTTCCGGCATGCGCCGGAAGCGGCTCTGTGCGACCGGGGCCGCCCTGGCGGTACTCATAGGGGGCGGCACCTGGGCCGCCGCCTCCTCGGACGCCGCACCCGCAGTGCACCGCGAGGACCGGGCCATGGCGATGCCCGAAAAGCCGGGCAGTGAGAAGAAGGTCCGGATCGACACGTCCTTCTTCACCTCCGACAGCACCAGTGGGCGGCGACCTGCGGTGCTGCTCTCCCACGGCTTCGGCGGCAGCAAGAACGACGTCCGTGCGCAGGCCGAGCAGCTGGCCCGGGACGGCTACGCGGTCATGACCTGGTCCGCGCGCGGCTTCGGCAAGTCGACCGGGAAGATCGGGCTGAACGACCCGGACGGTGAGGTCGCCGACGCCCGCCGGCTGATCGACTGGCTCGCCCAGCGGCCCGAGGTGAAGCTCGACAAGGCCGGCGACCCCCGGGTGGGCATGGCCGGTGGGTCCTACGCCGGCGCGATCTCGCTGCTGACGGCCGGCCACGACCCGCGGGTCGACGCCATCGCCCCGCAGATCACGTACTGGAACCTCGCCGACGCCCTGTTCCCCCACGGCGTCTTCAAGAAGCTGTGGGCCGGGATCTTCTTCACCACCGGCGAGGCGGGCAGCCCCACCGGGGCGCCGGGCGCCGCGCCCACCGCGCCCTCGGACACCGGCTGCCAGAAGTTCGAGGCGGAGCTCTGCGAGATGTACCAGCGGGTCGCCGTCGCCGGAAAGCCGGACGCGGCGGCCGAGAAGCTCCTGGAGGCCCGCAGCCCGTCCGCCGTCGGCGACCGCATCAAGGTGCCGACCCTGATCATGCAGGGCCAGACCGACTCCCTCTTCCCGCTGGACAACGCCGACAAGATCCAGAAGGCGGTGCGCAAGAACGGCGCGCCGGTCGACGTCGACTGGATCTCGGGCGGGCACGACGGCGGGGACCGCGAGATGCCCCGGCTCGAAGCCCGCACCAAGACGTGGTTCGACCGGTATCTGAAGAACGACAGGAGCGTCGACACCGGGCCCGCGTTCCGGGTCAGCCGCAGCGGGGGAGTGGACTCCACCGACGGCGCCGTGCGGCTGCGCGGCGCGAGCGGTGACCGCTACACCGGGCTGGACAACGACCCTCGGCGGGTGCGGCTCGCCGGGCGCGAGCAGCGCTTCGGCAACCCGGCCGGTGCCGGGCCGCCCGCCATCTCCGCGGTGCCCGGCGTCGGTGCCCTCGGCAACTTCTCGTCGCTGGGCGCCGGCGGCCTGTCCCTCGACTTCCCCGGCCAGTTCGCGCACTTCGACTCGGCGCCGCTGCGCAGCTCCACGCACCTCACCGGCAGCCCCACCGCCACCGTCGACGTCCGCTCCACCTCCTCCGACGCGGTGTTCTTCGCCAAGCTCTACGACGTCGCGCCCGACGGAAGCCGGCAGGTGCTGCCGTCCCAGCTCGTCACGCCGTACCGCGTCAAGGACGCCAAGGACGGCGAGCGGGTCCGGCTGCGGCTGCCCGCCGTCGACCACGACTTCGCGGCCGGCCACCGGATGCGGCTGGTGCTCGCCGCCACCGACCTGGCCTACGCCTCACCGGACAAGCCCGCGACGTACACGGTCTCGCTGCACGGCGGCGGCCTCGATGTGCCCACCGCCCCCCAGGTGCGCAGCGCGGCAGCCCCGCTGCCCGCCTGGACCTGGGGCCTGCCCACCGGTGCCGCGGTCGTCGCCGCGCTGCTGCTGCTCACCGCACGGCGCCGGACCTCGGCCCCGGCGCCCGACCCGGCGCTCGCAGACGTCCCGCTGCAGATCACCGACCTCGGCAAGCGCTATGCCAAGTCCGCCGACCGGTATGCCGTACGCGACCTGTCCTTCCGTGTGGAGCAGGGCCAGGTGCTGGGCCTGCTGGGACCCAACGGGGCGGGTAAGACCACCACCCTGCGGATGCTGATGGGCCTCATCCGGCCCGACGACGGCGAGATCCGGATCTTCGGCCACGCCATCCGGCCGGGCGCGCCGGTGCTCTCCCGGGTCGGCGCGTTCGTCGAGGGCGCGGGCTTCCTGCCACACCTCTCGGGCCGCGCCAACCTCGATCTGTACTGGCAGGCCACCGGCCGGCCCGCCGCCGACGCGCACATCGAGGAGGCCCTGGAGATCGCCGGTCTCGGCGACGCGCTGCAACGCGCGGTGCGCACCTACTCCCAGGGGATGCGGCAGCGCCTGGCCATCGCGCAGGCGATGCTGGGCCTGCCGGATCTGCTGATCCTCGACGAGCCGACCAACGGTCTCGACCCGCCGCAGATCCGCGAGATGCGCGACGTGATGATCCGTTACGCCGCCGCCGGACGCACGGTCATCGTCTCCAGCCATCTGCTGTCGGAGGTCGAACAGACCTGTACGCACCTGGTCGTCATGGACCGCGGCCGGCTCGTCCAGGCGGGCCCGGTCACCGAGATCGTCGGCTCCGGCGACACGCTGCTGGTGGGCGTCGCGGGCACCGAGCCGCTCTCCGACGCCCTGGTGGAGAAGGCCGACGCGCTTCCCGGGGTCGTCTCCGCCGTCCGTGCCGAGGAGGGACTGCTGATCCGCCTCGCCGACCCGGCCGGTACGCCCGAGCTGCTCGCCGACCTCATCCGGCTGGAGATCCCCGTCGACCGCGTCGGCCCGCACCGCCGCCTGGAAGACGCCTTCCTCACCCTGATCGCAGGTGACCGATGACCGCCCCCGCCACATCCGCACCGCCGGAGCCCTCGGCGGCCTCCGCGCCCGGCTACCGCGCGCGCCGCACCCTCCCGCTGCGCGTCGAGGCGATGCGCCAGCTCAAGCGGCGCCGCACGTTGGTGATCGCCGCGATCCTCACCCTGCTGCCGTTCGTGCTGGTGGCGGCGTTCGCGATCGGTGGCGACCCGAGCAGCCGCGGCAACGGCCGGGTCACCCTGATGGACACCGCCACCGCCTCGGGCGGCAACTTCGCCGCCACCGTCCTCTTCGTCTCGGCGGGCTTCCTGCTGGTCGTGCCGGTGGCCCTGTTCTGCGGGGACACCGTCGCCTCGGAGGCGAGCTGGTCCTCGCTGCGCTATCTGCTCGCCGCGCCCGTCCCGCGGGCCCGGCTGCTGCTGAGCAAGCTCACCGTCGGGCTGCTGTTCAGCGCCGCCGCGATGGTGCTGCTGCCGCTGGTCGCGCTCGCCGTGGGCGCCGCCGCGTACGGCTGGGGCCCGCTGCAACTGCCCACCGGGGGCGCGCTGTCGGCGGGCGACGCGGTGCCGCGGCTGGCGGTCGTGGTCGGCTACCTCTTCGTCAGCCAGCTGGTCACCGCGGCCCTGGCGTTCTGGCTGTCGACGGTGACCGACGCACCGCTCGGCGCGGTCGGCGGCGCCGTCGGGCTGACCATCGTGGGCAATGTCCTCGACCAGGTCACCGCCCTCGACACCTGGCGCAACGTACTGCCCGCCCACTGGCAGTACTCCTGGGCGGACGCGCTGCAGCCCCATATGGAGTGGTCGGGGATGATCCAGGGCTCGGCGGTCTCGGTGTCGTACGCGCTGGTGCTGTTCGCGCTGGCGTTCCGGGGCTTCGCGAAGAAGGACGTGGTGTCGTAGGGAGCGTCGCTCCAGGGACCTTGTGGCCCGGGCCACGCGTCCCGTGTCCGGGAGGCCGGGGCGGATTCGGTCCGCGGGGCCGGGGAGTCGAACCGAACGGGTCCGACTCCCCGGCCCCGCGCCGCAACCATTCGGCGTGGCCGGATGTCTCACTCACCGAAGCCCGGTTCCTGCGCAGAAGCGCTCTTGATGGCGACAAGCCCGGTTGATGGGCGAATAACCGATTCATGCGCGCACCCGCCGGAAGCCACTGACGCGTTCCGACGCCTGAAGTTGAGGACAGCCCATGCTCCGTACCGCTTCGCGTAACGCCGCCGTCGCCGCCTGTGCCGCCGCGTTCGGCCTGACCCTGACCGCCGCTGCCGCCCCCTCGGCGGCCGCCGCCCCGGCCCCCGCCCACCAGCGGGCGGCGGCCGACACCGTCCGCTCCGACCCCAACGGACGGCACACCGCCACCGAGATCCGCCGCTTCCTGACCACGTTCTACGGCCACCACGGCCCCAGCGCCTGGGCGCGGGAGAACCAGGTCTCGGACCACCTCAAGGAGCGCATCGCCCAGACCGAGGGCTATGACCTGCTGCTCTGTGCCCAGAACACACCGCGGGAGATCGCCATCGGCAAGGTGACCACCGCGCAGTCGGCGGGCATGGGCTGGGCGACGGTCACCACCATCTGGGACGGCGCGGAGCGCGGCACCTTCACCGCCTACGTGGACCTGGACTCCCGCCCCATCGAGCTGCAGGACGTCGACTGCGGGGAGTGACCCGCGCGGCCGGGCCTTGGCCGTGAGTCCGGAACCCGGCGTTCCGCGCTCGCGGCCGGCACCCGGCACCGCGCACGGAAGACCGGCACCAACCCTTCCGGAAGGCCGGGCTCCGGACCGTATTCTCTGGCCATGACGTGGTCGCGTGCGCTGAAGCAGACGGCCCGCTCCGGGCTGACCATCGAACGGATCAAGCTCACCCCTCTGATCGCCATCCGCGGCTCGATGGGCGTCGCCATCGTCATCGCCCTGTGCCTGTGGCTGGGCGACCCGATCCTCGCGGTCTCCTCCGCCTTCGGCGCGTTCTCCTCCGGCATCGTCACCTTCCAGCGCAGCATGCGCCCGCGCCCGGTCCTCGCGCTCGCCGCGGCCGGGGCGCTGGCCGTCTCCACCTTCTTCGGCTATCTCGCCGCCGACCATGTCCTCGCGTTCGTCCTGCTGCTGGCCGGCTGGACGCTCCTCGCCGGCATGGCCTGGGCGATCGGCCCGGTCGCCGGCCTCACCGGCACCCAGACCATCGCCGTCATGCTGATCACCGTCACCCTGCCGACATCCACCCTGGGCGCCCTGCAACACGCCGCCCTGATCGCGTTCGGCGGCCTCGTCCAGGCCCTCCTCATCATCGTCTTCCCCGTCCGCCCCTGGGGGGTGCAGCGCGACGCACTCGCCGACGCCCTGGCCGCCGAAGCCGACTACGCCCGACGCCTGCGCCAGGACCCGGTCGCCCCCTTCGACCCCGCCCCCCTCATGGACGCCCGGCTGGCCTCCGCCGTCACCCCGCGCCAGGCCAGGCGGCGCCCCGTCCAACTCCACGGCCCCCGCGGTCTCGCCGAACAGCTCAGGCCCGTCCTCGCCTCGCTCGCCGACCCGGTCGTCGGCGCCCCCATGCACGGCCCGCAGCGCGACCGCGTCCTCGATCTCCTGCACGCCGCCGCCACCGTCCTGGACGCCGTCGCGCACGCCGTCCGGCACGCCAAGCCCGTCCGGCTGCCGCCCGAGGCCATGGCCACCCTCGAAGTCCCCGAGAGCGGGCCCATGCTGGCGGGCGCCGCCCGCCGCTCCGCCTACCGCCTGATCTCCCTGCTCGCCGACGCCGTCGAACTCACCGACGAACCGGTCCAGGCCACCCGGCCCACCACCGAAGCCGAACGCGGCCACCTGCTGCGCCCCAGCGTGCCCCGGCTCGTGCCCGCCGCCCTCCGCGCCCTGCACCGGGAAACCCGCTGGTCCTCGCACATCTTCCGGCACGCCCTGCGCGTCTGCGGCGTCGCCGCGGCCGGCTACCTGCTGGGCGCGGCGCTCCCCTTCGGCCACGGCTACTGGGCCCCGCTCACCTCCGTCATGGTCATGCGCCCTGATTTCGCCCAGACCTACTCCCGCGGCGTCGCCCGCTTCAGCGGCACCCTCGCCGGCGTCGCCGTCGCCGGCGGGCTGATGGCCCTCACCCACCCCGGCGTCGTCGTCAGCGCCGGACTCGCCGTCGTCAGCGTGGCGTTCATGTACCTGCTGATGCGCACCGGCTTCGCCGTGACGTCCGCCTGCGTGGCCGCCTACGTCATCTTCCTGCTCGGCATCGCGGGGGAGGGCTGGGAGCAGACCGTGCAGGAACGCATCGTCCTCACCCTCATCGGCGGGCTCCTCGCGATGCTGTCGTACGCCCTGTTCCCCGCCTGGGAGACCCCCAGGCTGCGCGACCGCCTCGCCGAGTGGCTGGAGGCCAACGGGCGCTACGCGCTGGCGGTGTACGGCCTCTACGCCCGCCCCGCCGAACGCCGCCCGCGGCAGGTGCGCGAGTCCCTGCTGGACGCCCGCGCGGCCCGCGTCGCATGGGAGGAGAGCGAGGCCCGCGCGGAGAAGGAACCCGTACGCCACCGCGGCCTCTCCCGCACCGCCGCGACCGCCGCCGGCTCCGCGCTGGCCACGATGGGCCGGGTCACGATGATCCTGGAGGCCCACCTGCCCGCCAAGGACGCCGAACCTTCCCCCGGAGCCGACGCGTTCGCCGCCGCCCTGCGCCCCGCGCTGGAACGCGCGGCCCACGCGGTCCGCGAGCGGGAGGAGCTGGACTGGAGCGAGCTGCGCGCCGAATGGGAGGAGTGGAACGCCGGGAGCGACGGCCAAGGCGTCGCCGTGCGCGCCGCCGACCTGCTCCTCGATGCCCTCGACGACCTCGCCGGTGCCCTGTCCCGCGGGCCGGGCGGCCGCAACCGTGCGGCGCGGGAGGGCCGGCGCGGCACCTGAGGCGGCTGCGTCACGGTGCGCGGACGCGGAGTGCGAGCGGCGATCTCCACCGGCGTGGTCCCGCGTGCAGGAACCATTCGGCGCCGCCAGTAGTCTAGATAATTGCCCGCAATTGCCGCCTTTCGTGACCCCGTGGAGCCGCCTGGACGACGAGGCCCCCAACTCCCGTACCCAACGCCCCGATCCGACCGCCGACCGCCCACCGCGGAACCGCGGACGGCTCATCGCCCGACAGTGACCCACGCCCAACCGCTTCCGCCACCCACCCCTACCGAGCATCCGCGCCCGAGACGATCACCGTCCGGGCCCCACAGACCAAGCGACCGAGAAAGCAGCCAAACTCCCCATGGCGTCCAGCACTTCGTCCGGTACGTACGACATCGGCATCGACCTCGGCACGGCCAACACCCTGGTGTACGCGCGCGGCAAAGGCGTGGTGCTGAACGAGCCGTCCGTCGTCGCCGTCAACGCCGTGGGCGACGTCATCGCCGTCGGCGCGGACGCCAAGCGCACCATCGGCCGCACCCCGTCCGGCATCACCGCCATGCGTCCCCTGCGCGAAGGCGTCATCGCCGACTTCGACGCCGCGGAACAGATGCTGCGGGCCCTGATGAAGAAGGCCCTGCCCGGCAGCCGTCGGCTGTCCCGCCCGCGGGTGGTCATCTGCGTCCCCTCCGGCATCACGGGCGTCGAGCGGCGGGCCGTGGTCGAATCCGCCCGGGGCGCCGGAGCCCGCGAGGTGCATCTCATCGAGGAGCCGATGGCCGCGGCGATCGGCGCCGGCCTCCCGGTGGACGAGCCGGTCGGCTGCATGGTGGTGGACATCGGCGGCGGCACCACCGAGGTGGCCGTGGTGTCCATGGGCGGCATCGTCACCGCCCAGTCCCTGCGCGTCGCGGGCGACGCCCTCGACACCGCGATCACCACGTACATCAAGAAGGAGCACTCGCTGGCCATCGGCGAGCGCACCGCCGAAGAGATCAAGATCGCGATCGGCTCCGCGGCCTGGACCCCCCTCGACACCGACGAGGAGGGCGTCCCCACCCGCCGCACGTCCTTCACCGTCCGGGGCCGCGACCACATCAGCGGACTGCCGCGCATCCAGGAGATCACCGAGGAGGAGATCCGCGAGGCCCTCACCGAACCGGTCGACGCGATCGTCCGCGCCGTGCACCGCACCCTCGACGCCTGCCCGCCGGAACTCTCCGGCGACATCATCGAACGCGGCATCGCCCTCACCGGCGGCGGCGCCCTGCTCCGCGGCCTGGACGAGCGGCTGGGCGAGGAGACCGGCGTACCGGTCGTCGTGGCCGACCAGCCCCTGGACTGCGTGGTCAACGGCACCGCCAAGTGCGTCGACGAATTCGCCTCCCTGCACGGCCTGCTGACGGGAGCGAAGCAGCAGCCCCGCAAGACGGTCCGGCTGTGACGGAGACCCCTTGATGTGGCTGCCGCCTGCCGCCTGCCGCCTGCCGCCTGCCGCCTGCCGTGTGACGTCATACGGCCAGCGGCCGGTCCTCCGGCGAGATGGGTGACGGGAGCGCGGTCGATCCGGTCAGATAGCGGTGCGCGGCCGCCGCGGCGGCCCGCCCCTCCGCGATGGCCCATACGACGAGCGACTGACCGCGTCCCGCGTCGCCCGCGACAAAGACCCCTTCCACCGGGATACGGGCACCGCACCGGTCCCGCTCTCCCCGTTCATTCCGATCGGCCTGCTCCGCCTGCTCAGCCGTCCCCGTCCCCGCCCCCGTTCCCGCACCGGCACCCGCCATCCGCTCGGCCGAGAAGCTGCCGTCCCGCGCGAAATTTCCCCGCTCGTCCAGGCTGAGCCCGAGCTGCCGCATCAGCCCCGTACCCCGCTCCGGGCCCGAGAAGCCGAGCGCGAGCACCACCAGCTCCGCCGGTATCCACCGCTCGGTACCCGGCCGCGGGCTCCTGACTCCCGGCTCGACCTCCGTCAGGCACAGCGCGCGCACGTCGCCCGCCGCGCTCCCCACAAAGCGGAGAGTGGCCGAGGCGAAGATCCGGGGGTCGCCCCCCTCCCTGCCGCGGGCCTCCTCATGGGCGTGGGAGATCCGGTAGACCTTCGGGTAAATGGGCCAGGGCTCGGCGTCCGCCCGGGTGTCGCCCGGCTCCGGGTTGACGTCCAGCTGCAGCACGGAGACGGCGCCCTGACGCAGTACGGTGCCCAGGCAGTCCGAGCCGGTGTCCCCGCCGCCCACGATCACCACATGCTTGCCCTCGGCGGTGACAGGCGGCGAGGCGTAATCGCCCTCCGTGACCCGGTTGGCGAACGTCAGGTAGTCCATGGCCTGATGGATGCCGCCCAGCTCGCGGCCGGGAACGGGCAGCTCCCGCCGCTCTCGGGCTCCGACGGCCACGACCACGGCGTCGTGCCGCGCCCTCAGCTCGGCGGCGTCGAGATCCCCGCCGATGTCCGCCCCGGTGCGGAACGAGGTGCCCTCGGCCCGCATCTGCTCCAGACGCCGGTCCAGGTGCCGTTTCTCCAACTTGAACGCGGGGATCCCGTAGCGCAGCAGCCCGCCGATGCGGTCGGCCCGCTCGTAGACGGCCACGCGGTGTCCGATACGCGTCAGCTGCTGCGCCGCCGCGAGACCGGCGGGCCCGGATCCGATGACGGCGACGCTCTTCCCGCTGAGCCGCTTCGGCGGATGGGGCGACGCGTACCCGCGCTCCCAGATCTGGTCGGCGATGGCCTGCTCGACGTTCTTGATCGTCACCGGGTCCGCGTTGATGGACAGGACACAGGCGTCCTCGCACGGCGCCGGGCACAGCCGCCCGGTGAACTCGGGGAAGTTGTTCGTGGCGTGCAGCCGCTCCGCAGCGGCCCGCCAGTCGCCGTGCGCCGCGAACACGTTCCACTCCGGGATCAGATTTCCCAGCGGACACCCGCTGTGGCAGAACGGTATGCCGCAGTCCATACAGCGTCCCGCCTGCTCGGACACGACCGGAAGCAGCGTCTGCCCGGCGTAGACCTCGCACCAGTCGCCCAGCCGTTCCTCCACCGGGCGCGGCGGCACGGGACGACGCGGACTCTTGAGAAAGCCATGCGGATCGGCCATGCGCCGCCTCCGTCACTCACCGGCGCTGCGGTAGGGCGTTCTGATCAGCGGTCGTCCTGATCACAAGGCGCTCTGACCAGACTACGACCCCCTGTGGCAATTGTTCCGCTTTTTCCGGTCTGTCAGACAAACGCCCCACCAAAAACCGAAAGAATCCCGCCCGGCAACGGCCGACAGCCCCCCATAACCGAGAACGAAGATCCCCTACCCCGCTCCCTATCCCCTCCCGGCCCTCCCCGCCCCGTGCCCCAGCCCGTTCCGGGTCCCGTACCGCCCGGCCTTACCACCGGCTTAGGTGACTTCCGGGCACGATGGTGGCGAACTCGCTCCGGACGAAAGGACACGTGCCCACCGTGTGCATAACCGAATTCAGTGGTCATCGCCGACGGGCCCCGAGCACTGGTCGGTCACAGGGTGTGAGGGAGTCGCAGTCCGGGCGCGACCCTTTGTCCCGTCGTGGCTGAGGCGCGTCCGCTTTCCCTCCCGCCGCGGCCGGCGCATCCCCCGTACGCGGACCGCAGTGAAACCTCCCCACGCCGGTGGCGACAACGCGAGCCCGCCCGGGACTTTTCCCAACTGCGCCCCACCATCCGGATAAGGCTGACGCTGTTGTACGGCGGCATGTTTCTGATGGCGGGAGTGGTGCTCCTGCTGATCATTTATCTTTTGGCCGCGCAGGTCCTGCGCAGCAGCGGCCCGGCCTTCCACATCCTCGACGGCAATGAACTGAGGCTGTCCAGCGATGTCTGTCCGCAGGTCCGCCGGGCGCAGAACATCGGAGAGTTCAACGCCATCCTGGACGCCTGCATGGAAAATCAGCGCGCCACCACACTCGGCACCCTGCTGAACCGCTCGCTGGCCGCTCTGATCGGCCTCACGGTGCTGGCGTTCGCGGTCGGTTACCTCATGGCCGGACGCGTGCTGTCGCCGCTCGGCCGCATCACCCGTACGGCGCGCAATGTGGCCGGCTCGGATCTGCACAAGCGCATTGAACTCGACGGGCCGGATGACGAACTGAAGGAACTCGCCGACACTTTCGACGGCATGCTGGAACGGCTCGATCGGGCCTTCAACGCCCAGAAGCGATTTGTCGCGAACGCCTCGCACGAACTCCGCACCCCGCTCGCGATCAACCGCACCCTGCTGGAGGTGCAGATGTCCGACCCGGATGTCTCACCGGAACTCGCCCAGTTGGGCAAGACCCTGCTGGCCACCAACGAACGCAGCGAACAACTCGTCGAAGGGCTGTTGCTTCTCGCCCGCAGCGAGAACGAGATCGCCGAACGAAATTCCGTCGATCTGGCCGAGGTGGCCTCGCTCTCCGTCGACCAGTCCCGCACCGAGGCGGAGGCGGCCGGTGTGGAATTGCGCGGAGTACGCCGGTCCGCGTTCGTCAAAGGCAACGGCGTTCTGCTCGAGCGGGTCGCAATGAATCTGGTGCAGAACGCAATCCGCTACAACGTCCCCGATGGCGGATGGGTGGAAGTGGGCACCACGGCCGACTCCGACCACGTTTCGCTGACCGTCTCCAACACCGGACCGATGGTCCCGGCGTATGAAGTGGACAACCTCTTCGAACCGTTCAGACGATTGCGCGCGGAACGCACCGGCAGCGACAAGGGCGTTGGGCTGGGCCTGTCCATCGTCCGCTCCGTGACGCGCGCTCACGGCGGATTCGTGCACGCCGTACCGCGCGAGGGCGGCGGCCTGGAGGTACACGTCAGCCTGCCCAGGTACTGATCCTGACCGGGCGCGCCCTTCAGAGGAATCCCGGACGCCGCAGGCGCCCTACGCCGCCGGGTCGCGGGTCACGGAACCGGGTCGAGGTGGCCCAGGCGGCGGGGGAACAGGCCCGCGGATGAACTCCAACCGCTGCCCGTGAACCGCACCGTGGCCCAGGAACCGTCCACGAAGCCGATCTCGTGGGTGCCGCCCCGGAGGCCCGAGGAAAGGTCGCCTGCAAGACGAGAGCATGACAATCGCGGTTGCGCCATTGTCGGTTCCTGCTCCGCGGCGACGGCTGGGCGCACCCGGCCGACCTCGCCCCTTGGGCGATCTCAAGGGCACTGCAGGAGGTGGCGGCCGGCCTGTCTTCAAGCGGGGGCAACAGCGCCCCCCGTGCCGCTGGCCACCTGTGCCTGGGTGATCTCCGGGCAATGGCGGATCTCAATGAAGGATTTCGAGCGACGTATGGAGGCCGCGGGAGCCCCCCGGGGCCCGCCGGCCGGAGGGTGAAAGTGAGCGGCAACTTCACCGTGTATTCACCGTGGCCACCCGCGGAAACCCGGTGGCAGCCGGACGGTATCGGACTCCTTCGGCGACCGTGCGGGGCGGCCCGGTGCCTTGTGCCGGTACGGGCCCCGCACACCCTGACCAGCAAAAAGACCCTCCCGAAGGAGGGTCTGGAAAGCGCCCCCGGCAGGACTCGAACCTGCGGCCAAGTGCTTAGAAGGTATTGGGTAGTGAGCGCTGTGCTCACCTGCGTTTTCCCTGGCAACGCTGCGCCATCTTAAGTAAAGGCACTTGGCCTATCGATTCCCTCGATTTGGCCTGATCAGAGCGCCGCCGTCCCACCCCAAGGATACGGGGCGGGGCGGCGGCAGGCTGCGTCTCCGTCATCTGGACGGAGCGGCGCCCCTCGTGCGGTAGCGCCTTCCGCAGCCGGCCTGTCCCCCCTCGTACCCTCAGCGCCAGATCTTGCGTCCTTGTTACTCGTGAGTAGTTCACTGCTGCGGATGGCGAGGCCCGGTGCTCCCCGGCGGAGACGACAACGCCCCGCCCCGGTCCACCAGATGGGACCGGGCGGGGCCTGTTTGCTGCCGGACCGACTCAGGACGGGGAGCCGTAAGGGCACGGCCGGGAACTCATGCCGCACGCCACCAGCGCACGCGACACGTACCGACCACGCTCCGAGTAGTACCCCCACACCACATCCGCGCCCCGCGTTAGGCAGTCGTCCACATAGGTCATGCGCTCATCCAGCGAGAACGATGCCTCGGAGAGATGCCGGTGCTCCTCTCCCCCCGCCCGCATCCAATCCGCCGCGCCCTTGATGCCGGCCTCATCGTTCGTGAACGTCTCGGCGACGTGCTTCACCGGCTTCCGCAGCCAATGAGCGATTTCGAGCGGGGGTGTCGCCTGGTTCGGGTCGACGCGGATGTTGTCGGCGGGCCGCTCGTGTCCGGTCCATGCAAATCCGTGCCAGTGCGCCGCGGGCTCCATGTAGCACCTTCCGAGGGGAGGGGCCGACTCCCCGAAGGGAGTCGGCCCCGGTTCTGTGAGCGGGAGATTAGCGACTTAGCGGTTGTACTGGCGGCCGTCGTCGCTGTCGCCGGTCGGCGGGTTGCCGCCCTTGCCGTCGTCCTCGTCGCCGCCACCGTTCTTGACCAGGTCGAATCGGTATCGCATGGTTCCTCCAGGTGCTCATTCGGCGCGGGGTCTTTCCGCGCGCCGGGGGTGCACTTGCAAGGGCCTCTTGAGCGAGGCCCGGACCCGTCCCGGTCGGTGTCCGGCCAAGGAATCTCCGGCCGGGGCGGGGGTCTGAGAGTGCGGCCAGCCGCCGCGGGCAGGTGCGGCGGCTGACCTGTCCCGCGGCGCCTCGGGGGTCGCAGCGCGGCGGGAGTTTCAAGGGCGCCAAGTGGGCGCGCGGGGCGGACATAGCGCCACACGGTCTAGCCGGGTGTGCACCGCACTGAGGAAGCGTGATCTCGGCCGTCCGCCCACTGCTCATTTCTGGCCTGTGTGCTGGTTCAAGAGCCATTGGCAGTCGCGGGCGAGGAGTTGCACCTGCACCAGCGCAGCAAACGGCGTGCTACTGATCTCCGTCTCGGCCTGCCGGGCGATGCCGTCGAGCCGGGCGGCCTGCTGGTACCAGGCGGTGCCGCCGTGCCACAGCTTGGCCGCCGTCTCTCGGATGGGCGGGAGGAGCAACGCGATATGCCCGCGGAGCAGTTCGTCCAACTCGGCCAGTCGGTCAGCGTCGAGCCGCTCGCGGCTCATGCTCATGGCTCGGACGATGGTGCCGTCGATGGTGTGCACGTCAATGGGGATCTGGTCGGCCGCCACAGGCAGCGCGGCCGGCAATACGGCACTCATGGTCATTTCCCGTCCACTCGCTGTGACTGAGATAGCCCGAGAGTAGAGAGTGAGCTAGCGCAAACACAAGACCTCGACGTGAGCTAGCTCAAAAGGGTGGCGCTGTGGGACCCTCGGCGCATGAGCACCCCGAATCTCCGCCTCGCCGAGCTGTACCGCCAGAAGATCCGGGACGGGGAACTGCGTCCTGGTGACAAACTCCCCACCGTCCGCGAGCTGTCCGAAGAAACCGGCTACGCGACCGCCACCGTGCGCGCCGGCTTGGCCTGGCTCCGTACCGAAGGGTGGATCGTCACCACTCAGCGGGGTTCGTGGGTCTCCGACGAGGTGGTCAATACCGCGGCGCCCGCCGACCGCCTCGAACGCGTCCGCCGCACGGGCTCTGTCCTCGGTGATGGCGAGACAAAGCGCGTGCTCTCCGCCGCCCTTATCGTTCCGCCGCTGTACGTCGCTGAGCTTTTCGACCAGGACCCCGGCGATCAAGTCATCCGCCGCGAGTACGTCATCGGGACCGGCGCGCAGCGCCTCGCGCTGGAAGTCGATTGGTACCCGGCTGAGTTCGCCGAGTTGGTGCCCGACCTCCTCGACACCGCGCCCGGATCGGCCACCGCCGAGCACCCCGGACGCGGCAATGACCTTATGCGACAGATCGAGCAGGCCACCGGCCGGACCGTAACCAACGGCCGGGACGCCATGCACGGCCGCGCCGCCGACCAGCGCGAGGCCGGCCACCTCGGCATCGCGGTCGGCGCGCCGATCCTCGCCGGTACTCACGAGTGGTCGGATGCCGACGGCGTGATGCTGTACGGGGAATGGTGCCTGCCGCCCAAGTTGACGATCGGGTACGAGTACAAGATCTGACCGGCGAGAACGCGAACGCCCCACCTCCTTGCGGGAGGTGGGGCGTTCGTCTGCCTGAGGTCAGGAGCGGCGCCGCTCGGGCGCGATGATCGCGGGTTGCGTTGTGGTCGGGCCGGGCTCTGGGGCCGGGGCGCCGTCGCGGCGGCAGACGAGCGCGTCGGGATCGTCCGGCGGCGGTTGTAGTGAGTAGCCGTCGGGGCACGTCTGTCCGGCGCGGCCGTCGGCTCCGTCCGTCCCGTCCCGTCCGTCCGCGCCGTCCGCACCGGGCGGGCCCGCGGGTCCGGCGGGTCCGGCGGGTCCCGCGGGGCCGGCCGGTCCCGGTACGACGGAGTCCGCGCCATCCTTGCCCGCTGCCCCGTCATCTCCCGAGGCGCCGGGTGACCCGCTCTTCCCGGATGAGCCCGTCGGCCCCGGCTTGCCTGGTGGCCCCTGTGAGCCGCGCGGGCCGGGTATCGGGACCGGGACGCGGGCCCGGTCCGGCAGGCCCTTGACTGCCCGCGCGGGGTCTGGTGCGACCGGGGTGCCGCCCTCGCCCTTGATCTGTGTGCGCAGCTTGCGGACGTCGGTGGCGAGCGTCGTGACTGCGCTGCCGCGTCGGTCCGCCTCGGCGGCGAGTTGGTCGGCGCGGCTGGCCTCGGTGGAGATGCGGGCCCAGATGATGAGGACCGCCCCGGCGAGCGCGACGAGGGTGCACACGAGCGCGAGGGACCGCCAGCGGCGGGCGAGGGCGTGCTCGGCGCGGGTCACGGGGTACCTCCGAGGTGGGTGACGAGGGCGCGGAGCCGTGCTATCTCCGCTTGGTCGGCGGCGCGTTCGGCCGCCTGCTCACTGACCTTGCGGTCGAGGCGGTCGCGCTCCTCTTGCAGGTTGTCGGTGAGGCTGGAGTAGCCGTTGAGGGCGGTCTCACCCCTCTTGCCGAGGAACGCCACCGCCGCGCCGGCTACTGCGCCCGCGCCTACGAGCAGGCTGCCGAGTGCGGTGGCGTCCAACGGGGGTCCTCCTATTCGGGCAGGGACCGCGACCCGAGGCGCGGCGTGTGCTGTGCGGTGTATCCGCCGAGGAACGTCACGAGCGGCGGGACTATGAGGGTGGCGAGGTGCTGCAACCATGCCGGGGCGGTGCCGAGTAGTTCGGTGTCACCGAGGGTGGCGTTGAGGAGGGTGATGGCGACGGCGGCGGCGAGGCTGGCGAGCGTCGCCGCGCTCACCTTCTTTTCGACGGGTGCTGTGGGCATGACGTCTCCCTACTTGAGCTTGATCTTTTGACCGACGCGGATCACGTCGGGGTCCTTGAGGTGGTTGAGCGCGGCGAGCCTCTTGACGGTGGTCTTGTAGCGCTTCGCGATGGCACCGAGCGTGTCGCCGGACCGGACGGTGTAGGTCGAGGGGGCGCCGCCGCCCGGTTTCACCTTGAGCCGGTCGGCGACGTCGTCCCGGTAGTCGCCCATGTCGGCGAACCGTCCGCCGCGCGGGTCGACCTTCCCCGGCTGCCACTCCTTGTGGCCGATCACCGACCGCGCCGACCAGCCATGCGCCCGGCACAGGGCAGCCGCGGCCTTGACCATGGCGTCGTACTGGACGGCCGGCCACGGGTCCTTGCCGTCGCCGAGGTTCTCGCACTCGAACCCGTAGAACCTGCCGTTGCCGTCGGTGTTCGCCTCGTTCGCGGCCGGCGGCCGGTCGCCGTAAGACTCGGCGATCACCGCGCGGAGTACGTCATCGTCACCAAGACCCGCATGGTTCGCGCGGCCGTACCCGACGACGTGAACGGTGCCGTCCTTGGTGATCACGCCGTGGCACAGCGGGCCGGGCAGCGTGGCGTAGCCGCGGCGGCAGATGTCGACGGTCGAGGCGGCGCCCTTGGTCACGGTGTGGTGCATCATCACGCCGTTCATCGGGCCCCACGCGCCGTGTCCGGCGCGGTTGTGGTGGGCAGCGTCCCCGACGATTTCGACGGTGAGGCCCTCGGCCCGCAGAGCAGAGACGAAGCGGGTGAAGGTGAGGGGAGTTGCCATGTCGGTCCTTTCAGAGTTGGCGTGCGAAGCGGGGCGCGGACCCGATGGATCCGCCGCCGCCGAACTTCCCGCCGGTCGTTGAGCCGCTGGTGCGGCGGGTCTGAATCTGGATCTTGAGATCCGGAGAATTGCGGTACGGGGCGAGGTCGATGGACAGGGTCGGCAGGACGTACGTCAGCGATGCCGGGACCGCGCCGGACCCGACAACCACCGAGTCGTTCACGACCACCTGCCACAGGCCGCCGGTGTAGTTCGGGCTGACGTAGTCGCCGATGAAGACGAGGCCGAGGGAGAGCAGCGCCGTGCGGGGGCTGATGATCGTTTCCCATGTGGTGACGAGGGCGGCCGACGCGTCGTCGTACGCGATGGTGCGGCTGTTCGTGGGAAAGAACGGGATCTCGTCCCGCTCGCGGCCGGACCGTTCCAACTGCGCGAGGCGTTCCTCAAGGATCGCGAGGCGCTCCATCGGGTCCCGCTGCTTTGAGTACGTCGGCATGGCCTACACCGCCCCGCACTTGAGGGTGATGCGCTCCGAGCCAGATGCCGCGGTCGTCTCGATGGACAGGATCCGCAGCTCTCCGCGCCGGCCGGCCGGGGTCTGCTCATCGGGCTCGATCACGAACAGGGCGACGTCCCCGACGGTGTACGACCCGAACGACGGATCGGCGTCGGCCATCACCTCGAACTCCGGTTGAACGTCGGCCTGCGACCGGGCGGCGACGTCGGCTCGCACGGTGGCGTCCAGCCTCGATTGGTCGAGGACGTCCCCGTACGTCGTCACCGCTTCCAGCAGGGGATAGCCGGCGGCGAGGAGGGCGGTGGCCTGCTGCGTCGAGGAGAGCTTTGCCTCGCCGTTTCCCGCGCCGAGGCCGGTCACTTCGGTGGCGAGGTCGGTGCCGTTCTCTGGCCAGTCGTAGTCGATGATGCTCGGCTCGGGCCCGCCGTTGGAGAACACCAGCCCGGACGCTGCCGCCGTCTGCCGGCCGCGCCGCGGGTACCAAACACGGGCCCGCTTCACACGCTCGGGGGCGTCGTTGTTGGCAGGCTGCGTCCAGTACACCTCGATGCCGAAATCGAATCCGTCGTCGGCTGCGGCGAGCGCTGCGATCGAGTCGTAGATCTTCGGTCGCTCGTACCCGAAGTAGGTGGCGACGCGGTTGATTCCGGTGCCGGGCTCGGTGGCGATGTTGGAGATCGAGACGCCGATGTCGCCGTACGGCTGGACGTTGGCGTACCGGAGCAGTGACCACACCAAATACCGCTGGTCCGGGTACAGGCGCTGACCGTCGGGGACGAATTCCGGGTTGGTGATCAGGCTGGTGTCGGTGGCGAGCGTCGTTTTGACGGTCCGCTGTTGGTAGTAGGACAGGAACTCTGCGCACTGGATGGCCTTGCCGCCGTTGGCGCGGACGCGGGTCCACACGATGCCGGCCCAGACGATGACCCCGTCACGGTCGACGTACAGGGCGGTGCGGCTCGGCCGCGTCGCGGTGTCCGGATCGAGGGGGATGGTGT
The DNA here is from genome assembly GCF_045782725.1 of Streptomyces sp. Pv4-95. Taxonomy (NCBI): domain Bacteria; kingdom Bacillati; phylum Actinomycetota; class Actinomycetes; order Kitasatosporales; family Streptomycetaceae; genus Streptomyces; species Streptomyces sp. Pv4-95. Next base: position 5,453,412 of record NZ_CP127172.1, read on the forward strand.
CGTCGTTGTACGGGACGACCGCGGAGAGGGCGCCGATGCCGTTGAGTTCGGTGCCGTACTTCACGTCACGTAGTGGGAGTTCCGCGAGGACTGCGTCCGTGCGCAGGTCACAGAACAGGTACGTGTAGGTATGCGCCATCACGCCACCCGCGTGAGCCGGAGCCAGGAATCCGCCCGCATGATCGTCGCGGTTGCGTCGCTCGCGGCCTGCGACCACTGGACAGCGCACTGCCCGGCCGTGCCTGCGGTGCGTAGAATGCCGCGCATGTGGAGGGTCTCATCCACGGTGTCACCGCCGTACGTGCGCGGCTGCACCGAGGCAATGTTGTTGGGGTTCATGCGGACCGTCCAACCGTCGGTGGCCACGGTGGCGGGCACGCTGCGGCCGTAGCCGACGGCCGACCAGGACCCTTCCGCGGAAGTCGGGCCGGAGATGGCGACGTTGACGTCACCTGCCGTACTGGACTGATAGATGAGGTAGGCATCAACGGTGTACGTCGAGTAGGTGGCGACGCTAATCGTGAGGTGGGGGTCCGCCGTCATGGTGACGGTGCTGCTGCGTGAGGTGTCCGCGCTCTTGCGGGCGAAACCGCCGCTCCCGGAACCGAGGGCGAGGGGCACGATCGTCCCGTCGGCCTTGCCATAGACGAACTGATCAACATCGGTCAGGTACATCACCTGTCCGGGGTGCGGGCGCGTGGGCAACAGGGTGTAGGGCACCGGCAGGACTCCGCCGGCGCTGACCGTGTAGTTCCGCATGTCGGTGATGACGCCGGCCGTGATGCTCGTGACCGATGGGTTCACCGCCACCGACGCCAAGATCTGGCACGACGCGGGCAGGGACGGCAGGACCGCGGCACCGGCGCTCGCGGCATACGTGCCCTGGATGACCTCAAGGCGCCATTCCGACACGCTGCCGCTGGTCTCGGCGTCGTACACCGAGGCGACGACCGCATCCTTGCGGTACTGGCCGGCCGCGCCTGCCGGGGCGATCGTGAGGATCTTGTCCGCATCGTTGACGCAGGTGTACGCGCCGTATCCGCCGACGTCGTGATTGTCGATCCACGCGTACCCGGCGCTGACGGTCACCGTCATGTTCGGGGTGGCCGCGGCGCGGGCCTTGAGCTGGTAATTCTGGTAGCTGGGCTTGACGCCCTGCCGGATGCGGAGCGGCGTCGACTCGTCGGCGAGAAAGCCGGGGTAGCAGAGTCCGGCGGAGATGGCGCCGAGCCGGTCGGTCCGGGCAGCGTACGATCCTGCCTGCATCCATGCGGGCGGGTTGACCTCGGCCATGGGTGGCCTTCCTTCCTACAGGCTCGTGTCCCGCCACGTGACGGTGAGCAGTGACGTTTGTCCGGGCGCGCCGGGCAGGGCGGCGCCGCGGTAGGCGAGTTCGTTGTCTCCGGGGCCGAGGACCGGCCACTGTGATCCGGCGCGCACCCAGTCGCGGCGCGGCGCGGAACCCATGAGGAGTACGGCGCGGGTGCGAGTGTCGATGAGGAGGTACTCGCCGGTCTGGAGAGTGCCGGTGAGGCTGAGAGTGGCACTGCCGCTTTCGTCCTCGGGGTCCCCGCCGATGAGTTCGACGACCGGTTGAGCAACGGGCCCGTCGATGCGCAGCAGGGGGTACGCCTCACTGTCGCCGCCGTTGTGGATGGTGAGGCGTCCGGACGATCCGGCGTCGCCGTACACGCGGGGGTAGACGAGCGGGTACGTGCGGCCCGCGGATGGGCTGTACGCCGTGGTCTGCGCGGTGTGCTCGGCGAGGGAGTACAGCCGCGGGTCCGGGCAGTAGATCTCGATGGCCGCCTCACCGGTGCGCCACAGGAAATGGGCGTCGTAGGGGATGTTGCGGCGGCGGACCTTGCCGTACGCGAGGAGGTCCCAGTCGAGGAACTGCACCGGTGCCGGCGCGCGGCCCGGCTGCGTGGCCGCGCGCAACGCCACCTTGAGGGAGCGCAGTTCGTCGGGTGAGTCGGCGCGGATGGCCAGTCCGATTTGGATGGTGCGTGCCCCGGTGAAGTCGGAGCCGGAATACTCGCCGTGCTGGTTCGGGCGGTCGGTGTCGTCGCCGCGGACGTCGGGCAGATCGTCGAGCCCTACGACCGCCTCGACGCCGTACGGGCTGCCGGGCCCGAACGTGAGCGGGCCCCACTGGATACGGCCGATGGCCTCGGGCATGGTCACCGCCTCCCTACGAGGCCAGACCAGGACAGGGCCCGCAGGATGCCGTCCGGGGTGGCGTCGGTCTGGTAGAGGTTGAACGTCTGCGTGGTGGGGCCGGCTGCGCCTGCGCCCGCGTAGGCAGAGCTGAGCGCGCCCGCGGTGGGCACGCCGGACGCGACGCGGGCAACCGCTGTTGCGGCGCCCGTGGCGGCGCCGGCCATCGATGCGGACGCGGCGGCAATGGCGCCTGTAGCCGAGAGCATGCCGCGGCGTAGGCCCTCGGCTGTCTGCGCGCCGATGTCGGCGAACACCCGACTCGGGCTGTGGATCTTCAACTTGCTCTTGATTGCCCGCACCATCGAGGCGGCGATCTTCTCCATCTGCCGCTCGATGCTGGCCTGTGACTTCTTGAGGCCGTCGACAAGACCCTGTGCGGCGCGGACACCTGAGCCGTACATCTGATCAGCGACCGTGCTACCCACTTGGCCGGCGGCCGTCGAGAGCTGCGATTGAAGGGAGTTGATGCGGGCAAGGTCGGCGGCCGACGCGCGCGATAGGGCCGTGGCGGTGGCTGACCCGCCCTCGACTCCGGCGTCCGTGATCTGCTGCACCAGGTCGGCGCGCAACCCCCGTTTGCGGAGCGCGGCGATCTGCGCGGCGAACGCCTGCGTGCGCTTCACTGCCTGTTGCAGACCGACGGTGATGGCGGTCACCGAGTTCAGGTCGGCTTGACCCTCGGTGATCTGCGCCTCGCCCAAGATCTTCGTCTTGGTCTCGGCCGCCAACTTGTCGCGCTCTTTGGTGACGTCCGTCAACTTCTTCGTGGCGGCAGCAAGGCTCTTTGCGGCAGAGTCCCGCCGGGTGGCCAGCCGAATGATGCTGGCGTTGTCCCGCTCGACCCGCGCCAGCAGAGACCCGAGTCCGCTGGTCTTGCGGCGGTTCTGCGAGTTGATCCCGATGGACCGTTCGATGAGTGTCGTGACCTGCCCGAGTTTGCTCTTGAGGGATTTGGTGCTCGCGTCGATGCCGTCGATGAGGCCCTTGATGAGGGTCTTACCGGCGGGCGTGAGCAGCGTGGCGTCCCGCCGTTTCGGCCCCTTCCAGTCCGGGATCATGTTGGTGAGCCCGTTGAGGACCGACTGCACGCCGGGGATCGCTGACCGGATGCCTGCAATGAGGCCCCGCACGATGGATGAGCCGGCGTTCCAGAGCAGGGAGCCAAGGTTGCCGAGGGCACCGGAGATGCGGCCGGGCAACCCTCTGACCCATGAGACTGCCTGGCTCATGCCGGACCGGATCAGGCCGGAAAACCGGTTGGCCGCGTCGCTAGCGAGGGACGCAATCCGGCCGGGCAGTGACGACACGGCGGACCATGCCTTGCCGGGCAGGCCGGCAAGCCAGGAGACGATGCCGCTGACCATATCGGGAATGACGCTGTGTCCGACGAGGTGATCGTAGAGCCATTCGAAAGCGCCGCTGATCTTGTCGGTCAGCCACTTGACGGCGTCAATGCCGGGTTGGAGTTTCCCTTTCAGGCCGTCGAGGAAATCGATGATGTGCTCGATCGCGGGAATGGCGTATTTCTCGATGGCGACCGCGCCGAAAGCGATCATCCTTGCGGCGATTTTGGCGAGCGGCTCAATGAGAGGGATCAACTTGGGCAATAGCTCTGAAAGGACCTTGGTGCCCAATTCGGTGAGCTTCGGCAATAGCGGGGCGAGTGCAGTGAAGACCTTGCCGACGGACTTACCTACCGTTCCCATGGCTTCCGCAATGGTCGGCATGAGTGGCGCGAGGTTGTCGAAGATGACGACGAGTTGATCAGCGTTTCCGACGATCAATTTACTGATGATCTGGGCGAGTCCACCGATCACCGGCGCAAGGTAGTTGCCAAGTCCTTCCGCGAGGTTGGAGACGATCGGTGCCATGGATGCGAAGATCCGGCCGAGCGCTCCAAAGATCGGCTGGATGGCGGGCAGCAGCGCAGCGATGATCTTGCCGACGACCGGGAGGAGTGGGGCGAGCGCGGTGACCAGCGATCCGACCGCGCCAGCAGCGGTCACCAGCACAGGGCCGAGGGCCTTGATGACGGGTTGGAGCGCGGTACCGAGGGCCTTAATGAGTGTCTGCGCCGGCGGCCCGAGCTTTTCCAGCACCCCGCCCACTACCTTGAGCACCTGCCCGAGAAGCGGGCCGGCGGTTTTCGCGAGCTGCGACATCGTCCCGAAGAGTGCCTTGAGGCCGCCCTGAACTTCCGGGCTGGCGAATGCCGTTTTCATCGAGCCTGTGATCTCTTTGAGCATCCCGACGAATCCGCCGCCGGACGTCTGCGCGGCTGAGAAGATGCTGCCGATGATGCTCGCGACATTCCCCGCCACGCTCATGAGCTGACCGATCAGGCTGATCGCCTGCTCGATCGCCTGTTGCATGGCGCCGCTCTTGAAAGCGGTCGACATCTTCGCCGAGAGCTTGTCGAGGGCACCGCCCGCAACCGACGAAAGCCGCTGAAACGACGGGGCGGCAGCCGCGCCGATCTGCACCAGCCCTTGCACCGCTATCCCAGGCAGCCGGGAGAACGAGCCGAGACCCGCCGTGGCGCCCTTGAGCGCGATGCCGAGAGTGCCGTCCTTGCCGAGACTCCGGGCCGCCGAGAGGACGCTTGTGGCCATCCGGTTGAGCGTCCCGGCCGACGTGTCGAGGGCCTGCCGCAGCGCGGGCAGCGTGGCCGTGGCCGTGCTCTTCAGCTGCGTGTCGAGGCCCGCGAAAACCTTGTCCTGGACGCTGCGCCTGATGGCGTCGAGGGCCGGCTGTGCCTGGTGGATTGCCTCGACGAACGACCGCGCGTGCGGCGACAACTTGGCGAGAGCCTCGCCGTACTTGCCCGCGGCCTCGGGATCGAGGGCAGCAGTGACGGCGTCGCCCACACCCGTCATGGCGAGTTTGAACGTGCCTGCCGTTGCGGCCAGTCCGAGGACACCGGTGGCCGCTACTCCGGCGGCCGGGGCAACCTGTACGAGGGTCGCCGACAGACCGGCGACGACCGGCACGACCGCGCCCACCGCCGCGCTCACTCTGGCGAAACTCCCCGCGAGGCCGGCGATGCTCCCGCCCATCTCGCCGAGCCGGCCGAGGGCGCCCCGCAGACGTTCGGTGGTCGCCTCGGCGTCGCGCACCTCGACGTGCACGTCAATCTCAGGCTCGACCGCATCGACGGCGCGGGCGGCGGCACGGATGTCCGCAAGGTTGGCCGCGGCGTCGGCGACGGACGCCCGTACGTCAATGTCGGGGTGGGTGCGGGCGAGGCGCTCGATGTGGGGTTCGAGCCGGTACATCTGCCTGAGCGCGTCCTCGACGCTGATATCGACGCCGATGCGCTGCTCGCCGAGCTGCTGCAACTCCCGCCGGATGCGGTCGAGGTCCCGATCGAATGCGTTGCTCTCATCGGTGATGACAACGGGCGGGATGTCATTGGTCGCCGCCTGCACCCGGCGTTGCAGGGACTCGCCGAGGGCCTGCCCGACGGCGGACCCTTGGCGGGTGGCGTCCGCGATGATGCCGCTGGTGTTCTGCAAGTCCACCTGTAGGTGAGACACCAGGTTGGGCAGGTTGATCTCATCGGCCATCGCGGACACCTCCTAGGCGCGGCGCATCGATGCCAGCCCCATGAGGGAACTGCCGTCGGACGGGGTGGATCGGGACTCGCCGCCCCGGTGGGCGGCCTGGTGCTGGTCGGCCAGCGTGGTGAGCTGGCACAGCGTCATGTCCCAGAATTCGCCGGGTGAAATGTGGAGGGCACCGACGGCGAGGTAGTAGCACTCAGACCAGGGGAAACCGTCTCGGTCGGGGGCGCGGCCTCGGTCGCCGCTGCTCCGTTTCCCGTGCTCTTGAGGGCGCGGTCGAGGGCCTTGGTGAACGCGCTGGTGTACTCGTCGAGGCGGCCGGGGTGCAGCAGATCGGCGAGGTTCGCGCCGTCGGTGCGGCGGCGGTAGACGATCTCCGTGACGGTGCGGTTGCCCTTGGCGTCCTGGTGCTCGCGGATGTGCGGCTCGAACCCACCGGGCCCGACGCAGCCGGCGCCGACGATTTCGAGGAGAGGGCCGAAAGCTGCGCCGTTGGCGTCGATGGCGGTCTGTACGGCGGCGACGGAGCCGAACCGCGCTTCGATGAGGGCGAGGGCGCGGAATGAGTACCTGAGCGGTACCTCGGTGCCGTCGGTGAGGGTGACGGTGCCGCCCTCGGCGAGCAGGTCAAGGCCAGTGGTCATGATGGTTCCCTTGGTCAGTGCCGGGTTTCGGCCTGCGGGTGTGGTGTGGGGGCCGGGCGGGCGCGTGGGATCCCGCCCGGCGGGCTACGGCGCCGGGGTCGCCGTGGTGTCAATGGCGGTGGCGGTCTCGTTGATCTCGACGTCGACCCATTCGCCGGTGGACGCGAGCGGCACGGCGCGGGCCTCGTTCTCGATCGTGCGGTAGTCCTCCTCCGCGAACCCGAGGCCGGGGAATGAGGACATGACGCACTTGAAGAGCGTGAAGTGCACGTCACCGGTGATGGCGTCGCTGCCGCCCGTGGGGGTCTTGCCCTCGATCTTGTAGGGGAGGGGCTTGGCGCCCTGCTTCATCGACCATTTGGTCTTCTGTGCCGGGGTCGTCCCGGAGTCCGTGACGGTGCTCACGATGAGGGCCTTGAGGACGTCGAGGGACAGCTTGGCGTGCGGGTACGAGACGGTGACGTTCGAGATGGCCGAGTCGGAGTCCAACAGGCCGTTGTCCCCGCGCAGTTCCTTGACCTCGACGTCTCCCGAGATCTCCATTTCCTTGATGCCGGGCACGTCGATGCCCTCGCCGTACATCGCGGTCCCGCCCGCGGGGTCGGACAGCAGGGGGAAGATCTTGCAGTCCTCGACGGCGTACAGCTTCGTCACTCGGCTCATGGCCATGATGTGTGTCCTTCCTGGTGCCGGGGTCCGGCCCGGATCGGTTACTCGGTTGGGGCGTCGGCGCGCAGGCCCGGCGGGTCCCATGGCGGATCAGACGGGTACGGGCTCGGCGGCACCTCGGCCGGGATTTCGCCCGGCACGGTTTCCAGCACGCTGCCGGGGATGAGCGCGGCGAGGGTCTCGTCTACGGCCCCGGCGTCCTGCTCGTAGATGAGGCCGTCGAGGAGGTAGAACAGCCACCCCGGCTGACCCTCGGTGGGGAACACGCACACCCCGCCCGTCTGCGTCTCGGCGTCCGCGGGGACGCGGAGCACGGGCCGGCCGACGCGGGCAGGGAGCCGGTTGCCTAGGCACTGCTCGACCTCGCGGCGTTCGAGGGGGACGTATATCGGTGGCTGGCTCATGCGGGGGTCACCTCGGTGCGGGAGAGGGCGCGGTGTACCTCGACGGTGATCGAGTGCCGGATCCGGTTGCCGGCGATGGGGAACCGGTCGATGTCCCGGACGCGGATGGCCGTCACCGGGACCGGCGACGTGGGGAGTTGGCACCCATGCAGCGCGACGGCGATCGTCTCGGCGAGGCCGTAGCGCTCCGCATTGCGCGCGACACGGGGGCCGGCCTTGAGGCGTGCGTGCTGGATGAGGTCGACGGTGAGGGTCTCGATGACGGTGACCTCGGCGTCAGGGTCCCTGAAATCTCCGCTCGCCCGCTGGTTCGTCGTGATGTCCTGCTGCTCGATCACGATGAACGGCGGTGCCTGTCCCTCACGGGGCCCGTCCCGGAACGCGGGCACACCGAACGCCAGTGATTCGAGGCGGGCCTTGATGGCGCCCTCGGTGCTCGCGGCCATCAGCGGCCACCCCGGACGCCGGCCATGTTGAACCGGAAAAAGAAGTCCGTACGCTCGATGGCCGGTCGTAGGAACGGCTGCGCGTGGGTGCCGGGATGGTTGACCTTGGCGACGGGGTGAGCAGCGCCGGGCCAGTACAGGGCCTTGCCGTTCTTAGGGGTGATGACGTGCGGCGCGGTGCCGTACTCGACGGCCGCGGCGTAGTTGACGTTGGTGCCGACCGCGTAGCCGACACCCCGGATACCGCCCTCGCGGCGGGACACGATCGAGGACCGCAGCCGGCCCGTATCGACGGGTGCCAGGCGTCGGGCTTCGTTCTGGACGTCGGTGCCGGTGCGCTCGACGGCGCGCTTGACGTCGTCGCTCATGCGGCCGAGGTAGCGGCGTAGGCCCCGCTCGTAGGATCGGGTGTCGATGCGGGCGCTGGCGCTGGTGTTGAAGTATCGACGGGCCATCACACACCTCCGAGGAGGTTGACGCCCGCGTTGAGGTACGGGGCGAGGAGCGCGTCTACCTGCGTCGAGCCGGTCGACGCCGATGCCGAGACGGGCGACGACGGGGCGTCGTCGGTGTCCTCGATGGCGACGTTGTTGCCCTCGTCGTCCACGGTGAGACTCGGGTCCTGCTCGGCGTCGGCGTCCGAGGGCGCGGCCTGCGCCTGGACGTGCGCAGCGAGGAGAGCGGTGGCCTGCGCCACCAGCGGCGGCACCTCGGCGTAGCCGAACTCTCCGGATACGCGGACCTGTTCTGATCCCCACCCGTCGAGCAGGCCGGCCCAACCGCCGTTCCATGATTCGGCGCCGACGATGAGATCGTCGTAGCCGCGCCACGCAAGGTGTACGGCGTCAACCTGTCCGAGCACGTCAGACGACGTGACGCGGTAGGCCGACGACGGGAGCGACGGGGCGTCGTCGGCCCCGTCGGTGACCACCGGGGCCACCGACGAGACCGACCGGACGCGACGCGGGAGGAGCACCAACCCACCAGGCGCCACGTCCCCCACCACCACCATGGCGAGGGGTTCGAATTGCTGACGCGTGTACGCGGTGATCCGCTCCATGGCAGCAGTGATCCACGCGGCCAGCTCGGCGTCAGTGCCGGTCGTCCCCGCGTCTCGCGCCTGCGCCACAGAGCAGTACACCGGCGTCAGTCCTCGGTGCCGTCGGAGTCGGCGGCGTCGAGGTCACGCTTGACGCCCTCGGTGATGAGGCCGCCCTTGGCGACGATCTGCCGGGCGTACCCACCGGGGTGGGAGTGGACGACGGGCCCGACGGACTCGCCGTTCCCGGCGGAGTCCAGTGCACGGAACGCGTCCGACGGCGCCGTCTGGCCGACGTCCCATCCGGTGCCGGCGGCGTACTCCTGTGTGCGGACGGCGGCCGGGGTGGACTGCTCGTGGGGGGTGTCGGACTTACTACGTGCGGCCATCGCTGGCCTCCTCACGGTGTCGTGTCGGACGGGGGAAGGGGCGATCAGGTGGCCGCGGCGAACGTCACCTTCACGAACGCCTGCGGGGTGTGGACCGCGACGTTCGCGCGGCGCTCGGCGAGGATGACCAGGGTGTTCGCGGTGAAGTAGTCCGCGTGGGAATCGGTCATGAGGATCGTCACGCCCTGCCGCTCCCACAGCGTCGCGCCGGTCCGGAACCCACCGAGCAGGGCAGTACCGGCAGTCATGGCAACGGTGGTCACGACGGTGAGGCCCCAAAGGCGCGTGGGGGCGCCGGGGTCGGTGACGTTGGCGATGACGCGGAACTGACCGTTCGCGTCCTCGTCGAGTTCGATGTCCTGCCAGTCCATGGGGTTGAGGACAACCGCGGTCGGCGGGTACATCGCCAACTCGCCCTGAGTCTTGGCCTTCCGGACGGTGATCAGCTTGACGTCCGTCGAGCCGACGCCGGGCTGATACGACCCGATGCCGGGCGTGGTGAGGATCCCCTGCATTTCGGTGGTGCCGTTGCCGGTGAGGATCTCGCGGTCGAGCTTGTATTCGAGGCCGTATGTGAGGCGGCCGTTGATGTATCCCATGAGCTGCCCGTTGTCATCGGCAGCCTGCCGGGTGATCGGCACCCAGTGGGCAACGGTCTTGAGGGTCGTCGTGATCAGGTCGAACGTGAACGGCCCCGACTTGGGCTTGTCCGCGCCTTCCGCGACGACCGCGGCCTTATTCCAGGTGGACTGCGGGCCGGAAGTGTCCCGCATGTATTCCAGCGTCGTCCCGTCCGACGTCTGCCGATCGAGCAGGCTCGCCACGAGCAGCGGGAAGTCCGGGTTGTTGGGGACGATCCCCGGTACGCGGGTGTTCTGCTGCGGCTGCGTGCCGGTGGTGACGGTGCCAGCCGGCGCCGCGCGGTGGTCGACGGAGAACTGTCCGCGCTTGCCGTTGGCCCGGAAGGACTCCAGCGCGGCGGAGCGGATGAACGCCTCGGCGACGGTCACCGGGTGGGGCTGCCCCTGGTCATCGGGCTGGTGGCCCGGCTCGCTGCGCCGGCCCTGCTGCTGCGGGGCGGGGTCGCCGGCGGGGAGTGCCGCGGCGCGCAGCGAACGCAGGCGGGCGTCCCGGTTGTTGGCCTGCTCGATCTTCGCGGTGATGTCGTCAGCGCGTTGCATCAGCTCGTCAACGTCGCCCTCGTAGTTCTCATCCTGAAGCAGGCGGACGATCTCGTCACGCTGCTCGATGAGGGTGGGGGCGCCGCCCTTGATGGGGTAGATCGGCCGTCCGTCGCTGCGGCGGCCGATGGGACGCACGCGGTTGCTCATGGCGGTGTCCTTTCGTCCGTGGACGGCGCGCAGCCGCCCAGATGTCTGGGGGTCTGCGTCCGTCTGTCACGGCCGGTGGATCGCGCCCGGCATGCTCGCGGCTTTTACGTCCGGTGCGAGCGGCCCGGATCAATGCGGCGAGGGTAGATCGAATGCCGCGGTGCGCGTCGGGGGGTGCCGTAAGTCGCGGCGGCGACGCCCGTCTACCTGCGTCGTACGGCCAATGGGGTGCATCCCCCGTCACGGTCACATTTCCGGTCTGGTTCCCGGGAACGGGGCCTCTACCGGCGCCCGAGCGCCGGCCATCTGGCACACGCGGGGCCAGACGCCCTGCACAGGAACAGGAGGCCGCCATGACCGACATCGCTGAAGGACCGCTCCAGACGTTGATGAGCCTGCTCAACCCCGACAACCAGCAGTGGCTGAAGAGCCAGACCCCGCAGAGGCAGCAGGAGCTGGCCCAGCAGTTCCATCAGGACACCGGAACCGGCGGCCAGCACGTCGGAATCGAAATGATCGAAGACACGGAGAAGGCACCCGATCCGACGGCGCTTGCCAATAACTTCATCACTGGTGTGCGCGGGAGGGACGAGTTGGCGAGGAGCGATATCAAGAAGGACGCCTAGGCGTAGAGCACAAGGCCACGCCCGGCCCGCACGCTGGTGCTCAGCGTGCGGGCCTGCCCTGCCGCTGCTCGGCTGACGAAGCTCCACACCGTCACGACACCCCGGCCAGCCGCAGCAGCGCGGCCCGGCGGCGGCGCTCGGCCAGCCGCGCGGCCGGGGTGTCCTGCCGCTGCTGCTCGGCTGCGGCCTGCTCATCGAGGGACGGCGGTGCCGGAGCCTGGATGTCCTCGTACAGCGCGCCGAGCGCCGATCGCACCGTCTTCAGTTTGCTGCCGGGCACCGCAGCCATGCGCGCCGTGATCTGCGAGACCTCGACGAGGCGGGCGCCGCGGATGTTGTCGAGCGCGTCCCGGCGCTCGTCGTCGCCCATCTCGTCGAGTTTGTCCCACGTGGGCAGGTCGGTCCGGATGAAGCCCACGGACAGTTCCGGCGCCGAGCCGGACCGGGCCATCGTGCGGGCGTCTCGGCCGGCTGCGGTGTCGTCGTACCGGCCGGAGATGTAGAGGCCGTCATCCCGCTCGTCGGCGGTGAACGTCCCGACCGGCTGCATAGGGGAATGCATGAACAGCATTGCGTACGCGCCCTTGAGGCCCTTACGGAACGCTCGCGGGTGGAACGTCGTGCCGTAGGAATCGACGACGCTGTACCGGCAGGCCAGCCCCTCGAACGTGCCGTCGTCACCCTCGGCTACGCGTAGCTCAATGTCCTCGACAGACCGGAATTCGATCTCTGCCATCACTGGCCTCCCTTGATCTTGTGCTCGGCGTAGACCTCGGCAACGCCGTCCATGACGGACCGGTGCGAGGGGGACAGACGCGGCGCGTACCGGTACACCGCCCGGCCCTGCCCGTCCCGGCCGTCGTACTCGTAGACGACCGCGCCGCCACCGAACGTCATGTGACGGGGCAACTCGCCGTCCGCGTCCGGGCGTACGCCGATGTCCTCCTTGCCGTCGAACGGCCCGCGGCGCACCTCCTTGAACGGCACACCGGGCGGGCAGTAGGCGCCCCGGTACTGTGCCGTTCCTGCGGGTTGCAGGATGGCGCGGACCTCGCCGCGCAGCAGGGTTGCCACGTCAGTCCTCCTCGAACTCGTAGGTGAGTGCACACCGGCACTGGATCGATTGGGATGCGGGCGCGGCCGGGTCGGCAGGCCATCGCGACTCGGTGAGCGGGAACCGCTTGTTCAGTGCGACCGACGATCCCTGTGCCGCGCGGTGCGTCGCCCGCGTTCGGATGTCGTCCGTCGAGAGCCACGTCTTGCGGACGGCCCCGGCATCGAGGGCGGCCATGTGCGAGGCGGCCGAGTACCCGCCGACCGACTCGGTACGGGCGATCATCGTTGCCCGGTAGTCGGAAAGGTCAGCGAACACCCGTTGAATGCGGGCCCGCAGCTCAGGCACCGACTCACCCTCGGCCACCCCGTGCGCGAGCAGCATCGACCGCAGTACCTGTTCCGTCGTCGCGGTGACGTGGCCGGCCAGCACGCCGAGCCGCTCATCGAGGGCCTCGGTGACGGCCGGCTCGTCGAGGTCGAACGAGCCGGTGATCGTGGCGCCGCCGCGGCGCCATGCCCGCTCGACGAACGGGCGCAGCACCTCGGCCGTCCGGCGCCGCCAATACCCGCCGTCGAACAGGTCCCGGACCTTGATGCGCTGCTCCCACCCCTCGGGGCCGGCGGCGACGTCGAGCGCGGTCATGCGGTCCGCGGGCGTCGTGCCGGGGTCGGGCGGGGTGAGGCGGACGGTGTCCTCGCGGGCGAGGGCGCATGCCTGCTTGCGTACCTCGATGAGCCAGTCGGCGGAGCGCTGCGGCTTCTTCATCAGCCGGTCAAAGTCCCGGAGCACGCGCGCCCCCTGCTCCTTGGCGAGGGCCCGCACCACCGCCCGGCCGGCGGACTCCAACGCGTCGTACGCGGCGTTGATGTCGTCGAGGGACGGTGACGACGGGTCGTCGTCGGCGCGCGTCAGCTCAAGGCGGCGGGGCGTCGGGCGGGCGTCCACCTGCGTCGGGGCGAGCAGACGGGCAAGGGTGTCCTCGACGGCCCGCGCGACGACCTGCCCGACGTCCGGGCCGGGCAGGCGGGAGAAATCCGCGTCCCACGATCGGGCGTCGTCCGTCCCGGCTGCGCCCTGAACAGGGGCGAATTGGCTGCGGTACGGGGTGAGGGTGTGCTCGCCGATTCCGCCGGGCAGGGCGTCGTAGCCGAGGACGGCGCGGGCCTCGTCAACGGTGGTGATGTCGGCGTACATCGAGGCGCGGGCGCGGTTCGCTTTGCTGTCCTGTGCCTCTTGCAGCGCCTCGACGCCGGAGAGATCGAACTCTGCCTCTTCCGTATCGCTCGGCAGTAGGACGCGGTCAATCTCCGAGCCGATGATTTCGAGCTTCGGCTTGATCGTCTGTGCCCACAGGGCAGCCACCGCGGCAGTCTGGTTCTCGTAGGTGCTGCCGCCGGTGAGGACGTCCCGCCGCACGCCGAACGCCATGGCTACTTCATCGGCGTTGGCCATGCGGGATTCGAGGTAGTCCATCTCCTCGGCGGTGAGACCGACCCGCGCGTACTCAATCCCCTTGCCCTGCCCGCCCGGCGGCGACGCGACGAGCAGGGTCTTGCCGGCGTTCTCCGGCCCCTGCATGCTGCTGCGCCACGATGCGCGGGTGGCGGCGAATTGCTTCTCTGTCTGGTCACCGACGTAGAGGACGCCGGACGGCGTGGCACCGTTCGCGTACGAACTGCGCTGCCACTCGCGGGCGTAGGCATCCATATCGACGGCGTGCCGCGCGGCCTTCCACGGGGCGAGGCAGCCGAGCGGATCGAACGGGTGCGGGTAGCGGAGCCAGAGCATCTCCTCGGGCAGCACGGGGACGCGGGTGCCGTCGGACCGGTTGATGACGAAACCGATGATGTCCGCCGTCGTCGGCCGCGCAGCGATCGGCTTGTTCACCACAACCTGCACGTCGTCGTACACCGGGTGCGCCTCGGCGATCGGGCCGAGCCCGGTCTCTCCGCGGTCGAGCCAGACGAACGACTGCCCGGCCAATTCCCCCTGCTGCAAGAGGATGCTCTTGAACACCCGCGCCGACATCCGGCGGTTCGGCCGCTTGTTGAAGAGATGGGCGATGGGGTGACCCTCGATCGCCTCGCCGTCCGGCCGGCGCACCACCAGCGGCACCGACGACCCGTTGTCAGCGATGGCCGCCACGCACCGGTACGCCACCGCGGAATGGGCGTAGCCGCGGGCCTCGGCGTCGAGGTCGAGGGTGAGGGACTGCTGCCCGCCGATGCTGGCGACGGTGATGGGCCGGCGGTCCCGGATGGTGTCGAGGCCACCGGCCGCGCGCCGGCCGATGGCCGCGTCGATGACGGCTCGGATACGTCCCACTGGTGGCCTCCTATGCGACCGCGGCGAGGTTGCCCGCGGGGGCGAGCATGAGATCTGTGAGGGCCCAGACGAGGGCGTCGAGACGGTCCGGGGAGGCGTCGCCCGGTACCCATGTCGCTAGCTGTTCCTCGACGGTGGGCAGGCTGTTGACGACGTGCGCGGCGCGCTGCTCGAACAGGGCGGCGATGGGTTCGGCGCGGGTTACCTTGCCGCGGCTGGCGTGCACCGTGCGGTAGTTGACGGTGGGGTCTACCTGCCGGATGACCTCGCCGATCCACTCGCCGCCGTTGTTGACCTCGGCGACGATCGCGTCAGCACGGTGAGCGTGGTACGCCTGCACCGCTCTGCGGGCGGCCTCGATCGGGGGCATGCGGCCGGACAGGTCATCGAGTACGTAGCCGTGCTGCCGCATGGTGCCGTTGAGGTCCGGTACGTATTGCTGGGAGAGGCCGGCGACGATGATGCCCATCTCGTCGGACTCATCGTGTGAGGTGGCGGCGGGGTCGATGGCGACGACCAGGCGGGCGGTGTCCGGGCAGGCGCCCACGCGGGTGGTGTCGAGCAGGCCCCAAGACCACAGGGCGCCCTCGATGTCGGTGATGAGTTCGCCGTCGAGTTCCTGCCGTTCGAGGCGGGTGCCTGCGTACTGCGCGATGAGCTTGGAACGCATGAGGGCGGGCAGGTGGATCGCGTCGCGGGTCCGGCCGCGGGTGACGGTGACGTCGTCGCGGGCGATCAGGTCCCGTATCTCGCGGCGCGGTTTCGGGGTGGTGCTGGCGATGTAGTGCGGCCGGGGCCCGAGGCGCAGACCCATCGCGGAGTGCGTGAGGGCGTCGCCGAGGCGGCGCATGGCCGCAGCTTCCTCAAGCCAGACGAGGCACCGGTTACCGCCGGAGCGCAGCCGCTCGATGTCGTCGGGGGAGTGCGCCCCGAACAGCTTGGCCTCGGCCCCGCTCGGCCACCGCACGTGAGTGCCGCCGACGGTCGTACGGACAACGACGCGCGGGTCATGGGCACGGAGCCCGGATGGGCCGTTGACGGCGGACTCGACGGCGTCACCCTGCGTCGGGGCAATGATGCTGAGCCGGTGGCCGCCGGGGACGCGGTCGTCGCACGCCGGGCCGTTGACGTGCTCGACGACGTACCGCGCGGCCCCGTCTGTTTTGCCGGTGCCGCGCCCGCCGAGCTGTAGCCACATGCCGTGCGTCTCGATGTCGTCCGGGGCGACCTGCCACGGGTACGGCGTCCATGACTCCCACCGGTCTTGCCACAGGCGGGCGGCGAGGCGGTCCCGCAGTGCGCGGAGCGCGGCCGGGCTCATGCGGTCCAACCGTGCGCGCTGCTCGGCGGTAAGGCCGGTCACCGGGCCCTCTCGGCGATCTCGTCGGCGAGGGCCTCGACTTCCGCGGTGAGGGCGTCGGTGAGCTTGGCGTCAACCTTGACGGGCGCGTCGAGGCCGAGCAGGCGGGCATGCCGGTCGAGGGCCTTGATGATGACCTCGCCCGAGCGAGCATCGCCGGCCGTCGCTTTCGGCATGAGGCCGTCGAGCAGTGCCTCAAGGGTGGCGAGTTGCTTGCCGATCTCGATGTCCCGCTCGGCGGCGGCGGCCTCGGCGTACTTGCGCATGCCGCGTTTCCACGCCTCGTAGGCCGTCTTGACGTCGATGTCGAGTTCGGCGGCGATCTCACGGAACGGCATGCGGCGGCGGGTGTGCATCAGCAGCACTTGATGTTCGCGCAGTGTCGCGATGTCCTGGTTTTGCCGTGTCGCCATGTCCGCTCGCCTCCCTGGTGGGAGGGTACGGATTTCGGGCGAGGCGGGATCTTGGGTGCCGTAAGTCGCACCGAGGCCCCGCGCCGGGCGCTGTTCCGGGCGGGGCCTCGTGGGGTTGCAGCGCCACCAGCATGGGCGCGCACACGGTGTGTGTGATGGCGGCACGGTACGGCGGGCGAATGCGCACAGAGAAGCCCCACCGCCTCGGGGGTGCGCGGTGGGGCCTCGGTCAGTGTGGCAGGCGGTCAGTCGAAACCGTTCCCGTACAGGTTGTCCATCGAGTGGTTCAGGTCATTGAGGTCGGGGTGATCTGCGATCTGGAACCGATCAAATGCCCTGATCCCGTCGCGGGCGGCCTTTCCAACGCTTTCGATGGTCGCTCGCAGAGCGCGCAACTTGTCCATCGCCTCTTGAATGTCGGGGCGGGCCTCGGGCTCTTGACTCATGTGCCCATCATCCTCATTTCGGCGTGCTGCCGCCGGGCTTCCCGGCTTCCTGCCCGCCCCCGGCCAGAATCGTCCGGGGCGGGCAGGCAGTGGTCAGACGCTGTGCCACCGCGCAGGTTCCGCGCCCTCGTTGACGGTGTAGCCACCGAGCCCGATCGGGGTCACCGTTATTGCGTTGTTGGCGTTGGCGTTGGCGTCCTCACCTGCGGCAACAACACCCCTCGGCCCCTCTCCGATAGGGGAGGGGAGGGGTGGCAGATCCTCCCGCTTAACGCCCGGCCCGTTCCCGGCGCGGGTGCGCACGCCCTCACGTACGGGGATGTCGTGCTCGGCGAGCAGCGCCCGAACGGCCTTGGTGGCGGGCACACGGAGCGGAGCAGTGAGGCCAGTGAGGAGTACGCCGTTGTCGTCGCCGACGGCCTTCCACACCTCGGCGAGCACGGCGACCGGCTCGGCATCCTCGCCCTCCGTGCCCTTTGAACCGCGCTCGGCCCGCCACGCCTGAACGCGCTGCCATCCCAGGCAGCCGCCCACACCGATGACGACGTACGCCGTCTCAGGCAGCGCGGCCACGACCCCCCACATCGCCAGCCCCCCGACGCCCGAGAGAATCAGGCGCGCCGTGCGCTCACTCATGACAGCGGGCTCCCCCGACTCCCCCGGCTCGGCCGTCTCGTCGGCCTGCGTCGCGCTCATCCGAACGCCCCGGTGAACACGCTGCCCGCGAGGTTCACGCCACTACCGAGCGGGATGGCTGCCACGCCTGCGACGCTGCCAGAGAGCGCCATGAGGACGCCGGCGAGAGCGCCCCAGAGAAGTTTGGTCTTGGACTGTTGCGGGCCCCACTTCAGCAGCGCGACCAAGGCGATCGTCAGCAGGAACACGATCGCGTACCCGCCGGGGGTGAGGGCGATGGGGTGCGCCCTGGTCACGTCCGGCGCTGTGCCACCGACGCCCCACACGAGACCGACGTAGCCGGCGAGGTTCCCCGCCCACAGCGCTACCCAAGTCGTGACGCCGAGCAGGGACCAGGCGCCGAGGGCGGCGAGCGCGGCGAGCATGCCGTAGAGGAGCGACAGCACGAACGGGACGAGCGCCCCCCATCTCCGCTTCTCCTTGAAGAACCAGCGGAGCAGGAACGCGAGGACGATGCCGACGCCGAGCGCGACACCGCCGAGATTGATGGCCATGTACGGCATGAGGGGTCCTATCGGAGGACGGCCACGACGAGCGCGGCGAGGGTGAGGACGAGGGCGCACGTGCCGCTCACGGGCGGGACGGTGCGGATGTCGACCAGGGCGAGGGCGAGCAGCGCGGCGAGCGCGGCGATCACAAAGAACACGAGCGCGGCGACGGCGGGCATCACGCGGTCCGCGTCGCGTGCAGCGCGGGCGGCAGGTCGGCGAGGTGCGGCTCATGCTCCTCGACCTCGCGGCGCAGTTGGCCCCGGATCGTCGAGTCGCCCACGCGTCCGTGCCCGGCGGCGATGAGGGCGTCCCGCATGGCGGCGGTGCCGGGCCGGGCCCCGTCGTCGTACAGGGGGCGGATGGCTGCGCACCGCGGGTCGCGGTAGATGATCGCCGGGGCCTGCTCCGGCTCGGGCTCGGCGGCCGGAAGCTGCGGCGCGGGGGCCTGCTCCGGCATCGGCGGCGCCGCGGGCACCGGCTCGGGCACCTCGACGCGCTCGACGACGGGGGCACTGGACGGGGTGTCGACGCTGGCCGACGGGGTGACGACGGGCGTTGCGGCGAGGTGCAGCAGGTGACCGAGCACGAGCGGCGGCACGCACGACACGGTGATGACCAGCCACGCCGGGGCGTGCGGTGTCGCCGACCAATGGCCGGTCACGAACAGGTGCGATACGGGCTGCGCGGCCATGGCGGCGCCGAGGGCGAGCCACGCCCCGACGACGGCCGAGGTCTTACCGGGCGCGCCAGCCGGGCGGCGGGACGCTACGACCGCAGCGATACCGGCGTAGGCGGCGAGGACTGACGCCATGCCCCATGCGAGGCGGGTGTCCCATCCGGCGAGTACGCCGAGGTGGTGCTCACCGGGGGCGCACATGACCATGACGAGGATGGCGACGATGGGCCGGCCGGCATCGGTGAACAGCGTTGCCCACCAGGGGATGCGGGGCGCGGGCGCGGTCCGCGGGGTGGGGGTGCGGCGGGTGATTCGGCGCAGTAGGCGCCTGCGGGGTGTGGTGCGGCTACGCTTTGCGTCAGCCATGGAGACTTCACCTCTCCTGGTCAGACCCCTGTTTGGTGTTCGCGCACCGGGCGGGGGTCGTTGTCGTTGAGGGGGCGACGGGTCGTCGTCGACCCGTCGGGACGGCCAAAGGGTACCCCTTGGACTAGCTCAAGAATACCCCTTGTGTGATCCAAGGGGAGTGTCGAATTCCCGGATGGGGGAGACGAGTTGGCCGGTGAGGTCGAGCAGGTGCGCGCTGCGCTGCGCGCCGTCGAGCAGATCGAGGACCCGATCGAGCGGGCCGCGGTGTGCTCTGAGCTGCTGCGGGAGTGGCCGGCGCTGCACCGGCAGGTGGCAGACGCGCGACAGCAGGCGGTGAACGAGGCGCACGACGATCGCGGGGAGACGTACACCGCGCTTGGCCGGCGCATGGGCGGGATCACCGGCGAGGCGGTCGGGCAGATCGCGCGGGGTCGCGGGCGGGCGTCGTCGAGGCGTGACGACGGATAGCGCCGACACCCGTCCGACGGCCGTTGACGTGCATCGTCGCCGTGCCGCCCGCACGCTGGATGCATGAGCGTCGATTGGGAAGCGCGACGGGTGAACGACACGACGTGCGAGTTGCGCAATACGGGCACCGAGTTGGCTACCGGGGTCACGGTCGCGAGGGTTGGGGTCGAACACGACATCAGCCCGGACCGGCCCCAGGGCGCATCCGTACCCGCACGTCATTCGGTGGAGTTCCGCATCTGGTTCAAGCTTGAGCAAGAGCCGACACCGACCGAACTCAGGGTCACGTGGGACGGGTGCACGGGGCCCGCGACGGTCCCAATCACCTGACGCGCCGATGCCTGGTAACCCGCCCGTTGTCGTGCACCCGCCCTCCCCGTCCGGCGGCCGGCGGGTGACGGTCGATGGCGAGATCCTCGGCCTTGCCTACGGGCCGCGGGACGTCGTCGAATTCCTGCGCCGTGCCGGCCTCGACGAGAACGTCATCTCCATCGACGATCCGCAGCTGATCGAGTGGCGCGGTGGTGGCTCTGATGAATGGTCGTGAGGTGGGCCGTGACAAACCTCGCTGGAGTCCAATACGGGGATATTGCGGCGTGGGTTGGTGTTCTACTGTCGCTCTTCTTCTCCGTTACCGCCTTCATCCAAGGCCGCACGCAATCCAATGCGGCGAAAGAGGCTGCCGAGGCGACCCATCGCCAAGCGGAGGCAGCAGAGAGGCGCGCCATCGCGGTTGAGACGGCCCTGCTGAGTGTGATGACGCAGCTTGCCGAACGTGAGCCGAGGCAGCGTGCCGAAGGCAAATTCAAGGGGCGAAGACTCAAGGGGGGTGACGCAATGCCTCCACCCGAGCGCACCGATGAGGTGGAATGGGTCGTCGAGCGACGCTCTAAGCATGTCTTCGCATTGCGGAACGTTGGCGCTGCGATGGCGACTGGGGTCCGTATTGACCCTGAGAGAATACCGGCCTCGGCATTGAACGTTCCGGAGAATGCAACTGTCCCTCCGGGGCAGGCCATCGAACTGGTGATGGCTGCGTCCTTCGGCAGCCCGTTGCCTGGTGAAATCTGGGTCGCTTGGAATGGCCACGATGAGCCGGTTGCCGTACCCGTTCCACCCGCCGAGTAGACGTGACGCCCCGTCGTGGTGGCGACGGGGCGTCTGGCTAGTCGGGCCCCTACCCGGGTCGGGTCATGAGGGCGGCGCGCTGCATGACGTCTACCTCAGTGCCTCGACCATGGCGGCGAGGCGGTCGCGGTCGCTGAGCAGATGCTCGACGTGCTGCCGGAGTAGCGGGCCCTCGTCGGCGGTGAGGACACCGCGGGCGGCGCGAGACACGAGCACGCCGATCGCGTCACGGAACTCGTAGTCGGGGCCCGGCTGCGCCTCGGCGGTAGGAGCGTCGGCACAGGGGGCGTCGCTGCCCGTCGTCGGGGCGTCGTCGGTGGGCGTCGGCATGGCGTCGGCGAGGCGTCCCACCTGCGTGGCTAGGGCGACGACGGCCCGTTCAAGGCGGCGGGCGGGGTCATTGGTCACGGTCGGTCTCCTCGGTGGTGATGTCGGCGACGTGCACGGCTGCGCTGCGGGCGGGCGCCGGGTCGTTGCGGTGTCGCCAGAGATAGACGGTGGCGGCGGGACGTACGAGGGCGTGCACGACGAGCACGGTGAGATGCCCGCGGCGGGTGCGGGTCCACCGGCCGCCGAAGGCCAGCCGGCGCCAGAGCCACGTATCGAGTCGGTCCCACGGGCGCAGCCGGCCGAGGACGTAGCCGACGACGAGGGCAGCAGCGATGAGGGCGGCCATCATGACGCTGCCTGCATGCGGCGGACGCGGGCCGGGCGGCGGGGCGCCAGCGGCACCACCTCGGCAGCCCGATCGGCGGCCTTTCGTGCCGCGCGCTGCTCCCGCTGCTCCGCCGACCGCCGGGCCTGTGCCCCAAGGCACGCCGGGCACGCGTCCTCACCGAGCAGGCGATGGATGAGATACCCGTTCACCGTCCCGCCCTTGGCGTGCTCCTTGCGCAGACGGCGGCGACGGTCCGCCTCGATCCGGGCGTCCTGCGCCGCGGTGCACGCCTCGCAGGTCTCGCCGTACGCACGGTGCGCCTGCAAGGCGGGCAAGGTGCCGCAGGCCAGCCGGACACGCCCCTCGTCGTCAACCCACCGGCCGTCACCGCGGGCGAGCCTGCTGCGCTCCTTGGTCGTGAGGCCGCCCCACACCCCGAACCGCTCGCCGCGGTCGAGGGCATCGGCGAGGCAGTCGGCGCGCAGGGGGCAGCCGAGGCAGGTGGCCTTGGCCTGCGCCTGCTCGGTGGCCGTGCCATAGAACAGCTCAGGATCCGCGGTGGCGCAGCCGGCGGTGCCGCGGTCGAGGAACGTGGGGAGGTTGATCGGGCTCATGGTCACTGCTCCTCGGTGTCCGGGTGGTTGGCGGTGGGGGCGTTGGGGTGGCTGCCGGTGTGGGGGTCGCATGCGAGGTGGGTGGTGTATCCGCGGTCGAGGCGGTAGCCGGTGAGGGGGGTCTTGCAGATGTCGCATTGGGGGGTCTCGGGGGTGGTCTCTTGGTCGTCCTCCCCCACACCTCCCCCCTCCCTAGAGGGGGAGCGGGGGGAGGGAGGTGGTTTTGGGGCATCCCCCGTACCTCCCCCGGCGTTTGGGGGGATGTCTGACCTGCGGGTTTGGTCCACCTCCCCCGGGGTCCCCCCGTTTTTGGGGGGAGGTGGGCTTTCAAGATCGCGGGGGAGGTTCGGGGGGAGGCCATTTCGGGCATCAAGAGCCTCGTCAAATGACCCCTTGCGCTTGCGGATCCTGACCGCCTCTTCGATCTTGTCCTTGCGCATCTGGATGCCCTTCTCCGCGCACCACTTGCTGACGCGGGGCGCTCCCCACGCGAGGTCAATGCGAGCCTCGGCGAGGGCCGCGACGAGCCATTCCGGGGTGCCGGGCGCGAGGGGCTTAGGCCGGTTGTCGAGGGATTCGAGGACCACGGAGGTAACGGGCCGGCCGTCCGCTTTCGTCTCGCCGTCGATGGTGACGACGCGGAGACCGAACTGAAGATCGCCGCCTTGCTCGTCGTCCTTCTGTTTGCCGATCTTCATGGTGACGATGGTGTTGCGGGCGTCGTCGCCCTTCTTGGACACGTGCAGTTCGCTCTGTAGGGCGCCCTTGGCGCTGCTCGATCCGCGGCCGTGCTCGCCGACATGGCCGGTGTGGTGGATGACGAGGACGCACGCCTCGGTGGCCGCCCTGAGCTGTTCCATGCGGTCGACGACGAGGCCGAGTTCCTTGGCGCTGTTCTCCTCGACGCCCACGGACACGCGGGCCTGCGTGTCGATGACGATGAGGGCCGGCGAGAGGCGGTGCATGGCCTCGATGAGGGTGTCCCATTCGGGCGACATGGCCTGTACCGGGCGCGGCAGGAAAAAGACGTTGTCCATCTTGAGGCCGTAGTGCTTCTCCCACGCGCGGACGCGCTTGCGGATGCCGCGGGCGCCCTCGGCGACGAGGTAGACGACGGTGCCTTGCCGGACGTAGTGGCCGTGCCACTTCATGCCGGTGCCGACGTGCCCGGCGAAGTCGATGACCATGAATGACTTCATGTGCCCGGACGGGCCGACGACGCGGGCGAGGGAGTCGAGGTGCAGCAGATCGCCGACCAGCGGTTCGAGGGTCGGCATGTCGTCGAGGCTGGCCGCGTCGAGAAGCTCGGCGATGAGGGCGTCCGCGGGATCCCCCGAGCGGCCGGCGGCGCGCTCGGCCTGCCGCTTGAGGTAGTCGTCGATGAACGTCGTTGTCCCGCCGGGGACTGCGTCGGGGGCGGTGGCGTACTGGACGATGCGGCGGCCAAGGTCGGCCTCGGCACGCAGGTCGGAGCGCTCGCGGACCTTCTCGGCGTAGTAGCCGGGTTCTCCGCCGTAGTTGGCGAGGTGGCTGATGTAGGGGCTGCCGCCGGCGCGCTTGATCTCTCCGCGCTTTTCCAGCTCGATGGACACGGCGAGGGGGCTGGTGGGATCGCCCTTGTCGTAGAGGTGGGTGAGTGCGTCCCAGACGAGTTCATGAGCGGGCTGCGAGAAGTCAGCGCGACTGATGATGCCGCGCACGATGGGGATCTCTCGGGGCTGGTGCATGCAGCCACCGAGCACGGTCCGCTCGGCGTCGATGTGTTCCTGGCCGTGCGGGTCCGCCTGGTCGTGCGGCTGGAGTTGGCGGACGTTGGTCACGGGCGGGCTCCTCGGCTCAAAAGAGGGTGGCGGGCTGCTCGGGGGCGACCGCGGGGCGGCCGGTGCAGGCGTGTTCTGCGACGTGCTTGTGGGGGCAGCGCGCGGGGTGGGTCGGGTCGATCCAGCGGAGCCGGGCCGGGGTGTGGGGGCCGGCGACGAGGCACCAGATGAGGCGGTGGGGTGTGCGGGCGGCGGCCTGCTCTGCGGGGGTGAGGGGGCGCAGGTCCGCGGTGACGTTCAATGCGGCTCGTTGGCCGACGAGTTGCCGGAGGATGGGCGCGCGGCAGGCGGGGCACCGGGTGGTGCCGTCTGCTGCCGCGCGCCCGGTCATCAGGCCACCTCGTCGAGAGTGCCGCTCGCGGTCCGCTGGCGATACATCGTCTGTGCCTGCTGCCGCAGCTTCTCGTCAGTGAATTCGTCGCCGGCAACCTCGATGTCGACGATGCGGACCTTGACGGCGTCGGGCTTCTCCTCGTCGGGGCCCTGCTCGGTGCGCTCAACGGAGGTGAGTTCGACGATGGCCATGACGTGATGGCCGAGGTTGTTGAAGAGGTCACGGGCGTGGGGGCGGATGGCGGCCTCGACGTCGGCGATGACCTTGGTGTCGAACTTGATGGTGGTCATGCGGCTCGTGCTCCTTGGTAGTTGGCGGTGCATTCGGTGTGGTGGGTGGAGCGGATGGTGCCGACGAACTGCGCGACGTCGGCGGTGCCGGTGACGGGGCCCTCGGTGGTGCGGCAGAGCAGGCACTCGTAGCGGGCGCGGGGCGGGCGGATCCACCGGTCGCCGCCGCGCGCCTGCTGGCCCATGTCGACGTAGAGGGCGCCGGTGATGGCGAGCGGCCGCCCAGTCACCGGGTCAACCTCGTGATCCCGACGGGCCACTTGGCCTTGGTGAGGCGGGTGCGCTGCCCGGCGGGAAGGTCGAAGAGTGGGGCGCCCCACCAGTCGTGTCCGGCGGCTCGGAGCCACCAGGCATCGCACATGTCCCCGCCCTTGCCCGCGGGGGTGAGGTCGCCGGGGAATTCGATGCCAGCCGCGAGGTATGCGGCTGCGGCCATCTCCCGTTTGTCGGCGCTGCCGTTGTCGCATGCGTAGCTCTTGAGGGTCGCCGGGACGACGTAGGCGTACGGGACGCCGGCGTCCGCGAGTTCGCACCGCGCAATGCCGTGAACCATGCCGGTGATGCCGGCGCCTTTCGCGTGCGTCGGGAGATCCTCGATTACGGCGAGGCGCACCGGCCCGTGTGTGGCCAGCGCCCGGCGCAGGTTGTCGCGGATCATGATCAGCCGGTGGTCCGCGTCGGCGGACCGGGTCTTGATGCGGTAGGTGGTGCCGTCGGGAAGGGCCACGCCGGTGCTCGTGAGGGAGAGGTCGAGGCCGATGATGCGGGGCTGGGGCCTGGCCGCCGTGGTGGCGGCCGGGACGGCGTCGAACAAGGTGGTCACTTGTTGTCCCCCTTGGTGAGGTGGCCGCACCGCTCGGTGGTGCAGCGCCAGAGCCCGTCACCGGCCGGCACGTGCACCGTCTGTGTGTGGGCGCACGTAGTGGTGTGGCAGGCCAGCCACCGAGTGCCGGCCGGGACGGTGTAGAAGCGGGCGGTACGGACCGCGGCGAGGCGGCGGGCGCCGATGTAGCGGGGCAGGGCGAGGAGGACGATGAACGCGAACCCTGCGAGGCCGCCGAGGAGTGCGGTGATCACTGCTGCTCACCGCCCGCCTGGTGCGGGATGACCGGCCATGCGCCCTCGACGACCGCGCCGGGGTCCTTCTTACGGAAGTGCTCCTGAAGTGATGCGGCCTGCTCGGCTGCCCATGCGATCTGTGCGGCGTGCAGTGCGTCGAGCGTCATGCCCGCCAGCCGCTCGTACCGGGTGCCCTGCCGCCACGCGACACGGCAGGCGGCGAGAGCGTCGGCGTCCGCCTGGTGCGCGCCGTCGAGGGGTACCTCGTAGTGCTCACACAGGGCGGTGAGGGTGCGCTTGCCGCGGCGGTAGCGGTCGACCTGCTTGTCGATGACGAACGGGTCGATGACCCGCAGGTCTCCGCCGAGGCGGTCGGTGAGGGGCGTCATGCCGTACCGGCGGGCCTCACGGTCGAGGAGCGTGAGGTCATAGCGGGCGTTCATCGCGACGACGGGGATGCCGTCGGACAGAGCCACCTGCGAGAGGGCGCCGATGATCTCGTCGACTGCCTCTCGCAGGTCGACGCCCTCGGCGCGGGCCCGCTCGGTCGAGACGCCATGGATTGCGGCGGCCTCGGCGGGGATGTCCTCGCCGTCCACATCAGTGAGCCAGGTGGCGGACTGCACCGGCTGGCTGCCGCCGCACTGGACGACGCAGGCGGTGACGATGCGGGCGGTGAGCGGGTCGGGCCCGGTGCTCTCGATGTCGAAGCCGGCCATGCGGCTCGTGTGCCAACTCACGCGCCACCGCCTACGCGTTCGCCGTAGATGCGGCCCCCGAGGGCGTCGAGCGTCTCCCACTCGCCGGTCTCGTTCTGTACCTTCCGGGCCAGCATTCGCAGGTTCGTCAACTCGTAGTTGATCTGCTTAAGCCGGGCGGGGCTGGTGCCCTTCTCCAGAATCTCGTCACGGTAGGACTCCGCGGACCGGGCCGGGGCGTCGTTGCCGCGCTCGATGAGCGAGGCGTCAGGATCCTTGTCGTGCGTGGGCGTGAGGCCGCTGGTGAGGAGCAGCACGCGGAGAGCGACGCTCTGAGCCTTGGCGGTGCCCTTGTCGGCGGAGTCCAGCGCCTCGCCCTGCGTTTGGAGGGTGAGGGTGTCACCGACCGGGCCGACGATCAGCCACGTGACGCGGGCGGTGCACTCCCGCATCTTGTTGCCCTTGCTGGTGGTGGTGTCGCGGTACGACGCCTCGACGTTCACCGGCAGGACGCTGACGCCGTGCCGCAGAGTGACCGGCCCGAAGGTGTTGACCACGGTGTCGACGCCACGGAAGTTGAAGCGGGTGCCGCCGCCGTTGTACTGCTCGCCCTTAGCGATGGCCCGGACTTCGCGACGAACGCGGAGCCACGCAAGGTGAACGGGCACCATCTCGGGGTCTTGCTCGCCGGGCTCGTAGTCGGCCATCGGGTCCGGTGCCGGGCGGTACTCCGTCGTCTGCTCCGCCTCGACGGCCGGGCTCGCGGCGGTGGTGTCGGCGCGGCCGGCCGCAGCCGCGGCGCGCTCCTGAATGGTCGTGCTCATGCGTTGTGCTCCTCACGGATCACGCGGGGGATGTTCAGGCGGCGGCTGACGCGGTCCTCGACGCACTCGGCGTAGGCGTCCGGCCAGCGCTCGGCGAGGCGCGCGGTGTCGCAGTGCTCGCGGGCCTGCTCGTCGTAGCTGTAGAAGCGGCGGTCAAAGACGGTCGCCTCGGTGGCGTTGCCGAGGGCGGCGATGAGCTGCGCCTTGGCGATGGCCTTCCGGTGCTTGGCCTCGGTCTCGTCGTTGCCTGCGTCGAGGTAGTCGGCGAGGGCGTCCTGTGTGTCGCCGTCGCGGTCGAGGACGACGGGCGCGCCGTCGCGCTCGGGGTGCAGTTGCTCGTAGAGGTCGAGGAGTACGTCAGGGTCGGCGTCGTGCGGCAGGACCGGCGGCCGGCGCTCGGTGATCTGCTGCCATGCCCGCTCGCCGGTGGCACGCAGGTCCGCGATGAGCTGCGTGTGGTCGGCTACGCGGACGACGAACTGTCGATAGTCGTTGCCGCCGATGAGGCACCCGACGTGCATGTGGTCGTAGCCGCACGTGTCGGCCTGCCACAGGGTCTGTGCGAGGACGTCGTCCGGGCACCCGCGCCGCCACTGTGAAGCCTTCATCTTGTCGCGGCACTTGATCTCGACGGCACAGCGCTCGGCGGCGTCGGCGAGGGGGCATTTCAGTACGCGCCGGTCGAGGGTGCACATCTGCCACGGGCGCTCGACGTTGGCGACGAGACCGACGCGGCGGACGACGGACCGGTTACGGCGCGCCCACTCGCGGGCAACGGTCTCCTCATTCAGCCGGCCCCAAAGAGCGGGCTCGGAGTCGTCGCCTTCCAACGGCAGGCCGCCCGTCTTGTCGTGCCAGACGGAGAGCGCGTTGCCGTAGCGGCTGATACCGAGGATGGCGGCGAGGTCGGAGGATCCGAGGCCCTGCCGACGGGCGGTGAGCCATACCTCGCGGTCGGCGTCGGCGGGGAGGATGAGGCGGCCGGTGGGGGTGACCCGCCGACCGGCGGCCGGGGCCGAGGCCCCGGCCTGCGCGGTGGTGATTGTCATCCGAGCAGCACCCCCAAAGTGGCGGCGATGGTGGCCACGAGCAGCGCGAGAGCCATGAAGCATCCGGCCGCCGCGGGCGCGTGGTCGTAGGTGGCGGTGTCGAGAGCCTCGCGGCGCGAGGTGGCGCGGCCGTCGTCGGTGCGGCGGCGGTGGTGGTCGCCGAAGGTGTCAGCCACGGTCGTCACCGCCCCCGGGCGCGAGGGCCGCGCACACCAGGCACCGGTGGAACGGGTCCGTGGACTCATGGCAGATGTCGACGCAGCCTCGACAGAACCGCGTGTCGCGGTACCGGGCCCGCCCGTCGAATCGCATGTCGGTCGGGTCGAACGGGCGGCTGCACCTGCCGCAGGTCTCGGCGTCGCGGGTGGACTCGCCCTCGCGGGTGTCCTTCCCGGCGGCGTCGAGGAACAGCCGGACCGCGCCTCGGTCGACCTTGGACGCCATCGTCTCGATGGCGTCCGCCTGCAACCGGTGCTGATGGCTTTTGGTCGACCGGTACTCTCGGGCCTTCTTGGTCAGCCACGCGACGACTTCGCGCTTGGCCTCGCGCAGCACCTCGGCACGGTGCTCGTCGAGCAGAGCAGCAATCTCGCCATCGGCCGTGGCCAGCACGCCCGGGTGATCGAGAATCTTGGATCGGGCGTTCATGCGGCGGCACCACCCTCGGCGGTGCGCTGCTGCGGCACGGCCTTGGGGCCGGCAACCGCCCGGATCCGATCGGCCAGCGCCATGCACTGCCCGCCGTACACCGGGAGTTTCGTGGCGAGTTCGTCGACCAGCCGCTCAACAAGGAGCGTCTCGGCCCGGTGCCCGTCGTGCGGGCGGGGCTCGGCCTGCTCGTCGAGGATCTCGGCGAGGGCGTCGGCGTGCTCGGTGACGAGGTCGAGGACGAGAGCCTCGACGAACTGCGAGATGTCGAGGGTGACGCCGGTCGGGATGGCCTCGACGGAGATACGGAACGGCCCAGTAACGGGCGTGTCAGCGGACATTGGTGCCCCCAAGGGCGAGTTCGAGGATCCAGAACGCGAGGACGGCGAGAGCGAGGGCGAGAAGCCAGATCACGGGAGGTCACCACCGGCGGCGCGCATGGTCGCGCGGTAGTCGAGGCGGCGGGCCTCGATCTGCTCGGCGGTGAGCGGCACCTCGTCGGCCTCGTCGTCGTGCACGAGCCGCCAACGCTGCCCGTCGCGGGCCCACTCGATGTGTTCGTCTCCGAGCGGGTTACTGATGTGCCCGTCCGGCTCGATGTGCACCGGAATCCACATGTCCTCAAGGGCGTTGAGGGCGTCGACCACGCGTTGCCACGGGGAGCAGGGGGTCTCGTCGTCCTCGATCGCGCCCAGAGTCGGGCAGGGCCACCGTTCGCCGTCGTGCTGGCAGTGCTCGGAGTCCGGGTGCTTCACGTGCACCGCCTGGACAGCGGCCGTCTGCTGTTCGAGTTCGGCGACCCGCGTTCGCAGCCGCTCGACCTCGGCCGCCGACTCCGGCGACTGGAGCATCCCGGCCGCGTCGAGGTCCGCGGCGATACCCGCCGCCGTCTGCTTGGTCTTCATCGAGCGGCAGATCAGATCCGCCGCACGGCTCACGAGGCGGGCGTTCATGCCGCACCGTCCAACCGGCGAACCAGCGGGCCGAACGACCGGGCCACCGACGACACCGTCCACGGGCGGGACTCGCCCGTTCCGCGGTCGTCGGCGTTCCGCGGCGCGTCGCAGACGAGCAGCACATCGGCGCTCGCCGTAAGCCCGGCCGGCCGCCACTCGTCGCCCTCGCGGTCCACCAGGACAACGGGCGTGCGGGGAGCGGGGAGCGGGATGGGGATGGGGATCGACCGGTCGAACCGACCGGGGAAGTCGATAGGGTTGGTGCTCACGGTGAGCCTCTCGTTTGTGTGTTTGGTGAGGTGAGCCGGAGGGGTCGCGCCGGGTGGAGTCCGGTTGCGGCCCCGACTCACGTCGGGATGGCGGAAATTCAGGCGGCCGGAGTCTCGGCGGCCTTGGCCTTGGCACGGCGGGCCTTGCTCGACGCCAGCGCGAGGCGCGAGAAGTGCGCCTTCTTCAGGTGCGCGGCGACCTCGGCGATCCGCTCGTCACTGGCCGTCGGGTGCAGCGCTCGCGCCTGCTGCACGAACTTGCCGTTGGCTGCGGCTCGGGCCTTGGCGGTCCGCGAGGCCGGGTCGGCGGTGTTCGCCCACGAGGTGTGAGCGGCGAGACGGGCTCGGAGCGTGCGGTCCTGCGGATCCATGGGTGTCCCTCCGGGGGCATGTCACCGGGTCATCGTCCATGTCCATGGACATGGACACGGGGTGAAACAGAGCGCGCGGAGCCAAGTGCAGCGCCGCCGCGACCCTGCGCGCCTCGGCGCCGGAGACGGTTGGCCGGTCCTCGTCTATGAGGGCCTGAACCTTGGACTTGGAAAGTCCCGTCTCGGCGGCGAAATCGCGAACGCTGACCGGCGTGTCGCCGTGCTGATTCATCAGCAGGCGCAGCAGGTCACCGTCATGCAGTCGATAGCGGGGCACTGTTCTCCGTTCGGTGTCCACGTTTCTGGACATCTGAAGCATGGCAGGTAGCACAGCGCTTGTCCAGTTTCGTGGACAAGGTGTGTCCACCGATTAGGTGTGGATTGCGTCAAAGACCCGAGGCCCCGTATGCGCGGCTGTCCCGTTCCGTGGACAATGGCTGTCCACGGGTGAGGGTTGCCTTACGCTCCCTGCCTGGACCGATGGGCGTAGTTGAGGGCTCAACCGTGGACAGTGACCGAGGGGAATCGGGGATATGGCCGAGCAGACAGACGCGCTAACGCGTCTTGTTCAAGAGCATGTAGGCGACGGCCGTCCCCTCACCGTCCGTGCTTTCGCCGAGCGCGCCATCGATCCGGAGTCGGGACGCTCGATCAGCAAGAGCACCGCGGGGAACCTCGCCAAGGGCCACCAGGTGAAGATCACGCCGGAAGTGCTGCGCGCCATCGCCGCCGGCCTCGGCGTCCCCCTGACTGCCGTGCAGGCTGCGGCCATTCAGCAGTACGTCGGCATCATCGTTGATGACCCGTTCGGCGTCGGGCCGGGTGATGACGATGCGGTCGTCCGCGTGGCGCACGATCCCGAGGTGACGGCCGCGGACATGCCTGCGACCCGCCGATTCCTCGACGAGGCGCGGCGAGACGCGGAAGGCGCGTAACCCTCCCCAACGCTGCGTTGTCATATGCAGTGAAGGTTTCAGGTTCACTGATTAAGGTGACGCCAAGAGTGCATGCTGAAGCGTAGAGTGATCGCACCTCGTGCAATTCGAACGTGTGTGCGGTGGCCCGTTGTGTCTGCGCTCGCACGGGAATGGGGGTCGGGTGTCATCTGAGGTACCGCCACGCATGCGCGTGCGCGCGGTGAACCTGGACGGAGAGGCGCCGCTCGCCCTCTACGACAGTGCACACCATTTCGAACTTGGCATCGACTTCAGCAGGCCACCCGACGAGATCGCCGAGGCCCTCACCGGATTGCTGCAAGAGGCTGTAGACAGCGGGAGATGGACGCGCAACGGGCCCTGTTCTCGCCCCCCTGACTCGCCCACAGATACCGGTGGGGCCGGACCCGATCGGCCCAGCCCCACCTGATCGCGACGAACGCGCCCCGGCCCGCCCTACAGGCGGTCACCGGGGCTCAAGTCTCTGTGCTGCTGCCGTG
Source organism: Streptomyces sp. Pv4-95 (assembly GCF_045782725.1). Lineage (NCBI taxonomy): Bacteria > Bacillati > Actinomycetota > Actinomycetes > Kitasatosporales > Streptomycetaceae > Streptomyces > Streptomyces sp. Pv4-95. The sequence goes on from NZ_CP127172.1 coordinate 5,485,200, forward strand.
CCCGCTCCTCGCCGGCTGACGCCCCGTACCGCGACAACATCTGACGGGACCGCCAGCCCATGATCCGCATCAAGGCGTCCTCATTACCCCCGTTCACCTTCCACAGGTGCGCGAACGTGTGCCGGAACTGATGTGGGTGGATATGCGGGATGCCCGCCTCTTTGCACCGCCGCTCGATCATCGTCCCCACCCCCCAAATGGTGAGGGAAGACTTGGACTTGACGCCGAACCAGAGTGGATCCGTCGGCTCTAGATCACGGCCGAGGTGCTTGCCGGCGGCCCGCAAGTACCGGTCCATGGCGAGCGCGGTTGCCCGGCCGAACGGGGCCGGCCGCTCCCGGCCGCCCTTGCCGAGGACGTGCAAGACCATGAGGTCGAGATCGAGCGCGGCTTGCCGCCGATCCGTCACCTCGGAGAGCCGGCCGCCGGTGTCGAGGAACATCATCAGCAGCGCCGTGTCCCGGCGTTCCTGGAACCCTTTGCCCTTGCAGGTGGCGAACAGCGCCTTGAGAGAGTCCTCAGGGATGACCGGGACTTCAACCTCGGGTAGCTGCGGGGGCTTCATCGTCCGCATGGGGGAGCGGTCAATCTCCTCCTCGTCGACACACCAATTGAAGAACGTTTTCAGCGACCGGAAGTATTGATGCGCCGTCGCCGGTGACGTCGTCTTCAGCATGTGATTGATGTACGCCTCGACGTGCTCGCGGTGCAGGCCGGTCGGCCCCTCCAGCGTGGTCGGCCGCGGCCGGGCCTCGGTGTCCTCGGCCGGCGGGTCGTAGTCGAGGAGGTAGTTGCGGAGCCCTGTGGCGGCGCGGGAGTAGACGCGCTGCGTGTTCTCCGAGAGGTTCCGGGCCCGAAGTGCGCGGACCCATGAGGACGCGAGAGGGGCGATGTCGTACCCCCGGGTGGCGGTCATGATCCGAGGGTAGTGAGGTCAAGGCACTTGGTCTATATGCGCTGTGCGAACCGGACATGAGAAAACCCCTCACCTGTTCTTGCAGGTGAGGGGCTGTTTGCGCCCCCGGCAGGACTCGAACCTGCGGCCAAGTGCTTAGAAGGCACCTGCTCTATCCACTGAGCTACGGGGGCCGGGCGGTGGACGTGGATCACGGACCGCGGACAAGGATAGAGGTCCGGGTGCCTTGTCCCGGTTGCTTCACCTCCGTGGCACGTTGTGGAGGTTCCGTGAAGCGGTCCAAGAATCGCAGGCAGGTACGAATCCTGCACCGGTTTTGGCACCCCACGCGCCGGGTGTTGTGCACTCGTTATGCCTGCGTCTCAATTGTCGCGTACGCCTCATGCGCCACTTATCCCGTTCTGTAGGGGTTCTTGCGGGGCACACGAGGGGTTATACGCTTCAAAAAGCCAACGAAATTGGGCATTCTGCACATGTGGCGACCTTGGACGTACGACCGCGACTGATCGAGGCACTGTCCGTACTGCGCGACCGTGTCGACGCCGCACGGTTTCCGCTGCCACTACGGGGCGCCGCCCGCGCACGGCGGAGCCGGGCCGAGCTGCTCGCCCAACTCGACGACTATGTGATTCCCCGCCTGCGCTCACCTCAGGCACCGCTCCTCGCGGTGATCGGCGGATCCACCGGCGCGGGCAAGTCCACCCTGGTCAACTCGCTGGTGGGACGGCGTGTCTCCGAGGCGGGGGTGCTGCGCCCGACGACGCGTACACCGGTGCTCGTCTGCCATCCGGACGACCAGCACTGGTTCGCGGGCCAACGGGTGCTGCCACGCCTCTCCCGGGTGTGGGTGCCCGAGCAGGAAGGCGGCGACGACCCGGACGGCCCGTACGCGGCCGGCGGCCCGCCCTACGGACCCGGCGCACAGCGCGAGCCGGCGTATGGGGACGGGTTCGGCCACGGGGCGGGCGAGGGCCGCGATCACGGATCCGGCCACGGACTCCGCAACGACGGGAGCCGTGGCGACCGGCGCGGGCCGGGACACGACTACGGCCGACCCGGCTCCGGCTACGGCCTCCATGACGGGTACGGCGCGGGGGCAGGCGCCGACTCCGGAATGCCGACCGTGCGGATCGAGACCGATCCCGCGCTGCCCAGCGGACTGGCGCTGCTGGATGCCCCGGACATCGACTCCCTCGTCGCCGGCAACCGGGAACTGGCCGCCGAGCTGATCTGCGCTGCGGACGTATGGGTGCTGGTCACCACGGCCGCCCGCTACGCCGACGCGGTGCCCTGGCATCTGCTGCGCACCGCAAAGGAGTACGACGTCACGCTCGTGACCGTGCTGGACCGGGTGCCCCACCAGATCGCCACCGACATCTCCGGGCGGTACGCCGAACTGCTCCAGCGGGCCGGGCTCGGCCACGTGCCGCGCTTCACCATCCCCGAGCTCCCCGAGTCGGCCGGCGGCGGCAGCGGACTGCTGCCCGCCACGGCCGTCGCCGCCCTGCGCGCCTGGCTGGAACAGCACGCCCAGGACCCGGTGGCCCGCGCGGCCGCCTCGGACCGCACCGCAGCCGGCGTCATCGCCTCCCTGCGCAGCAGAGTGCCCGCCCTGGCCGGAGCGGCCGCCGCCCAGCACGCCGCGGCACTGCGGCTGGCCTGCCGCGTCGAGGAGGCGTACGAGGAGGCGGCGGAGCGCGTACGCCGGGAAGTCGCGGCAGGCGAGGTGCTGGCCGGCGACGCGCGTGCCCACTGGCACGACCACAAACTCGGCGGTCGGCCGGACGAACTGCTGGACGCGCTCACCAGCGGGCTCACGTCCCTGCTGGCCTGCGCCGTCGAGGAGGCCGACGAACGGGCCGCCGACGCCTGGCGGCGCGATCCCGCGGCGGCCGAGGTCGTGCGGTCGGCCGCCGCCGGTGCCGCGGGCGCGGGCGAGCGCCTCGGCGTGCTCGCCCGCCGCTGGCGCCGCTGCCTGGAGGAACTGGCCGACGAGGAGACCCGCGAGGCCCGCGGCGGCCAGGCCGGCGAGCGGCCCGGCTCGGTCGAGCCCGAGGAGTCTGCGGCGCTGCTGGCCACCGCGCTGCTCGGTGGCCGGCGCGCCCGTACCGCGGGTGAGAACCTCGCCGACCTGCTGGGGGCACAGAGCGCGCTGAGCCTGTGCGACCGGGGCGGCAGCCTCCTGACGACGTATGTGGAGTGCGCGTTGGACGCCGAGCGTGAGCGGCGGCTGGTGCCACTGGACAAGCTGGCCGTGCCACCGGATCAGCAGGCCGAATTGATCGCCGCGCTGTCCGTTCTGCAGAAGGAGAAGGTGTCGGGGTGACCGCTTCTACGGAGCACGCGGGGCAGGCCGCACAGGCCGGACAGACGGGTCAGGATCCCCAGGAGCATCGGGAACCCCAGGGGCATCAGGCGGGGCGGGAGAATCAGTCGGTCCCGGGGGAGCAGGCCGTTCCGGCTGCTCCGGGCGCCTTGGGGCCGGGCGGTCCGACTCCGGCCGCACTCGCTCCGAGCGACGCCACTCCCGGCGACGCCACCGCGAGTGCCCTCCCGCCCGGCGGCCGCACTCCAGGTGACCCCACTCCGAGCGCTCCGGGGCCGCGCACCCCGGGGGACGTCGACGGTGGCATCGGCGGGGTCCTGGCCGCCGTGGGTGCCGAAGCGGTCGACGGAAGTGATGCCGCCGCCGGAAGTGGTGCGGTCGACGATGGAGTGGGTGCGATCGGAGACGAGGCGGCGGATGCGGCGGCCGGGCCGGGCGATGTGCGAGGCGGGCCCTGGGACGACGGGTTGATCGCGCGCCGGGCACGGGTGGGAGAGTTCCCGCGGCCCGGAGGACGGCGGCGAGCGCTGGAGGCGGAGGAGGCCCGGACGGCGGCCCCGGGGCAAGCGGCGACTCAGGAACAGCTCCTGACCGCAGGCGCGCAGTGCGGCTCCGGCGTCGGCACGTGCAGCAGCACCCGTGCGGGCGTCGGCGGGGATGTGGCCGTCGACCTGGCCGCGGCCAGGGAGGACGCCGCGCACGAGGACCTGCGGTCGGGCGGCGGGACGGTCGGTCTCGGCGGGCAGGTGGCCCGGGGCGGCCGGGCGGCGGCGCGAGACGGATCGCCCCGGGGCAGCAGGGAGAGCGCGGTGACGGACCGGCCCGGTCCCTACGGGCGGGGGACGGACCGGCGCGCCGTCGGTGACGAGCTGCGGCCCCGGCTTGACGCGTTGCGCGAGCTGATCGCGCTCTCCCGTACCCGGTTGGACGCCGAGACGCTGGAGGACGCGGGCCGGGTGCTGGAGGCGGCGAACGAGCGCTACCGACTCTCCGGCGAGTACACCGTCGTCGCCATCGCCGGCGCGACCGGAAGCGGGAAGTCCTCGCTGTTCAACGCGCTGGCGGGAGCGAGCCGTTCGCAGGTCGGCGCCCGACGGCCGACGACCTGCCAGCCGGTGGCCTGCGTCTGGTCGGACGGCAGGCCCGGCGCGGAGGGGCTGCTGGACCGCCTGGGCGTGCCGGCGCATCGCCGCCACACCCCCATGGACGATGCCCCCGAGCTGCGCGGACTCATCCTGCTCGACCTGCCCGACCACGACTCGGCGGCCACCGAGAACCGGACGCAGGTCGACCGGATGCTGGAGCTGGTGGACGCGGTGATCTGGGTCGTCGACCCGGAGAAGTACGCCGACGCCGTGCTGCACGAGCGGTATCTGCGGCCCTTGGCTGGCTACGCCGAGGTCACCTTCGTCGTGCTCAACCAGGTGGACCGGCTGCCCGGCGACGCCACCGACCAGGTGGTGGACGACCTGCGCCGGCTGCTGGACGAGGACGGTCTGGCGCTCGGCGAGCACGGCGAGCCCGGGGCGGTGGTGCTGGCACTCTCCGCCGCTACCGGCGAGGGCGTCGTGGAACTGCGCGAGACGCTCGGCCAGTTCGTCACGGAACGGGGCGCGGCGAGCCGGCGGCTCATGGCGGACGTCGACGCGGCCGCCGAGCGGCTGCGGTCGGTGTATGTCGCGGACAGCCGTATCGGGCTGACGGAACGGGCCCGTGAGGAGTTCGACGACCGGCTGGCCGAGGCGGTCGGCGCGGTGGCCACCGGGCGCGCGGCGGAACGCGATTGGCTGCGGCACGCCTACCGCGCCTACGGCTCCCCGTGGTCGCGGCTCAACGGCCGGCGGCGGGGACGGCGGGCGGAGGAAGCCCACACCGGAAGTGGACTGTCCGGGGGCGGGTCGGCCGGGCGCGGGCAGGTCGGCAGGCAGGGACAGTACGGGCAGGTGAGCGGGGCGACCGGCGTACCGGGGCCCGGGGGCGGCGACGGAGCGGCGGACGGGCGGGCGGCGGCCCGGCCGGTGGTGGAGCAGGCCGTACGGGCCGTGGCGGGCGATGCCGCGCGCGGGTTGCCGGCGCCCTGGGCACAGGCCGTGCGCGAGGCCGCGAGCCGCGGTGCGGTCGAACTGCCGGGTGCGCTGGACAAGGTGGCGGCCGACGCCGAGGAATCCCTCAGGGGCGGACCGGCGGTGAAACCGCGATGGTGGAAGGTGGCCGCGGTGTTGCAGGGCCTGCTGCTCGCCCTGCAAGTGGCGGGCGCGTTGTGGCTGCTGGGCGCGGCGACGGGGCTGACGGACACGTCGGCATGGCTCTCCGCACTGCTGCCCGCGGCCATCGGTGCGGTGGGCGGCCCGGTGCTGGCCTGGATGTGCCGGATCGCGGCACGCGGCCCGGCCCGGCGGTACGGCCAGGACGCCGAGCGACGGCTGAGGGGCGCGGCGGCGGGCTGCGGACGGGCCAGGGTTCTGGAGCCGGTCGCCGCCGAGCTGTTGCGCTACCGCGAGGTTCGCGAGCGGTACGCGGTGGCCTCGGGGGCTTGACGGGTAGCGCGTCACGGAGCCGGGAGGAGGAGGCCGGCAGGGCGCGCGAGGCAGCTGGGGCGGCCCGGTATCGGCCGCCCCTTCGCCTTTCCTGCCCATCGGTCCATCAGCCTCCCCCTCACCTGCCCTTGGACGTGCCCTCCTGCGCTCGGCCTTCCCCTTCCGGGTGGCGGGGTTATCCACAACCGGGCGTTCGTCCACAGGTCTCTGCGGCCTGCGCCGATTCCCTGCAGCATGAATCGCAGGCAGATCGCGACGCGGTCAGCACCCGAGGAAGCTCGGGGAGAGCGAACGGGGGAGTGGGTTCGATGAGCGAGACGATGGTGACCTTGGTGGGGAACGCCGCGACGGCGGTGGAGCACCGGCAGACGCCGACGGGGGTGCCGGTCGCCAGGTTCCGGCTGGCGTCGACGTCCCGGCGCTGGGACCGGACGCGGGAGTGCTGGACCGACGGGGACACGAGTTTCTACACCGTGCGGTCGTGGCGGACACTCGCCGACAACGTCGCCGCGTCGGTAGCGGTGGGAGAACCTCTCATCGTTCAGGGCAGGTTGCGGCTGCGAGAAGGGGAGAAGCCGCCGGAGCAAGGCGGGCAGCGCTGGTTCTCCGCGGAGGTCGACGCCGTCGCGATCGGCCACGACCTCTCCCGCGGCACCGCCGCCTTCCGCCGCGCTGCGCGGCCGCGCTTGGACGTCGTCCCGGCGCAGCCCGGCACGTCGGGCCCCGACCCATGGGCAGCCGGCACTGGCACGGGCACTGGCAACGGCATCGGCACGCGAACGTCGACGGCAGGGGCAGCAACGGGAGGGGCGGCAACGGCGAACGCGGCAACACCCGTGCCGGACCCAGGCGGGGCAGAGGCGGCCGTGAACGCATCGGCACCGGCGGTCGCCATCGAAGCCGAAGGCGAGGGGCCACCAGGCGGGCAGCCCGGCGAGGGGCCACGGGGCGAGCAGTCCGGCAAGAGCGTACGAGCCGAGCAGCGCGGCGACGGCGTACGAGTGGAACGACCCGGCGAGGGACCACGAGCCGAAGAAGGCGACGCTCGGGCGGAGTACGTCACCGTCTCGCCTCCACAGGGAGCGGCCCTGCCCACCCCTCCCAACCGGCCCTCGCCTCCCGCCCTTCCCGTGCGGCCGGCGTCTTCACCACCTCCGTACGCTGCGCCGCCCCTCCTGCCGCATCGCCAACTCCCTGTGGGCGCAGTGCGCCTGAGAAGGCGTCAGTGCCCCGAAAAGTCCCGTTGATTTGTCGATAATGCCAGGTCAGGGTGCCCGCGATCGATAACGATTGCGATTCGGATCGGTTATGGAATGCCATTCCTGGGGACCCTGATGCCCCTGCTCCATAGGATCCGTCGAGTACTCACGGGGGCTGACTTTTTTCGGCTGTTGAGTTCTTCAGGATCTTTCCGGCGAGGCACCCTCCCCATTCGATCGCCTCGCCCAGAGGGGAAATCATGCTTTCGATGAAGAGGCGGGGCGCAGCCCGCCTTGCTGCCGCGGTTGTGGCCTCAGGCCTGGTCGCGGCGGGTGCGATAGCCACCGCGGGAACTGCCGCGGCGGATGAGACGACTCCCACGCACGGGGGTGCCACCGCGACGCTCGGTGGTCTGAAGACCTTCGACCAGGCAGTCGTGCACGCCGACGGCCAGGACCAGCGCGTCGGCGCCGGCCTGTTCGAGATGGCGGTCGACAACGGCGGCACGCTCCAGACGTACTGCATCGACATCCACAACCCGACGCAGCAGCAGGCGAAGTACCAGGAAGTGCCCTGGAGCGCCTCGTCGCTGCACAACAACGGGGACGCGGGCAAGATCCGCTGGATTCTGCAGAACTCCTACCCGCAGGTGAACGACCTGGCGGCGCTCGCCTCCAAGGCCGGCGCCGGCAACCTCACCGAGAAGACCGCCGCGGCCGGTACCCAGGTCGCCATCTGGCGCTTCTCCGACCACGTCAAGGTCGACGCGGTCGACCCGGCGGCCGAGAAGCTCGCCGACTTCCTCGAGAAGAGCGCGCAGAACCTCGCCGAGCCCAAGGCGTCGCTGACGCTGGACCCGCCGGCCGTCTCCGGCAAGTCCGGCAGCCGTCTCGGTCCGGTCACCGTGCACACCAACGCCGACAGCGTCACGGTCTCGCCGGCCGCCGACGTGCCGGCCGGTGTCAAGGTCGTGGGCAAGGACGGCAAGCCCGTCACCAGCGCCGCCGACGGCACGCAGCTGTTCTTCGACGTCCCCGCGGGTGCCGCGGACGGCAGCACCTCGCTGACCGCCCAGGCCGCGACCAAGGTCCCGGTGGGCCGTGCCTTCACCGGCATCGGCCAGCACGCCAAGAGCCAGACGCAGATCCTGGCCGGCTCCAGCGAGTCCACCGTCTCCGCGGCGGCCACGGTCTCCTGGAAGAAGCAGGGCGCCATCCCGGCGATCACCGCCGAGAAGAACTGCGCCAAGGGTGGTGTGGACGTCACCGCCAGCAACAAGGGCGATGAGGCGTTCCGCTTCCAGCTCTCCGGCAAGGAGTACGAGATCGCTCCGGGCAAGTCGCAGACCGTGACCGTGCCGGTGGCCGAGGACCAGCCGTACTCGATCACGATCAAGGGCGAGGGCGGCTTCAAGAAGTCCTTCTCCGGGGTCCTGGACTGCAAGACCGCGGGCAGCGGCGGCGGCAAGCCGTCCTCGCAGCCGAGCCCGGCCACGGCCGGCGGCAGCACCGGCGGCGACAACGGCGGTGACCTCGCCGAGACCGGTTCCAGCAACGCCACCCCGATGATCGCGGGTATCGCGCTCGTCCTGGTGCTGGTCGGCGGCGGCGCGGTGTTCTTCCTTCGCAAGAAGAAGGCCGGCACCCCCGCTCAGTGACCGCGTCACCGAGTGAGCGACCTGCCGGTCGGCTGACCGGAAGGGACCGACTCCGGTCGACCGACCGGAGTCGGTGACCCGGCGAACCAACCTGTGGCCCCGGAGCGCACACGCGCTCCGGGGCCACAGGCGTCCTCCGGCGCCTCCCCACCTTCCCCGCGCCCCTCCGGCCACGACGACCTCCGGCCCGCCCTGCCCAAGCGCCCGGGTCGCGAGGAGCGCGAGCAGCGGGAGGAGCCGCGAGAGCCGTGAAAGCGAGGGAGACGCGTCGTGGTCGCCCGCGCCCGCGTACGTCCGCCGGTGTCCATCTGCGTGCGTCCGTCCGCGGGCCATCGGCGAACCTCGCGCACGCGACCCTCCTGCACCCCCTGAGAGCCTCCTCCGGAGCCCCTCCGGAAACCCCTCCGGAGCCCCCTGAATGATCTCTCCGGGGCCCTCTCCGGCCCGCCCATACCGGGCCCATCCGCTGTCCGCCCAGTGGCACCCGTTTCCCCCGGGGGATGGACGTACGGCAAGATGGGGTGTATCTGCCCTCGGCCACGCCGCACCATGGCCCAGGCGGCGGAGCCGCACACAGACCTGATAGATCCAAAACTGCCGGACGGTTTCTCTTGGCTGAGTACATCTACACGATGCGCAAGGCGCGCAAGGCGCACGGCGACAAGGTCATCCTCGATGACGTGACGCTGAGCTTCCTGCCGGGCGCGAAGATCGGTGTCGTGGGTCCCAACGGCGCCGGTAAGTCCACGGTGCTGAAGATCATGGCCGGTCTTGAGCAGCCGTCGAACGGTGACGCGTTCCTCTCCCCGGGCTACACCGTCGGCATGCTCCTGCAGGAGCCGCCGCTGGACGAGTCCAAGACCGTGCTGCAGAACGTGCAGGACGGCGCCGCCGAGGTCATGGGCAAGCTGCACCGCTTCAACGAGGTCGCCGAGCTGATGGCGACCGACTACTCCGACGCGCTGATGGAGGAGATGGGCAAGCTCCAGGAGGACCTCGACCACGCCAACGCGTGGGACCTGGACACCCAGCTGGAGCAGGCCATGGACGCCCTGGGCTGCCCGCCCGGCGACTGGCCGGTCACCAACCTCTCCGGTGGTGAGCGCCGCCGCGTCGCGCTCTGCAAGCTGCTGCTCGAAGCGCCCGACCTGCTGCTCCTCGACGAGCCCACCAACCACCTGGACGCCGAGTCCGTGCAGTGGCTGGAGCAGCACCTCGCGAAGTACCCCGGCACCGTCGTCGCCGTCACCCACGACCGGTACTTCCTCGACCACGTCGCCCAGTGGATCTGCGAGGTCGACCGCGGCCGCCTGCACGGCTACGAGGGCAACTACTCCAAGTACCTGGAGACCAAGCAGACCCGCCTCAAGGTCGAGGGCCAGAAGGACGCCAAGCGTGCGAAGCGTCTGAAGGAAGAGCTGGAGTGGGTCCGCTCCAACGCCAAGGGGCGCCAGGCCAAGTCCAAGTCGCGACTTGCCCGTTACGAGGAAATGGCCGCCGAGGCCGACAAGATGCGGAAGCTGGACTTCGAGGAGATCCAGATTCCGCCGGGCCCGCGCCTGGGCAGCATCGTCGTCGAGGTCGAGAACCTCTCGAAGGCCTTCGGCGACAAGGTCCTCATCGACGACCTGAGCTTCACCCTGCCGCGCAACGGCATCGTCGGCGTGATCGGCCCGAACGGCGCCGGCAAGACGACGCTGTTCAAGATGATCCAGGGCCTGGAGACCCCGGACTCCGGCGCGATCAAGGTCGGCGACACCGTCAAGATCTCCTACGTCGACCAGAGCCGCGAGAGCATCGACCCCAAGAAGACGCTGTGGGCCGTCGTCTCCGACGAGCTGGACTACATCAACGTCGGCCAGGTCGAGATGCCCTCGCGCGCCTACGTCTCGGCGTTCGGCTTCAAGGGCCCCGACCAGCAGAAGCCGGCCGGTGTGCTCTCCGGTGGTGAGCGCAACCGCCTCAACCTCGCGCTGACCCTCAAGCAGGGCGGCAACCTGCTGCTCCTCGACGAGCCGACCAACGACCTCGACGTCGAGACCCTCTCCTCGCTGGAGAACGCCCTGCTGGAGTTCCCCGGTGCCGCGGTGGTCGTCTCCCACGACCGCTGGTTCCTGGACCGCGTCGCCACGCACATCCTGGCGTACGAGGGCGACTCCAAGTGGTTCTGGTTCGAGGGCAACTTCGAGTCGTACGAGAAGAACAAGGTCGAGCGCCTCGGCCCGGACGCGGCCCGTCCGCACCGCGCCACGTACAAGAAGCTGACCCGGGGCTGAGCGTCGTGCGACACCTCTACTCCTGCCCCCTGCGCTGGTCGGACATGGACGCGTTCGGCCATGTCAACAACGCGGTGTTCGTCCGCTACCTCGAAGAGGCGCGGATCGACTTCATGCGCCGGCTCGCGCCGGGGAACGGCAGCCCGTCGTTCACGGGTGGTTCGGTCGTGGCGCGGCACGAGATCGACTACGTGCGGCCGCTGGTGCACCGGCACAGCCCGGTGACCATCGAACTGTGGGTGACGAAGGTCAGCGCCGCGTCCATGACGATCGCGTACGAGGTGAAGGACGAGGCGACCCTCTACCTCCGGGCCTCGACCATCGTCGTCCCGTACAACTTCACCGATGAGCGTCCCCGCCGCATCACCGCGGAGGAGAAGGCCGTCCTGAAGGAGTACATGGACGACGCGTCGCACCAGGAGGGGGCCGTCGCCGTATGACGGCGCTGCGCCTGGCCGATGCCGGGGAGGCGGCGGACCTCGCCGCCTTCCTGGCCCGGCTGATCCGCTACGACCGTGCCGCCGCGGTACGACTCCAGGCCCGCGGCGGGGTACTCGCCGTCTTCGGCCGCCCGCCGTCCTTCGAGGTCCTGGCGATCCGGACGGCGCGCCTCGCCGACGACGACCGCACCCTGGACGTCACGGTCTCCGCGGGTGAACTCCTCGAAGGCGTCGAGGAGTCGGCGGACACCGTCACCGTGCCCGCCGCGGTCACCGGGCCGCCCTGGGCCGGGCTGCTGCCGCCGCGCGGCGGCTGGCGACGGGTACCGGGCCTGCCCGAGACCGACGCGCTGGTCCGTGCCGTGGCCGCCGCGGTCGCCGAATTCCGCGCCCGCGACGAGGAGTTGCCGCCACAGCACCGCACCCGCGCCGAACGGGACCGCATCGGCCGCGACATCTGGTCGCGCACCCTCGGCGACACCCACCTCCCGCTGCGCGCCGCACACGCCGCCCATTCGCTGGGCTTCCTGCGCCCGGCGCGCGCCAACGCCCTCGCGGGCGGCGGCACTTCACCCGCCGCGGAACGCGCCACCGCCGACGCCGGCGCCGAGGCGAGTGCCGAAGCCCCCCGTTCCGCGCCTCAGCCGCAGGCGCCGACCCTGCTCGCAGCGGGTGGCTGGCTGCGCCTGAGTACCGCCTACGGCTCGATCGCGGTACGGACGGGCGGCCCGGCGGGGCTCAAGGGGCTCTCGGGGCTGTCGGTCACACCGACCTGACGCTCGTGGGGCGGCACCGCCCCGGTTCCCGCGTGGCCACGCCCTCGGCGCCCCGCCGGCCCGTGGCGCGGCCATCTGCTGAGGTCTCTCTGACATGACGGGTGCGGCGGGCGGCTGCGGGCCCCTCCACTCGGCGGCCGCTGGTGCGTACGTTTCCAGCGCTCCAAGACTCCAGGGCCGCGCGCATCGGCGTTGGCGGCCGTGTCACTCCCTGGCGGCCGCGCCGCAGCCCTGGCGGCCGTGTGCGCTCCGAATGCCGGGCGAGAGTCTTCCTGGGCGGTCCGGGAGGCCCTGGGCGGTCTCTGGACGGCCTGTAGCCCTTGTGGGCGCTCTACGGGCTCTACGGGCCCACTCTGGAGCATCGGCGCCGCCTGAGCGCCTCAGACACGTACTGGCACCTGTCGGCTCTTACTGGCTCCTGCTGGGTCCTTGCTACGCGGCGGCGGAGCAGGCGTGTGCGGGGCCCGTCGGGAAGCGTGCGCCCTGCGTGTAGGTGGCCGTCGGACGCCTCGTCCCTCCCGCCGGGCCGTGCCTTCCGGGTTTCCGCAGGCGGCCTGGCGGGCGAGTGGGCGCGGCAGGGCTCAGTCCGCGGTGTTGACCATCGACGCGGCCGCGTACGTCAGGTAGTTCCACAGCGTCGTTTCGTGCTCCTCGGACAGTTCGAGGGAGTCCACGGCGTCCCGCATGTGCCGCAGCCACGCGTCGTGCGCCGCACGGTCGACCGTGAACGGCGCGTGACGCATCCGCAGCCGGGGGTGCCCGCGGCCGTCGCTGTACGTACGGGGACCGCCCCAGTACTGCATGAGGAAGAGCGCGAGCCGCTCCTCGGCCGGGCCCAGATCCTCTTCCGGGTACATCGGCCGCAGCAGCGGGTCCTCGGCGACTCCCTGGTAGAAGCGGTGCACCAGGCGGCGGAAGGTCTCCTCGCCACCGACCTGCTCGTAGAAGGTCTGCTCCTGAAGCGTGCCGCGCGGAATCTTGTTCACCCGTCCATGGTGTCAGACGCGCGGTCCTAGGACTTCGGGCGGAGGACGGAGATGCGGACCCGCGGGAGAGAGCCCCGGGAGGGCGCGCGGGGGAGCGGTCAGGGGGACAACGGCGTCCGGGGCGTGATCGGTTGATCACGCCCCGGACACGGGTCGGCTCCGGGTGGGCCCGCCGCTCCGGAGCGCGGAGCTCCGGGCTCGGGGCCTTACCGGGTGTCAGCCTCGGCGGACGGTCAGCGTCGTCCAGGCGCCGACATGTACGCGGTCGCCCTCGTGGAGGGGCACCGGTACATACGGCTGGATCGGGTCCTCGGCGAGGTTGATCGTCGTGCCGTTGGTGGAGTTCTGGTCGACCACCGCCCAGCTGCCGTCCTGCTGCTGCACCAGCAGCGCGTGCTGGTGCGAGACGCCCGGGTCCTCCGGCGAGCGGCCCAGGTCGACGTCCGGCGCCTCACCGGTGCTGTTCCGGCGGCGGCCGACGGCGATCTGGCCGTTGGCAAGGGGAAGCACCTGCTCGGGGGAGTACGAGGGGAGGTTGAGCCCCGCGGCTTCCGGACCGCTGCGTCCCATCATCGCCATGAAGTACTCGCGGTCCGGCGCTATGGCCACCACCCAGCCCGCGCCGACGACCGGCGGCGGACCCTGCGGCGGGGCGGCCGGGACCTGGCCCGTTCCGCCGTTCCACTGCTGGTCGGGCTGCTGCGGGGGACCCTGCTGCTGGTGCTGCTGGTGCTGCTGGTGCTGCTGGGAGTCGTACGGGCCGGGCTGCTGCTGTTCGTACGGCGCCGGGGGCTGCTGCTCGTACATGCCGGGCTGCTGCTGCGGCTCGTAGGGGCCGGGCTGCTGCGGCGGGAACGGCGCGGGCGGCTGCTGCTGCTCGAACGGAGCCTGGGGGCCCGGCTGTGCGGGGGCCATCGGCGGCGCGGCGGTCTGTGCGCTCGGCGGATTCAGGGTCCAGTCGTCGCCCTGCTGCTGCGGCTGCTGGTGGTGCTGACCAGGACCGGGCATGCCAGGACCGGGTTGACCAGGACCGGGCATGCCGGGGCCGGGCATGCCGGGCGGCGGGCCGGGCTGACCCGGGTAACCGCCGGGGCCGGGCTGCCCGGGGGGCGGGCCCTGCTGCGGCTGCTGAGGCTGGTGCTGTTGCTGCGGCGGGGGGAAGCCGTAGCCGCCCTGGCTGTCCTGGGGGCCGGGGCCCGGACCGGGCGCGGGGGGCGGCGGAAAGCCGTAGCCACCCTGGCCGCCGGGGGGCGGGCCGGGCTGCTGGCCGGGCTGCTGGCCGGGCGGCGGGGCGTAGGACGTAGGGGAGTGCGTGAGGAAGTTGTAGCGGCATCCCTCACAGAACGGCGCCATCGCCTGACGCGCTGTACCGCACTGCGGGCACAGCTCGGCCTGTCCGGACTGATCGGGGCCGGGGCCGGGCGCAGGGGCGGGCGGGGGAAAGCCGTAGCCGCCCTGATCGCCCTGGGGGCCAGGACCGGGCGCGGGGGCCGGCGGCGGGAAGCCGTAGCCACCCTGGCCGCCTTGAGTACCGGGGCCGGGGCCGCCGGGCGGCGGGCCGGGCTGGCCGGTCGGCTGGCTGGGCGGCGCGTTCAGGAACCCCGCAGGCAGGGAGGGCGGCGGGGGGACAGCACCCGCCATCCGGTGGCCGCACACCTCGCACCAGTCTTCGGCCACCGACTGGTGGCCGTTCGGGCAGGTCGGCATGTCGGTTCTTCCCCCTCTGTACCGTTTCTCCGGTGGTACTTCTCGTCGTTACTTCTTCACGCGAACGGTCTTCGTCGAGCGCGTTTCGAGTGTCATTTCGTCCGCCTCGGCGACCTTCGCCTTGAGTCGCACAGTACCGGTCGCCGCATCGACGACGTCCACCACCTTCGCAAGCAGTTTCGCAGTCTCCACGTTCCCCGAGGCGTTCGCCAACTGCACCGCCCGGCCCAGTTTCGCGGTGGCGTCGTCCGCATCGCCCGACTTGCGGGCATCGAGTCCCTGCTGGATGGCTTGTGCCAGTTCTGCCTGTCCTGTGTAGTGCGCGACCTGCGGGTTGATCGATGTGGACGCGGCCATGTCATCGGTCCAGACCGCCCGTACGAGCCCCTGGGCAAGGGGCCGCGCGGGGGCGCCGTCCTGACCCGAGATGATCAACGAGACCCGTGCGGCGAGCATCTCCTGGCCGACGCCGGCGTCCGGTACGCGCACGCAGAGGTGGTAGTCGCGGGACTCGTCGCCCCAGGAGCCGGTCGGATAGTCCCCCGACCGCGGGCCCGATTCGGTGCGCCGGCCGGTGAGATCGGCCATGGTGGGCGCCACTTGCTTGACGAAGGCGACCTCCGTGCCCAGTGGTGTCCACAGCCGCAGGCCGACATCGGCGACCTCCTTGCCCATCGCCGCCTCCATCATCTGCCGGAAGTCGGCGGTCAATTCGGCCGGATCGGCGACGATATCGGCGGTGCCGAGCAGCGCCGCGGCGATGCCGGTGACCTCCTTGACCTCCCAGTCGGTCCCCACTCCGCGGGCGTCGCAGGTGAAGCGCCCGGCGCAGGCGTCCAGCGTGGCCCGCAGATCCTGCGGCGTTTCGTGCTCGTTGCGGCCGTCGGTCAGCAGGATGCCGTGCCGGATGCCGACCTCGGCGGACGACAGCAGCCGGTCGGCCAGCCGCAGCCAGCTGCCGATGGCGGTGCCGCCGCCCGCGGTCGGCTTTCGCAGGGCGTCCTTGGCCTCGGCGCGGGTGGCCGCGTCGGCGACGGCCAGCCGGCCGCCGCCGGGGTAGACCTCGGTGGCCCGGTGGGTGCCGGCCACCACCGCGAAGGCGACGCCGTCGCGCACCGTGTCGACGGCGGCGGCGGTCGCCTCACGGGCCCCGTGCATCTTCGTCGGCGGGTAGTCCATCGACCCGGAGCAGTCGACCATGATGACCACGCCTGCGTCCGGCGTGGTGGAACGCCCCGCGAACACCGGCCGGCCACCGGTCGTACCGCCGCCCGTCGCCGTGACCGTGACGATGGCGTTCACCTCGCGCCCGCCCTCGGGGAGGTACGGGTTCTGGTACACCTCGGCGGAGAAATGCGGCACACGCGACTTGGCGAAATTGGCCATCAGTTCCGCTCCTTGAGACTCGTGCCGATTGCTTGGCAAGAGGGGCAAATGGGGCGGACGGAAGTCCTGCTGTACTTCCCCCCGTCGGCGCGGGCCCGCGCCGTGGTCATCGCTCGGTGGTGCGTGCGTGCTTGCGGGTGCGTGGCTGGTCAGTCGGTCGGTGGCGGTACGGGCGTGCTCCCGCCGCGCGCCCGCCCCGGGAGGGGGCACGTTCCCGCTCCCGCTTCCTTCAGGCGAGGTGCGGTTCCGTCGAGATTGTTGCGCCGAGTTCGTTTTCGGCCGGTCAGGCCGATCCTGCCCCTATAAGAGGTGCCGGGAACGGGACGAGCGCCACTGTTACGTTGTCGTGGCCCCCGCTGTCGAGGGCGTGGGTGACCAGCGTCCTGGCGCTGTTCAGCGGTTGGGCGGGCGCGTCGTGGGGCAGGATCGCGGCCATCCGGTCCGCGGACTCGGCGTAGTTCCACAGGCCGTCCGTGCACACCACCACGACACCCGGGCCGTCAGGCTTGAACGTCGCGGTGTGCGGCTCCACTTCGTAAGCGTCGGCCCCGAGCCAGCCCGTGATGGCGTGGGCGCGCTCGTCGGCGTTGGCCTCCGCCTCCGTCATCAGGTTGTTGGCGATCATCTGGGCCGCCCAGGAGTCGTCCTCGGTGAGCCGGACGGGCGGTGCCGTGCGGTCGTTGGGGATCCAGTAGGCCCGGCTGTCGCCCACCCAGCCGACGGTCAGCAGCCCGCCGCCCACCACCGCACCGACGAACGTGCAGGCGGGAGCGTTCTGCTGGCGGTGTTCGTCGTGTGCCGCGGCGGGATCCTCGGCCAGCGCGTCGACAGCGGTGGACGCCGCCATGATCGCGTCGTGCATGGCCTGCTGCGGATGGGTGCCCTGTGGCAGGGCGGCCAGCAGCGCGGCGCCCGCGGCTTCGGACGCCGCCTGGGACGCCTCGTCCGGCCGGGTCGCCGACGAGACGCCGTCGCAGACCACTGCCACGACGGCGGGCGTGCCGTCCGGCAGCGCGGCTGCCCTGAGGGCGAAGAAGTCCTCATTGCGGTGGTGGCGGTGACCGCGGTCGCTGACGGCCGCGATACCGGACAGCTCGCGCTCCATGTGGTCCCGTTGCCGCGGCTGGGCATGGCCGCACCGCTCGCAGTAGCCGTCGGCGTCGACGGCGCCCGCCCGGCACGACCCGCAGACGCGGGTGCCCTGCGGGGGAGTGGGGTGCGCGGCGGTGTCCTCGGCCGGGGTGCCCGCGGCCCGTTCACCGGCGTTCGGGCCGTGCGGCGCCGATCCCGCACCGGCTCCTGCTCCCGATCCTGTTCCCGCACCTGCCGCCGCTGCGGCGTCGGCGACCACCTCGTAGCCGGCGACGCGGGGATCGGCGGGCACGTCGGCCGGCGGGCCGGAGCTCTGCCCCGCGCCGTTCGGCTCGTCGGCCGCCTGTGCGCGTGCGTCCGCTGGTACGCCGCTGCCCGCCGTCGGCGCATGACCGGGCATCGGCGGGGCGTCGGCCTCCCCGTACGCAAGGCGGGCCTGCGGGTCGGGGGGAGGCGGGCCGGCGGGGGCCTGGGGTGACTGGGCTCCCTGAGGCACGGGTGCTCCCTGCGGTACGGGCGCCGGCGCGGGCCCCTGCGCCGGATGGGGTGGGTGTGGCGGATGGGGTGGGTGCGGCGGCTCGGGCGCGCGTGATGCCTCGGGCCGGTGCGACGGCTGCGGAGTGCCAGATGCCTGCGGGGCGCCCGACGCCTGTGGGGCCTGCGGCGCGTGCGGCCCCTCCGGCGGGAGGGGTGTCTGCGAGCCGTGGGGCGTATGCGGGGCCGGCGGCGTCTGCGAGCCGTGGGGCGTCTGCGGTTCGTGAGGTGCGTCGGTGACGGGTGCGGGCCTCGGGGCGGGCACCGGCGGCCCCACCGGCGGGTGAAGCAGCGACGCGGGGCGCGGACCCGCCAACGCTCCCGGGGCGTACGCGGGTGGCGGAGGGGGGGTGTACGCAGGGGCGTCGGCCGCGCCGTTCACCGTGGGCGTCGGCTGCCCGCCCGGACGCTCGGCAGGCGCCACGAGGCCGGCGCCGCACCGCCCGCAGAAATTGTCTCCCGTGTCGAGCGGCTCATCGCAGCTCGGGCACCGGGAAAGCCCAGTCACACCCATGTCACACCCACGTCCTGGGGCGGAAGCGGTTGGCCCGTTCCACCAGCTCGATCCTTTCCTCGCCACGCTGCGCCAACCGCGCGAGCATGCGGTACGACCTCTCCAGCCCGAACCGCAGGCCCCGCTCGTCCAGCGCGCTGCCGAGCAGCGACGGCAGCCCGTGTGTGGTCTGCCCGCCGTCCGGCCCGCCACCGTGGCTCCCGGAGAGTACCCAGTCCAGGGCGCTGCCCAATACTTCGGTGGCGAGTTGTTCCCGGCGGGCGGAGTCCAGGCCGAAGTCCGCGAGGGATTCGACCTGTTCGGCGGCGGCACGCAGATCCGGCAGCAGCGCGTCGCGGGCGGACCGCCGCCGCAGCCGGGCGCGGATCGCCGCGATCCGCGCCGCGGTGAAGTGAATGGACGACTCCGGTACGGATTCCAGCGTCTCGACCGCGCCCGTCCGGTCGCCCGTCGCCAGCCGCACCCGGGCGAGGCCGAACGCGGCACCGACATAGTTGTGGTCGGTCGTCCACACCATGCGGTAGTACTCCGCGGCGTTGTCCAACTGCCCCAGCAGCTCCGCGCAGATGCCCAGGGCCAGCTTCGGTGCGGGCTCCCCCGGGAAGGCGTCGTAGATCGCGTCGAATGCCAGCGCGGCGGTTTCGCGGTCCTCCGTGGCCAGCGACACCAGGCCGCGGTTCCACACCACCCGCCAGTCGGCTCTCCACTCCCCGGCCGGATCCGACTCGATCGCCTCCAGGGCCTCCAGCGCGGCGGCACCCTCGCCCGTCTCCAGGCGCGCCCGCAGGCCCCGCAGCCGCGCCTCCAGGGAATCGGCGGGAGCCGAGCGCAGTGCCGCGATCAGCTCGGCGGGTGCGGCGGTCATCAGGCCCGCGAGGAAACCGGCGTTGGGGTCGGCCGGGTCCACCCGCGGCACCGGCAGCGCGAGCACCGCGACACCGGGGTCGACGGGGCGCAGTACGGGCCCCTCGGCCGAAGCGCCGCCTGGCACGGTCGTATGGGGGACCGCGCCGCCACCCGCCTCGCCCGTGGCACCCGCACCTCCAGGACCACCCGCACCGGCAGTGCCGCTCGCCGGGCCGCTCCCGTCCGGTGGTTCGATCTCGTACGCCGTCTGCGCCGGGATCACCGCAGGGCCGGCCACCGACCCCGGCCGCCCGGCCTTCCTGGCCGCCCGCCGGCCACGGCGAGGCGCCACCTCGCGCGCGCCCAGCAGCGAACTGTCGCCCTGCGGCGCCGCCATCAACTCCGTGTCCACCACTCGCAGTTCCGGCCCGAACAGCTTCGACACCGACGGCCGCTGCTCGTCCGACTGCAGCGCCACGACCTCCCGCAGCACACCCGTCAGCTGCTCGGCCATCTCCTCCGCCGACGCGAACCTGCGGGAGCGCTCCGGGTCCGTCGCGCGCACCAGAAGCCGGTAGAAGGACTCGTACGTCCGGAAGACGTCGATGTGCTCCGGATCCGGCAGGGAGTCGACGAACACATTCGTATAGCCCTGGAAGTCGAAGGTGAGGACGGCCAGGCTGCGCGCGACGGTGTAGAGGTCGGAGGCGACCGACGGTCCCAGGGCGGCCACTTCCGGCGCCTGATAGCCGATCGTGCCGTAGATGGGGCTCTCGTCGTCGTCCATCCGGCGCACCGCGCCCATGTCGATCAGCTTGAGCTGGTCGTTCTGCTGGATGGCGTTGTCGACCTTGAAGTCGCAGTACAGGAGGTTGCGGCTGTGCAGATGCCCGAGCGCCTCCAGCGCCTCGATGCCGTACGCACACGCCTGCTCCACCGGGAGCGGATCGCGCCGCCCGCCCTCGGTGCGCCGGTCGTTGGCGATGTCCTTCAGGGACTTCCCGCCGACGTACTCCATCACGATGTAGCCGTCGAGACTGCCCGTCGACCGGTCGAGATGCTCGACGAAGTTGTAGATGCGCACGATGTTGGCGTGCTCGATCTCGGCGAGGAACCGCCGCTCGGACACCGCGACCGCCAGCGCCTCCTCGTCGCCGGTGTCCAGCAGGCCCTTGAGCACCACCCACCGGTCGGAGACCGCCCGGTCGACCGCGAGGTAGATCCAGCCCAGCCCGCCGTGCGCCAGGCACCCCACGACCTCGTACTGGCCGTGCACCACCTCACCGGCCCGCAGCTTGGGCACAAAGCTGTACGGGTGGCCGCACTTCGTGCAGAACCCCGCCGCACGCCCCTCGTGCTCACCCCGTGCCCGGCCCACCGGCGCCCCGCAGTCACCACGACTGCAGAACCGCTTCCGCTCGGGGACCTCCGGGTTCTCCAGCACCGCCGCGCGGGGATCGGGCCGCGGCACCTGCGGCACCGAGACCAGCCCGGCCCCCAGCCGCCCGCGCGCCGACCCCGCCCCCGAGCCGCTGCCCGCGCTGTGCACCGATATCGACACCGATGCCGGCGCCGACATCCCTTGCGTCGGCTCACCACCGGACATCGCACGCGACAGCCGGCCCGACACCGAACGCCGCGACCCGGCGGAACGCCCGGACGCCGACCGCCGGGACCCGGCGGAGCGCCCCGACGCCGACGCCTCCGCCGCACCGCCCCCCGGAGCCCCGCCCGCACCGGCGGCATGTGTCCCCGCCGTACCGGCGAACGCACCCGCCCTACGCGAGGACAACGCCGAACGGGCCGAACGCGCCGAGTCGCCGCCCCACGCCGCACCGGCCGGCGCCCGGCCCGTCAGACCCGTCGGCGGCGACGACAGCCAGCCTCCCGGCGACACCACCGGCGCCAGACCACAGGTGTCGCAGTACAGCTCACCGTCACCGACATCCTCATAACTCCCCGCGCAGTCCCGCCGCTGGCACTCCGCCCCGGCCCGCGCCGTCACGACTCCTCCCCGGGCTCCACCTGCGGCGGCACACACGCCTCCGTCGCCGCCTGCTGATAGCGCCACACCGCCTGCTCGGCCGCCCGCAGATCACACGGCGCGCTCCACAGCATCCGGCGCGCCACGTCATACCGCTCCACCAGCAGCGGATCCTCCGCCACGCCGTGCCGCGCGACCTTCGCCCGATACGCATCGAGCCTGCCCCGCAGCTCCGCCCGCACCGCAAGCGGCGCCGTCACAGCCGTCAACGACTCCCGCGCCCGGTGGAGTTCGTCCTCCGCACGCTCCTCCAGACTGTCCAGCAACGGCGACAGGCGATGCCACTGCGAACGCCGCCGGTAGTCCGCCGCCGCGGACAACTGCTCGTGCAGCGCCGTCGACGGACCACTGACCGCCGGCACCTCCGACGCCGCGATCTTCGCCAGGACCTCACCGCGCGCCTGCCGCGCCTCGGTCAGCGTGCGGTCGGCACGCGAGAGAACGTCCCGCAACTGCATCAACCGCTGCTCCGCGTCCTGCCGGACGTCCAGCACCGCCTCGACCTCACGCCGGATGTCCTCCAGCGCCCGCGCCGCACGGTCGTACCGCTCCGTATCGGGGCGCCCCCCACCGGGCGCGGAACTCCCCGTCGACGACGACACCCAGAACGCCAGCGGATCCGCGATCACCTCGGCGCGCAGCCGCGACAACTCATCCGTGATCCACTCCAGATCGTCGCCCGCCGGATGCTCACCCGGACGCACCCCCACCGAATGCGCCAGCGACCGCGTCCGCCGCAGCTCCGCCGACAGCAGATCGATCCGCGCGGGCAACGCCGACCACACCGCGTCCGCCGCGACGATCACATCCAGCGACCGCGCGTACAGCCCGTTCATCCGCGCGACCAGCTCCTCCAGGCTGAACCGCTCGCTCAGCACGGCCGGGCCGCTCTCCGTACCGCCACCGGCCGCCGCACCCGGAACCGTCACCCCGCTGCCGCGCAACAGCTCCGTCAGCTCCACGAGATCCTCCGCCGACGGCCAGCGCCGCCGCTCCCGCAGCACCCGCGCAGCCTCCAGCGCATCCGTGTACGCGTCGAACAGCGACCACAGAACCGTGATGGATCGTTCCGTCGACGCCCAGCGCTCCTTGGTGACACCCGACAGATCGGCGCCCTCCAGCAGCCGCCGACCCGCATGGTCCTGCAACGCCAGCAGCGACGTCTCGATCGCCTCGTACTCGGCACTCAGCCGCCCCAGGGCACGATCCACCTCCTCCCGGTCGAGCACCGGGGCATCGGGCCTCCCCGCAGAGCCGGGGAAGGGTCCAGGGACCCCCATCGATCACCTCTCCAATACGCGTACGGTGCACGGCGGTTGCTGAGCTACGGCCTCACGGCCCTCCCAACTCCCTCAATACTGACGGTTCCGGCTTCAAGGACAAGGACACCTCCGTGCCCATAGTGACGGCAACAAGCCCGCCCCGTGGGCCGATCAGTCGCTGTACTCCGGCGACGGCGGCCCCGAGACCCCCGGCAGGTCCGCCGCCAGCCACTTGCGGTACGCCCGCATCCAGTCACTGCCGTCCCCACCGCCCCGGTAGTCGTCCAGCACCTTGTTGACCCGCCGCACCAGATCCGTGTCGTCCTTGTTCATCGCCACGCCGTACGGCTCGTCCGTGAACGGCTCACCCTTCAGCTCCACCGTCGGATCCTGCGCCGCCTGCGCCGCCGCCAGCGCATTGTCCGTGACCACCGCATCCGCCTCACCGAGCTGCAGCCGCACCAGACAATCCAGCTGATTGGGCACCGTCAGCACCCGCGCACCGTGCCGCTGCGCGGCCAGCTCCGACTCACCCGTCGAACCGGCGGCCGTGCACACCCGCTTCCCCCGCAGCGAACCGTCGAACGCCTCGATCTTCGACCCCTTCGGCGCCAGCACCTGCTGCCCGCCCTGGAAATACGCCGTCGAGAACGCCACCTGCTCCTTGCGCGCACAATTGATCGTCATCGTCCGCACCACCATGTCGACCGAGCGCTCGCGCACCGCGGGCACCCGCTGATTCGTCGGCACCGCCCGGAAGACGACCTTGGCATCCGGCCCCAGGATGTCCTCGGCGATCGCCCGCGCCAGATCGATGTCGAAACCCTCCAACTTGCCCGTATGCGGATTGCGATACCCCCAGCGGTAGGTGTTCTGGTCCACACCCACCACCAGCTGGCCCTTCGCCTTGATCCGGTCCACCGCCGCACCACCGCCCGACGACGGCCGCAGACTCTCCGCCACATTCCCCGGCGTGCACTCCGCCGCGGCGGGCGCCGCCTTCGCCGCCTGCGCCGCCCCGGGAACGTCCGTACGATGCGTCGCCGCCGGCCCCGAACCGGCCCCACCGGCCTCCGCGACCTCACGCCCCACCACAGGCACCAACGCCACAGCGGCCACCGCCAACACACCCACCGCGGCCACCACCGGCCTGGCCGGCGCGGCACGCAGCTCCCGCAACGCTCGCGCGCGCACCCTCACGTCCCCACCACGCCCCTCACCGGTACTCCGACAACCTGCGCCCGATACCCAGCACCGCACCGACCGCCGCGAGCACCGCCAACACCGCCGCACCCACCGCAAGCCCACGAAGCGCCCCCCGCCCGCCATCCGCGGCGGACCGGAACTCCCCCTGCTCATGCGCCAACGCCCGCTGCAACTCGGCATCCACCCGGTCGAACGACTCACGCGTCGGCCGGTCCGTACCGATCACCTTCGCCAGCGCCTGCTCGTAATCACCCCGGTCATCCGCCGCACGCGCCTGCGCATGACGCTTCTGCCACTCCCGGACATGCGCCAACGCCTCCCGCACCGGGCGCCGCCCCGCATCGTCGTCCGCCAGCGCCGCCGCCACCCCCAGCCGACTCCCCGCCGCCGCACCACCGCTCCCGCCGGCCCCGGCCAGATCCGTCATCCCCGAGACGAAGCCGACCTCGTAGAAATCCTTCTGGTCCGCCGTCAGCACCGCACCCCGCGCCACCAACGTCAAATTCTCGTCACCACGCGCCTGCAACGCATCGATCCGCGCCTCGTTCAGCACCCGCAACGACCGCGCACCGTGCTCATAGGACTCACCCAACCCCGAGCGCGCCATCGCATGCCCCGCCACCAACCACACCAGCACAGCCACCGAAGCCGCCGACGCGGCCACCAGGCCCCTGTTGAAAACCCGGTTCGTCCGCCGGTAATGACGACGCTGCGCCCAACCGAGCGCCCCCAGAGCCACCACCCCGGAAGCGACCGCCCAATACGGCCACGCCTTCGCCGCGCCGTAATCCGCCGACAGCCGGTCCGTCTCCGCGTCATACAGCGCCCGCGCCGCCGGAAGCAGCTCCGTACGCATCTGCTCATTGGCATACCGCAGATACGCGCCACCCAACGGCAGCCCCTGACGGTTGTCCGTCCGCGCCGTCTCCACCAGGCCCGCATACCGCGGCAACTGGCGATTGAGCCGCGAGATCAGCCGGCCCGCCGCATCCGAACTCCGCGTGTTCGCCGAAGCCTTGACCAGCAGCTCCGACGCCGTCGCGATATCCGCCGCATAGCGCCGGCGGGTGGTCCCGCTCTCCTCGCCGCCGGCCAGGAAGCCACCGGCGGCGGTCGTATCGGCGTCCGCCAGCGAACGGTAGATACTCGCCGCATCCGCGCTCAACGGCTGACTGCGCTCGACGACATCGTCCGCGGCCGCCGCACGATCGGACACCTGCCAGGCCGTGACCGCCCCGAACACCACGACCAGCAGAGCCAGCACCGCACCGATCACCCGCAGCCTGCCGGGCTCGGTCGTCGCCGCCGCACGCAGCTCGTCCAGCCCCTCGGCCCACGCCGTACGGCGCCCCGGCACGGGCGGTGACACACTGCTGGTCGGCACGGACGACACAGAACCTCCCCCTGGCTCGCTCACCGGCCCCGCCCCCGCGCCCGCACGAGAGCGCTCACGAGAACTGGTGCACGGGCAGCAGTATGTCCGCACCCACTGACAACCACACCGCAAATGCCCCGATCTTGTTCCGATCGCGACCCGCGGCAGGGAGCGGCACGGGGGTGGGGTCCGGCCGTGGGCGTGAGGCATGGGCCGAGGCATCGCGGGCCGGGCGGCGGGTGCGTGGAGGCGGCGGCGGGCGTGGATGCGGGCGGCCGCGCCGCTGAGCGACCGGCCCGTGGCGGTGCGCGAGCACGGCCCGCGCCGCTTCGCGAGCGCCCCGATCCGCATTACAGTTGCCAGACATCAGGTGACCTGCCGAAGGGGAAGTGATCGAGTGGAGATGGTCCGCAAGGGCAGGGTGTCGCTGGTGGAGACCGCGACCGACGAGATCCGCGGCCAGATCGTGAACGGCACCTGGCCCGTCGGCAGCCGCATCCCGCCCGAAAGCGCACTGTCCGAGGCCCTCGGCGTCAGCCGGGCATCGGTCCGCGAAGCCGTCCGCTCCCTCGTCCACTCCGGCCTGCTGGAGCCCCGCCAGGGCGACGGCACGTTCGTGATCTCCGACGACGACAGCGCCGTCGCCCTCCGACGCCGCCTCGAACGCGCCGAACTCTCCCACGTCACCCAGGTCCGCCAGGGCCTCGACGTCGTCGCCGCACGCCAGGCCGCCAAGCACCGCACCGACGAGCAACTCGCCGGAATCGAGGCCGCCCTGGCACGCCGCAACGCCGCCCTCGCCGCCCAGGACGGCGACGCCTTCACGGCCGCCGACGCCGAATTCCACGTCCTCGTGGCAGAGGCCGGCGCCAACCCCGTCCTGGCTGACATCTACCGCTCGCTCAGCGCGGCCCTGCGCGCCGAACTCCGCCGCGCCGCCTGCCTCGACACCGCTACCGCGGCCCCCACCGACCCTCACTCCCGGCTCGCCGACGCCATCCGCGCACAGGACCCGCACGCAGCGGTGGACGCGGCCGTCCTGCTGCTCGCCGGCCATGTAAGGGACCTCGCGCTGCCGCTCGAGGACTGAGCTGGAGGGTTGAGGGGCCTGCGGTCGGGTGCCGCGAGGACCCCTGCTCAGCCTTTCTCGTCTCGCGAGCTGTTGAACACGATGACCGGCGCATTGCGGCGCATTCCCCGCCCCCCTCTTCACCTCCGCGCGCCGGTGGTCAACACCCTCTCTCGCGACTACTGTGAGTAATCACAGTAAGCCTTGAGGCAGTGATCGACGCGGGTCCCACCCGCGTCCCGGTGCATCGGAGGTACCCACGTGAGACGCATGGCCAGACTCCTCGAACCCCTCACCGCGGCGACGACCGCGTACTGGGCCGTACCCGACCGTGGGCCGGTGGCCAGCGGCTTCCTCACCATCGGCCGCACTACGTACGTCGACCCGGCCGGGAGTTACCCGATCGACCACCACCGGGCCGACGGCTCCGCCACCGTCATCATCAACGACACCAACCGACACGTCGTCATCGTCACGGAAAGCGACCGTGGCGGGCGCGCAGGGGGGCGTGGGGGAGGACGCGGCGGTGGCGCCGGTGCCGGGTCGGGAGCCGGGGCCGGGATCGGTAGACAGGCCGCCGTCGACAAAGGTGCCGAGGCGTGGGGTGTCGACGGGGACGCTGACGTCGTGCTCGCTCCGGGTGAGCGCGTCGAGACATGGCGCGGAAGCTGCGTGCAGGTCAACTGAGGGGACGGGTAGATCCCTGCGGGCAGGTCCCTCACAGGAGAGGCGCCGCGCACAGCGGGAACGGCGTCGGCCCTGCTGAGACACCACGTACGTCATCGAGCCGCGCAGCCCGTGCGACGCCGACTGCGTCAACGGCGCCGCACACCCATCACGGCGCCGCGTGCGTCATCGAGGCCGCACGCCCATGACGACGCCAGGTGCGCCATCGACGCTGCGCAGCCCGCACAATCGCAAAACCGGGGGAGGGGTGGGGTGGGGAGGGGGAGGGCCCCAGAGGGAGGGTGCAGCCTCGCCCCCACGGCCCACGGCACCCGGCCCCAGCCCCGGCCCTGGCTCCAACCCCCACCCCCACCCCCTACCCCCACCGCCCCCGCACCCGTTCGTAAGCCGCCTGCCCCGTTTCTGCTCGGTCGAGGGCGTACAGGGCCGCGCCCAGGACGGGTGGGGCGGTCACGACGAGGGGGATCGCCTTCGGGGCGCGTTCGGCGAGGAGTTGGGTCACCCGGTCGTGCAGCAGCGGATGCCGGGCGGCCAGCACGCCGCCGCCCAGGACGACGGGAACCGGCTCGGCGAGCAGATCGAGGCGCTCCAGGGCCACGCAGGCCAGCAGGACGATCTCTTCGGCCTGCCGCGCGACGATCGTCCGCGCGACCCGGTCGCCGCCCGAGGCGACGTCGAAGAGCACCGGCGTCAGCTCGTGCCGCCGCAGGTCGGGGAGGTGCCGCAGGTGCAGCGCCTCGATGAGTTCGAGCATGCTGGTCAGGCCGAAGTGGGTGGGCAGCGCGTCGGCCAGTTCGCTGCGCTCACCCCGCCCGTCCTCGGCGCGCGCCGCGTGCCAAAGGGCCTCGTCGGCGAGGTACCCGCCGCCGCCCCAGTCGCCGGAGATCCGCCCGACGGCCGGGAAGCGCGCCGTGGCCCCCTCGCGCCCCAGCCCGACGGCGTTGATGCCCGCCCCGCACACCACGGCGACCCCGATGGGCTCGCCGCTGTCCGGCAGTCCGGCCCTCAGCAGCGCGAAGGTGTCGTTTCCCACGGTCACCGTCCGCGCCCACCCCCGGGCGGTGATCTCCCCGGCCAGGGCCGCCTCCTCGGCGGGCAGATCGGCGTTGGCGAGATACGCGGAGACCTGGTCGACCGGCCCCACCGCCCCCGCCTGCGCCAGCGCCGAGGCCACCAGCGGCGCCAGGACGTCCACCGCCGGCCCGGCGCCCACCACCGGCGGCTGGAAGCCGCCCCCGCGTGCGGTGCCGAGGATGTTCCCGTCCGTGTCCACCAAGGCCACGTCCGTCTTGCTGTTGCCCGCGTCGATGGCGAGCGCCGTGCCGGTCAGGCCCACGTGAGGTGCTCCCGGTTGTGCGCGATCAGCTCGTCGGTGAGCCGGTCCGCGTAGTCGATCTGGCCGATGAGGGGGTGGGAGAGCAGCGCGTTGAAGACGCGGTCCCGGCTGCCCTTCAACGCGGCTTCCAGCGCGAGGTGTTCATAGGCCGTGACGTTGGCGATCAGCCCGGCGTAGAGCGGTTCCAGGGGCCGTACGGGCAGCGGCGCGGCTCCCGTGGCGCCCACCGTGGCGGGCACCTCGATGACGGCGTCGTCCGGCAGGAAGGGCAGCGTGCCGTTGTTGAGTGCGTTGACCACCTGGACATCGCCGGTGTCGCGCAGCAGGGAGGACGTCAGAGCGACCGCGGCCTCCGAGTAGTACGCCCCGCCGCGCTTGCCCAGCAGTTCCGGCTTCTCGTCCAGTGCCGGGTCGGCGTACATGTCGAGGAGTTGCTTCTCGATGGCGGCGACCTCGGCCGCCCGGGACGGTTTGCTGCGCAGTTCCCTGACGACCTCGTCGTGCTGGTAGTAGTAGCGCAGGTAGTAGGAGGGGACGACGCCGAGGCGGTCGATCAGCGTGCGCGGCATGTGCAGGTCGTCGGCGACGGCGTCGCCGTGTGTGGCGAGCAGGTGGGGCAGGACGTTCTCGCCGCCGACGCGTACCGCGCGCTCCCAGGTGAGGTGGTTGAGCCCGACGTGCTCCAACTCGACCTGATCCGGGCTCACGCCGAGAAGCGCGGCGAACTTCCGCTGGAAGCCGATGGCCACGTTGCACAGCCCGACGGCTTTGTGTCCGTGGGTGAGCAGGGCGCGGGTGACGATGCCGACGGGGTTGGTGAAGTCGACGATCCAGGCGTCCGGGTTGCGGCGGCGTACGCGTTCCGCGATGTCGAGGACGACGGGTACGGTGCGCAGCGCTTTGGCGAGGCCGCCGGCGCCGGTGGTCTCCTGGCCGACGCAGCCGCATTCCAGGGGCCAGGTCTCGTCCTGGTCGCGGGCGGCCTGGCCGCCGATGCGCAGCTGCAGCAGGACGGCGTCGGCACCGTCGATGCCGGCGTCGAGGTCGTGGGTCCAGGTGATCCGTCCGGGGTGGCCCTGTGCGGCGAAGATCCGTCGGGCGAGCCGGCCGATGAGTTCCAGGCGGTCGGCGGCCGGGTCGATGAGGACGAGTTCGGTCAGGGGGAGGGCGTCACGCAACCGTGCGAAGCCGTCGATGAGTTCGGGGGTGTAGGTCGATCCTCCGCCGACCACTGCGAGCTTCATTCCTTGATCAGCCCTTCACTCCGGTGAGTGTGACGCCTTCGACGAAGGCCTTCTGTGCGA
The DNA here is from genome assembly GCF_045782725.1 of Streptomyces sp. Pv4-95. Lineage (NCBI taxonomy): Bacteria > Bacillati > Actinomycetota > Actinomycetes > Kitasatosporales > Streptomycetaceae > Streptomyces > Streptomyces sp. Pv4-95. Next base: position 5,514,676 of record NZ_CP127172.1, read on the forward strand.
AGAAGAAAACGATGATGACCGGGGCCATGACCAGGAGCGTCGCGGCCATGGTGAGGTTCCAGTTGACGCTGTGGGCGCTCTTGAAGGACTCCAGGCCGTAGGAGAGCGTCCAGGAGGCGGGGTTCTGCGCGGCGTAGATCTGCGGGCCGAAGTAGTCGTTCCAGCAGTAGAAGAACTGGAAGAGGGCGATGGCGGCGATGCCGGGCTTCGCCATCGGTACGACGATCTTGAGCAGGGTGCGGAGCTCGCCGCAGCCGTCGAGCTTGGCCGATTCGATGTACTCCTGCGGGATGGTCAGCAGGAACTGCCGGAGCAGGAAGATCGAGTAGGCGTCGCCGAACGCCATCGGGATGATCAGTGGCCACAGGGATCCGGACAGATGCAGCTGCTGCGCCCAGACCAGGTACATGGGGATCACGATGACCTGCGGCGGCAACATCATCGTGGAGATGACCAGGATCATGGCCGTGCGGCGTCCGCGGAAGCGGAACTTGGCGAGCGCGTAGGCGACGGGGACGGCCGAGCAGACGGTGAAGAGGGTGCCCAGGCCCGCGTACATCAGTGAGTTCTTCCACCAGTCGAGGAAGCCCGGGGTTCGGAAGACGGTGACGTAGTTGGACCAGTTCCACCGGTGGGGCCACAGTTCGCCGCTCATCGCCTGGTCGTCGCTCATGACGGACGTCAGGAACACGAACACGAAGGGCAGGACGAAGAACAGGGCGGCGGCGATGGCGACGGCGTGGACGGCGATCCAGTGCAGCAGACGTCTGCGGCGGGCGCGTGCCGCCGGGTCGCCGGTGGCGCCGGTGGAAGCCGTGGTCCGGCGGGCGGTGAGAGCGGTGGTGGTCATGTCGGATCAGTCCTCCGCCGGGAGCAGGCCGGCGCGTTTGCGCATCAGCAGGGTGGTGACGGCCATGGCGATGACGAAGAGCACGAGGGAGAGCACGCACGCCGCGCCGGTGTTGAAGTTCTGAAAGCCCATGGAGTACACGAGTTGGGGCACGGTGAGGGTGGTGTGGTCGGGGTAGCCGGGCTGGATGACGGTGCCCGGGCCGATGGAGACGCCGGAGGCGAGCTTCCCGGCGACGAGTGCCTGTGTGTAGTACTGCATGGTCTGTACGACGCCGGTGACGACGGCGAACATCACGATCGGGGTGATCGCGGGCCAGGTGACGTAGCGGAACTTCCCCCAGGCGCCCGCTCCGTCGAGGTCGGCGGCCTCGTACTGCTCCTTCGGTACGTCCAGCAGCGCCGCCATGAAGATCACCATGAGGTCGCCGATGCCCCACAGGGACAGCAGGACAAGCGAGGGCTTGGCCCAGTCGGGGTCGTTGAACCAGGAGGGCGCGGGGATGCCGACCGCGCCGAGGATTTCGTTGACGGGGCCGGTGCCGGGGTTGAGGAGGAAGACGAACGCCACGGTCGCGGCGACGGGCGGCGCGAGGTAGGGCAGGTAGAAGGCGGTCCTGAAGAGGCCGGTTCCCGTTTTTATTTTCGTGACGAGCACGCCGATGCCCAGCCCGAAGACGACGCGTAGCGCGACCATCACCACGACCAGCCACAGGGTGTTCCACAGGGCGGGCCCGAACAGCGGCATCTGGGTGAGGACGTAACTCCAGTTCCGCAGGCCCACGAAGTCGGGTTCCTGGATCTGGTTGTAGTGCATGAACGAGAAATAGACGGTGGCGATCAGCGGGTAGCCGAAGAAGACGGAGAAGCCGACCAGCCAGGGGGAGAGGAATCCGAGGGTGCGCAGTCGTTCACGGGTGTGCTTGCGCCGCAGCGCGGGTGCGGTGGTCGTTGCCATGGCGGGCCTCCGTCAGTTCCGGGACTGAAGGTTGTCGGCGTCTATCTGCGCGTCGAGTCCGCGCAGGCCCTTGCCGAGGTCGGGGACCTTTCCGGATTCGACGTCGTAGGAGAAGTCCTGCAGTGCGGTGACGTACTGCCCGCCGTTGGCGGACGGTGGCAGGGCCGTGCTGTGGGGGTTCTGCGCGATGTCGAGGAAGGTGCGGAACGTCGGGTCGGTGTCCAGCCGGGGTGACGTCAGTGCCGCTTTCGTCGACGGCACGTTGTGGATGGCGTTGGCGAAGCGGACCACCTGTTCGGTGTTGACGGTCAGGAATTTCACCAGTTCCCATGCCGCGTTCTGATGCCGGCTGCTGTGGGCGATTCCGGCGACGGTGCCGGTGAGGTATCCCCGGCCGTAGGTGTCGGCCTGGTCGTCGGGTACGGGCATCGGCGCGGTGTCCCATGCGAACTTCGCCTTGGCGTCGTTGAGCATCAGTCCGCGCCATTCGCCGTCCATGTGCATGGCGACCTTCTGTGTCAGGAAGGCGTTCTGTGAGGACATCTCATCGCCGAAGGTGGTACGGAATCTCTCCAAGCGGCCGTAGCCGCCCTGGGCGTCGACGAGATCGCGCTGGGTGGTGAAGAAGTTTTCGGTGTGCGGGTCATCGGCCAGTTGTGCTGCGCCGTTGCGGTCGAAATACGTCGGCCCCCACTGGGCGAACAGCCGGTCCGGGCTGTTCTGGTAGAGGCGGAAGTTGGGCATGAAGCCCACCTGCTCGTACGAGCCGTTCCTGGCGTGCCGGGTGAGTTTCACCGCGTCGCGTTTCAGCTCGGACATGGTGTGCGGTGGACGGGCGATGCCGGCCTTCTTGAAGGCGTCCTTGTTGTAGTACAGGCCGAAGGAGTCGGCGAGGAGCGGCAGTGCGCACTGCGTTCCTTCGTAAGCGGTGTATTCCAGCAGTGTTTTCGGGAAGACCTTCGCCTTGTCGACCCCGGTTTTCTTCATGAACGGGTCGAGGTCCGCCCACATGCCGGAAGAGCAGTACTGGCCGACGTTGTTGGTGGTGAAGGACGAGACGACGTCCGGTGCGTCGTCGCCGCCGGCCCGCAGCGCCTGGTTCATCGTCTCGTCGGTGACGTTGCCGACCGCCTTCACCGTGATGTTGGGGTGCAGCTTCTCGAAGCGGGCGATGCTGTCGTCGATGGCCTTGACCTCGCCGCGGTTGGACCAGCCGTGCCAGAACGTCAGCGTCACCGGTGCGGTCGGATCGTCGCGGTCACTGCCGACGCTCGGATTGGCGCAGCCCGAAATGAGCAGTCCGGCGCCGGCCAGTGCGGCTGACAGGCAGATGCGCATGCGCGTGTACGGCATGGCGGACTTCCTTTACGGCAGGGGGCGTTGGGGAGAGCGGTGTGGTGGTGGAGCGGAATTCCCGCAGGCTTTCCGACGGGAGATTCCGGTGGGCAATTCCGGTGGGCAATTCCGACGGGTTCCGGGCGGAGGCCGGCGGGAGCTGTCCGGCGGATCCGGGGCGGCCGCGCGGGACTACCCCGTCCAGCCGGGTGTCAGGTGGTGTCGAAGACGGCGTCGCGCGCTTCGGTGAGCGCGGTCCGGAGCGCGCCGATGAGAATGGGATTGCCGGCGATATCGCTGATGCGCAGCTCCGGGCGTGGCAGGGCCAGCCCGGTGAACTCCGCCTCGACCAGGGCCCGCATCGCCTCCCCGCCGGCCTGCGCGACCTCGCCGGACAGCACCACCAGCCGCGGGTCGACGACGGCGACGACCGCGGCGAGCCCGGTCGCCATCCGGCGCGCCACCTCGGCTCGCACCTCGTCGTGCGCCAGCGCCTCCTCGACGGTGCGGACCTCCGGGTTGCCGTACTCGCGGGCCAGCTCGATCACGCTCGGCGAGCCGACCAGCCGCTGGAAGCCGCCTCCGGCGTCCGGCCGGGCTGCGCTGCGGTCGCCGCCCCGGGCCAGCGGCGCGCCGGGCAGCGGCATGTAGCCGATCTCGCCGGCGCCGCCGGTCGCCCCGCGCAGCAGCTGTCCGCCCAGCACGATGGCGGCGCCGACGCCTTCGTCGGCCCACACCAGAACGAAGTCGTCGAAGTCCTGTGCCGCGCCGTCGTGCTGCTCGGCGAGTGCCGCCAGGTTCACGTCGTTCTCGATCACGAGGGGGGTGCCCAGGACCTCGCCCAGCTCTTCCTTCAGTGCCCGCGAGTGCCAGCCCGGCAGATGCGGGGCGTAGCGCAGTTCACCGGTGTGCGGGTCCAGGGCGCCGGGCGTGCCGATCACCGCGCCGTGCAGCTGCTCGCGGCCGAGCCCGGCCTTGGCGAGAGCGCCGTCCACGGCCGCCGCGACCAGCTGGGCGGTGCGGTGCGGCGCGGCCTCGTCGATCGCGTCGGTCTCGACGCGTTCCTCGCCGAGAACCTGTCCGGTGATGTCGGCGACCGCGGCGGTGATGCCCAGTTGGTCCACGGCAAGTGCGGCGATGTGCGCGACGACCGGGTTGATCTCGTACAGCTGGGCGCTCGGCCCGGGGCGCCCGGTGACGTTCCCGGTGGTCCGCACGAGTCCGGCCGTCTCCAGCCGTGCCAGCAGCTGGGAGGCGGTCGGCTTCGACAGTCCGGTGAGTTCGCCGATCTGGGTGCGGGTCAGGGGGCCCTGGGAGACCAGGAGGTCCAGTGCGGCCCGGTCGTTCATGGCCCGCAGCACCCGCGGCGTTCCGGGCGTCCCGTGCGGACCCTGCGTTCCGGCCATGCCTGTCACCCCGTCCGTCGGCTGCCGCTGCCGCGGTCGTCCGACCGTCTGTTAGTAAACCTTCCAATTGATGAACAGGAAGGTAGGTCGGCTCTTGGGGCGCCGTCAATGGGTTCTGCCGGGCGACTTTCCGGGAGGCCGCGGGCGAACGGCGGAGGCGGGGCGCGGGCGGCGGTGCGTACGACGAAGGGGCGCACCGGTGGTCAGTCGGTGCGCCCCTTCTGGGTGCTGTGGGAGGCGGGCTATCGGCCGTTGCCCGGTTCGGTGGGTCGCCGGCCGTCAGTCGCGTCCCTCAGCTGCGGCCCTCAGCCCTCCTGCCAGTCGACGCTTCCGACGCCGGTACCACCGCTGCAGGTGGCGGCGGAGTTGTCGCGGGCGCCCGGGTTGAGGGTCTTCCAGGGGCCGGTCTGGTCCGGCCACCAGCCGCAGACCACCGTCGCGCGGAAGGCGATCGTGCGGTTGGTGTTGTTGGTGCAGTCCGCGGTGCCCGTGCGGCCATCCGTCCGCGTGGTGCAGCTGAGGGCGCCGCCGAGGCGGGCGCCGGAGTGGGCGGCGGTCGCCTCGGCGGCCGCGGGTGCGGCCGGTGCGGCGGAAGCGGGGGCCGCGGCGGCCAGGGCCGCCGCGCTGCCGAGCATCAGAACCGAAGCGACGGCCCCCGTGGCCATGCGATTGCGGATCTTCATGGTGAAGTCTCCTTCTCCGTCGTACGTGTCGTTGGTGCTGACACCTGGGACACGGTTCGGGGGAGAGGGATGTATGACACCGGTTGATGTGATCTGGGTCACATTGACGGGTCGTCTGTGGAAAGGGCGGCCCGACCCGCCACGGGCCCGCAGCGGCTGTGGGCGGGCCTACTTGCCCAGGTTCGGGGTCGATATGGGGTTCGACGCCACGGACTGGGGTGAGAGCGGGTTGTTGAGGGCCGACGGTGCGGCGACGCCGGCTGTGGAGTCGACGGCCTCCTCCTCGGCCTCCTCGGGGGCCGGGCGCGGGGCCAGGTGGATGCCGGCCGCGTCCAGGGCGCGCTTGAGGCGCCAGCGCAGCTCACGCTCCACGCCGGGAGCCTTGCCCGGCATCGTCTTGGCCGAGACGCTGATGGTGACCGTGTCCAGGTGCACCTCGCTGAGGCCGAGCACCTCCACCGGCTCCCACAGCTGCTCGTTCCAGGGCTCGGCCTTGGACATCTCCTCGCCGGTGGCGGTGATCGTCTCGCGGGCCCTTTCGAGGTCCTGGTCGGCCGCGATCAGGACATCGACGAAAGCCGTCGACCAGCCCTGGCTGAGGTTGCCGATCCGCTTGACCTCGCCGTTGCGGATGTACCAGATGGCGCCGTTGGGGCCGCGCAGCTTGGTGACGCGCAGGCCGACCTCGATGACCGTGCCGGTGGCCACGCCCGCGTCGATCTCGTCGCCGACGCCGTACTGGTCCTCAAGGATCATGAAGACGCCGGAGAGGAAGTCCGTGACGAGGTTCCGGGCGCCGAAACCGATGGCGACACCGGCCACTCCGGCGCTGGCCAGCAGCGGCGCGAGGTTGATCTTGAGGACGGAGAGGACCGTCAGTGCCGCGGTGCCCATGATCACGAAGGAGGCGACGCTGCGCAGCACGGAGCCGATGGCCTCGGAGCGCTGCCGGCGTCTCTCGGCGTTGGCGAGCAGGCCGCCCAGCGCGGTGCCCTGCGCGGCGGCCGCGGTGCGGTTCATCCGCTCGATGAACTTGGTGATCGTGCGGCGTATCACATGGCGCAGGACCACCGCGATCACGATGATCAGCAAAATCTGCAGGCCGGACGTGAGCCACGTCCCCCAGTTCGCCTCCACCCAGCCGGCGGCGTTGGTGGCCTTCTCCGTGGCCTCGTCCAGCGAGGTCGCACCGTTGGAGCCGGGGGACGTGGCGCCCAGGGGCGCGGCAGCGGCCGGCGAAGCGGACCAGTACACAGCAGAACCTTCCGTGTGGGACAGCAGACCCGGACCCTGGTGGGACCACCGGCGGACCGGGCAGACCAACCACACTAACGGGGCAACGGGGCCGGTCCGCGCCCGTGTTCGTGGGGACAGGTCCCGCGACGGCCTGAAAGAGCCGGTGTGGAGGGATGTGGGGCGGTGTGGTGGAAAACACCTCCGACCCGTTACTCGGTCATGCTGGCGCTCCGACCAGGCACCGGGGGACACTGTGGAGAGATCGTCCCGGCGCGAGCCACGCGCCGCCGGCGTACAAGGAGGCACCCGTGCCGCATGTCCTGGTCCTCAACGCGTCGTACGAGCCGCTCGGCGTCGTACCGCTCCGCCGCGCGCTCATCCTCGTCCTCAATGAGAAGGCCGTAAGCCTTGAGGAATCCGGCGCCCTGATGCACAGCGCGACCCACGTGATACCGGCTCCGAGCGTGGTCCGCCTGAAGCGGTTCGTGCGGGTGCCCTTTCGCGGCCCCGTCCCACTGACCCGCCGGGCCCTGTTCGCCCGGGACGGCGGGCGCTGTATGTACTGCGGTGGCGTCGCAACCAGCGTCGACCACGTCATCCCCCGCAGCCGCGGAGGTCAGCACACCTGGGAGAACGTCGTCGCCGCCTGCCGGCGCTGCAATCACGTCAAGGCCGACCGCCATGTCGCCGAGATCGGCTGGCGGCTGCGGCACCAACCCGCCCCGCCGTCAGGACTGGCGTGGCGCATCATCGGTACGGGACACCGGGATCCGCGCTGGCTGCCCTACTTGCAGCCGTACGGCGCGGATGACGCCCTGGCCCGGATCGACGCCGTATCGGCGTAGGTCCGGGTTTCTTCGTCCGGGGGACGGGTGTGCCCCGCCCCCCGGACGGAGTTCACCTGCCCCTGCCGGGGCTCCCGTGCCTCTTCGGCGTGCCCTCCTTCTTCGGCGTGCCCTCGGAGCGCTTGCCGGTCACCGCGTACGCCTCCACCGACCAGAGCGAGTAGCCGTAACGGGTGCCCCGCCGGTCGCCCTGGATGCGCACGTACCGGGTGTCCTCGGCGTCCATCCGGACCGATTCGCGTCCGCCCTTGCCGTCGCGGACGGTGGCCGCCGTGCGCCAGCTGTGGCCGTCCGCGGAGACCTGCACGCGGTAGCCGGCGGCGTAGGCGTCCTGCCAGTGCAGGACGACCTGGCCGAGCCGGGTCGGGCGGGGGAGCGGGAACTGCAGCCAGGCGTGGTCCTCCAGGCGGGAGGACCACCGCGTCGAGGACTTGCCGTCGGTCGCTGCGGAGGCAGGGAAGTCCGGGGTCTCGTCGCCCGAGGAGGTGGTCCGGGCGCCACGCGCCAGGTCGGGCCCACCGGCGGGGGGATAGGCCCGCACCGTCAGCGTCTGCTTCTGCCCGGCGAAGGTGACGGGGATCTCGTACGTTCCCGACGGGGTGTCCTCGGGGAGGTCGACGGTGACACGCACGGTCGCGGTCCCGCCACGGGGCGCGGTGACCCGGTCCGGCGCGTGCACGGTGAAGCCCTTGGGCGCCCTGACGTCGAGTTTCTTGTGGACGTCCCCCGGGCGGCGGGAGAAGATCCGGGCGTCGACGCTCGTGCTGCCGCCGGTCTCCGCGTCCACCTCCGTGCGGGACAGCTCCAGCCCGGCGGGAGCGGTGTCCTCGAACCACGGGGTCAGCGCGTGCACGGACGGGGCGACCGCGCCCCTTTGCCATGACAGGCGCACCGCGTCGGCGCGCAGTCCGGCCGACCGCTTCTCGGTCCAGCCGGTGGCCGAGGTGGCACCGAGGCGCCGCCAGCCCTCCCCGGGGACGTGCGCCTCCAGGAACGCGGCGTCCGCGGACGGGCCCGGCTCGGTGAGCGCGGTGACCGCGGCCAGTGGGCGGGTCCGCCCGAACGGGACGGTCAGGGCCGTGGGGTCGGCGCCCTCGTTGGGCCGCGGGGAGTCCTTGCGTGCGCCGGTCCAGGCGTCGGCCTCGGTCATCGCGCGCTCCAGGAACGGCGCGAGGACCCCCTTGCCGACGGTCACCGGGCTGTCCTGCGCCGCGCGGCGCTCCTTCTGGGCCGCGCGCTGCGCGGTCCAGGCCGCGGCGCCGTCGCCCCGTGCCTGCGCCATCAGGGCGTCCACGGCCTGCTCGCCGGCCCGGCCGTGGCGGGCCAACTGCTCGGCCCACGGGCGCACTTCGGCGGCCAGGTCCGAATGCAGGTCGCGCGGCGCGGTGCTCATGGTGTGGAAGGCGGCCCGCAGCGCCTTCGCCGCCTTGGCGAAGTCCGCGTCCTCGCCGGGCCTGCCGGGGTTGGTCGCCGCTTCGCGGGCCTTCCAGAAGCGGGCGATCAGCGGCCGCAGATACGCCGACTCCTCGGCGCCCAGCACGGAGGACGCGTCGTTGCCGGCCAGGGCGCGCAGCGCGGTACGGGCCCGCGCATCGCCGCCCGCCAGATCCTCGATGGCGGCGTTCCAGGACTCCGCCGGGCGGTAGTCGCGCGGGTTCCAGGCGTAGTCGGCGGCGGTGAACAGCGGGATGCGGGAGGCCAGGGGCTGTTCCATGGCATTGGCGAGCAGTGCGGCGGAGCCGGTGGCCACGGCCGGCTCGCGGCCGGTGTACGGGCCGAGGAAGAGCCGGTCCTGGGCGTAGTCGTTGACCGGGTAGTTGTCCATGGTGACCAGCGGGTGGCCGAAGGCGCGGCGGGCCGTGGACAGCTCACCGCCGGTGATGGTGCGCGGGACGACGCCCACGCCGGTCCAGGCCACCTCCACGCGGTGGTCCAGGGCGTCGGAGAGCGCGCTGCGGTAGGCCGTCACGCCGTTCTGGTAGTACTCGGTCGGCATCAGGGACAGCGGCGCGGCGCCCGGATGGCGCTCCGCGAGATGCCCGGCGAGCGCGTTGGCGACCCTCGCCTGGGCCTCGGCCGCCGCCCGCGGCCCCGACCCGAAGATCTCCTCATCGGCTCCGCAGTGCCACTCGCTGTAGCTGACGTCCTGGAACTGGAGCTGGAAGGAGCGCACGCCCAGCGCCCACATCGCGTCCACCTTGCGCCGCAGCGCCCGCATGTCCTCCTCGGACGACAGGCACATCGCCTGTCCGGGCGCGAGGGCCCAGCCCAGCGTGACGTGGTTGGCGCGGGCCCGCTCGGCCAGCGCCCGGAAGTCGGCGCGCTGCGCGGCCGGATACGGGTCCCGCCACTGCGCCTGGCGGTAGGGGTCGTCGCCGGGCGCGTACAGGAAGCGGTTCTGCTTGGTGCGGCCCATGAAGTCCAGCTGGGCGAGCCGCTGCGACCGGCTCCAGGGCTGGCCGAAGAACCCCTCGGTGGTGCCGCGCACGGTGGTGACCGGCCAGTCCCGCACCGTCACCGACGCCAGCTGCCGGCCGCCGCCCTCGCGGCCGGTGACGAGCTGGCGCAGCGTCTGCGCGGCGTGGAAGAGGCCGTCCGTGCCGACGCCGTCCAGGGCGACCGTGTCGCGGCCGCCGACCTGGCCGACGGCGAGGCGGTAGCCACCGGCCGGCAGGTCGGCGCGGGCGGGCGCGCGCAGCGCCCGCAGGGCGTCCTCGGCCTGTCGCCCGCCGACGAGGATCACCGGGCCCGCCTCGGGCGTGCGGGCGCCGGGCGCCGCCTCGCGGACCGTGCCCACCCCGGCGTTGCGCAGCAGACCGCGCAGGACGTCCAGGGCGTACGGGTCGGTGTCCGGCGCGGCGACCAGCGTGGCCTCGTCGCCCAGCGGCACGGCGTCGCCCAGCTCGCGCATCGACTGGGGGCGCGGCCAGACGGCGGGCGGCTGCCCCGCGCCGGCCGGCCGGTCGGGCCGGTCAGGGGCTCCGACGGACGGGTCCGCGGGCGCCGCCTGGGCGCTCGGCACCCCGCCGAGAAGACCTCCGATGACCGCGGCGGCCAGCGCGGTGGTCCCCGCCACCCGCGCGCGTGTGCCCCCGCCGCTCCTACCGATTTTTCCGACGCTCCATCCGCCCCGGACTCGCACGGCTGCTCCTCGTCCCCGTCACAGTGCATGCCGGCTCGCGCCGGCGCCTGCCCCGTTACCCCGTTGTCCTGATACCCCGTACCCCGGCAGCCCGGCCGTCGCACGGCCCGGCGCCCCCGAAGATTCGTCCGCCGGGCCCGCGCCTCGGTGGAAGCCGTGGGTCGTGGTGCGCGCGGCGTGGAACCGGTGGTGTCGCGACCTCCGGTGCCCGTTCGGACAGACCTTCGGCTGTGAGCCCACCATTGTGGCGGTGAGGTGTCAACTGTGCGATGTGGGACGTCCCGGGCAGTCGGCGAAGTGCCGGATTTGCCCCGTGGTGGCCATCCGTCGGAGGCGCCCGGTGGCCCGCAGAAATTTCGTCACGACGCCCCTTTCACCGGTCATCCCCGCGCCCCCGGACGCTCCGCGCAGTGAAATCGCCTGCGACCGGTAGAATGTGAACTGACTCACGTTTGCAGTCCGCATACGTCTGCGATCGTGTTCCGTGGGTAGAGCAGAACGTGTCCCATTACCGATGAACGGGAGGCCCCCGGTGGCCGCATCCGCTCAGCTTCTGCTCGATGCCCTGTCGTACAAACAGGGAGGTGCGTCGATGGAGCACGATCTCTTCGACGGGGTCTCCGACCCCGACTCGGGCCTCGACGGCTCGGGCACCCTCAGCTTCGCCGAGCCGCCCCTGACCAGCGAGCCGCCGCTCGCCGACGCCGCGCCGCTCACCAGCGAGGTCCCGATCTCCGCGGAACTGCCGCTGACCAGCGAGCCGACAGCCACCGGCCTGGGTACGGAGTCCATGGAGGTCTGACGACCCATGGGCCGCAAGCGGCTCGCCCAGCTGCACGGCATCGCCGTGTCGTATGAACCCTCTCCCGGGCAGACCGTCCACATCGGGGACGACACCGTCGTCGCCGTCCTGGCCGCGCTGGGTGTCGACGCCTCGACCCCGCAGGCCGTACGCGCCGCCCTGGACGCTTTCCCCGACGGCCCCGGCCGCCCCGGTGGGGCCCTGCTGCCCCGCACCGTCGTCACGCGCCCCGACCGCCCACCGGACCTCGCGCACCTCCCCGAAGGCACCGGCCTTCGGGTGGAGACCGAGGACGGGCAGGTGCTGGAGGGGCCCGCCCGCGACGCGGGCGCGCGCAGCCCCTGGGCGCCCGGCCGGCTACCGCTCGGCATCCACACCCTGCACGCCCACACCCCCGACGGCCGGACCGCCCGCGCCCGGCTGATCGTCGCGCCCGACCGGGTGCCCGCGCCGCCCGGCCGCAGCCACGGCCTGATGGTGCAGCTCTACTCCCTCCTCTCGCGCCGCTCCTGGGGCATGGGCGACCTGGGTGACCTCGCGGACCTCGCGGCCTGGTCCGGGCGCTCCCTCGGCACCGGCTTCGTCCAGCTCAACCCGCTGCACGCGGCCGTCCCCGGCCCGCCGACCGACCCCTCGCCCTACCGCCCCTCCTCCCGCCGCTTCCCCGACCCCGTCCACCTGCGCATCGAGCACATCCCCGAGTACGCCCACCTGCAAGGCGCGGCCCGGTTACGCGCCGACGACCTGGCCGGCCGGGCGTCGGCGCTGCGCGCGGACGTCCTCGACCGGGGCGCGCTGATCGACCGGGACGCGGTCTGGGAGCTGAAGAAGGAAGCCCTGGAGCTGCTGTGGGAGGTCCCTCTGACCCCCGGCCGCCGCGCCGCGTACTGCGACTTCCTCGCCGAACAGGGCCAGGCCCTGGACGACCACGCCACCTGGTGCGCCTTCGCCGAGCGGCACGGCCCCGACTGGCGCGCCTGGCCGGCCGCGCTGCGCGACCCGCGCTCCGCGGCCACGGCGCGGCTGCGCACACAGCTGCTGGACCGCGTCGACTTCCACTGCCGGCTGGCCTGGCTCACCGACCAGCAGCTGGCCGCCGCGCAGCGGGCCGCGCGGGAGAGCGGGATGGGCGTCGGGCTGGTGCACGACCTCGCCGTCGGCGTGCACCCCTCCGGGGCCGACACCTGGGCGCAGCAGGACGCCTTCGCCGCCGGGATGTCCATCGGGGCGCCGCCGGACGCCTTCAACGCGCGCGGCCAGGACTGGGGCCTGCCGCCCTGGCGCCCCGACGCGCTGGCCGCCGCCGGTTACGCCCCGTACCGCGAGCTGCTGCGCGGGCTGCTGCGGCATGCGGGGGCGCTGCGCATCGACCATGTGATGGGGCTGTTCCGCCTGTGGTGGGTGCCGGAGGGCCGGCCGCCGACGGACGGCGCGTACGTCCGCTACGACGGCGAGGCGATGCTCTCGGTGCTGGCCCTGGAGGCGCACCGCGCGGGTGCGTCGGTGATCGGTGAGGATCTGGGGACCGTCGAGCCGGGTGTGCGGGACGCCCTCGCCGAGCGGGGTGTGCTCGGTACCTCCGTCCTGTGGTTCGAGCGGGACTACGGCGGCGGGGCGGGCGAGGGGGCGGAAGCCGCGGAGCCCGCCGCGGAAGCGGCGTCCGACGGCGAGGCCCGGATCCTGGCGCCCGAGGAGTGGCGCGCCGACTGCCTGGCCACCGTCACCACCCACGATCTGCCGACCACCGCCGCGCGGCTGAGCGGCGAGGACGTCGCGCTGCGCGAGCGGCTGGGGCTGCTCGCCGGGCCCGCGGAGCGGGAACGCTCCCGTGCGAAGTACGAACTCGCCGAGTGGCTGCGCGAGTTGGCGCACCGGGGGCTGCTGCCCGAGGGGGCGGGCGACGAGGAGGCGGCGGTCAAGGCCGTGCACCGCTTTCTGCTGCGCACGCCCGCGCGGATGGTCGGGGTGTGGCTGCCGGACGCGGTGGGGGACCGCAGGCCGCAGAATCTCCCCGGTACATGGGATGAATACCCGAACTGGCGGTTGCCGATCGCCGGACCGGACGGTCGGCCGCAGACCCTCGAAGAACTCGCCGCATCGCCCCGATTGCACGCACTGATGCGGGAATTGGCGGACGGGCAGCCTCAGCTCCGTTCTTGACGCGCACTCTTCCGGTACGTCGTTCCGTCCGGCACCATGCCGTGGACACCATCCAGACATCCGACCATTCATGGCCGGCGAGTTGGAGGGCACCATGGCATCCCGCACGGAACCGACCCCCGGGCGCCCCAGGGCCCACAGCGCCCCCCGCGCCCCCGGATCCCCGGCTCGGCGCTCCACCGGGCGGGCCCTTTGCGCGCTGGCGCTCGCCGCGGCCGCCGCCCTGCTTCCCGTTCCGGACTCCCGGGCCGCGCCCGCGCCGCCGGGCACGGGCGCCTGTGACGGGCCGGTTCGCCCCGCCTCCCAGATGGCGATCGAGCCCTGCGACAGCCCGGACCGGATCATCGACAAGGCCGCCCACATCGTCCCCACGAAGGGCCAACTCGCCTGGCAGGGGCGGGAGGTGACGGCCTTCACGCACTTCGGTATGAACACCTTCACGGACCGGGAGTGGGGCTCGGGAGCCGAGGACGAGAAGCTCTTCCGTCCCGGCCGTCTCGACGTCGACCAGTGGATGCGGGCCTACAAGGCGGCCGGCGCCGAGCAGGTGATGCTCACCGCCAAGCACCACGACGGCTTCGTGCTCTACCCCAGCCGCTACACCCCGCACTCGGTGGCCAAGAGCCCCGGCAGTCCCGACGTCGTCGGCGCCTACGTCAAGGCCGCCCGCAAGGCGGGGCTGAAGGTCGGCATCTACCTCTCACCGTCCGACGGTGCCGAACTTCCGCACGCCTGGCACGCGAGGTGGGTCGAGGAGATCCGCAAGAAGCAGGCGGAGGGCAAGCCGCTCAGCCTGCCCGAACGGGTCGCGCTGGAGGACGGCGACCAGGCGCCCCGCGGCCTGGGCCGGTTCGGCAACGGCAGCGAGGTCACCGAGCGCACCATCCCCACCCTCGTCCCCGGCGACGACCGTGCCGCCGCGGTCCGCAGCGGGGAGCTGCCCACCTTCACCGTCCGGGCGGACGACTACGACGCCTACTACCTCAACCAGGTCTACGAACTGTTCACCCGCTACGGGCCCCTGGACGAGCTGTGGCTGGACGGCGCGAACCCGTGGACGGACTCCGGCATCACCCAGAAGTACAACGTCGTGCAGTGGTTCAGGATGATCCATCAGCTCTCCCCGGACACCGTGGTCTTCGCCGGTCCCCAAGGCGCCCGCTGGGTCGGGAACGAGAAGGGCGTCGCGCGGGAGACGGAGTGGAGCGTCACCCCCTCCTCCGCCGACCCCTGGACCGTGATGGCCGGGGGCCTGCCCAACGACTCCACCGACGCCGACATCGGCTCCCGCGACAAGCTCCTCGCGCCCACCGCCAAGTACCTCCAGTGGTACCCGGCGGAGGCCGATGTCTCGCTGCGGCCCGGCTGGTTCCACCACCCGCAGGAGCGGCCCAAGACGCCGGGCGCGCTGCTGGACCTCTACGAGAAGAGCGTCGGGCGCAACGCCTCGCTGCTGCTGAACGTCCCGCCTGCCCGGGACGGCCGGATCGCTGCCGAGGACGTCGCCTCGCTCACCGCCTTCGGCACCGCCGTACGCGAGACCTACGGCGCCGACCTGAGCGCCGGTGCCCCGGGCCCGCGCACCTTCGACCGGGTCGGCCTCGCCGAGGACATCCGGCACGGCCAGCGGGTGGAGCGGTTCACCGTCCAGGCCAGGACCGGCGGCACCTGGACGAAGATCGCCGAGGGCACCACCATCGGGCACCGGCGGATCCTCGCGCTGCCCGCGCCGGTGACCGCGGACGCCGTACGGGTCGTGGTGCAGCAGGCCAGGGGCCGGACGTATCTGAAGCCGGTCACGCTGCACCGCAGCCGGCCGCCGGCGTGAGGGGCCGGGGAGGCCACCCCGGGCGCGCGGGGCGACGGCGGGTCCGATACGTTGACTTCGTGAGCAACAAGGTCAATAAGAATGTCCTGCGCGCCGGAACCATCACGGCCGGCACCGCGCTGATGCTGCTGATGTCGTCCCCCGCGTTTGCGCTCACGCGCGACGACGGTGACGACCCGGGTCCGGGTCTGAGCGTGATCGAGACGCTCGGCCTCTACGTCGCTGCACCCCTCGTCCTCTTCCTGGTCATCGCCGGGCTGGTCATGGTGGGCGACAAGAGCCACAAGCCGGCCAAGACCAAGGGCTGACACCGGCCCCGGTGACGCCTCGGGCGCCCCTCGGTTCTGATGAACCGGAGGGCGCCCTTTGTCGTACCTGGGGGTATTTCCGCAGGTGAGAAACCGGTTGCGAGGAGGCTATCGGGCGGTTTTCCGGTGGTTTGCGAGGGGCGAAGTGTTTAACCGGACCAAACCTACGATGACGTAACCTACGGAGCCGTAGGTCAACCTACGTCCCCGTAGGTCATCGTCGTCCCCAGGAGTTCCCGTATGACCATCGCCCCCGCCCGCCAGAACGGAGAGCGCGGCCAGACCGCCTGGAGCGACGCCCAGCTGCTCTACGCGCTCGAAGAGGTCGTCGAGAAGGAACTCAACCGGCACCTGAAGGTCGCCAAGGAGTGGATGCCGCACGAGTACGTGCCCTGGAGTGACGGGCGCAACTTCGACGGGGTCATGGGCGGCGAAGCCTGGGCCCCCGAGCAGTCCAAGGTCACCGACATCGGCCGCACCGCTCTCGTGGTCAACCTCCTGACCGAGGACAACCTCCCCAGCTACCACCACGAGATCGCCACGCTCTTCGGCCGCGACGGCGCCTGGGGCACCTGGGTGCACCGCTGGACCGCGGAGGAGGGCCGGCACGGCATCGTCATGCGCGACTACCTCCTCACCAGCCGCGCCGTGGACCCGGTCCAGCTGGAGCGGTTCCGCATGGCGCACATGGAGGAGGGCTTCGAGTCCGACAACGCGCACAGCATGCTGCACTCCGTCGCGTACGTCGCCTTCCAGGAGCTCGCCACCCGCATCTCGCACCGCAACACCGGCCACCACTCCGGTGACCCGGTCTGCGACCGGATGCTCTCCCGTATCGCCACGGACGAGAACCTCCACATGGTCTTCTACCGCAACCTCCTCGGCGCGGCCTTCGAGCTCGCCCCGGACCAGACCATGTGCGCGGTGCGCGACGTCGTCACCGGCTTCCGGATGCCCGGCCACGGCATGCCCGGCTTCGAGCGGGCCGCGGCCCGGATGGCCATCGGCGGCATCTACAACCTGCGCATCCACCACGACGACGTGCTGCAGCCGGTGCTGCGTTTCCTGAAGGTGCTGGAGATCGGCGGCCTCGGCCCGGCCGGGCTGGCGGCGCAGGAGGAGCTCGGGCTCTTCATGGGCGGCCTGGACGACCAGGCGCGGAAGTTCGACGAGCGCCGGGCGGCGCTGCTCGCCCGCCGCGAGGCCCGTAAGGCGTAGCGGACGCCGCAGGCGGGCCCGTCGGGGGCCGGGCCCGCCTGCCGTCAACGGCTCACGGCTCCATCGAATCGTTCAGTTCAACTTAATGAATTGATCGAAAGTTTTCGATGGACCTGATGAATAGCCGACTGTCACGGTGGATCTCCACACCACCGAGGGAGAGGAACCCGTGGCAGCAGTCCTGGAGAGCATCCGTGCACCCCGTACACCGTCCGCGAAGGGTATGGGGCTGACGCTCGCCCTGACGGCGACCGTCGTCTGGTCCGGCAACTTCGTCATCGCCCGCGCACTGCACGAGAGCGTCCCGCCCGTGCAGACCGCCTTCTGGCGCTGGATCATCGCACTGCTCGCGGTCGCGCCCCTGGCCCTCCCGCAGGTCCGCCGCCAGTGGCCGGTCATCCGTCGGCACCTGCCCTTCCTGGCGGCCGCCGCCCTGCTGGGCGTCACCCTCTTCAACACCCTCATCTACCAAGCGGGCCGCAGCACTTCCGCCACCAACATGGCGATGATCGCGGCGGCTTCCCCGGTGATGATCGCCCTGTTCGACCTCGTCGGACGCCGCGGCGGCCGCGAGAAGCTCGGCGCGCGCAGGGTCGCCGGCATGGCGATCGCCCTGCTCGGCGTCGTCACCCTGGTCGGCAAGGGCTCCCCGGCGGCCGTCCTGCGCCTCGACTTCGCCACCGGCGACCTCTGGATGCTCGCCGCGACCGCCGCCTTCGCCGGCTACAGCGCCCTGCTGCGCCGCCGCCCCGGCGGAATCAGCGGCCTCTCCTTCCTCTTCATGACCTTCGCGCTGGGGGCCGCGATGCTGCTGCCCGCCTACGGCGTCAGCCTCGCCGTCGAAGGCGGCTTCGCACTCACGGCGGCGACGGTGGGCCCGCTCCTCTACATCGGCGTGCTCTCCTCCGCCGTCGCCTACTTCACCTGGAACAAGGCGATCGCGCTGGTCGGCGCCGCACGGGCCGGAGTCGTCTACTACCTCCAGCCGGTGTGCGTGGCACTGCTGTCGGCGGCCGTCCTGGGCGAGGGCGTCGGGGCCGTGCAGGTGCTGTGCATGGCGCTGATCGTCGCCGGGGTCGCCCTGGGGGCGGCGGGCGGCACCCGGTGACCAGCGGGGCGGGTGCGTACGCTGCCCGCATGGCCGACTGGGACATCAAGAAGCTGCGCATCCTGCGCACACTCCACGAGCTGGGTACGGTCACCGCGACCGCCGAGGCGCTGCACATGACGCCCTCGGCGGTCTCGCAGCAGTTGACGGGCCTCGCCAAGCAGCTCGGGGTCACGCTCCTGGAGGCCCACGGGCGGCGGGTGCGGCTGACCGACGCCGCCCACTTGGTGCTGCGGCACGCCGAGGCCGTCTTCGCCCAGCTGGAGCGCGCCGACGCCGAACTCCTCGGCTACCTCCAGGGCGAGGCCGGGCAGGTGCGCGTCGGGGCGTTCTCCACGGCCATCCCCGCGCTGGTGGTGCCCGCCGTCCAGGAGCTGCGCCGTACGCATCCGGGCCTGGCCGTCGCGGTGCGGGAGGCCGAGGCGGAGGCCGCGTACGAGCTGCTGGCGGAGGGGGCCGTCGATCTGGCGCTGTCCCTGGCCGCGCACGCGCCGACCCCGCGCGACCCCAGGTTCAGCCGGGTCTCGCTGCTCGCCGACCCGCTGGACGTGGCGCTGCCTGCCGGTCATCCGCTGGTCGCCGAGCCGGGGCTGCGGCTGGCCGACCTGGCGGGCGAACCATGGATCTTCGGCAGCAGCGGACCCTGGTCCCAGATCACCACCACGGCCTGCGAGAGCGCCGGCTTCGTCCCGGAACAGGCACACGCCGCCGCCGACTGGGGCGCCATCCTGGCCATGGTCGCGGCGGGGATGGGCGTCGCCCTGGTGCCGCGGATGGCGATGCCGGCCGGCCGCGGGGAGCGGGCGGTCAGCGGGGTGGCGCTGCGGGTGCTGCACGCGGACCAGCCGCGCCGCCATGTGGTGGCCGCCGCGCGGCGCGGCTCCGAAGGGGCGCCGGGCCTGGCCCGGGTGCTCGCCGCGCTCCAGCAGGCCGCGGCGACGCAGTCGCGGGGCGAGGCCCCACGGGCTTCCGGGACCGGCCCGCACGTCTGAACCGTTCAGTTCCACTGAATGTATTCCTCAAGAACTTTCGATGGACCTGCCCGGTGGGGTGCTGCGACGGTGGAGACGTCAGCACCCGCCACCGCGAAGGGCAGAGATGACCACCACCCCGGCCGCCGCCTCCAACGATCCGCACGCCAACGACGCCAACCCGTACGGTGGCGGAGACCCCTTCGCCGACTACCGCGGCGGGGACTTCCCCTTCACCTCGCTCGTGGATCTCGCCGACCGCCGCTTCGGCGCCGGTGTGATCGCCGCGAACGACGAGTTCTTCGCCGAGCGCGAGAACCTGCTGAAGCCCGGCCCGGCGGTCTTCGACCCCGAGCACTTCGGCCACAAGGGCAAGATCATGGACGGCTGGGAGACCCGGCGCCGCCGCGGCGCCGACGGCGACCATCCCTTCCCGACCGACGACGAGCACGACTGGGCCCTGATCCGGCTCGCCGCCCCCGGCGTGATCCGCGGCGTCATCGTCGACACCGCGCACTTCCGCGGCAACTACCCGCAGCAGGTCACCGTCGAGGCCACCGCGCTGCCGGGCAGCCCCAGCCCCGAGGACCTGCTCGCCGACGACGTCAAGTGGGAGGAGCTGGTCGCGCGCACGCCGGTACGCGGCCACGCCGCCAACGGCTTCGAGGTCACCGCCGAGCGCCGCTTCACGCACCTGCGCCTGCGGATGCACCCGGACGGCGGCATAGCCCGCCTGCGGGTCTACGGCGAGGTCGTGCCCGACCCCGAGTGGCTGGACGTGCTCGGCACCCTCGACCTGGCCTCCGTCATGCACGGCGGCACCGTCGAGGACGCCTCCGACCGTTTCTACTCCTCGCCCACCCAGATCATCCAGCCCGACCTCTCCCGCAAGATGGACGACGGCTGGGAGAACCGCCGCCGCCGGGTCAAGGGCACCAACGACTGGGTCCGCTTCCGCCTCGCCGCCCAGGGCGAGATACGCGCCGTGGAGATCGACACCGCCTACCTCAAGGGCAACTCCGCCGGCTGGGCCGCCCTCTACGGCTGCGACGCGGCCGCCGGCGACCCGGCCGACGACGCCGCGTGGTTCGAGATCCTGCCGCGCACCAAGCTGCAGCCCGACACCCCGCACCGCTTCACGCTGCCCGAGACCGTCACCGCCACCCACGTGCGGCTCGACGTCTTCCCCGACGGCGGTCTCGCCCGGATGCGGGTGCACGGCAGCCTCACCGACAGCGGGCGCGCCGAACTCGGCCGCCGCTTCGACGAGCTCAACGGCTGACCCACCCGCCACACCGCTTCCGCCGGGCCCCGTGATGGGGACGCCCCGAGAGGGGACGGGGTCCGGCGGAACCGCGCTCGCCCGGCGGACGGCTGCGCACGACGCCCGTCCGCCGGGCGGTTTCACCCACAGGTGAACGACCGGCGCACCCGCCACGCACAGGGGCGCCCGGGACCACTCGGTCCCGGGCGCCCCTGTCGCGATGCGCGGGTGGCGTCAGCCGGCCGCCGCGTCCGCCGCCCGCGCCTTGAGCGCGCGCTCGACGCCCGCACGGGACTCCGTCACCAGCCGGCGCAGCGCGGCGCTCGGCTCGGCCGAGGCCAGCCAGGCATCCGTGGCGTCCAGGGTCTCCTGCGAGACCTGCAGCGCCGGGTAGAGGCCCACCGCGATCTGCTGCGCCATCTCATGGCTCCGGGAGTTCCAGACGTCCTTGACCGCGTCGAAGTACCGCGCGGTGTAGGGCGCCAGCAACTCCCGCTGGTCGGTCTGCACGAAGCCGCCGATGACGGCCTCCTGGAGGGCGTTGGGGAGCTTGTCGGACTCCACCACCGAGGCCCATGCCTCGGCCTTCGCCCCGGCCGACGGCCGTGCCGCGCGCGCCGTCGCCGCGTGCCGCTCGCCCGCCGAGGTCCGGTCGCGCTCCAGCTCCGCCGCGATGGCCTTCTCGTCGGCCCGGCCGGTGGCGGCCAGCCGCTGCAGCAGCGACCAGCGCAGCTCGGTGTCCACGGCGAGCCCGTCCAGCTCCTGCGTGCCGTCCAGCAGGCCCTGCAGCAGGTCCAGCTGCTCGGCGGTGCGGGCGGTGGCGGCGAACGCACGGGCCCACGCCAGCTGGTGGTCGCTGCCCGGCGCCGCCGCCCGCAGCTGTTCGAGCGTCTCGTCGGTCCACATCGCCAGGCCCGACTCGCGCCACTCCGGCGCCGCGTACAGCTCCAGCGCCAGCTTCACCTGGCGGTGCAGCGACTGGACGACGCCGATGTCCGACTCCTTGCCGATGCCGGAGCGCACCAGCGCGAGGTAGTCACGGGTGGCCAGCTCGCCGTCCCGCGTCATGTCCCACGCGGACGCCCACGACAGGGCGCGCGGCAGCGACTCGGTGAAGTCGCCGAGGTGCTCGGTGACGACCTTCAGCGACTCCTCGTCCAGGCGGACCTTGGCGTACGTCAGGTCGTCGTCGTTGAGCAGGAGGACGGCCGGCCGCGGGGTGTTCGCGGGGAACGGCACCTTCGTCAGCTCGCCGTCCACGTC
Source organism: Streptomyces sp. Pv4-95 (assembly GCF_045782725.1). Taxonomy (NCBI): domain Bacteria; kingdom Bacillati; phylum Actinomycetota; class Actinomycetes; order Kitasatosporales; family Streptomycetaceae; genus Streptomyces; species Streptomyces sp. Pv4-95. The sequence continues at coordinate 5,536,052 of NZ_CP127172.1, forward strand.
CAGCTCGATCCGGCTGGTGCGGACCAGCTTGCCGTCCTGGAGGTCGTAGCAGCCGATCGCGATGCGGTGCGGGCGCAGCACCGGCTCGCCGGTGGCGCCGGCCGGCAGCGCGGGCGCCTCCTGGCGCACCGCGAAGGAGGTGACGTGGCCGTTGGCGTCCACCTCGATCTCCGGGCGCAGGATGTTGATCCCGGCGGTCTGCAGCCACTTCTTCGACCAGGTCTTCAGGTCGCGGCCGCTGGTCTCCTCCAGCGCTCCCAGCAGATCGCTCAGCCGGGTGTTCTTGAACGCGTGCGCCTTGAAGTACGCCTGCACGCCGGTGAAGAACTCGTCCATGCCGACGTACGCGACGAGCTGCTTGAGCACCGAGGCGCCCTTGGCGTAGGTGATGCCGTCGAAGTTGACGAGCACATCGTCCAGGTCGCGGATCTCGGCCATGATCGGGTGGGTGGAGGGCAGCTGGTCCTGCCGGTACGCCCAGGTCTTCATGGAGTTCGCGAACGACGTCCAGGAGTGCGGCCACTTCGAGCCCGGCGCGTACGCCTGGCAGGCGATCGAGGTGTAGGTGGCGAACGACTCGTTCAGCCAGAGGTCGTTCCACCACTCCATGGTGACCAGGTCGCCGAACCACATGTGCGCCAGCTCGTGGAGGATGGTCTCGGCGCGCGACTCGTAGGCGGCGTCGGTGACCTTCGAGCGGAAGACGTACTGGTCGCGGAAGGTGACCGCGCCGGCGTTCTCCATCGCGCCCGCGTTGAACTCCGGCACGAAGAGCTGGTCGTACTTCGCGAACGGGTAGGGGTAGTCGAACTTCTCCTGGAACCAGTCGAAGCCCTGCCGGGTGACGGCGAAGATCTCCTCCGCGTCGAGGTGTTCGGCCAGCGAGGGCCGGCAGTAGATGCCCAGCGGCACCGTACGGCCGTCACCCTCCCAGGTGCTGTGCACGCTGTGGTACGGCCCGGCGATGAGTGCCGTGATGTAGGTGGAGATCCGCGGCGTCGGCGCGAAGCGCCACACCGTGCCCTCCGGCTCGGGCGTCGGCGAGTTGGAGATCACCGTCCAGCCCTCCGGCGCCTTCACGGTGAACCGGAACGTCGCCTTGAGGTCTGGCTGCTCGAAGCTCGCGAACACCCGGCGGGCGTCGGGGACCTCGAACTGCGTGTAGAGGTAAGCCTGTTCGTCCACCGGGTCGACGAAACGGTGCAGTCCCTCGCCGGTGTTGGTGTAAGCGCAGTCCGCGACGACCGTCAGCTCGTTGCCGCCGGCCCGCAGCCCCGCGAGCGCGATCCGTGAGTCCTCGAACACCTCGGCCGGATCCAGCGCCCGGCCGTTGAGGACCACCTCGTGGACGGTGGGGGCGACCAGGTCGATGAACGATTCCGCGCCCGCCTCGGCGGCGTCGAAGCGCACCGTCGTCACGGACCGGTACGTGCCGCCCTCCTGCGCGCCGGAGAGGTCGAGATCGATCTCGTACGCATCCACGGTCAGCAGCCGCGCGCGCTGCTGCGCCTCGTCGCGGGTCAGATTCGTGCCAGGCACCCGTTCATCTCCTTCGCATGCAACGTCGCATCGGACTCTTCGGCCATCCTTCCACGCTGACCCGGCCGGACGCGGGCTGGTATCCGCGCCCGGGTGCCCGATATCCGGAACGAGGCGTCCGATTTCCGCCGGCGGGCGGGCCGGCCCGACGCGATGCTGAGGGCATGACGAAGCAGCCCGTGAAGTACACCCCTCGCCCCATCGGGGCCGACGCACTCAAGGAACTGCGCGCGAGCGACGACGCGGGCCGGCCCGTCCGGCCGTTCACCGCGAACGAGGACGGCGATCGTGTCGACTCCGTCGGCAGCCCGCTGCGCTGCTGTCTGCGGTCCGTCGCGCCCGGTGAGCGGGTCGCGCTCGTCTCGTACGCACCTCTGCGCCGCTGGGCGGAGGACACCGCGGCCGACCCCGGGGCCTACGACGAACAGGGGCCGGTGTTCCTCCACGCCGAGGAGTGCCGGGGGCCGGACCCCACCGCGGGCGCCGCGTACCCGTTCGCGCGGCCGGGCGCCCTGCGCACGCTGCGCCGCTACAACGCCGGGGGGCGGATCGTCGGCGGCCGCCTCTTCGAGATCCCCGAGGACGCCGGGGCCGGCTTCGACGCGGCCTTCGACGAGGCGTTCGCCGACCCCGACGTGGCGCTGGTGCATGTGCGGGCGGTGGAGTACGGCTGCTTCCAGTTCGAGGTGCGGCGGGCCTGACCGGACCCGCGGCCCGCAAAACGCGGGTGCCCGTACGGAGAAGTCTCCGTACGGGCACCCGGCGGTTCGGCGGGAGCGGATCAGCCGCGCAGCTCCGCGGCGACCAGCTCCGCGATCTGGACGGCGTTCAGCGCCGCGCCCTTGCGGAGGTTGTCGTTGGACACGAACAGCGCGAGGCCGTTCTCGACCGTCTCGTCCTCGCGGATACGGCCGACGAAGGACGCGTCCTGGCCCGCCGCCTGCAGCGGGGTGGGGACCTCGGAGATGCTGACGCCGGGGGCGCCGGCCAGCACCTCCTGGGCGCGGGCCGCGCTGACCGGGCGTGCGAACCGGGCGTTGATCTGGAGGGAGTGTCCGGTGAAGACCGGTACGCGCACGCAGGTGCCCGAGACCTTCAGCTCCGGGATGTCCAGGATCTTGCGGCTCTCGTTGCGGAGCTTCTGCTCCTCGTCGGTCTCGTTCAGACCGTCGTCGACGATGGAGCCGGCCATCGGCAGCACGTTGAAGGCGATCGGGCGGACGTAGTTGTCCGGCTCGGGGAACTCCACCGCCGCGCCGTCGTGCGTCAGCTTGGTGGCGTCCTGGTCGATGACCTTGCGGGCCTGGCTGTCCAGCTCCGCCACACCGGCGAGACCGCTGCCGGACACCGCCTGGTAGGTGGAGACGACGATCGAGACCAGACCGGCCTCGTCGTGCAGGGGACGCAGCACCGGCATCGCGGCCATCGTGGTGCAGTTCGGGTTGGCGATGATGCCCTTGGGGCGGTCGGTGATCGCCGAGGGGTTGACCTCGGAGACGACCAGCGGCACCTGGGGGTCACGACGCCAGGCGGAGGAGTTGTCGATCACGACGGGGCCGGCGTCGGCGACCTTCTCGGCCAGCGCCTTGGACGTCGCGCCGCCGGCCGAGAAGAGCACGATGTCCAGCCCCGAGTAGTCGGCGGTGGCCGCGTCCTCGACGGTGATCTCGGTGTCCTGCCAGGGCAGCGTCCGTCCGGCGGACCGGGCCGAAGCGAACAGGCGAAGCTGCTCGACCGGGAAGTTCCGCTCGGCGAGAATGCCGCGCATCACGCCGCCGACCTGTCCGGTGGCTCCGACGATTCCGATCCTCATGGGACTCCTTCTTCCTAACCTGACATCCGGTGTCTGCTGGGAACACCTGCTCAGAAGCGCTCCCATCATGTGTGTGACCCCCGTCGCGTTGTCCAATCCGTTCCACCACGTGGAGCGTCCGTTCCACGCCGTGGAGCCCGGCGGACCGGACCGCTCGGGGGGCCGCCCGTTCCTCAAGAGTGCCGCACCGCAGGCCTAAGCGGCGGTATCGGGTGTCCGGGGCGCGGCCGGACACACTCCGGCGGACGGGGGCGGGGCGGGCCCGCAATGTGCCGCTCCTCACTCCGCCGGGTGGGGCATGTCCCGGGGCCGGTGCCCCTCGGACGGTGGCGGCGCCGGTGGGCGCGGCCGGTGGCGACGATCATGGTCCCGCTACCCCGCCGGATGAACACCCGGTGACCGTCACCCGCCCCCGCGGCCAGAGGCCGATGACGGCTTCCCGGCGCCGGGACCCCTGTGCGGTGATGGGCGGACGGCGTTGCGGTGCCGTTCACGCGCAAGTTACCCCCGCTGCCAAACATCCCTGGTGACAGGGCAGTTGCGCTGCCCGGCCGCTCGCACCCGGGGAGTCCGCGCATGTCCCGTATCCGGTCCGCCGCCGCCACCCTCGACCGCCGTACCTTCCTCGCCGCCACCGGCGCCGTCGGTGCCGCCACCGGGCTCGGCCTCACCCTGGGCATCGGCGGCGACCGGCCGGCCGCGGCCGCCACCGTCCCCCCGGGGCCCGCCCCGGCCGCCCCCGAACCCGTCCAGGCCCCGGCGGTACCGCGGGTGCCGTACGCCCGCGGCACCACCCTCGGCAATGTCGCCACCCCCCGCGGCAGCGGCGGCTACCGCCGGCTCGGCGACGGCCCCGGCTGGGACCGGGTCGTCCGTGCCGACCTCGCCCCGGCCCACGGCGGGCGCGCGGACCGCCGTACGGCGCTGGCGTCGTTCGTGCAGTTCACCGACCTGCACCTGGTCGATGTGCAGAGCCCGCTGCGCTACGAATACCTGCGCTCGGAGACCGCCAGCGCCTGGCGGCCCCAGGAGGCGCTGTCGGTGGCCGGGGTGATCTCGCTGATCGAGCGGGTCAACGCGCTGCCGGGCGGTCCCGCCACCGGCGCCCCGCTGTCCTTCGTCATGACCACGGGCGACAACACCGACAACAACTCGCGCCTCGAACTCGACTGGTTCCTGACGGTGATGAGCGGCGGCCGCATCACCCCCAATTCCGGGGCCCCGCGCCGCTACGAAGGCGTCCAGGACAGCGGGCTGCCGCTGTACTGGCAGCCCGACAGCGCCCTGCGCGACTCCGACAAGCAGCGCGGCTTCCCGCAGCTCGACGGCTTCCTCGACGCCGCCATCCGCACCGTCCACAGCCCCGGACTGCGCCTGCCGTGGTACTCCACGGTCGGCAACCACGACTCGCTGGCGGGCGGCTGCTACGCCCCCGGCGACCCCTTCTTCACCGAGATCGCCACCGGCGGCCGCAAGCTGGAGACGCTGCCGGCGGCGGAGGCCGCGCGGGTGTGGAAGGCGGTCAAGGACGGCCTGGACCCGCGCGGTGAGGACTTCAAGCAGCTGCTGAGGTCGCAGGCCAAGAAGGCACGTCCGGTCACCCCCGACGAGCGGCGGGCCCCCTTCACCCGGGCCGAATACCTCAAGGCGCACCTCGACCCGGCGTACACCGGCCCCGGCCCGCACGGCCACGGCTACACCGCCGACCACCTCGCCGAGGACCGCCTCTACTACAGCTTCCCCGTCTCCGACGACGTCCTCGGCATCAGCCTGGACACCACAGACCCCGGCGGCCACTACACCGGCTCCGTCGGCGAGGGCCAGCTGCGCTGGCTGGAGCGGACGCTGAAGGACAACGAGAAGCACGCGAACAAGTACGTCCTGATCTTCAGCCACCACACCGGCAAGACGATGAACAACACCCGCCCCGACCCGGCCCGCCCCGACGAGCTGCGCCACGGCGGCGACGAACTCGTCGAGCTGCTGGCCGGCCACCCGAGTGTGGTCGGCTGGATCAACGGCCACAGCCACAAGAACGACATCACCCCGCACGGCACCTTCTGGGAGATCTCCACCGCCTCGCACATCGACTTCCCGCAGCTCGCCCGGGTCATCGAGCTGGTGGACAACCACGACGGCACCCTGTCGCTGTTCACCACCCTGGTCGAGTCGGCCGCCCCGCACCGCACGGACTTCGCCGACCTCTCCCAGACCGGCCTCGCCGCCCTCTACCGCGAGCTGTCCTGCAACGCTCCCGCGGGCCGCACCGACCTCGCCGGCACCCCGACCGACCGCAACGTCGAACTGCTCCTCAAGCGCGGCTGACCGGACCCCCGCTACCGCGGCAGCACCACCACATACGCGCTCGGCTCCCGGTCCGTCGCCGCCATCAGCGCCGTACGGATCACCGCGGCCTGCTGCTCCGGCGCCTCCCGCAGGGTGCGCGGCCCGCAGCGCACGACGGTGATGCCCAGCCGCTCCAGATGCTCCCGCTTGCGGTCGTAGGGCGAGCGCAGCGGGTCCTCCTCCGGGCGCGCGGCCCGGGTGTCGATCTCCAGGGCGACCGCGTGCTCCGGCCAGAACGCGTCCACGCCCCCCAGGTGCGGCCCGCCCGGCAGCCGCAGATCGACGTTCCACAGGGGGTCGGGCAGGCCGTGCGTGTGCACCATGGCGTACAGCCGCTGCTCGGCCAGCGCCCGGCCCTCGGCCAGCAGAGTGTCCACCGCGTCCACCACGTGCGGCCGGGTCAGCAGCCGTGCCCGGGTCAACTCCCGCACCACCGCGGTCGCCTCGCAGTGCCCGCCGCGCACCGCCTCGGTCAGCAGGCGGCGCACCGCGGACGCGTCGGTCAGCCGGCCGACCGCGTCCGCGAGGGCGCGGGGGACCGGAGCGGTGAGCACCCCGCAGACCTCCTCGGGCACCGGCATCTCCTGCGCCCGCACGATCAGCGCGAAGCCGGTCGAGCGCAGCCGCCGGGTCCGGCCGACGAGTACCTCGATCCGGTCCAGGGACGACAGCGGCGGAGCGGCGGAGAAGCCGTGCAGGGCGAGCGCCGCCAGACCGGTGATCATCGCCTCCGGTGCCTCCGGGGCCGGGCCGGCCTGGCTGGGCACGGTCGGTCCGCGCTGGGCGGCGTACAGCAGGGCGGCGTGCAGGCGCTCCTCCTCGGTCGGCGGGCCCGGGTGCAGCAGGTGGACACCGGGCAGCAGCTGCTGCCAGGGGCCGCCCGGACGGCACCGATCGGTGATCTCCGCCGTCGCGACGCCGTGCTCGCGCAGCCGGCGGGAGGTCAGTACCCGGCACCGGGAGTCGAAGAGGTGGCGGAGGGGGAGCGGGGAGAGCGGGGTGTCGTGGTTCATGACCCGGCCATTCCCGCTCCCCGACCGCCCCCTAACCGCTGTTACACGCCCGTGGCACAACCCGGACAACCCCGCCCTAAAGTACGGGCGTTCGACTGCCGAAAGGGGCTGGTCGGCTCGCGGGTTACGGCCTCGGCGCCGCCGCCGCGTCACAAGCCTGTCCGCGCAGTGCACGGGCCAGATCGTCCCGCTCCTCCAGGACCAGCCGGCGCAGTGCGGGAGCCGCCGCGGCGTGCTCGGACAGCCAGGCGTCCGCGGCGTCCAGCGTCCGCTGCTCCACCTGCCAGGCGGGGAACAGCCCGCGCACCACGGCCATCGCGATCTCGATGGACCGCTCCCGCCACACCCGCTCGATCATCTCGAAGTAGCGCGAGGTGTACGGCGCCAGCAGCTCCTGCTGCCCGAGCTGCGCGAAACCGCTGATCGTCGCCTCCACCAGCGCGTTCGACAGGGTGTCGGACTCCACCACCTCCGCCCACGCCGCGGCCTTGACCTCGGCGGACGGCCGCGCGGCCAGGCAGCGCACCTGGTGGCGCTTGCCGGAGGCGGTGTCGTCGCGGGCCAGCTCGGCGTCGATCGCGGCCTCGTCCGCGACGCCGTGCGAGGCCAGCTGCGCCAGGAACGTCCAGCGCAGCTCCTGGTCCACCTCCAGGCCGTCGATCTTCGCCGTCCCGTCGACCAGGCCCTGCAGCAGCTGAAGATCGGCCGGCGTCGAGGCGACCGAGGCGAAATGCCGGGCCCAGGCCAGCTGGTGGCCGCTGCCGGGCTCGGCCAGCCGCAGCTCGCGCACCGCGCCCTCGGCCAGCTCGCGGCCGGCGCTCTCGCGGCGGTCCGGCGCGGTGTAGTGCTCCCACGCCGTACGGGCCTGGCCGTGCAGCGACTGCAGCACGCCGATGTCGCTCTCCCGGCCCGCGAACCGCAGCACCGAGCCCAGGTAGTCGCGGGCCGGCATCAGCGCGTCGCGGGTCATGTTCCACAGCGCCGACCAGCACAGGGCGCGCGCGAGCGGGTCGGCGATCTCGCCGAGCCGGGCCCGCAGGGTGGCCAGCGAGCCCTCGTCGAAACGGATCTTGCAGTACGTGAGGTCCTCGTCGTTGACCAGGATCACCTCGGGCCGCTCCGCGCCGACCAGCTGGGGCACGGCGGTACGCGCCCCGGAGACATCCACCTCGGCGTGCGCGAAGCGCACCAGCCCGCCGGTCGCGTCCTGGCGCCGGTAGAGGCCCACCCCGACCCGGTGCGGCCGCAGCTCGGGGTGCGAGGGCGCCGCCTCCTGGAAGATGCTCAGCTCCGTGATCCGGCCCTGCGCGTCGTAGGTGGCCTGCGGCGTGAGGGAGTTGACGCCGGCCGTCTCCAGCCAGGCGCGCGACCAGGCCGCCATGTCCCGCCCGGAGGTCTCCTCCAGCACCGACAGCAGATCGTTCAGCTCGGTGTTGCCGTACGCGTGCCGCTTGAAGTAGCGCCGCGCGCCCTCCAGGAACGCCTCCCGCCCCGCGTACGCCACCAGCTGCTTGAGCACCGAAGCGCCCTTGGCGTAGGTGATCCCGTCGAAGTTGAGCTTGGCGTCCTCCAGGTCGCGGATGTCCGCGGTGACCGGGTGGGTGGAGGGCAGCTGGTCGGCGCGGTAGGCCCACGTCTTGCGGCGGTTGGCGAAGGTGATCCAGCCGTCGTGGAAGCGTGTCGCCTCCACCAGTGAGAACGCGCCCATGAAGTCCGCGAACGACTCCTTGAGCCACAGGTCGTCCCACCACCGCATGGTGACCAGGTCGCCGAACCACATGTGCGCCATCTCGTGCAGGATGACGTTGGCCCGGCCCTCGTAGGACGCGGCGGTCACCTTGCCGCGGAAGATGAACTCCTCGCGGAACGTCACACACCCCGGGTTCTCCATCGCGCCGAGGTTGTACTCCGGCACGAACGCCTGGTCGTACTTCCCGAAGGGGTACGGGTAGTCGAAGTGCTCGTGGAAGAAGTCCAGGCCCTGCTTGGTGACGGTGAAGATGTCCTCCGCGTCGAAGTGCTTCGCCAGCCCCTTGCGGCACAGCGCGCCCAGCGGAATCTCCAGCTCGGTGCCGTCGTCGAAGGTGCGGCGGTAGCTGTCCGAGACGTAGTGGTAGGGGCCGGCGACGACCGCGGTGATGTACGTCGAGATCGGCCGCGTCGTCGCGAACCGGTGCCGGCCGCCCTCGGGCCGGCCTTCCTCCGCGCCGTTGCTCAGGACCGTCCAGCCCTCCGGGGCGGTGACCTCGAAGGTGAACGGCGCCTTCAGGTCGGGCTGTTCGAAGTTGGCGAAGACCCGGCGGGCATCGGCCGGTTCGTACTGGGTGTAGAGGTACACCTCGCCGTCCTCCGGGTCGACGAAGCGGTGCAGCCCCTCGCCGGTCCGGCTGTACGCGCACCGCGCGTCGACGACGAGCGTGTTGTCCGCGGCGAGCCCGTCCAGCGCGATCCGGGTGCCGTCGAAGACCGCGGCGGGGTCCAGCTCCCGGCCGTTGAGGGTGACGGAGTCGACCGACGGGGCCAGCAGGTCCGCGAAGGTCGAGGCGCCCGGCTCGGCGCAGCGGAAACGCACGGTCGTACGGGAGCGGAAGGTCGCGGCGTCCAGGCCGCTGTCCACCGCTGAGCGGACATCCAGCGCCACGTCGTACCCGTCGACACTCAGCAGCCGGCCCCGCTCACGGGCCTCGTCCCGGGACAGATTCTCACCTGGCACGACGTGACTCCCTTGTCCTCGTCTCGAATATCGAACACGGGAATCATGGCATGGCAGGCGGGGGTTGAAGCGTTGACGGAACAAGCAGTGGAACGCGCACAAGGAGACGACGTGTCCGAGACGGCCAAGACCCCGGCAGATTTCTGGTTCGACCCGCTGTGCCCCTGGGCCTGGATGACCTCCCGCTGGATGCTGGAGGTGGAGAAGGTCCGCCCGGTGGAGGTGCGCTGGCACGTCATGAGCCTGGCGGTGCTCAACGAGGACCGGCTGGACGAGCTGCCCGCCGAATACCGCGAACTGCTGCGGACCGCCTGGGGCCCGGTCCGGGTCTGCATCGCCGCGGAGGAGGAGCACGGCAGCGAGGTGCTCGGCGCGCTCTACACGGCGCTCGGCACCCGCTTCCACAACGAGGGAAGGGAACGCAACCGCGAGACCATCCTGGACGCCCTCGCGGAGGCCGGTCTCCCGGCGAGCCTGGCCGACGCCGCGGACTCCGACGCCTACGACAAGCAGCTGCGCGCCTCCCACAAGGAGGGCATCGACCTCGTCGGCCAGGAGGTCGGCACCCCGGTCATCGCCGTCCCCGGCTCCGACGGCGAGCAGATCGCCTTCTTCGGCCCGGTCGTCACCCCGGCCCCCAAGGGCGCGGACGCCGCCAAGCTCTGGGACGGCACGCTCATGGTCGCGTCCATCCCCGGCTTCTACGAGATCAAGCGCACCCGCACCCAGGGCCCGATCTTCGACTGACGCAGCCCGAGAGCCCGAGGCCCGGACGGCGGGTACGGGCGAGGCCCCACGAGTCACGTCCTCGTGGGGCCTCGCCTTTTCTCCGCCTGCCGGGTGAAGGTTGAGAAGACGATCACGAGGCAGGGCGTCCGTGGCGGCGCGACGCCGCCGGCGGCGCTACGGCGCCAGGAGCAGGGTGTTCGCGCGGAGCTTGGCGGACGCGTACCGCTTGGCGACGTCCTGCCAGTTGACGACCTGCCACATCGCCTCGATGAAGTCGACCTTCTGGTTCTTGTACTGCAGGTAGAACGCGTGCTCCCAGGCGTCGAAGACCAGGATCGGCACCGAGCCCTGGCCGACGTTCCCCTGGTGGTCGTAGATCTGCTCGACGATCAGCCGGCCGCTGACCGGCTCGAAGGCCAGGACGCCCCAGCCGGAGCCCTGTGTGGTGGCCGCCGCCTTGGTCAGCTGTGCCTTGAAGCCCGCGAAGGAGCCGAAGCTCTCGGCGATGGCGTCGGCCAGCTCGCCCACGCCGTCCTTCTCCAGCGGCTCGCCGCCGCCGTCGCCGGTCATGTTGTGCCAGTAGATGCTGTGCAGGATGTGGCCGGAGAGGTGGAACGCGAGGTTCTTCTCCAGGCCGTTGATACCGCCCCACTGCTCCTTGTCGCGCGCCTCGGCGAGCTGCTCCAGGGTGTCGTTAGCGCCCTTCACGTACGCCGCGTGGTGCTTGTCGTGATGCAGCTCGATGATCTCGGGGCTGATGACCGGGGCCAGCGCCGAGTAGTCGTACGGAAGTTCCGGAAGTGTGTAGGTGGCCATGCCCAGCCTCTCCAACTGCTTACGACTTCTTATTGCGACTGATGTGCAAGAGCACGCTACCAGCAGGAGTGATCACCGGCGGGGCACGGGCCCGGTCCGGTCACAAAGACGGAGGCGGGGCGGGACCTCGGAAGGAGGTCCCGCCCCGCCTTGTGCCGGGAGGCGTCGTGGATCGGCCGGGGTCAGCCCTTGGCCGGCTCCGTTCCCGCGTTCTTGCGCAGCGCCCGCTGCCGCGCCACGCCGACGACGGCCAGCGCCACACCGAAACCGGCCGTGAACAGCAGCTGGATCCGCTGGTTGTCGTCGCGCAGCATCAGCAGCAGGACCGCGGCGATACCCGCGAGCGCGACCCAGGTCAGGACGGGGAAGGCCCACATCTTCACGACGAGCTTCTCGGGCGACTCGCGCTCCAGCCGGCGGCGCATCCGCAGCTGGGCCACCGCGATGAAGCCCCAGACGACGAGGACGGCCGCGCCGACCATGTTGAGGAGCCACTGGAAGACGGTGGTGGGCCACCAGAAGCTGAAGAGGACCGCGAGGAAGCCGAACGCGGAGCAGAGGAGCACCGCGCGGCGCGGCACCCCGCCGCTCACCTTGTTGAGGAACTTCGGCCCCTGGCCGCGGAAGGTCAGCGAGTACGCCATCCGTGACGAGCCGTAGATGTTGGCGTTCATCGCGGACAGCAGGGCCACCAGGATGACCACGTTCATGATCTGGCCGGCGGCCGGGATGTGCAGGTAGTTCAGCACCGCGACGTACGGGCCGTGCTCGGCGATCGAGGCGTTGTTCCAGGGGATGACGGTGACGATGATCGCCATCGAGCCGACGTAGAACAGGGCGATGCGCCACATCGCGGTGCGCACCGCGCCGGCCACACCGCGGACCGGGTCCTTGGACTCGGCGGCCGCGATGGTCACCGTCTCCAGCCCGCCGTAGGCGAAGACCGAGGCCAGCAGGCCGACCATCAGGCCGTCCACGCCCTTGGGCAGGAAGCCGCCGTCACCGGTGAGGTGCGCGGTGCCCGGCGCGTCCGTGCCGGGCAGGACGCCGAAGATGGCGAGCAGGCCCAGGACCAGGAAGATGCCGATCGCGGCCACCTTCAGCGCGGCGAACCAGAACTCGAACTCGCCGAAGTTGCTGACCGCCGCCAGGTTCGTCCCGGTGAAGATCACCATGAACAGCAGCACCCACATCCACGGCTCGGTACCGGGGAACCAGGCGGTCATGATGTCGGCGGCGCCGAGCGCCTCGGCGGCCACCGCCACGCACAGCAGCGCGGTGAACATCCAGCCGACGGTGAAGCCGGCCCAGGAGCCGATCGAGCGTTCCGCGTGCACGGAGAACGAACCCGAGGCGGGGCTGGCCGCGGCCATCTCGCCGAGCATCCGCATCACGAGCATGACCAGGGCGCCCGATATCGCGTAGGCCAGCACGATGGAGGGGCCCGCGGCCGCGATGCCTTCGCGGGAGCCGACGAACAGGCCCGCTCCGATCACACCGCCCAGCGCGATCATCGAGAGGTGGCGCTGCTTGAGGCCGTTGGAGAGCGAGGAGCCGCCGTCCAGGCCGGCGCCCGGGACCGCGTCGGTCTGCTCGCGCGTGGGCGCGGCGGACGAGGGTGTCCGATTCATTCGTACCTGTCCCATGTGGTGAGAGCGGAGCGGGGCGATACTGCGTTCTCCCGGGGCCGCGACCAGGGCGACGGTGGTGCCCGGCCCCCTGGACCCGCGCGAGGCAGCGGGTCGCTCAGGGGCTGCCGACGGCTCAACTCCGGGGGTCCTCGGTGAAGCGCGCTCAGTTTGAGCGCCGGTGTCCGCTCAGGGCAACAGTCGTGCAGCGAATGTTCGGTATTCAGACATGATCGTTACTTTGCGTGTCTGATGAGTCGTCGGTTGGGACGTACGGTGACCGTGCCCGCGCCGGGCTCAGCGGGCGGCGCGTCGGCGGTCCCGCAGTTCCCGCACCGCCGCGACGAGCAGCACCACGGCGGTCGCCCCGGCCGACCACAGCAGCTGCGGGCGGGCGGTGGCGTCGGTCAGCATCAGGACCAGGACCCCGCCCATCGCGAGCAGCGCCGCCCAGGTCAGCCAGGGGAAGGCCCACATGCGCAGGGACAGCGTGTGCGGTGCCTCGCGCTCGATGCGGGGCCGCAGCCGCAGTTGGGAGACGGCGATCAGGCCCCAGACGAACAGCAGCACCGCGCCGACGGCATTGAGCATGTAGAGGAAGACCGAGTCCGGCCACTTCAGATTGAGCAGCACCGAGACGAAACCGAAGGCCACGGAGGCCAGCACGGCCCGGCGCGGCACCCCGCCGCCCGACACCTTCAGCAGCGAACGCGGCGCCTCGCCCCGCTCGGCCAGCGAGAAGACCATCCGCGAGGAGCCGTACAGGTTGGCGTTCAGCGCCGAGAGCAGCGCCACGAAGACCACGATGTTCATGATCTGTCCGGCGCCCGGCACCCCGATGCCGTCCAGCACCGCGACGTACGGGCTCTTGCCCGGCTCCATCGACGACCACGGCAGCAGCGTGACGATGACCAGCATCGAGCCGACGTAGAAGAACAGGATGCGCCAGACAGCGCTGCGCACCGCCCGGCCGACCGCGCGCGCCGGGTCGTCGGACTCGGCGGCGGCGATGGTCACGACCTCCAGGCCGCCGAAGGCGAAGACCACCGCGAGCACACCGGAGATGACCCCGGACCAGCCGTTGGGCAGGAAGCCGCCCTGCCCGGTGAGGTTCGCCAGGCCCACCGGGTCGGTGTCCGGCAGCACGCCGAGGACGGCGAGGACGCCGAGGCCGAGGAAGAGGACGATCGCGGTGACCTTGAGGGTGGCGAACCAGAACTCGAACTCGCCGAAGTTCTTCACCGCGGCCAGGTTGGCGAGGGTGAAGACGACCATGAAGATCAGCACCCAGCCCCACTGGGGGACCGCCGGCACCCAGCCGTTGGCGATCTGCGCCGCGCCGGTGGCCTCCACGGCGAGCACGACGACCAGCAGGAACCAGTAAAGCCAGCCCACGCTGAAGCCGGCCCAGCGGCCCAGCGCGCGCTCCGCGTGCACCGAGAACGCGCCGGAGGCCGGCATCGCCGCCGACATCTCGCCCAGCATCCGCATCACCAGCATCGCGAGCGCGCCGGCGATCAGGTACGACAGCACGATCCCCGGTCCGGCCACCGCGATCCCCGCACCGGAGCCCACGAAGAGGCCCGCGCCGATCACCCCGCCGAGCCCGAGCATGGTCAGATGGCGCTGCTTCAGCCCCGCGGACAGGGGCTCGCGCTCGCCGGCGCGCTCACCGGGAGGGGTCTTCCCGGAGGTGGTCGGTGCATCGTGCATGGTTTCGTACGCTCGCAAGGTGCTTTGGGGGAACTCCACAGGTCTCCGCGGGGCGCTGCCAGTCTCGCCGCACGCCGCGCGCTAGCACAAAACCCGCACCCTGCCCTCGCGTACGCCCGTGATGAGCATCACGTGACCTGCGAAGACGCTCCTCGCCCCGCCACGGCCTGGCATCGTGGCGGTTGTTCGGAACTCTCCAAGCGGGCCACCGGGGCTTTGTCGCCGCCACACGATGATCGCCGGGGCCCCGCTGGACTAACGTCGTCGCGTCCCGTCCTGTCCCGGATCCTTCTCACACCTCGCGGAGTACCGATGAGCACTGAGTCCGCCCTCACCCTCCCCCAGGCTTCGCGCGGGGGAACCCCCATCGGTGCGGTCCTCGCCGATCTGCTGCCCGCCGCCACCGCCTCCCGCGCCCGCGTCCGCGACGCGGCGCTGGTGCTCGGCGGCGCCGCGCTGACCGGCGTAGCGGCCCAGATCGCCGTCCCGGTTCCCGGCTCCCCGGTCCCGGTCACCGGCCAGACCTTCGCCGCCCTGCTGGTCGGCGCCTCGCTCGGCGCCGGCCGCGGCCTGCTCTCCCTCGCGCTGTACGCCCTGGCGGGCCTGGCGGGCATGCCGTGGTTCGCCGGTGGCGCCTCGGGCGCCGGCGGCGCGACCTTCGGCTACATCCTGGGCATGCTGCTGGCCGCCACCGTCGTGGGCGCGCTGGCCCGCCGCGGCGGTGACCGCGGAGTGCTGCGCACGGCCGGAACGATGGCCGCGGGCACGGCCCTGATCTACGCCGTCGGCGTCCCGTACCTCGCGCTGAGCACCGGTATGTCCTTCGGCGAGGCGGTGGCCGTCGGCCTGGTGCCGTTCCTGATCGGCGACGCCCTCAAGGCCGCGCTGGCCATGGGCGCGCTGCCCACCGCCTGGAAGCTGGCCGGCCGCCGCGGCTGAGCCCCCGGGGCCGCCCCTGCGGCCGCGCCCGACGCAGCAGAAGGCGGGGCCCGCACCGAACCGGTGCGGGCCCCGCCTTCTGCTGCGTCGGGCGGCGTTACTTGAGCGCGCCGGTCCCGGGCGCCTCCGCCGCGTCCCGGTCCCGCGGCCTGCGCCGGTCCAGAACCAGCCCGATGGCCAGCACCACGACGGCCGCGACGACCGACAGGATCATCTGCTCCCGCCCGTCCGGGTCGTAGAACATGTAGCCGATGACGAAGACGATCATCCCGATGGTCGCGTACGTCAGCCACGGGTACAGCCACATCCGCACCGTCAGCCGCTCCGGGGTGTCCCGTTCGATGACCCGGCGCATCCGCAGCTGCGAGAAGCAGATGACCAGCCACACGAACAGGGCCACCGCACCGGAGGAGTTCAACAGGAACTGGAAGATGGTGTCCTTCGACGTGTAGCTGAAGATCGTCGCGATGAAGCCGAAGGCGACCGAGGCCCAGATCGCGACCGCGGGCACCCCGCCCTTGTTGACCTTCTTGAACGCCTTGGGCGCGTCGCCGCGCTCACCGAGCGAGAACGCCATCCGGGAGGCGGTGTACAGCCCGGAGTTCAGACAGGACAGCACAGCGGTCAGCACCACGACGTCCATGACCGTGCCCGCGTAGGGGATGTCCAGCGACTTCAGGACCGCCACGTACGGGCTCTTGACCACCGCCGGGTCGTTCCACGGCAGCAGCGTCACGATCACCGCGATCGAGCCGATGTAGAAGATCGCGATACGCCAGATGACGCTGTTGACGGCCTTGCGGACGGCCTGCACCGGGTTCGGCGACTCGCTCGCCGCCAGCGTGACGATCTCGCTGCCCATGAAGGAGAAGACCACCAGCAGCATGCCGGAGAGGATCGCGCCCGGTCCGTTCGGCAGGAACCCGCCGTGCCCGGTCAGGTTCGTCACGCCCACCGGGTCGCCGCCCGGGGGCAGCCCGAAAATCGCCAGCGCGCCGACCGCGATGAAGACGACGATCGCGACGACCTTGATGCCGGCGAACCAGAACTCGAACTCGCCGAACGAGCCGACGGAGATGAGGTTGGTCCCGGTCAGCACGATCATCACCAGCAGCGCCCAGGCCCACTGCGGGACGGCCGGTACCCAGCCGGTGAGGATCGCGGCGGCGGCGGTCGCCTCGACGGCCAGCACGACCGACCAGAAGAACCAGTACAGCCAGCCGATGGTGAAGCCCGCCCAGCGGCCGAGCGCACGGTCGGCGTAGGCGGAGAACGAGCCGGAGGTGGGGGAGGCCGCGGCCATCTCGCCCAGCATCCGCATCACCAGCACGACCAGCAGGCCGGTCAGCGCGTAGGAGAGGAGGATGCCCGGCCCGGCGGCCGAGATCCCCGCGCCGGAGCCGACGAAGAGCCCGGCGCCGATGACGCCGCCGATCGCGATCATCGACAGGTGGCGGTTCTTGAGTCCTGCCTGCAGCCCGTCCTGAGGCTGGCTCCCGGGTCCGCCGCCGGGTTCGCCGGTGGTGGGGACCGTCTTGGTGGTAGGCGGGTGCGCGCCCATGTGCACCGTCCTTGTGTGGTTCACGGAATGGAACTCCCGCATTAGATCTTCGCTAACCCATGGTTTGGAAGGTCTGAATCCGGATCGTTGCATGAAACCCTGGACGGTTACGTCACGCGCTTGCGTACGCAAGGTCGACCAGGGTTTCCATGCGTAGAACCGTAGGAAGACCCAGTCGCGCCTACCCGCACATCGTCATGCCACACTCATGGCCATGCGCGTGTATCTCGGCTCCGACCATGCAGGTTTCGAACTCAAGAACCACCTCGTCGAGTGGCTCAAGGCCAATGGCCACGAGCCCGTCGACTGCGGTCCGCACATCTACGACGCCCAGGACGACTACCCCCCGTTCTGCCTGCGCGCCGCGGAGCGGACCGCGGACGACCCGGACAGCCTCGGCATCGTGATCGGCGGCTCCGGCAACGGCGAGCAGATCGCCGCCAACAAGGTCAAGGGTGTACGGGCCGCGCTGGCCTGGAGCGAGGAGACCGCCAAGCTCGGCCGCGAGCACAACAACGCCAACGTCATCTCCGTCGGCGGCCGGATGCACACCCAGGACGAGGCCACGAAGTTCGTCGAGGCGTTCCTCGCCACGCCGTACTCCGGTGAGGAGCGTCACACCCGCCGCATCGACATGCTGTCGGCGTACGAGGCCACCGGCGAGCTGCCGCCCATCCCCGCCCACCACCCGCAGGGCTGACGCCCACCGCCGTCGCCGCCCGCCCACCCCGGCCGCCGGGGTGGGCGGGCGTGCCCACTGGAGGACCACCCGCATGCCCGAGGGGCACACGATCCACCGCCTCGCGCTGGACCACCGGGACCGCTTCGAGGGCGAGCCGGTCCGGGCGAGCAGCCCGCAGGGAAAGTTCGCCGGCGGCGCCGCGCTGATCGACGGCCAGGTCATGGACACCGCCGAGGCGCACGGCAAGCACCTCTTCCTCGGGTTCGGACCGGCCCGCTGGGTCCACATCCACCTCGGACTGTTCGGCAAGCTCGGCTTCGGCGACGCGCCCGCGCCGCCGCCCACCGACACCGTCCGGCTGCGCCTGGCCGGCTCCCGCCACTACGCGGATCTGCGCGGCCCCACCACCTGCGCGCTGATCACCGACGCCGAGAAGCACGCGATACACGACCGGCTCGGCCCCGATCCGCTGCGCCCCGGGGACGACGGGGAGCGCGCCTGGCAGCGGATCACGCGCAGCCGTACGACCATCGCGGCGCTGCTGCTCGACCAGAAGGTCATCGCGGGCGTCGGCAACGTCTACCGAGCCGAGGTCCTCTTCCGGCACGGCATCGACCCCTACCGGCCGGGCCGCGACCTCACCCGCGCCGAGTGGGACGCCCTCTGGGCGGACCTGGTGCTGCTGATGCGGGAGGGCGTGCGCCACAACCGCATCGACACCGTCCGCCCGGAGCACCTTCCCGAGGCCATGGGCCGCCCGCCACGGGTCGACGACCACGGCGGTGAGGTGTACGTCTACCGCCGCGCCGACGCTCCGTGCCACATCTGTGGCGGCGAGATCCGCACCGCCGGTCTCGCCGCCCGCAACCTCTTCTGGTGCCCCGGGTGCCAGCCGGCGACGGGTGGCCACCGGCCCTGAGCGGCCGGCATCCGGCGCGGAAGGCCGCCCGCGCCGGATGCCCCTCCGTACGGGCCTAGAACCCGTGCGGCAGCCACGGCGCGACGTCGGAGCCGAACGCCACCGACGCCGCCTGCAGCGCACCGGGCCGCAGCTCCTGGACCCGGCCCGCGGCCGCCAGCGCCGACAGGGCGAAGCCGCCCAGATAGGCGGAGCCCAACTCCCGTACCGAAAGCGCCAGATCGGGCGCGTCGGTGGTGCGCGCGCAGGAAGCGCCCTTGGCGTCGCCGCTCAGCCGCCAACGCCCTTCGTTCCAGGGGCAGAACGGGTCCGCGACCTCCAGCACCACATCCACCGGTGTGAGGTACGTCCGCGCCGCCAGCGCCTCGCCCACCTCGACCGGCCGCACGAACAGCGACTCCCGCACCTCGATGCCGCAGCGCCGCATGTCCGCCACCAGGTGCAGCACCGGATCGTCCACCGGCCTGCCGCGCACCGACACCCACGAGGTGAGGTCGATCCCGAACAGATAGCGCCACAGCGCCGCGTACACCACCGGCTCCAGGGCGTCGATCTGCCGCAGGCGCACCGCCCCGCACGGCCCGGCGTGGTCCCACTCCGGGTTGACCGCGTAGCGCGCGTATCCCCGTACCTCGCCGTCGACCTCGGCCACCACGCACTGCAGCTTCCCGGCGCCGTCCCGTTCGCTCTCCGGGTCGTACACGCCCATCCGCTCCCAGCCCGGCCGCCGCGCGAGCATCCCCGGACGGGTCGGCACCAGCTGCTCGTACACCCGCTCGCAGTCGGGCAGCGACTGCGCCGGGTCCACCAGCCGCAGGCGTACGCCGTCGATGCCCGGCAGGTCCGGGGGCGCCAGCCGTAGCGTGTCGACGCCCAGCCGCAGCTCCTGCGTCGCCGCGCCGTAGCCGAACCGGCCGTAGATGGCGGGCTCCGAGGCCGTCAGGACCGCCAGCGACTCACCGCGCGCCCGGACGTCCGCCAGCTGATGGCGCATCATCGAGCGCAGCACTCCCCGCCTGCGGTGCGTCGGCTGGACCGTGACCATCGTGACGCCGGCAGCCGCCACCCGGTCCCCGCCCGGCACCGTCAGCCAGAAGGAGAAGGCCCCGGCCGTGCCGACCCAGTCTCCGTCCGCCCAGGCCCCGAAGGAGCGCGCGACCTCCGTGCGCTCGCGCCAGAGGGCCCGCCCCTCCGGCGGTTCGTGCACCCCGCCGAACGCGAGGTCCACCTTGTCGAACCAGCCATCCCACTCGGCGTCGCGCAGCTCCCGCAGATCTGTCGTCATACGCCATGCCTAGCAGGACACTCTCCGGCCGCGCGACCGCATTTCGAACGCGGTTTCCCGGCAATTGACCTGAGGTCTGTACGGCGAATCGACGCACCGCCGAACGGGTGGCTAAAGTCCCAGAGCGATGACAAACGGCCCGGGAGCGGAACCCCTGACGGCCCGGGTGCACAAAGGCCTGCACCGGGCGCGCATCGGCGTGCGCAAAGCCGGCGTCGACTACTTCCGGGGCGACGGCTCCGACTGGCTCGCGCTGGCCGCCCTCCTCCTGGCCATACCCGCGATCGCGGCAGGCACGCTCTGGCGCCCCGACTGGATCGCCCCCACCGCGCTGGTGCTCCCGGTCATCGCCGGCGGCCTGCTGCTGCGGCCGGCCAACCTCCTCGCCCTGTACGCCACATCGGCCGGCGCGCTGATCGTCGAGGCGGCACTGCTCGGCCCGTACACCGCGGGGCCGGACCGCGTCACACCCGGCACGGTGCTGGTCGTGGCGGCGGTCGGCCTCTTCGGGCTGCTGATCGCGCAGTTCCGCAGCCGGGTCGGGGTGCCCTGGCGGCGTGGCGGGACGATGCTCTTCGACCTGCGCGAACGCATCCGCGTCCAGAGCAAGCTCCCCGAACTGCCCCGGGGATGGCACCGCGAGATGGCCCTGCGCCCGGCCGGCGGCCAGTCCTTCTCGGGCGACTTCGTGGTGGCCTCGCGCACCCAGGGCGGCAACATCCTCGAAGTGGTGCTGACGGATGTCTCGGGCAAGGGCATGGACGCGGCATCCCGTGCGCTGCTGCTGTCCGGGGCCTTCGGCGGCCTCCTCGGCTCCCTGCCGCCGCACGCCTTCCTCCCCGCGGCCAACGGCTATCTGCTGCGCCAGGACTGGGACGAGGGCTTCGCGACCTCCATCCATCTCGTCCTGGATCTGGAGTCGGGGGACTACGAGCTGCTCTCCGCCGGTCATCTGCCGGCTCTCCAGCTGAGCGCGGGCACCGGCCGCTGGGAGGAGAAGTCGGGCGAGGGCCCGCTCCTCGGTGTCTACGACGGTGCCCAGTTCGACCCGGTCAAGGGGACCCTGCGGCCCGGGGACGTGCTGATGATGTTCACCGACGGCCTGGTGGAGGCCGCCGACCGCGATATCGCCGAGGGCATCGACCGGCTGACCGGCGAGGCCGACCGCTACATCGGCGAGGGCTTCGTGGGCGCCGCCTGGCACCTGATCGAGGCCGTCGCCAAGGATGTCAACGACGACCGGGCCCTGCTGCTGATCTGCCGCGACGCCTGAGTCCTGAGCGCGGGCCCTTGA
Organism: Streptomyces sp. Pv4-95; assembly: GCF_045782725.1. Lineage (NCBI taxonomy): Bacteria > Bacillati > Actinomycetota > Actinomycetes > Kitasatosporales > Streptomycetaceae > Streptomyces > Streptomyces sp. Pv4-95. The sequence goes on from NZ_CP127172.1 coordinate 5,557,042, forward strand.
GTCCTGAGCGCGGGACCGGAGCCGGGCCGGCCGTACGGCGACCGCAGCCGCGGCCGCGGGGCGCGGGGGAGGCCCCCACCCCTCTCACAGGCTGACGCGCTCCCGCGCCGTATCGGTCGCGTCCTTGCGGAACGCCCACGCCATCGTCGGCTCCATCGCGAAGCGGAACGCCTTGCGGACGGGTGGTGTGCACAGCGCCGTCACGATCGCTCCCGCGATCAGCGTGACCGCGATCTCGCCGGCAGGGGTGTGCAGCCAGGCGTAGTCGTCGAACCAGCCCCAGAACCGCGAGCCCTTGGCCAGGAAGCCGTGCAGCAGATAGCCGTACAGCGTCCCCGCGCCCAGCACCGTGAACCACATGGGCCGGGTGGGCACCCAGGCGAAGAAGCAGGCCACCAGGACGATCGAGCAGCCGAAGAGGGCCATCGTCATGACCGAGCCGATCCACCAGGTGGTGCCCAACTCCTGAGCGCTGTCGCGGTGGTAGAACCACGCCGACGACATCCGGGGCGCCGCCCAGTACGCCATCAGCAGCGCGCAGGCGAAGACGGGCAGCGAGGCGATGCGCACCGCCCGCCGCTGCACCATCTTGAAGTGCTCGGGCCGCAGGCACAGGCCGAGGACGAAGAACGGCATGAACTGCAGCACCCGTTGGAGATCCAGGTCGTCACCGATGTCGGGTGAGACGGAGGCGAGCACGGCGATGGCCAGCGCGAGCGGCAGCGGCCAGCGCACGACCTTCCAGAGCGGGGTGGTCAGCCGCCAGATGAACAGGGCCACCAGGAACCACGTCAGGAACCAGGGGTCGAGCAGGCTGATCGGATGCCCCGGGTCGTCGTCCGCCCAGCGCTTGAAGAAGGCGTAGGCCGTCTCGAAGAGGATGTACGGGACGGCGACCCCGGTGACCAGACGCTGCAGCCGGTCCTTGCGCATGTCGAAGCTGCGCGAGAAGTAGCCGGAGATGATGATGAACGCCGGCATGTGGAAGGCGTAGACGGTCATGTACAGCGCCTCGGCGCTGCGGCTGCCGTCGGTCAGGGGTTCCCAGACATGCCCCATCGCCACGAGCACGATGGCCAGGTACTTGGCGTTGTCGAAGAAGGCGTCCCGGCCGGCTTTGGGGGCGGGGTCCGGGGTGCGCTCCGGCACGCCGGACGGCTGTGCCGCACGCGCCGTCCGGTCCGCACCCGCCGCCTCCCTGGCCTGAGGGAGCTCACGTCGTGGTGTCGGGGCAGCGTGAAACATCTGAGGCACGATAGCGGCGGTCGGCGAATGCGTAAAACCGCCCGGCAGTAATTCTCTATTTCCCCAGGTGCCTCCACACATATGGCGTGGATAAAAATGCGGCAGACACGAAAAGATCTTTCGTGGACCCCTCCCCACTCCGCCATATCCGCGCACTCACGCGCCCGTGATGTCCGGCTTCGCCCGTCTAAAACGGTCGGTATCCCCCGAGGGAGACCCGGAAGGAATGTCTGATTCCTTTACGCTATGTCCGAATAGCTCGATCCGCTCGCACCGGGCGCAGAGTGACATGGATAACGCCTCACCGGCCCGTGTGATTACGCACGGCGAGTGCCCGCAATTACTGTGACGGATGACACGGGAATTATGGCGGACGCGGCCCGATTGCCGCCGTCCCGGTAATTCACGGCGAGATCCCGCCGACGGCCGCGCCCACGCGCCGCGCGGCTCACCGGCCACTACCGGCCACCGGCAGGGAGGCGATCAGGCCAAATCGCCGACGCCGTTCCCGTGGCCCGGGGCCTTCGTGCGGCGCGGCACACCTCCCCGCCTGCCCGGCCACGCCCGCCTCACACACCTCAGGGGTCGAAACCGGGCAAAGCGTTGGCCGATGATTCGTCACCCACCTCCGGTGGGCAAGGAGTTGGTGGCACGATGGGGCCAGGGGGTGTGCGCGGCATGCTCCCGGGCCGGCGAGGCGTTCCGACCAAGGGTGTGATCAGTTGTGGCTCTTTCACTGTCAGTGGTGCTGCTGTTGGGGATCGTGCTGATCGTTCTGATCAGAGGGAAGTCGATCAAGGCGGGTCCGGCGATCGTCGCCATACTCTTCGGGTTCTTCCTGGCCTCCACCGGCATGGCCCCGTCCATCAACCGGTTCCTCAACTCCCTCGCGGACACGATCAACCACATCACCTTCTAGGCGGTACGCCCGCCCCCGGTACGCCCCATCGCCTCCTTCACGGCCTGCTCGCTGCGTCCCACCAGTGCCGATCCATCGTCCGCGGTGATGATCGGGCGCTGAATCAGCCGCGGGTGCGCCGCGAGCGCAGCGATCCACCTCTCACGTCCGGCGTCGGTCCGCTCCCACGCCGCGACCCCCAGCTCCTTCGCCTCCGCCTCCTGGGTCCGTGTGATCTCCCACGGCTCCAGCCCCAGCCGCTCCAGCACCGCGCGCAACTCCTCCGCGGTCGGCGGGTCCTCCAGGTACTTGCGGACGGTGTACTCCGCGCCCTCCTCGTCGAGGATCTCCACGGCGGAACGGCACTTGGAACACGCGGGATTGAGCCAGATCTCCATGCCCGCCACCCTATTGACCCCCGCACGCCGCGCGAAGGGCGCCCGCGCGGCGGGTCCCGCACGTGTCGCAGGCCCCCGTGGAGGGGGTGAGACTGGAAGGGCAGCGAGTCGGCCGGCAGCGGACCGGCCCTGGAGGAGCCATGACGGCAACGACGCGCAACGACACCCCGGTCATGATCGAAGGTGACGGCGTGGAGCTGCGGACGCGGGAGATCGGCGGAGACATGTCCGTCGCCTTCGTGCGCCTGCCCCGAGGCGCGGACATGGGACCGGCCCTCAAGGGCCTGACGGACGACCTGTGCCAGTGCCCCCACTGGGGCTATCTGCTCAAGGGCCGCCTCAAGATGCGGACCCGGGACGGCGAGCGCGTCTACGAGGCCGGCCAGGCCTTCTACTGGTCACCCGGGCACGCCCCGGAGGCGCTGGAGGACGTCGAATACGTCGACTTCTCGCCCACGGAGGACTTCGCCGAAGTGGTCGACCACATCAAGAACCAGCTGGGCTGACGCCCGAGGGGCCCCGCGGGCCATCCCTGCTGCCCGCGGGAAAAGACTCGGGCCAGGTCGAGGAAATATCCTCTGACCTGGCCCTTTGTCGTATGGAGCGGGCGACGGGAATCGAACCCGCGTAGCCAGTTTGGAAGACTGGGGCTCTACCATTGAGCTACGCCCGCGAGCGCCGCAGGTCGCAGGACCTCGGCACGCAGTGCATCGTAGCGGGTCGGGGCGGTGTGCCGCACACCCGCGGGCGGTTCAGGCCCGCGCCGGGCCCGTTCATCGCGCGTGTGCGCCCCTGGGAGAGAATCGCCGCGAGAGCCTCGGCCGGTCCGTGGGACCGCGACGGAACCCGCCAAGGTGGGCATCTCGATATCGTGCAGCCGGAGCGCCATCAGCCATGTACCCTACGTGTCGCACCGACGGGGTGTGGCGCAGCTTGGTAGCGCGTCCGCTTTGGGAGCGGAAGGTCGTCGGTTCGAATCCGGCCACCCCGACCAGCAGTCCTCAGTTCAGCACTCCGGCATCACTCCGCGGCCGCGGAGGAGCGGCCGTCGAAGATCGCATTGTGGGTGCGATCCTCCTTGCGGTTACTATGCAAGCTGCGTGCCCGTGTGTCTTTGTACCGGGCGCTATCGGCCGGGACCCGGACAACCGGGTGCCGGAAGATCTCAGGCAGAACCCCAGAAGTCAGCCCCAAGGAGACCGAACCGTGAAGAGCGCCGTGGAGACCCTGAACCCGACCCGGGTTCGGCTCACTGTCGAGGTGCCCTTCGAGGAGCTCAAGGACAGCCTCGACGCGGCGTACAAGAAGATCAACCAGCAGGTCACGGTGAAGGGCTTCCGTAAGGGCAAGATCCCGGCCCGCGTCATCGACCAGCGGTTCGGCCGCGGTGCGGTGCTGGAGGAGGCCGTCAACGACGCCCTCCCGAAGTTCTACACCGAGGCGGTCAACGAGGGTGAGCTCAACGTCCTCGGCCAGCCCGAGGTCGACATCACCGAGCTGAAGGACGGCGAGCTGCTGGCCTTCACCGCCGAGGTCGACATCCGCCCCGCCCTGGAGATCCCGGACTACTCCGGTATCGAGGTCGAGGTCGACGCCGTAGAGGTGTCGGACGAGGACATCGACAAGTCGGTCGAGCAGCTCCGTGAGCGCTTCGCCTCGACCAGCCCGGTCGAGCGTGCCGCGCAGGACGGCGACGTCCTGACGCTGGACCTCGAGGCCAAGGTGGACGGCGAGGTCCTGGAGGACGGCGTCGCCCAGGGCGTCAGCTACACCGTCGGCTCCGGTGAGCTCCTCGACGGCATCGACGAGGCCGTCAAGGGCGTCGAGGCCGGCGGCAGCGCCACCTTCACCTCCGAGCTCAAGGGCGGCTCCGCCCAGGGCAAGGAGGCCGAGGTCAAGGTCGACGTCACCGCCGTCGCGGCCCGCGAACTGCCCGAGCTGGATGATGACTTCGCGCAGCTGGCGAGCGAGTTCGACACCTTCGACGAGCTCAAGGCCGACAGCAGCAAGCGCCTCGCCCAGATGAAGAAGTACGACCAGGCCACCCAGGCCCAGGAGAAGGTCCTGGACGAGCTGCTCAAGCTCGTCGAGGTGCCGATCCCCGAGAAGCTGCTCGCGGACGAGATCGAGACCCGCAAGCACAACCTGGTCAACCACCAGCTCGGCCAGATGGGCCTCGACCTCGCCAAGTACCTGGAGATCCAGGGCAAGACCGAGGAAGAGTTCGACGCCGAGACCAAGGAGCAGGCGGAGAAGGGCATCAAGACCCAGTTCATCCTCGATGAGCTGGTCAACAAGGAGAAGCTGAACGTCAGCCAGGAGGAGCTCACCGAGCACCTCATGCGCCGCGCGCAGTCCTCCGGCATGTCCCCCGACCAGTTCGCCCAGGCCGTCGTCGAGGGTGGCCAGGTGCCGATGCTCGTCGGCGAGGTCGCCCGCGGCAAGGCGCTCGCGGTGGTCGTCGAGGCCGCCACGGTCAAGGACACCAACGGTGAGGTCGTCGACCTCGACGACGAGGACGAGACGGCCGAGACCGTCCAGGCCGAGTCCGAGGGCACCGACGAGGCCGCGGCCGAGGAGAAGAACGAGGGCTGAGCCACAGCCCCGGCTCTCCCGAGTCCTGTCCATACGGGCCCGAACACGCACGTGCGCGTGTTCGGGCCCGTATGTCATCGCCCTCCGGTGAGCCTGCGCTCACAGCGAACAGTTCTCAATGCGGGATGGCGTTGTCCGACCTGCGCGTTAGGGTCCGTAGATAGGAGGGCAGGGGAGTCCCTGAAACCGCGCCGGGGGCAGCACACGGCGCCGATCCCCGCGCCCCAGAAGACGACGCTGAGACGGTCTCGAGCCGTCCGACAACGAGCAGGTGGACACGTGACGATCCCGATGCCTTCCGCCGCCGCTGAGCCGACCTTCGGTGGCCTCGGCGACCAGGTCTACAACCGGCTGCTCGGCGAGCGGATCATCTTCCTCGGCCAGCCGGTCGACGACGACATCGCCAACAAGATCACCGCGCAGCTTCTTCTCCTCGCCGCGGACCCGGAGAAGGACATCTTCCTCTACATCAACTCTCCGGGCGGCTCGATCTCGGCCGGTCTGGCGATCTACGACACCATGCAGTACATCAAGAACGACGTGGTGACGATCGCGATGGGCCTCGCCGCCTCGATGGGGCAGTTCCTGCTGAGCGCCGGCACCCCGGGCAAGCGCTTCGCGCTGCCGAACGCCGAGATCCTCATCCACCAGCCCTCCGCGGGCCTGGCGGGTTCCGCGTCGGACATCAAGATCCACGCCGAGCGGCTGCTGCACACCAAGAAGCGGATGGCCGAGCTGACCGCCTTCCACACCGGTCAGACCGTCGAGCGCATCACCCACGACTCCGACCGCGACCGCTGGTTCTCCGCCGACGAGGCCAAGGAGTACGGCCTCATCGACGATGTGATGACCTCCGCCGCAGGCGTTCCGGGCGGGGGCGGCACCGGGGCCTGAGCCCCGTACCACTCGCCCCACAGCCACCCCAGCCCACTTGATCGCCACCAGGACGGTGAACACCACGATGAACAACTTCCACGGCAGCGGCCTGTACGAGGGCGCGGAGTCCGAGTTTTCCGGCCCGCGCGCCGAGTCCCGCTACATCGTTCCGCGCTTCGTCGAGCGCACCTCGCAGGGCGTGCGCGAGTACGACCCGTACGCGAAGCTCTTCGAGGAGCGGGTGATCTTCCTCGGCGTGCAGATCGACGACGCGTCGGCCAACGACGTCATGGCGCAGCTGCTGTGCCTGGAGTCGATGGACCCCGACCGTGACATCTCGATCTACATCAACTCGCCCGGTGGCTCCTTCACGGCGCTCACCGCGATCTACGACACGATGCAGTTCGTCAAGCCCGACATCCAGACGGTCTGCATGGGCCAGGCGGCCTCCGCCGCGGCCGTGCTGCTCGCGGCCGGCACCCCCGGCAAGCGGATGGCGCTGCCGAACGCCCGGGTGCTGATCCACCAGCCGTACAGCGAGACCGGCCGCGGTCAGGTCTCCGACCTGGAGATCGCCGCCAACGAGATCCTGCGGATGCGTTCGCAGCTGGAGGACCTGCTGGCCAAGCACTCCTCCACGCCGATCGAGAAGATTCGGGACGATATCGAGCGTGACAAGATTCTGACCGCCGAGGAGTCCTTGGCGTACGGTCTGGTCGACCAGATCGTCTCGACGCGGAAGTCGTCCGTCTCCATCGGATAGCGGGCTTCGCTCGTGAGCCGGAGAGTCGCCCCCTTGGATCGAGTGAACCCAGTCGGTTCAAGGGGGGCCCGTACGGGGGGCCCGGCAAGGTACCGTCGATAGGCAAGCACCCGGGTCCGTGGAGCAATGCGGATCCCAGGCGAAGGGGAAGCACCTCGTGGCACGCATCGGTGACGGCGGCGACCTGCTCAAGTGCTCGTTCTGCGGAAAGAGCCAGAAGCAGGTGAAGAAGCTCATCGCGGGACCTGGTGTGTACATCTGCGACGAGTGCATCGACCTCTGCAACGAAATCATCGAGGAGGAACTCGCCGAGACCTCCGAGGTGCGGTGGGAGGAACTCCCCAAACCGCGGGAGATCTACGAGTTCCTGAACGGCTACGTCGTCGGCCAGGAGCCCGCCAAGAAGACGCTCTCGGTCGCCGTGTACAACCACTACAAGCGGGTGCAGGCCGGCGAGAACGGCGGTGGCCGCGGCGACGAGGGCATCGAGCTCGCCAAGTCCAACATCCTGCTGCTCGGCCCGACCGGCTCGGGCAAGACGCTGCTGGCGCAGACTCTCGCCCGGATGCTCAACGTCCCCTTCGCCTTCGCCGACGCCACGGCGCTGACCGAGGCCGGCTATGTCGGCGAGGACGTCGAGAACATCCTCCTCAAGCTGATCCAGGCCGCGGACTTCGACATCAAGAAGGCCGAGACCGGCATCATCTACATCGACGAGATCGACAAGGTCGCCCGGAAGAGCGAGAACCCGTCGATCACGCGTGACGTCTCCGGCGAGGGCGTGCAGCAGGCCCTGCTGAAGATCCTGGAGGGCACCACCGCCTCCGTGCCGCCGCAGGGCGGCCGCAAGCACCCGCACCAGGAATTCATCCAGATCGACACGACGAACGTGCTGTTCATCGTGGGCGGCGCGTTCGCCGGCCTGGAGAAGATCATCGAGTCGCGCTCCGGGGCCAAGGGCATCGGCTTCGGCGCGACGATCCGCTCCAAGCGCGAGATCGAGTCCAAGGACCAGCTCCAGGAGGTCATGCCGGAGGACCTGGTGAAGTTCGGGATGATCCCGGAGTTCATCGGCCGTCTCCCGGTCCTCACCTCCGTCCACAACCTCGACCGTGAGGCCCTGCTGCAGATCCTGGTCGAGCCGCGCAACGCGCTCGTCAAGCAGTACCAGCGCCTCTTCGAACTCGACGGCGTGGAGCTGGACTTCGACCGCCCGGCCCTGGAGGCCATCGCCGACCAGGCGATCCTGCGCGGCACCGGCGCCCGTGGTCTGCGCGCCATCATGGAAGAAGTCCTGATGTCGGTGATGTACGAGGTCCCGTCCCGCAAGGACGTCGCCCGCGTCGTCATCACCGAGGACGTGGTGCACTCCAACGTCAACCCGACGCTGGTGCCCCGCACCCGCAACGGTGAGTCGGGCGAGCCCCACGAGAAGAGCGCGTAGCACCCCGAGCCACACACGGAGCCGCCCGGCAGCGAACTCGCTGCCGGGCGGCTCCGTGTCGTGACGGACGTGGGGAGGCGCAGCTGGCGCCACCGGTACTCCGGTCACCGCGGCGGCCCGCAGGCCGGCATGCGAAAGGCGCTCGACGAGGCATCCTCATCGAGCGCCGTGCAGCGTCAGGACCGGGCGGTGCCGCTACTTCTCCTGGCGGACCTCGTTGCGGATCTGCGCGGTCTTCTCGGCGAGGTCCTCGGCGCCGGGCGTCGATGAGGTGGCGGCCCCGGAGGTGGAGGGGGCGGCCGCCATCTGGACGACGCCGAGGGCGCTGTTGTCGCCCCAGATGCAGGTGGAAGCGGTGACGGGCACGGTCACGCCGCCCCGCGAGACCGTGATCTTCTGCGTCCGGCACTTCATCACCGTGCCGTCGAAGCCCTCCGGCGAGTACTCCGTTGACGGGGTGACGTCCTCGATCTTGGCGCTGCCCATCGACTTCTTCTGGTTCGCGTCGACCTTGGCGAGCATCTGGCTCACGGCGCCCTCGGGGTCGGCGATGTTGCCGTAGAGGCCGATCACGGTCGCCGTCAGGCCGCCGTCAGCGGTGTACTTGCCTTGGACGCCCTTGCTGTTGGTGATCCCGAGGGCCTTGGCCTCCTTGTCGTTCGAGAAGTCCTCGGTCCCCGCTCCCGTGGGACCCGGCGCCTTGGAGAACTGCGAGTTCAGCAGCTTCTCCGGCAACGAGATCGTGTACGGCGCCACCTCCCCGCCCGAGCCGAAGACGAAGTACGCGCCCACGGCGATCGCCGCGACGACGGCGATGCCGCCGGCGATGAGGCCGATCTTCTTGCCGTTGCCGCCCGTCTCGGGCGGGGCCGGGGGGATCATGCCGTAGGGCGTCTGCTGACCGCCGTACGGGGCCTGCTGGCCCTGCTGGGGGTAGCCGTAGCCGGGCTGCTGGCCCTGCTGGGGGTAGCCGTAGCCCTGCTGCGGGGGCACTTGGCCGCCCTGCTGCGGGTAGCCGTAACCGGGCTGCTGCGGGGGGACCTGGCCGCCTTGCTGGGGGTAGCCGTAACCAGGCTGCTGAGCCGGCGGCTGCTGCGGCTGGCCGTACGGGCCGGGCTGCTGGGGCTGTTGCCCGTACGGGCCGGGAGGCGGCTGGTTGTAGCTCATGGAGCGGTTCCCCTCGTGACAACTGGTGACAGCTGGTGTCGATGCGATGACGACATCCTGTACGACGCCACCGACAGCCGCTGCCCCGGGGGCCAAACCGATTCGAGACTGCGACATCGCCGCCCGTACACTGTCCGGCGTGACCGAGAACTCTCAGCAGAGCAACCACAGCGCCCCCGAACTGCCGACTCAGTACACGCCGGCCGATGTAGAGGGGCCGCTGTACGAGCGCTGGGTGGAGCGGGGTTACTTCGAGGCGGACGAGAAGAGCGAGAAGCCGCCGTACACCATCGTCATCCCCCCGCCGAACGTCACGGGCTCCCTGCACCTGGGTCACGCCTTCGAGCACACCCTGATCGACGCGTTGACCCGCAGGAAGCGGATGCAGGGCTTCGAGACGCTGTGGCAGCCGGGCATGGACCACGCCGGTATCGCCACCCAGAACGTCGTCGAGCGCGAGCTGGCCAAGGAGGGCGTCTCGCGCCACGACCTGGGCCGCGAGGCGTTCGTCGAGCGGGTCTGGCAGTGGAAGGCCGAGTCCGGCGGGCAGATCTCCGGGCAGATGCGGCGCCTGGGCGACGGCGTCGCCTGGTCGCGCGAGCGGTTCACGATGGACGAGGGCCTTTCCAAGGCCGTCCAGACGATCTTCAAGCGGCTCTACGACGACGAGCTGATCTACCGCGCCGAGCGCATCATCAACTGGTGCCCGCGCTGTCTGACCGCCATCTCGGACATCGAGGTGGAATACCAGGACGACGACGGCGAGCTGGTCTCGATCCGCTACGGCGAGGGCGACTCCGCCATCGTCGTCGCGACCACGCGTGCGGAGACGATGCTCGGTGACACCGCGGTCGCGGTCCACCCCGAGGACGAGCGCTACGCCCATCTCGTCGGCACCGAGATCGAGTTGCCGCTGACCGGCCGCCGTATCCCGGTCGTCGCGGACGAGCACGTCGACCCCGAGTTCGGCACCGGCGCGGTCAAGGTCACCCCGGCCCACGACCCGAACGACTTCGAGATCGGCCGCCGGCACAACCTGCCCAACCTCGCCGTCATGGACGAGCACGCGGTCATCACGGCACACGGCCCCTTCCAGGGCCTGGACCGGCTGGAGGCGCGCAGCGCCATCGTCGGCGCGCTGCGCGCCGAGGGCCGGATCGTCGCCGAGAAGCGTCCGTACACCCACTCCGTCGGTCACTGCTCGCGCTGCAAGACCACCATCGAGCCGCGGCTGTCGATGCAGTGGTGGGTCAAGGTCGGCCCGCTGGCGCAGGCCGCCGGTGACGCGGTCCGCGACGGCAAGGTCGCCATCCACCCCAAGGAGATGGAGTCCCGCTACTTCGGGTGGGTCGACAATCTCCATGACTGGTGCATTTCGCGGCAGTTGTGGTGGGGTCACCGCATCCCGGTCTGGTACGGCCCGAACGGCGAGGTCGTCTGCGTCGGCCCGGACGACGAGGCGCCCACCGGCGAGGGCTGGACGCAGGACACCGACGTCCTGGACACCTGGTTCTCCTCCGGCCTGTGGCCCTTCTCCACCCTCGGCTGGCCCGAGCAGACCCCGAGCGTCGAGAAGTTCTATCCGAACTCGGTCCTGGTCACCGGCTACGACATCCTGTTCTTCTGGGTCGCCCGGATGATGATGTTCGGCATCTACGCGATGGACGGCACGCCGCCGTTCCACACCATCGCGCTGCACGGCATGGTCCGCGACCAGTTCGGCAAGAAGATGTCCAAGTCCTTCGGGAACGCGGTCAATCCGCTGGACTGGATGGACGCCTACGGATCCGACGCCGTCCGCTTCACCCTCGCCCGCGGTGCCAACCCCGGTGTCGACGTCCCGATCGGCGAGGACTGGGTCCAGGGCTCCCGGAACTTCGCCAACAAGATCTGGAACGCCACCCGCTTCGCGCTGATGAACGGCGCCACCGTCGAAGGTGAACTGCCGCCCGCCGAGCAGCTGTCGGCGACCGACCGGTGGATCCTCTCGCGGCTCAACTCGGTCGTCACCGAGGTGGACGCCTATTACGACGACTACCAGTTCGCGAAGCTGTCGGACGCCCTCTTCCACTTCGCCTGGGACGAGGTCTTCGACTGGTACGTCGAGCTGTCGAAGACGACGTTCATGGCGGGCGGACCGGCCGCCGAGGTCTCGCGCCGCGTCCTGGGCGAGGTTCTGGACGTCACGCTGCGGCTGCTGCACCCGATCGTCCCGTTCGTCACCGAGACCCTCTGGACGACGCTGACCGGCCGCGAGTCGGTCGTCATCGCCGAGTGGCCGGCCGACTCCGGCTTCCGTGACACGGCGGCCGAGCAGGAGATCGGGCTCGTCCAGCAGGTCGTGACCGAGGTCCGCAGGTTCCGCTCCGACCAGGGGCTGCAGCCCGGCCAGAAGGTCCCCGCCCGCCTGGACCTGTCCGGCACGGCGCTGGCGGCCCACGAAGCCGCGATGCGCTCGCTGCTGCGGCTCCAGCCGGCCGGTGACGACTTCAGCGCCACCGCGTCCCTGCCGGTCGCCGGCGCCACCGTCGCCCTGGACCTCTCCGGTGCGATCGACGTCGAGGCCGAGCGCAAGCGGCTGGCGAAGGACCTCGCCGCCGCCGAGAAGGAGAAGGCGCAGGCCCAGGGCAAGCTCGGCAACGAGGCGTTCCTCGCCAAGGCGCCGGAGAAGGTCGTGGACAAGATCCGCGTCCGGCTGGAGACCGCCGAGGCGGACATCGTCCGGATCAGCGCGCAGCTGGAGGCCCTGCCCAAGGCGTAGGCGCGGGATCCGGCCCGGGGCCGGGCTCCGGGCCGTCCGCGGGATCGCCGTGCGCAGGCCCCTCGTCCTCACGGGCGGGGGGCCTGCGGCGTCCCCGCCCGCGCCCGCCTCGCTCGCGTACCGGCCACAGCAGGACGTACGCGGTCGAGACCGCCACGAACGCCAGTCGGATCAGGCCCCGCGCCGAATCGTCGGGGACGACGAAGACGCTGCCGTAGAGGATGAGCAGCGCCAGCCAGCTCCACCACGGGACCAGCCGCCGCTGGCCGATGACGTCCCACAGCAGCGTGCCCAGCAGCACCGAGGCCGTGTAGTAGGTGTAGACGCTGGGGTCGAGGACGATGCGGGCGTTGGCGCCGAGCAGCACCACCGCCGCCCAGCGGCCGCGCCAGACGGCGAGGGCGCCGAGCGCCAGACCCAGCGCGGCCTGCGCCGGCCGGTCCCAGGACGGGGTCTGCGGGTCGCCGACACCCAGCCAGCGCAGTGCGGACGCCGGATGATTGGGGATGGCGAATTTCGCCGCGGCGAAGGACTGGGAGTCACCGACGAAGAACGGGAGCCAGACGACGGCGACCAGCCCTGCGCACCACAGGGCGGCGCGCAGCCACTTCTCCTTGGGGAGGGCCAGCAGCAGCGGGGTGAAGGCCAGGGCCGTGGGCTTGGAATCCATGGCCAGGGCGAGGAAGGCGCCGGTGAGTGCGGCGTTGCCGCGGGTGACGGACCGCACCGCGAGCGCGGTGAAGAACAGTGCGAGCACGTCGTCGAGATGCCCGAACCGGACCGCGACCTCGATCCACATGGGCAGGAAGGCCAGTCCGGCGATCAGCACCCGCTGCCGCAGCCGCTGGTGGTTGGTGCCGGTGCCGAGGAAGTGGTGGGCGGCGCTGCGGCCCGCCAGGACGACGATGACCAGCCCGAGCAGCGCCATCAGGGCGGCGGCCAGGAACTGCCCGGTGGCCTCGGGAAAGGGGTTGAACACCCCGGCGACCAGGAAGCTGATCGGGCCCATCTGGAGTTCGGGGTGGTGGGCGTAGAGGTTGAGCCCTCCGGTGCCGTCCCCGGCGGCGCCCTGGTAGATCAGTTCGCCGCCGGTGCGTAAGTAGTGCCAGGAGAAGCCGCCGTTCGGTTCGACCACCGCGAACCACAGCACGGCCCAGGCGGTGAGCAGCACCAAGTGCATCCGCTGACTGATTGCCGGCACCTGATCCCCGCTCCCGCTACCCGTGTGATGCGCGCGTGTGGCAAAGCCGGGGCGTACGGAGCCCGCCGGTGAAGAGGGCGGAAACAGGCGAAAAGTTGTCCGGTCCGGTCGGGCATCCGTTCTCATCGGCCTCTCATGAAGGCGAGGCACGGTGGAGCGGACGGCCGGATGTCCGGTGGTCACCGCCTGTGAGAGCCGAGGAGCCGCGCCCCATGAACAAGCCGCTGCGACGGGTCTCGGTCTTCTGCCTCGCCCTGGTCCTCGCGCTGATGGGCTGGGTCACCTGGCTGCAGGCCGCCAAGGCCGAGACGTACAAGGACGACCCGAAGAACCCGCGGGTGGCGATCGGCAAGTACGCGGCGCCGCTGGGCAACATCCTCGTCGACGGGCAGCCGGTCACCGGCTCGCAGGCCACGTCCGAGCAGCTGAAGTACAAGCGGACCTACCGGCACGGGTCCCTGTACGCGCCGGTCACCGGCTTCTCCTCGCAGATCTTCGGCAGCAACCAGCTGGAGAACCTGTACGGCGACGTCCTCGACGGCTCCGACAGCCGGCTGCAGAGCCCCGCCGATGCCCTGACGCGCAAGCGGGCCAAGGGCGGCGACGTCGCGACCACCATCGACTCCGCGGTGCAGAAGGCCGGCTACCGGGCCCTGGGCGGCAAGACCGGTGCGGCGGTGGCGCTGGACCCGGGGACGGGCCGGATCCTGGGCATGGTCAGCACGCCGTCGTACGACCCGGGGAAGTTCGCCGGGTCGGGCAGCTCCGACCAGAAGGCGTGGCAGGCGATGTCGCGGGACGACGGGAAGCCGGAACTGAACCGTGCGCTGCGCCAGCCGCTGCCGCCCGGCTCCACCTTCAAGCTGGTGGTCGCCGCGGCCGCGCTGGAGAACGGTCTGTACTCCTCAGTGGACGAGCGGACCGACAGCCCCGACCCCTACAGGCTGCCGCACACCAGCACCGACCTGAAGAACGAGAACGCCGCGGCGCCCTGCAAGGACGCCACCATCCGCACCGCGCTCCAGTACTCCTGCAACACCGTCTTCGCGAAGATGGCCGCCGACCTCGGGCCGCGGAAGATGGCCGCACAGGCCGAGAAGTTCGGCTTCAACGACGACGAGGTGGACACCCCGGTGCGGGCGGCCAAGAGCGTCTACCCCGACGACATGGACGACGCCCAGACCGCGCTGTCCGGTATCGGCCAGTTCGACGACCAGGCGACCCCGATGCAGATGGCGATGGTCTCGTCGGCCATCGCCAACGGCGGCGAGCTGAAGACCCCGCAGCTGGTCGACAAGGTGACCGACGGCGGCGGGAACACCGTCGAGGAGAACGAGCCCAAGACGTACGGCACGACGATGTCGGCGCGCACGGCCGAGCAGCTGCGGTCGGCGATGGGCACGGTCGTGGACAAGGGCACCGGATCCAACGCGAAGATCGACGGGCTGACCGTCGGCGGCAAGACCGGCACCGCCCAGCACGGTGTCGACAACAGCGGTACGCCCTACGCCTGGTTCGTCTCCTACGCGCAGGACGGCAAGGGGCACCAGGTCGCGGTGGCGGTGATGGTCGAGGACGGCCACGCCGAACGCAACGAGATCTCCGGCAACGGCCTGGCCGCACCGATCGCCCGCAGCATGATGAAGGCGGCGCTCGGCTAGCTCCCGTCGGCCTCCGTCGGCCGCCGGAGGCCCGGGCTGGGCGGGCGGTCGCCGGGGAGGGCGGCGCAGCGCGACCGCTGTCACCGGTGCCTCGTAGACTGGTCGGCGTGAGCGAGCGCCCCCAGAACGACGACCCTGACCCGACCGACGCCTTCGACGAACTGGTCGAGGCCGAAACCGACCGTGACCCCGATCTCGCGGTGATCGAGGCAGGCAGCCGGACCCTGCGCGCGCAGGCCGGCCCGCCTCAGGGGGACGGTATTCCCGCCCGCCCCGCGGACCCGGAGGTCGACCGTGCGCTGCGCGCGGTCGAGGAGGAGCTGGCAGGCCGCTGGGGTGAGACCAAGCTCGACCCGTCGGTGCAGCGCATCGCGGCCCTGCTGGACATCCTCGGCTCACCGCAGCACGCCTACCGCTCCATCCACATCACCGGCACCAACGGCAAGACCAGCACGGCCCGCATGATCGAGGCCCTGCTGTCCGCCTTCGACCTGCGCACCGGCCGCTACACCAGCCCGCACGTCCAGTCGGTCACCGAGCGCATCAGCCTGGACGGCAGCCCGATCTCGGCCGAGCGCTTCATCGAGACGTATCAGGACATCGCCCCCTACGTGGAGATGGTCGATGCCCAGCAGGAGTTCCGGCTCTCGTTCTTCGAGGTGCTGACGGCGATGGCGTACGCCGCCTTCGCGGACGCGCCGGTGGACATCGCCGTCGTCGAGGTCGGCATGGGCGGCACCTGGGACGCCACGAACGTCATCGACGGCGATGTCGCCGTGGTCACCCCGATCTCCCTGGACCACACCGACCGGCTGGGCGAGACGCCCGAGCAGATCGCGGGTGAGAAGTCCGGGATCATCAAGAAGGACGCCACCGTCGTGCTGGCCCAGCAGCCGGTCGAAGCCGCGTCGGTGATGCTCAAGCGCGCGGTCGAGGTGGACGCCACGGTCGCCCGCGAGGGCATGGAATTCGGCGTGCTCTCCCGCGAGGTGGCGGTCGGCGGCCAGATGCTGACGCTGCGCGGCCTGGGCGGCGAGTATCCCGAGATCTTCCTGCCGCTGTACGGCGCGCACCAGGCACACAACGCCGCGGTGGCGCTCGCCGCGGTCGAGGCGTTCTTCGGCGTCGGCTCCGAGCACGCCCGGGTGCTGGACATCGACACCATCCGCTCCGCGTTCGCCGCGGTGTCCTCGCCGGGCCGTATGGAGGTCGTGCGGCGCAGCCCGACCGTGGTGCTGGACGCGGCGCACAACCCGGCCGGCGGGCGGGCGGCGGCCGAGGCGGTCACCGAGGCCTTCGGCTTCAGCCGTCTGGTGGGCGTGGTCGCGGCCAGCGCCGGTAAGGACGTCCGGGGCCTGCTGGAGGCGTTCGAGCCGATCTTCGCCGAGATCGTGGTGACGCGTAATTCCAGCCATCGCGCGATGGACGCCGATGAGCTGGCGGCCGTCGCGGTCGAGGTCTTCGGCGCCGAGCGGGTCCAGGTCGAGCCGCGGCTGGACGACGCCCTGGAGGCGGCCATCACCCTCGCCGAGGAAGAGGGCGAGTTCTCCGGAGCGGGTGTGCTGGTGACCGGCTCCGTGATCACGGTCGGCGAGGCCCGGCTGCTCATGGGGAGGAACTGATCATGCGCACCCTGTGTGCGAGCACCCTCATCGGCGAGTTCTTCGTGATCGGCTTCGCCGGACTGGTGGCGATGCAGCTCAGCGACCTGCCGGCGGCCACGGTCTGGACGGTCAGCGGGATCGCGATGCTGCTGTGCGTGCTGCTGTGCGGCATGCTCACCCGCCCCGGTGGCGTCCAGCTGGGCTGGGTCCTGCAGATCGCCCTGATCGCCAGCGGTGTGGTCATCCCCGCGATGTTCTTCCTCGGCGCGGTGTTCGCGGCCCTGTGGTGGGCGTCGGTCCACTACGGCCGCAAGATCGACGCGGCGAAGGCGCGCTGGGCGGCGCAGGGCGAGGCGGCCGGGGACGCGGTGGCGGACCCGGCGTAGACCACTCTCGGGCGGGCCCCCGGCGGCCCGCCCGGCAGGCCGGGGCCGGGGCCGCGACGGGCGCTGCGCCCCATGTAGCCTCAGGGCACCCGCTGACCGTCGTTCGTATACAGGGAGTCCCTTCGTGAGCCAGCGCACCCTCGTCCTCCTCAAGCCCGATGCCGTCAGGCGCGGTCTCGTCGGGGAGATCATCGGCCGTATCGAGAAGAAGGCCGGCTGGACGATCGGCGCGTTGGAGCTGCGCACCCTGGACCGCGCACTGCTGGAGCAGCATTACGCCGAGCACGTCGGCAAGCCCTTTTATGAGCCGTTGGTGGAGTTCATGTCCTCCGGTCCGGTGGTTTCGCTTGTGGTCGAGGGGGAGCGGGTGATTGAGGGCGTGCGGGCGCTCGCCGGTCCGACTGACCCGATTGCCGCACCGAGTGGGTCCATTCGTGGGGACTTCGGCACGATCACCCGAGAGAATCTGATCCACGCCTCGGATTCCGAAGAGTCCGCGGAGCGCGAGATCAAGATTTTCTTTCCTGGCGTTTCCTGACTCATTGTCAGCCGCGAAACCCTTGTGACCAGGGGCGACCGATGGAATCATCGGTCGCCCCTTGGTATATGCGCACCGATCGGGGGAACGCATCATCGCGACACGACGTCACCATTGAAGGGGGCGGGTGCGTGGAGAGCCGACAATGGCGAAGTCCCTCCCACCGAGTTCGAGTGGGCAAGGTGGCGGGACTACGATGGAAGCTTCCGCGCCTCACGGCGCATCACCTCCTGCCGACCTCCAGTAAGCATTCGCTCCAGTTGGGAAGGCCAGACGTATCCTCATGGGGAACAACATGTCGTTCATCGGCCGTGACATGGCTGTCGACCTCGGGACCGCCAACACGCTGGTGTACGTCAGGGGCCGCGGAATCGTTCTCAACGAACCGTCGGTCGTGGCCATCAACACCAACACCGGCGGCATCCTCGCGGTAGGTGCCGAGGCGAAGAAGATGATCGGGCGTACGCCCGGCAACATCGTCGCCGTCCGCCCTCTGAAGGACGGCGTCATCGCCGACTTCGAGATCACCGAGCGGATGCTCCGCTACTTCATCCTGAAGATCCACAAGCGCCGCTGGATGGCCCGTCCGCGCGTGGTCGTCTGCGTTCCCTCCGGCATCACCGGAGTCGAGCGCCGCGCCGTCATCGAGGCGTCGACCCAGGCCGGCGCCCGCCAGGTCCACATCATCGAGGAGCCGATGGCCGCCGCGATCGGATCCGGTCTGCCGGTCCACGAGGCCACCGGCAACATGGTCGTGGACATCGGCGGCGGCACGACCGAGGTCGCCGTCATCTCGCTCGGCGGCATCGTCACGGCCCAGTCCATCCGGGTGGCCGGTGACGAGCTCGACAACGCGATCATCCAGCACATCAAGAAGGAGTACAGCCTTCTGCTGGGCGAGCGCACCGCCGAGAGCATCAAGATCACCATCGGTTCCGCGTACGACCTCGAACAGGACGAGCACACCGAGATCCGCGGTCGCGACCTGGTCTCCGGCCTGCCCAAGACCGTCGTGATCTCGGCCGCCGAGGTCCGCAAGGCCATCGAGGAGCCGGTCAACTCCATCGTCGACGCGGTCAAGACGACCCTCGACAAGTGCCCGCCGGAGCTGTCCGGTGACGTCATGGACCGCGGCATCGTGCTCACCGGAGGCGGCGCCCTGCTGCGCGGCCTCGACGAGCGGCTGCGCCGCGAGACCGGTATGCCCATCCACATCGCCGAGGACCCGCTCGACTCCGTCGCGCTCGGTTCCGGCAAGTGCGTCGAGGAGTTCGAGGCGCTCCAGCAGGTCCTCGACTCCCAGCCGCGCAGGTAGCGAGTCCCGGCCCGATCCGCCCCGCGGCCGTCATGCGGCGTCCGCGAGGGTCGGGCACCATACAGCTATCGACCGCTTTTTTCGGTCGATCGCTGATATACAGGCAGAACACCCCGACAAGCACGGTGCACTGACACTTCACCATCCGGCACCGCACACACAGGCACAACGCTCAACTCCCGAACGAGACCGGCGAGGGCCCGCAGCCGGCCGGTCCTACGAGGAAGGACACGGCCGCCGCACGTGAGGGACACACGAGAGAGCCGGCTGCTACTGGTGCTGCTGGTCGCGATCGCGTTCGCGCTGATCACGGTGGATATCCGCGGCGGCGAGCAGTCCCCGCTCGATGGTGCCAGGCAGGCGGCGGCCTCCGCCTTCGGCCCGGTGGAGAGCGGTGTCGCCAGCGTCGTCAGCCCGGTCGGCAACGCCGTCGGCGCCGTACGGGACTCCGGTGAGCGGCACAACCGGATCAGCACGCTGGAACACGAGAACGCCGCGCTGAAGGCCAAGCTCGGCTCCTCCGACCGCAACCGCAGCCGCGCCGCCGAGCTCGACAAGATTCTGAAGTCTGCGGGCGCCGGGCAGTACGGCATCAAGGGTGCCGAGGTCATCGCCATCGGCGCCGCCCAGGGCTTCTCCTGGACCGTCACCATCGACGCGGGCAGCCGCGACGGCATCGCCCGCGACATGACCGTCCTCAACGGCGACGGACTGGTCGGCCGGGTCACCACCGTCGGCGCCAACACCGCCACGGTCCTGCTCGCCAACGACCCCGACTTCACCGTCGGCACCCGCATGGAGAAGACCAACGAGATCGGCTTCGGCAACGGACAGGGTGGCCGCGCGCTGCGCGTCCAGCTCCTCAACGGCCGGGCCGCGGTCAAGAAGGGCGACCGCCTGGTCACCTTCGGCTCCAGCGCCGACAAGCCGTTCGTGCCCGGTGTGCCGGTCGGCCAGGTGATCAAGGTCGAGCCGTCCAACGGCGATCTGACCCGCACCCTGCAGATCCGGCCCTACGTCGCCTTCTCCCAGTTGGACGTCGTCGGCGTCGTCGTGGCGCCGCCCCGCGAGGACCCCCGCGACACCGTCCTGCCGCCGAAGCCGGCGAAGCCCAAGCCGGCGCCGACGGTCACCGTCACGGCCAACCCCACCGCGAGCGCCCCTCCCAGGAGCTGACCGATGCGCATCAACCGGATCCTGCTCGCCACCCCGCTGGTGGTCCTGGCCCTGGTCATCCAGGTCAGCATCCTCGCCCGGCTGCAACTGCCGGGTGCCGTACCGGACCTCCTGCTGCTCGTCGTGCTCGGCCTCGCGCTGGTCTACGGCCATGTCGGCGGGGCCCTGATCGGCTTCGGTGCCGGGCTCCTCGCAGACCTCGCGCCGCCCTCCGACCACGCCATCGGCCGCTACGCGCTGGTGCTCTGCGTCATCGGCTACATCGCCGGTCTGACCCGGCCGGACAACGGCCAGCACCGCTCGGCGACCATCCCGCTGGTGGTCGTCGTCGGCGCCGCCATCGGCTCGACGCTGCTCTACGCCGGCGTCGGCGCGCTCGTCGGGGACACCGCCGCCCGGCACGTCGGCCTCGTCGGCCTGCTCCTCAGCGCGACCCTCTACGACCTGCTGCTCGCCCCGTTCACCGTCCCGCTGGTGATGGCGCTCGCGCGCAGAACGGACAGCGATCTGCTGGCCGGCGACGGCGGCTCCGGCAGCTCGGTCCTCGGCCGCGAGCCCGCGTACGGCTGGCTCAGCACCGGCACCGGCCTCAAGGGCAGCCGCGGCAGCATGGCGGGAAGTGGCACCGGACTGGGGGCCAAGTCCGGCAAGAACGGCAGCCGGCGCGGCGGTCTGCTCGGCAGGTCCGTCCGCGGCAAGGTGGCGCGCAAGGGGGACAAGCGGCTGTGAGCGGCGAACTGCCGCGGGCCGCAGGACGGACCTGCGCGGCACCGCGACCGAGCACCGGGCGGCGGGCGCAGCCGCCGACCAACGCACCGACAGTGGGGGCGCTGTGAGCAACCTTCCCGAGACGGGCCGGACCTCGCGCGTCACGGTCCGCCTGATCGCGATCCAGATCCTGGTCTTCTCCCTTCTGCTCACCCTCGGCGGCCGGCTCTGGTATTTGCAGATCCGCAACGGCCAGGAGTACGCCAACGAGGCCAAGAGCAACCACGTCCAGCAGGTCATCGAGCCCGCCACCCGCGGCTCGATCCTCGACGCGCGCGGTGTGCCGCTGGCCGACAACCAGACCCGTCTGGTCGTCTCCGCCAGTCGTACCGAGCTGCTGAAGATGAAGGACGACGGCCGGGCCGTGCTCGGCCGGCTCTCCAAGGTCCTCGGCATGTCGGAGAAGGAGATCCGCAACAAGACCCGGCTCTGCGACTCCAAGACCCCGCAGCCCTGCTGGAACGGCTCCCCCTACCAGCCCATCCCGATCACGGACGAGGCCACCACCCAGCAGGCCCTCCAGATCCGCGAGCGCTCCGAGGACTTCCCCGGCATCAGCGCCGAGCCCACCGCCGTCCGCCGCTACGCCGCCCCCGGCAGCGCCAACACCGCCCAGGTCCTCGGCTATCTCTCCCCGGTCACCGACGAGGAGATCACCAAGGCCGAGCACAGCCCCTCGCCGCTGCTGCGCTCCGACCAGATCGGCCGGTCCGGTCTTGAGCGGACGTACGACAGCGATCTGCGCGGCAAGGCAGGCGTCACCCGCTACGAGGTCGACAACCTCGGCCGGGTCATCGGCCAGACCAAGAGCGAGAAGGGCGAGGCCGGGGCCAGCGTCGTCACCAGCATCGATGCCCGCGTGCAGGCGCTGGCGGAGAAAGAGCTGGCGCAGGCCATGAAGGACGCCCGCAAGGAGATCGACCGCAACACCAACCGCCCGTACGAGGCGGACTCGGGCGCCGTCGTGGTGATGGAGGCGAAGACGGGGCGCGTGGTGG
Source organism: Streptomyces sp. Pv4-95 (assembly GCF_045782725.1). Taxonomy (NCBI): domain Bacteria; kingdom Bacillati; phylum Actinomycetota; class Actinomycetes; order Kitasatosporales; family Streptomycetaceae; genus Streptomyces; species Streptomyces sp. Pv4-95. The sequence goes on from NZ_CP127172.1 coordinate 5,578,836, forward strand.
CGATGGCCTCCAACCCCGATTACGACCCCAACGCCTGGGTCGGCGGGATCGACGCCAAGGACTACCAGCGGCTCACCAGCAAGGGTTCCAACTACCCGCTGCTGAACCGGGCGATCCAGGCACAGGCGGCCCCCGGCTCGATCTTCAAGGTGGTGCCGACCGCCGCGGCCGTCAACGCCGGCTACCCCTTCGACGGCAGCTATCCCTGCGGCTCGTCGTACAGCATCGGCGGCCAGGTGTTCAAGAACTTCGAGTCGCAGAGCCACGGCTCGATCAGCCTGGGCCGGGCGCTTGAGGTCTCCTGCGACACCGTCTTCTACAAGCTCTCGCACGACGAGTGGAAGAAGGACGGCGGTCTCAAGCCGAAGAAGGACGCGAAGAACTGGTTCTACAAGACCGCCCACCAGTTCGGCCTCGGCGCGGAGACCGGCATCGACCTCCCCAACGAGGTCACCGGCCGGGTGCCCGACCGGCAGTGGAAGAAGGACTTCTGGAAGGCCAACAAGGCCGGCTGGTGCAAGCAGGCCAAGAACTGGCCGAAGAAGAGGGACTTCGACACCCTGCTGGCCCGTGAGGGCTGCCTCGAAGGCATGAAGCTGCACGCCTACGACTCCGTCAACTACGCCATCGGCCAGGGTGACACGCTCGTCACCCCGATTCAGATGGCGACGATCTACGCCGCGATCAGCAACGGCGGCACGCTGTTCAACCCGTCCGTCGGCAAGGCCGTCGTCAGCCCCGACGGCAAGCACGTCCGGCAGATCAAGCCGCAGTCGCACGGCAAGCTGCCGGTGAGCAAGGCGACGCTCAAGCAGATGGACGGCGCCCTCGCCGGTGTCGCCACCCGCGGTACGGCCGCCTGGCGGTTCGGCGGCTGGCCGCAGAGCAAGATCCCGATGCACGCCAAGACCGGTACGGCGGAGGTCTACGGCAAGCAGACCACCTCCTGGTTCGCCACGTACACCAAGGACTACTCGATCCTCATGACCATCTCCCAGGGCGGTACCGGTTCCGGCGCCTCGGGGCCGGCCGTGCGCAAGATCTACGACGCGCTCTACGGGGTCGACGCCAAGGGCGGCATCAACCCGAAGAACGCGCTGCTGCCGAAGCCGCAAGAGGCGCTTCCGAAGATCGAGAAGGACGGCACCATTCAGGCCCAGCCGATCAAGCCGGTGGCGGCCCCGCCGGGGAGGCGAGAGCAGTGACGACCAGCCACACCTCACGGACGTTCTCCATCCGGCGCTACACCCCGGAGCTGGGCACCTGGGCCAAGCTCACCGCGCGGGACTCCCTCGTCCGCAGGCTGGACTGGATACTGCTGCTCTCCTGCCTGGCGCTGTCCTGCATCGGGTCGGTGCTGGTCTTCTCCGCGACCCGCAACCGCACCGAACTCAACCGCGACGACGAGTACTACTTCTTCCTGCACCACCTGCTGAACACCGGCATCGGCCTGGCGCTGGCCGCCGGCACGATCTGGCTCGGGCACCGCACCCTGCGGGGCGCGGTCCCGATCCTCTACGGGCTGTCGGTGGTACTCGCGCTGCTGGTGCTGACGCCGCTGGGCGCCACGATCAACGGCTCGCGGTCCTGGCTGGCGATTCCCGGTGGGTTCTCCCTCCAGCCGGCGGAGTTCGCGAAGATCACCATCACCCTCGGCATGGCGATGATCCTCGCGTCGAAGGTCGACGCGGGCGACCGCCCGAACCCCGATCACCGCACGGTCGTCCAGGCTCTGGCCGTGGCTGCCATCCCGGTGGCCGTCATTCTGCTGATGCCCGACCTCGGGTCGGTGATGGTCCTCGGCGCCATCGTCCTCGGTGTGCTGCTCTCCTCGGGAGCGTCCAACCGCTGGATCCTGGGCCTGCTGGGCACCGGCGTCGCCGGCTGCGTCGCCGTCTGGCAGCTCGGCCTGCTCGACGACTACCAGATCGCCCGGTTCGCCGCGTTCGCCAACCCGAGCCTGGACCCGGCGGGTGTCGGCTACAACACCAATCAGGCGCGTATCGCGATCGGCGGCGGCGGGCTTACCGGCTCCGGACTCTTCCACGGCAGTCAGACCACCGGACAGTTCGTGCCCGAGCAGCAGACGGACTTCATCTTCACCGTCGCCGGCGAGGAGCTCGGCTTCCTCGGTGCGGGTCTGATCATCGTCCTGCTCGGCGTGGTCCTGTGGCGGGCCTGCCGTATCGCCCGCGAGACGACCGAGCTCTACGGCACCGTCGTGGCGGCCGGCATCATCGCGTGGTTCGCCTTCCAGTCCTTCGAGAACATCGGGATGACCCTGGGCATCATGCCCGTCACCGGCCTCCCGCTCCCGTTCGTCTCCTACGGAGGCACCTCGATGTTCGCCGTCTGGATCGCCATCGGGCTGCTCCAGTCGATCCGGGTGCAACGGCCGGTGTCGGCGTCCCGCTGAGGCTCCGGGTCGGTCCGGCTCCTGGGGGCCTACTTCCAGGAGCCGCGGTGCGGCGCGGTGCGCAGCTCGAACCACAGGGCGGGGGAGCGGCGCGGTCCGGCGGCGGGGGCGGTGCCCCAGTCGTCGGCGAGGTGCCGGAACAGCAGCAGGCGGTGTCCGGGCTCCGGGCCGGCGGTCGTCGCCGTCTGCGCCGGGATACGACCGGCGCCTTCATCGTGGACGCTGACGCGCAGGCCGTGGTCGGCGGTCAGCAGCCGGAGCAGGACGTCCGAGGACGCCGGCGCGCGCAGGTGGGAGGTGGTGACCGCCTCCGAGGCGAGCAGGACCGCGCTGTCGAGCAGAGGGGCGAGCGTGGTGCCGCGCAGTGCCGTGCGGATGAAGTCGCGGGCGACCTTCGCGGCGGTGGGTTCGCTCGGTACGGCCAGGAGGTGCGGGCGGGCACCCGCCGTGACGTGGAACGGTGTCCGGGGGGCGGCTGCGGTCTGGGGGTGCACGGTATCTCCCTCCCCGAAGGGGGCGAAAAGGCGCCTGAGGCAACCCTTGGTGACTATGCCGTGACACAACGTAAATCACCTCGCGCCGCCCGTGCCACCGCCGGTAAGCCCGGCCGTCGTCGGATGGCCGGATTTCGAGGGCCGATGGGTGGAGCGGCCGCTGGGCGGGTGTCCGGTGGGTGGGTGGTCGCCGCCGGGACGGTTGACTAGATTCGATGCATGGCTGACACGGTGCGGGAAGTCGAACGTAAGTACGAGGCCACCGATGACACCGAGCTGCCCGACCTGACCGGCGTGAACCGGGTCGCGGCCGTGGCCGAACAGGACGTCGAGGTCCTGGACGCCACCTACTACGACACGGCCGACAAACGACTCGCCGCGGACGGCATCACCCTGCGCCGCCGCACCGGCGGCAAGGACGCGGGCTGGCATCTGAAGCTCCCGGTCCCGACCGGGGACCCCGCCGCGGCGGGCTCCGGGCAGGTGCGGGACGAGGTGCGGGCGCCACTGTCCGACGCGCCTCCGAAGGAGCTGACGGACCTGGTGCGGTCACGGGTGCGCGGCCGCGCCCTGCTGCCCGTCGTGCGGCTGCGGACCCGTCGCACGACACGGTTGCTCCAGGACGCGGCCGGCATCCCGCTCGCCGAGGTGGCGACCGACGCCGTGTGGGCCCGCCGGGCCGGGCCCGCGGGCGAGGAGGACGCGGCGCAGGGCGAGGCCCGATGGCACGAGATCGAGGTGGAGCTGACCGGCGCGGCCGGCGGTGACGAAGGGCTCCTGGACGAGGTGGGTCGGGCGCTGGCCGCGGCGGGGGTGCGCCCCGCACGGGCGGCGTCGAAGCTGGCGCGGGCGCTCGCCGAGACCGCACCGGCGACGTACGGGGGCTCCGGCGGCGCCGGCGCCGTACCACCGAAGACGGGCACCCCGGGCAAGGTGAACAAGCCGAGCGCCCCTGAGCGCCGCGGCAAGAAGCCGCGCAAGGCGGCGCGGCGGACCGCCGCCGACGTGGTGCTGGCGTACGTGGCGGAGCAGGTGCGCGCCATCGTCGAGCGGGATCCCGCGGTGCGCCGCGACCTGCCCGACTCGGTGCACAGGATGCGGGTCGCCACCCGTCGGCTGCGGAGCGTCTTCCGCTCCTCCACCAAGGTGCTCGACCGTGCCGTCACCAAGCCCCTCGGCGTCGAACTGCGGTGGCTGGCAGCCGAGTTGGGTGTGGACCGGGACCGGGAGGTGCTCACCGAGCGGCTGGACGGCGCTCTGGCGGAGCTGCCCGAGGAGCTGCGGTTCGGCCCGGTGGCCGCCCGGCTGCGCATCAGGGCCGAGCGCAGCCGCCTGGCGTCGCGGCAGCAGGTGCTCGCGGTGCTGGACGGGGAGCGGTATCTGGCGCTGCTGGAGTCGCTGGAGGCGTTCCTGGCGGAGCCGCCGCTGCGCGGCGCGGCGGGTAAGCCGGCGCCCAAGGTGCTGGCGAAGGCGGTACTGAAGGATCACGCGCGGCTGGCCGGCCGGATGGAGACCGCGCGGGGCCTCCCGGCAGGACCGGCCCGCGACCGGGCGCTGCACGGCGCCCGTAAGGCGGCCAAGCGGGCGCGGTATGCGGCGGAGGCGGCCCGGCCCGCCCTGGGGCGGCCGGCGAAGAAGTACGGCAAGCGGATCAAGCGGGTCCAGCAGTCGCTGGGTGATCACCAGGACAGCGTGGTGGCGCGCGGGGCCCTGCGCGAGCTGGCGGCGCAGGCGCAGACCGCGGGCGAGCCCGGGTTCCCCTTCGGGCTGATGTACGGGCGGGAGGAGGCCCGTGCGGCGGAGCGGGAGCGGGAGCTGCCGGAGCTGTGGAAAGCGGCCTCGCGCCGTAAGCACAGGGACGCGCTGCGGTGAGGTGAGCGGCGGGCCCGAGCACGGTCGTCGGGGCCCGCCGCTCACCGGCCCGCGCACCGCCGCACAGCCCGCTGGCGGCCGCCCCCGCAGCAGCCCGAACCCGGCTCGTCAAGGCCGCCCCTCGGAGCACGTTAGGCTTGAGGGTCACCCCTGCCCGCTGATGAAAGATCACCACGATGCCTGTCGAGTCGGTCTTCCCACGCCTGGAGGCCCTCCTCCCGCATGTCCAGAAGCCGATTCAATACGTCGGCGGCGAGCTGAACTCCACCGTCAAGGAGTGGGACGACTGCGACGTCCGCTGGTCGCTCATGTACCCGGACGCGTATGAGGTGGGTCTGCCCAACCAGGGCGTCATGATCCTCTACGAGGTCCTCAACGAGCGCGAGGGCGTGCTCGCCGAGCGCACGTACAGCGTGTGGCCGGACCTCGAAGCGCTGATGCGCGAGCACGACGTGCCGCAGTTCACCGTCGACGCGCACCGCCCCGTCGGCGCCTTCGACGTCCTCGGCGTCTCCTTCTCGACCGAGCTGGGCTACACCAACCTGCTCACCGCCCTGGACCTCGCGGGCATCCCCATCGAGGCCAAGGACCGCACGGAGGACCACCCGCTGATCCTCGCGGGCGGCCACGCGGCCTTCAACCCGGAGCCGATCGCCGACTTCCTCGACTGCGCCGTCGTCGGCGACGGCGAGCAGGCGGTCCTGGAGATCACCGAGATCATCCGCGCCTGGAAGGCCGAGGACCGGCCCGGCGGGCGCGACGAGCTGCTGTTCCGCCTCGCGAAGACCGGCAGCGTCTACGTCCCCAAGTTCTACGACGTCGAGTACCTGGCCGACGGGCGGATCTCCCGTGTCGTGCCGAACCGTTCCGGCGTCCCGTGGCGGGTCTCCAAGCACACCGTCATGGACCTCGACGAGTGGCCCTACCCCAAGCAGCCGCTCGTCCCCCTGGCCGAGACCGTCCATGAACGGATGTCGGTCGAGATCTTCCGTGGCTGCACCCGCGGCTGCCGTTTCTGCCAGGCCGGCATGATCACGCGTCCCGTACGGGAGCGAAGCATCACCGGTATCGGCGACATGGTGGAGAAGGGGCTGAAGGCCACGGGATTCGAGGAGGTCGGCCTGTTGTCGCTGTCCTCCGCGGACCACACCGAGATCGGCGATGTCGCGAAGGGGCTCGCCGACCGGTACGAGGAAGACAAGATCGGTCTGTCGCTGCCGTCGACCCGCGTCGACGCCTTCAACATCGATCTTGCCAACGAGCTGACGCGCAACGGCCGCCGCTCGGGTCTGACCTTCGCCCCGGAGGGCGGCTCGGAGCGCATCCGCAAGGTCATCAACAAGATGGTCTCCGAAGAGGACCTGATCCGGACGGTCTCCACCGCGTACGGCAACGGCTGGCGGCAGGTGAAGCTCTACTTCATGTGCGGCCTGCCGACGGAGACCGACGAGGACGTCCTCCAGATCGGCGACATGGCCGTCAAGGTCATCGCCGAGGGCCGCAAGGTCTCCGGGCAGAACGACATCCGCTGCACGGTCTCCATCGGCGGCTTCGTCCCCAAGCCGCACACCCCGTTCCAGTGGGCGCCGCAGCTCTCCGCCGAGGAGACCGACGCACGGCTGACGAAGCTGCGCGACAAGATCCGCGGCGACAAGAAGTACGGCCGCTCCATCGGCTTCCGCTACCACGACGGCAAGCCCGGCATCGTCGAGGGCCTGCTCTCGCGCGGTGACCGCCGCATCGGCTCCGTCATCCGCGCCGTCTACGAAGGCGGCGGCCGCTTCGACGGCTGGCGCGAGCACTTCTCCTACGACCGCTGGATGAAGGCCGCAGAGGAGACACTGCCCGCGTTCGGCGTGGACGTCGCCTGGTACACCACGCGTGAGCGTACGTACGAGGAGGTTCTGCCCTGGGACCACCTGGACTCCGGTCTGGACAAGGACTGGCTCTGGGAGGACTGGCAGGACGCGCTCGACGAGACCGAGGTCGAGGACTGCCGCTGGACCCCGTGCTTCGACTGCGGCGTCTGCCCGCAGATGGACACCGAGATCCAGATCGGCCCGACCGGCAAGAAGCTGCTCCCGCTGACCGTGGTCAAGTAACCGCGGCCGGCAGCCCCGTAGCTCCCGCAGGCCCGGCCCCGCACCCCGCGGCGGCCGGGCCTGCGCGTGCCCGCACAATGAGGTGATGCCACCTCAGCTCATCGCACCGACCGTGCGTGTCCACGCCTCCTTCCTCGCCGCGATGGACGAGTTCCGGGAGGAGGGGACGGCGGCCTCCCCTCGCTCCAACCTGGCCCGCGAGCTGCGGACTTGGGGCGACCGCTGGCCGGCCGCGGAGGGGTTCGCCGAGTACGTCGACACGGTCGGCGGCACCTCCCGCGACGAACGCGTCGGCGGCACGGTGCCCATGACCACCCTGTGGTGGGTGGCGGGCGACTCCTACCTCGGCCGGCTCACCATCCGCCACCACCTCACCCCGAGCCTGCACGCCTACGGCGGCCACATCGGCTACGCCGTGCGCCCCGCGGCCCGCCGCCGCGGCCACGCCACCGCGATGCTGCGGGCCGCCCTCCCGTACGCCCGCCACACGCTGGGCATCGACCCCGTACTGATCACCTGCGACGACACCAACACCGGCTCCCGTAGGGTCATCGAGGCCTGCGGCGGGGTCTTCGAGGACCAGCGCGAGGAGAAGCTCCGCTTCTGGATCGGCGCGGGCGCAACCGGCGGGCCCGCCGGGGCGTGTGCCAGGTAGGGACGGAACCGGAACCGGGGCCGACGTGGGCCGCAACCGAACCGGGCCGGACGGGAACTGGACGGCGCGTTCGCGGAATTGCCCCGTGGAGGCTGTCCGCCGGGCCGAGCGGAACCGACGCCGGGCACGCACGGATGTACCGGGAAGTACAAGGGGGAGGGCGTTATGGAGCCCACGGACGGCGAGTGGCGGCAGGAGCGGGCGGTCGCGCCGCGCGCCGGTTCGCCCGCCGCGTCGCTCGACAAGGACCGGCGCGAGCCGGCCCGTTACGAGCCAGGTGAGGGCTGTCTGACCACGATGATCCGCCTTCCGGTGCGGATAGTGGTGCTGGTGCTCGTGGTGCCCGTGCGATTGGTGTGGGACGCGTTGGTCGTCTGCGCCAAGGCCGTGGACAAAACGGTGCTGCGCCCGTTCGGCCGGGGCATGGCCTGGTTGTGGCGCACGCTCGTCGTCGCCCCGCTGGCCTGGCTGTGGCGGTATGTCGTCGTGGTGCCCGCGGGGTGGCTCTGGCGCGGAGTGCTGGCTCCGGTGGGACGCGCGCTCGCGTGGCTGGCGCGTGGCCTGGGCCTGGTGCTGATGTGGTGTGGCAAGGCGTTGTTCGTGTGGCCGTGGGTGGCGCTGTGGCGGTATGTGCTGGCGCCGGCCGGTCGTGGTGTTGCGGTAGCGGTTGCCTGGTTGGTGCGGTATCTGCTCGTGGTGCCTGCCCAGTGGCTGTATGCGCAGATCCTCGCGCCTGTCGGCCGCGGCATCGCCTGGCTGGCGCGGACCGTCGGCGCGGCACTGGCCACGGGGGCGCGCGGCCTGGGTATGGCGCTGGTGTGGTGTGGCAAGGCGTTGTTCGTGTGGCCGTGGGTGGCGCTGTGGCGGTATGTGGTGGCCCCGGTCGGTCGCGGAGTCGCGCTGGCGGTCGCCTGGTTGGTCCGGTATCTGCTCGTGCTTCCGGCCCAGTGGCTGTACGCGTACGTCCTCACGCCTCTCGGCCACGGCATCGCCTGGCTGGCGCGGGGCGTCGCCACGGTGGTCGCCGCGCTCGTTCGGTGGATCCTGATCGTGCCGGTCGTCGCCCTGTGGCGGTGGGTACTGCAGCCGGTGGGCCGTGCTCTGGCCGCGGCGGTGACCGTCGTCGTCCGAGAGGTCGGGGACGCGCTCGGGCACTGCTGGCGGGCCGCCGGATTCGTGTCCCGCGCGGTCGGCCGCTTCCTCGGCCGGCTGCTGCGGTGGATCTTCGTCGAGCCGCTGCGCTGGGCCTACCGCACCGTGCTCACACCGCTGGGGCACGGCCTGCGCGACGGCATCTGGCGCCCGGCACGCCAAGCCGTGCGCGCCGCGGGCCGCACCACGCGGCAGGCGCTGGCCGCCGCGCGCGAGACGGTGCGGCAGACCCGCAAGGACCTCCGGCGCGCGCTCTTCGGGGCCCCCGCGGAGCCGCGGCGGGAGGCCGCCGTGGCGCCCCACCGGGAACCGGCCGCGCCCGGGACACGTACTCTAGGTAGCAGTACGACCGCACTCACGAAGGACTGAACGACACTGGGCAAGCGACAGCCCGAAGGCCCGCCGCCCGCCCCGGCGGTGCAGCGCATCCGACTGCGCTACACCAAGCGCGGCCGCCTCCGGTTCACCAGCCACCGCGACTTCCAGCGCGCTTTCGAGCGGGCGCTGCGCCGCGCCGAGGTCCCCATGGCCTATTCGGCGGGCTTCACCCCGCACCCCAAGGTGTCGTACGCCAACGCCGCCCCGACCGGAACGGGCAGCGAGGCCGAGTATCTGGAGATCCAGCTCACCGCGCGCCGCGACCCGGACAAGCTCCGGGAACTGCTGGACGAGTCGCTGCCGACCGGGCTCGATGTGATCGACGCCGTCGAGGCGCACACCAGCGGGCTCGCGGACCGGCTGCAGGCCTCGGTGTGGGAGATGCGCCTGGACGGAGTCCCGGCCGAGGAGGCCGCGCACGCCGTCGAGGCGTTCCTCGCGGCGGAAGAGGTGCAGGTCGAGCGCCGTACCAAGAACGGCATGCGGACGTTCGACGCACGCGCCGCGGTGGCCCGTCTGGAGGCCGCCGAGAGCGAGGGCGATAGGCCCGAAGGTAAAGCCTGTGCGATACTGCGGCTGGTTGTTCGGCATCTGACACCTGCCGTTCGACCCGACGACGTCCTGTCCGGCCTCCGAGCTGCGGCCGACCTGGCGCCGCCGGTCCCCGCTGCGGTGACCAGGCTGGCGCAGGGGCTGCTCGATGAGGAGACCGGCGCGGTGACTGACCCGCTCGCGCCCGACCGCGACGCTGCCACGGCCGCCCCACCCACGGCCGCCGGGCTGAGTGCCGCGAAGGCGCCGAGTGGGGTCTCCCCGGCAGTTTCCGGGGAAGGTACTGCGTAGGACCGCCGTCGTCGCGTCGCCGATCAGCCTGGGAGCCACCCGGTCCGGCAGACGCACTGACCAGGAGACTTTCGCCGGTCCCCGCACCGGGGCCCGGCGAGCGAGACGACAGCTCCCGTGCGGCGCCCACGCCCCGGACAGCGAAGCCGCGCACATCACGCGGCTCGCGGACCGGAACAAGGCCCGGCGCCCGGGAGCGTGACGGGAGAACCGCCCGCATGCTCGAACCAACCGATTCCACCGAATCCACGCCGCCCGCGGACCGTGGTGCCGACGACAACAACTCACCCAGCGACACGCTGCCGCCCCGCCGCAGGCGCCGCGCGGCATCCCGGCCGGCCGGCCCGCCCGCCGGTGGCGCCGCCGCCGCATCCGCGGTGGTGAGCACCGAAGCGGCCGCCGCACAGCCGGCCGCCGCCGAGGAGGACACCGCCTCCGCGGTCACCACCGGCGACGACGCCGCCCCGGCCCGTACCCGCCGCCGCGCGACCCGCAAGGTCACCGCTCCGGCCGGGGCCCCGCAGGGCGCCGCCGCGGAGACGGCCCCCAAGGCGGCCGAGGCCGCCGCCGAGACCCCTGCCGCCGCGCAGCCCGCGCAGGTCGAGGACGACGCCGCCCCCGCGGCGCCCGCCCGCAGCCGCCGCCGCGCGACCCGCAAGGTCACTGCGCCCGCCGGCTCCCCGCAGCCCGAATCCGCTCCTGAGCCGGCCGCCGCCGAGGCGCCCGCGCCCGCCGCACAGCCCGTCGCGGACGAGGCCCCGGCCGCCGCCCAGGAGGAAGACGCCCGGCCCGCCCGTGGCCGCCGTCGCGCCACCCGCAAGGTGACCGCTCCGGCCGGTGCCCCCCAGAGCTCCGCCGAGGAGACCGCCCCGGTGAAGGCGGAGGCCGTCGAGGCCCCCGCCCCCGTCACCGAGGACGCCGCGGAGCCCGCCGAGGAGGCCAAGCCGGCCCGCTCGCGCCGCCGCGCGACCCGTAAGGCGACCGCTCCCGCCGGCGCCCCGCAGGGCGCCGCCGAGGAAGCCCCCGCAGCCGAAGCCCCTGCAGCCGAAGCCCCCGTGGCCGAAGCCGCCGCGGAGCCGCAGACGGAGGCCCCCAAGCGCCGTGCGCGACGCCGTGGCGAGCGTGCCGCGGAGCCGGTCGCCGAGGCGCCCCGCGCCGAGGAGGAGCCCGCGCAGGAGGCACCGGCCCGTGGCCGCCGCCGTGCGCAGCGCCCGCCGACCGCCGTCTTCCAGGCGCCGGTCTTCACCGAGCCGATGTTCCAGACCCCGGAGACCGCTGCTGCCGCCGCGGCCGCGGCCCGTCAGGACGAGGAGCCCGAGGCCGAGGAGCAGGTCCGCGAGGAGCGCGTCCGCGAGGAGCAGCCCACGGCCCCGCGCCGGCGCCGCCGTCGTGGTGCGCCCGCCGAGCCGGAGCCGGTCGCCGCCGCGCCGGTCGAGGAGCCGGAGACGGAGGACGAGTCCGAGGACGACGCCGCGCGGAGCGAGAGCGCCCAGGGCGACGACGAGTCCGGCGACCGCCCCTCGCGCCGGCGCCGCCGTGGTGGCCGTCGCCGTCGCCGCGGTGAGTCCGCCGACGGCTCCGACGACCAGCCCGCCGAGGGCCGTCCGTCCGAGGCGCGGGAGAGTGCCGACGCGGACGCCGAGCCCGAGGAGGACGACGAGCAGCCCGCCGACCGCCAGGCCGCCGACGAGGACGAGCACGGCGCGGGCGGCTCCAGCAGCAGCCGTCGCCGTCGCCGCCGTCGCCGTCGCAGCGGTGACTCCGGTGAGGACGGGACGCACAACGGCGACGACCCGGAGCGCACGGTCGTCAAGGTCCGTGAGCCCCGCAAGAAGGACGAGGGCGGCACCAGCGCCGACGAGGTGCAGTCGATCAAGGGGTCGACCCGCCTGGAGGCCAAGAAGCAGCGCCGCCGTGAGGGCCGGGAGCAGGGCCGCCGCCGGGTGCCGATCATCACCGAGGCGGAGTTCCTCGCGCGCCGCGAGGCCGTCGAGCGGGTGATGGTCGTCCGCCAGAGCGGCGAGCGCACCCAGATCGGCGTCCTCGAGGACAACGTCCTCGTGGAGCACTTCGTCAACAAGGAGCAGTCGACCTCCTACGTCGGCAACGTCTACCTCGGCAAGGTGCAGAACGTCCTGCCGTCGATGGAGGCCGCCTTCGTCGACATCGGCAAGGGCCGCAACGCCGTGCTGTACGCCGGCGAGGTCAACTTCGAGGCGCTGGGCATGGCCAACGGCCCCCGCCGCATCGAGACCGCGCTGAAGTCCGGCCAGTCCGTGCTGGTCCAGGTCACCAAGGACCCGATCGGCCACAAGGGCGCCCGCCTCACCAGCCAGGTCTCGCTCCCCGGCCGCTACCTCGTCTACGTGCCCGAGGGCTCGATGACGGGCATCAGCCGCAAGCTGCCGGACACCGAGCGCGCCCGGCTGAAGCAGATCCTCAAGAAGATCGTCCCCGAGGACGCGGGCGTCATCGTCCGTACCGCCGCGGAGGGCGCGAGCGAGGACGAGCTGGCGCGCGACGTCCAGCGGCTCCAGGCGCAGTGGGAAGAGATCCAGCAGAAGGCCAAGAACAGCAGCTCCAACGCCCCGACGCTGCTCTACGGCGAGCCGGACATGACCGTGCGGGTCGTCCGCGACATCTTCAACGAGGACTTCTCCAAGGTCATCGTCAGCGGCGACGAGGCCTGGGAGACCATCCACGGCTATGTCGCGCATGTCGCGCCGGACCTCACCGACCGTCTGCAGAAGTGGACTTCGGACGTCGACGTCTTCGCGACGTACCGCATCGACGAGCAGCTGATGAAGGCGCTGGACCGCAAGGTCTGGCTGCCCAGCGGCGGTTCGCTGGTGATCGACAAGACCGAAGCCATGATCGTGATCGACGTCAACACCGGTAAGTTCACCGGTCAGGGCGGCAATCTCGAGGAGACCGTCACCAGGAACAACCTGGAGGCGGCCGAGGAGATCGTGCGCCAGCTGCGGCTGCGCGACCTCGGTGGCATCGTCGTCATCGACTTCATCGACATGGTGCTGGAGTCCAACCGGGACCTCGTGCTGCGGCGGATGCTGGAGTGCCTGGGCCGGGACCGCACCAAGCACCAGGTGGCCGAGGTCACCTCGCTCGGCCTGGTCCAGATGACCCGTAAGCGGGTCGGTCAGGGCCTGCTGGAGTCCTTCTCCGAGTCGTGCGTGCACTGCAACGGCCGCGGCGTCATCGTCCACATGGACCAGCCGACGTCCGTCGGCGGTGGCGGCAAGCGCAAGAAGAAGGGCAAGTCCGGCAACGGCGAGCGGCACGAGGCGCACGTCGACCACCAGCACGAAGACGTCGCGGTGGCGGAGGAGGCAGCCCCGGAACTGGAGCCCGCTCCGGTCACCGAGGCCGAGCTGCAGCCCGCGGTCGCCGAGGCCGACGAGTGGTACGGCAGCCCGGCGGAGGCCGAGGCGGCCGCCGGACGCGGCCGTGGCCGCCGCCGCGCGAGCCGGAAGGTGTCCGCCCCGGCGGGCGCCCCCAAGGCCGCGGAGGAAGCCGCCGCGATCGTCGTGCCGGTCGAGACCGCACCGGAGCCGCAGCCGGAGCCCGAGCCCGCCCCGGCACCGGTCGCGGAGGCCGCGCCGGCCCGTCCGCGCCGCCGGGCGACCCGTAAGGCGACCGCTCCGGCGGGCTCGCCGCAGGTCTCCGACGACTCCTCGTCGACCGTCGTCGTCACCGCGCCGCCGGCCGCCGAGCCGGACGCCCAGGCGCCGGCCGAGGCCCCGGAGCCCGCCGAGGGCGCCGAGGCGGCGCCGGCGAAGAAGACGGCGAAGAAGGCGACGACCCGCAAGACGGCCGCGAAGAAGACCACGGCGAAGAAGGCCGCGGCGAAGACGGCGACCGCCAAGACGACGGCGGCCAAGGAGACGGCGGCGAAGAAGACCACCGCCAAGAAGGCCACTGCCGCCAAGAAGGCCACCACCACGAAGAAGACGGCCGCCAAGAAGACGACGAAGGCGGCGGCCAAGAAGACCGCTGCCGCCGAGCAGCAGCCGCTGCCCTCGGTGTCGGCTTCGACGGAGGACTGAGCACCACCTGGCAACAGGGCCGGCCCCGGACCGTCAGCGGTCCGGGGCCGGTTTGACCCCCTGGTCGAGGCCCCGTAACCTTGACCGTCGGTGTCTGTGTGGCACCAAACCCCTGAGCAAACACCTCTCGGTCCGCCGAGGGAGGCCGCTCGTCCACTCGGATTCCACGGGCATTTCCACGCCTGTGTGAGCGGCTGGCATCAGAGGACCCGTTTCTAGCGAAAGAGAGTTCCGCGTGTACGCGATCGTGCGCACCGGCGGACGCCAGCAGAAGGTTGCTGTTGGCGACGTCATCGAGGTTGACCGCATTTCCACCAGCAAGGTCGGCGACACCGTCGAGCTCTCCACGCTGCTGGTCGTCGACGGCGACTCCGTCACCAGTGACCCGTGGGTCCTGGCCGGCGTGAAGGTCCAGACCGAGGTCGTGGACCACCACAAGGGCGACAAGATCCGGATCCAGAAGTACAAGAACAAGACCGGTTACAAGAAGCGCATCGGCCACCGCCAGCTCCACACGGCGCTGAAGATCACCGGCATCGACGCTCCGGCGAAGTAAGGGACTGACGAGACATGGCACACAAGAAGGGCGCATCGTCCACTCGGAACGGTCGCGACTCCAATGCTCAGCGGCTCGGCGTGAAGCGCTTCGGCGGTCAGGCCGTCAACGCCGGTGAGATCCTGGTCCGCCAGCGTGGCACCCACTTCCACCCGGGCACGGGCGTCGGCCGCGGCGGCGACGACACCCTGTTCGCCCTGGCTGCGGGCGCGGTGCAGTTCGGCACCCACCGTGGTCGCAAGGTCGTGAACATCGTTCCGGTCGGCGAGTAATCAGCCACCGAGCGATAGCTCAGCATTAGCACCACTCCGAGGGCGGACCGCCTTTTCCCGCGAGAGCGGGAAGGCTGGTCCGCCCTCGGCGTGTTAGTACAGAGACAGTCCCGTAGTTATCTGGAGGCACCCAACCATGACCACCTTCGTGGACCGCGTCGAGCTGCATGTCGCCGCGGGTAACGGAGGCCACGGCGTGGCCTCCGTCATGCGGGAGAAATTCAAGCCCTTGGGGGGCCCGGACGGCGGCAACGGCGGCCGTGGCGGCGATGTGACCCTGGTCGTCGACCAGGACGTCACCACCCTCCTCGACTATCACCATCACCCGCACCGCAAGGCCACCAACGGCCAGCCCGGCGCGGGCGACAACCGCTCCGGCAAGAACGGCCAGGACCTGGTCCTGCCCGTCCCCGACGGCACCGTGGTCCTGGACCGCCAGGGCAATGTGCTCGCCGACCTCGTCGGCCAGGGCACCACCTTCGTCGCCGGGCAGGGCGGCCGCGGCGGTCTCGGCAACGCCGCGCTGGCCTCGGCCCGCCGCAAGGCCCCCGGCTTCGCGCTGCTGGGCGAGCCCGGCGAGGCCAGGGACATCGTCCTGGAGCTGAAGACCGTCGCGGACATCGCGCTGGTGGGCTTCCCGAGCGCCGGCAAGTCCTCGCTGATCTCCGTTCTGTCGGCCGCCAAGCCGAAGATCGCCGACTACCCCTTCACCACCCTGGTGCCCAACCTCGGTGTGGTGACGGCCGGTTCGACCGTCTACACCATCGCCGACGTGCCCGGCCTGATCCCCGGCGCGAGCCAGGGCAAGGGCCTGGGGCTGGAGTTCCTGCGGCACGTCGAGCGCTGCGAGCTGCTCGTGCACGTCCTGGACACCGCGACCCTGGAGTCGGACCGCGACCCGGTCTCCGACCTCGACATGATCGAGGCGGAGCTGTCGCAGTACGGCGGACTGGACGACCGCCCGCGGGTGGTCGTCCTCAACAAGATCGACGTGCCGGACGGCAAGGACCTCGCCGACATGATCCGCCCGGACCTGGAGGAGCGCGGCTATCGCGTCTTCGAGGTCTCGGCCGTCGCCCACATCGGCCTGAAGGAGCTGTCCTTCGCGCTGGCGGACATCGTCGCCAAGGCCCGCGCCGCCAAGCCGGTGCAGGAGGCCACCCGCATCGTGATCCGGCCGAAGGCCGTGGACGACACGGGCTTCACCGTGACGGCCGAGGGCGAGAACTTCTTCCGGGTGCGCGGCGAGAAGCCCGAGCGCTGGGTCAACCAGACCGACTTCAACAACGACGAGGCCGTCGGCTACCTCGCGGACCGGCTCAACCGCCTCGGCGTGGAGGACGCGCTGCGCAAGGCCGGCGCGCACGCCGGTGACGGCATCGCGATCGGTCAGGAGGACAACGCCGTGGTCTTCGACTGGGAGCCGCTGATGGCGGCCGGTGCGGAGATGCTGGGCCGTCGTGGCGAGGACCACCGCCTGGAAGCGCCCCGACCGGCCGCTCAGCGCCGCAAGGACCGCGACCTGGAGCGGGACGAGGCGGACCAGGAGTACGAGGGCTTCCAGCCCTTCTAGCGTGCCCGGCCGGGCGCCCAGCGGCGTCCCGGCCGCCGGCGCGGGCACAGCGGAACGGGGAAGGCCCCCGGGAGGAGTCCTCCCGGGGGCCTTCCCCGTTCCGCTGTGCCGGTTCCCGCCACGTGGGCGCCCGGCTGCGGCTTAGACGGTGGCCGGTGCGTCCTCGACGTCACTGGACTCGCGTTCGGCGCTCTCGTCGGCTTCCACGTCCTGGGAGCGTTGTCCGGGGATGCCGGCGAGGCGGGTTTCCATGCGGGTGCGGCGTTCGTCGGCCTGGGCTGCGAGGTCGAGGGCGGCCTGGTTGAAGCGGACCGGCGAGGGCGGGTCGGAGGGGCCCAGCAGATGGGTCTTGAGCGCGGCACGCTCGGGGGCGAGGGTGTCGTGCTCGGGGTCGCGGACCGCGTCCAGGAGGGCGGGGACGCCGTCGGCGTCGGGGGTGAGGATGGTGGCCGCGCGGACGGTGGGGAAATGCGCGCGGAAGTCGTCCTCGCTCATGCCGGTGGTGTTGGCCACCGCGTAGGGCTTCTCACTGCTGAGGTAGTCCGACACGACGCTGGAGACATCACTGATCAGCACATCGGCCTGGTTGAAGCAGGTGAAGATCGCCGGACGCGCGGTGGTGATGATGCGGTGCTCCCACTGCGGGAAAGACGCCCAGTAGGCCCCCTCCCACGCGGTGACGGCATCGGCCACCGCCGCCGCACGCCCCTCCTGCGGAGTGCCCTGCAACCGCATCCGCTCCAGCTCATCCGCGCTACGACGGAACGCCGACGTCGTCAGCGCATTGAGCTCCTCGGTACGCAGCGCCAGCTCGGCAGCGGTCTCCGGCCCCGGCAGGGCACCACTGCGGCGGGCATTGGCCTCGGCGATCATGGCCTGGATCCGGGCATTGGCCGCACCGGCCCGCGGATCGACCGAACCCGTCATCGGATGCGGCTTGTACAGCAGCCGCACACCCTCATCGGCCAGCAACGCCCGCACGATGTTCTCACCGGCCAGAATCACCGACGTGTTGCCGGGATTGCCGTCCCAGCCCTCCCACGTCGGCGCATACAACACCGAGGTGTACCGCCCGCTCGGCGGACCCTGATAGGGCTCGATCGGCGCCAGCTGAGGCCGCCCGACCTCCACCACATCCTTGTCCTCGACACCGATATCGGCCAGCTGATAGCGCTCACGAGCAGCCGGACCGGCCACCCACACCTCGTCATACGCCTTCGCATACGGATTGCACGACGACAGCTTGTCGCTCTCCCCGTGATTGGTGAACGCATGCTTGATCGACGGAATCCGCAGGATCTGCGACGTCTTCCCCGAATTCGCCGGATGCAGCAGCACCTTCAGCGTCGTGTGCTCCAACCGCATCAGATGCGCGACCTTCGGCAGACACACGATCGGAATGTCCGTCGCATCGATCTTCTGCACCATGAACCGCTCACGCAGCACAATGATCGGCTTACCGTCCAGACCGGCCAGCGTCCCCAGCCACATATTCGCCTGATACGCCGACGACGAACCCCCGGAGAAATACATCCCCACCGTCGGCTCATACGCAGCCAGCCACTCATCCAGCCACACAAGCGCCCGCTGCTCACTCATCACACGGTGCTTGGGCAGCAGCCACGTGCCCAGGTAGAGGGTGCCGCCCGCGGACAGCACCAGCGACACCGTCAGACCGATACCGCCCCAGTAGGCGTCGGTCGTGATCGCGGTCAGCATCATGCCCAGCGTGCTCGGCACCGAAAACCGCAACAGCCGACGACCCGTCTGCCGCGACAGGATCCGCGGCGGCGCATCCGACAGACCCAACGCCGACGCATCGATGTTCCGCGTCACAAACGGCAGACTCCGCGTCCTGCGCACCAGCACCGCCACCGCCTGACACACGAAATGCGTCCCGTAGAACAGCAGCAGCGTGATGGTGAGCGGGGCCTGCTCGTTGAGGGGGTTGATCCCGTCGATGTGCAGCAGGCCGACCAGTATCAGCATGTCGCGCAGAAGCTGGCGGACGGTGACGTCGAAGCGGACCCGGCCGAGCACGGAGAGCAGGCCGGGCTGCTTGTGCTGGAGGATCAGGTCGAGGCCCAGGTTGATCACGGACGCGGCGATGAACAGTGGGATGACGGGCAGCAGCGCACCGACGAGCTGGGCGGTGAACGCGACCATCATCGCGAAGAGTGCCGCGAGCTGGACGACTCGGCGGGGGGCGATTCCGGCGGAAGGCACGGTGGGAGGGCTCCTGGCAGCAAGACGGTCAGGGGGAGGGCCGTGGGGGCGGCCGGGTCCCGCGCTGCGACGCCGCGGGGCGGCGAAACGGGACCGGTGGACACCCGACCGTATGACCTTGTTGGCCTCGGTGACAATCTGCTGTGGCTCTCATCACCGCGAATGCGGATCAATCGAACGCAACCTTTTGGACACCCGTCCCCTCTTAAGGAAATCCGGTACCCGCACGGCTCCGGACCGTGAGGAGGCCCGGCGGGAAGCCGTCCGGCCGGCCGTCCCGAAGTGTCCGGCAAGGCGTCCGTCAGGCGATATACCGGCGCACGCGTCGGCCGCCCTGCCGTAGATTGCGCCCGTAGGGCCCGTACGGATTCTCCCGTGCGGCAGTGGGATCGGCGAGCACAGGGGTACGCAGGTGGCAGGCGCAAGGCAGGACGTGGCTCACGCCCGCAGGATCGTGGTGAAGGTCGGTTCGTCCTCGCTGACCACGGCCTCCGGGGGACTGGACGCGGACCGCGTCGACGCCTTGGTGGACGTGCTGGTCAAACACCAGGACAAGGAGATCGTCCTGGTCTCCTCCGGCGCCATCGCCGCCGGCCTGGCACCGCTCGGCCTGGAGAAGCGCCCCCGCGACCTGGCCAGGCAGCAGGCCGCGGCCAGCGTCGGCCAGGGCCTGCTGGTCGCCCGCTACACCGCGTCCTTCGCCCGCTACGGCCGCCGGGTCGGCCAGGTCCTGCTGACCTCCGACGACACCAGCCGCCGGGCCCACTACCGCAATGCCTACCGGACGCTGGACCAGCTGCTGGCCATGGGCGCGGTACCGATCGTGAACGAGAACGACACCGTCGCCACGGACGAGATCCGCTTCGGCGACAACGACCGCCTCGCGGCGCTGGTCGCCCATCTGGTCCGTGCCGACCTGCTGATCCTGCTGTCCGACGTCGACGGCCTCTACGACGGCGACCCGGCGACCCCCGGCACCTCCCGGATAGCGGAGGTCAGCGGGCCGCAGGACCTGGTGGGCATCTCCATCGGCAGCGCGGGCAAGGCCGGCGTCGGGACCGGTGGCATGGTCACCAAGGTCGAGGCGGCCCGGATCGCGGCCGCGGCCGGCATCCCGGTGGTCCTCACCTCCGCCGTGCACGCCGCCGACGCGCTCGCCGGCGGCCCGACCGGCACCCACTTCCTGCGCACCGGCCGGCGCTCCGCCGACCGGCTGCTGTGGCTCGCGCACGCCTCCACGCCGCGCGGTGCGCTGGTGCTCGACGACGGAGCCGTCCGGGCCGTCGTCGAGCGGCACTCCTCGCTGCTGCCGGCCGGTATCGCGTCGGTCGAGGGTGAGTTCTCCGCAGGGGACCCGGTGGAGCTGCGGGACGGCAGCGGACGGGCCGTGGCCAGGGGCGTCGTCAACTTCGACGCGCGGGAAATCCCCCGATTGATAGGTCGTTCGACGCGGGACCTCGCCCGTGAGCTGGGGCCGGCGTACGAGCGGGAGGTCGTGCACCGCGACGACCTCGTCCTGCTGCACCACTGACCGCCGGCCCGCCCTCCTGCCGGCCGTCACGCGCGGGAAACCCTTCCGGGACGCCGTCATATCCGCGGCGCGAAGACCAGCCTTTCCACGGAGACCTTCGCGAAAACGCCCCCGCGACGGCCCGCGGGCTGGTCAACTTTGTTGCGGGGGCGCCGTAGGGGAGCGGCGCCCGCAGCGCGAGAGCGCACACGCCGCAGTACGACCGCACCGATCGGCTCCGTACCCCCCAAGGGCGGAGCGATTCGCATCACAGGAGGCCGCCGGTGAGACGAGGGCGCCCAGGGGCACCGCCCCGAGGGACGGCGGAGCGCACACTGACCAGCGTCGGGACCGGAGGTGTCGGCCGGACCGAGGACGACGAGCGCACGGAGCGGGGCTCGACCACCCGGGAGGCCCCCGAGGGCGAGCGCCGGGACGCGTCCCGGCTGTGGCACATCACCCTCAGCGTCTCGGGCGCCGAGGCTCCCCTGCAGGAGGTCAGACGGGCGCTCGAACAGCTCGCCCACGACCACCCCTTCCTGCTGACCAGCCGCTATGCCGACGATCACGCCGAGATCCGTTACTGGGAGGAGGCGCGGGACCTGCACGACGCCGCGGCGGTCGCGCTGCGGCTGTGGGGCGAGCACCGCTCGACGGCGAAGCTGCCGCCGTGGGAGATCGTCGGCCTGGAGGTCATCGACCGCGAGACCTACCACCAGCGCATCGCCGAGGGGTACGGCCCGCCGCCCGCGTCGCCGGTCGGCGTTCACCCCTACTGAACCCCCGGGCGGGCGGTCCCCGCCGGGATGCTCGCCCGGGGGCTGTCCACCACGGTGTGAGCCGTGTCCCGCACTGTGAAATACGGCATGGCCGCTGCCTCCCACCGGGCTAGGCTGCGGCCATGACCAGCAGCACATCGCACTCCTCGCCCGTCCTCGAGACCGCCCGCCGCGCCAGGGAAGCCGCCGCCGTACTGGCGCCGCTGCCGCGCACGGCCCGCGACGGAGCGCTGCTCGCCATCGCCGACGCCCTCGTGGCGCGCACCGACGAGATCGTCACGGCCAACGCCGAGGACATCGCCAAGGCACAGGCCGCCGGTACCGCCGCGTCCCTCGTGGACCGGCTCACGCTCACCCCCGAGCGGATCGCGGCGATCGCCGCCGACGTCCGCGACGTCGTGGCGCTGCCCGACCCGGTGGGCGAAGTCGTGCGCGGCTCGACCCTCCCCAACGGCCTGGACCTGCGGCAGGTCCGGGTTCCGCTCGGTGTGATCGGGATCATCTACGAGGCCCGGCCGAATGTGACGGTGGACGCCGCGGCGCTCTGCCTGAAGTCGGGCAATGCCGTGCTGCTGCGCGGCTCGTCCTCGGCGTACGCCTCCAACAGCGCCCTGGTGGAGGTGCTGCGGGCCGCGGTCGAGAGTGCCGGGCTGCCGGCCGACGCGGTGCAGCTGGTGCCCGGCGAGAGCCGCGAGTCGGTCCGCGAGCTGATGCGCGCCCGCGGTCTTGTCGATGTGCTCATCCCGCGCGGCGGCGCGTCCCTGATCCGCACGGTCGTCGAGGAGTCCACCGTCCCGGTGATCGAGACCGGCACCGGCAACTGCCACGTCTACGTCGACGAGGCCGCCGACATCGACACGGCCATCGACATCCTCATCAACTCCAAGGCGCAGCGGCCCAGCGTCTGCAACGCCGCGGAGACCGTCCTGGTGCACGCCGGGATCGCGGAGAAGTTCCTGCCGCGCGCGCTGGAGGCGCTGACGCAGGCCGGTGTGATCGTGCACGGCGACGCGGCATGGCAGCAGGCCGGGCCCGGCATGGTCGCTCCCGCCACCGACGAGGACTGGGCGACGGAGTACCTCTCCTACGACATCGCGGCGGCCGTGGTGCCCGACCTGGACGCGGCGGTGGCACACATCCGGCGCTGGACGTCCGGTCACACCGAGGCCATCGTCACCACGTCGCAGGCCGCCGCCCGCCGGTTCACCCAGTTGGTGGATTCCACCACCGTGGCCGTCAATGCCTCCACCCGCTTCACCGACGGCGGCCAGTTCGGCTTCGGAGCCGAGATCGGCATCTCGACCCAGAAGCTGCACGCCCGTGGCCCCATGGGCCTGCCGGAGCTCACCTCCACGAAGTACATCGTCACCGGGGACGGGCACACCCGCTGAGCCGTCCCCCGGATTCGGCGTTCTCCCTGCCCAAAATGACGGCCCGGGGCTAATCTGGACGGGTGCCGGACGACGTGGGGGGCAAGCCGTTCCCGGACGGTGAGGACCCCAGCGAGCACCCTTACGGGAGCCACGGAAGAGCGGACGAAGAATTCGCCTCCGTGGTCTTCGACGAGGACTTCGTCCGGGCCGCGCGCATTCACGAGCCCTCGGCGGTCGAGCGGATGCTGGCCGCCGCGGAGGCCCGTGCGGAGGCCGAGGCGGCCCGCTCGGCGGCCGCCTACGGACCGGACGACGTGGACGAGCCCGAGGGCGCGGACGGCGAGGCCGGATCGCGTACCCGACGGCGCCGCCGCCGCGGCCCTGAGGCCGACGACTACGACTACGACCCCTACGGCGAGTACGGGGAGTACGGCGAATACGGGCCGCACGGCCCGTACGGCCCCTACGGCGGCGCGCTGCGTCCCTATCGCAGCAGCGCCCGCTGGCACCGGCCCATGGCGTGGGTGCTGGCCGTCGTGATGGGCGTCGGGCTGGTCGCGCTGGCCTTCAGCGCCGTCTACCGCGGTGCCTCCGGCCGGAACCAGAGTCCGGCGCCGCCGCCCGCCACCAGCGGCGTCGACACGCCGTCCACCGGCGGTTCCGAGAGCGGCCACCGGATGCCGCCCGGTGTACTGCCCTCCGCGACCGCCGGGTCGGCCTCTCCGTCGGCCTCGGCGCAGCCGCGCTCGCGCTGAGCCGGGGCAGCGTCGCTCCGGCACCGAGCGCGCCCGTCCGGTGAAGTTGCCGTCCGCCGGAGCGTTTACGTTCCCCTCCTCAGACCTACTCTTGTTGTATGAGCGGGCCTGGTGACCCTCCCGAAGGGACGCCCAACGGCGCCCCGGGAGGCGGTGAGGACGAATACCGATCCGTCGTCTTCGACGAATCGTTTGTGCGAGCTGCCCGGCTGCAGGAGTTCTCCGCCGATGAGCGCCTGGGCGAGCACCATGCGCCCGCCGTCAAAGCCCGCCACCGCTCTTTTCTGAGGGCGGGCGGCCCCCGGCAGGCCATCCTGCTGGTGGTGCTGATCGTGCTGGCCTTCGGCACGGCCGTCTACATGGGTGTACGCCACCCCTACCGGACTCCCGATTCGGTCCGGGTGCAGTCGATGCGGTCCGCGGTGGTGCCGCTCGCGCCGCCCGGGGCCGTGCCGGGAGCGAAGCCCGGCGATCTCTTCGCGCACAGTCCGGCCGCGGACTTCCGCCTCGGCGCGGCGGGGGTCAACCTTCCCGCCGTCACCCGCACCGCGCACTTCTCCGGCGGCCAGGTCGTCTCCGCGCTGACCATCGCCAAGGATTACCTCGTCCGCTCCTCGCTGGATCCGGCGACGCTCACCGGCGGCTCCCAGCGGCCGGTCCGGCTGCTGATAGACACCGGCCAGCTCGACCAGTTCGACCGGAGCCTGGCGCACCCGGACGACGACGGACGGAGCGCCGCGACCGGCTGGCTGGTGCGCTTCGACCCCCGGCAGACCCAGCTGGCCGACCGGAACGTACGCGTCAACGGCACGCTCTCCGCAGCGGAGTTGAGCCCGGACGCACTCGATATCACCGCCGACTACACCTTCGTCTACGCGGTACGGTCCCCGGCCGGCGCGCAGCAGGGCGACGCCGCGGGCCAGGACGTCGGCAAGGCCACGCCGGGCGCCGCCTCGCTGTTCACCGTCCGCCGGGAGCTGCACTTCCGCCTCGACCGTGAGGATCTCGACGCCCACCGCCTGGAGGTGCTGCAGAGCAACCTCCAAGCGGGGCCGCTGGCCTGCTCCTCGAAGCCGGCCGACACGCTACGGCCGCTGCTCGCCGGCCAGCGCGCGGGCAACGACGGTCCGGCCGGCACCGACCCCTACCAGCAGGGCCGGACCAGTCCCTCGCTCTGCGGTGAGCTGGCGGCTACTTCCCAGCCGAGCCCGAGCCATCCGATCCGTTAGCGCCTCCGCCGTCGGTGCCGCCCGAACCCTCGGGGCGTCCGCCGCGGAAGACCGTGTCGCGCAGCTTGCCGCCCAGGTCACCCGCGCCACCGGCGATATCGCGCACCAGGCCCATCAAGGGGTCCTTGCTGTTGCGCACGGAGTCGGCGTAGTGCGTCGCGGAGTCCCGGAAGGAGTCGGAGACCGAGGTGTCCTTGTCCTCGTCGCGCCGGGGGTAGTGGCCGTCCATGATGCGCTGGTAGTCGCGGCTGGCCGCCCACTTCTTCAGCTCGGCGGCCCGCACGGTCGTGAACGGGTGGCTGCGCGGCAGCACGTTGAGGATCTTCAGCACGGAGTCGCGCAGATCGCCGCCCGACTCGTATTCGTCCGCCTGCTTGAGGAAGGCGTCGACATTCATCTCGTGCAGGTGGTTGCCGCCGGCCAGCTTCATCAGGCCGCGCATGGACGCCTGCAGATCCTGCCCGACGAGCAGCCCGGCGCGGTCGGCGGACAGCTCCGACTTGCGGAACCACTCGCGCAGCGCCGTCACGATCGCCATGATCGCGACATTGCCCAGCGGGATCCAGGCGACCTTCAGGGCGAGGTTGGTCAGGAAGAGCAGGACCGTGCGGTAGACGGAGTGCCCGGAGAGGGCGTGTCCGACCTCGTGGCCGATGACCGCCCGCATCTCCTCCTCGTCCAGCAGCTCGACCAGGCCGGTGGTGACCACGATGATCGGCTCGTCCAGGCCGATACACATGGCATTGGGCTGCGGATCCTGATTGACATACATCGGCGGGACCTTCTCCAGGTCCAGGATGTAGCAGGCGTCGCGCAGCATGTCGTTGAGGTGGGTGAACTGCTGGTCGCCGACCCGGACCGAATCCGACAGGAAGAGCAGCCGCAGGCTGCGCTCCGGCAACAAGCCGCTGAGCGTCTTGAAGACGGTGTCGAACCCGCTCAGCTTGCGCAGCGCGACCAGCGCCGAGCGGTCAGCCGGGTGTTCGTAGGACCGCGAGGAAATCCCGGGGAACCGCCTGCGGTCCCGGCTCGGTACGTTTTCGCTGCCGCCTGGGCTCTCCGTCATTGGGGCCTCCCCCTGTTCGACTGCGTGTGTTCAGACTAGAGGACGCCACCGACAGGCGATTGGATGCTCGGGCGTACGCTGGCGATCGCACCAATGACCGCACAAGCTCGCACAAAAGGAGCGCTCCGCCATGCTGGATCCGAGCGTGCTGCTCGCCGCCGCCGGGGAAACCGCCAAGGCCGACGGCCCCGGATGGATTCTGCGCGCGGTGATCATCGTCGGTGTCGTGGGTGCGGCGCTGCTCGCGTGGTTTCTGCTGCGCGGCTACAAGCAGGACTGAGCCGGCCGTCCGCCGAAGGCCCCTCGGGGCGGAGTCGCCGTGTGCCCGCGCGGCGGGCACGCTTACGATGTGGCGGAAGTCTCTGCCCGACCCCAGCCCGGATTGGTCCTGCTGACGATGAGCCTGCACTCCACCGCACAGTCCCTGGTCACCCTCGCCGAAAGCGGTCACGAGGGCGGCGGTCACGCCAGCCTGAGCCCGTACCTGACCGGCGGCGGCGCCCTTTTTATCCTTCTTCTCCTGCTCTGGATCACCACTCGCTTCAACCGCGACCGCTGAGCCAGGACGCCCGGCCCCCGGCATCGCGTGGCGCCCAGTAGGGTCTGCACGCATGGGAGAGCACACAGGGCCCGTGAAGCGGCGACTCGGAGTGATGGGCGGCACGTTCGACCCGATCCATCACGGACACCTGGTCGCCGCCAGCGAGGTGGCCAGCCAGTTCCACCTCGACGAGGTCGTCTTCGTGCCCACGGGGCAGCCGTGGCAGAAGAGCCACAAGCAGGTGTCGCCCGCCGAGGACCGGTATCTGATGACGGTCATCGCGACCGCGTCGAACCCGCAGTTCTCCGTCAGCCGCATCGACATCGACCGCGGTGGCAAGACGTACACCATCGACACCCTGCGTGATCTGCGCTCCGAGCACGTCGACGCGGACCTCTTCTTCATCACCGGTGCCGACGCCCTCGGTCAGATCCTGACCTGGCACGACGCCAAGGAACTGGTCTCGCTCGCCCACTTCATCGGTGTGACCAGGCCCGGCCACGTCCTCGCGGACCCGGGGCTGCCCGCCGGCGCGGTGTCCCTGGTCGAGGTGCCCGCCCTGGCCATCTCCTCGACCGACTGCCGCGCGCGCGTGGCCCAGGGCGACCCCGTCTGGTACCTCGTACCGGACGGCGTGGTGCGCTACATCGACAAAAAGCAGCTGTACCGCAACGACAGCTGACAGGGCTGACGGAAAGGGGCACCGGTGAGCGACCGACAGGATCCGTACGGGCCGCAGGACCCGTATGCCCACGACCCCTATGCCCAGGAGCAGCAGGGGCAGCCGGGCTACGCCTACGACGCCTACGGGCAGCCGGTGTACCGCGAGGCGTCGCAGCCGTCGTACGAGCAGCAGTACGACCAGTACGGCCGCCCGATCACTCCGGCCTCCGCGGCCTACGACGGCTACGACCCCTATGGCGGGCAGCCTGCGGCGGGGCAGAGCGCGCCGGCCCAGGAGCAGTACCAGGACCAGCAGTACGGCTACGACGCCTACGGCCGCGGTCAGTCCTCGCAGCAGGGCTACGCCCCGCAGTACGACCCGTACGCGCAGCCCCACCAGCAACAGCAACAGCAGGACTGGATTCCGCAGCAGGCACAGCAGTCGCCCTACGAGCAGACCTCGTACGACGAGCGGTCCGGCTATGAGCAGGCCGCGCCGCAGCAGTACGCCGAGCCGAGGCCCCCGGCGCAGCGCCGCGGGTCCTCGGACGGCGGTCCGGCCGGCAGCTCGCCCCCGTCGCCCGGATCCCCCTCGTCGGCGGAACCCGAGTACCACACCGAGCAGTTCTCGTTCATCGAGGAGCCGGACGAGGACTCCGAGGACGTCATCGACTGGCTGAAGTTCACCGAGAGCCGCACCGAGCGGCGCGAGGAGGCCAAGCGCCGCGGACGCAGCCGGATCGTCGCGCTGTCCGTCGTGCTGGCCCTGCTGGTCGCCGGCGGCGTCGGCTACCTCTGGTGGGCGGGCAAACTGCCGGGGCTGGCCGGCGGCGACACCGGCCAGGCCGCCGCGAGCAGCGGGCAGAAGCGGGACGTCCTCGTCGTGCACCTGCGCGACACCGCGACCGGGAACAGCTCCACGGCGCTGCTGGTGGACAACGCCACCACCGGCAAGGGCACCACGGTCCTCCTGCCCAACAACCTCGCGGTCTCCAAGGAGGACGGGACCACCACCACGCTCGGCAAGTCCGTCAAGGACGAAGGCGTCGACCCGACCCGGGACTCCCTCAACACCCTGCTGGGCGCCGACATCAAGGCCAGCTGGCGGCTGGACACCCCCTACCTGGAGAACCTCGTCGAGACGGTCGGCGGCATCACCCTTGACACCGACGCCGCCGTGCCCGGCAAGAAGAAGGGCGACTCCCCGGTGGTCAAGCGGGGGAGCGGGCAGGACCTCAACGGACAGGCCGCCGTCGCCTACGCCACGTACCAAGGGCCCGGAGAGGCCCAGGCGAAGCAGCTCCAGCGCTTCGGGCAGGTCATGCAGGCGACCCTGAAGAAGGTCTCCAGCGACGCGGACGGCGCCACGACCACCGTGAAGACGCTCCTTCAGGTGCTCGATCCGCCTCTCACCGAGGCACAGCTGGGCAGTTCGCTGGCGCAGCGCGCGGAGCTGGCCAAGACCGGGGCCTACCGGACCACGACGCTGCCGGTGCAGGCCAACGGCACGCTCAGCCCGACGGCGTCGCAGGCCGTGGTCAAGGACGTGCTCGGCGGCACGGTGAAGAAGGCCGCCCCCGACGCCACCGCCCGGGTCGCGGTCCGCAACGCCAGCGGCACCGCCGGTGCCGCGGGCAAGGCACAGGTCGCGCTGGTCAACGGCGGCTACACCTTCGTCAACGACGGCAATGACCCGACTGCCCGGCCGGTCTCGCAGATCACCTACGCGGACGCGGGCCACAAGGCGAAGGCCGCCGAGGTCGCCAAGACGCTGGGGCTGCCCGCGGGTGTGGTCAAGCAGGGCAAGAGCGCGTCGAACGCCGATATCACCGTCGTGCTGGGCCAGGACTTCAAGGGCTGACCGGCAGGAATCGCGTGGCGCCCGCCGGAAGGTTCGGCGGGCGCCACGGCCGCATTCGGGGCGGTCCGGTGCGGGACGGGAGAAGCCCGCCGGGAGTGTCGGTGGGCCGTGAGACCCTTGAGGCGTATCTGATCGCCGATCCGGCCACCCAGGGGGCGTCGGCGCGCCGCGGCCCCGCCGCGAGCCGCGTGCCCCGGCCGGAGAAGCTGCCCTCGAACCGGAAAGCCGCTTGTGACCGCCACGGACCGCTCCATCGAGCTCATCAACGCCGCCGCTCTGGCAGCGGCCGACAAGCTCGCGCACGACATCATCGCGTACGACGTCAGCGACGTCCTGTCCATCACCGACGCCTTCCTGCTGGCGTCGGCGCCCAACGACCGCCAGGTCAAGTCGATCGTCGACGAGATCGAGGAGCGGCTCAACAAGGACCTCGGCGCCAAGCCGGTGCGCCGCGAGGGCGACCGCGAGGCCCGCTGGGTGCTGCTCGACTACGTCGACATCGTGGTGCACGTCCAGCACAGCGAGGAGCGCGTGTTCTACGCGCTGGAGCGCCTGTGGAAGGACTGCCCCGAGATCGACCTCCCCGAGGAGGCCAAGGCCACCCGCGGCAAGGCCGCCGCGCACGCCGAGGCAACGTCCGCCGAGCAGGACGGAGAGCTGCGCTGAACGGCACCAAGAGCGGCCGGGGCCGCCGCGTCGTCCTCTGGCGCCACGGTCAGACGGCCTGGAATCTGGAGCGCCGCTTCCAGGGCACGACGGACATCGAACTGACGGAGACGGGCATCGGGCAGGCGCGCCGCGCGGCCCGGCTGCTCGCGGCCCTCAAGCCGGACGCGATCATCGCCTCCGACCTGCAGCGGGCCGCGGCCACGGCGGCCGAGCTGGCCGCTCTGACGCACCTCGACGTGACGCACGACGCCGCGCTGCGGGAGACCTACGCGGGTGCCTGGCAGGGGCTGACGCACGACGAGATCCTCGCGCAGTACGGCGAGCAGTACTCCGCCTGGAAGCGCGGTGAGCCGGTGCGGCGCGGCGGCGGCGAGCTGGAGACGGAGGTCGCCGACCGGGCTGCCCCCGTCGTGCTGGAGCACGCCGACAAGCTGCCCGACGGCGGCACCCTGGTCGTGGTCAGTCACGGCGGCACGATCCGCACCACCATCGGGCGGCTGCTCGGCCTGGACTCCCACCACTGGGAGGGCCTGGGCGGCCTGTCGAACTGCTGCTGGTCCGTTCTGGGCGAGGGGGCGCGCGGCTGGCGCCTGCAGGAGCACAACGCCGGAACCCTGCCGGAGCCGGTGCTCGGCGACGACGACTGAGCCCCGTGGCCGGGGACGGCCGACCTGATTTCACATCCGGGCAGGTCGCAGGCTAAAGTTCTTCTTGTTCGCGGCGCCGCCGGGGGAAACCCGGGGGAGCGGAACAAGACCCGGGGCTATAGCTCAGTTGGTAGAGCGCCTGCATGGCATGCAGGAGGTCAGGAGTTCAATTCTCCTTAGCTCCACAGCCCGGATGATCCCGTCTCCTTGCGGAGCCAGTGCCCGACACTGGATCGCGAGGTGGCGGGATCTCTGTATTTGCGGTGGCGCACGGCAGTGATGCTGCAAGCTGTGGCGGACGTCACCCCGCATCCGTGGATCTGCGGACCGGTGGCCGGCGGAGCGCGGGTGCCCCGGAGGTGTGACCTCGTGGATCGCGTGAAGTGTGCGGTCGGTGAGGCGCGGGCGTGCCAGGTGGTCCCTGTTGTTCATGCGAGTGGGGAGGAGCGAAGCGTGTCCGGCTCCGGACTCCCGGTTCGTGTGGCGGCCCGATGTTTCCCCCGCCTCCGGAGTTCCCGGCAGGGGGCGCACGGCGGCGAGGCGAGAGCCCGCAGTGACCGCCCCTCAGTTCGAACTGCTCCCGGACGGGGGGCTTTTCAGGGCACTCTCCCCGAAACGGCCGTCCGGAGCGCCGTCGAGAGAGTGTCGCGCCCACGGTGGGTGAGCAGGTTCGCTCCCGGGGGTGCGGGGGCGGCCCGGGGGCGCCCGGGATGGCGGGAAGGCGGACCTGACCGGATGCGTGGTCCGTGGCAGAATCGGACGGCGCCGGCAGGGGAGGAGAAATCGCGATGCCCACGAGCATCCTCGAGGAGGTCAATGACCTGCTCGAAGTGGCCGAGGCGCAGGGGTATGACTGGCTGCCGGAATACGCGCTCCGCTTCACCTGCCCGGTCGACGGTCCTGGATCCGCAAGTGGCGGGAGCGAAGGTTCCGCTTTGCAGTGCCCCTCTTGCGGGTCATCCCATGTCGCCCAGGTGCTGGGCGACAACGGAGGAATCTCCTTCGTCTGTACGGCCTGCGGCCACAGTTGGAGCTGACTGATGGGCGCCCACAGCAGGAAATGCGACTGGTGCGGCAGCGGTACGCCGATCGTCCGCGATATGGAGCCGGTCAATGCCGAGTACCAGTACTGGTGCGAGGAATGTGCCCGCGCCCTTGTCATAAAGGGCGACCCCATCGAGACCTACCGTGAACTCGACGGGGAGCCGATCTACGGTCGACTGCTGGACGAGCACTGCACGCTGAAGCGTTTCTACTCGTTCGCCACTGCTTGATCCTCGCGGGCCGCGGTGCGGCCCCGCCGGGCGGTAGGTGGCACTCCTGAGCGCGTGCTGCGACCGGCCGGCCGGAGCGTGGCCAGCTGGGGGCGGCGGCTCGATTCAGGGCCGTGAGGGGGCATTCGGCGCCTGCCCCACGGGGTCTTTCCTGGGCTTCACGCCATCTGACCGACCCTGCCGGTTCCCGGCCGTAGGTCGTCCCACCGCTCCGTTCCTGCTCGTCGGCGCCGTGATCACCGTCCGGTTTCAAGATTTTTCCGGTGGATTCGGGCAGAGCGGAACTCCACTGCGTCTGCGGGGCGTTGGGGGACCAGGAGCTGCCGCCGGAAACGGCCGGCGGCACGGGGGAAGCGACACGGGGGTCGCATCATGACCGATACGACGATCAACCCTGCCCGCACGCCGGCGGACGACGACGGCGTCGAGCGGACCGGGAAGCGGGAAGCGGCGGCCGGACTGACGCCGTTCACCGATGTGCTCCGGGTTCCGCCGGTCCTGCGGCCCGGCCGCAAAGGGGCCAGGCGCGGTATCGACATCGAGCTGAAGACCACCTGGGTGCGTCTGCACAGCCAGCTCCCGCCGACCAAAGTGTGGGCGTACGGGGGCCACTTCCCGGGCCCGACCATCGAGGTACGGCGCGGTGAGCGGCTGCGCGTCGCCTGGGTCAACCGTCTCACCGGTGGCCATCCGGTGACCGCGGCCGAGGCCGCACCCGTCCCGGGAGCGCCGCTGCCGACCGACGTGGCGGGAAGGGCGGGCGCCACCCTCGTCGCGGGGGTGGACCGCCTGCCGGCCTGGGTCGTGACCCATCTGCACGGTGCGGTGACCGGCGGCGGCAACGACGGCTGGTCGGAGAACGCCGTGGCCCACGGCGACGCCCAGCTGTCGGAATACCCGAACGATCATCGCGCGGCCGCCTGGTGGTACCACGACCACGCCATGGACATCACCCGCTGGAACGTCTTCGCGGGACTGGCCGGGATGTACCTCATCCGGGACGAGGAGGAGGACGCACTCCAACTCCCCTCCGGGGAGCGCGAGATCCCGCTCATCCTCCAGGACCGCAACCTCGACACCGACGAGGACGGACGTCTGACGGGGCGACTGCTCCACAAGACCCTCGTCGTCGGCACCGACCCGCAGGGCAAGAACGTCGCTCTGCCGTTCTCCGGCCCGTACACCCTCGTCAACGGCACCATCTGGCCGTACGCGGACGTCGACGCCCGCTGGTACCGCTTCCGGCTGCTGAACGCCGCGAACGCCCGTACGTTCACGCTGCGGCTGGTCGACGACAGGACCGGGGCGCCGGTCACCGGAGCGGTCCACCAGATCGGTTCGGACGGCGGACTCCTGCCCCGGCCGCTGCCGGTCGATGGCGGCCTCTCGGTCGCCCCCGCCGAGCGGATGGATCTGCTCATCGACTTCAGCAGGCTGCGCGGTCGTACGCTGCGGCTGGTCAACGACGAGCCGGGTGTGCGCTATCCGCAGGTGATGCAGTTCCGGGTGGCGAAGGAGAAGTCCGCCGACCCGTTCGTGCTGCCGTCCGTGCTCTCCTCGTCGTTCGAGCGGCTCACCCACGACAACGTTCCCTCGCATCAGCACCGGCTGGTCGTCCTCACCCCGCCGGGGCCGCTGGGCAACGGTCACCCGGAGATGTGGGAGATGCAGGAGGTGGAGCCGGACGCCGTGCCCATCCCGGGTGACGGCGTGATCCAGGTCAAGGGCGCCGGCGGAACGGTGCGCACGTACCGCCGCGGAGCCCGGATGTTCGACGACGCCTTGGGCTTCATGGTCCGCTACGGCGACTGGGAGCAGTGGAGCTTCCTCAACCTCGGCGGTGCCGGGATGCACCCGATGCACATCCACCTCATCGACTTCCAGGTCCTCAGCCGCGACATCTATCCGGCGGACCCGCAGAGCCCCTTCGACAAGGAACTCGGCGGCACCCTGGCACCACTGGAGTACGGCGGCCGCGCCCCGATAGCCCCCGGCGACCAGGGCTGGAAGGACGTCATCCAGGTCCCGCCGGGACAGATGGTGAACGTCATCGGCCAGTTCCGGGGCGCGCGGGGCCGGTTCATGTACCACTGCCATCTGCTGGAGCACGAAGACATGGGGATGATGCGGCCCTTCGCCGTCATGCCTCCGGAGGTGCTGGCGTTTCATCACCATCGGCCGGGCGGCGGCCACGATCACGGAGCCCACTGAGCCGCCACAGCCGTGCGGCGGTCAGCGCGAGGAGCACCAGACCGGCGAGTGGATAGACGCCGGAGAGCAGCATCTGGCCGCCGTTCTGATGCAGTTCCTCGTGCTGGTGCCAGCGGTGTGGCACCCACCAGAGAGCGAAGGAGCAGAAGAGGAGGGCCAGGACGGCGGTCGTCGCCCACCAGCGGCGGGCGGCGCGGCCGGTGCGGCGCATCGCCTCGGAGCCGACCAGGATCAGCATCGGCACGCCCCACACCCAGTGGTGCGACCAGGAGATCGGGCTGACCAGCAGGGCGGTCGCCGCGCAGGCGACGGCCGCCCAGGCGCGCTCGCCGCGCAGCAGCGACGCGGTCGCCAGCCCCAGGCCGAGCACGGCCGTCAGGCCGGCCGCCACGAGCCAGGCCGCGCCCGGGTCATGGGTGTGCAGCAGCCGGGCGAGGACGCCGCGCAGTGACTGGTTCGCGGTGATCTCCACCTCGCCGACCCGGTCCGCGGCGAAGACGATCTCGGTCCAGAAGCGGTGGGAGTCGCGCGGCAGCGCGAGGGCGGTGAGCAGGACGGTGGCGAGGAAACCCGCGATGGCGACTGCTGCCTGCCGCAGCCACGGGTTCCAGGCGGCCCGTGCCCCGGCGCCGGAGCGGATCAGTTGCCCTGCCCGGACCGCTCCGGCGAGCGCGAGGAAGACGGCGAAGAGCGCCGGGGTGAGCTTGATGCCCGCCGCGATGCCGATGCCGAGGCCCGCCAAGCGGTGGGTGTCCCTGCGGGTCAGGTCCCACAGGACCAGTACGGCGAGGAGGAGGTTGATCTGTCCGTAGCGCAGCGTCGTCCAGACCGGCTCGCACCACACCAGCAGCGCGGAAAGCGCCAGGGTCGCGGCGGGGCGGGGGAGGCGCCGGGGCCGGCCGACCAGGCGCAGCGAGAGGTGCACGGTGGCGACGACCAGGACGAGGTTGCCGGCGGTGGCGAGGGTGCGCATCGTCGGGACCCCGAAGAGGGTCAGCGGGGTGAACAGCAGCGCGGCGAAGGGCGGGTAGGTGTTGGGCAGCCGCGCCGAGGTCGCCACCATGTCGTAGAGGTCCTCGCCGTTGCGGGCGGTCCAGCCCTCGGCGCGGTAGACCATCAGATCGATCATCGTCACGTGTGCGAGGCGCTGGACGATCCAGAAGGCGGTGAAGGAGACGACGCAGGCCAGGGCCGCGAGAGCGGTGGGGTGCCGGCGGATGAGGCCGCCGTGGGGGCCGGGGCCGCCGGCGTCGGTGGGCTGTTCCAGCTCCAGCGCGGTCACAGCGTTCGGCTCCCCAGGACGAATCGGGCACAGATGGCCGACAGTACCGCGCGTCGCGCCGCGGGGCCTTCGGCAAACCGATTTGGCAGAAGGCCGGGCGGGCCGTGTAATGTAGGCGATGCCGCAGCGGGGAACCGCGCGGAGCAAGACCTGGGGCTATAGCTCAGTTGGTAGAGCGCCTGCATGGCATGCAGGAGGTCAGGAGTTCAATTCTCCTTAGCTCCACAGAAATCAGAGCGGGTCGTCCGATTCGGACGGCCCGCTTTGTTGTGTGTCGCCGGGCAGCGGTCCCGGTGATCTTCGCTTTGTGCGGCGGGCCTCGCGGCTCGGCGGCTTGACGGGCCGGTCCGGCTCCCGGCTGACACCCCGAGCCCTGGCTCGGCGGTCGCCGGCCGGGCTCGGAGCCGGGGCACCGGGCTCCCGGGAAGCCGCACCATCCTGCCGCGCCGTGACCAGTCGAGTCCGCCGCGCCCAGCCGTCGGGACCGGCCGTCCGCCGCGTCCCGTTGCCGAGTAGGGTCGCCCGCCGCGCGCCTCGCTGGCGGGACCGCATCTCCCGCCTCCGCCCCCGCTGCCGGGCCGCCGCTCTTGCCTCCGCGCTGAAATGCGGTCAAGCGGTCAACAGGCCGACGCCACAGGCCAGATGGCGGGCGGCCCGGCCCCCTTGCCTCCGTTCCCGGTCGTCCTGGTTCGCCCCCGGTTCGCATCTGGTCGTTTCTTGTCGTTCCTTGGCTTCTTCTTGGCGAACGCATGTCCCTGGCATGGACAGATCACCGAGAGAGTGACGCAGCGCGTGAGTGTCACATCCATCGCATTCACCACTCATGAGGTGCCGCGCAACGGCGCACTGCGGGACTCATCGCCTCGCGGCCTCGCGGCCTCGCGGCCTCGCGGCCTCGGGCCCCTCCGCCCCTCGCGCCTCGGGCGGGACCGGCGTCGCGCACAGCGTCACCGCGCACAGCGTCACCGCGCACAGCGTCACCACCGCACCGCGACAGCAGGGGGTTACATGAGATCAAGCCGCTCCAGAACACTGCGCACCCGCGCCGGTCTGGCCTGGGCAGCCGCGCTGCCTCTGGTCGCCGGCGCGCTCGCGCTCGGCGCACCCGCCGCCGACGCCGCGGGACACGACGGCGGCCGGCACGCACTCCAGGGCACCAAGCCCCTGTGGGCCACCCGGCAGGCGGATCAGGGCGCCACCTCCGCCGCCACCGGCGTCACCGCCCGCGTGTACTTGGCCGGCCGTGACGCCAAGGGCCTCGCGGGCCATGCGCGTGCGGTCTCCGACCCGCACTCGGCGGCGTACGGGAAGTACCTGAGCCCTGCCCAGGTGCGCTCCCGCTACGGAGCCACCCGCGCACAGATAGCCGAGGTGACCCACTGGCTGAAAGCGTCCGGCCTGAAGGTCACCGGCACCACCAACCGCTATCTCGCGGTCAAGGGCGACGCAGCCGCTGCTGAGCGGGCCTTCGCCACGGACCTGCACAACTACCGCAAGAGCGGACACACCTACCACGCCCCGTCGGCCACCGCGTCCGCCCCGGCATCCCTGGCCGACGCGGTGCTGACGGTCACCGGTCTGGACAACGCGCCGCGGCTCGCCGAGCACCACTCCGACGAACTGCCGCCGCCGTCCGCGGTCTTCCGCAACTCCGGACCGTTCTCCTCGTACTACGGCTCCCGCACCGCCAAGGGCCTGCCCTCGGCCTACGGGAGCAAGGCGCCGTACGCCGTCAAGGGCTACACCGGCAAGCAACTGCGCGCGGCCTACGGGGCGAAGGGCTGGACCGGCAAGGGCGTCACCGTGGCGATCACGGACGCCTTCGCCTCGCCGACCATCGCCAAGGATGCCGGCAGGTACGCGGCCCGCAACGGTGACCCGAGCTACCGCAGCGGCCAGCTCTCCCAGGTGCTGCCGGAGAAGTACTCGCACATCGAGGAGTGCGACGCGGCCGGCTGGTACGGCGAGGAGACCCTCGACATCGAGGCCGTGCACGCCGTCGCACCCGCGTCCGACATCGTCTACGTCGGCGGCGCCTCCTGCATGGACGACGACCTGCTGGACTCCCTCGGCAAGATCGTCGACGGACACCTCGCCGACATCGTCTCCAATTCCTGGGGCGACATCGAGGCGAACGAGACCCCGGACGTGGCGGCCGCCTACGACCAGGTCTTCCAGCAGGGTGCCGTGCAGGGCATCGGCTTCTACTTCTCCTCCGGCGACAACGGCGACGAGGTCGCCAACACGGGTACCAAGCAGGTCGACACCCCCGCGAACTCCGCCTGGGTGACGGCCGTGGGCGGCACCTCGCTGGCGGTCGGCAAGCGCGACACGTACCGGTGGGAGACCGGCTGGGGCACCCGGAAGGCCGTCCTGTCCGAGGACGGCAACAGCTGGGACGGCTTCCCCGGCGCCTTCACCAGCGGTGCGGGCGGCGGCACCAGCAGGACCGTCGCGCAGCCGTACTACCAGCGCGGAGTCGTCCCGGACGGGCTCGCGAAGGCGGGCGGCGCGGGCGCGATGCGCACCGTCCCGGACATCGCGGCGGTCGCCGACCCCAACACCGGGTTCCTCGTCGGCCAGACCCAGACCCTGCCCGACGGATCGCTCGGCTACGACGAATACCGGATCGGCGGCACCTCGCTCGCCGCGCCGGTGATCGCCGGCGTCCAGGCGCTGGCCCAGCAGGCCCGGCACGGCGTCGCCATCGGCTTCGCCAACCCCGGCATCTACCAGCGCTACGGCACGGGCGCGTACCACGACGTCACCGACCACCCGCTGGGTGCGGGCCGTGATCTCGCCGTGGTCCGCGTCGACTACAACAACGGCATCGACGCAGGTGAGGGCACCACGACCTCCCTGCGCAGCCTGGGCAAGGACAGCAGCCTGCACGCGGTCGTCGGATACGACGACGTCACTGGTGTGGGCTCGCCGAGCACCGGATATGTGAGGTCCTACCGCCCCTGACGCGCGTCCGGGACGTCCCCGAGGCCGCTTGTCGGGGCCGTCCCGGAGCCGCGCCTGAGGCGCTCCGCCCCTCGTTCGCCGCTGCCGGGCCCGTGACAACCGGGCCCGCCGGCGGCGGACCGGGGCGAAGGTGCGGGCCCCGCCAGGGGGAGGAACCTGAGCGCGGGCGCCGCACGCCCTGCGGTACCCTGGCGCCATGCGTGCCGTACGCCTTCTGCTTAGCGGGCCGCGCTGATCAGTTCCGACCGGGCCATCCGCTGTGGCCGCCCGGGTCGGCATCGGCGCGGCGTCCCCTCCTGTGCGAGGGGCATTTTTGTTTCCGCAGAAACCGTGTCCGCAGCAGCCGCAGGCAGAGACGATCGATGGAGCTTTGAGGACGATGAGCGAGACGACCACCTCCCCCGCCGCTGACGGCGCGGGCGGTACCCCCACCGAGGTGGCGGCGCCGCACCGCTATACGGCGGCGCTGGCCGCAGACATCGAGGCACGCTGGCAGGACTTCTGGGAGTCGGCGGGGACGTACGAGGCCCCGAACCCCAGTGGTGACCTGGCCGGCGACGCCGCGCAGGTGGCCCGCCCCAAGAAGTTCATCATGGACATGTTCCCGTACCCCTCGGGTGCGGGCCTGCACGTCGGCCACCCGCTGGGCTTCATCGCCACCGACGTCTTCGCCCGCCACCAGCGCATGACGGGCCACAACGTCCTGCACACCCTGGGCTTCGACGCGTTCGGCCTGCCCGCCGAGCAGTACGCCGTGCAGACCGGCACCCACCCGCGGACCTCCACCGAGGCCAACATCGTCAACATGCGCCGCCAGCTGCGTCGCCTGGGCCTGGGGCACGACCAGCGCCGCTCGGTCGAGACGATCGACCCGGCGTACTACAAGTGGACGCAGTGGATCTTCCTGCAGATCTTCAACTCCTGGTACGACCCGGAGGCGGACGCCGCCCGCCCGATCGACACACTGATCGCGCAGTTCGAGGCCGGTAGGCGGCCGACCCCCGACGGCCGCCCCTGGGCCGAGCTGAGCAACGCCGAGCGGGCGGGTGTCCTGGGCGAGTACCGCCTGGCGTACGCCTCGGACGCGCCGGTCAACTGGTGCCCCGGGCTGGGCACGGTGCTGGCCAACGAGGAGGTCACCGCCGACGGCCGCTCCGAGCGCGGCAACTACCCGGTGTTCAAGGCCAAGCTGCGCCAGTGGAACATGCGGATCACCGCCTATGCCGACCGGCTGCTGAAGGACCTGGACGCGCTGGACTGGCCGGAAGCCATCAAGCTGCAGCAGCGCAACTGGATCGGCCGCTCCGAGGGCGCGCGGGTCGACTTCCCGGTCGGCGACGACAAGATCACCGTCTTCACCACGCGCCAGGACACCCTGTTCGGCGCGACGTACATGGTGCTGGCGCCCGAGCACGAGCTGGTCTCGGGCTCCGAGGACGGCAGCGGCTCCATCGTCCCGGCCGCCTGGCCCGAGGGCACCCACGACGTGTGGACCGGCGGGCACGCCACCCCGGGCGAGGCCGTCGCGGCGTACCGCAAGCAGGCCGCGTCCAAGTCGGACGTCGAGCGACAGGCCGAGGCCAAGGACAAGACCGGCGTCTTCACCGGCGCGTACGCGACCAACCCGGTCAGCGGCGAGCGGGTCCCGGTCTTCATCGCCGACTACGTGCTGATGGGCTACGGCACCGGCGCGATCATGGCCGTGCCGGCGCACGACAGCCGTGACTTCGCCTTCGCGCGAGCCTTCGAGCTGCCGATGCGCTGTGTCGTCGAGCCGTCGGACGACCGCAGCACCGACCCCTCCACCTGGGACGACGCCTTCGCCTCGTACGACGCGAAGATCGTCAACTCGTCCGGCGCGGAGATCTCGCTGGACGGGCTGGGCGTCACCGAGGCCAAGGCGAAGATCACCGAGTGGCTGGCCGCCGTGGCCATCGGCAGGGGAACCGTCAACTTCCGGCTGCGCGACTGGCTGTTCAGCCGGCAGCGCTACTGGGGCGAGCCGTTCCCGATCGTCTACGACGAGGACGGCGTGGCGCACGCGCTGCCCGAGTCGATGCTGCCGCTGGAGCTGCCCGAGGTCGAGGACTACTCGCCGCGCACCTTCGACGCCGACGACGCCGATACCCAGCCCGAGACGCCCCTGTCCCGTAACGAGGAATGGGTCAACGTCGACCTGGACCTGGGCGACGGCGCCGGGGTCAAGCGCTACCGCCGCGAGACCAACACCATGCCCAACTGGGCGGGTTCGTGCTGGTACGAGATGCGCTACCTGGACCCGAACAACGCCGACGCGCTGGTCGACCCGGGCATCGAGCAGTACTGGATGGGCCCGCGGGACGGACAGCCGGCCGGCGGTGTGGACCTGTACGTCGGTGGCGCCGAGCACGCGGTGCTGCACCTGCTGTATGCCCGTTTCTGGTCCAAGGTGCTGCACGACCTGGGGCACGTCTCGTCCTCCGAGCCGTTCCACAAGCTGTACAACCAGGGCATGATCCAGGCCTTCGTCTACCGGGACAGCCGCGGTATCGCGGTGCCGGCGGCCGAGGTCGAGGAGCGCGACGGCGCGTACTACTACCAGGGCGAGAAGGTCAGCCGCGTCCTGGGCAAGATGGGCAAGTCCCTGAAGAACGCCGTCACCCCGGACGAGATCTGCGCCGAATACGGCGCGGACACCCTGCGGCTGTACGAGATGGCGATGGGCCCGCTGGACGTCTCGCGCCCGTGGGACACCCGCGCGGTCGTCGGCCAGTACCGGCTGCTGCAGCGGCTGTGGCGCAACGTCGTGGACGAGGCGACCGGCGAGGTCACCGTCGTCGACACCGAGCCGGACGAGGCCACGCTGCGTGCCCTGCACAAGGCGATCGACGGTGTCACGCAGGACATGGAGAACCTGCGGTTCAACACCGCCATCGCCAAGGTCACCGAGCTGAACAACCACCTGACCAAGGTGGGCGGCCCGGTGTCCCGCACGGTCGCCGAGCGGCTGGTGCTGCTGGTCGCCCCGCTGGCCCCGCACATCGCCGAGGAGCTGTGGCGCAAGCTGGGCCACACCGACAGCGTGGTGCACGCGGACTTCCCCGTGGCCGACCCGGCGTACGTCGTGGACGAGACCGTGACCTGCGTCGTGCAGATCAAGGGCAAGGTCAAGGCCCGCCTGGAGGTCGCCCCGTCGATCTCCGACGCGGACCTGGAGGCCGCGGCGCTGGCCGAACCCGCCGTCGTCGCCGCGCTGGGTGACGCGGGCATCCGCAAGGTGATCGTCCGGGCGCCGAAGCTGGTCAACATCGTGCCGGCGTAACACCCGGGACATCGTGGTCCGCGGCCGCCCGCCACGCAGGTGGGGGGCGGTACGCACCGCATCGCGCACCTCAGCCATGGATGATTTCCATGGGTGCTTTCCCTTACGGGCAGGTTGGGGGTTCGAAGGGAACCCCTGACCTGCCCGAGCCGTTTACGGTGGAAGTACAGGGCACGGGCTGTGGACCGTGCCGCCGACACCTCTGGGGAGAGCCCATGGAAGCTGTTGTCGCCATCCTCGGGCTGCTCTTCGTGCTGTTCGTGGCGGCCGGGGTATTCGCCGCGGTCAAGGCGGTGCAGGTGACCAAGCGGGGCGTGGACAGAACCGTCGCCCAGGCTCGGAGAACCGTAGAGGACACCGGCCTGCGGGCGCGCACGCTCGCCCAGCCGGGTGTCGTCGGCGAGCTGGCGCAGTTGCGGCTGTCGCTGCGGACGTCCATGCGCGCCACCCAGGACATCCTGGCCACCGGCTCCCCGGAGGACGCTTCGCTCAGCGAGGCGGTCGGCCTCTTCGAGCGGCTCAGCGCACACGGCCATGAACTGGACGACGAGCTCAGGCGGCTGGAACGCGAGCCCGACAGGTCGACCATCGGCGCGAGGTTGCCGGACCTCCGGGAGCGCACCGAACAGATCACCCGCTCCGCGGAGGCGCTTCGGTGGGCGGCGCGCGACCGGGCGCGGAAGTTCGCCGAGGACGACCTCGCGGCGCTGAGCGACCAGATCGACGTCGAGGCCGGGGCGCTGCGCCACTGGACGCGGGATACGGCCGGGACGCCGATGGGGGAGCCGGGGGAGCCGTCGGTGGGCGGCGCCGCGGGCGTGAGCGATACCTTCGGCACCGGTGCCGGTGGCGGGGCTCGGCAGGGGGCGGCTTCCGGCGCGTCCGAGGGGCGCTCGTGGGGACCGTCGCCGGAGGAGCCGCAGGCGATCACCGCCCGCGATCCGCGCGCGGAGCGGTCCTACCCGTGGCAGAAGGCACGGCGGCCCGAGGAGACCACCTGAGAGTGCTCGGGAGCTACGGAGATCGGCGGAACGGGCAGCATTGTTCCGGCGTCCTTCCGGGTAGCGGTGGACGTTGGGGAGGGGCCGCGCTGTCGGGCTCCGGCAGCCCCGGATAATCTCCCAGTCATGTCCCGCCATGTCGCGATCGTCACCGATTCCACGGCCTACCTGCCACGGACGGCACTTGAGCGCCACCAGATCACGGCCGTGCCGCTGACCGTTGTCCTGGGGGACCAGGCCCTGGAAGAGGGCACCGAGATCTCCGCGAGATCGGTGGCGCAGGCGCTGCAGAAGCGCAGGCCGGTGACGACTTCCCGGCCGAGCCCGGCGACCTTCGCCGACACCTACCGGACGGTCGCGGAGTCCGGTGCGAGCGGCATCATTTCGCTCCACCTCTCCTCGGAGTTCTCCGGCACCTATGACGCGGCGGTCCTCGCGGCCAAGGAAGCCCCCGTTCCGGTGCGCGTCGTGGACACCGGCATGGTTGCCATGGCCCTCGGGTTCTGCGCCCTGGCGGCAGCGGAGACGGCGGAGGCCGGCGGGGACATGGACGAGGCCGTGGCGGCCGCGGAGAAGCGCGCGGCGGGCACCTCCACCTACTTCTACGTCGACACCCTGGACTATCTGCGGCGCGGCGGCCGGATCGGCGCGGCGCAGGCACTGCTCGGCTCGGCACTCGCCGTCAAACCCCTCCTTCAACTGACCGACGGCCGTATCGAACTGCTGGAGAAGGTCCGTACGGCGTCCAAGGCCATTGCCCGGCTGGAGGAGATCGCCGCGGAGCGTGCGGGGGAGGGGCCGGTCGACATCGCCGTGCACCATCTCGCGGCGGCCGAGCGGGCGGACGCGCTGGCCGAGCGCCTCCGGGAACGGGTCCCGGGGCTGCAGGAGCTGCATGTGAGCGAGGTGGGCGCGGTGATCGGCGCACACACCGGGCCCGGGCTGTTGGGGACAGTGATCTCACCGCGCTGAGCGGGGCGTGCGAGAGCCCTGTGAGTGACGGACTTATCCACAACTGGTCCGCTATCCACGGAATGTGACGCGGCTCAGCGGGATCCGGCCGGGGTGCCTAGCGTCGGGCGGTATGAACTCTGGGTTTCTTTCTTCGGGTGTATCAACTTCGGCTGATTCGGCTGATTCGGCTGATTCGGCGGCATCGGCGGCATCGGGGGATTCGGCGGGTGTAGCGGATTCAGCGGTGGGTTCGGCGAGTTCGGC
This sequence comes from Streptomyces sp. Pv4-95, assembly GCF_045782725.1. NCBI lineage: Bacteria > Bacillati > Actinomycetota > Actinomycetes > Kitasatosporales > Streptomycetaceae > Streptomyces > Streptomyces sp. Pv4-95. Next base: position 5,621,786 of record NZ_CP127172.1, read on the forward strand.
GGGTTCGGTTGTGGGCGTGGGGGCCCGGCCCGGTCGGGCGGCGGGGTCCGGCCTGCGGAGCCGGGATCGCGGGCACAGTCTCAGGGAAGAACGCCTTCGAGACCGTGGGCGAGCGCGGTTGCTACGTCGGCAGCGTGCGGCGGGGCGTGCCGATTGCCTCCCGGACGCCGTTGCGGCGGTACGGGCACGGGCTGCCGCGCTTTTCGCCGACCCGGACACCGCGGGCCCGCCTCTTGGGCCGTTAGCACCGCCCGCCTCACCCGATCCTCCGCGTCCGGCTCCCGACCCGGCGGGACGGGGTTCGGATCCTGACCTGCCAGGACCTGGCTGCGACTCGGGCGGCCCAGGCTTCGAGTCGGAGGGCCTGAGCCCGGTTCTTGACCGGCCAAGTCCGGACTCCGACTTGGTGTATGCCGGCACTGGCACTGGCACTGGCACAGGTACAGGCACTGGCTATGACTCGGCGGCGCCGGCCTTTGGCACGACGAATCCGGACTCCGACCTGGCCGGCTCCGATCCCGATTCGGTGGGTCAGGCGAATCCGAACCGCCGTGTGGACTCGCGTCGCCGTTCGGACCCGAATCGCCGTTCGGACCCGAATCGCCGCGCGGACCCGCGTCGCCGTTCGGACCGGTATCGCCGTGCGGCCCCGTCACGCGCTGCGGACTCGTCACGCACTGCGGTCCTGTCACGCCGGGGCCGCGAACTGCCGTCCCCTGACGTACCGCACGGCTCGGGCGGCCGGTGGGAACGGGCGCGGCTGGCTGCGTCTGAACGGCTGCCGCTGTGGGTCCAATCGCGGTGCGGCACAGACCCGAGAGCGCTGGCTGCTCTGCTGCTGGTGCTCGTGGTGGGCGTGGGCTTCGCCGTCCAACACTTCTGGACCGGGCGACCCGAGCCGGTGCGGGCCCCAGCGGTCGAACGGGCCGAGGCGGCTCCCGGACCTCGCTCCGGGCCGCCACCGCTTGCGAAGTCTCCGCCTGCGACCTCTGCGGGGACGGGTGCCCCTGCCGGCACCGCGGGCCGGCAGCTGGTCGTCGATGTCGCGGGGAAGGTCCGGAATCCCGGTATTCACCGGCTGCCGATGGGATCGCGGGTGACCGATGCCCTCCGGGCCGCGGGAGGTGTGCTGCGCGGTGCGAGTACCCGTGGCCTGAACCAGGCCCGGCTGCTGGCCGACGGTGAACAGATCGTGGTCGGCGCTGAGGGTGCCCCAGGAAGTGCCGCGGGGTCTGGTGGTGCGGGTGGGGTAACCGGTGCCGGTGGAGCGGGAGTCGGTGCCGCCGGAGGCGGTGGCCAGGGGGCCGGCGGCGGCCCGAGTGCGCCGATCAGCCTCAGCACGGCGACCGAGGCGCAACTCGACACCCTCCCCGGTGTGGGCCCTGTGCTCGCTCGGCACATCATCGAATTCCGTAGCGCTCATGGTGGGTTCACCTCGGTGGATCAGCTCCGTCAGGTGACCGGGATCGGTGATCGCCGGTTCGCCGATCTGCGTCCGCTGGTGCAGCCATGACCGCCACCCGCGCCACGGTGCACGCCTCCGCGGCGTCCCCGCACGGCGCATCGGACCCTCGCCAGGAGGGCGCCGCCGATCTGCGCCTCGTGGCACCGGCTCTGGCGGCCTGGGCGGCCGCGGCGATCGCTCTGGGAGCCCCGGGCGGCGGAGTGGCAGCGGTCTGTGTCGTGGCTGTCGTCCTCGCAGCTGCGTCGTTACGAGCGGCCGTATGCAGGCGCAGGGCGGAGACCGGGGAGACGGACGCGACGGCAGCGGGTGCTCGGGTAACAAGACCACCGGGCGCCGGCGCGGCGGGAGTCACGACGCGGGGGCAGGCTGAGGCAGGCAGGGCGTCCCAGGCGGAGCTGTCGCAGGCCGAGCCGTCAGCGGGACGTGCCACGTCGGAGTCCTCACCAGGGCCTCATTCCCGTCCGCTACGCCTTTGGTCGGCGGGGACCCTAGTGGCTCTGGCGGCGCTGTTGTTGAGCGCTGCGGCCGGGGCGGCCTCGGCAGCGCTGCATGCGGCGGATCTGCGACGTGGGCCCCTCCCCGGCTGGGCGGAACGCTATGCACAGCTCACGGTCGAGCTGGAGGTGACCGGTGATCCGCGGGTGACCCGTCCCCGGGTGCGCGGATCCCAACGCACGCCTCCCGCCCTGGTCTTCACCGCCGACGCTCTCCGTGTCACGTCCCCTGACGGGACGATCCAGGCCGTACGGACGCCTGCCCTGGTCGTCGTTCAGCAGCACGGTGCCGGGGGCGAGGAGAGCGGCGGGAAGACAGGCAACACTGCAAGCCACGAGCCCTCCTCCGGCGACGCGCACTCCTCCGAAGACGAGCCCTCCTCCCGGAACGGACCGGGCAACGGGCCCAGTGCCGAGGTTCATGGTGGGTGGTCGCCGGCATGGCGTGGGCTGCTGCCGTCGACACGTATCCGAGTGGTGGCCCGGGCCGCGCCGCCGGCCTCGCCGGCAGACCCGGTCGCCGCGGTCCTACGGGTGACAGCTGACGCGCCGCCGCGCAAGGTCAGGCAGCCATCGGTCCTTCAACGGATGGCCGGAAGCCTGCGTGGGGGACTCCGCGAGGCCACCGACGGGCTGAGCCCGGACGCCCGTGCGCTGCTGCCCGGTCTCGTCGTCGGCGATACCTCCCGGGTGTCCCAGGAGCTGGACGATGCCTTTCACGCCACGGACCTGACGCATCTGCTCGCCGTATCCGGCAGCAACCTGACCATTGTCCTGGCTCTGCTGATCGGCCCGCCGCACCTGGCGGTACGCGCCGAACGCCGCGGACTGGCGCCACGCCTGGGCTTGTCGCTGCGGGGAACGGCTCTCGTCGGGGGTGCGCTCGCGCTCGGATTCGTGGTGGTGTGCCGGCCGGACCCGAGTGTGCTGAGAGCCGCCGCCTGCGGGCTGATCACACTTCTGGCGATCGGTACGGGGCGCCGCCGCTCCTTGCTCCCCGCGCTGGCTGCGGCGGTGCTGCTGCTGATCCTCTACGACCCTTGGCTCGCCCGTAGTTACGGCTTCCTGCTGTCCGTCCTGGCGACCGGCGCGCTGCTCCTCCTCGCCCCGCGCTGGAGCGCCGGGCTCCAGCGGCGTGGAGTGCCGCCCCGTCTCGCCGAGGTGCTCGCCGCTGCGGCCGCCGCGCAGGCCGTGTGCGCACCGGTCGTCGCGGTGCTCGCCTCCCGGGTCGGGCTGGTCGCCGTGCCCTGCAACCTGCTGGCCGAGCTGGCCGTGGCGCCCGCGACCGTCCTCGGCTTCGCCGCACTGGCCGCCGCTCCGCTCGCCCCACCGCTAGCCCACGCGCTGGCGTGGGGCGCCGGGTGGCCCACCGAGTGGATCGCCGGTGTCGCCCGCACCGGGGCGGCGCTGCCCGGAGCGGAGTTCGGCTGGCCCGGCGGCTGGGCGGGCGGTGTCCTGCTGGCGGCCGCCACAGTCGTGCTGGTACCGGTCGGGCGCAGACTCCTGCGCCGCCCCTGGGTGTGTGTGGTGTGCGCCCTGGCCCTGATCCTGGCGGTCTGGCGCCCGGCCCCGTTCACCCGTGTTCTGACGGGTTGGCCGCCGCCCGGGTGGCGCGCCGTGGTCTGCGATGTGGGGCAGGGGGACGGGCTGGTCCTCGCGGCCGGCGACGGCGCGGCGTTGGTGGTGGACACCGGCCCGGAGCCCCGCGCCATTGACCGCTGCCTGTCCGACCTGGGAATCCGCCGTATCCCCTTGCTGGTTCTGACGCATTTCCACGCCGATCACGTCGACGGTCTCCCGGGTGCGCTGCGCGGCCGTTCGGTTGGCGCGATCGAGACGACGACGCTCCAGGAGCCGCCGGGCCAGGCCGGATTCGTACGGAACAGGGCGGCGGCCGCAGGCGTGCCGGTGCTCCGCGCGGTACCGGGGGAGCGGCGCCGCCTGGGCCCTCTCACCTGGGAAGTTCTCTGGCCGCCCGCCCCCGTTGGCCCCTTCCCGGCGGGCCCAAGGGCTCTGGCCTCCCCTCCACCGCCCTTCACGGACGGCCCCAACGATTCCAGTGTCACCTTGCTCGTCAGGACGGGGGGACTCACGATCCTCCTGCTGGGTGATCTTGAACCTCCCGCACAGCAGGCATTGTTGACCGCTCACCCGGAGTTGGCAGCCGTGGACGTCCTCAAAGTGGCGCACCATGGCTCCGCCTACCAGGACCCGCAGTTGATGCGCCGGTTGGCGCCCCGCCTGGCGCTGATCTCCTGTGGCGCGGACAACCCGTACGGCCACCCGGCACCCCGCACGATCCGGGCGCTGCGTGCCCAAGGCGCCCGGGTCCTGCGTACCGACACCGATGGCGCCATCGCGGTCCTGGGCGCACGAGAGGAGCTGGCCGCTGCGCTGAAGGGCCGACGAGCCGTTACCCGGGCGGCAGGCAGGCACAGAGCAGGAAGCCCCCTGCCCGCCAGGGGACCAGCCAGAAGGCGCCCACGCGGGAGGCGTCTATCCGGGAGGCGTTCTGTCGGGGAGTGTCTGCCTGGAAGGCGGCTTCCCAGAGGCACTGCGTCCGAGAGGAGCGCACCCGCGAGGAGTGCGGCCGGGAGGAATGCACCCGCGAGGAGTGCGGCCGGGAGGAATGCACCCGCGAGGAATACGGCCGGGAGGAATGCACCTGCGAGGACTGCGGCCAGGAGGGCGCCCGCAAGGAGTCCTCCCAGGGGGCGTCGTCAGGGAGGGTGCCCGTCAGAGGGCCGTCGACCGGAAGGCGTCGAGCAGAGCCGGGGGGGAGGGGGCCAGGGCCTCCCGTACGAGCCCCTGTTCTGAGCACACCGGGGGCGCCGTGACCTGCTGACCCGCTGGCCTACTGGCCGGGCGTTGACCTGCACCGGAGCCTGCAAGCGCACATGCCCACGCCGCCCAGGTGTTGGTTCCTCTCCCCCACAATCAGGATATGTAGACTCCAGATTATGAGGATGAGTGAGGGCGTCGAGTGGGGGCTGCACTGCTGTGTGACCCTGGCTTGGCTGGATGGGGAAGGGCCCGTGTCGACAGCGCGACTCGCGGCTTCTCTCGACCTTCCGGCGGCTTACCTCAACAAGCGGCTGCAAGCGCTCGTACGCGCCGGCATCCTGAGCTCCACCCCTGGGGCACGCGGTGGATTCCGGCTGGCGCGGTCGCCGGAGCGGATCACCCTCATGGATGTCGTGGCGGCGATCGAGGGCACCGATGATGCCTTCCGCTGCGCGGAGATCCGCCGCCAGGGTGCCGGAGCCGACGCACCACGGAGGGAGTTCGCCCGGCCCTGCGGTATCGCCACGGCCATGAGCAGAGCCGAACTCGCCTGGCGCCGCGAGCTCGCCGCGCAGACCGTCGCCGACCTCATGACGGGCGTCCCCGCCTCGGCCGCCGACCGTACCCGCCGCTGGTTCGCCGCCGAGAGGACGCAGGGCTGATGGACTTCGCCGCCACCGAGGCATACCTCCGCCGCATCGATGCCGCCCGCCCGGCGTCGCCGGGCGCCGATGCGCTGCGCAGCCTGCACCTCAGCCATCTGCGTAGCGTCCCGTTCGAGAATCTCTCCATTCACCTCGGTGAGGAGATCGTGCTCGCCGAACAGCCGCTGCTGGACAAGCTGGTCGGTGCCCGACGCGGCGGTTTCTGCTACGAACTCAACGGAGCCTTCGCCGCCTTGCTCCGAGCGCTCGGCTACGAGGTCGAGCTGCTGTCCGCCCGTGTCTTCGGCCCTGAAGGGCCCGGAATCCCGTACGACCACATGGCGCTGCGCGTTCATACGCCCACCGGGCCATGGCTCGCCGACGTCGGCTTCGGCAGGCACAGTCACTATCCGCTGCGGCTGGGCGAGCGTGGCGAGCAGCCGGATCCCGGAGGCGTCTTCCGTATCGAGGAGACGTCCGAAGGCGATCTTGATGTCCTCCGGGACGGCGAGCCGCAGTACCGCATCGAACAGCGCCCGCGGGCACTTGCCGACTTCGAAGTCGGCTGCTGGTGGAATCGCACCTCTCCCACCTCCCACTTCACGCAGTCCCTGGTCTGCTCGCGGCTCACGGAAACCGGCCGGGTCACGCTCTCCGGCCGTACGCTCGTGATCACCGAAGCCGAAGCCGAAGCCGAAGCCAAGGCCGAGGCCGAATCCGAGGTGGGAGCGGGAGCCGGATCCGGAGCCGGCGGAGAGAGCGGATCCGGCGGTGTGCGTCATGAGCGCGAGTTGGAGGCGGCCGAGGTCCTTCCGGCGTACGCCACCCACTTCGGCATCACGCTGGACCGGGAGCCGACCGTGCGTCCCGTGCAGCACCGAGTGGGCCCACCGGCGGGCTCGTAGGAAGCGGCCCAGGGCCGAGTCGTAACGCCGCTACTCCGCCTCGCGCCAGCCCTCGTACTCCGCGGCGAGCCCGTCGAGCTGGGCCGGGTCGTGCGCGGCGTCCGGGTCCTCGAGGACGACCAGCCACTGGGCGTCCTCGGCATCGTCCTCGCCGGCCAGGGCGTCCCGGACGAGTTGCGGTTCCTCGGCGAGGCGGAAACGCTCTGCCAGCGCCTCGGCCACTTCCTCGGCAGCATCGCGGTCGGGCAGTACCAGTACGTGTCGCAGGTGTTGTGCATCATTCACAGGCCCCATTGTCCGGCAGCCGCCGACCCACCTCGCCGACGGGCCCCAGCCGCCGGTCTGCCGCCGCCCGTCGCCGGGCCCCTGTGCCGGCGCCGCCCACCGGTCCGGCCCACCGGTCCCGCCACCTGGTCCGTGCACCGTTCCGGCCGGCCGGCCGGGGCGCGGTGTCAGTGGCGCGTGGGATGCTGGACCGCGATGGCCAGGAAGACAGCTAACGACGACCCGCTCGCCCCCGTGACGCTCGCGGTGGGCCAGGAAGACCTGCTGCTGGATCGCGCCGTGCAGCAGGTGGTGGCGGCCGCCCGTGCGGCCGATGCGGACACCGACGTGCGCGACCTCACCTCCGATCAGCTGCAGCCCGGCACTCTCGCCGAGCTCACCAGCCCCTCGCTCTTCGCCGAGCGCAAGGTCGTGGTGGTGCGCAACGCCCAGGATCTCTCCGCGGACACCATCAAGGACGTCAAGGCCTATCTGGGCTCGCCCGCCGAGGAGATCACGCTCGTTCTGCTGCACGCCGGCGCGGCCAAGGGCAAGGGGCTGCTGGACGCGGCCCGCAAGGCGGGTGCGCGGGAGGTTGCCTGCCCCAAGATGACGAAGCCGGCCGACCGGCTGGCCTTTGTGCGGGGCGAGTTCCGCGCGGTGGGGCGCTCCGCGACCCCGGAGGCATGCCAGTCGCTGGTCGATGCGATCGGCAGCGATCTGCGCGAGCTGGCCTCTGCCTGTTCGCAGTTGACCGCCGATATCGAGGGCACGATCGACGAGGCGATCGTCGCGCGCTACTACACGGGCCGGGCCGAGGCTTCGAGCTTCACGGTCGCGGACCGTGCGGTGGAGGGCCGTGCCGCCGAGGCGTTGGAGGCGCTGCGCTGGGCGATGTCCACGGGCGTGGCGCCCGTGATGATCACGAGTGCGCTGGCCCAGGGCGTCCGGGCCATCGGCAAGCTGGCCTCCGCCCCGCGCAATGCCCGTCCCGGTGACCTCGCCCGTGATCTGGGCATGCCGCCCTGGAAGATCGATCGGGTGCGGCAGCAGATGCGCGGCTGGTCGGCGGACGGTGTCGCGACGGCGCTGCTGGCGGTGGCCGAGGCCGACGCCGGGGTGAAGGGCGGCGGGGACGATCCCGAGTACGCCCTGGAGAAGGCCGTCGTGACGATCGCCCGCGCGGCCCGCTCCCGCTGAAGGCCCTACTCGCGGTCGCGGTCGGCTCCGGGTGACCGTCGGCTCCCCTCACGGGGCGCACCCGTCGCACGCCTGCGTTCTCCCAACCATCGGCCATCGGCCATCGGCCCTCGGCGCCTGGTGACCGCCCGCGCCTCGCGCCACCTCGGGCAGCTCAGTGGTTGGCAGCAGGGAGAGGGCGTAGCGGTCGCCCCGGACCGACCAGCCGCCTGGTCGGCTGCCGGCTGCCAGATGGCAGGGCCGCAGCCCCAGCTACGGGGCCACGTTGGTCTCCGGCGTACGGCGCCCGCTCCCGCGCCCTCCGGCCCGCAACGGCGGCTCCGGCGGACCAGCAGAATCAAGCAACAGCAACAGCAACAGCAACAGCAACAGCAACAGCAACAGCAACAGCCGCAGTCACCCCACGGGCCGCAACCGCCGCTTAGGCTCACCCACCGTCATCCCTGTAGCAGCCGCTACCGCGAGAGGCGCCGCTGCCGCGACAGCCGCGCCGCCCTCGCAGTGGCTGCCGCTACCGCGAGCTCTTCAGCCGCTTGAGGGTTTCCGTGGCGCTGGTCTTCAGCATCGTCGCCACCTCGGTCGAGGTCGGCTGCTTGGTCGAGCTGCTGCTCGACGCGTAGCTCGACCACGTCGACTGATACGTCATCCAACCGTCCCGTACGCCGAGGATCACGTACGAGCCGCTGCTACTGCTGCCCTCGTCCTTGCGGGTCACCAGATACGCCTCGTCGCCGATGCCCTGGACCGACTCGACCCGGTAGCCGACGGAGCTGTCCTGCTTCTCGTACGAGCGGTAGCTGTCCGCGAACTCCGGGCCCGGGTCGGTCTTCTTGTGCAGGGCGGCGGTGTTGTAGATCCAGGTGGAGGAGTAGTCCGAGCTGCTCGCGTTCCTCTGCTCCAGCGCGGTGTTGCACCACATGGTGTCCATCGAGGTCTGCTGGGCGCCGCTGCGCTGCGGGTTGGTGCCCGTCGAGGACGAGCCGCTGTTTTCCTTGGTCTTGAAATCGGCGTTCTCGAAGGGCGTCATCGAGGTCGCCGCGCACAGATCGCTGGTGTAGGAGTAGCCCGCGAGATCGGGGCTGGGTTCGGATTCGCCGAAGCTGCCGGTCGCGAACATCACCGATGCCCAGATGGCCGAGGCGGCGACTGCCCCGCCGACCGCCCACCACCATCCGGACGCTCCCCTGCCCCCGCTACCACCCGGAGGGCTGGGCGGCGCTCCGACGGGGGCGGCGGGCACGCCCGTGCCTGGGTACCCGTAGCCGTTGGGCCCCTGGGGCGGGACGGGCTGAGCGTACGGATTCTGCTGCGCGGGTACCGGGCTCTGCGGCGCCGGCACCTGACCGTAGGGGTTCGGCTGCGGCTGCGGGTACGGACTGTTCTGATCCCCCGAGATGGACATGGCGGCAGCGTAGCGGACCCGCGGGTCGGTTAACCCTCGGTCGACAGCTGGTTACCCGCCGGTCGCAGGACTGGTCGAAGAGCCGGCCGTCCGGCCGCGCCGTGAGCCGGAACCGCCACCGGAACCAGAACCCGAAGGCAGGAAGCGGAGCGGACCCGGACCGCACGAGAACCGAAACGGGAACCGGAGCGCCGGAGCATGTCCCCGGCCGGATGGAAACCGGAACGGGAACGGAACGGGAACCGGAACCGGAACACCGAACCACGACCTGGCTGAACCAGACCGACCCGGACTGCCCCGGACCGACCCGGCCGACCGGCCCGTACCCGAGCCAGACCCCACCCGGACCCGGCCCCGGCCCCCGGCCCCGGCCCCCGGTCCCGGCCCCGGTCCCGCCTCCAGAGCCGAACGGCCCCGAGCCCGAACGGCCCCAAGCAAAAGCCCAAGGAGAGCACCCCCCCCAAACCAAAAGCCCAAGGAGAACACCCCCCCAAACCAAAAACCCCGCCTCCATCCCGGGGAAGGGGCGGAGGCGGGGCCTTCGTGTCGAGCTTGCGGCTGGTTCGGCGGAATCCGCCGGGTGAGCCGGGTGCGCCGCACCCGCGTGGCGAACGCAGGCCGTGTGCGGCGCTGTGGTGCACCGTTCAGGGAGCGGAGAGAGGGGCCGCTGGGTCCCTGACGGCAGGTGTCTTACGGGTACTGCGGTAGTCGAAGGTCAGCCCTGGAGGCCGGCAACCTTCTTGGCCAGCGCCGACTTCTTGTTGGCGGCAGCGTTCTTGTGGATGACACCCTTGCTGACAGCCTTGTCGAGCGTCTTGGCAGCGGCGGCCTGGGCGGCGGTGGCCTTCTGCAGGTCACCGGCCTCCACGGCCTCGCGGGTGCGACGGATCGCGGTCTTCAGAGTCGACTTGACAGCCTTGTTGCGCTGACGAGCCTTCTCGTTGGTCTTGATCCGCTTCATCTGGGACTTGATGTTCGCCACGAAAGAGCCTTTTCAGGTTCGTTGGAGTTTCGAGTTGCGCCGCGCACTTGAGAGGGCACGAAGCGCAGTGGACCAGGCTACCAGCAGGCTTCGCGGCGTCCCAAACCGGACCGAGGCCGCCGCTCATGGGACGATGGGGGAGACGTCACACCCGCGGGTGCGTCCTACGGACCACGGCGGGTCCGCGGCGTCCGGCACGGTACCTCGCGGCATCGTCGGAACTTTCCGGGCAGACCCCTTGCGCGGAAGGTCCGTCGCCGGCGACGTGCCGTACCGGACGACGCGGCCCGTTCCGCCCTGATCCGTAAGACCGCCCGAGTTCCGCTTACCTGCGTTCACTGAATGGACCCTGCGTGCCCGCGACCCCAACGAACGTGCCGGAGCCGAGCCGTACCGACCCGGCTCTCCTCCGTAACTTCTGCATCATCGCGCACATCGACCACGGCAAGTCGACGCTCGCCGACCGGATGCTTCAGCTCACCGGTGTCGTCGACCAGCGGCAGATGCGCGCGCAGTACCTCGACCGCATGGACATCGAGCGCGAGCGGGGCATCACGATCAAGTCCCAGGCGGTCCGTCTGCCCTGGGCCCCCGGTGAGGGGGAGGAGAAGAGTGGGACAACCCACATTCTCAACATGATCGACACCCCGGGCCACGTCGACTTCACCTACGAGGTCTCCCGCTCGCTCGCCGCGTGCGAGGGCTGCATTCTCCTGGTCGACGCCGCTCAGGGCATCGAGGCCCAGACGCTCGCCAACCTGTACCTCGCGATGGAGCACGACCTCACGATCATCCCGGTCCTCAACAAGATCGACCTGCCGGCCGCCCAGCCGGAGAAGTTCGCCGCCGAACTGGCGAACCTCGTCGGCTGTGAGCCCGAGGACGTGCTGCGGGTCTCCGCCAAGACCGGTGTCGGCGTGGGCGAGCTCCTGGACAAGGTGGTCCGCGAGGTGCCGGCCCCCGTCGGCGTCAAGGACGCCCCGGCCCGCGCGATGATCTTCGACTCGGTCTACGACGCCTACCGAGGCGTGGTGACGTACGTCAAGGTCGTCGACGGCACGCTCGGCAAGCGCGAGCGCATCAGGATGATGTCGACCGGCGCCACGCACGAGCTGCTGGAGATCGGCACGAACTCCCCCGAGATGAAGCCCGCCGACGGCCTGTCCGTCGGCGAGGTGGGCTATCTCATCACCGGTGTGAAGGACGTCCGCCAGTCCAAGGTCGGCGACACCATCACCCAGCTCAACAACGGTGCCACCGAGGCGCTGGGCGGCTACAAGGACCCCAAGCCGATGGTGTTCTCGGGGCTGTATCCGCTGGACGGCTCGGACTATCCGGAGCTGCGCGAGGCGCTGGACAAGCTCCAGCTCAACGATGCCGCGCTGGTCTACGAGCCGGAGACCTCCGCGGCCCTCGGCTTCGGTTTCCGCGTCGGCTTCCTCGGCCTGCTGCACCTGGAGGTCATCCGTGAGCGCCTGGAGCGGGAGTTCGGGCTCGACCTGATCGCCACCGCGCCCAACGTGGTCTACCGGGTGGACATGGAGGACGGCACCGAGCACATCGTCACCAACCCCAGCGAGTTCCCGACCGGCAAGATCGACAAGGTGCACGAGCCGGTCGTCCGGGCAACGCTCCTGGCGCCGAGCGAGTTCATCGGCTCGATCATGGAGCTGTGCCAGAACCGCCGCGGTGTGCTGCTCGGCATGGACTACCTCTCCGAGGACCGCGTCGAGATCCGCTACACCCTGCCGCTCGCCGAGGTCGTCTTCGACTTCTTCGACAGCCTCAAGTCCAAGACCCGCGGCTACGCCTCCCTGGACTACGAGCCCACCGGTGAGCAGATCGCCGACCTGGTGAAGGTCGACATCCTGCTGCACGGCGACAAGGTCGACGCGTTCTCCGCGATCACGCACAAGGACAAGGCGTACGCGTACGGCGTGCGGCTGGTCGCCAAGCTGCGCGAGCTGATCCCGCGGCAGGCGTTCGAGATCCCGGTCCAGGCCGCCATCGGCAGCCGGGTCATCTCCCGCGAGACCATCCGCGCCATCCGCAAGGACGTCCTCGCCAAGTGCTACGGCGGTGACATCTCCCGTAAGCGGAAGCTGCTGGAGAAGCAGAAGGAAGGCAAGAAGCGGATGAAGATGGTCGGCAGTGTGGAGGTCCCGCAGGAGGCCTTCATCGCGGTGCTGTCCTCGGACTCCGACGGTGACACCAAGGCGAAGAAGTAGTCCGCCGGGAAAGCATCGCCGTAGGGCATTTCGTCAGAGTTGAGCAGGGCGCAGGTCTCCGGTGGACCTGCGCCCTGTCGGCTGTAAGAGTGGGCTCCGGAAGAAATACGGAGCGTTACGTTCCGGCGACGCCGTCCCGGTGCTACCTGTCGTGACCTGCGGTTTCCCGGGAGGAGGGGCTCTCTGTCGAGCCTCAAGAATGCCCTGTACATCTATCGCACTGGTCACATCGTGAACGAGTCGGCCGTAGCCCCTTACGTGTCGGCGCAACGCGCTCTAGTCTGATCACTGCTCAAAGGTTACTCGCGAGTCACCAGCAACGAAGCGGGCCCCGGAGGATGCCGTGACGGACACCCACACGCTGATCGAAAACCGGCCGCCTTCGGTGGCGACCCTGTTCCTGGAACGGGTCGCGGCCACGCCCGATATCGAGGCCTATCGCTATCCGGTGCCGGCCGCCTCGGGCGAGGGGCCGGACGACTGGAAGACGATCACCTGGGCGCAGGCCGCCGAGCGGGTCCTCGCCACCGCCGCCGGTCTGATCGCCCTCGGCGTCAACCCCGAGGAGCGGGTGGCGCTCGCCTCCTCCACCCGGGTCGAATGGGTCCTGGCCGACCTGGGTGTGCTGTGCTCCGGCGCCGCCACCACCACGGTCTACCCCAGCACCAACACCGAGGAGACCGCCTACATCCTCGCCGACTCCGGCAGCCGGATCCTGATCGCGGAGGACGCGGGGCAGCTCGCCAAGGCCCGCGAGAAGCGGGCGGAGCTGCCCGACCTGGCCCATGTCATCGTCATCGAGGAGGCGGACGCACAGCCCGCCGAGGAGGACCCCGACGGCTGGGTGCTCTCCCTCGCCGACCTGGAGAAGCGCGGCGCCGCCTACCTCCAGGAGCACCCGGACTGTGTCACCGAGCAGGTCGCCGCGCTGCGCGCCGACCAGCTGGCGACCCTGATCTACACCTCCGGCACCACCGGCCGGCCCAAGGGCGTACGGCTGACGCACGACTGCTGGTCGTACATGGCCCGCGCGATCCAGTCGACCGGGATGGTCGCCGAGGAGGACGTGCAGTACCTGTGGCTGCCGCTGGCGCACGTCTTCGGCAAGGTGCTCACCGCCGGCCAGGTCGCGGTCGGTCACGTGATCGCCGTCGACGGCCGTGTGGACAAGATCATCGAGAATCTCCCGGTGGTGCAGCCGACGTACATGGCCGCCGTCCCCCGGATCTTCGAGAAGGTCTACAACGGCGTCGCGGCCAAGGCCCGGGAGGGCGGCGGCGCGAAGTACAAGATCTTCCAGTGGGCGGCCGGAGTGGCCCGCGAGTACGCCAAGGTCTCGCAGGACAACTTCCGCCGCACCGGCAGCGCCTCGGTGCCGTTCGCGCTCGGCGCCAAGCACAAGGTCGCCGACACCCTCGTCTACGGCAAGCTGCGGGAGGCCTTCGGTGGCCGGCTGCGCGCGGCGGTCTCCGGCTCGGCCGCGCTCGCCCCGGAGATCGGGTACTTCTTCGCCGGCGCCGGCATCCACATCCTGGAGGGCTACGGCCTGACGGAGTCCAGCGCCGCCAGCTTCGTCAACCCCGGTGAGGCGTACCGCACCGGCACCGTCGGCAAGCCGCTGCCCGGTACCGAGGTGCGGATCGCCGAGGACGGCGAGATCCTGCTGCGCGGCCCCGGCATCATGGAGGGCTACCACGGGCTGCCCGACAAGACCGCCGAGGTCCTGGAGTCCGACGGCTGGTTCCACACCGGCGACATCGGGGAGCTGTCCGACGACGGCTACCTGCGGATCACCGACCGCAAGAAGGACCTCATCAAGACCTCCGGCGGCAAGTACATCGCCCCGGCCGAGGTGGAGGGCCAGTTCAAGGCGGTCTGTCCGTTCGTCTCCAACGTGCTGGTGCACGGCGCCAACCGGAACTTCTGCACCGCGCTGATCGCCCTGGACGAGCCGACGATCATGGGCTGGGCGAAGGAGCACGGCCTGGAGGGCCGGACCTACGCCGAGGTCGTCGCCTCCGAGCAGGTCCGCGCACTGGTCGACGGTTATGTCGAGCGGGTCAACGAGGGTCTGCAGCGCTGGCAGCAGATCCGCAAGTTCCGCCTGCTGCCGCGGGACCTGGACATCGAGCACGGCGAGGTGACTCCCAGCCTCAAGGTCAAGCGGCCGGTGGTGGAGCGGACGTTCAAGGATCTGCTCGACGACATGTACGCGGGGTCGGTGGAGGCGTAGCGGCGCCCGACGATCTGCCGCGCGGGGCGGTGCGGGTGGCGGGAGCCGCTCCGCACCGCCCCGCGCCGTACCGGTGCCCGACTCCGCACCGCTGCGCCGAGCCCTGCCGGGACCCGTTCGGCGCTGCACATGCGCCCCGTCCACCCCGTCAGCCGCACACGCCCCGTCGCGGCAGTGGCCCGTACGAGTGGTTCGTCCTCGCCCCGCGGTCCCCCTCGCCCAGGCCCTCGGCACCCCCTGTGACCACGGACTTCGGTCACTCGGTGCTTATGGGTGCGCTCGTTCTGTCACTCTGTCGGTGGCGCATCCGGCGCCGTAGCGGAGCTGCTCGGGAGTTGCGCAATGCGGACGACAACTTCATCCCAGCGGGACGACGTCACAGGGACGGGTGCGGTGGCCGGCAGCGGCACCCGCGGGGCGCCGCCTGCGGAAGCCGCCGGTGCGGTCTTCCAGGGCCCTGTCGCGGGCGCCGCCCGTTCCCGGCGGGCCCGCCTCCCCGGGGATCCGAGGGCCGCGGCCGATGCCCGGCAGTTCATCAGGACCGCGTTCGACGACTGGGCCGCCCAAGGGCTGCCGAGCGCGGAGGGGCTCACGGGCCGGCTGGCGGACGAGGCGGTGCTGCTGGTCAGTGAGCTGGTCACGAACGCCGTGGTGCACGCCGGTACGGCCGTGGAGCTGCGCTGCCGCCTGGAACCCGGGGCGCCGGAGGAGCAGGCGGCGCCCGGGAGCCCTCAGGCGATCGGCGGGCCGGAGGACGGCGGATCGGCGGCGCACGCGGGCGCGCAGGCCACCGAGGGCGCGCTTCCCACGGACGACGCGGAAGAGGCCGACCACCCGGGCGTCGTCATCGAGGTGTCCGACCACCACCCGGCGCGGCCGGTGCGCGGCCGGGAGGACGGCGCGGCCCCGGAAGGCGACGGCCACGGCTTGCAGCTGGTCAGCGCGGTCGCCGAGTCCTGGGGCATCACCTACCGCCGCGCCATGAAGACCGTGTGGTTCCGCCTCCCGGTCGGGACGCCGGAGGGCGCGGCCCGGCCCGAGCCGGAGATCTTCTTCGACCACCAGATGCTGCAACGCGAGCTGCGGGCCGCCGAGCTGCTGGCCCCGGCGCCGCGCCGGACCGCCCGGCAGCACTCCGACGCGGAGTGGATCCACCACGGGGCGCTCTCCTTCCTCGCCGAGGCGTCCGACCTGCTCTCCGGCCAGCTGGACGCCGACCAGGTCGCCTCGCTCGCCGCCCAGTTGAGCGTGCCGCGGCTCGCCGACTGGTGCGCGGTGTGGCTGTACGACGGCGACGGCGGCGCCCCCGGGCGGGGCATCGACGCGGCGGGGGAGACGCAGCGGCTGGCCCGCGTCTGGCACTCCAACGAGAGCCGGACCGACGCGCTCCGCGCGGCTCTGGAGAAGGATCCGCCGCCTGCCGCGGCCCGCGGCGGCGCCCTCGACCAGCTGCCCACCGCGGTCCCCTGGCCGCACGAACCGTACGGCGAGGGCGGTGCGGCCCTGGCGTGCCCGCTGGTGGCCGGCGGACGGCGGCTCGGCACCCTGCTGCTCGGCCGCGGCGGCCTGCCACGGTTCCCCGACGAGGTGGTCGGCCTGATCGAGGATCTCTGCCGCCGGGTCGCCCGCGCCGTCGCCACGGCCCGCGCCTACAGCCGGCAGGAGCGCATCAGCCAGGTTCTGCAACGCCGCCTGCTGCCCCGTGGGCGCGCCCAGGTGCCCGGGGTGGAGTCGGCGGTCGTCTACGAACCGCGCGAGGGCGCCTGGGCGGGCGGGGACTTCTGGGACCTGTTCGACGCGGGCGACGGCCGCTGGTGCTTCGCGCTCGGTGACGTCTGCGGCAGCGGTCCCGAGGCGGCCGCCGTCACCGGGCTGGCGCGGCCGGTCCTGCGGCTGCTGGCCCGGGACGGCTTCGGCGTCGCCGAGGTGCTGGACCGGCTCAACAAGACCATGGCGCGGGAGGCCGCGGACTCGGTGGCGGCGGTCGCGGCGGCGGTCGCGGCGGCCGGTGCGGGCGCCGAGGCGCCGGTCGAGATCCGCGACGAGGGCGAGCAGGCGCGCTTCCTGTCGCTGCTCTACGGCGAGATCGTGCCGTACCGCAACGGCTCCGGCGGCGCCCGCTGCACCCTCGCCAGCGCCGGCCATCCGCTGCCGCTGGTGCTGGGTGCGGACGGCGCGGTACGCGTCGTCGCGGTGCCGCAGATGCTGCTGGGCGTGGTGGAGGACTCCTCGTATGTGAGCGAGTCGTTCGACCTGTGCCCCGGTGAGACGCTGCTGTGCGTCACCGACGGGGTGACCGAGCGCCGCTCGGGGCGGCGCCAGTTCGACGACGAGGAGGGTCTGACGACCGCCCTCGCGGCCTGTAGCGGCCTCGGCGCCGGTGCCATCGCCGAGCACATCCGCAGCACGGTCCACGCCTTCGCGCCGACACCGCCCGACGACGATCTGGCCCTGCTGGTCCTCCAGGCGGCGGCGGTCGGGCCGGCGTAGCAGGGCGCGCGGACCGAGCCCGGGTGCGGATGACGGACAATGGACTCCATGCCTTCCGCACTGCCTGATGGTGAGCCGATGCCCGAGGACGGGGCGCTGCCCGGTCATGCGCTGGCGGGGGCGGCCGGGCGGCCCCTCGGCTTCTATCTGCACGTGCCGTACTGCGCGACCCGCTGCGGCTACTGCGACTTCAACACCTACACCGCGAGCGAGCTGCGGGGCTCCGGCGGCGCCCTCGCCTCCCGCGACAACTACGCCGACCACGTCGTGGCGGAGATCCGGCTGGCCCGCAAGGTGCTGGGGGACGACCCCCGGCCGGTCGAGACGGTCTTCGTCGGCGGCGGCACCCCGACGCTGCTGCCCGCGGCCGACCTCGGAAAGATGCTGGCGGCCATCCGCGAGGAGTTCGGCCTCGCGCCGCACGCCGAGATCACCACCGAGGCCAACCCGGAATCCGTCGATCCGCGCTACCTCGCCGAGCTGCGGGAGGCCGGCTACAACCGGGTCTCCTTCGGCATGCAGAGCGCGCGGCAGCACGTACTGAAGGTCCTCGACCGCACGCACACCCCGGGCCGCCCCGAGGCATGCGTCGCCGAGGCGCGCGCGGCCGGCTTCGAGCACGTCAACCTCGATCTGATCTACGGCACGCCGGGCGAGAGCGACGACGACTGGCGGGCCTCGCTGGACGCCGCGATCGCCGCCGGCCCCGACCATGTCTCCGCCTACGCGCTGATCGTCGAGGAGGGCACGCAGCTGGCCCGCCGGATCCGCCGGGGCGAGGTCCCGATGACCGACGACGACGTGCACGCCGACCGCTATCTGATCGCCGAGGAACGCCTGGCCGCGGCCGGTTTCACCTGGTACGAGGTTTCCAACTGGGCGACCTCGGACGCCGGCCGGTGCCGGCACAACGAGCTGTACTGGACCGGCGCGGACTGGTGGGGCGCGGGCCCCGGGGCACACAGCCACGTCGGCGGCGTGCGCTGGTGGAACGTCAAGCACCCCGGCGCCTACGCGCAGGCTCTGGCCGAGGGCCGCTCCCCGGGCGCCGGGCGCGAGATCCTGCCCGACGAGGACCGCAGGGTGGAGCGCATCCTGCTCGAACTCCGGCTCTCCGACGGCTGCCCCCTGGACCTGCTCGCCCCCGCGGGCGCCCGCGCGGCCGCCCGTGCCCTGGCCGACGGCCTCCTGGAGTCCGGCCCGTACGAGCGCGGCCGCGCCGTGCTGACCCTGCGCGGCCGCCTGCTGGCGGACGCGGTGGTGCGCGACCTGGTCGACTGACCCGCGGGCGAGCAGGTCGCTACTCCCTCATCCCCGGTTCCGTCACGAAGTCGATCAGCTCCTCGACCCGCCCCAGGAGCGCCGGCTCGATGTCCTTGTACGAGCGGACGCAGGACAGGATCCGCTGCCAGGCGGCGCCGGTGTTGTCCGGCCAGCCCAGGGCGCGGCAGATCCCGGTCTTCCAGTCCTGGCCGCGGGGCACCGTCGGCCAGGCCGGGATGCCGACCGACGACGGCTTCACGGCCTCCCAGACGTCGATGTAGGGGTGGCCGGCGACGAGGGTGTCGGCGCCGGTGACCTCGGCGGCCAGGCGGGACTCCTTGGACCCCGGGACCAGGTGGTCGACGAGGACGCCGAGGCGGGCGTCGGGTCCTGGCGCGAAGCCGCGGACGATCGCCGGCAGATCGTCGATGCCCTCCAGATACTCCACGACGACGCCCTCGATGCGCAGATCGTCGCCCCAGACGCGCTCGACCAGCTCGGCGTCGTGCCGGCCCTCCACGTAGATCCGTCCCGCCCGCGCGACCCGGGCGCGGGCACCGGGGACGGCGACGGAGCCGGACGCGGTCCGTGCCGGGGCGCTCGCGGCGGGCCGCCCCTGGGGCCGTACGAGGGTGACGACCCGGCCCTCAAGCAGGAAGCCGCGCGGTTCCATGGGGAACACCCGGTGCTTGCCGAACCGGTCCTCCAGGGTCACCGTCGGGCCCTGGGAGGTCTTCTCGCAGCGGATCACCGCCCCGCAGAAGCCCGACGTGACCTCCTCGACCACCAGATCGGGCTCCGCGGGCACCTCGGGGGCGGGCCGCTGCTTCTTCCACGGCGGGGTGAGGTCGGGGCTGTAGCGCTTGCTCTGCATGAGGACCTGTTCTGTGACGCACGGCAGGTGAGGGGAAGGACGGGACGGAAGACAGAGGCCGCGGGCCGGTCAGCCGGGGGACACGCCGAAACGGGTTGCCAGCGCGTCACGTTGGTCACGGACGAACCCGGCATTCACCACGGCTCCGTGCCCCGGCACGTACACCGCGTCCTCGCCGCCGAGGGCGAGCAGCCGGTCCAGCGCGGCCGGCCACTGCGCGGGCAGCGCGTCCCGGCCCGCGGCCGGCTCACCGGACTCCTCGACGAGGTCGCCGCAGAAGACGACCTCGGGTTCGCCGCGGCCGCCGGGTGCCAGGACGGCCATGTCGTGGGCGGTGTGGCCGGGGCCGACGTTGGCGAGCAGCACCTGCCGGTCGCCCAGGTCGACGGTCAGTTCGCCGTGGACGTGGTGGTGCGGGGCGACGACGAGATCGGCGGCCTCGGCGGCGGCGTCCCGGTCGACGCCGTGGTGCACCGCGGACTGCCGCAGCTCATCGCGCTCGCGCCGCAGCAGGTCGGCCAGCCCGGCCGCGCCGAAGACCTCGACGCCGGCGAAGGCCGCGGTGCCCAGCACATGGTCGAAGTGCGGGTGGGTGAGAGCGACATGCGTCACTTCCCGGCCGAGCAGCCCGCGGATCGTACGGCGCAGGTCGGCGCCGTCGCGGAGCGTCGCGCCGGTGTCGACGATCATCACGCCGGTCGCACCGGCGATCACCCCGACCGTCTCGTCCCAGCCGGGCATGCGGCGTCGGGCAAGACCGTCACCGAGCCGTTCCCATCCGGCCTCTTCCCAATCAATGCGCATACCGAGACGCTAGCTCCATCGCGATAGCGTTGCCCGGCAGACCTGATGATCACCGCCCTGGGGTAGGGACTCGGTACGGCCGGCCTTGCCCAAGCCTTGCTACCCGGCCGTACACTGGCTCAGGGCCTGGCACTCGGCCCGTGTGAGTGCCAGGGAAGACGAAGCGGCAGGACGCCCGGACAGGAGGTGCGCGGGATGCTCAGTGAGCGCAGGCTCGAGGTGCTGCGCGCCATCGTTCAGGACTATGTCGGGACGGAGGAGCCGGTCGGCTCCAAGGCGCTCACCGAACGCCATCAGCTCGGGGTCTCCCCGGCCACGGTCCGCAACGACATGGCGGCCCTGGAGGACGAGGGATTCATCGCCCAGCCGCACACCAGCGCGGGGCGGATTCCCACCGACAAGGGGTACCGCCTGTTCGTCGACAAGCTGGCCGGCGTCAAGCCGCTGTCCTCCCCGGAGCGGCGGGCGATCCAGAATTTCCTCGACGGCGCCGTCGACCTCGACGACGTGGTGGGCCGCACGGTCCGGCTGCTGGCGCAGCTGACCCGGCAGGTCGCGGTCGTGCAGTACCCGTCGCTGACGCGGTCCACGGTGCGGCATGTCGAGCTGCTCTCGCTGGCGCCGGCCCGGCTGATGCTCGTCCTGATCACGGACACCGGCCGCGTCGAGCAGCGCCTGGTCGACTGCCCCTCGCCGTTCGGTGAGGCCTCGCTGGCGGATCTGCGGGCGCGGCTGAACAGCCGGGTCGTGGGGCGCCGATTCGCGGATGTGCCGCAGCTGGTGCAGGATCTCCCGGAATCCTTCGAGCAGGACGACCGCGGCACCGTCTCGACAGTGCTGTCGGTCTTGCTGGAGACTCTGGTGGAGGAGACCGAGGAGCGACTCGTGATCGGCGGAACCGCCAATCTCACGCGCTTCGGTCACGACTTCCCCCTGACCATCCGGCCGGTGCTCGAGGCCCTTGAGGAGCATGTCGTGCTCCTCAAGCTGCTCGGGGAGGCCAAGGACTCGGGCATGACCGTACGTATCGGGCATGAGAATGCCCATGAAGGCCTGGCGTCCACATCGGTCGTCGCGGTCGGCTACGGTTCGGGCGACGAGGCAGTCGCCAAACTCGGCGTGGTCGGACCGACCCGCATGGACTACCCCGGAACGATGGGAGCGGTACGCGCAGTGGCACGTTACGTCGGACAAATCCTCGCGGAGTCGTAAGTGGCCACGGATTATTACTCGGTCCTCGGTATCAGCCGTGACGCCTCGCAGGACCAGATCAAGAAAGCCTTCCGCCGGCTGGCGCGCGAGCTGCACCCGGACGTGAACCCGGATCCGAAGACCCAGGAGCGGTTCAAGGAGATCAACGCCGCTTACGAGGTGCTGTCGGACCCGCAGAAGAAGCAGGTCTACGACCTCGGCGGCGACCCGCTCTCGCAGGCGGGCGGCGGCGGTGCGGGAGCGGGCGGCTTCGGCGCCGGCTTCGGCAACTTCTCCGACATCATGGACGCCTTCTTCGGCACGGCCTCGCAGCGCGGACCGCGCTCGCGGACCCGCCGCGGCCAGGACGCCATGATCCGCCTGGACATCGACCTCAACGAAGCCGCCTTCGGCACGACCAAGGACATCCAGGTCGACACCGCCGTCGTCTGCACGACGTGCAGCGGCGAGGGCGCGGCGCCGGGGACCTCGGCGCAGACCTGCGACATGTGCCGCGGCCGCGGTGAGGTCTCGCAGGTCACCCGGTCCTTCCTCGGCCAGGTCATGACGTCCCGGCCGTGCCCGCAGTGCCAGGGCTTCGGCACGGTCGTACCGACGCCGTGCCCGGAGTGCGCGGGCGACGGGCGGATCCGCTCGCGCCGCACGCTCACCGTCAAGATCCCTGCCGGTGTCGACAACGGCACCCGCATCCAGCTCGCGGGGGAGGGCGAGGTCGGCCCCGGTGGCGGCCCCGCCGGCGACCTCTACGTCGAGATCCACGAGGTCTCGCACCCGGTCTTCCAGCGGCGCGGTGACGATCTGCACTGCACGGTCACCATCCCGATGACAGCGGCTGCTCTGGGCACCAAGTGTCCGTTGGAGACGCTGGACGGGATGGAGGAGATCGACGTACGGCCCGGGACGCAGTCCGGCCAGTCGATCCCGCTGCACCAACGCGGTGTGACCCATCTGCGCGGCGGCGGCCGCGGTGACCTCATCGTCCACGTCGAGGTGCAGACTCCCTCCAAGCTCGACCCCGAGCAGGAAGAGCTGCTGCGGCGGCTGGCCAAGCTCCGTGGTGAAGAGCGCCCCACGGGCACCTTTCAACCGGGGCAGCAGGGGCTTTTCTCGCGGCTGAAGGACGCCTTCAACGGCCGCTAGGCCGACGGCGCCGGACAGGCGAAGGACCGCGCCGGTTCCGGGGGGAAACCCCTCCGGGACCGGCGCGGACCCGGTTCTGGACGCGGTCGCGAGCGTGACACGATGTGGTCATGCCCACCGCGCTGACCGATCTTTGCCGCCATCCGATCGTGCAGGCCCCGATGGCGGGCGGCGTCGCTTGTCCGGACCTCGCCGCCGCTGTCTGTGAAGCCGGTGGTCTCGGCTTCCTTGCCGGCGGCTACAAGACCGCCGACGGCATGTATCAGGAGATCAAGCAGCTGCGCGGGCTGACCGACCGGCCCTTCGGCGTGAACCTCTTCATGCCGCAGCCGGCGCTGGCCGACATGGCGGCCGTCGAGGTCTACCGCGAGCAGCTCGCCGGCGAGGCGACCTGGTACGAGACGCCGTTGGGCGAGATCGACCCCTGCGGCGGTGTGGACGACGGCTACGACGCCAAGCTGGCGATACTGCGCGAGGACCCGGTGCCGGTGGTCTCCTTCCACTTCGGCTGCCCCTCCCGCGCCGTCTTCGACGCGTTCGCCGAGGTCGGCACGGTCACCGTCGTGACCGTCACCACCGCGGCCGAGGCGCAGGCCGCGCAGTGGTCGGGAGCGGACGCGGTCTGCGTGCAGGGCGTCGAGGCGGGCGGCCATCAGGGCACTCACCGCGACGACCCGCAGGCCGACGGGACCGGTGCCGGCATCGGGCTGCTCTCGCTGGTCGCGCAGGTCCACGAGGCGGTGCAGATCCCGGTCATCGCGGCGGGCGGGCTGATGCGCGGGTCGCAGATCGCCGCCGTGCTGGCCGCGGGCGCGGACATGGCGCAGCTCGGCACCGCCTTTCTCGTCACGCCCGAGTCGGGTGCCCACACCCTGCACAAGCAGGCGCTGACCAACCCGCTGTTCACCCGCACCGAGCTGACCCGCGCCTTCTCCGGACGCCCGGCCCGCGGCCTGGTGAACCGTTTCCTGCGCGAGCACGGCCCGTACGCCCCGGCTGCTTACCCCGCCGTGCACCACCTCACCTCCGATCTGCGCAAGGCCGCGGCCAAGGCGGGCGACGCCCAGGGCATGGCGCTGTGGGCGGGGCAGGGGCACCGGATGGCACGCGAGATGCCCGCCGGCCGTCTGGTGGAGGTGCTGGCGGACGAACTGGTCGCCGCGCGCGCCGGGTTGCCGCGTGGCGCTGCGGGGGCCGCGTCATGACGGCGCCGGTCTTCCTCGTCGACTCCCTCGCGGACGTACGGGCCGGCGGCACGCTGACCGTGGACGGGCCGGAGGGGCGGCACGCGGTGTCGGTTCGCCGGCTGAGGGTCGGCGAAGCGGTGGTGCTGACGGACGGCCGTGGGACCGGTGCCGAGGGCACGGTCACCGCCGTCGAGGGCAAGGACCGTCTCACCGTCGTGGTCGACGGCCTGCGCACCGAGACGCCCGCGGCGCCCCGGATCACCGTCGTCCAGGCCCTCCCCAAGGGCGACCGCGGCGAGCTGGCCGTCGAGACGATGACCGAGACCGGTGTGGACGTCATCGTGCCGTGGGCGGCGGCGCGTTGTGTCACGCAGTGGAAGGGCGAGCGGGCCGCCAAGGCCCTCGGCAAGTGGCGTACGACCGCGCGGGAGGCCGGCAAGCAGTCGCGGCGGCTGACGTTTCCCGAGGTCACGGACCCGCTGACGACCAAGCAGGTGGCCACGCTGCTCGCCGGTGCCGACTTCGCGGCCGTCCTCCACGAGGAGGGCAGCACGCCGCTGGCGACCGCCGAACTCCCCGCCACGGGCGGCATCGTGCTGGTCGTGGGCCCCGAAGGCGGTGTCTCCCCGGAGGAGCTCGCGGCGTTCGCGGAGGCCGGTGCCGCGCCGTACCGCCTCGGCAGGAGCGTGCTGCGGACCTCCACCGCCGGCACGGCCGCGACGGCGCTGCTGCTGGGGCGCACGGGGCGCTGGAGCTGAGCGGACGCCCAACGGCCCGCCGGCGCACCCCCGTTCCCGCGCGGCCTGCCCGGCTCCGCGCGGCGGGGCCGGGCACGCCCGTGAAACGGCCGGCCCGCCGCGTGACGGGCCGGCCGCCGGCTCAGACCAGCTGAGCGTTGAGCCGGATGTCCTTGACGCCCGTCAGCGCCTGGCTCACCGGGCAGTTGGCCTTGGCGTCCGCGGCGGCGGCCTGGAAGTCGCCCTCGGACAGGCCCGGCACGGTGGCCTTCACCGTCAGCACGATGGACGTGATGCCCTCGCCGGGCTTGAAGGTGACATCGGCCTGGGTGTCCAGGGACTGCACCGTGTACCCCTTGCCGGCCAGGCCGTGCGAGAAGGCCATGGAATAGCAGGAGGAGTGGGCGGCCGCGATGAGCTCCTCGGGGCTGGTGACGCCGTTCGGCTCCTCCGTACGGGCCGGCCAGCTGACGTCGTAGGTGCCGATCTTGGAGGAGTCGAGGGCGACGGTGCCCTTGCCCTCCAGGAGGTTGCCTTCCCAGTGGGTCTTGGCGGTGCGCGTGGTTGCCATGGTGCATAACTCCCGGTTGTGGGCGATAAGCGGTCTGCGGGACCCAGCTTAGTGATCCGCGGGGGCAGGTGGCCCGGGAGCCGTCCCGCCGGTCCGGCGCGGCGGACGCAGCGGCCGTCATCCCTGGTCGCTGCGACGCCCGGTGGGGGCCGCCCGGTAGCATCCAAGGCCGTACGCACCGTGCGTACGGCGCATGCCGCACAGGCCGCGACACGATCGTGCCGCGGCCCGAGGCGTAACTCGACACGGCCCGCCCCGCGCGACGCGGCGGCGGCCGAAGACCCGGGAGGAGCCCACCGGTGGCGGGAGAACCGCAGGCCGACTGCCTGTTCTGCAAGATCGTGGCGGGGGAGGTGCCGGCGACCATCGTCCGGGAGACCGAGACCACCGTCGCCTTCCGCGACATCAACCCCCAGGCCCCGACCCACGTCCTGGTGATCCCCAAGGTCCACTACGCCAACGCCCTGGAACTGGCCGCGGCGGAACCGGCGATCGCCGGCGACGTGCTGCGCGAGGCGGGGGTGGTGGCAGGCGAGGAGAAGGTCGACTCGACCGGCTACCGCATCGTCTTCAACACCGGCCCCGGCGCGGGGCAGACCGTCTTCCACGCCCATGCGCACGTGCTGGGCGGCCGCGACCTCCAGCGACTGGTCTGACGGGGCAGAGGGTCGACGTTGTCCGTACGTGAGCTGGTCGTCCTCGGCACCGCGAGTCAGGTGCCCACCCGGCACCGCAACCACAACGGCTATCTGCTGCGCTGGGACGGCCAGGGGCTGCTCTTCGACCCGGGGGAGGGCACGCAGCGGCAGATGCTGCGTGCCGGGGTCGCCGCGCACGACCTCAACCGGATCTGCATCACGCATTTCCACGGCGACCATTCGCTGGGGCTCGCCGGGGTGATCCAGCGGATCAACCTCGACCGGGTGCCGCACCCCATCACCGCTCATTACCCGGCGACCGGCGGGCACTTCTTCGACCGGCTGCGCCATGCCACCGCCTACCACGAGACGGTCGAACTGACGCAGCTCCCGGTGAGCGCCGACGGCGAGCTGGACCGGACGGCGTCCTACGTCCTGGAGGCGCACAGGCTCTCGCACCCGGTCGAGTCCTACGGCTACCGCCTCGTGGAGCCCGACGCCCGCCGGATGCTGCCGGAGCGGCTCGCCGCGCACGGCATCTCCGGGCCGGACGTCGGCCGCCTGCTGCGCGACGGCGAACTGAACGGCGTCACCCTCGACGAGGTCAGCGAGATCCGCACCGGCCAGCGGTTCGCGTTCGTGATGGACACCCGGCTGTGCCCGGGGGTCCACGCGCTCGCCGAGGGCGCGGACATGCTCGTCATCGAGTCCACGTTCCTCGACGAGGACGTGCAGCTGGCGGTCGACCACGGCCATCTGACCGCCGGCCAGGCCGCGGAGGCGGCGGCCGCGGCGGGCGTGCGGCATCTGGTGCTGACGCACTTCTCGCAGCGCTACTCCGACCCGCAGGAGTTCGAGCGGCAGGCACGCGCAGCGGGCTTCACCGGCGAACTCACCATCGCCCGTGACCTGATGCGCGTGCCGCTGCCCAAGAGGACCTGACCGGCCTCCGCCGGATCACGGCAGGTAGTACATCGGGTTGGGCAGCTTGAAGGTGCGGTCCGCGGCGCCGCCGCGCAGATCGCTGTACTGGTCCCCGAAGTTGGCGACGATGTCGTAGCCGAGGGACTCGATGTGCTTGCGGGTGCCGGACTTGAACTCGATGGTCGAGCAGGTGGCGCCGCAGGGCAGGTACGCGGGCGGGTTCTCCTTGTCCCGCAGGTACACGTGCGTACGGTCCAGGGGGACGTCGTAGCCGACGTTGTCGAGGTTGCGCACGCTCCACTCCCGCTGCGCTTCCTTGCGGCCGGTGAGGAAGAAGACCTCGGCGCCCTTGCCGCGGGCCCAGTTGACCAGCCGGTTCATGCCGAATACCGGGTCCATGTCGGTGTGGGCCAGGTACGTGTCCTGGCTCTCCGGGGTGAAGTGGAAGCCGACCTGGAGCTCGTAGTTGTAGGTCAGCAGGGTGGTGTCGTCCATGTCGAGGACGATGGCGGGCTTGGCGTGCTTCTTGCCGGCATGGTCCGCGGCCGGCCGCTGCCGGGCGAGCTGCTCGGACAGGTAGGCGCGGGCCTTCGCCTCGATGCCGTGCACCTGGCGGGCGTAGTTGCTGTCCGGGGAGGCGTAGTGCTCGCCGTCGGCCGTCACCGTGTCGCCGTAGTAAGCCTTGATCTTGTCCTGCACCTGCGTGAGGTTGGGGATCTCCTTGTCCGTGCGGGGCACGGAGTGTTCGGCGGTGGCCTGGCCGATACCGAACGCGGCGGTGCCGGCGACGAGGGCGGCGACCACCGAGGCGCCCAGGCGGACACGACGTGAGGGGGCGGGGACGGGCATGCGCGGCTCCTTCGGGAGGCGTGGGGGGACCCGGGGTGGCCGTCGGACGCGGCGCTCCCCAGGGGGTCCAACGGGGTCCCAGAAGGTCTAACAGAGCCTCATTTCCGTTATCTACGCGCGGAGATTCAATGCTTGGTAAAGGTTGCGGTCAGCGGCTCGGGGTGTGTGCCGCGGGTGAGCCGGGGTGAGGCGCGCGGTATCAGCGCCAGTCGGGGGTGCCCGGGCCCTGCGCGTGCGGCACGATCGCCTCGATCTTCGTCCGGATCTCCCGCATGACCGCGACGATCCGGCTCTCGTGCGCCGGGGTGAGCCGGGCGACCGGCACCGAGCAGCTGATGGCGTCGGTGGCGGGGGTGTCGCAGCGCAGGGCGAAGCCGAAGCCCGTGATGCCGGTGACGCCCTCCTCGCGGTCGATGGCGTAGCCCCGCTCGCGCACCGCCGCCAGATCCTCGGCGAGTGACGCCGGATCGGTGTGGGTGTTCTCCGTCAGCTGCTCCAGCGGCCCTGCCGGGAGCGGGAGTTCACCGGGGGTGCGGTCGGCCAGGAGTGCCTTGCCCAGGGCCCCGGCGTGGGCGGGCAGCCGGCGCCCGACGCGGCTGAAGGTGCGCAGGTACTCGTGCGATTCGCGGGTGGCGAGATAGACCACGTCCGCGCCGTCCAGGCGGGCGAGGTGGATGGTCTCGCCCAGCGTCTCGGACGCCTCGTCGAGGTACGGCCTGGCGGCCCGCACCCGCGGGTCGCTGTCCAGATAGCTGGTGCCGGTCAGCAGCGCGCGGATGCCGATGCCGTAGAGCGAGCCGGTCGCATCGGTGCGCACCCAGCCGCGGTCGATCAGGGTCTGCAGCAGCGCGTACATGGAGCTGCGGGGTACGCCCAGTTCCTCGGCGAGTTCGCGCAGGCGGGCCGGGCGGTCGCCGCGGGCGGCGAGCACCTCCAGCAGCTCGACGGTGCGCGCCGCCGACTTCACCTCGCGTACGCCACCGGTCTCCGTCATGGCCCGATCGTAAGCGCAGCCCGGGATCCGGGGCGGTCGTGGGTCTTGACGCCGGGAGGCGTGCTTCCTAGCCTCCATCTTCAAGTGTAGACATCATCTACATACGGAGACCGTGAGCGTGAGGTATCAGAGGCTTCCGACCGCTTCCCCCGTGCCGCCGTGCGCACCGCGTGACCGGATGCCCGGATACGCGGTTTCGCCGGTGAAGCCCACGGCCCGGCCGCGTGGTCTGCCCGTCCGCCCGGTCCGGGCGCCGCTCACCGTCCCGGGCCCCGACGACCTCACCGATCCGGCGGCCCGGCCCGACAGCCGCCTCGACCTCGTAGGAGCCACCCGATGAACCACCCCGCCGGCACCTCTGCCGCGGCGAACGCCGGCACCAAGGACCTCACCATCACCGAGGTCCGGCTCACCCCGGTCCTGGTCGCCGACCCGCCGCTGCTGAACACCCAGGGCGTACACCAGCCGTACACCCCGCGGCTGATCATCGAGGTGGTCACCGCGGGCGGCGCCACCGGGCTGGGCGAGACGTACGGGGACACCAAGTACCTGGAACTGGCCCGCCCGTTGGCCGGCGCGCTGACCGGCCGCGCGGTCACCGACCTGAACGGGCTGCCCGCTCTGGCCGCCGAGGTCTGCGGCGGTCCGGCCGCGACCGGCGCGGGGGCGGTGGACGTGGGCGGGCTGCGCGGTGTGCAGACCGCCGACAAGCTGCGGCTCTCGGTGCTCTCCGGTTTCGAGGTCGCCTGCCTGGACGCCTGGGGCCGGGCCACCGGCCTCCCGGTGCACGCCCTGCTCGGCGGCAAGGTCCGCGACCGCGTCGACTACAGCGCCTACCTCTTCTACCGGTGGGCCGAGCACCCCGGCGGGCGCGGCGAGCGCGACGACTGGGGCGCGGCCCTGGACCCGGCGGGCGTCGTGGCGCAGGCCCGCCGGTTTGCCGACACCTACGGCTTCACGTCCTTCAAGCTCAAGGGCGGCGTCTTCGAACCCGCGCGGGAGATCGCGGCGATCAGGGCGCTGGCCGTCGAGTTCCCGGGGCAGCCGCTGCGCCTGGACCCCAACGGCGCCTGGAGCGTTCCGACCTCGCTGGAGGTCGCGCACGAGCTGCGGGACGTCCTGGAGTATCTGGAGGACCCGGCGAGCGGTACCGCGCGGATGGCGGAGGTGGCGGCGGGCGCCGGGGTGCCGCTGGCGACCAACATGTGCGTCACGACGTTCGACGAGATCGCGGAGGCGTTCACCAGCGGCGCCGTACAGATCGTGCTCTGCGACCACCACTACTGGGGCGGCCTGCGCAACACCCGTGAACTGGCCGCCGTCTGCCGCACCTTCGGGGTCGGCCTGTCCATGCACTCCAACACCCACCTGGGCATCAGTCTCGCCGCCATGACCCAGGTCGCGGCGACCGTGCCCCACCTCGACCACGCCTGCGACAGCCACTACCCCTGGCAGACCGAGGACGTCCTCACCGAACGCCTCACCTTCCGCGACGGCCGGATCGACGTGGGCGACGCCCCCGGTCTGGGCGTCGAACTCGACCGTGACCGGCTCGCCGCGCTGCACCGCCGCTGGCTGGCCGACGACGGCACACACCACGACCGGGACGACGCCGCCGCCATGCGGGCGGCCGACCCCGACCGGGTCACCCCCGCGGTTCCGCGCTGGTGACCCCGGGCGGCCCGGACCCGGCCGTCGGGCCGGGCCGCCCACCCATCCGGCACGGCGCCCGCGGGGGCAGGGACGAGCCCTCGGACGCCGGGCCTCCTCAGCCGCCCGACGGCGGGCGGCCAGAAGACAACGGAGTCGCACGTGAGCCACGAGCCCGCGCACCCCGCACCACCGGACCCCTCGCACGACCCCCGGGCCCCTGAGGACCTTCGGGATCCGATGGTGCGCAGCGCCGTCGGCAAGATCTTCAAGCGGGTCGTGCCGCTCTTCTTCGTGATGTTCGTCGCCAACTACGTCGACCGCGTCAACATCGGCTTCGCGCAGGACCAGTTGCGGGCCGATGTCGGGATCTCGGCCGCCGCGTTCGGCTTCGGGGCGGGCCTGTTCTTCGTCGCCTACGCCCTGTTCGAAGTGCCGAGCAACATGCTGATGGAGCGCTTCGGGGCGAAGATCTGGCTCACCCGCATCATGATCACGTGGGGCCTGGTGGCCACCGCCATGGCGTTCGTGACCAGCACCGAGATGTTCTACGCGCTGCGCTTCCTGCTCGGCGTCGCCGAGGCCGGCTTCTTCCCCGCCGTCATCTACTACTTCACGCGCTGGCTGCCGGACGCCGACCGCGGCCGGGCCACCGCGGTCTTCCTGATGGGCTCGGGCACCGCGTCGGTCATCGCCGGGCCGCTGTCCGGCGCCCTGCTGGAGATGCACGGACTGCTCGGGCACAGCGGCTGGCAGTGGATGTTCTTCCTGGAGGGCCTGGCGTCGGTGCTGCTCGGGCTGGTCGTCTTCCGCTTCCTGGACAACCGGTTGGAGGACGCCACCTGGCTCACCGCGCCGGAGAAGACGGCCCTCGCGGCGGCCATCGACGCCGAGCAGGCGGCCCGCACCGCCGAGCGGGGCACCGCGAAGGTCTCCCGCACGAGGCTGCTCACCGACCCTCAGATGCTGCTGTTCTGCTGGCTCTACTTCGCCATCTCCCTCGCCCTGTACGCCGTCACCTTCTGGCTGCCGAGCATCGTCGACGACATCGGCGGGCTCTCGGAGTTCGAGGTCGGCCTGCTGGTCGCGGTGCCGTGGCTGTGCGCGATCGCCGCGGTGTACGTCACCGGGCGGGCGTCGGACCGTACCGGCCGCCGACGGCCCTTCCTGGTCGGCACGCTGCTGCTCGGCGCGCTCGGCACCCTGCTCGCCACCCTGGTCTCCCCGTGGTTCGCGCTGGTCGCGCTGTGTCTGGCGGCGATGGGCTTCAAGACGTCCTCACCCGTCTTCTGGACCATTCCGCAGAGCTATCTGGACGCCCGCGTCGCGGCGCCGGCCATCGCGCTGGTCAACTCCCTGGGAAATCTCGGCGGTTTCGTCTCGCCGACGGCGTTCGGGATCCTGCAGGACGCCACCGGGTCGACCCGCGGCGGGCTGATCGGGCTGTCGGTGGTGGGGGTGCTGGCGGCGCTGAGCGTCGCGCTGGTCCGCGGTGGCGGGCGCAACGACCGGCCGCGCGGCCGGCGCACCGCCACCGGGCCCGCTCCGGCCACCGTGAGCGCCACCGCCGGGGCGGGAGCCGCCGATCCACCGGCGGACGCGGCGCCCGGTTCCCCTGCTCACTGAACCGGCGGGCAGTAGCCGGTCTCCTCGCCGATGGTGTTGATCTCGGCGTTGGACCGGTTGTCGCCCGCGTAGTTGATCTGGTCGGTGCAGCTCGTGCCGGGCTTCTTGGGGGTGCCCTTGGGCTTGTCGCCCTTTTCCGGTGCCGGGCAGTTGCCGGTCTCCTCGCCGATGGTGTTGATCTCGGCGTTGGACCGGTTGTCGCCCGCGTAGTCGATCTGGTCGGTGCACTTCGTCCCGGACTTCGCGGGGGTGCCCGTCGGCGCCTCGCCGGCCGAGTCCTGGGCGGCCTTGGTCTCGGGGGAGGAGGACTTGGCGGCCGGTGCGGAGGCGGCGGATGAGGACGGGGCGGCGCCGCCGTCCTGGCAGGCGGTGAGCCCGAACGCGGCGACGGTGATCACCATGGCGGCGGCGGCCTTGCGGGCGAGGCGGAGGGTGGTCTGCGACATGGGTCTTCCCGTTCTCTGTGACTGGTGCTCGGTGTTCGTGGAACAAGACTGTCGGCCGTCGCTGATGATCTGTCGCCGTACGACTAACGTCCCGTTAACGTCCGAGGCGGACCGCCGGCCCGACCGTCCACCGGCCCGAGGGATCACGGCTGCGGCCGTGGTCCTGTGCGGGGTGGGTCCGCGCGCGTACGGTGTGGCACGGCTCAGTGGCAGCGCGCCACAGTGGTCCCGTAAGTGATCTTTGAGAGGGGCTGTACCGATGGCACAGGAAGTGCGCGGCGTCATCGCGCCGGGGAAGAACGAACCGGTCCGGCTGGAGACGATCCTGGTGCCGGACCCGGGGCCCGGCGAGGCCGTGGTGAAGGTCCAGGCGTGCGGGGTCTGTCACACCGATCTGCACTACAAGCAGGGCGGCATCAACGACGACTTCCCGTTCCTGCTCGGGCACGAGGCGGCAGGCGTCGTGGAGTCGGTCGGCGCGGGCGTCACCGACGTCGCGCCCGGCGACTTCGTCATCCTCAACTGGCGTGCGGTGTGCGGGCAGTGCCGGGCGTGTCTGCGCGGCCGCCCGCAGTACTGCTTCGACACGCACAACGCCGAGCAGAAGATGACGCTCAAGGACGGTACGGAGCTGAGCCCGGCGCTCGGCATCGGCGCGTTCGCCGACAAGACGCTCGTCGCCGCCGGGCAGTGCACCAAGGTCGACCCCGAGGTCTCGCCGGCGGTCGCCGGGCTGCTGGGCTGCGGTGTGATGGCCGGGATCGGTGCCGCCATCAACACCGGCAACGTGGGCCGCGGCGACTCCGTCGCGGTCATCGGCTGCGGTGGCGTGGGGGACGCCGCCGTGGTCGGGGCCCGGCTGGCCGGAGCCGCCAGGATCATCGCGGTGGACATCGACGACCGGAAGCTGGACACCGCCCGCTCCATGGGCGCCACCCACACCGTCAACTCCCGTACCGGCGACCCCGTCGAGGCGATCCGCGAGCTGACCGGCGGCTTCGGCGCCGACGTCGTCATCGAGGCGGTCGGCCGCCCGGAGACGTACAAGCAGGCGTTCTACGCACGGGACCTGGCCGGCACCGTCGTCCTGGTGGGCGTCCCCACCCCGGAAATGACCCTGGAACTTCCCCTGCTGGACGTCTTCGGACGCGGCGGCGCCCTGAAGTCCTCCTGGTACGGCGACTGCCTGCCCTCCCGGGACTTCCCGATGCTCGTCGACCTGCACCAGCAGGGCCGCATCGACCTCGGTGCGTTCGTCACCGAGACCATCGGCATCGACGGCGTCGAGGAAGCCTTCGAGCGGATGCACGCGGGCGACGTCCTGCGTTCGGTGGTGACGCTCTGATGGCGGCCCGCATCGACCACCTCGTCACCTCCGGCACCTTCTCCCTCGACGGCGGCACCTGGGACGTCGACAACAACGTCTGGATCGTCGGCAACGACGACGAGGCGATCGTCATCGACGCCGCGCACGACGCCGACGCGATCTTCGAAGCCCTCGGCGGCCGGACGCTGCGCGCCATCATCTGCACCCACGCCCACAACGATCACATCGACGCCGCCCCCGCGCTGGCCTCGCGTACCGGTGCCCGCATCCATCTGCACCCCGACGACCTGCCGCTGTGGAAGCAGACCCACCCCGGCACCCCGCCGGACGCGGAACTGGCGGACGGTCAGGTGCTGACCATCGCGGGAATCGATCTGACCGTGCTGCACACACCGGGCCACGCGCCGGGCGCGGTCTGCCTGTACGCGCCCGACCTGGGCACCGTCTTCACCGGCGACACCCTCTTCCAGGGCGGCCCGGGAGCCACCGGCCGGTCCTTCTCGGACTTCCCGACGATCGTCGCGTCGATCCGGGACCGGCTCCTGCCGCTGCCCCCGGAGACCGTGGTGCGCACCGGACACGGCGATCCGACGGCCATCGGGGAGGAGGCCCCGCACCTGGAGGAGTGGATCGCGCGCGGGCACTGAGCCGCCGCACTCAGTCCGTGGTGGCCGCCCGCTGCAGGATGCGGGCGGCCACCGCGGGGGAGTCGACCAGCGGATGCAGCGCGAGCGCCCGCAGCGCCGCGCCCCTGTCCTTGAACGTCGCCGCCTCCACGGCCGCCTTCTCGACCGCCTTGATCTGCAACATCAGCCCCAGCTGGTCCTCGCGCAGCGGCGCGCAGGGCAGCGGGCGGGCCCCCTTGGCGTCCACCTCGCAGACCGTCTCCACGATCGCGTCCGGCGCCAGCTGCGGCACCGTCGTGCCGTTGCGGACGTTCAGGATCAGCCGGGTGCCGCTGTCGCCCACGATCGCGTGCATCAGGGCCAGCGCCACCCGGTCGTAGCCACCGCCCTCCAGGTCATGGCTGTCGCGCTGCCAGCCGCCACCGGCCTCGCGGCTGTGCGCCATGTACGTCTCCTCGCGCTCCAGCCGGGTCCGCTCCCACAGCGCGTACGCCGCCTCCGGTCCGCCGGCCGCCGCGGCCCGCTCGAAGAACCCGCCCTGCTGCTGGTCGAGGAACTCCCCCCGGGTCTCCGGGGTGTCCCGTACGGAGTCCAGGGTCTCCCTGCGGAAGTAGTAGTAGTGCAGATACTCGTTGGGCAGTGCACCGATCGTGCGGAGCCAGTCGGCGCCGAACAGTCGGCCCTCCTCGAAGGAGCCCAGCGCCCGGTCGTCGGCGAGCAGCCGCGGCAGCAGTTCGGTGCCGTCGACGCTCAACGACCGCAGCCAGCCGAGGTGGTTGAGGCCCACGTAGTCGTACGCCGCCCGCTCCGGGGACGCGAGCGCCGAGAGATCCGCGCCGGCCGCGCGGGCCGCGCGCCGCACCAGCCCCACCGGCGAGTCGCAGATCCCGATGACGCGGTCGCCCAGCACCTGGGCCATCGCCTCGGTGACCATGCCCGCCGGGTTGGTGAAGTTGATGACCCAGGCCCGCGGCGCGAGGGCGGCGACCCGCTCGGCGATGTGCAGGGCCACCGGAATCGTCCGCAGGCCGTACAGCACACCCCCGGCGCCGACCGTTTCCTGGCCGAGCACCCCCTCCGACAGCGGGATCCGCTCGTCCCGGATGCGGCCGGCCGTGCCGCCCACCCGGATCGCCGAGAAGATGAAGTCGGCGCCGGTCAGCGCGTCGTCCAGACCGTCCGCGATCCGCACGGCAACCGGTGCGGGGTGCCCCTGCGCCAGCTCGGCGAGTACCTCGGCTATCACCGCCACCCGGCGCGCGTCGGTGTCGTGCAGCGTCACCTCGGAGACGGAGCGTGCCGGGTCGTCCAGGAGCGCGCGGTAGACCAGCGGCACCCGGAAACCGCCACCGCCGAGAATCGTGAGCCTCATGGGGCGGAACGTACCCCAGCATCAGGCACACTGGCCGCACGTGCCGGAACGAAAGGGGCGAGCACGGTGAACAGTGGCCGACGCGATGTCCGACCGCCCGCGGGCCCCGGTACCGGGTCGCCGGGCCTCGATCCGCTGGCCGCCGTGCGCGCCGACGGCGACCCCCGCACCGACGTCTACCTGACCGGCACGGTCTTCCTGGACATCATCTTCACCGGCCTGGACTCCGCACCCGTGCGCGGCACCGAGTCCTGGGCCCGCGGCATGGGCTCCAGCCCCGGCGGCGTGGCCAACATGGCCACCGCCCTGGCCCGCCTGGGACTGCGCACGTCCCTGGCCGCGGCCTTCGGCGACGACATGTACGGCGAGTACTGCTGGGAGGCCCTCGCCCAGGGCGAGGGCATCGACCTGGCTCTGTCGCGTACGGTCCCCGGCTGGCACTCCCCGGTCACCGTCTCCATGGCGTACGAGGGCGAGCGCACCATGGTCTCGCACGGCCACGAGGCGCCGCCGCCGGAATCCGCCTTCAACGGCCGGCACGCGCCGGGCTGCCCGCCGCCGTCCCGGGCCTGCATCGCCTCGCTCGTGCCCGGCAGGCGGGAGGGCTGGCTGGGCTGTGCGGCGGAGCGCGGCAGCCGCATCTTCGCCGATGTGGGCTGGGACGACACCGGCCGCTGGGATCCGGCCGACCTCGCCGACCTCGAACACTGCGAGGCGTTCCTGCCCAACGCCGAGGAGGCGATGCGCTACACCCGCACGAGCAACCCGCGCGCCGCGGCCCGCAAACTCGCCGAACGGGTCCCGCTGGCCGTCGTCACCATGGGCGCGGAGGGCGCCTGTGCGGTGGACGGGCGGACCGGGGAGAGCGCCGAGGTGCCCGCGATCGCCGTCGACGCGCTGGATCCCACCGGCGCGGGGGACGTCTTCGTCGCCGGGTTCGTCACCGGCACCCTCGCCGACTGGCCGCTCGCCGACCGGCTGGCCTTCGCGGGCCTGAGCGCCGCGCTGTCGGTGCAGGAGTTCGGCGGCTCGCTCTCCGCACCGGGATGGGCCGAGATCGCCGCCTGGTGGCAGCAGGTGCGGGCCTGCGAGGCGGGCGCGCCGGCCGCGCTGCGCCGCCAGTACGCCTTCCTCGACGAGGTGCTCCCCACCGCCGGGCGGCTCTCCCCGCTCGCCCGCGCCGTGCCGACGATCGGCTTCCGCCGCCCGGCCTGAGCAACGGCCCGCCGGGCGGGCGGCGGGCGGCGGCCGAGGGTTTTCCTGCGCCGCCCGGACCGCCACCCGGGCGGCGCAGGAAAACCCCTCGGGCCTGTCAGTGCACCGTCGTACCCTTGGTATCCCAAGGAGACGAGTCAGAGAGGGTTGAGCAGGCCACAGAGCCGGCCCATGACGCAGACACCTATGCAACCGCAGGCCAGCGCCCAGTTCACCGTCCCGGCCAAGCACCCGATGGTGACGGTGCTGGGATCCGGGGACTCGCTACTGCGCGTGATCGAGAATGCCTTCCCGGCGACCGACATCCATGTCCGGGGCAACGAAGTCAGCGCTGTCGGCGACGCTCACGAAGTCGCCCTCGTCCAGCGCCTGTTCGACGAGATGATGCTGGTGCTCCGCACCGGACAACCGATGACGGAGGACGCCGTGGAACGCTCCATCGCCATGCTGCGCTCGGCGGATGACGGTGAGGGCGTCGAGGGCGAGACACCCGCGGAGGTGCTCACCCAGAACATTCTCTCCAACCGCGGCCGGACCATCCGGCCCAAGACGCTCAACCAGAAGCGCTACGTCGACGCCATCGACCAGCACACCGTCGTCTTCGGCATCGGCCCGGCGGGCACCGGCAAGACCTACCTGGCGATGGCCAAGGCCGTGCAGGCGCTCCAGGCCAAGCAGGTCAACCGCATCATCCTGACCCGCCCCGCGGTCGAGGCGGGCGAGCGGCTTGGCTTCCTGCCCGGCACCCTCTACGAGAAGATCGACCCGTATCTGCGTCCGCTCTACGACGCGCTGCACGACATGCTCGACCCCGACTCCATCCCGCGCCTGATGGCCGCGGGCACCATCGAGGTCGCGCCGCTGGCGTACATGCGGGGCCGGACGCTCAACGACGCCTTCATCATTCTCGACGAGGCCCAGAACACCAATCCCGAGCAGATGAAGATGTTCCTCACCCGCCTCGGCTTCGAATCGAAGATCGTCATCACCGGTGACGTCACCCAGGTCGACCTGCCGGGCGGCACCAAGAGCGGTCTGCGCCAGGTCAGGGAGATCCTGGAGGGCGTCGATGACGTGCACTTCTCCTACCTCACCAGCCAGGATGTCGTCCGGCACAAGCTGGTCGGCCGTATCGTCGACGCATACGAGAAGTACGACAGCCGCAACGGCCAGTGAGCCGCACGGCCGCCCGACGCGGTCGTAGGCACCTGCCGGCAAGCCCAAGAAGCGAGAAGTAGCCCTCCCCATGTCGATCGACGTCAACAACGAGTCCGGCACGGACATCGACGAGCAGGCCGTCCTGGACGTCGCCCGCTACGCCGTCGCCCGGATGCGCATCCACCCGCTCTCCGAGCTGTCCGTCATCGTCGTGGACGCCGAGGCCATGGAGCAGCTCCACATCCAGTGGATGGACCTGCCGGGCCCGACCGATGTCATGTCCTTCCCGATGGACGAGCTGCGCCCCCCGGCCAAGGACGACGAGGAGCCCCCGCAGGGGCTCCTCGGTGACATCGTGCTGTGCCCCGAGGTCGCCAAGAAGCAGGGCGAGGAGGCGCCGACCGGGCACTCCATGGACGAGGAGCTGCAGCTGCTCACCGTCCACGGCGTCCTCCACCTCCTCGGCTACGACCACGAGGAGCCGGACGAGAAGGCCGAGATGTTCGGCCTGCAGGCGGCGATCATCGACGGCTGGCGCGCCGAGAAGGGCCTGACCGGCCCCTCGCCCGCCCCCACCGTGACCTGACCGGACGGCTCCTGATGACCACCCAGCTGATCGCGGTCGCGGTCCTGCTCGTCGTGATCGCCTGGCTCGCCGCCTGCGCCGAGGCCGGTCTCGCCCGCACGACGAGCTTCCGCGCCGAGGAGGCCGTCAGATCCGGCCGCCGCGGCAGTGCCAAGCTCGCCGCCGTCGCCGCCGACCCCACCCGCTATCTCAACGTCGCCCTCCTGGTGCGGGTCGGCTGCGAGATGGCCGCGGGTGTCCTGGTCACCTACGCCTGTCTGCGCTCCTTCGAGGAGACCTGGCAGGCCCTGACCGTCGCCATCGCCGTGATGGTGCTGGTCTCCTATGTCGCCGTCGGCGTCTCGCCGCGCACCATCGGCCGCCAGCACCCGCTGAACACCGCGACGGCCGCGGCGTACGTCCTGCTGCCGCTGGCCCGGGTGATGGGCCCGATCCCGCCGCTGCTGATCCTCCTCGGCAACGCCCTCACCCCCGGAAAGGGCTTCCGCAAGGGCCCGTTCGCCTCCGAGGCGGAGCTGCGCTCGCTGGTCGACCTGGCCGAGAAGGAGTCGCTGATCGAGGACGAGGAGCGCCGGATGGTGCACTCCGTCTTCCAGCTCGGCGACACCCTCGTGCGCGAGGTGATGGTGCCGCGCACGGACCTCGTGGCCGTCGAGCGCTACAAGACCATCCGCCAGGCGCTGACCCTCGCGCTGCGCTCGGGTTTCTCGCGCATCCCGGTCACCGGCGAGAACGAGGACGACGTCGTCGGTGTGGTCTACCTCAAGGACCTGGCCCGCAAGGTGCACATCAACCGCGATGCCGAGACCGAGCTGGTCTCCTCGGCGATGCGCCCGGCGGTCTTCGTGCCGGACACCAAGAACGCCGGTGATCTGCTGCGCGAGATGCAGCAGGACCGCAACCACGTCGCGGTGGTCATCGACGAGTACGGCGGCACGGCCGGCATCGTCACCATCGAGGACATCCTGGAGGAGATCGTCGGCGAGATCACCGACGAGTACGACCGTGAGCTGCCGCCCGTCGAGGACCTCGGCGACGGCCGCTACCGCGTCACCGCCCGGCTCGACATCGGCGACCTCGGCGAGCTGTACGGCCTGGCCGAGCTCGACGACGAGGACGTCGAGACGGTCGGCGGCCTGCTCGCCAAGCTCCTGGGCCGGGTCCCGATCGCCGGGGCGACCGCCGAGGTCGACCTCTTCGCCGACTCCTCGGCCGGGTCCGGGGGCGCCCCCGCCGATCCGGGCCTGACGGGGCTGCGGCTGACCGCGGAGTCGCCGGCCGGCCGCCGCAACAAGATCATCACGGTGCTGTGCGAACCGCTCCGCGCGACGGCGGACGCGGGACGCGGCCCGGACGAAGGCTGAGCGCGCGCCGCGAGCACGCCCGCAAGAGGGCCCCGGACGGATCGTCCGGGGCCCTCTTCGCGGTCAGCCGCGCCGCGTGCCGCGTGCCGCCCGCAGCCCGAACGCCACCAGCACCGCGACGACCGCCACCAGCGCCGCGTCCAGCCCCAGCGCGAGCTTGATACCGCCGAGCGTGGCCTCCGCGAAGCCACCGCCGTCGGCGCGCAGCGAGCCGATGCGGGCGGCGGCGACCGCGCTCAGCAGCGGGATGCCGATGGTGATGCCGACCTGCTGGGAGCTGGTCACCAGGCCGGTGGCCAGGCCCTGCTCCGCGTCCGGCACACCGGACGTGGCGGTCACGCCGTAGGAGATGATCGCCCAGAGGTGCCCGAGGCTGGCGAAGGTCACGCCGATCAGGGCCAGCCACATGCCGGACCCGGTGCCGAGCCCGAGCAGGGCGGCGGTGAACCCGGCCTGCAGCAGCAGGCCGACCAGCAGCGTGCGGCGGGCGCCGAGCCTGCCGATGACCTTCGGGGCGACGATCCCGGCCACCGCCGAGACGACTCCCTGCACGCCGAAGAGCAGACCGGTCTCGAAGGCCGACAGCCGCAGCACCTCCTGCAGATACAGCGTCAGCAGGAAGATCACGGTGCTCATCATCGAGAAGGTGGTCAGCCCCGCAAGATTGCCCCACGCGACCGTGGGGCGGCGCAGCATCGGCAGGGACACCAGCGGCTGGGCGGCCCGCGATTCCACCACCACGAACGCGACCAGCAGGGCGAGCCCGACGAGCAGCGTGACGAGCACGTCCGGGCGGCCGAAGCCCTCCTCGGCGGCGGTCGACAGGGCGTAGATCAGGCCGAGCAGTCCGCCGGTGACGGTGACCGCGCCGGGCACGTCGATCCGCGGGCGCTCCGGGTGCCTCGACTCCGACAGCAACACCGGGGCCGCGGCCAGCACCGCCACGCCGGCCAGGCTCAGCAGGCCCATGGTGGAGCGCCAGCCCAGCGCGTCGGTCATCACGCCGCCCAGCACCATGCCGATGGTGAAGCCCATCGACAGCACCGTTCCGCTGATGCCCAGGGCGCGTTCGCGCTGCGGCCCCTCGGCGAAGGTGGTGGTCAGCAAGGACATGCCGGTGGGCACGATGACCGCGGCGCCCAGGCCCTGCAGGGCCCGGCCGGCCAGGAAGGCGGCCGGTGACCAGGCGAGCGCGGCCAGCACCGAGGCGGCGGTGAACAGCGCCAGGCCGATCAGGAACAGCCTGCGCCGGCCGAAGAGATCGGCGATCCGGCCGAACAGCAGCAGGAAGCCGCCGGAGGGCAGGGCGAAGGCGGTGACCGCCCACTGGAGGTCGGCCTGGCCCATCCCCAGGTCCTTGCCGAGCACCGGCAGCGCGACGTTCAGGATGGAGAAGTCCAGCGCGATGATGAACTGCGCCGCGCACAGCAGCAGCAGGATGAGCTTGGCGCGGGTGGTCATCCGTGCGGTGTCCGGACCGGCGGGGGCGGTGGCGGCCGCGGTGGCCGGTGCCGGGGGAGCGGCCGGTGCGGCCGGCCGGGGTTCGGGGCGGAGCGAGGTGTCGGTTGGCATGCAAGGAG
Source organism: Streptomyces sp. Pv4-95 (assembly GCF_045782725.1). NCBI lineage: Bacteria > Bacillati > Actinomycetota > Actinomycetes > Kitasatosporales > Streptomycetaceae > Streptomyces > Streptomyces sp. Pv4-95. The sequence goes on from NZ_CP127172.1 coordinate 5,663,020, forward strand.
CTTGCGGCCGCGGAATACGCCGTGGGGAGCGGGAACTTATCGTGGTGTCCGGACCACCAGCCACGCCGACAGGGGGAGAAACGTGGCCGTGAGCAATGCCGTACCCGACACTTCGCGCCGCAGGCAGGAATTGCGCGAGTTCTTGATGAGCCGCCGGGCCCGGGTCACACCGGCCGAGGCGGGCCTGCCCGACGGCGGCCGCCGTCGCACGCCCGGCCTGCGCCGCGAGGAGGTCGCCGTCCTCGCCGGGGTCGGCGCGTCCTGGTACCAGTGGCTGGAGCAGGGCCGCGACATCACCGTCTCGCCGCAGGTGCTGGACTCCGTCGCCCGCGTACTGCGGCTCAGCGGTGCCGAGCGGCGCCATCTGTACGTCCTGGCTGGGCTCAATCCGCCGCGGCGGCAGGACTCCGAGGAACTGGAGATCAGGGATGTGTGCGCCGGTCTGCAGCGGCTGATCGACGCGTGGATGCCGTTCCCCGCGCACATCATGGACACCTACTGGAACACCATCGCCCACAACGAGGCGGCGCATCTCGTCCTCGGCCACGGCAGCCCCGGCGTCTCCCCGAACTGCCTGATCGCGTTCTTCACCGATCCCGTCTACCGCGCGCGGGCCGCCAGCTGGGAGGCGAACGCCCCCTTGGTGGTGGCGCAGTTCCGCGCCGCGTGCTCGGAGCGGCCCGGGGACGAGGGGTTCGACGAGGTCGTCCGTGAGGTCGCCGCGGCCAGCGAGGAGTTCGCCGCGCTGTGGGCGCTGGGCGATGTGCAGGACGGCGGCCAGCTGCACAAGGAGATGGACCACCCGCTGGTGGGCGCGCTGCTCTTCGAGACCACCCAACTCCGCGTTCCGGTACGGCCCGACCTGACCGTGGTGCTGCACAACCCGCGCCCGGAGACGGACACCGCCCAGAAGCTGGAGTGGCTCACCTCGCCGGAGGGGCGGCGGGGCGGGATGTCCTCGGTCGCGGGCTGAGCGCCCGTCGCGCTGTCTGTACGGGGCGCGGGCCCGGGCACCTGCCCTCGCAAGCCCGTGCCCCTTGAAGCCGTCGTGCGGTGCCCCGCATATGCTCGCCCGTATGAGCGAAGCCGCACCGCTGGACCCCGAAGACCGCAAGATCATCACGCTCGCGCGCTCGGCGCGGGCCCGTAACGGCGTGCCCGAGGGGGCCGCCGTACGCGACGAGACCGGACGCACCTACGTCGCCGGCACCGTCGCCCTGGACTCGCTGCAGCTCAGCGCGCTGCGTACGGCCGTGGCGATGGCCGTCGCCAGTGGCGCCACCTCTCTGGAGGCCGCGGCCGTGGTCACCGAGTCCGAGAGCGCCGACGACGCCGACCGCGCCGCCGTGCGGGACCTCGGCGGTCCCGGGACGCCGGTCCTGGTCGCCGGCATCGACGGCACCCTGCGCGCCACCGTCCCGGCGGGCACGCCGCAGGGCTGAGCGTGCGCGCCGACGGCCCGCCCGGGCCTTACCGGGGCGGCGCCGACGGACACCGCGTTCGACCGCGAAGGCCGTGATCGGCGACCGGGCCGAGGGGCCGCGCCCCGCCGGGTGCGGCCCCACGACCGGCCCGTGTGGTCGGAGGGGCCCCGGGGATCGGGGAGAATGGGCGCCATGAGCGTTCGTACAGACTCCTCCGCCCCGCACCGCGCCGGCTTCGCCTGCTTCGTCGGCCGCCCGAACGCGGGCAAGTCCACCCTCACGAACGCTCTCGTCGGCACGAAGGTGGCCATCACCTCCAACCGGCCGCAGACCACCCGCCACACCGTGCGCGGCATCGTGCACCGCCCCGAGGCCCAGCTCGTCCTGGTCGACACCCCGGGTCTGCACAAGCCCCGCACGCTGCTCGGCGAGCGGCTGAACGACGTCGTGCGGACCACCTGGTCCGAGGTCGATGTCATCGGCTTCTGCCTGCCCGCCGACCAGAAGCTCGGCCCCGGCGACCGCTACATCGCCGCCGAGCTCGCCGGCATCAAGAAGACCCCCAAGGTCGCCATCGTCACCAAGACCGACCTGGTCGACTCCAAGACCCTCGCCACCCAGCTGCTCGCCATCGACCAGCTCGGCAGGGACCTCGGCATCGAGTGGGCCGAGATCATCCCGGTCTCGGCCGTGGACGCCGAGGGCGCGGCACGCAACGCCTCGGGGGAGGACGGCGCGCGAGGGGCCGGACAGGTCTCGCTGCTGGCCGATCTGCTCGTCCCCATGCTGCCGGAGAGCCCGCCGCTCTACCCCGAGGGCGACCTCACCGACGAGCCCGAGCAGGTCATGGTCGCCGAGCTGATCCGTGAGGCCGCGCTGGAGGGCGTACGCGACGAGCTGCCGCACTCCATCGCCGTCGTCGTCGAGGAGATGCTGCCGCGCGAGGACCGGCCGGCCGACAAGCCGCTGCTGGACATCCACGCCAACGTCTACATCGAGCGTCCGAGCCAGAAGGGCATCATCATCGGCCCGAAGGGCAAGCGGCTGAAGGAGGTCGGCATGAAGTCGCGCAAGCACATCGAGGCGCTGCTCGGCACGCCGGTCTTCCTCGACCTGCACGTCAAGGTCGCCAAGGACTGGCAGCGCGACCCCAAGCAGCTGCGCAAGCTCGGCTTCTAGGTCCGCGGGCGGCGGCCTCAGGCCACGCCGCGGATCCGCCGCACCAGCAGCGCCCCCAGCAGCCCGATGGCGGCCGCGACGAGATACAGCGCCCGGTAGCCGCCGAGGTGGCTCACGAGCGGTGCGGCCAGCACCGGGGCGGCCACCTGCGGCAGCGAGTTGGCGATGTTGAGGATGCCGAGGTCCTTGCCGCGGTGCGCGGCGGCGGGCAGCACCTCCGTCATCAGCGCGAAGTCGACCGATGTGAAGACGCCGAAGCCGACGCCGAGCAGTGCCGCGGCGCACAGCGCGCCGGGCCAGGTCTGCCAGCCGGCGAGCAGCGCGGTGGCCATCGCCATGACGACGCCCGCTCCCAGCACGAACGGCTTCCTGCGGCCGGCCCGGTCCGAGCGGATCCCGCCGAGGACGACGGTGCCCAGGAGGGTCACGCCGTTGACGGCGGTGAGGATCAGCACCCCGCCCTCGGGGTCGGGATGGTGCAGGGCGTCCCGCAGGTAGTACAGGAGATACAGCAGCGCGAGGGCGTTGCCCAGGTTGATCAGGAAGCGGGTCAGCCAGGCCCAGCCGAGGTCGGGGTGGCGGCGGGGGCTGAGCCAGAAGCCCGCGAGGAAGGCCCGCCAGGTGAACGGCGGCCGGTGCGCGGCCGGCAGCGGCGGGTCCCTGTGCAGCAGCAGGTGGGGCAGGGTGGCCAGCACGGTGAAGCCGGCGCAGGCCAGATAGCCGGCGACGACTCCGCCGGCGAGGGTGGCGAGCCCGGTACCGGAGAGGACGCCGAGGATCTGCGCGGCGCCCAGCCAGCCGCCCACCGCGCCGCGCTGCGGCCGCGGCACCCGGTCGGGCACCGCGGCGGTGATCGCCGCGAAGGCCGCGTTGAGGGTGAGCTGCACCAGGCACCAGCCGAGCGCCATGGCCGGGACGGTGCGCGCCCCGGCCAGCAGCGCGAGGGCGGCGGCCCCGCCCAGCACCCCGGCGAGGATCCATGGCGTACGGCGCCCGAAGCGGGACACCGTACGGTCGGAGAGGGCGCCGAAGAGAGGATTGGCGACCAGCGAGACCGCGGCGCCCAGTCCGGTCACCCACGCCAGGACGGACTCCTTGGAGACGCCGGGCGGTGCGAGGGCGGCGGCCTGGAGGGCGAGCAGGATCTGGATCGGGCCGTACCAGCCGGCCCAGATCGCCCCGTTGGCCAGCGACAGCGACGCCGTCCAGCCGTGGCCCGCCCGCTGCTGCGGCTCGGCCGCATCGGCGGGCCCCGTCGCCGGCGCCGCCGCGGCTTCGCTCATCCCCGCGCCTGGTCGCGCAGCGCGTCCCGCAGCCACCGGTAGGAGCTCTTGGGCGTCCGCGCCAAGGTGGCACGGTCCACATGCACCAGCCCGAAGCGTCGCGCGTAGCCCTCCGCCCACTCGAAGTTGTCCAGCAGCGACCAGACGAAGTAGCCGCGGACGTCGAGGCCCGCCGCGAGCGCCTCGTGCAGGGCGCGCAGATGCCCGTCGAGGAAGGTGATCCGCTCGCCGTCGTCGAGGCCGTCGTACGAGCAGCCGTTCTCGGTGATCACGATCGGCGGCAGGCTCGCCCCGTACCGCTCGCGGAACGTCTCCAGCAGCTCGGTGAGCGCCCCGGGGACCACCGGCCAGCCGAAGTCGGTCCGCGGAAAGCCCTCGATCTCCCGTGGCGCGAAGGGGAGTTCGGGCGGCAGCAGGATGCCGCCGAAGTCGGCGGGGCCGGCCGCGTCCGGGTCGGGGGCGCCCACCCGGGTCGGCTGGTAGTAGTTGATCCCGTACCAGTCCAGCGGCTGGGAAATGATCTTCAGGTCGTCGGCGACGGGCCCCGGCAGCAGCGCCGCCAGCCCCTCGTCCGGGTAGCGGCCGAGCAGCAGCGGGTCCGCGAAGAGCCGGTTGAGCAGCAGGTCGTAGAGGTCCGCGGCGGTCGTGTCCGCCTCCGACGCGCTCGCCGCCCAGGTCGGCCCGTGCGAGTTCGCGATGCCGATGTTCCCCGCCCCGCGGGCCCGCAGCGCCTGCACCGCGAGGCCGTGGCCCAGCAGCTGGTGGTGTGCGGCGGGCAGGGCGTCGAAGACCAGCTGCCTGCCCGGGGCGTGCTGCCCCAGGCCGTAGCCCAGCAGCGTCAGCTCCGCCGGTTCGTTGAGGGTGATCCAGCGGTGCACGCGGTCCCCCAGCCGGGCCGCGACCGCGTCCGCGTACGCCGCGAAGTGCTCGGCGGTCTCCCGGACGAGCCAGCCGCCGCCCTCCTCAAGCGCCTGCGGCGTGTCCCAGTGGAACAGCGTGGGGACCGGGTCGACGCCCGCTGCCAGCAGCGCGTCCACCAGCCGGTCGTAGAAGTCGAGCCCCGCCGCGTTGACCGCGCCGCTGCCGTCCGGCACCACCCGCGGCCAGGCCACCGAGAAGCGGTACGCGCCGACCCCGAGGTCCTTGAGCAGCGCCACGTCCTCGGGATAGCGGTGGTAGTGATCGATCGCGACCCGCGCGTCCGACCCGTCCTTGATCCGCCCCGGCACCGCCGCGAACACATCCCACGCCGAGCGCCCTCGCCCGCCCTCCTCCACCGCGCCCTCGATCTGCGGGGCGGACGTCGACACCCCCCATACGAAGTCGCGGGGGAAGCGGGGCAGGGGCTTGGGGGAGACCGGCGCCGTTGTCATGAGGCGGATCTTCTTAACCGCCGGTAACAGTGTCAAGAGGCAGGTACGACAGGCCAGTTGGAGATCCGGGGATGCCGTTCCGGCCCGCTACGACCCTTCCTTCAGCACCTTTGTGATCAACTCCCGTTGCTCGTCGGACAGCCGGGGATCGGAGCAGTACACCGTCCGGTCGTCGACCGTGATGCGGTAGCTGAAGCCGTCCGGCACCCCCGCCGGAGGACTGTCGTGGGCGGCGGCGAGGCAGTTCTCGGCCAAGGTGTGCCAGTCGTCGGCATCGGGCCGCCCCGAGGTCTCGACCTCGGCGCGGCGCTCGATGCCCGCGAAGCCGCCGGTGCGACGGATCTCAATACGCATGACGGCTTCCTACCCCGTGGGGCGCGGGGAACAGCCCTGCCGCGCTACTTCGCCGTCACCCCGACCTGCGACCACGCCTTGACCAGCGCCTCGTGCTCGTCGCCCGCGCCGAAGCGGGCCCGGGCGGCGGCGATGGTGAGGGCGGCGAAGTCGGCGAACCGGGCGTCGGTGGCCAGATCGCCGCCGGTCAGCACGTCGTACCAGACCTGCCCTGCCCGCTCCCACGCCTTTCCGCCGAGCGCGGTGGCGGCCAGGTAGAAGGCGTGGTTGGGGATGCCGGAGTTGATGTGCACCCCGCCGTTGTCGTCGGACGTGTCGACGAAGTCCTTCATCGTCGCGGGCTGCGGGTCCTTGCCCAGCACGTCGTCGTCGTACGCCGTGCCGGGTGCCTTCATGGACCGCAGGGCCGTACCGGTGACGTTCGGTCCGAGCAGCCCCGCGCCGATCAGCCAGTCGGCCTGGTCGGTGGTCTGGCCGAGGGCGTGCTGCTTGATCAGGGCGCCGAAGACGTCCGAGATCGATTCGTTCAGCGCCCCGGACTGGTCCTTGTAGGCGAGGTTGGCGGTGTACTGGGTGACGCCGTGGGTGAGCTCGTGGCCGATGACGTCGACCGGGATGGTGAAGTCCAGGAACAGGTCGTTGTCCCCGTCGCCGAAGACCATCCGCTCGCCGTCCCAGAAGGCGTTGTCGTACTTCTCGCCGTAGTGGACCGTCGCGTCCAGCGGCAGGCCGGCGCCGTCGATCGACTTCCGGCCGTACGCCTTCAGATACAGCTCGAAGGTGGCGCCGAGACCGGCGTGGGCGCGGTTGACGGAGGCGTCGCGCGAGGGGCCGTCGGACTCGGAGTGGACCTTGGTGCCGGGCAGGTTCTCCTGGTGCTCGGCGTCGTAGATGGTGCGCTTGGGCTTGTCGGCCCCGGCCGCGGCCCGCGCCGGCGCGAAGGTGCGGGCGGCGTTCTCGCGGCGCCGGGTGCGCTGGACGGCGTCGTGCTCCAGGGTGCGGCGGGCGGGCTCGTGTCGCGCGGGGTCATCGGACTGCGCCAGCTTGTCGAGGACGTGCGGCGGGACGATGGTGCAGAAGACCGGGTGGGCCGGCGTGACCGGCGAAGGGGTGAGAGCCATGGGAAAACGGTCGCATTGCGTGACGCTCCTGTCACTGCCTGCCGCCGAGATTCCTGAAAACGTGTGGTTGCTCGCACTTCGACCGTTACGTCCATCCGGTCCCGCATACTGATACGGGCCAGCCATTCGCCGCGTTCCTCGGTTACGCTGCTGTGCATCATGCGTTTCGGGCTGCTTCTCCTTAGCTGCCGCGGCGAGGGCCTGTAGTCGTAGGCCGACCCCCTCCCCGCGGAGTTCGGTGTTGCGATTTTCGCCCCGTCGGCCTCTTCCCGCTCTTGAAGAGCAGGGTGGACCCCCATGCGGACACACGAGGAGCCCTACGCATCATGACGAACCCGTCGAGCCAGGCAGCGAATGCCGTCGGTCGCCCCACCCCGGTCACCAACGGAACGCAGGCCCAGAAGCCCTCGGGAATGCCGATCCGCAAGTACGGCAGCTACGAGGCCGTGGACATCCCCGACCGCACCTGGCCGGACCACCGCATCACCAAGGCCCCCCGCTGGCTGTCGACCGACCTGCGCGACGGCAACCAGGCGCTGATCGACCCGATGTCGCCGGCCCGCAAGCGCGAGATGTTCGACCTCCTGGTGAAGATGGGCTACAAGGAGATCGAGGTCGGGTTCCCCTCCTCCGGTGAGACCGACTTCCAGTTCGTACGCTCCATCATCGAAGAGGGCGCGATCCCCGAGGACGTGACGATCTCCGTCCTGACGCAGGCCCGCGAAGAGCTGATCGAGCGGACCGTCGAGTCGCTGCGCGGCGCCCACCGGGCCACGGTCCACCTGTACAACGCCACCGCCCCCACCTTCCGCCGGGTCGTCTTCCGCGGCTCGAAGGAAGAGGTCAAGCAGATCGCGGTGGACGGCACCCGGCTGGTCGTCGAGTACGCCGACAAGATCCTGGGCGACGAGACGATCTTCGGCTACCAGTACAGCCCCGAGATCTTCACCGACACCGAGCTGGACTTCGCCCTGGAGGTCTGCGAGGCGGTCATGGACGTCTGGCAGCCCGAAGAGGGCCGCGAGATCATCCTGAACCTGCCGGCCACCGTCGAGCGCTCCACGCCCAGCACCCACGCCGACCGCTTCGAGTGGATGTCGCGCAACCTCTCCCGGCGCGAGTTCGTCTGCCTGTCCACCCACCCGCACAACGACCGCGGCACCGCCGTCGCCGCCGCCGAGCTGGCCGTCATGGCGGGCGCGGACCGCGTCGAGGGCTGCCTGTTCGGGCAGGGCGAGCGCACCGGCAACGTCGACCTGGTGACGCTGGGGATGAACCTCTTCTCCCAGGGCGTCGACCCGATGATCGACTTCTCGCAGATCGACGAGATCCGTCGCACCAGCGAGTACTGCAACCAGATGGAGATCCACCCGCGCCACCCCTACGCGGGCGATTTGGTCTACACCGCCTTCTCCGGCTCCCACCAGGACGCCATCAAGAAGGGCTTCGACGCGATGGAGGCCGAGGCGGCCGCCGCCGGGAAGACCGTTGACGACATCGAGTGGGCGGTTCCGTACCTGCCCATCGACCCCAAGGACGTCGGCCGCTCCTACGAGGCCGTGATCCGCGTCAACTCCCAGTCCGGCAAGGGCGGTATCGCCTACGTCCTGAAGAACGACCACAAGCTGGACCTGCCGCGACGGATGCAGATCGAGTTCTCCCGGATCATCCAGGAGAAGACCGACTCCGAGGGCGGCGAGGTCACGCCGGGCGCCATCTGGTCCACCTTCCAGGACGAGTACCTGCCCACCCCCGAGAACGCCTGGGGCAGGATCGCGCTGCGCTCCGCGCAGACCTCGACGACGACCGAGGGCACCGACGCGCTGACCGTCGAAGCCGTGGTGGACGGCGTCGACACGGTGCTGACCGGCAGCGGCAACGGCCCCCTGGCCGCCTTCTTCGACGCGCTGCACGCCATCGACGTGGACGTGCGCCTGCTGGACTACAGCGAGCACACCCTGAGCGAGGGCGCCGGCGCCCAGGCCGCCGCGTACATCGAGTGCGCGATCGGTGACAAGGTGCTGTGGGGCGTCGGCGTCGACGCCAACATCGTCCGCGCCTCGATCAAGGCGATCGTCTCCGCGGTCAACCGCGCGGGCCGCTGATCGCGATCCGCTGACCGGCTCGCCGCCGGTCCGGCTCTCCCGGCGCCCCCGCCGCTCCCACCGAGCGGCGGGGGCGCCGTGCTGTGCGCGGCGGCACCGTGCGTTCCGGTCTTCTTCCGGCCAAGACGGCGCTCTCCTCCGCGCTGCCCGCCCGTCCCCCGGCCCCGGCGTCCACGGCCCGGCCCGAGCCACGCCCGGGCGCTGCAACAGGCTTGCAGTGGGCGGCCGAGGCGGCAGGTTGACGCCCGCGCCGGGCTTCTCGGCTTCCGCGGCCACCCGGCCCGCGCCCGCCGCGCGGGTACCGGCCGCATCAGGAACCCCGCAGGTGACCCGGCCAGGGGCGGCGGGCGGCCGCGGCCCGGCGCGGTGCGCGGCCGTCGCACGTCAGGTCGCCGAGGGCGCCCGCGCCGGCCCCGGAGAAGCCGCTGCCGCCGCCCTGCCGGGGCCGGACGCCCCCGCCGGGAGTCGTCTCCCGCAGGGGCGTCAACGGGCCCGTGGGCCTCACTCCGAAGGGTGGGATCCCTTCACCATCCGGCCAGTTGTCCGGTACGAGGTACTGACGTCACATCACCTGTGTGGCTAACATCACGTCCAATGCGGCGATGGGGCCGAGGCGTTAGGGAGGCTGACGTGATGCACAAGATGTGTGTGATGGGCGTGCGCACGTCCTGGCGGACCGTCGCCGACGGCGAGTTCTTCTGCCCGGAGTGCGGCGGGGACCGCAACTACCTCCGGCAGACGGGACGCCGCCGCCTCACCCTCCTCGGCGTGCCCCTGCTCTCGCGGGGTGACGCGGGCCCGGTCCTGGAATGCTCCGCCTGTCAGGGCCACTTCGGCCTGGACGCGCTGGACCACCCCACCACCGTCCGCTTCTCCGCGATGCTCCGGGACGCCGTCCACACCGTCACGCTGGCCGTGCTGGCCGCCGGCGGCACGTCCTCCGGCGCCGTACGCGACACCGCCGTCGCCACGGTCCGCGCGGCGGGCTTCGCCGACTGCTCCGAGGACCAGCTGCTCACCCTCCTCGCCGCGCTCGCCGCCGACACCGGCAGGCTCACCGGCACCTACGACGCGGTGACCGGCGGCGACTGTGCCCCCAACGGCCTCGACCCCTGCGGCACCGCGCTGGCCATAGAGCTCCACGAGTCCCTGGAGCCGCTGGCCCCGCACCTCGCCCCGGCCGGGCGGGAGTCGGTCCTCCTCCAGGCCGCACATATCGCTCTGGCCGACGGTTCCTACACCCCCGCGGAACGCGAGGTCCTCACCACGGTCGGCACCGCCCTGATGCTCCGCCCGGCCGACACGAACCGGTTGCTGGCGGCGGCGCGCACGCCGTCCTGACCGCCCGCCGTGCCCGCCGCGGACCCGCGCGGCCCCCGAAACCCCCACGACCCCGCCACCGAGCCGGTGGCGGGGTCGCGGCGTGGAGCGGCCGGGGCCCGGTCAGGCCGGGGTCAGCCGGATCGGGAGGCTGCGCAGCCCACCGGAGATGAAACCGCCGGTGGGCTCCAGCTCCTCGGCGGGAACGGCGAGTTCGAGGTCGGGGAAGCGGGCGAACAGCGCCGGCAGCGCGATCCGGGCCTCCATCCGGGCCAGCGGGGCGCCCAGGCAGTGGTGCACGCCGTGACCGAAGGCGAGGTGCTCGGTGGCCTGCCGCTGGATGTCGAAGTGGGAGGCGCTCTCGCCGTGCTGCTCCGGGTCCCGGCCGGCGGCCGCGTAGGCCGGCAGGATCGCCTCGCCCTTGCGGATGGTGGGGCCGTCCGGGATGTCGATGTCCTCGACGGCGAAGCGGAGCGGGAGCGCGGCGATGCTGGGCGCCCAGCGCAGGGTCTCCTCGATGACGTCGTTCCAGGACGCCTCGCAGGAGAGGACCATCTTGAGCTGGTCGGGGTGCGTCAGCAGCGCGTGCACGGCGTTGCCGAGCAGGTCCACGGTGGTCTCGTGCCCGGCGCCGATCACGAGCAGGAGGGTGTCCAGCAGCTCCTGCTCGGTCATCCGCTGACCGTCGTCGTCCCGCGCCGACACCAGCAGGCTGGTGAGGTCCTCGGCGGGCTCCTCGCGCTTGGTGGCTACCAGCCCGCTGAGCAGCGTGTGCACGGCCGCCCCGGTGGCGGCGGCCTGCTCGGGCGTGGCCGTGGTGTCCATGATCGCCTGGACCAGGTGGGCCAGTTCGGCGCGCTGCTCACCCTCGGGAATGCCGAATAGCTCGCAGATGACCTGCATCGGCAGCGGGTGGGAGAACGTCTCGCGCAGGTCGACGACGCCCCCCGCGGGCACCGCCGCGAGGTCGTCGAGCAGGCCGGACGTGACCCGCTCGACGCACGGGAGCATCGCGTCGGTGCGCCGCGCCGTGAACGCCGGGGCGATCAGCTTGCGCAGCCGGCGGTGGTCGGCGCCGTATGCGGTGAACATGTTCGTCACGCCGATCCAGGACTGCAGCCAGCTGCCCCGGACGTCCTCGCGCTGCCACTCGGGCCAGTGGTCCCGGGGGTTCTTGGAGACGCGGGGGTCGGTCAGCAGCTGCTTGAGCAGGCCGTGGCTGGTGACGGACCAGGCCGCGATGCCGCCGGGCAGCTCGACGAGCGCCGCGGGACCTAGCGCGCGGAGGCGGGCTGCCTCTCCGTGGATGTCCGCTCCGACGGGGTCGATGACGACGGGCTGCTGTCCCATGGCGTAGCTCCTGCCTGGTCGGGAGTGATGGGGGTGAAGCGGGCGGGCAGCGCCGCGAGTGCTCGGTGGAAGGCGCCGTTGCGCCACACCAACTCGTCGCGGTCCACGGCGAGTTCGATGTCGGAGAGCCAGGCGGTGAGCCGCTCGATCGCCGTGGTGGCGATCAGCAGCGCGTCGCGCTGGACGGGGCATCCGTGCGGGCCCGCGGACCAGGACAGGTGCGAGCCGCTGCCCGAGCGGGTCCGCTCCAGGGGCGCCACGCCGAACTGGCTGTTGGCGGCCGCGTAGGACACCATCACCAGCTGCCCCGCGCGCACCCACGTGCCGTGGAAGAAGACGTCGCGGACGGGGAAGTGGGCCGAGTAGTTCCCCAGCGGCGGGTCGTTCCACAGCACCTCGTTGATGGCGTCGCGCGGGGTCAGCGCGCCGCCGGAGAGGGTGTTGTAGTAGCGGTCGTCGGAGAGCATCCGGGCGAGCGCGTTGCCGATGAGGTTGGCGAGCGGCTCGTTGCCCGCGCCCATCGTCAGGATGATGTTGTGGATCAGTTCCTCGTCGGACAGCCCGTTGGGGTGGTCCATGAACCACGAGGTGAGGTCCTTGCCGCGCTGGGCCTTCTTGGAGCCGACGAGCTCCATGATGTAGCGCTCGTACGCGGCATTGGCGGCCGCGGCCTCCTCGGGGGAGTTGCCCTCCAGCATCCCGGAGAGGGCCGCGATGAGCTGGTCGCTGTAGGAGTCGGGCATCCCGAAGAGGTTGTTGAACATCAGCAGCGGGATGAGCCGGGCGTAGTCGGCGATCAGATCGGCCCGGCCCTCCGCGCCGAAGCGCCGGATCAGGGTGTCCGCGGCGTGGTGGACGCGGGCGCGCAGCTCGTGCGGCTCGACGAGACGGAAGCCGTCGGTGATGACCTCGCGGTAGCGCTCGTGCGCCGCACCGTCGCTGAAGAAGACGTTGGGGCGCCAGCCCAGCATCGGCATGATCGGCGAATCGGCCGGGACGGTCTGCATCCAGGCGCGGGAGTCCTTGGACCAGGTGGTGTCGTCGTGCAGCAGGTCCAGCGCGGCCCGGTAGTCGGTGACCAGCAACGCGGTCACGTCGGGGGCGATCTCGACGGGCGCCAGCGCGCCGAACTGCCGCAGGTGCCGGTAGAAGCGGTGCGGGTCGGCCGCGAAGTCCGGGCCGTACAGCTTCACCGGCGCGGAGGCGTCGGGCTGGGCCGGGGAATGGCCGGCCGCGGCGGGCGGCACGGCGCCCGCCGGGCAGCCCGGAGGCGGCTGGGGCACGGCCTGGGCCGGGCAGCCGGGGGGCGGGGTGGCGCCCGGCTGGTGCGGGGAGGTCACGGGTTCTCCTCGGGCGTGTGGGCCAGGACATGGCCGACGAGCGCGATCAGCGCGTCGACGGACTGCTCCCGGTCGCGGGCGTCGCACAGCACGAGCGGCGTCTCGGGGTGCAGGTCGAGGGCGTCGCGGAGCTTTTCGACGTCGTACTGCGGCGCGTCGGGGAAGGTGTTGACGGCGACGGCGTAGCGCAGACCGGCTTCCTCGACGATGTCCATCACCTCGAAGGAGTCCGCCAGCCGGCGGGTGTCGGCGAGGACGAGGGCGCCCAGCGCGCCGCGGGCGATGTCCTCCCACAGGGGACGGAAGCGCTTCTGCCCGGGGGTGCCGAACAGGTAGAGCACCAGGTCCCCGGGGAGGGTGAGCCGCCCGAAGTCGATGGCGACGGTGGTGGTGGTCTTGTCCCGGACGCCGGCGAGGTCGTCGACGACCGCGCCGGTCTGCGTCATGACTTCTTCGGTGTGCAGCGGCGGAGTTTCGGAGAGCGCACGGATGAGCGTGGTCTTGCCGACTCCGAACGGCCCGGCGACCAGGAGCTTGACGAGCGTCTGGTCGGCACCGGAGAGGTACATGTTGCCGGTGTCAGGACTTGAGAGAGCGGAGTCCATCGAGAACCCTCTCCAGGATCTGCCGGTCGAATTGCTCGGCTTCGGGAATGGGGACACGGGCGTGCAGACGGCCGGCATCGACAAGGTCGGCCACCAGCACCTTCACCACGCTGACGGGCAGGTGAAGATGGGCTGCGACCTCGGCCAGAGACAGCGCGCCGGGCTGGAGCAGCTCCAGGATCCGGTGCTCTTCCGGTCGTACATCACTGGTGACCGGCATCCCCGAGCTGTGCAGCAGGGAGAGCCGGTCCAACGTGTTGCGGCTGGGGCGGGCGCGTCCGCCGGTCGCCAGATAGGCCGGTACGAGGCGCCTGTTGCTCTGGCGCGGGGTCATGCCGGGCTGCCTATATCCCGAGCCGGGCTGTTCATGACCTTCTTGCCCAGCGTGGTCACCTGGATCTGCATGTGGTGCGCGACGACGCCCATGTTCACCTCCGGTGCGCAGAAGACGGCCAGGCAGGTGTTCTCGCCTGCCGGGATGGCGAAGACGAAGCCCTCGTCGGACTCGATGACGGTCTGGCGCAGCTTGGCGGCGTCCCGGCCCGCGAACGCCGCGGTGACGGCACGGCCCGCGCCCTGGAGGGCGGACATCATCGCGGCGACACCCTCGGCGGAGTCGCGCTGCAGACCGGGCGAGCAGCCCTCGATGAAGCCGTCGCCGGAGATGACGGCTGCGTGGATAACATGCGGCAGCTCCAAGAGGGGTGCCAGCACCCAGGTCTTGTCCTCGGTGACACGGCGGCGGGTGGGGCTGTTCATGAGTGTGCGTTCCCTTCAGGACTGCGAGGGGGGTCAGGCTGCGCTGCGGCCCGGCCGGATTCGGTGCCTTGCTGGAGTGCGGCCCAGCGGGAGGCGGTCTCTTCCGGGGAGCGCGGCGGGTTCGGTTCGGTACGCGGGGCACCGTGGTCGAGTTCCGACGCCGGCTGGCGGCGTCGCCGGCGCGGCAGTTCGCCCTCGGCGGGCGCGGGCTCGACGGGCGGTGCCTCGGCGGGCGCGGGCTCGGCGGCCTGGGCCCGGTGCCGGGCAGGAGCCGCACCACGGGCCGCGTCCGCGGTGGGGGCGGGCGCCGAAGGGGTGGGCGCGGCACCGGTCGGGAGCATGCTGGAGGAACGGTCCGGCACGCCGGCACGGCGCGGCAGCGGAGCCATGACAGACATGGGTTGGGCGCTCTCGTCGAGGACGGTGAGGAGGGGGTCCCCCGGGATGTAGACGACCGCGCGCACACCGCCGTACGGGGACGACTCGACGTGCACGCCGTAGCCGTACTGGCGCACCAGCTGGCCGGCGGCCGCGAAACCGGACCGCGGCGGGTCGCCGAGCTGGGTCAGCAGCACGTTGTCCTCGCCGGACAGCAGCTCCGTCGCGCGCTTGATCTCGTCGTCGTGCATGCCGACTCCGTAGTCGTCGATGATGACGGAGGCGCCGCGGTTGCCCTGCTGGAGGGTGACGATGACGGGCAGTTCCTGGTGCGAGTGGTGCAGCGCGTTGGCCAGCAGCTCGGTGACGGTGATCGCGATCGGCTCGACGGCGCGGGCGACGACGGCGACCGGGTCGCGCAGCTGGTTGCTGACCTGCACACGCTCGTAGCCGCGCAGCCGGGAGGTGGCGCCGACGACCAGCTCGGCGAGGTAGGAGTCCTCGCGGGTCAGTCCGGGCCAGGCGCCGCACACCACGCCGGTGGCCTGGACGCGGCGCAGCGCCTGCTCGTTGAGGAAGTCCACGGTCAGCAGGTCCTGGGCGACGTTGGGGTCGTCGTAGCGGTGCTGCATGTCCTGGAGCGCCGTCTGAAGCTGGTAGAGCAGCGCCTGGATGGTGGTGGTCGCACCCCGCAGGGTGGACTGGGCGGCGGCGTCGACGCGCTGCCGCTCCGAGGTGACCGCCTCGCTGATCTGGTCCAGCACCGCGCTCAGCGCGTGGTCGGTCTCCGAGCCGGCGAATCGGGAGTCCAGCATGCCGCGTACGGGCACGTGGGGGTGGGCGAGGGCCATCGTGAGGTCGGGGATACGAGCCCCGGCCAGATGCCGGATCTCGGCCTCGGTGGCCCGAAGCCGGGCCGACAACTCCGTGTTGCTGTGGAGCGTGGCGCTGTGCTGTTCCTCAGCGGAGGTCAGGCGCGCTCTCAGGTCGACGCGCTGCTTCCATGCGCGGACCGAGAACGCCGCCAGGACCACGGCGGCGGCCGTACCTGCGCTGAGGCACCACAACAGCGCCTCCGGTATGGATGTCATCGAGATCCTCGTGTGGGGTACTGACTGGGTCGGCCGGCCGTCACGGCGTCGTGTTGCCGATCATCACCGGATGCTACCGGGGAGTTGACGTCCCGTGAGGGCCAGTTGGCCGGGGCGACGGAGAAGTACGGAAGGTCACCTTCCGCCCCCGATGACCGGACGATAACGTGATGCGGCCCTGCCAACCAGGGGGATGGCAGGGCCGATGATCCAGTGAGGCGAAGTCAGGACGCCCGCAGCGATCCGCCTTTGACGGCATCGACAAAGGCGGTCCAGCCGGGGGCCGGCACGACCAGCACGGGCCCGTGCGGAACCTTGCTGTCCCGCACGGGGACAACACCGGGGAGGTCGTCGACGACCTCGATGCAGCTGCCGCCGTTGTCGTCGCTGTAGCTGCTCTTGCGCCAGCGGGCTGCTCCCGGGAAGTCGTAGGCAACCTCGATGCATTCGCCGCCGTCGCCGTTGCTGTAGCCGCTCTTGCGCCACCGGGCAGTGCTCAGGTCGTACTTGCGCATCGCCTGTAGTCCTCCGCCGCCGACTCGATCAGGGCCAGGGACGCCTCCGGCGACAGCGCGGCGGCCCTGAGCAGATCGTAGGCGTCCTGTGCCCGCTTCACCAGCGCCGGATCGTCAAGCAAGTTGCCGGAAAACACCGACTCTGTATAGACGGTCGGAGGTGCGTCATCGAACTCCATGAGTCGCATCATTCCGGCCATGGCGGCGTGGGCTCCAGCTGAGTCCGGCAGAACCTGCACGAGCACTGTGCATTCTTGAGTGAGGGACACGACCTGCTCCAGCTGTTCGGCCATGCCCAATGGCCCGCCGACAGGGATGCGTAACACCGGCTCGTGCAGGATCACCCAGAACGCCGGCCTTTTGGCGCCTCTCAGGAGGTGCGCGCGGTCCATTCGGGCGGTGACCTTCTCCTCGACGTACTCGAAGCTGGCGAACGGGTTGGTTGCACGTGTGACAGCGCGGGCGTAGTCAGCTGTCTGCAAGAGCCCTGGCATAACTGTGGGCGCGTAATCACAGATCTTGGTTGCCATGCCCTCCAGTTCGGCGACCGCAGCAAAGTAGTCCGCGTACCGCTTGTCGTTGATCAGCTCGCGACACATCCGCTCGAAAAAACCATCGGTTTGCAGTACCTCATCGATCCGCTTGGCCACGTCTATCTGCGGCTTACGAATCGCCTGCTCGAACTGGCCGATATGGCCGCCGGATACGAATACCCGGCGGCCTAAGGCTTCCTGGGTGAAGCCCGCGTCCTCCCGTCGCCGCTTGAGTTCCGAGCCGAAAAACTCCCACGCCGCCTGTCGTTGACCATTGGCCATGGCTGACCGCCTTTTCCTGCCCCACAGTTGTGGTGCTGACCTCGTTGCGCAGCCTGGTTCCGTGCCGTCACGCTCTGAATGCGAACGGTAGGAATTCTCACGGAAAGTGTGACCGGTGATGCAGCGGATCAAGGCAGTGGAAAGTGCAACCAAGGAATTGCGTGAAGCCCTGGAACGCGAAGGCATCGTGCTGCCTTCGCTGCGCCCCGACCCCGTCTCGTGCGCGAATGAGTACATGCTGCCGCTCGTGGAATTGGGGCGGTGCACGATCGCGGTCGCGCAGCGGCTGACCGCCGCCCTGGGGGAGCGGTGAGCGCGGTGAACCGCCCCCCGCTCCGCTCGTTCGTCGTGGACACCCGCAGCGCGCGGGTCGGCAAGGTCGTGGCGGCCGACGGCGACCGCCTCCGGCTGCTGCCGATCGGGGGCGGCGGGAAGTGGGGCTGCACCGCGGGCGCCGCCCGCCCGGCGACGGTGACGGAACGGCTGAGCGCGGCCACCGCGTACCTGAACGCCCGCAGCAGAGGGGAGGCGGTCTGAGGTCAGTGCTGCCGCATGACGGCCTGGACGCGATTGGTGACGCCCAGCTTGCGGAGGATGGTGCTGACGTGGGTCTTGACGGTGGTCGGACTCAGGTGCAGCGTCTCGGCGATGCGTACGTTCGTGAGCCCGGCCGTCATGAGCCGCAGCACCTCCCGTTCGCGGGGTGAGAGCCGGGGCGAGGTGTCCGGCCGGTCGCTCGGGTGAGGGTGAGCCGGCACGGTCGTCGTCGCGCGGGTCACCTCGGGTACGTCGGCGGCCTTCCGGGCGCGCGGGGCCACCACGACGTGTCCGGAAGCCAGCAGCCGGGCGGCAAGGCCGAGTTCGCCGCCGCTCATCGCGAAGTCCAGGAATCCGGAGGCGCCCGCGCTGCGAGCCTGGGCGGTGGTCTCGGTGACCGGGTCGTCGGTGAAGACGCCGAGCGGCACCCGGTCCGCGAGGCGCCGCCCGGACTCCGTCCAGCCGGGGGAGCGAAGCGTGCCGGGGGCTCCGGCGAGGACCACTTCGGGGCGATGGGCCTCCAGTTGGCCGAGCGCTTCGCGTATGCCGCACATGGCGACGACGGTGACTCCCTGCGCCTCGGTGAACCGGCCGTAAAGCCGGGATCTCTCAGGTGAGTCGTCCATCGCGAACATGACTCTGGTCATGGGTCGATCCCCCGTTGTGCCAAGTGAAATCAGTGGTCGAAGGCCCGGCCGGCGGCCCGGTGGTCAGCCGGTCCGTGGGGCAGGGCGGGTAAAGATTATGCAATGCGGACATCGAGAGCAAAGGGTGTGAGGGCGTTCACGGGCGGAGATTGCGGAGAGGCGAGCGGCCCCCGATGCGGTGGTGGAGCCCCGGGATTCGGGGCGTCATCCTCCATTGGGAGGGGGTCTGTTGGCGGATGGTGGGCTCTGCCCCGCGCTGCCAAGATCGTTTTCGGCCCGCCGTCGACGCCCGGCGCGGCCTCGTCCCGCCGCTAACGAGACGAGACCGCTGTCCGTGGACACGTGTGGGCCGTGTCTGCCGCGAACTACCCGATGCCGCGGCGCCTATTCATCCACGGAGGAACCCTATGACCAGAGGTCAGCGTCTGCTCGCCGCCACCCTCATCACCGGTGCGCTGATCGGCGTCGGCGCCCCCGCCGCGTCGGCCGCCACCGCCGCACCGCATGCGGCGACCGCTGCCGTACGGACCGTCGACCGCGCCCCGGCCGCCGTCTCGCACACCGCTCCCACCTCGCAGTCCGCACCCGCCTCGGCGGCCGCGGCGGTCGACGTCAGGGCGGGCGTGCAGGCGCGCGGCATCAGCTCGGCGGCGAAGAAGCTCGCGGAGAAGATAGCCAAGAGCAAGTACGGCAAGAAGGCCATCGCGGCGGCGAAGAAGGGCCGCAACTCCTTCAAGTCCTGGGTGAACGGGCTCTCCAACTTCAACCCGCTGAAGTGGGCGATCAAGGCCGCGCCCGCATACATTCTCGATGAGGTCATCAGCTACCTCGTCAACCACTTCTAGGATATTTCGCGTTCGCCACCCGCGGCCTCCTTCTCCCGTGAGGAGGAGGCCGCATCGTGATGGGAAGTCAATGTCGCAACAGCGGGCAGTCGTCATCGAGCGGAACATATGGGCCTCGCCGGTGCTCTTCGTGATGGTTGCGTGGGTGCTGTTCAAGGCGGGCCAGGGGCCTGCCGCCTGGCTCGTCTACGGCGCGGGCTGGCTGCCGGCGCTGGGCATGCTCGGCTGGTGCGCGGCCCGGCGCCGCGCGCCCGGCATCGGCGCCGTCGTCGGCTTCGGGCTGCTGCTGGTCCTGGGCGGCCTGTTCTGGCTGAACCACGGGTGACCACGCGATGATCGAAGTCGTGGGCCTCACGAAGTCGTACGGCGGCAAGCGCGTCGTGGACGACCTGTCGTTCACCGTGCGCGCGGGTGCCGTCACGGGATTCCTCGGCCCGAACGGATCGGGCAAGACCACCACCCTGCGCATGCTCCTGGGCCTGACCCGGCCCGACTCCGGGCGGGCGCTGATCGACGGCAGGCCGTATCACGCGCACCCCGAACCCCTGCGCGTCGCCGGCGCCTTGCTGGAGGCCGGCTGGGCGCACCCCAAGCGGTCGGCCCGCGCTCACCTCACCTGGCTCGCGCACACCCACCGCATTCCCCTCTCCCGGGTCGACGAGGTGCTCGCGGCCGTGGGCCTGGCCTCGGTGGCCGGACGGCGCGCCGGAACCTACTCGCTCGGCATGGCCCAGCGCCTCGGACTGGCCGCCGCCCTGCTCGGCGACCCGCGCCTGCTGATCCTCGACGAGCCCGTCAACGGACTGGATCCCGAGGGCATCGCGTGGATGCGGACGACGATCCGCGCACTGGCGGCCGAAGGCCGTACGGTCCTCGTCTCCAGCCACCTGCTCGCCGAAATGGCGCTGACGGCCGATGAGTTGGTGATGATCGGGCAAGGCCGGCTGCTGGCCCAGCGCTCCGTGGCCGAGCTGACCGCGGGCGGTGCGGTGGACCGGAGCCTGGTGCGGACACCGGAACCGGAACGGCTGCGCGCCCTCGTCGCCCGGTCCGGCGGCACGGTCACCGACGCGGCGGGCACGGACGCCGGCTCCTTCCTCGTCCACGGGATGGGCTGCGAGGACATCGGACGGGCCGCCGCGCACGAGGGCCTGGTGCTCTACGAACTCACGCCGCGCCGGGCGACTCTGGAGGACGCCTTCCTGCGGCTGACCGGGGAATCCGTCGAATTCCGGGGCGCCGGCACGCCCCTTCCGCAGCCACCTGTGACGTCCGAAGGAGCAGTCCGATGAGCCTGGCGCTCGCGCGGGCCGAAACGGCCAAACTCCGCTCGCTCGCGTCCACCTGGTGGTTCCTGGGGGCCACCGTGGCCGTCTCGCTGGTCTTCAGCGCGCTGGGCAGGCTGATGGCCGACGAGGGCGCGCGGCCGGGAATTGCCGAGGCGATGACCGGGCCCGCCTTCGGCCAGATCCTGATCACCGTCCTCGCCGCCCGCGCGGCGACCCAGGAGTTCGCCACCGGCACGATCTGGGCCTCCTACCTCGCCGTGCCGTCCTGGCGGCGGCTGCTGTGCGCGAAGGCGGCGGTCCTGGCCGCCCTGGCGTGCGTGGCGGGGGCCGTACTCGCCCTGGGCGGACTGGCCGTCGCGGCACTCACCCAGGGCGCGGGCGCCGACCTCGTCCCGGACACCGCTCTCGAGCTGCGTCAGCTCGCCGCCGTACCGGCCGCCTACGCGGTCTGCGCGCTCTTCGGCGTGGCCGCCGGTGTGCTGCTCAGGAGCGGCGGCCTGACCGTCACCGTCCTGCTGGTGTGGATCCTCGCCGCCGAGTCCCTGGCCGGTGCGCTGATCAGCTGGCTGCTGAAGGCCGAGGCGGCCGCCTGGCTGCCGTTCACGGCGCTGGCCGACTTCCTGGGGCAGCCGGGCACCGCGCACTTCCCGGCGGGGCCCTACGCGGCGGGCCTGTACGCCGCGGCCCTCGCCGGTGCGGCCCTCGCCGCGGCCGTCGCCGTCCAGGGCCGCCGCGAGAGGTGAGCGACGCGGGCTGACCCCGGCCGGGGCGGGGACGGCCGGTCGGGGCCGGTCGCCGATGCGGGACAATGACTCCCATGAGTCTGTTCCGCGACGACGGCATCGTGCTGCGCACCCAGAAGCTGGGTGAGGCGGACCGGATCATCACGCTGCTCACCCGTGGCCACGGGCGGGTCCGTGCCGTGGCCCGCGGGGTGCGGCGGACGAAATCGAAGTTCGGGGCGCGCCTGGAGCCGTTCTCGCACGTCGATGTGCAGTTCTTCGCGCGCGGCGGCGAGCTGATCGGCCGCGGCCTGCCCCTGTGCACGCAGAGTGAGACGATCGCCGCGTACGGCGGCGGCATCGTGACGGACTACGCCCGCTACACGGCCGGCACCGCGATGCTGGAGACCGCCGAGCGGTTCACCGACCACGAGGGCGAGCCCGCCGTACAGCAGTACCTGCTGCTGGTCGGCGGTCTGCGCACACTCGCCCGCGGCGAGCACGAACCGCATCTGGTGCTGGACGCCTTCCTGCTGCGCTCCCTCGCCGTCAACGGCTACGCGCCCAGTTTCGACACCTGTGCGAAGTGTGGGCTGCCCGGCCCCAACCGGTTCTTCTCGGTGGCGGCCGGCGGCGTCATATGCGGCGACTGCCGGGTACCGGGGAGCGTCGTACCCTCCTCTGAGGCCATCGGGCTCCTGGGCGCGCTGCTCACCGGCGACTGGGAGACGGCGGACGCCTGCGAGGCGCGGCATGTCCGGGAGGGCAGCGGCCTCGTCGCGGCGTATCTGCACTGGCATCTGGAGCGGGGCCTGCGCTCCCTCCGGTACGTGGAGAAGTAGCGCCGCCACGTAGCGAAACAGCCGAACCGAGACAGCCCTCAACGAGGCATACGAGACATGGGAGACGTGGGCCGCATGGCACGACGCGGGATTCTGGGCCGTAATCGACGCGAGTACGAGACGCCCGAACCGCACCCTTCCGGTGCGCGGCCGCCGAAGATCCCCGGCGAGCTCATTCCGAACCACGTGGCCGTCGTCATGGACGGCAACGGCCGGTGGGCGAAGGAGCGCGGGCTGCCGCGTACCGAGGGCCACAAGGTCGGCGAGGGCGTCGTCATGGACGTCCTCAAGGGCTGCATCGAGATGGGCGTGAAGAACCTCTCGCTGTACGCGTTCTCCACCGAGAACTGGAAGCGCTCACCGGACGAGGTGCGCTTCCTGATGAACTTCAACCGCGATGTCATCCGGCGCCGCCGTGACGAGATGGACGCGCTGGGGATCCGGATCCGCTGGGTCGGGCGGATGCCCAAGCTGTGGAAGTCCGTCGTGCAGGAACTCCAGGTCGCGCAGGAACAGACCAAGGACAACGACGCCATGACGCTGTACTTCTGCGTCAACTACGGCGGCCGCGCGGAGATCGCGGACGCGGCGGCGGCCATCGCGGCGGATGTGCGGGCAGGCAAGCTCGACCCGTCGAAGGTCAACGAGAAGACCGTCGCGAAGTACATGTACTACCCGGACATGCCCGACGTGGACCTCTTCGTCCGGCCCTCCGGAGAGCAGCGCACCTCGAACTACCTGATCTGGCAGAGCGCGTACGCCGAGATGGTCTTCCAGGACATCCTGTGGCCGGACTTCGACCGGCGGAACCTGTGGGACGCCTGCCACGCATACGCCCGGCGCGACCGCCGATTCGGGGCGGCCCCGGAGGAGGACACGTCGGCGAAGTAACCGGGACCGGGAACCACCGGGACGAGAGCCGAACGCCGCACGGGCCGCCTCCGAGGGAGGCGGCCCGTGCGGCGTTGTCGCTGCTGCCGCGTGCTCCGCGGTGTCCGGCGCTCCCGCGCCTGTCTACCGCTCCTGCGCCTGCTGCGCGGCGCAGTCGCCGCAGGTGCCGAAGATCTCGATGGTGTGCCCGACATCACGGAAGCCGTGCTCGGCGGCGATCTGGTCGGCCCACTTCTCGACCGCCGGACCCTCCACCTCAACGGCCTTGCCGCAGGCCCGGCACACCAGGTGATGGTGGTGATCGTCGGTGCTGCACCTGCGGTAGACGGCCTCGCCGTCGCTGGTCCGCAGCACATCGACCTCGCCGGCGTCGGCGAGGGACTGCAGCGTCCGGTAGACGGTGGTCAGCCCGACCGAGTCGCCCCGGTGCTTGAGCATGTCGTGGAGCTCCTGCGCGCTGCGGAACTCATCCACCTCGTCGAGTGCGGCCGAGACAGCGGTCCGCTGCCGCGTCGACCGGCCGCGTACCGGAGATCCCGCGCTCGTCGCCACCGTTGCCTCCCTAGGACGTCAGGTATTCCCCCGCTGGCGGGGCCCTCCCGCGCCGTGGGGCGCGGACGAGTCCGGCCATTGTGCCAGGTGATGACCGGACCCCTGGTGGGACGCTTACGCCTCCCTCCGTCTGCGTGTCGCGCCGATCGTCTGCGTGCCGCGGCCGGTCCCGCGGCGGTCACACGTTGACGTCGTCCGCCGGCGTGCCCTTCCCGGGTACCTCCAGAGTGCACCTCTCGGCCGCCGCCGCCGAGGCCCTGGCACGTTTTTTCGCAAGGGGCGCAGCCAGCCCCGTGAAGAGCACGAAGAGGCCGATGGCGAAGAGCACGATCGTCGCGCCGGACGGCACGTCCACGTAGTACGAGGTCGCGGTGCCGGTGACGGTGACCGCGACGCCGATCCCGATGGCCACCGCGAAGGTCATCGCGAAGCTGCGGCTGAGCTGCTGGGCGGCCGCGACCGGGATCACCATCAGCGCGCTGACCAGCAGCAGACCCACGACACGCATGGCGACCGTGACCGTCACCGCGGCGGTGACGGCGACCAGCAGATTCAGCAGCCGCACCGGCAGACCCGTCACCCGGGCGAACTCCTCGTCCTGGCACACCGCGAACAGCTGCCTGCGCAGCCCCACGGTGATCACCAGCACCAGGGCCGCCAGCACGTAGATCGTCGTCATGTCCTGCGGCGAGACGGTGGTGATCGAGCCGAACAGATACGTGCCGAGATTGGCGTTGGAGCCGGCGTCGGAGAGGTTCATCAGCATCACACCGCCCGCCATACCGCCGTAGAACAGCATCGCCAGCGCGAGATCACCGCGGGTCTTGCCGTACCAGCGGATCAGCTCCATCACCACCGAGCCGAGCACCGCGACGGCGGTGGCGACCCAGACCGGGCTGGTGTTCAGCAGAAAACCGAGGCCGACGCCGGTGAGGGCGACATGGCCGATGCCGTCGCCCATCAGGGCCTGCCGGCGCTGGACGAGGTAGATGCCGATCGCCGGAGCGGTGATGCCGACGATCAGCGCGGCGATCAGCGCCCGCTGCATGAAGGCGTAATTGAGGATTTCCATCAGGTCAGCAGCCCCGTCCGGATCGGTTCCGCGGCCACGTCGGCATGCGGGTGGACATGGTCATGGCCGGGCAGCGCGTGCTGGCCGACGGCCGCGGGCGGCGGACCGTCGTGCACGACGCAGCCGTCCCGCAGAACCACCGCGCGGTCGATCAGCGGCTCCAGCGGACCCAGCTCATGCAGCACCAGCAGCACGGTGACGCCGGCCGCGACCTGCTCGCGCAGGGCGCCGGCCAGCACCTCCTGGCTGGCCAGGTCCACCCCGGCCATCGGCTCGTCCATGATCAGCAGTTCCGGGTCGCCGGCCAGCGCGCGGGCGATCAGCACCCGCTGGTGCTGGCCGCCGGAGAGCGCGTTGACGGAGTCCTTGGCGCGGTCGGCCATGCCCACCAGCTCCAGAGCACGGTGCACCGCCGCCCGGTCGCTCTTGCGCAGCATCCCGAGCTTCGTACGGGCCAGCCGCCCGGCCACCACGACCTCGCGGACGGTGGCCGGCACGCCGCTGGAGGCGGTGGTGCGCTGCGGGACGTAGCCGATGCGGGCCCACTGCCGGAAGCGCCGGAACGGCGTACCGAACAGCGACAGTTCGCCGCCGGTGAGCGGCACCTGCCCTATCACCGAGCGCACCGCCGTGGACTTGCCCGAACCGTTCGCGCCGAGCAGCGCGACGACCTCGCCGGTGCGGACGGTGAGATCGATGCCGCGCAGCACGGGACGCCCGCCCAGCGCCGCGGCGGCTCCCCGCAGGTCGATGACCGGCTGTTCCATGGTGACCTCCGTCACGTGGTGGGTCGTCTGCCGCGCGGTGCGCTCCGTCACGCGCTGCGCTCGCTCTGTCACTTGGTGCCGAGTGCCTTCTGGAGGGCGGCGAGATTGGCCTGCATCACGCCGATGTAGTCCTTGCCGCGGGACTTGTCCGTGATCCCTTCCAGCGGGTCCAGGACGTCGGTCTTCAGGCCCAGGTCACCGGCCAGCGACTTGGCGGTCGCCGGATTGGCGATCGTCTCGAAGAACACCGTGGAGACATGGTGCTTCCCGGCGAGGGTGTGGAGTTCCTTGATGCGGTTGGCGCTCGGCTCGGACTCGGGGTCGAGGCCGCTGATCGCCTCCTCGGTCAGGCCGTAGCGCTCGGCGAGGTAGCCGAAGGCCGCGTGGGTGGTGATGAAGGTCCGGGAGGGCCGGTTCTTCAGGCCGTCCTCGAACTCCGTGTTCAGCCCGTCCAGCTTCTTGACCAGGGCATCGGTGTTCTTCTGGTACTCGGCCCTGTGGTCCGGGTCGGCCTTGGCGAGGGTCTTGTTCACACCCTTCGCGACCTCCGCGTACTTCACGGGGTCGAGCCAGATGTGCGGGTCGCTGCCGCCCTCGGACTCGGAGTGCGAGTGGTGGTCGCCGGTGGCGTGGTCGTGCCCGTCGACCTCGGTGCCGTGCTTTTCCAGGCCGGTCAGGGAGGCCGCGTCGGCGACGTTCTTGACGCCGGACTGCTGGATGGCGTCGTCCACGGCGGGCTGCAGGCCCTTGAGGTAGACGACCGCGTCGGATTCGCCGAGCTGCGCGGTCTGCTTCGGGCTGAGCTCCAGGTCGTGCGGCTCCACGCCGGGCTCGGTGAGGTTGGAGACCTCGACGCGCTTCCCGCCGATCTCCTCGGCGAGGTACTGCATGGGATAGAAGGACGCCGTCACCTGCAGCTTGCCGTTGCTGCCACCGGCGTCGGAGGGGGAGCAGGCGGAGAGGGCCAGCAGCCCGAGCACCGAGGTGCCGGCCATGGCTGCGGTGGATATGCAACGGCGTACGTTCATGACAGTCATTTTCAACAAAGTTGGAAACGGTTGTCAACAAAGCGGTCGGGCGCACGCCGGGGCGCACACTGGAGGGACGCCCGCCGACGATGAGCCCGGAACCGATTTGATCCAAGGGGTACGGCCGCCGGTACCCTGAGCTATTCGCTCATCCGCCTACCGACCACCACCCCGCATCGAGGCGCTGGGCGCTGCCCCATCCATCGTTCGTCGTCGTTAATGAAGAGAGCACCGTGGCCGCCGACAAGATCGATACCATCGTCAGCCTGAGCAAGCGCCGTGGCTTCGTCTACCCCTCCAGTGAGATCTACGGCGGCTCCCGCGCTGCCTGGGATTACGGGCCCCTCGGCGTCGAGCTCAAGGAGAACATCAAGCGCCAGTGGTGGCGCTCCATGGTCACCTCGCGCGAAGACGTCGTCGGTATCGACTCGTCCGTGATCCTGGCCCCCGAGGTGTGGCAGGCGTCCGGCCACGTCGCCACCTTCACCGACCCCCTCACCGAGTGCACCTCCTGCCACAAGCGGTTCCGCGCGGACCACCTTGAAGAGGCGTACGAGGCGAAGCACGGCAAGCTGCCCGAGAACGGCATGGCCGACATCAACTGCCCGCACTGCGGCAACAAGGGCGGCTTCACCGAGCCCAAGCAGTTCTCCGGCCTGCTCTCCACCCACCTCGGCCCGTCCCAGGACACCGCCTCGGTCGCCTACCTGCGCCCCGAGACCGCCCAGGGTATTTTCACCAACTTCGCCCAGGTGCAGCAGACTTCGCGCAAGAAGCCGCCGTTCGGCATCGCGCAGATGGGCAAGTCCTTCCGGAACGAGATCACTCCGGGCAACTTCATCTTCCGCACCCGTGAGTTCGAGCAGATGGAGATGGAGTTCTTCGTCAAGCCGGGTGAGGACGAGGAGTGGCAGGAATACTGGATGCAGCAGCGGTGGAACTGGTACACCGACCTGGGTCTCCGCGAGGAGAACATCCGGTGGTTCGAGCACCCCGCCGAGAAGCTGTCGCACTACTCCAAGCGCACCGCTGACATCGAGTACCGCTTCCAGTTCGGCGGCTCCGAGTGGGGCGAGCTGGAAGGTGTGGCCAACCGCACCGACTACGACCTGTCCTCGCACTCCAAGGCGTCCGGCCAGGACCTCTCCTACTTCGACCAGGAGGCCGGCGAGCGCTGGACTCCGTACGTCATCGAGCCCGCGGCCGGCGTCGGCCGGGCGATGCTCGCCTTCCTGCTCGACGCGTACATCGAGGACGAGGCGCCCAACGCCAAGGGCAAGATGGAGAAGCGCACGGTCATGCGTCTCGACCCGCGCCTGGCGCCGGTCAAGGTCGCGGTCCTGCCGCTGTCCCGCAACCCGCAGCTCTCCCCGAAGGCCAAGGGCCTGGCGGCGGACCTGCGCAAGAACTGGAACATCGAGTTCGACGACGCGGGCGCCATCGGCCGTCGCTACCGCCGCCAGGACGAGATCGGTACGCCGTTCTGCGTCACCGTCGACTTCGACACCCTCGACGACAACGCCGTCACGGTGCGCGAGCGCGACACCATGAAGCAGGAGCGCGTCAGCCTGGACCAGATCCAGGCGTACCTGGGTGCGCGACTGCCGGGCTGCTGAGCCCCCACGGGCCGCGCGCCCGCGGGCTCCCCGCGCCGCGCCCCGCCCGCTGACTCAAGCGCCGGTCAGGCCACGGAGACCCTCCGCCCTGACCGGCGCTTTTGCGTGGGGGTGGGGTGGGGGTAGCGGTGGGTGGGGCGCTGGACGGGGGGTGAGGGGGCGTTCCCGATGGTTCGCTTCCCCCCCCGGGCCCCCGCCCCCCACCCCCTCCGCCCCGCAATCGTCATTCGATTGTTCAGGCCCAGGCACAGGCCCAGGCACAGGCACAGGCCCAGACCCAGGCCCAGACACAGGTACGGACATGCAGCCTGCCTGTCCTTCAGGCGCGCAGCCCGCCGGCCCGCTGCGGCGCGCGGGTTCCAGCCGCTGTTCGTTAGGCGCACGCAGGTCGCCCGCTGTCTGTTCATGCCCCCAGCCGTGCAGCCCGCCTGGCCGTTGCGGTGCGCAGGCGCCCATCCGTTACGGCGCGCAGGTCGCCGCTGTCTTTCAAGTGCCCAGACATACAGGCCCTCTGCCGCTACCAGGCGTGCAGCCGCCGTCCGTTCAGGCGGACAGGCCGCCTGCCCGGTTAGCGCCCGCGCCGCAGCAAGCTCTCGGTTGAGGCGCGCGCAGCCCGCCCCTCCGTTAGAGCGCGCAGGTCGCAATCGCCTTCGGTTCAGGCGCGCAGACCGCAGCTGCTGTGCGTTACGGCGCGCAGTCGCAGTCGCAGCCGCTGCCGCTGCCGCTGTCTGCTCGGGCCGCTCGTCCGTTGTTCGTTCAGGCGCGCAGGCCGCGCAGCACCAGGCCGCGGACGGCGTCGAAGTCGGTGGCGATGTCCGGGCGGGACCACTCCGCGGCGTAGCAGGGGTCGTGGAACCGGCCGGTGGCGTCGAAGACCGCGCGAGCGGTGGTGGCCGGGGAGGCGGTGTCGAAGGTGCCCTCGGTGACGCCCGCTTCGATGATGGTGGTGAGCTGGGATTCGAGGTCGGTGATGTGGCGGTCGACCGCGCCGCCGCTCTCTCCGACGAGCGTCATGTAGGTGGCGAAGAGCTCGGGGTCGTCACCCGCCTTGTGGCGCTTGGCTTCGAAAAGGGCGGTGAGCCAGCGGTCCAGGCGGCCGGCGGCCGGGCCCTCCTCTGTGACGATGCTCGCCAGCTCCTGGCTCGTACGGTCCAGCCAACGCTCCGTGACCGCTTCCCGCAGCGCCGCCTTCGTACGGAAGTGTCGGTAAACGCTGCCGTGGCTGACGCCCAGGGCGCGCGCGACATCGACGACCGTGGCCTTCGCCGGGCCATAGCGCCGCAGCACCTCCTCGGTGGCTTCGAGGATGCGCTCGGGGGTCAACGTCTCGGGGGGCATGGGGCGGACGGCCTTTCGGAGGGAGGCGGGCGGAGGCGGCGGGGCACCGAGGAGCGCCTACGCCAGATACCTAGGGACGGTACCCGGCGCCCACTGGGGCGCGCCCCCGCGGTCAGCGCTCGCTGTCCAGGTGCGCCATCTGCGCCGCCGGGTAGCGGTCGCCCGAGGCGGACCCGGCCGGCACCGCGGCCTCGATCGCGGCCAGGTCATCGGCGTCCAGCCGGTAGTTCGCGGCGCCGAGGGCCTCGGCCAGACGGTCGCGGCGACGGGCGCCGACCAGCGGGACGATGTCCTCGCCGCGGGAGAGCACCCAGGCGATGGCCGTCTGGGCGACCGAGACGTTCCGCTGCTCCGAGATCTTGCGCAGCGCGTCCACCAGATCGAGGTTGCGGTCGAGGTTCTCGCCCTGGAACCGCGGCGACATCCCGCGGAAGTCGGTGGCGTCCAGCTTGCGGTCGCGCTGCCAGTGGCCGCTGATCAGGCCACGGGCGAGCACGCCGTAGGCGGTGATGCCGATGCCCAGTTCGCGAGCGGTCGGCAGGATCTCGTCCTCGATCCCTCGGGAGATGAGGCTGTACTCGATCTGGAGGTCGGAGATCGGGGCGACCGCCGCGGCCCGGCGCAGGCTCTCGGCGCCGACCTCGGACAGGCCGATGTGGCGGACATGGCCGGCCTCGACCAGCTCGGCGATGGCGCCGACGGTCTCCTCGATCGGGACGGCCGGGTCGAGCCGGGCGATGCGGTAGATGTCGATGTGGTCCCGGCCGAGGCGCTGGAGGGAGTAGGCGGCGAAGTTCTTGACCGCCTCGGGGCGGCCGTCGTAGCCGGCGAAGGCGCCTTCGACGGTGCGCAGGGCGCCGAACTTGACGCTTGTCTGCGCCCTTTCGCGGGCGGCCGCGGGCGCCGTCCGCAGTGCTTCGTTGATCAGCAGTTCGTTGTGGCCCATGCCGTAGAAGTCGCCGGTGTCGAGCAGGGTGATGCCGGCGTCGAGGGCGGCGTGAACCGTGGCGATGGACTCGGCGCGGTCGGCGTCGCCGTAAAGGGCGGACATGCCCATGCATCCGAGGCCGAGGGCGGAGGTCTGGGGGCCGGTGGTGCCGAGGGTGCGGGTCTGCACGGTGCGCTCCAGAGGGAGGACGGGGGCGAGGGCGCGAGCGGCCGGTGAGGAGTCCCGCCGGAAGCTCGTGAAACAACTATGGCATGACGGCTGACAGATTTCAATATTTGTCAGTCGTTGGGTGTGAGGCGGTCTTCGCGTTGTGGTGTCAGGCCGCCTCGTCTGCCGGATTCCCTCGCCCGTCGGCACCTCGACGGAGGCTCCCACGCAAGCCCCCAGCGGCCGGCCCGGCCAAATGGGGCCCGGCCGACGAGGGCCGTGCCGCTGGCAGCATCCGCCCCGTTCTCGCTCTAGCGCTCGCCCTCGTTCTCGTTCCCCGTCAGCGCACGGCGCGCGGCAGGCGCAGGGCGAGCGCTGTGGTGCCCAGGACGATGAGCAGTTGCGCGAGGAGCACGGAGAGCAGCGCGTCGCGGATGCCGAGGGACGGCAGAAGCGTGAGGAACAGGGTGCCGAGGGTGGCGACGCCGAGCGCCAGACCCGACTGCTGAGTGGTCACCATGACGCCGCTCCCGACGCCCGCCTGGGTCGCCGGCAGCTCGCTCAGCACGATGCGCACCAGCACCGGCAGCACCAGGCCCTGGCCCACGCCGAGGACCGCCATGCTCGGCGCGAGGCCGGCCACCGACACGTCGGGCCAGCCGGCACGGAAGGTCAGCGCCAGGGCGAGCAGCCCGGTCGCCTGGATCAGCGACCCGGTCAGGACCACGCGCCGGCCGAAGCGCTGTACCAGGCGTGGCCCGGCCAGCGAGGCGAGGAAGAACGTGACGCACAGGGGCGCCAGGGACAGGCCGGCCGCGAACGGCCCGTAGTGCAGGCCGTTCTGCAGGGCGACTGCCACCACGAACATGAAGCCGCCGAAGCCCACGGAGAACGGCACCAGCATGGACAGCCCGCTGTGCACGGAGGGGATGCGCAGCAGTGAGGGCGGGACCAGCGGGGTGCGGCCGGCCTGTTCCGCGCGGCGCTCGACCAGGACGAACGCGACGGCGACGAACGGGAAGACGCCGAGGAGCAGCCACGACCACAGCGGCCAGCCGGCCGCCCTGCCCTCGGTCAGCGGCAGCAGCAGGGTGATCAGCGAGACGGCGAGCAGCACGGTGCCCGTTCCGTCGACCCGGGACGGGCGTGGGGAGCGCGTCTCGGGGACGGTGCGGGCGGCCAGCAGCCAGGCCACGGCGGCGATCGGGACGTTCACGAGGAAGACCGCACGCCAGCCGGTGCCCGCGAGGTCCGCGGAGACCAACAGCCCGCCGAGCACCTGGCCGACCGCGCTGGAGACGCCGGCCGTGCCCCCGTAGAGGCTGACCGCCTTGGCGCGCCGCTTGCCGGTCGTCGTCGCCTGAATGGTGGCCAGCACCTGCGGCAGCAGCAGTGCGGCCGCGCCGCCTTGCGCGACCCGGGCGATCACCAGCGTCCACGCGTCCGGCGCCAGCCCGCAGGCGAGCGAGGTCACGCCGAAGGCGGCCAGGCCCCACAGGAACAGGCGGCGGCGGCCGATCATGTCGCCGAGCCGGCCGCCGAGGACCAGCAGCATGGCGTACGAGACGCCGTAGCCGGCGACCACCATCTCCAGCATCGCGGGGCCCGCCCGCAGATCCTGGTCGATCGTGGGCAGGGCGACGTTGACGATGAAGAAGTCGATCAGGGGGAGGGCCGCGCCGAGGAGCACGGTCAGCAGGCCGAGCGGGGTCAGCAGGGAGGTGGCCGGGGTGGTGGCCGCTGCGGACGCCGGAGAAGCCGGTGAGACCGGAAGTGCGGAGGAAGCGGAAGAAGGGGCCGGGGTCGTGCCGGCCGGGGCGTGCGGGTCGGTGGTCGGGACTCGGGTATCGCTCACGACAACGACGATCGCCGTACGCTCAAAGGGGTACCAGAGTCTTCTTATCCTGGTACCAGCGCTACCTGGCAACCGGCTGCCGACTGCGGCACCCTGAAGGCATGAGCGTGGACGTGAGCAGGACGCAGGCTCCCACAGACCCCCGTGGCCCGGGTACGCATGTCGCCGCCCCGGGTGACGAGGGCGGCAGCCGCGGCGCCGCCCGCGGGGGCGGCGCCGCCCGGCGGGCCGAGCTGGCGGCCTTCCTGCGCAGCCGGCGGGAGCGCATCACGCCCGAGCAGGTCCGGCTGCCGCGCGGCAGCCGCCGCCGCACCCCGGGGCTGCGCCGCGAGGAGGTCGCACAGCTCGCCGCGGTCGGTGTCACTTGGTACACCTGGCTCGAACAGGCCCGGGACATCCACGTCTCACCGCAGGTGCTGGACGCGGTGGCCCGTGCGCTGATGCTCGACGGCGCCGAGCGCAGCCATCTGTTCTCGCTGGCCGGGTCGGTCGATCCGCTGCCCGGTACGGAGTGCACCGGTGTCACCGAGGGGATGTGGCAGGTCCTGCACCAGCTCTCGCCGTTCCCCGCGGTGGTGCAGAACAGCCGGTTCGACATCCTGGCCCACAACCGGGTGTACGGGCAGCTGATGTGCGATCTCGACGCGCTGCCCAAGGAGGACCGCAACTGCATGTGGCTGGCGTTCACCCACCCGGAGTGGCGGTCCAGGGTGGTCGACCTGGACAACACGGCCCGGCTGATGGCCGCCAAGTTCCGGGCGTCGATGGCCGAGCACGTCGCGGAGCCCGCCTGGAAGGCGCTGCTCGCACGGCTGTCGGAGGCGTCGCCGGAGTTCCGGGAGGTCTGGGCGCGGCATGAGGTCGTCCGCCCGTCGAGCAACACGAAGGTCTTCCGGCACCCGCAGGTGGGCCTGCTGCAACTGTCCGCGACGAGCCTGTGGACGGGGCCCAACCCGGGCCCCAAGGTGCTGGCCTACACGCCCGTGGACGAGGCTTCGCGGGAGCGGCTGGAACGGCTGGATCGCCTCGTGCGGCGAGAGGGGGCACGGTCGGTGGAGCCGGCGCCGGCCGGAGCGTGAACCGCAGGCCGGGCACGGTGGCCGACCGTAACGACGAGACACCGTAACGCCGTAACCCGGCAGTGCCGCATGCCGCATGCCGCATCCCGCAGCGCCGTACGGCCGCAACGCCGCCATGGCCCGACGCCCGAGGCCGCACCGGCACAGTCGGCTCGCGCGCCGCGGGACCCCGTACCCGCTCAGGAGTTGGCGTTCGCCGCGCTCCGGCCAGGGGACGCCTCGTCGAAGAGGGCCGCCGTGCGCCGGGCGGTGCCGCGCGCCCAGGCTCCGGTGGTCAGGGCGCCGAGCAGCAGGACGGCCGTGCCGCAGCCGGTGATGATCCACCACGCCGGGCGGCCGGCCGCGATGAAGGCGCCGTCGCTCGCCGCGTCGTGGGCCCCGCTCGCCAGCACGGCACCGATCACCGCGACGCCGAGCGTCTGCCCGACCTGCCTGCTGGTGGAGGCGACCGCGGCGGCCACACCCGCCTGGGCGCGTGGCATCCCCGACACCGCGGTGTTGGTGATCGGCGCGTTGACCAGCCCGAAGCCGATGCCGAACACGACGTAGCCGGTGAACAGCAGCGCCGTGCTGGACTCGGCGTCGAACGCGGCGAACAGCACCCCGCTGAGAGCCATCGTGGTGCCAGCGAGCAGCAGGGACAGGCGGGGGCCGCGGTTGCCGACCAGCCGGCCGGACAGCGGCGCGAAGACCAGCGTCATCCCCGCCATGGGCAGCATGTAGAGGCCCGCGTCCAGGGCGGAGAGGCCGCGGACGTTCTGCAGGTAGAGGGTGTTCATGAAGAGGAAGCCGCCGAGCGCGGCGAAGGCGCAGACCGCGATGACGGTGGCTCCGCTGAACGGCGCACTGTGGAAGAACCGCAGATCGATCAGGGGCTCACGGCGCCGCCGCTCGTAGCCGAGCAGCCCCGCGAGGGAGACGAGCGCCAGCAGGGCGAAGCCGAGGATCTGCGGGGAGTGCCAGCCGGCTTCGGGGGCCTCGATGATCGCGTACGTCAGCGAGCCGAGCAGCGTGATCACCAGCAGCTGGCCCACGGGGTCGACGCGGCGCGGGGCGGGGGCGCGCGACTCAGGGACGTAGCGCAGGGTGAGGAACAGCGCCAGGGCGGCGATCGGGACGTTGAGCCAGAAGATCGAGCGCCAGCCGGCGGTCTGCACCAGCAGTCCGCCGATGACCGGACCGGCCGCCATGCTGATGCCGACGACGCCGCCCCAGATCCCGATGGCGCGAGCCCGCTCGCGCGGCTCGGTGAAGGTGTTGGTGATGATCGACATCGCCACGGGGTTGAGCATCGAGCCGCCCACGGCCTGCACCATGCGGAAGACGATCAGCCACTGCAGATCGGCCGCGAGGCTGCACAGCAGCGACCCGACGGCGAAGACGACCAGCCCGATCAGGAAGATCCGGCGCCGGCCGAGCCGGTCGGCGGTCGACCCGGACAGCATCAGCAGCGACGCCAGCACGAGGGTGTAGGCGTCGATGGTCCACTGCATGCCGGATACCGAGGCGTGCAGCTCGCGCTGCATCGAGGGCAGGGCGACGTTGAGGATGGTGTTGTCGAGGCTGACGATCAGCAGGCTCATGCAGCAGATCGCCAGCACGAGCAGGCGCCGCCGGTGGCTGAGCTCAGGCATGGTTGAACGCTACAACGACCTGTCGTGACCGGCCCTGGCAGGACAGGTCGCGCGGTGCGGGACAATGGGAGGTCGCACGACCGTGCCGCCCCCTGCCGGCCCCGCGACCCGCCTCGCCCGACCCGTCGAAGGAATCCGCCTCCCATGACTTTGCTGCAGATCGGTCCGCACTCGGTGCAGCCGCCTGTCGTGCTCGCACCGATGGCCGGGATCACCAACGCACCCTTCCGGACGCTGTGCCGGGAGTTCAGCGGCGGCAAGGGCCTGTTCGTCAGCGAGATGATCACCACGCGGGCACTGGTCGAGCGCAACGAGAAGACCATGCAGCTGATCCACTTCGACGCGACCGAGAAGCCGCGCTCGATCCAGCTGTACGGCGTCGACCCGGACACCGTCGGCAAGGCCGTGCGCATGATCGCCGAAGAGGACCTCGCCGATCACATCGACCTGAACTTCGGCTGCCCGGTGCCGAAGGTGACCCGCAAGGGCGGCGGCTCCGCGCTGCCGTACAAGCGGAATCTGCTGCGCTCGATCCTGCGCGAGGCGGTGGCGAACGCCGGCGCGCTGCCGGTGACGATGAAGATGCGCAAGGGCATCGACGACGACCACATCACCTACCTCGACGCCGGGCGGATCGCCGTCGAGGAGGGCATCACCGCGATCGCCCTGCACGGGCGGACCGCGGCCCAGCACTACAGCGGCACCGCCGACTGGGACGCCATCGCGCGGCTGAAGGAGCACGTCCCGGAGATCCCGGTGCTCGGCAACGGCGACATCTGGTCGGCGGACGACGCGGTGCGGATGATGCGCGAGACGGGCTGCGACGGCGTCGTCGTGGGGCGCGGCTGCCTGGGCCGCCCGTGGCTCTTCGGCGACCTGGTCGCGGCGTTCGAGGGCACGGGCACGGCCGCGCAGCCGACGTTCAAGGAGGTCGCGGCCGTGATGCTGCGGCACGCCACCCTGCTCGGCGAGTGGATCGGGGACGAGACGCGCGGCGTGATCGATTTCCGCAAGCACGTCGCCTGGTACACCAAGGGCTTCTCGATCGGCTCCGAGATGCGCCGGAACCTGGCGGTGACCTCCTCCCTCGACCAGCTGGACGCCCTGCTGTCGGAGCTGGATCTGGACCAGCCGTGGCCTGCGGGCGCGGACGGCCCCCGCGGGCGCACCTCCGGCCGCGACCGCGTCGTCCTGCCGGACGGCTGGCTGAACGACCCGTACGACTGCGCGGGCGTGGACGCCGGCGCGGAGCTGGACACCTCGGGCGGCTGATCGCCCGGCGGTCCGGCCGCGGCCGTCGAGGGGCGGCGCCGTGGGCCGTGCGCGAGCAGCGCTGGGCCGGACGGTGGGAGCACCCCGATCAATGGCGGTATCGAGCTCCCGCGGCGGTAAGGATGGGGCGCGCGGCGCGCACGCGAGGGCGTACGGGCGACCCCAGGGAGATGCTGTGGTGAGCGGGCACCGTTCCATCAGGGACACGGAGAAGGCAGTACAGGCCAAGCTCGGCGACACGACCGTCCGGCACGAGCCGATGGCCGCGGTCGCCAACATCTACCGCGCCGCGGCCGCCGTACGCCAGCACCTCGAAAACTCCGTGCTGCGCACCGCGGACCTGACCTGGACCTCCTTCGTCGTCCTGTGGGTGGTGTGGATCTGGGGCGAGCGGGAGACCCGCCGGGTCGCCGAGCAGGCGGGGATCTCCAAGGGCACGCTCACCGGCGTCGCCCGCACCCTGCAGGGCCGCGGCCTGCTGGAGCGCAACGGCCACCCGACCGACGGCCGGCTCGCGCTGCTCTCGCTCACGCCCGAGGGCGAGCGGCTGATGGCCCGGCTCTTCCCGCAGTTCAACGCCGAGGAAGCCTTCGTCACGGACGGGCTGGCGGACGACGAGGCGCTGACGCTGGCGGATCTGCTGCGCCGCGTCGTGATGCAGGTCGAGACGCACGGCGAGGAGCGTCGGCTGGAACTGCTGGACGGCAAGGACCCACGGCCGCGGCGCAGCGGACGGCGAGCGAAGGTCTGAGCCGGTGCCGCCGGTCCGCTCAACTGAGCGGCGTCCGGTCGCCGAGCCGTATACGACCCCGGACGCCGACGCGGTGTTCCCGCCGCCTGCGAACGATTGGCTTGATCCGGGCTCTCGCTGTCGCGGGCCCGGATCAAGCTCCTGGCCTGGCTGTTGGGCCCCGCCCACACGGCCTCCAGGGGCCGCTGTCGGCTCGGGCGGAGCGGGCCCCGCAGGTCGACGCCGCAGGTCGACGCCCTCTTCGACCAGGTGGCCGAAAGTGCGCCGGCGGCACCCGTCCTTTCCGCCACGGAGGTCTCCGGCGGGTCCGCGGGACGGCTGGGACCACCAGGTACGGGCCCGCCCGACGGCCCGCGAGGCGGTCCGGATGGTGGAATCGGGACCCCTCCCAGCGCGTGATTCTCGCCACCCCTGATAGGGGGTGCGCTCAGATGAGCATTTCGAGCAGGGCTCCACCTCTCCAATGGTGGCACCGGGTGCCACGCGTCATGCGTTCGATTGATCAAGCGAACCATTGCTCTCCGTAGCGCATCCATCCACTTTCGATTGCGTAGCGGAGTGCTGCATTCAGGTAATGAATGCAGTCTCGAAGGGGAGATCACTTTCGATCTGCTGGCGGACGGCTGGTTACGCGCGTATGTCGACCAAGTGGACGTACCCATGTGCCTTCGATCTGGGTATGTTCCTCGCCGTCAGGGCAGCCGTCCGCGAGGAGTCCAGTTCCGTGTCGGAAACACAAGATCCCCACGTAACCCAGCACGAGACCGCGAAGTTCGTCTACGACTTCACCGAGGGCAACAGGGACCTCAAGGACCTCCTCGGTGGCAAGGGCGCGAACCTCGCCGAGATGACCAACCTGGGTCTTCCCGTCCCCCCGGGCTTCACCATCACCACCGAGGCATGCAAGGTCTACCTCGACAGTGGTACGGAGCCCGCGGCACTGCGTGCCGAGGTCTCGCAGCACCTCGACGCCCTTGAGCAGAAGATGGGCAAGAAGCTCGGCCAGGCCGACGACCCGCTGCTCGTATCGGTGCGATCCGGTGCGAAGTTCTCCATGCCCGGCATGATGGACACCGTCCTCAACATCGGGCTGTCGGACGCGTCGGTTTCCGGCCTCGCCGCGCAGGCCGGTGACGACCGCTTCGCGTGGGACTCCTACCGCCGCCTCATCCAGATGTTCGGCAAGACCGTGCTGGACGTCGACGGCGAGCTCTTCGAGGAGGCGCTGGAGGAGGCCAAGCAGGCCAAGGGCGTCAGCGTCGATGTCGACCTGGACGCCGCCGACCTCCAGGCGCTGGTCGACCAGTTCAAGCAGATCGTCGCCAAGGAGACCGGGCGGGACTTCCCGCAGGAGCCCCGCGAGCAGATGGACCTCGCCGTGCGCGCGGTCTTCGACTCGTGGAACACCGACCGCGCCAAGCTCTACCGCCGCCAGGAGCGCATCCCCGGCGACCTCGGCACCGCGGTCAACGTCTGCTCGATGGTCTTCGGCAACCTCGGCCCCGACTCGGGCACCGGCGTCGCCTTCACCCGCGACCCGGCCAGCGGCCACCAGGGCGTCTACGGCGACTACCTGCAGAACGCGCAGGGCGAGGACGTCGTCGCCGGTATCCGCAACACCGTGCCGCTCGCCGACCTCGAAGGCATCGACAAGGCGTCGTACGACGAGCTGATGCACATCATGGAAACCCTCGAAACGCACTACAAGGACCTGTGCGACATCGAGTTCACCATCGAGAGCGGCAAGCTGTGGATGCTGCAGACCCGCGTCGGCAAGCGCACCGCGGGTGCCGCCTTCCGGATCGCCACGCAGCTCGTCGACCAGGGCCTGATCGACGAGGCCGAGGCCCTCCAGCGGGTCAACGGCGCGCAGCTCGCGCAGCTGATGTTCCCCCGCTTCGACCTGGGTGCGAAGTCCGAGATGATCGGCCGCGGCATCGCCGCGTCGCCCGGCGCGGCGGTCGGCAAGGCCGTCTTCGACTCCTACACCGCCGTCAAGTGGTCCCGCTCCGGCGAGAAGGTCATCCTCATCCGCCGGGAGACCAACCCCGACGACCTCAACGGCATGATCGCCGCCGAGGGCATCCTCACCTCCCGCGGTGGCAAGACCTCGCACGCCGCCGTCGTCGCCCGCGGCATGGGCAAGACCTGTGTCTGCGGCGCCGAGGACCTGGAGGTCGACACCAAGTCCCGCCGGATGACGACCCCCGAGGGCACCGTCATCGAGGAGGGCGACGTCGTCTCCATCGACGGCTCCTCCGGCAAGGTCTACATCGGCGAGGTACCGGTCGTACCGTCCCCGGTCGTGGAGTACTTCGAGGGCCGGATGCACGCCGGCGCCGAGGACGCGGACGAGTTGGTCAAGGCCGTCCACCGGATCATGGCGTACGCGGACCGGGTGCGCCGGCTGCGCGTGCGGGCCAACGCCGACAACGCCGAGGACGCCGCCCGCGCCCGCCGCTTCGGCGCCCAGGGCATCGGCTTGTGCCGCACCGAGCACATGTTCCTCGGTGAGCGCCGCGAGATGGTCGAGCGCCTCATCCTGGCCGACACCGAGACCGACCGGGACGCCGCGCTCAGCCAGCTGCTGCCGCTGCAGAAGGCCGACTTCATCGAGCTGTTCGAGTCGATGGACGGGCTGCCGGTGACCGTCCGGCTGCTGGACCCGCCGCTGCACGAGTTCCTGCCCGACATCACCGAGCTGTCGGTTCGGGTCGCCCTCGCCGAGGCCCGCAAGGACTCCAACGAGAACGACCTGCGCCTGCTCCAGGCCGTGCACAAGCTGCACGAGCAGAACCCGATGCTGGGTCTGCGCGGCGTCCGCCTCGGCCTGGTCATCCCCGGTCTGTTCGCGATGCAGGTGCGAGCGATCGCCGAGGCGGCCGCGGAGCGGAAGAACGCCAAGGGCGACCCGCGTGCGGAGATCATGATTCCGCTGGTGGGCACCGTCCAGGAACTGGAGATCGTCCGCGAGGAGGCCGAGCAGGTCATCGCCGAGGTCGAGAAGGCCCGCGGCGTCAGCCTCAAGCTCACCCTCGGCACGATGATCGAGCTGCCCCGCGCCGCGCTGACGGCCGGCCAGATCGCGGAGTCCGCGGACTTCTTCTCGTTCGGCACGAACGACCTCACGCAGACCGTGTGGGGCTTCTCCCGCGACGACGTCGAGGCCAGCTTCTTCACCGCGTACCTGGAGAAGGGCATCTTCGGCGTCAGCCCGTTCGAGACGATCGACAAGGACGGCGTGGGCTCGCTGGTCCGCAACGCCGCGGAGGCGGGCCGCGCCACGCGCCCCGACCTCAAGCTCGGTGTGTGCGGTGAGCACGGCGGTGACCCGGAGTCGGTGCACTTCTTCCACGAGGTGGGCCTGGACTACGTCTCCTGCTCGCCGTTCCGCATCCCGGTCGCACGACTGGAGGCGGGCCGCGCGGCGGCCGAGTCCAAGGGCAGCGACAGCCGCTAGTCGGAGCGGCACGGGGACCCTGGGCGCACAGCGCGCCCGGGGGACCCGGGAAACCACCGGAGTCCGAGGCCCGGCACCAGACCCTCAGCCGCCCGGCTGTCGGCTCCGGAACCCCGACGAGGGCGGCACCTGTGCGGAGGTGCCGCCCTCGCTTTTCTCCGGACTCCCCCCTCGGGAGTTGCCGCCACCCCAGTCGGCGAGGGAAGGCGGCCTTCAACGGAGCGCCGAACGGCCGGTCATTTGCCCATCACCCCCCACGGGATCGAGCAATCCGTTCCGTTCGCGTCGCCGTCGAATTGAGTACAGCATTCCTGTCCCCGTGCAGGTGGCGCGACCCTTTTCAAGTCTGGCCAAAAGGGCATGGTGACAGGGCGTGTTGGCGTGCATACTCAGGCGTAGCCGGGGGCCGACTGAGGAAACCAAGGGTGGGGGTTCGGTGTTACGCGTCCATTTCAGTGGACTCGATCTGGCCCGCGTGCGGATTGCTG
This sequence comes from Streptomyces sp. Pv4-95, assembly GCF_045782725.1. NCBI lineage: Bacteria > Bacillati > Actinomycetota > Actinomycetes > Kitasatosporales > Streptomycetaceae > Streptomyces > Streptomyces sp. Pv4-95. The sequence continues at coordinate 5,703,813 of NZ_CP127172.1, forward strand.
CACGCCCGGACGCGCTGTGGGAGACCGTTTTAAGTTTTCACCGACTACGTGACAGACGGGACGATCCGGCGTTCGGCAAATGGCGTTCGGCGACCCGCGGAAAGTTGAATGGCGAAACGCGTCTGCTGGCGCCACTCGTGCCCACGCGCGGCTATTTTCCGGATTTCCTGACGCCCGCCGAAGGGCTTCTCGGGATGGACGACGCCCTGTGCGCACTGCGCGAGACGCCCGCCGTCCGGCTGCACGACGAGCTGTCGCGGCTCTCCACGGCCCGGCCGCTCCCGCCGTGGGTACGGACGATGGCCGAGGGCGACACCCGCCCGCTCGGCCGGCTCGCGGGCGTCCTCCGGCGTTACTACGAGGCGGCCGTCGCGCCGCACTGGCCGCGTCTGCAGGGCCGCATCGAAGCCGACCGGGCCGCCCGCGGGCGGGCCCTGCTCGACGGCGGCGCGGACCGGCTGCTCGCCTCGCTGCCGCCGATGATGCGCTGGCGGGCGCCCGTCCTGGAGGCCGACTATCCGGTGGACCGCGACCTCCACCTCAACGGGCGGGGACTGCTGCTGCTGCCCTCGTACTTCTGCCGCCGCACCCCGGTGACCTTCCACAACCCGGACCTGACGCCCGTACTGGTCTATCCGGTCGAGCACCAAACGCCCCGCCTGGCGCCGCCGACCCCGCCGGAGCGCTCGCTGGGCCGGCTGGTCGGCCAGACCCGCTCCGCGATCCTGCGGGGCATCGGCGTCGGCTGCACGACCAGTGAACTCGCCCGCCGGGTCGATGTCTCGCTGGCCTCCGCCAGCCAGCACGCGACCGTGCTGCGGGACGCCGGGCTGCTGGTCACGCTGCGCCAGGGCAACGCCGTGCTGCACACCCTCACTCCGCTGGGCGCGGCACTGCTGCGTGGCGCACGCCCGGAGGCGGCGGTCTGCGAGCGGCAGGTCTGACGCCGTGGGCGGCCGGTCGGACGGCTGGTCAGGACGGCCGGTCAAACGGGCCGGTCAGAACGGTCGGTCGCCCGCGATCGCCACGCGTTCGGCGACCCTGCGGTGCGTGCCGTAGTCGTTCACCGCGTAGTGCTGGGTGGCACGGTTGTCCCAGAACGCCACGTCCCCGGCCTGCCAGCGGAACCGCACCTGGAACTCCGGCACCTGCGCCTGCTGGAAGAGCAGCCGCAGCAGCCGGTCGCTCTCCGCCTGCCCGAGCCCCACGATCCGGGTGGTGAACGAGGCGTTGACGAACAGCATCCGCCGCCCGGTCTCCGGATGGCGCCGCACGACCGGATGCTCGACGGGCGGGAACTCGTCCTGATACGGGGCGAGTTGCTCGGCCGAGTAGAAGCGGGAGAAGCCCGGGAGGTAGTCGTGCACGGCCCGTGCGCCGTCGATGCGCTCCCGGACGTCCGCAGACAGGTTGTCGTACGCCGCGGCCATGTCGGCCCACATCGTGTCACCGCCCGCCGGAGGCACCTCCCGCAGATGGAGTACCGCGCCCAGGGCGGGGCGGGCCCGGAACGTCACATCCGTGTGCCAGACGTTCTCGAAGGTCGGGACCGCATCGGCCGCCTTGTCGAACCGCACCACGTCCCGGGCGTCGCCCCGCGCCAGCAGCGGATTCGTCTCCAACTCGCCCCAGTTCCGGGCGAATGCGCGCTGCGCGTCGGACGCCAGATGCTGACCGCGGAAGAACAGCACCTTCCACTCCAGCAGCGCCCGGTTCAGCTCCGCGCGCAGGGCCGGCGACAGCTGTCGGGACAGGTCGACACCGCGAATCTCGGCCCCGATCGTGGCACCCTGCGGCACCACCTCGAAGAGGTCGTAGGGCCGGTCGTCCCAGTCGTCGGGCGTGCGGCGCAGGACGCGGTGGCCTTCGTACAGGCCGTCGGCGGGGATGCGGTGATCACGCAGGACGGGGGAGGCGGGCGCGGTGGACGTGGCGGGAACGGCGGAATCGACGATGGCCGTCAACTGATCCTCCTGGAAAGGGAGAGGCAACGCAGGGCGTGCCGCGGAAGATGAAGGCAGGCGGTGCTACGGAGGAGGGGAGAGCTACGTCGTGAACCGGGGCCGGAGGCCGACGGCGAGCGCCGGCGGTCGGAGCACCGTCAGGACGTACAGAGACAACAGGCCGGGGGAGAACCCACCCGGCCGCGGCGGCAGAGGAAGCTCAGGCCGCGGGGCGCGCACTCACCGTGGGGGCCGCGGTCTCGCGGCTCCGCCTCACGGGAATCGAGTTGCGTGCTCATGTCCGCACCGTACCTCATGACTCAGTCGTCGATGCCGGTGCGTTCCACCCCTGCCACGATGTAGCGCTGCAGCAGCAGGAAAACGATCACCAGCGGGGCGATCGAGACAGTCGCCGCGACGAACAGTTCGTGCAGGTTGAGGCTCTGCGCGGTGGTGAACGTGGACAGCGCGACCTGGACCGTCCACGCCTCCTGGTCCTGGCCGATCACCAGCGGCCACAGGAACGCGTTCCACGCCCCGATGAACACGATCGTCCCGACCGCCGCGAACACCGGCCGGGAATTGGGCACGACGATGCGCCAGTACGTCCGCCAGTACCCGAGCCCGTCGACCCGTGCCGCGTCCTCCAGCTCCTTGGGGAAGCCGAGGAAGTACTGCCGGAAGATGAAGCAGGCGAAGGCGCTGAACAGGGTCGGCACGACGAGACCGCGCAGCGTCGAGATCCACCCGAGCGACGACACGAGCACGAAGCTCGGCACGAACGTCACGGCCGCCGGAACCATCAGCGTTCCCAGGATCGCGGAGAAGACGACATGAGAGTGGCGGTAGGGGATCCGGGCCAGTCCGTACCCCGCCAGGGAGGCCAGAACCACCGTCCCCACGGTCGTCGACACCGCGATCAGTGAGGAGTTCAGCAGCGCCCGGCCCAACGGCAGACCCGGGTCCTGGAACACCTCGGCCAGATTCGACCACTGCAGCTCACGCGGGAAGAACGTCCAGTCAGGCGCTGTGATGTCCCGTTCGGTCGACAGCCCGTTGCGCACCAGCAGATAGAACGGGATCAGGAACAGCAGCGCCAGGGCGAGCGCGACGACGGTCCGCAGCGCACGCCCGGCCCGGAGGAGAGCGTCATGCGTCGTGGGGGGAGCCATGCGGGGCATCGCGCTCATTCCTCCTTGCGGCCGAGGCCGAACCAGCGGGCCTGGACGATGGTCGCCAGCGCGATGATCAGCGCCAGAATCACCGCACCCGCACTGCCGAGCCCGAGGTTCTGCTCCCGCCCCAGCGCCGTGTAGTAGAGATAGACCAACGGGGGCCGGGCGTACGGCGGATAGCCGCGTGCGTCGCTGAGCAGGTTGTAGAACTCGTCGAACGCCTGGAACGCGTTGATCACCAGCAGCAGCGCCACCGCCACGGAGGTGGCGCGCAGCTGCGGGAAGGTGATGTGCCGGAAGACCTGCCAGCCGGGCCGCGCGCCGTCCACCGCAGCCGCCTCGTACAGCTGGGGTGAGATCCGCTGGAGCCCGGCAAGGAAGAGAATCATGTAGAACCCGGCCTGCAACCACAGCCGTACGGTCACGATGACCAGCCAGTACCAGGGCGGATCGGTGGTCGACAGCCAGGCGGTCTGGTCCGCGCCGAACCACCCCAGCACCGTGTTGGCCAGTCCGAACCGCACCCCGTTGAAGATCGACAGCTTCCAGATCAGCGCCGCGACGACGTACGAGCACGCCGTCGGCAGGAAGAACACCGACCGGAAGAACGCCTGGGCGACACGCAGTCGGTTGACCATCAGCGCCAGCCCGAGCGAGAGCACATACGTCGCCGGCACGATGAACGCCGTGAACAGGGCGAACGTCCCCAGGCTGCCGAGGAACGCCCCATCGGTCAGCATCGCGCCGTAGTTCCCCAGCCCGACGAAGTCCGACCCCTTCGGGCTCACCGTGTTGTGCGCGTCGAAGAAACTGAGATAGACGCTCCACGCCAACGGCACGTACGTGAACAGCCCGAGACCGATCGCGAACGGGCCGACGAAGAGCCAGAACCACAGGTTGCGGCGCTGCGGCCCGAGCAGGCGGGCGGTGAACGTGCCCCGGGCGGCCGCCTTCGTGTTCGCCTTCAGGGTTGCCGGAGTTGTCGCGTCGGCCTTCGGTGTTGCCGGGGCTGCCGGGGCTGCCGGGTTCGCTGGTGTCTCCGGGGCTGTCGGATCCGCCGGGTCCGGGTCGCCCACCGCCGTCCGGTCGACCGTCACGTCTTCCCGACCCGCTGCAGCTCGGCGTTGACCTTGCGCACCACGCGCTTCAGCTCACCCTCCGGGTTCGCGCCGTCCTTGATGATCCGGCTCAGCGCATCCTGGTAGGCGGTACGGTCCGCGGTCGTCCACAGCAGCGGCTCGGCGTAGCCGTACTCCGTCGCGTACCGCACCGCATCCGCGGCCGGCCCCTCCCGCAGCTGCTCGGCCTTCTTCGCCAACGAGATCCGCGCCGGGATGTGGAACCCGTACGACAGCGCGAAGTCCCGCTGGAAATCTGTCCGGTCCACCCACAGCCACTTGGCGAACGCCTTCGCCTCCTCCTTGCGCGCGCTCCGCGCACCGACCGCGGCACCGTACGCGCCCACCGGCACGGACGGCTTGCCTCCGCTTCCGTCCTTCGGGAACGGCAGCACCCCGAAGTCGTCCCCCAACGCCTTCTTTATCTGCGGCAGCGCCCACAGCCCCGACCACTGCATCGCGGTCAGCCCCTGGATGAACGCGGCCGGATCGGACCAGTCGGTGGGCGCCCCGAGCAGCAGTGACTTGTCCGCGTACAGCTGTCGCATCTTGCCGAGTGCACGGGCCGCAGCCGGATCGTCGAACCCGACCTTCCCGTCCTCATTGATCAGACTCAGCCCGGCAGCGAACAGCGGGGTCCCACCGAGCACCCCCACCCCGCCGTCGTTCCCCAGGAACAGCCCCTTGGTCTTCTTCGTGCTCAGCTTCTTCGCCGCGTCCACCAACTCGTCGAGCGTCCGCGGGGGTTCGACACCCGCGTCCTTCAGCAGACTCTTGCGGTAGTAGAGCAACTGCATGTCGACGACCTGCGGGATGCCCCAGATCTTGTCCCGCCAGATCTTCGGGGCGAGCACGGCCTGATTGAAGTCGTCCCGGACCGGCTCGACCTCGGCGGTCAGATCGACGACCTGGCCGCCCTGGATCTGGTCCAGCAAGGGCCCGTTGACCTCGAAGACGTCCGGCCCGGAATCGGTCAGCAGCGCCGCCGCCGTCTGCCGGTCGTAATCGCCGGGCCGCCACTGCACCGTGACGTCCGCCTTCTTGTACGCGGCGGCGTACCGCTTCACGGCCTGCTGCGTGCCGGGCTCGCCGTACTGGTGGTACCACTGACTGAGCGTCGGCCCCGAACCGGAGCCGCCGCGGCCGGTGTTGGAGCCGCAGGCCGTGGCCAACGCCGCGGCGAGAGCCACCCCGCTACCGGCCGCCAGCACCCGCCGCCTGTCGATACTCGCCTTCACGTCCCGTCGCCCCCTGCGTTCGTCGTCTGCCGCCTACCGGTACCCCACTGCCGCATGCTGCCCGCCGGCGACCGTCGATCACCGCATGGCGCGATCATCCACTCTGCCGCACGACCGTGAAGCACACATTGCATCTCCACGAAGCACCATGACGAACCGGGGGCGGGAGCGATTTATGCCCGGGTGCTCGCGTCGGGGCAGCCGAATCAGGCCACCAATCGGGCCGGTGCGCCGACCGGTCACGTGCACTGGCCGGGCCGGGCCGTGCACCTCAGCGTGCGGCCGGTGACGCCGGTGCGGCGCTACAGCGTGTCCGGCCGGGCGCGTATTGCGTCCGGGCGATCTCCAGGGGGCCTCCCCACCACTCTTCGGCACGGGCCGCCCGTCCGCCTCCCCTGCCCCGGAACGCGCCACCCCTCGGGCCTCCGCGCTTACGGGTTGGGGTGGTGGCGCTTGCGGTAGAGGGCGATCGCCGACTTCGGGGGGAAGTTGGGCACGAAGGTCGGCGCCCCGTCAGTTTTGGAGAGGATGAGATGACTACCGCCGAACGAACGCGGCTCGGTCGGGGGAAAGGTGGCGTAGATGAGGTAGCCGATGTCGAACTCTTCGACATGCAGGGATGCCGGGGTGCCGTCGCGGCAGCGGGGCTTGAATCTGGCGCCGGCGATCTCCAGCGCCTCCTCGGATGTTGTCGGCGTGCGGTTCTCGGCTTCCGGTGGGTCGTTCGCCGGCACGTGATTCTCCTTGCTCGGTCGGGCTCGATATGGGCTGCCGGAGTATGTGCGAGGGTCCGCGGCGAACAGCTGCCGGGTGATCCCCAGTTACGAATTGTGGAAGGCGTATGCCCAGGCGGGTGCTTCTGCTCCTACCGGGTCGATGCGCTTGTGGGCGGCGAGCACGTGATCGGGGAGGAGATAGGCCTCGTCGTCACCCTCGACAAGTCCTCTGGTGAGATGGCCGGTGACCCACAGGGCGACCATGGTGAGGAAGCTCTCCAGGCTGTGCGCAGCGGGTAGGCCCGCCAGGTGCTCTTCACCGTGCTCTGTCGGGACGCGCAGTACGTGTCCCGTAGGGCCGTCGATGACGAGTTCGCCGCCCATCCAGAAGCCGATCTGAAAGAAGGGCCCGGTTTCCTTGACGGTGTCGAGGTTCGCCGGCCAGTTGACTTCTTCAAAGATGTCCATGCGGCTATCGCCGAGAGGGTAGATGCCCAGGCCGTCTTCATTGCTCAATGCGGGCAGACCGAACTCGATGAGCGTACGACGCGTCGGCTCGTCCGTAATCCCCTCGGGCAGCATGCTCGCCGGAAAGGCGTGTATGCATCGGGGCCCGTACAACTCGACCAGATCGCTGGGACCGGGCGGAGGAGCATCGACAGGGGTGACCGCGGTGGTGAAGGCATAGCGTCCCGAAAAAGGCTCAGTGTACGAGTAGTTGATGCCGGAGAGCGCTTTTCCTTCTGTGGACTCGATGGCGAACAGGCCCCCCGAACCACCGACGATCACCTGGTTCCCGAGGGACAGTGGAGGACTGCCGAGAAACAGATCGTGAACCGCTTCCTCATCGGAGATGGCGTCCTCGAAGTCGTCGACGGTTTGGGGGCCCGGGCCGCCTTCCTGTTCACCAGGAGGCCAGGACAGGTCGCAGTGATACTCCTCCGGAATCTCTTCGTACCAGGGCCCGGCCAGGGGTTCACCGGAGACCGCGTCCCAGATGTCCGCACGTGATGTCCACGACTCGAGGGCGGCAACAGCGGGACGGCCCTGCCAGCGCACTTCGACCAGTCCATCTACCGGGCCCGGTTCGAGGAACCGCCAGTGGTAGCCGCCCGGTGGACGCCAGTGTGTCCACTTCGCTTTCCACGGCAAGTGCACACCGGAGTCGGTGATGGCGGCGGCGAGGGGCCGGTCGCCACGGGCGGTGGCCATCAGGTGCAGCCATGCGGCCCACTCCGGCTGGCTGGGCGGGATCACGCCGTACGACCAGAGGTGTATGGCATCGCCGGCGGCGCTGTTACCTGGGAGGTCGACGACGAAAGCGCAGTATGCGGCGTCCATCAGCGTCGTCTGAGGGATATTGGCCAGCGCGCCACCGTCCTGAAGCAGGCCCATGAAGAGGGACCCGTGGGTGCCGTCACCGACCGACACCGCTTCAGCGGAGTCCGCCTGTGCTGCGTGCATGGCAAGCCCCTCAGCGGCGTACAGCCCCTCAGGGCCTGACTTCGCCCATCCCTCCGGGTGCAGGAACTCGGGTGAGATTTCCGTGAGCCACTCGGCCATGTGCCGGTTGACCCGGCTGACCTCCTCGTCTCCCGTGCTGTGCCGGAGTTCTTCGGCCAGGCCCTCATCGGCGAACGCCACGCCGTGCTCTCCGGACACCAGGTGGTCGGAGTAGTTTTCCAGCAGGCTGTGGAGTGCGTTTTCAGTGACGGGCTCCTCGCCGAGAGCCAGGGTGAGTTCGACCCACACACGCAATGGCACGACCCGAGGCTGGGCCAGTGCCAGTGCGCGAACAGGCGTCGGCCAGGCTGTCTCGGAGACGCCCCGGCTCTGAATGGTGAAGGAAACGTCGGAGAGGCGAGAAAGTCGGAAAGGGGTGTGATGGAGGATCACCCCGGTTTCTCCTTCGCTCAAATCCTTGGCGGTCCAGGAAATCACCTTGTCCGGTTCGGAAGAGCTGCGGGTACGGCCTGCCCGATGAGCGTTCATGATGAGGATGAGCCGCTTCTCGTGCCGTCCCCTGAGCGCATGGCGCCAATCCGACCGCTTGCCTGGAGACACATCGACACCGAGGGAACGCAGCGCCTCGGCATGTACTTCCTCGGCCGTCCGCCCAGCAGCGTCCAACAGGACGCTGCCTTCAACCTGCCGGTGTACCTCTCGCAGAGCAACAGCGCCGTCGGACCCCGATGGGTCCGCGAGGTGGGCCAACCGATCTCCGGGCCGCCGGTTCTGCCACCACCTCACGAGGAGGGAAATGATCTCCTGACCCGAGGCGCCGGGCTCTGCTTGATCGTGCGACGTCATGTCCGTTCCTCTGGCTACTGGTGCTACTTCAGCTGGTTGGGCGCCGAATCCGGGTCATCCAGCCAAGCCTCAACCCGCGCCATGGCACGCTGTCATCGCACTTGGCCCCCGAGGGGCAGCGTTGCTACGGCTCGTCAGCGGCCACCGCTAGTGCGTTCCGGCTCGGCGAGGCGTACACGGGCGGCCGACGCGGCGCTACGAAATTACCTTCTTTTCGTAGAGCTCTATGAGGTCTTGGGGTCTGGGCGGAGGGCGCTCGAACGGACTGCGGCGCGGGCCCGCCCCCTGGGCACGACGACGTGGATGGCTCGTGCGGTGGTGGATTGCCGCCGGCTCGGCCGGGCCTTGCCAGGAGGCAGCACCCACGCATCCCTCGACAGTTCATCAGGGCCAGCTGCCGCCCACGAGCGGCTCTTCGAACCCGGCGCCCCGGATCGCATCTGCCGGCTGTCTGCGCGCACATGCCTGCGGCGGGCCGTGCCACGTTGCTGAGCTCGCCCCAAGAGGCGCAACGTGTGGCGATCAGTGCTACACGTCTCCGCTACCAGGGGATAGCTTCCGGGTCCAGCCGTCATACTGAGCCCCTTGATGGTCAATGGCTGACAAGAGGCCATCCACTGACTTCCGAATGAGATAAGCATCGTGCTCGTTCACACGTGTGCTCAGCATGCGCAGTCCCCGGTGAAGAACGAGCAGCAGGGCTGTGAAGTGAGCGAGACTGGACGCGATGAGTTCGTCCTCCTCGTGCTCGTCGAGGAGCAGCATCTGACCGTCCTCTCCGTCGATGATGACCGGCGTTTCGTCCCACGTCCCAATGGAAAAGTCAGGCCGGTCAGGATCGTCCGGCCAGACGATCTCCTTAAGCCCTTGGTCGGCCAATGGGCGGAGCTGCAGGCCCGCAAAGCTCGTCACTGGCAGTCCTACAGTCGTGAGCCAGTCACGGGAGGAGGGGTGAGCGAGTCCGCTCGGCACTTCGTCCTCTGACATTCGTTGGACCGCTCCGGAGCCGAAGTAGGCTTCGATCTCACTGCGGGTGGGCGGTGAGAAAGCAGGAGGGACAGGTCCTCGGGGCCGGCCGAACGGCGGCAACAACGAGCTGTTCGAAAGCATCAGAGCGTCCACGGTAGGTCCGCTTTTGGCCTTGACGGCGAACAGACCGCTGTCGCCGGCGTATACGCGTACCTCTCCAATTGGCAGGGAGCACAGGCGCATGCCGTCTTCCCCACGCTCGATGTCGCGCAGAGTCGCCTTCCTGGGCTCGTCCGGCAGCGGATGTCCGTCCGGAGCAAGAGGGAGGGCGAGCTCCGCCGAAACAGATGCCGGTGTTTCGCCCTTCCAGGGCCCGGCGGTCACGGAACCGTCAGTCACATCCCACACCCGGGCCTGGCGATCTGCGCCTGGGCCGATGGCGAGAACGGCAGGGCGACCATTCTGTACGACGTGCATGAGGGTTTCCAGGCTGCCGGGGTGCACGAGTTCAGGGGAGATACTCCCGGGGGGCCGCCAGGATGCCCAACAGGTTTTCCAGGGAAGACGAACGCCGGATGCTTCGATGCCGCGTACGACGTCCGTGCGACCGCGCGCGGTGTGCGTGAGGTGGAGCCAAGCGGCCCAGGCAGCTTGGCTACCGTCAGGGTCGACTCCGCAGCGCCACAATTGGCGTGCGTCGCTAGCTGCACTGTCTGTAGCTGCGTCGCCCAACTTGGAGGCGGCGCAAGCCGCGTCCAAAATCTCCCGTTGCCCGATGTTCGCGAGTGCTACGCCGTCCTCGAGGACCGATGGCAAGTGCCCGCTGTGGGCCGCGTGCATCGCGAGTCCACGAGCCGCGTACAGGCCCACCGGCCCTGAAGCCGCCCATCCAAGAGGATGCCGCAACTCCTCCTCACGTGCGCGCAGCCAGGACACGATATTCGCGCCAACAGACGCCATCAATTCCGGTCTTGCCGAATTCCGCAAACGGTCGGCAAAGCTTTCGCGGCGAAAGCTCACACCCTCTGGGCCGTCTATGAAGAGCTCGGTTTCCGTGTCCACCAACTGCTGGAGGTCGGTGCCCTCCGCTGCCGACGGATCGATAGCCTGGGCGAGAGCTGACCAGACCGGCACCGGTACATTTCTGGGTTCAGCCAGCGCCAATGCGGTCAGGAGAACAGGGGGTACGGCGGTGGTCTGTTCGCAGGTGTCTTCGAGCGTCTGCTCCGGCAAGACGTAGCGTGTACGTCGAAGACCCGGCCCCGTAACGGGCATCACTTCGACCACGACGGCAAGGCCGACGCGCGCCAGTCCGGACGCGATCGTGTCGTGCACCAGGTCGCCCTGCAGCGACGTACGGGTGGCGCCGGAGCGCTGGGTATTGCTCAACAGCACCAGCCGATGCCGGCGGGCCACAGGCACCGTGTCGAGAAACTGCCGGACCCAACCAGGACCTTCTGGCGTCGGTGGGGGCGCCCCGAAGGTCTCGAACACCTCGGCGAGCAGAGCTTCCGGCGACTTCGATGTCGTGTCCAGCAGGACGGCGTCCGCCTCCTGCTCGGCGACTCGACGCAGAACCGCCGTCTTGCCGGCCCCGAGAGGCCCGGCAACTTCGAGAACCCGCCGCTCCGACGACTGACGGTCACGCCACCATGCGACGATTTTTTCGGCCGCATCCTGGCTGCGCACCTGTTCCAGCACAGGGGCCAGGACGTTCATGGAGTCTCTCTTCCGGCGGTGAGGTGGGTGACGAACGCTATTTTGTGCCGCACATTTCTACCACAGCTGCGGCTGGGTCGTGATCCAGATTTGTGCCAACGAACCCAAGTGGTCCGTAAACTCCTTATCCCGGGCCTTCTCTGCGTCGGTCCAGACGTCGGGATTGTTCTTGATGTCCCGGGCAATCTTCTTGCTGTCTATCGGCTCGTTATTGTCCTTCGCTTCCTGCTTGAGTCGTGTGCGTTCGGCATCTCGAATGGCGACGCCTTCCCTGTCGGACCGGTAAGTGAGGCTGTAATAGACCGGAACGCCCTTGATGCGTGAACGGAGTTGGTCGGAGCAGTTGGCGTGCCCCTGCCCCAAGCCGCACGGCTCGCGCTCGGTGTAGAGCGCGGAGATGTTGTACTTGTTCTCCTGATCCTCAATCTTCCCTCCGTTCTCTTTTGCCGCTGCTTCGCGCGCTTCCAGGTTCGCGTTGTGCATCCAGTCCAGCAGGTGCTTTTCCGAATGGCGAGGAGTTACGCCCTTCTCGCCGGCGGGGACGGAGGAGTCCACCACGTAGGTGGTGTTTCCCTTGTCGTCGGTCACCTCAAGCACAGCGAAATTTCGGCCGGAGAAGTCGGGGCGATGTTCTCCCGAGCGGTTTAGCAGTTCATCTATGCCTATCTTCGCCAGCTCTTGCTTTATCTGGTCGTTGAGGTGGGCATTGGAGTCGATTTCCTCTTGGCTTTCGTGATGCTCCGCTCCGTGCTGGTGCGCTGACGCGGCTTGTTCGCCCAGTTTTTCGACAGCGCGACTTACGTCTGGGTTGGCGTTGAGCTCGTCTGGCCAGGATGCGCCGGAGCGTTTACGTACTGAGGCGGACTCGTCGAAACCGGCCGCGGCATCGGGATTTTTCGGGGCTTTGATCCGGCGACGTTTCCTTGGTTCACCCTGCCCCTCGTCCGCCGCATTGTCTGCCCAGCGCTTCTGTTGCGCCGTGGGGATAGGGCGGTAGGCATTTTCGCTGCGGTGCGGGCTCCGGCTCACTGAGTGGCTTTGATGGAAGGACATGCTCAGGCGGCCCATGGCGGAAATGACAGCAAGTTGCTGGCCTTGATGGAGATGGGCGAAGCCTGGCAGCAAGCTTTCCAGTTTCTGCTTGGGTACAGGCCTGGGGCCTTCTGGTCCCTTTCCTTGATCGGCGACGAATCGCAGAGCGCCGGCCAAGTCACCGTTACTCGCCCACTGGTTGAGCATCTGAGTGGGTAGGTCAATGTCTGTGCGGTGTACCGGGTTACCAGTTTCGGCATCACGCAGATCATCTTGCGCGCCGTCCAGCGGTAGTTCGCGCTGCGGGGCCTGTTCCAGCAAGTCGGCCTCTGAGGCATCGGGGTCGCGATGCAGCGGAAGCTGATGGTTGAGGTGTCCCCGTTCCTCCCTCGGAGGGATCGGATTTCGGTTGTCCGGGTCGACATCACTGCCTGTCGGCTGCTCGGGGGAGGCTCCCGGAGCCATTGGCGGTGGGGGAGTGTGATGTTGCTGCGACGAGTCGTCCGCATGCGGTAGGGAGGAACCCGGCGAGTGGGGTTGCTGGTAGGGCCCGGGCTGGTGGGAGTACGGGCCTGGCTGCTGCTGGTGGGGTTGTTGCGCGTAGGGGCTCTGCTGCTGTTGGGCGTACGGGGTCTGCTGGTACTGCTGTGGGCTGGGCTGCTGTTGGTACGGCCCAGGCTGCGGCTGCTGGGTGTACGGGTTCGCCTGCTGCTGGGCGTACGGGCCCGGCTGCTGTTGGTGCGGCTGCTGGTGAGGCCCGGGCTGTTGGTGCTGCGGCTGCTGAGCGTAAGGACCGGGCTGCTGTTGCTGCGGCTGCTGGGTGTACGGGTTTTGTTGCTGGTAGTGCTGTTGCTGTTGCGGCTGGGCATACGGGCCCGGCTGCTGGGTGTAGGGATTCTGCTGCTGGTGCGGCTGGGCGTATGGGCTCTGTTGCTGCTGCTGGGCGTAGGGGCCCGGCTGCTGCTGTTGGGTGTACGGGTTGGGCTGGTGTTGAGCCTGGGTGTGCTGCTGTGCCTGTGCCTGAGCGTGCGCCTGAGCTTGCGCGTGCTGCTGAGCCTGAGCTTGCGCGTGAGCGTGCTGCTGGGCCTGCGCCTGGGCGTGCTGCTGAGCTTGAGCTTGTTGCTGCGCCTGCTGCTGAGCTTGTGCTTGCGCCTGTTGCTGGGCCTGGGCGTGCTGGGCCTGTTGTGCTTGCTGCTGGTTCTGCTGGTTGTTCTGGGTCTGTTGCTGTGGGTTTTGGTTCTGGGCTGCGGCGGGGTCGAATGGTTGGCGGTTGGCGTCCAGGACGAGGTGCCAGACGTTTTGGGCGCCAGTGTTGATGGGCTGGTCGCTGACCTTGCCGGTCTGGCTGTCGACCCAGACGACCTTGCCGTTGTGGTTGACGGCGTTGAAGACGTGGGCGCCGCCGGAACTGCCGTCGGGCTTGTCGGGCCAGGTGACCAGGACCGCGGCCGCTGCGCCGGGGCCGGCCTTGCGGAGGTCGTCGGCTATGCGGTCGTAGCCGTCCTTGGAGTTGGGCCCGGAGTTACGGAAAGAGGTGCCCGCCCACTGCTCGATGTTGGCGGTGCCGTTCTGTTCGCCGGATGCGCGGTCGATGCCGCCCTTGCCGTCCGGGTCGTAGGTGCGTGGCGAGGACACCTGCGGGTTGCCGTACCAGGACTCGATGAAGGAGCGGGTGCAGTCGGCGCAGTTGTTGGAGCGGCCGAGGACGGTGTGGCCGCCGTCGTTCTGGAGCTGGGCCCAGGGCTGGAACGGGTCGTTGAACGCCCGCGGGGTGCCGTCCGGGTTCCGCGGGAAGGTGTTCAGCAGCGCCTGTTGGTCGTGCGGGAACGGCGAGTACAGGCCACCCGGCTGAACGTTGAGGCCGATCCGCACGTCGGTGTGGCTGCGGAGGTTCGTGGGCTGCGGGACCGGTGCCTGGTGCTGAGGTTGCTGTTGCTGCTGGGGTGGGACGGGCTGGGTCTGGTTGGGGTCCTGGTGGTGCGGAGCCTGCTGCTGGTGGGGTGCAGGTTGCTGCTGCGGCGAAGGCTGGTGTTGCTGGTGTTGCTGTTGCTGGGGAGTCTGCTGCTGGGTGGGGGTGTGGCTCTGGGGAGTGGGTTGCGGCTGCTGCGGGGTCGGTTGCTGGTGCTGCGGCTGCTGGTTCTGGTGCGGGATGTTCGGGTTCGGTGCGCTGGGCGTTTGGGCGCCCGGGCGCGTGGGGGACTGGGCACCGGGCTGCGACGGGGCCTGGTCGGGGCCGGCGTCGGCCTGTGTCCGGTCAGGGCGGGAAGGGGACGGCTGAGCGGACGGACGCGTTTCGTCGGGACGAGCCGGGTCGGGACGAGCCGGGTCGGGGCGCGTCCCGTCCGGGCGAGTAGCGTCGGGCCGGGCCGCATCCGGGCGAGCAGCGTCGGGGCGGGTGGCATCCGGGCGGGCCGCGTCCGGGTGGGTGGCATCCGGGCGGGCCGTATCCGGGCGAGCGGCGTCCGGGCGGGCCGCGTCGGGACGGGAGCCTTCCGGGCGGGAGCCTTCCGGGCCGTCCGCAGACGGGCGGGTGCTGTCCGGACGTGTGTCAGAGCCGGTGTTGTCGGGCCGTGTGTTGTCGGGGCGCGGTGTTGAGGCGTCCTGACGGGGCTGTTGCTGGTTGTCCGGGCGAGAGGCGTCCGGGCGGGTGTTGTCCGGGTGGGAATCGGTGTCGCGGCGCGGGTTGTACGGGCGGGACGTTTCTTCCCGGCGGGGGCCGTCGAGGCGGCGGTTGTAGGCGGGGGCCTCGGGACGGCTCTGCTGGGTGGCGTCGTGGATGGCCTGGGAGCCGTCCGGGCGGCGGTTGGTGCCCGCAGAAGCGTTTCCGTTGCTGCCGGCGGGGGTCCCGCCGCGGGGCGGTGTGCCGGCGCGTGGGGTGGTGGTGCCGGCGCCGCCCTGGTGGGGGATGCCACCCATCATCGGGCCGGGGGTCTGGGGGCTGTTGGACTGCTGCGCCTGCTGGGGGGTGGGGTTGGCGGGCGCGCCCGTGTCGGGGGCGTGCTGGGTGGGAGGGGGAAGGGTTGCGGTGCCTGCGGACTGAGTGGTGACTGTGTCGTCGGGGGTGTCCACCGTGGGCATGGGGTCGCCGGGAGCCGGGTCGCGCTGCTGGATAGGCGGGCCGGACGAGGGCGAGTGTTGGACGGGGGCACCCTGCGACGGCGTGCCGACATGTGGCATCGAAGCGCGCCCGCTGCCGCCGGCGGAGTTGTCGCCGTTGTTGTTGGTGGCGTTGCCGCTGCCGTCGTGGGAACTGTCGCCGTTGGAGGGCGGGTTGCCGGGCACGGGACCCGGGCCCGAGTCCGGGGCCGGTGCGGGCTGGGGCGCGTCGGGGCGCGAAGAACCACCCTCGTGGGGTGTGGAGTCCGGCGCCGGCTGGGTGCTGACGGGGTCCGGCGCGGGGGCGGGACGGGGGGCGTCGGGGGTGTTGTCGGGGGTGGGCTGGGTGGTGACCCCGTCCGTATCCGGGCGGTCCGGGCGCGCGAAGTCAGGGGTGCTGCCCCGGGCGGGCTGCGTGCTGACCGGGTCGGAATCCGGGCGGGTGGCGTCCGCGGTGTTGTCCGGGGTGGGGCGGGTGCTGACCGAGTCCGCGTCGGGGCGGGAGGCGTCGGGGGTGTTGTCCGGCGCCGGCTGGGTGCTGATGGCGTCTGCGTCGGGACGGGTGGCGTCCGCGGTGTTGTCCGGGGTGGGGCGGGTGCTGACCGAGTCCGCGTCCGGGCGGGCGGCGTCGGGGGTGGCGCCCGCATCGGGACTGTGGCCCGAGTCCGGGGTGGGGGAGTTTGCGTAGGGGCTGTCGTTGCCGCCTCGGAAGCCCTCGTCGAAGGGGGAGCGCTGTTCCGGGGGCGGCAGGGGCTGGGCGTCGGGGGTGCTCCGGGCAGGGTCGGAGCCGTTGGACGTGCCGTCCGTGGGGCTGTTGGTGGGGCTGTTGGAGGAGGACGGATCGCTGCCCGTGCCGCCGGAGTCCGTGCCGCCGGTGCCGGGGCCGCCCGACGTGCCCGCGTTGTCCGAAGCCCGTGGGGTGTGACTCGTGGAACCGCCGCCGTCCGAGCCGCTGCGGTTGCCGCCGCCCGAGCCACTTCCGCTGGAGTCGGTGGAGCTGTTGCCGGAGCCGGAGCCGGAGCCGGAGCCGGAACCCGAGCCGGAACCGGTTCCGGAACCAGAACCGGAGCCGCCGTCGGAGCTGCTGCCCGAGCCGGACCCCGTACCGGACCCGCCGCCATCGGACCCGCTGCCGGAACTCGACCCGCTGCCGGAACCCGACCCGCTCCGCGAGCCCGCCCCGCTCCCGGAGCCGTCGGCCCCGTCGGACCCGCCGCCGCTGTCGTGACCTGCGGCGCTGTCGAGGCCCTGGCGGGCCCGGTGCCCCGCGCGGCCGCCCGCGCCGTCACGAAGGCCCTCACCCAGGCTCTCGCCCATGTTGTCGAAGGCGTCCTTGGCGGCCTTCTGGCCCTCCTTGGCGGTGCGGCCGAGGTCGTAGCCCTTCTGGGCGCCGAAGTTCTGGTTGACGGTCTGGGCTATGAGGTCGGAGACCATGGCCTCGAGCGCGGAGATCACCGGCTCCTTGGCGGCTTCCACGATCGCTTGGAGGAGCTGCTGTGCCACTTCCTTCAGGATGCGGCGGACCACTTCACGTGTGGCCAACGTCGCTGCCGCGGCGCCGATTTCGGACAGGCCGAGGGTGAAGGGGGCGGCGGCCTGGGCCGCGATGATCTCGGCGGCCAGGATGGCCAGCTGGACGATCACGGCGGTCTTCATGCCGATGACCAGCATGGCCGCGGCTTCCAGCGTGAAGGCGATGACCTCGGCCGCCTCGGCGGCGTCGTTGAGGTAGCCGGAGCCGCCGGAGAACTTCTCCCACGCCTTGCTGAAGCCCTCGATGGAGTCGCCGGAGTTCTCGCCGAGCACGTTGCTCGCGTACGTGTTGCCCCGCGCCGCGTGGCCCTGGACCTCCGCCGCGAAGGTGCGCCAGACCTGGGCGCACTCGATCAGCTTGTCTTCGTCTGCATGCGGCCAGTTGAAGCCGAGCATGTCCAGGACCCACTCAAGCGGATCCGGCAGCATCAGAGACAAGGTGGAGCTCCCCCGTGAAATGAAATGCGTTATGGCGTACTGCGGAACGGGCCGTGCGGAAAGACGCCCGCGTCAAGAGGTCGGGACCGGCCGGTGGTCCAGGGACCGGACAGTCCGGTGGGTCAGGACGGGCCGGTGAGGCGGACCTCGGTGAAGGTGCCCTTCGCTGGTTCCTTGGTCGGGTCCTGCCACCCCTGCTGGTTGGCGACATGCTGCTTCATCAGCGAGTCGTTGAAGTCCTCGTTCTCCGCGTGGTGCTTGGACATCGAGGTCAGCGCCTTGCCGATTTCCTGGAGCTTCGAGGAGAGGTGCCCCATCGACTCGTACATGCCGTCACGGACGCCCTCGTAGGCGACGCCGAACTTCTCGCCGATCTCGTCGTCCCCCCACGGAGGGGCGTCGGCCTTGCTGGCGAACGACGTCAGACCGCTCACGAACTGCTCGCCGAAGGACTTCTTCTCCTCCGGCGGTCCTTCGTCCCCGTTGCTGGGTGGCCCCGCGCCCAGCGCATTCAGGCCATCCATCAGCCGCGCCACCGAGGAATAGAAGTCCTCGCCGAGATTGGCGAAATTCGTGCCCTCGGCCTTGAGGCCCTCCACATTGGTCTGGAACCCAGCGCCCGCCACAACGTCCCCCGTGTTCGTAATGGTTACCCAATGAGATGTTCAAGCTAAAGCTTAGCCAGACGTGCTGACAGCTCGCCATGCCCCACCCGGCGACCCACCCGGCGACCAACCCGGCGTCGCTCAGGAGCCGCTGGGGCGATAGGAGCTGTGGTAGAGCTCGACCGCCGCTTCTGGGGGGAAATTGGGGAGAAAGGTCACCTCGCCGTTGGCCTTGTTGATGACGATGTTGCTGCCCCCAGGGGCCGCGGGAGGGGCGGTGGGGTCCTCGGGGGCCGGCCAGCCGGCATGGATGAGGTAGCCGATGTCGAATTCATGGACGTACAGGGCGGACGGCCCGCCCGCTGATCCGACCTCGGGGAAGTGCTGTCGGCCGATCTCCAGGGCCTCGGCCTCGCTCGTCGGCACGGGCCGCGGTCCGGCGTCCACCGGCTCGGGCGGGAGCGGGGGAGGCGTCGGAGGCAGGCCGGGAGCGCTGCCCGTGTGGTCGGATTCGGTCATGGTGCGGTCTCCCTGGCACGTGGTTCGGTCGGTGACGTTCAACCTAACTCACGCCATGGCGGGCTCGTTGGTTCGTATGAGGTGCCGGTCCGGCTGCCTCCTGCCACCGCCCGCCGGCCCGTCCGCCGGGCGCGGAGGCAGGCGCTCGACCCGATGCGGGCGCTCACGCGAAGAGCACCCGAGCCGGCCGGAATTCCAGCAGCTCCTTGTCGCCGAGGACGCCGAGGACGCCGAGGACTTCGAAGGTGTCGCTGTCGACGGGGACGCGGCCGGAGGCCCGGTCGGTTATGTCGGTGCCGTGCGCCTCGTAGTCCGTGGCGGCGGTGCTGCGCGGCCGGTTTCGTGTGCGGTGTGGCCGCATTTGGGCGCCGGTGTCAACGCCGTGTCATCGCCGCGTCAAGGTTCGCGGGGGCCGCGTCAGCGCCGTGCAAATGCCTCTGGCCGCCCGGCCGCTCGGCTCTAGCTTCGATGTATGGGACGGCGACGTGGCCTGGGGCCCGATTTCACGAGGGATGACGGAGACGACCGAGACGACGGAGGCAGTGGGGAGAAGGCGGACTGCGCGGGCAAGAGGGAGGGCTGTGGGGTCGACGGGGGCTGTGGGGACAGGGGCGGACGGTGGAGACTCCGGTCGGCGGTGCTGTTATCGCTGCCGGGGCAACCGGGGCATGGTGAGCCGGGTGGCCGGGACCGGAACCGGCTGTCCGAGCTGCGCAGCGCGTTCTGGTGCGCGGCCGGGCTGCTCACCTGCATGCTGCTGGTCGACCTGGCCAACGGGACTCTCGCGCACTGGCGCGCGCTGTGCTGGACGGCCGTCGCGCTGGCGCTGTTCGCGGTCCTCTACCCGCCACGCGTGAGTGCGGGCGAGGGCTGGCTGGCCTCCCGCGGGCCGGTGCGTACCTGCGTGGTCCGCACCGACCTGCTGGTCCTCGTGCGCCGCAGTGACGGCATGTCCCCGAGGCTGGTGCTGCGCGACGCCCTGGGGGGACGGGTGGAACTGGACCCCGAGGTGCTCACCGCCAACCCGCTGCTGTGGCACCGCCTTGAGCAGGGCGTGGGCCGCTCGCGCGAGCGCGGGCTGCTGCGGTGTGGTGCGGCACCGCTGCGGGAGCTGGCGGAGCGGATCGATCACGACGGGGCGCGGGCGGTGTTCCAGGCGTCGGGGTTGGGGTGAGGGTGGCCCGGTCGAGTACGCGGGGCCGGCCGCTCCCGGTGTGCGGGTGTTGCAGCACCCCGGCCACGCTCCGCCCCTGGACCGGCCGCCCCGTGCCTCAGCGCGGGTGCTGCTCACCCTGCGGCTCGGGTGCCCCCATCCCCACCGTCAGAGCGTAGTCGGCGGTGTGAAGTCGTAGCGGACGCCGGTGAGTTCGACGGAGGCTGCCCACAGGCGCTCAGAGGTGGTGTCCTTCTTGGTCCACGGGGCGCGGAAGGACGGGGCCGGGGCGCCGCGCAGGCCGCTGCGGGGCCCGATGAAGGCGTCCGGCTTCATGTGCGGGGCGGTGGCCGCGCAGAGCGTACCCAGGGCGCCGCCGTCCGGGGGCTGGGCGATGATGCGGTTGCCCATGTCGATGAACCGCTCCGCGGACCTGCGGCCCTCCATCCGGGCGCCTGCGGTCTGGAGGTTGGTGGAGGCGTAACCGGGGTGCGCGGCGGCCGCGACGACCTTTGAGCCGGCCGCGGCCAGACGCCGGGACAGCTCGTGGACGAAGAGGAGGTTGGCGCTCTTCGACCGGCCGTAGGCGACCCAGCGGCGGTAGGACCGCTCGCTGTTGAGATCGTCGAGATCGATGTCGGCGATGGCGTGCAGCATGCTGGAGACGGTGACGACCCGCGCGCCCGGGGTGGCGAGGAGTTTGGGCAGCAGGAGCCCGGTCAGCGCGAAGTGACCGAGGTGGTTGGTGCCGAACTGCATCTCGAAGCCGTCGGTGGTGGTGCGGTACGGCAGGGCCATCACGCCCGCGTTGTTGATGAGCAGGTCCAGCCGGTCACCGTCGAAGTCGCCGAGCGTGGCGGCGAAGTCCCGTACCGACGACAGGTCGGCCAGGTCCAGCTGCCGGAACTCCGCTTCGGCGGTGGGGACCTCGGCGCGCAGCCGCTCCAACGCGGCGACACCCCGGGCCTCGTTGCGGCAGGCCAGCAGGACACGGGCGCCGCGCCGCGCCAGTTCCCGCGCGGCGACGTAGCCGATGCCGCTGTTGGCGCCCGTGACGATGGCCGAGCGGCCGGTCTGGTCGGGGATGTGGCTGGTGTTCCACCGGGTCACGCCTGCACTCCTCCGTAGGGGGCACCCAGGGTAGCTCCGGCAGGCGGGGGGCTCTCGGGTAGGTGGGTCCGCGTCAGTGGCCGGAATTGCGGGCCTCTGGGGGCGGTTCCCGCTCGGCGAGGCGCTTGATGGCCGAGAGGCGGGTGTCCCAGTCGGCGGCGACACGGTCCATCCAGCGGGCGGTGAGACCGAGGAGCTCGGGGCGCACCCGGTAGCGGGCCTCGCGGCCCTCGCGGTGGCCGGCGACCAGGCCGGCGCGGTCGAGGACCCCCAGGTGTTTGACGATGGCCTGGCGGCTGACCGGCAGTTCCGACGCCAGGACCGTGGCGGTCGCCTCGCCGTGCGCGGCGAGCGCGTCGAGTATCCGGCGACGGGTCGGGTCGGCCAGCGCGGACAGCACCTCCGCCACGGTGTCGCTGCCGCCGTCGGTGGTGCTGTCGCCGCCGCTGCCCGTGGCGCCGTCGGCGGTCATGCCGCGAGTCGCTCCGCGTACCGGCGGATGTTCTCGACCTGTCCCGACCAGCCGTCGGAGTGGCTCTCGTACGAGCCGCCCGGCCGGTCCTCGGGAATGGTGAGGTCGGCGAAGCCGGTCTCCACTACGCGCAGCCGGGTACCGTCGCCCTCCGGGGTGAGGGTGAACTCCACCAGGGTGGAGTTGCCCTCGGCCGCGACCTCCCTGGGGAACGCGCTGGCCCACCGGTAGGAGAAGCGGTGCGGCGGGTCGACCCGGACGATGGTGGTCGGGAACTGACCGTAGGCGCCGTGGTCGAGCTGCATGATGCCCCCGGGGCGGAGGTCGACCGGGGTGGGAGTGCCCTGCCCGAACCAGGAGCCGACGTGCTCCGGCTCGGTGAGCACCGCCCAGACGCGCTCCACGGGTGCGTCGATGCTGATCTCCCGTGCGATGCGGTTCCCGGGGCGCTCCGTATCCGCCCCGCCGGCGCTCGTGCCGCTCTCGTCGCCTGGGACGCCGTCGGCGAGGCCGCTGAGGCTGTTGGGGTTCTCGGGGGTGTTGGGGTCGTCGGGGTTCATGGCGTGGGACCTCCCACCGTGTCGGGTAGACCTGACGTGCTACTCGATGGTTGCACGTCATGGCAGGGAGGTGCAACCCGTGGGTTGCGCCTTAGGGGTGTCCGGTGGTGCGCGCCCGGTTGTCAGCTGCCGGTCGCGCCGTTCCGGGTGCGTACGCGGTAGGTGGGCACGGACATCGCCGCGTCGTCCAGGCATTCGCCGGTCGCGAGGTCGAACCGCTGCTTGAGCAGCGGCGATGCCACGAACGGGCGGCCGTCGGTGGAGCCCGTCAGTCCCCGGGAGAGCACATACGCGCCGGTGAACGGGTCCCGGTTGCCGATCGCGTACGCCCGGCCGGCGCGGTCCACGAACAGCGCGGCCTGACCGCCGTCGGGGAGCAGGGCGGCCACCCCGCGCCCCGCGATGAGGTCGTCGAGCGAGCAGACCGCGAACCAGCCGTCCTCGCAGAGGATCTCGACCGCGGCGGTGGAGGCAGGCGCGGTGGACGCGGTGCTCAGTGTGGTGCTCGGTGCGGTGGTCATCAGACAGTGGTCCCTTCCAGAGTGCGTACGGGCAGGGTCGGGCCGGCCAGCAGCGTCAGATCCGGCTTGACCTGGTCGCGCTCGGGCACGAACCGGACCGACGGGTCCGGCGCGTCCGGCGCGTTGACGAAGGAGACGAAGCGGGCCAGCCGCTCCGGGTCCGCGAGGGTCTCGGCCCACTCGTCGCGGTAGTGCGAGACATGCGCGGCCATCAGGGCTTCCAGCTCGTCGCACAGGCCGAGGGAGTCGTGGACGACGACGTCGCGTACGTGGTCCAGGCCGCCCTCGATCCGCTCCAGCCACGCCGAGGTGCGCTCCAGCCGGTCGGCGGTGCGGATGTAGAACATCAGGAACCGGTCGATGAGGCGGACCAGTTCGGCGTCCGAGAGGTCCTGGGCGAGGAGGTCGGCGTGGCGCGGATCGGCGCCGCCGTTGCCGCCCACGTAGAGGTTCCAGCCGTTGGAGGTGGCGATGACGCCGAAGTCCTTGCCCCGCGCCTCCGCACACTCGCGGGCGCAGCCGGACACCGCGGACTTGAGCTTGTGCGGCGAGCGCAGGCCGCGGTAGCGCAGCTCCAGGTCGATGGCCATCCGGACGGAGTCCTGGACGCCGTAGCGGCACCAGGTCTGGCCCACGCACGACTTCACGGTGCGCAGGGCCTTGCCGTACGCGTGCCCCGACTCGAAGCCGGCGTCCACCAGCCGGGCCCAGACCTGCGGGAGCTGGTCGACCCGGGCGCCGAACAGGTCGATCCGCTGACCTCCGGTGATCTTGGTGTAGAGCCCGAAGTCGCGGGCCACCTCGCCGATGACGATCAGCTTCTCCGGGGTGATCTCACCGCCGGGGATGCGCGGCACGATCGAGTACGAGCCGTTGCGCTGGAGGTTGGCGAGGAAGTGGTCGTTGGTGTCCTGAAGGGCGGCCTGCTCGCCTTCGAGCACGTAGCCGTCGGCGCCGACGGACGGGGCGAGGGAGGCGATGATCGAGCCGACGGTCGGCTTGCAGACCTCGCAGCCGTCACCGTCCCTGGCCTCCGGGCGGCCGTGCGAGTCCAGCAGCTCCGCGAAGGTCGTCACGCGCAGGGTGCGGACGATCTCGTAGAGCTCGGCGCGGGTGTGCGGGAAGCAGCTGCACAGGCCCGAGTCGATGGTGGCGCCGTTCGCGGCCAGTTCGTCGTTGACGACGGCGGTGAGCGTCTTGATGCAGCTGCCGCAGCCGGTACCGGCCTTGGTGCACTTCTTGACCTCGGGGAGGGTGGTGCAGGAGTGCTCGGTGACGGCGGCCCGGACGGTGCCCTTGGTGACGTTGTGACAGTTGCACAGCACGGCGCTGTCGGGCAGTGCGGACGGGCCGAGCGCGGCGCCGGCTCCGTCGGCAGCGAACCCGGCGGGGAGCACCAACTGCTCCGGCGCCAGCGGGGGAACGGTGCCGGTGAGCGGGCGGAGCATGCCGTACGCCTCGGCGTCGCCGACCAGGACGCCGCCAAGCAGCTCGCCCTCGGAGCCGATCACCAGCTTCTTGTAGACGCCGCTGCGGGAGTCGGAGTAGACGACGTCGAGGCAGCCGTCGGTGGTGCCGTGCGCGTCGCCGAAGGACGCCACGTCCACGCCGAGCAGCTTGAGCTTGGTGGAGAGGTCGGCGCCGGTGAACGCGGACTCCTCACCGTCGGCCGCGCCGTCGGCCGGTGCCGTGCTGCGGGCGATGGCCTCGGCCGCCGTGCGGGCCATGTCGTAGCCCGGTGCGACCAGGCCGTAGACCCGGCCGTCACTGGCCAGCGCGCATTCGCCGATCGCGTAGACGGCGGGGTCGCTGGTGCGGCACTGCTCGTCGATGCTGATGCCGCCGCGCTCGCCGACCGTCAGGCCGCAGTCCCGGGCGAGCTGGTCGCGGGGGCGGACACCGGCGGAGAAGATGACGAGGTCGGTGTCGAGGCGGGAGCCGTCGGAGAGCTCCATGGCCGTGACGGTGCCGCCGCCGTCCGCGACGATCTCCTTGCCGCCGACGCCGGTGTGCACCTCCAGGCCCATGTCCTCGACGGTGCGGCGCAGCGCGCTGCCGCCGCCCTCGTCCACCTGGAGGGCCATCAGCCGCGGGTTGAACTCCACGATGTGGGTGTGCACTCCGAGGCCCTTGAGCGCACCTGCCGCCTCCAGGCCGAGCAGTCCGCCGCCGACGACGACGCCGGCGCGGGCGTTCTTGGCGTACTCCTCGATGGCGAGCAGGTCCTCGATGGTGCGGTACACGAAGCAGCCCGTGCTGTCCTTGCCCGGGACCGGCGGGACGAACGGGTAGGAGCCGGTGGCCAGGACCAGCGCGTCGTAGCGGACGGTCAGGCCCGAGCGGGCGGTGACCGTGCGGGTCTCGCGGTCGATGCCGGTGGCCGGGTCACCGAGGTGCAGCTCGATGCCGTGCCGGTCCATGAAGTCGCCCTCGACCAGGCTCAGATCCTCCGGCGTCCGGCCGGCGAAGTACGAGGTCAGCTGTACGCGGTCGTACGCGGCGCGGGGCTCCTCGCAGAGCACGACCACCCGGGACCGCTCGGTGACGCCCCGGTCGGCGAGCTCCTCCAGGAAGCGCTGGCCGACCATGCCGTGGCCGACGACCACGAGGGTGGGGCGCGCGGAGTCCGGTACCGGTGCGGTGCCCGAGGCGGACGGGAGGGGAGTTGCGGCGCTGTTCGGGTGCGGGGTGGCGGCTGCGGCCATGATCAGAAGCCTCCATCGGTGGTGAGCAGGTGGAGCAGCGGGGCTGCGGGGAGCGGCTCGTCGCCCTCCCAGGTGCGGGCGAGCGCGCCGACGGTGCCGAGATCGCCGAGGAGGATGCCGCCGACCAGCCGGTCTCCGCGCACCACGACCTTGCGGTAGAAGGTCCGGGTGGCGTCGGAGAGCCGGACGACGTCGTCGCCGGGTCGGGGAGTGGTCTCGCCGAAGGCGGCGAGGTCGAAGGGGAGGGACCGGCCGGTGACCGGATCGGTGACGGGCACCGGGCCCGCGGTCTGCGACGCGAGGGTCAGACGGGTCAGGGCACGGGTGCCCGTGTACGGGGCGGCGCCGGGCGCGGCGTCGGCGGGGTCCGCCGGGCGCTCGGTCAGCACCCCCGAGAGCACGTCGGCCTGTTCCTGGGCGGCGCCCGCCAGGCCGTACACCGTGCCGTTGTGCTCGGCGCAGTCGCCGATGGCGAAGATGTCCGGGTCGCTGGTGCGCAGCGTGTCGTCCACGCGGATGCCGCGGCCGACGTCCAGGCCGGCGGCCCGGGCGAGGCCCGTGCGCGGCCGCACACCACAGGCGAGGACGACCAGTTCGGCGTCCAGGCGGAAGCCGTCGGCCAGCTCGACGGCCTGCACCGCGCGGGTGGCGGTGCTGCCGGGCGACTGCCCCGCGGCCGGCTCGCGCAGCCGGGTCTCGACGCCGCGGACCCGGCACTCGGTGTGCACCTCGATGCCGAGCGCTTCCAGATGTTCGGCGAGCAGCGCAGCGGCGTCCGTGTCGAGGTGGCGCTCCATGAGGTGTTCGCCCTGGTGGGCGAGGACCACCTGGGCGCCGCGCCCGGCCAGCGCGCGGGCCGCCGAGACGCCCAGCAGGCCGCCGCCGATCACGACGGCGGGAGTGCCCGGCCGCACCGCGGCGGCCAGGGCCTGGCAGTCTTCCATGGTGCGGAAGGGGTGCACACCGTCCGGGAGGTCTCCCCGGCCGTCCGTGAAGAGGCCGCGCAGCGGCGGCAGCACCGGGTTGGCGCCGGTGGCCAGCACCAGCGCGTCGTAGGGGACGTCCTGGCCGTCGTCGCACAGCACCCGCCGCGCGCTCCGGTCGATCCGCACGACCCGTACGCCGCTCAGCCGGCGCACCGCGTCACCGGGCTCCGGCAGCGCGATGACCTCGGGGGAGTACCGGCCGGCGAGCACCTCGGCGAGCAGCACCCGGTTGTAGGGCGGGTGCTGCTCCTCGCCGATGAGGGTGACGGTGAGAGCGGGGGCGGAGGCGGCTTCGACCCCGGCGGGCGCACCGGCGAGGGCGGCGGCCGGGGTGCCGGCCGCCGCGGTCAGCTGGCGGGCGAGCCGGGCGCCGGCCATCCCGCCGCCGATCACCACCACACGCTTTGTCGAGGTCATGTGGTCAGCGTGCGGCCCGGCTGTTACCCGCTCGCATCCTCACTGTTTCCCGTGCGGAACGCTGCCCTCAGCGGGGTACCGGGCCCCGTGTGAGGGAGCGGGGGCCGCCGGACCACGCTTACGGCGGCCCGGAGCGACGGACGCGGCCGTGGGGTCATGCCCGGTACCCGGCCGCTCCGTCGGCGCGGGCCTGCTCCGACCTGCTGCGGTTCAGCGGTGGATCACCCGGCGGCGGACGCCGGGCACAGGCGGCGCGGTTTCGAGTCCTCGCGGAGCCGGGCGTCGACGCAGCCGCCCGGCAGACCCTTGTACGCCGTGCTGCCGAAGTTGGCGGTCACCGTCAGGGTGCCGTCGCCGAAGACCGTGCGTTGCACGCCGCGGTCGTCGGTCAGCCACCGGAAGGATGTCATCCGCTCGGTGCCCGCGGCGCGGTGCAGAGGGGAGAAGTACTTCTGCAGGGCGGCGAGCTCGGCTCCGTTCCGCTTCAGCGTCGGCCCGTCGAGTACGTAGTTGAGCGGGGTGTTGTAGAGCATCGCCAGGAGCGCGCGCGTGGTCTTCTGCTCCGGCAGCTTGTCGTAGGACAGCTCCCAGCGTTCGGCGTTGACCAGGGAGCTGTGCAGCGCGGTCTCGTAGAGGGGGACGCGGTACTTCGGGTCGTACATCGCGGTGGCCACATCGGCGGGCAGCCGCACCGGCTTGAAGAAGTTCTTGGGGGCGTCCTGCGGGTAGTAGCCGCCCCAGTTCTCCTTGTCGCGCTCCAGCTTCCACAGGCCGTCCGCCACCGGGGTGCCCGCGCCGTGGTCGTAGGCCAGCACCTTGTTGGCCCAGGGCTGGGCGGTCTCCGAGCCGAGGACGAGGTTCCGCGCCAGCCGCCGCATCCGGGCCAGCCGGCTCTCGCGGTCGCCCGCCTTGGTCATCTCGTGGCCCGGCGCGTGGTCGCGGAACACCTCGCCGGTCGCGTCGACGTCGAGGAAGTAGCTGTCCGCTCCGTTGGCGACCATGGAGCGGGTGCGGTCGGCGAGGTAGTGCGTGCGGGGTTCGGCCTTCTCGAAGGCGCGCGAGCTGAGATAGCAGCCCCGGCCGTGGAACCCGCTCTGCGCGCTGCCGTCCGCCTTTCGTATACAGAAGTCCGGGTAGACCCGGCCCGGCCAGGCCGACGTCGGGCTGTCGGCGGTCTCGGGGTCCTGCCCGTTGGCGAACGAGTCGTACGGGCCGACGAGATAGCCGGCCTTCTTGGCGGCGCGCACGGCCTCGGCGTTCATCGGGCCGGGGCCCGCGTCGTAGCCGAGCCACATGCGGTCCAGGCCCAGTTGCTGCATGCGGCGCACGCCCGCGGCGGTGCGGGCCTCGCCCCACACATAGGCGTGGAAGGCGCCGAGCAGCTTGCCGTTGGCCGGATTCTTCTCGATCTTCTCGCGCAGGCTGCCGAGTTGGCCGTGCTCGGCGAGGTAGGAGCGGTAGTCGCCGGCCGGGGCGACCGGATTGCCGTCCGTGAGGGCGAAGGTGACGTCGTAGTCCCGGGTGCCCTCGCCCGCGTCGAAGGCATGGGCGGCGGTGGCCCGCAGCCGGCCGCCGGTGGAGGTGAAGCGGAGCGAGGTGCCGAGGTCGGTGGGGGTGAGATAGCTGACGCCGTACCGGCTGCCGGACCCGCCGCCGGCGCCCGGACGGGGCGATCCGCCGGAGTCCTTACGCCCCTCCGCCCTGCCGGGGCCTTTCCGCCCGCGCATGCTGTAGCCCCAGAGCGGCAGGGACAGCTCGGCGCCCACGTCGACGGTGCTGCCCGCAAGGCCGCCCTTCTCCGAGTTCCAGAAGGCGTCCCGTACGGGGATGTCCAGGCCCTCGCCGCGCGGGAGCTGGACGGCGGAGGCGGCCGGGTCGGTGCCGGTGACGGGCCAGTTCACGGAGCCGTCGCGGTCCGACCGCATTCCGATCCGCAGCCTGCCGTGTTCCGAACGGGCCGTCACCGTCAGCCCCTTGGCGGGGTAGCGCCAGCGCGCTCCGTCGGCGGTGCGGGTCACCGGGCCCGGTGCGCCGAGTGATCCGGTGGCGGGGTCGGAGAGAACCAGCTTCCGGCCGTCGCCGGTCCGCGCGGTCACTCCCAGGGAGACGGTGTCGACGACGGCCGTGCCGCCGGTGACCGGGAGTTCGAGGCGGCTGCCGTGGAGGGTGCCGGCCGAGGCGCTGTCGCAGCCCGTGACGCAGGCGGCGGTGGCGGTCAGGGCGAGGGAGGCGGCGAGCACGCGTGTGCCGCGGCGGCGGAGGCCCTTCCGCGGGGGCTGTACGAGGGCGGGGGACACGAGGGACGAGGGAGCGCTGTCCGGGGCGGCGCCGGGCGCGGTGCCCGGGGCGGCCTCGGGAACGGACGGGGACTGGGATTCCATGGTGATGTGGATAGTCAGCGGGCTTAAGAACCTTCTAAGAACCGCCCCGGAGGAGGGAGTTGACGGGCCCCTGCTCGGGTCCGCAACCGCCCTCCTCCGGCTCCGCCTCCTACGCGGCGCTCTGCTTCTCCGCGGTGTCCCTACGCGGCACCCGCCGGGGTCTGTGCCAGCCGCCGGGCGGCCAGTTCCGCGTACACCGCCGCGCCGTCGGCCAGCACCGCGTCGTCGAACTCGGCCAGCGGGGAATGGTTGTTGGGGCTGCGCTCCGGGTCCGCGCCGGCCGGCGGGGCACCCAGCGTCAGCATCGCGCCCGGCACCTCGGCCAGCACCCGGGAGAAGTCCTCCGAGCCGTGCAGCGGCTGCGGCAGCGTGGCGAAACGCTCCTCGCCGAGCGCCTCGCGTACCACGTCCGTCACGAAGCCCGCCTCGGCGTGGTCGTTGACCGTCACCGGGTACAGCTCGGCGAAGTCCGCGTCCACGCTCACCCCGAACGCCGCCGCGACGCCCCGGCAGACCTCCACCGTGCCGTCCTTGACCCGTGCCTGCGCGGCGGCGGAGAAGCTGCGCACCGTCGCCTCGAAGACCGCGGTCTCGGGAATGACGTTCTGCTGGGTGCCCGCGTGGAAGGTGCCCACCGAAAGGATCACCGGGTCGAAGACGTCGAAGGTGCGGGTGATCCACGTCTGCAGGGCGCCGACCATCTCGCAGGCGGCCTGGATCGGGTCCTTGGCGCGGTGCGGCATCGAGCCGTGCCCGCCCTCGCCGCGGACGGTCACCCGCAGCACGTTGGACGCGGCCAGCGCCGGGCCCCCGCGGGTGCCGAACACGCCGCTCGGCAGGCCCGCGGACATCACGTGGATCGCGTACGCCGCGTCCGGCCGCTGCCCGGACGCGTCGAGCAGGCCCTCCGCCAGCATGTGCCGCGCTCCGTCGAAGCCCTCCTCGCCGGGCTGGAACATGAACAGCACATCGCCGGCCAGCCGGTCGCGGTGTGCGGAGAGCAGTTTGGCGGCGCCGGCCAGCATCGTGGTGTGCAGGTCGTGTCCGCAGGCGTGCATCCGACCGGTGTCGGCCGCGTAGTCCAGCCCGGTGCGTTCGGCGACCGGCAGGGCGTCCATGTCGCCGCGCAGCAGCACCGTCGGGCCCGGCTGCCCGCCGCGCAGCAACGCCGTCACCGAACTCAGCCCGTCGCCGGTCCGCACCTCCAGGGGCAGACCGTCCAGCTCGGCCAGGACCGCCTCCTGCGTACGGGGCAGGTCGAGTCCGACCTCGGGAATGCGGTGCAGCGAGCGGCGCATCCGTACGAGGTCGTCGGACAGGGCTCGGGCGTCGTCGCGCAGGTTCATGCGAGCTCCTTCTGTGAGAGGGGAGGGAGGCGGGAGGAAAGGGGCAGAGCGACCGGGTGGTTTACCTGCCGGGGCCCGGTCGTCGGGTCCTCGGCTGCGAACGGACCGGTCAGGCCGGGCGGTTGTCGCGGTCCGGCAGGCGGATCACGAACGTGCCGAGGAAGGCGAGGACCGCGGCCCCGGCGGCCCACCAGGGCACCAGCGTCAGGTGCCCGGCCTTGCCGAGCGTCTGGGCCAGCAGCGGGAACGTGCCGCCGAAGAGCCCGGTGGCGACGGTGAACGGCACGCCCATCGCCACCACCCGCACGGCGACCGGGAACAGCTGGGCGAAGAGCACGTTCGCCAGCCCGATGGGCGCCGCGATCAGCAGCAGGTACACGAGGGTGACCGCCCACATCGGCAGCGCCCGGTGCGCCAGTGCCGTCATCAGCGGCACCGTCGCCAGCGCCAGCAGTCCCACCCCGGCCCGCAGGGTGCGCAGCGCGCCCAGCCGGTCCGCGAGCCGCCCGACCCCGACCATCGCGGCGATCAGCGCGAGCAGCGGCAGCAGCATGGTCGCCGACGACTCGGTGTCCGACGCGACGCCCAACTGCGCGGCGTACTGCGGGAGATAGGTGGTGCCGAAGTAGTAGCCGATGGTTCCGCCGACCGAGATCATGAACACCGCGGCGATGTTGCGGGCACCGGCGCGGTACAGCGCGCGGCGTCCGGCGGACGTGGTGGCCGGCCCGCTCGCGGCCTGCTCGGTGAATTCCTCGCTCTCCTCGGCGCTGCGCCGGATCCACAGGGCGAGCAGCCCGAAAGCCGCCGCCAGCAGGAAGCCGATCCGCCAGCCGCCGTCGGTCACGCCGTCCCTGCCGAGGGTGGCCAGCAGCAGGGTCAGCACCCCGAAGGACAGGATGTTGCCGATGACGACACCGGAGTAGGAGATGGCGCTGTAGAGGAAGCGCAGGCCCCGCGGGGCGGTCTCGGTGACGTACGCGGCGGCGCTGGGGTTCTCGCCGCCCATCGACAGGCCCTGCACCAGTCGCAGCACCACCAGCAGGACCGGCGCGGCCGTGCCGATCGCCGCCGC
Source organism: Streptomyces sp. Pv4-95 (assembly GCF_045782725.1). Classification (NCBI taxonomy): domain Bacteria; kingdom Bacillati; phylum Actinomycetota; class Actinomycetes; order Kitasatosporales; family Streptomycetaceae; genus Streptomyces; species Streptomyces sp. Pv4-95. The sequence continues at coordinate 5,734,950 of NZ_CP127172.1, forward strand.
GGTCGGCAGCACCGCGATCAGGACGCTCGCCGCCGAGATGATCGCCATGCTCAGCGTCAGCCCGAAGCGCCGGCCGCGCGAGTCGCTGATCCGCCCCATGACGTACGAGCCGAAGGGCCGTACGACGAAGCCCACCGCGAAGCCGAGGTACGCGCCGATCAGCGCGGTCACCGGGTCGTCGCCGGGGAACAGCTGGGCGGCGAAGAACGGCGCGAGCACCGCGTAGATCGTCCAGTCGAAGGACTCGACGACGCCGCCGACCGTGGCCGCCAGCAGCGCCTTCCGGCCGGCCTTGCCGTTGCGCCCCGCCGCGTCCCGGACCGGGCCCGGGGAGGGAGCGTCCTTGGCCGTTCCGGTGCCTGTGCTCGCGCCGCGGGCGTCGTCCGCCGCGCTGTCGGAGACCGCTGAAGTCATCGCCAACCTCTTCCCGATGGGCCCGGGGGATTCCCCGGTTTTTTCCGGCGGTGCCTGGATGGGAGGCCATGCTGCTCAGCACCGCTACCGACGAGAACGGAATAGGCTTGGAGTGCAGGAAACACTCAGCAGGACGGACGTCATGCAGGAAAGCGGTGTCATCGGCGGCCTCGACGCGCAGCTGGTGCACGCCCTGCAGATCGCGCCGCGCGCGTCCTGGCAGACCGTCGCGCCGGTCCTCGGCATCGACCCGGTCACCGCCGCCCGCCGCTGGAACCGGCTGGAGAGCTCCGGGCTCGCCTGGGTCACCGGCTATCCGGGGCGCCGGCTCATCGAGCGGATCTGCACCGCCTTCGTCGAGATCGACTGCCGTGCCGGCAGCGTCGAGGACGTCGCCGAGACCCTCGTCGGGCTGCCGCAGGTCGCCACCGTCGAGCACATGGCGGGCGGCCGGGACCTGCTGACCACCGTCTTCGTGCCCGGCCTCGGCGCGCTGTCCGACCTGCTGCTCCGCCGGATCGCGGCGCTGCCCGGGGTCACCGCGACCCGCGCCTCCATCGGCACCCGCCTCTACGGCGAGGGCAGCCGCTGGCGTCTGCGCGCGCTGAGCACGGTGCAGAGCGAGCGGCTGCGCCTCAGCTCACCGCCGCCGCGCAGCGGCTCCACGGGGCTCGACGGGCCCGATCGTGCGCTGCTGCCCGAGCTGTCCCGCGACGGACGGGGGAGCGCGGTCGAGCTGGGCCGGGCGGTGGGGCTCAGCGCCCCCACGGTCCGCCGCCGCGTCGGCAGGCTGATCGCCGACCACGATCTGGCGCTGCGCTGCGAAGTGGCGCGTGAGCTGACCGAATGGCCGGTGTCGGCCACGCTGTGGGCGGTCGTTCCGGCGGACCGGCTGGCGGAGGCGGTACGTGTTCTGCTGACCCTTCCCGAGGTGCGGCTGTGCGCGTCGGTGACCGGCCCGCACAACCTGCTGTTCACGGTGTGGCTGCACACCATCCAGGACGTGCAGCGGCTGGAGACCAAACTCGGCGAGCGGCTGCCGCATCTCCAGCTCAGGGACCGGGCGATCGTGCTGCGGCAGACCAAGCTGATGGGGCGGCTGCTGGACGCGCGGGGCCGGGCGGCGGATGTCGTCCCGGTGGACCCCTGGGCGGGGTGACGACGCGGCGGGAGAGTGCGCGGCCCGCCAGGTCACCGCCCTCGGCCGCCGACCCCGACGGCCGCTTTCCCCGGCAGGCCCTCAGGCCGTGTGCCGCCCTCCCGAGAGCCCGGTTCCACGGGCCTGCCTTAACCCGCGATCAGCCGTTCCTCAAGGGCGCCTTAAGGAACGGGAATTCCCTGCTGACCTGCTGTTTCGATGCCCTGCGCGGCCGTAGTTTCGACCCGTGACCCTCCAGGCCGACACCTCCCACGCCCCCGCCACGGACGCCCTCGCCGCCGACCCGCTCACCCCGCCCACGGCCCCCGCCGACCCGCTCCCCACCCACCCGCTGTACTCGCGGATCACCCCGCAGGCGGTGCCGCCCCGGCCGACGCGCACCCCGCCGGTGCCCGCGCCCCCGCTGCGGACCTCGCCTGCTGCCCTGCGGGCCGGACTGCTCGGCGGGGCGGTGCCGGTCGTCGGCCTCTGGCTGGTGCAGGCCGAGCCCTCGGTGCGCCTCGACGCGCTCTTCGCGACCCTCGCGCACCTCAGCGGCCTGCTCGCCGGCTACGGAATCCTGGTCATGCTGCTGCTGATGGCCAGGGTGCCGGCCGTCGAGCACGGTGTCGGCGCGGACCGGCTGGCACGCTGGCACGCCCTGGGCGGCCGCTACGTCCTGACCTGCTGCTTCGCCCACGCTGTCCTCGCGCTGTGCGGCCACGCGGCGCACACCGGCACCGACCTCCTCAGCGCCGCCGTCGGCCTGCTGGGCTACCCGGGTCTGGCCGCGGCCGCCGCCGGCACCGCACTGCTGGCCTGCGTCGGCCTCTCCTCGGCCCGCGCGGTCCGCCGGCGGGTGCGGCACGAGACCTGGCGCGCGGTCCACCTGCTGACCTACGCGGGCGCCGCGCTGGCCTTCGCCCACCAGCTCGCCGGTCCGGACCTGGCCGGCGGCCCGCTCGCGGCGTGGCTGTGGACGATGCTGCACACCACCGTCGGAGTGCTGCTCGTCTGGTACCGCCTGGTGGTGCCGGTACGCCAGGCGCTGCGGCACAGCCTGCGGATCATCGCGGTTCGCACCGAGGCACCGGACGTGGTCTCGGTCGTGATGCAGGGCATCGGGCTGGACGCGCTGCGCGCCGAGCCGGGGCAGTTCTTCCGCTGGCGCTTCCTCGGCCGGCGGCTGTGGCGCACGTCGTTGCCCTTCTCGCTCTCCGCACCGGTACGCGACGACACCCTGCGGATCACCGTCAAGGCGTGCGGTGACCACACCCGCCGGATACGCCGGCTCCGGCCCGGCGTACGGGTCCTGGCCACCGGTCCGTTCGGCGCGCTGACCGCGCACCGGCGCACCCGACCCAAGGTGCTGCTGCTCGCGGGTGGCGTCGGTATCACGCCGCTGCGCGCCCTCTTCGAGACCCTGCCCGGCGAGCCCGGGGACCTCACGCTCCTCTACCGGGCGGGCAACGCCGCCCAGTTGGTGCTGCGGGACGAGCTGGAAGCCATCGCGGACTCCCGCGGCGCGGCGCTGCACTACCTCCTCGGGCCGTCCGACGGGCCGTTCGACCCGCTGTCCCCGCGCGCGCTGCGCAACCTCGTGCCCGACCTGGACGAGCACGACGTCTACCTCTGCGGCCCGCCCGGCATGCACACGGCCGCGGTGATCGCCCTGGAGCGCGCAGGCGTCCCCGCCCACCGCATCCACTCCGAGCAATTCGCCTTCTGAGACCGCCCGTCAGACCCGACCGACCCCGCTCGTCGAACCGCTCCCGCCCGGCCCGCTCCCACCGCGACCCCACTCCTGCGAGGACCACCGCCCATGGCCAGACACCGCAAACCGCACGTCATCCCGGCCGCCACCCTGAAGGCACGCCGCGGGCTCACGGCGTGCCTGGTGGGAGCGAGCGCGCTCACCGCCACCCTGCTGACGCTGACCGTCACCCCGGGCTCGCCACCCGCCCCCGACCGTTTCCCCGCGGCCCCCACAGCCGCCGAACCGCAGGCCGCCCCCTAGGTCGTGACTCCTTGCCCGTTCCCTCAGCTGCTTTCCGTCGATCGAGAAGAAGTACGGCCGGTCGACAGCCGAGTGGAAGAACCTCATCCACACCTCACCCCTGTCCCAGCACATGGAGCTGGTGAGCCGGCTCAAGACCGAACACGGCCTGGGACACGGCCACGCCCATGCCCTTGTCGCCCACACCAGCGCGGAGACCGGGAGATGGAACACCTGCGGGCCCGGCTCCGGGCTCAACGGCGCCGGATCAGCACGACAAGTCCTCGGGGCGCCCCGTGGCCTCACGCGACCTTGTCAAGCCGCGCCAAGTCCTCCTCCGTGAGCGCGATATGGGCCGCGTCCAGGTTCTCGTCCAGGTGGGCGGGCGTTCCCGTACCCGGCGTCGGAAGCAGGACCGGGGAGCGGTGCAGCAGCCAGGACAGGGCGATCTGGCCGGTGGTGGCGCCGTGCCGGGCGGCGACCGCCGCGAGTGCTTCGCCCGCGTCACCGGTCAGTGCGCCGTTGCCCAGGGGGAACCAGGGCAGGAACGCCGTGCCGCGCTCCTCGCACGCCTCCAGCAGCTCCTCCGCACCCCGGTCCAGGAGGTTGTAGCGGTTCTGCACGGACGCGATGGGCGCGATCTCCCGCGCCCGCCTCAGCTCCTCGACGCCGATGCTGTCCAGACCGATGTGCCGGATCTTTCCGGCCCGTTGCAGGTCCGTCAGCGCGCCCAGCTGCTCGGCCATCGGCACCTCGGGGTCCAGCCGGTGCAGCTGGTAGAGGCCGATCGTCTCCACGCGCAGCCGTCGCAGACTCGCCTCGCACATGGCGCGCAGCTGCTCGGGCCGTCCGGCGATGTGCCACACGTCCGGGCCGGTACGGACCACGCCGCCCTTCGTCGCGATCACCAGCCCCGCCGGATACGGGTGCAGGGCGCGCGCCACCAGCTCCTCGGCCACGTCGGGGCCGTAGTTGTCGGCGGTGTCGATCAGCGTGACGCCCCGCTCGACGGCCCGGCGCAGCAGCGCGACCGGCCGGCCTTGGTCCTCGTGCCGCGGCCCCCAGTACCCGGGGCCGACCAGTCCGCCCGTTCCCAGGCCGAGCCGGCGGACCGGCAGATCGCCGCCCAGCCGAAAAGTGGTTTCACCATCCATAAATGCGGAGCTTAGGACGCGGGCCGCTTCGTAAGATCGGCCGGTGCCTGACATAGACCTGTTCACGCTGACCCTGCTCTGCCTGGCCGCCCTCGCGGCCGGCTGGATCGATGCCGTGGTGGGCGGCGGCGGCCTGCTGCTGCTCCCCGCCCTCCTGGTCGGCCTCCCGCACACGCCCGCCGCCTATGTTCTGGGCACCAACAAGTCCACCGCGATCGTCGGCACCACCGCGGCGGCCGTCACCTACGTCCGCAAGGCCCCGATCGATGTGCGAACCGCGGTGCGCATCGGACTCGCGGCGGCCGCCGGGTCCCTCGCCGGCGCGTTCTTCGCCGCGGGCCTGAACAGCGAGGTCCTGCGCCCGCTGATCATGGCCGTGCTGCTCGCGGTGCTGGCCTTCGTCCTCTGCCGCCCCGCCTTCGGGACCGCCCCGGCGCCGTCCGGCCCGGTCGGCAGGCGGCGGATCGTGGCGGCGATCCTCGTCGCGGGCCTGGGAATCGGCTTCTACGACGGCCTCATCGGGCCGGGCACCGGCGCCTTCCTCGTCGTCGCGCTCGCCGCCATCCTGCACATGGACCTCGTCGCCTCCTCGGCCACCGCCAAGGTCGTCAACGTCTGCACCAACGTCGGCGCGCTGACGATGTTCGCCGTCCAGGGCACCGTCCTGTGGCAACTCGGCGCCCTTCTGGCGCTGTTCAACCTCGTCGGCGGCCTGGTCGGGGCCAGGATGGCGCTCAAGCGCGGCGCCGGATTCGTCCGGGGGGTGCTGGTGGTCGTGGTCGTAGCCCTGCTGTGCAAGCTGGCCTACGACCAGTGGCTGGCGGTATGACGCCGACCCCTGCCCCGAGCGGGCCGGTCGAGCCGCCCCGACTTTCCCCTAACGCCCCACCGTCCACCCGAGCTTGACGACCGCCGCCTTCGCCGTCTTCTTGAACGCGCTCACCGGTGCCTGCGTGAGATCTCCCATCTGGGCCCAGTGGACCACTGTCACCCGCGCCCCGCTGCGGCCCACCGCGAAGAGGTGCACGCCCGGCTCGGAGTCCGGCACCGAGGTGTGCACCCCGTAGACATGCGCGCCGTCCCCCACGGCGACCGTGCCGTAGTCGTCCCAGGCCGCGGTGCCGCCGGGGGTGTTCCGCAGCCAGTCGGCGGCGCAGCCGGCGACGGTGGTCTCCCAGGAGGCGGCGAGCCGTCGGGCCTGCTCCGCGCTCCCGGTCACCACGGCGACCTGCGCGGCGTGGGTGTCGTAGTCGGTGTGGAAGAAACGGTGGTAGGTGCCTTCGCCTGCCGGCAGTACGCCGCCGTCCAGGCAGAACGGCTCCGGATCCGGCAGCCCCGCGGTGACCGGGCCCGCGAACCACGCGGAGGAGGCGTGCGGCGGCAGCTCGGCCGGCTTGAGGAACGGCGGCGGCTGGACCCGCAGGGTGCGGACGGCCGCGTCACCGCTGCCCGCCGCCCCGTGGGTCGCGGCCCCGGCGGCCGGGGCGCCGAGGGCCAGTGCCAGTCCCGCGACGGCGGTCGCCGCGGCCACCGCGCCGACGACGGTACGGCCGGAAGACGCGCGCTTGGCCATGATCATTTCCTCCCCCTGGGATGTGCACCCGAGGGAGGTGCACAAGGACGCTCCTGAGCGCGCTCCCGCCAAGGTGCGAGAAGCGTCGTCTCGGCAGGTCTGACCGCCGAGCCGGGAAAAGGGTTGCGCAGGACACGGCTGCACGGGCCGGAGCCGGCAGACGGCAGGAGGACGCGAGGGGCCGGGGAGTTCGGGCGCGCTCAGCCGCGGGCCGCGGCCTCCGTCCTTGTGCGCTCCTCTTCCGGCACCTCGGTGACGGCCGTCAGCAGCACCGCCGAGTCCTCGATGGCCTTCAGGCCGTGCCGTTCGCGTGGGAGGGCCATGACCTGACCGGCGGTCAGCTCCTGCTCCTCGGGCGTCTCGGTCAGCCGGACCCGGCCGAACAGCACCTGGAGACTCGCCGACGGCGGCGTGTTGTGCTCGTCCAGCGCCGTGCCCGCGGTCAGCGCGATGACCGTCTGCCGCAGCGGGCCGTCGTGCACAAAGAGGTAGGCGCTGCGTCCGTGCGGGTCGCTCCTGGCGCCGTCGAGCTGCCGGCGGGCGAGGGCGTTGAGGTCGTCCATGGTGCGGGCCTTTCGGGTGCGGACCGGCGGCGGGAATCCCTCTTCCATCCTTGCCGGTGCGGGGGCGGGCGCAACCGGGGCGCGAGGCCCGGGCCGCCGCGGGCCGCCCGGCGGCCATCGGCGCGGGCGGCGGGCCCTCGGCGTCACACGGCGCGGGCGTCCGGGTGCTCGCCCGCGGGGCACGGTCCCGCCACCACGAAGATGATCACCATCGACCGTACGATGCGATGATCCGACCGCCGTCCCCGTCCCGCCCCCATGCCGTCCCGCTCCCGTCCCGAAGGTGCGCCCCGTGGCCGATCCGACCCTCCAGAACGAACCGTCCGACCCGTCCGGGCTCGCCGAGTCGGCCCGGCCTTCGGACGTGCCCGGGCAGCCGACGCGGTTCCTGACCGTCATGACGACCATCGACAGCGAGCCCAAGGCCGAGCGGCTGGCGCGCGGCGCGATCGAGGGCGGGCTCGCGGCCTGCGCACAGATCAGCGCACCGGTGACCTCGGTCTTCCGCTGGGAGAACGCCGTGGAGACCACCCAGGAGTGGCAGGTGCTGTTCAAGACGGCGGCCCCGGCTTACGAGGCGCTGGAGGCGTACCTCCTCACGGCGCACGACTACGACACCCCGGAGATCATCGCTACCCCGGTCACCCGGGGAAGCGCGGAGTATCTGGCCTGGGTCGCGAAGGAGACGAGCTGACGTGCGGCAGAGACCCGAGAGGCAGAAGCGCGCCGAGTGGCCGGACCGCGCCGAGGTGCGGACGCGCCCCTGGCCGAGCCGCCACCGGAGGCGGGCGACGGCTGCCGTGTGCGGCGCGGCGCTGTGTCTTGTCACGGCCTCCGCGAGCCACGCGGCCGAGGGCGCCTCCGGTGCCAAGGACCCCACAGGCATCACCAACCCCGCCGGTTTCGCCGCGTACGCCGACCGCGCGACCGCCCCGCAGCACTCCGCCGCCACCGGTCCCGGGGCTCCCGGAGCGACCTCCGCCCCCGGGGCGCCCGCCACCGTCGCGGCCCCCACCACTCCCGCCACCTGGACCAGCCATGACGCCGCGGCCTACTGGACCGCGGAACGGATGGCCGCCGCCCATCCGCCCCCGGGCGAGACCGCACCCGCAGAAGAGGCCGCACCTGCCAAAGAGGCCGCGCCTGCCAGAGACGCCGCACCTGCCAAAGAGGCCGCGGCCTCCGCCTCCGAGCCGGCCGGGCCCGCGGACGCCGCCGCCGTCTCCGGCACGCACTTCGACGGTGTCCCGTCCGTCGGCGTGCTGTTCTCCGTCGGCCAGGACGCGCGGACCCACCACTGCACCGCGTTCGTGGTGCGCTCCCCGCGCCGCAACCTGATCCTCACCGCCGGTCATTGCGAAGCGGGCACGCGCGCCGCCTTCGTCCCCCGCTACCGCTCGGGCGCGGCCACCCAGCCGTACGGGGTCTGGGCGATCGGCAAGACCTACGTCCTCCCCGGGCACGGCACCACCGGTGCCGCGGCCGATCTCGACTTCGCCTTCGCCACCGTCGCCCCCGACGCCCGCGGCCGTTCCCTCGAAGAGGTCACCGGCGCCAACGTCCTCGCCCCCACGCCCGGTTACACCACCAAGGTCACCGTCATCGGGTACCCGAGCGTCCGCCATGACCCGCAGGACCGTGCCGTGCGCTGCGACACCGTCACCAGCCGGCTCGCCGGCACCCGCCAACTGCGGATGGAGTGCGGCGGCTTCTACGGCGGCACGTCGGGCGGTCCCTGGCTGACCCACTTCGACGAGCAGAGCGGCACGGGCACGGCCGTCGGCCTCATCGGCGGCCTCAACGGTGGTGGCCCCAGCGGCCCGGAGAACGACCGGGTCTCCTACAGCCCCTATTTCGGGCCCGAGGTGTTCGACCTCTACTCGCGCGCCTTGCGGGACTGAAGGGCCTGACCGAAGCGCTAGCGCAGTGCCTCCGCCAGCCCCTTCTCCTGCGGCCCGAGGAAGTGCGGATCGGGCCGCAGGAGCGCGTCCGCCGCCGCCTTCCCCGCCGCGAAGAGTTCCCGCACCCCGCCGTACGCCCAGGTGACGTCATGCCGGGCGGCGACCCCGACCCCGTACGACTCGACCCCGGCCGCCTCGCACAGGGCCAGCGCGCGCCGGATATGAAAGCCCTGGCTGACCAGCACCGCACGGTCCACCCCGAAGATCCGGTGCGCGCGGCTGCAGGAGTCCCAGGTGTCGAAGCCCGCGTAATCGCTGACGATCTTCGCGGCCGGGACGCCGCGGCGCAGCAGGTAGCCGCGCATCGCGTCCGGCTCGTCGTAGTCGTGCCGGCTGTTGTCGCCGGTGACGAGGATCGTGCGGACCGTCCCCCGGTCGTACAGCTCGGCGGCCGCGTCCAGCCGGTGGGCGAGGTACGGCGACGGCTCGCCGTTCCACAGGCCGGCGCCGAAGACGACGGCGACCGGCGCGGACGGCGCGTCGGCGACCGTGCGGACGCGGGGCCCCGCCGTCGCGTTCATCCACGTCGCGGGGGCCAGGGCGAACACCGTCAGCGCCACGGCCACCTGGTACGTGCGGCGCCACCCCGCCCGTGTCCGCGGCAGCCGTAGGCGTCTCACCGGCCGCAGCCCTCGCATCCGTGCTCCTCTTCCCGCCCGCCCCACGCCACCGGCCACGGCCGGGCCGTGCGGCGGCACTCGCGATCGTGTTCGATCCCGCAAGCTGCGACGCCCTGCGGCCTGGCATGGTTGCAGTGGGCCCGAAACCGGCGCCCGCGCGCGGCCCCGCACCGTTTCGGAGAGGATTCCGCACCCGTGACCACCCAGCCCGAGCGTCTGCCGTTCTTCGTCTACGGGACGCTGCGTCCCGGCGGGATCCACCACGCCTGGGCGCTGCGCGGCAGGACCGAGGCCGAGGAGCCGGCCCGGATCGCCGGCGCGCTGCTCTACGAAGGCCCCGGATACCCGTACGCCGTCGCGGGCCCGGCCGACGCGGTGGTGCACGGCGCGCTCATCACCCCTCGGCACGCCGACTACGACGACGTGCTCACGACGCTGGACCGGCTGGAGGGCCACACCCCCGGCGCCTCCGGGAACCTCTACGAACGCGTGGCGGCGGAGGCCGTAGGCCCGGCCGGCGGGGCGACGCGGGCCTGGGTGTATCTGGCGGCCGAGCCGCTGGCCGCCCGGCTGCGGGCCACCGGCACACCCATCGGGAGCGGCGACTGGCGGGGCACGACGGCGGCCGAGCGGACCGGTTGAGCGCGACGCCCGGGCGCCGCCGTCACCGCCGCCCGTCCGCCGGTTAACCTGGACGACTCCTCCCGCGCCGAGCGGCCTTTCCGTTGGCGAGGACCGCTCCCGCGCCGAGGGCCCTTTCCGAACCGCAGAACAGGTGTGACCCGCGTGCCTTCCTCCTCCTCAGCCGCATCAGCTCCCCGGTCCCCGCTGCCCAAGGCGGAGCTGCATCTCCACATCGAGGGCACGCTGGAGCCGGAGTTGGCGTTCGCACTCGCCGAGCGCAACGGCGTCACCCTGCCGTACGCCTCGGTGGACGAGCTGCGCCGCGCCTACTCCTTCGCCGATCTGCAGTCGTTCCTGAACCTCTACTACGCGCTGATGGCCGTCCTGCGCACCGAGGACGACTTCGCCGATCTCGCGGACGCCTACCTGGTGCGCGCCAAGGAGCAGGGCGTCCGGCACGCCGAGATCTTCTTCGACCCGCAGGCGCACACCGCGCGCGGCGTCCCGATCGGCACGGTCATCCGCGGTCTCGCCCGTGCCCTGGACGGCGCCGAGGAGAGGTACGGCATCAGCACCCGCCTGATCATGTGCTTCCTGCGCGACGAGAGCGCCGAGTCGGCCCTGGCGACGTTCGAGGCGGCGCGCCCGCACCTGGACCGCATCACGGCAGTGGGACTGGACTCCGCGGAGGTCGGGCATCCGCCGTCGAAGTTCAAGGACGTCTACGCCCTGGCGCGGGAGGCCGGCCTGAAGTGCGTGGCGCACGCGGGCGAGGAGGGCCCCGCCGCGTATGTGTGGGAGGCCCTGGACGTGCTCGGCGTGGACCGGATCGACCACGGCGTGCGCGCGCTGGAGGACGAGCGGCTGGTGGCCCGCCTGGTGGCCGATCAGATCCCGCTCACCGTCTGCCCGCTGTCGAACGTCCGGCTCCGGGTCATCGACGACCTCGCCGACCACCCGCTGCCCGCGATGCTGGACGCGGGCCTGCTGGTGACCGTCAACTCCGACGACCCGGCCTACTTCGGCGGTTACGCGGACGACAACTTCACCGCCGTGCGCGATGCCCTGGGCCTCGACGCGGAGACCCTGCGCACCCTCGCCCGCAACTCCTTCCGCGCCTCGTTCCTCGACGACGCGACGCGCGCGAAGTACTTGAAGGAAGTGGACGCCCACCAGCTGTGAGGCGCGGCGCCGTGCGGGCCGGCGCCCCGCACGGCGTTCACTTCGTCAGCGCGACGGCGACGAGGACGAGCGCCAGGTCCGCCGCCATGCACCACGTGCCCCGTGTGACCAGTTCGCGGCGGTCGTTGCGCCACCCGAGGAACATCAGCAGCAGACCGCCGTTCGCGCCCACGAAGTGGGGCACCGATATCAAGAAGCTGACCCCCAGGGCGAACGACGCGTAGAGCAGAGCCCACGAACTCATCACGAAGACCGCTGACAAGCCGTAGAGCTGATTGCTGACTTCGTGCACGCGCCGCTCGTTCGGCGTCGGTGGGTCGAGGTCGGGGAACTCGGGGTTCAGGTCCATTCCGCGACGCTACCCCGGCCCCTCCACGCCCCATCAGGCCCCTGGGTTCCTCTCGGATCCCCCCACCTCAACCGTCTCCACTGCCCCGCCCGTCCGCACGGCTTCCAGGCGTACCGCGCACACCTTGAACTCCGGCATCCGGGAGGTCGGGTCGAGCGCCGGGTTGGTGAGGGTGTTGGCCCGTCCTTCGCCCGGCCAGTGGAACGGCATGAAGACGGTGTCCGGCCGGATCGCGCCGCTCACCCGGGCCGGGGCGACCGCCCGGCCGCGCCGGGAGACCACCGCGACCGGTTCGCCGTCCGCGATCCCGAGACGTTCCGCGAGCCGCGGATGCAGCTGGACGAACGGTCCGGGCTCGGCGGCGTTCAGCTCGGCGACCCGGCGGGTCTGTGCCCCGGACTGGTACTGGGAAAGCACCCGGCCCGTCGTCAGCACGACCGGATAGGCGTCGTCGGTCTCCTCGTCCGCCGGCCGGTGTGTGACGGGGACGAACCGGGCCCGGCCGTCCGGCGTCGCGAAGCGGTCCAGGAACAGGCGGGGTGTGCCGGGGTGATCGGTGGGGGAGCCGCCCTCGGGCAGCTGCGGGCACGGCCAGAAGACGCCGTCCTCCTCCGCGATCCGCCGGTAGGTGATGCCCGAGTAGTCCGCGGGACCGCCCGCCGACGCCCGCCGCAGTTCGTCGAAGACCTCCTCGGGCGTGGTCGGGAAGCCCTTCTCCCGACCCAGGCGCGCCGCAAGGCCGTTGAGCACCTCCAGGTCCGTGCGCACACCGGGTGGCGGGGCCAGCGCCCGGCGGCGCAACAGGACCCGGCCCTCCAGATTTGTCGTGGTGCCGGTCTCCTCCGCCCACTGGGCGACCGGCAGTACCACATCGGCCAGCGCGGCGGTCTCCGACAGCACCACGTCCGCGACGGCCAGGAAGTCCAACGACCGGATGCGCTCCTCCACATGGGCGGCGCGGGGCGCGGAGACGACCGGGTTGGAGCCCATCAGCAGCAGCGCCCGGACGTCACGCCCCAGCGCGTCCAGCAACTCGTACGCGCTGCGCCCGGGGCCCGGCAGCTCGTCCGGGTCGACGCCCCACACCTCCGCGACATGCCGGCGGGCCGCCGGGTCGTCGAGCTTGCGGTAGCCGGGCAGCTGGTCGGCCTTCTGGCCGTGCTCGCGGCCGCCCTGGCCGTTGCCCTGCCCGGTCAGGCAGCCGTAGCCGGACAGCTCGCGGCCCGCCCGGCCGGTCGCCAGGCACAGGTTGATCCACGCCCCCACGGTGTCCGTGCCCTTGGCCTGCTGCTCGGGGCCGCGCGCCGTCAGCACCATCGACGACGCGGCGTCGCAGAACAGCTCCACCGCCTCGCGGAGCTGCGGCACCGGCACCCCCGTGATCCGTTCGACCATTTCCGGCCAGTGCGCCATCGCCGCCGACCGCGCCTCCGCCCAGCCGCTGGTGCGGGCCGCGATGAACTCCTCATCGGTGCGGCCCTGCGCGACGACCAGGTGCAGCAGCCCGAGCGCCAGTGCCAGATCGGTGCCGGGGCGCGGCGCGAGGTGCAGGTCCGCCTGCTCGGCGGTGCGGGTCCTGCGCGGGTCGACGACGATCAGCTTGCCGCCGTTCTCCCGCAGCTCGGTGAGGTAGCGCAGGGCGGGCGGCATGGTCTCGGCCAGGTTGGAGCCGACCAGGATGACGCAGCCGGTGCGGGCCACGTCCGCCAGCGGGAACGGCAGACCGCGGTCCAGTCCGAACGCCCTGCCGTGCGCCGCGGCTGCCGACGACATGCAGAACCGGCCGTTGTAGTCGATCTGCGAGGTGCCGAGCGCGACCCGGGCGAACTTCCCCAGGGCGTACGCCTTCTCGTTGGTGAGCCCGCCGCCGCCGAAGACACCCACCGCGTCCCGGCCGTGCGCCGCACCGGTCCGCCGCAGGCCCGCGGCGACGCGGTCCAGCGCCTCGTCCCAGCCGGCCGGCTCCAGCACCCCGGTATCGGTGTTCCGCACCAGCGGCGTGGTCAGCCGCGCTCCCGGGGCGAGCAGCTCGGCAGCGGTCCTGCCCTTGCCGCACAGGGCGCCGCGGTTCACCGGGAAACCGGGCCGCTCCACGACCTCCACACCCGGCCCGCCGGCTGCCGGGGCCCCGGCGGCGCGGGCCCCGGCGGCCGTCCCCGTGCCGGGCCCGGCGGGCCGCAGGCCCATGCCGCATTGCAGGGCGCAGTAGGGGCAGTGGGTGTCGACCGTCGCGGCGTTCATGCGTGCCAGCGTGGTACGGGGGTGTTACACGCAGGAATCACGAGGGTTTCGGCCACGGGGCAGCGATCTCCCAGCGCGCGGCCCGCCGGCGGAGGTCGGACGGCACACGGAATTCGCCGGCCGGAAACGGCCCCGCAACGCACCGCTGCCACGCTCTGGCCATGACGGCGTCGAGAGCGCACCAGCCCATCCAGGCCCCGATCGACCTCGCACCGAACGACGACCTCGCACCGCGGACCGACCCGGCAGAGGGCGGGCGCCGCGCAGCACACCAGGGCCGCGCCGTTGCGGACGGCCGCCCGGCCCCCGACGCCCGCGACCACCACGATTCCGACCACCCCGACGGCGCCGTTCCCCTGGGCACGGCCGACCTCGCCACCGAGATCACGGCCCAGCTGAGCCACCAGCTCAGCAAGGTCCGGCTGCACGGCTACCGGCGCCCCGCGGGGCAGCGGCCCGACCGGCGGCAGGCCGCCGCCGTCCGGCACCCCGCCCTGGAGCACCGTATGACCACCGCCCCGCGCCCGCACCCCGCTCCGACCCTGGTCGCCGTGGCCCACGGCAGCCGGGACCCGCGGGCCCCGCGCACCATCCGCGCGCTGCTTGACCGGGTCCGTGCGCTCCGCCCCGGCCTGCCCGTCCGCCTCGGTCACATCGAGCTGAACCGGCCGCTGCTCGCCGACACCCTCGCCGAACTGCGCGGCGAGGCGGTCCTCGTCCCGCTGCTCTTCGGCCGGGGGTACCACGTCACGCACGACCTGCCCGCCGCCCTGGCGGACGCGCCCCACCTCGGCGGCCGGATCGCCGCGCCCCTGGGCCCGCACCCGCTCCTGGTCGAGGCGCTGTACGGCCGCCTTCTGGAGGCCGGGTTCGCCCACGAGGCCGGCGGCGGCCCGGACGCCCGCGACGCCTTCGACGCTCTCGACGCGGCCGAGGACCTCGGCCGCGAGGTGGTGGCGGCCGGCCCCTGCGCCGTGAACCGGCCGCAGAACCGTTCGGGCATCGGCCGCACCGCCGTGGTGCTGGCCTCCGCAGGATCCCGGGCGCCGCGCTCCGCCGAGGACACCGCCCGCATCGCGCAGCTGCTCTCGGCCCGGCTCGGCGGCGTCCCCGTGCTGCCCGCGTACGCCTCCGCCGCCACCCCCACCGTCGCCGAGGCCGTGCGCCTGCTGACCGCCCGCGGCCACGACCGGATCGCCGTCGCCGCCTGCTTCACCGCCCCCGGACGCTTCGCCGCGCAGTGCGCCGCCGACGCCCCCGGGACCGCCGCCGCGCCCCTCGGCGACCACCCCTCCCTGGCCCGCCTCGTACTTCACCGCTACGACCAGGCGCTCCTCGCGCGTACCGCATCCGACCCGGAAGGCGCCAGGGCGGCTACCGTCGCTGTATGACGGGTACACCACCGACCACCGGCAGGGACGCGGGCGACCACGGCCCCGGCCACGCCTCCGGCCAGAGCTCCCGGGAACCCGCACGTGTCCCGGCCGACCAGGACACGCCCGGCTACACCGAGGCCGACGCCGAACGCTGGGTCTCCGAACCGGACAAGCGCCCCGGGCGCACCGCCTTCCAGCGCGACCGGGCCCGGGTCCTGCACTCCGCCGCGCTGCGCCGCCTCGCGGGCAAGACCCAGGTCGTCACCCCTGGTTCGCAGACCTACCTCTGGGACGCCAGCCCCCGCACCCGCCTGACCCACTCCCTGGAGTGCGCGCAGGTCGGACGGGAACTCGGCGCCGCCCTCGGCTGCGACCCCGACCTGGTCGAGACCGCCTGCCTGGCCCACGACCTCGGCCACCCGCCCTTCGGGCACAACGGCGAGCAGACCCTCAACGAAGTGGCCCTGCCCTGCGGGGGTTTCGAAGGCAACGCACAGTCGCTGCGGCTGCTGGCACGGCTGGAGCCCAAGCGGTTCATCCCGGCGCCGGACGGCTCGACGGTCAGCGTCGGCCTCAACCTCACCCGCGCCGCTCTCGACGCGGCCACCAAGTACCCCTGGCCACGCGGCGGGCACCCCACCGACCCCGCCTCCCCGAAGTTCGGCGTCTACGACGACGACCTGCCGGTCTTCGCGTGGTTCCGGCAGGGCGCACCGACCTCCGTGCGGAGCTTCGAGGCGCAGGTCATGGACTGGTCCGACGACGTGGCGTACTCGGTGCACGACGTCGAGGACGGCCTGCACGCCGGACACCTCGACCCCAACCTCCTGCTCGCCGACTCCGAACGGGCCGAGATCTTCGCCGTCGCCGGTGAACGCTACGCACCCGGCGCCGGCCCCGAGGAACTGGCCGCGGCGCTGGACCGCCTTCTGGAGCAGGAGTGGTGGCCGCACGGCTACGACGGCACGGCGCTCGCACAGGCCCGCCTCAAGGACGCCACCAGCCAGCTGATCGGCCGCTTCTGCCAGGCCGCGGAGACCGCGACGCGGGCCGCGTGGGGACACCTGCCGGGCCGTCACGACACCGGAAGTGGAAACGGCCCGCTCACGCGCTACGCGGCGGAGCTGGTGGTTCCGGCCGAAACACGGCTGGAATGCGCCGTTTTGAAAGCCGTCGCCGACCGCTACGTCATGCAGCGGCCCGACCAGGAAGCGCTGCGCGCCGACCAGCGCGTGGTGATCGCCGAACTGGCCGAGGCGCTGCTGGCCCGCGCCCCCGACGGCCTTGACCCGCAGTTCCGTTCGCTGTTCGAAACCGCCGAGGACGACACCGCCCGGATGCGGGCCGTCATCGACCAGATCGCCGCCCTGACGGACGCCTCGGCACGCTCTCTGCACGCCCGTCTCACCCGTCCCCCCGGTCTCGCGCGAGGCAACCGAGGGTGACCCTGGAGGGGCAGCCCCCCTTCCCCCCTCACGCTCCGTGCGGGACGCTCGAACTCGACGGTTTCGAACGGAGCATCGCCAACGACACCGACGGGGGCATGATCCACGGGGGCACCACCCGGGCGTTCACGGACGCGGAAGCGGACGTACGGCACCGCAACGAGGAGGAAGCAAGTGGTCGACGCACACCAGACGTTCGTCATCGTCGGAGGTGGCCTGGCCGGCGCCAAGGCCGCCGAGACCCTCCGCTCGGAGGGCTTCACCGGCCGGGTGATCCTCATCTGTGACGAGCGCGACCACCCGTACGAGCGCCCACCGCTCTCCAAGGGCTACCTGCTCGGCAAGGACGAGCGCGACAGCGTCTTCGTCCACGAACCCGCCTGGTACGCCAAGGCCCACATCGAACTCCACCTCGGCCAGCCCGCCGTCCACCTCGACCCGGAAGCCAGGACCGTACGCCTCGGCGACGGCACCCTGATCGCCTACGACAAGCTGCTGCTGGCCACCGGCGCCGAGCCGCGCCGTCTGGACATCCCCGGCACCGGCCTGGCCGGCGTGCACCACCTGCGCCGACTCGCGCACGCCGAACGGCTGCGCGGCGTGCTCGCCTCGCTCGGCCGCGACAACGGCCATCTCGTCATCGCGGGCGCCGGCTGGATCGGCCTGGAGGTCGCCGCCGCGGCCCGCTCCTACGGCGCCGAGGTGACCGTGGTCGAGGCCGCCCCGACCCCGCTGCACCACGTCCTGGGGCCCGAACTCGGCGGCCTGTTCACCGACTTGCACGGCGAACACGGCGTCCGCTTCCACTTCGGCGCCCGCTTCACCGAGATCGTCGGGCAGGACGGCATGGTGCTGGCGGTGCGCACCGACGACGGTGAGGAACACCTCGCCCACGACGTGCTCGCCGCGATCGGCGCCGCCCCGCGCACCGCCCTCGCCGCCCAGGCCGGCCTGGCGCTGGCCGACCCGGCGGCCGGGGGAGGCGTGGCCGTGGACGCCGGCATGCGCACCTCCGACCCGTACATCTACGCCGCCGGCGACGTCGCGGCCGCCGACCACCCGCTGCTGGACGCCCGGGTGCGCGTCGAGCACTGGGCCAACGCCCTCAACGGCGGGCCGGCCGCGGCACGCGCCATGCTCGGCCAGGAAGTCAGCTACGACCGCATCCCCTACTTCTTCTCCGACCAGTACGACGTCGGCCTGGAGTACTCCGGCTACGCCCCGCCCGGCTCGTACGACCAGGTCGTCTGCCGTGGCGATGTCGGCAAGCGGGAGTTCATCGCCTTCTGGCTCGCCGAGGGCCGGGTACTCGCCGGCATGAACGTCAACGTCTGGGACGTCGCCGGGCCCGTCCAGCAACTCATCAGGTCCGGGCAGCCGTTGGACGCCGACGCCTTGGCCGATCCGCAGGTTCCGCTGGATTCGCTGCTCCCGTAGCGTGGTGGTATGCCCAGCAGCCCCACAGGTTCCTCCGGTCCCGCAAGCCCCACCGGCCCTGGCGGTGCCGGCACGCCCGTCCCGGCCGTCACCTTCGACGACGTCCGGGACGCGGCGAAACGGCTGGCGGGCGTGGTCCACCGCACGCCCGTACTGCGCTCGCGCACCCTCGACGGGCTGGCCGGCGCCGAGGTCTTCCTCAAGTGCGAGAACTTCCAGCGCGTGGGCGCGTTCAAGTTCCGCGGCGCCTACCACGCCGTCTCGCGGCTGACGCCCGAGCAGCGGGCCCGCGGCGTCGTCGCGTACTCCTCCGGCAACCACGCGCAGGCCATCGCGCTGGCCGCCCGGGAGCTGGGCACCACCGCCGTCATCGTGATGCCGGAGGACTCCCCGCAGGCCAAGCTCGACGCCACCGCCGGCTACGGCGCGGAGATCGTCACCTACGACCGCTACACCGGCGACCGCGCCGCCATCGGCGGCCGGCTGGCCCAGGAGCGCGGACTCAGCCTGATCCCGCCCTATGACCACCCGGACGTCATCGCAGGTCAGGGCACCGCGGCCCTGGAGCTGATCGAGGAGACCGGCCCGCTCGACGCGCTGCTGGTGCCGGTGGGCGGCGGTGGGCTGATGGCGGGCTCTGCCCTCGCGGCGACCGCCCTGGCCCCCGGCATCCGCATGATCGGCGTGGAGCCGGAGACCGGCGACGACACCCGGCGCTCGCTCGCCGCCGGGCACCGGGTCACCATCCCGGTCCCGCACACCATCGCCGACGGCCAGGCCGTCGACGCGCCCGGCGAGCTGACCTTCCCGATCAACCGCGAGCTCGTCGACTCCGTGGTCCTGGTCGGCGATGACGAGATCCGCACCGCCATGAAGCTGGCCTTCGAGCGGCTGAAGATCGTCACCGAGCCCAGCGGCGCCACCGGGATCGCCGCTCTCCTGGCCGGGTGCGTCGACCTTCCCCCGGTGCCTGGAGGGCCCGGGCGGTCCCCCCGTCCGCCCCGGATCGGCGTGATCGTCTCCGGCGGCAATATCGGACTCGCCCGCTTTCTGGAGCTGATGGGCTGAGGCGCCGACGCCGGGGAGCGGAGGCGCGGCCGGGAGTGTCCGAGCCCGGCCGTAGAATTCACGCGTGGCAGGCAGGATCAACGATGACGACGTGAAGGCGGTCCGGGACGCGGTCCCGATCGACGCCGTCGTGTCCGAGTACCTCCAGCTCCGCAACGCCGGCGGCGGCAACCTCAAGGGCCTGTGCCCGTTCCACGACGAGAAGTCCCCGTCCTTCCACGTCAGCACCACCAAGGGGCTCTACCACTGCTTCGGCTGCCAGGAGGGCGGCGACACCGTCGACTTCATCATGAAGATCGACCACCTCTCCTTCGCCGAGACCATCGAGCGCCTCGCCTCGCAGGCCGGCATCACCCTGCGCTACGAAGAGGGCGGCTACACCCCCGGCCGCCAGCAGGGCGAGCGCACCCGCCTGGTCGAGGCCCACAAGGTCGCCGCGCAGTTCTACGTCGAGCAGCTCGATGGCCCCGAGGCCGAGATCGGCCGCAAGTTCCTCGCCGCGCGCGGCTTCGAGCAGACCGCCGCCCAGCACTTCGGCGTCGGCTACAGCCCGGCCGGCTGGGACCACCTCACCCGCTTCCTGCGCGGCCGCGGCTTCAGCGACAAGGAGCTGGTCCTGGCGGGCCTCTCCCAGGAGGGCCGCCGCGGGCCCATCGACCGCTTCCGCGGCCGCCTGATGTGGCCGATCCGGGACATCTCCGGCGAGGTCGTCGGCTTCGGCGCCCGCAAGCTCCGCGACGACGACAACGGCCCCAAGTATCTGAACACCCCCGAAACCCCGATCTACCGCAAGTCCCAGGTCCTGTACGGCATCGACCTCGCCAAGAAGGAGATCGCCAGGACCAGCCGCGCGGTCGTCGTCGAGGGCTACACCGACGTCATGGCCTGTCACCTGGCCGGTGTGACCACGGCCATCGCCACCTGCGGCACCTCCTTCGGCGAGGGCCACATCAAGATCCTCCGCCGGCTGCTGATGGACAACTCCGGCTCCGAGGTGGTCTTCACCTTCGACGGCGACGCCGCGGGCCAGAAGGCCGCCCTGCGCGCCTTCGAGGACGACCAGAAGTTCGCCGCGGAGACCTCCATCGCGATCACCCCGGGCGGCATGGACCCGTGCGACCTGCGGCTGGCCAAGGGCGATCAGGCCGTCGCCGACCTCGTGGAGTCCCGTACCCCGCTCTTCGAATTCGCCCTGCGGCATGTCGTCTCCCGGCACAACCTCGCCACCACGGTCGGCCGCGCCGCCGCCCTCGACGAGGCGGCGCCCATCGTCGCGAACATCAAGAACAGCTCGATCCAGCACGAGTCGGCCGTCTCCCTGGCCGGCATGCTCGGCATCCTGGACACTCAGTTCGTCGTCCGCCGGGTCAGCCAGCTCGCCCGCTGGGCCCGCGAGCGCGGCCGGGACGGCGGCCCGGAGCAGGGTGCCCGGCAGCGCCGCGGCGCTCCCGCCCCCGCCCAGGAAGGCCCCGCCCCGGGACCGCGCGGCCCGGCCCTCCACCTCCGCAGCCCCGCCCACCGCGTGGAGCGCGAACTCCTCAAGCTCGCCCTGCAGCGCCCCGACCTGGTCTCCCCGGCCTTCGACGCCTACGGAGTCGACGAGTTCACCGCCCCGCCCTACGCCACGGTCCGCCAGTGCGTCGAGGACGCGGGCGGCGCCGCTGCCGGCGTCGCCGACAGCGAGTACGTCGCCCGGGTACGCGACGCCGCCCCCGACGACACGGTCCGCGCCATGGTCACCGAACTCACCGTCGAGCCGCTGCGCACCCGCCGCGACCCCGACGCCGCCTACGCCGGTGAACAGCTGGCCGCGGTCCGCATCGCCGCCGTCGACGCACGCATCGCCGACCTGGAGGGCGCCGCCCGCCGCAGCGAGGCCCAGGGCGACCACGCGGGTTCGGCCGCGGTGCTCCAGGAACTCTGGGTGCTCCAGCAGTACGGCAAGTCCCTCCGCGAACGCGGCGCGGCAGCCCTGTAAGGCCGGCCGGCCACTCCGGCGACGGGAGCGTGCGTTCCCGCCCGCGCCGGTCACGAAGCACGCGCGCCCCCGGCGCCCAAGCGCCGAAGCACCTTCCAAAAAGCTCGCCGGGCCGGCGTGTGCGCACGCACCTGATCAGCGAGCGGGCCGTCCGCCGACGGCCGGACCGCTTCACCCCCGGACCGCGAACAGCCCCCCGCCGTACGGCACATCGCGCCCGCCCGTAGCCGTCCGGTCACGCACCGGACTCAAAAAGTGGTCGCACGCCCCTCGTGGCGGGCATGTGTCGTACCCCACACTGAGGAGCGGTGCCTGAGTCCTCGGAGCGCGGCGGGTCCGGTCGCACGGACCGTGAATCCCCCGCGGAACCGCCCGTGACGTCCGGGACGGACAGCGGCTCGGCCGCAGTCGTCCCGGGCCCTTCTGCCGCCCCAGCCGCGATCACCATGGAGGTCGCCCCCGTGCAGACCCAGACCCTCCCCGACGCGCCGGCCGACGACGTGACCGGCCTCCGCGAACCGGGTCCTCCCGGGCCCGCCGACCGCGACTCCCGTACGCCGGAGCCGCCGGCCGACCAGGTCACGGTCCCCCAGCAGGGCGAGGCGCCCGCCGCCGAGATGCTCACCGAGGGCGGCGCCGAGGAGGCCGCGCCGGAGCCGCCGACCCGTCCGGAGACGGCGGGCCCGTCCTCCGACCTCTTCCGGCAGTACCTCCGCGAGATCGGCCGGATCGCGCTGCTCACCGCGGCCGAGGAGGTCGAGCTGGCACGCCGCGTCGAGGCGGGCCTCTTCGCCGAGGAGAAACTCACCAGCACTCCCGACCTGGACTCCCAACTCGCCGTCGACCTCGACAGGTTGGTGGTCCTGGGCCGGATGGCCAAACGTCGTCTGATCGAGGCCAACCTGCGCCTGGTGGTCTCCGTCGCCAAGCGCTACGTCGGCCGCGGACTGACCATGCTCGACCTCGTCCAGGAGGGCAACCTCGGCCTGATCCGCGCCGTCGAGAAGTTCGACTACGCCCGCGGCTACAAGTTCTCCACCTACGCCACCTGGTGGATCCGCCAGGCGATGTCCCGCGCGCTCGCCGACCAGGCCCGCACCATCCGCGTCCCGGTCCACGTCGTCGAGCTGATCAACCGCGTGGTGCGCGTCCAGCGCCGGATGCTCCAGGAACGGGGATACGAGCCGACCCCCGAGGAGGTCGCGGCCCACCTCGACCTGACCGGCGAACGCGTCAGCGAGGTCCTGCGGCTCGCCCAGGAACCGGTCTCACTGCACGCCCCGGTCGGCGAGGAGGACGACGTCGCGCTGGGCGATCTCATCGAGGACGGCGACGCCGCCTCGCCCGTCGAATCGGCCGCCTTCCTGCTGCTCCGCGAACACCTCGACGCGGTCCTGTCCACCCTCGGTGAACGCGAACGCAAGGTCGTCCAGCTCCGCTACGGCCTGGCCGACGGCCGGCCCCGCACCCTCGAAGAGATCGGCCGGATCTTCGGCGTCACCCGCGAGCGCATACGGCAGATCGAATCCAAGACCCTCAACAAGCTCCGCGACCACGCCTTCGCCGACCAGCTGCGCGGCTACCTCGACTGACGCGGTTCCCCGCGAGCCACCCGGCCGGCTCAGCCCTCCCGCTGGAACGCCCCCGGATGGATCTCGTCGCGCACCGCCATGTACTGCTGGCGTACGGCCCGGCCGACGGCCAGGTCCTCACCCGGTTCGAACACCTGGCTCGCGGCCGCCGGCCACTCGGGCGGATCCACCCACGGCGATCCGCCCTCCGGCGGCACCCCCGCGCCGGCCGCGGGGGTGAGGGTGCCGTGCGCCACGCCCAGTGCCCAGGCCGCCTGCCGGGCCGCGCCCAGCGCCGCGTACTCCGCGGGCTGCGGCACCACGACCGGCACACCGAACAGCGCCGGCGCGGCCGCCTGCACCGCGCCCAGTTCCGCGGCCGCACCCAGCAGGAACACCCGGCGCACCTCGACGCCGCGCCCGCGCAGGACGTCCAGGGCGTCCGCGAGCCCGCAGAGCATGCCCTCGACGGCGGCCCGCGCCAGGTGCTCGGGCTTCATGCTCTCCCGCCGCATCCCGTGCAACGATCCCGCGGTGTGCGGCAGGTGCGGAGTGCGCTCGCCCTCCAGATACGGCAGCAGAACCATGCCGTACGAGCCGGGCGACGACTCCAGCGCCAGCGCGGACAGCCCTTCCAGGTCCGTGCCGAGCATCTCCGCCGCGCCCCGCAGCACCCGCACCGCGTTGGTGGTGTGCACCACCGGCAGATGACGGCCGGTGGCGTCGGCGAAGGAAATGATCGTGCCGCTCGGGTCGGCCAGCGCCTCATGGTGGATGCCGAACACCGAGCCCGAGGCGCCCAGCGACACCACGGCGTCACCGACTCCGACGCCCAGCCCGAACGCGGCGGCCATCGTCTCGCCCGTACCGGCGGAGATCAGCAGTCCCTCCGGGGTGAACCCGGCGGTCCCGGAAGGGCCGAGCACCTCCGGCAGCCGCACCTGATGCCCCAGCGCCAGCTCGATCAGATCCGGCCGGTAGGACTCGGTCGCCGCCGACCAGAAGCCGGTCGCCGAGGCCCCGCTGCGATCCGTCGTCCGCCGCGCGGGCCGCCCCAGCAGCTGCCACGCCAGCCAGTCGTGCGGCTGCATGACCTCCACGATCCGGGCCGCGTTCGCCGGCTCGGTACGGGCCAGCCAGCGCAGCTTCGTCACCGGGTGCGCCGCCTGCGGCACGGCCCCGACGGACTGCGCCCAGGCGGTGCGCCCGCCCAGCGAGTCGATCAGGTCCGCGGCAGCGCTCTGCCCGCGCTTGTCATTGCCGACCAGCGCGGGCCGTACGAGATTGCCGTCGGCGTCCAGCGGCACCAGACCGTGCTGCTGCGCGGACACGCCGATCGCCTGCACGCCTTCCAGCAGCCCGTTGCCCGCGGCCTCGCCGAGCGACATCAGCCATGCCTGCGGGTCGATCTCGGGCCCCTTGTCGGCGGGGTGCGGCGCGTACCCCTGCCTGATGACGGCACCCGTGTCCGCATCGCAGACGACGATCCGTGTGCTCTCGGACGAGCTGTCCAGCCCGGCGACTATCCCCATGGCCCCAGATGATGCCCCATGGGACGCATAAGGAGAGAGTCAGGGTTTGCCCGGCCGGGGCACACCCGTGCCGCTCGGGTGAGTGCGGTCATGTGTTGCTGGTTCCCCAGTCGTCCTCCGCCGCCCCGCGGTGGTCGCGCAGCGAGCGGATCCGGGTGCTGAAGGAGTTCGGCAGCCGGTCCTCGACCTTGTCGAAAGCCTTCGTGGCGGCTTCCCGGCCGGTCAGCGCGGCCGATTCGGCGGTATTGCGGACGGCGGGATTCTGCGCGAAGCGCTGGGCGCACTTGCGCAGCTGCTCGTACCGCTCCCGGCCGGCCCGCGTGCCGAGCACGTATCCGATGGCCAGTCCCGTGATGAACGTGAGCCGGTAGCGCATCGCTCCACCCTTTCCTGTCGTCGGTCTCGCTCGTGTGTGCCACTCATGCCACGCACGAGGCGCCTTGATGCCGCTCGATCGCGTCGGATGCCGGTGACGCAGCGGATCGGCAGGCTGTGCCCGCGCGCCTACCCCCAGGACTGGAGATCACCCGAGGCGATACCGATTGGCGGAGCACCCCCCTGCTTGCGCTAATGTATGTGTCGCAGCGAGCGCGCGCCGTCCGGAAGACCGGGCAGGGGTGCATTCGAGGCACACAGAGCATTCCCCTGTAGCTCAATTGGCAGAGCAGCCGGCTGTTAACCGGCAGGTTACTGGTTCGAGTCCAGTCGGGGGAGCTCGGTCCCCTGTAGCTCAATTGGCAGAGCATTCGGCTGTTAACCGGAGGGTTACTGGTTCGAGTCCAGTCGGGGGAGCAGAAGGAACGAGGACCCCGGAAGGGGTCCTTTTTCTTGTGCCGTGGAACCGAACCACCCATGATCCAAGTCCTCTTGGGCGTGCATGGTCGCGCGACGACGGTCCTCACGGGCAACAGATCGTATGAGCGGCTATGCTGCGGCAGACGGCGCGCACAAATGTGCGCGGCGCGCCGCGAGGGGGCGGTAGCTCAGCCGGTTAGAGCAGCGGACTCATAATCCGTCGGCCGTGGGTTCGAGTCCCACCCGCCCCACCGCAGCCTGGTAGCGCAGAAGCGATATGGCCAGGTGAGAGGCAGTATCGAGGGTCGCCGTGAGGATTCCGGCGGCCCTCGACGCCTGTCCGGACGAGGGCCGGGTCAGCCGGACGGGGTACTCGGAGGCGCCGTGGTGGACCACGGGGCCCCGGCGCCCTGGAGGCGGTCGTAGGTGCCGCGAATCGCGCGACAGTTCGGAAACCGGCCGGTACGGAGCGTGGATCCGATGCCCTCGGCACGTGCCCCGAGCGCCTGCGCACGGGCGGACGCGACCGCGGACGAGATGAGTGCGGGGCGGTCCCGCCCCCTTCGCTGCCGGAGGCGGGACATACACTTCGCGCCGGGTCCCGGCCCTCCCCAACCCCGAGACAAGGAGCCCGTCGTGAGCTGGTGGCAAGGGAGCCTCGCCGTGTTGGCTCTGCTGATTCTCGGCTGGTGCGCCGTGGCCTCACTCGTCAGGGCGGGAAGCCAGACCTTCCGCGGCCTCCACGAGACCGTCCGCAGGATCCGCGAGCTCTTCCGCTGAGCCACGGCAACAACAGAGAGGTATCCGTCACGTGCTGGCATTCCTGGGACTCTTCCTCCTCGGCCTCGGTGCGCTGAGCGTCTTCCAGGTCCTGCGTGCGCGTAAGCGCATCCACGCGATGGTGACGACCGAGACCGTTGCCTCGCACGAGCTGCGGGAGCTGCATCAGGCGGCGGTCGGTGCGGTCGGCCCCGGTGCCTTCCGGCGGCGGATCGAGGCGGCCGGGACGGCCCGTCCGCACCCCAGCGGCCCGCTGACGTCGCAGCTGGGCCGCACGGAATGCGTCTGGTTCCGTACCAGGATCACGCGCAAGTACGAGACTCGGACCGGCTCCGGGAACGGCGGGAACCTGGCACGCAAGAGCCAGGTGGTGTCCGATTTCCTCAGCGCCTCACCGTTCCTCGTCGAGGACGGGTCCGGCGCCACCGTGGTGGTTCCCGCGAAGGGCATCGTGGACCACGCGCCCAAGACCGTCGACCACTTCGAGCCCTACCGGCCGGGTGACAACAAGCCGCTCGGGTTCCTCGACATCCCGGGCGTGACCCGCCACGAGCGCACCCTGGGCCACCAGCAGGAGGAGTGGGTGCTCCGGGACGGCGCACAGTTCTATGTGCGCGGTGAGGCCCGTGACGACGAGCGGGGGGAGCTGACCATAGGGGCGCCGTCGGACGGCAGCCCGTTCCTCATGACCGGCCTGTCCGAGCAGGACCTCATCGCCGTCGAGCGGAACAAGAAGAAGATCTTCGGGATCATGGCCTGGGGCGGCCTGGTGCTCGGCCCGCTCGCTCTCGGCGGTCACTGGCTCCTGCAGGGCTGACCGGCGTCCGACGGTCGCCGGCGCGCGGCGCAGCGGCCGCACCCCGAGGTCAGGACGGTGCGGCGTCACCGCCGGCGAGGACGCTCGGCCGACCGGCGAAGGTGCGTTCCGGTCGGAAGCGGTCCTCCAGGCCGTCGGCGAGGGCGTTGAGCGCGGCGGAACCGTCGCCGTGGAAGGACGAGCCGTGCATGACGGCCAGCGTCCGCGGCGCCAGCTCGGCGAGGGAGCGCATCGTTTCCGCCGCCGCCGTCAGGCAGGAGATCTGGCGGAACATTCCCTCGGCGTCGAGGGACGCCTCGACCAGGTCGTTCTCGGTGATCGCGGGGCCGTTGCCGACATGGGTGAAGAGGTCGCCGCACAGGAGCGTGCCGGTCGTCTCCTCGTAGAGCACCCGGGCTTCCCAATTGTGCGGGACATGCGGGGTGTTGAGGTGGCGGACGCGGCGCCGCAGCTGCTTTCCGCCCAGGTCGAGCGTCTCCCCGTGGGCCAGTGCCCGCGGTGGGCGGTCGGCCAGGTCGTTGATGGACACCAGGCAGCCCAGCAGGCCATGGGCCACCTCGGCCCGCGGGGCGGCGGCCAGGAACTGGTTCATGGCGCCGCACTCGTCCGCCTCGACGTGCCCGAAGGTCACCCAGCGCAGTTCCTCCAGCGGTACGACGCGGCCGACGGCTTCCGAGACGAGGGGGAAGAGCGCGCGCATGCCCGTATGGAAGAGGAGCGGCTCCTCCGCGTCGATCAGGAACTGGTTGAAGGTGAAACCCGCGGGGGCGGCCACCTCCGGAACGAAGGTGGATATCCGGTAGATGCCGTCGGCGATCTCTGCCACGGAGGTTTCCATGGAGCAGCACGTCCTTCCGTGGACGCGTGACCGGCTGCAGTCGTCGTGGGTGTCCGCAGTCGCCCTCGCGTCGGCCGTCCCCTGTTCATCGTAGAGCGGGCTGCTGTCGCCTTCCTGGTGAGCCGGATGCCCGAACCCGGGCCGCGGTGACCGGCCTTGAGATGAGGGAGGGGCACGCCACCGGGGTGCCGGCTGCGCCGAGCAGGGGTGGGTGGGCACGCGCTGTGGTGCCGGTCGTGCCGCCGGTGACCTTCCTCAGGGCGGGCTGGCCGCCCGCCCTCGCGCGGCGCACCATGGAAGGAATAGGGGGAACGGTTGGAGGCACCCCATGCTGGAAGTCAAAACCCTCGACAAGCCGGATGACCGGCGGGACTTTCCCCGGGGTCACATCGAGGCCCTCCACCTCAGCGGACTGGATTTCGCCGTCGCCACCTTCGAGCCGGGATGGCGCTGGTCGGAATCGGTGGGACCGCTGGTGGGCACGGCCAGCTGCGAGGTTCACCACAACTGCTACATGGCGCAGGGGCGCATGCGCATCAGGATGGACGACGGCGCGGAGTCCGAGGTGGGGCCCGGCGACGTCTTCGTGTGCACGCCCGGACATGACGCCTGGGTCGTCGGGGACGAGCAGGCCATCGTGTACGACTTCGCCGGTCAGATGGCCACCGACTACGGTCGGCCGAAGGGCTAGTCCTGGACGTCGGCCGTAGCCGTCCGCCTCGACGTCGGCTCCTGCCGAAGTCGTCTCCTGCCGAAGTCGGGGCGGTCGGCACCGAGTTCGTCCTCTGTGGGGGGAGCCTGGTGTGGGGCCTGTGTGCGCGATGCCACAGGCCGAGGGCGCGTGCGCGCCGTATGGCGTGTCCGCGCCTTTGCCGTGCGTGGGGGGCGGGCGCCGCGCGGTGCGGTGAAGCGCCCGTGGGAGGGGTCGTGGTCCGCCGGTTTTGGGGTGGCCGCCGTGCCTGTGTACGGTCTGCCGTCCGGCGGTCCCGGGGCCTCGGCCGATCGAGGCCGGGACCGGCGTTCGGCCGGCTACGGGTCGGTCGCACGCACGCCGGGTGACCTGCGTTCCGCTGTTTCGGTGGTCCGTCCGGGGCAGTCGAATTCCGACAGGGATTCGTATGTCTAGGACCGCGTTCGGTGGGCAGGGGAGCGGGATGGTTCGGCATGCGGAATAGGTCTCGGGGGTACCCCCGTTACCGCAGCTGGGCACCATTTTGGATATTCACGACAGACCGGAAGCAGGGAAGCACGCATGAGCACCGTAGAGCTCACCAAGGAAAACTTCGACGAGATCGTCTCCGGCAGCGATTTCGTACTGATCGACTTCTGGGCCGAGTGGTGTGGCCCCTGCAAGCAGTTCGGCCCGGTTTTCGAGCGGTCGTCCGACAAGCACGACGACCTGATCTTCGCGAAGGTCGACACCGAGGCGCAGCCCGAGCTGGCCTCCGCCTTCCAGATCCAGTCCATCCCGACCCTGATGATCGTCCGCGACAACATCGCGGTGTTCGCCCAGCCCGGAGCCCTTCCGGAGGAGGCCCTGGAGGACGTCATCGGCCAGGCCCGCGGTCTGGACATGGACGAGGTCCGTGCGTCGGTCGAGGACCAGCAGGCCGAAGGACAGGGACAGCAGGCGCAGGGCGAGTGAACGAGCTCCTGCTGATCCGGCACGGCGAGACCGAGTGGAGCCGGGACGGCGCGCACACCAGCTGGACCGATCTTCCGCTCACCGCCAACGGTGAGGAGCAGGCCCGCGCACTGCGCCCGCTGCTGGCCGGCCGGAAGATCGGCCAGGTCTGGGCGAGCCCCATGGCGCGGGCGCTGCGCACCGCCGAGCTGGCCGGACTCGAGCAGCCGCAGATCGATGCCGACCTGCGGGAATGGGACTACGGCGGCTACGAGGGGATCTCCACCGCCGAGATCCACCGCAGCCGTCCCGACTGGTATCTGTTCACCGACGGCGTCGCCGCCGGGCCCGACGAGCACCCGGGGGAGTCGCCCGAGCAGGTCGGGGCGCGCGCCGACCGGGTGCTGGCGCGGATCGCGTCGTCGCTGGAGTCCGGTGAGGGCGATGTGGCGCTGGTGGCGCACGCCCACTTTCTGCGTGTGCTGACCGCCCGCAGGCTGGGGCTGTCGCCCGAGGCGGGCGGGATGTTCACGTTCGGGACCGGGGCGGTCGGCGTCCTCGGCACCGAGCACGGCCGCCCCGCGGTGGTCGCCTGGAACGCCCGGAGTCTGTGAGGACGCGGCGGGTCGGTATGCGGCCTGCGGCCCCGGTCGTTCGACCTGTGGCCCCGCCGATTCCCGCCGATCCCCGCAGGTCGTAGCTTCGGCGGACCTGGCGGACCTGGCGGACCGGGCGGACCTGGCGGACCGGGCGGAGCGGCCGGGGCCTTGCGGGCGCCGGTCCGCGGGCGGTGGCTGCCGGCTGCGGCGCCGGTGTTCAGGCCACGGCGGGGCCGGCGGTTCCGGATATCCGGAGGTTCTACCGGGCCATCGGGTCGAGGTGCAGCGGGGTCACCTTGCCCTCGATCATGGCGCCGAGCCCGAAGACCGCGCACGTCCCGGGGCGGTCGGCGATGTGCACCGGCATGGTGGTGGCCTGGTGGATCATCGGCTGCAGGCCGGGGATCAGGGCGCTGCCGCCCGCGAGCATGATGCCGCGCTCGCCGAGGTCGGCCACCAGGTCCGGCGGGCAGCGGCGGAGTACCGCCCCGATGCCGTCGAGGATCGAGGTCAGGGGCGTCGCGATGGCGTCCCGCACCTGCTCGGTGTCGACACACACCGACCGGGCCAGGCCGCTGGTGACGTCTCGGCCGTGCACCTCGGTCGTACCGGCGGGCAGGGCGCCGTCGCTGGAGAGCATCAGGTGCAGGGGGCGTACGCCCTGGGGGCTCGGCAGCATCAGCTCGTGGTGCAGCCGCAGGTGCTGGAGCACCGCGTCGTCGATGGCGTTGCCCCCGACGGGGACGGTTTCCGCCGCCACGATCGAACCGAGGGAGAGCACCGCGACCTGCGTGGTCCCGGCGCCGCACACCACGATCATGGTCGCCTCCGGCTGCTCCACCGGAAGCCCGCAGCCGACGGCCGCCGCGATCAGGGTGTCCACCAGCTCCACCCGGCGGGCGCCCACTCCGGTGAGCGTCTCCACGGCCGCCCGCTGGGAGAGGGGCTCGCTGCCGTACGGGAGGCAGACCGCGGCCCGCATCGAGGGCCGCCGTCGCCACGTCTTGCGCAGCTTGTTGCCGACCAGATGGCGCAGCAGACGCTGGGCCATGTCGATGTCCACGACGGTCCCCCCGGTGACCGGGCGCACCACGCGGATGTAGTCGGGGGTCCGGCCGTCCATCACCTCGGCCTGAGCGCCGACGGCGAGCATCGCGCCGGTTCGGATATTGACCGCCGCGACGGTCGGCTCATCGACGAGAAGCCCCTGGTTCTTGACATACACCCTGGTCCGGGCCGCGCCGAGGTCGACTGCGACCGAGCAGCGCCGCAATTGGGCGAGGCTGTTGGTCATGGATGATTCCTCCCCGGTAGGTCGGTGTGGACGGTGCGCCTGGGGCGGTGTGGACGGTGCGCCCGCAGATGGCGACTCATGCCCACCCTGCGGGCAGGGGACGTCAGCTGCCTGTTGAGTAGGCCGCTCGGGCTACCGGCCCAGGGGGCCGTGCGACAGAGCCGTTCGGGTGTCGGCAAGGTGCGCGGGGGCGAGGATGGACGGATGACTGCCCATCAGCGCGCTCATTCCTTCAACACGGCCGCCGCCCAGTACGCCGCCAACCGCCCTTCATACCCGCCCGCCGCCCTGGACGCCATCGAGGAACTGGCGGGACGCCGCTTGGCGGGCGCCCAAGTGGCGGACATCGGGGCCGGTACGGGCATCGCCACCGCTCTCCTGAGGGAGCGCGGTGCCCGCGTCGTCGCGGTCGAGCCCGGTGACGGCATGGCGGCCGAGTTCCGCCGGGCGCTTCCCGGCGTGCCGATCGTCCGGGGCGACGGCAACGCGCTGCCGCTCGCCGATGCCTCCCATGACCTGCTCACGTACGCGCAGTCCTGGCACTGGACGGACACCCGGCGGTCGGTCCCCGAGGCGCTGCGGGTGCTGCGTCCGGGCGGCTCGCTCGCGGTCTGGTGGAACACCGATGTCTTCGACGTGCCCTGGATCGCCGAACAGCACGAGCGCATCGCCCGTCACTGCGGTGTGCCGCCGACCGCCAGGACACGTCCCGACGACCTGCGCGCGGCCCGGCTCTCGGGCCTCTCGGGTCTGGCCCTGGAACGTCGCCATGTGCGCTGGAGCCGGGTCGTCCCGCTCGACACGCATCTCGCCAATATCGGCAGCCACTCGGCCTTTCTCGTACTCGGCGAAGCCGGGACGCGCGCCTTCCTCGAAGAGGAGCGCGCTCGTCTGCGGGAGATCTTCCCTGACGAGAGGGTGGAGGAGTGCTATCTGGTGGACCTGCTGGTGGCGGCCCGCCCCTGACGGTGCGTGGCCATCCGCTCGTTCCCGCGGCCCGGCTGCCCGGCTGCCCGGCTGCCCGGCGGCCTGTCGGCCCGGCGGCCCGTCTCCGGAGGGGCATCCCGGAGTGGCGGCTTCAGTCCACCCGCCGCTGGAACAGGCCCCAGGTGAACTCGGCGATCACGGCGTGCGGTTCGGGTGTGCCGTCGCTGTCGCCGTCGCCGGAGCCCGCGCCGGGGTCGGGGACGGTGCAGGCCAGGCGCCATCGGGTGGGGGCGCTGCCCTCCATCGGGCGGGCCGGCGGAAAGGCGCGGGCGACCTCGTCGACCGTGCAGGACCAGGGGGTGAGGTCCTCAGCCGAACGCAGGACCGGGGCGGCGGCCCCGGGGGCGCGGACGAGCCAGGCGTTCCAGACGGTGCCCCGGCCGGCCGTGAGCACCTCGAACCGCAGATCGGGCCAGAGCGGAACGGCCCAGGTCAGCGCCTTGCAGGTCAGATCGCCCAGCTGCCGGGTGGTGACGCTCTCGGGTGTGCCGAGCAGCGCGCGGTAGGGCTGCACACCACCTGCCCGCGGCGCGTGCATCCGCGCCTGCCAGCGGCGGTTGGCCTCGCGCAGGTCCGCGCGGGACACATCGAGCTCCCGCAACGCGTCCTCGACGAGGCCGGGCTGATGGTCGGCCATCCGGCGCAGCAGCACGAGCTGGAAGGCGACCGGCCCCGGCAGGCCGGAGGGGCCGTCGGAGCCGGGCGGCGGGGCGTTGTCAGCGGTGCGGTTCATGAGGGACATGGTCGTGGACGGTGCGGGGTCCGGGGGGTCCGGGGCGGGTGCCGGCGGGGAGGAAAAGCACCGAATTGACGTAGCGGCGATGCGGGGCGAGCGAGCGGCGGAGGAGGCCGTGCTCGGCGACGTGGGAGGTGCGGGACTGATGAGCGGGCAGATCGAAGTCGGCCAGCGGCAGCCAGTGGTCGTGCGGCAGCACCCAGCCGCGATAACCGTGGCGGGCCGTCCAGTCCAGGACGGGCGTGAGTGGCTGGATCCGGGCCTCCAACTCGATGAACAGCGCCGGGCGTTCGCGTGCGACGGTGTGTGCGGCGCCGCGCAGCACGCCCAGCTCCCCGCCGTCCACGTCGATCTTGATGAGGGTGACGGCCGCCAGGTCCAGCGCGTCCAGAGGAAGACACGGCACGTCGAGGGCCGCGCCGTGCAGCTCACGGCGTACGAGCGAGGAGACCCCGCGGTCGCCCCGGCCGTCGGGGGGCAGCCAGAGGGTGGCGCGTCCGGTGTGGTCGGTGGCCGCGGCGGAGACGACCTCGACATGCGCCGGTGTGACGGAGTCGATCAGCCGGGCCAGGTGGGGCACGGGCTCGATGGTGACCACCCGCGCGGCGCGACGGGCCAGCCGCCGGGTCCACGGCCCGTACCACCCGCCGACGTCCACGGCCGTGCCGCCCGGCGGACAGAAGTCGGCCAGGCGGCGCAGTTCCGGTTCGAACCGTGGATAGAGCCCGGCCGCCAGGGCCGACACCATCCGGGGCGGCAGCCGGGGGCCGACCCGCGAGGCGAGCGTCACGACCGCGGCTCCTGTGCGGCGGGGCGTCCGTGGCCCGGCGTCGGTCGCCCGGGGCCCGGGGGCTGCTGTCCAGGGACCGGGGCCGGCTGTTCGGCATCGGCGGTGGGGAGGGCGCTCGACCCGGTCGGCTGGTCATGTGCCGGGGCGGTGTCGGTGGCGGAGTCGGCAGGTGAGGCCGTACCGGTGAGGGGCGCGGGGGCCTCGCCGGTGACCCGTAGCGGGCGAGCGGTGGAGGCCGGATCGGGGGTCAGGTCCCCGGAGCCCGCGAGGTGGCGCAGGATGCGTTCGTGCTCGGCGTCGGCGACCTGTACGCCGGAGGAGGGGAGCAGCTGGGGGATGCCGTCGAGTATCGGATAGCGGCGGCGTAGCCGGGGGTTGTAGAGCACCTCGTCGTCGGCGAGCAGGGACAGCGGCCCCTTGTCGAGCGGGCAGGCGAGGATCTTCAGCAGCGGGTCATCGGGCTTCATGGCTCAACTCCTCTGTGTCAGCGGCGGGGAGGGGAGGCGGTGGGGGAAGTGGCTGGGGAGAGGCGGGTGGGGCTGAGGAGGCGGATGGGATGGGTGTCGGGTTCGGGGGCGGTCGCGGTGCTGTGCGGGCGTCCGGGGCCGGGGGCGAGAGAGGGGCCGACGGCCGGTCCGATGCCTGGTCGGGGTGCGTGGCCGGGGCCGGTGCCGGGGCGTCGGGGGCTTCGTGGCGGGGCAGGGCGAGCAGGACGGCGACGGCCACGGCGGTGCCACCCAGGCGCAGCGTGAGGTGCAGCGGGTCGTCGGGCAGGGGTTCGCCGAAGGTGAAGGTGCCGCATGCGGTCGTGAAGACGCAGGTGACGGTGGAGCAGACGGGGACGATCACGGAGGCGCGGCAGCGTTGCAGGGCGGTCTGGGACAGGACCAGACCGGTGGCTCCCGTGAAGAGGAGGAGGTAGGGATAGGGCGAGCGGAGGAGCTCCGCGGCCGCGCCGGGGATGTCCCGGGTGGTGAGCAGGCCGGCGACGCCCTTGATGGCCAACGAGCTGACCCCGTAAAGGAGGCCGACCGCCACGCCGTAGGGGACGCCCGCGGTCGGCAGGCGGTGGCGGCGCCTGGCGCGACGCTCCGCGGAGCCGTACAGCAACAGCCCCGCGGCCAGGGCCGGTACGGCGACGGCCAGCACCGTCGCGGGTGGCGCGGTGCGGGCGATGGCCGTCGTGTCCTCGCTCCGGAGCGAGGACACGACCATCACCAGCGCGACGAGGATCGCCAGGATGCTGCGCCGCTCCCGGCCGCTGGTCCGTTCGCCCAGCACGACCGAGGAGAGCAGAAGCAGCAGGACCAGGCCCGAGACGAAGATTCCCTGGGCCGCGGCGATGGGGAGGGTGCGGTAGACGGCGAGTTGAGCGGCGAAGCCCGCGGCCAGGGCCAGCGAGCCGCCGATCCACAGTGGGCTGCCGAGGAGGTGGCGGACGACCCGGGCGGGCCGCCGGGTACTCAGCGCGGGCAGTGTGGACAGCGCGCGCTTCTCCAGCACGAAGCCGGTGCTGTACAGGACGTTGGCGAGCAGTGCGGACGCCACGCCCCACCACAGCATCGCCCTACTCCCTTCTCCGGCGCGCATGCGCGAGCAGGATGGAGGCCAGGGACGGGACGCGGCAGGCCGCGCGGTCGAGGGGGCGGAGCGGGCGCGGCACGTCGTGGTAGGGCGCCCCGGCGATCCGTACGACCTCGAAGCCGGAGGCGCTGAGAAAGCCGCGCAGCGCACGAGCGGTATAGAGGCGCAGGTGGCCGACGACCTGGGTGCCGGGCCGGCCGTGGATGCGGCGCATGCTGACTTCCGAGAAGACGGGCTGCACTCCAGCGAGCAGCAGACCGCGGTTGTACCAGGCGGCGAGATTGGGGGTGGACAGCATCAGATGGCCGCCGGGACGCAGGACGCGGTGCAGTTCGTCGAGGGCGGCGTCGGGGTCGACGAGGTGTTCGACGACCTCGCTGAACAGCACGGCGTCGGCGGTACCGGACGCGAACGGCAGCCCGCCGTCGGTCAGTTCGCCGCGCACCGCGCAGGGGATGCGGGTCGCGGCGCGGCGCAGGGCGTCCTGCGACCAGTCGACGCCGATCAGACGGTGACCGGCGAGGGCCTCCGCCGCGGTGGCCGCCGCGGTGCCGTCTCCACAGCCGATGTCGAGGATGGTGGCTGCCGGGGCACCGGAGCGTACGGGGCCCAGGGCGCGTGCCAGCAGCAGCGCCTGGCGCCTGCTCCGCGCGTCGCCGGACGCGACCGGCACGGCGGGATTCTCGTAGAAGTCGCGCAGCCCGTCGGGCGGGGCGGTGTCCCGGCGGTCCGCGCCACCGGGCCTCGACGTCCTGGCCGGGCTCGCGTCGGAGCGGGTCTCGGGCGGCCGGGTCATGGGGTGTCTCCTTCGGCCGGGGGAGCGGGAGGGAGCGGTGGGGGCGGGGTGTCGGGCGAGGGGCCGGTCCAGGAGGTGGCCGTGAGGGAGTCGGCGAAGAGGGCGCCCAGGCGCGCGCCGGCCGTGTCGTCCAGGAGGGCCTGCGACCAGCGCAGCGCGAGCTGGATGCGGCCGCCGACGGAGACCGTCGTGACGGTCAGCCCCCGTGGCATCCGGGCCGGGGCGGAGAACCACACCGCTGTGGGGCGGCCGGCGTCACCGAAATCCAGGGGGTAGGGGATGCGGCCGATGTTGGAGAGCAGGGTGGTGGAGGTCCAGGGCGCGGCGCCGGTGCGCAGGGCGCGAGTGGCGGCCGCGCGAAGCCCGACGGGCAGAACCGGGGTCGTCAGCAGCGCTCCCGCCAGGCCGAGTTGCGAGCCGGACGCCGACTTGAGGGCTCGGGTGCGGGACGCCGTACGGCGCAGCAGCCGGGCCACCGCGTCGGGGTCGGGCGGGTCGGCGCACAGCAGCTCGGCGTCCCGGCGCTCCTCGGGGTCGAAGCCGACGGAGACCAGCCGGGTGCCGTTGCCGATGGGCATGTCCGTGCCGCGCGGCCGGTCGTCGACGGGCATGGTCACGACGACGGGAGCGGTGGGGCTGCCGTGCAGCCGGTTCCAGCGGGCGACGGTCAGGCAGGTGGCGACGAGGAGTTGGTCGTTGACCGTGTACGGCGCCCGGCCGTCGACACGCGGTGGACGGGCCGGCACGGGCAACTCCACGATCAGCATGCCGTTGCCGTGGGCGGCTCCCTTGCTGCCTCCGCCGTCCGCCGCAACGCCCTGGCCGGGGACCGGGGCCGGGGCAGGGCCGTGATCGGCGGCGATGCGGGCCGGGCGGGACGGGGAGAGCCGGGCGGGCGGTGGGGAGTCGGACGCCGCGGGGGCGGTGCGCGGGCCGGATTCGTGGGGGCGTACGGGTGGTGGGGCAGGGGAGTTGTCCGCGCCGCCGTACAGTCCGGCGGCGGTGGCCAGGACACGGAGGCAGGCCGGGCCGTCCAGTGCCGTGTGATTGATGGTGAGCAGCAGGACGGTGCCGCTGTTCCCGTCCGGCCGTGCGATCACCTCAAGCCGTACGGGCGGTGAGGTGTCCAGTGGTGGGCAGCTGACGAGCGCGCGTCGCCTGGCCTGCGCGAGGGCGTCGGCGGTGCGGGGCGGGAAGACGACCGGGTCGGTGTCAGGGCCGGCGGTGAGCTGCCACTCGTAGCGGCGTCGCCACCAGCGGACGGGGGCCTGCCGCATCAGGATGCGGGGGTGACGCGCGAGCGCCTGGTGGAACGCGGTGCGGATCCGGGCGTGGTCGATCCGGCCGGGGAGGTGCACCTCGATGTGTACGGTCTCCGGCTCGTCGTCCTGCAGGCAGTGGCGGGAGATCTCGTCGACCACCGGGAAGGGGACATGGCCGACCACGGGCGCGCGAGCGGGGGTGGAGCTGACGTCCTGCCGGTCGTTCGGGGCGTCCTCCTGCCGGTGTCCGCGGTCATCGGATTGCCCGCCGGGCGTCTGGTGCCGAGCCGGTTCCAGTGCGGTCATCGGGTGGTCTCCTCGCCGCTGTTGCCGGGTCGGCCGGGTCGGCTCCTG
The DNA here is from genome assembly GCF_045782725.1 of Streptomyces sp. Pv4-95. Classification (NCBI taxonomy): domain Bacteria; kingdom Bacillati; phylum Actinomycetota; class Actinomycetes; order Kitasatosporales; family Streptomycetaceae; genus Streptomyces; species Streptomyces sp. Pv4-95. The sequence continues at coordinate 5,772,428 of NZ_CP127172.1, forward strand.
CGCCGGTGCTCGGCCCATTTCGGGCCGCCGCCCTGGGACCGCCCGCAGGCCATGATCGGCCGACCGGCCTCGGCCGCAGCGTTCCCCGCGACCGCGCGACCCGGCCTGTCGGCCACAGGGCCGGCGCCTGCTCCGCTGGCCTCCGCCCGTTCGGCTCCGGCCTCCGCGGAGGGTGCCGTCCCGGGGCGGCGGCGAGGCAACGGCGGTGATGTGGACGAGGCCGCTGGTGTCGTTGGCGCCTCCGGGGTCGCCGGGGTCGCCGGGGGCGCAGAGGGGAACGAGGGCGATGCAGGGGGCGCAGGACTGGCGGGCGCCGGCGGGGCCGCCGTCCCCCGGTTCGCCCGTAGCGCGCCGGTGCTCTCCCGTCGCGGGGGTACGGTCACGACCGCTGCCGCGAGTGCGAGGAGCGCCAGGGCCTGTGCCGTGCTGCTGAAGGCGCCCCGATCGGCGGCGACGGGCTCGCCGGCGCCGAGGGCCGCGGTGACGCCCGCGCCGAGCATGGCCAAGAGGGCGAGTGGGCCCAGAAGTTCGTGCCGTCGGTGGGCGAGGACCGCGAGTACCGGCACGACCAGGGCGTACGGGCCGGCCGCGAGCGCCACCACCGCGGTCAGGGCCACCGCGCCCACCAGCCAGGAGGGCTCAGGTGGTGCGGGGAGGGCCGGGATCGGCGTGCGGGGGGTGCGGCGGAGCAGGGCGGAGGCGAGGAGCAGCAGCACGCCCAGCGCGCCGCCGGCCAGCCCTATGTCGTAGGTGGTGGCCGGTCGGTAGGCCAGTTCCACGGTGCCGCCGGCGCCGGCCGGGACGAGGAATGCCTGCTGCCAGCCGTCCACGCGGAGCGGGGTCAGTTCCCGGCCGTTGAGGGTGGCGTGCCAGCCGTCGTTGGCGTTCTCGTGCATCTGCAGGTACGCGGCCGGGCCGGACCCCACGGCGACGGAACGGCGGTCACCGGACCAGATCTTGGCGTTGACCGGCCGGGCGGAGGAGACGCTCGCGGAGGAGCCCCTGCCCGAAGCCGAACCAGGGCCCGAACCCGAACCCGAACCCGAATCCGAATCCGTACCCGAGCCGGCAGCGGCGTCGGCGCCGCTCCCCGCGCCCCCGTCCGCCGCCTCGCCCCCGCCCGTGGTCAGCGTGATGTCCGTCAGGGCCAGCGGGCCCTGGTCGCCGGCTTCCACGCGGTGGCGTCCTGCGGGCAGTTCCAGGCGCCCGTCCCGGGCCTCGCCGGCACACAACTCCACGTCGACCGGGCGGCGTTCGGTGAGGTCGCGGACATATCCGGATGCCTTGGTGGCATGCAGGGTGCCGTCGACGGCGAGGGCCGGTCCCTGGCCGCAGTCGAGAGTGAACCGCTTGCCGGCCGCGGGCCGCGGGGTGCGGTACTTCTCCAGCGCCGGAAGGTAGACCTCGCTGAGGCCGACGGGCAGCTGAAGGGCCTGGCCGGCGACCGGGTTGTGGAGGGTCAGCGGTTTGACCTTGCTGATGGTGATGTCCAGCCGGTCGGTGGTGATCGGGTCGAAGCGGGCCTGCCCGTTCTCGTCGACCCCCGCGGTGGCGGCCCCGTCGGGGGAGTTGACGAGGATCTGCTCGGGGCGGGTGGAGACCCCGCCGGCCGCGGCCAGCACGATCTGGTCGACCTTCTTCCGGCCGGGCCAGCGCAGATGCAGGGTGGGCCGGTCGCCCGCGATCCAGGCCGTCGTCAGATCGCCGTCGACGAGGTTGCGGGGGCTGAGCGACTGGCCGAAGCCGAAGCTGGTGGAGTCGGCGGTGGCGGTGATCCGGTCCTTCTGCTCGGGTGCTGCCCGGTCGAGGAGCCCGTCGAGTTCCGGGCCGGGCACGGCGAGTGCCTTGCCGGAGACGGCGTAGGGCGCGTCCGCGCCGGTGCGGAACTGGCGGTGCAGCCCCACCTCGGCGGAGACCGGCGACAGGCCGCCGGGGTCGCTGCCGCGGTGCAGGGAGTAGCTCGTGACGGCGGCGTCGGACTTCCCTGCGTCGGTGGGGAGTTGCAGCAGGCGGGTGACCTGGACTCCGGGGACGGAGATCTCCGAGAAGCCGGCGCCGGAGAGGCCGGCGCGTGCGGTCTGCGAGCCGAGAATGGTCACCTTCAGCCATTTCGCGGTGCCCGCGGGCGCCTTGACCTGCTGCTTCGTTCCGTCGGGCCGCAGCGGGCTCTCCGCGCTGCCGCGGTCGGTCTCGACGCGTACGGAGGTGGGGGCGGCGCGCAGCCCGTCCCCGGGGAGCGGGGTGAGGGAGAGCGCGGCGGGCAGGTCGGTGGGCCGGGTGAAGGCGATCCGGGTCCACTGGCCCACGGGGTCGCCCGCGCTGCCCTCCGCCCAGGCGGTGTCCGGGTTGCCGTCGAAGGCGTTCACCGGGTCGTACTGCGGGAGGTGGAAGAGCCAGTTGCCGCTGGTGGAGGCGGTCACCGAGGAGGCGCCGCGCAGTACGGCGGTGGTCTGGTGACCGGGGCCGGATGTGGGGAGGATCTGCCGAGGCGGCCGGCCGGGGTCCTGAACGCTGTCGGAGTGGTTGGTCTCGCCCGCCGTGTAGGTGTACGACGTGTTGCTGTTGACCAGCCCGAAGCGGGTGTCGGCGCGGCGCAGCCCGTCGGCGGTCAGCTGGAGCGGCAGGGTGCCGATACCGGGGTGGCGGTCCCCGGTCAGCACGGTGGGCCGGTGGCGCAGCGCCGGATCGGCCGACAACTGCAGGAGCGCCTCCGGGCCGCCGCTGAGCTGGGCGGTGTCCGCGACGGCCCGGGCGGTGACGGGTCCGGGCTTCGGGGTGTCCCGCGGCCGGTAGATCTCCACGGAGCGCTGGCGGGGATAGAGGCCCTGGATCTGGAGCGGGGCCCCGGTCGGAATGCGGCCGCCGGTGGTCAGCGGTCCGAAGGCCGCCGCCTTGCGGTAGCCGGAGGTTTCCAGGGTGCGTTTGACGGTCTGCGGCGGGACGTAGCCGATCTGGTCCGGGTCGAGATCGTTGCGTACGACCACGTCGTGGAGGCCGGCCCGGTGCAAGTAGTCGCGCAGGCCCGGTACTTGGGCGCCGGTGAGCAGGGCCTGTTCGACCGCGTCCAGGGTGCGCCGGGCGCCGGGCGTGCCGAAGGGGACGAAGTCGCGCTGTGCCCAGGGCGAATCGGCGAGGACGTCCAGTGGCTCGTCGATGGGGGAGCCCCAGGTGTAGATGCCGTGCGCGGTCGCGGGGACGACCAGGGCGCGGTTGCCCGGGCTGTGGGTCTTGAGCCAGCCGGCGGTCTGTTCCCAGTAGGCGGGGAGCCGGGTGAAGGCGCCGGGCTGGAGGATGCTGCCGGTCAGGAAGGGCAGCGCGAGGGCGGGCAGCACCAGCACGGCGGTCAGCAGCGGCAGCAGACGCGGCGAGAGGCGGCGGGCAGGCGCGCGGCGGCGGGTGCCCTGGCGTGCCCCGGTGGCGGCTAGCAGGTGCGCCAGTCCCAGGGCGAGGGCCAGTGCGAGGCCGGGCGTGAACTTGTAGATGTTGCGGAACGGGCGCAGCCAGCCGTTCAGCCACTCCTGCCACACGGTGTGCAGCGGGCCGCCGAGCGCTCCGCCGTAGCCGGCGAGTGCGATCAGCGCGACGGCCAGGACGGTCAGCAGCAGCCAGCGTCGCTCGGGCAGATCCCGGCGGGCGAGCCCCGCGAGGCCGAGTGCGGCGGCCAGCGCCGAGCCCAGGACCGCGAACGCGTTGGCCGTCATCGTCCAGCCGGCGGGCAGCCAGGGCTCGCCGAAGTTGAGGTAGCCGACCCAGTTGCCGGCCCCGCGCAGCAGTTCCGTGGCGGACATGGTGCCCGTGGTGGTGTCGGCCTGCTCGATGAACGGCATGAAGTTCTCGCCGTGCACGCCCAGCAGAAGGAGCGGGACCACCCACCAGGCCGTGGCCAGCAGCACACCGGGGAGCCACCAGGCGAGCAGCCTCGGGCGCCGTGGCCCGGTGCGGGAGAGCAGATAGAGGCCGACGGGCAGCAGCGACGCCAGCGTCGACGCCGCGTTGACGCCGCCCATGAAGGGGATCAGCAGCGCCGAACGGGTCGCGGCCGTACGGGCGGAGAGGCGCGGGTCGGTGAGCGGGAGCAGGACCCACGGCAGCAGCGCGCCGGGGAGCGCGGCGGCGGAGGTCGAGCCGATGACGATGGTGAAGGTGGGCCACAGGGCGTAGCAGGCGGCTGCGGGCAGCCGGGCCGACGGGGCGCCCACCCGCAGCCGTTCCATCAGCCGCAGCGCGCCCCAGAACGCGGCCGTGACGATCAGCGACATCCACAGCCGCTCGGCCAGCCAGACGGGCAGCCGCGCGAGGTCGGCCAGTCCGTAATAGGGGAGGGTCGGGAAGGCGTAGCCGATGTACTGGTCGGCGATGCCGCCGAAGCCGGCCCGGTCGTGCCACAGCTGCCCGAGGTCACCGAGGAACTTCCAGGGGGCGGTGGCCACGCCGAGCTTCGTCTCGAACGTCATCCGCCCCGGTGAGGGCAGCAGGAAGCCGGCCAGGGCGGCTGCCCAGAAGGCGAACAGCCCGCGTCTGCGGCGGGGTTCGCCCGGCGGTGGGCCGGCCGGGGCCGGTGCCGGGGTGCCGCCCGGGTCGGGGGTGCCCGGTGACATGGACTGTTCGAGGGTGTGGGTCATCGTGACCGCCGGGGGACGAGGGGCTGCCGGTGCGCCGAGCGGGGCGCGGTCACGGCAGCCGCCGGAGGATGAGGAGAAGGTTCCAGGTGGCGACCTCGCGGACGCCCGGGAGACGGGGGATGGTCTCGGCGAGGAACGGCGCGTAGCGCGAGCGGGCCGACACGACGGCGATGTCGTCGCGTGCCCGTACCCGGCGCAGCGTGCTGCCGACGTGCACGGCGAAGAGGTTCTCGCCGAGGGTGTGCTTGGCGGGCCGGCCGGTGCGCCGCCGGTAGCGGGCACGGGCCCGGTCGGCTCCCAGGTAGTGCCAGGGCGCGGTCTCGTGGCCGCCCCAGGGGGAGAGCCAGTTGGTGAACGACACGTAGATCAGTCCGCCGGGGCGGGTGACCCGGATCATCTCGCTGAGGAAGGTCTGCGGGTCGGCGACATGCTCCAGGACGTTGGAGGAGAAGCAGATGTCGGCGGCGCCGTCGGCGAGCGGCAGCAGATAGCCGTCGGCGACCACCGCGCCTTCCGGGGCGCGGCCGCGGGCGGTCAGCTCCGCCGGGTCGGGCTCGAAGAGATACCCGTGCGCGCCGCGGCGCCGGAACTCGTCGGTGAAGTGCCCGCTGCCGCCGCCGATGTCGGCGACCACCGCGTCCTTCAGCGGGACGTACCGCTCGACCTGGTCCGCGGCGTCCCGGGCCAGCAGCCCGTAGCAGCGCTCCGGCTCGGTCTGCTCTCGCAGGAAGGCACGGAAGAGGGTGTAGGACCTGCGCAAGGAAGGGTCGCGCACCGGGAGTTCACCGCCTGGGGAGCGTCTGCAGGAGGGCCTCCGCGGCTACCGCCCGGAAGCTGCGGACCGTGTGGCCCCAGCGGAAGCGCTCGGCGCGCAGTGCGGCGGCGGCTCCCAGGGTGTGTCGGCGGTGGGCGCTGAGGGCGAGGGAGCACCAGTGCGCCGCGAACGCGCTCTCGCCGCGGGCCAGGAGGCCGGTGACGCCGTCGTCGACGGAATCGCGGAGGCCGGGGATGTCGAAGCCGACGGCGGGGGTGTGCCGGGCGGCGGCCTCCATGACCACCAGGCCCCATCCCTCGACGAGCGAGGGGTGCAGCAACAGCCACGCAGAGCAGAGCAGTTGGTGCTTGCGGTGTTCCGAGATGTGACCGGTGAAGGTGACGTCGGGGCCGGCCATCGCGGTCAGCCGCGCCCGCTCCGGGCCGTCGCCCACGATCACCAGGCGCCCGCCGGTCACCGGCCGGACCCGTTCCCACAGGCGCAGCAGCAGGTCGATGCGCTTGTACTCGACGAGCCTGCCCATGGCGAGGAAGAGCGGCTCCGGCGCCTCGGGCACGAGCGGGCCGGGCTCCTCCACCCCGTTGTGGACCAGGCGGATGCGGTCCGGTGCCACGCCCAGTCCGTGCAGCGCGGTCGCGGTCGAGCCCGAGACGGCGACCATCAGGTTGCGGCGATGGGTGCCGGCCAGCGCCCAGTGCTCCAGGCGCCGGCCGAGCCGGGCGGCCGGGGCCGGGTAGCGCATGCTCCACAGGTCCGTGTGGACGTGGTTGACCAGGCACACCGTCGGCCCGCGGTGCCAGAGCGGCGCGAGGTAGGGCATGCCGTTGCACACCTCGACCAGCAGGTCGCAGTCGCCGACCCGGCGGTTGAACTGGCGTGGCACCCGCAGGAAGTGGCCGGCGTCGCCGCCCGCGGACACCACGCGGTAGCCGCGGCCGGTGGCGGCTGCCCGCGGGAGCGGAGCCGAGAGCTCGGGGGAGGCCGGACCGCCGCACAGCAGGGTGACGTGATCGCCGTGTGCGGCCAGTCCTTCGGCGATCCGGTCCACCAGGAGCTCGGAGCCACCGGCGGCGGGGTTGCCCAGGTCGCGGCGGGCGAGGAAGACGATACGGCGGGGGGCCGGGGGAGGCCCGGACGCGGGAGACGCGAGGGGTGGGGGTGGTGCGAGCGGAACAGGCGGCGCGGAGGGCGCGGGGGGCAGGGACGGTCGTACGTGCTGGGGCATCTGCGCTCCAACTCGTCTCAGGGTGCGGTACCGGCGGTGGGGGACGTACTGCGTGCTGAGTCGTGGGGGCCGTGCTGTGGCGGTGCTGCGGTGTGGAGCTGTCGCGCTGTTCTTCTCCGCGGCGAGCAGTGGGGGCTGCTGCCGTGGGCCCGCGGTGGGCGGGCGTGCGGACCGGTGGTCACCGCGGGGGCGGTGGTCCCGTTGCCCGGTGCCCGACCGCTGTCGGGAGCTTTGGTCACCAGGACCGGCTTTCGCGGTCACCGGCCCCGGGGACCTGAGGTCTCCGGAACAGGCCGGCTTCGGGCACTGCGGAATTCTGCCGACCGGATGGCCGGTGGTCTGCGTGTGGGGTCGATAGTTTTCGCCGCCTTGTTCGATGCGGCTACTCACCGGAATGACAAAATCCGCGCCCGCTGGAGCTGATGGTTCATCACTTCGCTCAGGGCCGGCCGGTCGCCCGCCTGCCGCGCACCACCAGCACCAGGCCGGTCAGGGCCGCTACCGCGCCCGCCGACGCGGCGCCCACCGGAAGCGTCCGGCCGACCAGTGCGAGCCTGTCGCTGTCCGCCTTGGCCAGCGCCACCTGCGCACGCTGCGTCGCCGGTGTGAACCGGAGGTTCTCACCGTGCAGCAGCGTCACCGCGGCACGCCGGGCACCGGGGGCGCGCAGCGTCTTGAGCGGCGAGATCGAGGCATTGATGATCCGGCCGGTGCGCTGCTCGACGATCAGCTCGATCCCGGAGTTGGCGTACCACTCCTCGGCCTGGATCTGGCCCTGCTCGGGCCGTCCGACCAGCCGGCCGGGGACCTGTCGGCTGCCGGTCCTGGTGGCCGGCACCGTCCCCGTGAAGCGATAGCCCCGGTACCCCTGCACCGTCCCCGTTCCGGCGAAGCGGAGGGGGACGGCGGCGCCCAGCGTGTTGTCCCACCAGCGGTAGGTCCTGCGCTGCACATCGAAGGGGAATTTGAGGTAGGCATCGCCGTCGAAGCGGGTCGGGGCCTCCTCGCAGCAGTGCACCGGTGCGTTGGTGTGCCGGTCGGTGACCCAGCGCTCGGTGGTCCACTGGAACGCCTTGCGCGGATCTTCGAGGGCGAGGGTCGGCGGGGTGTCGACCGTGGTGGAGACGTCCCACACGGCCCGTCCGCTGCGCTCGCTCGCCGCGACATCGCCCAGGACGTGCCGGGTGATGGTGATCTTCTGTCGCTCCCTGGTCCGCAGCGACCCGGTGTCGAAGTAGCTGCCGGTGCCGGTGAAGACGGTGGTGGCGTCGACATCGACCGGGGTGGCCTTGGCCCGCGGCGTGACGTGCCAGGCCAGCAGGGGTGCGAGGACGAGCAGGAAGATGCCCAGACCCCACAGGATCAGTGACACGGGCGACGTCGAGGGAGAGCCTGAGGTACCGGATTCACGCATACGAGCACTCCTGGAAGCGGTGAGGGGAGACACGCTCTGGTGCACGTGCGGCGACCTGATGCGCCATGGGCCGGGAACGTAAGGGAACTCTTGACAGGGCGTCAATGCCCTTCCACACTCGGCAGGCACCACGACTGACGTGGTGCCGCGCTGTGGGAACGCGGCACCGAGCCGGGTCACTTCCGGGCGCCGGGGAAACCCCGGCCGACCGGGACCGTGCCGGGTGCCGCACCGAACTCGACGGGGACCGACGACCGCTCTCCGGAATCGACGAAGGGGCTCACCGCGCCATGCACCGAATGCTCGCCGCCGCGCTGACCGCACTGGCCGCCGCCGCACTGGCCGTCGGCGCCGCGCTCGGCATCGTCGCCGTACTGGAGGCTCCGCCCGAGCAGCCGAACGTGCCACTGGTGACCTTCGACCGGGCCGGCGAGTAGAGGTCGGCATGCTGAGGAGGCCGCGCGCATGGTGACCGCCGTCCGCTCCGCCTGGCGGGACGTCCCGCCTTACCAGGTACGGCAGTTCGCCGCCCTGGCGCTGGAGGAAGTCCCCACCCTTGCCGCGGACATCCTGCGGGAGATCCGCCGCGAGTACCCACAACTCCCCTTGGTACCGGATGACTTCGGTGAGCCCCGCGCGCTGGTGGGCATCCGCCAGTCCCTGGAGCACTTCGTCGCGCATCTGACGGCCGGCCTGGACCGCCCGCACGTCCACCCCCGGGTCTTCCAGGACTTCGGCCGCGGCGAGGGAATCCAGGGCCGCAGCCTGGACGCCCTCCAGGCCATGTACCGGCTGGGCGTGCGGCTGGCCTGGCGACGCCTCGCCGAGATCGGCCACGAGGTCGCCATCCCGGCCCCCGCGATGTACGAACTCGCCGAGTCGGGCTTCGAATATCTCGACGGTCTTGTCGCCGAATCCGTACGGGGCTACGCCGAGGCCGCGGCCCGCCAGGCCGGGGAGCGATTACGCCTGCAGCGCCGGCTCATGGAGCAGCTCTTCGCGGGGCCGGGCGGCGCGGAGACGGACGGGCCGGCCCCGCGGGCCGCAGGGCACGCACCGCGGCGCCGGAGCCGGGAAGGCGCCGCTGCCACGGACGGCCGGATGCCCGCGCTCGCCGAGCGTGCCGCGCGGATCGGCTGGCCACTGCCGGAACGGGTCGCGGTCGCCGTCCTGCTGCGCCCGGCCCGGGAGGCGGTGGCGCCCGCCGTCGCCTCGGACGTGCTGCTGGACATGGAGTGCGAACGCCCGCGGATGGTCGTGCCGGAGCCGGACGCCCCGGGCCGGGGTGAGCTGTTGCGCCGCGCGGCCGCCGGCTGGTCGGGCGCGATCGGGCCCGCCGTACCGCTCCTGGACGCCGCGAAATCGCTGCGCTGGGCGGGCACCGCGGTCGATCTGATGGAACGCGGGCTGCTGCCCGCGGGTGAGCTGTTGCAGTGCACCGAGCACACCGAAGCGCTGGTGCTGCTGCCGCCCGAGGAGCTGATCGAGGACCTCGGCCGCCGCCGGCTGGCCCCGCTCGCCCGTTGCGGCCCCACCCACGGCCGCCGGCTCGCCGAGACCCTGCTGGCCTGGCTGGAGACCCGGGGCGGCGCCCCGGAGGTCGCCGCCCGGCTGGGCGTGCACCCGCAGACCGTCCGCTACCGGCTCCGCCAGATCAAGGAGTTATGGGGCGAGGAGATGGACGACGCCGACCGCCGCTTCGAACTGGAGCTGGTCCTGCGGGCCCAGCGGCTGCGCGGAGAGCTGAACTGACGTTCCGGCGGCGATGCGGGGCTGCCCCCTGCTTCGGGCCCCGCGGCCCTCACCGCGGCGCGAGGCCCAGCATCCGCTGGAGCAGCTCCTTGAGCAGGGTGCGCTCGGCGACGGTCAGCTGGCCGAGCGGTTCGCGGGCGAAGTCCAGGGAGCTGCGCAGCCGCTCGGCCGTGCGCGCGCCCTCGTCGGTCGGGGCGGCCAGCTTGACGCGGCGGTCGGCCGGGTCGGGGCGGCGCTCCACCAGGCCGCGGGCCTCCAGGCGGTCCACGATTCCGGTGACGTTCGACGGCTCGCACTTCAGTCGCTGCGCCACTCGCCGCATGGGCAGCGGCTCAAGGGCAAGGAGGCTGAGAACCCGCGCCTGGGCGCCCGTGAGGGAGTGCTCGGCCGCGGCGTGCTCGTACTCCTCGTAGTAACGGGCCACGACGGTGCCGATGAGGTCGACGACCTCGACGGTCAAGGGGTCTGCGCGTGTCATGCATCCCAGGATACCCATTTACTTGACAAGGTGAAATATCGAGGAGCATGGTTGTTTCAGTACATGAAGCATTAGGAGGAGCGCTCTTATGTCCGCACTGCCCACGACCGGCCGTGAATGGCACCTCGTCGCCCGCCCGCACGGCTGGCCCACCCCGGAGGACTTCGCGCTGCGCGAGGCCGCGGTGCCGGAGGTCGGCGAGGGACAGATCCTCGTCCGCACCCAGCACTTCTCCGTCGACCCGTACATGCGCGGCCGGATGAACGACGTCAAGTCATACGTCCCGCCGTTCCAGCTGGACCAGCCGATGGACGGCGGCGCGGTCGGCGAGGTCATCGCCTCCCGCGCTGACTCCATCGCCGTCGGCGACCACGTCCTGCACGGCCTCGGCTGGCGGGAGTACGCGGTGCTGGACGCCAAGCGCGCCGCGAAGGTGGACCCGTCGCTGGCTCCGCTGACCGCCTACCTCGGCGTGCTGGGCATGCCGGGCCTGACGGCCTACGCGGGCCTGCTGGAGGTCGCCTCCTTCAAGGAGGGCGACGCCGTCTTCGTGTCCGGCGCGGCCGGTGCGGTGGGCAGCGAGGTCGGCCAGATCGCCAAGCTCAAGGGCGCCTCCCGGGTCATCGGCTCCGCCGGATCCGACGAGAAGGTCAAGGTCCTGGTAGAGGAGTACGGCTTCGACGCCGCCTTCAACTACAAGAACGGCGACATCCACAAGCAGCTGAAGGAGGCCGCCCCGGACGGCATCGACGTCTACTTCGACAACGTCGGCGGCGACCACCTCGAAGCCGCCATCAGCGCGCTCAACGTCCACGGCCGCGTCGCCATCTGCGGCATGATCTCGATGTACAACGCCACCGAGCCGTCCCCGGCGCCGCGCAACCTCGCGATGGTGATCGGCAAGCGGCTGCGCCTCCAGGGCCTGCTGGTGAGTGATCACTCCGCGCTGCAGCCGCAGTTCGTCGAGGAGGTCTCCGCCTGGATCCGCTCCGGCGAGCTGAAGTACGGCGAGACCAAGGTCGCGGGCATCGAGAACGGCGTCGAGGCGTTCCTCGGCCTCCTGCGCGGCGAGAACACCGGCAAGATGATCGTGAGCCTCGACGGCTGACCCCGCCGAGCGGACCGTTAGGCTCTGGGGAAGCCGTCGCGATCCGTGGGCGCGAGTCGCGGCGAACCACAGGAGGATTCTGTATGTCCATCCAGACCGTCGACGTCGTCTACACCGCCGTCGCCACCGCTGAGAACGGCCGTGACGGCCGCGTCGCCAGTGACGACGGCAAGCTCGACGTGGTCGTCAACCCGCCCAAGGAGCAGGGCGGCAGCGGCGCCGGCACCAACCCCGAGCAGCTCTTCGCGGCGGGCTACAGCGCCTGCTTCCAGGGCGCGCTCAGCGTCGTGGCCCGTCAGGAGAAGGCGGATGTCTCCGGCTCCCGGGTGACCGCCAACGTCGGCATCGGCAAGACCCCGGCCGGCGGCTTCGGCCTCACGGTCGAGATCACCGCCTCGATCCCCAACGTGGACGCGGCCACCGCGAAGGACCTCGTGGAGAAGGCGCACCAGGTGTGCCCGTACTCCAGCGCCACCCGTGGCAACATCGAGGTCAAGCTGACCGTCGCCTGACGCGTCATACGCACAGCCGAAAGCCGAGGGCCGTACCCGCTTGGGTGCGGCCCTCGGCCGTTGCGTGCCGGGGCCCTTTGCCCGCGGGCGTCGTTGCCCAGCAGCCAGCAGCCAGCAGCCAGCAGCCAGCAGCCAGCAGCCAGCAGCCAGCAGCCAGCAGCCAGCAGCCAGCAGCCAGCAGCCAGCAGCCAGCAGCCAGCAGCCAGCAGCCAGCAGCCAGCAGCCAGCAGCCAGCAGCCCTGCGTCGGCGGCTCGCGGCGCACGCCGTCCACCGGCGGCCCTTCCTTGCCCGTATGTGACGCGCGCCACATGTGCGACGCCTTGACGTCATGCCCGTGTAATCGATTACGTGGGGCCCTCACGAAATCGATTACACGACGCCCTCCCCCGGACGGCCGGGCGCACGTGATCGCACGACAGGACGGCAACGGCGCCATGGCGAACATCAAAGAGGTGGCGGAACGGGCAGGTGTCTCCGTCGCCACCGTCTCCCGGGTCCTCAACGGCCACGGCCCGGTCGCCGAGACCCGCGAACGGGTCCTCGCCGCCGTCCGTGAGCTGGGCTACCGCCCGAACAACGTCGCCCGCGCCCTGCGCACCGCCAGGACCGGGGCGCTCGGCCTGGTCATCGGTGACCTCACCAACCCGTTCTTCACCGAGCTGGCCGACGCCGTCGAGGACGCCGCCCGCAGCCTCGGCTACAGCCTGGTCATCGGCAACGCCGGCGAACGCCCCGAGCAGCAGGACGACTACATCCGCACCCTGCTCGACCGCCGGATCGACGGCCTGCTGGTCAGCTCGGCCGGGACCGGTTCGGCGATGCTCACCGAGGTCGTCGCCTCCGGCACCCCGCTCGTCCTGCTGGACCGCACGGTGCCGGGCATCGACGCCCCCTGCGTACGGGCCGACGGCCGCGGCGCCCTCACCGACCTCGCCGCCCACCTCGCCGCCCTCGGCCGCCGCCGGCCCGCGATCATCGTCGCCCCGGCCGGTACCCCCACCGGCGACGAGCGCCTCGACCTCTTCCGCAACGCGCTTGCCGCGCACGGCATCGAGCTCCCCGACGAACGCGTCGGCGCCACCCCCGACCTCCAGCACACCGGCGGACGGCGGGTGATGCGCGACTTCCTCGACCTGGCGGAGCCGCCGGACGCGGTGCTCGCCACCGACAACCTGATGGCGCTCGGCGCGATGGACGAACTCCGCGCCCGCGGCCTGCGGGTCCCCGACGACGTGGCGCTGGTGGTCTACGACGACGTGCCGTGGTTCACGCACACCGACCCGCCGCTGACCGCGATCGCCCAGCCCACCAGGGAACTGGGCAGGGCCGCCGTGCAGACCCTGCTGGAGCGCATCGAGGGCCGCCCCGGCGACTCGGTGCTGCTGCCGGCCCGGCTCGTGACGCGCCGCTCCTGCGGTGAGCCGCCCGCGCCGTGAACCGGGCACGGAAACCACCCGAGAACCACCCGAGAACGCACGACCGAGGAAGAGAGAGGGGCAGCGCATGACCGGCGTCAAGGACGACGTACCGGGCGGCCGCGAACTGCTGCGCGTGGAGGGGGTGACGAAGTCGTTCCCCGGGGTCCGTGCGCTGGACGGGGTGGACCTGAGCCTGCGCGCGGGCGAGGTGCACGTCCTGCTCGGCGAGAACGGGGCGGGCAAGAGCACGCTCATCAAGATGCTCTCCGGCGCCCACCGCCCCGACGCGGGCAGGATCCTCGCCGCCACCGGCGACCACGGCCCGGACGGCGCGGCGGACGGGCCGCGCGAGGTGCACATCCGCTCGGCGCAGGACGCGGAGCGCCTCGGTATCGCCACCATCTACCAGGAGTTCAACCTCGTCCCCGGCCTGACGGTCGCCGAGAACATCTTCCTCGGCCGGCAGCCGCGCACCGCGCTCGGCCTCGTCGACAGGAAGACCATGCGCACCCGCGCCGCCGCCCTGCTGCGGCGCGTACGCCTCGACGTCTCCCCGGACACACCGGTCGCCGCCCTCGGCATCGCCCGGCTCCAGATGGTGGAGATCGCCAAGGCCCTCAGTCTCGAAGCGCGCGTCCTGATCATGGACGAGCCGACCGCGGTGCTCACCTCCGAGGAGGTGGGGACGCTGTTCACCATCGTCCGGGAACTGCGCGCGTCCGGTGTCGGCGTCATCTTCATCACCCACCACCTCGACGAGATCGGCGTCCTCGGCGACCGGGTCACGGTGCTGCGCGACGGCCGCTCGGTCGGCGAGGTGCCCGCCGGCACCGACGAGGACGAGCTGATCCGGCTCATGGTCGGCCGGGACATCGCCGAGCAGTACCCGCGCGAGCGCCCGGAGGAGCCCGGAGCGCCGCTCCTGCGCGTGCGCGGCCTGACCCGGCACGGCGCGAAGGGTGCCAAGGGTGCACCGGCCCGGCCGGTCTTCGAGGACATCACCTTCGAGGTGCGGGCCGGCGAGGTCGTCGGCCTGGCCGGGCTGGTCGGTGCGGGCCGTACGGAGATCGCGCGGGCGATCTTCGGCGCGGACCGCTACGACGCCGGCACGGTCGAGGTCGACGGCAGGGAGCTGGCGCGCGGCGACGTCCGCGCCGCGATGCGCGCCGGGCTCGGCCTGGTGCCCGAGGACCGCAAGGGCCAGGGCCTGGTCCTTGACGCGTCGCTCCAGGACAACCTGACGCTGGCCAGGCTGGACCGCGATCTGCGGGGCGGTCTTGTGGACCGCGGGGGCCAGCGGCGTGCCGCGGCCGAGGTCGCACGGCAGCTGAAGGTCCGGATGAGCGGCCTGGGCCAGAGCACCCGCACGCTCTCCGGCGGCAACCAGCAGAAGATCGTCATCGGCAAATGGCTGCTGGCCGAGACCCGGCTGCTGATCCTCGACGAGCCGACCCGCGGTATCGACGTCGGCGCCAAGGTCGAGATCTACCAGCTCATCAACGAGTTGACGGCGGCGGGCTGCGCGGTGCTGATGATCTCCAGCGATCTGCCCGAGGTCCTCGGGATGAGCGACCGGGTGCTGGTGATGGCGCAGGGCCGGCTGGCCGGTGAACTCCCGGCCGGACAGGCCACCCAGGACGCGGTGATGGAACTGGCCGTCCAGTCCCCGAAGCCCGCCGTCCCCCGCCCGGCCGCCGCGTCCGCGGACGGCATACCCCACCCCGACGACCCACGTCAGAGCGCGATGGAGGGCTCCGATGACTGAGCTGCTGAAGACCCCCGAACGGACACCACCGCCCGCCGCCCGGGAGCCCGCGTTCGGGCAGTGGTTCAGCCGCGCCGTGCTGCGCAACGGACCGCTGGGCGGGCTGATCGCCCTGGTCGTGGTGATGGCGGTGCTGTCCAAGGACTTCCTCAACGGACAGAACCTCCTCAACGTCGGCGTGCAGGCGTCGGTCACCGCGATCCTCGCCTTCGGCGTCACGTTCGTGATCGTCTCGGCCGGTATCGACCTCTCCGTGGGCTCGGTCGCCGCGCTGTCCGCCACCGTGACCGCATGGGCGGCCTCCGGCGACGGCCTGCCCGTCGTCGTCGCGGTGCTGCTGGGCCTCGCGGTCGGCGCGGCGGCCGGACTGGTCTCCGGCGCGCTGGTCGCCTACGGCAAACTGCCCGCCTTCATCGCCACGTTGGCGATGCTCTCGGTGGGCCGCGGCCTGGCGCTGGTCATCTCCGGTGGCGCGCCGACCCCCTTCCCCACCTCCCTGAGTGCGCTCGGTGACACGCTCGGCGGCTGGCTGCCGGTGCCCGTCCTGGTGATGGCCGCCATGGGGCTGATCGCGGCCCTGGTGCTGGCCCGTACGTACTCCGGCCGCGCGATGTTCGCGATCGGCGGCAACGAGGAGGCGGCTCGCCTCTCCGGCATCAACGTCAAGCGCCGCAAGCTCGTCATCTACGCGCTGTCCGGCCTGTTCGCCGCGGTCGCCGGCATCGTCCTGGCGGCCCGGCTCACCTCCGCGCAGCCGCAGGCCGCCGGCGGCTACGAACTCGACGCCATCGCCGCCGTCGTCATCGGCGGGGCGAGCCTCTCCGGAGGCTCGGGCAAGGCGTCCGGCACGCTCATCGGCGCGCTGATCCTCGCCGTCCTGCGCAACGGCCTCAACCTGCTGAGCGTCTCGGCCTTCTGGCAGCAGGTGGCCACCGGGCTGGTCATCGCGCTCGCGGTGCTCCTGGACACGCTGCGGCGCCGGAGCGCCCGATGAGGGCCCGGATCATCAGGGCCCTCGCGGCGGGGTCGGCCGCGGTCGTCGCCCTCGGACTGGCCGGCTGTGACCGCGGTGGCGACACCGATCTGGGCCTCGCGCTCTCGACCCTGAACAACCCGTTCTTCGTGGGCATCAGGGAAGGCGCGCAGGCCGAGGCGGACGCCCGCGGACTGAAGATCAACATCACCGACGCGCAGAACGACCCCACCCAGCAGATCAACCAGATGGAGACGTTCACCAGCCAGGACGTCAAGGCGGCCATCATCAACCCGGTCGACTCCGACGCCGCCGTACCGGCCGTCGGGGTCGCCAACCGGGCCAAGGTGCCGGTGATCTCCATCGACCGCGGTGTCAACGGCGGCGAGGTCGGCTCGACCATCGCCTCCGACAACGTCGCCGGTGGCCGGCTCGCCGCCAGGACGCTGGCCGCGTCACTCGGCGGGAAGGGCAAGGTGGCCTTCCTGGAGGGCCAGCCCGGCACCTCCGCCGCACGGGAGCGCGGCCGGGGCTTCGAGGAGGCCATCAAGAAGTACCCCGGCATCGAGGTGGTCGCCCGGCAGCCCGCGGACTTCGACCGCACGAAGGGCATGGACGTGATGTCCAACATGCTCCAGGCGCACCGGGACATCGGCGGGGTGTTCGCCGCCAACGACGAGATGGCGCTGGGTGCGTCCAAGGCGCTCGGCGGCAGGTCCGGCAAGGACGTCAAGGTGGTGGCCTTCGACGGCACGCCGGACGGCATCACCGCCGTCCGCAAGGGCACCCTGACCGCGACCGTGGCCCAGCAGCCCGAACTCCTCGGCAAGCAGGCCGTGGACTGGGCGCTGAAGGCCGCTCACGGTGAGAAGCTGCCGACGTCGGTCAAGGTGCCTGTGGTGCTGGTGACGGCGGACAACGCCGCGAAGTTCGACGGCTGAGGACGGCGGTCCGGCACGGTTCCGGGCCGCCGGCGACAACGGGTGAGACGAAAATGGGAGAGCAGCACATGTACGACGTCCTGGTGGTCGGCTCGGCCAACGCGGACCTGACGGTACGGGTGGAGCGGCGGCCCGGCGCGGGCGAGACCGTGCTCGGCGCGGATCTGGTCGAATCGGCCGGCGGCAAGGGCGCCAACCAGGCCGCAGCGGCCGCCCGGCTCGGTGCCCGCACGGCGCTGCTGGCGCGGGTCGGCGGTGATGCCTACGGTGCGCTGCTGCTGGCCGCCCAGCGCTCGGCCGGCACGGACGTCGGACCGGTCATCGTGGACGAGACGGCGCGCACCGGCACCGCGATGATCATCGTGAGCCCCGACGGCGACAACAGCATCGTGGTCTCACCCGGTGCCAACGCCGCCCTCACCCCGCAGGACGTGGGCGCGGCCAAGGACATCATCGCCGGTTCCTCGGTGGTCTCGCTCCAGCTGGAGATCCCCATGGAGAGCGTGCGGGCGGCCGCAGCGCTGGCCGAGGAGGCAGGTACCCGCGTCGTCCTGAACCCCTCCCCGGCCCCGGACGACCTGGCCCCCGAACTGCTCGCGGCCGCCGACCCGTTGGTGGTCAACGAACACGAGGCACGGCGACTGTCCGGGCTCACCGACGGCAAGCCGTCGCAGTGGGCACAGGCCCTGCGGGAACGGGGTGCCCGCTCCGTCGTCATCACCCTCGGCGGCGACGGCGCGCTGGTGCTGGACGCCTCGGGAGTGAGCCGGGCGCCGGGCGTCGCGGTCAGGGCGGTCGACACCACCGGCGCGGGCGATGCCTTCACCGGCGCTCTGGCCACCCGCCTGGCCCGCGGCGACTCCCTGCCCGACGCGGCCCGCTTCGCGGTGCGCGTCGGCGCCGCCGCCGTCACCAAGCCGGGCGCCCAGCCCTCCTACCCGAGCCTGGCGGAGCTGGACGAACTCCCGGAAGGCTGAGCCGCGGTGGACCGGCGGCGGCGCGGGCCGGCCGCCGGCCCGCCTGCCGCAGGCACACGCATCGCGCTACGCCCCGCAGGCCCGCATCAGCGCGGCCGCCACCGCCACTTCCGTACCGGCCAGGCCGACGGACGAGAACAGCGTGATGTCCTCGTCAGCGGTACGGCCCGGGGCCGCCCCCGCCAGCACGCTGCCCAGTTCCGCCATCGGCGCGGGGCCCAGCAGGTGGTCGGCGCCGTAACGTCCGCACTGCGCAAGGGAGTCGGTGACGACGACCGCGGCGCGCCGGGCCAGCTCGGGCGGAATCTCGTAGCGGGTGGTCGTCTTGGGCCCCAGAGTGCTCAGGTGGGTGCCAGGGGCGATCCAGTCCGCGTCCAGGACCGGGGCCGGGCTGTTCGTCGCCACGATCACCACCTCACGGTCGCGCACCGCCTCGCGCGCCGAACCGGCCGCCCGCACCGCGAGCCCCAGTTCGGTGCGGGCCCGTTCCGCGAACCGTTCCGCACGCTCCGTCCGGCGCCCGAACACCGTCACCTCCGCGGGCCGGTGCGGGCCGGCGGACAGCGCCCACAGCTGCGTCCATGCCTGCGGTCCCGTCCCGATCAGCGCCAGCCGGGACGCGCCGGGGCGGGCCAGCGCCTCCACCGCCACCGCGCCGATCGCGCCGGTCCTGCGCGGCCCCAGCTCCCGGCCGTGCACCACCGCGGCCAGCTCCCCGCTCGCGCTGTCCCACACCGCCACCAGCTGGGCGCCGTGCCCCTGCGTGCCGTACGCCCGGAAGCCGTGCAGCCCGTCCCCGGCCAGCTCGCCGACGGTGAACACCAGTTCCGCGGAGCCGAGCGGGGCGTGCAGCCGCGGTGGCGCGGCCAGCCGGCCCGCGTGATGCTCCAGCAGTGCGTGCCGGACGGCCGCCACGGCGCTCGCCGGGTCGAGGCGGTCGCGGACCTCGGCGTCGCCGAGCAGCAGCGGCGCGGTCATCAGGCCGGCTCCTTCGGCCCGTACAGCGCGTGGTCGGCGCCGGTCATCAGGGCCCAGTAGCGGTCGCCGTAGGACCAGTGCCACCACTCGGTGGGGTAGTTGACCAGCCCTGCCGCGGCCAGGGCCGCGCTCAGCACCCGCCGGTTGGCGCGAGCGGCGGGCGACAGGCCGGGCGCGCCCGTGTAGCAGCCGCCGGCGCTCTCCTCGGGGGAGGCGTTGATCGGCGTCCCCATGTCGACCTCCCCGCCGTCGGCGGTCACGAGGGTGACGTCGACCGCGCCGCCCGCGCTGTGCGGCGCGATGTCCGGCGGGGAGACGTAGCGGCTCGCGGCCGAGTGCAGCCGGGCGGCGTCCCAGCCGGGGTGGGCGGCGCGCAGTTCGTGCGTGTACTCCTCGAAGTAGCGGCGCTGCAGGGCCGGTGGCCGGTAGCCCTCGACGAACTGCAGCCGCAGCCCGTCCGGCAGGGACGCCTGGGCCGCCAGCAGCCGTCGCAGCACCCCCTCGCGCAGCCGGGCGTAGGCACCGTCCTCCGGCGCCTCGTCCCCCTCGTCACCCGTGCCGCCCGCGTCGTCGGTCTCGGCCTTGAGGCCGGAGACGACGAGCGCGGGCGCCGCGGACCGTACGTCGAGCAGCGGTTCGCCGCACTCCTTGACGGGGATCGCGGCGACCGCCGGATCGGCCATCAACGTGATCCGGTCCCGCACATCGCTCAGCACCAGCTCCGCACCGCCGTCCGGGGCGGTCCGCGTTCCGCCGCCGGCCGCCGCCTCCCGCTCTCCGGTGGGCAGCCAGGTGCCGCTGAGCCCGCACCCCCGCCCGGCGCTGCCGACGCCGGCCCCGTTGGCGAGCACCACGTGCAGGCCGTGTTCGGCGGCCAGGTCCGCGTACCGCGCCACCCGGTCCGCCGAGCCGTGGAAGGAGGAGGCGAGGAACACCCGGCAGCCGTCCGCCGCGGCCCGCGCCGCCACCTCGGCACATCCCGTGTCGTAGCAGGTGGCGAGCGCGAACCGGATGCCGCCCAGGGTGAACCGGCCGTCGGCGGTGCCCGGGACGAAGAGGTCGTTCTCCGCCCCGAACAGATGGCGCTTGTCGTAGCGGGTGAGCAGTGCGCCGTCCGGTCCGAGGACGAACGAGGCGATGGTCGGCCCGGCACCGTCCGCGGCGGCGCGGCCCGGCGCGTTGACCACGGCGGCCACCCCCGCCGCCCGGCACGCCTGCCGCACAGGTTCCAGCCGCGGGTCGTCCGGCGCGACCGTGAGCCGCGGATCGGCGGCTATCGCCGGCAGGTCGTACTGCGTCAGGGCCAGTTCGGCGAAGACCACCAGACCGGCGCCGCGCGCCGCCGCCTCGGTGACGAGAGAGGCCATCCGTGCGGCGTTGGCCTCGATGTTGCCCGGGACCGGCGTGAACTGTGCGGCAGCAATGATCATCCGCCCATGATGCCCGGCACAGCGGGCGGGCGGGAGAGGCCGCGACCTCTGCAGGTTCCCGCCCGCCCGCGTTACCGGCCTACCGCCGTGCGCCTGCGTCCACCGCCGAGGCCGCCACCGTCACGATCTCCCGCACCTGCCCGGTGATCGCCGTCCGGTTGTGGACGAAGTCCGGGTCGGTCACCTCTCCGTCCGCCGGGTCGGTGTTGCCTGCGCCGAACGCCAGCACCGGCGTGTGCAGATGCCCGCCCGGGAGTGAAGGCCGCACCGCGTCCCGCAGCAGCGTCGCCCGGTAGGCGATCTCGTTGGACAGGTAGTTGCCGCCGCCCCCGGCGCGGGCGGCGGAACCCGGCGTCGGGCCGTCCGGCCGCTCGACCGGCGTGCTGCCACCGGCCGGTATCTCCGTGACGGTGGTGTGGTCGATCACCGGGAAGGGCCCGGTGCCCGCGGCGACGATCTGCCGGTAGGGCAGGCTGGTGGTCGTCCACTGCGGCTGCGGCCGCACCGTCGGCACGCCGTCCGGGATCGGGACGGTTTCGGTACGGGACACCCGCGCGTTGTCCGGATAGCCGCCGCGCCAGGCCCCGTTGGTCCGCTCGACGTCGAACCGGCCCGGCCCGCCCTGGCTGACGGTGGTGAACAGGTCCGCCTGCCGCGGCCCGCGCCGGACGTGCGGCAGCAGGGTGCGCTCCACGGTCTCCGCCAGGCCACTGTCCGAGGAGCGCGCGGGGCTCCCGGCGAAGTCCGCCCACCGCACGGGGAAGACTGCCGTCTCGATCCGTGCCGGGCGCCCGGACGCGGTGCGCACCGTCGTCCCGTCCAGGGCGAGCGCCGCGGCCCCCGACGGGTTGCTCCGGCGCGCGTCGGCGTCCAGCTGGAAGGGGTCGAAACCGGTCACGACCACCCGCAGAACGCGTCGGCCCGCGGGCAGGTCGATCGAGTCCTGACCGCGCGAGGTCCGCTCCAACGATCCCAGCAACGCGGCTCGTTGATCAGCCGACAGACCGAAGCCCGGCTGCCACGCCCGTAGTTCCCTGGTCATGGTGAGCCGGGCCCAGTACAGCGGCCGGTCGTCGTCCCGGCTCAGGTCCCCGCCCGCCGGACCGCGCCCCTGCACCCGGTCCACCGCCCGCTCCCACAGCGCGCGCCCTTCACCCGCGACGTACCGTTTCGCCTCCGGGTACGTCGTCACCTGTGCCAGTCCGCGGGCGAACTGCGGCTGCCACCGGTCGAATCCGCTGCGGCGCAGAATCTCCTGCGGGGCGGCCTGCGGCAGGCGTTCCTCCTCGACCGTGGCGGCGGAAGCACCCGTGGGGGAGCCAGGGGCCGCCGTGGCCGGGGCCGTCAGGGACAGGGGTGCGGCGGCGAGCAGCGCGACACCGAGCGCGCTCAGCCTGGTGCGTAGGGGTCTCATGGGGGTGAGTAAAGCCGGTGGGTGCCATGGGGCGGTAGGGGGCGGGGAGTTGGCGAACGGCCGCCGCTCCGGGCGGCCTCCCGGTGCCACCAGCCCGGCCGCCGACCGCTCAGGTGGCCTGCGGCGGGCCGTCGGGCTTCGCGGCCGGCTCCGCACCCGCACCGAGCAGCGCCAGGAAGTCCCGGAACGACGCCGGCATGTCGACGTTCTCCGGGTCCAGCAGCCACTGGAGCTGCAGTCCGTCCATCACGGCGACCAGCAGCGGCGCGGCCCGCTCCGGCGTCAGTCCCCCCGGCAGCACGTCGCCGAACTCCGACCGCAGCGCGTCCGCCAGTGCCTCCCGCACCGCCCGGAACCGGGACTCGAAGAACGCGCGGGCGGGGTGGCCCTCGGTGACGCTGTCGCCGGACAGGACCGTATAGGTGCGGACGAGGCCGGGGCGGGTGGCGTTGTAGTCGACGAGCTGCGCGAGGAGATCGGTGCTCCCGGCGCCGGAGGCCGCGGCGGCGGAGGCCAGGTCCCAGCGGTCGCGGGCCTCCAGGACGCCGACCAGCAGCAGCTCCTTGTTCGGGAAGTGGTGCAGCAGTCCTTGCTGGGTCAGCCCCGCACGCTCGGCGACGGCGGCCAGCGACGTGCTGCGGTAGCCCCGTTCGGCGATCAGCTCCATGGCGGCCCGCAGGATGGCCTCGCGCCGCTCGGCGCGCTGTGCCTCCCGCCCGCCGCCCCGCCGGGTGCCGCGGGGCGGGCTCTGCTCTCTCCCGGTCACCGGCCGAGCGTAACCCCGCAGAGGGACTGACCGGGGAGCACGGTAACGCTACGATAACGATGCCTACCACGCACTCGGTAGGTGCGGAAGGATGCGCCCGAGGGACCGCCCGCACACGCAGGGAGTGCCATATGTCCGACCAGCCCCACGCCGACCCCCGCGCCACCGCCGCGAACGGCCGCGCGGCCGCGCAGGCCGCGGCGGTGGAGAAGGCGCTCGCCGCGCTCGACCTCGACACCAAGGCCGCGCTGCTCTCCGGCCAGGACATGTGGACGCTGCCGGCCGTCCCCGCCATCGGGCTGCGGTCCATGGTGCTGTCCGACGGGCCCGTCGGGGTGCGCGGCCAGGAGTGGAGCGCGCGGGACCACTCGGTCGTGCTGCCCAGCCCCACGGCGCTGGCCGCGACCTGGGACCCCGCACTCGCCCGCCGCGCCGGACACCTCCTCGCCCAGGAAGCCCGCCGCAAGGGTGTCCACGTTCTGCTGGCCCCGACCGTCAACCTCCACCGCTCGCCCCTCGGCGGCCGCCACTTCGAGTGCTACTCCGAGGACCCGCTGCTCACCGGCGCGATCGGCAGCGGGTACGTCCGCGGCGTGCAGGAGGGCGGCGTCGGCACGACGGTCAAGCACTTCGTCGGCAACGACGCCGAGACCGACCGGCTCACCGTCGACAACCGCATCGCCCCGCGCCCCCTGCACGAGCTCTACCTCGCGCCCTTCGCGCACCTCGTCGAAAACGCCCGCCCCTGGGGCGTCATGACCGCCTACAACCAGGTCAACGGCTCGACGATGACCGAGCACCACCACCTCGTCAACGACGTCCTGCGCGGCGAATGGGGCTTCGACGGCTGCAACGTCTCCGACTGGACGGCCGCCCGCCACACCGTGCGCGCCCTGCGCGGGGGGCTCGACATCGCCATGCCCGGCCCCCGCACCGTCTTCGGGGCCCCGCTCGCCGCCGCCGTGCGCGCGGGGGAGGTGGCCGAGGCCGAGGTCGACGCCGCGGTCCGCCGGGTGCTGCTGCTCGCCGCCCGCACCGGCTGCCTGGCAGGAGTGCCCGCCGCGGTCGGCCCCGAGGACGTACCGCAGGGGATCGACGGCCCGGAGACGGCCCGCGAAATCGCCCGGCGCTCCTTCGTCCTGGTGCGGAACGAGCCGGTGGGCGTCGCGCGGCGGGCGCTGCCGATCGACGCGGCCGCCGTCCGCAAGGTCGCCGTCATCGGGGCGGCCGCCCGCGACGCCCGGGTGCTCGGCGGCGGCTCCGCCACGGTCTTCCCCGAGCGCGTCGTCTCCCCGCTGGCGGGGCTGTGCGCCGCGCTCCCCGACGACGTCGAGGTCACCTTCGCCGCCGGCGCGGACCCCCGCACCCGCGTCCCCCAGGCCCGCGACGGCTTCACGCTGCGCGTCCGCTACCTCACCGCGGACGGGCAGCTCCTCGTCGAGGAGCCCCGGTCCGACGGCGGGGTGATGGTGATGGGGAGCTTCCCCGAGGGCGTCACCCAGGAGACGCTCGGCGCGGTCGAACTGACCGGCAGCTTCACTCCCGAGGCCACCGGCAGCCACACCCTCGCCGTCTCCGGCACGGGCGCGCTGCGGCTGACCGTCGACGGCGCGGTCCTCTTCGACGACCGCTGCGCTCCCGAGGGCGGCGACCCCTTCGAAGCGTTCATGCATCCGGTCGAGCGGCGGGTGCGGGTGCCGCTGACGGCCGGTGAGCGGGTCGCGGTCACGCTGCGGTTCGTACCGGCCGGCCTGGGGCTCGGCTCGGACATCGACGCACTGAACTTCGCCCTCGGGCACCGCCCGCCGCGGGGCGACGCGGCGGACGGGATCGAGGAGGCGGTCCGCGCGGCGGCCGCCGCCGATGTCGCGGTGGTGGTCGTCGCGACCACCGAGGAGGTCGAGTCCGAGGGCTTCGACCGTACCCATCTGCGGCTGCCGGGCCGTCAGGACGAGCTGGTCACCCGGGTCGCGGCCGCCAACCCGCACACCGTCGTGGTGGTCAACTCCGGCTCCCCGGTGGAGCTTCCGTGGCGCGCGGCGGTCCCGGCGGTACTGCTGAGCTGGTTCCCCGGCCAGGAGGCCGGCGTGGCGCTGGCCGATGTCCTGCTCGGCGCCCACGAACCGGGCGGCCGCCTGCCCACCACCTGGCCGGCCCGCCTGGAGGACGCCCCGGTCACCCGCGTCACCCCCGAGGACGGCGCTCTCGCGTACTCCGAGGGCCTGTTCATCGGCTACCGGGCCTGGCAGCGGTCCGGGAAGGAACCCGCGTACGCCTTCGGCCACGGCCTGGGCTACACCGACTGGGAGTACGAAGCGCTGGAGGCCACCGCGGAGTCGGTCCGGGTCCGGCTGCGCAACACGGGGAGGCGGGCCGGCCGAGAGGTCGTGCAGATCTATCTGGCCCCGCTGGACAGCGGCATCCAGGAAGGCTTCGAACGGCCCGACCGCTGGCTGGCGGGCTTCGCCACCGTCGAGGCCGGCCCCGGAGAGAGCATCGAGACCGAGATCCCGCTGCCGCAGCGCGCCTTCGAGATCCGGCACCCGGAGGGCCGCTGGGTCCGGGTGCCGGGCGTCTACCGCGTCGAGGCGGCGCACAGCGTGGAGGACCCACGGCTGGCCGTGGAGATCACCGTCGGCGGGGAGTGAGGAGCGACGGCGTCGCCGGTCCCGCGGCGAACCACGCCCCGCTCAGGAGGGCACCACCGACACATCGCCGCCGCTGGTCTTCGCCTCCACGGTGTGCGCGGATCCGCCGTCGCTGGGGACGGCGACCTTGCGGCTGCCGCCGCTGGTGGAGGCGTCGACCGCGTAGGACCCCTTCGGCAGGCGGATGGTGACGTCCCCTCCGCTGCTCCTGCCCGACACCTCGTCGGGGACCGCCGTGAGGGCGACGTCGACGTGCCCGCCGCTGGTCTTCACCTTCGCCGTGCGGGCGGCGGAGTCCTCGACGGTGATGTCACCGCCGCTGGTCTCCGCCGCGATGCCGCCGGCGGCTCCCCGGACGGTGATGTCGCCGCCGCTGGTGTGCAGATCGACCGAGGCGCCGCGCGGCAGCAGCACCTTGTAACTCACCTCGCAGCGGCCCTCCGCGTCGTCACAGTCGTCGGCCGTCAGGGTGAGCCTGCCGCTCTTGAGCGAGTGCGTCGGGGCCGGCTTCCGCTCGTCGTAGACGTACTTCTCCGTCACCCTGACGGAGCCGCCGGCGTCCACCGGCACGATCTCGATGTCTCCGCCGTGCGTCGTCGTGGCCAGGGCGGTGACCGCGCCGTCCACACCGTAGGTACGCTCCGCCTTCGTGGCCGGGCCGAGGCTCGTCAGCGAGCAGCCGGTCATCAGGACGGCCGAGGCGGCGCACGGCAGGACGAGACGGAACGGGCGCAGGCGGGTCATGGCGAGAGGTCTCCCGGAGGCAGGCGGCTGAAGTGACCGCACCCATCCTTCAGCCCCCGCCCGCCCCGTTCGTCCCCGAAGCGGATGACCTTCACCGGCCCCACCCCTAGGGGTGGGCCGAGGCGTTCTCCGGGGTTCGGTGGTCCCGGGGCCGCGTCGAGAAGGTGTAGACGCTCTCCGAGCGGTAGGTCTCACCGGGGCGGAGGACGGTGCTGGGGTAGTCCGGGCGGTGCGGTGAGTCGGGGAAGTGCTGGGTCTCCAGCGCGAGCCCGGCCACCGGGCCGTACGGAGCCCCCGAGGCGCCGGTGAGGGAGCCGTCGAGATGGTCGGCGGTGTAGAGCTGGAGACCCGGTTCGGTGGTGGCCAGCTCCAACGCCCGGCCGGATACCGGGTCGTACAGCTCCGCGACGGTGCGGGGCGCGGCTGTCACCCCGCCGTCCAGGACGAAGTTGTGGTCGTAGGGGCGGCCGACCACGCGCGCCGCACGGAAGTCGAAGCGGGTACCGCCGACATCTGCCGGCTCGCCGCTCAGCGGGATGCCGGTGTCGTCGCCGGGCGTGTAGCGCGACGCGGCCAGGCGCAGCAGATGGCCCTCGGCGCTGTCACTGCCCTCACCCCCGAGGTTGAGGTAGGTGTGGTTGGTGAGGTTCACGACCGTCGGGGCATCGGTGCGCGCCCGGTAGGCGATGCGCAGCGCGTCGCCGCCGCTCACGGTGTACGTCACGCGTACGTCGAGACGGCCCGGGAAACCCTCCTCCCCGTCGGGGCTGACGCGGTGCAACTCCACGCCGTCCTCGACCGGCCGGGCGTCCCACACCTGGCGGGAGAAGCACCGCGGCCCGCCGTGCAGGCTGTGCGGCCCGGCGTTCGCGGCGAGCGAGTGGGTCCGGCCGTCGAGTGCGAAGGACGCCCCGGCGATCCGGTTCGCGTAGCGCCCGACCAGCGCGCCGAAGTACGAGCCGCCGTCCGCCGCGTAGGGCGCGAGACCGGCGAAACCCAGCGCCACCTGGCGGGACTTCCCGTCCCGGTCCGGGGTCTCGATGCTCTGCACGATGCCGCCGTACGTCAGGACCGCGACGCGCAGCCCGCCCGATTCCAGCGTCCAGCGGTGGACGGCGGTGCCGTCGTGCAGCGTGCCGAAGAGTTCCGTGCCGACCTGCGTGCTCATGGCCGCGAGCCTATGCCCGCCGGCGCGCCACCCGCTCTCCCGGGCCCGCTCTAGGCCGGCGCTTCCTCGCGGGTGATCGCGCGGTAGGCCAGCGCCGCCAGTTCCCGCTGGCCGTGCAGCCCCGGGTGGAACCAGTCCCAGGTGCTCAACTGCCGTCCGGTGAAGCGGTAGTCGAAGACGGAGGCGTCGAAGCGGCACAGCGGGTCCTCGCGGCACACGTCCCTGAGCGCGGTGTTGTACTCCATCACGCGGTCCCGGACCTCCAGGCGCCGGTCCTCCGCCGCCTTCGTCAGATCGTCCGGGTCACGCAGCATCGCCCCGCAGATCCCCAGCTTCCACACCTGCTTGCCCAGCTGGTTC
Organism: Streptomyces sp. Pv4-95; assembly: GCF_045782725.1. Lineage (NCBI taxonomy): Bacteria > Bacillati > Actinomycetota > Actinomycetes > Kitasatosporales > Streptomycetaceae > Streptomyces > Streptomyces sp. Pv4-95. The sequence goes on from NZ_CP127172.1 coordinate 5,799,897, forward strand.
TTGCGGCCCTCGGACCACAGCCGCAACAGGTCGGGTACCGCGGCGACATAGACCTGGGTGTGCGGCAGGGCGCGGCGCAGCTTCTTCATCGACGCCGCGAAGTCGGCGCGGAAGGAGGCCCGGGGCGTCATCGCGCGCACATCGTTGCGGCAGGCGTCGTTGGCACCGATGAGGACCGTGACGAGTTCGGGGTCGCGGCGGGCGGCCTGGTCCACCTGGTCCGGGAGGTCGCTCATCAGCGCGCCGGTCCTGGCGTAGTTCCAGCTGTGCTTGGCGGGGTTCTTCAGCAGCCGCCGGGCGAGGCTGTCGACCTTGGGGTCGGTACCCGTGGCCCAGGAGACCTCGGGGCAGTCGGAGAGCACCGTGCAGGCGTCGAAGCCGACCGTGATGGAGTCGCCGAGCGCGGCGATCGACCGGGGGGTGGTCTTCCAGACGGGCCCTGCCTTGACGGTCGGGTGTGTGACCGTCGAGCTGGCATGCGGAGAGGCGGAGTTGTCGTCGGAGGAGCAGCCGGCGAGGCTGACCAGCAGCGCGGCGCCGGTGGCGGCCGCGGTGAGGGGAACGCGGGCGGAGGGCCGGTCACGCCGAGGGCGAAAGCGCCGATCGATCTGCGTCATCCCCTGTCCCCTCAGGCGTGCGGGTGATATCTCTTCCGGTACCGACGGTACGTCACCCGGTCGATCGGCACCGCGCGGTAGCTTTGCCCCATGCCTGGCGGGCGGTGATCTGAAGGGCATGTGCAGTCGGCTCAGATAAATTACATCACGTCATTTCCTGTCCCTTTTGCGGCAAATTACGTCTCATGGTGTTTACTGTAGGTCACCTCGCATGCTGGTGCCGAAGTGATCACTGGGGCAGAATGTCAGCAGCTGTCCCGACCGCATCCGGAACGGGCACGAGGCCGCTGGGGAAGGCGAACCTCGAACCGCACTGGAGGTCCCGGTGACGACACGTGGAGTTCTGTACGTCCACTCCGCTCCGCGCGCGCTGTGCCCGCACGTCGAATGGGCCGTGGCGGGCGTCCTCGGCGTGCGCGTCAATCTCGACTGGATCCGCCAGCCGGCATCCCCCGGCACCTGGAGAGCGGAGTTCTCCTGGCAGGGCGAGGTGGGCACGGCCTCCAAGCTGGCCTCCGCGCTGCGCGGATGGCACCTGCTGCGCTTCGAGGTGACCGCGGAACCCTGCTCCACCGCCGAGGGCGAGCGCTACAGCGCCACCCCCGACCTGGGCATCTTCCACGCAGTCACGGGCATCCACGGCGACATCCTCATCCCCGAGGACCGGCTGCGGGCCGCCGTCGCCCGCTCGGCGCGCGGCGAAACCGAACTGGCCGCCGAGGTGTCCAAGCTGCTGGGCAAGCCCTGGGACGACGAGCTGGAGCCGTTCCGCTACGCCGGCGAGGGAGCCCCCGTCCGCTGGCTGCACCAGGTCGTCTGACGCCGCCTCCGGCGGGGCCGGCCCCGCCGGTGTCGCGCTTGCCTTCGAGCCCGCTCCACGCCATAGCGTGCGGCCATGGCTGACAACACCTCAGTGGCGGTGCTCGGCACCGGAATCATGGGCAGCGCGATGGCCCGTCACCTCGCCCGCGCCGGCCTGGACGTCCGCGCCTGGAACCGCACCCGCGCCAAGGCCGAACCGCTGGCCGCCGACGGGGTCCGCGTCACCGACACCCCGGGCGAGGCGGTGGACGGCGCTGCGGTCGTGCTCACGATGCTGCTCGACGGCCCCGCCGTGCTCGACGCCCTGCGGCAGGCCGTCCCCCGGCCGGCCGCCGGCACGCTGTGGCTCCAGATGAGCACGGTGGGGATCGACGGGATCGCCCCGCTCGCGACGTTCGCCCGGGAGCACGGGCTCGTGTTCGTGGACGCCCCCGTCCTGGGCACGAAAGCGCCCGCGGAGAAGGGTGAGTTGACGGTCCTGGCGGCCGGCCCCCCGGAGGTGCGGGTGCGGGCGGCGAAGATCTTCGACATCGTCGGGCGCGCCACGCAGTGGGTCGGCGAGGACGGTGCGGCCGGGGCCGCGAGCCGCCTCAAGCTGGTCCTCAACAGCTGGGTGCTGACCCTCATCAACGGCACCGGCGAGGCGCTCGCGCTCGCGGACGGGCTCGGCGTGAACCCGCGGGACTTCCTCGCCGCCGTCGCCGGCGGGCCGCTCGACGCGCCCTACCTGCACATGAAGGCCGAGCTGATCCTCTCCGGCGACTACCCGCCGAGCTTCACGGTGTCCGCGGCGCGCAAGGACGCCCGGCTGATCACCGAGGCGGCCCGGCAGGCCGGCGTACGGCTGGGGTTGGCGGAGGCGGCGGCGGAGCAGCTCCGGCGGTCGGAGGAACTCGGGCACGGCGAGGAGGACGGCGCGGCCGTGTACTTCGCCGCGGCCGGCGGCTGACCGGGGCGGCGGGACACGCCGAGGGCCCGCCCGGTCGGTGCGACCGGGCGGGCCCTCGGGACGTACTCAGCGATCAGATGGTGCGGAACGCCAGCACGACGTTGTGACCACCGAAGCCGAACGAGTCGTTCAGCGCGGCGATGCGGCCCTCGGCGGGGAGCTTGCGGGGCTCGTCGCGGACGATGTCCGCGTCGGCCTCCGGGTCGAGGTTCTCGATGTTGATCGTCGGCGGTGCCACCCGGTGGTACAGCGCCAGGATCGAGGCAACCGTCTCGACGCCGCCCGCGCCACCCAGGAGGTGGCCCGTCATCGACTTCGTACCGGAGATCGCCATGTGGTCGACGTCGTCGGCGAAGACCTTGCGCAGCGCCTTCAGCTCGGCCAGGTCGCCCTGCGGGGTCGAGGTGGCGTGCGCGTTGACGTGCACCAGCTCGGCCGGGTCCAGGTCACTGGAGTCGAGCAGGTTCTGCAGGGCGTGCGCGATGCCGTTGCCGGAGGGCTCGGGCTGCACGATGTCGTGGCTGTCGGCGGAGATGCCCTGGCCGACGGCCTCGGCGTAGACCCGGGCACCGCGCTTGGCGGCGTGCTCGGCCGACTCCAGCACGATGACGCCCGCGCCCTCACCGAGGACGAAGCCGTTGCGCGCCGAGTCGTAGGGGCGGGAGGCACCCTGCGGGTCGTCGTTGGACTTCGACATCGCCATCATGTTGCCGAACGCGGCGATCGGCAGCGGGTGGATGGCCGCTTCCGTACCACCCGCGACGACGATGTCGGCACGGCCCGTACGGATCATCTCGATGGCGTAGCCGATCGCCTCGGAACCGGACGCGCAGGCGCTGACCGGGGTGTGCACACCCGCGCGGGCGTTCACGTCCAGGCCGACGTTGGCGGACGGGCCGTTGGGCATCAGCATCGGCACGGTGTGCGGGGAGACGCGGCGTACGCCCTTCTCCTTCAGCACGTCGTACTGGCCGAGCAGGGTCGTCACGCCACCGATACCGGAGGCGATGACGGCGCCGAGCCGGTCGGGGTCGACGGAGGGGTCCTCACCGGCCCTGGCGGTGAAACCGGCGTCCGCCCACGCTTCGCGGGCCGCGATCAGCGCGAACTGCGCGGAGCGGTCCAGCTTGCGGGCCTGCGCCCGGGGGAGGACCTCCGACGGGTCCACGGCCGCCTGTGCGGCGATCTTGACGGGCAGGTCAGCGGCCCAGTCCTGATCGAGCGTGCCGACACCGGACTGACCGGCGAGCAGCGCCTCCCAGGTCGAAGCGCTGTCGCCACCCAGCGGTGTGGTTGCGCCGATACCGGTGACGACCACGGTGCGATTGGTCGCGTTCACGGGAATTCTTACTCCACGGGTAGAGGGGTCTGAATCGACGGCGCCACCGCGGGGTGGCGACATGCGCAGGGGCTGGATCAGCCCTGGTGCTTCAGGATGTACTCGGTCGCGTCGCCGACCGTCTTGAGGTTCTTGACGTCGTCGTCCGGGATCTTCACGTCGAAGCGCTCTTCGGCGGCGACGACGACCTCGACCATGGACAGCGAGTCGACATCCAGGTCATCGGTGAAGGACTTGTCCACCTGGACGTCCTCGGTGGGGATCCCGGCGATCTCGTTCACGATCTCGGCGAGACCGGCGACGATCTCTTCCTGGGTGGCGGCCATGATGGCGCTCCTTCATATAGGGGAAAAACTGCGGTTATGCGGTGAAGCCCTGTACAGCGGCCGAATCGTACGAAGACGTAGGGCGCTGCGCAGATCCTTGCCTAGGGGAGGGTAACGACCGTCGCGGCGTAGACGAGACCCGCCCCGAAGCCGATGACCAGCGCGGTGTCGCCGCTCTTGGCCTGTCCGGTCGCCAGCAGCCGCTCCATGGCGAGCGGAATCGAGGCGGCCGAGGTGTTGCCGGTGGTCTCCACGTCACGGGCGACCGTGACGCTCTCCGGCAGCTTGAGCGTCTTCACCATCGAGTCGATGATCCGCATGTTGGCCTGATGCGGAATGAAGACGTCCAGGTCTTCCGGGCTGACTCCGGCCGCGTCCAGCGCCTGCTGGGCGACCTTCGCCATCTCGAACACCGCCCACCGGAAGACGGCCTGCCCCTCCTGCGTGATGGCGGGGTAGCGGATGTCCTGCGGAGCGGTGCGCTGCTCCGGGCCCTCGCCGCCGGGCACCGGGGTGGTGCGGTAGGCGTCCCAGGCCACGGTCTGCTTGATCGTCTCGGACTTGTCGCCCTCCGAGCCCCAGACGGTCGGGCCGATCGCCGGCTCGCCGGCGGGGCCGACGATCACGGCGCCCGCGCCGTCACCGAAGAGGAAGGCCGTCGCGCGGTCCTCCAGGTCGGTCAGGTCCGAGAGCCGCTCCACGCCGATGACCAGGACGTACTCCGCCGAGCCGTCGGTGACCATGCCCTTGGCGAGCGTCAGGCCGTAGCCGAAGCCGGCGCAGCCCGCCGAGATGTCGAACGCGGCCGGCTTGCCCGCGCCGATGCGGTGGGCGATCTCGGTCGCGACGGCCGGGGTCTGCTTGAAGTGCGAGACCGTGGAGACGATCACGCCGCCGATCTGCTCGGGCGTGATGCCGGCGTCGGCGATGGCCTTGCCGGACGCCTCCACCGACATGGTGGCGACGGTCTCCTCCGGGCTCGCCCAGTGGCGGGTGGCGATGCCCGACCGCGAGCGGATCCACTCGTCGGAGGAGTCGATGTGCTTGAGGATCTCCTCGTTGGGCACCACGCGCGTCGGGCGGTAGCCGCCGACGCCCATGATCCGCGCGTACGGGGCACCCTTAGCGGGCTTGATCTTCGATGTCATGCGCGGGGCGCTCCTATTCGGCCGGTGCAGCGGTGTCGGCCCCTGCCTCAGCAGCGGATGTCACTTCGGCGATCAGCGCGCGCGCCGCGTCGAGGTCATCGGGCGTCTTGAGGGCGAGGGTCTGCACGCCGGGCAGGGCGCGCTTGGCGAGGCCCACGAGCGTGCCGCCCGGGCTCACCTCGATGAGCCCGGTGACGCCGAGCTCCTTGAAGGTCTCCATGCACAGATCCCAGCGCACGGGGTTGGCCACCTGGCCGACCAGCCGCGTCACCAGATCCTGGCCGGAGGTGACCACCTGCCCGTCCTTGTTGGAGACGTAGCGGGTGTGCGGATCGGCGACCGACACATCGGCGGTCGCGGATTCCAGGGTCGAGACAGCAGGCGCCATGTGGTGAGTATGGAACGCGCCGGCCACCTTCAACGGTACGACCCGACGGGTACCTTCCGGCTTGTCGTCGACCAGGGCGGCGATCTGCTCGGCCGTGCCCGCGGCGACGATCTGGCCCGCGCCGTTCATGTTGGCCGGGGTCAGCCCCAGCTTCTCCAGGTGCGGCAGGATCGCGGCCTCGTCGCCGCCGAGCAGCGCGGCCATGCCGGTCTCGGTGACGGCCGCGGCCTCGGCCATGGCCAGCCCGCGCTTGCGCACCAGCGACATCGCGGCGGCCTCGGAGAGCGTGCCGGCCAGCGCGGCGGCGGCGAGTTCGCCGACGCTGTGGCCGGCGGTGGCGCCGACCCGTGCGGTGAAGTCCTCGGCGGTGGCGAACAGCTGCCAGGAGGAGACCAGGGAGGCCGCCACCAGCAGCGGCTGGGCCACCGCGGTGTCGCGGATCTCGTCCGCGTCGGCCTTCGTGCCGTAGTGGACCAGGTCCAGGTCGATGGCGTCGGACCACTCACGGAGCCGGTCTTCGACACCGGGGAGGTCGAGCCAGGGGGTCAGGAAGCCGGGCGTCTGAGCGCCTTGGCCGGGAGCGACGAGTACGAGCACCCTCACACTCTCTCTTGCGGGAGGTCCCGCCCGCCCGTGGGGACAGGGACGAAGAACCATCGGGGTAATTGTTGGTGTCCGACAAAAGTCTAGAGTTGCGTCTCGCCGTCGGCCAGACGCCCCAGGATCAGGGCGATACGGAGGGTGAACGCGGAGCGCACATCCGATGGCGACCAGCCGGTGACGTCGGTCACACGTCGCAGCCGATAGCGCACGGTGTTGGGGTGCACGAACAACATCCGGGCGGCCCCCTCCAGGCTGCTCGCCTGCTCCAGGTAGACGCTCAGCGTCTCCAGGAGCGCCGACCCCGCCTCCTCCAGTGGTCTGTAGATCTCCTCCACCAGCTGGTCCCGCGCGACCGGGTCGGAGGCCATCGCGCGCTCGGGCAGCAGATCGTCGGCCAGGACCGGCCGCGGGGCGTCCGGCCAGGCGGCGCACGCCCGCAGTCCGGCGGCCGCGGCCTGCGCGGAGCGGGTCGCGGCCAGCAGGTCGGAGACCACCGGGCCGGCCACGACGGGGCCGGCGGCGTACGGGCCGATCAGTGACTTCGCGGCCTTGAGGGGGTTGTCCGAGCCGCCCGCGATCACCACCAGCCGGGTGCCGAGCACGCCGGTCAGCACCTGGAGCTTGGCGTGCCGGGCGGCCCGCCGGATCGCCTCGACGGTCAGTTCGCTGTCCCCGTCGGGGGCCGTGCCGAGCAGTACGCAGACGTGTTCGGGGGAGTTCCAGCCCAGTGCCGCCGCGCGGGAGACGGCGCCCTCGTCGGCCTCCCCGGACAGCACCGCGTTGACCACCAGGGACTCCAGCCGGGCGTCCCACGCGCCGCGCGCCTCGGCCGCCTGCGCGTAGACCTGGGCGGTGGCGAAGGCGATCTCCCGGGCGTAGACCAGCAGGGCCTCGCGCAGCACGGACTCATCGCCCGGCGCCGCGACCTCGTCGATCGCGGACTCCATGACCTCGATGGTGGTCCGCACCATCTCCACGGTCTGGCGCAGCGTGATCGCGCGGGTCAGCTCACGGGGCGCCGTGCCGAAGACGTCGGTGCTGATCGCCTGGGGCGTCTCGGGATGCCGGAACCACTCGGTGAACGCCGCGATACCGGCCTGCGCCACCAGTCCGATCCACGAGCGGTTCTCCGGTGGCATCGCGCGGTACCACGGCAGCGTGGCGTCCATGCGGGCGATGGCCGCGGCCGCCAGTTTGCCGGCCGACTGCTCCAGGCGGCGGAGGGTCGCGTAGTGCGGGTGCGCGTCGCGCGAAGCGGGTTCAGACACGGGACAAGCCTGCACTATCGGGGCGAGGGGGGTGTGCGGCGGGGCTACGGTGGCGGGATGATTCAGGTGCGCAGGGCCGAGGAACGCTACCGCGACAACGACACGGACGCCGGGATCGAGTCCCTGCACGCGTTCTCCTTCGGACCGCACTACGATCCCGACAATCTGCGCTTCGGCGCGTTGATCGCCTGCAACGAGGAGCGGCTGGCGCCCGGCGCCGGCTTCGACGAGCATCCGCACCGCGACACCGAGATCGTGACCTGGGTCGTCGAGGGCGAGCTGACGCACCGCGACTCCACGGGCAACGGGACGACGGTACGGCCCGGCGATCTCCAGCGGCTCAGCTCCGCGGGCGGTGTGCGGCACGTCGAGCGCAACGACGCGGACCGCCCGCTGCGCTTCGTCCAGATGTGGCTGACGCCGGACGCCGTCGGCGGGGACCCGTCGTACGAGGTGGTGCGCGGCATCGCCGACGGCACTCCCTACGCGGTTCCGGGCGCTGGCGCGATGCTGCACGTCCGGCGCCTCGCCGACGGTGAGCGCACCGCGGTCCCGGATGCCGCGCGGGCGTATGTGCACGTGGTGCGGGGCGGCGTACGCATCGGCGCGGAGCGGCTGGACGCCGGTGACGCGGCACGGATCACGGACGCGGACGGGCTGGAGCTGCGGGGCGTGGCCGAGGCCGAGTGCCTGATCTGGGAGATGGGTCCGGAGCCGAGCCACGGGTGAGGCGGGCCGGCGGATGCCGGTACGGCCGCGGGGCCCGGACGCCGTCAAAGGTGCGCGCGCCGGGCCCCGTGGCCGTCGCTCAGCCCAGTTCGGCGAGGACGGCGTCGGTCAGCGGCGGCCATGCCTCGACCGCCCACGGACCGAAGGCCCGGTCGGTCAGCGCGACGCAGGCCGCGCCGCGACCGTCCGCGCCCGCCTCCGGGTCGACCCACAGGAAGGTGCCGGACTGCCCGAAGTGGCCGAAGGTGCGCGGCGAGGAGAAGGCGCCCGTCCAGTGCGGTGCCTTGCCGTCGCGGATCTCGAACCCCAGGCCCCAGTCGTTGGGCCGCTGGTGGCCGTAGCCGGGCAGGACGCCGGTCACGCCGGGGAACGCCACCGACGTCGCCTCGGCGAGGGTCTGCGGGGCGAGCAGCCGCGGCGCCTGGAGCTCGGCGGCGAACCGGATCAGGTCGGCGACCGTGGAGACGCCGTCCTTGGCGGGCGAGCCGGGCAGCTCGGTGGCGGTCATGCCGAGCGGTTCGAGGACGGCTTCGTGGAGGTACTGCGCGAAGGGGATGTCGGTCGCCTTCGCGAGGTGGTCGCCCAGCACCTCGAAGCCGGAGTTGGAGTACAGCCTGCGGGTGCCCGGCTCGGCCGACGTGCGCTGCTCGTCGAAGGCCAGGCCGGAGGTGTGCGCGAGCAGATGACGCACCGTGGACCCCTCCGGTCCCGCCGGCTCGTCCAGCTCGACGGCGCCCTCCTCCACGGCCAGCAGCACGGCGTAGGCGGCGAGCGGCTTGGTGACGGACGCCAGCGGGAAGCGGTGGTCCAGGGGTCCGTAGGATCCGGCCACGGTGCCATCGGCACGTACGACGGCGGCCGCAGCGGTGGGCACCGGCCAGTTCTCGATCATCCGCAGGCTCAGCATGTGCCGAGCCTAACGCCCCCAATTCCCGGTCAAGTCTGCGCTTGCTTGGAGTGCACTCGAAGTCTCTAGCGTTGAAGACGTCGAGAGGATCCGGCGACCGGTGATCCGCACGCGGCAGCTCACAGGCGTCCCGGCGCGATGGGCGCGGGCGGAGGACCAGAAGGGGGAGACGCGGTATGACGGTGACACACAGCGAAACCGTGGTGAGCGGGGTGCCGGCGACCGAGGACCGGCAGGGGACGGCGCCCGGCCGCCCGGACGGACCGGGAGGCCCGGTGCGCGACTGCTCCGCACCTGCCGCCCATCCGCGGCCCGCCGGCCGTGACCAGTACACGATCAGCGAGGTGGCAGGCCACACCGGGCTGAGCGCCCACACCCTGCGCTGGTACGAGCGGATCGGCCTGATGCCGCACGTGGACCGCACGCACACCGGGCAGCGCCGCTTCACCAACCGTGACCTGGACTGGCTGAGCCTGGTGACCAAGCTGCGGCTGACCGGCATGCCGGTCGCGGACATGGTCCGCTACGCCGAGATGGTGCGGGCCGGCGAGTCCACCTTCGCCGCGCGTGAGCAGCTGCTGACCGCGCACCGCGAGGACGTACGGCAGCGCATCGCGGAGCTGCAGAGCACGCTGGACGTACTCGACTACAAGATCGACATCTATGCCGACGCCCGACGGGCGTCCGAGAGGTTCTGAGGCTCCATGGGTAGCGAGAAGATCGAGACGGTCGAGCTGGGGACCGGCGGCCCGCGGGTCGGGGTGCAGGGGCTCGGCTGCATGGGGATGAGCTTCGCCTACGGCCCGACCGACGCCGACGAGGCGCGGGCCACGCTGGAGCGCGCGCTGGAACTCGGCGTGACGCTCTACGACACCGCGGACGTGTACGGCATGGGGGAGAACGAGAAGTTCCTCGCCCCGTTCCTGAAGGAGCACCGCGACGAGGTGGTCCTCGCCACGAAGTTCGCACTGTCCTACGACCCAGACAACCCGGCGCAGCGCGTCATACGCAACGACCGCGCCTACATCCGGCAGTCCGTCGAGGCCAGCCTGCGGCGCCTCGGCGTGGACGCGATCGACCTGTACTACATGCACCGCCGCGATGCGCAGGTCCCGATCGAGGAGTCGGTCGGCGCGATGGCCGAGCTGGTCGCCGAGGGCAAGGTCAAGCACCTGGGGCTGAGCGAGGTGACCGGCTCCGAACTGCGTGCCGCGCAGGCGGTGCACCCGATCGCGGCCCTGCAGTCCGAGTGGTCGCTGTTCAGCCGTGACGTCGAGGACGGCGTGGTGGCGGCCGCGGCGGAGCTCGGCGTCGGCTTCGTCCCCTACTCGCCGCTCGGCCGCGGCTTTTTGACCGGCTCGTTCGTCAGCGCCGACAAGGAGCTGACCGAGGACGACTTCCGGCGTCAGCAGCCCCGCTTCACCGGCGACAACGCGACCGCCAACGCCGCCCTGCTGGAGCCGGTCCGCGAGGTCGCCAAGGCCCATGGCGCGACGCCCGGCCAGGTCGCGCTGGCATGGCTGCAGCAGCAGGCCGACGCCCGTGGGCCGGCCGTCGTGCCGATCCCCGGCACGCGCAAGCGCAGCCGGATCGAGGAGAACACCGCCGCCACGCGGATCGCGCTGAGCAAGGAGGACCTCGCGCTGCTGGAGCCGATCGCTGGACAGGTCGTCGGCGAGCGGTACGCGGACATGACGCACACCTCGGCCGGGCGGGAGTAACTCCGGCCCGCCGCCGGTACGTTCGGCTCTGCGCTCCGGCCTTCGCCGCCGTGACCCCCCGCCACCGCTGCCGCCCCGGTGGCGCGGGGTCACGCCAGCCCGAGGGCGAAGGCCCCGAAGCACGCGGCGAGGACGGCCGCCAGGGCCCGCCGGAAGCGGGTGGCACCCGTCCAGGGCGCCTCGAAACGCCGGGTGGCAGCGCCGATCAGGAGCAGCGCGGCGGCGAAGACCGGGAGCCAGGCGAGCCGGACGAGGACCCAGCCCGCGGTGTCGGGCGCCATCGTGAGGCCGGGCACCGTGCCGGCGAAGGACGCGGGCACCGCGGCCGAGAGCATCGCCGTCTGGTGCCAGCACAGAATCGTCATCGCCGAGAGGTTGATGACCACGACCGGGGCCCACAGGGCGGGCCTGCGCAGGAGCCGTGCGAGCCGGTCGCGGAGCAGGATCGCGGCGCCCGACTGCGCCGCGGCCAGCGCCAGGACCAGCAGCGACGGCGGGTGCGAATTGGTACGGGACGTACCGGGCACGCCGACCATGCTCGCCGGGTAGTGGAAGAACAGCAGCAGCGCGGCGAAGAGGGCGGCACCGCCGATCAGCAGCGACAGGGCGGTGCGTGCGCCGAGCCGCTTCTCTCCCCAGGAGACGCCGAGTTGGTAGGCGAACAGCCACCCGGGGAGCAGGTTGAGCAGGCTCAGCCAGGACGGCATCGCATCGGCGAGCGGTCCGTAGCGCAGCAGGTCGACGAGGGCGACCGCGGCGAGCAGCGGAGCCGCTGCCCAGGCGCCCCACCGCCCCGCGGCACGCAGGCAGTACGGCGTCAGTGCGGTGACCACCGCGTAGACCCCGACGAACCACAGGGGCTGGATGACCAGCGTCGCCCCGGTCCGCAGCGTCGGCTCCGGCACTCCCAGGGCGTACAGGACGGGGATCAGCATCGCCCAGAGGGCGGTGACCGCGAGCACCGGGCGGCCCAGCCGCAGCAGCCGGCCGCGCAGCCAGACACCGGTGGAGCCGCCCCGTTCCGTGTGGCGGCGCAGCGACAGCACCGAGGCGTGGCCGCCCACCAGGAAGAAGATCCCGAGCATCTGGAGCACCCAACTGGCGGGCGCGAGGAAGCCGGAGGCGGACAGCGGGCTCGCGTTGTGCAGCGCGCCCTGCGCGTCGAGGGTGAACCCGCCGAGCAGCCAGTGGCCGGTGGGCACGGCGAGCAGCGCCAGGGCGCGCAGGCCGTCGAGGGCGCGGTCGCGATGTGCGGGGGTGCGGTCCTCGATCGCGTGGACCGCGCCGCGGACCGTACGGCGCAATGGAGTACCAAGTGCGGTGGCCATGAGGCGTCCTCGGGTGAGAAGTGACGGCGGGCGGTCGGAGACCGGCGCCGGGCGGGCTCAGCGCACGTCGGCGTAGTGGCCCAGGGCGATGGCGGCGAAGCTGCGGAGGGAGTCCGTACCGGGTACGAGGTAGCCGGTGTGGCCCTCGGCCCGTGCGGCGGAGACGTGCCGGGCGCCGAAGCCGGGCCCGGTCGGGTCCGCGCCGTGGCCCAGGCCCAGCAGTTCGACGTTCGGGATGTCGTCGATCCAGTCGGACGCGTCGCGGGCCGCCCAGACGTGTGCGGTGGTGCGCAGGTCCGCGACGCTGTCCCGGCGCATGCCGGGGGAGGCGAAGACGACCAGGTCGGAGAGGTCGCCGCGATCGAGCCGCGGTACGGCCAGCCCGCAGAGCACCGAGCCGTAGCTGTGGCAGAACATCGCGGGGGCGGGCGCGCCGACCGCGGCCAGGCCGGACAGGAAGCGGGCCAGCCGCGGCGCACCGGCCTCCGCGAGCCGACCGGTCGCGGCGTCCGGACCGACGCCGACCGGTGTGGTGTAGCCGACCCAGGCGATGACGGCGGTACGGGTGCGGGGGGCATCGGCCGTCATCCGCGCGCGCAGCGACCCGGCCATGCCGGTGGGGGTGCCGTACGGGTCCTTCGCCCGGTCGAAGGAGGCCAGGTCGATGTCCGAGCCGGGGACCACCACCGCGGTGCGCTGTGCGGTGGTCAAGTCGCCGTGCACCTCGGCCACTTGACCGCGGCCGCGCGGGTCGAAGGCGAGTATGTGCCGGCCGGGTGTGAGCAGGCCGGCGCAGCGGTCGGCCGCCTCCCTGGCCCGCTCGTGGTCCTGGAGGGTGGCCGCCGGGTCCTCGGCCAGGGCGAGCTGCCGGCGGCGTTCGGCACGCAGCGCCAGGGCGTTGGCCTCGTACCGCAGCGCTACGGGAGCGCCGTCGAGGTTGCCGACGGTCAGCGGGTGGCGGACCGCGAGGGCGTGCCGCTGACTGCCGGTCAGCGAGGCGAAGAAGCGGGCGACATCGGCGGGTTCGGCGCTCGCGGGATCCGGCAGCCGCACTCCCAGGGCGTGGTCCGCGCGCCAGGCGGCGGCGCCCGGCGCGGGTCCGGTGACGGCGGTCTGTGCCGATCCGGCCGCCCAGCCGCCGGTCGCGGCGGCGATGGCCGCGGCGACGGCGGCGGCGACGAGTGTGCGCCTGCGGCGTCGAGCGGTGGTGCGCGGCACGGACATGGTGGTGTCTCCCTCTTCCGTCGGTGGAACGGAGGGAAACGTAGAAAGCCGGTGGGTGACGGGGCGTCACACCGCGGAGCCAACTCCCGGGTGATACCGGGGTAGGGGGTGCCGCGGCCTCTCGTTCTCAGGGAGGACGGCCGTACGGGGGGAAGCCCTACGGGTCAGCCGCCCGGGGCGTGCCCCGTCACTGCTCGCCGGGCGTGACCAGCCCCGACTCGTAGGCGAAGATCACGGCCTGGGCGCGGTCGCGCAGCTCCAACTTCGCCAGCACACGCCCGATATGGGTCTTCACCGTCTGCTCGGCCAGGACCAGGGAGTCGGCGATCTCCTGGTTGGACAGGCCGCGCGCGATCAGCTCCAGGACCTCCGTCTCGCGAGGGGTCAGCCCGTTCAGCCGGAGCGCGACCCGGTCCTTGCGGGGAGCGGGCCTGCGGCGGGCGAAGTCGGCGATCAGCCGCCGGGTCACCGACGGTGCGAGCAGCGCCTCGCCGGCTGCCACGATACGCACCGCGGAGATCAGATCGGCCGGTGGCGCGTCCTTGAGAAGGAAGCCGGACGCCCCCGCCCGCAGCGCCTCGTAGACGTAGTCGTCGACGTCGAAGGTCGTCAGCATCAGCACCTTCGGGCGGTGGGTGACACCGGCCGGCGGATCGAGCAGCTGCCGGGCCGCTTCCAGCCCGTCCATCTCCGGCATCCGGACGTCCATCAGCACCACGTCGGGGTGCGTACGGCGACTCAGCTCCAGGCCCTGGACGCCGTCCGGGGCGTCGCCCACCACGTCGATGTCGCTCTGCGCGGCGAGCAGCGCGGCGAAGCCCGCCCGCACCATGGCCTGGTCGTCGACGATGATCACCCGAGTGGTCATGCGGATCAGGAATCCTTCGCTGGGAGGGGAGTTGCCGAGGGGGACGGCGCGGCGAGGGGGAGCCGGGCCGCGACGCGGAAGCCGCCGTCGGGCAGCGGCCCGGTGTCCAGCGAGCCGTCCAGCAGCCGCACCCGCTCCCGCATACCGACGAGACCGTGGCCGGTGCCGGTGGTCTCCAGCGGCGCGGACGGCGCGGGGGGAGCGGAGTTGACGACCAGCACGGTCAGCCAGGAACCGTCGGCCGTGGCGGTCACCGACACCCGGGTCGGCGCACCGGGGGCGTGCCGTACGACGTTGGCCAGCGCCTCCTGCACGATGCGGTACGCCGACAGATCCGCGGCCGGCTCCAGCGCCACCGGCTGCTCGGGCAGCGCCAACTCGACCGGTACACCCGCCCGCACGGTCCCCTCGACGAGCTTCGGCAGCTGGCCGAGGCCCGGCTGCGGGGTCTTCTCGGGGCCGCCGTGCCGCTCGCTCTCCTCGCTGCGCAGCACCCCCAGCAGCCGGCGCATCTCCGCCAGCGACTCCCGCGCGGTCGCGGCGATCGACCCGAACTCCTCCTGCGCCTCCTGGGGGATGCCGCTGATCCGGTAGGGCGCGCTGTCTGCCTGCACGGTGATCACCGACATGTGGTGGGCGACGACGTCGTGCAGTTCGCGGGCGATGCGGGTGCGCTCCTCCAGCAGCGTGCGGTGGGCGCGCTCGGCCTCGCTGATGGTCTCCTGCTCGATCAGCTTCCGCTGGGCGTCGCCCCGCTCCCGCAAGGTGGCGCCCATCAGGAGCGTCACGCCGCTGAGGACGAAGAGCAGCACCCAGGTGCCGGCCGTGCCCGCGTGGGCGAACAGCTCGAAGAGGAAGCCCACCACACCGGTCGTCAGCCAGACCGCGATGAGCGTGCGGCGGCGCTCGCGCAGCGACAGCGCGGCCATCAGCGCGAGATAGCCCACGATCACCATGGGCGGCCAGGGCCAGGCGTGGCCGGCGAGGCGGTCGGCGCCGAGGAGCATCACGGCGCACATGACATCCGCGGCGAAGATCACCCACCAGGCCTGCAGCGGCCGGCTCACCGCGAGCAGCAGCGGCACCGTCTGCGCGGTCGCGAGCCCGCCGGCCGGCCCGCCGCTCATGCCGTAGTCGTCGGTGAGGACCGTCACCGTCGTCGGCAGGAGGGAGATCGCGAACACGCACGCGACCAGGTACGGCAGCCGGCGCAGCCAGGGGTTCTGCACCGTGCCGAACAGGGGAGTGCCGGGGGTGGTCGGGGTCCCGAGTTCCACGGCGAGGACGCGCAGCGCCTGCCGCAGCGCGCGCAGGAGGCGGGCACGGGCCTGCCCGCGGCCGGTGGCGCGGGGAGGTTCGGCTGGGGCTGGGGTGGGGAGAGATCGTCGAGGCATCGCGAGTCCATCCAAGCGGACCGCGGCTGCCGGGGCGTCATACCAGGGTCGCGGCTTGCGCCCCGTACCACGGTATGACGTCCAGGCCCCGCGGCAGCGGCACCGGCCGGGTACTGGGGCGTGTCCTACAGCTCCGCGAGCAGATCGGCCTTCTTCGCGCTGAACTCGTCGTCCGTCAGCAGCCCCGCCTCGTGCAGATCGCCGAGGTGGCGTATCCGGTCGGCGATGTCGGCGGGGTCGCGCCGGGTGTCCCCGGCCCGGCGCATCGGCTCGCGGTCGGCGGTGTCCGCGACCGCGCCGGCGGCCCGTACGGCCTGCAGGACCGCGGCGGCGAACGGCAGCGACTCGTGCACCGGGCCGTAGCCCAGTCCGAAGACGACCGCGGCCGGGTCCTGATCGGCCTCGCCCGGGCCGTCGTCCCGGTCCCCGCGCCCCAGCAGCCGCAGATAGCCGTTGAAGATCTCCGGCGAGCGCCACTCGACCCCGGTCAGCTCGCCGACCGGGAAGCTCTGGTCACCGCTCTTCCACTTCGCCGAGGACGCCCCCGTCCAGAACCAGCGGAAGGCGACCGCGCTGCCGTCGAAGGAGGCCTTGGCGTCGTACGCCTTGAAGTGCATCGGAGGCTCCGGCGCGGCCACGAGATGGCGGTCGGCGGGCTTGTGGGCATCGGGGCCCAGCATGCCGCGCAGTTCGTCGCCGTAGAACTCCGCCAGCGTCTCGCGCTCGGCCGGCAGCACCAGCCGGTAGGGATCGGCGTCCTCCTTCAGCTGTCCGTCCGCCGCCTCCATCAAGGGATCGGCGCCGTGCCGCGGCACGGCGTGCAGCACTACCGTGCCGCGTCTGCCCTGGGACAGCTCGACAGACCTCAGCGCCTCGTACGGAATGCGTCGCTCGCCGAGCGCCTGGAACAGCCTCGGCCTGCGGATCCCCCGTTCGAAGCGGATGAGCACGGAGTCGGTGTCGAACTCCCAGACGGCGTGAAAACCGGCCAGCACATCACCCATGCGGCTCATCGTATGCGGGCGGTTGCCCACTCGTCCCCCTTCCGCACACCTTGCGCTACGCGCGTCCGCGACACCCGGCCCGTCCGCTTGTGCGTCCTCGTCGCCGCGACGGCACCGGATCGCGCGGGCACGGCCCGCCCCCGGGCGCCGGGCCGTGCCCGCGGACACCGGTCGTGCGGCACGGGGCCGTCAGACAAGGTCGGTGCTGCAGCGCGGGTCGTCGCCCGCGCAGTCGACGGAGTCGGCGGCACCGACCCCGACCAGGGCGAAGTTCTGCAGGCTGCGGGTGCCGGGCGCGAAGTAGCCGGCGTGTCCGACGGCGCCGTCGGCCGACAGGACGCGCGAGCCGAAGGCGGGATCGACCGGGTCCGCGCCGTGGCCGAGACCGCCCACTTCCAGATACGGCACGTCCGCGATCCAGTCGTCCGCGTCCCGCATCGCCCAGACCCGGGCCCGGGTGTCCAGACCGGAGAGGCTGTCGGCGCGCATCCCGGGGCTGCCCGCCACCGCGATGTCCTCGACGTTGGAGGGCAGGTTCCGGGCGGCGACGCCGCAGACCACGGACCCGTAGCTGTGGCAGAAGAGCGAGACCGGGCGGCCGTGGGGCAGCGACTGCACCAGGCCCTGCAGCCGGACCGCGCCGGCCGCCGCCATCTGGCCGGTGGCGGCCCCGACCCCGAGCCCGGCGGGCGAGGTGTAGTCGGCCCAGGCGATCACGGCGGTACGGGTCCCCGGGCGGGCTTCGCGCTCGGCGTCGTACAGGGAGCGCGCCATGCCCACGGGCGCGGTGGTGGCCCGTGCGGTGCGCTCGAAGGTCGAGAGGTTGGTGTCCACGCCGGGCACCACGACCGAGACCCGCTCCGCCCTGTCGAGGTTGCCGAAGACCTCGGCCGCCCGGCCGCCGCCGGCCGGATCGAAGGCGAGGATCTGCCGGCCGCTGGTCAGCATCGACTCCAGCCGGTGCATCAGCCGGCCCGCTTCCTGGCGGCCGACGGGCGTGAGCTTGCGGTCGCCCATGCGCTGCCGCTCCTCGGCGCGCTCATGGTCGATCGCCAGTCGGTTGGCCCGGTAGCGCAGCTGGACGGGGGCGCCGCCCATGTTGCCGACGACCAGCGGATAGCGGGTGGCGAGCTGCTTGCGCTCGGCGCGGTCCAGCGAGGAGAAGAAGGCCCGGAGCTTCGACGGGGAGGCGTCCGGGTCGGGGAGCGGACGGCCGTGGAAGGTGGCGTGCTGCCAGGCGGCCTTGGCGGTGGCCAGCGGGTTGGCGTCCTCCTTGCTGCCTCTGATGGCTGTCCAACCGGTCATCGCAAGCATCACGAACACCACCACCAGGGCGAGTGCGGCACGCCAGGCGGGGGACTGCAGAAAACCGGAGGAGGGGCCGAGCCCTGGGAAGGAAGTCACCGCGAGCCACCCTAGGAGACGCGGCAGGGTGGCCGCTGACCTGGTGAGTCATCTCACGTTTCACGGTGGGTATAACGACCAAATCGGACAGCGACCGTGGATTTGCGGTGCTCAGGCGTGCAGAAGCAGTCTCATTGAGCGGTGAAGCGATCACGCTGTGGCGGATGGCCGTTACGAGGGGTTGACGTGGTGCCGGCGGGTGGGCTCCGGGCGTGTCGGCCCGCCGGCCGTGTGAGGTGAACCGGCCGACCGGTTCACCGGCCCCGCCAGTCGTCCTCCATCGCCGGGCCGATGTGATCCAGGTAGGACCTCGTCAGCTCACGGATCGAGGCCACGCTGCAGTCCTGCCCCTCGCCCCACACCTTGCCGGCCACCCGCATCACCCCGCTGAACGCGGCGACCAGGACCCGCGGGCGCGGATCGACGTCCACATCCAGCCCCTCACGTCCCGCGATCAGCCCGGCGATCTGCTCCTCCAGCTCGGAGGAGCGCCGCAGATGGGCGGCGACCAGCGCGGGCGTCGACTCGATCATCCGGTAGGAGCGCATGTGCAGCTCCACCGGGACCACCGACTCGATCGCGCTGCCGATGTCGTCCCAGGCCACCATCACCGCGCTGCGCAGCGCGGTGAGCGGCGCCTCGCTCTGCGGGCGGGTGCGCAGCTCCTGGAGGAAGCGGGCCTCCACCATCTCCTGGACGGCGAAGACGACCTCTTCCTTGTTGGCGAAATACCGGAAGTAGGTGCGCTGGGAGACGTCCACCGCCTCCGCGATCTCGTCGATCGTCGTCGCGTCATAGCCCTGTTCGGTGAACAGCTCCAGCGCGGCGCGGATCAGCGCGTCGCGGGTGCGCTGCTTCTTTCGTTCGCGCAGCCCGCCCTGGGGTGCCGCCTGCGGCGTCGGGGTCGCCATCCTGCGCCGCCTTTCGGAGGTGTTATCGCTGCTCAGGATACCTGTGAGCTAAATGACAGCTACCGACTCATGAAACGCTTTGTCAACTGTCAGTGGCTGACATTAGCCTCTGGGTATGAGCTCTCAGACCCCGGTTGCCGAAGCCGCACCGGAACTTCCCGTACCGGAGCCCCGCAAGGGGCTGCGTGGCCATCCGTGGCTGACCCTCTTCTCCGTCGCCATCGGCGTCATGATGGTCGCCCTGGACGGCACCATCGTCGCGATCGCCAATCCGGCCATCAAGCAGGATCTGGGCGCCTCGCTCGCCGACGTGCAGTGGATAACCAACGGCTACATGCTCGCCCTGGCCGTCTCGCTGATCACGGCGGGCAAGCTCGGTGACCGCTTCGGCCACCGCCAGACCTTCCTCATCGGCATCCTCGGCTTCGCCCTCGCCTCCGGAGCCATCGGCTTCTCCGAGGAAGTGGCGCTGGTGATCACCTTCCGGGTGCTGCAGGGCCTCTTCGGCGCCCTGCTGATGCCGGCCGCGCTCGGCCTGCTGCGCGCGACCTTCCCGGCCGAGAAGCTCAACATGGCGATCGGCATCTGGGGCATGGTCATCGGCGCCTCCACCGCCGGCGGCCCGATCGTCGGCGGTCTGCTGGTCGAACACGTCAGCTGGCAGTCGGTCTTCTTCATCAACGTCCCCGTCGGCGTCCTCGCCCTGGTCCTCGGCGTGGTGATCCTCAAGGACCACCGCGCGCAGAACGCCCCGCGCTCCTTCGACATCCCGGGCATCGTGCTGCTCTCCGGCGCGATGTTCTGCCTCATCTGGCCGCTGATCAAGGCCACCGCGTGGGGCTGGGGCGACCTCAAGACCTGGGGCTTCCTGGCCGGCGCGATCGTCCTCTTCGCGCTGTTCGCCGTCCTGGAGACCAAGGTCCGCGAGCCGCTCATCCCGCTGCGGATGTTCCGCTCCCTGCCGCTCACCGCCGGCACGGTGCTGATGGTCCTGATGGCCTTCGCCTTCATGGGCGGCCTCTTCTTCGTGACGTTCTACCTCCAGAACGTGCACGGCATGAGCCCCGTCGACAGCGGACTGCACCTCCTCCCGCTCACCGGCATGATGATCGTCGGCTCGCCGCTCGCCGGCGCCGCGATCACCAAGTTCGGCCCGCGGGTGCCGCTGGTGGGCGGCATGCTGCTGACCGCCATCGCGATGTACGGCATGTCGGGCCTGGACACGCAGAGCAGCACCGGCCCGATGTCCCTGTGGTTCGCCCTGCTGGGCCTGGGCCTCGCGCCCGTCATGGTCGGCGCCACCGAGGTCATCGTCGGCAACGCCCCGCTGGAGCTCTCCGGTGTCGCCGGCGGACTGCAGCAGGCCGCGATGCAGGTCGGCGGCAGCCTCGGCACGGCCGTCCTGGGCGCGGTGATGGCCTCCCGCGTCGACGACCGGCTCCCCGGCAACTGGCAGTCGGCGGGCCTCCCGCCGGTCCCGCCCGCGCAGATGTCCCAGGCGGCCGACGCCGTCTCGGCGGGCATCGCGCCGGTGCCGAAGGGCACCCCGCCGGAGCTGGCCCAGAAGATCACCTCCGTCGCCCACGACACCTTCGTCTCGGGCATGGGACTGGCCTTCACCGTCGCCTGCGGCGTGGCGCTCGTCGCGGCTGTGGTCGCGACCCTCACCAAGCGCGGCGCGAACGCCGAGGCGGGCGCCGGAGCCGCCCACATCTGACCCGCTCCGCCCGGCAGCCGCGCTGAGCGGCAGCAGCCAGGAGCACCAGGCAACACCCGGCGCGCGGCCGACCGAGTCACCCTCGGCGGCCGCGCGCCTGCGCATTGCGCCGTGGGCACCCACCCACGACGCGGAAACAGGCAGCGCCTCCCGCCACGCTTCCGCGCGTCAACCCGACGTCGCGAGCCGTCGCCACCGCCCACCCGCCGCAAGCCCGGCGGCAGTTGGCCCCCGCCCTCGCCCGGAATCCCTCATCCGGATGACCCGTTCCGGGAACCGCACGCGCCGGCGCTCCTGCGCCCCTCCGGGCCCCGCGGGCGAACCGCCCTCCGGGCACCGGAGGAACGGTTTCTGCGGACCCGCCGGTCCCCACGGCACACGTCAACCCCGCGCCCCGGCGCGCCGGAATCGCCCGACCCGACCGTCCCCATCCCTGATCCGGGTGGGCTCTCCGCCACGGCCTTGGCAGCCGCGCCAGGCACCGTCGAAGCTCTGCGGGACGGCGGGCGACCGGTCCGCCGCACGACAACGACCACGACACGGACAACGTGGTCACACTCCACGGGGGAGAATTCCTGTGCGCATGCGTACGCTCCACACCACCGCGCTCGTCACCGGCCTCGCCGCGCTGGCCGCCGCGCTCACCGCTCCGTCCGCCCTCGGCGCGCCCGCCGCCCCGGGCGGCCGCACCGCCGCCTCCGGCGACTGTGCCGTCGGCCGGCTGTGTCTCTGGCCGGAGGCGGACTTCGGCGGCAAGCGGCAGACCCATGAACTCTCCGACACCGACATCGAGAGCTGCGTCCCGCTGCCCAAGGGGGCGGGCGCCGCCTCGCTCGCCAACCGCACCGGCCGGCCGGTCACCACCTATCAGAGCGTGGAGTGCGCCGAGACCGGCGAATTCGACACCTACCCGGGCGGCGGCAGCTGGGTGCCCCGGTCGCCGTACGAGGTGCGGGCGTTCAAGGTCTGGGAGCGCTGAGCGGCCCTCGGCGGGCGGCACCCGCACACCACCGCGCCCCCCGGCCGCGAGGAACGCGGGCCGGGGGGCGCGGGTGGAGGCGGTGCCGCAGCCGGATGGGGGCACCTCCCGGCGTTGGCCGGGGGAGGGCGGGTCAGGCGTCGCCGCCGGCCTCGCCCGCCTCGGCGGCCGAGACATCCAGCAGCTGGTAGCGGTCGATGGCCTGCTTCAGCAGCGAACGGTCGACCTTGCCCTCCCGGGCGAGCTCGGTGAGCACGCCCAGCACGATCGACTGCGCGTCGATGTGGAAGAAGCGGCGGGCCGCGCCACGGGTGTCGGCGAAGCCGAAGCCGTCGGCGCCCAGCGACTGGTACGTACCGGGGACCCAGCGGGCGATCTGGTCCGGGACGGCGCGCATCCAGTCCGAGACCGCGACCTTCGGGCCCTCGGCGCCCTGGAGCTTGTGCGTCACATACGGGACGCGCTGCTCCTCCTCCGGGTGCAGAAGGTTGTGCTCCTCGGCCTCGACGGCGTCGCGCCGCAGCTCGTTCCAGGAGGTCGCCGACCAGACGTCCGCCTTGACGTTCCACTCGTCCGCGAGGATCCGCTGGGCCTCGATGGCCCACGGCACCGCGACACCCGAGGCGAGGATCTGCGCGGCGTGCTCGCCCTTCTCGGCGCGCGCCACGCGGTGCAGGCCCTTGAGGATGCCCTCGACATCCGCGTCGGCCGGCTCCGCCGGGTGCTGGGTCGGCTCGTTGTAGACGGTCAGGTAGTAGAAGATGTCCTCGGAGTTCTCGCCGTACATCCTCCGCAGACCGTCCTTGACGATGTGCGCGATCTCGTAGCCGTAGGCCGGGTCGTAGGCGACACAGGCCGGGTTCGTCGACGCCAGCAGCTGGGAGTGGCCGTCGGCGTGCTGCAGACCCTCACCCGTCAGCGTCGTACGGCCCGCGGTGGCGCCGAGCACGAAGCCGCGCGCGAGCTGGTCGGCCATCTGCCAGAACTGGTCACCGGTGCGCTGGAACCCGAACATCGAGTAGAAGACGTAGACCGGGATCAGCGGCTCGCCGTGCGTGGCGTAGGCGGAGCCCGCCGCGATCAGCGAGGCCGTGCAGCCCGCCTCGGTGATGCCGTCGTGCAGCATCTGGCCGGTCGGCGACTCCTTGTAGGCCAGGAGCAGTTCACGGTCGACCGACTCGTACTGCTGGCCCAGCGGGTTGTAGATCTTCGCCGACGGGAAGAAGGCGTCCATACCGAAGGTGCGGTACTCGTCGGGCGCGATCGGCACGAAGCGCTTGCCGATCTCCTTGTCCCGCATCAGGTCCTTCAGCACGCGGACGAACGCCATGGTCGTGGCGATCTTCTGCTGCCCCGAGCCCTTCTTGGCGGCCGCGTACATCTTGTCGTCCGGCAGCTGCAGCGGCTTGCTGCGCACCACACGGGTCGGTACGTAGCCGCCCAGCGAATTGCGCTGGTCGTGCATGTACTGGATCTCTTCGGAGTCCCGGCCCGGGTGGTAATAGGGCGGGACGCCGCTCTCCAGATCCTTGTCCGCGATCGGCAGGCGCAGCCGGTCACGGAAGGCCTTGAGGTCGTCGACCGTCAGCTTCTTCATCTGGTGGGTCGCGTTGCGGCCCTCGAAGTTCGGGCCGAGCGTCCAGCCCTTGACGGTCTGCGCGAGGATCACCGTCGGCTGACCCTTGTGGGCCTTGGCCGCCGCGTACGCCGCGTAGATCTTCTTGTGGTCGTGACCGCCGCGGCCCAGGTGCAGGATCTGGTCGTCGGTCATGTTCGCGACCATGGCGCGCAGCCGCTGGTCGTCGCCGAAGAAGTGCCGGCGGATGTAGTCACCGGTCTCGGTGGCGTACGTCTGGAACTGTCCGTCGGGCGTGCTGTTGAGCTTGTTGACGAGGATGCCGTCGCGGTCCTGGGCGAGCAGCGGGTCCCAGCTGCGGTCCCACACCAGCTTGATGACGTTCCAGCCGGCGCCGCGGAACTGCGACTCCAGCTCCTGCATGATCTTGCCGTTGCCGCGGACCGGGCCGTCCAGCCGCTGGAGGTTGCAGTTGACGACGAAGGTCAGGTTGTCCAGGCCCTCGCGGGCGGCGATGGACAGCTGGCCGAGCGACTCGGGCTCGTCCATCTCGCCGTCACCGAGGTAGGCCCAGACGTGCGACTTGGAGGTGTCGGCGATGCCGCGGGCCTCCATGTAGCGGTTCATGCGGGCCTGGTAGATCGCGCCGAGGGGGCCGAGGCCCATCGAGACGGTCGGGAACTCCCAGAAGTCCGGCATCAGCCGCGGGTGCGGGTAGCTGGACAGGCCGTTCGGGGCCTTCGACTTCTCCTGGCGGAAGGCGTCGAGCTGCGGCTCGGAGAGCCGGTCGAGAAGGAAGGCGCGGGCGTACACGCCCGGCGAGGCGTGGCCCTGGAAGAAGATCTGGTCGCCGCCGTCGCCCTCGTCCTTGCCCCGGAAGAAGTGGTTGAAGCCCACGTCGTAGAGAGAGGCGGAGGAGGCGAACGTGGCGATGTGGCCGCCGACGCCGATGCCGGGGCGCTGGGCCCGGGAGACCATGACGGCGGCGTTCCACCGGGTCGCGTTCAGGACCTTGCGCTCGATCTCCTCGTTGCCGGGGAAGAACGGCTCGTCCTTGGTCGCGATGGTGTTGACGTAGTCCGTGCTGCGCATCTCGGGCACGGCCACGCGCTTCTCGCGGGCGCGCTCGATCAGGCGGAGCATGAGGTAGCGGGCACGTTCCCGGCCTCGCTCATCGACGGCTGCGTCGAGCGAGTCGAGCCATTCCTGGGTCTCTTCGGGATCGAAGTCCGGGACCTGGCTGGGAAGGCCGCCAATGATGATCGGGTTTCGATCGGATCCGGAAGCCACGCTGTTCCTTCGTGTTCGGGTCGTGTCGTGCTCTGCACCCGATTGATGCTGCGCACGCGGACGAATGCTGTCTCTACCTTGGTGTCGCGCCGTCTTCCATCGTGTACCGAGTCACTGGGATACGTCACCTCTACTGATGGGTAACCACCCTCTGAGAGATGGGCGCGGAAAAGGCCGATTTCTCAGGTCGGCCAAATCGCAACCATACGCCCATGTCGAAAGTGCTTCGCGTACGGCAGTGCGGCTCCCGAATGCCGGTCCGTTCGGCCCCCGGCACCCCCCGAAGGGCCCAGCCGCGCGCAAGTACCCCACAAACCCGGCAGAACGCTGTGGCGTGAATCACTTCGGGCTGTCCTGGTGGGGTCGTAGTTGCGGCGAGACGCGTCCAATCGTCACCGTTTCGGCGGTCTCGGCCGCCGGGTACTTGCGCGATCCGCCCGGCCCGTGTGGACTACGCCCAATGCTCCGCGCACGCGCGGGGTTCAAAAGCATTTTCCGAAACATGACAGGAGGCAATCCGTGAGCGCGACCGCGGACCACGCGGAGGAGCGGACCAACCCTGCCGCCAGGCTGGGGTTCGAGCCCGGACAGGTGGTCCAGGAGATCGGCTACGACGACGACGTCGAGCAGGAACTCCGAGAAGGCATTGAGGCCGTGATTGGCCAGGAAATCGTCGATGAGGACTACGACGACGTCGCCGACGTCGTCCTGCTGTGGTTCCGTGACGAAGACGGCGACCTCACGGACGCGCTGGTGGACGCCATCGGGCTGATCGAGGAAGGCGGCATGATCTGGCTGCTGACCCCGAAGACCGGCCGCGAGGGCTACGTCGAGCCGAGCGACATCAATGAGGCCGCGCAGACCGCGGGTCTGTCCCAGACCAAGAGCATCAACGCGGGCAAGGACTGGACCGGCAGCCGACTGGTCACGCCCAAGGGGGCGAAGTCCGGCAAGCGCTGATCCGTACCACCTCGACGTTCCACACCGAGCCCCCTCCGGCCTGTTCCGGAGGGGGCTCGGCCCCGTTACCGAGGGGTTTTCCGGCCCGTCGGGCCCGGCGCGTAGGGTTGGGCGCGTCCTGTTGCGAGTGAGCGGAAGGAAGCACCCCATGGCGATCGAGGTCGGCACGAAGGCTCCGGATTTCGAGCTGAAGAACCAGCACGGTGAGCTGGTCAAGCTCTCCGACTTCCGCGGCGAGAAGGCCGTCGTCCTCCTCTTCTACCCCTTCGCCTTCACCGGTGTGTGCACCGGCGAGCTGTGCGCTCTCCGTGACGAGCTGCCGCGTTTCGCCAACGACGACGTCCAGCTGCTGGCCGTCTCCAACGACTCCCCCTTCTCGCTGCGCGTCTTCGCCGAGCAGGAGGGCCTGGAGTACCCGCTGCTGTCGGACTTCTGGCCGCACGGCGAGGCCTCGCGGGCGTACGGGGTCTTCGACGAGGAGAAGGGCTGCGCGGTGCGCGGCACCTTCATCATCGACAAGGAGGGCGTGGTGCGCTGGACGGTCGTCAACGGCCTGCCCGACGCCCGCGACCTGAAGGACTACATCACCGCGCTCGACGCCCTCTGATCCTGGCGGGCTGCGGCCGGGGAGGCCCCGGACCGGCATCCGTGTGCAACCGCGTGCGATATCTGCAATCGGTGGGAACCGGTCACTAGGATCAATTCGTTGATCTGATGCCATGCACGATGGGGGCGCAATCTTTATGTACCCCTCGAATCTATGGGAGGACTCGTGGGAGTCAGCCTCAGCAAGGGCGGCAACGTCTCGCTGACGAAGGAAGCCCCCAATCTGACCGCCGTCCTCGTCGGTCTGGGCTGGGACGCGCGTACGACCACCGGTACCGACTTCGACCTGGACGCCAGTGCCCTGCTGGCGAACGATCAGGGCAAGGTCGGCAGCGACCAGAACTTCGTCTTCTTCAACAACCTGAAGAGCCCGGACGGTTCGGTCGAGCACACCGGTGACAACACCACCGGTGAGGGCGAGGGCGACGACGAGGCCATCAAGGTGAACCTCGCCGGGGTGCCGGCCGATGTCCACAAGATCGTGTTCCCGGTGTCGATCTACGACGCCGAGAACCGCCAGCAGAGCTTCGGCCAGGTGCGCAACGCCTACATCCGCGTGGTCAACCAGGCCGACGGCAACGAGCTGGCGCGCTACGACCTCAGCGAGGACGCCTCGACCGAGACCGCCATGGTCTTCGGCGAGCTGTACCGCAACGGCGCGGAGTGGAAGTTCCGCGCCATCGGTCAGGGCTACGCCTCGGGCCTGCGCGGCATCGCGCAGGACTTCGGCGTCAACGTCTGACCGAGCACCACTGAAGCGTCCGGCGCCGTACGCCCCAGGAGGGGAGTGCGGCGCCGTACGCGCTTGCAAGGGACGCGGGCCGTGCGTGGGCACGGCCCGCACCGACACCGGGGAGGAAGCAAACTATGGGCGTCACGCTTGCCAAGGGGGGCAATGTCTCCCTGTCCAAGGCCGCTCCGAATCTCACGCAGATCATGGTCGGCCTCGGCTGGGACGCGCGCTCCACGACCGGAGCGCCTTTCGATCTCGATGCCAGCGCGCTGCTGTGCGGATCGGGCCGGGTGCTGGGGGACGAGTACTTCGTCTTCTACAACAACCTCAAGAGCCCCGAGGGCTCCGTCGAGCACACCGGTGACAACCTCACCGGCGAGGGCGAGGGCGACGACGAGTCGATCCTCGTGGACCTTCCCCAGGTCCCCGAGGCGGTCGACAAGATCGTCTTTCCGGTCTCGATCCATGAGGCCGAAGTGCGCGGCCAGAGCTTCGGCCAGGTCAGCAACGCCTTCATCCGCGTCGTCAACCAGGCCGACGGCAGCGAACTCGCGCGCTACGACCTCAGCGAGGACGCCTCCAGCGAAACCGCAATGATCTTCGGCGAGCTGTACCGCTACAACGGCGAGTGGAAGTTCAGGGCGGTGGGCCAGGGGTACGCGTCGGGGCTGCGAGGCATCGCTCTAGACTTCGGGGTCAACGTTTCGTAAAAGACACCGCGCGCTGCGCGCGGGGGACCCCAAACAGCGAGGGATTGGGTAGGCAGTGCTCCTGAAAACCTTTGGCTGGTCGTTCGCCGTCACGGTGCTCGGCCTGGCTCTGGCCGGCGTGCTCTGGGGGTGGCGGGGGCTCGCGATTGTCGGGATCCTCTCCATCCTGGAGATCTCGCTCTCGTTCGACAACGCCGTCATCAACGCCGGCATCCTGCGCAAGATGAACGCCTTCTGGCAGAAGATCTTCCTGACCATCGGCATTCTCATCGCGGTCTTCGGCATGCGGCTGGTCTTCCCGGTCGTCATCGTCGCGATCACCGCGAAACTGGGGCCGATCGAGGCAGTCAATCTCGCCATCAACGACAAGGCGCATTACGAGGAGCTGGTCACCAGCGCGCACCCGGCCATCGCGGCCTTCGGTGGCATCTTCCTGCTGATGATCTTCCTCGACTTCATCTTCGAGGAACGCGACTACAAGTGGCTGGCGTGGCTGGAGAAGCCGCTGGGCAAGCTGGGCAAGCTCGACACCCTGTCCGTCATCATCGCCCTGGTCGCCCTGCTGGTGACCGCCATGACGCTTGCCACCGACGTCCCGCACGGCGGTGACAAGAGCGCCACGGTCCTGCTGTCCGGCGTCGCCGGCCTCATCACCTACCTCGTCGTCGGCGGAGTCTCCGGGTTCTTCGAGGACAAGCTGGAGGAGGAAGAGGAAGCCGAGGAGGCGGCAGCGGCCAAGAAGGGCGGCACCGGTGCGGCCGTCGGCCTGGCCGGCAAGGCCGCGTTCTTCATGTTCCTCTACCTCGAGGTCATCGACGCGTCCTTCTCCTTCGACGGTGTCATCGGCGCGTTCGCCATCACCAACGACATCTTCGAGATGGCGCTGGGTCTGGGCATCGGCGCGATGTACATCCGCTCGCTGACGGTCTACCTCGTCCGCCAGGGGACCCTGGACGACTACGTCTACCTGGAGCACGGCGCGCACTACGCGATCGGCGCGCTCGCCGTCATCCTCCTCGTCACGATCAAGTACGAGATCAACGAGGTCATCACCGGCCTTGTGGGCCTGGTGCTGATCGGAGCGTCCTTCTGGTCCTCGGTGGTGCGCAACAAGCGCGAGGGGAAACCGGGGGACACACCGGGGGAGAAGGCGGAAGTCACGTCCGGAGTGTGATTACGCGGCGCTGATTGAGGAACGCTCTCTGCGGGGCGGCCACCGGGGTGCAGACCTCGGGGCCGCCCCGCGGCAGTAGGGGCCGAGCAATGGGGTGGGGCAAGGTGTCGTTCCTGGAGAACTGGTGGCGCGGTGGCGCGCCGAAGTACGACAACGGCGGAGCGTCGTACGTCGTCGAGCTGACGAAACGCAATCCGGTCGTCTCGCTGACCAAGCAGGGCGCGGCCAGCGGGCATCTGCGGGTCAATCTGCACTGGCAGATGCGGACCTCCGACCTCGGTGAGCGCAGCGGGGGACGCAAGGGTTTATGGCGGAATCCGGGCAAGTTGTTCAAACCGGAGATCGTGCAGGCCCAGGGCCCGGCCGTGGTCAAGATCGACCTGGATCTGGCCTGTCTGTACGAACTCAAGGACGGCACCAAGGGTGTGGTGCAGCCGCTGGGCAACTTCCTCGGCGATCTCAACGCCTCGCCCTATGTGCAGCTCAGTGGCGACGACCGGTTCGGCTCACCGTCCGGCGAGACGCTGTACATCAACATGGACCACCGCGACGAGATCAAGCGGCTGCTGATCTTCGTCTACATCTACGACGGGACGCCCGCGTTCGACCGTACGCATGCCGTCGTGACGCTCTACCCGAGCACCGGGCCCCGGATGGAGATCAGGCTCGACGAGCGAGCTCCGCAGGCCCGTTCCTGCGCCATCTTCATGCTGGAGAACAACAAGGGCGAGCTGACCGTGCGGCGCGAGGTCAAGTACGTCTACGGCTTCCAGGCGGAGTTGGACCGGCTGTACGGCTGGGGGCTGCATTGGGGCCGGGGGTACAAGTCGAAGGTCTGAGGCCCGGTGCTCAGCGGAGCGCCTGCGGGGCGGTGCGCGAGCGGCCCGGCTGCTCCGGCCGGAACGCCGTCCCGGGGGCTCGTGGCCTGCCCGGGACGGCTGCTCCGCGGGTACCCCCGTCAGCGGCGTTGGAACTGCGGCCCCTGGGGCGGCAGGACGAACGACGGGTCCGGCACGAACGGCTGCGGCGCCGGCTGGCCATATGTCGCACCGGGGTACGGCTGCTGCTGTGGCGGCGGGGGCTGCTGCGGATAGCCGTACGCGGACGGCTGCGGCTGGTACTGCGGTTGCCCGGGCGGCGGCCCCGGATAGCCGTAACCGGGCTGGGCGGGGGGCTGCGCCGGTGGCGGCGGGAAGTTCTGCGGATAGCCGTAGCCGTCGGTGGGCTGCGGCGGAAGGGTCTGCGGCGGGGCGGCAGGCGGGGCTGCGGAGACCGGCTCCGCCCCCGGGTCGGCCATATGTTGGGTGACGGCGTCCGGATCCGGCGCCGGATAGGACTGCGCGTCCGCCGCGACGGGCGGGCTGACGGCTTCCTCGGGCCAGGCGCTCGGCGGCGGCGACGAGGGGACCGCGGGGGCGCCCTGAGAGGGAATGCCGGCCGGGACTTCGGGCCCGCCCTGCGCCGGTCCGGGGGCGTTAGGCCCGTCGGCCGCCGGCTGCTCGCTGCCGGGTTCCTGGCCGGGGGTCACCGCGACCGTCGCGTCCGGGTCCGCCTCCGCTTCCTGCCGGGCCGTACGCCCGGAGGACGGGTCGCCCTCCACCGAGATCCCGAACTCGGTGGCCAGACCGACCAGCCCGGTCTCGTACCCCTGGCCCAGCGCGCGGAACTTCCAGCTGTCCGCGCGGCGGTACAGTTCCCCGCAGATCAGCGCCGTCTCGTCGCCCGTCTCGGGCACCACGTCGAACACCGCGAGCGGCTCCCCGTCAGTTACTGCGGCGTCGTACAGCAGCACCCGGAGATCCGGCACCAGCGAGAACGCGCCACCATCCGTCGACGCGGTGAGCACCACCCGGTCCACTGCCGGGTCGAGGGTGGCCAGATCCGCCTCGATGGTCTCCGTCAGGCTGTCGGCGAGACGGGTCTTGGGCAGATGCCGGACCAGCCCGCTCGGGTGCCGCGGCTGGTTGTAGAAGATGAAGTCCTCGTCGGAGCGCACGCTTCCCTCGGGACCCACCAAGAGAGCCGAGGCATCGACATCCGGGACGCCGGCGCCGGGTGTCCAGCGCAGGACGGCCCGTACGGCCGTGGCGTCGAGGGGTACGTTCGACCCTTTCAACATCGCGTGCGTCATGCCGTAATCCTGCCTTCCCGGAGGTCGCAGGGACAACGCGGGGGCCCGACCGGCGTGGCAGGGGGCGCGCGCACCGGTCCCCGGGCGCCTCGGGGCCGCCGGGGTCGTGGACATCTGGGCGACTTGGGCGGGTTACGAGATTTTCATGCGCCGGGGAACTAATGACACCCCGGCGCACGTACGATTACCGGCTGGATCCAGACAGCGAGACGCAGTGGGCGTGACCGGGTCCCGCCTGTATACGGGGAGTTGTATGCGTCATTTTGGGCACCTTGCGCCCGACACTCGCAAGGCACTGTTCCACCAGGAGCCCGCGGAGTTCACTCCCGACTCCCCGGCCCGCATTCTCGCGGCCGCCCTCGGTGCGACGCTCTACAGCCCTGCCACCCGCCCGCGTCTGGCCGCCGACATTCTCAAGCAGGCCGGGCACGGCGTGCGGTCCATGGTCCTGTGCCTGGAGGACTCCATAGGCGACGGTGATGTGCAGGCCGGCGAGGCCAACCTCGTCCGGCAGTTCGCCGCGCTCGACGAGGAGGCGGCCTCCGGCGCCGACCTCCCGCTGCTGTTCATCAGGGTCCGCACGCCCGGTCAGATACCGGATCTGGTGGACCGCATCGGCCCGGCCGTGCGGCGGTTGTCCGGGTTCGTCCTGCCGAAGTTCACCGAGGAGCGCGGCGTGCCGTTCCTGGAGGCGCTGGCCTCGGCCGAGTCGGCGTGCGGCCGGCGGCTGTTCGCCATGCCGGTCCTCGAATCCCCGCAGCTGCTGCACCTGGAGACCCGCGCGCAGACCCTGCAAGGCATAGCCAGGACCGTCGGGGCGCACCGCGAACGGGTCCTGGCGCTGCGGCTGGGTGTCACGGACTTCTGCTCCGCCTACGGCCTGCGCAGGGCGCCGGACATGACCGCGTACGACGTCCACATCGTCGCCTCCGTGATCTCCGACGTGGTGAATGTGCTGGGACGCGCGGACGGCACGGGCTTCACCATCACCGGCCCCGTGTGGGAGTACTTCCGCCTCCACGAGCGCATGTTCAAGCCACAGCTGCGCCGCAGCCCCTTCCTCGGCCGGGCCGAGGAATTGCGTACGGCGCTGATCGAGCACGACATGGACGGCCTGCTGCGCGAGATCGAGCTGGACCGCGCCAACGGGCTGCAGGGCAAGACCTGCATCCACCCCTCGCACGTCGCGCCGGTCCACGCCCTTTCGGTCGTCAGCCACGAGGAGTTCAGCGACGCCGGGGACATCCTGCGGCCCGAGCGGTGCGACGGCGGAGTGCTGCGCTCCGCCTACACGAACAAGATGAACGAGGTGAAACCGCACCGCGCCTGGGCGGAGCGGACCCTGCTGCGGGCGGAGGCCTTCGGCGTGGCGCGGGAGGGGGTCGGCTTCGTGGAGCTGCTGACCGCGAGCCTCCCCTAGGCCCGGCCCCTGGCGCCCCCCACGGGACGGGGAGCAGGGTGGAGCGGACCGCGACGTACGACGGCGCCGGCGACGGCGGCGCGTCCGCGGCGGACGGTGTGACGGATGAAGCCCCGGCCGGGACGGCGGGGAGCAGGCCGCGGAAGGCGGCGAGCGATATGACGGAGGAGACAAAGCGCGTGGTGTGGACAGGAGAGTGGGTCGCCGAGCGGCTCGGGGTCTCGCTGAGCGGCGGGGACGAGCTGCCGGAGCTGCTGGGGCTCGCGTTGCGGCGCAACCCCAAGCGGGCCCATCTGCTCGTGTCGAACGTCCTGGGCAAACACGTCCCGCAGCGCCCGGGAGCCGTGCACGGCGCCGGCTTCGGTCTGGGGCGCCGGGTGCGCGAGCTGCTGGGCGAGGAGGCCGCCGCCCGCTCCGTCGTCCTGGGATACGCCGAGACCGCCACCGGCCTGGGGCACTCCGTCGCCGACGGTCTGGCTCTCGCCCCGTATCTGCACTCCACCCGCCGTCCCGTGGCGGGCGTCGAGGCGGTGGGCGGTTTCGAGGAGGAGCACAGCCACGCGACGTCCCATCTGCTGCTCCCGGAGGACCCGGCCCTCCTCGCCGGGGACGGCCCGCTGGTGCTCGTCGACGACGAGTTCTCCACCGGCAGGACGGTGCTCAACACCATCAAGTCGCTGCACGCGCGCTTCCCGCGGGACCGGTATGTCGTGGTCGCGCTTGTCGACATGCGCTCCGACGAGGACCGCAGCAGGCTGGAGAAGTTCGCGGCGGAACTGGGCGCCCGCGTCGACCTCGTGGCCCTGGCGGCGGGCGGTGTGCGGCTGCCGCCGGCCGTCCTGGAGCGCGGGCAGGAGCTCGTGGCCGCCCATGAGGCCGCTGCGGCACAGGGGGCGGCGAAGGCCGGTGCGCCCGTACGCCGGGCGCCCGCCGTACGGGTCGACCTCGACTGGCCCGCCGGGCTGCCGGACGGCGGCCGGCACGGCTTCACGCCCGCCCACCGCGAGCGCCTGGAGGCCGCCCTGCCGGACGTGGCCGCCCGGCTCGCGGCGCAGCTGGACGGCGCCCGGCGCATCCTCGTTCTCGGCAACGAGGAGCTGATGTACGCGCCGCTGCGGATCGCCGAGGCGCTGGACGCGCGGCTCGGCGGCGTGGCCGGGGACGCGTCGGTCTCCTTCTCGACCACCACCCGCTCGCCGGTGCTCGCGGTCGACGATCCCGGCTACGCGATACGGACCCGCCTGTCCTTCCCCGCCCATGACGGGCCGGCCGACGGCCCGGGGGAGCGGTACGCCTACAACGTGGCGGCCGGCGCCGACCCGGACCGCGGCTTCGACGCCATCGTGGCCGTCGTGGATTCCAGTGGCGACCGCACCGAACTGCACGCCACCGGCGGCCTGCTGGACCGCCTCGCCGAGCACACCGACCGACTGCTCCTGGCCGTCGTCCCCTCGTACGCCCCGCAGGCCGCGGCACCGTCGGGGCAGCCCCGCGGGACGGCCGGCCGGGCCGCGCACGAGACCGCAGCACCCCACCCCTCGCGACGACAGGCTCCTTCCATGCCGCTGCCCGAGCCGCTGCGCGGCCCCGCGTTCTCCTCGTACGCTCCCGACGAGGTCGGCTGGCTGCTCCAGGACCTCTCCGACGTCACGCTGGAAGCGCCCACGGAGGAGCGCGAGGAGGCCATCCAGCGAGGCGGCGCCCACTACGCCGAGTCGCTGCCCGTCGAATACCAGCCGAGCGAGCAGTACCAGGCCCTGTTCCACAGCGCGCTGCGGACCTCCGCCCGCCGGATCGCGCGGGCGGTCGGCGCCGTCACCGACACGGTGCTCGCCGAACGGCAGCGCCCCGGAGCCCCCCAGGCGCGGCCGGTACTCGTCTCGCTGGCCCGCGCCGGCACACCCGTCGGGGTGCTGATGCGCCGCTGGGCACAGCACGCACACGGCCTCGACCTGCCGCACTACGCCGTCTCGATCGTGCGCGGCCGGGGCATCGACACCACAGCACTGCGCTGGCTCGCGGCGCACCACGACCCGGCGGACGTCGTCTTCGTGGACGGCTGGACCGGCAAGGGCGCCATCACCCGCGAACTCGCCCAGGCACTCGCGGACTTCCCGGGCTTCGACCCGCGGATCGCCGTCCTCGCCGACCCGGGCGGCTGCGTGGAGACCTACGGCACCCGCGACGACTTCCTCATCCCGTCGGCCTGTCTGAACTCCACCGTCTCCGGGCTCATATCGCGCACCGTGCTGCGCGACGACCTGGTCGGCCCGGACGACTTCCACGGCGCCAAGTTCTACCGGGAGCTGGCCGGCACCGACGTGTCGCGCGACTTCCTGGACGCGATCGGCGCGCACTTCGACGACGTCGCCGAGGAGGTCGCCGGGGACGTCAGGGAACTGGCCGCTGCCGACCGGGCCCCCACCTGGGCGGGCTGGGCCGCCGTCGAACGGATCAGCGCCGCTTACGGCATCGACGACGTCAACCTCGTCAAGCCCGGCGTCGGTGAGACCACCCGCGTGCTGCTGCGCCGGGTCCCCTGGAAGATCCTCGCCAAGCGGGGCGCGGGCGCCGACCTCGACCATGTGCGCCTGCTGGCCGAACAGCGCGGCGTGCCCGTCGAAGAGGTCGGCGAACTCCCGTACAGCTGCGTGGGGTTGATCCATCCGAGGTTCACCCGCGGGGCGACCGGCGCCGACGGCAAGGCGGTGGCCTCCTGATGAGCGTGATCGTCGCGAGCGACCTCGACCGCACCCTGATCTACTCCGCCGCCGCGCTGGCCCTGGACATGCCCGACGCCCAGGCCCCACGGCTGCTGTGCGTCGAGGTCTACGAGAGCAAGCCGCTGTCCTTCATGACGGAGACGGCGGCAGCCCTGCTCGCCGAGCTGGCCGCCGGCACCACCTTCGTGCCGACCACCACGCGCACCCGCGAACAGTACGGCCGCATCCATCTCCCAGGACCGGCACCGGAGTTCGCCATCTGCGCCAACGGCGGGCACCTTCTCGTGCGGGGCGAGTCGGACCAGGACTGGCAGCGCACCGTCGCGGAGCGGCTCGCGTCGCACTGCGCACCCCTCGACGAGGTCCGCGCCCACCTCGTCCGCACCGCGGAACCGTCCTGGCTGCTCAAGGAGCGCGTGGCCGAGGACCTCTTCGCCTACCTCGTCGTGGAGCGGTCCCTGCTCCCGGAGACCTGGGTCAAGGACCTCACCGGCTGGGCCGAGGAGCGCGGCTGGACGGTCTCCCTGCAGGGCCGCAAGATCTACGCCGTGCCGAAGCCGCTGACCAAGAGCGCCGCCGTGGCCGAGGTGGCGCGCCGTACGGGGGCGTCCGAGGTCCTCGCGGCCGGTGATTCGCTGCTCGACGCCGATCTGCTGCTCGGCGCGGACCGCGGCTGGCGGCCCGGCCACGGCGAGTTGGCGGACTCCGGCTGGCAGGCGCCACACGTCACGGCACTCCAGGAGCGCGGGGCCGCGGCGGGCGAGGAGATCGTACGGGCCTTCCTGAGCGGTGCGTCGGCGGTGGAGGGCAGCGGCTGACACGGGCACGCGGGGGTCGGGTACGAGCCGGGGGCGGGGCAGTTGGCCCGCACCCGGCTCGTGGCGGCGAAGGGCGGCTCCAGGGCTCGGCTAATCTCGCCGGGGCGGTCGACCGAGCCGAATCCGGATGTCGGCCGGCCCCGCTGTCCGGCATCGAAGGAGAGTCAGTGACCGAGTCGAAGAGCACGCCGATCACGGCGGAGATGTATGACTACGTCCTCGCCCACAACCCGCCGCTGGACCCCGTTCAGCGGGAACTCGTGGAGACCACCCACCGGCAGTTCCCCGAGTCGGCCGGTATGCAGTCGGCGGAGGAGCAAGGGCCGCTGCTCGCGTTCCTGGTGCGGCTGATCGGGGCGCGGCGGGTCGTCGAGGTCGGGACGTTCACCGGGTTCTCCGCCCTGTCCATGGCCCAAGCGCTGCCCGCGGACGGCACGTTGATCGCCTGCGACGTGTCCGAGGAGTGGACCGCGTACGGCCGCGAGGCGTGGGCCAGGGCCGGGGTCGCGGACCGTATCGACCTGCGGATCGCCCCCGCGCTGGAGACTCTCGCGGCCCTCCCGGCGGAGCCGCACCTCGATCTCGCCTACCTCGACGCGGACAAGGGCGGCTACATCGCGTACTGGGAGGAACTGGTGCCGCGGCTGCGGCCCGGCGGTCTGATCGTCGCGGACAACGTCCTCTTCCACGGCGGCGTCGTCGACCCGGAGGCGACCGGTTCGGCGCGGGCCATCCAGGAGTTCAACGACCATGTCGCGGCCGACAAGCGGATGGAGGCGGTCATGCTCACCGTCGCGGACGGGGTGACGGTGGCGCGCAAGCGGTGAGCTTCAGCCGTCGGCGTCAGCCCTCGGTCGGTGGCTGAGGGCTGGGCCCGGAACGGCTGCCCCGGGGACGACCGACCCGAGGCGACCGTCCCGGCACCGCTGCCCCGGCTACGTGACTAGCCGCAGCAGCCGCCTCCGCAGCAGCCGCCCCCGCCGCCCCCGCCACCGCTCGGGGCGGGAGCGGACGCGGAGCCGCCGACGGCGACCGCGGACAGCAGCTTGACGGTGTCCTCGTGGCCATCGGGGCAGACGGCCGGGGCCGAGGACTCGGCCATGGGACGGTTCAGCTCGAAGGTGGAGCCACAGGGGCGGCACCGGTACTCGTAGCGAGGCATGGCCACAGATTAGCCGCGACGCCGCTCAGCGCACGACGGTCCCGGGTGGCGCGCCCAGCATGCTCAGCTCCGCCCTGGTGGGCGCGCCCTCCCAGTCACCGTGGGAGGCCACCGCGAACGCGCCGGTGGTCACCGCTCGCTCGAGGCGCCCGGCCGGCTCCTCGCCGTCGAGCAGGGACGAGAGGTAGCCGGCGACGAAGGCATCGCCCGCCCCGACCGGGTCCACGGGCCGTACGGATTTCGCGGGCCGGTCCGAGCTGCCGTCCCGGGTGAAGACCCTCGCTCCGTCCGCTCCGAGTTTGACGACGACCTCCTTGACGCCGAGGTCGAGCAGCAGCCGCGCCTGAGCGGGGAGCGGACCGGCCACTCCCGCTTCGTCGGTGTCCTGCGGCAGGCACAGGAGGAGTTCGTCGTCGGAGGCGATCAGGATGTCCACATACGGGATCCAGGTGCGCAGGACACGGGACGCCTCGTCGGCGGCCCACAGACGGGCGCGGTAGTTGACGTCGAGACAGACCAGGCTGCCCGCCTGCTGCGCGAGTTGGAGCGCGAGGAGGGCCGCCGAGGCCGCGGTGGGGCTCAGCGCCGGGGTGATGCCGGTCAGGTGCAGGACACGGGGCGGTGCGA
Source organism: Streptomyces sp. Pv4-95 (assembly GCF_045782725.1). Classification (NCBI taxonomy): domain Bacteria; kingdom Bacillati; phylum Actinomycetota; class Actinomycetes; order Kitasatosporales; family Streptomycetaceae; genus Streptomyces; species Streptomyces sp. Pv4-95. The sequence goes on from NZ_CP127172.1 coordinate 5,837,473, forward strand.
CGGCGAAGGCGCGTTCCACGGCGCTTTCCGTCAGCCGCGAGCCCGCCGACCCGGCCCGGTAGTAGTGCACCCGGGTGACCTCGGGGAGCCGCGGCTCGAAGAGGATCAGCCCGGTGGGCGCCTCCGGGTCGGCCGAGGCGACCGAGACATCGACGCCCTCGGCGCGCAGCGTACGAAGGACCAGCTCGCCGGCCTCGTCGTCGCCGACCGCCCCGCCCCAGCGGACGGCGTGGCCGAGCCTGGCCAGTCCGATGGCGACGTTGCTCTCCGCGCCGGCGACGGAGACCTGCATCGTGCCGCCGAGCTTCAGCGGGCCGCTGCCGCGCAGAGCGACCATCGTCTCGCCGAAGGTGAGGACCCCCGGGTGCTGAGCGCCTTCCCGGGGTGAAGACCCCGCGGTCCCCGGCTCGGTGGACCGGTCAGAACCCCTGGTCATCGGGCACACACCGCCTTGAACTCCGCCGCGCGCTTGCGCAGCGCGGCCAGGTCGCCGCCGTCCGCGGCGTCTCCGATCAGGGGCGACCCGACGCCGACCGCCACCGCTCCGGCGGCGAGGTACGCGCGCGCGGCGGCCGCGTCGACCCCGCCGACCGGCACGAACGGCAGATCAGGGAAGGGGGCGCGGAGCGCCTGGAGATAGGCGGGACCGCCCACCGACGCCGGGAACAGCTTCAGGGCCGATGCGCCCAGCGCGTTCGCCGCGATCACTTCGGACGGTGTCATCACACCGGCGAGGGTCGGCAGCCCGCGGCGTACGGACTCTTCCAGGCCGGCGCCCAGACCGGGCGTGACCATGAGGTTCGCCCCGGCATCGGCGGCGCGACGGGCGTCGTCGGCGGTCAGGACGGTACCGGCGCCGAGCCAGGCCCCGTCGCCGAGAGCGGCACGCGCCCGCTCGATGACGGCGAGGGCGTCGCTTCCGCTGAGGGAGATCTCGACCAGCGGAACGCCCTCCTCCGCCAGCGCCATGACCGTACGGAACGATGCCTCCGCATCCGTGCCCCGAATGATGGCGACCAGTCGCTCGTCCCGCAGTGCGGTGCCGAAGCCCGCGGTAGTGAAGTCCATGACCCTTCCTGTTTCCGGTGTCGGTGTGGTGTGCCCGGAGATGGTGTCCCGGGGTCGGTGTGTCCCGGGACTGCCGGCGTGCGCTGTGGTGGCGTCCGCTGTGGTGGTTTCCGGTGGTGGTTGCGGTTCCGCGGGTAACCCCGTGTATCTCCCACGGGTATACAGGGTCGGATAAGTGTGGGTACCACGGGGTCCCGTCCGGACCCCTCCGCGAGCTCCGCGATGGGGCGAGGCCGGGGGCGTGCGCCCGTGGACACCCGCCACCCGCAGGTGGCTGCCTGCGGGTGGCGAGCGCGGACCGGCGCCTACGGGTGATCACGGGCGGACATGTCCAGCAGTTCGAGCATTGCCATGTAGGCACCGTCGACATCCCGGTCCCGCACCGCCTCGACGACCGCGGCGTGCGCCGCGTACGGGTGCTCGGACGCGCCGTTGGCGTGCACGGCCCGGTCCCGCTGGATGATCACGGGCACGATCACCCGGTACATCTGGGCGTAGAAGCGATTGTTCGACGCGATCAGCATCGCGGTGTGAAAGGAGGCGTCGGCGCGTACGAGCAGCACGGCGTCGCTGTCGGTCGCCGCCATCGCGCTCAACGCGGCATTCAGCGCGGCGAGGTCGTCGTCGGTACGGCGCTCCGCCGCCAGAGCGGCCGCGGCGGGCTCGATGGAACGGCGGAGTTCGAGCACGTCGGCGAAGAAGTCGGACGACGGGCCGGCCGCCAGCTTCCAGCGCAGCACATCGGCGTCCAGGAGATTCCACTCGTCCCGGGGGCGGACGACCGCGCCGTGCTCCTGACGAGTGCCGAGCAGCCCCTTCGTGGTCAGCACCTTGATGGCTTCACGCAGGACGGTCTGGCTGAGGTCCAGCTCCGCCATCAGCTCCGGGGCGGAGAGCGTCTCTCCCTCTCCGTATGTGCCGTTGACGATCCGCTGCGCGAGCGCTTCCACCGCCGCGCCGTGAACAGTGCGGCCCGTGGAGGAGGCTGCATCTCCCAACTGCCTCATGCTTCTCCCTGATCTCCCTGATCTCCCTGGTCTCCTGGTCTCTCTGGTATCCCTGGTCTCTCTGATCCGTGGTTCCCACCGGCGTCACTGGCGCGCCGCCTGCCCGAGTGGTGACGCGCCGCGCCACATGTCCGCCGACATGTATGCGGTCACGGATGCCGATGCGTCGGCGACGCCTCGTGCGCTCCGCGAACGATCATTCACGCGTGGGCGGTACCGGCTACCGGCTACCGGCCACTGGCAATCCGGTCACCGGTCACCGGTCCCCCTGAACGATCGGCGGGGCGGCGGCAAGTGCTCACGACCTGCCTGCCGCCGGTCGGCCTGCCTGACGCCACGCCGCCCACATGCCGGCCGGGACCTGGCGCCGGGAACCGAGGCCGAGGGGGGCGGCGGGCCGAATCGGTCAGCTGCCGGGGGAGTCGCCGGAACCTCCCGGGGGTGCGCCCCGTGTTCCCGAGGCTGCGGAGCTGCCCGCCCGTCCGATCACGCCGCCGCGCGCGGGGGGACCGTGAGCGGCCGTACCCGCTCCCTCCTGCACCCGCAGGAGCGCGGCCCGCTTGGCCGCTGCCACTCCGCCCTCGGGCTGCAACCGCGCCCTGGCCAGCCGTTCCGCTTCCTCGGGATGCCTGGTGCGCCAGTACGGGTTGTCGTTCGGCAAACCGCCGCTGACCCGTCCGTACATGCCGAAGACCAGCAGCATCAGCCCCACCAGGAAGCTGAACACCACGTTCTGGATCTCGAAGGCGAGGAAGTTCGCATCCGTTTCCAGCAGCGCCAGATTCACGAATCCGCTCAGCAGGAAGAGGAGGCCGAACACGATGTTCAGAGTGGAGGCGAAATTGCCGCCGATCACCATGCCGCCGAAGAGCAGGCCGCCGACGACGATCGAGAGCACGCTCAGCGCGCCGTTGGTGTTCAGCCCGGCCACGGTGTCGCCGCCGGTATCGAAGAACCCGATCTTGTCGATCAGACCGAGGACGCCGAAGACCACCAGCACCACGCCCATCAGCCCGGCGCCGACGCGGTAGACCCGGCTGAGCCGGTGGTCCACCGGCAGATGTTCGTCGAGGCGTGTGTGGCGCGGCTTGCCGTGGAACGGCTTAGAGGGCCTGTGCAGGCCAGTAGCCCCAGTCACCATGTCCGGCCTCCTTCGCGCAGGTTTGCCGCCTGGGCCGTTCTGCTCTCCAGGATCCGCCACGCCGCCGCATCACGCCATCGCGCCATCTTCCGCCCGACCACCCCGCACGCTCACCGGTCCCCACCGCACCACTCACAGAACGCCGACCACACGAACCGAAGGCACCGACCACTGCCGGCGCCCCTCGTGCCCGAGCCACACACGCCGCCCGGCCATACGGGCCGGACCAGGCCACACACGCCGACCGCCACACGGGACGGCACACACCGACCGACGATCTGAAGCCGGCCTGCCTGCACCGGGGCCTGGGCGAGCCTGGGGCACATCGGACGGGCTGCCGCAGGGCGGGCCGGGCGGGCCACGCCCTGCGGGCTGCGCTGGGCCGGCCTACAGGCTCAGCGGCCACGCCGTACGGGCCCCGCGCCGGCGCTACACGCCCAGCGGCCACGCCGCGCAGGGACGGGCCTGAGCCGCCTGCGCTGGGCGGGCAACACAGGGGCCTCCGCGCTGGGCCGTACGCGCCCAGCGACCCACGGGACCCTCCGAGCGCACACCGGCCATGCCAGCCGCCCGCGTCGAGCCGGTCAGCCAGCCCCTACACCGACGACGACCGCCCACTCAGCCGACCGACCGCTCCATCATCCGCCCGCGCCGCCCCGCGCCTCGCGGATTTCCTGCACCACCCGGGCCGCCGTCTGCCGAATCGCCTCGGTTTCGGTCAGGAAGTGCCACCAGTCCGGGTGGCGGCCTTCCAGCCCCTCGACCGCGCGGTCCAGCCGCGCCACGGCGTCGTCCAGGGGGCCGGCATGCCGTGGGTCGGGGGTGCTGCGTCCGGCCATCGCCAGCCGCTGGGCGTCGCGGATCGCGAAGCGGGTCCTGTCGACCTCGTTCTGCCGGTCGAAGGACACCGAGTCGAGCCGCTGCAGACGGTCACCGGCCGCCGAGACCGCCTCGTCCGTGGTGTTCAGCAGGGCCCGCACGGTCGCCAGCCGGCTCGTGGCGTCCGCCCAGCGCTGTTCGTCCCGCGCCTGCTGCGCCTCCCGCAGCTTGATCTCGGCCTGCTGAACGGAGTTCGCGGCCTGCTCCGGTACGTGCTGCAGATCCTGCCAGCACGCCGCGCTGTAACGCCGCCGCAGCTCACTGAGCACCGGATCGACCTTCCCGGCACGCGTCGTGATCGCCTGCGCGCGGGTCCGCAACGACACCAGCCGCTTGTCGATCTCCGCCGCCGTCTCCGGCAGTCGCTCCGCCTCCGTCCGTACGTCCTCGGCCTTGCGCAGCACCTCGTCGGCGCGCCGGATCGTGTCCTGCACGCCGTGCTGCCCCGCGCCCTGATTGAGCTTGGTCAGCTCCGGCGCCAGCGCCGCCAAGCGGGCCGCCAACTCGTCCGCCTTCAGCCCCTGCGCCCGGACCGCGTCCAGCGCGTTGCTCGCCGCGAGCAGCGCCTGCCGCGCCCGCTCCACAGCGGGGGCGAGCCGCGCCAGCTGCGTCTCGGCGGTGTCCAGCAGCGGCCCCAGCCCCTGCGCGAACCGGTCCAGCTCCTGCTTGACGCGCTCCAGCTCCTCCTTGGCCCGCGTCAGATCGGCCCGCGCCCGCGCCACCGCGGCGCCGTCCAGGTCGTCCCGGTCCAGGTCGTGGGTGTCGACGGCGGTGATGTAGCCCTGACTCACCTCGTCGATCCGCCGCCCGAAACCCGCGTAGTCCTCCGCGGCCTTGCGTGCCCGGGGCGAACTGTCCACCGCGGTGATCGTCTCTATCGAGATCCGCAGATCCCGCTGCGCGGTATCCAGCTCGTAGAACGCCGCCGCCGCGGCATCCTTCGCGGCCTGCGCATCCGCCCGCTGACTCTCCCCGCGCCCGAACCAGCGACGGGTGCCCCCACCGGCGAACGAGGCCGGCGCCATCGCCACCATCAAGGGCAATGGCAGCAACATCAGCGCCACCACATCCCGGACCTGGCCCCCGCGGGATCTACGGCGTGCTCGCTGCTCGTGCGGCTGCGCGTGTGTCGCCGTCACATCCCTCTCCCGATCGGATCGCCCCAGAACCGACTCACATTCTCCCACTCAACGGAAACGAACACACCGGCCGGTAAGTTCACACTTCGAGCACTGGTTTGCAGTTCAGCCCTGGTGGCAAGGTAGTCTGTCGGCTCGGCAAGGGCGCATAGCTCAGCGGTAGAGCGCTGCTCTTACAAAGCAGATGTCACAGGTTCAAATCCTGTTGTGCCCACTCCTTGCGTTGAACGACAAAGGCCCAGGTCATCCGATGTGGATTCGGATACCTGGGCCTTGATCGTTTTCTTGGCGTGTCGCGCGCGCCAGGATTGGGTGCCGGTCGTGCGTTGTGTGGCCTGTTGTCGCCCGTCCCAGCTGCTGCCCTCCGCGTGGTCATGCCCTTATGCCGGGCGGGGTGTCGGGCGGTCCGGGACGCTTTTGAGTGCCGCCGCGCGGTCCGGCGGCGGGGGGTTTGGGATCGTACGCTGGGACAGTGACCCGCTTGTTCGTGGCTGCTGGAGGGGGCGGTGACGCTGTCGCCGCCGCGATGCTGGACGCGGGTCTGTACGGCGGGGAGAGCCCCGCCACGGTCTTCACCTTTGCCTGGGATCGGCTGTTGCCCGATGCCGCGCCGGGCCCGAGAGGGCCGGAGGACTTCACGGGGCTGCGGCCCCTCACCCCGAGTGTGTGGACCGTCCCCGCCGAAGCGGTGCCGATCGCTCCGGCCAGCTCGACGCTGCCCGGCCTGGCGGCGGAACTCCCGCATTCCCTTGCGCTGATCGATCCGCACCACGGTGCGGAGGGGATTGTCCGTCAACTCGAAGAGCTGATAAGGCACTTGGACCCTGATTCCGTGGATCTCCTGGATGTGGGCGGCGATATCCTCGCCCAGGGCAGCGAGTCCACTCTCCGTAGCCCGCTCGCCGATGCCCTCACCCTCGCGGCGTGCTGCGAACTCAACTTCCCCGTACGGCTCCTGGTCGCCGGCCCCGGCCTCGACGGCGAGCTTCCCGCCGAGGCGCTGCGCGACCGACTGGGCCCCGTCGCCCTGACGCTCACCGCGGAGCATGTGGAGCCCGTCGGCTCGGCGCTGGAGTGGCACCCTTCGGAGGCGGCGGCGTTGCTCGCAGCGACGGCGCGAGGTGCGCGGGGGCTGTGCGAGGTCAGGGGTGATGGTCTCCCTGTACCGCTCACGGACGAAGGGGCTGCCGTTTACGAGGCGGACCTTGAGGAAGCCCTCGACCGGAATGAACTCGCCGGTGCCATTCTCGCAACGGAGAACCTGAGCGAGGTGGAGCAGTACAGCCGCGACATCTGCGGCTTCTCCGAAATCGACCAGGAGCGGGGTGCCGCAGGTCGGCCGGCCGGCAGGTCTGTCCAGGAGCTCGACCCGGAGGTCGTGCTGCGTCAGCTCGACGCCTTCGAGTCCGATGCCCGGGCCCGCGGGATCACCCACACCACGTTCCCTCGGCTTGCCGAGGCTTTCGGCCTAGGTGGCAAGCACGACCCGGGCCTCAAGGGAATGCTGCTCGGGCGCCGCCCGGAGCGGTATGCGTCGCCGATCTGGCGTGTGGCGCCGGGAGTGTGAGACGGCGCTTGTGAAGCCCCCTGGGGAGCGCTCGGGGAGCCCCTCGTGGTGCCCCTCGTGGGTCGTGCTCGCCTCGGATTTTGTTTGTGCCCGCTCAGGTCTTGTTCCTCGCCCCGGTCGTCTCGGTTCGCCTCGGTCGTCCGGTGGTCCGTCGGCGTGGTTGTCCGGGGTCGGGGTGCTGTGTATCGTCGCAAAGGTGACTTGAACTTTCAAGTAACTGCCCGCGGCCGGTCGGCCCCACCCTCACGGGAAAGAGCGCTCCCCATGACGTCCCCTCTAGGCACTCTGCGAACCGTCAGCATCGGCACGGAGGCGCACCGCGCCCCGTCCACGCACGGCTACGACGCCGGTCTGTTGCTTCTGCGGCTCGCGCTCGGCGTGACGATGGCCCTGCACGGTGCGCAGAAGCTCTTCGGCTGGTTCGGTGGGCCGGGCCTGGACGGCACAGGGCAGTTCTTCACGATGAGTGGCTATCCGTCGGGGCGGACGATGGCTGTCGTGGCCGGGCTCAGCGAGACGCTCGGCGGCCTGGGGCTCGTGTTCGGCCTGCTCACGCCGCTCGCGGCAGCCGCGGTCGTCGGCACGATGATCAATGCTCTGGCCGTTAAGTGGGGTGGCGGTTTCTTCGCTCCCAAGGGTGTGGAGTACGAACTGCTGCTGACAGCGGGGGCCGCCGCTCTGGCGCTCACCGGTCCCGGCCGTTACGCCGCCGACCGTCTGCTGCCTGCTCTGCGCGCGCACCGGCTCGTGTACGGCGTCGCCGCTCTGGTGCTCGGAGTGGTGGTCGCCGGAGGCGTGCTGCTCGTCCGCAAATAGCAGGTGCTTGTGCCGCTGGGCCGCGGGAGCGGTGCGGCAGGAGATCGGAGGACTCATGTCCGTACGACGTCTTAATCACGCGGTGCTCTATGTCCGCGATGTGGCGCGATCCGTCGCCTTTTACGCCGACGCTCTCGGGCTCGCGCTGGACACCGAGATCCCCGGGCGGGCTGCGTTTCTGAGCGCGCCGGGATCGCTCAACGATCACGATTTGGGGTTGTTCGCGGTAGGGGCGGATGCGCCGGGGCCGGAGGCCGGTCGGGTGGGTCTCTATCACCTGGCATGGGAGGTCGGGACGCTCGGTGAACTCGCCGCGACCCGGACGCGGCTCACCGCCCACGGGGCGCTGGTCGGCTCCACTGATCATCGCGTCTCCAAGTCCCTGTACGCGAAGGATCCGGACGGCAACGAATTCGAGGTGATGTGGCGGGTTCCGCGGGAGGACTGGCCGGGGCCGGATGAACCGGACAGGCTGCGTCCGCTCGATCTGGCGGCGGAGTTGGAGCGCTGGGGCCCCGACCTGGTGACCGGCGCCGCGGCGGGGGACGCCACCTGAGGGTGCGGGCGATGAAGGCGCGGCGGGCCCGGAGAGGGGGCGCCGCTGTGAGGGCCGGCGGGTCGTGTCGGGGTGGCTGGGGCGCGTATGGCCAGGGGGTTGGGTATTCGTCGGCGCCAGGTGGGCTGCCGGGGGCTCAGCCTCCGCCATCCGCCGTCCGACTTCTGTCGGTCGCCAGTTGATGAGTGATGCCGCCGATGTGGTCTCGCGAGCGGTCGACGTTGATGAGGCCCGCCCTGTCGTGGTCGAGGGCCGTCTCGGGGCCGGTCCGCCGTTTTTCCTTGTGGCCCGGTCAGTAGGGCAAGGACGACAGGAAGGCATGCAATTCCTGGTCGAACAGCGCGGTGTTCTCCAAATTGACCATGTGGGCGGCGCCCGGTATCCGCACTCTTCGGGCGCCGGGGACGGCCAGTGTGATCGCGTGGGCGTTGGCGGAGATGTCGGTGCTGTCGAGGTCGCCGTCGAGCACGAGCGTCGGCACCCGGAGCTCACCGAGTCTTGCTGCCGCACCGACCTCGACGGGTCTGCCCGCGCCAAGCCCGTCGGCGTGTACCTCGATATTGGCCTCGGCCGAGGCGCGCAGGCGCTCGCGCAATCCGGGGTGTACGGCGGACGGATCACGGTGCGGCCCGTCCACCCACATCCGCAGGAAGTGCTCGACGTATCGCTCGACGCCGTCCGGTGTGCCGATCGCCGCCACCTGTTCCTTGATGTGCGACAGGAGGAACGGGTCGGTGAAGGGGCGCCCGCTGATCCCCGGTGAGGCGAGCGCCAGCGCCGTCACCCGCCCCGGGTGGGCGAGCGCGGTGTCGAGCGCGACCCGGGCGCCGTGCGACAGCCCGACGAGGACGGCGCGCGGGACGTCGAGTGCGTCGAGGAGGGCCGCCAGGTCGTCGTGGTTGGCGTAGTCCCCGGTGATGGTGGAGGAGAGGCCGTGGCCCCGGGAGTCGTAACGGATGGCGCGCAGGCCGGAGTTCACGAGCCAGGCGAACTGTTCGTCCCACATGTGCTGGTCGAGCATGCCGCCGTGCAGCAGGACCACGGCGGGGCCCGAACCGGCCGTTTCGTAGAACAGCTCGCCGTCCTCGATCTCCACGAGGCCGTTGTCGATCTCGGACCAGGCACTGATTCCGTTGGTCATTCCGTGAGCCGTCCTTCGTGTGGCACCTGCGGTGGTGCTGGTGAAACTGGAGTCGCTTGCGGGCTGCGATGACTGCCCGAGTTATCGGGATTGCCGGTTTCCTCCGGTGGGACGCGCGAGCCGGCTGCCAGGTGCCGGAATTCCTCGCCCATTCGGTCGAGCACCCGCAGGGCCGTGGCGATCTCCTCCGCGGTGAGGTCCGCCAGCCCACGCCGAAGCCCGGCGCTCTCGGATGCCTGGATCCCGCGCATCATTTCGGAGCCCTCGGTGGTGAGGCGGATCAGGGAGGAGCGGCGGTGGGCGGGGTTGGGGGCGGTGACCACAAGGCCCAGCTCTGCCGTGTGGTTCACCCAGCGTTGTACCGGCTGCCGGTCGAGCCCCAGGGTGCGGGCCAACTGCGGCACGGTGCGGGGGCCTTCGGTGCGCAGCGCGTCCAGCAGTGCGTGTTCACCTGCGGTTATGCCGGTGCCCACCAGCTCGCGCTCCACCGAGCGGACGGCCGCGCGGTGGAGGGGGCGCAGGCGCTGGACGACGCCGTGCAGAAGGTCCTCGGTGGTGGTCTGGCCGCTCTCGTTACCCGCCTCAACGACACTCATGGTGTCATGATGACATCGCCGGTGTCGTTTGGGAAGGGGTGGATGCGGGCGGGGGGGGGGGGGGGGGGGGGGGGGGGGGGGGGGGGGGGGGGGGGGGGGGGGGGGGGGGGTGGGGGGGGGGGGGGGGGGGGGGGGGGGGGGGGGGGGGGGGGGGGGGGGGTGGAGGGGGGGGTTGGAGGGCCTGGAGTTGGGGGGGTTGCGCGGGTGCGGGGGATTTGTGCATTCCTGTGGGGAAGACGCGGTTACGTGGCTGAAGGTTGGCTTTCGTGATGATTGAGTGCGGATGCGTTCGTGTGTGGAGGGGCGGGGCTGTGGTTGCCTCGGTGGAGCGCGAGATGTGGAGCGCGAGAGGTGAGACGCGAAACGTGAGACGAAAGGTGAGGGTGGACGGCGGATGAAGGTTGGTCTCTTGAGGGCGGTGGGGGCGGCGACGGCGGTCTACGGGATCGCGGTGACGGCGCTGCCCGACCTGTTGGCCCGGCCCTCGGGGCTGGTGGACGACGAGGGGAAGAGCGAGCCGGCGACCCGGATTTCGCTGCGTCCGCTCGGCTGGCGCGATGCGGCGAGCGGGCTCGCGATGGTCTTGGCGCCGGCCGGACCTGCGCTGCGTACGGCCGCTTGTGTGCGCCTCGCCGCCGACTTCGGGGACGCGGTCCTCCTCGGCGCGACGCTGCCGGACCGCGCACGGAAGAAGGCGGTCGCGGTGTCCGTCGGATGGGGAGCGCTGTCGCTCGTCGGACTGCTCGCGAAGGAGCGGCAGCCACGGGAGGGGCGGCCACAGGGGGAGTGAGAGGCGCCGGCCCCGGGAGCTTCGCCGGTCCCGGGGCGCATCGGCCGCCCCGGGTGTGAGGGGCGGGTGGCCACGGAGCAGGCAGGACGTGCGAGGAGCGTGCAGCGGGGCGCTATTCGGCCAGTGGGGGAGGAGCCGTTTCGGGCGTGAAGGTGACGATGAGGTCGGCGTGGGTTCGAGTCGACGCCACCACGCGGGCGTTGGCCTCGTCCGACGCGTGAACGAACCGCTCGGCCTCCGCATGCGGCCGGCCGAATCGTTCGTGGCGGTCGATCAGCCGCCTGACCCGCTCCGACGTCTCCAGCTCCACGTACCAGACCTCGTCGAGCAGTGTGCGGACCCGGGCCCACGGCGGGGAGTCCAGGAGGAGGTAGTTGCCTTCGGTGACGACGAGCGGCACGTCGGGCGTCACGGGGATGCTTCCGGCGACGGGTTCCTCGATACGACGGTCGAAGGCCGGCGCGTAGACGGTGACCTCGGGTTCCGGGGAGCGTAGGCGCGCCAGCAGGGCCGCGTAGCCGGCGGAGTCGAAGGTGTCCGGCGCGCCCTTGCGGTCGCGGCGGCCCAGCCGCTGCAACTCCGCCTCCGCGAGGTGGAAACCGTCCATCGGGACGAGCGCGGCCTGCTCGGCCAGCTCCGCGACGAGACGGGCGGCGAGCGTGGACTTGCCCGCGCCGGGCGGCCCGGTGATGCCGAGCATTCGACGGCGGTCGGCGGTCGCGGTGGCAGCGAGGCGGCGGGCGCGGGCGAGAAGCTGCTGGGCGTCCATGGTGGTCCATCGTGCACGATCGGCGAGGGGTCCTGACGTGGGAGGGGTGCCGGGCGTCGGGTGCCCCGGGGGCGGGTGCAGGGCCGGGCGCTGGCACAGGGGTGCGGTGCGTCGCCAACTCCGCTGCTGCTGGGGGAGGGAGGCCGCCACCGCCAAGAGCACCCGGCCGACGCGGGTGAGGCAGTGAAGCCGGTGATGAGGTCGGGTGCGCCGGCTCGGTACGGGGGATGGCCCGGTGGTGGCTCGGTGCGGGTGATGATGCGGTGCGGGTGCTCGTGCCCTTCTGGAGCGGCATCTGGGCGTGGGTACGGCGGGCCAATGCACGGCTTTGCGGGCCGAGAGGGAGCAGGCCGCCCCAGGTATCGGCCGCCCCCGTTCGTCCGACGCCTGCCGGAGCCGAGCCAGGGGGGCCACGCCAGGCGCCCGATATCAGGCGCCGGACGCAAGGCGCCGCACGTCAGGCGCCGCACGTCAGGCGTCGGAACCCAGCCCCCGGATGCCGGATGCCGGACGCCAGGTGTCCGGGGCTCGGCGCCAGTTGGGGCTGGGTAGCCGGGGGACGGCGCCGGGCGGTGGTTCAGGTGGTCGCGCCCAGCCGCCACAGGGAGGTGACCTCGGCGGCGCGGGCGACGTGCAGGGGGTCGGAGGTGTCTTGGGCGCGCGGGTGGCGGGGCAGGATGTCGAGGCGGTCCCGAACGGTCAGGCCGGCCTTGGCGAAGGCGTCGAGGAGTTCGGCGTGCGGCCGCAGCCCGAGGTGTTCGGCGAAATCGGACAGGATCAGCCAGCCTTCCCCGCCCGGGGTCAGGTGGTCCGCGAGGCCGTTGAGGAAGCCGTGCAGCATCCGGTTCCCCGGGTCGTACACGGCGTGCTCCACAGGGGAGGTCGGTTTGGCCGGTACCCAGGGCGGGTTGCAGACGATCAGCGGGGCCCGGCCGGCGGGGAACAGGTCGGCCTCGATGACCTCCACCTGCCCGGCGACGCCGAGCAGTTCGGTGTTCTCGCGGGCGCACGCCAGCGCGCGCGGGTCCTGGTCGGTGGCGACGATGCGCCGCACCCCGCGCCGGGCGAGCACCGCGGCCAGCACGCCGGTGCCGGTCCCGATGTCGAAGGCCAGCTCCTCGCTGGGCAGCGGCGCCTCGGCCACCAGGTCGACGTACTCGCCGCGGGCGGGCGAGAAGACGCCGTAGTGGGGGTGGATCCGGTCGCCGCCGAGCGCCGGGATCGCCACGCCCTTCTTGCGCCATTCGCTCGCACCGATCAGGCCGAGCAACTCACGCAGCGATACGACGAAAGCCACCTCGGAGGCGGGGGCGGGGGCTGACGCGGATACGGGGGCGGGCGCGGCGTCCCCTGCGGTCTCGGCCGAGCGCTCCGGCGCCGTCGACTGCTGCGCCGTCGGCCGCTCCGGCGGGCCGTAAGCCTGCGCGCACGCCTCCCGGACGTCGGGGGCCCGGTGCAGTGGGACGGCGTAGGTCGCGTCGAGCGGGATCAGGAGCATGCCCAGGATGCGGGCCCGTTGGTTCTGCGCGGCCCGGTGCAGGTGGAAAGCCTGGGTGACGTCCGAGGGGGGCGCCTTGCGCGGGCGGCGGTCGATGCGGCGGGCCAGCGCCGTCAGCAGCTGGCGCGCGTTGTGGAAGTCGCCCCGCCACAGCAGCGCGGTGCCCTCGCAGGCGAGCTTGTACGCGTCGTCGGCTTTCGTGCGGTCGTCCGCGATGACGAGGCGGCGGGGCGGCGGCGCGCCGTTCTCGGAACGCCAAAGGGCGGAGCGGGCCTCGTCGGCCTCGGTCCATTCGACGACCGGGGGTGAGTTCACCGAAATGTGCCTCGCGTTAGTGGTTCGACCCCCTTCCGCGCGCCGCTGCGGCGGATTCCCGGCGGCCCGGGTGAGCGCGGCGGGGGCAGCGCCCGTGCGGGTGGTGGGTGGGGGTGGTGACGGTCGACTCTACTCCGTGCCGGACGTGGCTCTTTAGCTCGCTGTCCTCGCCACCCGGGCGGGAGCAGGATGGAGACAGCCATTCCCCACGCTCACCGCACGTCACAGGAGGCGTCCATGGACACCCGTCCGATCATCGTCGGGGTGGACGGCTCCGTGGACAGCGAGCGTGCGCTTCGCTGGGCGGTGGAGGCGGCCCGGCTGCGGTCTGCGCCCCTGCAGGTGGTGCACATCCAGCCATACCCGGCCTCCTCGCGAGCCGCTGCGGAGGAGGAAGGCACCGGAGATCCGGTGCTGGACGACCTGCGGGCGGCCGCGGTGGCGCAGAGCCTGCCGGAGGTCGAGTTCCGTGGTCTCAGCGGGCTGACCGAAGAGCTGCTGCCCGCGCTCGGTGACGAGGGGCAGCTGCTCGTCCTGGGCTCGCGGGGCCGCGGTGGCCTGGCCGGCCTGCTGCTCGGCTCCAACGGACTCGCGTGCGCGGCTCGGGCCGCTTGTCCGGTCGTGGTCGTCCCGCACCCTGAACGGGGCGGCACCCGGCGGGGGCCGGGCGGGGAGGACGGTGGCGGGGCCAGTGGCGGTCCGGCAGCGGAACGCGCCGGACCGCAGCTGACGCTCGGCGTGGAGGTGTCCGCCGAGGAGCACGGCGCGATCGGCTTCGCCTTCGCCGAGGCGAGCCGCCGGGGCGCGTGGCTGAAAGTCGTCTCCGGTTACACCTGGCCGATGCTGATGCCGGCGTCCTTCGAATACGCCGCGGCCTACGAGACCACGCAGCAGGAGTACGAGGACGCGCTGGGCACCCAGCTGGTGGATGCACTGGCGCCGCACCGCGTGCGTCATCCCGGCGTCGATGTCGAGGTGCAGTTGCGCAACGCGGACGCCGTCGGGCAGTTGGTCGAGGCGTCCCGGGCCGGCGAACTTCTCGTGGTGGCACGGCACGCCCGCCGGTTCCCGGTCGGTCGGCGTCTCGGCTCGGTGGCGCATGCGGTCCTGCTGCACGCCCGGTGTCCGGTCGCGGTCGTGCCGGACGCCGCACGGGCGGACGGCGGCCACGGACCCCCGATCGTTTGACGCTGCCCGCTGCCCGCTGCCCGCTGCCCGCTGCCCGCCGGCAGGCCGCCAACTCGCCCCGAGGTCTCCATCGGGGCCTCACGACCCGGGCCTCACGACCCGCGTCTCACGACCCGCGACGTCAGCTGATGCCGAAGGCCGTCGCGTAGCGCACCGTGCCGCGTGGTGGAGTCGAGCCGTCCAGGGAGAGCGCCAGGAACGCCTCGTCCGGCCAGGGCTGCGGAGGCAGAATGCCGAACCGGGGGGCGGCCGGGGTGAAGCCGAAGCGCGGGTAGTACGGCGGGTGGCCGAGGACGATCGCGGTCCGCTCGCCGGCCGCGCGCGCGGCCTCCAGCAGCGCCCGGATCACCGCGCTGCCGGCCCCCGACCGCTGGTATCGAGGAAGCACCCCGCACGGCGCGAGGGCGACAGCGGGGGCGTCGTCGACATGGCAGCGGGTCAGCAGAGCGTGGGCGACGGGGGTGCCGTCGGGAGCCTCGGCGACGAACGACAGGCCGGGCAGCCAGGCCGCCGGATCGCGGCGCAAGGCGTCCACGAGATCCGCTTCCTCCGCACCCTCGAAGGCCGCGAGGTTGATACGGCGCACGGCCGCGATGTCCTCGGAGGTCTCGGGGCGCGGACGCCAGGTGATGGCGCCGTCGGACGGATCCGCCGCCGAGCCCGGGGCGACCGTGCCGCCGGTACTGCCCGTGCCGCCAGGGCTACCCGTGCCGCCCGCGTTGCCTGAACTCCCCGTACCGCTCGCACTGCTCATGCCGTTCAGCTTCGCACCGGGGACCGACAACCGGCCACGGGATATTCCGGCTTCGCGCGCTCTCAAGCCGGCCGCGGGCCACGCTCCGTCAGTGGGCGGCGTGGCGTTCCGGGCGGCGCATCAGGAAGACCGCGGCCGATCCGGCGGCGAAGAGGGCGAAGACGGAGAGCGCGGTGCTGATCCAGGAGGTGCCGAGCCACTGGCCGCCGAAGTAGCCAAGGCTCACGCTGTACGCGGCCCAGGCGAGGCCGGCCAGCGCCGACCAGGGGAGGAATTCGCGCACCGTGCGGTGTGCGACTCCGGCGCCGAGGCTGACCACCGACCGGCCCGCGGGGGCGAAGCGGGCCAGGACGACGATGCCGCCGCCCCCTCGGGTGAGCGCCGCGCCGAGTCGCTTCTGCGCCGCGGCCAGGCGGCGCGAGCGGCCGATGGCACGGTCGAAGCGGTCGCCGCCGCGCCAGGCCAGCCGGTAGGCGACCATGTCGCCGAGCACCGAGGCGGACGCCGCGCACAGCACCAGCGCGAACATCTCCGCCAGGTGGGCGCCGCTGTGCACGGACGCGGTGACATCGACGGCCCCGACCGCGTCAGCGGCGGAGCGGGTCCCGGCGGCGGTGGTGGCCGCGGCGATCACCAGGACACCGCTCGGCAGGATCGGGACGAAGACGTCGAGAACGACCGAGAGGCTGACGATCAAATACACCCACGGGGTGCCACTGAGGGACCCCAGGTTTTCCCACAACGTCTTGACTCCCGGTCCGAACCCCGCCGCGACGTCGCGCGGGGCGGCAGGGGCGGCTCTACAGCCATACAGCGTACGCCTGGCGATGGCCGCTGGGCGGCGTGGGGTGGTTTGTGTAGTACGTGTCACGGCCCGGTGAGTGTGCGGGGTCACACGCGTCCGCCCATCGCGCCCCGTCCCTGTAGTGGCATTTCGTCCGGCGCCGCCGCATCCCGTCGCTGTACCGCCCCTTCGTCCGCCGCCACATCCCGTCGGCATGCCGCTGCCTGCCGCCGCACCCCGTCGGCGGCACCGGCGCCCGCCCCCGGCGTCGGTCGCGAGGTCGAATTTCACCCGTTTCCCCGCCCTGTCACCCGGGTGCGCGGCGCGCCTGGGCGGACTGCCGAGAACGGTGTGAGCTGTACGAGTCAAAGGCGCGTGCGGCGGGGTTCAGGTCTGCGGACCGCCCTCCGCGCGCCGTGTGCTGAGGCGTCAGGTGCGGGGCACGGCGCGGATCGGAGCGGAGGGACGGGCGATGGTGGCAGCGCGAGGGGTGCGGGGCAGGGGGGCGGCGGCCGCCATGGCGTGGGCCGTGGCTTCGGTGGCGGTGGTGACGGCGGCCTCTCCCGCGGTGGCGGAACGCCGCGTGCGCCCGGTCTGGCTGCACACGCACGGACGCTTCGCGCCGCCCAAGGCGCTCATTCCGTCCGACGCCCTGACCTACAACCAGCAGATGGTCCCGGCGGGCGCGGGGATCTCCGTCGGTGAGTTCGCCGTGCGCCGGTCCACGCTGGTCTCGCTGCGGGTGGACGGGCTGCGCCCCGGGCACTCCTACGGCGCGCATGTGCACAGCAAGCCGTGCGGGGCCGTGCCCGAGGACTCCGGGCCGAACTACCAGGACGTCGCGGACCCCCGGCAGCCGTCCACCGACCCCGTCTACGCCAACGCGCTCAACGAGGTCTGGCTGGACTTCACCACCAACGACAAGGGGAACGGCGCCGCGGTCACCCGGCAGGCTTGGCGGTTCCGGCCCGGTGCGGCCCGGTCGGTCGTGATCCACGAGCGCCGCACCGCGACGGGGCCAGGGGAAGCGGGGGACGCGGGCGAGCGGCTTGCCTGCTTCACCGTGATGTTCGAGCGGCCGGGGTGGTACCGGGCGGGCGGCGCGCGCTGACGCACGCTCCACCGGCCACCTCCGGCGTCCGGGCCGCGCCGACCCGTCCCCGCCCCGAAACGCCGCACGGCCCGTTCGGCAGGGACGCCGAACGGGCCGTGCGGGGCCGGAGCGAGCGGTCTCCGGCCGGAGTGCGTCAGGCGGCGCTGGGCTCGCGCTGCGGGGTCGCCACCTGCTCCTCGGGCCGGCGGGCACCGAAGAAGAGCCGGTCGAGCGACCAGGCGCCGGGGCCGACGAACACGATCAGCAGGAACGCCCAGCAGAACATCGCGGAGGGCTCGCCGCCGTTCTGTATCGGCCACAGCGCCGAACCCTGGTGGCTGGAGAAGTACGCGTACGCCATCGAGCCCGAGCTGATGAAGGCCGCGCCGCGGGTGCCCAGGCCGAGCATCACCAGGGCGCCGCCGACGAGCTGGATGACCGCGGCGTACCAGCCGGGCCAGGAACCTGCCGGGACGGTGGAGCCGTTGCCCATCGCCCCGCCGAGGACGCCGAAGAGCGAGGCGGCGCCGTGGCAGGCGAAGAGCAGTCCGACGACGATGCGGAAGAGCGCGAGCGCGTGCGGGGTGGCTCTCTGCGTGAGGGAGCTCAGGGGAGCGGACATGTGGGGGACTCCTACGGTTTCTGGGAGGACGGCAACCGATGGAGCACAGGTTAGGGACACCTAACCAGTACTTGCAAGTTCAAACGTTGGCCAAGCGGGGAGACTGTCCCGGTAGGTCCCGTAGGTCCGGCAGTATCGGGGGAGGTTCGCGAGCGGTCCACCTCCGCCGCCCGCCGCCCGCCGCCCGCCGCCCGCCGCCCGCCGCTCGGCCCGTCAGTCGTCGGCGGGGACGGTGCCCGCGAGGCCCTCGCCCTCCTCGGCGACGCGCGAACCGGTCAGGGAATCGCTCCATACCGTCACAAGGCGGACGCCGTCTTCCTTCTCCCGGCGGGTCTGGTCCAGCCGGAGACGCGCCGCGCGGCCGTGCACCGTCAGCGTCATCAGCTGATTGCCGAACCACGGGCCGCCGGTGCGCCGCCACTTGACCGGCGGCGGGCCGAGCCGTCCGTGCCGGGCGAACACCTTCCCCAGCCATCGGCCGGCCCGGCTCCAGCCGAAGCGGAAACCGGCCTGTATCGAGGCGGGGATGCTGTTGTGGACGGGGGAGCAGGTCAGCTGCAGGACCCGGCTGGTGGGCCGGCGGCCGTGCGGCGTACGGACCTCGTCGGGACCGTCCGGGGCGCCCTTGACGGTGCGGGTGCGCCAGCGCGGTTCCGCGACGTACGCGTGGTGGACGTCGCCGGACAGCACGCAGATCGTGGCCGGCGCGCCGTCTCCGGACCCGGCCTCGGCGATCAGGTCACCGAGCGCGGCGAAAGACTCCGGGAACGCCGACCAGTGCTCCAGGTCGGCCCGCTGCCGCAGGGACTCGCTGTGGCGGGCCCAGCGCGGGCCGCGTTCCCCGGCGCACAGCGCGGCGTTCCAGCCCTCCGCGGCGTGGATGAGATGGGGCAGCAGCCACGGCAGCGAGCTGCCGATCAGCAGGTGGTCGTAGGAGCCGTGCCCGTCCAGCACCTGCTGGCGCAGCCAGTCCGCCTCGCCCTTGTCGAGCATCGACCGGCTGCCCTCCTCCAGGACGCGGTTGGCGCGGGTGTCGATCATGACGAGGCGTACCCGGCCGAGGTCGCGGCGGTAGCTCCAGCGCGCGGTGGTCGGGTCGGCGTCCGCGGCGGCGGCGAACTCCCGCACCGCGTCCGTCCCGTCGGGCACCGCCCGGACCCGGCCGTAGACCTCGTCGGCGGCCAGTTCGGCGGGCGACAGATTGCCCAGGTGCTGGTGGACCCAGTACGACATCAGGCCGCCCTGGATCCGGTCGCGCCACCACGAGGTCGCCCGGATCTCGGCGCGCCAGGCCGCGGAGGTGTTCCAGTCGTCGATGATGTCGTGGTCGTCGAAGATCATGCAGCTGGGGACCGTGGAGAGCAGCCAGCGGACCTCGGGGTCGAGCCAGGACTCGTAATAGAGGTGGGTGTACTCCTCGAAGTCGGCGACCTGCTTCCACGGCGGCTCGGTGACGTCCCGGTGCCGGGCCAGCAGGCGTGCGGTCGCCTCCGAGGTCTGGTCGGCGTAGACCTGGTCGCCCAACAGCAGCAGGACATCGGGTCGTTCGTCCTGGGGGTGGGCGCCCAGCCTGGCGGCGAGGGTGTCCAGCGCGTCCGGGCCGACCGGGTCGTGCGCGGCCCGGGAGGGGGTCGCCGACCAGCGGCAGGAGCCGAAGGCGATGCGCAGCCCGCCGTCGGAAGGGGAGCCGGAAGGGGAGTCGGAGGGCGCGTCCGTCGCGCGGTCCGTGCCTCCGGGGGGCGCGGAGCCGTCCGGCCGGGCCGGGAGGGCGCGGATCGTACTGACGGGGAAGTGGCTGCCGGGCAGCGGCCAGACCCGCTGGTCGTCCAGCAGGACCTCGTAGGGCGTCTCGCTGCCCGGTGTCAGGCCGGTCACCGGGACGAGCGCGTAGTGGTGCCCGGCCACCTGCCAGGTGCGGTCCACGCCGCCCTCCCCGCTGTCGCAGCGGATGCTGACCTCGCACGGGCGGTCGGTCTCCACCCACACCGTCGCGCTCTCGGCGTCGACGTACCGCAGCAGCGGCCCCAAGCGCAGTCCGGCCATCGGTGCCCTCCCTCGTGCGGGCGTGGTGCCCGTACCTCGCGATCAGAGCCGCCGTGGTCAGCCAC
The DNA here is from genome assembly GCF_045782725.1 of Streptomyces sp. Pv4-95. Taxonomy (NCBI): domain Bacteria; kingdom Bacillati; phylum Actinomycetota; class Actinomycetes; order Kitasatosporales; family Streptomycetaceae; genus Streptomyces; species Streptomyces sp. Pv4-95. Next base: position 5,857,304 of record NZ_CP127172.1, read on the forward strand.
GGCGTGGTCAGAGGATAGGAGGAGACGGCGCGCGGCGGGGGCGCGGGCGGCGGCGTGCCCGTCGGCCGGTGCTCCGGCCGACGGGCGGGCGCACCGCGTCACCCTTGGGGAGGCGGTGAGCGGTGGCCGCTCAGCAGGCGTCGAGGATCTTCTTGAGGGCGGCCTTCTCCGGGGCGTCCGCGGTCATGCCGTACTCGTGCTTCACCCACACCCACATCCGGGCGTACTCGCAGTGGTACGACGTCTTCGGGGGCAGCCACTCGGCCGGGTCCTTGTCGCCCTTCTCCTGGTTGAGGTTGTCGGTGACGGCGATCAGCTGGGAGTGCGTGAGGTCGTTGGCGAGCTCCTGACGGCGCTCGGTGGTCCACTGCGCGGCGCCGGACTTCCATGCCTCTGACAGCGGTATGACGTGGTCGATGTCCAGGTCGGACGCCTGGGTCCAGGTCGCGTCGTCGTAGGCCGAGACCCACTTGCCGCTCACCGCCGCGCAGCTGCCGTCCTGCTGTACGTCCGTGCCGTCGCGCTTGAGCACCACTTCACGGGTGTTGCAGCTGTCACCCTGCTCGATCCAGTGCGGGAACTTGTCGCGGCTGTAGCCGTCCTGCGGGCCCTCGGCCTGCTCCTTGATCTCACCGAGGTACGTACGGGCGGTGGCCGCGCTCGGCGGGCTGGGCGGTGCGGCCTGGGCGGTCTGCCCGCTCAGCATCAGCGTGCAGACCAGCGCGGCGGCCGATCCCGCGGCGACGGACACGCGACGCGCGTAGACCTTTGACATCGGAACTCCCTTGAAGTGGGGGGAAGTTGACGTGCGGTGCGCGCCCATGGTGGCGAGGTGGGGTTTCCACACGATGGGCACCAGGTAACAGAGTGGCGACATGCTCACGTCAGTACAAGGGTCTGACGCCCCGCCATGTGCGCGCCAGGGCATTTCGGTTGGGATGCTCCCGCGCGCACGCCCCTACAGTGAGCGCGTGCTGCTGCCGGTGAATGTCACTCTCGGGGTCGTCCTGGCCGTCCTGCTGGTCGTCGCCGTGGCCGTCGTCGCGCTGGCGCGTCTGGGGCACGCCCGCGCCGTCGCCGTCGCCGGGCTGCGCGCCGCCGTCCAGCTGACCGCCGTCTCCTACCTCATCGGCTGGGTCGTCAGCGCGGTGCCGTGGCTGCTGTGTTTCCTGCTGCTGATGTTCGTGGTGGCGACGCGGACCGCGGGCCGCCGCATCACCAAGAACCGCACCTGGTGGTGGGCTTCGGTGCCGATCGCCGCGGGAGTGGTGCCGGTCGTCGGGGTCCTGCTGCTGACGGGTCTGGTGCCGCCGCGCGGCCTCGCCCTGATCCCCGTCGCCGGCATCCTCATCGGCGGCGCACTGACCGCCACCGTGCTCGGGGGGCGGCGCGCACTCGATGAGCTGGAGACCCGGCGCGGCGAGGTCGAGGCGGGGCTCGCGCTCGGCCTCCAGGAGCGGGACGCCCGGATGGAGGTCGCCCGCCCCGCCGCCTCGGACGCGCTGCTGCCGGGACTCGACCAGACCCGCACCGTGGGTCTGGTCACACTCCCCGGCGCGTTCGTCGGGATGCTGCTGGGCGGCGCCTCGCCCGTACAGGCCGGTGCGGTGCAGCTGTTCGTGCTGGTCGCGCTGCTCGCGGTGCAGGCGGCGGCCTGTGCGGTGGTGCTGGAGCTGGTGGCGTGCGGACGGATCCACCGCGTACCCTTGACGCCAGCAGAAGGGGAGTAGCTCTTCGCCGGACCGTCGACATACTGCCCTCCCTCGTGGAGAGCCGGCGCCCGGAGGCCCGTCAGCACCGCGGATCGCGGCGACGGGCCAGCGAGACCTTCGGCCGCAGTGTCTGACGCTGCCGTGCCGAAGCGATCCCTCTTTCCGGGCTTTTCGGTGCGGCCCGACCGATCGAGGTATTCAGCCCCGTGTTCAGCTTCACCGTCGCAGCCGTCGTCTTCGGCGTCGTCTTTCTCGCCGAGCTGCCCGACAAGACCGCCCTCGCCGGGCTGATGCTCGGCACCCGCTATCGCGCTTCCTACGTCTTCGTCGGGGTCGCCGCCGCGTTCCTGGTCCATGTCGCGCTCGCCATCGCCGCGGGCAGCGTGCTCACCCTGCTCCCGCACCGCTTGGTGCAGGCGGTCGTGGGCGTCCTCTTCCTGGCCGGCGCGGCCGTCCTGCTGTTCAAGAAGGACGACGAGGAGGAAGAGGTCAAGAAGCCCGCCGACCAGAGCTTTTGGAAGGTCTCCGGGGCGGGATTCATGATGATCCTGGTGGCCGAGTTCGGTGACCTGACGCAGATCATGACGGCCAACCTCGCCGCCCGTTACGACGACCCGGTCTCGGTCGGCGTCGGCGCCGTGCTGGCCCTCTGGGCCGTGGCGGGTCTCGGCATCCTGGGCGGCCGCACGCTGATGAAGTACGTGCCGCTCAAGCTGATCACCAAGGTCGCGGCCGGCGTCATGATCCTGCTGGCCGGTTTCAGCCTGTACGAGGCCATCGCGGGCTGACGGGCCGGGCCCGGCCGCGCCCGTTCCCGGATGTCGCATGCGAAAGGGCCCGGCCGCCGTGGAAGGCGGGCCGGGCCCTTGTCGTGTGTCGCGGGTGCCCGGGCTTCCCGCCGGGCGGTCGCGCGTCCGAGCCGGTCCGGCTCAGGGCGCCAGATGCAGAGCGATGGTGCCGTCGGACAGCGCCTCGACGCGGATCTGGGTGAGGTCGCGGACGTGCGCCGTGGGGGCGAAGGCGGCGGCGCGGTCGCCGACGCCGACGACGCGCATGCCCGCCGCGCGGCCGGCCGCGATACCGGCCTCGGAGTCCTCGAAGACGAGGCAGTCCTCTGGGGCGTACCCCAGCTCGGCCGCACCCTTGAGGAAGCCCTCCGGGTCGGGCTTGCTGGCGCTCACGCACTCCGCGGTGATCCGTACGGACGGCATGGCGAGCCCGGCCGCGCCCATGCGGGCGTCCGAGAGGGCGATGTCGGCGGAGGTCACCAGGGCGTGCGGGAGGCCGGCGATCGCGTTCATGAAGGCGGGGGCGCCCGGGACCGGCACCACGCCGTCGGTGTCGGCGGTCTCCTGCTCCAGCATCCGGCGGTTGTCCGCCATGTTGAGTTCCATCGGGCGGTCCGGGAGCAGCGCGGCCATGGTGGCCCAGCCCTGACGGCCGTGCACGACCTTGAGGACGTCCTCCACCGGCAGTTCCCGCTCGGCCGCCCAGCGCCGCCAGCAGCGCTCGACGACGGCCTCGGAGTTCACGATCGTGCTGTCCATGTCCAGCAGCAGTGCGCGGGCGGTGAGCGTGGTGGTGGCCGTCATCGGCGGGCTCCTGAGCGCTACGGGCGGGCGCTGATCGAACAGCGGCGGGCCGAGAACCCGATCGGTCCCGGCCGAGAACACAAGCGGTCCCGCCCGCCGGTCAGGGAAAACGGGCGGAACCACTTTGTTCCTACACGATACAAAACGTTTCCGGGTGCCGACAACCGGCCCTGGTCAGAGGCGGACGGGATGGTCCCGTGGGCGCCTGCCGGCGGCTACGGCTCGCGGGTCCGCGACTCCAGGGATGCGCGGGTGGCTGTGCCGTACACCCCGTCCGGGTCGCCGAGCACGCCGTAGGTCTGCTGATACCGGGAGACCGCGGAGCGGACGCCCGCGTCGTACCGGCCGTCGTCGTCGCCGACGTAGAGGGCCAGCTGCCTCAGACGGTCCTGCAACTCCGCGACCTCGGGGCCGCTGGACCCTTCGCGCAGCACGATCGGCCCCGTCGGCGGGGCGCTCGGCCCCTCACCGCCGGGGGCCGCCGTGACGCTGCCGGACGCCCGGGTCGGTACGGGCGGGCGCGGTGTGGAGGTCCGGTACAGCTCCGGCGTGCTGTCGGGGGCCGCGCGTGTGCTGACCTCCCGGGACACCGGAGGTGACGAGGCGGGGGAGGGGCTCGCGCCGCCCGTCGGGGGGTGCGCGTCGCCGCCGGTCGGGAAGGCCGCGGTGGGGGCGGAGGTGCCTTGGTCGGGCAGCGCGGCCTCATGGCGTTCCCCGCCGGACAGCGCGTCGCCGGCGATGAGCACGACGGCGGCGGCCACGGCCGCGCCGGCGACCGCCAGCACGGCGGGGACGGTACGTCGGCCGCGGGGGCCGGGCGGTGGGCCGCCGGGTGCTGTCGGGTCCGCCTCGGCCGGCGCCGAGGTGAACGTCCTGGAGGTCGGCCCGGCGCGGCGCCGGAGCGCGGGGGCATGAGCGGTGGCGGGCGGTGTGTCGGCGGGGCGGGTGTCGGCGGGCGGTGCGGGGGCGGGCGGTACGTCGGCGGACGTTGCCTCGACCGGCCGTGCCGGGGCGGACGCTGCTGCCCCGTACGTCCCATGAGCCCCGGCCGCCTCATCCGTGCCGTCCGTGTCCCCGTCCGCCTCGCGTAACGACACGTATGGCCGTATGTGCAGCGGATCAAAGTCCTCGGCGCCGGCCGCCGCGCACAGGCAGGAGGGCCGGCCGTCTCCTCGTGCGGGTGCGAAGCAGTGCGGGCATGTTCCTGCCGTCACGAGCGGTCCCCTCCCTGGCGGTCCTCGAACCGGCAGCGATTATCCAGAGGCGGCCGGGGTCCGCACAGGCACTCCGCAACATCCGTCAGGTGTCCCTCGCGTGACGGCCGGGCGGCCGGGACCGCCGGACCGTCTCTCGGCGGGCCGTATCGGGTGATTGCCACCAGGATGGATGAAAGCTCCGAAGGGCCGCCGTGACAGGAGAGGACGGCCCGGAACAGAGGGAGACGTACATGGCGCAGGACGCCGGCGCACCTGCGGTTCCCGGCGAGGGCCAGTCCACACGGACGGTCCTCGTCGCGATCGGCGCGCTGTTGCTCGGCATGCTCATCGCGGCCCTGGACCAGACGATCGTGGCCACCGCGCTGCCCACGATCGTCAGCGAGCTGGGCGGCCTGGACCATCTGTCCTGGGTGGTCACCGCCTACCTCCTGGCGTCGACCGCGGCGACTCCCCTGTGGGGCAAGCTCGGTGACCAGTACGGCCGCAAGAGGCTGTTCCAGACCGCCATCGTGATCTTCCTGGTGGGCTCGGTGCTGTGCGGCGTCGCGCAGAACATGCCGCAACTCATCGGCTTCCGGGCGCTCCAGGGCCTGGGCGGCGGCGGCCTGATCGTGCTGTCCATGGCGATCGTCGGCGACATCGTGCCGCCCCGCGAACGCGGCAAGTACCAGGGCCTCTTCGGTGCCGTCTTCGGCGGTACGAGCGTCCTCGGGCCGCTCCTGGGCGGGGTGTTCGTCGACCACCTCAGCTGGCGCTGGGTCTTCTACATCAACCTCCCCATCGGCGTCATCGCCCTCGCCGTCATCGCCGCCGTGCTGCACATCCCGGTCCGCCGCACCCCGCACCGGATCGACTACCTCGGTACCGCCCTGATCGCCGCCGTCGCCGCGTCCCTCGTGCTGATGACCTCGCTCGGCGGGGTCAGCTTCCCGTGGGGCTCCTGGCAGATCATCGGGCTCGGCGTCCTCGGTGCGGTGCTGCTCGTCGCGTTCGTCGCCGTCGAACGCCGGGCCGCCGAACCGGTCCTGCCGCTGCGCCTGTTCACGCTCCGCACGTTCTCCCTCTGCGCGGTCATCGGATTCGTCATCGGCTTCGCGATGTTCGGATCGATGACGTATCTGCCGACGTTCCTCCAGGTCGTCCAGGGGGTGTCGCCGACGCTGTCCGGGGTGCACATGCTGCCCATGGTGCTCGGCATGCTGATCGCGTCCACCGGCTCCGGGCAGATCGTCAGCCGCACCGGGCGCTACAAGGTCTTCCCGATCTCCGGCACCGCGGTGGTGGCCATCGGCCTGCTGTTGCTGCACCAGCTCGACCCGGCCAGCAGCGTCGCCGCGATGAGCGCCTACTTCTTCGTCTTCGGCTTCGGGCTCGGCCTGGTCATGCAGGTGCTGGTGCTCATCGTGCAGAACGCCGTCCCGTACCAGGACCTGGGCGTGGCCACCTCCGGGGCGACGTTCTTCCGCTCCATCGGCGCCTCCTTCGGCGTCTCCATCTTCGGCACGATCTTCGCCAACAAGCTGGGGCCGCGGATCTCCGCGGCCCTCGCCGGGCAGCAACTGCCGCCCGGCGTCGACCCGTCGGGTCTCGCGGAGGACCCGCGGACCGTGGCGCGGCTCCCGGCCGGGCAGGCGACCGGGGTGCTCAACGCCTACTCCGTCTCGATCACGGATGTCTTCCTCTACGCCGTGCCGGTCGTCCTCGTCGCGTTCGTACTGGCCTGGTTCCTCAAGGAGGAGCCGCTGCGGGGCAGCGTCACCGCGCCGGACACCAGCGAGGTGGTCTCCTCCAACCCCGTCGAGCGCTCCTCACGCGACGAATGCGCCCGCGCGCTGTCCAAACTCGGCAGCCTGGAGGGCCGCAAGCACATCTACGAGAAGATCACCGCACGGGCCGGCCTGGACCTCAGACCGGCGGCGAGCTGGCTGGTGCTGCGGATGTACCGCTACGGCTCGGTGGAGCCCGGCCTGCTCGCCGAGCGCAGCACCGTGCCGCACGGGGTGATCTCCGAGGCCGTCCGCCAGGTCGAGGTGCGCGGACTGGCCGCACGCGAAGGGCTGTTGCTGCTGCTCACCGACCGCGGGCGGGAGACGGCGAGCCGGCTTTCGGACGCCCGGCAGGAGTCGCTCGCGGAACTGCTGGGGGACTGGTGGACGCGGGACCGGCCGACCGATCTCACCGAACTCGTCGCGGAGTTGACCAAGGAGCTGTGCGGGTCGGACGGGGAGGAACCGCACCACGAGGACGCCCGCCGAGCGGTGCCGCGCACGCCGCCGTCGCCGCGCCCCCCGGACCTCGCGAAGTGAGCGGCGGGCCGGGGCGGGAGTTCGACGGAGCCCTCTAGGGAGGCGGCAGCCGCTTCTCGAAGTAGATCTCGGCGTAGTCGTCGTGGTGGTAGGGCGCGATCTCGACGAAGCCGTGCCGCTCGTAGAGCGCGATGGCCTCCACCAGGTCGCGGCGGGTGTCCAGCCGGATCCGGTCGGCACCCAGGCCGGCGGCGGCCCGTTCGGCGGCCGTGAGCAGTCCGCCGGCGGCGCCCGTGCCCCGCCGGTCGGCCCGCAGGAACATCTGCTTGAGTTCCGCGGTGCGCGGGTCCAGCAGCCGCACCCCGGCGCACCCGGCAGGGGTGCCGTCGTACCGGGCGACCAGCAGCAGACCGTTCGGCGGCGCCAGATGGTCCGCCGGATACGCCGCCAGTCCCTGCTCGATCTCCTGCGGCGTCGAGCGGCGTCCCTGGTGCAGCGTGAAGTACCGGTCGGCGACCTCGGTGTAGTACTCCCGCAACAGGGCCCTGGCGTCGGGCGAGTGGAACGGCTCGACGGCGACGGCCCACGGAGGGGGCAGCGGAACAGCGTCACTCATGACGCCATTGTGGCGGCGGGTGCGCGGCGGCCCGTACGCGGCCCGTGCCGCCTCCCGAGGGCCGTGGGGCGGGCGGGTCACCGCGCCCGCCCCGACAGGGTCAGCCCTGCTTGGGGCCCGTCTGCTGCACGACCTCGAAGGACCACAGTGTGGAGCCGGACGCGGCGGGCTTGGGCCGCTCGCCGCCCTCGGCGCCGCCGCCCTGGTGCGCGGCCTTCATCGGGCCCTCCATCCATGCCTGGAAGGACTCCTCGTCGCGCCAGCGGGTGTAGACGAGGTACTGGTCGGTGCCCTCGACGGGGCGCAGCAGCTCGAACCACTCGAAGCCGTCCGAGCTGTCGACCGTTCCGGCCCGGGCACTGAAGCGCTTCTCCAGGACCTCACGCTGCTCGGCCGGCACGGTCAGTGCGTTGATCTTCACGATGCTCATGGGAACCATCGTGCCGCATGGTGCATAACGGATGCCGTCCAGGTCCTCCGGCCGGCACGGCGGCGGGAGTCGGCGGGTCACACGGGGAGATGGGGGAGCCGTCCCGGTGGCCGGGGCGCGGTCCGGCGGCGGCGCAGCAGCACGATCAGGACGACCGTCGGCGGCAGCGCCGACACGGCGCCCACCGCGAGGACCCACGCGGGCAGGGAGCCCACCTTCAGCAGGACGTCCTCGTACTGCACCCGCTGGAACGGCGTGTCCGCGGCCGCGCGTCGCAGCTCGTGGTCGCCGCTGATCCGTTGCGGCCGCGGGAACTGCTGGTCGAGGGCGGTGAGGTAGGTGTCGCCGCGGCCGGTGAGGCGGCGTACGGCCTTCGTGGGCCGGATCCGGCCGGCGAAGAAGACCTCCGGGGGCGACCCGCCGATGGAGCTGCGTGGCTCCATCCGGTGCGACGCCAGCACATACAGGCCAAGTGACTGCGGTGTGGTGGCGAGCCGGGAGAGCCGCATGGGGTAGATGAGGCGCTCGCTGGGGAAGGACAGCCGGAGCGGTTCGAGGGTGCCGGACAGGGTGCGGTTGCGTTCGGCGGGGGCCAGCCGCACCGCGACGTACTCCCAGCGCTGCGCCACGTACGGGCGTAGTTCGGTCGCCAGGGACGCGGGGAGGCGGAACCCCTGGGAGGTCAGCCAGTCGCCCAGCGCGTCGGGGTCGGAGGCGGTCAGCCGCGCGACGTCGAAGGGGCCGAGGCGTTCCCGGCCGACCACCCCGACGCCCGGGCCCTGCGCGCCGGGCGCCGGGGCGGCCGCGCCGTCCATGTCCCCGCCGAACGGCCAGTCGCGGCCGCGGGGCCAGAAGTAGTGGCGCTGTTCGACAGCGGGAGAGGTCTCCGCGGCGAGCTGCCGGAAGAGGGCGGGGTCACCGAGTTCCACCTCGGCGCGGTGCGGCACCGGCATGATCCAGGCGGCGTCCGGCGCGGTGCCGTTCACCGTCAGACTCATGACGATCCGCTCGGTTCTGCCGTCCCACTGCACGACGGATGTCTCGCGGTCCACCGCCAGCGCGGTCTTCGGGTCGTGCACCATCGCCCCGCACCCACAGGCGTACGCCGGCCTGGCCAGGGACACCAGTTGCGCCGCCAGCAGGAACAGCACCATCCACAGGGCCCGTTGCCGCCCCCTCGTGCGCGCCGTCGCCACGCTCATGTCCGTCCCCCGTCGGTGACCTGCCGATCGAGGTGATCGGCACGGTCACAGACGGGCGGGACGCTCTCGCCGGTTCCGGCCGCCGCCGTCGGACGACGGGTGAGGCGGCCTTCCGGCGGGCCCGGCGGCCACCGGATCCGTCGGACCGCCGTGGAACGGGGGCCGCGGGGTTCGGGAAGCGGTCAGGCCGCCGAGCGGCGGGAGGCGCCGGCGAGTTCGCGGGCCTCCGCCTCGGTCTCCACCGCGGGCGGCGAGCCGGGCAGCGGCTTGCGGGCGCTCTCGGACATCAGCAGGACGGCGATGCCGCCGATGACGGCCGCCGCCATCATGTAGTAGGCGGGCATCATGCGGTCGCCGGTCGCGCCGATGAGGGCGGTGACCACCAGCGGCGTGGTGCCGCCGAAGAGCGATACGGAGATGTTGAAGCCGATCGACAGCGAGCCGTAGCGCATCTTCGTCGGGAACAGCGCGGGCAGCGTGGACGGCATCGTCGAGGTGAAGCAGACCAGCAGCAGGCCCAGCGCGGCCATGCCCAGCGCGATCGCGACCAGCGATCCCTGCCGGATCAGCAGCAGCGCGGGCACCGACAGCACCAGGAATCCGGCGCAGCCCGCCGCGATGACGGGGCGGCGGCCGAAGCGGTCGGTGAGCCGCCCGGCGAACGGCTGGACGCACATCATCACCACCATCACGGCGAGGACGACCAGCAGCCCGTGCGTCTCGTCGTACTTCAGCTCCGAGGTCAGATAGCTGGGCATGTACGACAGCAGCATGTAGTCGGTGACGTTGAAGACCAGGACGAGGCCGATGCACAGCAGCATCGCCCGCCACTGGCCGAAGATCATCTCGCGGATGCCGGCGCGCTTCTCCGCCTGCCGGCGCTCCTTCTCCTTCGTCCGTGCCTCCTTCTCCAGCCGGGCGAAGGCCGGGGTCTCCTCCAGCCGCATCCGCAGGTAGAGGCCGATGATGCCCATCGGGCCCGCGATCAGGAACGGGATCCGCCAGCCCCAGGAGTGCAGGTCGTCGGTGGACAGCAGCGCCGTCATCAGGGTGACCAGGCCGGCGCCGCCGACGTAGCCGGCCAGGGTGCCGAACTCCAGCCAGCTGCCGAGGAATCCGCGCTTCTTGTCGGGCGCGTACTCGGCGATGAAGGTGGCGGCGCCGCCGTACTCACCGCCGGTGGAGAAGCCCTGCACCAGACGAGCCACGAGCAGCAGGACGGGCGCTCCCACGCCGATGGAGGCGTAGGAGGGGATCAGGCCGATGGCGAAGGTGCCGGCCGCCATCATGATCATGGTGATCGCGAGGACCTTCTGCCGGCCGATCCGGTCACCCAGCGGACCGAAGACCATGCCGCCGAGAGGACGCACCAGGAACGCCGCCGCGAACGCCCCGAACGTCGACAGCAACTGCGCGGTCGGGTTCCCGGACGGGAAGAAGACGTGTCCGAGGGTGACCGCGATGTAGCTGTAGACGCCGAAGTCGAACCACTCCATCGCGTTGCCGAGGGCGGCGGCCGACACCGCGCGCTTGACCATCGCGGGATCGACGACGGTGGGCCCGCCCGCCGTCCGCTTCTCCAGGTCGGGTGCGGCCTTGTCTCGGCCGTCACCGTGGGTACCGGAACCGGGTGCGACGGGGGACTGCGTCGGCACGTGCTCGCTCGCCTGCGCTCTCTTGGAAGACGTCATGACAGTGCCCGCCACACAGTGGCGGGGCAAAGGTCGACCATAGGTGCAGACCGGACCATCACGGACAGTGCACGGATGACCCCGCAGGCGGCCGCGAACCGTTCCTCGCAAGGGAAACGCCGATTCCGGGCGCGGTCCGGCGGGGCGGCGGTTGTGATCCTTCTCGCGGTGACCGGCCGCAACCGGACCGCCCTGTGACCTGCGGCACCGTCGACGGGCCGGGGGCCCGGGCGCTCGCGGAACCCTCCCGGCGGCGGTATCCCAACGGCACCGCCGCACGTCACGCGCGCGAACGGCGCGGCGGTGCCGTACACCGCCGCGCCGATGGATCGTCGCGTTCCTCAAGGATCCGGCATACGGGCCCACCCCGCCACTCGGGGCGGGCACCGGGGCGGGCCGGTGCCGGGCGCGGGCGCGGGCGTACGGCCGGGGGGCGGCCAGACGCCTCACGGCATCCACGCCTCGTACGACAGCACCTCCCCGGAGCTGATCCTGAAATCGGGGAGGTCCTTGGTGAAGGTGATCTCGCTGCCCAGCAGCCGCCCGGATCGGGGGTCGAGGATCACCATCTGCCGGGTGGCGTCCAGAGCGCCGTCGGGCCCGTCGTAGACGTACGCCTGACCGTGGCGGCCCAGGCGGTCGGTGACCGGGCCGGCCGGGCGCAGCCCGCCGGTGCCGGCCAGCAGGCGGACGACGGCCGCGGTCTCGCGCGGCCCCGGGGTCCACTCCTGGAGGAACGAGGAGAGCGCCGAGAGGAGTTGTGGCGTCCGCGGGCCGCTGCCTCCGTAGTGCGCCGCGAGGTGCGCGCGGAGCGCCGCGGGCCCGGCCGGGGGCCGGCCGGCGGCGTTGTCCCCGGTGCGCGAACCGGCCGGATATGTGGTGCGCCGCAGCACCTTGCCGTTGTTGACGATGCGCCAGCTGCCGCCCGCGTCGTCGATGACCGTACGGCCGGGGTGCCGCGGGTCGGTGGCCGCCACCAGTTCCGCGCCGCCGCCGTCGGGCCGCCAGCGGGTGAGGCGCTCCTGCGGCACGGTGTCCGGGGGCGCCGCGTCCGGCCCCGCCTCCATGCTCAGGTACCAGGTCTGCAGATGGCTGCCGCGGCGCGGCCCGGCGTCCCTGCCCGCCGACCGCGCCACCTCCTCCGCCCGGCGCGCGAGCGCCTCCAGGGGCACGGATCCGGTGGCGCTGCGCGGGACGATCGGCGACGGAGCCGCGGCGGCGGGAGCGGCCCCGGCGCCGGAGAAGGTGTAGGCGAGCACGGCGACGAGGACGAGCACCGCGGCCTCGGCGCGCAGCACCAGGCGCCGCCGGGCCTGCCGCGCACGCTTGCTGGTCAGCAGGCGGTGCAGCGCGAACTCGGCGCGGGCATCCAGCGGACGGTCCCGCCAGGGGCCCGCGTCGGCCCGAACCGGATCGGCCGCACGCAGCACATCGAGTTCGTCAGTCATCGCGGTCGCCCCCTGTGCGTACGCTCACGGTCATCTGCATGCGGTCGATCTCCGAGCGAAGACGGCGCCTGGCGCGGTGCAGGCGCATGGCCGCCGCGCCGCTGCTGCAGTCCAGCACCACGGCCAGTTCCTCCAGGGTGAGTTCCTCCCAGGCGGTCAGCCGCAGGGCCTCCTGGTCGGCGGCGGAGAGGCGGCCGAGCGCCTCGTGCACCCAGGAGCCGGCCCGTTCCGCGTCCGGACTGTCCACGGTCTGCCGGCGGTGTGCCGCCTCGTGGTTGCCGAGCCGGTGCAGCAGCCGCCGGTAGCGGCCCATGCCCCGCACCGTGTTGGCGAGGCAGTTGCGGGCCACGCCGTACAGCCAGGGCAGCGGCGCGTCGGGGAGTTCGGTGCGGCGTCTCCAGGCTATGGAGAAGACCTCCGCCACCACTTCCTCGACCTCGTGTGCCTGCCCGTCCAGCCGCCGTGCCACGAAGCGGCTGACCGCCCAGTAGTGCGCGCGGTAGGCATCGGCGAAGGCTTCGTCCGTGCTCATGAACCGTTGATGTCCGGCATGGCCCCGATCTTCACACCTCGCGCGGTGAGACTTGCCACGCGCTTCCGCGGCGGTTCGCCGCGCCCTGCCGTGAAGTGCGCGACCTGTGCGGACACCTACCGGGCATGAGGCTTCCCGTGCAGTGGCTCACGACCACCGACCACAAGACCATCGGCACGCTCTACCTGGTCACGTCGTTCGCGTTCTTCTGCGTCGGCGGCCTGCTCGCGTTGCTGATGCGCGCCGAGCTGGCCCGCCCGGGCCATCAGATCGTGTCCAACGAGCAGTTCAACCAGGCGTTCACGATGCACGGCACGATCATGCTGCTGATGTTCGCGACGCCGCTGTTCGCCGGTTTCGCGAACTGGATCATGCCGCTGCAGATCGGCGCGCCCGATGTGGCGTTCCCGCGGCTGAACATGTTCGCCTACTGGCTCTACCTCTTCGGCTCGCTGATCGCGGTCGGCGGCTTCCTCACCCCGCAGGGTGCCGCGGACTTCGGCTGGTTCGCCTACGCACCGCTCTCCGACTCCGTGCGGTCACCCGGTATCGGCGCGGACATGTGGATCATGGGTCTGGCCTTCTCGGGTTTCGGCACGATCCTCGGTTCGGTCAACTTCATCACGACGATCATCTGCATGCGTGCCCCTGGCATGACGATGTTCCGGATGCCGATCTTCACGTGGAACGTGCTGCTGACCGGTGTGCTGGTTCTGCTGGCGTTCCCGGTGCTGGCGGCGGCGTTGTTCGCGCTGGAGGCGGACCGTAAATTCGGTGCGCATGTCTTCGACGCGGCCAATGGCGGCGCTCTGTTGTGGCAGCACCTGTTCTGGTTCTTCGGGCATCCGGAGGTGTACATCATCGCGTTGCCGTTCTTCGGCATCGTTTCCGAGGTCATTCCGGTGTTCGCGCGGAAGCCGATGTTCGGTTACATCGGTCTGATCGCGGCGACGATTTCGATTGCCGGTCTTTCGGTGACGGTCTGGGCGCACCACATGTATGTGACGGGCGGCGTGCTGTTGCCGTTCTTCTCCTTCATGACGTTCCTGATCGCGGTGCCGACGGGTGTGAAGTTCTTCAACTGGATCGGCACGATGTGGAAGGGCTCGTTGTCCTTCGAGACGCCGATGCTGTGGGTGATCGGCTTCCTGATCACGTTCACCTTCGGTGGTCTGACCGGTGTCATCCTGGCTTCGCCGCCGATGGACTTCCATGTGTCGGACTCGTACTTCGTGGTGGCGCACTTCCACTACGTGGTCTTCGGCACGGTGGTGTTCGCGATGTTCGCCGGCTTCCACTTCTGGTGGCCGAAGTTCACCGGCAAGATGCTCGACGAGCGGCTGGGCAAGATCACGTTCTGGACGCTGTTCATCGGCTTCCACGGCACGTTCCTCGTCCAGCACTGGCTCGGCGCCGAAGGCATGCTGCGCCGCATCCCGGACTATCTCGCCGCCGACGGATTCACCGCCCTGAACACCGTCTCGACGGTCTTCTCCTTCCTCCTCGGCAGCTCCCTGCTGCCGTTCTTCCTCAACGTCTGGAAGACCGCGAAATACGGTCGGAAGGTCGAGACGGACGACCCCTGGGGCTACGGCCGTTCGCTGGAATGGGCAACGTCCTGCCCGCCCCCGCGGCACAACTTCCGTACGCTGCCACGTATTCGTTCCGAATCCCCGGCGTTCGACCTCCACCACCCGGAGACCGTGCCTGAGGTCATGAGCGGGGCGCGCGTGTGAGTGAGGGAATGCGGATGGACGAAGCCATCAACGAGATCGAGGGATATCTGCTCTGGGAGGCGGAGAAGGACCGGGCCCGCACCCGCGCGGAGTCCTTCAGCGCCGGCCTGCCGTGGCTCACCGACACCCAGCGCGAAGAGGTCGAACGGCGGTATTGCCAGGACCAGCGCGAGACGTCGCGGGCCTACCTGGAGCGCATCGCGGTACGAAGTTCCGCCCTGCGGGCCGAATACGAAGAGGTGTACCGCGACCTGCGGCGGAGGCTGCTCACCGCCTGGGTGAGCGGGATGGCGGCCGTGGCGGTGCTGGTGGCGCTGGCCGCCGCCGGCCTCGCCGCGCGATGAGGCGCGGCGAGGCCGGGGCTGTCGTACGGCGTGCGCTCCGGTGTGACGGCCGCGGGCGGTGCGCCCGCGGCCGTCACACCTCGCTCAGCCGGTGACGGTGATCTGGGAGGCGGGGTCGGTGGTGTCGGTGACCTTGTAGGTGGCGTTGAACGTCGAGCTGGTCGCGCTGGTGGGACAGCCGAAACCGCCCACCACCTTCACCGGAACCGAGGCGTTGGTGAAGGTCAGCGTGGACGGCGCGCCGTTGGCCCAGGTGCCGTTCACCGTCGCCGCCCCGGTGGGCGCGGCGGTGACCGTGCACGACGCGAGGCCGCTGGTCTTGAGGACGAACCCGGCGGTGGGGATGGTCAGTCCCGCGGTCACCGGCGCGCCGTTCTGCATGGCGACGCCCCAGCTCCCGGTCGTGGTGACGGTCGCGCTGACGCCGGGCATGCTCGTGGTGCAGGACCCGTAGGTCGCCGGCGAGATGGAACTGCTCACCGGCCCGGACGCGTTCTGGTTTCCGGGCGCCGCCGGGACCTGCCCGCTGGAGGTCGAGGTGGTGCAGGTGACGGTCACCGATCCGGCCGTGAAGGTCGCCTTGCCGCTGAGAGTGGCGGTGAAGCCGTGACCGGCGGGGCTCACGGTCGTGGACGCGGCGGCCGCGGACGGGGCGTCGGCGGGCTGCGCCGTGGCGGAACCGGTAGCGGCCAGTGACAGTGCGACGGCCGCGACGATGCCCGTTCCGGCGGCGAACAGAGCGCGCGGACGGTGCGTGGGGTGCGTCATGCGGGTCTCCTTCTGAGGGGGATGCCGATGGTGCGGGGATGCGGGTGTGCGTGTGCGGACCCGAGCGCGCCGGGTCAACCGCTCGCGGCAGGTGACCGGGCACCGGGACACAGAGGGGTGAGCGCCGGGCGGCGCGCGTGCCGGCGCTCATCGAGCCGTACGGCAGCCTGATGGCGTGCGTACGGCGGGGCAGTTGCTGTGTGCGGGGGCTTACGACCCGGCGGGAGCCGGTGCGGACGGGGCCGCGGGCTCCTCAGGGGCAGGGTCGGCGGCGCCCGCGGGGTCCGCGGCCGGGATCGGCTGCCAGGCGAAGATCATCGCCCCGCCGAAAATCCCCAGGACGGTGCCGATCAGGAACCCGCCGAGGTTGGACATCACCAGTGCGGCCGCCGCGCACAGGACCGTGAGGACGCCCGCGAGCCCGCGGTAGTGCGGCGCGAACCACGCCGACAGGCCCATCAGGATCATCACCAGCCCCATCAGCACCGACGGGATACCGGCGATGCCCTGCTGGAGCATGATCTTCAGCGGTGCCAGCGGGAGCGCGCAGATCTCCACGCCGGCGAGGACGGCGGCCAGTCCGCCCCAGAAGGGACGGCCCTTGCGCCAGCGTCGCCACCGCGCCCACCCGCCGGGACGGGCGGGCTCCTCGTCACGGGCGGGTGGTGCGGGACGGGCGCCCGGCGCGGGCTCCGTCAGCGGTCCGGTTCCCCGGTCGGCGGCGGCCGCCATCTCAGAAGCATTCCTTCTTGCCCTTGGAGACCTTCATGCTCAGGCCGGAGAGCTTGAAGGTGCCCGCGTTGGTCGCCCAGGCGGTCTGCCGCAGGTTGCTGATGGTGACGTCGTCGGCCTGCTGGGCGAAGAGATCCTGCATGCCCTGCGCGCTGTCGGGGCCCTTGTCCAGAGTGGAGGCGTCCCGGCCGATCTCGATCCGGTGGAAGGAGGCGTTGCCGGACAACTGGGTGGCGTCGACGAAGAGATCGGCCGCCTCGACGGGCTTGCCCTTGGTGCCGGCGCTGAGGTTGAGCGAGATGTCGCCGATGACCGGTAGACGGGTGACGACCGACTGGCACAGGTTGTTCAGCTCCGCCGACTTGATCGCGGTGACGGCGACCGGCAGGAGCTCGCCCCTGGCGTTGGCGTCCACGCTGCCGTACTGGGCGAAGCCGTCGCCCTTGAGGCTGTCGGCCGAGACCTTGAACTGCTGCCCCGAGACGGCGAACGAGGCGGCGAGGGCCCCGTTGGCCAGAGCGATGCCCAGGGCGGCGGTGCCGGCGAGGGCCGGGACGGAGAGCACGGCGAACTTCCGCCAGCTGATGCGTCCCGTGACATGTCTGCCGTGTGCGTCCTTCATGACGTGTGTCCCCTTCGAAGAGCGGTGGGTCGCGCTGTCGAAACGTGTGGGGGGAGTGCGTGGTGCTGCGTTACGGGCCGTGCGAGCGGCGGCGGAGCGCGGGCGAGCGACGGAAGCGTGGGGCCGGGGCGGGCAGGCCGTCGGACGCCCGGCTCCCGAGCGGCCGGGCGCGGCACGGCTGAGCCGCAGCCGGCAATACATGGGGGAGATCGTGCGGCTCTGTCGTACGCGGTGAAGAGCTGTGCGTGATTGTGCTGAACTGCCGAGTGTTACTGGCGAGTTGAATGTAAGTCTGCCAATGACCGCTGGCAAGGTTGCGAGAGCGACCGTTTTCGGACTACTGCGGCCCGGGGTCCTCGTCGCGGCTGAGGATCTCCCCCAGCTCGGCCCGCACCCGGCGCTCCATGGCCCGCGCGAATTCGGCGCTGACCACGTCACCTGCCACCGGCCGCAGCGATTCCACCGCCTGGGCGATGCGCTGGAGTTCGGCCGGGGAACGGTGGTCGAGGCCCGCGGCGCCGATCACATGCCTGCGGATCACCTCGACGAACCGGTCCGCCAACTCCGCCGCCCTGGACTGCGCGAACTCGCCGGCCTCCAGCACCACCGAGAGCGGGACGCCCTCCTTGACCAGGGCGAGTGTCCCGTCGAGAAGGCGGCGGCTGACATGGGTGACGGTGTCCCCGTCGACCGTGAGGTACCCCAGCTCGACGGCCCGCCGGATGGCGGCGTCGGTCGCCTCGTGGCCGAACATCGCCGCCAGGTCCTCCAGCGCGATCTCCACGGGCTCCTCACGGGACCATTCCCGGGTCATGGCCTCCTCCAGACCGAGGAGTTCGGCGACGCCGCTGCCCTGCTCCCAGGCCGCGATCAGCTCCGCGATACCGCTCACCGCGTAGCCGCGGTCGAGGAGGTCGGAGATCACCCGGAGCCGGGCGAGGTGCTCCTGGGTGTACCAGGTGACCCGGCCCTCGCGGCGGGGCGGCGGCAGCAGACCGCGCTCCTGGTAGTACCGCAGATTGCGCACCTTGACGCCGGCGGCCTGCGCCAACTCCGCGACACGGTATTCCTGTTGGCGCTCAGGTACGTCCATCACCCAGGAAAGTCTAGGCGCTTCCGGGCCTCATCCGGGTGACTTCCGGACGCGGAGCGGGCGCCCGACGCCGACCGTGGGGCGCCCGCCCGTCGTGGGTCGGGCGGGCGCTCCCCGCGGTGGAACGGGCGCCCGGTTTCCGGTCAGCCGTAGTGCACCTGCAACTCCTTGACGCCGTTGAGCCAGGCCGAGCGGAGCCGGCGCGGCTCGCCCGCCAGGGAGATGTCGGGCAGCGCGTCCGCGATGGCGCCGAAGATCAGGTTGATCTCCAGCACCGCGAGGGACTTGCCGAGGCAGAAGTGCGGCCCCCCGCCGCCGAAGCCGAGGTGCGGGTTGGGGTCGCGGGTGATGTCGAAGCGCTCGGGGTGGTCGAAGACCTCGGGGTCGTGGTTGGCGGAGGAGTAGAAGATCCCGACGCGCTGCCCCTTCTTGATCTGCGCACCGCCCAGTTCGGTGTCCTGGGTGGCGGTGCGCTGGAAGGAGACCACCGGCGTCGCCCAGCGCACGATCTCCTCCGCGGCGGTCGCGGGGCGCTCGCGCTTGTAGAGCTCCCACTGGTCGGGGTGGGTGAGGAAGGCATGCATGCCGTGCGTGATCGCGTTGCGGGTCGTCTCGTTGCCCGCGACCGCCAGCAGCAGGACGAAGAAGCCGAATTCGTCGGAGCCGAGGTTCCCTTCGTTCTCCGCCGACACCAGCCGGCTGACGATGTCCTTGGCGGGGCACTCCTTGCGCGCCGCGGCGAGGTTCATCGCGTACGAGATCAGCTCCATGGCCGCGTTGGTGCCGACCTCTTCGGTGATGGCCAGTTCGGGGTCGTCGTAGGCGATCATCTTGTTCGACCAGTCGAAGATCCGGGCCCGGTCCTCCTGCGGGATGCCGATGAGCTCGGCGATGGCCTGGAGGGGCAGTTCGCAGGCGATGTCCGTGACGAAGTCCCCGGTGGCCTTCTGCCGCGCCTCGGCGACGATGCGCGCCGCGCGCAGGCGGAGGGCGTCCTCCAGGGCGCGGATGGAGCGCGGGGTGAAACCGCGCTGGACGATCTGGCGGACCCGGGTGTGCTCGGGCGGGTCCATGTTCAGCATGATCAGTTTCTGCACGTCGATCTGGTCGCGGGTCATGGACGCGTTGAACCGGATGATCGAGGTGTTGAGATGCGCGGAGAAGATCTCCGGCCTGGTGGAGACCTCCTTCACGTCCTCGTGGCGGGTGACGACCCAGTAGCCGTCGTCGTCGAAGCCGGCGATGCCGTGCGGCTGGTCGTTCCACCACACGGGCGCGGTCTGCCGGAGCTGGGCGAACTCCGGCAGCGGTACGCGGTTCTGGTAGACGTCGGGGTCGGTGAAGTCGAACCCTTCGGGCAGGGCGGGGCATGGCATCGGCGACTCCTGGTCCGGTCCGGCCCGGGACCGGACCCCGATCCGTGTCCGGTCCGGGGCCGATCCGGGTCTGACGGTTCTGGCAGCCGGCGCGAATCCGGCCCGTCCGCCGGCTCCCGGGGCAGTTGAGCTGACGAACCATCAGTTATGAGTGGCGCTGAAGGTAGTAACGAGTTCTACAAGTGGCAAGGGTCGCGGCGGCACCTCTTGCGGGGCAAGGGGGCATCGAAGCCCGCGCGCGGGGTAAGGCTGACGGGTCGACAAGTATGCGTCGTAGTCGGCCATACGGGGTCGGGCGTCGGACAAGGGGCTTGCAGACCCCTTGCGCCCGCGAGGGCGCCTCATAAGACTGTTCGCAGAACTAGAACGCGTACTAGTTCTTGTTCCGTGGGGCCGGGGCGCCCGCGGACGCGAGGAGAGGACGAGTCAGTCATGGCCGCGGAACCCGTCATCGTCGAAGCCGTACGCACCCCCATCGGCAAGCGCGGAGGTGCGCTCGCCAACCTCCACCCCGCCTACCTCCTGGGCGAGACGTACCGCGAACTCCTCGCCCGCACGGGCATCCAGCCGGACTGCGTCGAACAGGTCGTCGGCGGCACCGTCACCCACGCCGGCGAGCAGTCCATGAACCCGGCGCGCAACGCCTGGCTCGCCATGGGCCTGCCCTACGAGACCGCGGCGACCACCGTCGACTGCCAGTGCGGCTCCTCCCAGCAGGCCAACCACATGGTGGCCAACATGATCGCGGGCGGCGTCATCGACGTCGGCATCGGCTGCGGCGTCGAGGCGATGTCCCGGGTACCGCTGGGCAGCGGCTCCAAGCACGGACCCGGCAAGCCCTGGCCCGACGAGTGGAGCGTCGATCTGCCCAACCAGTTCGAGGCGGCCGAACGCATCGCCCGCAAACGGGGACTGAGCCGCGAGAACGTCGACTCCCTCGGGCTGATCTCCCAGGAACGAGCCGCCGCGGCCTGGGCCGAGGAACGCTTCAAACGCGAGACGTTCGCGGTCCAGGTCCCCACCACCGAGGAGGAGCAGGCCGCGGGCCAGGGCATGTGGCGGCTGGTCGACCGGGACGAGGGCCTGCGGGACACCACCATGGACGCGCTCGGCGGCCTCAAGCCCGTCATGCCCACGGCCGTCCACACCGCCGGCAACTCCTCACAGATCTCCGACGGGGCCGCCGCGGTCATGTGGGCCTCCAAGCGCATGGCACGCGCCCTCAAGCTCAAACCGCGGGCCCGTATCGTCGCCCAGGCACTGGTCGGCTCCGACCCCCACTTCCATCTGGACGGGCCCATCGACGCCACCCGCGCGGTGCTGGGCAAGGCCGGGATGTCCCTCAACGACATCGACCTGGTCGAGATCAACGAAGCATTCGCGTCCGTCGTGCTGTCCTGGGCGCAGGTCTTCTCACAGGACCTGGAGAAAGTGAACGTCAACGGCGGCGCCATCGCGCTCGGCCACCCCGTCGGAGCCACCGGCGCCCGCCTCATCACCACCGCCCTCCACGAACTGGAACGCAGGGACAAGGAGTTCGCCCTGATCACCATGTGCGCGGGCGGCGCGCTGGCCACGGGCACGATCATCCAGCGGTTGTGAGGCGGCCGGGACCCGGTCCACGTCGAGTGGTTGCCGGGCCGGCGCGCCACGGCTGAGGGGCAGGTCCGGTGCCGACGCGCCGGGACCGCACGGGGCCGATGAGTCCGCGCCGCTCCGGCAGTCTGCCTTCTGAACGTACCTTCAGGAAGGCGGAAACCGATGACGAACCTGCGCGAGACCCTGGGGAGACACGTCCGCGACGGATCGGTGCCCGGCGCGGTGACTCTGGTCGCCCGCGGCGACGAGGTCGAGGTGCAGGCCGTCGGCTCGGCCGACATCGAGGGCAGCGCCCCGATGGCCAGGGACTCGATCTTCCGCGTCGCCTCGATCACCAAGCCCGTCACCGCCGCGGCCGCCATGATGCTGGTCGACGACGGCCGCATCGCCCTGGACGACCCCGTCGGGCCGTGGCTGCCGGAGCTGGCGTCCCCCGTGGTCGTCCGCGACCCGGCCGGCCCCGTCGACGATGTCGTCCCCGCCGAGCGGGCGATCACCGTCGCCGACCTCCTCACCTTCCGCGCCGGCTACGGCTTCCCGTCGGACTTCTCGCTGCCCGCGGTCGAGCTGCTGGTCAGCGAACTGAAGCAGGGGCCGCCCCAGCCCCAGCGGATCGCCGCGCCGGACGACTGGATGGCGGCGCTGTCCCGCATCCCCCTGCTGCACCAGCCGGGCCGCGCATGGCTCTACAA
This sequence comes from Streptomyces sp. Pv4-95, assembly GCF_045782725.1. Classification (NCBI taxonomy): domain Bacteria; kingdom Bacillati; phylum Actinomycetota; class Actinomycetes; order Kitasatosporales; family Streptomycetaceae; genus Streptomyces; species Streptomyces sp. Pv4-95. Next base: position 5,878,952 of record NZ_CP127172.1, read on the forward strand.
CGCCTGCTCCGACATCCTCGGCGTACTGATCGCCAGGGCCTCGGGCCGTTCCCTCCTCGAGTTCTTCGCCGAGCGGCTGTTCGAGCCGCTCGGCATGACCGACACCGGCTTCGCGGTGCCCGCCGCCGACCGCGACCGCTTCACCAGCTTCTACCGGCCCGACGCTGCGGGCGGTCTGCAGCCGGTCGACGCCCCGGACGGCCAGTGGAGCAGCATCCCGGCCTTCCCGTCCGGCGCAGGCGGACTGGTCTCGACCGTCGACGACCTGCACTCCTTCGCCCGGATGCTGCTCGACGAGGGAACCGCCGACGGCCGCCGGCTGCTGTCGCCCAGCTCGGTGCGGCAGATGACCACCGACCACCTCACCCCGTCCCAACGCGAAGCGAGCGCGCTGTTCCTGGAGGGCCAGGGCTGGGGGTACGGCGGCTCGGTCGACGTCGTGGCCGTCGACCCGTGGAACGTGCCGGGCCGCTACGGCTGGGTCGGCGGCACCGGAACGGCGGCGCACCTCACCCCGTCCACCGGCGCGGTCACGATCCTGCTCACCCAATGCGAGATGACCAACCCGAGCCCGCCCACCGTGATGCGGGACTTCTGGAGGTACGCGGCGGGAGCGTGAGCCGGGCCGCGCCGGGCCGGAGCGCGGCTCGGTGCGCTGCCGCGTACCCAGCGCGGTGGCTCGTGCAGGGGGTGGTCGGATCGGCCGGGGCGGGGACCCTGACGTGATCTACGGGTAGGGCAGGGGGCGTTGGGGGGAAACCCGGATACCGCGCCGTGCGAGACGTCCGTACGGTCATTGGCAGGGGAAGAAAGAGGGAGGAAGAGGGCGGAACGGGGGAGGCGGCCGAAGGGGGACGGCCGGGCGGGTCAGGGAGGAGGTGCCGTGGAGGTGAAGGAGACGGGGGTGTCGAAGGCGGCGCGGCGGGTGGCGCGGCGGAGGGCTCTGAGGACGGTGCCGCCCAGAGTGACGGTGAGGACCATGGTCACCAGGGCGCGCGGGACATCCCAGCCGAGGGAGGTGGCCAGGCAGTAGGTGAGATAGCGGACGAGGTTGTCGTGCAGGGGGTCGCCGGGGACGAACGACACACCGGACGCCATGCCGCCGAGATAGGGCCAGCCCTGGAGGTTCATGACCAGGCCGTAGAGGACGGCGGCGACGCCTCCGTAAGCGGCGAGGAGGGCCAGTTCGCGGCGGCCGCGCAGGCGGTCCGGGCCCGGCAGCAGGCCCGCGCCCATGGAAACCCATCCCATGGTCAGCATCTGGAAGGGCATCCAGGGGCCGACGCCGCCGGTCAGCAGGGCGGACGCGAACATCGCCACGGACCCCAGGACGAAGCCGAATCCGGGCCCCAGCACCCGTCCCGCCAGGACCATCAGGAAGAACATCGGCTCGATGCCCGCGGTACCCGCTCCGAGGGGCCGCAGGGCGGCGCCCGCCGCGGCGAGGACGCCGAGCATCGCGATGGCCTTCGCGTCCAGGCCGGTGTCGGCGATGGTGGCCACGACGACGGCCAGCAGCATCGGCAGCAGCGCCGCGAAGAGCCACGGCGCGTCCTTGGAATGAGCGAGTCCGGAAGCCGAGTCGGCGAGCAGGGGCCATCCGAACGCCATCACACCGCAGGCCGAGACGAGAACCAGGGCGGCCACGGACCGCGGCCCCAGGCGCACGGCACGGGCCCGGCGCCCGGGCGCGGCCGGCCTGCCCGTGCCCGGGTGGTGGGGGCGGTCCTGGCGGTGCGGGCCGAGTGGGCGGCGGAGCCGACCGAGGTGACGCAGGCCGAAGCGGTGCTGGCCGAGGGGGCGCTGACCGGTCTCACGCAGACCGGTGTGACCTGGGCCGGTGTGGCGCTGGCCGAGGCGGTGCAGGCCGAGGGGGTGCGGGCGGTCCGGCTCACGTTGCGGGGGTGGGGGCGGGGGAGGGGGGAGGGGGCCCCCGGGTGGCCCCTCGGGGTGGTCTGGCGTCGGGTGTGCGGCGTTCATGCGGTGGCCTCCAGGGCGTGGGCCACCTGGGGGACCGTCAGCCATGGCAGCGGCGCGAGGACCTTTGCGACCTGGGGGGCGAAGGAGGGCGACGCGAGCACGACCTCGTCGGTGGGCCCGTCGGCGACGATCTCGCCGTCGGCCAGGATGACGACGCGGTGGGCGAGTTCGGCGGCCAGTTCCACGTCGTGGGTGGCCAGAACGACGGCGTGCCCCTCGTCGGCCAGCGCGCGCAGCACCTCGATCAGGCGGGCCTTGGCGGCGTAGTCGAGGCCGCGGGTGGGCTCGTCGAGAAGGAGCAGCGGCGGCCGGGCGGTCAGGACGACCGCGAGGGCCAGCGCGAGGCGTTGGCCCTCGGACAGATCGCGGGGGTGGACGGAGTCCGGTACGTCGGGCAGGAGGCGGGTGACGAGGTCCCGGCAGGTGCCCGCGGGCGCGTCCGCGTCGTCGTCGGCGGCGGCGCATTCGGCGGCGACGGTATCGGCGTACAGCAGGTCGCGGGGTTCCTGGGGGACCAGCCCGACGTGGCGCAGGAGGGTGCGGGGGCGGGTGCGGTGCGGGGTGGCGTCGCCGACCCGGACCGTGCCGGAGGACGGTTCGTGCATGCCGACGAGGGTGGCGAGCAGGGTGGACTTGCCCGCACCGTTACGGCCCATCAAGGCAAGGGTCTCGCCGGGGTGGACGGTGAGGTCCACCCCGTACAGGACGTCGCTACGGCCCCGCTGGACGGTGACCTTGGAGACTACGGCGGCCGGGGCGGCCGGGGCACCAGTGGCTGCGGGGGTGGCAGCGACGGCTCCTGATCCGCCGGTACGGGGTCCGGCCGTACCCCGTCCCTCCGTACCCCGTCCCTCGGTGCCTCGTCCGCCCGTGCTTGGCCCGTACGAGCCCGTTCCGCTCGCGGTTGCCTTCGTGCCGCGTGCCGGCTCCAGCTGCTGGAGGTGGTCGCGGAGAGGGGCGGCCCTGCGGCGCGCGTCGCGTACGGAGAGGGGGAGGGGCGACCACTGGGCGAGGCGGCCCAGGGCGACGACCGGGGGGTGCACCGGGGAGACGGCCATGATCTGCGCGGGGTCGCCGAGGACCGGGGCCGCGCCGGGTGCGGGCAGCAGGATCACCTGGTCCGCGTACTGCACCACCCGCTCCAGGCGGTGTTCGGCCAGCAGCACCGTCGTCCCGAGGTCGTGCACGAGACGCTGGAGCACCGCCAGCACCTCCTCGGCGGCGGCCGGGTCCAGGGCCGAGGTCGGTTCGTCCAGGACGAGGACCTTGGGATGGGTGGTCAGCACGGAGCCGATCGCCACCCGCTGCATCTGGCCACCGGAAAGGGTGGTGAGGGCGCGGTCACGCAGGTCGGCAAGGCCCAGCAGATCGAGGGTCTCCTCGACGCGGCGGCGCATCACGTCCGGGGCGAGGCCGAGCGATTCCATGCCGTAGGCGAGTTCGTCCTCGACGGTGTCGGTGACGAAGTGGGCCCGCGGGTCCTGGCCCACGGTGCCGACCACATCGGCCAGTTCACGCGGCCGGTGGGTGCGGGTGTCGCGGCCGTCGACGGTGACCCGGCCGTGCAGGGTGCCCCCGGTGAAGTGCGGTACGAGTCCGCAGACGGCGTTCAGCACCGTCGACTTGCCGACGCCGGAGGGTCCGACGAGAAGACACAGTTCCCCTTCGGGAACGGTCAGGTCGACGTCCCGCACGGCGGGCTCGGTGGCGTCCCCGTAAGTGACCGACACCTGCTCGAACCGGATCACTGGGTGGACTCCCTCTGTGACGTGGGCGATTGCGACGATTGCGACGACTGCGGGGACTGCGGCGACCTCGGGGCCCGGAGCGGCCTCGGGGAGCGGGCCGGCTCCTTCGACGCACCGGGGGTGCGAGCGCCGCGGGGCCCGTCGCCCGGCCCGGCACGTTCGGACGAGGTGCGGGGCGGCAGGGGAGCGACGAACGCGGGCAGCAGGCCCATCAGTACGCCGAGGGCCGGCCAGAGCGGGAGGACGGGTGCGGTGAGCGGGACGACGGGTGGCTGGAGGGCGCCGGGCGCGACGGTGTCCGCCCGGATCATCAGGGCCGCCACGGCGATACCGGAGCCGGCCACCAGCCAGGCGCGGACGCCCCAGCGCTCCGGCCGGTAGCGGGTGCGTACCGAGCGGCGGCCGCCGAGCCACAACCCGCCCAGTGCGGCGGCGAGTCCGGCGAGCAGGAGGGGAAGACCGTAGCCGGCGCCGGACCCGGCCAGCAGCCCGTAGGTCCCGGCGCAGACGCCCAGCAGGCCGCCGAGGGTGAGGGCCGAGGTGGTGTGCCGGACCGCGCGTGGTACCCGGGCGGTGCGGCCGTAGCCGCGGGCGTCCATCGCGGCGGCCAGCGCGACCGAGCGTTCCAGCGCCCCTTCCAGCACGGGCAGTCCGACCTGGAGGAGGGCTTTGAAGCCGCGGTCGGGTCGGCCGCGCAGCCGTCGGGCGGCGCGCAGCCGCTGCACATCGGCCACCAGGTTCGGTGCGAACGTCATCGCGACGACGACCGCGACGCCCGCCTCGTAGAGGGCCCCGGGCAGGGACTTCAGCATCCGGGCGGGGTTGGCGAGGGCGTTCGCGGCGCCGACGCAGATGAGGAGGGCGGCCAGCTTCAGGCCGTCGTAGAGGGCGAAGAGCATGCCCTCGGCGGTGACCCGGCCGCCGATCCGGACGCCTTGTGCCCAGTCGGGGAGCGGTACTTCGGGCAATGTGACCAGGAGGTGGGTTCCGGGGATCGGCGAGCCCAGGACGAAGGCGAAGACCAGCCGGACGGCGATCACGAACAGGCCGAGCTTGGCGAACGCGCCGTACGAACGGGCCCAGGGCGCGTCCGTGCGGCGGGCAGCGACGACATAGCCCGCGACTCCGACCAGCATCCCGAGCAGCAGCGGATTGGTGGTGCGCGAGGCCGCGGCCGCCAGGCCGAGCGCCCACAGCCACCACGCTCCGGCGTGCAGCGCGGTGGTACGGGTCGCGCGCGGGGCGCTCATCCGCGCCGGCGGCGCGCCTGCCACACGGCCGCCGCTCCCAGCGCGAAGACGGCCGCGCCGCCACCGAGCAGTCCGGCGGACGGGCCGCCGTCCTCGCGGCCGCCCCCGGTGCCCGAACCCTGCCCCGCCGACCGGCCCGAGGCCGCGTCCCCGGAGCCCGCGTCGGCTGTGTCCTCGCCGCCTGCCGGGTCCTGCGCCCCCTTGCCGCCCGAACCGTCGACCTGGTCCGCGCACCCCGACCGCGGGTAGTCGGCGATGGCGCACAGCAGGGCGTGGGAGTCGTAGCGCAGCGGCCCGGCGACCGCGGCCAGCGCCTCGCCCGCCGAGGCGTCCTCGGGGACCACGGCACAGTGCGTCCGCGGCTTCGGCGGCCGCTCCCCGCCGGCCGCGTCCGCCGCGCTGCCGAAGTCGATGACGACGCCGACCCGCTTGCTGTTGTCCTTGGCCGGAGTGCCCTGGCAGATCGCGTCGAAGTCGGCGGCCGTGCGCGGACCGGCGGCCGCGGCGGAGTCGGCGCTCACGGTGAACCGGAAGCCCTCGACGGCACCGTCGGCAGGCCGCATGGTGGCCGGCCCCTCGGTCGCGTACGCCCAGGAGCCACCTGAGCCGCCCGTGCCACCGGAGCCGCCCGCCTTGCTGTTCCAGAAGGACCAGTAGCGGTACTCCTGTGCCTGGGCGGGCGTGGCGGCCAGACCGGTGACGCTGCCGGCCAGCAGGAGGGCGCAGGCGATACGGGGGAAGCGCATCAGAGGGAGTTCTTCTTCATGCGGCCGCTCAGCAGGAAGCCGATACCGGCGCCGATGGCGAGCCCGATGCCGACGATCCACCAGACGCTGATGCCGCTTCCGCCGTCCTCCTTGTCCTTCGCGTCGGCGTTCTTCCCCTGCCCGGCGGCCGGTGCGGGGCCGGTGGCGTTGAGGGCGGCCACCAGGTCGGTGCCGCCGAAGGCGCGCGGGTCGGCGCCCGTGGCGTGCGCGGCGAGCACCAGCTGGGCGTACGCCGCCGGGCCGTTCTGCTTCGCCCAGTCCGCCGCGTGCTGCTCCAGCCACTTCAGGGGCTTCTGCGCGGCCGTGCCGTGCGCCCCCGCGGCCAGCGCGAGGACGGTGTCGGCGGTGTTGCCGACGTCCGGCTGGTCCTCCGCGCCCGGCATCGCGGACAGCAGGTGCTGCCCGTTCGCGTCGAGCTGCGCGACGAGGTAGGCGTCCGCGCCCCTGGCCGCCGCCTTCCGGGCACCGGCGTCCGCGCTGCCGCGGTCGTCGCCGCCCTGGCCGTCCTTACCCTCGTCCTTGCAGGTCAGCGGGCGTATGGGGGCGTGGGAGTCGTTGCCCGCCGGCGCGACGACGAAGCCCTTGCCCAAGGCGCCCAGCGCGGCGGCAGCGGTGGCGTCGGCGTTCGGCGCCAGGACGCCGTCCTTGGGCTGGTAGGCGAAGGCACCGCGCTCCGCGGACTTCGCCGCACAGCTCAGCTGGAAGGTCAGCAGCGCGTCGTAGGGGGACTTGCCGCCCTTGCCCGACGTCACGGTGACCGGATCCGCGCCCGCCGCGGCGAGTGCGCCGATGACGACGGAGGTGGAGTTGGCGTCGCTGGGCGAGCCGGCCGTCGAGCCCCATCCGCCGTCCTTGTTCTGCACCGACCTCAGCCAGCCCAAGGCCTTCTTCACCGCGTCACCGTGCCCGCCGAGCGCGGCCAGGGCCTGCACCGCGGCGCCCGTCTGGTTGGTGTCCCGCATCGTCTTGGCGGCACACGGTTTCGCCGGGTCGGCCCGGAAGGCGGCGAACGATCCGTCGGCGCACTGCTGCCCGGTGAGCCAGTCGACCGCGGACGCCGCGGGCCGCAGGCCCACCGTGTCCTGCGCGAGCAGGGCGAGCGACTGCCGCCACACTCCGTCGTACTCCGGGGAGGCGGCGCCGTACAGGCCGGCGGGCAGTTTCGCGGGGGAGGGCGACGGGGCCGCCGGTGCGGCGGAGTCGGCGAACGCGGCCGGGGCGGCGGCCGTGCCCAGCACCGCCGCCGTGGCCAGGGCCACGGCGGCGCGGCGTGCCAGGACGGCGAAGGATGGAGCCATGGGGGCCAGGGGAGCCATGGGGTCGGTGCCTCTCGGGTCGGTTCGCAGCGGTGTACGCAGCCGCGCTCGGCCGGCCACCCGCGCGCCCGGTCGTCGGGTCCGCGCGGTGGCACCGGGCTCAGCTCCGTATACCTCGACGGTGCCGCGCACCGGCCGTCCGTGGGTGGGGCCGGGGCGGGAGCCTTGGTCGTGCGCCAGCGGGTGCTCCGGCTCGTACGGCCGTGCGAGCCGCGAGAGCGTCGCGGTGCGCGGGTGGGCCGTCCTCACGGTTGCGGGTCAGCGCCGGATTTTCACCGGCTTCCCCCGATAGGCACGGATGAAGTTGTCCCGCACACCTTAACCGGCGCCCGCAAGGGACTCGCTCGCACGTACGGATAGGGGCGGGCCCCGCAGCCCGGGGCGGGCCCCCGTGTGCGGGAGCCGGAGCGGGGCGCGGGGCCCTGCCCCGCTGCGGTCCCCGGTGACCGCGGGGCGCGGGCGGCTGCCCGGCGGGGATTCACACCGCTCGGTACGTCACCGGGTCGGAGCCGGGGACCGGCTCGGCGTGCCCGAGTTTCACCAGGCGGCGCAGGTGGGCCTCGGCTTCCGAGACGGCGATGTTGCGGGAGCCGTAGGGGATCTGCTCCCAGGGGCGGTTCCACTCCATCGCCACCGCGAGCTGCCAGGGCGTGAGGGGTTCGCGGAGCAGTGCTCTCAGTCCGGAGAGGCGCTCCTCGTGGTGGGTGAGGAGTTCCCGCACCCGCCCGTCCGCGTCGGCGAACGCGTGCTGATGGGCGGGCAGCACCTCGGCCGGGGCGAGTCTGCCGATCCGCTCCAGGGAGTCGAGGTAGTCGCCCAGCGGGTCGGTGACCGTGGCGTCGTCCGGGTCCTCGTACAGCCCGACGTGCGGGGTGATGCCGGGGAGGAGGTGGTCGCCGGAGAAGAGCCGGCCGAAGCCGGAGGCCCCACCGGCCGCGGCCCCGGCCGCCGTCCTCCCGGCCCCCGCACCCGTGCCCCGCAGGTAGCCGGCCCCCGCACCCCCGGCCCCCGCACCCCCGGCCCCCGCGCCCCGCCCCGGGTGCTCCTCCTCCAGGTGCAGGCAGACGTGTCCCGGGGTGTGCCCCGGCGTCCAGATCGCGCGCAGCCGGCGCCCCGGGAGGTCGAGCAGCTCACCGGGGGCGATGTCGCGGTCCGGCAGGGCGGGCCGCCGGTTGGGCAGTGACCGGGCGCCGCGTTTGGCGCGGGCCGCCCGCAGGGGCGCGAGGTGGTCCTCGGGCGCACCCGCCGTCGTGAGTTTGGCGGTCAGGTAGTCGAGCCACCGGCCCGGCTCCGCGTCGCGAGCGCGGCGGACCATGGCCGTGTCGGCGGCGTGCATCGCGATCCAGGCCCCGGACACCTCACGGACCTTGGCGGAGAGCCCGTGGTGGTCGGGGTGGTGATGGGTGATCAGGACGCCGTGCAGGTCGGTGAGGGCGAAGCCGCACGCCTCTACGCCGGCGGCAAGGGTGTCCCAGGAGTGCGGGTCGTCCCAGCCGGTGTCGATGAGTACCGGGCCGCGGTCGGTCTCCAGGAGGTGGACGAGGGTGTGGCCGAGCGGATTGTCCGGGATGGGGACGGCGATGCTCCACACCCCGCCCCTGTGGTCGGTCACCTGTGTCATCCCGGTCCCCTCTCGGTGTGGGCATGCCCGTTCACTATAACTAGAACGAGTTCCAGTGCGGCCTGAAGTGGGCTTTCCGGTGGTGGAGTTGAGGTGGTGGGGCGGTTTCGCGGTTGCTGGACGCGGGGTCGGCGGTGCGGTGATTGTGTGTGCGCCGTGGACTCCTGCAAAGGGAACTGGTATCAGTTTCTGATGCAGCGTCAGGTGTCGGCGGGGCGTGCACGCCCGCCGGCCGAGGGCGGCCAACCCGCGGGAGGCGGCAGCGATGAGCGACCTCGTCGAGCACGGAAAGCTCTACATAGGCGGTGAGTTGGTCGACCCGGCCGGCCGCGACACGATCGAGGTCGTCTCGCCGCACACCGAGCAGGTCATCGGCCGGGTGCCGCACGCCTCCCGGGCCGATGTCGACCGCGCGGTGGCCGCGGCCCGCACGTCCTTCGACTCCGGGGTCTGGGCGCAGGCCCCGCTGACGGAGCGGATCGCCGTGGTGACCCGCATCAAGGACGCCTTCGCCGCGCGCAGCGAGGAGATCGCCCGGGTCATCAGCTCGGAGAACGGCACTCCCGTCACCTCCGGTGTGATGGTGCAGTCGCTGGCGGCGATGCTGGTGTGGGACGCGGCCCTGGCCGTGGCCCGTGACTTCCCGTTCGAGGAGCGGCGGGCCGGCCTGCTGGGCCCGCTGCTGGTCCGCCGGGAGCCGGCCGGGGTGGTCGCGGCCGTCGTGCCGTGGAACGTCCCGCAGTTCACCGCCGCCGCCAAGCTCGCCCCGGCCCTGCTGGCCGGCTGCTCGGTGGTGTTGAAGGTGTCCCCCGAGACCCCGCTGGACGCCTACCTCCTCGCCGAGATCGTGACCGAGGCCGGGCTGCCGGAGGGCGTGCTGTCGATCCTGCCCGCGGACCGGGAGGTCAGCGAGTACCTGGTCGGGCACCCGGGCGTGGACAAGGTCTCGTTCACCGGGTCGGTGGCGGCGGGCAAGCGGGTCATGGAGGTCGCGGCCCGCAACCTCAGCCGCGTCACGCTGGAGCTGGGCGGCAAGTCCGCCGCGGTGATCCTGCCGGACGCGGACCTGGAGGCGGCGGTGGCCGGCATCGTGCCGTTCGCCTGGATGATCAACGGCCAGGCGTGTGTGGCCCAGACGCGGATCCTCGCGCCGCGCAGTCGCTACGACGAGATCGCCGAGCGGTTCACCGCGGCGGCCGGTGCGCTGACCGTCGGCGACCCGCTGGATCCGGCCACCGAACTCGGCCCGCTGGTCGCCCGGCGCCAGCAGCAGCGCTCGCTGGACTACATCGCGCTCGGCCAGCAGGAAGGTGCCAAGGTCCTGACCGGCGGCGGACGGCCCGAGGGGCAGCCGACGGGCTGGTACGTCGAGCCGACGCTCTTCGGCGAGGTCGCCAACTCCATGCGGATCGCCCGCGAGGAGATCTTCGGCCCGGTCATCTGCCTGCTGCCCTACGAGGACGAGGCCGAGGCGGTGCGGATCGCCAACGACTCGGATTACGGCCTCTCCGGCTCGGTGTGGACCGCCGACGTCGAGCGAGGCATCGACATCGCGCGGCAGGTGCGCACCGGCACGTACTCGGTCAACACCTTCAGCATCGACATGCTCGGCCCGTTCGGCGGCTACAAGAACTCCGGCATCGGGCGGGAGTTCGGGCCGGAGGGGTTCGGCGAGTATCTGGAGCACAAGATGATCCACCTGCCGGCGGGTGCCTGATGGGGGACCGCTGGCGGGTGGAGGTGGACCGGAGCGTGTGCATCGGGTCCGGGATGTGCGTCGGGGCGGCACCCGACGGCTTCCGTCTCGACTCCGCCCGGCAGTCGCATCCGGTGGCGCCGGAGGGGGACCCCGCCGAGAGCGTGCTGGCAGCGGCCGAGGGGTGCCCGGTCGAGGCGATCCTCATCACCGTGGCGGACAGCGGTCAGCCGGTCTTCCCGCCCGAGGAGTGAGCGGCCGTCCCCGAGCCGGACCCCGACTTCGCCCCGGGCCGCGGTCCCGGCTCCGGTGCGGTGATGTCGATCAGCCGGCAGACCGTCTCGATGTCGATCTTCACCTGGGCGATCGAGGCCCGCCCGGACAGCCAGGTGATCAGCGCCGAGTGCCAGGTGTGCTCGATGACCCGCACCGCGGACAACTGGTCGGGGGTGGCGGGCCCGTCCAGGTTCATCGCGTCCAGGATGATCGCGGTGGTCAGCCGGGAGACGGTGTCCACCTCGGGGCTGACGGAGCGGTCGGCGAAGGTCAGCGCGCGCACCATCGCGTCCGCGAGGTGCGGTTCGCGCTGGAGGGCTCGGAACGCCCGCATCAGGGTCTGGGCGACCCGTTTGCCCGGGTCCTCCTCCGACGGCGGGCGCTTGCGCAGCGTCTCGTGCATGTGCTGGAGCTGGTCCTGCATGGTCGCGACCAGCAGGTGCACCTTGGAGGGGAAGTAGCGGTAGAGGGTGCCGAGCGCGACGCCCGAGGACTCGGCGACCTCGCGCATCTGTACGGCGTCGAACCCGCCACGGCCGGCCAGCCGGGCGCTGGTGTGCAGGATGCGGCGGCGGCGGGCCTCCTGACGTTCGGTCAGGGGAGGACTCGCGGGAGGCGCCGGGTCGGCCGCCCTGGATTCCGTAGTCATATATCCCATTCCGTGGCATTGCGTCCGCGATGCGGTGAGTGCCGGTGGTGTGATCGGCACAGCATGGCAGGGGGGCGGGTCGTGGCGCGAATCACCTGGTGCGACTCTTTCCGCGGGGGGCTCGGCCGGTAGATTCGAAGCTTCCTGAACTGATCAGTAGCCGATCAGTTCTGAAACTTGTTCTAGATTACCGCCAGCGGTTACGCTCCGGCGAAAGTCCAGTGAGAAGGGGGCCGAGCGTGACCGCAGAGGCCGTCCAGGCAGCCGCGCCTCGCCCCGCAGAGGCCCCCTCGGCCTCCGCCCCGGAGAACGGCGACGGACCCCTGCGCATCGCGATGCTCACCTACAAGGGGAACCCTTTCTGCGGTGGTCAAGGCGTCTACGTACGCCATCTCTCGCGCGAACTGGCCCGCCTCGGGCACGCCGTTGAGGTCATCGGCGCCCAGCCCTACCCCGTCCTCGACGACGGGGTGACGCTGACCGAGCTGCCCAGCCTCGACCTCTACCGGCAGCCCGACCCGTTCCGCACTCCCGGGCTCCGCGAGTTCCGCAGCTGGATCGACGCCGTCGAGGTCGGCACGATGTGGACCGGCGGGTTCCCCGAACCGCTCACCTTCTCCCTCCGGGCCCGGCGTCACCTCGCCGCCCGGCGGGGCGAGTTCGACGTCGTGCACGACAACCAGACGCTCGGGTACGGCCTGCTCGGCGGCCCGCGCGCGATCGGCGCCCCGCTGGTCACCACGATCCACCACCCCATCACCGTCGACCGGCGGCTGGACCTGGAAGCCGCCGAAGGCCGGCTGCGCCGCGCCTCGGTGCGCCGCTGGTACGGCTTCACCCGGATGCAGAAGCGGGTCGCCCGCCGGCTGCCGTCCGTGCTGACCGTCTCCGGCTCCTCCCGCCAGGAGATCGTCGACGACCTCGGCGTGGCCGACGGCCGGATCCACGTCGTGCACATCGGCGCCGACACCGACCTCTTCTCGCCCGACCCGTCCGTCCCCGAGGTACCGGGCCGGATCGTGACGACCTCCAGCGCCGACGTGCCGCTCAAGGGCCTGGTCCACCTCGTCGAGGCGCTCGCCAAGGTCCGTACCGAGAACCCCGACGCGCATCTGGTGGTGGTCGGCAAGCGCGCCGACGACGGGCCGGTCGCCGCGGCCATCGAACGCCACGGCCTCGCGCACGCCATCGAGTTCGTCAAGGGCATCAGCGACAGCGAACTCGTCGACCTGGTGCGCGGTGCGCAGATCGCCTGTGTGCCCTCCCTCTACGAGGGCTTCTCGCTCCCGGCGGCCGAGGCGATGGCCACCGGCACCCCGCTGCTGGCCACCACCGGCGGCGCCATCCCCGAAGTCGCCGGCACCGACGGTGAGACCTGCCTGGCGGTGCCCCCGGGCGACGCCGGCGCACTGGCGACCGGGCTTCTCCGCCTCCTGGGGGACGCCCCGTTGCGCAGCCGGCTCGGCGCGGCGGGCCGTGAGCGGGTGCTGACCCGCTTCACCTGGCGGCAGGCCGCCCTCGGCACCGCCGAGCGCTACCGCGAGGCGATCGCCCTCCAGGCGGACCACGCCGCCGCCGCTGCCCGCGGCCGGGGGGCGGCCGGGGGCGCCGCCGGGACCGCGGCCGCCCCGAGCCCCGCCGGACGCGCCTAGTGCCGGGCCCGACCGCGCCTCCGGGCGTGCGCGCAGGTGCGCGGGACGTCGGCCGCCACCCCCGCACCCCGTACCCCACCGCTTTCCGCAGCCACCACCGCCATGAACCGCCGGACGAAAGCTGAACGCCGTGCTGACCGTCGACTTTTCCCGTTTCCCGCTCGCCCCGGGCGACCGCGTACTCGACCTGGGCTGCGGCGCGGGCCGGCACGCCTTCGAGTGTTACCGACGCGGCGCGCAGGTCGTCGCCCTCGACCAGAACGGCGAGGAGATCCGCGAGGTCGCCAAGTGGTTCGCCGCGATGGAGGAGGCCGGCGAGGTCCCGGCGGGTGCCACCGCCACCGCGATGGAGGGGGACGCGCTCGCCCTGCCGTTCCCCGACGACAGCTTCGACGTCGTGATCATCTCCGAGGTGATGGAGCACATCCCCGACGACAAGGGAGTGCTCGCCGAGATGGTGCGGGTGCTGCGCCCCGGTGGCCGGATCGCCGTCACCGTCCCGCGCTACGGCCCGGAGAAGATCTGCTGGGCACTCAGCGACGCCTACCACGAGGTCGAGGGCGGCCACATCCGGATCTACCGCGGTGACGAACTGCTCGGCAAGATGCGCGAGGCGGGCCTGGAGCCCTACGGCACGCATCACGCGCACGGCCTGCACAGCCCCTACTGGTGGCTGAAGTGCGCCTTCGGGGTGGACAAGGACGGCGACGACGCCCCGCTGCCGGTGAAGGCGTACCACAAGCTGCTGGTCTGGGACATCATGAAGAAGCCGCTGGCCACCCGGCTCGCGGAGCAGGCGCTCAACCCCGTCATCGGCAAGAGCTTCGTGGCCTACGCCACCAAGCCACGCCTGCCCGAGCAGGACGCCGCGACGGCCGCCGCGACGACCCCCGAGCCAGCGAAGGCCGCGGCCAAGGCTCCGGCCAAGACCGCCAAGGCCACCAAGGCTCCCGCCAAGACCGCCGCGAAGGCCACCAAGTCCACGGCCAAGCCGACCAAGTCCACGGCCGGGCCCGCCAAGCGCGCCGCGAAGTCCGCCACGTCCGCCGAGTCCACCCCGGGAGCCGCCAAGTGACAAGTCCCGGGCGTACCGAACGCCTGGTCCTGCCGGGCGTGCTCACCGCAGAACAGGCTGCCCTCACGGTCGCCGGCATCATGGCGATCCAGCGCGAGGACGGCGCGATCCCCTGGTTCCGCGGGCACCACCTCGATCCGTGGGACCACACCGAGGCCGCCATGGCCCTGGACGCGGCCGGCGAGCACGAGCGCGCCGAGGCCGCGTACGACTGGCTGGTGCGCACCCAGAACAAGGACGGTTCCTGGTACGCGGCCTACGCCGACGGAGACGCCGAGGCGCCCACCGACCGCGGCCGGGAGACCAACTTCTGCGCCTACATCGCGGTCGGCGTCTGGCACCACTTCCTGTCCACCGGCGACGAGACGTTCCTCGACCGCATGTGGCCCGCGGTCTTCGCGGCCATCGAGTACGTCCTGGAACTCCAGCAGCCGGGTGGCGAGATCGGCTGGAAGCGGGAGGACGACGGCACCCCCGTCACCGACGCGCTGCTGACCGGATCGTCCTCGGTCTACCAGGCCCTGCGCTGCGCCCTCGCCCTCGCCGACCAGCGCGAGGAGCCGCAGCCCGACTGGGAACTGGCCGCCGGGCGCCTCGGCCACGCGATTCGCCGGCACCCCGAGCGGTTCCTGGACAAGGCCCGCTACTCCATGGACTGGTACTACCCGGTCCTGGGCGGCGCGGTGCGCGGCGCGGACGCCAGGGAACGGATCGACGCGGAGTGGGAGCGCTTCGTCGTGCCGGGACTCGGTGTGCGCTGTGTGCTGCCCAACCCGTGGGTCACCGGCGGTGAGAGCGCCGAACTGGCCCTCGCCCTCTGGGCGATGGGGGAGTCCGAGCGTGCCGTGCAGATCCTCAAGTGGATGCAGCACCTGCGCTCGGAGGACGGCATGTACTGGACCGGCTACGTCTTCGACGACGACGCGATCTGGCCCCGTGAACTGACCTCCTGGACCGCCGGATCGCTGCTGCTCGCGGTGGCCGCCCTCGGAGGCGACGAGGCCACCACGTCGGTCTTCGGCGGCGAGTGGCTGCCCACCGGCCTCGACCCGGACTGCTGCCGCGCCTAGGCCGCCGGTGCCGCCCGGGAGAGGAACCCGGGCGGCACCGGGGCGGCCCGGCCCCGGGGGCATGCCGCGGCCCGCAATTTGACGAGCCGCGCGGGCCGGCCGCGCACTACTGTGCGGCCATGACTCTCCGCGGCTCCCTCTCCCATGAGCGCTACTGCGCCGAACTCCTCGCCGAGACCGACAGATTCAGGGCGCTCGTACGCACCGGCGATCTCGCCGCCAAGGTACCGACCTGCCCCGCGTGGACGCTGGCCGATCTCGCCCGGCACGTGGGCGGCGCGCACCGCTGGGCCGGAGTGCTGGTCGCCACCCGCGCCACCGGGAACGTCGAGGACGAGGACGTCCCGCTGGGCGACGGCCCCGAAGGTGATGACGCCGCCGCCCTGGACGCCTGGCTCGCCGAGGGCATCGAGCACACCGTACGGGCGCTGCGCGAGGCCGGTCCCGAGGCCGAGGTGTGGACCTGGTCGCCGGTGCGGCGGGCGCGGTTCTGGGCCCGCAGGATGACCCACGAGACGGCGATCCACCGGGCCGACGCGGCCCTGGCGACCGACGCCGGCTACGCGCTCGCACCCGAGGTGGCGGCCGACTGCCTGGAGGAATGGCTCCAGTTGTGCGCCCTGCCGGAGATGGCCGCGCGGCAGGCGGACGCCGATGACCCGCTGTTCGGCCCCGGCCGCAGCATCCACCTGCACGCCACCGACACCGCGCCCGAGCTGAACGCCGAATGGGTCCTCGACCTCACCGGCGACCGGTTCGTCCACCGCCGCAGCCACGAGAAGGCCGCCGTCGCGCTGCGCGGCCCGCTCACCGACCTCCTGATGGTCCTCTACCGCAGGCTGCCCGCCGACAGCGACCGCGTCGAGGTGTTCGGCGACCGCGCACTGCTCGACCTGTGGCTGGAGCGGGCGTCCTTCGAATGAGCCGTGCGGGCCGTGCAGCCCCCGGGAGCGTCAGGAGTTGAGCTCGGCCAGTACTCGCAGGGTGTGCGGGTCGGGAGCGGTGACCAACAGGTCGGTGACCGGCCCCGCCCGCCACGACTCCAGCCGCTGAGCGATACGTTCACGCGGCCCCACCAGCGAGATCTCGTCGGCGAACGCGTCCGGGACGGCAAGCACCGCCTCCTCCTTGCGGCCCTGGAGGAAGAGTTCCTGCACCTGCCGGGCCTCCTCCTCGAAGCCCATCCGCGCCATCAGATCGGCATGGAAGTTGCGGGTCGCATGCCCCATGCCGCCGATGTAGAAGCCGAGCATCGCCTTGACCGGCAGCAGCCCCTCGCTGACGTCGTCGCAGACCACGGCGCGCGCCATCGGGGCGATGAGGAAGCCGTCCGGGGCGTCCTCCAGGGATGCCCGGTAGACCTCGGTGCGCAGCGGTGACCAGTACAGCGGCAGCCAGCCGTCCGCGATGCGGGTGGTCTGGGCGATGTTCCTGGGGCCCTCCGCGCCCAGCAGAACCGGCAGTTCGGCGCGCAGGGGGTGCGTGATGGGCTTGAGCGCCCGGCCCAGGCCGGTGCCGTCCGCGCCGCGGTAGGGGTGCGGATGGAAGAGCCCGTCGGCCTCCACCGGGCCCTCGCGGCGCAGCACCTGCCGGATCACGTCCACGTACTCCCGTGTCGCGGTCAGCGGGCTCTTGGGGAACGGCCGCCCGTACCACCCCTCGACGACCTGCGGGCCCGAAAGGCCCAGCCCCAGCAGGACCCGGCCGCCGGAGAGATGGTCGAGGGTGAGGGCGTGCATCGCGGTGGCGGTGGGGGTGCGCGCGGCCATCTGCGCGATGCCGGTGCCGAGTTTGATCCGTGAGGTGTGCGCGGCGATCCAGGTGAGCGCGGTGAACGCGTCCGAGCCCCAGGACTCCGCGGTCCACACCGAGTCGTAGCCCAGGCGCTCCGCCTCGCGGGCGAGTTCGAGATGCCGGGGGTCGGGGCCGCGGCCCCAGTAGCCCAGCGCCAGCCCGAGTCGCATGCCCGCCCCTCTCCGCCGGTGTGTCCGTCCGCGTCCACCGCAACATGCTGACGGTGTGTCAGGTCGGTGCGGTCCGGCGACTGTACGACCCGGCGGCGGACAGCGCAACGGCCCCCCGCCCGCGAGGGCGAGGGGCCGCGAAAGGACCGCTGTGCGTCCGGCGTCAGCCGCGCTGGATGCCGGTGGTGTCCTGCAGGACGCCGCGCCGGCCGTCCTGGGTCTGCGCGATCAGGGCCTGGCCGCGCTGCTCCACCGCGAGGTACCAGGTGCCGGGCGCCAGTTCGGCGATCGGCTGGGGCGAACCGTCCTCGCCGTACAGCGGGCGCGCGACGGGCACCGCGAACCAGAACGGCGCGAAGTCGGCCGGGCCGCCGGCCGCCGGGGTCGCGCCCTGCGGGCCGCCGGCCGTGGCACCGGCCGGTGCCTGCTGACCGCCGTAGGACTGCGGGTCGGGCTGCTGCTGGCCGCCCGGGTAGCCGTAGCCCTGGCCCGCGGGCTGCTGCTGCGCGCCGGGGTAGCCGTAGCCGGGGTTGGGGCCCGTGCCGTACGGGGACGGGGTCTGCGGCTTCGGGGGGCCGACCAGGGCGGCCTTGAGGGCGGGCACCAGCGGGGTGGCGACGGCCGCGCCGGCCAGGGCGAACGCGCCGATCAGGCCGAGGATCAGACCGGCGGAGGCGCCCTCACTGTCGATGATCGCCCAGAACGAGGTCCACGCCGCGAAGATGGCCAGCGAGACGCCGACCTGCTGGAGTTCGAGTCCGGCGACCTTGCGCGGCTGCGGCAGGGCGCGGGAGACCACGATCAGGGCGGCGGCGATGACACCGGCGAGGTAGACGCTCATCAGCAGGGACAGGGCGTCCCAGGCGTTCGGGCCGGAGGTCGACTCGGGGCAGAACTTGCCGACGCAGGTGTCGCCGGTCGAGTAGAGCTCGAGGAACGAGGCGATGAACAGCAACACCGCTGCTCCGATCACCACGCCGTCGCCTCGAGTGAGGGAGCGGATGTTCACGTAAGGGTCCTTTGTCGGTTTCGTGGTTCTGGTCGTCGCTGTCGCTGTCGCTGGCGCGCGGTGCGAGGCACGGGCGGTGGCCCCCATCGTAAAGGGGAACCTATCGTCGAATCCGCCGGGCCGTCGTGTTGGTTTCGGGAGGGTTTCGGCCGCGGTATCTCCGGCCGTATCGGCGGGCGCCGCACCGGCCGCTGTCAGTGCGTCAAGAAGTCCGTAATGCCCTCGGTGATCCCGCGCGCCGCCTTTTGCCGCCACTGTGCGTCGGTCAATTGCGCGGCGTCCTTCGCGTCGCGCATATTGCCGCACTCCAGGAACACCTTGGGCACCTTCGAGAGGTTGAGGCCGCCGAGATCGGAGCGCACGTCCAGGCCGGTGCCGCCGCCGATGTAATTGGAGGGCGCACTTCCGGTTACTGCCACGAACCGGCCGGCCAGCCGCTCGCCCAGTTCCCGCGAGGGTGCCACGATCGCCGAGGTGTCCGCGGCGCCGGCGGTGACGCGGGAGGGCAGGATGACGTGGAAGCCGCGGTTGCCCGCCCCCGAGCCGTCGGCGTGCAGGGAGACGACGGCATCGGCGTGGGCCTTGTTGCCGGTGGCGGCGCGCTCGTCGACGCACGGCCCGTAGGGGCGGTCGCCGTCCTGGGTGAACACGACCTCGGCGCCCCGGTCCTGCAGGAGGGTGCGGGTGCGGCGGGCGAGGTCGAGGGTGAAGGCGGCCTCGGCGTAACCGTCGTCGGTGGAGGTGCCGGTGGTGTCGCACTCCTTGCGCGCGTTGCCGATGTCGACCTGTCGCGCGATCTCCCGGCCGTGGTCGCGGTTGCGCGGATTGTGCCCGGGGTCGATCACCACGACCTTGCCCTTGAGGCTGCCGCCCGCTCGCGGGGTGCCGGATCCGCCGGCCTTCCCGCCGTCCGACCCGTCCCCTTCCTTTCCCTTGTCGGGCTCGGCGTGCGGGCCGCCGGTGCCGCCGTGCCCGGCCTTGCCGCCGGAGCCGCCGCTCGATGACGTGCTCGGGGCCGGCTGCGCGCCTGGTGGCGGCGCGCCGCCGGTGTCGCCCGAGGACCGCCAGAGCAGCCAGCCGGCCGCGCAGGCGGCCACCAGGACGGCCAGCGTCACGGCGAGGGCGCGGCGCAGGCGGCGGTGCGGGGGAAAAGTGCTGCCGTTGGACACGTCAGCGATCGTAGCCCGCTCAGATGCCGGGGCCGGTGCGCCGCAGGACGTGCAGCGACCCGTGCTCGGAGATCTCCGTGAAGGCGCCGGAGTCCAGGGCCCTGCGGTAGACGCGGTACGGGGCCTGGCCGCCGTCCGCCGGGTCCGCGAAGACATCGTGGATGACGAGCAGTCCGCCGGGGGCGACGTGCGGGGCCCAGCCCTCGTAGTCGGCGGTGGCGTGCTCGTCGGTGTGTCCGCCGTCGATGAAGACCAGGCCGACCGGGGCCTGCCAGAGGGCCGCGGCCTGCGGTGACCGGCCGACCAGGGCGATCACCTGCTCCTCCAGGCCGGCCGCGTGCAGGGTCCGGCGGAAGGTGGGCAGGGTGTCCATCCGGCCGACCTCGGGGTCGACGACCGTCGGGTCGTGGTACTCCCAGCCCGGCTGCTGCTCCTCGCTGCCCCGGTGGTGGTCGACGGTGACGGCCATCACGCCCGCGCCGCGCGCGGCGTCCGCGAGCAGGATCGTCGACCGGCCGCAGTAGGTGCCGACCTCCACGAGCGGCAGCCCGAGCGCCCCCGCCTCCGCCGCCGCCGCGTACAGGGCGAGGCCCTCGTCCACGGGCATGAAGCCCTTCGCCGCCTCGAATGCGGCGAGAATCTCCGGCTGCGGAGCTGTGGGAGCCGTGGGAGCGGCCATGGGCTTCCTCCTGGGATGCGATCAGGGGGCTCATGCTGCCGTACGGCGCGCGCCGGGCGATGTGCGGGTACCGGCCGCCGGCGCATTCCGCCGTCAGAACAGCGGTTCGTATTTCCCGTGGGGTGTTTCCGGGATGCCCGATAGTGGTGAATTCGCGCGGGGCTCCTGTGGCGGGGCCGGAATGGCGGGCGTGCACCGGAATTCACCCGGCCGCTTCCGGTACGCCGCTGAGCCGTTCCCTGTCGAATGCGGACTGTTCGCGCCCGGAAAGCGGTGCGAGTCGGGCGGATTGCGGAATCAACACCGACAAAGAGGTCGATCGGCGTTCGACCGGCTCCTGACCTTCCGTCAGATTGGAACGTGTTCTAGTCTGCTCCGCATGGGCATCGGAATCACACAAGAGCACCGTGACCTGGCAGAGGCGACGCGCCGCTGGGCCGCCCGCACCGTGCCACCCGAAGAACTGCACACCCTGCTCGACGCCGCACCGCCCGGCGGGCCCGGCCGCCCCGCCCATGGGAAACAGCTCGTCGCACAGGGCCTGGTCGGACTGCACCTTCCCGAGGACGACGGCGGAGGCGGCGGCGAACTCCTCGACCTGGCGGTCGTGCTGGAGGAGCTGGGCGGCGCCGCGCTCCCCGGCCCGTACCTGCCCACCGCCCTGGCCGGGGAACTCCTCCACCGCGGCGGGCCCCGGCAGCTCGTACGGGCCCTGGCCACCGGTGAGCGCATCGGCGCCGTGGCACTCGGCGCCGGCTCCCTCACCGCCGTCGAAGGGGCCGGCGGCTACCTCCTCGACGGCACCGCACCCCCCGTCCTGTCCGGTGGCGAGGCGGATCTGCTGGTGCTGGCCGCCGAGACGTCCGCCGGCACCGTCTGGCTCGCGGCCGACGCCGACACCCTGACCGTGCGGCCCCAGGAGAGCGCCGACCCCACCCGGCCGACCGCCGAGGTGAGCGCGGACGGCGTGCTGATACCCGGCGACCGGCTGCTGACCGTCGACACCGCACTCGTCCGCGACCTGGCGGGGCTGCTGTTCGCCGCCGAATCCTGCGGCACCGCCGCCTGGTCCCTGCACACCGCCGCCGAACATGCCGCGATGCGCGAGCAGTTCGGCCGCCCCATCGGCCAGTTCCAAGCGGTCAAGCACCTTTGCGCCGACATGCTCGTCCGCTGCGAACAGGCCCGCGCCCTCGTCTGGGACGCGGCCCGCGCCGCGCACGAGCCGCCCGAGGTCCGTGGTCTGGTCGCCGCGCTGGCCACCGCGACCGCCCTGGACGCCGCCTTCGGCTGCGCCAAGGACTGCATCCAGATCCTCGGCGGCATCGGCTTCACCTGGGAGCACGACGCCCACCTCCACCTGAGGCGGGCGACCGTGGCCCGCCAGCTCCTCGGTGGCGGCGACACCCACCGGCTGCGCGCCGCCCGCCACGCCGCCGACGGCGCCCGCCGCGCACTGCGACTGGAACTCCCGGCCGAAGCGGACGGCCACCGCGCCGACGCCCGTGCGGCCATCGGCGCAGTGCGCGGCCTGGACCCGGCAGCCGTCCGCCGCGCACTGGCCCCCACCGGGTATGCCGCCCCGCACCTCCCCGAGCCCTACGGACTGGGCGCCGGCCCCGTCCAACAGCTCGCCGTCCAGCAGGAACTGGCGGCCGCCGGGGTCAAGGTCGCCGATCTGGGCATCGCCACCTGGGTGGTGCCCGCGCTCCTCGCCCACGGCACCGAGGAGCAGAAGGAGCGGTACCTGCTGCCGTCGCTGCGCGGTGACCTGCTGTGGTGCCAGCTCTTCTCCGAGCCGGAGGCCGGCTCGGACCTGGCGTCCCTGCGCACCCGCGCCGAACGGACCGACGAGGGCTGGCGGATCAACGGCCAGAAGGTGTGGACCTCGGCCGCCCAGTGGGCGGGCCACGGCATCCTGCTCGCCCGCACCGATCCCACCGCGCCCAAGCACCGCGGACTGACCTTCTTCGTCGTCGACATGCACAGCCCCGGCATCGACGTCCGCCCGCTGAAGGAGATCACCGGCGACGCGCTCTTCAACGAGGTCTACTTCGACGACGTGCTGCTGCCTGCCGACGCGGTCGTCGGCGAGGTCGACAACGGCTGGACGGTCGCCCGCACCACCCTGGACAACGAACGTGTCCACATGGCCGACCAACTGACCTTCGACACCGGTCTGCAGGCCCTCATCGACCGCTCCGCGGGCCTGGACGGCGCGCTGCGCGCACGTATCGGCGCGCTCGCCGCCGAGGCCCACGCGCTGGGCTGCATCGGTCTGCGCACCACGCTCCAGCAGGTCTCGGGCCTGGAGCCGGGCGCCGGCGCCAGTATCCGCAAGCTGGTGCAGACCGCGCACCAGCAGAAGGTCGCCGAGCTGGCGCTGGAGCTGCTCGGGCCGGACGGCGCGGTGCGCGAGGGCGCGGGCGAACGGGCGCTGCACGGCTTCTTGATGTCGCGCTGCCTGACCATCGCCGGCGGCACCACCCAGGTCCAGCTGAACGTCGTCGCCGAGCGGCTGCTCGGCCTGCCGCGCGACCCCGAGCCCCGCCCCCTCGTCTGACGCTCCCCAGGAGGACACGCATGGCCGGCAAGGCGTACATCATCGGTGTCGGAATGACGCCGTTCACCAAGCCCGAGACCCGCGACGAGCAGTACTGGGACCTGGCGAGGGAAGCGGGCGGCAACGCGCTCGCCGACGCCGGGATCGGCTACGAGGACGTCGAGCAGGTGCCGGTCGGCTACTGCTACCAGACCTCGACGGCCGGCCAGCGCGCCGTGTACGAACTGGGGCTGACCGGCGTACCGGTCTACAACGTCAACAACAACTGCGCGACCGGCTCCACCGCGTTGATGATGGCGCGCCAGTTCGTCGAGTCGGGAATCAACGACTGTGTGCTGGCACTCGGCTTCGAGAAGATGAAGCGCGGTGCGCTGGGCGGCGGCGCGGGCAGCGGCGATTTCGCCACCTCACCGGTCGCCCGGCACTACGGCGTGATGGCGGCCGGACACGGCTTCGAGATGACCCCGCCCACCGCGCAGATCTTCGGCAACGCCGCCCGCGAGCACATGGCGCGCTACGGCACCACCGAGGAGCAGCTCGCCGCGGTCGGCGTCAAGAACCACCGGCACTCGGCGCACAACCCCTACGCCCAGTTCCGGGACGTCCACACGATCGAGGAGGTCCTCGCCGCCAAGACCATCCACCGGCCGCTGACCCGGCTCCAGTGCTCGCCGACCTCGGACGGCTCGGCCGCGGCCGTCGTCGCCTCCGAGCGGTTCGTTCGGGACCACGGGCTGGCGGAGCGTGCGGTGGAGATCGCCGCCCAGGCCATGACGACGGACACCGAGGACAGCTTCGCCGCCGGCTCCTGCATCGACGTGGTCGGCAAGCCGATGTCGCGGGCCGCGGCCCGGCAGGTCTACGCCGCGAGCGGCCTCGGCATCGAGGACGTGGACGTCATCGAGCTGCACGACTGCTTCTCCGTCAACGAACTGCTCACGTACGAGGCGCTGGGCATGTGCGCGGACGGCGAGTCGGGCAAGCTCGTCGCCGACGGTGCCACCACCTACGGAGGGCGCTGGGTGGTCAACCCGTCCGGCGGCCTGATCTCCAAGGGCCACCCCCTGGGCGCGACCGGGCTGGCACAGGCCGCGGAGCTGGTGTGGCAGCTCCGCGGCACGGCGGGGGAGCGGCAGGTACCCGGCGCCCGGATCGGCCTTGCCCACAACATCGGCCTGGGCGGCGCGGCGGTGGTCACCCTGCTGCGCAAGTGATGTCCGCGCGAGCGGCAAGGGCGCCGGCCGCGATTCAGCCCAGGTCCGCCGCGGAGGGGACGACGACACCGTAGAGGTCCTCCACGGTCGCCAGCGCGCTGTGGTGGATCTGTTCGGCGCTCATCTCGACACCGGCGCCGCGCAGCGGGCGGGTGGCGCAGGCGTCGGCGACGACGGTGGGCCTGTTGCCGCGCAGGAACGCGCCCTGGGCGGTGAAGGCCACGCACATGTGGGTCATGAACCCGGCGATGACGATGTCCGTTTTGCCGGCTGCCTCGACGTGGTCGGCGAGGTCGGTGCCGTGGAACGCGTCGGGTGCCTGCTTGACGACGACGTTCTCGCCGTCGACGGGGGCCACGCACGGGTGGATCCGGCCGATCTCGGAGGTGATGTCGTAGGGCGTTCCCTCGCCGCCGTCATGGATGACGTGGACGACCGTCGCACCGGCTTCGCGGGCCCGGGCGAGCAGCAGGGCGGCGGCGTCGAGCGCGTTCCGCCAGCCCGCCAGCTCCATCACGCCCTGGGTGTAGGTGTTCTGGTAGTCGATCAGGATGACGGTCGCGTCGGAGAGCTTCGCGGGCGTCTCGTCGAAGCCGTTGAGGGTGCGCAGGGTCGTCGTGGCCACAAGTGTCCTGTCTTCAGGGGTGGTTGGGGTCGGTCCACCCTTCTGGGTGGGCCTGCTGAAACGCTACGGACCCGGCCGGGTGTCGGCAATGTCATCTAGGATGCAGATCCGGACATGACCGTCGAGGAGGGCCCGTGACCAGCCCGGAACGCTCCGTCGTCATCGTCGTCTTCGACGGTGTGGATCTGCTCGACGTCACCGGGCCGCCGGAGGTGTTCTCCCTCGTGCGGCGCGAGAGCGACGACGACGGCGGCGGCTACCGCGTCCGTTTGGCCGCCGAGAACCTGGCGCCGGTCACCACGTCGGCCGGCGTGCGCATCCTGCCCGACATCACCTTCGACGAGGCCGCGGCGACGAGCATCGACACGCTGCTGGTCCCCGGCTCGGTGGAGGTCGACGACGAGCGCCGGATCCACCCGGTCGCCGACCCGCACACCGTCGAGCGGGTGGCGGTCCTCGCCGGCCGCTCGCGCCGCGTCGCCTCCGTCTGCGTCGGCGCGCATCTCCTCGCGGCGGCCGGGCTCCTCGACGGCAAACGCGCCACCACGCACTGGTCGACCGCACCGCGGCTGGCCGCCGACCATCCCGCGGTCGAGGTCGACGCCGAACCGATCTTCATCCGCGACGGCAATGTGTGGACCGGGGCGGGCATCAGCTCCTGCCTGGACCTGTCCCTCGCCCTGGTCGCCGACGACTTCGGTGAGAACGTCGCGCTGCGCGTGGCCCGTCAGCTGGTGATGTACCTCAAGCGTGCCGGTGGGCAGAGCCAGTTCAGCGTCCCCCTGGAGCCGGTCTCCACGACGCGGCGTATCGAGGACCTGCGCCACCACATCATGGGCCACCTCGGCGAGCGGCTCACCGCGGCGGACCTCGCCGCCCACGCGCACATCGGCGAACGCCAGCTCGCCCGCATCTTCAAGGCGGAACTCGGCGTGACCCCCGCCGTCTACATCGAGTCGGCCCGCGTCGAGCGGGCGCGCCACCAGCTGGAAACCACGGACGTCACCCTCGAACGTCTGGCGTCCCTCTGCGGGTTCGGCACCACCGACACCCTCGTCCGGGCGTTCCGCCGCACCCTCAACACCACACCGACCGAGTACCGGCTCCGCTTCCGCGCCGCCCGCGCCTGACCCCCAGGGCCCACGGCGCCCGGGACCCGGGTCCTAGGTCCTCGGTCAGGTGGCGGGTGCACCGATATGCCGATGCGGCGGATACGCGACGGATGCGAGCATGGCCCGCATGCCCCCGATAGCCACCCCCACCACCCTGTCCGAGACCTCGCGCAGGGCGCCCGCACCGGCCTGGCTGGTGACACTGCTGGTATGCGCGGGGCAGTTCCTCGTCGTCCTCGACGTCTCCGTCGTCAACGTCGCCATGCCCGCCGTACGGTCCGGTCTGGGCCTGAGCGAACTCGGCCTGCAGTGGGTCGTCAACGCGTACGTCATCACCTTCGCGGGCTTCATGCTGCTCGGCGGCCGGATCGCCGACATCTTCGGACGCAAGCGGGTCTTCGTCCTCGGGCTGGCCCTCTTCACCCTCGCGAGCCTGGGCGGCGGGCTCGCCCGGGAGCCCTGGCAGCTGATCGCGGCCCGGACCGTGCAGGGCGTCGGCGCGGCCGTGCTCTCCCCGGCCACCCTCACGATCCTGACCACGTCCTTCCCGGCGGGCGCGGCCCGCACCCGGGCGATCGCGACCTGGACGGCGGTCGGCGCGGGCGGCGGCGCGGTGGGCGGTCTGGTCGGCGGGCTGCTCACCGAGTTCCTGTCCTGGCGGTGGGTGCTGCTCATCAATGTGCCGGTCGGCGCGCTCGTCCTGGCCGGCGCGGTCCGCTGGCTCGCCGAGAGCCGGCGTGACGCCGCCCGGCGGCTGGACATCCCCGGCGCGCTGCTGGTCACCGGCGGCCTGGGGCTGGTGGCGTACGGCATCGTGCACACCGAGACGGACGGCTGGGCATCGGCGTCCACGCTGCTGCCGCTGACGGCCGGGCTGGTCGTCGTGACGGCCTTCATCGCCGTCGAGGCACGCGCCAAGGCACCGCTGATGCCGCTGGGGCTCTTCCGGCTGCGTTCGGTCTCCTCGGCCAACGCGGCGATGGTGCTGACCGGCGCCGCGATGTTCTCGATGTGGTACTTCCTGTCGCTCTACATGCAGAACGTGCTCGCCTACACGCCGCTGCAGGCCGGCCTGTCGTTCATTCCGCACTCCCTGAGCATCGTGCTGGGCTCGAAGATCGCCCCGCGGCTGATGAGCCGCCTGGGCGCCAAGACGCTGGCCGTCGTCGGGGCGATGGTCTCCGCTTCCGGCATGTTCTGGCAGGGCACGATGGGCGCCGACGGAACCTACCTCGGCACCATCCTGGGCCCCGGCATCCTGATGGCGTTCGGTGCCGGCCTGACCGCGACGCCGGTCGCCTCCATCGCCACGTCCGGCGCCGACCCGGACGACCAGGGCCTGGTCTCCGGCCTGATCAACACCTCGCGCCAGATGGGCGGCGCACTGGGCCTTTCGATCCTGTCCACGGTCGCCGCCTCCCGCATGGAGGGCGGCCACGGCCGGTCGGCGCCGGTCAGCGGCTACGGCCTGGCGTTCCACGTCGGGGGACTCCTGCTCGTCGCCGCCATCCTGCTGATGATCGTCGCCCTGCCCCGGCGGCGGGCGGACGTCGCACACCACTGAGCGGGCGGGGAGCGGGACGAGGCCCGAGTGCGGCTCCCCGCAAGCGAGTCGGGCCCGGCGGCCGCGCGGACGCGTGCCCCGCCTACAACCAGCCGTTCCGGCGGGCCGCCCGCACGGCCTCCATACGGTTGCGGGTGCCGGTCTTGCCGATGGCTGCCGAGAGGTAGTTGCGGACGGTGGCCTGGGACAGATGCAGCTTGCCGGCGATGTCCGCGACGGTCGCGCCGTCCACGGCCTTGGTCAGGACATCGCGCTCGCGCTGGGTGAGCGGGTTGGGTCCGGCGCTCAACGCCGCGGCGGCCAGCCCCGGGTCGATCACCCGCTCCCCGGCGAGCACCCGCCGGATCGCCGCCGCCAGCTCCTCGACCGGGCCGTCCTTCACCAGGAAGCCGGACGCGCCGGCCTCCATCGCGCGGCGCAGATAGCCGGGCCGGCCGAAGGTCGTCACGATCAGCACCTTGCAGGACGGCAGTTGCTCGTGCAGCTCGGCGGCGGCGTCCAGGCCGCTGCGGCCGGGGAGTTCGATGTCCAGCAGAGCGATGTCGGGACGGGCGTCGAGGGCCGCGGGAAGCACCGCGTCACCCGCCGCGACCTGCGCGACGACCTCCATGTCCTCCTCCAGGTCGAGCAGCAGCGCCAGCGCGCCCCGCATCATTCCCTGGTCCTCGGCCAGCAGGACCTTGATCACCTGGTCAACTCCTCCGCGTCCGCCAACTCATCTGCTCCCAGCGGCAGTTCGGCCGTGACCCGGAAGCCCCGGCGGCCGTCGGCCCCGCTGTGCAGCGTGCCGCCCGCCACGGACAGCCGCTCCGCCAGCCCCTTCAGTCCCGTGCCGCCCACCGAACCCGAGCCGCCCACCTGGCCCGTGCCGGCCGCGGCGTCCTCGGTGCCCTGCCCGGAGCCGTGGCGGGTGCCGTGCCGTGCGCCGGTCCCGTGGCCGCGAAGCCGGGCCGGACCCGGCGGCTCGGCAGCACCGGAGCTTACGGGACCGCGCCCGTCATCCGTGATCGTCAGCCGCACGCGGTCCGGGTCGGCGGACACCTCGATCTCGCAGTGGGTGGCCCCGCTGTGCCGGACGGTGTTGGTGACGCCCTCGCGGATCACCCAGCCGAGGAGCGCCCCGGTCTGCGGCGGCAGCGGCGGCCCGGAGCGACGTACGACGGACTCGATGCCGGCCGCCTCCAGCACCGAACGGGCCTTGTCCAGCTCCGTGCTCAGGCTCCCCTCGCGATAGCCGGTGACCGCCTCACGGATCTCGGTCAGCGCCTGCCGGCCGACCGCCTCGATGTCGGCGGCCTGGCCGAGCGCCGCGTCCAGATCGCGCGGCGCCAGCCGGCGCACCGCCTCGGCCTTGACCACCACCACGGAAAGGGTGTGCCCCAGCAGATCGTGCAGATCGCGGGAGAACCGCAGCCGTTCCTTCTCCACGGCGCTGCGGGCCAGCTCCTGACGTGTGGTCCGCAGCTCCTGGATGGTGTCGAACAGGCTCAGGACCGTGGCGGTCACCATGCCGGAGATGAAGGTGCCGTACCCGATGCCGAAGGAGCCCCAGGGGCCGCCGTCGTGCCACCCCGCCAGGAACCCGGCCGAGCCGCTGAGCGTGATCAGCCAGAGGGCGAGCTTCTTGCCGCGCAACGCCCGCACCGTGCCGGAGGCCAGCGAGAGCAGCGGGAAGAACAGGAACCAGTTGCCACCGAAGCCGAGCGCGATCGCGTACGTCAGCGCGGTCAGCGCCGCCAGGGCGTAGAGGGGGTAGCGGGAGTCGCGCCGCCTGGGGTCGAAGGAGGCGAAGACGACGCCGATGTAGAGGGAGTTGAAGGCGAGGAGCCCGGCGCCGGCGAGCCAGGGGTCCCCCGTCTTGCCCTGGATGATGTTGGAGAACGCTCCCAGGCCCAACAGCAGCCAGGGCAGGAAGGCATACCGCCCCGGCCCCCGGTCCGCGTCCTCGCCGGATTTCTCCCGCTTGCACGACCGGGCGCGCTTCTCGCCACCCGGTTCGGCACCGCGGTCCCGCTGCTCGCTCCGCTGCACTGTGACTTCCTCGGTCGTCATGGCCATCGCCGATCACACCGTGCGCGCGGCCCGACGGTACGCGTACACCGCATATCCGCCGAAGACTGCCAGCCACGCCGCCAGCACCGCCACTGTGGTGACACCCGGCGCGCTGCCGTGCGTGATGCTCACGCCCAGGTCGGCGAAGCGCCGGGCGGGGGTCCAGGCGGAGAGCGAGCGCAGCCATTCGGGGAACGCCTCGACCGGGAACCACAGTCCGCCGATGATCGAGAGCAGCAGCAGGCACCCGGTGTTGATCAGTCCTGTGGCCTGCGAGGAGAGGCGGTAGCCGTTGCCGAGGCCGAGCAGGGTGAAGGGGGCGGTGCCCGCCCAGAGGACGAGGATCAGCGCCGCCCACTGCAAGACGGGCATCCGGACGCCGTTGACCAGCGCGCCCACCAGCAGCACCACGGCGATGGCCGGCAGCACCGTCACCGAACCCGTCAGCCCGCGGCCCACCACCACCCGCGCCGGGCTGAGGGGGGTGATCCGCAGTTGCCGCAACCAGCCCAGGCTCTTGTCCTCGGCGACGCCGGTGCCGGTGCCGATCGCCGCGCCGAGCGCGCCGTAGGCGGCCATCCCGACCATCGCGGAGATCTTCCACTCCATCGAGGCGCCGCCGGGGCCCGTGCCGATGTTGGTGAACAGCAGATACATGAGCACCGGCATGCCGATACCGAAGATCACAAAGCCCTTGTCGCGCAGTGTGCGCCGGACTTCGAGCCGGATGTAGTCGAGCATCACGCAAGCTCCTTGGCGGACGACGCGGACGACGCGGACGACGCCGACTGGGCGGAGGGGTCGGACGGTGGGGAGGGCGCGGACGCGGCGACGTCGGAAGCGGCCGTGCCGGCAGCCGGCGCCCCGGCCGTGGAGGTCAGTGACAAGAACGCGTCCTCCAGGCTCGCGGGAGCCACCTCCAGACCGCGGACGAGGCCCAGCCCGGCCAGCGCCAGCACCGTCGCGTCCGCATCGGAGGTACGCAGCATCGCGCGGTCGCCGCGCACTTCGAGCGCGGTCACCCCGGGCAGGCCGGGGAGCGGGCCGGTAGGGGCCCCGGCGAGGTCGAAGGCGACCAGCGACCCGCCGGCCCGCCGCTTGATCGCCTCGCTGCTGCCGTCGGCGACGACCCGCCCGCGGTCGATCACCACGATCCGGTCGGCGTGGTCGTCGGCCTCCTCCAGGTAGTGGGTGGAGAACAGGATGGTGTTGCCGCGCCGCGCGTACGCCCGCATGGAGCGCCAGAACGCCCGGCGCGCCTCGACGTCCAGCGCCGCGGTCGGCTCGTCCAGCACCAGCAGTTCGGGGTTGCCGGCCAGCGCCACCGCGAAGCGGACCCGCTGGGCCTGCCCGCCGGACAGCTTGTCCACCCGGCGCCCGCCGAACTCACCGAGCCCGGCCAGTTCCAGGGTCTCGGTGACGTCCATCGGCCGCGGGTAGGTGGCCGCCACGAAGGTGATCAGTTCGCGGACCGAGACCCGGGGAATCGGCTTGCCGTCCTGCAGCATCGCGCCGACCTTGCCCGCCCGCACCGTCCGCTCCGGCTCCTCGCCGAACAGCCGCACCGCTCCCGAGTCGGGCGGCAGCAGCCCCAGCAGCATGCTGATGGTGGTGGACTTGCCGGCGCCGTTACGGCCCAGCAGCGCCACCGTCTCGCCGGCCGCGATCTCCAGATCCAGTCCGTCCACGGCCCGCACGGCGCCGTAACTCCGGGTGACTCCGGAGAACCGCACCGCCGCGCCGGACCTGCCGCGTCCGTCCGCCCCGCTCGCCCCGTCTGTGTTCGTCATGTCTACGAAGCTACGGAGCGTATTCGGCCCGCGGCAGATGCGAATGTGTGCGATCCCCCCTGACAAATGTCATGGGCCGGCCTCCGGGACGCGCCCGACGCCGTATCTGACAATGTGTCAGGGGCTTTCGGGTGCCGGGCGGATCGGCTATACATGAGACCCATCGGCTAGAACGCGTTCTAGAAGTGCGCCGACCGTGTCGACCCGCCCCGGCTGCGCCGGCCGCGCCCGACCGGACCGACCGCGCAGACGGGGCGCCACCCGGCCGACCGGATACGACCCCGGCTCGGCCGACGGTGCGGACGGCCGGGCCGGGGTCTTCACACCGTGGTGAAGGAGCAACATCCCGATGCCCATCGACGCCGCCAAGGCCACCTCCGCCGAGCCGCGGACCACCGAACTCGCCTGGGACCACAAGGACGTCCAGCTCTACCACCTCGGTATCGGAGCCGGCGCGCCCACGCCGGAGCGGCCGCACCCGGCCACCGACCCCGACGAGCTGCGCTACACCCTGGAGAGCGCACTGCATGTGCTGCCCAGCTTCGCGACCGTCGCGGGCGGCGGCATGGCACTGGCCGGCGGCCTCTCCGCCCCCGGTATCGACGTCGACCTCGCCGCCGTGCTGCACGGCGGCCAGACCGTCACCGTGCACCGTGCCCTGCCGGTGCGCGGCAGCGCCACCCAGACCTCCACCGTCCCGGCCGTCCACGACAAGACCAGGGCCGCCGTCATCGTGCTGCGCTCCGAAGTCGCCGACGCGGACGGGCCGCTGTGGACCTGCGACACCCAGATCTTCGTGCGCGGCGAGGGCGGGTTCGGCGGCGACCGCGGACCCTCCGCCCGCCTCGAACTCCCCGACCGCGCCCCCGACCTCACCACCGAGCGGCTCATCCGCGAGGACCAGGCGCTGCTCTACCGCCTCTCCGGGGACTGGAACCCGCTGCACGCCGACCCGGAGTTCGCGAAACTCGCCGGGTTCGACCGGCCGATCCTGCACGGCCTGTGCTCCTACGGCGTCACCCTCAAGGCCGTCGTCGACACGGCGCTGGGCGGCGACGTCTCCCGCGTCGGCTCGTACGGCACCCGCTTCGCCGGTGTCGTCTTCCCGGGCGAGACCCTGCGGATCCGCATGTGGCGCGACGCTCCCGGGCCGGGCCGCATCCAGGTGTCGGTCACCGCCGCCGACCGCGACGACGCCCCCGTCCTCGCCGACACCGTCATCACCCACAGCTGACCCCGCGGCCGGCCGCCGGCCGCCCGGCACGTCGGCCGACCGTCCGCATCGCCCGCACCGTCCGTACGTACGAGAGGAGCCGCGCCGTGCGCGCAGCCGTACAGCATGAGACAGGACAGGACAAACTCGAAGTTCTCGATGACGTCGAGGCGGTGGGGTTCGGCCCCGGCAAGGTCAAGATACGGATACGGGCGACCGGCCTGTGCCATTCGGACCTCTCCGCGATGAGCGGCGTCCTGCCGCAGCCCGCGCCCTTCGTCCCCGGACACGAGGGCGCCGGCGAGATCCTCGACGTCGGCGACGGCGTCACCGGTCTCCGGCAGGGCGACCGCGTGCTGATGTGCTGGCTGCCGGCCTGTGGCGGCTGTCCGTCCTGCAAGCGGGGCCAGACCCACCTGTGCCTGGCCGGTTTCATGAACGCGGGAACCCCCAACTTCCGTCGCACGGACGGCAGTTCCTCCGACGTCTTCGGCTTCGCAGGGACCGGGACCTTCGCGGAGGAGGTCGTCGTCGGGGCGAACTGCGCGGTCCCCATCCCCGACGACGTGCCCTACGAGATCGCCGCCCTGATCGGCTGCGGCGTCACCACCGGGCTCGGGGCGGCCCTCAACACCGCCGAGGTGAAGGCCGGCTCCTCGGTCGCCGTCATCGGCTGCGGCGGCGTCGGCATCTCCACCATCCAGGGCGCCCGCGCCTGCGGTGCCGCCCAGATCGTCGCCGTCGACCCGGTGGCCGCCCGCCGCGATGCGGCCCTGCGGTTCGGTGCCACCGAGGCCGTCGCCCCGGAGGAACTCGCCGACGCCAAGGCCCGGATCACCGCGGGGGAGGGCTTCGACTACGTCTTCGAGGTCGTCGGCAAGTCCGCCACCGCGCGCACCGCCTACGAGACGACGCGCCGCGGCGGCACCCTGTGCGTGGTGGGCGCGGGAGCCATGGACGACACCTTCCAGGTCAACATGTTCGAGCTGTTCTTCGACGAGAAGCGGATCCTGCCCTCGCTCTACGGCGGCGGGGACGTGCTGCGCTCCTACGAGCGCGCCATCACCCTGTGGCGGGCCGGCCGGATCGACCTGGAGGGGCTGATCACCCATCGCGTCCGGCTCGCCGAGATCAACGACGCCCTCGACCAGATGCGCACCGGCACCTCGCTGCGCACCTGCATCGAGATCTGACCCGTACGACATCCGACCGTACGAGCCGCAGGGCAGGTGCGTGTGCCGCGAGCCGATCCGCACGCGCACCTGCCGAATCGAGAGCCGAGGGGACAGCAATGGCACAGCCACTTGACGGTCTGACCGCGATCGTCACCGGTGCCGGGCGGGGCCTGGGCCGCGCCGAGGCGAGGGAACTCGCCCGCCTGGGCGCCAACGTCGTCGTCAACGACTTCGGGCAGCCGGGCCGGGACGGCTCGGGCGAGGCGTCCGCGGCCCCGGCGGAGGAGACCGCCGCGGAGATCCGTGCGGCGGGCGGCCGGGCCGTCGCCCACCTCGGCGACGTCGCCGACTTCGAGCAGGCCGAGGCGCTGGTGCGACGGGCCGTCGACACCTACGGGCAGCTCGACATCCTGGTGAACAACGCGGGCATCCTGCGGGACCGGATGATCTTCTCCATGAGCGAGGACGAGTGGGACTCGGTGATCCGCGTCCACCTCAAGGGCCACTTCAACACCACCCACTTCGCCGCGACGCACTGGCGGACACGCTCGAAGGCGGCCGGCGGCCCCGTCTACGGCCGGATCGTCAACACCTCCTCCGAGGCGTTCCTCGCGGGCTCGGCCGGCCAGCCCAACTACGCCGCGGCCAAGGGCGGCATCGTCGGTCTCACCACCTCCACGGCCCTTGCGCTGGCCAAGTACGGCGTCACCGCCAACGTCATCTGCCCGCGCGCCCGCACCCGGATGACCGAGGACGTCTTCGCCGGCATCCCCGCACACGGGACGGACGGGACCGCCGCGCAGGGCAGGCCGGACCCCCTCGCGCCGGAGCATGTCTCGCCGCTCGTCGGCTACTTGGCCTCGCCTGCCGCGGCCGGGGTCAACGGGCAGCTGCTGGTGGTGCACGGCGGGATGGTCGCGATCGCCGAACGCCCCCGGATCGCCGCGAAGTTCGACACCGCGAAGGACACCTTCAGCCACCAGGAACTCGACGACCTGCTCACGCCCTACTTCGCCGAACGCCCACCGGGCGAAACCTTCGCGGCGGCAGAGGTGCTGGGGCTCAAGCACGGCTGAGGCCCGCGCCCGGCGAGCGGGCCGGGTGCCGCCACGCAAACGGCCGTGGCCGCCGCACCGCGGGCGAGCGGTGCGGCGGCCACGGCCGTGCGCGTCGGGCGGCGGCGGAACCCCGCGGGACCGGCCTTACGCGTTCTGGGTCTCCTTGACCCTGCGGTGCCGTCCGTTGGCGGCGTCCCTGGCCTCTTCCGTGGCGGCCGGGCCACGGTGCCTGCCGGAGCTTGCCGCCGCGGCGGCCTGGGCGGACGCCTCCTGCGGGCGCGCCTCGGTCGTGTCGGTTCGGGCTTCGGACATGAAAAGACTCCGTCGGATCGCTTACAGCTGTACGCGTCGGGACCTCCCCCGGCTGATGCCGGGCCGGGAGGAAAGACGGGCTCTTCCCTCCCGAGCAGCACTGTCGGTGGCCGGGTCAACCGGCTGCGTAAGCCCCCGTCAAAATTCTAACGGGGTGGGTGACGGTGCTTCACGGTGCCTCCCGGGTCGCCAGTGGTGCCTGTTGCAAGGGCACTGGCCTGCACATATGGGGATGCGCGGGGTCGTCGTACGGTTCCCTTCCCGCGTCGTGGGGATGTGCGGATGATGTGGAGCCGTTGTCAGGATCCGCTGCATCCGGGACAATCCCCGCGCTCATCCCCGGCTCGCACCCGACCGGTGAGCCGACGGGTGAGTCGACCGGCGAC
Organism: Streptomyces sp. Pv4-95; assembly: GCF_045782725.1. Classification (NCBI taxonomy): domain Bacteria; kingdom Bacillati; phylum Actinomycetota; class Actinomycetes; order Kitasatosporales; family Streptomycetaceae; genus Streptomyces; species Streptomyces sp. Pv4-95. The sequence goes on from NZ_CP127172.1 coordinate 5,913,937, forward strand.
GAGATCAGCGCGATGTCCGCCCGCGCGCTCCGCTGCGGGACCGGCTCCGGAGCGTGCTCCAGCGGTATGGCCATCCGCGCCACTCCGCAGGGCACCGCGTCCGTCGCGTACGGCAGCAGCAGTTCGCCGCCGGCCGTCCACAGGCCGGCCCCCGCCAGCCACCCCTCCGGCGCGGGGAGCTGCCGCAACTGCCGGCCGGCGGGTGCCCAGACGCCCAGCCGGGTGCCGCTCGCACCGTCGAGGCGGAACGCCACCGCGCAGCACTCCGGCGTCAGCTGCTGCCCCGGCTGGACAGCGAACGGCCGCACCGCCGTGTCGGCGGGCCGCAGGCACTCCGGGAAGCGCACCGGCAGGCTGCTGCCCAGCACGCCCCAGCCCAGCCGGTCGTGGCCCGGGGCGTCCGACCGCACGATCAGCAGCCCGCTGTCCGGATCGGCCAGCAGCAGCCGGTCGTTGCTGTCCTCGGTGATCTGCAGCAGCAGGCCGGCCTCGCCGCCCCCGACCGGATCGACCACGACGGTCTTCGTCCGGCCGCCCCACTCCCGGTCCAGGGCCAGCAGCCGGCCGCCGCGGTCCAGCCAGACGCCGCCCGTGCAGCGGCCCGGGAGTTCGGTGATCGGCTCCGGGCCGCGGCCGCCGCCGTGCACCAGCCACAGCGTGGTGCTGTGCGTGCCGGGCGCCACGGCATAGGCGAGCACGCCGCCCGGGGCGGGCGGCAGCAAGGTCAACTCCGGCGCCTCGACGGTGCCGAGCGGGAGTTCACCGGTCCCCGGCCCCGTCGGGTAGAGCAGCGAGAGGGCGAAGTACGAGGCGACCCGGCGCAGGATCAGCACCCGGCCGTCCGCGAGCGGCAGCAGTTCGGTGTCCGGCTCCTCCGGCTGGCGACCCGGCAGCGGAACGGCGTACGGCTCGGGGCCGTTGATCGTCCAGCGCTCCGGAAACCAGCTCCCGGCGGCGTCGTCGTGACGGGCGAGCCGCGCGCCGTACGAGCCGTCGGCGGCGATCGTCAGCGCCGCGCGATACGGGCTTTCGAGCGTCCACGCACCCTCAGTTGCACAGATCGTCATCGAGTGGTCACCTCCAGTCAGCAACCGAAGCTAGTTTTTGCACTTCCGGCCGATCAACGCGAGTTGCCGTACTTCACGCATAAGGGTGGCGATTGTCCCGTTCTCCGGTGCGGGGCGGGGCGGTTGTGCTTCGCCTTTCAACCGAGTGGGCGGTGCGGCGGTGCGACGCCGTGTCCCGCACCGCCGTCACGGCCGGGGGCGGTCGGGGCCGGCGGGGGGACCGGTGGCGACCGCGGCTCGTCGTCGGGGTGCGGGTGAGAGGTAACCTTCCCCCGTGCCCGCACTGTCTGAAGTCCTCACCGCGCTCGATGCCCTCTGGCCCCCGGAGCGGGCCGAGGAGTGGGACGCCGTCGGCACGGTCTGCGGAGACCCCGACTCCGAGGTCCGCCGGGTGCTCTTCGCCGTCGACCCCGTCCAGGAGATCGCCGACGAGGCCGTGCAGCTCGGCGCCGACCTCCTCGTCACCCACCACCCGCTCTACCTGCGCGGCACGACCACGGTCGCCGCGTCGACCTTCAAGGGCAAGGTCGTCCACACCCTGATCAAGCACGACATCGCGCTGCACGTCGCGCACACCAACGCCGACACCGCCGACCCCGGTGTCTCCGACGCGCTGGCCGGCGCCCTGGACCTGCGTGTCCTGGGCCCGCTGGTGCCGGACCCGAGCGACCCGGCGGGCCACCGCGGTCTGGGCCGGGTCTGCGAACCGGCGCAGCCGATGTCCCTCGCCGACTTCACGGCGCACGCCGCCGCGCGGCTGCCGGCCACCGCCCAGGGCATCCGGGCGGCCGGCGACCCGGACCGCGAGATCCGTACCGTCGCCGTCTCCGGCGGCTCGGGCGACAGCCTCTTCGGTGCCGTACGGGAGGCGGGCGTGGACGCGTTCCTCACCGCCGACCTGCGCCACCACCCGGCCTCCGAGGCCACCCAGACCACCGGGAGCACCCCGCCGGCGCTGCTCGACGCCGCCCACTGGGCCACCGAATGGCCGTGGTGCGAGCAGGCCGCGGCCCAGCTCGACGCGGTCTCCGACCGGCACGGCTGGGGCCTGCGCACGCATGTCTCCCGTACGGTCACCGACCCCTGGACCGCCCACGCGGCGTCCGCCCCCTTCACCGCCCCGACGAACACATCAGGAGCCCCACGCTGAACGCCGCGCCCGCCGACCAGATCCGCCTCCTCGAGGTACAGGCCCTGGACGTCCGTCTGTCCCAGCTCGCGCACAAGCGCAAGAACCTGCCCGAGCTCGCCGAGCTGCAGGCCCTGGAGGCCGACCTCGTCCAGCAGCGCGACCTGCTCGTCGCCGCCCAGACCGAGGAGAGCGACACCGCCCGCGAGCAGACCAAGGCGGAGCAGGACGTGGACCAGGTGCGCCAGCGCGCCGCCCGCGACCAGAAGCGCCTGGACTCCGGCGCCGTCACCTCCCCCAAGGACCTGGAGAACCTCCAGCGCGAGCTGGTCTCGCTCGCCAAGCGCCAGGGTGACCTGGAGGACGTCGTCCTGGAGGTCATGGAGCGCCGCGAGGCCGCCCAGGAGCGGGCCGCCGAGCTCACCGGCCGGGTGGAGTCCATCCAGGCCAAGGCCGACGACGCCGGCGCGCGCCGGGACGCCGCGTACACCGAGATCGACGCCGAGCGCGGCACGGTCACCAAGGAGCGCGAGCTGACCGTCGCCGACATCCCGGCCGACCTGCTGAAGCTGTATGACAAGATCCGCGCGAAGGAGGGCGGCGTCGGTGCGGCCCGCCTCTTCCAGCGCCGCTGCGAGGGCTGCCGCCTGGAGCTGAACATCACCGAGGTCAACGACGTGCGGGCGGCCCCCGCCGACGAGGTCCTGCGGTGCGAGAACTGCCACCGCATCCTGGTCCGCACGCCGGACTCGGGCCTGTAGGCCATGCCGCGCAGCTTCATCGTCGAAGCCGACGGCGGGTCCCGGGGCAACCCGGGGCCCGCGGGCTACGGCGCGGTCGTCATCGACCCGGCGACGGGCGAGACGCTGGCCGAGGCCGCCGAGTTCATCGGCACCGCGACCAACAACGTCGCCGAGTACAAGGGCCTGGTGGCCGGCCTGCGGGCCGCCCACGCCCTCGACCCGCAGGCACAGGTGCGGGTGCGAATGGACTCCAAGCTCGTCGTCGAGCAGATGTCGGGCCGCTGGAAGATCAAGCACCCGGACATGAGGCCGCTCGCCGCCGAGGCACAGCGGGTGCTGCCGCCCGCCCAGGTGACCTACGAGTGGATCCCGCGGGAGCGCAACAAGCACGCCGACCGGCTCGCCAACGAGGCGATGGACGCCGGCAAGCTCGGCAAGCAGTGGCAGCCGGGCGACTCCCGGGCGGCACTCGACGCCGGGCCCGCCCGCAGCGACGCCGCGCGCGCCGCGGATGCGGCCGCCGAGGCCGGTGAGGCTGCCGAGGCGGCCACCGCGAGCGCCCCGCCGGTCGGCTGGGCACCCGCCGACCTCGGGCCACCCGCGACGTTCGTCCTGCTGCGGCACGGCGAGACCGCCCTGACGCCGGAGAAGCGGTTCTCCGGCAGCGGCGGCACCGACCCGGAGCTGTCGGCCGCCGGCCGCCGGCAGGCCGAGGCGGCCGCCGCGGCGCTGGCCGCCCGCGGCACGGTCCAGGCGATCGTGAGTTCACCGCTGCGCCGCTGCCGGGAGACGGCCGGGGCGATCGCGGCCCGGCTGGGCCTGGAGGTCCGGATCGACGAGGGGCTGCGCGAGACCGACTTCGGTGCCTGGGAGGGGCTGACCTTCGCCGAGGTGCGCGAGCGGTTCCCCGACGAGCTCGACGCCTGGCTGGCCTCCGCCAAGGCGGCGCCCCCCGGCGGCGAGTCCTTCGCCTCGGTCGCCCGCCGGGTCGCGGTCGCCCGCGACAAGCTCATCGCCCGGTACGCCGGCAGGACCGTCCTGGTCGTCACCCATGTGACGCCGATCAAGACGCTGGTGCGGCTCGCGCTGGGCGCGCCGCCGGAGTCGCTGTTCCGCATGGAGCTGTCCGCGGCGTCCCTGTCGGCGGTCGCCTACTACGCCGACGGCAACGCCTCGCTGCGGCTGCTGAACGACACGTCGCATCTGCGATAGCGGGCGAGCCCCGCAGCGGAAGGGCCCGGCACACCGAGGTGTGCCGGGCCCTTCCATGTCCAGCTCCGGGGGAAAGCTGGACGGCTTCGGGGGTCAGTCGGCCCGGACGGCCAACGCCGCTGCCTCGCGGGCGAGTTCACGTACCCGGTCCCAGTCCTTCGCGGCCAGCGCGTCGGCGGGGAGCATCCATGTGCCGCCGACGCAGCCCACGTTGGGCAGCGCCAGGTACGACGGCGCCGACGCCAGGGAGATGCCGCCGGTCGGGCAGAACCGGGCCTGGGGCAGCGGCGCGGACAGCGACTTGAGGTAGGCGGTGCCGCCCGCCGCCTCGGCCGGGAAGAACTTCATCTCGGTGACGCCCTCGTCGAGCAGCGTCACCACCTCCGAGGCGGTCGAGACGCCCGGCAGGAACGGCACACCGCTGTCCCGCATCGCGCCCAGCAGCCGCGGCGACCAGCCGGGGCTGACCAGGAATCGGGACCCGGCCGCGCGGGCCGCGTCGACATCCGCCGGGGTGAGCAGGGTGCCGGCGCCGATCACCGCGTCCGGGACCTCCTGGGCGACGGCCCGGATCGCGTCCAGCGCGGCGGGCGTGCGCAGCGTCACCTCGATCGCCGGCAGTCCGCCCGCGACGAGCGCCCGGGCGAGCGGAACGGCGTCGGCGGCGTCGTGCAGGACGACGACCGGGACGACGGGAGCCAACCCGAGGACGGAGGGGGCGGCGGGCACGGAGGAGGCGGCGCTAGTCACGCCGCCTATAGTGCGTCACCGACCCACTCTCCGCAACGCGCGTTGCATATGTTGCAACGCGCGGCTGTTCCGGTGTCCTCAGGAGTGGCGACGGCTCACAGCTCGGTCACGATCACGTCCACCGACCACGCCTTGCCCGCCTTCGCCGGGGCCTGTGCCTCCACCGCATGGCCCAGCCCGCGCAAGTCCTCCACCAGCTCCGCGGGACCGGCCGGATCGAGCCCCGCGGACAGCAGATCCCGCACCAGCCGGCCCTTGGTGGCCTTGTTGAAGTGGCTGACCACCGACCGCTTCTCGACCCCGTTCACGACCTTCGACTGCAGTACCCGCACCGTCGCCGTCCGCCCCGCGACCTCCCCCTTGGGCTTCCACGCCGTCGCATACGCCGCCGACCGCAGATCGAGCACCAGCCCGTCCCCGGCCGCATCCGGCATCACCTCCGCCATCGGCGCCCGCCAGAACGCGCCCAGCGCGCCCAGCCCCGGCAGCTTCACGCCCATAGAGCAGCGGTAGGACGGGATCCGGTCACCGATCCGCACGGCGCCCCACAGCCCGGAGAACACCAGCAGCGACCGCTCCGCGCGCTCCCGGGCCGCCGCGTCCAGGGTCGCGAGCCCCAGCGCGTCGTAGAGCACCCCGGTGTAGATCTCCCCGGCCGGCCGGGTGCCCGCGGTGCGCAGCCCCGCGTTCTTGGCGACCTCGCCCTTGAGGCCCTCGCTGAGCCCGAGCACCTCCTGCGCCTTGGTCTCGTCCGCCGCGCACAGCTCGACGAGTTCCTCCAGCACGGCCGTCCGCGCGGCGGTCAGCCCGGGCAGGGACAGCGCGGCCGGCTCCAGCGGTGCCCCGGCGCCTCCGGCGGCCTTCCCTTCGGACGGCGGCAACAGCACGAGCACGGTGTTCTCCTTCACGGCGGTACGGGCGGGGGTGCGGCCCCGGGAAAGCGTATGGCCTGCGGCGGGGGAGCCGGGAACCCGCTCACCGGACCGCCCCGCGACGCGCGCCGCCCACCGGCCCGCATGCCGCGCCGGGAGGCCCCGCCCGCCATACGCTCGGTTTCATGCCCCGTCGCCATATGCACGTGACCGAGGCCGCCGAGGCCCCGCTGCGCCATGCGCTGCGTGAGCTGCGCGCGGAGATGGAGATCCCGGACCATTTCACGGCCACCGCGCAGGCCGAGGCGGACAGCGCCGCCCTCGCCCCGCGCATCCCCACCGCCTGCGGCAACGTGGCGACCGAGCACACCCTCGCCGACGCCACCGATCTCCCCCTCTTCACCATCGACCCGCCCGGCTCCCTCGACCTCGACCAGGCCATGTTCCTGTCCCGGCGGGACGGCGGCGGCTTCCGCGTGCACTACGCCATCGCCGACGCCGCCTCCTTCGTGACGCCGGGCGGCGCCCTGGACGCCGAGGCGCACCACCGCGTGACGACGCTGTACTTCCCCGACGAACGGGTCCCGCTGCATCCGCCCGTGCTGAGCGAGGGGGCCGCCAGCCTGCTGCCCGACAAGGACCGCCCCGCCGTCCTGTGGCAGCTCGACCTCGACCCGCAGGGCGCGCTGACCGCGGCCTCGGTGCGGCGCGCCCTGGTGCGCTCCCGCGCCAAGCTCGACTACGTGGGCGTCCAGCGGATCATCGACGACGGCACGGCCGAGGAGCCGCTCGCCCTGCTCCGCGAGATCGGCCTCCTCAGGGAGGAACAGGAGGTCCGGCGGGGCGCGATCTCCCTGCACGTCCCCGAGCAGCAGATCGTCGAGCAGAACGGCCGCTACCGCCTCGCCTACCGCGCGCCGCTGCCCGCCGAAGGCTGGAACGCCCAGATCTCCCTGCTCACCGGGATGGCCGCCGCCGAGCTGATGCTCACCTCCGGCGTCGGGATCCTGCGCACACTGCCGACCGCCCCCGACGGCTCGGTCGCCCGGCTGCGGCGCACCGCCCGCGCCCTCGGCGTCGACTGGCCCCACCACACGTCCTACGCCGCGCTCGTACGCACCCTCGACCCGCGCAGCCCCCACCACGCGGCGTTCCTCCAGGAGTGCACCACCCTCCTGCGCGGCGCCGGCTACACCGCCTTCGACGGCACCGCGCCGGACCCCGCGCACGCCCAGCACGCCGCCGTCGCCGCCCCCTACGCCCATGCCACGGCGCCGCTGCGGCGGCTCGTCGACCGGTACACCTCCGAGCTGTGCCTGGCGGCCTCCGCCGGTGTCGCACCGCCCGACTGGGTCCGCCGCGAACTGGACGCCCTGCCCCGCACGATGGAGGCCGGCACCCGGCGTGCCAACGAGGTCGAGCGGGCCTGCGTCGACCTCGTGGAGGCGGCCCTGCTGCGGGGCCGCGTCGGCGAGACCTTCGACGCGGTCGTCGTCGACATCGAGGAGCAGAACCCCACCCAGGGCACCGTCCACCTCGTCGCACCGGCCGTCGTCGGCCGCGTCGAGACCACCGAGGACACCGCTTCCCTGCCCTTGGGCGAACCCCTCCGCGTCCGCCTCACCGAGGCCGAACCGGGCACGGCGCCGGTGCGCTTCGAGCCGGCGTGAGCAGCGGGGGAGGGCGCTGCGGAGCCGGGCAGGAGCCTCAGGCGACCGCGGGCCCCTTCACCGGCGGCGGGTCACCGGCTCCCACCGCCGCCCCACGAGACCCCGACGCGGCTTCCGCCGCCACTGCCGCCACCGCCGCCCGCACGGCCGCCACCGTGCCCCGCGCGTCGTCGGCATGGAAGCGCACCGTACGCACCTCCGTCCGTCGCCCCAACAGCCGCTCCGCCGTGACCGGTTCCCGCAACGCGACCGTCACCGAGGTCTGCCCGGCCACCGCCAGCTCCAGCAGATCGTCCCGCCCCTCGCCCTTCCGCTGCTTCTCCGCCTTGGTGAACCGCAGGTCGTAGCGGACCGATTCGATCCGCTCCAGCGGGATGTCCACCTCCATCCGCGGACCGTCGCGCAGCCGCAGCGCCTGCGCTCCCAGGACGTGCGGCCGGGTGACGGCCGCGGCCTGGAGCCCCAGCATCGTCAGCACCGTGTAGACATCGATGACCAGCATCACCAGGTGCGCCACCGGATGGTCGACGAGCAGCACGGCGAGCGCGGTGGTCTCCACCGCGCAGACGAACGTCAGCCCGTAGACGATCGCGGCCTGCGCCGCCCCGTACCCGAACGGCCGGTCGCCGGCCCCCACCCCGATCCGCCGCCGCGCCACCCAACACCCCAGGCTGACCAGCCACCGCCCCTCGTGCCCGGCCACCCGCCGCACCCGCTCCCACATGGTCACGCCGCTCACCGCTCGCCCTCCCGCCCTGCGTCCTGTTCCCGCTCCGCGCCGCGCTCCCGCTCCACGACGAGCTGGATCGCCCGCCGCACCGCTTCCGCCTGGGCGGGGGCGAGATCGGCGAACATCGCCTCGGCGAAGCCCGCGCCGTCACCGGCGCCGCCCGCTTTGCCCCCGTCGCTCCCGGCGCCCGCCCCGGACCCGACCGGCCACCCGGAATCGAGGACGCTTCTGGCCACCACCCGCTGCGGCAGACAGTCCGCCAGCGCCCTGGCCACGTCCGCCACCTCCGGATCGCCGGGCTCCGCCTCGGCCAGCCCGTCGAACAGCCCGTAGACCTCGTACGCCCGCTCCATCCCACCCGGCGCGGTGAACGTCTCCCGCAACGCCGACATCAGCTCCTGCTGATCGTCCGAGCCGACGGCGGTCTCCAGCAGGGCCAGCATCTCCCGGTCCTTGGCGGCCATCACCGGCTCGGGCCCGGGCATCGCGGCGGAGGCACGCGCCATCTCCGCGAACAGCTCGGCGAGTTGCTCCGACACCGGCCCCTCGTCCGGCAGCCCACCGTGCTCCTCCGCCCGCCGCAGCAGCGCCGCGAGCCGGGTACGGCGGGTCCGGATCGCCTCCTCCTGCCGCGCCAGGTCCGCGTCCAGCTCGATCAGCACGTCCCGCAGCTCCCGCCCGGCGTCGTCGGCCAGCACATCCCTGACCTCCTCAAGCCCCAGCCCCAGCTCCGTCAGCCGCCGCACCCGCGCCAGCGCCACCGCGTCGCGCAGCCCGTAGTCGCGGTAGCCGTTCGCCCGCCTGACCGGCTCCGGCAACAGGCCCACCTGGTGGTAGTGGCGCACCGCACGGGTGCTGACGCCGGCCAGCGCGGCGAGTTCTCCGATCCTCATGCGCTCATCCTCATGCGCTCAGTAGAAACGTTGACGTCGCGACAAGGTCAAGCATCGGCCCGGCCCGGCGCGGGGCAGCCACGGGAGGAGAGCCGCCGGTCCGTGCCGTTCCCTCCCTGCGGGTAGCATGGTCGGCACGGCGGACGAGCCGGCCGGGCGGCCGCGTGGGGATCGAGAGATCCTCCCGAGGAACGTCCGGGCTCCACACGGCAGGGTGGTGGGTAACGCCCACCCGGGGTGACCCGCGGGACAGTGCCACAGAAAGCAAACCGCCGGGGCCGCGAGGTCTCGGTAAGGGTGAAACGGTGGTGTAAGAGACCACCAGCCTCCGAGGTGACTCGGAGGGCTAGGTAAACCCCACCCGGAGCAAGGTCAAGAGGGGCTGCCATCCCGGCTGGGATGACGGCCCTGCGCGGACGATCGAGGGCTGCCCGCCCGAGTCCGCGGGTAGACCGCACGAGGCTGTCGGCAACGGCAGCCCTAGATGGATGGCCGCCTCCCCTCGGCCCGCAAGGACCGGGGGAGACAGAACCCGGCGTACAGGCCGACTCGTCCGCCGCCTCTCCGGGCCTTGCCCCGGATGCCCCGCCGGCCACCAGTGGCGTTCTCCGGCGTGGGCCGTTTCGTCGCACGGCGAGGGCCGCACGGATGGTGTCCGTGCGGCCCTCGTTGCGTGGGGTGGGAGACGGTGGGTCAGGAGGTCTGGGCCTCGTTGTAGAGGTTCTTGGCGTCGTCGCCGAAGTACGGGCCGAACATGGTGTCCGGCAGGAACTGGTAGCCGAAGCTGTTCACCGAGGACTGCAGGCCGGTGCCGGTGGACTCGTCGAACGAGGTGAACCACGGGCCGCCGCTGGAGCCGCCCGTCATGTTGCACGACAGGCCGTGGTCGTTGGAGAGCAGCGGGTCCTTGAAGGAGTTGCCGCTGCAGTAGATGAGCTTGCTGCCGTCGTACGGGGCGGCGGCGGGGTAGCCGAAGGCGTACATCTGTTTGTTGTAGCCGGGGTTGAAGGCCAGGCCCTGGCCGCCGACGACGTCGGTGAGCTTCTTGCCGTCGAGCGGCGCGACGACCGCCGCGCCCACGTCGTAGTTGATGTCCTCGCTCGCCGTCCACTGGGGGGTGGAGAGGGTCTTGGAGGCTGCCCACTTGCCGTACGGGGCCTCGCCGTCGTGGTAGCCGGGCACGAAGACCCAGTTGGTGTGCCAGGCGCCCTCCAGCTTCACGCAGTGCCCGGCGGTGATCACCGTGCTCTTGTTGGTGCTGGTCACGGCGTCGCCGGAGCAGGAGGCCGAGCGTCCCTGGTAGGTGAAGAACACCCGGCCGGTGGTCTTCACGACCGCGCCGCCGCCGGTCCACGGCCCGCCCGCCTGCGGGAGGACACCGGGCAGCAGCGAGGCGGCGGAGGGCACCTTCGGGATCTGGGGGAGCCGGGGGAGCGTGGGCAGGACCTTCTGGGGCGTGCCGCGGGGCACCCGCGTGTCCGAACGGAGCTTCTCCGTACGGGACTTGGGTGCGGACGAGGTGAGATCGAGGGGCGTGGCGGAGCGCATCCGGTCCGCGGTCCAGAAGGCGGAGAGGGAGGACTGCGCGGTGGGGGAGCGGTCAGCGGTCCCGGCCGGGGTGGCGGCGCCGGCCGGTCCGGCGGGGAGCGTGACGGCGAGCAACGCCCCGGCTGCCGCCAGGACTCCGAGGGCGGCGCGCGACCGGCGCGGCCGAGAGGTGTGAGGGTCCTGGGTGCGGGCGTCGGCATCGGTGCTGCTGACAGCTATGTGGCCACGAACGGTTCGTCTCACGCGTAACTCCTTCTGCGGGGGCCGCGCGGCGGGCGTGCGGCCGACGGGACGGGGCCGCGTGGGGCGGCCCGGCAGATGAGCGAGCGGTGCGGTGGAAGGGTGCGGCGCGGGTGGGGGCTTCGTGGTGGCGCGGGTCGGTGGCGCACGGAAGAGGTGTGCGAGGAGAAGAGTGCCACCGGAAGCGAGGAGTGGGCAGGGGGCGGGGTGTGACTTTGCCGTGCAGGATCGGAGTGCGGCCGCCCGGCGAACGGCCCGCCGTACCGGGGTGGGTGGACACCTCCGCCCTGTGAGCAGCGCCGAGGTGACGCCCGTGCCCGGGATGCGAATGGGGTCGGCCGTTGTGAGATCGGCTCAAATGTGTCGGTGGGCGGAGGAAGCCCGGGGGCCGGGTTGCGGTCGGGAACTCGGCCCCCGACCGCCGGTTCTCCTCGTGCCGGCCCGGCCCCGGCCCCCGACGGTCCCGGTCCGAGTGCCGGCCCCCTGACGGCCCCGGCCCGGCCGCCGGTTCAGCCTCGCTGCCGGTGCTGTCCGCGCCTTAGGCGATGGCCGTGGCGGTGCCGCCGACGTGGGAGCGGGGGTCGCCGTCGCGCAGTTCGACGGTCAGCAGTCCGGGGCGGCCGAGGTCGTGGCCCTGGTGCAGGGTGAGGGTGACGGGGGCGGTGACCAGGCCCAGGGTGCGGGCGTAGGCACCGAAGGCGGCTGCCGCGGCGCCGGTGGCCGGGTCCTCGACGACGCCGCCGACCGGGAAGGGGTCGCGGACGTGGAAGACGGTGGGGCTCTCCCGCCAGACCAGTTGAAGGGTCGTCAGATCCAGTCGGCGCATCAGGGCGGCAAGCCGCTCGAAGTCGTAGTCCAGCTTCGCCAGCCGCTCGCGGGTGGCGGCGGCCAGCACCAGGTGCTGGTTGCCCGCGTAGGCGATACGGGGCGGCAGTGCCGGGTCGAGGTCGGCCGCGCCCCAGCCGAGGGCGGCCAGCGCCTCGGCCAGGTCGGCCGGCGTGATGGCGGTGATGCGCGGCTCGACGCTGGTCAAGGTGGCGTGCAGGGCGCCGTCCCGCCGGGTGACGGTGACCGGGACCGGGCCCGCCTGCGTGGCGAGGACCAGGTCGCCGGGGCCGGTCCGCTCGGCGAGCGCGATCGCGGTGGCGACCGTCGCGTGCCCGCAGAAGGCGACCTCGGCCAGCGGGCTGAAGAAGCGGATGGTGAACGCCCGGCCCGGTTCGCCCAGGCCCGCGGGCGGCGGGGTGAGGAACGCCGTCTCGGAGTAGCCCAGTTCGGCCGCGACGGCCAGCTGCTCGGCGTCCGTCAGGCCCGCCGCGTCCAGGACGACTCCGGCCGGGTTGCCACCCTGCGGGTCGTCCGAGAAGGCGGTGTAGCGCAGCACCTCGGGGGTGGCGCGGGAGGCTGCCGGCGCGGGCTCGTCGTGTGTCATGGCGGGGGAACCGGGCCACGGTGCCGGGTTATTCCCGGGCGGCCCGGCGCAACGCCCGGCAGGGTGCCCGGTTCTTCCCGGCCGGCCGGCCGGCGCCCGCGAACCGGCCGGCGGGGTCTCACCCCCGCCCGACGTACGGCATGTTGGTCGCCATCACCGTCGCGAACTGCACGTTCGCCTCCAGCGGCAGCGCGGCCATGTGGACGACCGTGCGGGCGACGTCGGCCGCGTCCATCACCGGTTCGGCCGCCGTGCTGCCGTCGGCCTGCAGGATGCCGGTCTGCATCCGGCCGGTCATCTCGGTCGCCGCGTTGCCGATGTCGATCTGGCCGCAGGCGATCCGGTACGGCCGGCCGTCGAGGGAGAGGGACTTGGTCAGGCCGGTCATCGCGTGCTTCGTGGCGGTGTAGGCGACGGAGTGCGGACGCGGCACATGCGCGGAGATCGAACCGTTGTTGATGATCCGGCCGCCCTGGGGTTCCTGCTCCTTCATCGCGCGGAACGCGGCCTGCGCGCAGAGGAAGGAGCCGGTGAGGTTGACCTCGACGACCGACCGCCAGTCGTCGTAGGTCAGTTCGTCCAGGGGCGCGGCCCGGCCGAAGGTGCCCGCGTTGTTGAAGAGCAGGTCCAGCCGGCCGAAGCGGTCGCGGACGGCGGCGAAGAGGGCGTCGACCTCGTCCGGGCGTGTGACGTCGGTCGGCACCGGCACGGCCGCGGGGCCGTCGGCGCCGCCGCGGCCCAGCTGCCGGGCCGTCTCCTCCAGGGCCGTCGCACGCCGGCCGGCCAGCACCACCGTCCAGTCGGCGGCGGCCAGCGCCGCGGCGACCGCCCGGCCGATACCGGAGCCGGCGCCGGTGACCACGGCCACCTTGCGCGGCCCCGCCGATCCGTCCTGCCGGGTGTCCCGCGCCGCGGGCGCGGTGTCCGCTTCCTGCCCGCTCGGTGCGCCCGGTGCCGAAGGGGCGGGCCGGGCCGCCGGTGCCGTTCCCGCTACCTGACCTGCGCGTGCCGTCGGCGTCGCCCGTGCCACCAGAGTGTTTCGTGCCATGGCGGCAGCGTAAGGGGCGTGGCCACGGCGGCTGCGTAAGGGGCGTACGCGCGAGCGGCGGGCCGGGCCTACTGCGGTGGCGGCGCGCCGCCCGGCCGCGAAGACGCCGCGACCGGTGGGGTCACCGGTGCCCCGAACGTGCCGCGATTGTCCGGCAGCGCCCGTTGCGGGGCCACTCCTCATCCAGCGGCCATGCATGCGTCGTACACGGGACAGCGCCGCGCCGTCCTCCGCCCGTCCAATCACCGGTGACAACCACCGTCAGGGGAGGGGCAGATGACCCAGCACGCAGCGCACGATCAGGAGATCCGGGCCGCCGCCGCGCACGTCGGCCGCCGTCGCTTTCTCACCGTCACCGGCGCCGCCGCCGCACTCGCTTTCGCCACCAATCTGCCGGGCGGCGGTGCGGCGTACGCGGCCGAGGCCGACGCGCGGAAGATCAGCGACAACCCGTTCACCCTCGGCGTCGCCTCCGGTGACCCGCTGCCCGGCTCCGTGGTGCTGTGGACCCGGCTCGCCCCGCGCCCCTACGAGCCGGGCAACGGCATGCCGGACGCCAGGGTCACCGTCCGCTGGGAAGTCGCCTACGACGAGCACTTCAAGAGGCTCGCGGGCCAGGGCCGTGCCGACGCCCACCCGGAGTTCAACCACTCCGTGCACATCGAGCCCACCGGCCTGGCACCCGACCGCGTCTACTACTACCGCTTCCGCGCCGGGGACTGGATAAGCCCCGTCGGCCGCACCCGCACCGCGCCCTCGCGCAGCGCACGGATCAACGACCTCAAGCTCGGCGCGGTCTCCTGCCAGGCGTACCACGACGGCTACTTCACGGCCTACCGCCATCTCGCGCAGGAAGACCTCGACGTCGTCTTCCACCTCGGTGACTACCTGTACGAGTACCCGGTGACGGCGGCGGGCGGCGCCCGCGCCTACACCGACCGGACCCTGCCCTCGCTCTTCAACCGCGAGACGGTCACGCTGGAGGACTACCGGCTGCGCTACGCCCTGTACAAGTCCGACCCGGACCTCCAGGCCGCGCACGCCGCGCACCCCTTCATCGTGACGTGGGACGACCACGAGGTGGAGAACAACTACGCCGCGGACATCAGCGAGGGCGACCTCCCGCCCGCCGAGTTCCTCGTCCGCCGGGCCGCCGCCTACCGCGCGTACTGGGAGAACCAGCCGCTGCGGAGCCCGCAGCGGCCGCAGGGCTCCGACGCCCGCCTCTACCGCCGGGTCCAGTACGGCCGGCTCGCGCAGTTCGACATCCTCGACACCCGCCAGTACCGCTCGGACCAGGCGTACGGCGACGGCTGGCACGCGCCGGGCCCCGAGTCCGCGGACCCCCGCCGCACCCTGACCGGCGCCGCCCAGGAGCGCTGGCTGATCGACGGCTGGCGCGAGTCCACGGCGCGGTGGAACGTGCTGCCGCAGCAGGTCACCTTCGCCGAGCGGCGCGACGCCACGGGCGACGCCTACCGGGTGAGCATGGACGCCTGGGACGGCTACCCGGCCTCCCGCGAGCGGGTCCTGGCCGGCGCGGAGTCGGCGGGCGTGGACAACCTCGTCGTGCTCACCGGCGATGTGCACGTCCACTACGCCCTCGACGTCAAGCGGGACGTCAAGGACCCGGGGTCGCGCACCGCGGGCGTGGAGTTCGTGACGACCTCGATCGCCAGCGGCAAGGACGGCGCGGACAAGCCGGCCAACTGGGCCACCTACATGGCGGCCAATCCGCACATGAAGTTCTACAACGGCCGGCGCGGCTATGTGACCGTCACCCTGGACCAGGACACCGCCCGCGGCGACTACCGGACGGTGTCCGCCGTCACCACCCAGGGGGCGCCGGTCACCACCGCGGCGTCCTTCGTCTCGGAGGCCGGCGACCCGGGGCTGAAGCCGGCCTGACCCCGGGCGGGCCGCGCGGTGCGCGGGCCCGCTTCACCCGGTCGGCGGAGTACGCGGCGGCCCGCATCCCGCCGGTTCCCGGGACTCGGGAACCGGGCGCCGGGGGCACGGCCCACGCCCCGACCTAGGTCCAACGGCCCAGCCGCAACCGGCCCGGCGGCAGGTCCGTGCATGACACCATGGTGCGGCCATCAATAAACCATGGAGACGCTCATGACGGACCCCGGCCCCAGCACGGCCGAGACCAAGGACCTTCCCCCGATAGCCGAGCGGGGCGCGGCAGCAGCACCGGCCGCGTCCCGCCGCACCAGCCTCCTCGTGACCTTCGTCCTCGGCGGCCTCACGGCGGTCCCGCCGCTCTCCATGGACATGTACCTCCCGGCTCTGCCGCAGGTCACCGCCGCACTGCACAGCCCGGCCGCCACCGTCCAGCTGACCCTCACGACCTGTCTGGCGGGCATGGCCCTCGGCCAGATGATCGTCGGCCCGATGAGCG
Organism: Streptomyces sp. Pv4-95; assembly: GCF_045782725.1. Classification (NCBI taxonomy): domain Bacteria; kingdom Bacillati; phylum Actinomycetota; class Actinomycetes; order Kitasatosporales; family Streptomycetaceae; genus Streptomyces; species Streptomyces sp. Pv4-95. The sequence goes on from NZ_CP127172.1 coordinate 5,929,675, forward strand.
ACAAGTGGGGGCGCCGCCGCCCGCTGCTCGCCGGCATGGTGATCTACATCCTCGCCACCGCCCTGTGCGCGGTCGCCACCAACGCCGAACTCCTCATCGCCTTCCGCCTGTTGCAGGGCCTGGCCGGGGCGGCCGGCATCGTCATCGCGCGGGCGGTGGTGCGTGACCTGTACGACGGTGTGGCGATGGCCCGGTTCTTCTCCACCCTGATGCTCATCTCCGGGGTCGCGCCGGTCGTCGCGCCGCTCATCGGCGGCCAGATTTTGCAGGTCACCGACTGGCGCGGCGTCTTCGTCGTGCTGACCGTCGTCGGGATCCTGCTGACCCTGCTGGTCTGGCGCAAGCTCGACGAGACCCTGCCGCCCGCACGCCGGCACTCCGGCGGCCTCGGGCAGACCCTGCGCACCATGCGCGACCTGCTCGCCGACCGGGCCTTCTCCGGCTACCTCCTGGTCGGCGCCTTCGCCTTCGCCGCACTCTTCGCCTACATCTCCGCCTCGCCGTTCGTGGTCCAGGAGATCTACGGCGCCTCCCCGCAGACCTTCAGCCTGCTCTTCGGCGTCAACTCCGTCGGCCTGGTGCTGGTCGGCCAGATCAACGGCAAGGTGCTGGTCGGCCGGGTCAGCCTGGACAAGGTGCTCGGCACCGGCCTGGTGCTGATCGCGGTCGCCGCGACCGGCCTGCTGCTGATGTCCTCCGGGGTGTTCGGCGCGGTCGGCCTGGTGCCGATGGCGGCCGGTCTCTTCGTCCTGATGGCGTCCATGGGCCTGGTGATGCCCAGCACCAACACCCAGGCGCTGCTGCGCACCCCGCACGCGGCCGGCTCCGCCTCCGCGCTGCTGGGCACCTCGACCTTCCTCCTCGGCTCGGTGGCGTCCCCGCTGGTGGGCATCGCGGGGGAGCGGACCGCCGTGCCGATGGCCGTCGTACAGCTTTCCTGTGCCGTATTGGCGCTCGTGAGCTTCCTGGGGATGTGCCGCCCGTGGCAGCGTAGGGGGGAGACCACCGGGAGCACCGCCGGCGAGGGGAACAGGCTCTGAACGCACCGAGACTCCGATACGGCACCCCGGCCCGGGCCGGCCTCGACCCGACGTGGACGGAACGACTGGTCCAGGGCGTGCGGGCGCTGCCCGGCGGGCGCCCCGCCTGGTGCGCCGGAGCCGTCGTCCTGGCCGGCCGCGGCCCGGTGGTCGCCGTCGAGGACGCCGCCGGCTGGGCGGTGCGCTACCGCGCCTACGACCCCGATCGCCAGCGGGGCGTGGACCTGCCGCGGGACCTCTGGGAGCCGATGCGGGTCGGCACCGTCTTCGACCTCGCCTCGCTCACCAAGCTCTTCACCGCCGTCGCCGCGCTCCAGCAGGTCGAGCGCGGCTTCCTGGCCCTCGACGACGAGGTCCGCGGCCACCTGCCCGCCTTCGCCCGCGGCATCACCGTGCGGCAGCTGCTCGACCACACGTCGGGCCTGCGCCCGGAGCTGCCGTTCCACGACCATCCGGGGAGAGCCGCCCAGCTCGCGCTGCTGTGGCGGGAGGTGGCGGCCCCGACCGGCGGGCCGGCCGGCGCGCACCTCTACTCCGATCTCAACCTCATCGCCCTCCAGCTGGTCCTGGAGCAGCTCACCGGGCGGCGCCTGGACGCCCTCGTCCGGGACGGCATCACCGGGCCGCTGGGCATGCTCAGCACGTCCTACGGGCCGCTGGCGCCCCAAGGCGTGGCGGCGACGGAGGACCAGCGGCGCCCGTGGGCGAAGGCGGACCGCGGGATGGTGCGCGGTGAGGTCCACGACGAGAACGCCTGGGCGCTGGGCGGGGTGGCCGGGCACGCCGGTCTGTTCTCCACCGCCCAGGATCTGGCGGTGCTGTGCCGGACGCTGCTCAACGGCGGCGCCTACGGCACCGCGCGCGTCCTGGGCCCGGACGCCGTCGCCGCCCTGCTCGACCCGCCGGGCCTCGGCTTCGGCGTCGACCAGCCGTACTTCATGGGCGAGTTGGCGGGGCGCGGCGCGGCCGGCCACACCGGTTTCACCGGTACCAGCCTGGTCCTGGACCGGGTCACGGACACCTTTCTGGTGCTCCTCGCCAACACCGTCCACCCGTGCCGCCGCAGCGGTGGCAGCGCCCCCCGTGCGGCCGCCGCCGACTGCCTGGCCCGGGCGGTCGCCCGCGCCGGCTGACCACCGGACACCGTCGGCGTCATCCCGCGCAGCCACCCCGCCCCCTGGCCGCTCGCCCTGCCCGTCCTTCCCCACCGCCCCTCCAGCCCCTCCCGCCGCGCGGAAGGAGCGCCTTCAAGGCCCCGTAGACTTTTCCGAATGCACGAGGAACTGCGGGCCGCACTGGCCGTCCTGCTCGACGGCCTGCCGCCCAAGCAGGCCGTGCAGGCCGTCGAGCGGCTGATCGCCAACTACCGGGGCCGTACGCCCACCGACGCCCCGGTGCTCAGGGACCGCGCCGATGTCGCCGCGTACGCCGCCTACCGGATGCCGGCGACCTTCGAGGCGGTACGGGCCGCGCTGGGCGCCTTCGCCGAGCGGCTGCCGCAGTGGTCGCCGGCCACCCATGTGGACATCGGGGGCGGCACCGGCGCCGCCACCTGGGCCGCCGCGGCCACCTGGAAGGGGCACCGCAGCACCGTCCTCGACTGGGCGCAGCCCGCGCTCGACCTCGGCCGCGAGCTGGCGGACGGGGTGCTGCCGGACGTCCGGTGGCAGCGCCAGGTCATCGACGAATCGCTGGCGGTCCCGGCGGACACGGACCTGGTGACCGTGTCCTACGTCCTGGGCGAGCTGCGGCCGGAGGCCCGCCGGGCCGTGGTGGCCGCCGCGGCGACCGCACATGCCGTGGTGCTGATCGAACCGGGCACCCCCGAGGGCTATCGCCGCATCATCGCGGCCCGCGAGCAGCTCGTCGAGGCCGGTCTGCGGATCGTCGCGCCCTGCCCGCACAGCGACACCTGCCCGATCATCTCCGGCGCGGGGAACCCCCCGCCGGCGGGTGCCGCAGGGGACTGGTGCCACTTCGCCGCCCGGGTCAGCCGCTCCTCCCTCCACCGCCAGGTCAAGGGCGGCTCCCTCCCGTACGAGGACGAGAAGTACAGCTACGTCGCCGCCACCAGGACGGCCGCCTCCCCGGCCGCCTCCCGTATCGTCCGCAAGCCCCAACTCCGCAAGGGTCAGGTGCTGTTGGACCTGTGCACCGCGGAGGAGGGGCTGCAGCGCGCCACGGTCACCAAGCGCCACGGCGACCTCTACCGCGCGGCCCGGGACGCCGCCTGGGGCGACGACTGGCCGCGTTCCTGACTCGACGCCCCGCATCCGCCGCGGCCGGGGCGGCCGCTGGGGCCGCCCCGGCCGCGGCGGTATTCACGCGTCGCCGTCCGTCGATGGCTCGGACCGTTCCGTCCGTGCCTCCTGGAGTTTGCGCAGCAGTTCGCGGCGCTGTGCCTGCGGATCGGGCCGGCCGCCGCCGTGCGGGCCGCCGCCCGCACCGCCGCGCAGCGCGCCGCGGGAGAGCTTGCTGCGGGTGCCGCCGACGCCGAGCATGCCGCCCGCTTTTCCCTTGCCCATGAGGTGATCCCTTCGCCGTCCGACGAGACGCACCGTCTCGCTTCCGGTTCAGCATGAGGCGAGACGCTGCGTCTTGTCAAGACGATACGTCTCGCCTCACGTGGATAGACTTCACCCATGGCCAACAAGACACCCCCGGACGCCTCGCGCCGCAGCGAGCGCTCCCGTCGCGCGATCTTCGACGCCGCCCTCGCGCTCGTCGGCGAGGTCGGCTACGACAAGCTCACGATCGAGGGCATCGCCTCCCGGGCCGGGGTCGGAAAGCAGACGATCTACCGCTGGTGGCCCTCGAAGGCCGCCGTCCTGCTGGACGCCTTCACCGTCGACGTGGACGGCTACGGGGAGGCCATGCCGGACACCGGCGACCTGGCGGCCGACCTGAAGTCCGTACTGCGGGCCACGGCGGACGAGTTCAACGACCCGGCGTTCCAGGCCCCCTATCGCGCCCTCGCGGTGGCCGGCGCGAACGACGAGGAGCTGTCCCGCACCTTCGTCTCCCGGCTGCTGGAGCCCGGTATCAGCGCCTATACCGACCGGGTGCGGGCGGCCCAGGAGGCGGGCGAGCTGGCCCCCGACGTCGATCCCCGGATCGTCGCGGAGATGGTCCTGAGTCCCTTCTCACAGCGATGGCTGATGCGCACCGGTGAGCTGACCCACCAGTTCGTCGACACCCTGGTGGACCTGGTGCTGCGCGGCCTGTGGGCGCGCCCCTGAAAGTTCACGCCGGCCTGGTGATGATGTGGGGAAATGCCCCCATTCGTCGGTTCTTCGTTCACCCCGGATCCGCACACCGGTCACCCGGGGCGCAGGATGGTGGCAGCATTGATCCCAGACCACCGCTCGAAGTGAGGGGATAGATGGAACGCAAGAGCAGGTTCTCCCAGTGGCTGCGCCGGCCGAAGAGCGGATCGGACGGCGGCGATACGGACACGGGATCGACGGCCGCGCGCGGCCGTGAGGACCTGCTGCTGGCGGCGGCCGACGCGGGTTTCCCCATCGCCCCGGCAGCGCACCCCTCCGGCTACGGCTGTTCCTGTGAACGCATCGGGTGTCCCACCCCCGGCCGGCATCCGATCTCCTTCGGCTGGCAGACCGTCGCCACCACCGACCGCGACAAGGTCGCCACCTGGCTGCGCACCCTCCCGCACGCCAACTTCATCACCGCCACCGGCATCATCCACGACGTGCTCGACGTCCCCGTCGAAGCGGGCCGCAGCGCACTGGGCCGGCTGGACGCGGCAGGCATCGACGTCGGACCGATCACCCTCAGCGGCAGCGGTACCCGCGACGGCCGGATGCTGTTCTTCACCGCCACCCGCGGCACCCCGGACGACGAGGACGAGTGGTGGCCCTGCGAGCTGGACTGCCACCCCGAGACCCTGGACGAACACCCCGGGCTGCGCTGGCACTGCCGCGGCAGCTATGTGCTGCTGCCGCCCTCCCGGCTGCCCGGTGACCAGCCGGCCGTGAGCTGGCTGCGCGGCCCCGAACTGCCGCTGCCCGACCCGCTGACGCTGCTGGAGTCGCTCACCGACGCCTGCGCCGAGTTCCTCGACCGCGAACCCCACCACGAGTCGGCGGCCTGGCCGATCGGCCGCTGACGCCCCCGGAAGCCTGCGGGCCGTACGAACGGTCCGGTCCCGCACGCATCCGTACGCACCGCGTCACGGGCGCCACGGAAGACGCCGAAGGGGCCGCCGGACCACCGGCGACCCCATGAATCGGCGGCGCGCCTTCCGGCGGCCGTCGGCCACACCCGTTACAGCGCCTTCGCCGACGTCTTCGCCTCGATGCGGTTCAGCACGACGACCTTGTCTCCGGAGTCCTTGGCCGGCACCTCGACGGTCTGGCCCGACACGGTGGTGAAGGTCATCTTGTTGGTCTTCTTCGTGGGGCCCTGCACGATGCCCTGGAGGCTCGGCGGCACCTTGATCGTCAAGCCTTCGGAGACCGTCTTCTGCTGGTGGTAGTAGGTCGAGAAGAACACCAGTGCCCCGCCGTCCTGCAGCCGCAGCGCCACCGGCGGGAAGGCCGCGGGCCGGTCCTCCCACTGGATCCGGGCGCCCAGCTGGTTGGCGTCCCTGGCACGGGTCGCGCGCCAGCCGTCGGTGTTCCTGCCCGGCGCGAACAGCTCGCCCTTACCGGTGTTGAGGTAGTCGGCGTACCGCGCGCTCAGCTTGCCGGGGGCCACCGTCAGACCGGCCGCGTCATCGGCAGGCACCGCCTCGGCGTAGCCGTCCTTGTCCGTCTTGAACTGCGGCGCCGCGTTGCCGGCGAACGTCGCCAGATACACCGCACGCCACTTGGCGTCGATGCCGTCCCGGCTGAACACCAGATACCAGCGGCTGTTCTTGCGGTTGCTGACGGCGTCCGCGACGAAGTACTTCGGCCAGCCCGCCTGCTTGGGCACCGTGAAGTGCGCGTCCTTGAACGTCAGCGGGGTGAAGCTCGGGTTGCCCTGCGGCCGGACGGCGTGCGCGGCCTTGATGCCCGCCTGGTCGATGGCCAGCAGCGCCCCCGACTCGTACGAGGGGTTCACCGAGGGATCGAGCCGGCTGTTGGCCTTGTTGAAGCCGTCGGCGAAGTGCTGGAGCGCCTTGGCGCCCTCAGACTTCGTCACCGCCGGCAGCTTCACCCTTTCGCCGTGCACCGTCATGCACCCGCTCAGTATCACCAGCGCCGCCGCTGCCGACGTCAGTGTTGCGGGCACCCGGAACGGCGACCTGCGTGTCATGGGGCTCGGGCTCCTTCGGGGCGACCGGGGCGGACGGGGAGGCCGCCGGGGTGGCACGATTCGGCGCAACCCTACCGGGGGCGAGGAAGAGGGCGAGCGTGGGGATCAGATACAGAGCCCACACCGTGACCTGAAGGACGGTCGGATCCGGCTGGAAGTTGAAGATGCCCTTCAGCAGCGTGCCGTACCAGCTGTCGGCCGGGAACTGCTCGCTGATGTCGAACGCCCGCTGGTGCAGACCCGGCAGGAACTCCGCCTCCTGCAGATCGTGGAAGCCGTACGCCAGCACGCCCGCCGCCACGACCACCAGCATGCCGCCGGTCCAGGTGAAGAACTTCGCCAGGTTGATCCGCACCGCACCGCGGTAGAACAGCCAGCCCAGCACGACGGCCGTCAGCAGGCCGAGCAGCGCGCCGATCAGCGGGCGTACGCCGTCCTGCGCGGACTGCGCGGCGGTCCACACGAACAGGGCCGTCTCCAGCCCCTCGCGGCCCACCGAGAGGAACGCGGTGACCACCAGCGCCGTGGTGCCCAGGGACAGCGCCGCGTCCAGCTTGCCGTGCAGCTCCTGCTTCAGATGCCGCGCGGTGCGCCGCATCCAGAAGACCATCCACGTCACCAGGCACACGGCGATGATCGACAGGGAGCCGCCGAGGGCCTCCTGCGCCGTGAACGTCAGTGTCTGCGAGCCGAATTGGAGCGCGGCGCCGAAGGCGAACGACAGCACCACGGCCAAGGTGATGCCGATCCAGACCGGCCGCAGCGCTCCCCGCCGGCCGGTCTTGACCAGGTAGGCGATGAGGATGCACACGACGAGACTGGCTTCCAGTCCCTCGCGCAGTCCGATCAGGTAGTTGCCGAACACGTCGGTCCCTTTCCTTCCTTCATGGCGTCGTCCACGGTGTCGACAACTCAGGCGAACAGTGCCCGGCCCCACCAGTCGTCCGCGTTCCGGACGCCCGGCGGCACCGCGAAGACCGCTGAACCCACGTGCTGGATGTATTCGTTGAGCGCGTCGTTGCGCGCCAGATTCCGCTGCAGCGGTACGAAGCCGTCGCGGACGTCGCGCTGGTAGGCGAGGAAGAACAGTCCGGCGTCCAGCCGTCCCAGGCCGTCCGTGCCGTCGGTGAAGGAGTAGCCGCGCCGCAGGATGCGCGCCCCGCCGTTGGAGTCCGGGTGCGCGAGCCGCACGTGCGCGGTCGGCAGCATCGACTTCAGATGCGGCTCGTCCCGCTCGTGCTTCCTGCCGACCGCCGCGCCCTCGCCCTTGTCCCGGCCGAAGATCTCCTCCTGCTCCTTGAGCGGAGTGCGGTCCCAGGTCTCGATGCGCATCCGGATCCGGCGGGCGACCAGGTACGAACCACCGGCCATCCAGCCCGCGTCGGGCTTCTCGCCCACCCACACGTGCTCGGCGAGGGCCGCGTCGTCGGTGCCCGCGATGTTGCGGGTGCCGTCCTTGAAGCCGAACATGTTGCGCGGTGTGTGCGCGTCCGGTGTGGTCGAGGAGGTCTTGCCGAAGCCGAGCTGCGACCAGCGGACCGCGACCTTGCCGAAGCCGATCCGGGCCAGGTTGCGGATCGCGTGCACCGCGACCTGCGGGTCGTCCGCGCACGCCTGCACACACAGATCACCGCCGCTGCGGGTCCGGTCGAGGTTGTCGCCGGGGAACTTCGGGAGCTCGATCAGCGCTTCGGGCCGCCGGGCGGCGAGCCCGAACCGCTCCTTGCCGTCCTTCTCGAAGAGGGAGGGGCCGATGCCGAACGTCAGGGTGAGCCGGGACGGCGGCAGACCGAGCGCCTCACCGGTGTCGTCCGGCGGCGCCTCGGCGAGCCCGCCGACCGCCCCGCCACCGACCGCGTCCCCCGCCGTCATCCGCGCCGCCGCCCTCGTCCACTCCTTGAGCAGCGCGATCAGCTCCGCGCGGTCGTCGGTGGTGACATCGAACGCGGCGAAGTGCAGCCGGTCCTGGACGGCGGTGGCGATCCCGGCCTGGTGCGCACCGTGGAAGGGCACCGCGGCGCCCGCGGTCGCGTCCGCCCCGGCCGGCTGGGCGTCGCTGCCGGTGCGCAGCGCCGCGGCCGTGCCGCCGGCCGTGACCGCTCCGAGCGCCAGCCCCGCGCCGCCCCAGCCCAGCAGCGTGCGCCGGGACGGCGTGCGGCCGCCCGGGGCGGCCGCCTGGTCGTCCTTGGCGCCGTCGCCTGCGGTGCCCGTCGCCGGGGCGTCCGCCGTCTCCTGTCGCTGACCGTCCGTCGTCATCGTGACTCCCTGCTTCGCGATGGACTACTTGTCGGTCGCCACGGCGGCGGCCAGCTTCGACAGCGGCTCGGCCAGCGCGCTGACGCCGTCGGACAGCTCCTTCTTCTCACCCTTGTCGACGGTGTCGTACGAGACGAAGCCGTCGCCCTCGCGGTAGTCGTCCAGCTGCTTGTCGATCGCCGCGAACTGCTTGTCGAGTTCCTTGGCCAGCGCCGCGTCGTTCTTCGCCGCGACCGGCTCGAGCAGCTCGTACGCCTTGCGGGCGCCGTCCACGTTGGCCTGGAAGTCGACCAGGTCGGTGTGGCTGTAGCGCTCCTCCTCACCGGTGACCTTGCCGCTGTAGACCTCGTCGAGCAGCTCCTTGGCGCCGTTGGCCATGCTGGTCGGGGTGATCTCGGCCTTGCCGACCCGCTTCTGCCAGTCCTTGAGGTCGCTGATCAGCCGGTCGGCGAGGTCGGAGTCGGCATCGGAGAGCTTCTTGGTCTCCCACAGCGACTTCTCCAGCTTGTGCCAGCCGGTCCACTTCTGGCCGTCCTCCAGGCCGTCCTCGCGGACGTCGACCTTGGGGTCGATGTCGCCGAAGGACTCGGCGACCGGTTCGGTGCGCTCCCAGCCGATGCGGGAGACGGCGTACGCCTTCTTCGCGGCCTCGATGTCGCCCGCCTTCACGGCGTCGGCGAACTTCTCGGCCTTGGGCAGCGTCTCGTCGGCCTGCTCCTGGACGTAGCGGCGGTACGCGGCGACCGCGGCGTCCAGCCGGGGGTCGCGCTTCGCGGTCGCGCCCTTGCCGCTCGCCGTGACCTTCTGCCGGATGCCGTCGCCCTTCATCCCGGGCTTGCAGGCGATCTGGTAGGAGCCGGCCTTGATCTCGGCGGTGATCTCGGCCCGGGTGCCGGGGCCGATGTTCTCCCGCTCGGTGACGATCCGGTCGCCGGGGGCGTAGACGTAGACCTCGGTGACCTTGGAGCCCTTGTTCTGCACCGCGAACCGGACATGACCGGCGGGGAACTCCTTCGCGGAGACCTCGCAGCCGGTGTCGGTGGCCGTCACCTCGATCACGCCCTTGCCTCCGCCCTTGGCGTCGCTCTTCTCGGCGCAGCCGGCGACGGCGGTGAGGGTCGTGGCCACGGCTATCGCGGCAACGACGGAGGGGCGGAGGGCTCGCATGCGGGGCTCCAGGCGGTTCTGTGGGTGCGGGAACAAGGACTGCGCCACTAAGGCGGCCCTAACTTATCCGAGGCTTACCTGAATGCTTCCCCTCGTGTCCAGTGATTCGGCTCTCATGAGCTACGACTCGGTCACGGTCCGACAGGGGCCCCGCCAAGGGACCTTCAAGGACTGGTCAAGGAGAGGAGGGGGGAGAGGGAGAGGGCGGTGCGGCCGCTACTCCCGCCGTCCGTACGAGGCGAGCAGCTGCTACGAGGCGAAGGTGTCCGTCCGGCGGCCGGGCCCGTCCCGCGGCCCGTCCCGCGGGTCGGCGCCGCCTGTGGCGCCGGTGAGCGTGTCCACCGGGCGCCGCCGCATCCGGATTCCCTTACGGGGCCGTGCTGTTGAATGGACGGATGATCGAATGCAATGGCCGGGAGCTCGAACTGGACGTGCTGCGCGTGTTCTGCGGGCCCGGCGGGACGGGCGGCAACCCACTGGGTGTGGTGCGCGACGGCCCGGCCGTCCCCGACCGGGCGGCACGTGCCGCGCTGGCCGCCGAACTCGGCTTCAGTGAAACCGTCTTCCTGGACGACGAGACGCGCGGCACGGTCGACATCCACACGCCGAGCGTCCGCCTCCCCTTCGCCGGCCATCCGCTCGTGGGGCTGGCCTGGCTGCTGCGCAGCCTCGGCCGGCCGCCCCGGATGCTCCGTCCCCCGGCCGGCGATGTCCCGGTGACCGTCGAGGAGGAGCTCACCTGGGTGCGCGGCCGCGCGGAGTGGGTGCCCGACCGCAGGACCGAGCAGTACGCGTCGGTGGCCGAGGTCGACGCGCTGCCGGCGCCGCCGCCGGGGGAGGGCTGGCTCTACGCCTGGGCCTGGCAGGACGAGGCGGCGGGAGTGGTCCGTGCGCGGGCCTTCCCACGCCGTGGCGACGGCATCGTCGAGGACGAGGCCACCGGCGCGGCCGCGCTGCTGCTGACGCATGAGCTGGGGCGCGCGCTGGATGTCCGCCAGGGCGTCGGGTCGCAGATCCTCACCCGCCCGTACCCGGACGGCACGATCGAGGTCGGTGGGCGGGTGCGCGTCGACACGCCGTAGCGCTGGGCGCGGGCACCCGCCCGTGCGCCGTACCTCAGGCGGTCAGCGGGAACTCCTCGCCCAGCTCGCGGAAGACCTCGCCGTTCAGCGTGAAGGCCCGCTTGCACTCGTCGACCACGCGCTGCTTCTCCAGGTCGTCGACCGGCAGCGCGTCCAGCAGCTCGCGGTAGTGGCGCTTGAAGGCGGCCGGGTTGGCGATGTCCTCGAAGACGTAGAACCGCACGCCGTCGCCCTTGCGCGCGAAGCCCCAGGTCTTCTCGGCGGTGCCGCGGATGATCTGGCCGCCGGAGAGGTCGCCGAGGTAGCGGGTGTAGTGGTGGGCGACATAGCCGGCAGGCCAGTCCCTGGCGCAGTGCGAGACCCGCTCGGCGTACGCGGCGGTGGCCGGCAGCGGCTCCAGGCCCGCGCGCCAGGACGACCCGCCCAGGTGGGCGAGGTCGCGCTCCAGCTGAGCGGTGCGGGCCAGCTCCGGGCGGATGAAGGGGCCCGCGACGGGGTCGTCGGTGAGCGCGTCGGAGGCGTCCTCCAGCGCGCGGTAGACGAACCACAGCTGCTCGGTGTAGCGGCGGTAGGCGCGGACGCCGAGTTTGCCGCCGAGGAGGTCGCTCATGAAGGAGGAGTTCTCGGCCTCGGTGTGCTGCTCGTGCGAGGCGGTGCGGATGACCGTCGAGAACGGAGCGGACGGGGTCGGGCTGGGGGCTTCCAAGGCGGACCTCCGGGAACCGAGGGGGGCGGACGGGAACGGATCGTCGCCGCTGGGACCCAGCAAACTACTTAGGCTTACCTAAGTCAACCCTGTTCCCGACGCCCTGTCGGTAAAACCCTACCCCCGCCGGGGATCAGGGAAGCGTGAGAATCTCCGCCCCGGTCTCCGTCACCACCAGGGTGTGCTCGAACTGCGCGGTGCGCCTGCGGTCCTTGGTCACGACCGTCCAGCCGTCGTCCCACATGTCGTAGTCGTAGGACCCCAGCGTCAGCATCGGCTCGATCGTGAAGGTCATGCCGGGCTGGATGTCGGTGGTGTGGTGCGGGCTGTCGTAGTGCGGAACGATCAGACCGGAGTGGAACGACGAGTTGATGCCGTGGCCGGTGAAGTCCCGGACCACGCCGTAGCCGAACCGCTTGGCGTAGGACTCGATGACCCGGCCGATGATGTTGATCTGCCGACCCGGCTTGACCGCCTTGATCGCGCGGTGGAGCGCCTCGCGGGTGCGCTCGACCAGCAGCTTGGACTCCTCGTCCACGTTGCCGCACAGGTAGGTGGCGTTGTTGTCGCCGTGCACACCGTTGATGTAGGCGGTGACGTCGAGGTTCACGATGTCGCCGTCCTGCACGACGGTCGAGTCCGGGATGCCGTGGCAGATGACCTCGTTGAGCGAGGAGCACAGGGACTTGGGGAAGCCGCGGTAGCCGAGCGTCGAGGGGTAGGCGCCGTGGTCGCACATGAACTCATGGGCCACCCGGTCCAGTTCATCGGTGGTCACGCCCGGCTCGATGAGCTTGGCGGCCTCCTCCATCGCCTGCGCGGCGATCCGGCCGGCGATCCGCATCCGCTCGATCGTGTCGGCGTCCTGCACCTCGGGCCCCTTGTAGGGGGTCGGCGCGGCCTTCCCGACGTACTCGGGGCGGGGAATCGAGGAGGGTACGGGACGGGTGGGGGAGATGGTCCCCGGGACAAGAAGCGACTGGCCAGACATGACAACGAGTGTATCCGCGGGGCTTCGGGCAGGATGGCGGCACGGGAGTTACCCAGAGGAGGCGGTAATGGCGCTGTTCAAGAGGCGTACGGTCGGCAAAACCGGCGAGTGGTACTACTGCCTCAAGCACGGAACGGTCGAGGAGGGCCCCGAATGCCGGGCCGCCGACCGCTTCGGCCCCTACGGCAGCCGCGAGGAGGCCGCGCACGCCATGGAGACGGCCCGGGAGCGGAATCTGGAGTGGGAGAACGACCCCAAGTGGCATGACAAGACCAAGGGGGACGAGGGGGACGCGACCCCCTAGTTCTCTCGGCGGGTCCAGGGGCGGCGGGGCCCGCCGGGCGTCCGCCCCGCGGCCCCGGGCCGCCCGGCGTCAGGACGGCGCCGGGTCCGGATCGGGCTCCTGTGCTCCGGACCGCGCGGGAGCGCCGTCCTCGGCCGTCCGGCGCTCCCGCATCCGTCGCGCGTGCTCGTCGGTCCTGGCGTCGTACGCCATCAGCTTCGGCAGGGCGAGCACCAGCAGCCCGACGGCCACGAAGCACAGCACACCGCCCGCCCAGACCGACGTCCTCACGGTCGTCAGGGCCGCCATCCCGCCGACCCGGACCTGGCCCAGCTGCGGGCCCACGGAGTACGACAGCAGCTCGATGCCGGCCAGCCTGCCCCGCAGCTCGTCGGGGATCGTCTGGTTCCACATCGCCGAGCGGAAGATGCCGCTGATCATGTCGCAGGAGCCGGCCAGCGTCAGGAACAGCAGCACCAGCCGGACGTCGTGCATCTGTCCGGCGGCGGTGATCGCCAGCCCCCACCCCGCGGCCGCCAGCGCGACCGCCCGGCCCTGCCGCTGGACGCGCGACGTCCAGCCGCTGGTCAGGCTCACCAGGAAGGACCCCGCGGGCAGTGCCGCGTACATCAGCCCGAGCGCCCAGGGGGCGTCCAGATCGTCCGCGAGGAACGGGAAGATCGCCAGCGGAAAGGCGAACACCATCGCCGTGAGGTCGACGGCGTAGGTACCCAGCAGCTCCTTGCGGCCCCAGGCGTAGCGCGCGCCCTCGGCGATACCGCGCAGCGACGGCTTCCTGGCGTCGTGCGAGGCGGGCGACGGGCGCAGCTTCAGCCCGAGCAGCACGGATGCCGCGTACGTCACGACATCGATCCCGTATGCCCAGCGCACCCCTGCGTAGGCGACGAGCCCGCCGGCCAGCGCCGGTCCCGCGATGGCGCCGACCTGCCAGCGCAGTGCGTTCAGGGCGGCGGCCGCGGCCAGCTGCTCGCGCGCGACGATGCGGGGCACGATCGCGTCCAGCGCGGGGCGCTGCAGACCGGTCAGCGCGCTGGACGCCGCGGTGATCACGTAGAGCGGCCAGACCATCGGGTCCGGCAGCAGGCTGTTGAGCAGCAGCAGGACCGCCAGTACGCCGAGCGCGGCCTCGGTCCTGACGATGAGCCGGCGCCGGTCCACGGCGTCGGCGAGCGCGCCGCCGTAGAGGCCGCAGACGATGAGCGGCACGATCTCGACGGCGCCCAGCGACCCGACCGCAAGAGTGGAGTCGGTCAGCTCCTTGAGCTGCAACGGCACCGCGACGAAGGTCAGGAAGCTGCCGAAGACGGTGATCGCGCCCGCCCACCACATGAGCCGGAAGTCGCGCGAGGAGCGCCAGGGCGACAGGTCCGGCAGCAGAGCGGCCGCGCGACGGCGGGATGGCGGGGGAGGGGCGGAGGTCACGACGCACCATCGTCCGCGCGGGTGCCGGGCGGCGCAAAGGGTTTTGCGGCGGCCGGGCCGGGTGCGGCAGGGGGCGGCCGGCCGGGGCCGTCACCAGCGTGGCGGCGGGGGCGAGGTCAGCTCCTCGGCGAGCCGGGTGAGCCGGTCGCGGAAGCGGCGGTGCCGGCGCGGCGCGGGCACGCCGTTCTCCCCGGCGGCGGCGCTCACCAGGTGCTGGAGGGTGTCGAGGTCGAGTTCCGGTGTCAGCTCGGCGCCGGTGCCGTCACCGGGCGCGGCCGGAGGCGCGGCGAGGGCGTCGTGGGCGAGGGCGCGCAGATCGCGGTCGCCGGCGTCCAGGGCGAGCACCGTGGCGCCGTTGCGCCGGGCGTCGTGCACCCGCTCCAGCAGCTCCGCCCCCGGCTGCTCCGGGGTGACCACCAGCAGGGTCTCGCCGCGTCCCGCCGCCTCCAGCCGGCCGAGCCCGACCGACAGGTGGGCCGGCCGGCCGCCGGGGACGCGGTGCCGCACGAGTGTCGGTGACAGCTCCGGCAGGCCCGACCAGGCGGCCTCGTCGTCCAGATGGGCGGCCAGGTGCCAGGGCTCGTACGCGGCGCTGCCGACCAGCAGCAGCCCCCCGCCGTGCGGTGCGACGGAGGCGCGCAGCGACCCGGCGAAGTGGCGGGTGGCCTGGACCCACTCCGTTCCGGCGAGGACCTCGCGCAGCAGGGCGACCCGTACGGCATCCATGGCCCGGCATCCTGCCGCAGCGCGCCGCCTCGCGGGGGAGGTTCCGCCGCTGTCACTCGTACGGGACCCGGCCCCGTCGGCAGTTGAGCGGTGAGCGGGGGCACCCGGGGGCCGCCCGCCCGGGTCACCGGACCGGTGGCAGTCCGGCGGCGGTGAGCCGGCGCGCGACCTCGGCGACGGATCCCTCGCTCAGCGGGAGCTGCGGGAAGGCGGTGTCCCCCCGCTCGATCACGCCGAGCAGCCGAAGCGCCGCCTTGAAGGCGCCCAGCGCCGAGGAGCTGCGGCCCATCTCCGACTCCGGACCGGCCTCGACCATGGCGAACAGGGCGACCAGCCGCTCCTGTTCCGCGGCGGCGCGCTCCCAGTCGCCGGCCCGCGCGGCGTCGTAGAGGCGTACGTAGCCCGCCGGGTCGACATTGCCGATCCCCGGGACGACGCCGTCGGCGCCCGCCAACAGGGCCGCGTCCACGGTCAGTTCGGAACCCGTGAGGACGGCGAAGCCCGGCGCCGGGCCGGTGCGGCGGCCGGTGCGGCCGCCGAGCGCGACGATCAGGCGGCGCAGTGCGCCCTCGTCGCCGCTGCTGTCCTTGACCCCGGCGAGCGTGCCGTCCGCGGCCAGTTCGTGCACCAGCTCGGTGGACAGCTTGCTGTGCACCGCGACCGGAATGTCGTAGGCGAACAGCGGCAGGTCCACCGTCGCGCGGATGTGGCGGAAGTGCGCGGCGATCTCCCGCGGGTGGGTGCGGGTGTAGAAGGGCGCGGTGACCACCAGGGCGTCGGCGCCCAGGGCGGCGGCGGTGCCGGCCTGGGCGACGGCCCGCGAGGTGGTGGTGTCGATGGCGCCGGCGAGCACCGGCACCCGGCCGCCGGCGGCCTTCACCACCGTCTCCAGCGCGAGGGCGCGCCGGGCGTCGGTGAGGTAGGCGACCTCGCTGGTGGAGCCGAGTGCGAACAGCCCGTGCACCCCGCCGTCCAGGAGATGGTGCACCAGACGCGTCAGGGAGGCGGTGTCCACCTCGCCGCGCGCGTCGAGCGGGGTGCAGACCGGCGGGATGACGCCGTGCAGCGGTGCGGGCAGTGGCATGGGCGCTCCAGCGGCCGTGCGGCGGCCGGGCGGGAAGCCACCGCGAGACGTGGGACATGGGATGTCCGGTGTCGACGCCACATTAGACGCGGGCGAGGTCCGCCGGTCAACGGTGCACCGGTACGGCGGACGTACGTCACCGGTCCGGGCGCACCTGGCCGCTCCGCATGTCCCGCCGGAACCGGGGCTTCATCGCGATGCCGGCCGCCGTTCACCGGTCGGAAAAGGGGCCATGTCGGGTGTCTTGACGGTCAGTTGGGCGCTCTCTAAGGTCACGAAACAGGACAAGGGACGTCCTACGTCCGGCCGTTGGGGGTGACCCGTGGCGTACGAGAGTTCAGTCCCGTACCGGGCCGGGACCGAGGGATATGCGAGCTTTCGCATCCCGGCCGTCGTCCGGGTCCGCTCCGGGTCCGTACTCGCCTTCGCGGAGGGGCGGGTCTCCTCGGCGGCCGACTCCGGCGATATCGACATCGTCCTCAAACGCTCCGCCGACGGCGGTCGCACCTGGGGCCCGCTCCAGGTCGTCGCGCGCAACGGCAGCGGCACCGCGGGCAATCCGGCGCCGCTGGTCCTGGCCGGAGGGCGGGTGCTGCTGCTCCAGGTCCACAACGCCGCGGACGCCACCGAGGACCGCATCCGCCGCGGGCAGGTCTCCGCTGCCGACGGCCGCAGGGTGTGGCTCCAGCACAGCGACGACGACGGCGCGACCTGGAGCGCGCCGCGTGACGTCACCGGCATGGCCAAGCGGCCGGACTGGCGGTGGTACGCCACCGGGCCCGGCCACGCGGTGCGGCTGCGCCGGGGCCCGTACGCCGGCCGGCTGGTCGTTCCCGCCAACCACTCCACCCCGCCCGAGGACCCCGCCCACACCGGCGTCGAGCCCCGCTACAACGGCGGCCACGCGCTGCTCAGCGACGACGAAGGCGTCACCTGGCGGATCGGCTACACCGACAGCGACAGCCATCCTTCGGTCGCCCCCAACGAGACCACCGCGGCCGAACTCCCCGACGGGTGCCTGTACCTGAACACCCGCAACCAGTCCGGCGCGGCCTGGCGCCGCGCCGACGCCGTGTCCACCGACGGCGGCGAACATCTGCGTACGCCGTTCCGGCCGCAGGCGGGTCTCACCGGGCCGGTCGTCCACGGCAGCGTGCTGTATCTCGCCGAGCGGGACGAACTGCTCTTCTGCGGGCCCGCCGAGCCGGACGCCCGCGCCCTGATGACCGTCCGCGCCAGCCGGGACCGCGGTCTGACGTGGCGGACCCGGCACACCGTCTCCGGCCTCCCGGCCGCCTACTGCGACCTCGTCACCCTCGACCCCGCGACCGTCGGGCTGCTCTACGAGACCGGCGACTTCAGCGCCTACTCGACGATCACCTTCCGCCGCATCCCCGTGGAGGAGCCCGCATGACCAGCAACGACATGCACCGCAGAACCGTCCTGGGCGGGGCTGCCGCTGCCGCCGCCGGCTTCGCGCTCGCCGGCTGCGGCGACAGCGGCGGCGGCGAGGGCGACGCGCCCCGGGAGCGCAGGAAGGGCGAGAAGATCACCCTGACCTTCTGGTCCTGGGTGCCGGGCATCGACAAGCCCGTGGACCTGTGGAACCGCGAGAACCCCGAGGTGCAGGTCGCGGTCGAGAAGGTCTCCGCCGTCAACGGCCAGCAGTACGCGAAGATGCACGCCGCCATCAAGGCGGGCAACCCGCCGGACCTGGGGCAGATCGAATACCCCGTCGTCCCCGGCTTCCTGCTCGACGACGGCCTGCTGGACCTCGGCCCGCTCGGCGTCGCGCGCCACAAGGGCCGGTTCTCCGGCTGGCAGTGGCAGCAGTCCGTCTTCGGCAAGGGCGTCTACGCCATTCCCCAGGCATCCGGACCGATGGGCCTGTTCGTCCGGCAGGACCTCTTCGACAAGTGGGGCGTGCCGGTCCCGAAGACCTGGGACGACTACGAGACGGCCGCCAGGGCGATCCGCGAGAAGGGCGCCTGGATCGAGACCTTCGCCCCCACCAACGGCAACCGCTTCGCCGGCCTGGCCTGGCAGGCGGGCGCCAAGTGGTACGCCACCGACGGCGACACCTGGATCGTGCACCTCGACGACGAACCCACCCGGAAGGTCGCCGACTACTGGGAGGCGCTGGTCCGGCGCAAGCTCGTCAAGACCATCCCGGACCGTCAGAACGCCTGGTACAAGGACGTGCAGACGGGAGATATCCCGGCGTGGATCGGGGCGAGTTGGGGTGACGCGCTGCTGGCCGGCAACGCTCCGGGCACCAAGGGCGCCTGGCGGGCGGCGCCGATGCCGCAGTGGCGGGCCGGCGCCGACGCGCAGGCCAACTGGGGCGGCTCCACGACGGCCGTCTTCAAGAAGTCGCGGTACCCCGAGGACGCCCTCGACTTCGCCGTCTGGCTCAACACCGACCCCGAGTCGATCGCGCTGCTGATCGACGGCGGCTACGGCTTCCCCAGCGCCAACAAGGGCTACACCACCGCCGATCTCGACGTCCACAAGGAGTTCTTCGGCGGCCAGACCTACAGCAAGGTCTTCGCGGACGCGGGCACGCACGTCGACACCAGCTGGCGGTGGGGGCCCGGCGTGGACACCCTCTACCAACGGCTCGGCGACGCCTTCACCGACGCGCTCGCCGACGGCGGCTCCTTCCGCGCCGTACTGAAGAAGGTCCAGGGCCAGACCGTCTCCGACCTCAAGGGCAAGGGCCTGAAGGTGGAGAGCGGCGGATGAGCGGGTCCGACCGGGACACCCTGAGCCGGGCGGACACCGGCCCGCCGGCCCCGCGCGGGGCCGGAGCCCGGCCGCCCCGCGGACCCGCCCGCCGGCGCCCGCCCCGCCGCGGCCGCACCGAAGCCCGCAACGCCCGCGTGGCCGCCGGGTTCGTGCTGCCCTTCCTGGCCCTCTTCGCCCTCTGCTTCGTCGCGCCCATCGTCTACGCCGTCCACCAGAGCCTGTACCGCACCGAGCGGACCGGACCGCTCGGCCTGGGCCGCGAACGCGAGGTGTTCACCGGCCTCGACCACTACGCCCACGCCCTCGCCGACGACCGCTTCCTCGCCGGCTTCGGCCGGGTGCTGCTCTTCGGCGCCGTGCAGATCCCGCTGATGATCGTCCTCGCCACCGCGCTCGCGCTGCTCCTGGAGAGCGCCGGCGCCCGCGGCGTCACCTTCTTCCGCAGCGCGTTCTTCCTGCCGTACGGCGTGCCCGGCGTGATCGCCTCGATCCTGTGGGGCTTCCTGTACGTCCCCGGCATCAGCCCCCTGGTCGAGATCGCCCGGTCCGCCGGCTGGGACGTCGACTTCCTCTCCTCCGGCACCGTCCTGTGGTCCATCGCCAACATCGTCACCTGGCAGTTCACCGGCTACAACATGCTGGTCCTGATCGCCCAGCTCAAGTCCGTGCCCACGGAGCTGTACGAGGCCGCGCGGATCGACGGCGCCAACGCCTGGCAGGTCGCCCGGCACATCAAGATCCCGCTGATCCGGCCCGCCCTCGTCCTGACCGGTGTCTTCAGCATCATCGGCACCCTCCAGCTGTTCGCCGAACCGATGGTGCTGCGGCCCCTCGCGTCGGCCATCGACTCCGGGTTCACGCCCAACCTGCACGCCTACAGCGAGGCGTTCGTCGGCAACAACCAGCATGTGGCGGCGGCCGAGGCGGTGCTGCTCGCGCTCGTGGCGTGCGCGCTCTCCTTCGGTTTCCTGCGGCTGGCCGGCGGGCGCGCGAAGGGGCGGCGATGACGCGCGCCCCGCTCCGCTACCGCATCCTCACCACCTCGCTGCTGACCGTCGCCGCGCTCTACTTCCTGATGCCGGTGTACTGGCTGACCGTCTCCGCCACCAAGAACAGCGCCGACCTCTTCGGCACCTTCGGCTTCTGGTTCGCCGACCCGCACCCCGTCGACCACCTCCTCGACGTCCTGACCTACGACGACGGCATCTACACCCGCTGGTTCACCAACTCCCTGCTGTACGCCGGGATCGGCGCGGTCTGTGCGACCCTGCTGTCCGCCGCGGCCGGCTACGCGCTGGCCAAGTTCCCCTTCCGCGGCCGGGAGGCGATCTTCAACGCGGTGCTGGCCGGCGTCCTCATCCCCGGCACCGCGCTCGCCCTGCCGCTCTACTTCCTGTTCAGCGCCATGGGCCTGTCCAACACCTACTGGGCGGTGCTGATCCCGAGCGTGGTCAGCCCGTTCGGCGTCTACCTGTGCCGGATCTACGCCACCGCGGCGGTGCCCGACGCGCTCCTGGAAGCGGCCCGGCTCGACGGCGCGGGCGAGGCACGGATCTTCGCCGGTCTGGGGCTGCGGCTGATGACGCCGGCGCTGGTCACCGTCTTCCTGTTCCAGTTCGTACACATCTGGAACAACTTCTTCCTGCCGCTGGTGATGCTCTCCGACTCCCGCCTCTACCCGATCCAGCTGGGCCTGACGTCCTGGACCGGCTACGCCGACCGCCAACCGGTGCTCTACCAGTACACGGTGGGCGGCGCGTTCCTGTCCGTCGTGCCGCTGATGGTGCTGATGACCGTGCTCCAGCGCTACTGGCGTACGGGGCTCACCGACGGTGGTGTGAAGGCGTGACAGGATCGCTGTCATGACTACTCCAGACGATGCGCAGTCCCCGAACGCCGCCACCCGCGCGAAGGCCGCCCTCAAGCGCGATCCGTGGGACCTCCCGGACGTCTCCGGCCTCGTGGTCGGCGTCCTCGGCGGCACCGGCGACCAGGGCCGCGGCCTGGCCTACCGGTTCGCCAAGGCCGGCCAGAAGGTGATCATCGGCTCCCGGGCCGCCGAGCGCGCGCAGGCCGCGGCGGCGGACCCCCAGCTGAGCAGCCTGGGCGTCGAGGGCGCGGACAACGCCGAATGCGCCCGGCGCAGCGATGTCGTGATCGTCGCCGTGCCCTGGGACGGCCACGCCAAGACCCTGGAATCCCTGCGCGAGGAGCTGACCGGCAAGCTCGTCGTCGACTGCGTCAACCCGCTCGGCTTCGACAGGAAGGGCGCCTTCGCGATCAAGCCGGAGGAGGGCAGCGCCGCCGAGCAGGCCGCGGCCCTGCTCCCCGAGTCGCGGGTGACCGCCGCCTTCCACCACCTGTCCGCGGTGCTGCTGCAGGACCCGGAGATCGCGGAGATCGACACCGACGTGATGGTGCTGGGCGAGGCCCGCGCGGACACCGACCTGGTGCAGGCGCTGGCCGCCCGCATCCCCGGGATGCGCGGCGTCTTCGCCGGCCGGCTGCGCAACGCCCACCAGGTCGAGTCGCTGGTCGCCAACCTGATCTCGGTCAACCGCCGCTACAAGGCGCACGCGGGCCTGCGCGTCACGGACGTCTGAGCCCCGCGCCCAGCGGGCGGCCCCACGCGGCAGCCGTCGCCGTACGTGCCCCGCGCGGGGCACGTACGGGCATGGGGGACACTGGGGAGGACCGCACCACTCCCGACAGGAGCCGACCCCCATGCCCTCCGCGCCCTCGACCCGCCCGGTCCCGCGACTCGCCCTCTGGGCCGTCGTGCTGTGCGTCCTCGCCGTCGCCGCGGCCGTTGTCTCCTTCGTCCAGGGCAGCTGGCTCGGCGTCGTCTGGATCCTGATGGCCGGTATCTCCAGCAACATGGCGTGGTTCTACTTCCGCAAGGCCCGGCTGGAGCGCGCGGCCCGCGCGCAAGAGCCCGCGCCCTCCGCCTGAGGCGAGGGCCCTGGCCGCGTGCCGGGCTGCTCGGCCCCCCGCTCAGCCGATGCCGCTGACCGGCGGGATCTGCGGCTCGCCCTGCCAGAAGCGGAAGAACTCCAGGCCCCAGTAGCTGTCCCAGTCGGTCACGCCCAGGACGCGCAGGACGGCGTGGACCAGGTCGAAGAAGACGTTGTTGATCTCCGGTACCCACAGCAGCCCGAAGACCGCGAGGAGCCCGAACGGCGCGAACGGCTCCACCTGGCGCCGCAGGTTCGGGGAGAGCCAGGGCTCGATCACGCCGTAGCCGTCCAGGCCCGGGACCGGTACGAAGTTCAAGATCGCCGCGGTCACCTGGAGCAGGGCGAGGAAGGCGAGTGCGTAGCGGAACGGGTCCGGGACGCCGTCGAGCTGATCCAGCCAGAACGGGGCGGAGACCGCGGCCGCGAAAAGGATGTTCGTCAGCGGGCCGGCCGCCGAGATCAGGCTGTGCCGCCAGCGCCCCCGGATCCGGCCGTGCTCGATGAACACCGCGCCGCCCGGCAGGCCGATCCCGCCCATGATCACGAAGATCACCGGCAGCACGATGCTGAGCAGCGCATGGGTGTACTTCAAGGGGTTCAGCGTCAGATAGCCCTTGGCGCCGACCGAGATGTCGCCGCTGTGCAGCGCGGTCCGGGCGTGGGCGTATTCGTGCAGGCAGAGGGACACCACCCAGCCCGACACCACGAAGAGGAAGACGGCGAAGCCGGTGCTGCCCGCGAGCTGCTCGCTCCAGACGGCCCACCCCGACACCGCCATCACGGCGACGAGCGCCAGAAAGACCGGGCTGACGCGGCGGTCGGCGCGCGCGATTGCTGTGGTCATGGTGCGAAAGCTCCTGGAGGTCTCGGGGTGGACAGCCATGACCGTATCCGCGCGGTGGCGACCGGCGCACGGTTCCTGTTCGGCCGACTCCTGCGGAAAACGAAGCGCGGGGCCCGCCCGGTTCCGGGCAAGGTGGACCCCAGGCCGGTTTCCGGGGGCGGTCGCCGCCCTCCGGAGGAGTGGGTCCGCAGGCGGCCCTTCCCGGCGCTCGCGGCGTCAAAAGCACTCCGCCCACGGCATTCCCAGGGACGTGAGGGGGTGAGCGCAGCGTGAGCGGCGCGGCGGTGAACGACAATGGCACGGTGCGCTACGGAATTCTCGGCACCACCCAGGCCGGCCGGGCCGACGGAACCCCCGTCGCCCTCGGC
This sequence comes from Streptomyces sp. Pv4-95, assembly GCF_045782725.1. Lineage (NCBI taxonomy): Bacteria > Bacillati > Actinomycetota > Actinomycetes > Kitasatosporales > Streptomycetaceae > Streptomyces > Streptomyces sp. Pv4-95. The sequence continues at coordinate 5,952,629 of NZ_CP127172.1, forward strand.
GGCGCACGCCTGCGCGCCCTGCTCGCCGCCCTCGCGCTGCGGCCGGGGCGGGCGCTGACCACGAGCGTGCTGATCGCCGAGGTCTGGGGCATGGACCCGCCCGCGGACGCGGCCGGCGCGCTGCAGGCCCTGGTGGGCAGGCTCCGCCGGGCCCTCGGTCACACCGCGGTCGCCTCGGTCGACGGCGGCTACCGCCTGTGCGCCGAGCCCGAGGCCGTGGACCTGCACCGTTTCGAACGGCTCGCCGCGGAGGGCGGCCGGGCCCTGGCCGCCGACCCGGCCCGTGCCGCCGCCCTTCTCGACGAGGCGCTGGCACTCTGGCGCGGCCCGGCCCTGGCCGACCTCCCCGACGCGAGCGTCGAGGCGACACGCGCCGAGAGCCGCCGGCTGGACGCCCGGCGCAGCCGGCTCGCCGCCGACCTGGCCCTCGGCCGGGCCGGCCACGCCCTGCCCGCCCTCGCCGCCCTGTGCCAGGACCACCCGCTGGACGAGCCGCTCCAGGCCCTGCGGCTGCGCGCGCTGCGCGACGCCGGCCGCACGGCGGAGGCGCTCGCCGCCTACGAGGACATACGCACCGACCTCGCCGGGCGCCTGGGCGCCGACCCGGGCCCGGAGCTTCGCGCCCTGCACGCCGAGCTGCTGGGGCCGCCGCCGGCCCGACGGCGATCTCCGGGGCGGACCGCGGCCGGCGGCCCGGGGAACGGCGCCGGGGCGGACGCCGAAGCGCCTGGAGCGGGCACTGCCGCCCACCGGTCCCCGTACGGTCCCTCTGCCTTCGACCCGGCCGCGTACGAGTCCGCGCACGGCCCCACCGCCTACGACCCGGTCGCGGACCCGGCAGGCCCGGACCCGGCCGACCACGGCGCGTCCCGCCCGGCTCCCGCCCTCGACCCCCGTGCCCCGTTCCGCCCCGGCAACCTCCGGGCCCGGCAGACCTCCTTCGTCGGCCGCGAAGCGGACCTCGCCGCGATCCGCGCCGACCTCGCCGCACACCGGCTGGTGACCCTGCTGGGGCCCGGCGGCGCGGGGAAGACCCGGCTGTCGCAGGAGGGCGCGGAAGCCGCCGCGGCCGTCGCCCCCGACGCCTGGCCGCACGGCGTCTGGCTCGCCGAACTCGCGCCGGTGGACGACCCGCAGACCGTGGCGGAGGCGGTGCTCACCGCACTCGGTGCCAGGGAGACCGTCGTCCGCGGCACCACCGCGGAGGGACTGCGGGCCGCCACCGACCCGACCGCCCTGGACCCGCTCGCCCGGCTCGCCGAGCACTGCGCAGGCCGTCGGATGCTGCTGGTGCTCGACAACTGCGAGCATGTGATCGGGGCCGCCGCGGCCCTCGCCGAGCGGCTGCTCGCCGAATGCCCCGGAGTGACGGTGCTGGCCACGAGCCGCGAGCCGCTCGCCGTACCGGGCGAGGTGCTGCGGCCTGTCGGACCACTGCCCGACCCGGTCGCACTGCGCCTGCTCGCCGACCGCGGGGCCGCCGCACGCCCCGGCTTCCGCGTCGACGACGACCCGGCGGCCTGCGCCGAGATCTGCCGGCGCCTGGACGGCCTGCCGCTCGCCGTCGAACTCGCCGCGGCCCGCCTGCGGATGCTCTCCCCGCGGCAGCTCGCCGACCGGCTCGACGACCGCTTCCGGCTGCTGACCAGCGGCAGCCGCACCCTGCTGCCCCGGCAGCAGACCCTGCGCGCGGTGGTCGACTGGTCCTGGGACCTGACCGACGAGTCCGAGCGCGCCGTGCTGCGCCGGCTGTCCGTCTTCGCCGGTGGCTGCGATCTGACCGCCGCGGAAGAGGTCTGCGCGGGCGGCGGCGTCGACGCCCGCGACGTGGCGTCGCTGCTCGGTTCACTGATCGACAAGTCGCTGGTGGTGGCGGCGCCCGCGGCCGGGGGGCAGATGCGCTACCGGCTGCTGGAGACCGTCGGGGAGTACGCGGGCGAGCGGCTCGACGAGGCGGCGGAGCGGGCCGGCGCCGAACGGCGCCACCTCGTCTCCTACCGCGAACTGGCCCGGACCACGGACCCGTTGCTGCGCGGACCGCGCCAGGGCCCCTGCATGGAGCGGTTGGAGCTGGAGCACGACAATCTGCGGACGGCGCTGCGCCGTGCCGTCGCCTCCGGCGACGAGCAGGAGGCGCTGTGCCTGGTGCTGTCCCTGCAGTGGTTCTGGTTCCTGCGCGACCATCGCAACGACGCCCACACCTGGTCGGCGGCGGCCGCCGCGCTGGGCCCCAACCCCTTCGAGCCGCCCGTCGCCCCCGCTCCCGATCTGTCCGAGCGGCCCATCGACAAGCCGCCGCCGATGGACCCCGAACAGCTCCAGGAGGCCCGCCGCGAGGTCCGGCTGGTCGCCCTCGCCAGCGTCGACAGCGACATCGAGACGCTACGGGAGCCCAAGATGCAGGAGGAACTGGCGGGCATCCTCGCCGCCTACCGCGGCGGGATGCCGCAGACCTGCAAGGTGCCGGGCGTCATGTGGCACTACGCGGTGCTGATCAACGGGGACTACGAGCAGCTGGCGCATTTGGTCAACACCACCGTCGAAGCCTGTCGCGACCTCGGCCACGACTGGGAGCTGGCGTTCGTCCTGCAGCTGCGCTCCAAGGTTCTCAACGACCACCCCGGCGCACTCGATACGGCGACCGCGGACGCCGACGAGGCCCTGCGGATCTTCCTGCGGATCGGCGATGCGTGGGGCGCGGCCGAGGCGCTGTCCGGTCGTGGCGAGGCCCGTGAGAAGCGGGGGGAGTACGTGCTCGCCGCGCGGGACTACCGCGCCGCGATGGTCCACGCCGAGCAGCTGGGGGCGCACGGCCAGACCCTGATGCTGCGCACCCGGCTGGGCGGCGTACTGATCGAGGACGGCCAGGACGAGACCGGCGAGCGGATGCTGCGCGACGTCCTGGCGCTGGCCGAGGGCCGGCACAGCGGGCGCGACACCGTCCCCTTCGCGCGGATGGCGCTCGCCATGTGGCTGGGTATCTCGGGGCGTATCGCGGAGGCCCGCGGCGAACTGCGCGCGGTGCGCGAGCTGCTGGGGCCGAGGGCCCCCGACCTGTTCGTCGGGATCATCGAGGCCTCGCTGCTCTCGCTGGACATCGACCAGGGGCGGACCGACGAGGGGCTGCTGACGGAGTTCCGGTCGGCCATGGACCGGGTCCAGGACATGTTGACGAAGATCGTCGCGCCGGAGCTTCCGGTCATCCAACTCCTCACCGCGGCACGCGTGCTGATGGCGGTCCGGGGGACGCACGGCGGGGCGGACGCGGCCCGGCTGCTGGGTGCGTACGACGCGCTGCGGGGGCGCTCGCACGTCCAGACGAGGAGCGTGCGCGCGGACCGGGCCCGCACCGAGGCCACCGCGCGGGCGCTGCTGGGCGACGCGGAGTACACCCGCGCGTACGCCGAAGGCGGCGACCTCTCCCTGGAAGAGGCCACCGCCCTCATCTGACGAGGCGGCGTACGGGTCGTGGGACGGCAGCGCCGGCCGGGTGGCCATCGGGCGCCTCCGGACGGCGCGTACGGCGGAGCCGAGGCGTACGACGCCCGCCGGGGCTCCGGGTGAGCGGGTGCGCCCGGACCGCGCCTCTCGGACCACCCGGGGTTCCGGGCTGATCCGAACGGCACGGCCCGGGCCGCGGGCTCAGGTCTTGTTGCGGAACTTCGCGACCGCCAGCGGCATGGTCACCGCCGTGATGGCGACCGCCCAGCCGAGGGTGACCAGGGTGGGGTGGGCGACGGCACCCTGTCCGTTGATCAGCGCACGCGCCGCGTCGGCCAGGTTGGAGAGCGGGTTGACCTGGGTGAACCCCTCAAGCCAGCCGGGCATCGACTTCGTCGGCGCGAAGATCGACGAGCCGAACTGGAGCGGCATCAGCACCAGCATCGCCACGCCCTGCACGGCCTGCGGGGTCTTCATCGCGAGTCCCAGCAGGATGAAGATCCACATCAGCGCGGCGCCGAAGGCCGTGGACAGCACGATCGCGCCCAGGAATTCGAGGATGCCGCCCTTGATCTCCAGGCCGAGCAGGAAGCCCATGCCCAGCAGGATCGTGGTGGCGATCAGCATCCGGCCGACCTCGACGACGATCTTGGCTATCAGCACCGAGGACCGGGCGATGGGCATGGTCCGGAAGCGGTCCATGACGCCCTTGCGGAAGTCCTCGTTGACGCCCGTGCCCACCGCCATGGCGATGTTCATGCCCATCATCGCCATCATGCCGGGCACCAGATACTGCACGTATTCCTGCTGGTTGCCCTTGCCGGCGATGGCGCCGCCGAAGACGTAGACGAACAGCAGGATGAAGATGACCGGCATCAGCAGGGCGTCGAACATCGACTCCGGGTCCTGCTTGATCTGCAGGGCGTTGCGCCGCACCAGCGCGCCGATGTGCCGCAGGTTGGCGCGGACGCCGATCCTGCCCTCGTCGGCGCCCGGCTTGATGCCCGGCGCCGTCATCGTCGCGGCACTCATGCCGATACCTCCGCGTACTGCTGGTCGTGGGTGTCGCCGGCGTCGGTGCCGGCCTCGGACTCGGAGGTCTTCTGGCCGGTGATGGCCAGGAACACCTCGTCCAGGCTGGGCAGATGGGTGCTGATCCCGGCGAGCTGGAAGTCCCGTTGCCCGAGGAGGTTGACCACGGCGGTCAGCTGCTCGTCGCTGATGATCGGTACGTTGACCACACCCCCGTCGTGGTCGGCGGTGGCGCCCGCGATGCCGTCCAGGCCGGACTGCGCGAGGGCGCCGACCATCCGGTCCAGCTCGCCGGAGTCCGCCGGCCGGATCTGCAGGGTGCGGCCGCCGACCTTGGCCTTGAGCTCGTCGACCTTGCCCTCGGCGATCACCCGGCCGCGGTCGATGACCGTCAGCTCGTTCGCCAACTGCTCGGCCTCTTCCATGTACTGGGTGGTGAGCAGGACCGTCGCGCCCTCACGGACCATCCGCTGGACCTCCTCCCACACCTCGTTGCGGGTGCGGGGGTCCAGGCCGGTGGTGGGCTCGTCCAGATACAGCACCGACGGCTGCCCGATCATCGAGGCGGCCAGGTCCAGCCGGCGGCGCATGCCACCGCTGTACTTGGCGGCGGGCCGCTTGGCGGCTTCGGTCAGGGAGAACCGCTCCAGCATCTCGTCCGCACGCCGGCGGGCGTCCTTGCGGGACAGATCGAGCAGCCGCCCGATCATGTAGAGGTTCTCCCAGCCGGAGAGCTTCTCGTCGACCGAGGCGTACTGCCCGGTCAGGCCGATCGTGCGGCGCAGTGCGCGGGGCTGGCGCACCACGTCGTAGCCGGCCACGAAGGCGCTGCCGGCGTCCGGGACAAGCAGGGTGGAAAGGCAGCGTACGAGGGTCGTCTTGCCGGCGCCGTTGGGGCCCAGCACACCGAGCACGGTGCCTTCCCGCACGTCCAGGTCCACCCCGTCGACGGCCTTGACGTCGCCGAAGTGCTTGACCAGACCGCGCACCTCCACGGCGTTGCCGCCCTTGGTGGCTATCGTCGTCTTTCGCGTCATGCCGCCAAAGATGGCAGCTGCCACTGACAACGCACCGACAAGCCACCGACAGGCCGCCGACAGCGCCTGTGCCAACGCGCCCGAAGCGCGTCCGAACGTACGCCGGAGAACGGGGTCGGAACGTACGCCGGAGCACGGGTGGGACGACGCGGACGGCGGCCGGAACGCAGTCGTTCCGGCCGCCGTCCGGGGCCTGGACCCCGGGGGGACAGGGCCCAGGCGTCAGGGGGCGGGTTCCCCTCCCGCCTAGTGGAAGGTGTGCTCCTCGGCCGGGAAGGTGCCGCCGACGACGTCCTCCGCGAACGCCTTGGCCGCGCCGCCCAGCAGCTCCCGCAGCTGGAGGTACTGCTTGACGAAGCGTGGCACCCGGCCCGCGGTGATGCCGGCCATGTCGGTCCACACGAGCACCTGCGCGTCGCAGTCCAGGCCCGCGCCGATGCCGACGGTCGGGATGTGCAGCGAGCGGGTCACCTCGGCGGCCAGCTCGGCCGGAACGGCCTCCAGGACGACCGCGAACGCCCCGGCGTCCTGGACCGCCTTCGCGTCCCGCAGCAGCTGCTGGGCGGCCTCCTCGCCGCGGCCCTGCACCGGGTAGCCGCCGAAGGCGTTGACGGACTGCGGGGTCAGGCCGACGTGCGCCATCACCGGGATGCCGGACGACACCAGCAGCTCCACCTGGTCCGCGGAGCGCTCACCGCCCTCCAGCTTGACGGCGCCGACACCGGCTTCCTTGACCAGCCGGGTGGCGTTGCGCAGGGCCTGGACCGGGCCCTCCTGGTACGTGCCGAACGGCAGGTCGCCGACGACCAGGGCGCGCTTGGTGCCCCGTACGACGGCGGCCGAGAGCAGGGTGATCTCGTCCATCGTGACCGGCACGGTGGATTCGTAGCCGAGGTGACAGTTGCCCATCGAGTCACCGACGAGCAGGACGGGAATCCCGGCCTCGTCGAAGACGGATGCGGTCATGGCGTCATAGGCGGTGAGCATCGGCCACTTCTCGCCGCGCTGCTTGGCCGCCGCGATGTCACGGACCGTGATGCGGCGCGAGCTGGTACCGCCGTACAGCGACTTGCTGCTTTCCGAGGGGGGCTTCGGCGCGGATGCGGAGGAGGACCCCTCGGCCGGCTTCTGGGCAGGCGAAAGCTGCGTCATGGTGACGGCTCCTGTTCATCATCTCGAGGCGCCCTGACGGCGTCCCCGGACTCGCTTCCATGCTGGCACGCGATGCCCGCAAGGGAAAGGGGCCGTGAACCGGTCTTCACCGATACGAGACGGGCTCGTATCGTAAAGGCTATGGTGGGTGTCATGGCCATCACCACGCCGGGCGAAACCGCCTCCCGCGTCCCCGACCACGTCCACCGTCGCCGCTGGGCGATCCTCACCGTCCTCATGCTCAGCCTGCTGATCGTGGTGCTGGACAACTCCATCCTCAACGTCGCCATGAAGACGATCGCCACCCCGGCCCCCACCGGCCTGGGCGCCACCCAGAGCGAGCTGGAGTGGGCGATCAACTCCTACACGCTCGTCTTCGCCGGACTGCTCTTCACCGCCGGGCTCCTCGGCGACCGCCTGGGGCGCAAAAAGGTGCTGCTGTTCGGCCTGGCCGTCTTCGGCGCGGGTTCGGTGCTCGCCGCGGTCGCCGGCTCGCCCGCCGAACTGGTGGCCTTCCGCGCCGTGATGGGCCTGGGCGGCGCCTTCGTCATGCCCGCCACCCTCGCCATCTTGATGAACGTCTTCGAGCGGGACGAGCAGCCCAGGGCCATCGGCATCTGGGCCGGCGGCGTGGGTCTGGCCATCGCCATCGGCCCGATCGCCGGCGGGCTGCTGCTCGACCACTTCTGGTGGGGCTCGGTCTTCCTCGTCAACGTCCCGATCGTGCTGATCGCGCTGGCCGCGATGGTCTTCCTGGTGCCCGACTCCAAGGACCCGAGCCCCGGCCGGCTGGACCCGGTCGGCGTCCTGCTGTCCGTGGTGGGGCTGGTGCTGCTGGTCTACGGGATCATCAGGGGCGGCCAGCTCGCCGACTTCACCGACCCGCAGGTGCTCGCCGCGACGCTGGGCGGCCTCGCCGTGCTGACCGGGTTCGTGCTGCACCAGAAGCACAGCGATCACCCGTCCATCGACATCAGCTACTTCCGCAAGCCCGCCTTCTCGGCGGCCGTCGCCGCCATAGCCCTGGTCTTCTTCGCGCTGATGGGCGTCACGTTCTTCATCGTCTTCTACGTCCAGAGCGTGCGGGGCTACACCCCGCTCCAGGCCGGGCTGCTGATCCTGCCGCTCGCGGCCGCCCAGATGATCTTCTCGCCGCGGGCCCGGCACGTCGTGGACCGCTTCGGCGCCCGCGCCGTGTGCACCGTCGGCATGCTGCTGGTCGCCGTCACCATGACCGGCATGCTCCTGCTCGACACCGACACCCCCATTTGGGTGCTGGAGGTGCTGTTCTTCATCCAGGGCACCGGCATGGCGCACATCATGCCGCCGGTCACCGTCTCGATCATGCAGTCCCTGCCCCGGGAGAAGGCCGGCTCCGGATCCGCCCTGAACAACACCTTCCGCCAGGTCGGCGGCACCCTCGGCGTCGCCGTCCTCGGCTCGCTGCTGTCCACCACCTACCGGAACGGCATCCAGGGCACGCTCGACGGCCTGCCCGGCGTCCCCGCGGCCGCCCGGCACGCCGCCGGCGAGTCCATCGAGGCGACCCTCGGCCTCGCCGACCGCATGGGCCCCGCCGGGCGGGAACTGGTCGGCGCCGCCCGGGACGCCTTCGTGCACGCCATGCATGTCACCGCCCTCGGCTCCGCCGGGACCGCGCTGGTCGGCGCCGTGGTGGTGGCGGTGTTCCTGCCCGGCAAAATGGCACCGGCACCGCGTGCGGCGGAGCCGCGGGAAGAGCGAAAGGCGGGCGCACGACGATGAGCCGGGCGGTGGGAGATTCCGAGGCGGCGGCGCCCGACGCGCGACCGGGGCCGGTGGCCCCCGAGCGCCGCGGCAGACCGCGCAGCGCCGCGGCGGACACCGCCATCATCGAGGCCGTGCTGCGCCTGATCGAGAACGGCGCGTCCATCGGCGAGCTGTCGATGGAGGGCATCGCCCGCGAGGCCGGTGTGGGCAAGGCCACCGTCTACCGCCGCTGGCCGGGCAAGAGCGCCCTGATGCTCGACGTCATGCGGTCGCTGGACACGCCGAGCCCGCCGCCGGCCGGACTCTCCGTACGCGACGACCTGATCCTGCTGCTGGAGTTCCTGCGCCGGCGCGGCCTGGCCAAGCGCAACTCCGCGCTGCTGCGCACCGTCGTCAGCCATGTGCAGGCCCAGCCCGAGCTGTGGGCCGAGTACCACGAGACGGTCGTGCGGGCCCGGCACGAGGCGCTGCTCGCCGTGCTCCGGCGGGGCATGGCGAACGGCGAGATCCGCACCGACCACGACGTCGAGACCGTCGCCGACCTCTTCGTCGGCCCGATGCTGGCCCGCGCCATCCTGCACGAGTGGAAGGAGCTTCCCGACGGCCTCGCCGAGGAGATCGTCGACATGGTGCTGGAGGGCGTACGTCCCGAGCCGGCCGGCTGACGGCCGCCGGGGCGCGCGGTGTTGACGCCCGGGGGGCTCCGGCGCCCGCCGCCGAAGGCCCCGTGGCGGCGCCCGCGGGCAGGCGGGACATGACGGGAGCGTGCCCGTTCTGTCACAGCCGCCCTCCGGGCCCCTCGGGCCGGAACCCGTACCCGTCGCCGCACCGTCCTCACTTCTAAGAAAGAGCGTTACGGACCATCGCCTAGGGTCGATGACCACAGGTGAGGCACACCGGAGCAAGGCAGTGAGGACAGCGGAAATGGCGCAGGCATACATGACGGAGCCGGGGCAGGGCCAGGGGCCCGATCGGACCGGTTCCCGCGTCGGGCGCCTGCTGAACTGGTGGCGTCCGGAAGGGATGTGGCGGCGCGGCGTCGTGCTCGCGGTGCTCGCCGTGCTGCTCGGGCTGCTGATGGTGCTGCACGCCAAGATCCCCAACGCCGTGGGGAACATGGGCAGTCTGCTGGAGACCTTCCTGCCGTGGCTGGGCCTGGGCGTTCCGCTGCTGCTGATCGCCGCGGTGCTGCGGCGCTCGGCGACCGCGCTGGTCGCCCTGCTGCTGCCGGTCGTCGCCTGGGTCAATCTCTTCGGCGGGCTCCTCACCGACAAGTCGGCCACCGGCGGCAATCTCACCGTCGCCACGCACAATGTCGACGCCGGCAACACCGATCCGGCCGCCACCGCGCGGGACGTCGCGGCGTCCGGCGCCGACGTGGTGGCCCTGGAGGAGCTGACGCCCGCCGCGCTGCCCACCTACCGCCGGGAGCTGGCCAAGACCTTCCGCTACCACGCGGTGGAGGGCACCGTCGGGATCTGGAGCAAGCGCCCGCTGTCCGACGCCGCGCCGGTGGACATCAAGATGGGCTGGACCCGGGCGCTGCGCGCCACCGTCACCGCGGCCGACGGCCGGCAGTTCGCCGTCTACGTCGCGCACCTGCCGTCGGTGCGGGTCAAGGTCGAGGCGGGCTTCACCGCCAACCAGCGCGACGGCAGCGCCCGGGCGCTCGGCGAGGCGATCGCCGCCGACCCGGTGCGCAAGGTGATGCTGCTCGGCGACCTGAACGGCACCATGAACGACCGCTCGCTGGCCCCGGTCACCTCCCAGATGCGCTCCGCGCAGGGCGCGGCGGGCGACGGCTTCGGCTTCAGCTGGCCCGCCGGGTTCGCGATGGCCAGGATCGACCAGATCATGATGAAGGGGATGGACCCGGTGGCGGCGTGGACGATGCCGGCCACGGGCAGCGATCACCTTCCGATCGCGGCGTCGGTCAAGGTCTGACCAGGGGCGAGGAGCGGGGACGGGGCGGTACGAGGCCGGCACGCGACCCCCGCAGGACGTCGGCGCGCGAGCCCCGTTCCCGGCGGTATGACGTCGGCTCGTAACGCCCCGTTCTCGGGATGGAATACTTGGGCTGAGAGACTTTGTTCCGCTAGAGAACTTACTGTCCTCCCTGCCGCATGCCCGACCGTGCGCGCTTCCCCTCGTCCCTGGAAAGGTCTTCCATGCCCTTGGCTCTGCTCGCGCTCGCGATCTCGGCCTTCGGTATCGGCACCACGGAATTCGTGATGATGGGCCTGCTGCCCAACGTCGCGGAGGATCTGGGCACGTCCGTGCCCACCGCCGGCTACCTCGTCTCCGCCTACGCCCTCGGTGTCGTCATAGGCGCCCCGCTCCTGACCGCCCTCGGCTCCCGCATCCCGCGCAAGCGGATGCTCGTCCTGCTGATGGCGGTCTTCACGGTCGGCAACCTCGCCTCCGCCCTGGCTCCCGGCTTCGGCACGCTGATCGCCGGCCGGCTGCTGGCCGGACTCCCGCACGGCGCGTTCTTCGGCGTCGGCGCGGTGGTCGCCGCCCGGCTGGTGCGCGAGGGCCGGCAGGCCCGCGCGGTCGCCACGATGTTCCTCGGCCTGACCGTCGCCAACATCGTCGGGGTGCCCGCCGCGACGCTGCTCGGCCAGCACCTCGGCTGGCGCGCGACCTTCCTCGTCGTCGCCGCCATCGGCCTCGTCGCGATGGCCGCCCTCGCCAAGCTGATCCCGCCGCTGCCCGCCGAGGAGCGCACCGGCCTGGGCCGCGAGCTGCGCGCCCTGGGCAACCGCCAGGTGCTGCTCGGCCTGCTCACCACGGTCTTCGGCTTCGCCGGGATCTTCGCCGTCTACAGCTATCTCGCGTCGATGATGACCGAGGTCACCGGCTTCTCCGAGACCTCGGTGACGCTCGTGCTCGCCCTCTTCGGTATCGGGATGACGCTCGGTGCGCTCGTCGCCGGCCCGCTGACCGACCGGGCGCTGCGGCCCACCCTGTACGGGTCGTTGGCGGCGCTCACCGTCGTGCTGGCCGTCTTCCACTTCACCGCCGAGGTGAAGTGGGCCGCACTGGTCTCCGTCGTCCTCATCGGTGCCGTCGGCTTCATGACCACCACTCCGCTGCAGATGCTGGTGATGAACAAGGCCCAGCAGGCGCCGACCCTGGCGGCCGCTTCCAACCAGTCCGCCTTCAACCTCGCCAACGCGGGCGGGGCCTGGGTCGGCGGACTGGCCCTGGCGGCGGGCTGGGGCTGGACCTCGCCGACGCTGGTCGGTGCGCTGCTCGCGGCCGTCGGCCTGATCGTCGCCGTCACGGCCGGCCTCCTGGACCGCGGCGCCCGGGACTCCTCCCGGATCGTGGCCCGCAGCGCGCAGGCGGACGCCGGCACGGACACCGGGGCCCACAGCGACACCGCGGTGGCGTCGAAGAGCCTCGGCTGAACCGAAGCGCTGCGCCGGCGGGGACACCGCACAGGGGCGCCGTGGCCCGAGGGTCACGGCGCCCCTTGCCGCACCCGGGCACCTGGCGGGGTCCCGTCAGGAGCCCTCACGCCAGCGGTTGGTGATCGGCAGGCGGCGGTCCTTGCCGAACCCCTTGGCGGAGATCTTGGTGCCCGGCGGGTACTGCCGGCGCTTGTACTCGGCGTGGTCGACCATCCGCAGCACCCGGGTCACCAGCTCCTCGTCGAAGCCCTGCGCCACGATCTCGTCGTGGCCCCGGTCGCGGTCGACATACAGCTCCAGCACGCGGTCCAAAACGTCGTAGTCGGGCAGCGAATCGGTGTCGACCTGGCCCGGGCGCAGCTCCGCGCTGGGCGGCTTGGTGAGGGTGTTCTCCGGGATCGGCGGGGTCTCGCCGCGCTCGGCGGCGGCCTGGTTGCGCCGGCGGGCCAGCTGGTAGACCACGGTCTTGTAGACGTCCTTGATCGGCCCGTACGCGCCCACCGAGTCGCCGTAGAGCGTCGAATAGCCGCACGCCAGCTCGGACTTGTTGCCCGGCGCGAGCACCAGATGGCCCTCCTGGTTGGAGATCGCCATCAGCGTCGTCCCGCGCAGCCGCGACTGCAGGTTCTCCTCGGCGAGCCCGGTCAGCCGCAGCGCGTCCATGTAGACGTCGAACATGGGCGCGATGGGCACGGTGCGCAGCGAAAGACCGGTGCGGCGGGCCAGTTCGGCCGCGTCGGTGAGCGAGTGCTCCGAGGAGTAGCGCGAGGGCATCGCGACGGCGTGCACATGCTCCGCGCCCAGCGCGTCGCAGGCGAGGGTGGCGACCAGCGCGGAGTCGATCCCGCCGGACAGCCCCAGGACCACGCTGTGGAAGCCGTTCTTGGCGATATAGGCGCGCAGCCCCACGACCAGCGCCGTGTAGATCTCGTCCAGGGCCGTCAGCCGTTCCGCCGGGCCGCCGGGCGCCTCGGGCGGGTAGGCCGGCAGCGGGTCGGCGGAGAGTACGACGTGTTCGACGCGGAGCCCGTCGTCCAGCACACCCGACAGCGGCTCGTCGGCCGCGGCCGGCAGCTCCAGGTCGACCAGCACGCAGGTCTCGGCGAACTGCGGAGCCCGCGCGATCACCCGGCCGTCCTTGTCGACGACGATCGAGTCGCCGTCGAAGACCAGCTCGTCCTGCCCGCCGGTCATCGCCAGATAGGCAGTGGTGCAGCCCGCCTCCCGGGCACGCCTGCGCACCAGTTCCAGGCGGGTGTCGTCCTTGTCCCGCTCGTAGGGCGAGGCGTTGACGGACACCAGCAGCCCGGCGCCCGCGCTGCGGGTCGCGGGCACCCGGCCGCCCTCCTGCCAGAGGTCCTCGCAGATGGCGAGCGCGACATCGACGCCGTGCACCCGCACGACGGGCAGTGTGTCGCCGGGGACGAAGTAGCGGAACTCGTCGAAGACGCCGTAGTTGGGCAGATGGTGCTTGGCGAAGGTCAGTGCCACCTCGCCGCGGTGCAGCACGGCGGCGGCGTTCTGCGGCGAGCCCGCGGGGAGCCCGTAGCGCGGCCGGTCCTGCGCGCAGCGGTCGAGGTAGCCGACGATCACCGGGAGGCCGCCCAGGCCCTCGTCGGCCAGCCGGCCGGCCAGCGCGCCCAGCGCCGTGCGGCTCGCCTCGACGAACGACGAACGCAGCGCCAGGTCCTCGACGGGGTAGCCGGTCAGGGCCATCTCGGGGAACGCGACGAGGTGCGCGCCCTGGTCGGCGGCCTGCCGGGTCCGGTGCACGATCGTCTCGGCGTTCCCGGCGAGGTCGCCGACGCAGGAGTCGATCTGTTGGAGGGCGAGACGAAGTTGAGGCACCTCGCCAGTCTAATCGTCTTTCTGACGCAATGGGGCTTGGCGGAGAACGGCGAGTGTCGCGGGGCCCGGTGGGCGGCCGTCGGAGCGGTCGGACGCAACCTACCCCGGCGGGGTATCCGCAGAGGGGTTGCGGACCGGCCGCGTGCCGGTCAGGGGTGCGGGGAAACGGGGCGCCCAACAGTGGGTCAACAAGGTGCCGTTTATCGCTCAAGAGTGCGCCAAGCCCCCCGATTGCCACCCCCGGTCGCGCTGAACGCGCGTCGGGCGGGAAGGATCGGGGCGGGGGTAACGGCCCGGCGGTTCTGCATCAGGCCAAGGGTGCGTAATGTGACGGTAACCCCCTCACGTGATACTGGTGTGCCACGCCGCGTTTGCCCACGAGCGTGGACAGGCCGATTGACCTGCAAGGATTGGTGACCCATGGACAAGCAGCAGGAGTTTGTGCTCCGAACGCTCGAGGAGCGCGATATCCGCTTCGTACGGCTGTGGTTCACCGACGTACTCGGGTTCCTCAAGTCCGTGGCCGTCGCCCCGGCGGAGCTGGAGCAGGCCTTCGACGAAGGCATCGGCTTCGACGGCTCCGCCATCGAGGGCTTCGCCCGTGTGTACGAGTCCGACATGATCGCGAAGCCGGACCCCGGGACCTTCCAGATCCTGCCGTGGCGGGCCGAGGCCCCCGGCACCGCCCGGATGTTCTGCGACATCCTGATGCCGGACGGCTCCCCCTCGTACGCCGACCCGCGCTACGTGCTCAAGCGCATCCTGGCCAAGACCTCCGACCTCGGGTTCACCTTCTACACCCACCCCGAGATCGAGTTCTTCCTGCTCAAGGACAAGCCCGTCGACGGCCAGCGGCCGACGCCCGGCGACTCCTCCGGCTACTTCGACCACACCCCGCAAAACGTCGGCATGGACTTCCGCCGGCAGGCCATCACGATGCTGGAGTCGATGGGCATCTCGGTGGAGTTCAGCCACCACGAGGGCGCGCCCGGCCAGCAGGAGATCGACCTGCGCTACGCCGACGCACTCTCCACCGCCGACAACATCATGACCTTCCGCCTGGTCATGAAGCAGGTCGCGCTGGAGCAGGGCGTGCAGGCCACGTTCATGCCCAAGCCGTTCTCGGAGTTCCCCGGCTCCGGCATGCACACCCACCTCTCGCTCTTCGAGGGCGACCGCAACGCCTTCCACGAGTCCGGCTCGGAGTACCAGCTCTCCAAGGTGGGCCGCTCCTTCATCGCCGGGCTGCTGCGGCACGCCGGCGAGATCTCCGCCGTCACCAACCAGTGGGTCAACTCCTACAAGCGCATCTGGGGCGGCGCCAACCGCACCGCGGGCGCCGGCGGCGAGGCCCCCTCCTACATCTGCTGGGGCCACAACAACCGCTCCGCGCTGATCCGCGTCCCGATGTACAAGCCCGGCAAGATGGGTTCCACCCGGGTCGAGGTTCGCTCGATCGACTCCGGCGCCAACCCGTACCTGACGTACGCGGTGCTGCTCGCCGCCGGACTCAAGGGCATCGAGGAGGGCTACGAGCTCCCGGCCGGCGCCGACGACGACGTCTGGGCGCTGTCGGACTCCGAGCGCCGCGCGATGGGCATCGAGCCGCTGCCGCAGAACCTGGGCGAGGCCATCGACCTGATGGAGCGCAGCGAGCTGGTCGCCGAGACCCTCGGCGAGCACGTCTTCGACTTCTTCCTCCGCAACAAGAAGCAGGAATGGGAGGAGTACCGCTCCGAGGTCACCGCCTTCGAGCTGCGCAAGATGCTGCCCGTGCTGTAGAGAGTCCGACGCACCCCGTGGAGCGTGCCCGCTCCACGGGGCGTCACCGAGAGGCTGCACCATGGCACCACCCGCTCCGCAGGGACGGCGGAGCAGCGCCTTCACCCGGCTGCTGAGGCACGGTTTCACCGACCCCTCGGCGGCAGGGCAGCTGCTCGACGCCCCCGAGTTCGCCGCGGTACGCGACGACTCGGTCCTGCTCGAAGCGCTCGGCGCCACCGCCGACCCCGATCTCGCGCTGCTCGGCCTGGCCCGGCTGGTGGAGGCGCAGGCAGCGGACGAGCAGCAGGCGCTGCTGAGCACGATCGTCTCGGCGAAGCCGGTGCGCGACCGGCTGCTGGGGGTGCTGGGGGCCTCCGAGGCCCTGGGCGACCATCTCGCCCGGCACCCGCACGACTGGCAGTCGCTGATCACCTACGAGTCGGTCGATCTGCACCCCACCACCCCCGAGTTCGAGCAGGCGCTGGCCGAGGGGATCTGGGGCGAGGGCGCGGACCGCTCGCGTGCGGACGCGCTGCGCGTCGCCTACCGCAGGGCGCTGCTGGGCATCGCCGCCCGCGACGTGTGCGGGACGACCGATGTCGCGGAGGCCGCGGCGGAGCTGGCGGATCTCGCCACCGCCACGGTCCGGGCGGCCCTGGAGATCGCCCACGAGGAGCAGCCGGAGGACGTCGCCCGCTGCCGGCTCTCCGTCATCGGCATGGGCAAGTGCGGTGGCCGCGAGCTGAACTACGTCTCGGACGTCGACGTCATCTTCGTCGCGGAGGCGAAGGACGGCGTCGAGGAGGCGGAGGCGGTCCAGGCCGCGACGCGGCTCGCCGCCCGGATGATGCGCCTGTGCTCGGACGTCACGGCCGAGGGCACCATCTGGCCGGTGGACGCCAATCTGCGTCCCGAGGGCCGCAACGGCCCGCTGGTGCGGACGCTGAGCAGCCATCTCGCCTACTACCAGCGATGGGCCAAGACCTGGGAGTTCCAGGCGCTGCTCAAGGCCCGCCCGATGGCCGGCGACCTGGAGCTGGGGCAGGAGTACGTCGACGCCCTCGCGCCCATGGTGTGGCAGGTCGCCGAACGGGAGAACTTCGTCGTCGACGTGCGCCAGATGCGCCGCCGTGTCGTGGCGAACATCCCCGCGGCCCAGGTCGACCGGGAGCTCAAGCTCGGGCCCGGCGGCCTGCGCGACGTCGAATTCGCCGTCCAGCTGCTCCAGTTGGTGCACGGCCGCAGCGATGCCACGCTCCGCAGCGCAACGACGCTCGACGCCCTGGGCGCGCTCGCGGCAGGCGGCTACGTCGGGCGCCAGGACGCCGCCGCCCTGGACGCCGCCTACCGCTTCCTGCGCACCCTGGAGCACCGCATCCAGCTGTTCCGGATGCGCCGGACGCATCTGATGCCGGAGGCAGAGGCGGATCTGCGGCGCCTGGCGCGCTCGCTGGGTCTGCGCACCGAGCCCGTGCAGACGCTGCGCAGGGAGTGGCGCTGGCATGCCCGCGAGGTGCGCCGGCTGCACGAGAAGCTGTTCTACCGGCCGCTGCTGGACGCCGTCGCGCATCTGGAGCCCGGCGAGACCCGGCTGTCCGCGAAGGCCGCGGGGCAGCGGCTGGAAGCCCTCGGCTACGCCGACCCGGTGGCCGCGCTGCGGCACCTGGAGGCGCTGTCGTCCGGCGTGACGCGCAAGGCCGCCATCCAGCGGACGCTGCTGCCGGTGCTGCTGTCCTGGTTCGCCGACTCCGCCGACCCGGACGCCGGACTGCTCAACTTCCGCAAGGTCTCCGACGCGCTGGGCAAGACCCCCTGGTATCTGCGGCTGCTCCGCGACGAGGGCGCGGCCGCCGAGAACCTCGCCCGGGTGCTGTCCGCCGGGCGCCTCGCCCCCGACCTGCTGCTGCGAGCCCCCGAGGCGGTGGCGCTGCTCGGCGCCTCCGACGGGCTCCAGCCGCGGAGCCGGGCCGCCCTGGAGCAGGAGGTGCTGGCGGCAGTGGGCCGCGCGGAGGGCGCGGAGGCGGGCGTCGCGGTGGCCCGAGGGGTGCGCAGGCGCGAGCTGTTCCGCACCGCCGCGGCCGACATCATCGGCGCGTACGGCACCGAGGGCACCCCCGCGGAGGAGGACCACGGCCACGCCATCGACGTCGTCGGCTCCGCAGTCTCCGATCTGAACGCCGCCACCCTCGCCGGCGCCCTGCGTGCCGCGGTCCGCGACCGGTGGGGCGACACCCTGCCCACCCGCTTCGCGGTGATCGGCATGGGCCGCTTCGGCGGCCACGAGCTGAGCTACGGCTCGGACGCCGATGTGCTGTTCGTGCACGAACCCCGCGAGGGCGCCGATGAGCACGAGGCCGCCAAAGCCGCGCAGGCCGTCGCCAACGAGATGCGCCGGCTGCTCGAACTCCCCTCCTCCGACCCGCCGTTGCCGATCGACGCCGATCTGCGCCCGGAGGGCAGGTCGGGCCCGCTGGTGCGCACCCTCGCCTCCTACGGCGCCTACTACCGGCGTTGGTCGCTGGTCTGGGAGTCACAGGCGCTGCTGCGCGCCGAACCGGTCGCCGGGGACATGGAGTTGGGGCAGCGGTTCATCGAGCTGATCGACCCGCTGCGCTATCCGGCCGAGGGCCTCGGTGAGGACGCGGTCCGCGAGATCCGCCGGCTCAAGGCCCGTATGGAGTCCGAGCGGCTGCCGCGTGGCGCCGACCCGACGACCCACGCCAAGCTGGGGCGCGGCGGCCTGAGCGACGTCGAATGGACGGTACAGCTGCTCCAGATGCGGCACGGCTGGGAGATCCCCGGGCTGCGCACGACCCGCACCCGCGAGGCGCTGGCGGCCGCACACGCCGCCGAGCTGATCGGCACCGAGGACGCCCGGACGCTGGACGAGGCATGGGTGCTGGCGGCCCGGGTGCGCAACGCCGTGATGCTGGTGCGCGGCCGCCCCGGCGACACCTTCCCGGTGGACGGCCGTGAGCTGGCGGCGGTCGGCCGCTACCTCGGCTACGAGGAGGGCCACGTCGGGGAGATGCTCGACGACTACCGCCGGATCACCCGGCGGGCGCGCGGCGTGGTGGAGGAACTCTTCTACAAGGGGTGAGCGCCGGGGCTCCGCTCACGCCGACGAGCCGCCCCGGCCGTCCCCGCCGCGATCGCCGTCCGCGCCGTCCGTCGGCTCCCGGTGCTGGTGCAGCTCTGCCCGTACGCGCTCCATGACGCCGGCGAGCGACAGCTCGAAGGCGTGGTCCGCGCGGGCGGGACCGGCGGCGGCCAGTGCGTGCGCCAGCCGGGGTGCGTCGGCCTCGTCCGCCTCCCACATGGTCGCCGGGGCGGCCAGATCCAGTGCGGAGCCCAGCACCACGTTCTCCAGCGCCGCGATCACCGGGATGACGTCGGACGGGGCGAAGCCGGCGTCCAGCAGCAGCCCGGCCGCCCGCTCGTACTGGGCGATGACTTTCGGGGCGCGCACCGGTGAGGCGGTGAGCAGCGGGATGGCGCGCGGGTGGGCGGCGAAGGCGGCGCGGTAGGAGCGCGCCCAGGACTCCAGCGCCGTGTCCCAGCGGGCGGCCTCCAGCGACGAGGGGTCGATGGCGTCGGCCACCCGCTCCCGCAGCAGTTCGATCACCCCGGCGCGGCCCTCGACATGGTGGTACACCGAGGCGGTCTGCACGCCGAGGGCCCTGGCGATCTGCGGGACGCTGAACTCACCCTGCTCGTCGACGAGTCGCAGTGCCGTCGCGGCGATCCGCGCCCGGTCGAGCAGCGGCTTGCGCGGCCTGCCCATGTCGTCTCCCACCCGTGAGGTCTTCCCGAATCGTACGGGCGGGGGTTACATTGCAAAAACCGAAAGGCTTTAGGTTTCTGCTTCAGGTTCCCGCCGCGGTCCCGCCGCCCCGCCGTGCCATCCGCACACGTGCCGGGCCGGCCGTCGCCCGGCGCCCCCGCTCCCCGCCGCAGAAGGGCACCAGCGCCATGGCCGTAGAGCCCGAGACCCGCGACGGGTCGCGCACGCGACCGTCCGGCCCACCCGGTCCCGCCGACCGCCCCGCTCCCTCCGATCCGACCGCACCGGCCACGCCGCAGCAGCCCGCCGGGCTGCGCCGCGCCACCCTCGGCGTCGCGGACATCGCCTTCTTCGTCATCTCCGCCGCCGCCCCGCTCACCGTGATGGCCGGGGTCGCCCCGCTCGCCATCGGTATCGGCGGTCTCGGCGCACCCGTCGGCTACCTGCTCGCCGGCGCCACCCTCGCCCTCTTCGCGGTCGGCTTCACGACCATGACGCGGCACGTCCGCAACGGCGGCGGCTTCTACGCCTACATCACCCGCGGCCTCGGCCGCCCGGCCGGCTTCGGCGCCGCCACCGTGGCCCTGCTCGCCTACAACGGCATGCAGATCGGCGTCTACGGGCTGCTCGCCACCGGCACCCAGGACGCTCTCGAAGCGCTCTGGGGTGTCCACGTCCCCTGGCCGCCCATCGCGGTGGCGGGCGTCTTCGTCATCTGGTTCCTCGGCTACCGCAGCATCGACTTCGGGGCCAAGGTGCTCGGCGTGCTGCTGGTCGCCGAGACCGGCATCCTCGTCCTGCTCGCCGGGGGAGTGCTGTTGCGCGGCGGGGCGGAGGGCCTCGCGCCGGACTCCTTCACCCCCGGCAACGTCCTGGTCCCCGGCACCGGCGCGGTCCTGGCCTTCGCCTTCGCCGCCTTCACCGGATTCGAGTCCACCGCCATCTACCGCCGCGAGGCCCGTGATCCGTCGCGCACCGTCCCGCGCGCCACCTACATCGCGGTCGCCTTCCTCGGCCTCTTCTACGCCTTCACCGTCTGGATCGTCATCCAGGCGTTCGGCGCCGACGACGTCATCCGGGCCGCCACCTCCGACCCGGCCGGGCTGTTCTTCACCGCCACCACCGAGTACGTCGGCGGCTGGGCCGCCGACCTGATGCACGTCTTCATCGTCACCAGCATCCTCGCCTCCCAACTGGCCTTCCACAACGCGATCAACCGCTACGGCCTCGCGCTGTCCCAGGAAGGCGTGCTGCCCGCCGCGATCGGCCGGATCCACCCCCGCCACCGCTCGCCGTACCTGGCCGGAGCGGTGCAGAGCGCCGTGGCGCTGGTCATCGTCATCGGCTTCGCGGCGGCCGGCGCGGACCCCTACCAGCAGCTGCTGCTGTGGATGAACACCCCGGGAATGCTGGGCCTGTTGGCGCTCCAGGCGGTCACGGCCGTCGCCGTGCCCTGCTACTTCCGGCGCTTCGCCCACCGCGAGGGCGCGCTGCGCACCGTGGTCGCGCCGATCGCCGCCACCGTGCTGATGCTCGGTGCCCTGTGGCTGGTCGTCGCCAAGATCGGCCTGATGACGGGGGCGCCGTTCGCCACCAACACCGCGCTGGTGCTGACCGTTCCCGCGGCCTTCGTCCTCGGTCTCCTCCTCGCCCGCCGCGTCCGCCGCACCCGGCCCGAGGTCTACGCGGGCTTCGCCGCGGAACCGGCGGAGGAGCAGGACGCCCCGCACGCGGCACCCGGCGACGTGCCGCCCGACCTCCCGCAGGACGGATCGCACCACGTACGGGACGAGGCGTCCCGGCCGGAGCCCGTCGGCGAGGCCCCCGCCGGTCCGGGCGCCGGGCGCCCCGCTCCCTGACCCGCCGCCTCACCCCGCCGCTGTCCGCACTCGCGCATCCCCGCGCCCCACCAGCACCACCTCACCCCAAGGAGCCCTCGTGCCGTCCGCCCCCACAGCCCTCACCGCCGCCGACACCGTGCTGACCGGTGCGCGGGTACGCACCCTCGATCCGGAGCGCCCCTGGGCCGAGGCCGTCGCCGTCAAGGACGGCCGGATCGTCGCGGTGGGCGACGAGCGGGACGTACGGGACTGGCGGGGCGCGGCGACCGAGATCGTCGACCTGGCCGGGGCCACCCTGACCCCCGGACTGGTCGACGGGCACAGCCACCCCGTCTGGGGCGTCGAGATGGCCACCGGCCTCGACCTCTCCGGCTGCCGCGACCTCGACGCCCTGCGCACCGCACTGGCCGCGGCGGCTCGCGCCCTGCCGCCCGGCGGCTGGGTGACCGGCTGGGGCCTGGACCACAACGTCTTCGGCGACCGCCCCGTCCACCGGGACCTGATCGAGGAAGCGCTGGGTGGCGCCCCCGGGTTCATCCGCCTCTACGACGGCCATTCGGCGCTGGCCTCCGGCCGCGCGCTGGAGGCCGCGGGCATCACGGGGCCGCGCGAGTTCGCCCAACGGGCCAGCGTCGTCTGCGACCCGACGGGACGGCCCACCGGGCATCTCGTCGAACACGCCGCCATGAACCTGCTGTTGCCCGTCATGCCGCGTCCCTCGGCGGCCGACCGCCGGGCCCGGCTGCTCGGGCTGCTGGGCGAGATGGCCGCCAACGGCCTGACCGGCGCCCACGTCATGGACCTGGAGGACACCGACGCCCCGGAGCTGCTGGCCGGCATCGAGGCGGACGGTGAACTCCCCCTGCGGCTGCGGCTCGCCCCCTGGTGCATGCCCGGCGTCGGCAAGGAGGAGCTCGACCACCTCGTCGAGTTGCAGCGGCTGGGCGGCCGGCACTGGCAGGTCGGCGGCGTGAAGTTCTTCATGGACGGCACCGTGGAGGGCGGCACGGCGTGGCTGGAGCACGCCGACTGCCACGGCCAGGGCACCGCCGCCTTCTGGCCCGACCCGGCCGCGTACACCCACGCCGTGCACCACCTCGCGCGGGCCGGTGTCCGCACCGCCACCCACGCCATCGGCGACGCCGCTGTACGGCACGTCCTGGACACCGTCGAGCTGCTCGGCGGGGAACCGGCGGCCGGCCCGTACCGGCACCGCATCGAGCACATCGAGACGGTGCCGGACGGGCAGCTGCCGAGGTTCGCCCGGCTCGGCGTGGTGGCCTCGATGCAGCCCACCCACACCGCCTACACCCGCGCCGACCACACCGACGCCTGGTCCCAGCGGGTCGGCGCGGAACGCGCGGGACGGGCCTGGCGCTGCCGCGATCTGCGCGACGCCGGTGCGGTGCTCGTCCTGGGGTCCGACTGGCCCATCGCGCACCACGACCCGCGCGAGGTCCTGGCCACGGCCCGGCTGCGACGCCCCGCGGGCGGGCACCACATCACCCCCGTCACCCCGGAGCAGGCCCTCACCGGCCTGATGGCCCTGGAGGGCCTCACCTCGCACGCGGCGCTCGCTGCGGGGGAGGAGGCCGAGGCCGGGCGTATCGCCCCCGGCTACCGGGCCGACCTCACGGCCCTGGCCGTGGACCCGGTGACCGCACCGGCCGACGAGGTGGGCACGGCTCCCGTGCGGCTGACCATGACCGGCGGCCATGTCACCCACCGGTCGTCCTAGTGCGCGCCACCGCGCCAACCGGCTGATCATCGTGTGCGGTTGACCGCCCGGGGCGGGCTCCGCTGCTCGCCCCGGGCAACCGAATTCCGGCGGTGGAGGGGACCCCGGGCCGAATAGATATACATGCGGGCCGACTGCGCCGACTACTCCGATCGGGTGACGCCGACCCCTCCCGGGCCCCCGGCCCGGGAGCCGCCCCGGAAGCCCTTCACCGGGCCTTGAGCAGGCTCGCGGTGGGGGCGCTCACATAGCGCGCCAGGCGGTGCGGCAGCGTGCCGTACCAGGCGAGGGCCAGTGCGAAGCCGAAGGTCAGGCAGAGGATGCCGCCGACGGCGTCCAGCCAGAAGTGGTTGGCGGTGGCAACGATGACCACCAGCGTCGTGGCGGGATAGAGCAGCCCCAGGAGCCTCGCCCACAGCGGCTTCGCCAGCAGGGCGATGGTGATGCCGCACCACAGCGACCAGCCGATGTGCATCGAGGGCATCGCGGCGTACTGGTTGGACATCGAGGCCAGGTTGCCGGACGCCATCGAGCCCCAGGTGTCGTGTTTGATCACGGTGTCGACGAAGCCGCCGCCCGGCATCAGTCTGGGTGGCGCCAACGGATAGAAGTAGTAGCCGAGCAGTGCGACGCCGGTGGTGGCGAAAAGGGCCATCCGAGCTGCGGCGTAGCGGCCGGGATGCCAGTGGTAGAGCCACACCAGGACCGCGATGGTCACGATGAAGTGCAGGGTCGCGTAGTAGTAGTTCATCGACACGATCAGCCACGTCACGGAATCCACCGCGTGGTTGACGCTGTGCTCCACGGCGACGCCGAGCGACTGCTCCGCGCGCCAGATCCAGTCGGCGTTCCGCAGCGCCTGGGTCTTCTGCTCCGGTACCGCGTTGCGGACGAGTGAGTACGTCCAGTAACCGAGTCCGATCAGCAGGATCTCGAACCACAGACGGGGCGCGCGAGGGGTCCGCAGCCGGGCCAGGCGGCCACCGCCCGAAGGGTGGTCCGCGCTCTCCCCGTTGGGTTTCGGGGCGGCCGTCCGACCTTCCAAGGTCCTCACATTCGCATCACCCATAGGCAGACAGTCTGCCAGAAAGCGGCATGTCGCCGATCATCCTTCGGGCGGGTATTCGAGGTCCCGTATCGGTCTTCAGGGGGAGGCGTGACCCCCGCCCGCGTCAGGGTGTGCGGAAGGGTTTGGGAACCTTCGCGGCTTTTGGTGCGGAGGCGGTTGAACCGCGAACGACCAGTTCCGGGTGGAAGACGAACTCGCTGTGCGGGGCGGGGGTACCGCCGATCTCCTCCAGGAGCGCGCGGACCGCGGCCTGCCCCATCGCGGGCACCGGCTGCCGGATCGTGGTCAGCGGCGGGTCGGTGAAGGCGATGAGCGGGGAGTCGTCGAAGCCGACCACGGACATCTCGCGCGGGACATCGAGCCCGCGCTGCCGCGCGGAGCGGATCGCGCCGAGCGCCATCATGTCGCTGGCGCAGACGATGGCCGTACAGCCGCGGTCGATCAGCGCACCGGCCGCGGCCTGGCCGCCTTCGAGGGTGTAGAGGGAGTGCTGGATGAACTGCTCCGCCTCGGCGGGGCCCAGGTCGAGGTGTTCCTGCACGCTGCGCAGGAAGCCCTCGATCTTCCGCTGGACGGGCACGAAGCGCTTGGGGCCGAGCGCCAGGCCGATCCGCCGGTGGCCGAGCGCGACGAGGTGGGTGACCGCCAGGTGCACCGCTGCGCGGTCGTCGGGCGAGACGAACGGTGCCTGCACCTTGTCGGAGAAGCCGTTGATGAGGACGAACGGCACGCCCTGGCCGCGCAGCTGCTCGTAGCGCTGCATATCGGCGGTGGTGTCGGCGTGCAGTCCGGAGACGAAGATGATGCCGGCGACCCCGCGGTCCACGAGCATCTCGGTGAGCTCGTCCTCGGTGGAGCCGCCCGGCGTCTGCGTCGCGAGCACCGGCGTATAGCCCTGGCGGGTCAGCGCCTGCCCGATGACCTGGGCGAAGGCCGGGAATATCGGGTTCTCCAGCTCCGGCGTGATCAGGCCGACCAGTCCGGCGCTGCGCTGCCGCAGCCGCACCGGGCGCTCGTAGCCGAGCACGTCGAGTGCGGCAAGCACGGACTGGCGGGTGGTGGCGGAGACGCCGGGCTTCCCGTTGAGAACCCGGCTGACGGTGGCCTCGCTGACACCCGCCTGCACTGCGATATCGGCCAGCCGGGCGGTCATGTGTGGGACTTTACCGTTCGCGTGTCAGATTGCCCACCAGGTGCAGCTGTCGCCCGGGAGCACCGCGATGCCGCCGTCGACGCGCGCAGGTGTGCTGGAGAGCAGCGGCTGTCCGGGCAGCGGGAGTTCGACGTCGCGGCCGAGGGTGTTGAGGGTGCACAGCACGCCGGGGCGGGAGAACGCCAGCACTCCCTCGGGGGCCGGCTGCCAGCTCATCCGGCCGTCGCCCAGCCCCGGCAGGCTCCGGCGCAGTGCCAGCGCGGAGCGGTACAGCTCCAGGGTGGAGGACGGGTCGCCGGTCTGCGCGGCGACGGTCAGCGCCCGCCAGTCGGCGGGCTGCGGCAGCCAGCTCCCGCCGGGGCCGAAGCCGTACGGCGGGTGCTCGCCGGACCACGGCAGCGGCACCCGGCAGCCGTCGCGGAAGCCGTCCTGCCCGCCGGGGTCGGCGAGGCCGTCGGGGGCGAGTTCGGTGTCGGCGCCGGAGCCCGCGGCACCGAGGCCCAACTCGCCGCTGCCGCCCCGGAAGAAGGCCGGGTCCTGGCGTACCTCGTCGGGCAGGTCGGTGACCTCGGGCAGGCCCAGCTCCTCGCCCTGGTAGAGGTAGGCGGAGCCGGGGAGCGCGAGCATCAGCAGGGTGGCGGCGCGGGCGCGGTCGAGGCTGCCGCCCAGGCGCGTGGTGTGCCGTACGACGTCGTGGTTGGAGAGCACCCAGGTGGTGGGGGCACCGACCGAGGCGGTGGCGGCGAGCGAGTCGTCGATGACCGAGCGCAGCGCGTCGACGCGCCAATCGGCGTTCAGGAACTGGAAGTTGAACGCCTGGTGCAGCTCGTCGGGGCGTACGTAGAGCGCGAGGCGTTCGGCGCTGGGGGCCCATGCCTCGGCGACGCCGATGCGCTCGCCGTCGTAGGAGTCCAGCAGCCGGCGCCAGGTGCGGTGGATGGCGTGCACGCCGTCCTGGTCGAAGAACGGCAGGACCTGGGTGCCGATCAGTTTGGCCTGCTGGCCGTGGCCGATGTCCGGCAGGCCGGGTGCCTTGACCATGCCGTGGGCGACGTCGATGCGGAAGCCGTCCACGCCGAGGTCCAGCCAGAAGCGCATGATCGCGGTGAATTCGGCGTGCACGTCCGGGTTGTCCCAGTCGAGGTCGGGCTGCTCGGGGGCGAAGAGGTGGAGGTACCAGTCGCCCCGGTCGGTGCGGGTCCAGGCAGGTCCGCCGAAGACCGACTCCCAGTCGTTGGGCGGCAGTTCGCCGCTTTCGCCCTTGCCGGGCCGGAAGATGTAGCGCGCGCGGGCGAGGTCGGGGTCCTGGAACCAGGGGTGCCGGTCGGAGGTGTGGTTGGGGACGATGTCGACGATCACCCGCAGGCCGGCTCCGTGGGCGGAGCGGATCAGGTCGTCGGCGTCCTGGAGGTCGCCGAAGAGCGGGTCGACGGCGCGGTAGTCGGCGACGTCGTAGCCGCCGTCGGCCTGCGGTGAGGCGTAGAAGGGCGTGAGCCAGACGGCGTCCACACCCAGATCCTTGAGATGGGGCAGGCGCTCGCGGACGCCGCGCAGGTCGCCGATGCCGTCGCCGTCGCTGTCGGCGAAGGAGCGGACGTACACCTGGTAGATGACGGCGTCGCGCCACCACCTCGGGCCTCGGCCCGGTCCTGACGACTGGCGGGCGGGGGTGGGGGAGGTGAGCTCCTGGGTCATCTGCCGTCCCTGTCGAGGTCGAAGAAGTCGAGGTCGAAGGGGCGGTCGCCCTTCACGCACTCAACGCTCGGGCGCCCGCGGGGTGACGGGGGAGCGGTCGGGCGGAAGGTGCCGTTCCGGCCATAGCGCTGCACATCGTTCCAGCATTCTTGCAGAAATTTGCCGCAAGGTCTTTCGGTTTGATTGCGGCGCTGTTACGTTCCAGACCGCCATCTGAGGCATTTCCCTAAGGAGTTCACATGCGGCGTGGCATACGTGGCATTTCCGCCACCGCGCTGGTAGCGGGCCTTGCACTGGCAGCGACGGCGTGCGGCGGCGGGGGTGAGAGCGGCGGCAACGACAACAGCGGGGGCGAACTGTCCGGAACCGTTACGTTCTGGGACACCTCCAACGACGCCGAGAAGGCGACGTACCGCAAGCTCGCCGAGGGGTTCGAGAAGGAGCACCCCAAGGTCGACGTCAAGTATGTGAGCGTGCCGTTCGGCGACGCCAACGCCAAGTTCAAGAACGCGGCGGGCGGCAACTCCGGCGCCCCGGATGTGATGCGCACCGAGGTCGCCTGGGTCGCCGACTTCGCCAACCTCGGCTACCTCGCCCCGCTGGACGGTACCGCCGCCCTCGACAAGGCCGACGACTACCTCCCGCAGGCGCTCGGCAGCACGAAGTTCAAGGGCAAGACCTATGCCGCGCCGCAGGTCATCGACACCCTCGGGCTCTTCTACAACAAGAAGATCCTCAAGGACGCGGGCGTCGCGGTGCCCAAGACGTTCGCCGAGCTGACCGCCGCCGCGAAGAAGATCAAGTCCAAGACCGGCGCCACCGCCCTCTACCTGCGCGGCGACGACCCCTACTGGTTCCTGCCCTACCTCTACGGCGAGGGCGGCGACATGGTCGACGCCCGCGACAAGATCGTCGAGATCGACGACGGCGCCGGCGTGAAGGCGTTCAGGACCATCAAGAACCTGGTCGACTCCAAGGCCGCCGTCACCGACGCCACCGACGGCCAGGAGAACCAGCTCAAGGCCCTCAAGGACGGCACCGTCGCGATGGCGGTCGACGGCCCCTGGGACATCGAGGGCGCCCGCGCCGGCAAGGCGTTCAAGGACAAGGACAACCTCGGCGTCGCCCCGGTCCCCGGCGGCGAAACCGCCCATGGCTCCCCGCAGGGCGGCTGGAACCTCTCCGTCTACGCCGGCACCAAGAACCTCCAGGCGTCCTACGCCTTCGTGAAGTACATGAGCTCGGCCAGGATCCAGCAGCAGACCACCGAGAAGCTCAGCCTGCTGCCCACCCGCAAGTCGGTCTACGACGTGCCGGCCGTCAAGAACAACGAGATGGTCAAGTTCTTCAAGCCCGCCGTCGACGGCGCCGTCCAGCGCCCCTGGATCGCCGAGGGCAACTCGCTCTTCGAGCCGATCAAGGTGCAGATGAACAAGGTGCTCACCGGCGCCTCCACGCCCGAGCAGGCCGCCAAGGCGACCGGCGACGCCTACCGGAAGCTGCTCAAGGACTACAAGTGACCTTTGCTGTACGGGTGCGCAGGGCGCTCGGCACCCACTGGTACGCATGGACGATGATCGCCCCGGTGGTACTCGTCATCGGGGTGATCATCGGCTACCCGCTGGTGCGCGGCGCCTATCTCTCGCTCACCGATGCCAACGAAGCCAACGTCGAGCGCACGATCGGCGTCAACCACATCCCGGCCACCCACGAATTCGTCGGCCTGGACAACTACAAGGCGATCCTCTCCGACAGCGTCTTCTGGGACCGCCTGGGCTGGACCGTGCTGTGGACGGTCGGCTGCGTCTCGCTGACCTTCCTGCTCGGCCTCGCCCTGGCGAACATGCTGAACCGGAAGCTGCGCGGACGCACCGTCTACCGGCTGGCGCTGATCCTGCCCTGGGCCATCCCCGCCTTCATCTCCGTCTTCACCTGGCGGATGCTCTACAACGAGAAGAACGGCATCCTCAACAAGCTGCTGGCCGGCGGCGGCATCGACGCCGTCCCGTGGCTCAACGACCCTTCCTGGGCCAAGCTCTCGGTCATCGCCGTCAACGTGTGGCTGGGCGTGCCCTTCATGCTCGTCGCGCTGCTCGGCGGACTGCAGTCCATACCGGGCGAGCTGTACGAGGCCGCCGAGATGGACGGCGCGGGACCCTGGCAGCGGTTCCGCAACATCACGGTGCCGGGACTGCGCGCGGTGAGCAGCACGGTGATCCTGCTCTCCACCATCTGGACCTTCAACATGTTCCCGGTGATCTTCCTGCTCACCAGGGGCGGGCCGGGCGACGCCACCGAGATCCTGGTGACCTACGCCTACCGGCTCTCCTTCATCGACAGCCCACGCAACTTCTCCGAGTCCGCGGCCTGGGGCGTTCTGATCCTGGTGATGCTCTCGCTCGTCGCGGTGGTCTACCGCCGGGCGCTGCGCAAGCAGGGAGAGGTGTGGTGACCATGACTCCTACGACAGCGAAGCCGGCGCCCGCCACGACAGCGAAGGCGGCGCCCGCCACGAGAGCGAAGGCGGCGCAGGACCGCCGTGGCCGCCGCGACCGGCGCACGCCCCTGGCCTCCGTCGGGCTGCACCTCGGCCTGCTGATCGCCGCAGTCGTCGCGGTGTTCCCGCCGCTGTGGCTGCTGGTGACGTCCTTCAAACCGCGCGACGACGCCTTCTCCACCCAGCTCGTCACCCATTTCACCTTCGCCAACTACCGCCATGTGCTGGCCGACACCGAGTTCCTGACCTGGTTCGGCAACTCCGTGATCATCGTCGGGGTGACCACCGTCCTCGGTGTGTTCATCGCGGCCACCACCGGCTACGCCGTCAGCCGCTTCCGCTTCCCCGGGATGCGCCCGCTGATGTGGCTGCTGCTGATCACCCAGATGTTCCCGGTCGCGGTGCTGATCGTGCCGCTGTACAACCTGATGGCGAGCCTGGGCCTGCTCAACCAGCCCACCGGCCTGATCATCACGTACCTGACGATCGCGGTGCCGTTCTGCGCCTGGATGATGAAGGGCTTCTTCGACACCATCCCCGCGGAGATCGACGAATCCGGCCGGGTCGACGGCCTGAACCCGTTCGGCACTTTCTGGCGGCTGGTGCTGCCGCTGGCCCGCCCGGGCCTCGCCGTCACCGGCTTCTACACCTTCGTCACCGCCTGGGCCGAGGTCGCCTACGCCTCCGCCTTCATGACGGGCGAGGAGAACCTGACGCTCGCCGGCGGCCTGCAGACCTTCGTCAACCAGTACACCAACGACTGGGGTTCGATGACCGCGGCGGCCGTGATCATCGCCGTGCCCGCCGCGCTGGTCTTCGCCTTCGCCCAGCGCCACCTCGTATCCGGACTGACCGCCGGCACCACCAAGGGATGACATGACCCAGCATTACGCCGACCCCTCCGCCCGGACGGGCAGCGACTCCGGCGCCCCGACCGGATGGTGGCGCGACGCGGTGATCTACCAGGTCTATCCGCGCAGCTTCGCCGACGGCAACGGTGACGGCATGGGGGACCTGGAAGGTATCCGCAGCCGCCTGCCGTACCTGCGTGACCTGGGCGTGGACGCCGTCTGGCTGAGCCCGTTCTACGCCTCGCCGCAGGCCGACGCGGGCTACGACGTCGCCGACTACCGCGCCATCGACCCGATGTTCGGCACCCTGCACGACGCCGACGCCGTCATCCGCGAGGCCCACGGCCTGGGCCTGCGCATCATCGTCGACGTCGTGCCGAACCACTGCTCCGACCGGCACGAGTGGTTCCAGCAGGCGCTGCGCGAGGGCCCCGGCTCACCGCTGCGCGAACGCTTCCACTTCCGGCCCGGCCGCGGCCCGGACGGCGAACTGCCGCCCAACGACTGGGAGTCCATCTTCGGCGGCCCCGCCTGGACCCGGCTCCCGGAGCCCGACGGGCAGTGGTACCTCCACCTGTTCGCGCCCGAGCAGCCCGACTTCAACTGGGACCACCCCGCCGTCCAGGACGAGTTCCGCTCCATCCTGCGCTTCTGGCTGGACATGGGCGTGGACGGCTTCCGGGTGGACGTGGCCCACGGCCTCGTCAAGGCCCCGGGCCTGCCGGACATGGGCCAGGGCGAGCAGCTGAAGCTGCTCGGCAACCAGGTGCTGCCGTTCTTCGACCAGGACGGCGTCCACGAGATCTATCGCTCCTGGCGCACCGTCCTCGACGAGTATGCCGGCGACCGGATCGCGGTCGCCGAGGCATGGACGCCCAGCGCCGACCGCACCGCGCTCTACCTCCGCCCGGACGAGCTGCACCAGGCGTTCAACTTCCACTACCTGAACACCGGTTGGGACGCGGCCGCGCTCCGCGCCACCATCGACGAGTCACTGGACGCGATGCGTCCGGTCGGGGCCCCCACCACCTGGGTGCTCTCCAACCACGACGTCGTACGGCACCGCACCCGCCTCGGCGGCGGACTGGACCGCGCCCGTGCCGCCGCCCTGCTGATGCTGGCGCTGCCCGGTTCCGCGTACGTCTACCAGGGCGAGGAGCT
Source organism: Streptomyces sp. Pv4-95 (assembly GCF_045782725.1). NCBI lineage: Bacteria > Bacillati > Actinomycetota > Actinomycetes > Kitasatosporales > Streptomycetaceae > Streptomyces > Streptomyces sp. Pv4-95. The sequence goes on from NZ_CP127172.1 coordinate 5,983,857, forward strand.
GGGCCTGCCCGAGGTCACCGACCTGCCCGACGAGGTCCGCCAGGACCCGTCCTTCTTCCGGGAGTCCGGCCAGGACGGCCTGCGCGACGGCTGCCGGGTGCCGCTCCCGTGGAGTGGTGAGACGGCGCCGTACGGCTTCGGCTCCGGCGGCAGCTGGCTGCCGCAGCCCGCCGACTGGCGCGAGCTGACCGTCGCGGCCCAGACCGGCGCCCCCGCCTCCACCCTGGAGCTGTACCGGGCCGCACTGGCCCTGCGGCGCACCCACCCCGGGCTCGGGGCGGGGGACGCGGTGGAGTGGCTGGACGCGCCGGACGGCGTGCTGGCCTTCCGACGGCCCGGCGGCCTGGTGTGCACGGTCAACACCACGGGCGCCCCGGTCCGCCTGGACGCCCCCGGCCGGATGCTCCTCGCCTCCCGCCAACTGGCGGCCGTGGGCGACGTGTTCGACCTTCCCGCCGACACCGCCGTCTGGTGGGAGGTGTGACCCTTCCCGCGTCCCGCGCCACCCCGCGGCTCGCCGACATCGCCGCGCAGGCGCAGGTCAGCGAGGCGACCGCCAGCCGGGTCCTGAACGGCAAGGCGGGCGTCGCGGCGAGCACCCGGCAGCGGGTGCTCGCCGCGCTAGACGTCCTCGGCTACGAGCGGCCGGTGCGGCTGCGCCGCCGCAGCGCCGGCCTGGTCGGCCTCGTCATCCCCGAACTCACCAACCCCATCTTTCCGGCCTTCGCCCAGATCATCGAGCAGTCCCTGGCCGGCCACGGCTACACCCCGGTGCTCTGTACGCAGATGCCGGGCGGCGCGACGGAGGACGAACTCGTCGAGCAGCTGGAGGAACGCGGCGTCACCGGCATCGTCTTCCTGTCCGGCCTGCACGCGGACACCGGCGCCGACCCGGCCCGCTACGCCCGGCTGGCCTCCCGCGGCGTCCCGTTCGTGCTCATCAACGGCTACAACGAGCACATCGACGCTCCCTTCGTCTCACCCGACGACGGCGCCGCGGCCCGGATGGCCGTGCGCCACCTGGCCGAACTGGGTCACCGCCGGATCGGGCTGGCCGTCGGCCCGTCCCGGTACGTGCCCTCGCGCCGCAAGGCCGAGGGCTTCGTGGCGGCGCTGGGCGAGTCGTTCGGCCTGTCGAGGGGGCAGGCCGAACGGCAGGTCCGGCACACCCTGTTCAGCGTCGAGGGCGGCCACGCGGCGGCGGCCACCCTGCTCGACGACGGTTGCACGGGCATTGTCTGCGGCAGCGACCTGATGGCCCTGGGCGTGGTCCGCGCGGCCCGCCAGCGCGGGCTGACCGTTCCCGGCGATGTCTCGGTCGTCGGCTTCGACGACTCCCAGCTGATCGCCTTCACCGACCCGCCGCTGACCACGGTGCGGCAGCCGGTCCAGGCGATGGCCACGGCGGCGGTCGGCGCGCTGATCGAGGAGATCCAGGGAAACCCGGTCCAGCGCACCGAGTTCGTCTTCCAGCCGGAGCTGGTGGTGAGGGGGTCGACGGGGCGGGTACGGGGGTGAGCGCCGGGCGGGGCGGTCAGTGCCCGCCGGTGCGCTGGTCGGCCCGGTGGATGGTCTCCCACGGGACCTGCTGCCAGGGACTTTCGCCGTTCGCGGGGTCCAGCAGGCTCCGCACCGCGCTGACGGTCTCCTCCTGCGATCCGTTCCATTCGGCGCCGGCCGAGCGCATCCACAGCTCCCGCCCGGCCACGAAGTCGTCGGCGAACTCCCGCCAGGAACGGTAGGTCTGCGCCACGGGTGCCACGGCGTTGCTCAGCAGCTGCCAGGCGCCCGGCTCGTCGACGTACCCGGCGGCGAACCCGGCCCGCACGATGCAGACGTAGCGGCCGAAGTCCCATGCCACCGGCTGGCGGCCGAGCACCGGAGCCATCTGGATCCGGTGGCCCTCGGTGGCCAGCCACCGCAGGGTCGAGTGGAAGCTCTCGGGCGAGGTGACGCCCCAGCTGCTCTTCAGGCTCACCCGGGGTTGCGTGGAATTGATCCGCTTCAACGGGTAGAGCGCCAGGTGACGATGGCCGTAGCTGCGCTCCGCGAGGATCGCGTCGAGGGAGACGATCCACTTCTGATGGTCGGTCAAGGTGGCGGGGTAGCGCTTGTGCGCCGGTCGTCCGATGGCCATCTTCACCAGCGCGACGGCCATGATTCCTATGTTCATGACACGCCATCCTCACAGAGCCGACCCGCCGGGACGACGCGAGGCCCGACGGCCCGGTGCCGTACGAGGCGGCGGTCAGGCAGCGTGCACGGCGTACGAGACGAACTCGGCCCAGGCGGAGGCCGGGACGGCGAGCTGGGGGCCGGCGAGGTTCTTGGAGTCGCGGATGTGGATGGTGGTGGGGCAGGCGGCGATCTCTACGCAGCTGTCGCCTTCGGGGCCGCTGTAGCTGGACTTCTGCCAGGAGAGGGCGATTTCTACGCAGCTGTCGCCCGAGCTGCCGCTGTAGCTGCTCTTGAACCAGGCCAGTTCGTCAGTGCTCATAACGCTCCTCGCATCTGCTTCAGCAGGCCCCGGGAGTCCTCGGGGGTGAGGGCCTGTGAACGCAGTTTTGCATACCGCATATGGAGGGTGCTGATCGTCTTCGGGTCGGAGAGAAACTGTCCGCTCTCCTGGCCCTCGCAGTATCCGAGCCACTGATTGTTCGGAGTCTCCAGCAGCTGGATCGGACCGTCCATTCCGGCGTGAACGCCCCTTCCCAGAGGAATGACTTGGAACTCAACATTCCGCAGCCGCGCCGAGCACTCCAGCACGTGGTCGATGAGTGCTCGGCTGGTCTCCACGCCACCCGTCCGCCGCTGGAGGATGTGCTCATCGACGATGAAGCTGAACGCCGTATTCGGCCTGGTCCGCAGCAGCTCCTGGCGCGCCAGACGGGCCGCCACCTGGGTCTCGGACTCCTCGTCGGTCAGCGGCGGGACGCGCTCGTCGAACAGCGTCCGTGCGTACGCTTCCGTCTGCAGCAGGCCAGGAATCAACCGGCATTCGTAGGTGTACAGGCTGATCGCCTGCTCCTCCAGCTCGGCCCACTGCCGGAACCAGGCGGCTAAGCCGGGCTGCCTCGACAGATATTGCGCCGCGGCCTTCAGCACGCCGAGCGCATCCAGAACTTCCCCCGCCCGCTCGATGAACCGTGGCGGCGGCAGTCGTCGCCCCTGCTCGATGGAGGCGACCGTCGCCGGTGAGAACTGCACCCGTCGGGCCAGTGCCTCCTGCGTCATCTCCGCCCGCTCCCGGAACGCCTTGAGTACCGCACCGAACTGCTTGAGGCTGTCCGTGGATTCCGGCTCGCCGTTGCCGCTCATTCCGGCCCCTCCCATGGTGTCGTCCGCACAACACGTCCATGGTCACGGTCCGTTACGCGCGCCGTCTACCCCAAGTACCCGCACGCACACCCTCCGTACGGGCAGCGTACGGGCTCCGTAGGGTCGGAAACCCTGGTCACGGCACCGCGTGGGCACCACCGTTGGCCCCATGTCAGCCCACGCCGCCCACCGCACCCCGCAAGACCCGCTCACCGTACGTATGTTCACGCAACGATTCAGCGCCACCCGCCTCGGGGCCCGGCTCGCCCGGCATCTCGCCGTTCATCAGCTCGACCTGTGGGGCTTCCCGTACGGCAGCGAACTCTCAGATTCCGCCGCCGTGATCGTCGGCGAACTGGCCGCCAATGCGGCCACCCACGGTCGCGTGCCCGGCCGGGACTTCGAACTGCGCCTCATGCGACTGCCCGGCTCCGCCCGTCCCGGCACGCTCCGCATCGAGGTCGCCGACACGCGGGCGGAGAAACGCCCGCCGGCCGCCGGCGCGCTCGAACTCCCGCCGTCGGACGCCGAATACGGCCGCGGACTGCTGCTCGTCGCGGCGCTCGCCACCTGCTGGACGGTCCTGGACCGGCCGCCCGTCGGCAAGATCGTCCGCGCCGAACTCGACCTGCCGGACCATGCCTAGGGCGAGTCCCGTGGGTCCGGTCCGACCGGCCGGGCGCGTGGGGTCAGGCCGACGGGTCGGCCGTCCCCCCGGCCGGCCGGACCGGGGCTCGTTGTTGAACGTAACACCGTTGCAATGTTTTGCGTAAGACCTTGCAACGTGGCTTTCCGACAGCTAGAACCGTCAACATCAGGGGCGCAGTCGGCTGTCGGCACCCCTTCAACGGCCTTTCGGGCACGGCGCGTTGCCGAGCAAGGTCACTCCACCCCCTCAGGAGGAACCATGCTGCACCGGATCAGGCAAGCCACCCGCAGACCCGCGGCTGCCGCCCTCGCCCTGGTGGCGGGCGCGGCAGCCTTCCTGGTGCCCCAGCAACCGGCCCAGGCCGCGCCGCCCGGAGACAAGGACGTCACCGCCGTCCTCTTCGAGTGGCGCTTCGAGTCGGTCGCCGCGGAGTGCCGCAACACCCTGGGCCCCGCCGGATACGGCTACGTCCAGGTGTCGCCGCCCCAGGAACACATCCAGGGCGCGCAGTGGTGGACCTCGTACCAGCCGGTCAGCTACAAGATCGCCGGTCGGCTCGGCGACCGCACGGCCTTCGCGAACATGGTGGCCACCTGCCACGCCGCCGGGGTCGAGGTCGTCGCCGACACCGTCATCAACCACATGTCGGCCGGGTCCGGCACCGGTACGGGCGGCTCGTCGTACACCAAGTACGACTACCCGGGCACCTACTCCGTCCACGACTTCGACGACTGCACCGCGCAGGTCACCAATTACAACGACCGCTGGAACGTCCAGCACTGCGAACTCGTCGGCCTCGCCGACCTCGACACCAACGAGCCGTACGTCCGCGGCCGCATCGCCGCCTACCTCAACGACCTGCTGTCCCTCGGCGTCGACGGCTTCCGTATCGACGGTGCCAAGCACATCGCCGTCGACGACCTCGCCGACATCAAGAACAGGCTCAGCAACCCACAGGCGTACTGGAAGCAGGAAGCCATCTTCGGCGCGGGCGAGGCCGTCTCCCCGGACGAATACCAGGGCACCGGCGACGTGCAGGAGTTCCGCTACGCCCGGGACCTCAAACGGGTCTTCACCGGCGAGAACCTCGCCTACCTGAAGAACTACGGCGAGGGCTGGGGATATCTCCCCGGCGCCAAGGCCGCGGTCTTCGTCGACAACCACGACACCGAGCGCGGCGGCGACACCCTCAGCTACAAGGATGGGGCCAACTACACCCTCGCCAACGTCTTCATGCTGGCCTGGCCCTACGGTGCGCCCGACGTCCACTCCGGCTACGAGTTCACCGACCGGGACGCCGGTCCGCCGCTCGGGGGCAAGGTCAATGCCTGCTGGCAGGACGGGTGGAAGTGCCAGCACAAGTGGCCCGAGATCGCGAGCATGGTCGCCTTCCGCAACACCGTGCGCGGCGGCGCCGTCACCAACTGGTGGGACAACGGCGGCGACGCCATCGCCTTCGGGCGCGGTGACAAGGGCTACGTCGTGATCAACCACGAGAGTTCCGCCCTCAGCCGCACCTTCCAGACCTCACTGCCGGCCGGCGGCTACTGCGATGTGCAGAGCGGGCGGGCGGTGACCGTCGACGGCTCGGGCCGCTTCACCGCGACCCTGGCCGCCAACACCGCGCTGGCCCTCCACCAGGGGGCGCGCACGGGCTGCTGACACCGGACCCGGCCGGTGGCCCCGCGGCCACCGGCCGGGCGGGCGGCACCGCCGCCCCTCGCGAACCGGCCGCCCGGCACCGTCCCCGCCTGCCGGGCGGCCCTCCCACCCGCGGACGCTCGTACGCCCGCATGCCCCATCCGTACGTCACGTGAAGGAGCCCCTTCGTGAACGGCCCCCTCCGCCGAACCGTCGCCGCCGTGGCCCTGGCCCTGTGCGCCACGGTCCTGCCCGGCGCGGCACCCGCGACCGCCGGGCCCGCGCCCGAGCCCGGCACGGCCCTGGCCCAATGGATCGACCGCGACACCGTGGTCTGGAAGGGCGCAGGACCCGGCGCCGCCCAGCTGGAGTTCGGCCCCGCCGACACCGCGGGAGGCGGCCGCGGCGGCCGCCTCCGCCTCACCCCCGCCACGCTCACCCCCGCCGAACGCGCCGCCCACCCCCACCTGAAGACCTTCCCGGCATTCGCCGTCGACCAGCGAGACCAGCACCTGGCCCGTACCGCCCTGCGCGAGCGGCTGGTCGCCACACAACGGACGGCGGACCGCACGCTTCGCGCCGTCACCGGCGTCCAGATACCCGGAGTCCTCGACGACCTCTACGGGCCGGCCGCCGAGCGTGCCGCACTGGGCCCGGTCTTCCACCGCGGCCGCCCCACCCTCTCCGTCTGGGCGCCCACCGCCCGCACCGTCTCGCTCGAACTCGACGGGCGCACGGTCCCGATGCGGCGGGACGACGCGAGTGGGGTGTGGCGGGCCCGGGGCGAGCGTGACTGGGCCGGCAAGTCCTACCGTTTTGTCGTCGAGGTCTGGGCGCCGAGCGTCGGCAAGAGGGTCACCAACAAGGTCACCGACCCCTACTCCACCGCGCTGACCGCCGACTCCGCCCGCAGCCTCGTCGTCGACCTGGACGACCCGAGCCTCGCCCCTCCGGGATGGCGGGGGCTGCGCAAGCCGGCCGCGACGCACGCCACCGCCGAGCGCCCGGACCCCCTCCGCAACGCCCGCATCCAGGAACTGCACATCCGCGACTTCTCCGTCGAGGACTCCACCTCCCGACACCGCGGCCAGTACCTCGCCTTCACCGACCGCGACTCGGCCGGCATGCGGCACCTGAGGAAGCTGGCCCGCACCGGAACCTCGTACGTCCACCTGCTGCCCGCCTTCGACGTGGGCACCGTCCCCGAGCGCAGGTCGGACCAGGCGCACCCCGACTGCGACCTCGCCTCCTACGCACCGGACTCCGACCGCCAGCAGTCCTGCGTCGCGGCGGCCGCCGCCAAGGACGCCTACAACTGGGGCTACGACCCGCTGCACTACACCGTCCCCGAGGGCTCCTACGCCTCCGACCCCGACGGCACCGCCCGCACCGTGGAGTTCCGCCGCATGGTGCAGGGACTGAACCGGACGGGCCTGGGCGCCGTCATGGACGTCGTCTACAACCACACCGTCGCCGCGGGCCAGGACCCGAAATCCGTCCTCGACCGGATCGTTCCCGGCTACTACCAGCGCCTCCTGGACGACGGCGGCGTCGCCACCTCCACCTGCTGCTCGGGCACCGCGCCCGAACACACCATGATGGGCAAGCTCGTCGTCGACTCCGTCGTCACCTGGGCCAAGGAGTACAAGGTCGACGGCTTCCGCTTCGACCTCATGGGCCACCACCCCAAGGCCAACATCCTCGCCGTCCGCAAGGCCCTGGACGCGCTCACGCCGCAGAAGGACGGAGTGGACGGCTCGTCGGTCGTCCTCTACGGCGAGGGCTGGAACTTCGGCGAGGCCGCCGACGACGCCCGCTTCGTCCAGGCCACCCAGAAGAACATGGCCGGCACCGGCATCGCCACCTTCAGCGACCGCGCCCGCGACGCGGTGCGCGGCGGCAGCCCCTTCGACGCCGACCCGCGCGTCCAGGGCTTCGCCTCCGGTCTCTACACCGACCCCAACTCCGCCCCCGGCCAGGGGACTCCGGCCGAACAGCGCGCCCGGCTGCTGCACTACCAGGACCTCATCAAGGTCGGCCTGACCGGCAGCCTCGCCGACTACACCTTCACCGACACCACCGGTCGTCGCGTCAAGGGCTCCGAGGTCGACTACAACGGCGCGCCCGCCGGATACGCCGCCGACCCCGGCGACGCCCTCGCCTACGCCGACGCCCACGACAACGAGACCCTCTACGACACCCTGGCCTTCAAACTGCCCCAGGGCACCTCTGCCGCCGACCGGTCCCGTATGCAGGTACTCGCCCTCGCCACGGCCGGCCTCTCCCAAGGCCCGGCACTCTCCCAGGCCGGCTCCGACCTGCTGCGCTCGAAGTCCCTGGACCGCAACTCCTACGACAGCGGCGACTGGTACAACGCGCTGCACTGGAACTGCGCCGACGGCAACGGCTTCGGCCGCGGCCTGCCCCCGGCCGCCGACAACAAGGACAAGTGGCCCTATGCCCGGCCCCTGTTGGCCGCCCCCGCGCTCCGGCCCGGCTGCGCCGCGATCACCGCCACCTCCGCCGCCTACCGCGACCTGCTGCGCATCCACGCCACGGAACCGGCTTTCGACCTGCCGACCACCGCCCGCGTGCAGTCCGCCCTGAAGTTCCCGCTCTCGGGCGAGGACGAGACCCCCGGTGTCCTCACGATGCGGGTCGGCGACCTCGTCGTCGTCTTCAACGCCACCCCGCAGCGCCGGGACCAGACCGTCGGTGCCGTCGCGGGGGAGCGCTACGCCCTGCATCCCGTGCAGGCCCACGGCGCGGACCGGGTGACCGCCACCGCCTCGTACGCACCGGCGACGGGCACCTTCACCGTCCCGGCCCGCACCGTCGCGGTCTTCCGCCACCGCTGATCACGAGCAGCGGAACCTTCGAGGAGGGGACGCGACGGCGTGCTCGCTGCCGCCCGCCCCCTCCTCGAATCCTCCGGGCCCGAGCCGTCGGTTCCTCGCGGCATCGCCTCCCGGCGGCCCCGCGGCACCCGACGGCTCAGGCCGGCTGCGGCAATGCCAGCAGCCGGGTCACCAGCTCCCCGAACATCCCGTCGGCGGGCTCGTCCGCGAGCATCGTGCGCACCACCTGCGCCATCCGCTCGTCGTACGCGGCGCTGACCGCCGTCAGCGCCGCGAAGTCGTGCACCAGCTGCCGTTCCAGTTCCTCGCGCGGAATGTGCCGCCCGTCCAGCCACAGCAGTGCGGTGGTCTCGGCGAGGGAGATCCACGAGCGCACCACCAGCGCCAGCCGGGGCGGCGGGTCGGCGATCCCCAGATGCGCCAGGATCTGCTCGTAGGCGGCCTGCCGCACGCCGTCGATCATCGCGCTGGTCCGCCCCGACCCGACGGCGGGGCCGCCCCGCATCAGCGCCGAGAAGCCCGGACCGTGGTCGTCGACGAAGTCGAAGAAACGCTCCATGACCCGCAGCAGCCGGGCACCGAGCGGGCCCTCGTGCGGCTCCTCGAAGCGCCCCGAGAGTTCCTGCGCGGCACGCCGCAACGCCTCTTCGTACAGCTGCTGTTTGCCGGGGAAGTAGTGGTAGACGAGCGGCCGGGAGATCCCCGCGGCCTCGGCGATCTCGTCGATCGAGACATCATCGGGGGATCGCCTGCTGAACAGGTCGAGTGCGACGGCGATGAGCTGCTCACGCCGCTCCTCGACACCCATCCTGCGGCGCGCCCCGGTCGTCATGCGCACCACCCTAACGACCTGGCGGAGCGGGCCCGACGCCGGACTCACTCCGCCGGACCGCGGCGCGGCCTCACAGGTCCAGCACCAGCCCCGCGCCGCGCGCCCGCGACACGCAGATCAGCATCGAGTCGTCCCGCTCGGCCTCCGTCAGCAGCTCGTCGCGGTGGTCCACCTCACCGGCCAGTACCCGCTGTTGGCAGGTGCCGCAGAACCCCTGCTCGCAGGAGTACGGCAGATCCGGCAGCGCCTGGTCGCGGATCGCCCGCAACGCCGTGGTCCCGGCGCCCACCGTGACCGTGCGGCCGGTGCGCCGCAGCTCCACCTCGAACGGGGTGTCCTCCCCGGACGGCACGGGCGCGGCCGGCGCGAACCGCTCGGTGTGTAGGGTCAGCCCCTCCGGGCCCGCCGGCAGCAGCTCGGCCACCGCCGCCATCATCGGCTCCGGGCCGCAGCAGTGGACGGCCGCGTGTGCGGGTGCGTCGGCGAGCACCGCGGCGAGGTCCGGCCGGCCGTCCTCGTCCTCGGCGACCACCGCCAGCCGCCCGCCGTCCGCCCCCGCGAGCTTCTCCAGCTCCGCCAGGAACGGCATCGACGCCCGCGACCGCCCCGCGTACACCAGACGCCACGGCACCCCCGCCGCCTCCGCCTGCCGCACCATGGGCAGGATCGGGGTGATGCCGATGCCGCCGGCCAGGAAGACGAAGGCGTTCGCCTCTTGCAGGCGGAAGCGGTTGCGCGGGCCGCGTACCTCGACGGTGGTGCCCTCGTGCAGCGTCTCGTGCACCTCGCGGGAGCCACCGCGGCCGTCCTCGATCAGCCGGGCCGCGACGGTGTACGAACCGCCGTCCGGCCGCACCGCGTCGGCGGGCTCCCCGCACAGCGAGTACTGGCGCACGGTGCCCGAGGGCAGCACCAGATCCAGATGCGCGCCGGGCTCCCACGCCGGCAGCCGCGCCCCCTCCAGCCGCAGCGTCACCACGCCCTCGGCGGCCACCGTCCGCTCCGCGACCCGCAGCAGCAGCGCCGCCGCCCCGCGCCGGCCCTGGCCCGATATCGGCTCCTCCAGGGCGGGCAGCGGCCACAGCGGTGACCGCTGGACACGGCGCCGCAGCGCGCGGCGGGCGGCCAGCGCGGCACCCGCGACCACGATCACACTCCCGATACGGGGCAGTGCCGGCATCTCAGGCGCCTCCGTGGGCAGATGCCTCGGCCGCGGTGGCGGCGGGCGAACGGTCGAGGTACGCGACGGCCTGCGCGGTGCTGCCGTGCTGGGAGGGGTGGTAGGACCGGTTCAGATACTGCGGGATGGAGCGCAGCATCTGCCCGGTGGTGGGCAGCACGCCCTGCCGCCCGCCGCGCAGGAATTCCTTGATCTCGGCCTTGCCGTCGAGCAGGGAGGGGTCATGGGCCATGAAGAAGCGCACGCCGCGCTGCCACAGGAACACCAGCGCGGCGAACGCCGTCGCCCAGGTGCGTACCCGCCGCCGGTATCCGCCGTCGAGGTGCAGGAAGAGGTCGAAGGCGACGGAGCGGTGCTCGACCTCCTCCGCGCCGTGCCACCGCAGCAGGTCGAGCATCGTCGGATCGGCGCCCTTGGCGTCCAGCGCCTCGGCGTTGAGCACCCAGTCGCCGAGGAACGCGGTGTAGTGCTCGATCGCGGCGATGGTCGCGACCCGCTCCTTCAGCCACCATGTGCGGGCACGGCCCGGCGGCAGGGTGCGGTCGCCGAGCAGCTTCTCGAAGAGCCAGTCCACCTGCGCCGTGTAGGGCGTGGGGTCCAGGCCCTGCTCCTTGAGGTGCGGCAGCACGTCGTCGTGCGCCTGCGAGTGCATCGCCTCCTGACCGATGAACCCGATCACGTCCTCCCGCAGCCGGGGGTCGCGGATATGGGGCAGCGCCTGCTTGTAGACGTGGACGAACCAGCGCTCGCCGGCGGGCAGCAGCAGGTGCAGGACATTGATCGTGTGGGTGCTCGCCGGGTCACCCGGTATCCAGTGCAGGGGAGTGTCCGCCCAGTCGAAGGCGACGTTGCGGGCCTTCAAGGGGGTGTGCTCGGACGCGACCGGCTGGGGCCGCAACGAGGCCGTATTAGACATGGCGTCAATGTACTGGCGGGTAAGCGCTCGGCAATACCCCCCGCACAACGGAAATCACAGAGACGGGACCGGGAGTGGGCCGCCGCGGTCGCGGGGCCGGGCGCCGGGGCGTGCGCCGGGGGAGCCCACGCCCCGGCACCCAGCCGTCCGGCGGGCCGGCTCAGCGCAACGCGGCGAGCTTCTTGCCGTCTCGCAGTAGACCGTCCAGCTCCGCCCGGTCACCGGCCCGCGCCCGCACGGCCAGCAGCCGGCCGTCGGCCCGCCCCTGCACCCCGCCGGTCGCGGTGATCGACGTGACCTGCTCGCTGCCCGCCGCCAGCAGCCACCACTGTCCGCCCGCCGCCTTCCACAGCACCCCGGCCAGCACCCGCGGAGCCCGCGGCCCGCACGCCGTACCGCCCTCGGCGCGCGCCACCACCACGCCCGGCGCGTACGGCTGCCCGTTCGGCGACGGCGCCTGGAACTGCGCCATCGTCCTGTTGCCCGCACCCCGCCAGGTCTCGGCGCGGGTGCACACCCACGTCGCGGCAGCCGACCCGCTCGCCGCGCCCGCGGCCCCGGGCAGCGGCTGGCGGGCGAACTCCCAGGAGTTGACGGTCCGCACGCCCTGCCCGCGCACCGCCGCCAACTGGCAGGCCGTCCGCGCCCACGCCGAGCGGGCCTGCGGCGTGCTCACCCCGCCCGGCGAGCGCGGCGGGCCGTACGTCAGCCGGGCCGGCGTCAGCTCACCGAGGTCGGTCAGGGTGTGGCCACCCATCCGCAGCGCCGGCCACGCCGTGCACTTCCTGTCCGGGCGGGGCAGCGGGACGGGGGCGGTCAGCCCGCTCGCGCCGACGGCCACCGCCTCGCTCGCGCCGGTCGGCTTCAGCAGGTCGACCAGCCGCACCGACCGCACCCACGGGGCCGCCAGATAGCGGATGTTGCCCTCCGTGCGGTTCACCACCAGCGCACCCGCCGACGACGTCTGCGCACCGTCCGTCCGCGCGAAGTCCAGCCCCGCGCCCGAGCCGTCGCTGTGCCCGTCGGCGTCCGCCGCCTCGGCGTAGCGCACCACGCGCAGCCCGTCGTGGAAGAGCACCACCACGGCATGGTCGACGACCCCCGCGAACAGCAGCTGTGGCGGTCCCGCGGGCGGGCCGGTCGCCGTGCCGGGCGTCGCCGAGACCGGCACCCCGGCCCCCGGCCTCGCCCACACCGCGAGCGCCCGCCGCAGCAGCGCCTTGTCGCCGAGCCGGTCGCCCCGGGCGGGCCAGGCGGAGAAGTCCGTACGGGCCGACGTGCGCCACGCCTGCGGTGTGACCACCGTCAACTTGGCCGGATCCAGGGCCGCTTCGGCGGAGACGTTCTGCGCGTAGGGCGGGGCGGCCGCGCCGTCCGGGCCCCAGCCGTCGCCCGGCAGCCCGAGCAACGCCCCGCACACCAGCACCGCCACGCCTGCCGCCAGCACCGCCCGGACGTGCTGGCGCCGCCGGATCAGATCCGTCGGCCGGGCCTGCAGGGCGCACGGGTCGAACTCCACCGACTCCAGCAGCGAACGGTCCCGGCTGCCGGCCGGTGCCTCGACCGCGTCGGCCTCCTCCAGCGCCTCCCGCGCCTCGGCCACACCGGCGGCCTCCAGCAGGCGGCGGATCTCCGGCGCGCCCAGCCGCTCCAGTTCGCGCAGCACGAATGCCGCCCGGCCCGGCCGGGAAAGCTCCGAAAGCGCCTGGTCCAGGGCGAGTTCATCGGCGCCACCGGCCCGCGGGAACAGTCGCAGCCCCCATACCTGGGGAAGCAGCGGCGGCATCGCCGGCAGCCGCCACCGCGGACGCCCGGAGGCGAGCGCCGACCGCAGCACCCGCAGCCGTACGAAGGCGTAGCCGGGGTCGCAGTCATCACCGCGGCGCTGTGCGGGGAGTTCGAGGCCCTGGGTGGAGGTGCGCTGGCGCGGCAGGCTCCGCTGCACCACCGCGTGCGCGGCCAGCACCCGCCGGCCGCGGCTCACCCCGGGCGGCAGGACGAGATACGCCAGCCGTACCAGCCGGGGGTAGTGCTCGACCAGCGCCGCCTCGGCTTGTTCGACGTCGATGACGTCTCCGGCTTCGATGCCGCCGAAGCCGTCGGGGGCGGTGCGGTCCGGTCTCGGGGATGTCGCCTGCTGCTGCTCCACGTTCGGTGAAACGAGTGAATCCTGCGATGGTCACCCGTGGTGCCCATCCGCCCCACGGGTGACATCACGTACCGGGGCGGGCGCACCGCCGCGGTCGCCGAGCCGGTGTCTCAGCGCCGGAGGTCGAACTCGCCGTCCCGCGCGCCGAGGACGAAGGCGCGCCACTCGGCCTCGGTGTACCGCAGGACGACGTCCGGGTCCTTGGAGTTGCGCATGGCCACCGCCCCGCGCTCCAGGAAGGCGATCTCGACGGCCTCCTCGGAGTCACCGGGGGCGCGCTGCCAGGTGGCGTCGGAGATGTCGAGGGCGTAGAGCCACTCCTTCTCAGCTGCGGCACTCATACCGTGATCCCCTCGCTCGTGATCCGTCCCGGTCAGCGTACGCGGTGGTCAGGTGACCTTCCAGCCGCGGAACTCGGCTGTCCCGCGCGCTCCCGTACCGGAGTTGGCGGCGCACTGGTGCAGGCCGGTGTCCTGGGTGGCGGCCGCCCCGGGGACGGTGACGGTGGCGATCTCCCGCCAGTTGGCGCCGTCATCGGTGGAGCACGCCCCGGTGTACGTACCCGCTCCGCCCGCGTCCTCGCCGCGCGTCAGGCGGAGCAGCACGGGGGCGGTGACGCCGGTGATCCGGCGGTAGGTGTCCAAGGTGCCGTCGCCGGTGGAGTCGTAGGAGAGCACCACGCCGTTCGCGGGCGTCACCGACAGGTTGAGGAAGCCGCGGCCGTCGGGGGAGCCGGTGGCGGACGCGGCGAGGCGGTTGCGGACGACGAGGCCGGCGCGGGCCCAGGGCCCGGTGACGTCCTGCCGGGTCACCTCGGCCGTCGCCGACCCGCCCGGGGCGAGGGCGCCCGCGCGGTAGACGGTGCCGAACTCGGCGGTCGCCTTCCACAGGTCGGACCCGGCCCCGTCGATGGCGAAGCGGTCCTCCAGCCGGCCGCACACCGCCGCGTTGGTGGTGGCCGTCCGCAGCCCGGCGGGCAGCGGCCCGGCCACGAACAGGGTGCCGTCGCGGATGGTGCGGACCCGCGGCTCGCCCCGGGGGCCGTACGCGACGCCGAGTTCGTAGGGCAGCGGCAGCAGTGGGTCCCGCAGCGGCCCGGCCGGCGCCGCGACCCGCCAGCGGGCCTCGCCGCTGCCGCCCGCCGGGATCGACGGCAGGGACACCGGGCCCGTGGGGGTGGCCGCAGGGCCGGTCAGCGTGAAGTCGACCCGGCCGGTCGCCCGCAGCCCGCTCTCGTTGCGCAGCACCGCGGTCACGGTGGCCTCGCCGCCCGGCGGCATCGCCTCCGGTGCGGCGGTGACCGTGACGGTTCCTTGGTAGGGCGCCTTCGCGAGAACGTCGTGGACTCGTGTCGCGGTGCGGTGGGCGTCGGCCGTGGGGCGCAGCGGGTAGTTCTTGCGCTCCCGGGTCCAGGGCTCCTCGGTCGCGTACCAGTCGAACGTCTTCGGTGCCCGGCCCGCGGCCAGGGCGTCCGCCAGCTCGTCCAAGTACGTCTGCCACTGCGGCAGATGGACGTCGCCGATCAGGCCGTGCCAGTCGCGGTTGGCGTAGTTGGCGAGCGAGCCGCCGTCGGCGGTGGCCCGGTCCGCCCAGGTGGTGATCAGCGCGCGGGCGCTGTGCTCCAGCCGCGCCTCCTCCTCGGGGCCGGAGGCCATCGCCTTGGCGTCGGCCAGCCACGGCCCGAGCAGGAACCCGCGGTGCGCCCCGGTGACCTCCTCGCTCAGCCGCATCAGCCGCAGCCACAGCTCCGACAGCGCGCGGAAGGCGGCCAGGTCGGACCGCCGAAAGGCGTCCTGGAGCTGGGGGATCAGCTGCCAGGACCGGTTGGCCAGGGCCTGCCGGGCGGCGTCGGTCAGGTCGTAGCGGTAGGCGTCGCTGCCCCGCAGCGCCGGGCGGACCGTGAGCAGCGCGGCGAACGCGGTATCGAAGGCCGCCGGGTCGAAGGCCGGTGTGTGGGTGGCCCAGCGGGTGCCGGAGCGGGCGGTCAGGCTCGGGCGGGCGGCGAAGACCGAGTCGTGCGGCCGGCCGTCCTTGCTGCTGATCTCGTACGCGCTGGTGCGCAGCGCGGCGAAGGCGGCTCGGGCCTGCGCGTCGCGCCCCCCGTAGCGGGTGTCGGCGTAGTCGTCGAACCAGGCGGCGCGGTCCACCGGCCGTTCCCGCCAGGCGAGTTCGCCGAACAGCTCGAACGCGGCCGGGTCGCGTTCGGCGGCCTCCGGCATGTAGGCGGTGCCGGCGAGCCTGCTGCCCGGCTTGTCGCGCCACGCGGTGAACCGCTCGGCCCACATATGGGTCTTGGCGCCGATGGTGGTGCGGCCGCCGAAGTTGGGGATCGTGCCGAAGGCGTAGGGCACCCCGCCCCAGTCCCGCTCCCGGTCGGTGACCGTGTCGAGGTCGCTGAGCCCGTCCACGATCAGCATCCGGTCGCGGTCGACGGCGTCCAGCAGATCGCGCCGCGGGTTCTCCTGCCAGCCCAGGATCACCCAGGTAGCGCCGGGGCGGGCGGTGCGCAGCGCCCGCTCGACCGCGCGGGCGGCATCCGGCACCGGCACGTCCCCGGGGTTGCCGCCCTCGTGCAGCAGGTCCATCTTGAAGTGGTCGGCGGAGCCCAGCAGTTGGTGCTGGTGGCGGTAGAACGCCGCCGCGACCTCGGCGAAGACCTCGGTGCGCGGGTCCAGCCAGTCGGGGCGCTTGAGTCCGGACCACGTGCCCTGCGGCACGGTGCGCGCCCCGGGGTTGCGGTCGGCGAAGCCGTCCGGCACGGTGCCGAAGTAGCCGGGCAGCACCGGGTGCATCCCCAGCGCCCGCAGCCGGTCGGTGATCTTGCGTCCCAACTCCGCACGGCGGGCGATGAGTTCGGAGGAGGTCGGGCCGCCGTAGGTGCTCATGTTCTGCAGCAGCCACCACGGCTGGTGCGACGGCGCGGGAATCCAGGCGCGGGCCTCGGCGTCCGTGTAGCCGAAGTCGGTCAGCACCCGGTGGTAGACGGCTTCCGATCCGGTTGTCACCAGCACCTCGTTGACGCCGCGCAGCGCCAGCATGTCGATCATCCGCTTCCAGCGGGGCCAGTCCGCGTACGGCGCGGTGTAGCCGTCGTGCGTGTCGTTGAGTGCGAAGCGGTGCGGCAGCGCGGTGGACCGTTCCAGGGGCGCGGCGGGGGCGGGCAGCCGGGCGGGCAGGTCGAGCTGATCGCCGGCCCAGGTCAGCTGGGCCCGGCAGGTGTGGCGCAGATACCAGTTCACACCGGTCAGCAGCACCGCCGGGCTGGTGCCGGCGACCGTGATCCGCCCGGTGGTGCCGTCGACCCGGAACCGCTCGGTGCCGCCGTCCGCCGGGAGCGGCTCCAGGGTGAACTGCTCCGCATGCCGGGGCAGCAGCCGGCGCAGCGCCGCGCGCGCCGGAGCGGTGTCGTGGGTGGCCGCCCGTCCGGGCCGGTGGCCCGAGTGCCCGGCCGCGGAGGCCGGAGCCGCTCCGCCCAGCGCGGCTCCGGCGCCGATCGCTCCGGCGGCTCCCAACAGCGCGCGTCGTGACGGTTGGCTCACGTGTGCCCCCACTGCTCGGCAGAAACAACAGAACCGTGCGGGAGCACGCTAACGGCCCGTCAGCGCCGCTCCAAGTAGGCCGGGGCGGCCCGCACCCCGCCCGCCGCGGTACGCAGCGCGGCCGGAGCGGGCGAATCGCCTGGCCGTGGCCCCGTACGGGCCCGGTCCTTCGCGGCCCCGGCGCCGACCGCGGCGACCAGTGTTCTGCGGACCCTCATCCGTACGCTCCCTGGGCTTCACGCGCTCGGCCGTCCGGCACGGGAACAGTCTGACGGGCAGAGAACGCCAGGTCATGGGGCTGCGCCTCCGGCAGGAGGGGCTCCCCGCAGCACGTCACAGCGGTCCGGGAAACGGTCCGCCGGAGGCCGCCCGGTACGCAGGGCGGGTGGCCGTCCGTACCGGCGGTACGCCTCGCTTCCCCACCCGGGCCCGCACCGAAAACCGCCGCGCGCTGTCCCACGCGGCTCCTGGCTCACCGCCCGTCGACCCCACCGGCCTCCCCCTCCCCATGGAGAGCTCGTATGAGCATGGCATCGACCGCGTCCGCCAACTTCCCCATCACCGAAGGCGCCGCCAGGACCGGGCCGCGCACCGGCCCGTCCGCCGCCCCGCCCCTGACCGACCCCTCCGCCGCCGACCCCGCCCACGCGCCCGGCTACGCCGCCGTCCTCGCCGACAGCCAGGAGCAGATCCGGGCCGCGCAACGCCTGCGCCACCGCGTCTTCGGCGAGGAGATGGGCGCCCACCTGCACTCCCCGCTCGCCGGGCACGACATCGACGCCCTCGACGACCTCGCCGACCATCTGATCGTCACCTCCACCTCCACCTCCACCGCGACCCCGCCGGTGCCCGGCGAGGTGGTCGGCACCTACCGCCTGCTGCCGCCCGGACGCAGCCCACGGCTCTACTCCGACGGCGAGTTCGACCTCACCGCGCTGGACCCGCTGCGCCCCTCCCTCATCGAGGCAGGCCGCTCCTGCGTGCACCCCGACCACCGGGGTGGCGCCGTCATCAACCAGATGTGGGCCGCCCTCGCCCGCTACACCCTGCTCTCCGGCCACCGCTACCTCGCGGGCTGCGCCTCCGTCCCGCTCGGCGACGGCGGCACCGCGGCCGCGCATGCCTGGGAGCTGGGCAGGACGCGCCATGCCGCGCCGCCCGAGCTGCGGATCACCCCGCACCACCCCTGGCGGCCCTCCGTCCCGGTGCCCGACCGCCCCCGCGTCGCCCTGCTGCCCCCACTGCTGCGCGGCTACCTGCGGATCGGCGCGTGGATCTGCGGCGCGCCCGCCCACGACCCCGAGTTCGACGTCGCCGACTTCTTCGTCCTGCTGGACATGGAGCGGCTCGGCGAGCGCTACCGCCGCTACTTCCTGGGCGACCGGTGAACGGCCCCTGGGACGTCTGGTCCGACTGCACCCCCGCCTGCGCCACCCATGCCGTGCGGCGCGTCCCCGCCACCGTGACCGCCCGGCGCTGCGCCGCCTTCGCGCACGCCGTACGCCGCGCACTCACCGACGGCGAGCGGATGGCCGACCCGGTACGTCTGCGTCGGCACGCCCGCGCGCTGCTCACCGCGCTCGGCATACGCCTCGAAGGCCCGGCCGCCGGTGCGTTGCGGGCCGCGGCGGACACCCGCACCCGGGAGACGCGGCTCGGGACCGCGCCGGCCGCCCGGCCACCCGCCCCCGGCGGCCCCGGCACCCTCGTCGTCGTCAACCACATCTCCTGGCTCGACATCCCCGCGCTGCTCGCCGTCGAGCCGGTGACCCTCCTGGCGAAGCGCGAGGTCGGTGGCTGGCCGGTCGTCGGCGGGCTGGCCCGCCGCGCCGGAACGCACTTCATCGACCGCGGCAACCCTCGCGAACTCCCGGGGACCATAGTTGAGTTGAGCGAACTGCTGGCGTCGGGCCGGTCGGTGGCGGTCTTCCCGCAGGCCACCACCTGGTGCACCGGCGACCGGGGCGCCTTCCGCCGGGCCACCTTCCAGGCGGCCATCGACGCGGGCGCTCCCGTCCGGCCGGTGACGCTCAGCTACGCCCAGCACGGTCTGCCCAGCACGGCCGCCGCTTTCTGCGGCGAGGACACCTTCGCCTCCTCACTGCGCCGCGTCCTCACCGCACGCGGGCTGACGATCCGCGTCACCGCCCACCCACCGCTGTCCGCACCGGAATCCGGGCACGACCGCAGGACCCTGGCCGCGCTGGCAGGCACGGCCGTCATGGGCGGCCCGCCCCGCTCCACCCGGCAGGCGACGGAGCGGGCACCGGCACATCAGGGGCAGCTGTGCGGCACCTCACCCCACCTACGGGCGACGGCGCAGGCTCCGCACCGTGTTTGAGCAGCTGGACCGGCTCGCCGAACCGCTCCAGGGCATGCTCGGCTCTCCCTGGCTGTGGGTGGTCGTCCTGCTGGTCTCCGGACTCGACGCGCTGCTGCCGTTCATGCCCAGTGAGACCACCGTCGTCCTGGTCGCCGTCCTCATCGGCCCGGACCCGCCCCTGCTGACTCTGCTCGCCGTCGTCGCGGCGGCCGGCGCCCTGGCCGGAGACTGCCTCGGCTACGCCGTCGGCCGCTTCGCGGGCCCCCGCGCGACCGCCCGGCTGCTGCGCGGCGCCCGCGGCCGGACGCGGCACGCGCAGGCCGGGGCGATGGTCGAACGGCACGCCGCCCCCCTCGTCATCGCCGGCCGCTTCCTGCCCGGCGGGCGCGTGGTCGCGGCGCTCTGCACCGGCGGGGTCCGCTTCCCGCTGCGCCGGTTCGTCGCGCTGGACACGGTGGGCGCGGGCCTGTGGGCGCTGTACGGCACCGCCCTCGGCGGCTTCGGGGGCGCGGCGTTGACGGACTCGCCGGCCAAGGCGCTGCTCCTGGCTTCGGGGGCGGGAGTGGCGGTGGCCGGCACAGTGGCCTGGGCGTCGCGACGCGGACTGCCCTACCGGTCCGCGGCCCGCAGGGAGGGCGGTGCGGGCCGGAGCCGGGCGGGGAAGCGCATCCCGCCGGGCCCCGGCCCGCGGTCCGGCCTCACGGAAGGGACCTGAGAGCCGGGGACGGGGATGGCATTCCCCGCCCTCAGACGCTGGGCACGTACTTGTAGCCCACCCGCCGCACCGTCACGATCGACGACCGGTGCTCGGCGCCCAACTTGCGGCGCAGCCGGGCCACATGGACATCGACGGTGCGGCCGTCGCCGACGTGGCCGTACCCCCACACCGTGGTCACCAGCTGGTCGCGGGTGTGCACCCGGTGGGGACGCGCGACGAGGTGGCTGAGCAGCTCGAACTCCAGGTAGGTCAGGTCCAGCGGCCGGCCCTGGACCTGTGCGGTCCGCTGCTCCGGGTCGATGCTGATGATCGCGTCACCGGTCGGCTCGGCCGCCGGTTCCGCGGCCTGCTGCGGCGCGGCGGCCGCTTCGGCGGGGACGAGCACGAGGTAGCCGACCATCGGCGGCCGGCCGGGCAGCTCGGGCAGGCTGTGCGCGGGTGCCGGCAGCCAGGTCGCCCCGGAGTTCAACAGCTCGGCGACCGGCGGTACTTCGTCCGGGCTCACGGCGCGCAATCGGTGCCGGGGGGCGTGGGGGAGGGGCGGAAGGGTGGCCGTCGCGGAAGCGGCAGGCAGCGTACGGACGTTCGTCATCAGGGTCAGCTCTTTCGCGCAGAGGGGCGTCAGGGACGTCATGCGCGCGGGCAGGGCTGGGGACGCCGGTCAACGGCGTCGAGGAGAGGAGTGCGGGCCCGCGCTCAGTGCGCGCGGCAACACAGACGATCGAAAGCGTGCGCCTGCCGGGACGGCCAGAACGGCTCGAGGTCGCTGCGACCCGTCGCGGTGTCTGTGAGGCTGGCCATGGCCCCATTCAACCAGACCGCCGGGGATCTGTCCCTCGTCGCGGTACCGGCTTGGCTTGAATCACACGGTGCGGCCCGGCCATTCGCCGGCAGGAGCCGGTCGGCCCCGCGGCCGACCGCACGCCTCGCCGTCCGGACGCTCAGCCTCCCACCGGCGCCGGCGGCACCGCCCTGCGCGCCCGTGCCGCCCGGAGGGCACCCCGCGGCCCCGCTGCCTCGGCTCCGGCCGGCCTCCGCCGCGGCTCATCCGCGCCGAGCAGCGCGCCCGCCGCGACGCCGAGCACGACCGCCGCCAGATGCCCGGCATCGGTGAAGGTCCGGCGGGGGCGCAGGACGGGGCGTATCCCCAAGCCGAGCACCCCGGCCGTCGCCGCGACCCGTACGCCGCGGTGCGAGGCGGTGGCGGCCAGCGCGCCGACCGTGGCGCAGAAGCCGTAGCTCGCCCCGACGTCGACGGCCCGCGCGGTCGCGTCCGGCGGATCGGCGCGCACCCGGCCGCGCAGGCCGGCGTACACCAGCAGGCTGGCGCCGAGGTGCCCGGCGGCGAACAGGCCCGCCGCACGCGCCGGCCCCCACCGCGCCTCGGCCGTACCGAGGGCGGCGAGCAGGGCGGCGGCGTACGGCACGGGCAGGGGTTCCTCGACGAATACCGCGCTGGTGACCAGCGTCCGCCACCGGCCTGCCCGCAGATTGGCGACATTGGTGGAGTGCGCGCGCAGCAGCTCGACGCGCTGCCGGCGGGGGAGCCGCGCGGTGGCGTACGCGCCCAGCTGGACGGCGCCGACGTACAGCGGAGTGCCCCAGGGGATTCGCCGCGCGGCGGGCATCGCGGCGGAGCCGGGCGCGGGGTGCGGTGGCATCTCAGGCTCCCGTCGGCAGCCGCTTGAGCCACTCCAGCGGCGTGACCCGGACGACCTGGCCGGGGTCGCCGTCCCACTGCACCGGCAGGCCCGCACCGGCGAGCGCGGCAGTCACCGTCCGCCCGATCTCCGCACGGTCCCGGCCGGAATCGGGGTAGGCGCCGAAGCGCACCGCGAGGCCGTGGCCCGCGGCGGCGGCCTCGGTGTCCTGGTAGTGGAAGAAGGCGAAGCCGTGGTCGGCCTCGGCGCGCTCCGCGCCGATCTCGGCGAGCCCGCAGGAGGCGCAGCAGCTGAAGTTCATCCGGGCCGTCACCCCCTGGCCGTCGAGCACGGCGAACGCCCGCGCGACCAGGTCCGGTTCGGTCACCTCGGGCCAGCCGGCCTGCTCGGCGAGCCGCTCCTCCCAGAGGCCGGCGACGATCCGCCGCGCCTGGTCCGGCGAGACCGGGGACTCCTCGGGGTCGCAGGTGTCCACCACGCCCTGGGCGATGTCGCGGAACCCCCAGAAACCGGACCTGATGTCCTTACGGGCGCGCTCCTCGGCCGCCGCGCGGATCTCGGGATCCAGACCGGGCGTCGAGACCAGGTCCGCGGGCTGCCAGTCGAGCGCCGTGCGCCAGGAATCGGTGCCGCGCGCCCAGGCCAGGAACACCTCGACGACCTGGCCGGTGTCGGTCGACTCGGCGGTGAAGTGCCGGTCGGGAGCGCCGTCACGGAACTCCACCGTGAACGGCCCCGGGCCCTCGCGCCAGGTCTGCAGGAAGAAGTGATCCTCCTCGGGATCGCGCTCGACCACCACGAAGTGATCGTCGTCACCGCCGATCCGCCCCAGCAGGCCGACGAGTTCGCCCTCGGCGGGGCGGGCAAGGACCGGCCCGGTCTCGGTCTTCACGGTGATCGCAAGCATGGGGTACAGCCTGCCAGCTGCCACTGACATCCGGCATCGGCACTGCGCGCGCGGCACCGACCGGGAGCGCTGGGGCACCGGCCGGGCGCGCGCGTAGGGGCCGGGCCTCGCCGGCCCGGCCCCTACGTATGCGCTTCACCTGCCAGGCACCTGCGAGGCGCCTGTGATGCGGGTCCGCCCTCGGCGTCAGACCTGCTCGCGCCGCGCCAGCTCGGTGCAGCAGGTGTCCACCATCAGACGGGTGACCACGTACGGGTCGACGTTGGCGTTGGGCCGCCGGTCCTCGATGTAGCCCTTCTTCTCCACCTCGACCTGCCACGGGATACGCACCGAGGCGCCGCGGTCCGAGGCGCCGTAGGAGTACGCGTCCCAGGGGGCGGTCTCGTGGGCACCGGTCAGGCGGTCCTCGATGCCGGTGCCGTACTGGCGCACGTGCTCCAGCGGCTTGTCGCCCTGGCCCAGCGCCTCGCAGGCGGTGATGATCGCGTCGTAGCCCTCACGCATCGCCCGGGTGGAGAAGTTGCAGTGCGCGCCGGCGCCGTTCCAGTCGCCCTTGGCCGGCTTGGCCTCCAGCGACGCGGTGACGCCGAAGTCCTCGGCCACGCGGTGCAGCAGCCAGCGCGCCACCCACATGTGGTCCGAGACCTCCAGCGGCGCCAGCGCGCCGACCTGGAACTCCCACTGGCCGGGCATGACCTCGGCGTTGATGCCGGACAGGCCGAGACCGGCCGCCAGGCACAGGTCGAGGTGCTTCTCGACGATCTCCCGGCCGAAGATCTCGCCGGCGCCCACGCCGCAGTAGTAGCCGCCCTGCGGGGCGGGGAAGCCGCCCTCGGGGAAGCCGAGCGGGCGGTCGCCCTTGAGGAAGGTGTACTCCTGCTCGATGCCGAAGATCGGCTCCTGGCCGGCGAACTTCTCCGCCACCGGGCGCAGCAGGGCGCGGGTGTTGGTGGCGTGCGGCGTCAGGTCGGTGTGCAGGACCTCGCAGAGCACCAGGAGGTGGTCGCCGCCGCGGATCGGGTCGGGGCAGCTGAACACCGGCTCCAGGACGAGGTCCGAGGAGTGGCCTTCGGCCTGGTTGGTGCTGGATCCGTCGAAGCCCCAGCGGGGCAGCTCGGCGCCGTCGGCCAGGATCCTGGTCTTGGAGCGGAGCTTGGCGGTCGGCTGGGTGCCGTCGATCCAGATGTACTCGGCCTTGAAGGTCACGGGGTCCTCTTATACGGGTAGGTGCGGGTACGCGTGCGGGCGTACCCCGGCACTCTCGCAACCAGCCGTTTCTCATCCGTTGCCCGTATGTGAACCACAGGTTACTCAACCGGACGAGCCGGTAATCCCAAGGATTTTGCCCCTTTATGCCCTGGAATGTATGGCTGTTTTCGGTGCCTGTCCGGCCCCTTCCACCCCGTGAATCCCAGATGGCGGACGCCGGGCCCGCGCCGGGTGCCGCGAGAGACTGGCCCCATGACGACCCCGCGTATCGGCCTTCTCGGCACCGGTCCCTGGGCGCAGCGCGTCCACGCCCCCGTCCTCGCCGCCCACCCCGGCGTCACCCTCGCAGGCGTCTGGGGGCGCAGGCCCGAGGCCGCCGCCGCACTGGCCGAAAGCCACGGCAGCCGCCCCTGTGCCACGCCCGAAGAGCTCTTCGCCGCCTGCGACGCGGTCTCCGTCGCGCTGCCGCCGTCCGTCCAGGCGCCGTTGGCGGTTCGCGCCGCCGAGGCGGGCTGCCACTTGCTGCTCGACAAGCCGGTGGCCACGACGGTGGCCGAGGCCCGCGCCGTCGCCGAGGCCGCGGAGCGCGCGGGCGCCGCCACCGTGGTCTTCTTCACCGCGCGCTTCGGGAAGGAGGAGGGGGAGTGGATCGACGCCCAGGCCGCCGCCGGCGGCTGGTTCACCGCGCACGCGGACTGGCTCGGCTCGGTGTTCGCCGCGGACAGCGCGAGCCCGTACGCGGACTCGCCCTGGCGTCGCGAGAAGGGCGCGCTCTGGGACGTCGGACCGCACGCCCTGTCCGTGCTGCTCCCCGTGCTCGGTGACGCGGAGGACGTCACCGCCACCCGGGGGCCGGCCGACACCGTGCTGCTGGCGATGCGCCACAGCGGCGGTGCGGCGAGTTCGGCGACGCTCAGCCTGACGGCCCCCGCGGCGGCGGCAGGCGTGGGGATCACCCTGCGGGGCAGCGCCGGCACCACCGATCTGCCCCGCCGGGCCGACGGCCCGCAGCCGGCGTTCCACCGCGCCGTCGACGCCCTCCTCGCCGCCGCCCGCACCGGCCGCCCGCACCCCTGCGACATCCGCTTCGGGCTCAGGGTGAGCGAGATCCTGGCGGTGGCGGAGCAGCAGCTGGGGTGAGACCGGCAGCCGGGCGCGCGGGGTGCCGAGGGGCGTCGGGACGGGCGCCGGGGGCGTCCGGCGGCGGCCGCCGAAGGGCCGCGGCCACCCGCTCCACGGCCGGTGCGCGAGGCGGTCCCGGAAGGCCCCAAATACCCGCTGGCCAGGGGCTTTTGTCAGTGGTCGCCGGTAGAATGGGAACCAGTCAGTGAGGGTTCATCCACGCTCCAGGAGGTCCGCCGATGGCCGCTGCCACACTCATGACGAAGCCTCTCCCGGCCCACCCGCTGCCCAAGAAACCCCTGCCCGCCGGATGGCCGCGCGAGCGGTACGAATCCCACAACCGCCGCCTGAAGGCGATGCGTCTGGCCATCGCCCTGCTCGACACCGGCGTCTACCGCCCCGAGCAGGCCCACAACCGCAAGATCCGCGCCACCGCCGCCGACATCGGCGTGCACGCCCCCTCCGACACCACCTGCCGTCTGGTGCGTGCCCTGATCTACGACAACTGCTGACGACGCCCGGCTGACAGTGCGGCCGGCTCCGGGATTCCCCGGGGCCGGCCGCCGCCGTATGTGCGCCCCCGCTCAGCGGGCGGGGTCCGCCTCCTCGATGTCCGCCACCTCGGCGAGCGCTTCGGTGAGCCATTGCACCCAGAACGTCTCCAGTCCGATGCCCGCCCGCAGTACCAGCCGCTGCAACCGGTCGTCGGGCGACGTCGGGGCGTCGAAGTCCCGCTCCTCGATACGGCTGTACTCCGCCAACTGGCTCCGGTGCAGGGCGAGATGGCGTCGCAGTTCCTCGTCGAGCCCGTCGCGCCCCACCACCGCCGCGGCGCGCAGCCGCAACAGCAGCGCGTCCCGGATGGGCTTGGGGTCCTGCTCCCCGGCCGCCCAGCGGGTCAGCTCGGCCCGCCCCGCCGGCAGCACCTCGAAGTCCTTCTTCTGCCCGCGGGCGGGCTGGTCCGAGGGCAACGCCCTGATCAGCCCGGCCTGCTCCAGCTTTCCCAGCTCGCGATAGATCTGCTGGTGCGTGGCGGACCAGAAGTATCCGATCGACCGGTCGAACCTGCGGGTCAGCTCCAGGCCCGACGACGGCTTTTCGAGCAGGGCGGTGAGGATCGCGTGCGGGAGTGACATGGGGAAATCCTAGGCACGGCTCACAGCGTGGCCGCCAGCTCGGTGCCCTGCTGGATGGCGCGCTTGGCGTCGAGCTCCGCGGCGACGTCCGCCCCGCCGATGAGGTGCGCCTCGTGCCCGGCGGCCAGCAGCTTCTCGTACAGCTCGCGGCGGGGCTCCTGCCCCGTGCACAGCACGACCGTGTCGACGTCGAGGATCTCGCGCCTGCCGTCCACCGTCACATGCAGCCCGGCGTCGTCGATGAGGTGGTAGTCGGCGCCGGCGATCATGGTGACCCCGCGGTGGCGCAGCTCGGTGCGGTGGATCCAGCCGGTGGTCTTGCCGAGCCCCGCGCCGACCTTGGTCGCCTTGCGCTGCAGCAGGTGCACGGTCCGCGGCGGCGCCTGCCGCTGCGGGGCCTGCAGCCCGCCCGGCGTGCCGTAGCCGGTGTCCACGCCCCACTGCCGGAAGAACACCGCCGGGTCCAGGCTCGCCTCGTCCCCGCCGTCCGTCAGGAACTCCGCGACGTCGAAGCCGATGCCGCCCGCCCCGATGATCGCGACCCGCTCACCGACCTGCGCCCCGTCGCGCAGCACATCGAGATAGGTGACCACGCTGGGGTGGTCGGTCCCGGGGATCTCGGGCCTGCGCGGGGTCACACCGGTGGCGATCACCGTCTCGTCGAAGCCGCCTTCGGCGATCGTCTCCGCGGTGACCGTTGTGCCCAGCCGGACGTCGATCCCCCACTGCTCCAGCTGGTGGCGGAAGTAGCGCAGGGTCTCGTTGAACTCCTCCTTGCCCGGGACCTTCCGCGCGATGTTCAGCTGCCCGCCGATCCGCTCCGCTGCGTCGAACAGCGTCACCTCGTGGCCCCGCTCGGCCGACGCCACGGCGCAGGCCAGCCCCGCGGGCCCGGCGCCGACCACGGCCACGCGCTTACGGCGCCGGGTCGGCGAGAGCACCAGCTCCGTCTCGTGGCATGCCCGGGGGTTGACCAGGCAGGAGGTGATCTTTCCGCTGAAGGTGTGGTCGAGGCACGCCTGGTTGCATCCGATGCAGGTGTTGATGGCCGCGGCCCGGCCCTCCCGGGCCTTGTTGACGAAGTCGGGGTCGGCGAGCAGCGGGCGGGCCATCGAGACCATGTCGGCGTGCCCGTCGGCGAGCAACTGCTCCGCCATCTCCGGGGTGTTGATGCGGTTGCTGGTCACCAGGGGGACCGAGACCGCGCCCATCACCTGCCGCGTCACCCAGGCCCACGCGCCGCGCGGCACCGATGTCGCGATGGTGGGGATGCGGGCCTCGTGCCAGCCGATGCCGGTGTTGATGATCGTCGCACCGGCGGCCTCGATCTCCTTGGCGAGCGTGATCACCTCGTCCAGCGAGGAGCCACCCGGTACGAGATCGAGCATCGACAGCCGGTAGATGAGGATGAAGTCGGGGCCGGCCCGCTCCCGGACCCGGCGGACGATCTCGACGGGGAAGCGGATGCGGTTCTCGTAGCTGCCGCCCCACCGGTCCTCGCGCCGGTTGGTGGCCGCGACGATGAACTCGTTGATCAGGTAGCCCTCGGAGCCCATGATCTCGACGCCGTCGTAGCCCGCCTGCCGGGCCAGCTCCGCCGCCCGCACGAAGTCCTCGATGGTCTGCTCGACCTCGTCGTCGGTCATCGCGTGCGGCATGTGGCCGCTGATCGGCGCCTGGAGCGCGCTGGGCGCCACCAGCCCCGCATGGTGGGCGTACCGCCCGAAGTGCAGGATCTGCATCGCGATCTTTCCGCCCTCGCGATGCACCGCGTCGGTGACGAGCCGGTGCTGCGCCGCTTCGTCCTCGGTGGTCAGCGAGGCGCCGCCCTCCCAGGGCCGCCCGGCCTCGTTGGGCGCGATGCCTCCGGTGACCATGAGCCCGACGCCGCCGCGCACCCGCGCCGCGTAGAACGCGGCCATCCGCTCGAAGCCGCGTGGCGCCTCCTCCAGGCCGACGTGCATCGACCCCATCAGCACGCGGTTCGGCAATGTGGTGAAGCCGAGGTCGAGCGGGCTCATCAAGTGCGGGTACTGGCTCATCCGGCGCCTCCTTGCACAGCGGTGTCAGCCACTTTCTAGACCACCCGAGAGCCTTGTGCAACAAGTTGCATAAGAACGTGACGCACGCGACGCCGGGAGTGCGCGGGCGGCGCCGGGCCCTCGCCGCCTCCGGTGGCCGGCTCCCTCGACGGGGGGTCGGGGTCGGTATGGGCGCAGCCGCGCCGATTCGCTGCCGAGTGGCCCTCGCGTCCGGGGCGCCGTGTGACGCGTCACAGGCAATCCCGGGTCTCCCCATGGCGAACCCAACTGTGTTACTCATCAGTAGAGTTGATGATGAGCCAAGGGTGCGCCCCGAGGCTCGCGGACCTCGCCGGGCGTCCCCTGCGGACCCCCGGAACCGGCCGCGAGCGTCGGGGCGTCCGTTCGGCACGGTCTGCCCGCATGTGGAGAGGATCGAATGAGCACTCTGGAAGCCATGAAGTTCGACCAGCTGGTCGACACGGCTCGCTACCCCCTGTCGGATCTCGAAAGCGCCGAGGCCAGGGCCGTCGTCACCCGCGCCCGGCAGGAGCTGGAAACCGTCGGTTGCACCGTGCTGCCGGACTTCGTCCGCGCCTCGCTCCTGGACGCCCTGCGCCAGGAGTGCGCGGACATCGCGCCCCGGGCGCACTTCGACGTCGAAACGGTCAACGTCTACAACATCCCGGTCGACGCGGACCTGCCGGCCGACCACCCCGGACGGCGGACCTTCCAACGGGGCAACGCGTTCGTCGCGCGGGACCGCATCCCCGCCGACGCCCTTATCAGCCGCCTCTACTCCCACACGGTCTTCCAGCGCTTCATCGCACGCTGCTTCGGGCTGCCGCAGCTGCACCAACTGGCCGACCCGCTCTCCGGACTTGTTCTCAACGTCGTCTCGCCGGGCATGGAGCACCCGTGGCACTTCGACACCAACGAATTCACCGTGAGCATGCTCACCCAGCAGGCGCAGGACGGCGGCGTCTTCGAGTACTGCCCGCACATCCGGTCCCCGCACACCGAGAGCTTCGACGACGTCCGGGACGTCCTGGACGGCCGGGGCGAGCGCCTGACGCGGCGCCTCCCGCTGAAGCCCGGCGACCTCCAGCTCTTCAAGGGCCGCTACTCCCTGCACCGGGTCAGCCCCGTCCAGGGCGACATCGCGCGGCACTCCGCGATCTTCGCCTACAGCGAGCGGCCCGGCGTCATCGGGAGCGTGGCGCGCACCCGGCAGCTCTTCGGCCGGGTACTCCCCGCGCACGAGGCCGCGGAGGGGCGAGCCGTCAGGGGCGACCAACTGCTGGATTAGCGGACGGCCAGGGCACGCAGTCGTAGGCCGAATCCCCTCTCTGCGATCCACCAAGGAGTACGCCCCGTGCGCTTCGACGCGACCGGAAAAGTCTCGCTCGACCACATCTACACCCAGCCCGATCCGCGCTCCTACTTCCGTCTGCTGCAACCGCTCGGCTACTGCATCCCGCAGCAGGCCAAGCCCTACTTCGCCAAGCTGATCCAGGAGTACCGCGAGTACCGGCGGGTCGCCGCGCCGACCGTGCTCGACATCGGCTGCTCGTACGGCATCAACGCCGCCCTGCTGAAATACGACGCGACGATGGACGAGCTCTACGGCCGCTACTGCGGGCCCGACGCCGACGGCACACCGGCCGCCGAACTCACCCGCGAGCAGCTGCTGGCCCGCGACCGGGAACTGTCCCGGTCCCGCCGGCCCGCGCACGAGCTCCGCTTCGTCGGCCTGGACACCTCCGCCCCCGCGCTGGCCTACGCCACCGAGGCCGGCTTCCTCGACGACGCCGTCCACGCCGACCTGGAGCGCGACGAACCCACCGCCCGCCAGCGCGCGCAGCTCGCCGGGGCGGACCTCGTGATCTCCACGGGCTGCCTCGGCTACGTCACCGAGCGGACCCTCACCCATGTCGTCCGCGCCCAGGAAGGCCGTCTGCCCTGGATGGCTCACTTCGTGCTGCGGATGTTCCCGTTCGACCCCGTCGAGGACACGCTGTCCCGGCTCGGCTACCACACCACCCGCGTCGAAGGGGTCTTCAGGCAGCGGCGGTTCGCCTCCCCGGAGGAGCAGGCCCAGGTGCTGGAGACGATGGCGGCCGCCGGGGTCGACCCGCACGGCCTGGAAGCCGACGGCTGGCTCCACGCACAGCTCTACCTCTCCCGCCCGGCGGGCACGGCCGGCGCCCCGGCCGACGATCCCGCCGCCCCCGCGGAACCCACCCGTTCCCCCGATCCGAATCGAGAGCAGAAGTGAATACCAGTCAGGACACGGCAGCCACCGCGACGTTCGCGGGGGAGGACAGCCTGCCGCGCGTACCGCTGCCCACGCTGGAGGAGAGCTGCGAGAGGTTTCTCGCCTGGTGCGCGCCGCTGCTGACCGCCGACGAGCGGGCGGCGACCGAGGCGGAGGTGGCCGCCTTCCTCCGGCCCGACGGCCCCGGCCGGGCACTGCACGCGGCGCTGGCGGAGTACGACGCCACGGAGGGCGTGCACAGCTGGCTCGACACCTTCTGGCCCTACCGCTACCTGGGCCGCCGGGACCGGATCGCCCTCAACGCCAACTTCTTCTTCCTCTTCCAGGACACCGGACGGCCCCAGGTCGAGCGGGCGGCCGGGCTCATCGCGGGGGCCGTCCACTACAAGCGGCAGCTCGACCGGGAAGCGATCCCGCCGCTGGCACCGCGCGGCGTGCCCCAGTCGATGGAGCAGAACAAGTACCTGTTCGGCACGACCCGCATCCCGGGGGCGGAGCAGGACACCGTCCGCGCCCCGTACACCGAGGCGTCGCCGGGGCCGTCCCGGGCGCGGCACATCGTGGTCTTCCACCGCGGCAACATGTTCGCGCTCGACGTGTTCGGCCCGGACGGCGAGCCGCACGGCCTGGAGGACCTGGAGGCGGGGCTGAACGCCGTCCTGAAGGCCGGCGCAGAACCGGCCGCCCGGGACACCTCGGTCGGCCATCTGACCACCATGGCCCGCGCCGAGTGGGCGGCCACCCGCCAGGACCTGCTCGCCTGCGATCCCCGCAACGCCGACGCCCTGGAGGACGTCGAGACCGCGCTGTTCTGCCTCTGCCTGGAGGACTTCGCCCCCGCGGACACCCAGGAAGCCTGCGACCAGCTGCTCCACGGTGACCGCGGCAACCGCTGGTTCGACAAGGCCGTGTCCCTGATCGTGTTCGCCGACGGCCGGGCCGGCATCAACGTCGAACACTGCGAGCTGGACGGGACCACCATCCTCAGCTTCGTCGACGCCCTGCTCGCCACCCCGGCCGAGGAGCACTCCCGGCGGTCCGGTGCCCGGGCCCAGGGACAGCCCGCCCTGCGGCCGGTCGTCTTCGGACTGGACGAGCCCCTGCGGGCACAGGTGCGCTCCGCCGCCGACGCCTTCGCGGCGTACGGCGAGAACACCGCGACCACCACCCTGTCGTTCGAGGACTTCGGCAGCACCGCCGCCAAGGCCCTGCGGGTCTCGCCGGACGCCTTCGTCCAGCTCGCCTACCAGCTCGCCCACCAGCGCGCCAAGGGACGCCTGGGCGCCACCTACGAGTCGATCGCCACCCGGCAGTACCGGCGCGGGCGGACCGAGGCGATGCGCGTCGTCACCCCGGAGATCCAGCAGTTCGTCGCGGCGATGGAGGATCCGGCCGCGGACGCCGACACCCGCCGCGCCGCGTTCCGGACCGCCGCCGCCGCGCATGTGGCGCGCGCCAAGGAGTGCCAGGTCGGTCAGGCGCCCGAGCAGCACCTGTGGGAGCTGGAGCTGATCCAGCGGCGGCGCGGAACCGAGCTGGGAGTGACCGAGCAGCCCTCCCTCTACCGGTCATCGGGCTGGCTGACCATGCGGGACGACTACCTGAGCACCAGCTCCGCGCCGTCCGCCCACATCCAGTATTTCGGCTTCGGCTCGACCAGCAGCCGGTGCATCGGCGTCGCCTACGTGCTCCTGCCCGACCGCTTCAACGTCTACCTCAGCACCCCGCTGGCGGTGGCCGACCAGATGCTGAATTTCGCCGGCCGTCTCCGCGAGGCGGTCGCCGAACTCCGCGAACTCCTCGCCTCCGAACAGCCCGAGGGCTGACCCCGGCCCGCCGCCGGACCGGTGCCGTTTCGCGGTTCCCGGTCCGGCGGCGGGAGCGGCCCCCTACTTCAGCAGCCGCGAGAGCCGCCGGTCCGCGAGGATCTTGCCGTCGGTCTGGCAGGTGGGGCAGTACTGCAGCGCCGAATCGCTGAAGGACACCTCACGGATCGTGTCCCCGCAGACCGGGCAGGGCTCGCCCTTCCGCCCGTGGACCCGCAGCCCGCTCTTCTTCTCCGCCTTGAGATCCCCGAGGGCCAGCCCTCTGGAGCGCTCGACGGCGTCGGTGAGCGTCGTCCCGATCGCCCCGTACAGCCGGGCCACCTCGTCCTCGGAGAGGTTGGCCGCCTGCTTGAACGGCGACATCCGCGCCGTGTGCAGGATCTCGTCGGAGTAGGCGTTCCCGATGCCGGCCAGCACGCTCTGATCCCGCAGGACGCCCTTGATCTGCCGTCGTTCCCCCGCCAGCAGCGCGGCGAAATCGGCCAGGCCGAGAGCCCCGGACAACGGATCGGGGCCGAGCCGCGCCACACCGGGCACCTCCTGCGGGTCCCGTACGACATACACCGCCAGGTGCTTCTGGGTACCCGCCTCGGTCACGTCGAAGCCCGCGCCGTCGGGCTCTTCGAGCCGGACCCGGAGCGCCAGCGGCCCCTTGCCGGGCCGCGGCGGCGCCTCCGGCAGTTTGTCCTTCCACCGCACCCAGCCCGCCCTGGCGAGGTGCAGGACCAGATGCAGGTCCCCGGCCCGGAGATCGAGGAACTTGCCGTGCCGGGTCACGTCGTCGAACGCGCGGCCCTCGAAGGCGGTGAGCGGCGGGTCGTACGTCTTCAGTGCGTGCACCGAGACCGGGTGGACCCGCGCGACGGACCGG
The DNA here is from genome assembly GCF_045782725.1 of Streptomyces sp. Pv4-95. NCBI lineage: Bacteria > Bacillati > Actinomycetota > Actinomycetes > Kitasatosporales > Streptomycetaceae > Streptomyces > Streptomyces sp. Pv4-95. The sequence goes on from NZ_CP127172.1 coordinate 6,017,011, forward strand.
CCGGCAAGCCGATCGGCCAGGAACCGGCTGAGGGACTCGACCTCCGGCAATTCAGGCATACCCCCAGTCTGCACGGCCCCACCGACACCCGGCCCGCCGACGACCCCGGGGAGCCCGCCCGAACGCAAAAGGCCGCCGGCCGCGCCTCCCGGTGAAGGAAGGACACGGCCGACGGCCCGAAGACGGCGAGCGAACGGGAAGCCCGCTCCGCCCCGCGCTCTTTAGAGGTCGAAGTACAGTACGAGAAGTGCTCTGAGCTGCACAGATAGCGTTTGAAAGCTGAGTGGGTGCACGTCCGGTGCGCAGCGTGGGCGAGACGGCGCGCCTGGTGCGCGTCCGCCCATCACAGGCATGCCCACGACTGGGTGACGACGCTCGCGGTAAACCCGCCACGCGACGGCTGATAGGGCGCTTGAGAAGCCGTTCGCCCAGCTGGAAGCATTTGATCATCTGAGAAATGGTCAACGGGGGAGTGTTCTTACGTGGGTGTGGTGCTGCCTGGCTGGGCGGACGAAGTACTCGACATCATTGGTGTCTCATGGCCGAACGTCGACGAGGACGACTACCGCGACATGGCCGATGCCATGCGGGAGTTCGCCAACGACATCGACCACGGTGCCAACGAAGCTCACACGGCCATCCAGGGATTGGTGGGGTCAGCGGGTGGCTCGTTGGCTGTCGAGTCGCTCAACGCTCACTGGAGCAAGATCAATGGCACTCACCTCAAGAATTTGGGTGAGTGCGGCCGCATGGCGGCCACTGCCATGGACGGTGTGGCGGTTCTCATCGAGGGCGCGAAGATCGGCGCGATTGTCCAGCTGGGCATCCTCGCCGCAGAAGTGATCGCCGCGCAGGCGGCGGCACCGTTCACCCTGGGCCTTTCCGAAGTCGGTGCGCTGGCCGCGACCCAGGCGACCCGTGTAATCGTCAAGCGCCTCTTCAAGGAGGTGTGCCAGCAGGTCGCCGAACAGGTCATCAGCATCGCCCTGACGCCCGTGGAGGAGGCCCTGGGCGCAATGGTCGGCGACCTGGTCGTCCAGATCGGCGCCAACGCCCTCGGAGTCAAGGACGGAGTGGACCTGGGGCAGACCGCCAAGGCCGGCAAGGACGGCTTCCATCAGGGCGTGCAGGACGCCAAGGACTCCGCGAAGTCTGCCGCCGCCAACCCGATGGAGCTCCTCAGTGCCGGCGGCAGTGGGGGCGGAGGCGCCGGAGGCGCCGGCGGAGGGTTCAGTTTCGATCCGGATGGACACGACCGCGTGGTGACGGGCCTGCAGAGCGCAGGTGGCACCTTCCGCAACAAGGCCGGTGGCAAGATCGGCCGGGCCAGAAGTCACCACGGGCGCACTCGTGGCAAGGACGCCATCGCTGACGCGGCTAACGCGATGTTGGACAAGGTCATCGACGGCATCGAGGACGGCGTCAAGAAGACCGCCAAGCACCTCGACGACAACATGACCCGTGGTGTGAAGCAGATGGCCAAGAACCATCAGGACAACGACCGTAAGCTGGCCGACCACTTCACAGGCATCGGCAAGGGCGACAAGAAGGACCCCAAGGCGCCGGGGGGCGGCAGCCGTGCCAGCGGCAAGAATCCGGGAAGGGGCGCACCGAATTCGCCCCTGCGGAACGGGGCAGCAGAACCGCACAAGACCAGTACCCCAGCGGACGACCGCAACTGTCGAAGCGACCCGATAGACATCGCCTCGGGTGAGATGGTCCTGGCTCAAGAGGACGTAAGCCTGCCGGCCGTTCTGCCGCTCTTGCTCGCACGAACCCATGTGTCCTCGTACCGCTGCGGTGGATGGTTCGGCCCGTCGTGGTCCTCGACCCTCGACCAGCGCCTCGAAGTCGACAGCGAAGGTGTCGTCTTCGCTGCTGAGGACGGCATGATTTTGGTGTACCCGGTGCCCGGGCACGATGAGCCGGTCCTCCCCGTCGAGGGCCCCCGATGGCCGCTTAGCCAGGATCCGGAAACGCCGGGTGGGCTCCGCATCAGTGACCCGCAGGAGGGACGCTCCTGGCACTTTGCCAAGCCGGCCAACGTTATGGGTGAGCTGAGAGGGCTGAGTGCCTCACAGCTCCCGCTGACGGCCGTCACCGACCGGCACGGGAATCAGATCGACATCGACTATTCCGACGACGGTACCCCCAGCGAGGTCTGGCACAGCGGCGGCTACCGGATCCGAATCGAGACCGCAGGGCTACGGATAACCGGGCTGCGCCTGCTGGGTGCGAGGAGTTCGGACGCCGTGGCACTGGCCGCCGAGCCAACCGGTAGCGCGGAGGCCGAGGGCGACTCCGCGGCGGGGCTGCTGCTGACGACATTCGCCTATGACGGCAACGGGGATCTCACCGAGGTCACCAACTCGTCCGGTGTACCGATGCGCTTCACGTATGACCAGGACGGCCGGATCACCTCCTGGACCGACCGCAACCGGCATCGGTACGACTACCTCTACGACGCGGCTGGGCGCTGTGTCGAGACCCGCGGCGAGAGTGGTTTCCTCGATGCGGTCTTCGTGTACGACGATGAGGCGCGCTGCACCCGGGTGACCGATGCACTGGGACAGGTCACTGTCTACCAGCTCAACGAGCGCGGGCAGACGACAAGGGAGACCGATCCCTCGGGGGCGGTCACCACCTTCGAATGGGACCGGTACCGCCGACTGCTGCGGCGTACGGACCCGCTGGGCCGTACGGTCACGATGGAGTACGACGCGGCGGGCAACGCCACCGCGGTCACCCGCCCCGATGGCTCGCGGATGACCGCTGTCTACAACGAACTGCACCAACCCTTGCTCATGGTCGGCGCGGACGGTGCGGGCTGGCAGTACGCGTACGACGATTGCGGAAACCTGCTGCAGATCACCGATCCCGTCGGAGCCACCACCAGCTATGAGTACGGCTCCTTCGGTCATCTCACAGCCGTCACCGACGCAATGGGAGGGACAACCCGGCTCACCACCAACGCCGCCGGATTGCCGGTAGCCGTCACCGATTCTCTGGGAGCCGTGAGCAGATGCGAGCGGGACGCCTTCGGCCGACCCGGACTGGTGACCGATCCGATGGGCGCGGTGACGGCGTTCGGCTGGACGGTGGAAGGACAGCCGGCCTGGTGCGTTCGGCCTGACGGTCACACCGAGCGGTGGTCCTACGACGCGGAGGAGAACCTGCTCCAGCACGTCGATGCGGCTGGCGGAACCACGTCCTTCGAATACACGTTCTTCGATCGTGTCTCCGTCCGTACGGGCCCTGACGGTGCCAGGTTCACCTTCGCCTACGACGCTGAGCTGCGACTCGTCGCCGTCACCAACCCTCAGGGACAACTGTGGCGCTACACCTACGACTCGCTGGGCCGGGTCGTGCAGGAGACCGACTTCAACGGACGGCAGATCAGCTACACCCACGATGTGGCCGGCCGCCTGACGTCGCGAACCAACGGTGCGGGCCAGACCGTGTGCTACACCCGCGATCCGCTCGACCGTGTTGTCAGAGAAGCCACGCAGGCCGGCGGAGCGCGCTTCCACTACGACGCCGAAGGGCGTCTGCTGTACGCGGCGAACGGCGACACGGACCTGGCTTTCACATACGACCCAGCAGGACATTTGCTGAAGGAACAACAGGACTTGGCGGTCATCGAGTTCGCCTACGACGACCTGGGCCGGCGCACCCTGCGCCGTACCCCCAGCGGTGTAGAGAGCCGGTGGACCTACGATGCTGCCGGTCGGCCGGCATCGCTGGTCAGCGCTGGGCGAGAGGTCAGGTTCGGCCACGACCTCGCCGGTCGGGAGGTCCGTCGCAATCTCGGTGCGGCGGTCCTCTCCCAGACCTGGGATCCGGCCAACCGTATGACGGCCCAGACTCTCTCAGGTATGTCGGCGCCGCCTGGTGCCGACATACCTGAGACTGCGCTACGACACCGGACCTTCGCCTACCGACCGGACGATCAGCTGCTCGGTTTCACGGACACCATGCTGGGGACGCGAGCCTTCGATCTGGATCCGGTGGGGCGGGTCACCAGCGTCTCGGGACACAACTGGTCCGAGACCTATGCCTACGACGCTGCGGGCAACCTGGCCTCCACGGGAGGCCAGACCGCCGGGCAGACGGGCCTGAACGACACCGCGGGGACGAGGTCGTACGACGGCACTCTGCTCCGCCAGGCCGGCCGCACCAGCTATGAGTACGACGGCCAGGGACGGGTCATCAAACAATGCCGCAGACTGCTCTCCGGCGGCACCCGCAGCTGGCACTATTCATGGGACGCAGACGACCGCCTCACCGCGGTCACCCTCCCGGACGGCACCATCTGGCGCTATCACTACGATCCCCTAGGGCGTCGCATCGCCAAGCAGCGGCTGAGCGGCGACACCACCACTGTGGTGGAGCAGACCACGTTCACCTGGGACGGCACTGTTCTTGCCGAGGAGCTGCGCAGCGGTTCAGGGCCGGCTGGTGTCCAGGTCACCAGCTGGGAGTGGGATCCGTTCGGCTACCGCGTCCTGACCCAGGTGGACCGAACCGCCGGCGGATCCGAGCCGACGCAAGAGGAATTCGACGAGCGGTTCTACTCCATCATCACTGACCTGGTCGGCACACCCACGGAACTTGTCGGTGAAGACGGTGCGATTGCCTGGCATGCCAGATCCACGCTGTGGGGAACACCGCACCCCGCTGATCGCCGCGAGGCTGTGGTGGAGTGCAGTCTCGGCTTCCCAGGTCAGTACCACGACCGTGAGAGCGGGCTGCACTACAACCTGTTCCGTTATTACGACTCACTCACCGGCCGATATCTCAGCCCTGATCCGCTCGGCCTCGGGCCCGCCCCCGACCCACACGGCTATGTGGACAATCCCTTCGCCGAGATCGACCCGCTCGGCCTGGCGAAGAAGAAGTGCCCGGTCATCATCGAACGCTACGGCAGCGAGGCGGAAGCGAAGGCGAGCGCCGCAGTGAAGCCGAACGGGGGTCTTGTCCCAAGGCCCGGCCACGAACGGCAGCCAAAGTGGATCGCCCAGACCGGCAAGGTAAACCCCGGCACGCTGGGCAAGAACAAGAATTACACCCACAAAATGGAGTTCCACTGCAAGCCAGAGGTGTTGGCCTGGTTGAAACAGTACGAGATCAAGCCGACCAATGAGCCAGGTCGCTATGCGGTACCGGCGGACAAGATCGATGAGTTCAACAAGTACGTAGAGAAGACGACCGTCCAGCCGCTCGACTCAGGCGGCGGCCGTAGGAGGAGACGATGAATCCGTCATCGCCGCGCGGGCGCCTGCGCCAGGCGCTGTTGTGTGTCGGCGAAAGGGGTGACGTAAACGAGGCCGGCCTCAGTGCGGCAGTCACCTCCGCGCTGCGCGAACTGGCTTCGGAGGCGCTGGGTAAGCGATCGCGCGTCGAACTGGTCACCGTTGGCGCTGAGGACCGCCCCTGGGGGCGAAGCCTCGGTCTTCGGCTTGCGGACTATGACGTCGAGTTGCCGGACGTGCTCTTGTACGCAGACCAGAGTGACCTTCCGCCCCAGGTGCAGAAGAGCTTCCCCACTCTGAGCCAGGAGGAGTGGCAGGCCGTACTGCTGGTCTCCAAACTCATTTTCATGGGGCTTCAATCGGAGCCCGAGCCGGTAAGCGACGTTGCCGGCCAACATCCGCAGGTCACCCCGAGGCCGCCCCGGTCGGTAGCGAGAGAGCAGTTCTGCCAGGCGTTGGCTGCCATTTCGGAACGTGCGGACCTGCACCAGGACGAACTCACTGCGCGATTGCGGACCGCGCTCCTGACCTTCGCGTCGGAGACACCCGACAACAAGGACGCCGCTCAGCGCATCGCGGTGCTGCACTCGGGGAAGCCCCGGCAAGGGCCGCGCTTGTGCCTCAGCCGCTCGGGGGTGGCCTTCGCGAAGGTGGTGCTGAGCGCTGATGGCTGTCCTGTCCCCAGCTGTGTACTGGAGGAATTTCCGGACTTGACCCAGGACGAGTGGAACGCCGTCATCCACGTCACAGGGATGACGCTCATGGCGTTCGAGACCGAGTCGGCCCGCGACGCGGGATAGCGTCCGAGGTCTGCACACTCAGGTTCGGGTGGGCAGCGTTCGCCGCCTTCGTCACGCGTTCTTCGTTGACAGCGTCAGCACGCCAGTGGGGCCGCCACTCCGGACGGAGTGGCGGCCCCACTGGCGTGCTGACGCTGGTCAGGCTTTGAGTGGCCTGGTGCACACGCGGTGCACGGGAGGGTGGAAATCAAGCGGGAACGGGGAGAACCGCCGCGAAGCGATTCCGCAGGTTAAAGCCTGTTTCCGGGGATCCCACCCAGGTCATCCGGCTCTGCTCTTTAGAGGTCGAAGTACAGCTCGAACTCGTGCGGGTGCGGACGCAGCTGGATCGGGGCGATCTCGTTCGTGCGCTTGTAGTCGATCCAGGTCTCGATCAGGTCGGAGGTGAAGACACCGCCCTGCTGGAGGTACTCGTTGTCGGCCTCGAGCGCGTCGAGGACGGCCGGCAGCGAGGTCGGGACCTGGGCGACGCCCGCGTGCTCCTCGGGAGCGAGCTCGTAGAGGTCCTTGTCGATCGGCTCGGCCGGCTCGATCTTGTTCTTGACGCCGTCCAGGCCCGCGAGGAGCAGGGCGGAGAAGGCGAGGTACGGGTTCGACGACGGGTCCGGGGCGCGGAACTCGACGCGCTTGGCCTTCGGGTTGGAGCCCGTGATCGGGATACGCATGGCCGCGGAGCGGTTGCGCTGCGAGTACACGAGGTTGACCGGGGCCTCGAAGCCGGGGACCAGGCGGTGGTAGGAGTTCACCGTCGGGTTGGTGAAGGCCAGCAGCGACGGGGCGTGCTTGAGGATGCCGCCGATGTAGTAGCGGGCGGTGTCCGACAGGCCCGCGTAGCCCTGCTCGTCGTAGAAGAGCGGGTTGCCGCCGGACCACAGCGACTGGTGGACGTGCATGCCCGAGCCGTTGTCACCGAAGATCGGCTTCGGCATGAAGGTCGCGGTCTTGCCGTTGCGCCAGGCGACGTTCTTCACGATGTACTTGAAGAGCATCAGGTCGTCGGCCGCGGCGAGCAGCGTGTTGAACTTGTAGTTGATCTCCGCCTGGCCGGCCGTGCCGACCTCGTGGTGCTGGCGCTCGACCTGCAGGCCGGCCGCGTCCAGCTCCAGGGAGATCTCGGCGCGCAGGTCGGCGAAGTGGTCGACCGGCGGGGCCGGGAAGTAGCCGCCCTTGTACCGGACCTTGTAACCACGGTTGTTGATCTCCGAACCGGTGTTCCAGGCACCGGCCTCGGAGTCGATGTGGTAGAAGGACTGGTTCGCGCTGGTCTCGAAGCGGACGCTGTCGAAGACGTAGAACTCGGCCTCGGGGCCGAAGAACGCGGTGTCCGCGATGCCGGTGGAGGCGAGGTAGGCCTCGGCCTTCTTGGCGATGTTGCGCGGGTCGCGGCTGTACTGCTCGCCCGTGATCGGGTCGTGGATGAAGAAGTTGATGTTGACCGTCTTGTCCCGGCGGAACGGGTCCACCCGGGCGGTCGACAGGTCCGCGCGCAGCGCCATGTCGGACTCGTGGATCGCCTGGAACCCACGGATCGAGGAGCCGTCGAACGCCAGCTCCTCGGCCGGGTCGAACGCCGTTGCCGGGATCGTGAAGTGCTGCATCACACCGGGCAGGTCGCAGAAGCGGACGTCGACGAACTTGACGTCCTCGTCCGCGATGAACTTTTTGGCCTCGTCGGCGTTCTGGAACATCCAACTCCTCCTAGCCCGGTCACCGGTCGGCGGACGCGGGGTTGCTACTCGGAGCGCGTCCATGTGCGGTGGCGCGCTTGCCCGACCATAGGCAGGCGGGATTTCCCAAGCATGACCCATTTGTTTCGGTGAGGTTAACCGGCGCGCGGCCATCCTCGCCTCCCAGTGTGCGCCGTCGGAGGCTCGAACGGCTCGTCCCCACCGCCCCTGATAAATCGAACGTATGCGGTCGCAGTACCGTGGACGGGTGGACAACAGGCAAGCAATCGGATCGTGGATCTCCGGGCCCCGCGCGACAGCGGAGGACATGGGCGTCGAATTCGGATACCGCGGGCAGCAGCTCGGGCTGCCGGAGGAAGGGCCGGGCGCGATCGCCCGCCCCGGTCGCCGGATCGCCGCGCTCTTCATCGACTGGGCGCTGTGCATGCTCGTCGCGTACGGCCTGCTCAGCGGCGGTAAGCCGGACTCGGCGAGCAACTGGGCACTGATCGTCTTCGCGGTGCTGAGCGTGCTGACGGTCGGCACGGTCGGCTTCACCCCCGGCAAGCGGCTGCTGGGCCTGCGGATCGCCGCCGAGGGCGGCGGCCGGCTCTCGCTGCCCCGCGTGGTGCTGCGCACCCTCCTGCTGCTGGTGGTCATTCCGGCCGTCATCTGGGACCGCGACGGCCGCGGCCTGCACGACCGCCTCGCCCGCTCCGTCCAGGTACGGATCTGAAGATCTGAAGGCAGGCCGTTCCTTCCGAAGGGCCGTCCCTCCCGGCACCGCGGACGGAAACGACCCTGCAGCGGCCCCGCATCAGAGGCATCGCGGCATCAGGCGGATCGCATACAGAACGCCCCGGAGCGGAGAGCTCCGGGGCGTTGTGGTCGGGCGGGGTCGCGTCGGTCGGCGGGAGCGGCGGCGCGGCCGCTCAGCGCATCTTGCCGCCGCCCCTGGGCATCCGCATGCCCTTGGGCATGGGCCCCTTGGGTACCGGCATGTTGCTCATCAGGTCGCCGAGTGCACGCAGCCGGTCGTTGACGCTGGTGACCTGGGCGCCGGGAAGCACGCGCGGCAGCTTCATGAGCGTCGTACGGAGCTTCTTCAGCGGCACCTGGCCCTCGCCGTCACCCACCACGATGTCGTGGACCGGGGTGTCGGCGACGGTGCGCGCCATCCGCTTCTTCTCGGCGGACAGCAGCCCGCGGAGCCGGTTCGGGTTGCCCTCGCCGACGAGCACGATGCCGGGCTTGCCGACGGCACGGTGCACGACGTCCTGGTTGCGGTTCATCGCCACCGCCGGGGTGATCGTCCACCCGCGGCCGACGTTCTCCAGCACGGCCGCGGCCGCGCCGGGCTGGCCCTCCATCTGCCCGAAGGCAGCTCGCTCGGCGCGCCGTCCGAAGACGATCGCCATCGCGAGGAAGGCCAGCACGAAGCCCAGGATGCCCGCGTAGATGGGGTGGCCGATCGCGAAGCCGATGGCAAGGAGAACGCCGAATACGACGATGCCTACGCCAGCGACGACAAGACCGACCTTGGAGTCGACCCGACGGGTCATCTTGTAGGTCAGGGCGATCTGCTTGAGCCGCCCGGTGTTCTCAGCGCCGGCAGCGCCGTCTGAGTTTGCCTTCCTCGCCATACAGCGAAGTTTACGTGGCCTGCGGACGCCCGGTCGCCGCGGCCTCCAGTACGTACTGGGCCTCGTGGCGGTCCTTGGCCCGACGGCGGTCCTCCAGGACCGACGTCCAGGCGTTACGGCGTGCGGTGCGCTGCCCGCCGCCCATCAGTACGGCCTCGACGGCACGCAGTGCACCGGAGACGGAAGGGACGGGGCGGGCGGTGGCGCGGAACGGCGCGGCCTGCATGGTGGAGTCTCCCTCGGGGAGGTCGATCGGGGCGGAAGGTGTGCGAATGTCCATCGGTTCGAGCGCGGTGCGTACATCCATCGTCACTGAAGGGTGTTACCAACGGATGACCTGTCGGTCAAACACCGATGAAACAAAGTGACGCACCGGACGCGGCCCGCACGCCCCCGGCCTGGGGGAGAGCGGGCCGCGTCCGTTCAGCATGTGCCACGATTCACAAGATGGCGCGCCGGGCGGGTCAGACCGCCTGACTGGACGCCTCGACCTCGCGCCGCTCGACGGCCTGCTGGTAAAGGCGGCCGGCGCGGTAGGAGGAGCGGACCAGCGGACCGGACATGACGCCGGCGTAGCCGATCTCCTCGGCCTCCTCCTTCAGCTCCACGAACTCGGCGGGCTTGACCCAGCGCTCGATGGGGTGGTGCCGCACGGAGGGGCGCAGGTACTGCGTGATCGTGATCAGCTCGCAGCCCGCGTCGTGCAGGTCCTGCAGCGCCTGGCTGATCTCCTCGCGCTCCTCGCCCATGCCCAGGATCAGGTTGGACTTGGTGACGAGGCCGGCCTCGCGGGCCTGGGTGATGACGTCGAGCGACCGCTCGTAGCGGAAGCCGGGGCGGATCCGCTTGAAGATCCGCGGCACCGTCTCGACGTTGTGCGCGAGCACCTCGGGGCGTGAGGAGAAGACCTCGGCCAGCTGCTCGGGGACCGCGTTGAAGTCGGGGATCAGCAGCTCGACGCCGGTCTCGGGCATCGCGGCGTGGATCTGGCGGACGGTCTCCGCGTAGAGCCAGGCCCCGCCGTCCTCCAGGTCGTCGCGGGCGACGCCGGTGATGGTGGCGTACTTCAGGCCCATGGTCTCGACCGACTCGGCGACCCGGCGCGGCTCGTCGCGGTCCAGCTCCTGCGGCTTGCCGGTGTCGATCTGGCAGAAGTCGCAGCGACGGGTGCACTGGTCGCCACCGATGAGGAAGGTCGCCTCGCGGTCCTCCCAGCATTCGTAGATGTTGGGGCAGCCCGCCTCCTGGCAGACCGTGTGCAGACCTTCGCTCTTGACCAGGCTCTGCAGGTGGTTGTACTCGGGACCCATTTTCGCCCGGGTCTTGATCCACTCGGGCTTGCGCTCGATGGGGGTCTGGCTGTTCCGGACCTCCAGGCGCAGCATCTTGCGTCCGTCGGGTGCGACTGCGGACACGTCCGGCTCCCTACGACTTCGTTTCTTCGGCGTACACCAGGGTACGCCCGATAATTCGCACGTCTTTACGCGTGCAGACTGTGCAGGTCAACCTCGGGTGGGAGGAGAGCATTCCTGCCGTCCCGCCCGGCGCGCGGTCTCAGACCGCGCGGGGAAGGAGCTCGGCGCCTTCCAGGACGTCCCGCAGGTGTTCCTCGACGACCGGCAGCACCTCGGCGATGGTGACCTCGCGGCCCAGCTCACCGGAGAGCGAGGCGACGCCGGCGTCCCGGATGCCGCACGGCACGATCTTGTCGAACGAGGTGTTGTCCGGGTTCACGTTCAGCGCGAAGCCGTGCATCGTGACGCCCTTGGCGACGCGGATGCCGATCGCGGCCAGCTTGCGGTCCTCGCGGCGCTGGCCGGCGTTGGACGGCGCGTACTCCGGGCCGTTCAGCCGCGGGTCGAACAGCTCGTCCGCGGCCCGCGGGTCGAAGTCCAGCTGCAGGCCGCCCAGGGCCGCCCGCTCCTCCACCGGGTCGCCGAGCACCCACACACCGCTGCGGCCCTCGACACGGGAGGCCGCCACACCGAAGTCGGCGCAGACCCGGATCAGGGCGTCCTCCAGGCGGCGGACGTGGGCGACCACGTCAACCGGACGAGGCAGCTTCTGGATCGGGTATCCGACCAGCTGGCCGGGGCCGTGCCAGGTGATTTTCCCGCCGCGGTCGACATCGACGACCGGGGTGCCGTCCAGGGGGCGCTCGTCGTCCGACGTGCGCCGTCCGGCGGTGTAGACGGGCAGGTGCTCCAGCAGCAGGCAGGTGTCGGGCACCTCGTCGGCGAACCGGGCGGCGTGGACCCGGCGCTGCTCCTGCCATGCGGTTTCGTATTCCACGGCGTCCGCACCGAAGCCCAGATGCACAAAGCGCAGCCCCTCGGGTGCGGGGGTCTCCCCCCGAGAGATCGCAGTCACGGCAGCTCCTCTTCGAACCTCTGTTGCAACTCGCTGCAACATTTGATGCCACTTCGCGCCCAGGCCACTGTACGGCGGCCCGCTCCGGCAGCCGTAGGCGGCCGGTGCCGAGCGCCCCTGAGCACCGCATGCGCCCTGCTCACACGATCGGATGAACACAGGGCACAGGCCGGGAGAACGGCCTCTTGGGCCGTTACATTCACGCCGTCCCACAAGGGCGAGGAGCGTGCCGGACAGGGACAGCCGAGTCCGGCAGCCCGGCCCGGAAGGCAGGAGACCGGTAAAGCTGATGACGGAACGACCCCCGCAACACACACCCAACCGCCAGCTCGCCGCGCTCATCGCCGAGGCGGGGTTCTCCAACGCAGGGCTGGCCAGAAGGGTTGATCAGCTCGGTATCGAGCACGGCCTCGACCTGCGCTACGACAAGACCTCGGTGACGCGCTGGCTGCGCGGCCAGCAGCCCAGAGGCACCACCCCCGCCCTGATCGCGGAGGTGTTCACCCGCCGGCTGGGACGCCGGCTGTCCGCCCAGGACCTCGGCCTGGACGCCTGTGCGCCGGTGTACGCCGGGCTCGAATTCGCCGCGACCCCCACCGAGGCCGTGGACATCGTCAGCGGCCTGTGGCGCAAGGACTCCGGCAGCCACGCGGAACTGCGGAAGATCGCCTTCACCCCGGCCGGCCTCGTGGTGCCGAGCCGGGACTGGCTGATCGGCCGCGCCGACGAGCGGGTCGCCCGCGGCGACACCGGCACCGAGAACCCGGGCCGGGTGCCCGCCCAGGGGCGGGCCTCGGTGCCGCGCCAGCGCCGGACCGACCGGGTCGACCGCGTCCAGGGCGCCCGGGTCTCCTCCGGGGACATCGCGGCGCTGCGCTCGGTCGGCGAGCTGTTCCGGTCGCTGGATCACGCCTACGGCGGCGGCCATGCCCGCCAGGCGCTGGTGCGCTATCTGGAGCACGAGGCCGAGCCGATGCTGCGCGGCAGCTACGGCGAGGCGACCGGCCGCCGGCTGTTCGCGGCCGCCGCGGACCTCACCCGGCTGGCCGGCTGGACCTCCTACGACATCGCCGCGCACGGCCTGGCGCAGCGGTACTTCGTCCAGGCGCTGCGGCTGGCCCAGGCGGCCGGCGACCGGGCGTACGGCTCCTACGTCCTGGTGACGATGAGCCGGCAGGCCGTCTATCTGGGACACGGCAGGGAGGCCGTCCAGCTGGCGCGGGTCGCGCAGCAGGGCATCGGCAGCAGCGCGCCGCCGGTGGTGCAGGCGCTGCTGCACGCCGCGGAGGCCCGCGGCCACGGCCTGATGAGCGAGGTCCGGGCGTGCACCGCCGCGCTGTCGCGGGCCGAGCGGGCCCTGGAGGCCGCCCGGCCGGGCGACGAAACCCCGTACTGGGCACGGTTCTTCGACGAGGCCCAGCTCGCCGACGAGCTGGCGCACTGCCACCGCGACCTCCAGCAGTACCGCACGGCCTGCCAGCACGCCGAGCGGTCGCTGCAGCTGCGGGCCGCGGGATTCGCCCGCAGCCGGCTGTTCTGCCGGGTCGTCCTGGCGACCGCCCGGCTGGGTCTCGGCGAGCTGGAGCAGGCGTGCACCCTCGGCGCGGAGGCGGCGCTCCAGGCCACCGAGATGCGCTCGGTGCGCGCCCATGAGTACGTCAGGGAGTTCGAGCGGCGGCTGGAGCCGTTCCGTGACGCGGCCGCGGTGCGTGGCTACCGCGACCGGGTGGCGGCGCTGGGGTGAGACCTCCCCGCACCCGGGAAGCCGCCGGGTGCGGGGGCGCTCAGCCCGTACGGGACATCAGGCCACCGGGCGCAGGGAGTTCGGCTCGGCCGGGGTCGGCAGGCCGAAGTCCTGGAGCAGCGCGTGGGCGGCCCTGCGGCCCGAATGCAGGGCGCCCTGCAGCGTGCTGGAGTCCCGGTGGTCGCCGCAGACGTAGAGGCCCGCCAGCACCCGCACCGGCCGCTCCGGGTCGTGCGGCGCGGGCATCGCCGGGGCGGCCCAGGGGTCGTGATGGGCGGTCAGCAGCTGCCAGTCGTCGGTCATCGCCCCGTAGATCCGCTCCAGTTGGGGCCGCACCGTCTTGTCGAGGACGGAGGCCGGCAGCGCGGCAGCGGCACCCAGCACGGTCGTGGTGATCAGCGTCCGGCCGGGGGGCGTGCGCGACGGGTCGATGGCGCCGGCGGCGTAGGTGTGCGCGACCGGTCCGGCCGTCGGCAGGATCAGCGCGGTGTCGCGGTGCGGGCCGCCACGCGCCCCCGCGGCCCCCGCCGTGTGGTGCAGGACCGTCGCCGGGTGGAAGGCGGGCACCCGCAGCCCCGGCAGCAGTTGCGCCGCGTCGTGTGCGGCGGTCGCCACCAGCACCGCGCGGCAGGGGATCCGGCCGTGCTCGGCGGTGCTGACGCCCGTGGTGGAGACGGCGGTGGCCCGGACGGACGTGCGTATCGTGCCGGCCGGCAGCGCGGCGGCGAGGAGTTCGGGGACGGCCGAGGCGCCGCCGGCCGGCAGGCTCAGCCGGCCCCCGGCGAAGGCCCGGAGCACCTGTGCGGCGCCCCGGCTGGAGTCGCGCAGCTGCGGATCGCAGGTCAACGCGCCGAGCAGCGGCCGGAGGAAGGCGTCCTGGGTGCGCGGCGGGAAGGCCGGGCGGCGCGCCAGCACCTCGCCCACCGGACGGTCGGCGGGTGCCGAGGCGGTGCCCCGGTCCCCGTGCCGTTCGGTGTGCCGGTCCGGCCTCCGCTCCGCGCGGCGTTCGGCCCGGCGCTCGGCGCGCGAGAGGGCGCGCGCGGCAGAAAGTGCGCCCCTCGTGCTCCGGGCCGCGCTGATGCGCTGGGCGCGTTGGCCGTTGTGCACCGTCAGCCCCGCCGCGAACGGACGCAGCGGCAGATCGCCGAGTCCGGGCGTGCGGTGCAGTTCGTCGGCGCCGATGGCCAGCGGCCGCCCGCTGCGGTCCAGCCGGAAGCCGTCGAGCTCCTCGGTGGCGGACCTGCCGCCGATGTGTGGCGCGGCCTCCAGCACCGTGACGGAGACGCCCGCCCCGGTCAGATGGCGGGCGGCGGCAAGGCCGGCCGAGCCGGCTCCCACGATGACGACGTCCACGGTCGAGGTGGTGCGCAGCACGTGGCCCTCCCCAGGTCGGTCCCAGCCTCGGCGGCACGGGGTCTCATGCCCGGTGCCGCCGGGCGGAATGCCGATTTATGTGTGCGAGGACGGTAGGGAGGCGCGCGGGGCGGCCGACAGGTAGCGCGCGGGGCGCGTAGGGGGCAGGCCCCGGTGCGGGCGGCCCGCCGGACGGCACGGGGTGCCACGAATTCGCCGCCGGCCGGACCGGAGCGGCGTCGGATCCGTGGCCGGGACCGGAGCGGGTGGGCTCACGCGGCGCGCACGGCGTCGGCGATCCCGGGATGCGCGAAGGAGAATCCGGACTCCAGCAGGCGCCGGGGGATGATCCGCTGGCTGCCGAGCACGTCCCCGGCGAACTCGCCCAGCGCGATGCGCAGGGCCGCGGCGGGCACCGGGAAGGGCGTCGGGCGGTGCAGGACGCGGCCCATGACCTCGGTGACCTCGCGATTGGTCACCGGCTCCGGCGCGGTGAGGTTGACCGGACCGGCGAGGTCCTCGGTATCGATCAGATGGCGCAGCGCCGCGATCTCGTCCTGGAGGGAGAGGAAGCTCCAGTACTGGCGGCCGTCGCCGAGCCGCCCGCCGAGCCCGGCGCGGAAGAGGGGGAAGAGCCGGCCCCAGGCACCGCCCGAGCGCGCCACGACCAGGCCGGTGCGGGCGAAGACGGTACGGATGCCCGCCTCCTGCGCCGGTGCGGCGGCGTTCTCCCAGTCGACGCAGAGTTCGGGCAGGAACCCCGTACCGGCCGGCGCGCTCTCGTCCGTACGCCGGTCGCCGGTGTCGCCGTAGTAGCCGATCGCGGTGCCGCAGACGAAGACCCGCGGGGGGTTGTCCATCGAGGCGAGCGCGGTGGCGAGGGTCCGGGTGCCCAGGATGCGGCTGTCGCGGAGTTCGCGCTTGTAGGCGGCGGTCCAGCGGCGGTCGCCGACCCCGGCCCCGGCGAGATGGACCACCGCGTCGCAGCCGGCCAGCCCGGCCGTGTCGATCTCCTCCCGCGCGGGATCCCAGCGCACCTCGTCCGCGGCCGCGGGCGCCCGCCGGACGAGGCGTACGACCTCGTGTCCGCCGGACTCCCCGTCCCCGGTGCCCCCCGCGCGCAGGGACTGTACGAGTGCTGTGCCGATGAGGCCGGCCGAGCCGGTGATCGCGATCCGCATGGGGCCATCCTGCCCGCACCCCGTCCCGGCCGGTGGCACCCGGGGTCAACCGGCCGCCCTGCGCGGAGCGCGGGCGGGCGCGGAGCCGGTCCGGCCTACTGCCGGAACCGCTCCCACAGCCGGGGGAAGCGTTCGGCGAGAGCCTCGTCGTCGTCCAGGTCCAGGTAGCTGCCGAGCGGTTCGCGGGGCGGTGACGCCAGGCCCAGGTCGGGCATCTCGGCGCCGGTCAGCTGCTCGTACGCCTCGTCGGCCGCATAGCCGAGCTCCTCGGCGTCGCCGTCCACCGCCTCGTCGAAGTCGTCCAGCAGCTCGGCGAGATGGTCCGGGTCGTGCAGCGCGCCCTCGAAGACCTCCCGGCCCTGCCCGATCAGCCAGCAGCGGAAGTAGTCGAAGGCGTCATCGCTCGCGCCGTCCAGGAGGACGGCCGCCGCGGCCCACAGTTCCCAGGCGTACGCCCGGTTGTAGCGCGACTCGAAGTGGCGGGCGAAGTCCACGACGGAGTCCGGGTCGCGCCCCGACAGCCGCTCGACCAAGGAGTCGGCCTGCTCCTCGGGGTCGCCGTCGGCTGCCCGGCGGGAGCCGTCGATCAGCTCCCAGAACTCCGTCTCGTCCATCACCGCTCCAGCATCGGTCCTGCCGTGGTGCCCCGCATGCCGAGTACCCCATCTGCGACACAGGTGTGACGCGGACCGGTGACATGTCGTGTGACCGCCCTCGGATTCACTCGTTGGAAGGCGTGCAACGACGGCAGATCCCCACCTGGTGAAGGGCTGTTTCAGGCCATGCCCATGGACGAACGTACCCGGGCCGATGTCGAACGGGCCGAAGCGGCCATCGTCGAGCACTACCCACGGCTCGTCCGCCTCGCCTACCTCGTGCTTCCCCCGTCGATGGGCCGCCACCCCCGCGTCCTGACCGCCCATGGCCTGGTGCAGCGGGCACTGCCCCGGGTGCTTCCCCGGGCACGGCTGCGCAGGCGCGTGAGTCCCCTGCCCGCGCAACGCGGCCCGGCGCCCGGCACCGGATACACCGCGGTACGTCTGCGGACCCTGCGACTCGCCCTGGCGTACGAGCCGGGGACGGGCCCGGGGGCCGCCGCCCGCCTGCTGCCCTCCGTACCGGTCGTCTGGGGACTGCGGCTGTTCCCCCAGGCCGGCGGTGCCGACGAACTCGCCCTGGACCAGGCGCTGTCCGGCGTACCCGCGCCGGTGCGCGCCGCCCTCGGGCTGTGGCACCTGGAGGGGCTGGAGGAGGACGTGGCGCGCGCCGTGCTGGCGGATGCCGGGGTCGCCGACCCGGAGGCGGCGCAACGGGCCGCCGGGCAGCTCGACCAGGCCGCCGCAGCCGATGTCGCGGTCCTGCTGAACTCCGGGGAGTTCGACCCCTGCACGGTCCAGACCCGGCCGACGGACCTGCTGCGCCGCCGCCAGCGGGTGCGCGCATCGCTCCTGGCGGCGGCCGTGCTGGTGGTCGGCGCGGTGGTGGTGGGGGTGGCGGTGCCGGGCGAGGGCGTGAACTCCCCGGACGCCGGCCGGCCGGCGAGCGCCGCGTCCTTCGCGCAGCAGGCGCTGGAGCCGGAGCGGCTGCTGCGCGCCCCCAACGACCAGTGGGCCGACACCTCGCGGCTCGACTTCACCACCTGGCCCGCCCGCGGCCGGCAGGCCGGCAACGGCAAGCTGCTGGCACGGGCGCTGCGGGTCTGGGCGGAGCCGCCCGCCGACGCCCGGATCACCGCCACCGCCGGTACGTCCACCCGGCCGCCGGCCCGGCCGCCGCGGCTGCTGTTCGCGGGCCTCATCGACGGCGTGATGGTGGTGGTCCTCCACGACGGCGAGCGGCTGGTGCGCTACGCCGAGCCGGAGGCGGCCACCCCGACGCTGCATTTCGCCCGGGTCGACGACGCGGATGTGACCACCGGCGCCGCGCTGGTGATCGGGCGCGGCAACGGCTGGATGCGGTACCTCATCGCCCCCTGGGTCTCCGACGCCACGACCCGCGACCTGCTCGCGCCCGACGCCCCGGCCCGCCCGCTGCACCTCGCCCCCGACGGCGTCACCGACCGGGTGCCCACCCCGCCCGAGGCGGCCACCGCCTGCGGGCGGTGGCCGGTGGTGCAGTTCCGCTCCTCGCAGCGCATCGCGGAGGACCACCGCTTCCTGGTGACCGACCTGGGGGATCTGGTGCCGGCCCATCTGTCCTACCTGCCCGCCCCCGCGGACGGTGCGCCGCCGCAGCCGCCGCGCGAGGCGACCGGCCCCGAGGGCCTGCGGAGCTGGGCCCGCACCGCCTGCTCGCTGCGCTCGCTGCGGGGCGAGGGGGTGCGGTCGGTGAACAACTGGGAGTTCGCCCGGCAGCGCCTCCCCGAGGGCGGCGGCGAGGCGACCTGGGTGTGCAGCCGCGCCGACACCTGGCGCGGTCCCGGCCTGGTCACCGTGCAGCTCCAGCCGCCGGCCACGCGCCCGGCGGATCCCGGGCTGGTCGCCGGCCGGGCCAGGAACACCGCCGCGTGCAGCCGCTTCGGGCCGGACGTGGTCGGGGACATCCGCTGGCGGGCGAAGTCGGGGAAGTGGTACCTCCTCGCCGCCGGCAGCCGGGCGGTGGGCGGCATCACCGTCGCCGGCAAGGTCAGGGCCGCCTCGGGCACCGGCACGCTCGCCGCACCTGTCGCGCACGACGCACCGGCCGGTGTCACGGGCAGGCTGCGCAACGGCCGCAGCCTGCGGGCGATCCCCTAGGGCGTGTCCGCAAAGTCCCGCCTGGCCCGCGACGCCTGGCACACACGCTCGCTGCGTTGTCGGGATCGGCCCCGTAGACCCACTACGAGGACGACCCTCCGCCTTGCGATCGCACGCACCGGACGCCGCGGACCCCGCCCTACGGGCGGACGGCGGGACTTTGCGGACACGGCCTGGGCCGATTCCGTACGGCCGGTACGGCACGCGGGCGCGGCCCGTCGGCAAGAGCCCGAAAAAAGGCGACAGAAGGTGTCGGGATTGGCTGCCAGGGTCGGGACGTACGGATGCGGGTCAGCGGACAGCGAGGAGTGGCGGACGTGACGGAACACGGGGAAACGGGACGTGCGGACCGGCCGGTCGTGGCGGATCTGACGGGGCGGGTGGCGCTGGTCGCCGGCGCCACCCGGGGCGCGGGCCGGGCGATGGCCGTGGAACTCGGCCGGGCCGGGGCGCTGGTGTATGTGACAGGGCGGACGACCCGGGAGCGGGTCAGCGAGGTCGGCCGGCCCTCGGAGACCATCGAGCAGACCGCGGAGCTGGTGACCGCGGCCGGGGGCACCGGGATCGCGGTGGCCGTCGACCACCTGGAGCCGTCCGCGGTGAAGGCGCTGACCGAGCGCATCGACCGGGAGCAGGGGCGCCTGGACGTGCTGGTCAACAGCCTCTGGGGCGGCGACCGGCTGATCGAGTTCGAGACCGCGCTGTGGGACCTGGATCTGGACAACGGCCTGCGGATGTTCCGCCTCGGCATCGACAGCCACGTCATCACCGGCCACTTCGCGCTGCCGCTGCTGATCAGGCGGCCGGGCGGGCTGGTGGTCGAGATCACGGACGGCACCGCCGACTTCAACCGGGCCTACCGCGGCAACCTCTGCTTCGACCTCACCAAGAACGCCCCGCACCGCATCGCCTTCGGTCTCGCGGCCGAGCTGAAGGAGCACGGCGGCACGGCCGTCTCGCTCACCCCCGGCTTTCTGCGGTCCGAGGAGATGCTCGACCACTTCGGGGTGACGGAGGAGAGCTGGCGCGACGCGGTGGCGCAGGAACGGCACTTCGCCATCGCCGAGTCCCCGGCCCTCATCGGCCGCGCGGTCACGGCGCTGGCCGCCGACCCCGACAAGGAGCGCTTCAGCGGCCGGTCGCTCTCCAGCGGGCAGCTGGCGAAGGTCTACGACTTCACGGACACCGACGGCTCGCGGCCCGACTGCTTCCGGTACTTCGAAGAGGTGGTCTTCGGCGGGAAGGCCGCGAGCCCCGAGGACTACCGATGAGGGGCACGGGGCACCGCAACACGTGTGCGCCGCACCGTCGTTGAGACCACGCAGCGCGGCAGTCAGGAGTACAGCGCCGCGGCCCGCCGGGCGGCCACCGCGAACCGCTCGCGCAGCCCGGCGGGCGCGAATACCTCGCACTCCGGGCCGAGTCCGAGCAACTGCGCGTACGCGACTTCCTCGGACTCCACGGCGAGCGTGACGGTCAGCCGGCCCTCCGCGTCGGGCGGGTCGGCCCTGTCCACCGCTTCCCCGGCCGCCACCCTGTCGGTGACGTACGGCAGTTGCCGGACGCCCTCCCGCGAGAGCCGGAGCACGACCTCCGCACGCAGGAGGGAGCGGGTGAACTGCGCCGCCCGCTCCGCCCAGAACGCCGGCAGGTCGAAGGTCTCGTCGCGGGTGAAGCGCTCGCCGGTGGTGTCCACGGTGGCGAAGCGGTCGACCCGGTAGACCCGTAAGCCCCTGCCCTGCTCCGACGCCTTCTCCTCCGCGTCGGCCGCACCGCCGGTGGACGCGGCGTCCCGTGGGCGGGCCGCCAGATACCAGACGCCCGCCTTGAGCACGAGACCGTACGGCTCCAGCTCCCGCGCCACCTCGGTGCCCTTGCGGAGATAGCGGGCGGACAGTCGGCGGTCGTCCCACACCGCGTCGGCGACGGCCGGGAGCAGCGGCGGCGTCTCCGGCTCGTGGTACCAGCCGGGCGCGTCGAGATGGAAGCGCTGCGCGGCGCCCGACGCGGCATCGCGCAGCTCGGGCAGGAGGGCGGCGGAGACTTTGAGACGGGCGGCGGACGCGGCGTCCGCGAGGCCCATCTCCCGCAGCGCGGACGGCACTCCGGACAGGAAGAGCGCCTCCGCCTCACTGCGGCCCAGACCCGTCAGGCGGGTGCGGTAGCCGCCGACGAGACGGTAGCCGCCGGCCCGCCCGCGGTCCGCGTAGACGGGGACCCCGGCCTCGGAGAGGGACAGCACGTCCCGGGCGACCGTGCGCTCGGAGACCTCCAGCTCCCGCGCCAGTTCGGCGGCCGTCATCGACGGCCGGGACTGGAGCAGCAACACCATCTTGATCAGCCGGGCAGCACGCATGGCGTCATCATGCCGGGCCGCAGCGGCCGGCGCGGGCCGGTGCGGGGAAGCCGGTGGAGGCTGCTGGGCCCTGCCCGGTCACCGCCTCCAGGGCGTGACCGGGCAGGGCCGAGGGATTCCCGTGCGAAGACCCCGGGCGCGGTGGATGGTCTTCGCACGGGAGCAGTGGTGGGCGGCGCCCGGTGTCGGCCGGGGCCGCCCACAGCTCACAGGCCGTAGCGCTCCTTGGCCTCCTTGACGGTCTCCGGCTTGACCTCGCCGCGGCGGGAGAGCGCCGCGAGGGCCTGCACGACGACCGACTGCGGGTCCACGCCGAAGTGCCGGCGGGCCGCGTCACGGGTGTCGGAGAGGCCGAACCCGTCGGTGCCGATGGACACCCAGTCCTGCTCGACCCACGGGGCGATCTGGTCCGGGACCGCCCGCATCCAGTCGCTGACCGCGACGACCGGTCCGGGAGCACCGGCCAGCGCACGGGTGACGTACGGGATGCGGTCCTCGCCGTCGAGCCGGGCGGCGTCGCACTCCAGCGCGTCGCGGCGCAGCTCCGTCCAGGACGGCGCCGACCAGACGTCCGCCGCCACGCCCCAGTCGTCGGCCAGCAGCTGCTGCGCCTCCAGGGCCCAGTGGATGGCGGTACCGGAGGCCAGCAGCTGGAGCTGCGGGCTGTCGGCGGCGGGCTTGGTGCCCTCCTGGTAGCGGTACAGGCCCTTGAGGATGCCCTCTTCGACGCCCTCCGGCATGGCCGGCTGGACCTTGGTCTCGTTGTAGACCGTCAGGTAGTAGAAGACGTCCTCGGCGTTCTCGCCGTACATCCGGCGCAGACCCTCCTTGACGATCACCGAGACCTCGTAGGCGAAGGCCGGGTCGTAGGAGAGCGCCGCCGGGTTGGTGGAAGCGATCAGATGCGAGTGGCCGTCGGCGTGCTGGAGGCCCTCACCGGTCATCGTGGTCCGGCCGGCCGTCGCGCCGATGACGAACCCGCGGCCCAGCTGGTCGGCGAGCGCCCAGAACTGGTCGGCGGTGCGCTGCCAGCCGAACATCGAGTAGAAGATGTAGAACGGGATCATCGGCTCGCCGTGGGTGGCGTAGGACGTCGCCGCGGCGGTGAAGTCGGCGAGCGAACCGGCCTCGGTGATCCCCTCGTTGAGGATCTGGCCGTTCTTGGCCTCCTTGTACCAGAGCAGCTGGTCGCGGTCGACGGGGTCGTAGTTCGCGCCCTTGGGGGAGTAGAGCCCCGCCGTCGGGAAGAGCGACTCCATGCCGAAGGTGCGGGCCTCGTCGGGGACGATCGGGACCCAGCGCTTGCCGGTCTCCTTGTCCCGCATCAGGTCCTTGATCAGCCGGACGAACGCCATGGTGGTGGCGATCTCCTGGCTGCCGGAGCCCTTCTTCAGGGCGTCGAAGTTCTTGTCCGCCGGCATCGGCAGCGGCTTGGCGACGACCTTGCGGGCCGGGGCCGGGCCGCCGAGCGCGGCGCGCCGCTCGCGCAGGTAGACCATCTCGGGGGAGTCCTCGGCGGGGCGCCAGTACGGCGGCAGGTCGCCTTCCAGGGCGCTGTCCGGGATGGGCAGTTCGAGGAGGTCGCGCATGGCGCGGAACTCCTGCCCGGTCAGCTTCTTCATCTGGTGGTTGGCGTTGCGGGACTCGAAGCCCGCGCCCAGGGTGTAGCCCTTGACGGTCTGCGCCAGGATGACGGTCGGCCCGCCCTTGTGGTCGACGGCGGCCTTGTAGGCGGCGTACACCTTGCGCGGCTCGTGGCCGGCGCGGGAGGTCTGGAACAGCTCCAGCAGCTTGGCGTCGGACAGCGTGCGGCCGATGGCCTCCAGGGCCGGCTCGCTGCCGAAGAAGTGTTCGCGCAAGTAGGCGGCGTCGCGCGTGGCGTACGTCTGGAACTGCGCGTCAGGGGTCTCGGCGAGGCGCCGGACGAGCGCGCCGTCGGTGTCGAGCGCGAAGACCTCGTCCCAGGCCCGGCCCCACAGCGACTTGACGACGTTCCAGCCGGCCGCGCGGAACTGGGCCTCCAGCTCCTGCACGATCTTGAAGTTGGGGCGGACCGGGCCGTCCAGGCGCTGCAGGTTGCAGTTGATGACGAAGGTCAGGTTGTCCAGGCCCTCGCGGCCGGCCAGCGCCAGGGCGGCGGTCGACTCGGGCTCGTCCATCTCGCCGTCGCCCAGGAACGCCCATACGTGGGAGTTGGCGGTGTCCTTGATCCCGCGGTGCTCCAGGTAGCGGTTGAAGCGCGCCTGGTAGATCGCGGAGAGCGGGCCGAGGCCCATGGAGACGGTGGGGAACTCCCACATCCAGGGCAGCCGCCGCGGGTGCGGGTAGGAGGGCAGCCCCTCGCCGCCCGCCTCCTGGCGGAAGTGGTCGAGCTGGTCCTCGGTGAGGCGGCCTTCGAGGAAGGCGCGGGCGTAGATGCCGGGGGAGGCGTGGCCCTGAATGTAGAGCTGGTCGCCGGAGTCACCGCCGCCGTCCAGGCCCTCCTTGCCGCGGAAGAAGTGCTGGAAGCCGGTCTCGTAGAGCCAGGCGGCGGACGCGAAGGTGGCGATGTGGCCGCCGAGGCCGAGCTTGGAGCCGCGGGTGACCATGGCCGCCGCGTTCCAGCGGTTCCAGGCGGTGATCCTGGCCTCCATCGCCTCGTCGCCCGGGAACTCGGGCTCGGCGGAGGTCGGGATGGTGTTGACGTAGTCCGTCTCCAGGAGGGACGGGAGGGCGGTGCCCTCGCTGCGCGCGGTGTGCTCCAGGGCACGGCGCATCAGGTACGCGGCACGCTGCGGGCCCGCTGCCTCGGTGACGGCGTCGAGCGACTCGCGCCATTCGGCCGTCTCCTCGGGATCGCGGTCCGGGAGCTGGTCGAGCTGGCTGTACGGCAGGCGCACGGGTTCGGGCATGGGTGGCCCCTTTCCGGACGGGAGGGATGCTCGGGGGAGTCGTCCCAGCACCCGTCCGGCTCGCGGTACCCGGCACGGCACACCGCGGCGGTCCGGCCGTCCCGTACGCCTGGTACGGCGAGGACCTTCTCGCCTGTGCGATGCGCCGCGCCACATGTCGCGGGCCCCCGCCCCTGAGGGCGGATGACGGGGCTGCGACGACACCCCCTACGAGTTCTTCGGCAGGAATTCGGCAGGCAGGGTGTCGCGCCCCGCAAACGACGATACGCCTCTGATCGATGATCGATCAACGGTCTCGGGACGAATAACCGCAGGTCGGCACGGCGTGCCGCATTTCCGGGCACGCGGTGCCACGGGAAATCGGGTCTCCGGGAGCGGCCCCGGAGACCTCGGCGAGCGCCCTCCCGCCGCCCCTCAGACCCTCGGTGCGCAGCTCAGAACGTGTGTCTTGAGCAGGGTGCCGATCTTCGGGTCGCGCCGCCGGAACGCATCGACGATCTCCTGGTGATCCTGGGCGTGCGAACGCGGCTCCGGGCTGAACCAGCGGATGGAGAGCGTCGTCCAGACCTCGATCCCCAGCGACTCCCAGGTGTGCAGCAGCACGGCGTTACCGGCCGCCCGCACGATCTCCCGGTGGAAGGCCACCGTGTGCCGCACCTGCGCCTCCCCGTCGCCCGCCCGGTCCGCCTCCCGCAGCGCCGCCACCTCGGTGTCCAGCGCCGCGGTGTCCTGCGCAAGCCGCACGGCGGCCAGTTCCGCGGCCACCTGCTCCAGACCGGCCCGTACCGGGTAACTCTCCTTGAGGTCGGCCGCGGTCAGATTGCGTACCCGTACGCCCTTGTTCGGCGCCGACTCGATCAGCTGCAGCGACTCCAGCTCACGCAGCGCCTCGCGGACGGGCGTCTGGCTGACCTCCAGCTCCACCGCGATCCGCCGCTCCACGATCCGCTCGCCCGGCTGCCAGCGGCCGCTGACGATCCCCTCGAGGATGTGCTCGCGGATCTGCTCGCGCAGCGAATGGATGACGGGCGGGGTCATGACGTGCTCCTTCAGAGCGTGGGGTGAGCAGGGGGCCATTATCCGGGAAACGCAAAGGGGCCGGCCCCGGCTCGAATGAACCGGGGCCGACCCTTGGCACACCTGGCGCGTGCCTGCCGGACTCAGAGACCGATCTCGGTCTCGAACTCGGCGGCCTCCAGGATCTGCTTGACCGTGGTCAGGTAGCGGGCGGCGTCGGCGCCGTCCACCAGACGGTGGTCGTAGGAGAGCGCGAGGTAGGTCATGTCGCGCACCGCGATGGTCTCGCCGAGGTCCGGGTGGTTGAGGACCACCGGGCGCTTGACGGTCGCACCGATACCCAGGATGCCGACCTGGTTCGGGGGCACGATGACGGTGTCGAACAGGGCACCGCGCGAACCGGTGTTGCTGATGGTGAAGGTCGCACCGGACAGCTCGTCCGGCGTGATCTTGTTCGCGCGGACCTTGCCCGCCAGGTCCGCCGTCTTGCGGGCGATACCGGCGATGTTGAGGTCACCTGCGTCCTTGATGACCGGGGTCATCAGGCCCTTCTCCGCGTCCACCGCGATACCGACGTTCTCGGTGTCGAAGTAGGTGATGGTGCCCTCGTCCTCGTTGATCCGGGCGTTGACGACCGGGTGGGCCTTCAGCGCCTGGACCGCGGCCTTGACGAAGAACGGCATCGGCGAGAGCTTGACGCCCTCACGCTGCGCGAACCCGTCCTTGGCCTTGTTGCGCATCCGCATGATCGCGGTGATGTCCACCTCGACCACGGAGGTCAGCTGAGCCTGGCCGTGCAGGGCCTTCATCATGTTGTCGCCGATGACCTTGCGCATCCGCGGCATCTTGACGGTCTGACCGCGCAGCGGCGACGCCTCGATGGCCGGGGCGCCCGCCTTGGCGGCGGCCGGAGCGGCAGCGGCCGGGGCGGCGGCCTTGGCGGCCTCCGCGGCGGCGATGACGTCCTGCTTGCGGATGCGGCCACCGACACCGGTGCCCTTGACCGCGGCGAGGTCCACGCCGGTCTCCGCGGCGAGCTTGCGCACCAGCGGAGTGACGTACGCGCCTTCGGCCTCACCCGCGGCCGGAGCCGGGGTGACCGGGGCCGGAGCGGCCGGGGCGGGCGCGGGAGCCGGCGCCGGGGCGGGCGCCGGAGCGGCCTTGGCCTCGGGAGCCGGAGCGGGCGCCGGAGCCGGGGTGGGCTCGGGCTGCGCGGCCGGGGCCGGGGTGGGCTCCGGCTGGGCGGCCGGGGCGGCGGCCTGGTCGGCCGAACCGATGACGGCGAGCTTGGCGCCGACCTCGGCGGTCTCGTCCTCGCCGACCACGATCTCCAGCAGCGTGCCGGAGGCCGGCGCGGGGATCTCGGTGTCGACCTTGTCGGTGGAGACCTCCAGCAGCGGCTCGTCGGCCGAGACCTCCTCGCCGACCTCCTTCAGCCAGCGGGTGACGGTGCCCTCGGTGACGCTCTCGCCCAGTGCGGGGAGCACGACATCGGTGCCCTGGGCACCACCGGCGGGGGCGGCGGCCGGGGCCGGGGCCTCGGCGGCCGGCGCCGGGGTGGGCTCGGGCTGCGGCTGGGCGGCCGGGGCCTCGGCGGCGGCCGGAGCCGGCTCCTCGGCCGGCGCACCGGTGCCGTCGTCGATGAGGGCCAGCTCGGCGCCGACCTCCACGGTCTCGTCCTCGGCCACCTTGATGGAGGACAGGACGCCGGCGGCCGGGGCCGGGATCTCGGTGTCGACCTTGTCGGTCGACACCTCGAGCAACGGCTCGTCGGCCTCTACGCGCTCACCCTCGGCCTTGAGCCAGCGGGTGACGGTGCCCTCGGTGACGCTCTCGCCGAGCGCCGGCAGGGTTACGGAAACCGCCATGGTTTCAGTTGCTCCTATCGAATGTGCGGATGTGGTCGCGCCCGGGACTGGGGTCAGTCGTGGGAGTGGAGAGGCTTGCCGGCCAGGGCCAGGTGGGCCTCACCGAGTGCCTCGTTCTGCGTGGGGTGCGCGTGAACGAGCTGCGCAACCTCGGCCGGCAGGGCCTCCCAGTTGTAGACCAGCTGGGCCTCACCGACCTGCTCGCCCATACGGTCACCGACCATGTGGACGCCGACCACGGCGCCATCCTTGACCTGGACGAGCTTGATCTCGCCCGAGGTCTTCAGGATCCGGCTCTTGCCGTTGCCTGCGAGGTTGTACTTGAGTGCGACGACCTTGTCGGCGCCGTACAGCTCCTTGGCCTTGGCCTCGGTGATACCCACCGAAGCGACCTCGGGGTGGCAGTACGTGACGCGCGGCACGCCGTCGTAGTCGATCGGCACGGTCTTGAGACCGGCCAGCCGCTCGGCCACCAGCATGCCCTCGGCGAAGCCGACGTGGGCGAGCTGGAGGGTGGGGACGAGGTCACCGACGGCCGAGATGGTCGGCACGTTGGTCTGCATGTACTCGTCGACCAGGACGTAGCCGCGGTCCATCGCGACGCCCTGCTCCTCGTAGCCCAGGCCCGCCGAGACCGGCCCGCGGCCGATCGCGACCAGGAGCACCTCGGCCTCGAAGGTCTTGCCGTCGGCGAGGGTCACCTTGACGCCGTCGGCGGTGTACTCGGCCTTCTCGAAGAAGGTGCCGAGGTTGAACTTGATGCCGCGCTTGCGGAACGCGCGCTCCAGCAGCTTGGAGCTGTTCTCGTCCTCGACCGGGACGAGGTGCTTGAGGCCCTCGACGACGGTGATGTCGGTGCCGAAGGACTTCCACGCGGAGGCGAACTCGACGCCGATGACGCCGCCGCCCAGCACGATCGCGGACTTCGGCACGCGGTTGAGCTTCAGCGCGTGGTCCGAGGAGATGATGCGGTCGCCGTCGATCTCCAGGCCCGGCAGCGACTTCGGCACGGAGCCGGTCGCCAGCAGGACGTGCCGGCCCTCGACGCGGCGGCCGTCGACGTCGACGGAGGTGGGGGAGGAGAGACGTCCCTCACCCTCGATGTAGGTCACCTTGCGGGAGGCGATCAGACCCTGCAGGCCCTTGTACAGGCCCGAGATGACCTCGTCCTTGTACTTGTGGACCGCCTCGATGTCAACGCCCTCGAAGGTGGCCTTGATGCCGAACTGCTCACTGTCGCGAGCCTGGTCGGCGATCTCGCCGGCGTGCAGCAGAGCCTTGGTGGGGATGCATCCGTTGTGCAGGCAGGTACCGCCGACCTTGCCCTTCTCGATCAGGGCGACGTCCAGGCCCAGCTGCGCCCCGCGCAGGGCAGCGGCGTAACCACCGCTACCGCCTCCGAGGATCACTAGGTCGAAAACGGTGCTGGCGTCGTTCGCCACGTCACGTCCTCCATGCATGGGTACGCCGGAGCCGGTCTCCAATGACCGGACGGCGGCTGTTGTTCGGCCGCTTTAACTTCGGCCCTGGGTAAGGGGGGCCCTGTCCTGCCGAGAACCCATCTTCGCACTTGTTCCGCGAAGGCGGGACGGCGGGCCGGGCCCGGGGGCGGCGGAACAGCCGCCTCAGGGGGTTACTGGTGCGTACGGGCGTGCGGATTTCGTTGACAGCGAACGCACACCGACGGCCCCGGACGGTGAGTCCGGGGCCGTACGGACAAATCAGGCGAGAGGGGAAAGGGTCAGCCGAGGTCGCCCGCCGCGGTGCGCTCGGCCAGGCGCACCAGGGTGCGCACCGCGGAGCCGGTGCCGCCCTTGGGGGTGTAGCCCCAGGGCGCGCCCTCGTGGAAGGCCGGGCCCGCGATGTCGAGGTGCGCCCAGGTGATGCCCTCGCCGACGAACTCCTTCAGGAAGAGTCCGGCGACCAGGCCGCCGCCCATCCGCTCACCCATGTTGGCGATGTCGGCGATCGGTGAGTCCATGCCCTTGCGCAGCTCCGACGGCATCGGCATGGGCCAGGACTGCTCGCCGACCTCTTCCGCGATCTCGTGGATCGAGGTGCGGAAAGCGTCGTCGTTGCCCATGATCCCGAAGGTGCGGTTGCCCAGGGCGAGCACCATCGCGCCGGTCAGCGTGGCGACGTCCACGATCGCGTCCGGCGACTCCTCCGAGGCGCGGGTCAGCGCGTCGGCCAGCACCAGCCGGCCCTCGGCGTCGGTGTTGAGCACCTCGACCGTCTTGCCGCTGTACATGCTGAGCACGTCGCCGGGGCGGGTGGCGGAGCCGGACGGCATGTTCTCGGCGAGCGCCAGCCAGCCGGTGACATTCACCTCAAGGCCCAGCTTCGCGGCGGTCACGACGGCGGCGAACACCGCGGCCGCGCCGCTCATGTCGCACTTCATCGTCTCGTTGTGACCGGCGGGCTTGAGCGAGATGCCGCCCGAGTCGTAGGTGATGCCCTTGCCCACCAGCGCCAGGGTCTTCTTGGCCTTGGCGTGGGTGTACGCGATCCGGACCAGCCGCGGCGGCGACTGGGAGCCCTGGCCGACGCCCATCAGACCGCCGTAGCCGCCCTTCTTGAGCGCCTTCTCGTCCAGCACCTCGACCTTGAGGCCGAACTCCTTGCCGGCGGCCTGCGCCTGCGCCGCGAACGCCTTGGGGTCGAGGTCGTTGGAGGGCATGTTGATCAGGTCGCGGGCGCGGTTGATCTCCGCGGCCAGCGCCTGGGCGCGCTCGACCGCGGCCTTGAACTCCTTGTCGCGCGGCTTGGCGCCGACGATCGTGGCCTCGCCGAGCGGCGCCGACCTGCCGTTGTCGGCGCCCTTGCCGCTCTTGCCGCCCTGCGCGCCGCTGCTGCGGTACGCGGTGAAGGTGTACGCGCCCAGCAGCGCGCCCTCGCCGACCGCGGCGGCCGCTTCGGCGTCCTCCACCGGCAGGGCGAAGGCGGCCTTCTTGGTGCCCGCCAGCGCGCGGGCGGCGCTGCCCGCGGCGCGCCGCAGCGTCTCGTTGCCGTAACCGTCGCCCTTGGCCGGTGCCTCGCCGAGACCGACCGCCAGCACGACCGGAGCCTTGAGGCCGTCGGCGGCCGGCAGCTTGGTCACCTCGCCCTCGGCACCACTCGCGCCGAGGGTCTCCAGCACGGCGGCGAGCTTGCCGCCGAATGCCTTGTCCACGGTCTCCGCGCCGGGGGCCGCAACGACGCCCTTGGCGCCCTTGGCCACGCCGACGACGACGGCGTCCGCACGCAACGTTGCGGCGGAGGAAGTACTGAGGGTCAGTGCAGTCACGGTGATGAAGGTCCTGTTCCGTCCGGGAATCCGTTCGCGCCCAGGGCGCTGCTGCGGCCGAGCCTACGCTCGGAGGTGCCGCATGGCGCCGCCCGATGTCGCGCCGGCCTGCCACGCGGCGTTGACGGCCCCCACCCGCCCCCTGCCGAACCGGCCACCGGCAAAGGGGAGTTGGGCGCTTTGTGGCGATTACGCCGCATTGGCCCGAAGGGTCGGGGCGGTGGGCCGGCCGCACCGAATGAGAGGTGTGCCACACGGCGGTGACGTGACGTCAGTGCGGACCGGGTGGGTCCGCGCGGTGACGCGGTCGGCTCAGCCGAGCGAGAGCGCGATCAGGGCCGTCAGTCCCGCGCACTCCGCGAGCGCGCCGAACACATCGCCGGTCACCCCGCCGAACCGCCGCCGGCAATGCCGGAGCAGCAGTTCGGACAGTCCGAGGCCGAGCAGTACGGCAAGGCCGGCGTGCAGTGCGCCGTACGGGCCGAAAGCGGCGCCGCCGGCCGCGCACAGGGCCGTCACCAGTGCGGCGCAGAGCAGCGCGGCGCCGGCCGGTACGGTGCCCGCGACCGCGGCGCCCAAGCCCTCGGGGCGGGCGGCCGGAACCCCCGTGCGGGAGGCGAGCGTCAGGGCGCAGCGCGCGGTCATCGCCGCGGTGACGGCCGCCAGCACCCCGCGCCCCCAGCTCTGCGCGTACAGCTCGCCCAGCGCGGCCACTTGGGCCAGCAGGACGAACAGCAGGGTGATCACCCCGAAGGGGCCGATATCGGACTGCTTCATGATGCGCAGCGCGTCCTCGGCCGGTTTGCCGCTGCCCAGGCCGTCGACGGTGTCGGCGAGCCCGTCCAGGTGGAGGCCCCGGGTGAGGGCGGCGGGGACCGCTGCGGTGCCGACGGCGGCGAGCAGCGGGCCGCCGCCCAGCAGGAGCAGCGCACCGCCGAACGCGGCCGCGGCCACGCCGACGACCAGACCGGCCAGGGGTGCGCAGAGCATCCCGCCGCGGGCGGTCGGTCGGTCCCAACGGGTGAGGTGCACCGGCAGCGCGGTCAGCGTCCCGAAGGCGAACCGCAGGGCGTCGGAGGGGGCCGGGGGCTCGGGGGTGTCGCTCACCGGCGCAGGCTATCCCGGCCCCCTCCGGCGCTAAATTGGCCTCTACGCGACAAATGGGGAGCATGTGGGATGGATCACTGGTGGTTCCGCAACATCGTCGAACCCGGGAAGCTGCCGCTCCTCCTCGCCCTCGGCTCCTTCGTGCTCACCTTCCTCGTCACCCGCGCCATCACCCGCCTCATCCGCGCGGGCAAGGGACCCTTCCGCAACGTCACCCCCGGCGGGGTGCACATCCACCACGTCGTCCCCGGGGTGATCCTCATGGTCGTCGGCGGCTTCATCGCCCTCGCCGGGGGCAGGCGCGGTTTCGGTTCCGGTGTCGCGGCGGTGCTCTTCGGTATGGGGGTCGGCCTGGTCCTGGACGAGTTCGCGCTGATCCTGCACCTGGACGACGTGTACTGGAGCGAGGCGGGCACCAAGAGCGTGGAGATCGTCTTCCTCACCGCCGCCCTGGCCGGGCTGATCCTCTGCGGCTTCCTGCCGTTCGGCGTCAACGAGCTGAGCCCGGACGAGACCAGCGACCGCCTCCACGTGGTGCGGACGGTGGGTGCCAACTTCTTCTTCGTGCTGATCGCGCTGGTCAAGGGCAAGGCCCGGATGGCCGTCGTCGGGACGTTCGTCCCCTTCGTGGCCCTCTTCGGTGCCGTCCGGCTGGCCCGGCCCAACTCGCCCTGGGCCAAACGCCTCTACCGCGACCGGCCCAGGGCACGGGCGCGCGCGACGGTGCGCGCCTACCGCCACGACCTGCGCTGGAACTCGGTCCGCCGCAGGATCGAGTACCTCATCGGGGGCGCCCCGAGCCGCTGACGCGACGCGCACCGTCCGGGCCGCGCCGGCCGAAAACCCGCAGCTCTCCCACCGCGCACACCACCAGCACCACCAGCACGGCAGCGACATGCTCCTTGCCGGCCAGGTTGTTCTTGATGAACACCACCTCGATGACCATCGCGGCCGACACCAGGGCGCAGGACAGCCAGGCGCGGTGGTGCCAGCACACGAAGACGGCCAGGCCCACCACGGCCGCCGACGGGCCGGTGTCGATGACGTAGGCGTCCGAGTCCGGCAGGCCGAAGGGGCTGTCCGCGCCGGCCCAGAGGCCGAGCCGGGCGTACATCGTCCCGGCGAGCGTCGCGGTGTAGGCGACGGCCAGCGTCCGCCACCGGCCCAGACAGATCTCGGCGATCCCGAAGACCACCAGTATCTGCGCCAGTGCGCCCCAGACCGGCAGGTCCAGCGCGGGAACGAACAGCGACAGGGGCGTCCGCAGCAGGGCCAGCCACAGGTGCTCGTCGGCCTGCACCGACCCGATGTTCTGGATCGGCCGGTAGCCCCACGACTGGTTCTGCACGAACTGGAAGGCCAGCGTCAGGCACACCGCGGTGAGCGTCATCGCGATCGCGCGCAGCTTCCGCGCGGCCAGCGCGGACCGCACGGTCCGCAGCAGCGGTCCCCACTCCGCACGCGCGGCGCGACGCAGGGCCGGCTCGCTCATCTCGGGTTCTTCCGGTGCCCGCGGAGCCGCCCCGTCGGCGGGCCCGGTGCCGCCGGGCAGCCCGGCGCCGGGGCGGAGACGGCCCCGGTACGCGGCGAAGGGGTGCGCATGGCGACGAGCATGGCCCGCGGTTCCCGTGGCGGGCGGTATTTCGCAGGGGTGCGGGAGAGCGATTCCATCTGCCACCGCCGGGAGGAGAGGCTGAGCGGCGCGCGCCACCGGCACCGCACCGGGCCCGCGTCGAATCGCGATCCGCGAACGAAGACGGAAGGTGACATCACGGAGTTCAGTGGGATCCGGGTGATCTGCGCCTCTTGCGCCCGCCCGCTCCGGCGTCGTGCCGCGGCCGGTGTGCGTCGTGCCGCCTGCTTCACCGGCGTCCGTGGCCGCCGCCGGGGGAGCGTTCCGTCGCATCATCGGCGCCGCGGTGCGCACGGCGCCGCGCCGCCACCAGGGGCCCGCAGGGCGGTCATCATCCGGACTCAAGCGACATCTCCCATGAAGAGCGATCTTATGGGGATGCCACTGACGGGGCCGGAGCGGTCCCGATGTGTGACCGCTCCGGCCCGTGGTGCCGGCCGCTACCGGCCGGTCGTGCTCAGTCGCGTACGGGCAGTTCCGCCGCCAGAGCCGCCGCTGCCCGCACCAATGGCAGGGCCAGCAGCGCCCCCGTCCCCTCCCCGGCAGTGACGCCGTGGTCGAGCAGGGGGTTGAGCGCGATCCGGTCCAGCGCCTTGCCCTGGGCGGGCTCACCGCTCGTCTGCCCGGCCACCCACCAGTCCGGCGCCCGGAACGCCACCCGCTGCGCGACCAGCGCGCAGGCCGCGCCGACCACACCGTCCAGGATCACCGGCGTGTGGCGCACCGCGCTCTGCAGCAGGAAGCCCGTCATCGCCGTCAGGTCCGCGCCGCCGACCGTGGCCAGCAGCTCCAGCTGATCGCCGAGCACCGGCCGGGCCCGGCGCAGCGCGTCGCGGATCGCCGCGCACTTGCGCATCCAGGCAAGGTCGTCGATCGGCGCACCGCCGCGCCCCGTGACGACCGAGGCGTCGGTCCCGCACAGCGCCGCGATCAGCGTGCTCGCGGCGGTCGTCCCGCCCACGCTGAGATCGCCGAGCAC
This sequence comes from Streptomyces sp. Pv4-95, assembly GCF_045782725.1. Taxonomy (NCBI): domain Bacteria; kingdom Bacillati; phylum Actinomycetota; class Actinomycetes; order Kitasatosporales; family Streptomycetaceae; genus Streptomyces; species Streptomyces sp. Pv4-95. The sequence continues at coordinate 6,050,893 of NZ_CP127172.1, forward strand.
CACCACATCGGTGCCGGCGTCCGCCTCCTCGTCCGCGATGGCCATACCGGCCCGGAACGCCGCCTCGGCCTCCTCCGCGGTCAGCGCGTCCTCGACGTCGATCCGGCCGGATCCGCGGCGCACCCGGTGGCGGGAGACCTCCGCGGGCAGCTCGTCGGCGTCGCAGTCCACCGCCATGTCCACCACGCGCACCGGCACCCCGGCCCCGCGCGCCAGCACGGCGGCCGGGCTCGCGCCGTCCAGCACGGCGCGCACCAGGTCCTTCGCGGTGCCGGCCTCACGGGCCGAGACGCCGAGCTTCGCGACCCCGTGGTCGCCGGCGAACAGCAGCACCCGCGGCTGTGCGACGGGCCGCACCGGCACCTGGTGCTGGGCGGCGGCCAGCCACTCGCCCAGCTCGTCGAGGCGGCCGAGCGCACCCGGCGGCACCGCAAGCCGGGCCCGGCGCTCCTCGGCGTCACGGCGCACGCCGCCGTCGGGGCGCTCGATCAATTGGGCGAAGTCATCGAGGTTCAGGGCGCTCATTGGGCGCAGATTACCGGCATCGCGCCGCCGGCGAGGCGGCCCGGTACCGGCCGGCCCCACCTGCCGGCCTGCCCGTCCCGGCTGCCTGTCCCACCCGCGCGGCCGGCCGGCCTCATCGGTGCGGCCCGTCGGCCTCCCGGCGATCCACCGGATCTCCGCCCGCCCTTGGGCCGTGCCCGCCGCTACCGGGCCGCGAACCGCACCTCGACCACCAGGGGAGCCACTGCGCGCACGCCCGGCAGCCGGGTCCGCCACCATCCCTCGGACCTCGTCAACCACTGGCGCAACAAAGGGATTTCGCGCACCTCGGCGATGCCGGGATGGGCACTGGCCATCCGTGCCAGGCCGGCCCGGTCGAGGCCCCACCGGGAAGCCGGCGACCGGCCGTCCGACAGCCCGGCACACCACCGGGTCAGCGCGGTGACGCGCCGTGGCAGTACGTCAAGGACCAGCGCACCACCGGGAAACCGCTCCGCGCAGGCCGCGAGCAACGCCCGCACCGCGGACGGCGGCATCCGCGTCAGCACCCCCGGCGCCACGACGACGACCCCGCGATCCGGCCGCGGCACCGCGTCCAGCCACCGGTGATCGGTCACGGCGCACGGGACCGTACGCCACCGGGGGCCGTCCGGCAGCAGCATCCGGCGCATCGCGGCGGTCGCCGGCGGCTGCACCGTCAGCCAGGTCAGCAGCCCGTTGTCCAAGCGCCAGAAGCCGGTGCCCAGCCCCTCGCCGAGCGCGACCACCGTCGCCTGCGGAGAGCGCGCCACGTAGGCCAGGACCGCCGCATCGAAACACCGCTCCCGCGGCCCGGGGGACCGCGACCCGCCGCCACCCCTGTCCGCGCCGGTGGCGCACCGCGGCTCCCGCACGATGCGGACACCGGCTGCCGCGCGGCCCGCCGCAGCCGGCGGTACGGTCGTGGGCGATTCGGATTCGGTCACGGGTCAAGGGCACCCGCCGCGGCGCCCCCGGGCAAGCGGACACGGGCCGCTCCCGCGCCCTGTCATCCACGCAGCGCAAGCGCCTGGCCCGCGACGACCAGCAGCAGCTGCTCGCACTCGGCGCCGAACGTGGCGTTCAGCCTTCCGAGTTCATCGCGGAAGCGGCGGCCCGCCGGGGTGGCCGGGACCACCCCGGAACCCACCTCGTTGCTCACCGCCACCACCGGGCGCCGGGTGGCCCGGAGAGCCGCGACCAAGGCGTCGGTCCGCTCCCGCAGGGCGCGCCGGCCACCGGCCTCCCATGTCTCGTCGTCCCACGCCCCGACCTCGTCCATGGCATGCGTCAGCCACAGCGCGAGGCAGTCGATGAGCAGCGGCGAGGCATCCGCGGGCCGGCCGGTGCCCGGGTCGGCGCCGGGGCCGGTGTCCGCGAGCAGCGGCACCAGATCGCAGGTCTCCTCCGTACGCCAGCCGGCGGGGCGCCGCTCGCGGTGCAGCGACACCCGCTGCGCCCACTCCGTATCGCCCTCCCGGGTGCCGCCGGTGGCCACGTACAGCACCTCGGGGAAGGTCGCCAGCCGCCGTTCGGCCTCCGCCGACTTACCGCTGCGCGCGCCGCCCAGCACCAGGGTGCGGCGCGGCAGATCGGGCACGGCGTGATACTCGCCGACCACCAGCGAGCTGCCGTCCGGCACCGCGCGGGCGCCCGCCGCCGCCAGCCTGCGGTGCAGCTCGGGGCCCGGCGGCACACCGTGGTCGATGTGCACCGCGACCACATCGGTCGCCGCGTCCACCGCTCCGCTCGCGCGCAGCCGGGCCAGGGCGTCCGGCCGCTCCAGCACGTCCAGCAGCACCAGGTCGTACGGGCCGCTGCCGCCCATGCCCTCGTAGCCGCCGCCCCGGTTCTCCCCGCCGAGCCCGGCCGGTGCGGCGCCCGGGGGCAGATACAGCAGCCGCTCCCCGCCGGAGCCGCCCACCTCGTAGCCGGTGCCGGGAATGTCCACGGCGATGGCCCGTACCCGGTGTCCGTCGAGCAGCGCCAGCTCCCGCCCGTCCGCGACCCGGCCGGGCTGCGGCAACCCGGCAGGCACCTCAAGCGCCGGCCCGTCGTGCGGGTGCGAGAGCAGCACCTGCCGTACCCCGGCCAGCGACTGGCCGGCCCGGGCGGCCGCGAAGGCGGGGCCCGGCGTCAGGTCGATGAGCAGCGCGCCGTCGATGAGCAGCGCGGTCGCCGCCCGCGCCTCGCCGCCGACGGCGGTGGCACAGGCGGCGCACGGGCAGCCGGGGCGCGGCAGCCCCTGCGGGGCTCCGGTGCCAAGGAGAGTCAGTTCCACCTGCCGAGTTTCTCGCGTCCGTGCCGCCCGGGCGCGCGGGGGGACCTCTCGACACGGCCGTTAGGCTGCGGATCAGCACGAAAGCACGACATCACGGCCGCGGCAGGCCCGCGGTCCGCGGTGGCACAGACACGTACTCGGTGGGATCCAGGAGGCGGACATGGCGTGGACGTGGCGGTTCGAGAAGGCGGACGGTACGGAGATGGCGCCCGCGGTGGAGCCGGAGGAGTTCACCACGCAGGGGGACGCGGAGTCCTGGGTCGGTGAGGAGTGGAAAGCCCTGCTCGACGGCGGGGTGGACCAGGTCAGGCTTTTCGAGGACGGTACGGAGATCTACACGGCCCCGATGAGTCTGCACGCCGACGCGGACTGAGTCCGCGAGCCGATCGACCAAGGGGCGCCCGCCGGCCTTACGGCCTGCGGGCGCCCCTTGTCGTCGTCAGATTGTCGTCGTCAGAGCCGGCCGGCCGGGGCCGTCAGCCGCGGACGCCGCACAGGTGCAGCAGCGCGGCGACCGCGCGGTAGGGGTCCGTGCGGCCCGCACGGTCCTCCGCGGCCAGCAGCTTCCGCCACTCGTCGGCGGACTCCGGGGTGGTGGCGTCCACCGCGAGATCGGTGAGGACCCGGACGCCGTACCAGGTGTGCAGCGGAGCGCCGCTCCCCGCGAGCGTGGCGCGCAGCGCGTCCAGCCGGTCGGCGCGCACCGGCAGCCCGAGGCGGTTGGTGTAGGCGGGCGAGTCGAAGGCCGCAAGCGCCGTGTCCCAGTCGCCGGACAGCCCGGGCCGCATCGCCAGCGCGTCGGCGTTGCGGACGACCAGGGACAGCAGACCGCCGGGTGCCAGCACCCGGGCGAGGCCCGCCAGCATCGGATCCGGGTCCGGTACGTACATCAGGACGCCGTGGCACAGCACGACGTCGAAGGAGCCGGGCAGGAAGTGCACGCCGGTCTCCCGGCCGTCGCCCTCCATCAGCCGGACCCGGTCCTGGATTCCGGCCGGCTCCGTGGCCAGCGCTTCCTGCGCGGCCCGGAGCATCTTCGGGTCGGATTCCAGTCCGGTCACCTGATGGCCGGCCCGTGCCAGCCGCAGGGCCTGCGTGCCCTGCCCCGGGCCCACGTCGAGCACCCGCAGCCGCTGCCCCACCGGGAAGCGTGCGGAGATCTGCTCCTCCAGCTGGCGCGCCACCAGCTCCTGACGGACGGTGTTGCGCAGTCCGCCCAGGCCACCGAGCCAGGCATCGGCCCCGCCTCGGAACCCGGACGGACTCCGGCTCAGGGCCGCTCTCCGCGCTTGACCTGCGGCTTCGGCAGCCGCAGTCGACGCATCTGGAGGGTGCGCATGACGGCGTAGGCCTTGACGCCCTTCTGGCTCTCGTTCGGGAAGCGCGCGGTGAGCTGCTTGCCCAGACGGAACCAGATGCCGACCGAGTCCAGCACGATCAGCACGATGATCACGAGCCAGAGCAGCAGCGCGATGTTCTGGATCTGCGGGACGCGGACCATGGTGAGCACCAGGATCACCACGGCCATCGGCAGGAAGAACTCCGCGACGCACCAGCGTGAGTCGACGAAGTCGCGGGCGAACCGGCGCACCGGTCCCTTGTCGCGCACCGGCAGATAGCGCTCGTCACCGCTGGCCATGGCCTCGCGCTGCTTGGCCATATCGGCACGTCGGGCCTCGCGCTGGGCCTTTGACGCCTCCTTGCGGTTGGTCGGCGTATGCGCACGCGAGCGGCGCTGCGACTGGGCGTCGCTGCGCTTCGGCGTCGGCCGCCCCTTGGGGGCCTGCGGGTCGCGGGGCTGCTGGGGCTGGTCCGCGGTCACCTTGGCGGTCGCGGCCTGCTCATCCTTCGAACGGCTTCGGAACACAACACCCAAGGGTACGTGGTCGGCGGGTGTGGGCCATCGTCCGACGGGGAACGATCCGGCAACGGCGCGTCCCCGCGCCCGGTGACGTACCAGGACGGAGCGGACGCCACGGCCGTTCTCCGGCGCTTCCTACTCCCTGGGCGGGAGAAGGCGTACTCCCTGATCGTCCTGGAGGAGGAGCGCATCCGGGTCCGAACAGTGCGGTAATGGAACCAAGGCCCGTACTGTGGGGTCTGTAGATGTGCTGGAGCCTAAGCCCGATGTAAAACTCGGTCAGAAGGGGGCGCGCGAGGCCCATGAGCGGTGTCATGAAGCGGATGGGGATGATCTTCCGCGCGAAGGCCAACAAGGCCCTGGACCGGGCCGAGGATCCGCGCGAGACCCTCGATTACTCGTATCAGAAGCAGCTGGAGCTGCTCCAGAAGGTGCGTCGCGGTGTCGCCGATGTGGCGACCTCCCGCAAGCGCCTGGAGCTGCAGCTCAACCAGCTCCAGGGCCAGTCCTCCAAGCTGGAGGACCAGGGCCGCAAGGCGCTCGCGCTCGGCCGGGAGGACCTCGCCCGCGAGGCGCTCTCCCGTCGCAGCGCGCTGCAGCAGCAGGTCACCGACCTGGAGGCGCAACACCAGACGCTGCAGGGCGAGGAGGAGAAGCTCACCCTCGCGGCGCAGCGGCTGCAGGCCAAGGTCGACGCCTTCCGTACGAAGAAGGAGACCATCAAGGCCACGTACACCGCGGCCCAGGCCCAGACCCGGATCGGCGAGGCATTCTCCGGCATCTCCGAGGAGATGGGCGACGTCGGCATGGCCATCGAGCGTGCCGAGGACAAGACCGCGCAGATGCAGGCGCGGGCCGGCGCGATCGACGAGCTGCTGGCCTCCGGGGCGCTGGACGACCCGACCGGCATGGCCAAGGACGACATCACCGCCGAGCTGGACCGGCTGTCCGGCGGCACCGATGTCGAGCTGGAACTGCAGCGGATGAAGGCCGAGCTCGCGGGCGGCCCGTCCGCCGGCAAGCAGGCCATCGAGCCGGGCCAGGGCGGCGAGGCCCAGCCGTCGCAGCAGCAGGACCAGCCGCGTTTCGACAAGCAGTGACGGTCGGCGGCGGATAGCCTCGCAGGGATCGTCGGACCGGACCAAGGGAGACCGTCGTGATCGTACGGATCATGGGGGAGGGCCAGGTGAAGCTGGACGATGCCCACTTCACCGAGCTCAACAAGCTGGACGATGAGCTGCTCGCCGAGATGGAGAGCGGCGACGACGACGGCTTCCGCCGGACGCTCGGCGCCCTGCTGGACGCGGTGCGCCGGATGGGCACCCCCCTGCCCGACGACGCCCTGGAGCCGTCCGAACTCATCCTGCCGTCGCCGGACGCGACGCTCGAAGAAGTCCGGGAGATGCTCAGCGACGACGGCCTGATCCCGGGCTGAGCGCCCGGCCGGCGCGGACCCGTGGTCCGTACCGGCCGTGTGCCGCCTTCCACTCCAGCGCACAACGACAGCGCCCCGGCCCCCTCGTGGGACCGGGGCGCTACCGTTTGCTCTTGTGACCTCACCCGAACCCGGCCAGGACGCGCCCCGCGCGGGCCGCTTCCCGTGGTACCGGACGCATCCGCTCGCGTTCGACGCCGTGCTGGCGGTGGGCGTCTTCGCGGCGATCCTGTGCGGCGCGGTGGCCGACCCGCACGGCCCGCACGGCCCGCGGTTCGGCGCCCGCGAGCTGTCGGCCACGACCGTGGTGCTGGCCGCCCTGGCCTGCTCCGCGCTGGTGCTGCGCCGCCGGCTGCCGCGATCGGTCCTCGCCGCCACCGGGTCGCTGACCATCGTCGAACTCATCGTGCAGTCCAGCGATCCACGGGCCCCCGTGGCGGCCTCCGCCGTGGTCGCCCTCTTCACCCTCGCCTCCCGCACCGACCGGCCCACCACCTGGCGGGTCGGCGCGCTGACCGTCGTCGGGCTGACCGCCGCCGCGATGCTCTACGGCGCGAGCCCCTGGTACGCGCAGGAGAACCTGGGGATCTTCGCCTGGACGGGCATGGCCGCGGCGGCGGGCGACGCGGTACGCAGCCGCCGGGCCTACATCAACGCCATCCGTGAGCGCGCCGAGCGGGCCGAGCGGACGCGTGAGGAGGAGGCCAGACGCCGGGTCGCCGAGGAACGGATGCGCATCGCCCGCGAGCTGCACGACGTCGTCGCCCACCACATCGCGCTCGTCAACGTGCAGGCCGGCGTCGCCTCGCACGTCATGGACAACCGGCCCGACCAGGCCAAGCAGGCGCTGGCGCACGTACGCGAGGCGTCCCGCTCGGCGCTGGAGGAACTCCGCGCCACGGTCGGCCTGCTGCGCCAGTCCGACGACCCGAAGGCGCCGACCGAACCGGCGCCGGGGCTCGGCGTCCTGGACCAGCTCGTCGAGGGGTTCACCCGCGCCGGACTCCCCGTCGAACTGGAGATTCCGCGGCCGCCCGACGCCCTGCCCGCCTCCGTCGACCTCACCGCCTACCGGGTGGTCCAGGAGGCGCTGACCAACGTCCACAAGCACGCCGGCGAAGGCGCCCGCGCGACGGTGCGCATCGTCAGGTCCGACGCCGCGCTGTCGGTGACCGTCCTGGACGACGGCGCCGCCGCGGAGCCGGCCGGGCCGGAGGAGAACGGCGGCGGCCACGGACTGATCGGAATGCGCGAGCGGGTCTTCGCGCTCCGCGGCACCGTCGTGACCGGGCCGCGCGCCAACGGGGGATTCCAGGTGCGGGTCACCCTGCCGCTGCAGACCGTCCGTACGGGGGAGACCGCATGACGATCAAGGTATTGCTCGCCGACGACCAGACGCTGCTGCGCAGCGCGTTCCGCATACTCGTCGACTCCGAGCCCGACATGGAGGTGGTCGGGGAGGCGTCCGACGGCGCCCAGGCGTACGAACTGGCCGCGTCCAGCGTCCCCGACGTGGTGCTGATGGACATCCGGATGCCCGGCGTGGACGGCCTCGCCGCCACCCGCATGATCAGCCAGGACCCGAAGCTGACCGGCGTGCGGGTGGTCATCCTGACCACCTTCGAGGTCGACGACTACGTGGTGCAGTCCCTGCGCGCCGGTGCGAGCGGCTTCCTCGGCAAGGGCGCCGAGCCCGACGAGCTGCTCAGCGCCATCCGGATCGCGGCGGCCGGCGAGGCGCTGCTCTCCCCGGTCGCGACCAAGGGGCTGATCGCCAAGTTCCTCGCGCAGGGCGACAGTTCGGCCGACGGCGGGCCCGGCGGCCGCGGCGCCGAGCGGCTCTCGACGCTCACCGGCCGCGAGCGGGAGGTGCTGGTCCTGGTCGCCGGCGGGCTGTCCAACGACGAGATCGCCGAGCAGCTGGCCGTCAGTCCGCTGACCGTCAAGACGCATGTGAACCGTGCGATGGCGAAACTCGGGGCCCGGGACCGGGCGCAGCTGGTGGTCATCGCGTACGAATCGGGACTCGTACGCCCAAGGGTGCAGTGAGGGCGAGGGGCCCGTACTCCGAACGCTGTACGACCCCGGCCCCGAAACCGACCTGCGAGCGAGGGAAAGTGGCCCTGCCAGGGTCGATGGTGTAGGTGGGCCGGTGCAGGCCCCCGGGGACGCGACCCGGACGGGGGCGGAGCAGGCCGCCGCGCCCCGGTCCTCCGGCGCGCCCGGCCGACCCTTTCAGAACAGAAGAGAGACGCCACCCATGTCCTGGCTGTCCCGACTCAGCCTCGTACAACGGGGCCTGATAGCGCTGATGTCGATCGTGGCGATCGCCTTCGGCGCCATCGCGATACCTCAGCTCAAGCAGCAGCTCCTGCCCTCCATCGAACTCCCCATGGTGTCCGTGCTTGCGCCGTACCAGGGCGCGTCCCCCGACGTCGTCGAGAAGCAGGTGATCGAGCCGCTGGAGGACGGCATCCAGGCGGTCGACGGCATCAAGAGCGTCACCTCGACGTCGAGCGAGGGCTCCGGCGTCATCATGGCGCAGTTCGACTACGGCAACGACTCCAAGCGCCTGGTCGCCGATGTCCAGCAGGCTGTGAACCGGGCCCGTGCGCAGCTGCCGAAGGACGTCGACCCGCAGGTGGTGGCCGGCTCCACGGACGACATACCCACCGTCGTCCTCGCGGTCTCCTCCACCACCAAGGACCAGCAGACGCTCGCCGACCAGCTGGACCGCAGCGTCGTCCCGGGCCTGAAGAACATCGACGGCGTCGGCCAGGTCACCGTGGACGGCGTGCAGGACCGGATCGTCGCGGTCACCCCCGACGACAAGAAGCTCGCCGCCTCCGGGCTGAGCGCCGCCGCCCTCGGCCAGGCGCTGGAGGCCGGCGGCACCTCGGTGCCGGCCGGCTCGTTCGCCGAGGACGGCCGGAGCAGGACCGTCCAGGTCGGCGCGGGATTCAGCTCGGTCCGCCAGATCCAGGACCTCATGATCGCCCCGAGCCCGGCGGCGGGTGGGTCCGCGGCCCCGGGCGGCGCGGCCGAGCCGGTCCGGCTGGGTGACGTCGCGAGCGTCAAGGAGAAGCCGGCGGCGCCGACCTCGCTGACCCGCACCGACGGCAAGCCCAGCCTCGCCGTCATGGTGACGATGGACCAGGACGGCAGCGCCGTCGCCATCTCCGACGCGGTCAAGGACAAGCTGCCCCAGATCCGTCAGGACCTCGGCAAGGGCACCGACGTCACGGTCGTCTCCGACCAGGGCCCGGCCGTCTCCAAGTCGATCGAGTCGCTGACCACCGAGGGCCTGCTCGGCCTGATCATGGCCGTGATCGTGATCCTGGTCTTCCTGCTGAGCCTGCGCTCCACGCTGGTGACGGCGGTCTCCATCCCGCTCTCCGTCGTCATCACCCTGATCGTCCTGTGGACCCAGGACCTCTCCCTGAACATGCTCACCCTCGGCGCGCTGACCATCGCCATCGGCCGCGTCGTCGACGACTCCATCGTCGTCCTGGAGAACATCAAGCGGCACCTGGGCTACGGCGAGGAGCGCCGCTCGGCCATCCTCACCGCCGTCCGCGAGGTCTCCGGAGCGATCACCTCCTCCACCCTCACCACCGTCGCGGTCTTCCTCCCCATCGGCGTGGTCGGCGGCATGGTCGGTGCCCTCTTCGGCTCCTTCTCGCTCACCGTCACCGTCGCGCTGCTCTCGTCCCTGATCGTGTCGCTGACGGTCGTGCCGGTGCTCTCGTACTGGTTCCTGCGCGCCCCGAAGATCCCCGAGGGCACCGACCCCGAGGAGCTGCGCCGCGCGGCCGAGGAGAAGGAGACCCGCAGCCCGCTCCAGCGGATGTACGTCCCGGTGCTGCGCTTCGCCACCCGCCGCCGTGTCACCAGCCTGGTGATCGCGGTCGTCATCCTCATCGGCACCTTCGGCATGGGGCCGCTGTTGAAGACCAACTTCTTCGACCAGGGCGACCAGGACACCCTCTCCGTCAAGCAGGAGCTGAAGCCCGGCACCAGCCTGGGCGCGTCCGACGCGCAGGCCAAGAAGGTCGAGAAGCTGCTGGCCGGCACCGACGGCGTCGAGGACTACCAGGTCACCGTCGGCTCCTCCGGCTTCATGGCGGCCTTCGGCGGCGGCACCGGCGCCAACCAGGCCTCGTACCAGCTCAAGCTCGCCTCCGACGCGGACTCCGGCAAGGTCTCCGACGACCTGCGGGCCGGGCTCGACAAGCTCGGCAAGGACATCGGCGAGACCACGGTCACCGCGGGCGGCGGCTTCGGCAGCCAGGACCTGAGCGTGGTGGTCAAGGCCGGTGACGCCGACGTCCTGCGGGCCGCCTCGGAGAAGGTGCGCAAGGCCGTCGCGGGTCTCGACGACGTCACCGACGTGCAGAGCGACCTGGCGCAGAGCGTGCCGCGGATCTCCGTCAAGGCCAACGCCAAGGCCGCGGCGGCCGGTTACAACCAGGCCACCCTCGGCGCGGCGGTCGCCCAGGCGGTCCGCGGTACCACCAGCGGCAAGGCGCTGCTGGACGACACCGAGCGCGACATCGTCATCATGGCGGCCCACCCGGCCACCACCGAGGCGGAGTTGCGGAACCTGGCCGTCCCGACGCCGGCCGGCCCGGTCGAACTCGGCGAGATCGCGACCGTGCGGACCGTCCCCGGTCCCGTCCAGAAGACCCGGATCGACGGCGCGCGCTCGGCGACGATCACCGCCAAGCCGACCGGTGACAACACCGGCGCGGTCAGCACCGCGCTGCAGAGCGAGATCAAGGCGCTCGACCTGCCGGACGGCGCGACCGCGGAGATCGGTGGCGTCTCGCAGGACCAGACCGAGGCGTTCTCCTCGCTCGGACTGGCCATGCTGGCGGCCATCGCGATCGTCTTCATGCTGCTGGTCGCGACCTTCAAGTCGCTGGTGCAGCCGCTGATCCTGCTGGTCTCGATCCCCTTCGCGGCGACCGGCGCGATCGGCCTGCTGGTCGCCACCGGCACCCCGCTGGGCGTGCCGGCGATGATCGGCATGCTGATGCTGATCGGCATCGTGGTCACCAACGCCATCGTGCTGATCGACCTGATCAACCAGTACCGGGCGCAGGGCCACGGCGTGGTGGAGGCGGTCATCGAGGGCGGCCGGCACCGGCTCCGCCCGATCCTGATGACGGCGCTCGCGACGATCTGCGCGCTGCTGCCGATGGCGCTGTCCATCACCGGGGACGGCGGTTTCATCTCGCAGCCGCTCGCAGTGGTGGTGATCGGCGGTCTGATCACCTCGACGCTGCTGACGCTGCTCCTCGTCCCGACGCTCTACGCCATGATCGAGCTGCGCAAGGAGCGCCGCGCGAGGAAGAAGGCGGCCAGGAACGCGGACGCGGCCCCGGCCGGGAAGGACGACCGCACCCCGGAGCCGGCGGGCGTCTGACCGCCCCTCGGGCCACCTGCACGACCACGAAAGGGCCGGGCCCGCACCTCAACGGTGCGGGCCCGGCCCTTCGGCTTCCGGCACGCCTACGGCAGCGCCAGCATCCGCTCCAGCGCCAGCTTGGCGAAGCTCTCGGTCTCCTTGTCGACCTCGATGCGGTTGACGACCTTGCCGGCCGCCAGCGACTCCAGCGTCCAGACCAGGTGCGGCAGGTCGATGCGGTTCATGGTCGAGCAGAAGCAGACCGTCTTGTCGAGGAAGACGATCTCCTTGTCCTCCGCGGCGAACCGGTTCGCCAGCCGCCGGACGAGGTTCAGCTCGGTGCCGATCGCCCACTTCGAACCGGCGGGCGCGGCCTCCAGGGCCTTGATGATGTACTCCGTCGATCCGACGAAGTCCGCGGCCGCCACGACCTCGTTCTTGCACTCGGGGTGCACCAGGACGTTCACGCCGGGGATCCGGGCCCGCACGTCCTCGACCGACTCCAGCGAGAAGCGGCCGTGCACCGAGCAGTGCCCGCGCCACAGGATCATCTTGGCGTTCCGCAGCTGCTCGACGGTCAGCCCGCCGCCCGGCTTGTGCGGGTTGTAGACGACGCAGTCCTCCAGCGACATGCCCAGGTCGCGGACGGCGGTGTTGCGGCCCAGGTGCTGGTCGGGCAGGAAGAGCACCTTGCCCGTCGAGGGGTCCCCCTGCTCGAACGCCCACTCCAGAGCCCGCTTGGCGTTGGAGGAGGTGCAGATCGTGCCGCCGTGCTTGCCGGTGAACGCCTTGATGTCGGCCGAGGAGTTCATGTACGACACGGGCACGACCTGCTCGGCTATGCCGGCCTCGGTCAGCACGTCCCAGCACTCGGCGACCTGCTCGGCGTTGGCCATGTCGGCCATCGAGCAGCCCGCGGCCAGGTCGGGGAGGACGACCTGCTGGTCGTCGGTGGTGAGGATGTCCGCGGACTCCGCCATGAAGTGCACACCGCAGAAGACGATGTACTCGGCGTCCGGCCGAGCGGCGGCGTCCCGCGCGAGCTTGAAGGAGTCGCCGGTCACATCGGCGAACTCGATGACCTCGTCGCGCTGGTAGTGGTGCCCGAGGATGAAGACCTTGCCCCCGAGCTTCGCCTTGGCCGCGCGGGCGCGCTCGACGAGGTCGGGGTCGGACGGAGCCGGCAGGTCGCCGGGGCAGTCCACGCCGCGCTCGCTCTTCGGGTCGGCCTCGCGGCCGAGGAGAAGCAGCGCGAGCGGGCTCGGCTGGACGTCCAGGGGCTGGGCGGTGGTCACGACACGCACCCTCTCTTTTCTTCGATGAGCGCGGCGCAGCCGCACACCAGTGGAGCCGGTGCGTGCACACCGGGAGCCTTTTCGTCTATTTGACGCTATCTATCATAGCTCCTTCACGTCACTTTGACGATGGCCATTGTGTCGATGTGACGCATCCGCCCCGCCGCTCGTGCGGGCGGCCACAGTCAACCGCGCGCCGGTGTGCGAGCATGAAGAGAGAACCCTTGCGGGCAGTGTCCGGAAGGCTTCTCGACAAGTTGAGCCCAGCCGGAATTTATCCGGGACGTCTCTGGTTGCAGAGTTCTGCATCCGATGACAAGCGGTCCGTACAACCCGGGAGAGATGTAGATGAGCGTTCAGGACGAGACCACCGTCAGCGACGGCATCATCCTGTCCGACGCGGCCGCGTCGAAGGTGAAGGGCCTGCTGGAGCAGGAAGGGCGGGACGACCTCGCGCTGCGGGTGGCTGTTCAGCCCGGTGGCTGCTCCGGACTGCGCTACCAGCTCTTCTTCGACGAGCGCTCGCTCGACGGTGACGTCGTGAAGGACTTCGACGGCGTCAAGGTCGTCACCGACCGGATGAGCGCCCCCTACCTGGGTGGTGCCTCGATCGACTTCGTGGACACCATCGAGAAGCAGGGCTTCACGATCGACAACCCGAACGCCACCGGCTCCTGCGCCTGCGGCGACTCCTTCAGCTAAGAGTCAGCGGGAAGAAAAGCGGCGCCCCTCGGGGCGCCGCTTTTCGCTGTTCCCGGACCTCGTCACTGCTTCGGCACGGACTCACCCGTCGACACATCGACGACCTTGCGGCCGTCCAGCGGCTTGTCCAGGGTCACCGTCTTGGTGAACTCCTTGGCGATCTTGACGCAGACCTGGCCCGGCTTCTTGTCCTTGCCGGTCACCTTGGTCTTCACCGTCTTGCCCGACTCCTCGGCGCTGACCGAGTACGTGCTGCACACGCCGCCCCAGAAGTGCAGGGTGAGCTTCTTGCCGCCGTCGGCGACGGCGTACGACTCCAGTGCCATCGCCCCGGGCTTCCCGGAGGGCTTCTGCGGCGACTGCCCAGGGCTGTGCGACGTGCCGTCGCCGTCCCGGTGCGCCAGATACGCCGGGTCCACCGCCGGGTGCGCGACCGTCGACAGTGCGTCCGGGCCGTTGCTCGCGCCCGGCTGGTGCACCTTGTACAGCCACGACGGCACCAGCGCCTGCCGGCCGTCCACGTACTGCACCGAGAGCCCGAAGACCGCGCCGGTCACCTCGGCAGGCTTCTGCGCCCGCGTCGGCGCCGGCTCGCAGGGCGCGACACCGCCGCCGCTGCGGCCCTTCTCGGTCTGCGGCGAGGCGCAGTCACCGGGCTTGTTGCGGCCGTCCCGCGAGTTCAGCCGGTCCAGCGTCTTGTCCGCGTTCAGCACCGGATAGTCCGCGCCCTTGGCCGGATTCGCCAACTGGCCGCTGCCGCCCACCACTTGACCGTCCGAGCCGACCTGCAGATCGCTCTGCCAGCCGTACGTCGGCAGGCCGCCGAGCACCGGGTCCGCGGTCACGATCCGCACCGCGCCGGACAGCCCGCTCGCGTCCAGCTTCGCGTCCTGCCGGCCGAGCGCCTTCAGCGCGGGCTGCACCGCCTGCTTCGCCTTCTCCTGCGACACCGCGCCCTTGCCGCTGCCGTCGTCCTCCGTCGAGGCGTCCCCGCCGCCGCGGTAGGACGGGCAGCCGGGCCGGCTCGACGGGTCCGAGCCCTCCGCATCGCCCTTGGGGGTGGCGGGCAGCGCGCAGTTCGTCCCGCCCGGGGTGCCGTACTGCGTGTACGTCCACGAGCCCGAGCCGGTCTTGTTCACCTGGAGGACGGGGCTGCGGGCATCCCGCGTCAGCCCTCCGACCTTCCAGGTGTTGCCCTCCGACCGGACCTTTCCGGCCACATCCAGCGCCTTGGCCAGCCGTTCCACCGCGGCCTTGCCGATCTGCCCCTGCGGTCGGTACACCGGCGCGGAGTCCGGCCCGTCCGGCAGCTTCTCGACCGCCCGGTAGTTCGAACCCTGCGGGTTGGGCTCCCCGGCGGCGATCCCGCCGCCGCCGTAGCCGTCGAGCGCCAGTGGCGGCGGGTCCTTCTTCGCCCCGGCGTCCGCGGCGGAGTCCCCGCCGCTGGACGCGGACGACGCCCAGTACGCCGCACCGCCGCCGGCGAGCAGCACCGCAGCGGCCATCGAGGCGACCACCAGGGGGGTGCGCCGCCTGCGCTCCGTGGACGTCGGGGTCTCGGTGGTGTCCTCGGTGTTCACCGCATCGCTCCTTCGGCTCCGCTGGACATCTGACGTGCCATCCTCCGTGAGGGGGACGCCGATGGGACGGGCCGGGGGTGCGTGCGGTTCCCTTCAGGGGCCTTTTCAGTCGCCGTATTCGGACATACCGTCGACGAGCGCCGCGGAAGCCGCGGAGACCTTGATACCGCGCAGATCGGACGCGCTGCCGGGGGCCGGTGCGGACCGCTCGCCGGCCTTCCAGTGAGGTGCCATGCGTGCGCAGTCCCCGCGCAGCTGGTCGAGCGACTCCGGATCCCCGGTGGAAACCGCGGCGGAACGAGGGGTGACGGCTTTCACATTGTTGGCCATAGCGGAACCGTACGCACCCCTCGGCCTGCGGAGAAAGCCCTACTATTGGGTAGTTTTGTCAGGTAGGAGGGTCTGCTGCTACCGGGTAGCGTTGCTCTCCGTCCGTCCGCCCTCACGCCTTCCGCAGGAGCAGACCCGTCGTGCGTATCGCAGTCACCGGCTCCATCGCCACCGACCATCTGATGACCTTCCCCGGCCGCTTCGCCGACCAATTGGTCGCCGATCAGCTGCACACGGTCTCCCTCTCCTTCCTGGTCGACCAGCTCGACGTCCGCCGCGGTGGCGTCGCCGCCAACATCTGCTTCGGCATGGGCCAGCTCGGCACCGCGCCGATCCTGGTCGGCGCCGCGGGCAACGACTTCGAGGAGTACCGGGCCTGGCTCGACCGGCACGGCGTGGACACCCGCTCGGTGCGCATCTCCGAGGTCCTGCACACCGCGCGCTTCGTGTGCACCACCGACGCCGACCACAACCAGATCGGCTCCTTCTACACCGGCGCCATGAGCGAGGCCCGGCTGA
Organism: Streptomyces sp. Pv4-95; assembly: GCF_045782725.1. Classification (NCBI taxonomy): domain Bacteria; kingdom Bacillati; phylum Actinomycetota; class Actinomycetes; order Kitasatosporales; family Streptomycetaceae; genus Streptomyces; species Streptomyces sp. Pv4-95. The sequence goes on from NZ_CP127172.1 coordinate 6,066,828, forward strand.
TCGAGCTGCACACCGTGGCCGAGCGGGTCGGCGGCCTCGACCTCGCCCTGATCGGCGCGGACGACCCCGAGGCGATGATCCGGCACACCGAGGAGTGCCGCAGCCGCGCGATCCCCTTCGCGGCCGACTTCTCGCAGCAGATCGCCCGCATGGACGGCGAGGCCATCCGCACGCTCATGGAAGGCGCGGCCTACCTCTTCTCCAACGAGTACGAAAAGGGCCTGATCGAGTCCAAGACCGGCTGGACCGCCGACGAGATCCTCGCCAAGGTCGGCACCCGGGTGACGACCCTGGGCGCCAACGGCGTCCGCATCGAGCGGGTCGGCGAGCCCGCCATCGAGGTCGGCGTCCCGGAGGAGACCACCAAGGCCGACCCGACCGGCGTGGGCGACGCCTTCCGCGCCGGCTTCCTGTCCGGCCTGGCCTGGGGCGTCGGCCTGGAGCGCGCAGCGCAGGTCGGCTGCATGCTGGCGACGCTGGTCATCGAGACCGTCGGCACCCAGGAGTACGAGCTGCGCCGCAGCCACTTCCTGGACCGCTTCACCAAGGCATACGGCCACGAGGCCGCCGGCGAGATCCAGGCCCACCTGGGCTGACCCGGCCGCACCGGTCAGACGCGGCGCCGCACCACATACGCGGCGCCGCGTTCCGCTGCCCGCTCGCCGACGTACTCCTGCTCACGCATCGCGCACCAGGCAGGGATGTCCAGCCGGGCCGCCTCGTCGTCGGACAGCACCGTCACGGTGTCACCGACCGGCACCCGGCCGATCACCTTCGCCAGCTCGATGACCGGGATCGGGCAGCGCCTGCCGAGTGCGTCGACCACCGTCCCGGCGGGGGAGCCTTCCGCCGGAGCCGGCGCGACCGCCTCCTCCGGCGCGCTTCCCGCGCCCGCCCCGTCCGCGGCGGCCGGCACCGTCGCCGCGGACTCCCCGGCGGGCACGCCCAGCCGGTCCCGCACCGAGCGCACCGTCTCCGGCAGCACCTCCAGGAACCGGTCCACCTCCGCCTCGGACGTGCCGTACGGCAGCGAGACCCGCACATTGCCCTCGGACAGCACCCCCATCGCCCGCAGCACATGGCTCGGGATCAGCGTGCTGGACGTGCACGAGGAACCCGACGAGACCGAGAAGCCCGCACGGTCCAGTTCGTGCAGCAACGTCTCCCCGTCCACGTAGAGACAGGAGAAGGTCACCATGTGCGGCAGCCGGTGGACGGGGTCGCCGACGACCTCCACATCCGGTACCAGCTCCGGCACCCGGGCCCGGATCGTCTCCACCAGCCCCCGCAGCCGCGCCCCTTCGTCAGGTCCCGACTCCGCGGCCGCGCGCACCGCCCGCAGGGAAGCCGCCGCGGCCACGATCGCCGGAAGGTTCTCGAACCCCGCTGCGCGCCCCGACTCCCGCTCGTCCAGGGGCCCCTGGGGCGAAAACCGGGTGCCCTTGCGGACCACCAGCAGTCCGACGCCGGGCGGCCCGCCCCACTTGTGCGCGCTTCCCGCCAGCAGCGACCAGGCGCCGGGCACCCTTCCCCACTGGAGGGACTGCGCGGCGTCCACCAGGAGGGGCACACCCGCCTCCCGGCAGAGCGCGGCTACCTCCTCGACCGGCTGTTCGGTTCCCACCTCGTGATTGGCGGACTGCAGGCAGACGAGCGCGGTGTCCGGGCGCAGCGCGGCGGCGACGTCCTCGGCCGCCACCCGGCCGGCACGGTCCACGGCCACCTCCGACACCGTGCCGCCCGCGGCCGCGTGCACCTCCGCGGCATGCAGCACCGCGGAGTGCTCGACCGAGGAGTGCAGCAACCGGCGCCCGACACGCCGACGGGCCGCGAGCGCGCCGAAAATTCCGGAATGTACGGCCTGCGTCCCCGAAGGGGTGAAAACCAGCTCGTCGGGGCGGCACCCCACGGCCTCCGCCGCCGCCTCCCGCGCGGCGTCCAGCAGCAGCCGGGCCCGCCGCCCCTCGCGGTAGAGACGGGCCGGGTCGGCCCAGCCCTCGTCCAGGGAGGCGAGCAACGCGTCCCGGGCGACGGGATGCAGGGGAGCGGCGGATGCGGCGTCGAAGTAGGGCACGTACGAGACGTTAGATGACCGGCCGGGCCACCGCTCCGGGCGCAGGGGCGCGGAGGTGGGCGGGCCGGTGGGAGGGCAGGAGGGCGCCGCCGGGCCGGGTGTCGGGCGCGTCGTCAGATGCCTGGTGGAAGCGGCGATTCGGGAGCTTTGGGGGCGGCGCGGGAGGGGCCCGGCCACCCCTTCGGGGTGCCGTGCGGCGCGTTGGGCACCCTCCCCGCGCGGCCCCAAATAGCGTCCAGTAGGGTTTGGTCCGCATAAACATCCAAACCCCTGCCCGTGCCAGGGCCGGCGACCGACCAGCGAGACGGCCGCAGCCGGTCTCGCGGGCGAGACTCTCGGGAAGGCGCTACGTGAGTCCCAACGGCTCCGACCGCTCGTCGCGGCGCCCGATGCGGCGGAAGCTGCCGCAGGTGCTTGCTGCGGGCCTGGTCCTGGCGACCGCGACTGGTTGCACATATAAGGACTTCCCCCGCCTCGGCATGCCAACGCCCGTCACCGACGAGGCGCCGCGGATCCTCTCTCTTTGGCAGGGCTCCTGGGCCGCCGCCCTCGCAACGGGCGTGCTGGTGTGGGGCCTGATCATCTGGAGCGTGATCTTCCACCGTCGCAGCAGGACCAAGGTGGAGGTCCCCGCGCAGACGCGGTACAACATGCCGATCGAGGCGTTGTACACGATCGTCCCGTTCATCATCATCGCGGTGCTTTTCTACTTCACCGCGCGTGATGAGAGCGAACTCCTCAAGACTTCCAAGAAGCCGGACCACGTCGTGAACGTGGTGGGCTTCCAGTGGAGCTGGGCGTTCAACTACCTGGAGGACGTGGACGGCAACAAGTCGACCTCGGCGATCGACTCCAAGGAACTCTCCGCCATCCCCGACAAGTGGAAGAAGAGTGCTCCCGCCGGCGCCGACGGCGTCTACGACGAGGGCACTCCGGGCGAGCGGAATCCCCAGACGGGCAACCCGGGTCCGACCCTGTGGCTGCCCAAGGGCGAGACCGTCCAGTTCGTCCTGACGTCGCGTGACGTCATCCACTCCTTCTGGGTGGTGCCCTTCCTGATGAAGCAGGACGTCATCCCGGGCCACACCAACGTCTTCGAGGTGACTCCGAACCACGAGGGCACCTTCATGGGCAAGTGCGCCGAGCTCTGCGGCGTCGACCACTCCCGGATGCTCTTCAACGTCAAGGTCGTCTCCCCCGAGCGGTACCGGGAGCACTTGAAGGACCTGGCGAAGAAGGGCCAGACCGGTTACCTGCCGTCGGGCATCGAGCAGACGGATCACGCCAGGAACGCGGAGACCAAAAACCAGTGAGCATCCTCAACGAACCTCAGGGTGCCGCCGCCGATTCGGCTCCGGCAGCACCGCCCGTACGCAAGAAGCAACCGGGTATCGCCGTGGTGAAGTGGCTCACGACCACTGACCACAAGACCATCGGCACGATGTACCTGGTCACGTCGTTCGCGTTTTTCTGCGTCGGCGGCCTGATGGCGCTCCTCATGCGCGCCGAGCTGGCCCGTCCCGGCACGCAGATCATGTCGAACGAGCAGTTCAACCAGGCGTTCACGATGCACGGCACGATCATGCTGCTGATGTTCGCGACGCCGCTGTTCGCCGGTTTCGCGAACTGGATCATGCCGCTGCAGATCGGCGCGCCCGATGTGGCGTTCCCGCGGCTGAACATGTTCGCCTACTGGCTCTACCTCTTCGGCTCGCTGATCGCGGTGGCCGGCTTCCTCACCCCTCAGGGTGCGGCGGACTTCGGCTGGTTCGCGTACTCGCCGCTCTCGGACGCGGTGCGTTCGCCGGGCGTCGGCGCGGACATGTGGATCATGGGTCTGGCCTTCTCGGGTTTCGGCACGATCCTCGGTTCGGTCAACTTCATCACGACGATCATCTGCATGCGTGCCCCTGGCATGACGATGTTCCGGATGCCGATCTTCACGTGGAACGTGCTGCTGACCGGTGTGCTGGTTCTGCTGGCGTTCCCGGTGCTGGCGGCGGCGTTGTTCGCGCTGGAGGCGGACCGTAAATTCGGTGCGCATGTCTTCGACGCGGCCAATGGCGGCGCTCTGTTGTGGCAGCACCTGTTCTGGTTCTTCGGGCATCCGGAGGTGTACATCATCGCGTTGCCGTTCTTCGGCATCGTTTCCGAGGTCATTCCGGTGTTCGCGCGGAAGCCGATGTTCGGTTACATCGGTCTGATCGCGGCGACGATTTCGATTGCCGGTCTTTCGGTGACGGTCTGGGCGCACCACATGTATGTGACGGGCGGCGTGCTGTTGCCGTTCTTCTCCTTCATGACGTTCCTGATCGCGGTGCCGACGGGTGTGAAGTTCTTCAACTGGATCGGCACGATGTGGAAGGGCTCGTTGTCCTTCGAGACGCCGATGCTGTGGGTGATCGGCTTCCTGATCACGTTCACCTTCGGTGGTCTGACCGGTGTCATCCTGGCTTCGCCGCCGATGGACTTCCATGTGTCGGACTCGTACTTCGTGGTGGCGCACTTCCACTACGTGGTCTTCGGCACGGTGGTGTTCGCGATGTTCGCCGGCTTCCACTTCTGGTGGCCGAAGTTCACCGGCAAGATGCTCGACGAGCGGCTGGGCAAGATCACGTTCTGGACGCTGTTCATCGGCTTCCACGGCACGTTCCTCGTCCAGCACTGGCTCGGCGCCGAAGGCATGCCGCGGCGTTACGCGGACTACCTCGCCGCCGACGGCTTCACGGCGCTGAACACCATCTCGACGATCAGCTCGTTCCTGCTGGGCCTGTCGATCCTGCCCTTCATGTACAACGTCTGGAAGACGGCGAAGTACGGCGAGAAGATCGAGGTCGACGACCCCTGGGGCTACGGCCGTTCGCTGGAATGGGCTACGTCCTGCCCGCCGCCGCGGCACAACTTCCTCACGCTGCCGCGCATCCGCTCCGAATCCCCGGCGTTCGACCTCCACCACCCGGAGATCGCCGCTCTGGAGGAGTTGGAGAAGCCCCACGGCTCCGAGGTCGCCAAGGCCGTCATCGGCGGTAAGGAGGAGGGCAAGTGAAGATCCAGGGCAAGATGTTCATCTGGCTCGCTGTCTTCGTCCTCGCCATGGCGGTCGTCTATGGCGTCTGGTCGAAGGAGCCCGCGGGTACCACCGCACTGTTCCTGGCCTTCGGCCTGTGCATCATGATCGGCTACTACCTGGCCTTCACGGCCCGGCGGGTGGACGCGGGTGCGCAGGACAACGAGAACGCCGAGGTCTCGGACGACGCGGGCGAGCTGGGCTTCTTCAGCCCGCACAGCTGGCAGCCGCTGTCCCTGGCCATCGGTGGCGCGCTCGCCTTCATGGGCGTCGTCTTCGGCTGGTGGCTGCTCTACTTCTCCCTCCCGGTGATCCTCGTGGGCCTGTTCGGATGGGTTTTCGAGTACTACCGCGGTGAGAACCGCACGCAGTAAACGCGGCCCACAGGCCGTACGGGCGGGCCCGGACACCCCAACAGGTGTCCGGGCCCGCCCCTTTTGCGCCTTGAGGTCGACCCCATTTGCAGTCCTCCAACGGGCTGAATCGAGTGATTCTTCATATTTTTGGGTCATGAGTAACAGACCTCGAACCCGGACGGTGCTGAGCTGCGGACTCCTGCTCGTGCCCCTTGCGGTGAGTGCCACCGCTTGCGGGGGCTCGTCGTCGGAACCGCTCTCCGCCAAGCCCTACGACGCGGCCGACCAGATCTCGGCCAACACCCCGGACGGCAAGCAGAAAGCGGATCCGGACAAGCCTCTTGAGGTCACCGTCAAGGGTGACGAGGCGCGGATCACGGACGTGACCGCCACCGACGCCTCCGGCCGCTACATCAGCGGCGAACTGAGCGCGGACGGCAGGCGCTGGCGCACCACCGTGCCGCTGGCCGCCGGAACCCGCTACACGGTGCGCGTGAGCACCGAGGACGAGGACGGCGCGCCCGGCCGCAAGACCCTCGTCGTGGAGACCACCGACGCCGACGACCGGCTGAGCGTCAAGTTCGGCCCGGACAGCGGTGAGTACGGAGTGGGCCAGCCGGTCACCGCCGAGCTGAGCAAGCCGATCAACGACCCGAAGGCGCGGGCCGTCGTCGAGAGCGCCCTGAAGGTGGACTCCGCGCCGCGCGTCGAGGGCTCCTGGCACTGGGTGGACGGCAAGTCCCTGCACTTCCGGCCGAAGGACTACTGGCCGGCGCACGCCACCATCGCGGTGCACAGCAACCTGGACGGGCTGAAGATCACCAAGAAGCTCTACGGCGGCCCGGCCAAGCCCGTTCGGCTCACCACCGGCGACCGGATCGAGGCGATCACCGACGCCGGATCGCACCAGATGACGGTGCTGCGCAACGGGGAAGAGGTCAACACCATCCCCGTCACCACCGGCAAGCCCGGCTACGACACCCGAAACGGCGTCAAGGTGATCCTGGGCAAGGAGAGCTTCGTCCGGATGACCAGCGCCAGCATCGGCGCCTCCGACTTCTACGACCTGCCGGTCTACTGGGCCACCCGGGTCACCTGGAGCGGCGAGTACGTGCACGCCGCACCCTGGTCGGTGGGCTCTCAGGGAGCCGCCAACGTCAGCCACGGGTGCACGGGCATGTCCACGGGCAACGCCGAGTGGTTCTTCAACATGGTGCGGGTCGGCGACGTCGTCAAGGTCGTCAACAGCGACGGCGAGAGCATGACCGCCTTCGACAACGGCTTCGGCGACTGGAACATGCCCTGGAAGGAATGGCGGGACGGCAGCGCGCTGAAGAACAAGGCGTCCACCACCACAGGAGCGGCCGAGCAGCAGCAGGGGCCCGCAGATGCCGCCCGACTGCGCCCGCAGTTCTGAGGGCCCCTCAGCGGGCCGCTCAGGCCTGTGTGAGGAGCTTGCGGCGCAGCAGGGACGCGAGGGAGTCCGCGAACGCCACCGGGTCCACAGGGTGCGTCACAGCCGCGTCCGCACGGCTCCAGGTGGCCAGCCAGGCGTCCTGGGGGCGGCCGATGAGCAGCAGCACCGGCGGGCAGCGGAAGATCTCGTCCTTGATCTGCCGGCATACGCCCATCCCGCCCACCGGCGCGGTCTCGCCGTCCAGCACGCAGACGTCGATGCCGCCCTGCTCCAGGGCCTCCAGGACGGCGGGCTGGGTGGCGCACTCCAGGATCTCGATCTGCGGGGCGTCGGGGGCGGGGCGCCGGCCGGCCGCCAGCCGGACCTGCTCCCGGGTGTGGGCGTTGTCGCTGTAGACCAGCACCGTGGCAGTCGGCTGCATCGTTCCTCCACGCTTCGTCGCGGCACAGGATGGGAGAGGCCCACCGTAGGTAGCCACGGATGCTACTCCCGCACCGGGCGCCCGCAGGAGGGTTCGGACGGATCCAAGATCTGCCCGACGGCCCGTCAGGACTGGTCGCGAGGCGGCCGGGGGGCCGCCGCGGAGGTGTTGCTTCCCTCCTTCGAGCGACTCGCGGAATGGGCCGTACGAGCAGGGCATACGCCCTTGACACACCGAACGGCACCCCCCGGAGTGAGGGCGGGATAAGCGACCGACATAATGTCGGTCGTGGCGACAGCAACGACAGTAGAAACCGGGCACGCGCACCCGTCGGTCAATCGGCCGAACCTCACCAGCGTCGGAACCATCATCTGGCTGAGTTCCGAGCTGATGTTCTTCGCGGCCCTCTTCGCGATGTACTTCACCCTCCGATCGGTGACCGGGGCCGAGTATTGGAAGGAATCCGCCGATGCGCTGAATCTTCCGTTCTCCGCGACGAACACCACCATCCTGGTGCTCAGCTCGCTGACGTGCCAGCTCGGTGTTTTCGCGGCCGAGCGCGGCGATGTCAAGAAGCTGCGAACGTGGTTCGTGATCACCTTCATCATGGGTGCGATCTTCATCGGCGGTCAGGTCTTCGAGTACACGGAGCTGGTCAAGCACGAGGGCCTCTCGCTCTCGTCCGGCCCGTACGGCTCGGTGTTCTACCTGACCACCGGCTTCCACGGACTGCACGTGACGGGCGGTCTGATCGCCTTCCTGCTGGTCCTGGGCAGGACGTACGCGGCCAAGAGGTTCACCCACGAACAGGCCACCGCGGCCATCGTCGTGTCCTACTACTGGCACTTCGTCGATGTCGTCTGGATCGGCCTCTTCGCCACGATCTACCTGATCAAGTAACCGGTCCAGGCCGGACTCGCATTTCAGACATAGCCAAAGCATCGACGCAGAAGATCCTGACACCGGGGTAATCCGTGAAAAAGCTCTCCGCACGACGGCGCCATCCGCTGGCGGCGCTCGTCGTCCTACTCTTCGCGCTGGCGGTCACTGGGGGGCTGTACGCCGCGTTCGCGCCGGCGGACAAGGCTCAGGCCGATGACGCCGCCCAGTCTCTTGCCATCAAGGAGGGCAAGAAGCTCTTCGCCGTGGGCTGCGCCAGCTGCCACGGCACCGGCGGTCAGGGCACCTCCGACGGCCCGAGCCTGGTCGGCGTGGGCGCTGCCGCCGTCGACTTCCAGGTCGGCACCGGCCGTATGCCCGCGCAGCAGCCGGGCGCCCAGGTTCCGCGGAAGAAGAACATCTACAACCAGGCCGAGATCGACCAGCTCGCGGCGTACGTCGCGTCGCTTGGCGCCGGCCCCACCGTGCCGGACAAGGAGCAGTACAGCCCCGACGGTGCCGACATCGGCAAGGGCGGCGAGCTGTTCCGCACGAACTGCGCGCAGTGCCACAACTTCACCGGCAAGGGCGGCGCCCTCACCAACGGCAAGTACGCACCGACGCTCGAGGGCGTGGACCCGAAGCACATCTACGAGGCCATGGAAACCGGCCCGCAGAACATGCCTTCGTTCGGTGACGGCTCGCTGACGAAGGAAAACAAGAAGGACATCATCGCGTACCTCGACGCCGTCAACGGCGACGAATCCGAGAGCCCCGGCGGTCTGGACCTCGGCGGTCTCGGGCCGGTCAGTGAGGGTCTCTTCGGTTACGTCTTCGGCCTTGGTGCGTTGATCGCGGTCGCCATCTGGGTCGCTGCCCGGACTACGAAGGCCAAGAAGTCATGAGTGAGACTGGACGACACCAAGACGTGCCGGAAGAAACCCTTCCCAGTGAGCGGGAGACGGCTCACGACACCGCGGTGGAGACGGCGGGCAACCCGTTCGCGGACCCGGGCCTGCCGCCTCACGAGCACCGCATCCAGGACATCGACGAGAAGGCCGCGCGGCGCTCCGAGCGCACCGTCGCCTTCCTGTTCCTGGTGTCCATGCTCGCCACGGTCGGCTTCATCGCCTCGTACGTGATCTTCCCGATCGAGAAGATCGTCTACATCTGGCCGATCGGTCACATCAGCGCGCTGAACTTCGCGCTCGGTATGACCCTCGGTGTGGCGCTCTTCTGCATCGGCGCCGGTGCCGTCCACTGGGCCCGCACGCTGATGTCGGACGAGGAGGTCGCCGACGAGCGGCACCCGATCGAGGCCGCGCCCGAGGTCAAGGCCAAGGTCCTGGCGGACTTCGCCCAGGGTGCCAAGGAGTCGCAGTTCGGCCGGCGCAAGCTGATCCGCAACACGATGTTCGGCGCGCTGGCCCTGGTGCCGCTCTCCGGCGTCGTCCTGCTGCGCGACCTCGGCCCGCTGCCCGGGACGAAGCTGCGCACCACCGGCTGGAAGAAGGGCGTCCGCCTGGTCAACCAGTCGACGAACCTCCCGCTCCGTCCCGAGGACATCGCGGTCGGCTCGCTCACCTTCGCCAAGCCCGAGGGCCTGGAGGAGCACGACGAGGACTTCAACCAGCAGATCGCCAAGGACGCCCTGATGCTCGTGCGGATTCAGCCGCAGAACATCAAGGACAAGCACGAGCTCGCCTGGTCGCACGAGGGCATCGTGGCGTACTCGAAGATCTGCACCCACGTGGGTTGCCCGATCAGCCTGTACGAGCAGCAGACGCACCACGTGCTCTGCCCGTGCCACCAGTCGACGTTCGACCTCTCCGACGGGGGCCGGGTGATCTTCGGTCCGGCGGGTCACGCCCTGCCGCAGCTGCACATCACGGAGAAGGACGGCTTCCTGGAGGCCGCAAGCGGCTTCGGGGAGCCCGTCGGCCCGAGCTTCTGGGAGCGCGGATGAGTAACGAGACGAGCGCGACCACCACGCGCCGCGGCAAAGCGCCCGCGGGCGAGCGGGTCGCCGACTGGGCGGACGGCCGGCTGGGCATCTACAGCCTCGCCAAGTCCAACATGCGCAAGATCTTCCCGGACCACTGGTCCTTCATGCTGGGTGAGGTCGCGCTTTACAGCTTCATCATCATCATCCTGACCGGTGTCTACCTGACGCTGTTCTTCCACCCGAGCATGGCCGAGGTCGTCTACCACGGCTCCTACGTGCCCATGCACGGTGTCCGGATGACGCAGGCCTTCGAGTCGACGCTGGAGATCAGCTTCGACGTCCGGGGCGGACTCCTCATCCGGCAGATCCACCACTGGGCGGCCCTGGTCTTCCTGGCCGCGATGATGGTCCACATGATGCGGGTGTTCTTCACCGGCGCCTTCCGCAAGCCGCGTGAGGTCAACTGGCTCTTCGGCTTCCTGCTGCTGGTGCTGGGCATGTTCACCGGCTTCACCGGCTACTCGCTCCCCGACGACCTGCTCTCCGGCACCGGCGTGCGGTTCATCGAGGGCGTCATCCTGGCGATGCCGCTGGTCGGTTCGTACCTGCAGTTCTTCATCTTCGGCGGGGAGTTCCCGGGGCACGACATCATCCCCAGGTTCTTCACGGTGCACGTCCTGCTGCTACCGGGCATCATGCTCGGCCTGCTGGTGGCGCACCTGATCCTGGTCTTCTACCACAAGCACACGCAGTTCCCGGGTGCCGGCAAGACCAACAACAACGTCGTCGGTATGCCGCTGCTGCCGGTCTACATGGCCAAGGCCGGAGGCTTCTTCTTCCTGGTCTTCGGTGTGATCTCGGTGATCTCCGCGATCGCCAGCATCAACCCGGTGTGGGCGATCGGCCCCTACCGGCCGGACCAGGTGTCCACCGGCGCCCAGCCCGACTGGTACATGGGCTTCGCCGAGGGTCTGGTGCGTGTGATGCCGGGCTGGGAGTGGAACTTCTGGGGCCACACCGTGAACTTCGGTGTGCTCATCCCGATCGTGGTGTTCCCGCTGGTCCTGGTGGCCATCGCGGTCTACCCGTTCGTGGAGTCCTGGGTCTCGGGCGACAAGCGCGAGCACCACATCCTGGACCGTCCGCGCAACGTCCCGACCCGCACCGGCTTCGGCGTCGCCTGGCTGGTCGCGTACTTCGTGATGCTGATCGGTGGTGGCAACGACCTCTGGGCCACGCACTTCCACCTGTCGCTCAACTCCCTCACCTGGTTCGTCCGGATCGGCTTCTTCGTCCTTCCGGTGCTGGCCTTCATCGCCACCAAGCGGATCTGCCTGGGTCTGCAGCGTCGCGACAAGGACAAGGTGCTGCACGGACGCGAGTCCGGCGTCATCAAGCGCCTGCCGCACGGTGAGTTCATCGAGGTGCACGAGCCGCTCGACCAGGAGCAGCTGCACACGCTCACGCAGCACGAGCAGCCCAAGCCCGTGGAGCTCGGCCCCGAGGTCGACGAGAACGGTGTCGCCCGCAAGGTGTCGCGGGGGCAGAAGCTGCGCGCCAAGCTGTCGAAGTCGTACTACGGCGAGGACAGCGTCATTCCGAAGCCCACGGCCGAGGAGTACAAGGAGATCACCAGTGGCCACGGCCACCACTGATCCCCGCAGCGCCGTGTAGTCACGGCAGGTAGCACGCCACCCAGAGGGCCCCGTCCGGCGAATGGACGGGGCCCTCCGGCCTGCCGGGGCCTCGGTAGGCTGACGGCACAAGCAGGAGACGATCCAGGAGTGTGGACCATGAACGTTGTGACCCCGGTAGGCGGCGACAGCGTGGCGGCCCACACCTGGCCGGACGTGCTGAACGCCCTGCTCGACGGCCGTGACCTCGCCGCGGACGACACCGCGTGGGCGATGGACCGGATCATGCGGGGCGAGGCCAGCGACGCGCAGATCGCCGGGTTCGCGGTGGCGCTGCGGGCCAAGGGCGAGACCGTCGCGGAGATCTCCGGGCTGGTGCGGACGATGTACCGGCACGCCCGGCTGATCGAGGTCCCCGGGCCGAGCGTCGACATCGTCGGCACCGGCGGCGACGGCGCCAAGACCGTCAACATCTCCACGATGTCCGCGATCGTGGTGGCCGGCACCGGCGCGAAGGTCGTCAAGCACGGCAACCGCGCGGCCTCGTCCGCCAGCGGCGCGTCCGATGTGCTGGAGAAGCTCGGGGTCAACCTCGATCTCACCCCCCAGCGGGTCACCGAGGTCGCCCAGGAAGCGGGCATCACCTTCTGCTTCGCGGTGAAGTTCCACCCGTCGCTGCGGCATGTCGCGCCCGCGCGGCGCGAGCTGGGCATCCGTACGACCTTCAACGTCCTCGGCCCGCTGACCAACCCGGCGAAGGTGCGGGCGCAGGCGACCGGTGTGGCGGACGCCCGGATGGCTCCCATCCTCGCCGGGGTGCTCGCCGAGCGTGGTTCCTCCGCGCTGGTCTTCCGCGGAGACGACGGGCTGGACGAGCTGACGACGACGGCGACCTCCCGGGTGTGGATCGTGCGGGACGGCGCGGTGCGCGAGGAGTCCTTCGACCCCAGGGACGTCGGGATCCCCCTGGTGCCGGTGGAGGCGCTGCGCGGCGCGGACGCGTCGTACAACGCCGATGTGGCCCGCCGGCTGCTGGAGGGCGAGACCGGGCCGGTGCGCGACGCGGTGCTGCTGAACTCCGCGGCCGCCCTGGTGGCCCTGGAGCCCTCCGACGCGCCCTTGGCGGAGCAGATCCGGGCCGGCATCGAGAAGGCCGCCCGGTCGATCGACTCCGGCGCCGCGAAGCGGGCCCTGGAGCGCTGGGTGGCCGCAAGCAACGTCTGACCGGCCGCGTGGTGTGACGCAGGACTCGGTCCGTCCTTCGGACCGGGTCTTGCGCCCGCCGGTCGGTGTGGCATGATTCTGCGCAGGTCACGAGTGACAGCGATGCAGGCCCCGGCCCGCTGTCCGGCAACCCTCCTTCCGTGGCGGGGTGCCCCGGGTGATGACCAGGCCGCAGGCAGCGAGGTCTGTGGCAAGCGCGGATCCCTCGCCAGGGATCCTGGTTGTCGAGGGAGATCTCTCCGTGATTCAGCGAATGCGATAGGGCCCGACGGCCCCTTTTCCGCACCCTTTTCTCTTCACGCTGCGCCGCCGCGGCTTTCTGTGCTCACGGCCGTTTCGCAGCGAATTCGCTTATCTCCCAGGGGAGTTCGCCATGTCTGTTTCCGCCGTCGCCGCCGACCGTTCGCTCTGTGCCCCGCTGCCGGTTCTGGGCCGGGATGTCCTCGTCCCGCTCGTGACCGGCGGCGAGGTCGACTACGCCGCGCTCGACTACGCCGCCAGCGCACCGACCCTGCAGCGGGTCTGGGACGACGTGGCCGGCTACGCGCCGTACTACGGCAGCGTGCACCGCGGTGCCGGATACCTCTCGCAGCTGTCCACCGACCTGTTCGAGAACAGCCGCGCCACCATCGCCGGCTTCCTCGGCTGCCGCGCCGATGACCAGGTGGTCTTCACCCGTTCGACGACCGACTCGCTGAACCTGCTGGCGGCCGCCCTGCCGCGGGACACCGAGGTCTTCGTCTTCGAGACCGAGCACCACGCCTCGCTGCTGCCGTGGGAGCAGCGTGCGGACACCGCCGTGACGTACCTGAACGCGCCGCGCACCCCGCAGCAGGCGGTGGAGACCCTGGAGAAGGCCCTGGCAGGCCGGGCGGCGGGGACCGGCCCGGCGCTGGTGTGCGTGACGGGTGCCTCCAACGTGACCGGTGAGCTGTGGCCGGTGCGGGAGCTGGCCGCCGCGGCGCATGCGCACGGCGCCCGCATCGTGCTGGACGCGGCCCAGCTCGCGCCGCACCACCCGGTCGACATCGCCACCCTGGACGTGGACTGGGTCGCCTTCTCCGGACACAAGCTGTACGCCCCGTTCGGCGCCGGAGTGCTGGCCGGCCGCGCGGACTGGCTGCAGGCCGCGGAGCCCTACCTGGCGGGCGGTGGCGCCAGCCGCAAGGTCTCGCGGCGCGCGGACGGCGGCGTGGACGTCGAATGGCACACCACCGCGGCCCGGCACGAGGCCGGCTCGCCCAATGTCATCGGCGCCTACTCCATCGCCTCCGCCTGCCAGGCGCTGACCGAGGCCGGCTTCGACAGCCTGGTCGCCCGCGAGCAGGCGCTGATCGCCCGCCTCCGCGAGGGCCTGGCCGAGGTGCCCGAGGTGAAGGTGCTCTCGCTCTTCGGGGACGACGCCCCGCGGGTGGGCGTGCTGTCGTTCGTCATCGAGGGCTGGAACAGCTCGCACTTCGCGGCGGCGCTGTCGGCCGAGTACGGCATCGGCGTCCGCGACGGCCTGTTCTGCGCCCACCCGCTGGTGCGGACCCTGCTGGGCAGTGAGCCGCAGGAGCCGGGCGAGTGCGGTGCGCCGGAGGCGGCGCCGGGGGAGCGGTCGCTGAACGCCATCCGGGTCAGCTTCGGCGCGGGGACGCCCGACGAGCATGTCGAGCGGTTCGTGCGGGCCGTCAAGGAACTGGTGGCGGACGGTGCGCGCTGGAACTACCGCACCGAGGACGGGCGTTGCGTGCCCGACACCTCGGCCTGACGCTGGTGCCCCGGGACCGGGCGGTCCTCGCCGCCGGCCTCCGGACGCCTGCTAGGCGTCCAGGCCGATGGCGAAGGCCGCTTCGAGGTCGTGCTGGGAGTAGGTGCGAAAGGCGATGTGCGTCTCGGTGGAGGCGACGCCGGGCACCTTGCTGATCCGGCCGGGGATGACATCGGCGAGGTCGTCGTGGGCGGCCACCCGCACCATCGCGATCAGGTCGTGCGCACCGGTGACGGAGTAGACCTCGCTGACACCCTCCAGCGCGGCGATCTTCTCGGCGATCTCCGGGATCTGGTCCACGCTGGTCTTGATGAGCACGATCGACGTGATCACGGCTGGCTCTCTCCCTCGGTCGCCGGTTCGTTCCCCCGGGTGGCCTCCACACTATCTCTCCCGTAGCGCACCCATGCGTACAGGAACCCGAGCGCGAACCCCACCACATGGGCGAGGTAGGCGACCCCCGGGCCGCCCGGATCGTGCCGCGCCGCCTGCCACTGCAGGCCGAACCAGAACAGCAGCACGATCCAGGCGGGGAAGCGCAGCGGCAGGAAGAACAGGAACGGGAAGAGGCTGGTCACCCGGGCCTTGGGGAAGAGGTACAGAAAGGCGCCGAGGACACCGGAGATCGAGCCGGACGCGCCCACGAGGGTCTGGGGGGAGGCCGCGTGGGCGGCCGCGTAGCCGAGCAGCGCCAGATAGCCGGTGGCGATGTAGAAGAGGGCGAACGGCAGCCGGCCCATCCGCGCCTCGGTCATGCCGCCGAAGACGTACAGGAACAGCATGTTGCCCAGCAGGTGCAGCCAGCTGCCGTGGACGAACAGCGCGCTGAGCGGGGTGGCGAGCGCGGCGACCGAGCCGCTCCACAGGTCGACGGGGATCACGCCCCAGCGCTCGAAGTAAGCGGTCTGGGCCTGCAGCAGGGCGTCGCCCGTGCCGTACACGTGGTTGAGGCCGGAGGCCGGGCCGATCACGAAGACCGTGCAGCACAGGCCGATCAGCACGTTCGTCACCCGCGAGAACACCACGGCGAGGGACCGGGCCGGGTGCGGGGGCCGGGGGACTCCGGGGAACAGGGACGGCGCCGTCATGAAGTGATCATGGCGCAATGCGGGCAATCGGGACAGAGTGCCTCGCCGCGTCCCGGCTCCTGGGCGGACCCGCACCGGCCCCCCGTCAGGCCGTAGGGTTACAGGCAGTACTTTGCGTACTTCCGCAGTCCGACGGCGCACCGCGTGAAACCGCACAACTGCACGAGCACGACGAGCACGAAAGAGGACGACACGATGGCTGTTCCCCTGCCGACGGCCGAGACCCGGTGGCGCTGCACGCTGTGCGGCAACCTCACGCGTTTCGATGTGACCCGTCAGTCCAAGGTGGTGGAGTACCTCCACCTCGACCTGGCCGGGGAGCCGAAGGTGGAGGAGCGCGAGGTTCTGAGTGAGAACATCGAGTCCGTGCGCTGCCGCTGGTGCAACGCGGTCGACCAGATCGAGCTGGTGGACCGGCCGGGCGCGAGCGCCTGAGATCGGAGCGATGCAGCCGTGGTGGAGCGTCCAGAAGGGGAGCCGGGGGCGGAGCGTGCCGCCGCATCCGAGGGTGCGGCCGACGACGTGCTGGACCGCCCGCTGCCCGAGGGCGTCCGGCGCCGTGTGGTGGCGCTCACCGCGGACTCGTTCGGCGGCCTGACCGTCTCCGAACTCCCGCCTCCGCTGCGTCAGTACGCCCGCTTCACGCCGTCCCGCCGCGCCAAGTTCGCCGGTAACGCGATGGCCGCGGCGCTGGAGAGCGACGCGGTCTTCCGGCAACGCATCGCGGGCAAGCTCCGCGAGGCCCAGCCGGAGCTGGCCGCCGCCCTCGACCACGGCACCCCGCCCGCCGCCGCCGACCCGCTGGATGTCGCGGCGGCGGCGTACGTCCTGCGCCCGGACGGCTGGGTCAAGCTCGTCGCGGCCGCCGGCGAGGAGGCCCAGCGGGCCAGTGCCGAGCGGGCCGGCGAGGAGGCCGAGCGGGAGCTGGCCAGGCTCCGCGAGGAGCTGTCGCAGGCCCGTACGGAAGCCCGTGCGGAAGCCGACCGGATCCGGGTGGACCTCGACGCCGCCCGCAAGGAGAACGAGTCGCTCCAGCGCAAGCTGCGCAGTGCGCTGAGCGACGTCAAGCGCGGTGAGGCCGCGGTGCGCAAGGCCGAGGCCGCCCTGGAGGCCCAGCGGTCCCAGGCGGCCACCGAGAAGACCGCGGCGGACAGCGAGCTGCGCCGGCTCAAGGCCAGGATCGCCGAGACCGAGGCGTCCCTGGAGACCAGCAGGCGGGCCGCCCGCGAGGGGCGCAGCGTCGAGGACATGCGGCTGCGGCTGCTGCTCGACACGGTGCTGGACGCGGCTCAGGGGCTGCGCCGCGAGCTGGCGCTGCCACCGGCCAGCGTCCACCCCGCCGACACCGTCGAGGCGGTCGCACCGGGCCAGATGACACCGAAGGACGTCGCAACCCGGGCGCTTTCGGACATGGATCCGGCGTTGCTCGACCAGCTTCTGGCCCTGCCGCAGGCGCACTTGGTGGTCGACGGCTACAACGTCACCAAGACCGGCTATCCCACGATGCCGTTGGACAAGCAGCGGCTGCGGCTGCTGGGCGGGCTCGCCGTGCTCGCGGCACAGACCGGCGCGGAGATGACCTGCGTCTTCGACGGCGCGGAGCTGGCGGCGCCGGTGCTGCTCGCGCCGCCGCGCGGGGTGCGGGTGCTGTTCAGCAAACCGGGCGTAACGGCCGATGAGTTGATTCGTCAGCTCGTAAGGGCCGAACCGCCCGGCCGCCCGGTCGTCGTGGTCTCCACCGACCGGGAAGTGGCCGACGGTGTCGCGAAGGCCGGCGCCCGGCCGGTCGCATCGGCCTTGCTTCTCAAGCGACTTGCGCGGACCTGAGCCGAGCGGAATCCGGCGGGAAAATCGCCGCCGACGGTATCTGAGCGTCAAATGCCCATTACTGCCCGTGTGATGTTGGTAAAGCTTGGGCGTGTGACGCAGTTTTTTGCCGTGAGGATTTGAAGCGATCACAACTCGGTTACTAAGGTCAGGCCTCGAACCTTCATGCAGGTGATCATCCACCCGGGATGAACAGTGAAGGAACCGCCGAGTCCGCAGCGTTCACGCGGAGCCGGGGTCTCACCCCCCCCACTTCCCGGTAGGCGGCTGGAGGAAGAAGGAGCTCGCCTTCGTGGCGTCCCACCGTCGACCCAAGCAGCCGAGCCGTACTCGTGTGACCGTGCTGACCGCGACCGCGGCCGCGGCCGTCGCCCTCTCGTCGCAGGCCGCCCAGGCCGATCCGCAGCAGACGAAGAAGGACGTCAAGTCCGAGGTCGACAAGCTCTACGAGCAGGCGGAGCAGGCCACCGAGAAGTACAACGGCGTCAAGGAAGACCAGGAGAAGCTCCAGAAGGAGGTCGAGAGCCTCCAGGACAAGGTCGCCCGCGGCCAGGGTGAGCTGAACCAGCTGCGCAAGGGCCTGGGCGCCGTCGCCTCCGGCCAGTACCGCAGCGGCAGCATCGACCCCTCCGTCCAGCTCTTCCTCTCCGGCGACCCGGACTCCTACCTCGAGAAGGCCGCCACCCTCGACCAGTTGAGCGGCAAGCAGGCCGACCAGCTGAAGACCATCGCGGACAAGCAGCGCCGGCTCGCCCAGGCGCGCGCCGAGGCCGCGAGCAAGATCGAGGACCTCACCGAGACCCGCAAGGCGCTCGGTGACAAGAAGGACGAGATCAAGGGCAAGCTCGGCAAGGCGCAGGAGCTGCTCAACACCCTCACGGCCAAGGAGCGCGCCGCGCTGCAGGCCAAGGAGGACCGCGCCAACCGCAGCAACTCCCGGATCGACCTCGGCAGCGACGTGCCTGCCTCGCAGCGGGGTGCGGCCGCCCTGTCCGCCGCCCAGGCGAAGATAGGCTCGCCCTACGTCTGGGGCGCCACCGGCCCGTCCTCGTTCGACTGCTCGGGACTGACCTCCTGGGCCTACCAGCAGGCCGGCCAGTCCCTGCCGCGCACCTCCCAGGAGCAGGCCAACGCCGGCACCCGGATCGGCGGGCAGGACGCACTCAAGCCGGGCGACCTGGTGCTCTTCTACGGCGACCTGCACCACATCGGCCTCTACGCGGGCAACGGCCAGGTCCTGCACGCCCCCAAGCCGGGCGCGGCCGTTCGCTACGAGTCGATCAACAACATGCCGTTCATGTTCGGGGTCCGCGTCTGAAGCGCCCCGCTCTGCCGCCCGAACGGGCGAATTGCGGCCTGCGCCGCTGACTTCCCGCCCCGCCGGTGACCTGCACAGTCACCGGCGGGGTGGCGTTTTGCGTACGGGCGGAGGTCTTTGGCCGGTGTGGACCGTCGCGGTTACTGTCTGCCCTCGCAGCTGCCGGTCACCGACCGCCCTCCGGGTGGGCAGGGGCTGCACACGGAAGGAGTGCGGCCCTCTTGGTGTCCCATCGCCGTACCTCGCAGCCCGGCCCCGTCACCCTCACCGGTGTCACCGTCCTGTCGGCCGCCCTGGCGACCGCGGCCGCGGCGCTCACCTCGGCACCGGCCGTCGCGGACCCCGCGGACGGCCCCGCCGGGCGCGACCCGGCGGCCTCGGCCACGCGGCTCACCGCGCTCTACGAGCAGGCGGAGCGCGCCACCGAGAAGTACAACGGCGCCCACGAGCGGGCCCGCAGCCTCCGCGTCCAGGTGACCAACCTCCAGGACCGCACCGCCCGCGCCCAGGAGCGGGTCAACCGGATGCGCGGACGGCTCGGCGTGCTGGCCGCCGCCCAGTACCGGGCCGGCGGCATCGACCCCACCGTGCAGCTGCTGCTCTCCGAAGGGCCGGACCGGTATCTGGAGAAGGCCGCCGCGCTCGACCGGCTGCACCGCACCCAGGCCGGCGAACTCCGTGAACTCCAGGTCGCCCAGCGGACCCTGGAACAGCAGCGCCGGGAGACCGTCGCCCGGCTGGCCGATCTGGAGGCGGGCCGCAAGGCGGTCGCGCGTCACAAGAAGGCCGTGCAGGGCAAGCTCGCCGCCGCGCGGCGGATGCTGAACGGACTGCCCGCGGACGTGCGCGCGGCCTACGACCGGG
This sequence comes from Streptomyces sp. Pv4-95, assembly GCF_045782725.1. Lineage (NCBI taxonomy): Bacteria > Bacillati > Actinomycetota > Actinomycetes > Kitasatosporales > Streptomycetaceae > Streptomyces > Streptomyces sp. Pv4-95. The sequence goes on from NZ_CP127172.1 coordinate 6,086,695, forward strand.
CCTCCAGGGCCCTCGGGCGGGACGGCATCCTCCCGGACCTCTCGGAGGCCCTGCCCACCTCGGGGCGGGCCGCCGCGGCCGTCGCCGCCGCCCGGGCCGCGGTGGGCTCCCCGTACTCCTGGGGAGGCTCGGGCCCCTCGGCGTTCGACTGCTCCGGACTCACCCAATGGGCCTACGGCCGGGCCGGCGTCTCCATCCCGCGGACGTCGCAGGGGCAGCGGGGCGCCGGGCGGCAGGTGTCGCTGGGCGAGGCGCAGCCGGGAGACCTGGTCGTCTACCGCTCGGACGCCAGCCACGTCGGGATGTATGTCGGCAACGGCCAGGTCGTGCACGCGCCCTACCCCGGCGCGCGGGTGCGCTACGACCCGGTCGGGATGATGCCGATCTCGTCCATCACCCGGCCCTGAGGCGGATCCCCCGCGGTGTTGCCCCGGCCCGGCCGCACATACGATCGGCCGCATGTCAGGTCAGCGGGCGATACGGACGCGGCCGCGAGCCGTGGCGGCGGGCTGCGGCGCGCTGCTGCTCGCGCTCCTCGGCCAGCTCGTGGGCTGCGCGCCGGCGCCGGACTCGCGTGACCGCTTCCCGGACGTCCAGCGGATGCTCGACGCCCGGGCGCGCGCGGTCGAGGGCCGGGACGCCGCCGCGTTCCTGGAGTCCGTCGACCCGCAGGCCACCGCCTACCGCGCACGGCAGCAGCAGCTGTTCGGCAACCTCGGCTCGGTTCCGCTCGCCGACTGGCGCTACGAGCTCGTCTCGACCGGCGACTTCCCGCTCCCGGAGGGCGGCACCGGCGAGCGGCTGGCCGCGAAGGTGCGGCTGAGCTACCGCCTGAAGGGCTACGACACCGTGCCGGTCGCCTCCTACCAGTACCTCACGCTGAGCGAGCGTGCGGGCCACTGGCGGATCTCGTCGGACACCGACGGCGCGGCGGACGGGCGGACGGGCCCACGTCAGCTGTGGGACCAGGGGCCGGTGCGGATCGTCCACGGCCGGCACAGCCTGGTCCTCGGTGGCGCCGCGGAGTCGCGGCGGCTGCGCGAGCTGGCGGACCGGGTGGACGCGGCGGTGCCCGCGGTCTCCGCCGCCTGGCGGGGGAAGTGGTCGCGCAAGGTGGTGGTGGAGGCCCCGGACTCGGTCGTGGGGATGGCGCAGCTGCTGGGCAGCGACGATCCGTCCGGATACGAGGAGATCGCGGCCGTCACGACCGGGGAGGCGAGCGCCTCGGCCAGCGCGCCGGCGGACCGGGTGATCGTCAACCCGGAGGCGTATGAGGAGCTCAACGACCTCGGCCGTAAGGTCGTCCTCACCCACGAGACCACCCATGTCGCCACCCGCACGGTCACCACTGAGACCACCCCGCTGTGGCTCTCCGAGGGCCTCGCCGACTGGGTCGCCTACCGCGGCACGCGCCGCAAGACCGCCACCGCCGCACCCGAACTCTCCCGTGCCGTCGCGACCGGCAAGATCCCCGCCCGGCTGCCCACCGATGACGACTTCCGCTTCGAGGCCGGCGCGGACCGGCTGGCGAAGGCCTACGAGGGCGGCTGGCTGGCCTGCCGGATGATCGCCGACAAATGGGGCGAGGAGAAGCTCATCGGCTTCTACCGGGAGGTGGGCAGGAGCCGGGGCGCGGTCGCCGGGGGCGCGGCCGCCCCGATCGAGGCGACCCAGGCGCAGGCGACGGAAGCGCCCGCCGTGGGCGCGTCCCCCGAGACGGGCGACGGCAAGCGGCAGCCGGCCCGCGCCGACCGCCTCGACCGTGCGATGCGCTCCCAACTGGGCGTCGGGCTCGCGGAGTTCACCGTGCGGTGGCGGGCGTACGTGAAGGGGCAGCTGCGCTGAGCAGCCGGCCGCTGCCGCCGCTGCTCAGCTCGTCCCGGCGGTCCGGGAGGCGCCTGCGCCGCCCGAGGCGGGCGACGGCCCGAAGGCGCCCGACGCACAACTGTCCTCGTCCGCCCGGCCGCCGGGCGCGGTGGCGGCGGTGCGCTCACCGGCCCCCGCTTCCTCGGCCGGCGGGGCGTCCTTCCCGGGCGTGGTCCGTCCACCGGCGCCCGTCGACACCCACAGTCGGCGGCAGGCCAGCAGCGAGGCGGCGACGAGCAGGGCGTTGCGGAGTGCGAGCACCCCGACGCCCTGCCAGTCGCTCGCCACGACATGGCCGAACCAGACGGGGAACTCCAGCAGCGTGACACCGGTGGCCAGGACCACCAGACCCGCAGGCAGCGCCTGCCGGCTCGCCCGCGCGGTCATGCACACCGCCGCGAGGCCCACCAGCCAGAGCAGGTACTGCGGGCTGATCACCCGGCTGGTGGTGGTGAACAGCAGCGTGGCCGTGAAGGCGGCGTCGGCGAGCGTCGAGGCGGTGAACTCCCGGGCACGCAGCCGCCACAGCAGCAGCCAGGCCAGGGCCGCCGCGGTCAGCAGCTGGGCGAGGGTGCTGACCAACGCGACCCCAGGCCCGAGGAACTCCACCGAGCCGTAGTTCAGCAGCACCTCACCGCTCCACCCGAAGTGCCTGGCCACATGGAAGACCAGCGCACCGAGCGACTCGATCTCCGTACCGCGGTCCCGCTGGAAGGTCAGGAAGGCGAGCGCGCCGGGCGCGGCGCTCACGAACGCGAGGGTCACCGCTGCCGCGGCGCCGGCCGCGGCCACCCACAGGGACCGCGCCCGCCGGCCGCGCACCGCCGCCCCGGTCAGGAGCAGCACCGGCCACGCCTTCAGCAGGGTGCCGAACGCGATGAGCGCGCCCGCCACCCGGGGCCGCCGGGCCGCCGCGAAGAGGGCCGCGACGGCGACGGCCGTGACCATCAGGTCGTAGCGCGCGTAGGCGGTCGGCCCCAGCAGCGCGACCCCCGCGATCCAGACCCAGGCGCCTAGCTGCCGGTTGCCGGGACGCCGGCCCGCGCGCAGGAAGAGCGCGAGGGCCGCGGCGTCGGCGAGGAGGACCAGGACGAAGAAGGCGGAGGTGTAGTCGAGGAAGGGCAGCAGTCCGGGGCCCAGCACCGCCAGGGCGGCGGCCGGCGGGTACTGCCAGGTGACGTCGTCCAGCGGGAAGGTGCCGGTCTTGAGGACCTCGAACCAGCCCCGGTAGATCACGCTGATGTCGCTGGTGACATCCGGGCCCGGCAGCACCAGCACCTTCTCGGCGCACAGCAGGAGCACGGCGCGGGTCACGGCCCAGGTCACGATCGGGAGCCACCGCCGTCGCGGCCCGGTGCTGGTGCTGGTGCTGGTCATCGTCACCTCGCCGGTCGTCCGCCGGTGGCCGCCGGCGCTGCCGACTGCATGATGGATCACTGGTCCCGCCTGACTGCATGATGCCGGTAGTGGCTGGTCACGACCGTAGAACAGGTGCCCGGCGTGGCGGGGACGCCCCTCCCGCGGCGGGCGGGCGGCCCGCCGTCGCCCGCGCCCGAAGCGGTACTGTCGGCCCCGACCCGCCGGGCCCGCCGGCGCGGACCGCCCGCCGCCCCGACCGCCGAGAGACCATCGTGCACAAGACCTTGATCGTCACGAACGACTTCCCGCCCCGTCCCGGCGGTATCCAGGCCTTCCTGCACAGCATGGCGCTGCGCCTGGACCCCACCCAGGTCGTCGTGTACGCCTCGACCTGGAAGCGCGGCAGGGAGGGCGCCGAGGCCACCGCCGCCTTCGACGCCGAGCAGCCGTTCCCGGTGATCCGCGACCGTACGACGATGCTGCTGCCCACCCCGCGGGTGACCCGGCGGGCCACCGCGCTGCTGCGTGAGCACGGCTGCTCCTCGGTGTGGTTCGGTGCGGCGGCGCCGCTCGGGCTGATGGCGCCCGCGCTCCGCTCGGCCGGCGCCCGGCGCATCGTGGCGACCACCCACGGCCATGAGGCGGGCTGGGCGCAGCTGCCGGCCGCCCGGCAGCTGCTGCGCCGGATCGGCGAGGGCACCGACACTCTCACCTACCTCGGTGAGTACACCCGCTCGCGGATCGCCGGCGCGCTCACCGACGAGGCCGCCGCGCGGATGGTGCAGCTCCCGCCGGGCGTGGACGAGAAGACCTTCCACCCCGGCTCGGGCGGCGAGGCGGTGCGCGCCCGGCTCGGGCTCGCCGGCCGGCCGGTCGTGGTGTGCGTCTCCCGCCTGGTGCCCCGCAAGGGACAGGACACCCTCATCGCGGCGATGCCCGCGATCCTGGCCGAGGTGCCCGACGCGGTGCTGCTGATCGTCGGCGGGGGCCCGTACGACAAGGAACTGCGGGCACTGGCCCGCGAGAAGGGCGTGGGGGACGCGGTGCGCTTCACCGGCGCCGTGCCCTGGGAGGAGCTGCCGGCGCACTACGGCGCGGGCGATGTCTTCGCGATGCCGTGCCGTACCCGACGCGGCGGGCTCGACGTCGAGGGCCTGGGCATCGTCTACCTGGAGGCGTCCGCCACCGGACTGCCCGTGGTGGCGGGCGACTCGGGCGGCGCACCGGACGCGGTGCTGGACGGCGAGACCGGCTGGGTGGTGCCCGGCGGCTCGCCGGCCGCCGCGGCCGAACGGCTCGTCGCCCTGCTCCGCGACCCGGAGCTGCGGCACAGGATGGGCGAGCGCGGACGGGCGTGGGTGGAGGAGAAGTGGCGCTGGGACCTGCTCGCGGAGCGCCTCAAGGAGCTGCTGTAGCGAGCCCCGACCGGCGCGGCCCCTGCGGCCGCACCGGTCCCACCGGTCCGGCGGACCGTACGGAACGACCGCTTCAGCCGCGGTAGAGCGCCTCGATGTCCTCGGAGAAGTCCTTCGCCACGACGTTCCGCTTGAGCTTCAGCGACGGCGTGACATGGCCGGACTCCTCGGTGAACTGGGTCGGCAGGACGCTGAACTTGCGCACCGACTCCGCCTTGGAGACCGCGGAGTTGCCGTCGTCGATCGCGCGCTGCACCGCGGCCAGCAGCTCCGGGTCCGAGGCGACCTGAGCCGGCGTCACATCGGCCGGGTGGCCGTGCTCCTCGGCCCAGTGGGGCAGGAACTCCTCGTCGAGGGTGATCAGCGCGCCGATGAACGGACGGCCGTCGCCGACGACCATGCACTCGGCGATCAGGGCGTGTGCCCGGATGCGGTCCTCGATCACGGCCGGTGCGACGTTCTTGCCGCCCGCGGTGACCAGGATCTCCTTCTTGCGGCCGGTGATGGCGAGGTAGCCGTCCTCGTCGAGGGTGCCGATGTCGCCGGTGTGGAACCAGCCGTCGGACAGGGCCTCCTGGGTCGCCGTCTCGTTGTTCCAGTACCCCGAGAACAGGTGCTCGCCGTGCAGCAGCACCTCGCCGTCGTCGGCGATCCGCACCACGGAGCCGGGCAGCGGCTGGCCGACGGTGCCGATCTTCTGCCGGTCCCACGGGTTGAAGGCGGTGGCCGCACAGGACTCCGTCAGGCCGTAGCCCTCCAGGGCGGTGAAGCCGACGCCGCGGAAGAAGTGGCCCAGGCGCTCACCGAGCGGGGCGCCGCCCGAGATGGCGTGGGTGGCGCGGCCGCCGAGGACGGCGCGCAGCTTGCCGTAGACCAGCCGGTCGAAGACCTTGTACTTGACCTTCAGGCCGAACGCCGGGCCCTCGGGGGTCTCCAGCGCACGGCTGTAGGCGATCGCGGTGTCCGCCGCCTTGTCGAAGATCTTGACCTTGCCGTCGGCCTGGGCCTTGGCGCGCGCCGAGTTGTACACCTTCTCGAAGACCCGCGGAACGCCCAGGACCATCGTCGGCCGGAAGGAGGCGAGATCGTCGGTGAGGTGCTTGATGTCCGGCGCGTGCCCCAGCTTGATGGGGGCCATCACCGAGGCGACCTGCACCAGCCGGCCGAAGACATGCGCGATGGGGAGGAAGAGCAGCACCGAGGAATCGCCGGTGCGGAACAGCGGGCGCAGCCGCTCGACGATGTTGCCGCACTCGGCGAAGAAGCTGCGGTGGGAGAGCACGCAGCCCTTGGGGCGGCCGGTGGTGCCGGAGGTGTAGACGATGGTGGCGGGGGAGTCGGCGTCGGCGAGGGCGCTGCGCGCGTCCACCTCCTCGTCGGCGATGCCGTCACCCGCGGCGCGCAGCCGTGCGATGGCGTCCCGCTCGATCTGCCAGATGTTCTCCAGGCCGGGCAGCCGGTCGCGGACCGACTCGACGGCGGCCTCGTGCGCGGGGGACTCCACCAGGCAGGCCACCGCGCCCGAGTCGCCGAGTATCCACTGGATCTGCTCGGCGGAGCTGGTCTCGTAGACCGGGACGGTGATCGCGCCCGCGCTCCAGATGGCGAAGTCCAGCAGGGTCCACTCGTAGCGGGTGCGGGACATCAGGCCCACCCGGTCGCCGGGCTGGACGCCGGAGGCCATCAGGCCCTTGGCGGCGGCACGGACCTCGGCGAGGAAGGTGGTGGCGGTGACGTCCTGCCACGCACCGTTCACCTTGCGTGCCATGACCGCAACATCCGGGTGCTGCGCGGCATTTCGGCGGATGAGATCCGTCAGATTGCCGTCCGCGGGGACCTCGTACAGGGCCGGAAGGCTGAACTCGCGCAAGACTGCTGCTCCTCATTGGCGCCGGCGCCACGACGCTGTGTGTACACCGGCTGCGGTCCATGATCATGCAAGGGGGATCGGACTGCCCGGACGTTACCCACCGGTATTGCTTCAGCGATAGGGGGTCACGCCCAGATGTTTTATGCGTCACACGCTTGGGGACACGCCTTCGGACTGCTCCGCGAAGACTAGACCAGGCCCTCGGTGACCGGAAAGTAACCGCAGGTCCAGGACCTCTCCCGGCGGCGGCCGGGGCCCTCTAGGGTGGCGCCATGCGCGTGCATGTGGTCAGTGACGTACACGGGAACAGCCGGGACCTCGCCGAGGCCGGGACCGGGGCCGATGCGGTGGTCTGCCTCGGTGACCTCGTTCTCTTCCTCGATTACGCCGACCACTCGCGCGGCATCTTCCCCGACCTCTTCGGTGTGGAGAACGCCGACGCCCTGGTCCAACTGCGCACCGCCCGCCGCTTCGAGGAGGCCCGCGAGCTGGGCCGCCGGCTCTGGGGCGCCCTGGACCGCGACGGCGCGAGCCGGGAGTCGGTCATCGAGGAGGCGGTCCGCAAGCAGTACGCCGACCTCTTCGCGGCGCTGCCGACCCCCACCTACGCCACCTACGGCAACGTCGACATCCCGCGCCTGTGGCCCGAGTACGCCCGGCCCGGCACCACGGTCCTCGACGGGGAGCGGGTGGAGATCGGCGGCCGGGTCTTCGGTTTCGTCGGCGGCGGTCTGACGACACCGATGCGCACCCCCTACGAGATCAGCGACGAGGAGTACGCCGCCAAGATCGAGGCGGTCGGCGAGGTGGACGTGCTGTGCACCCACATCCCGCCGGACGTCCCCGAGCTCTGCTACGACACCGTCGCCCGCCGCTTCGAGCGCGGCAGCGCGGCGCTCCTGCACGCCATCCGCACCACCCGCCCCCGCTACTCCCTCTTCGGTCACGTCCATCAGCCGCTGGCCCGCCGGGTCCGCATCGGGGGGACGGAATGCGTCAACGTCGGACACTTCAACGCGACCGGGACGCCGTACGTCCTGGAGTGGTGAACCCGGCGGCCCCGAGCGGGAGGCGGTGCGCCCGGCACCGCGAGGGGTGGCCGGTAGTCGACGGCCCGGTCGCGCGGGGCCTGCTGGTGTCCGCCGCCCTTTCCCCGCGCGGTAGCCTTCAGCAGCAGAGACACCGAGTTTGACGCGTGTCGGCGGACCGGCACGAATCGGCATGGAGGAGTCACGGCGATGGCCGAACACACCAGCTCGAGCATCACGATCGCGGCGGCACCCGCCGAGGTGATGGGCGTGATCGCCGACTTCGACCGCTATCCGGAGTGGACCGGAGAGGTCAAAGAGGCAGAGGTGCTGGCCAAGGACGCCCAGGGCCGCGCCGAGCAGGTGCGCCTGTTGCTCGACGCCGGCGCGATCAAGGACGACCACACCCTCGCCTACACCTGGACCGGTGAGAACGAGGTCAGCTGGTCACTGGTCAAGTCGCAGATGCTGCGCGCCCTCGACGGCTCCTACCGCCTCGCCGCGCGCGACGGCGGGGCCCGCACCGAGGTGACGTACCAGCTCACCGTCGACGTCAAGATCCCCATGCTCGGCATGATCAAGCGCAAGGCCGAGAAGGTCATCATCGACCGCGCCCTGGCCGGACTGAAGAAGCGCGTCGAGAGCGGCCCCGAGGCGCCCGCCGACGAGGCCGAGAAGCTCTGAGCGTGCGCACCGTCCTCGTCACCGGCCCCGGCGGCGCGGGCCGCACCACGCTCGCCGCCGCCACCGCCCTGGCAGGTGCCCGGCGGGGAGCGCGCGTCCTGCTGCTCACGACCGGGAGTGCCGCGCCGGAGGCGGTGCTGGGCTCCCGCCTCGCCGCCGACGCGGCCACCGAGATCGCCCCCGGTCTGCACGCCCGCCGGATCGACCCCGCCGACCGCTTCCGCCAGGAGTTCCTGGCCTTCCAGGAGCGGGCCGGCGCCGCACTGGACCTGCTCGGCGCGGCACCCCTCGAAGAGGACGAACTCACCGAACTCCCCGGCTCCGAGGCGTTCGCGCTGCTGCACGCGCTGCGCGTCGAGCACGGATCGGACGACTGGGACACCGTCGTCGTCGACATGCCCCCGGCCGCCGAGACGATCCAGCTGCTCGCGCTGCCCGCGCAGGTACGCCGCTACCTCCGCCGCCTGCTGCCGCCCGAACGCCAGGCCGCCCGCGCGCTGCGCCCGGTGCTCGCCCAGCTCGCCGGCGTGCCGATGCCGGCCCAGAAGCTGTACGAGGCCGCGGAGCGCTGGGAGGGCGAACTCGCCGCCGTCCAGCGGGTGATCGACGACCCCGGCACTTCCGTACGCCTGGTCACCGAGGCCGGCCCGGTCGCCGCCGCGAACCTGCGCCCGCTGCGCGCCGGGCTCGCGCTGCACGGCCGCCGCACCGACGGCGTCCTCGTCAACCGGCTGCTGCCCACCGGCTCCGCCGACCCCTTCCTCGCCGGGCTCTCCGGCAGCCAGCAGAGCGCCCTCAAGGCGCTGCGCGAGGAATTCCCCGACCTGCCGCTGCACGAAGTGCCGCACCTGGGCCGCGACCCACAGGGCACCGAGGAACTCGACGAGCTGATCGACGGTCCTGCCTGCGAGATCGGCGAGATCGGCGAGGGCCGGCCCGCCGCCGGGAAGCTCGACCCCTGGACCGTCGAGGACCGCCTGACCGACGACGGCATCCTGGTGTGGCGGGTGCCGCTGCCCGGCGCCGAGCGGGACACCCTCGGGCTGGTGCGGCGCGGCGACGAGATCGTCGTCAGCGCAGGGCGCTTCCGCCGCATCCGGACGCTCCCCTCCGCACTGCGCCGCTGCACCGTCTCCGGCGCCGGACTCCGGGACGGCGTGCTGGAGATCCGCTTCACCCCCGACCCCGCTCTGTGGCCGCAGAGCCACTGAACGTCCTCCCGCCGTTCGGGTACCGTCGAGGGTGAGTCCCGCTCCGCAGTCCGCCCCAACCGTCGCCGCACCCGCCGCGCCGCAGGAGTCCACGGAGATCGTCATGAGTGATGCCACCGAGCGCCCCGCCGACCACACGGCCGCCGAGCCCGACGCCGATGCCTGGGAGAGGGCGTGCGCCGAGGACCTCGCGTCCGAGCAGGCGCGACGCCGTACCGAATTCGGGCCGCAGCCCGGCAGCGCGGCGGAGGAGCTGCGCAAGCTCGCCGACGCCGTGACCGACAAGCTCGCCGGGATCCAGCTGCCCGGCGCCCTCGGCGGGATCGCCGCACAGGGCGCGGTCAACCAGCTGCTGAAGCAGGCCAAGGCCGCGGTCGAGCCGGTCGTCGAGCGCAACCCGGAGATCTTCGACCACCTCGCGGCGGCCGGCTCCGAGCTGCTCGCCGCCTACCGCTCGGCCGTCGAGGGCAGCGAGCGCCGCTGGACCCGCGACGACCTCGACGACCGGCCCGGCAGCCCGGGCAAGGGCGCCCGCGGTGACGATCCGCGCGACGACGACGGCCCCACCGGCACCGAGCGGATCGATCTCGACTGACCTGTTCCTGAAGGCTCATGGGCCCGGACGCCGCCGTGACCTCCGGTACGGTGGTTCCCGGCGGGGTTCGAGCGAATAACTGAGGGACACATGGGACTCACCATCGGCGTTGACATCGGCGGCACGAAGATCGCGGCCGGCGTGGTCGACGAAGAGGGCTCGATCCTGGAGACGTGCAAGGTGCCGACTCCGCAGGCCACCGACGAGCTGACGGAAGCCATCGCGGACGCCGTCCGCCGGGTCGGTTCCGGCCACCAGATCGAGGCGGTCGGTATCGGTGCAGCCGGCTATGTCGACGAGAAGCGGGCCACGGTCCTCTTCGCCCCGAACATCGACTGGCGCCACGAGCCGCTCAAGGACAGGGTCGAACAGCGCGTCGGACTCCCCGTCGTCGTCGAGAACGACGCCAACGCCGCGGCCTGGGGCGAGTACAAGTTCGGCGCGGGCCAGGGCCACAGCGACGTCATCTGCATCACCCTCGGCACCGGCCTGGGCGGCGGCATCATCATCGGCAACAAGCTGCGCCGCGGCCGCTTCGGCGTCGCCGCGGAGTTCGGCCACATCCGGGTCGTCCCCGACGGACTGCTGTGCGGCTGCGGCAGCCAGGGCTGCTGGGAGCAGTACGCCTCCGGCCGCGCCCTGCTGCGCTACGCCCGCCAGCGTGCCTTCGCCACCCCCGAGAACGCCGCGGTGCTCCTCTCGCTCGGCGACGGCACCTCCGAGGGCATCGAGGGCCGGCACATCAGCGAGGCGGCCCGCCAGGGCGACCCGGTCGCCATCGACTCGTTCCGCGAACTGGCCCGTTGGGCCGGCGCGGGCCTGGCCGACCTCGCCTCGCTCTTCGACCCGTCCGCCTTCATCGTCGGCGGCGGCGTCTCGGACGAGGGCGAGCTGGTCCTCGGCCCGATCCGCAAGTCCTTCCGCCGCTGGCTGGTCGGCAATCAGTGGCGGCCGCACGCCCAGGTGCTCGCCGCCCAGCTCGGCGGCAAGGCCGGTCTGGTCGGTGCGGCCGACCTGGCCCGACAGGGCTGACCGCGATGGTGGCTGAGCGGCCCGGACTTCCCGCGTCCGGCACGGAGGAGGACTCCGCGATCGTCCGTGTGCTCAGCTACAACATCCGCTCGTTGCGCGACGATCGGGCGGCGCTGACCCGGGTCATCCGGGCCTGCGCCCCCGATCTCGTGCTCATCCAGGAGGCGCCGCGGTTCTTCCGCTGGCGCAAGGCCGCCGAGCGGCTGGCCCGCTCCTGCGGCCTGGTGTACGTCACCGGCGGCGGCACCACCGCGGGCCCGATGATCCTGTCCTCGCTGCGCGCCCATGTGGAGCGCACCGAGGACGTCCTGCTGCCCCGCACGCCCGGCCTGCACCAGCGCGGTTTCGCCACCGCCGTGGTCCGCATCGGCGGCGCAAGGCTCGGGGTGCTCAGCTGTCACCTCAGCCTCGCCGCGGCGGAGCGCCACGCACAGGCCGGACTGCTGCTGGATCGGCTGGCGCACTGGGACGTGCCGTACGCCGTCGCCGCCGGGGACCTCAACGACCGGCCCCGTGGCCGCAGCTTCCAGCGGCTGGCGGGGGCGCTGACCGACGCGTGGGCGGCGAAGCCGTGGGGCGGGGAGTACACCTCGACGCCGGACGATCCGCACCAGCGCATCGACGCGGTGTTCACCACCGACGGCATCGAGGTCCTGGGCTGCGGGGTGCCGCACGGCCTGCCGGGGGTGCGGGAGGCGGACCTCCGCGCGGCCACCGACCATCTGCCGGTGCTGGCGGCCCTGCGGGTGCCGGCCGGCGGCTGAGCGCCGCGGGCCGGACCGCTCACACCACCGCGCCGCCGCCCGGCATCCCCTCGTCGTCCTCGTCGTCCTGCTTCATCCGGGCCACCAGGGTGGCGAATCCGCCGAGGAAGCCGCCGATGCCCAGGACCGAGATCCACCACGTCACCGGCTGCTGGAACAGCACCATCAACACCAGCAGCAACGGCCCGCCGAGCACCGCGATCCAGGCGAACTTGGTGGTGACGTCGGCCTCGGGCAGCGGAGGCGGCTCGGGCGGGGTGAAGTGCCCCTCGTCCGACTCGTCGAAGTCCTCGTCGGACGGCTGCGCGGCGTCCCAGTCGCGCGGCCCGACGCCCGGCGCGTAGACCACGAAGCTGCCGACGGCGTCACCGGCCGGGCCGCCGGGGGTGCCGCGCTCCGGCCGCTTCTCTTCCGTCCCGCTGCCGCCGTCCGCGGCATCGCCGGACCCGGCGCCCTCGGCCGCCGGCGCGTCCGCGGTGTCCGTCTCCGGCTTCGTCAGATCCAGGGCGCCCGGGACAGCCGGGATGCCGGCCGGACCCGCGGAGCCCGCGGGCCGGGCGGTGGCGCCGTCGTCGTGTGATCCGGCCGCGTCCGAGCCGTCCTGACCGGTCCGGCCGTCCTGGTCGTCCCGGTCGTCCTCTCGGTCCTGATCGTCCCGGCCGTCGTCCGCCGCCGGGAACTGCGGCTCCTCGCCGTAGCCCGCGACGATCTCCGCCCACGCGGCCTCTTCGTCCAGCGGGTCCCGGGGGTCGCGGGGGCTACGCTCCACCACTGGCCGCCGTCCCCTCCTCGACCGCGCCCGCCCGCACCTCCGGCGCGAGCCGGGCGAGGAAGGCGAAGGTGTCCTCGAAGATCTGCTCCGCGTCGTGGTCCAGCGTCGCGACGTGGTAGCTGCGCTCCAGGAGCTTCTGCCGGACGTCCTGGGAGGACACCCGGCTCAGGATGCGCTCGGAGTCCACCGGCGGCACGACGTGGTCCTGCGGGCTGGTCATCACCAGCAACGGCTGGGTGACCTGCGGGAGTTCGGAGTCGACCTGGAGGAAGAACCTGCGCACGGAGTGCGCGGCGTGCAGCGGTGTGCGGTCGTAACCGACCTCCGCGGCGCCCGGCTTGGCGATGTCGCTCGCCAACCCCTTGGTGGTCCGCACCACATAGCGCAGCACCGGCAGCAGGGCGCCGGCCTTGTCGTGCACCCGGTTGGCCGGGTTGACCAGGGCCAGCCCGCTGATCGCGTCGCCGTGCTTGGCGGCCAGCCGCAGCGCCAGCGCGCCACCCATCGACAGTCCGCAGATGAAGACCTTCGTGCAGCGCTCGGACAGCGCCCGCAGCTCGCGGTCGACCTCGGCGTACCAGTCCTGCCAGGTCGTGACCTGCAGGTCCTGCCAGCGGGTGCCGTGGCCGGGAAGCAGCGGCAGGGAGACGGTCAGCCCGCGGTCGGCCAGATATTCGGCCCAGGGGCGTACGGACTGAGGGGAGCCGGTGAAGCCGTGGCACACAAGGACGCCGACCTCTCCGCCGTCACGGCGGAACGGTTCGGCTCCGGGAAGGAGCGGCACCGGGGAACTCCGATCGATGAGGGGGCCTGGCGAGTTACCTCAGGGTACGCGGAGTGACGGCGGGCGGATAGGTCCGGCGGAGGCGGCTCACGGCCCCGGGCGACCGACGGCCGGTGACCGTCGCGCAGCACGTCGCAGCCCCGCCGCGGCGAGGGGGGCGCCGAGTCGGGTTAAGGTCTTTGCGTCACACACAGGAGGCAGTCGGTTGATCTACGGCGCAATGAAGTTTTCCATCGGCGGGTCGCTGAAGCTTGCCTTCCGCCCCTGGGTGGAAGGCATCGAGAACATCCCCGCCGAGGGTCCGGCGATCCTCGCGAGCAACCATCTGTCCTTCTCGGACTCCTTCTTCCTGCCCGCGGTGCTCGACCGCAAGGTGACCTTCATCGCGAAGGCCGAGTACTTCACCTCCCCGGGGGTCAAGGGCAAGCTGACGGCGGCCTTCTTCAAGGGCGTGGGCCAGCTGCCGGTCGACCGCTCGGGCGCCCGCGGCGCCGGCGAGGCGGCGATCAAGAGCGGCATAGAGGTGCTGGAGCGGGGTGAGCTGTTCGGCATCTATCCGGAGGGCACCCGTTCACCGGACGGCCGGCTCTACCGCGGCAAGCCGGGCGGTCTGGCGCGGGTCGCCCTGGCCACCGGCGCCCCGGTCATCCCCGTCGCGATGATCGACACCGAGAAGGTGCAGCCGCCGGGCAAGGTCGTGCCGAAGATGATCCGGCCCGGCATCCGCATCGGCAAGCCGCTGGACTTCACCCGCTATCAGGGCATGGAGGGCGACCGCTTCATCCTGCGGTCGGTCACCGACGAGGTCATGTACGAGATCATGAAGCTCTCGGGCCAGGAGTACGTCGACGTCTACGCGACGGCCGCCAAGCGGCAGATCGCCGACCGGGCGAAGGCGGAGCAGGCCCGCAAGAAGGCCGAGGCGGAGCAGGCCGCGAAGGACGACGGCGCGGCCGGCAAGGGCAGCAGGGGCAAGGCCGAGGCCGGGGCGTAACGCGCGCCCGGCGAGGGGTGGGGGCCGGCATGACGGATACGGACATACGGACGGTGGGCGGCGACGCGGCCCGGCGGGCGGGCAAGCGCCCGGCGCCGCTGCGGATGTCCGTCGAGCTCCCGCTGTGGCGCGCGCTCACCGGCTACCGGATCCTCACCCTCGTCTACGCCCTGGGTCTGGTCGGCCTCTCCTATCAGAACTACGAGCACCCGCCGGGAGCCGCCGCCTACATGGGGGCGCTCACGGTCTGGATGCTGCTGACCTGGCGCCGTACGACCTCCGCCGAGCGCTGCACCCGCAGGTTCCTGCTCGCCGACCTCGGCTTCGCCGTCGGCGGCATTCTGCTCACGCCACTGGTCGACACCCACGCCCGCATCATGGACGGCGCCCCGACGCTGCCCTCCATCTGGACGGCGGGTGCCGTCCTGGGCTTCGCGATCAAGGGCGGCTGGCGGTGGGCCGCCGTGGCCTCCAGCGCGGTCGCCGTCGCCAACCTCGTCGAGCGCCAGGAGCTGGCCCGCGACACCATCCACAACGTCGTCCTGGTGTGGGTGGCCAGCGTCGCGATCGGCTATGTCGTCGAGGTGGCCCGCGCCAGTGAGCGCACCCTCGCCCGCGCCCTGCAGATCGAGGCCGCCACCCGGGAGCGGGAGCGGCTGGCCCGCGACATCCACGACAGCGTGCTGCAGGTCCTGGCGATGGTGCAGCGGCGCGGCGCCGAGATCGGCGGGGAGGCGGGCGAGCTGGGCCGGATGGCGGGCGAGCAGGAGGTGGCGCTGCGCACCCTGGTCTCCAGCGGTCTGGTGCCACCGCAGCGCGAGCCCGCGCCGGCCGGGACGGCGGAGCCCGCGCAGCCGGCCGGAGCGGCGCCCCGGGCCCCGGGCCCCGAGCTGTCCCCGGAGACGTCCGGCGAGCCGTGCGACGTCCGGGCGCTGCTCGCGCCGTACGCGAACGCCGGTGTCACTTTCTCCGAGCCCGGCGCCCCGGTCGTGCTGCCGGCGGCCGCGGCGGCGGAGCTGACGGCCGCTGTCGGTGCCGCGTTGGACAATGTGCGGGTGCACGCGGGGGCCGGCGCCCACGCGTGGATCCTGGTGGAGGACGAACCGGACACGGTGATCGTGACAGTGCGCGACGACGGCCCCGGCATTCCCGAGGGCCGGCTCGCGGACGCCGAGCGCGAGGGCCGGCTGGGAGTTGCCCTGTCGATCCGCGGGCGGCTGCGGGAGCTGGGCGGCAGCGCCGACTGGATCTCGGTCCCGGGCCAGGGCACGGAAGTGGAGTTGAAGGTCCCCAAGGGCGCGGCGCCCGGGGACGGCGGACGGGGGAAGGTGAACGCGTGAGTGAGCAGGCGGCCCTGAAGGTGATGGTGGTCGACGACCACCCGATGTGGCGGGACGCGGTCGCGCGGGACCTGGCCGAGGCCGGGTTCGATGTGGTGGCGACGGCCGGTGACGGCCTCCAGGCCGTGCGCAGGGCGCAGGCCGTGGCGCCCGATGTGCTGGTCCTGGACCTCAATCTGCCGGGCCTGCCCGGCGCCCAGGTGTGCAAGGAACTCGTCGGCGCCGATCCGACGCTGCGGGTGCTGGTGCTCTCCGCGAGCGGTGAGCACGCCGATGTCCTGGAGGCGGTCAAGTCGGGTGCGACCGGCTATCTGCTGAAGTCGGCCAGTACGCAGGAGCTGTTGGACGCGGTGCGCCGTACCGCCGTGGGCGATCCGGTGTTCACTCCCGGCCTTGCAGGGCTGGTGCTCGGTGAGTACCGCAGGCTGGCGACGGAGCCCGAGCTGGCGACGGCCGACGAGCCGGGCGCGCCGCAGCTGACGGAGCGGGAGACCGAGGTGCTGCGGCTGGTGGCCAAGGGCCTCTCGTACAAGCAGATCGCCGAGCGGCTGGTCATCTCGCACCGCACGGTCCAAAACCACGTCCAGAACACCCTCGGCAAGCTGCAGTTGCACAACCGCGTGGAGCTGGTGCGCTACGCCATCGAGCGCGGCCTCGACGACGCGTAGCCGGCCGCCGCCGTCAGCGGCCGGGTGCAGGACCCGCAGGGTGATCCGCTCGTACGGGTGAACGCCCCGCCTCAACTCCCCGGTGAATCAACGAAATCGGCGTGCGCCTTGTCCCGGAGTGCCCCAAATCACCACTAACGTGACGAGGGTCGGCTCATGCATGGCCGTACGCGGCCACTGACGGGATGTAGGTGAAGCAGCGATGCGGGTCGGAGTGCTGACCGGCGGTGGCGACTGCCCCGGTCTGAACGCGGTGATCAGGGGCGTCGTCCGCAAGGGCACCCAGGAGTACGGATATGACTTCGTCGGCTTCCGGGACGGCTGGCGCGGCCCGCTGGAGGGCGACACGGTGCCGCTGGACATCCCGGCGGTCCGCGGCATCCTGCCTCGCGGAGGCACGATCCTGGGCTCGTCGCGCACCAATCCCTTCAAGGAGCAGGACGGCGTCCACCGGATCAAGGAGACGCTGGCCAAGCAGGAGGTCGACGCGCTGATCACGATCGGCGGCGAGGACACCCTGGGCGTCGCCACCCGGCTCTCCGGCGAGTACGGCGTGCCCTGCGTCGGCGTCCCCAAGACGATCGACAACGACCTCTCGGCCACCGACTACACCTTCGGTTTCGACACCGCCGTCGGCGTCGCCACCGAGGCCATCGACCGGCTGCACACCACCGCCGAATCGCATATGCGGGTGCTGGTCGTCGAGGTGATGGGCCGGCACGCCGGCTGGATCGCCCTGCACTCCGGCCTGGCCGGCGGCGCGAACGCCATCCTCATCCCCGAGCAACGCTTCGACATCGAAGAGGTCTGCGCCTGGATCGAGTCCCGCTTCAAGGTCCGCTACGCCCCGATCGTGGTGGTCGCCGAGGGCGCGATGCCCAAGGACGGGCAGATGGTGCTGAAGGACGGGAGCACCGACTCCTTCGGCCATGTCCGGCTGTCGGGCGTGGGGGAGTGGCTGGCCAAGGAGATCGAGTCGCGCACCGGCAAGGAGGCCCGTACGACCGTCCTCGGGCACACCCAGCGGGGCGGCACCCCCAGCGCCTTCGACCGCTGGCTGGCCACCCGCTTCGGGCTGCACGCCATCGAGGCGGTGCGCGACGGCGACTTCGGCACGATGGTCGCGCTGCGCGGCACGGACATCGTGCGGGTGCCGATCGCGGAGGCGACGGCGAAGCTGAAGACCGTCGATCCCGTGCTCTACGCCGAGGCCGGGGTCTTCTTCGGCTGAGCCGCGACAGCGTCACGCACTCCCGCCGCTCCCGCCGTCCGCGGACGGCACCGCTGAGCGAGCGGCCGTACATTCGCAGCGAGAGGACCGGCGGGAGCAGCCGTGGAGATCTTGGCATTCGGTGTGCAGGCGGACGAGCGTCCCCTGCTGGAGAGGGCCTTCGCGGGCCGTCACCAGGTGCGCAGCCTGGACATCTTCCTCAACCGCGACACCGCACCCATCGCGCAGCACTACGAGATCGTCAGCACCAGCGTGAACGCCGATCTGAGTGCGGAGGTGCTGCAGTCCCTCGCGGCCGGCGGCACGAAGATGATCGCCCAGCGCGCCACCGGCTTCAACAACATCGATCTCCAGGCGGCGGCCGACCTCGGACTGAGTGTCGGCCGGGTCGCCTCCTACTCGCCCTACGCGGTGGCCGAGTTCGCCTGGGCGCTCGCCCTGGCCGTGAACCGGCACCTCGTACGGGCCGCCCACCGCACCCGCAACTTCGACTTCCGGCTGGACGGCCTGATGGGCCGCGACCTGCGCGGCCGTACGGCGGGCGTGCTCGGCACCGGCAGGATCGGCGAGGCGTTCAGCCGGATCGCCCATGGCTTCGGTATGCGCCTGCTGGGCTGGGACGTCACCGAGAACCCGCGCTGCGCGGAGCTCGGGATGACGTACGTCGGCCCGGAGCAGCTGTTCGCCGAGGCCGACCTGGTGAGTCTGCACGTCCCGCTGGTGGCGGCCACCCGCCACCTGGTCGACGCCGCCGCGCTGGCCGCGATGAAGGACGACGCGATCCTCATCAACTCCAGCCGCGGCGGACTCGTCGACGCCGCCGCCCTCGTCGAGACGCTCAAGGCCGGCCGGCTCACCGGCGTCGGCCTGGACGTCTACGAGGAGGAGGCCGGGCTGTTCTTCTTCGACAAGTCCGTGGAGGGCATCGGCGACGACACCCTCGCCCGCCTGATGACGTTCTCGAACGTGCTGATCACCTCCCACCAGGCGTACTTCACCGAAGAGGCGGTCGGCCGGATCATCGAGACCACCGTGCGCAATGTCGAGGATCACCTGGCCGGCCGCACCAACGAGAACATGCTGGTCACACGAGGACAGCTGCCAGCAGCTGCGCGGTGACCGAGGCGCCGTCCAGAGTCAGCACCGACTCGGGGTGGAACTGCACGCCGGCGAAGCCGGGGCCGCGCAGCGCGTGCACCTCCCCGGTCTCCGCGTCCCGGCTCAACTCCACGCGGTGCATCGCCAGTTCGGCCGCTGTGGTGTCGTCGCACCGGGCCGTGAAGGTGTTGTAGAAGCCGACCGTCTCGGGGCGCCCGAAGAAGTCGATGCGCTCCTGGGCGCCCTGGAACGGCACCTCCTTGCGGACGATCTCCAGCCCCAGCTCCGCGGCGAGCAGTTCGTGCCCGAGGCAGACACCGAGCAGACCGTGCCGGTGTCCCGCGACCAGTTCCGCGGTCAGCGACCGCAGAAAGCGCATCTTGGGGTCGGCGGCGTCGGACGGGTTTCCGGGGCCGGGGCCGAGCACGACGGGTCCCTGGTGCGTGCGGGCGGCCTCGCGCAGCCCCGGCTCGTCGTACCGGCGGACGGTGACGGTCAGGCCCGAGGTGCGCAGCAGGTGCGCCAGCATCGCGGTGAAGGTGTCCTCGGCGTCGATGACCAGGGCGTGACCGTGCAGCGCGGCGATCGGCGCGGTGGTCTGCATCCGCAGCCAGAAGGGGGCCAGATCCGCGCGGCGGGCGTCCAGCGCGGCCCGGACCCGCGGGTCGTCCGCCAGCCGCGGGGCCGGCTGCGCGGTGCCGGCCCGCTCCGGAGCCTGCCGTGCCCCGAGGACGGTGAGCACGCCCGCCGCCTTGGCGTGCGTCTCGGCGACCTCGCTGTGCGGGTCGGAGGCCCTGACCAGGGTGGCGCCGACGGGGACGCGCAGCCGCCCGTCCGCCGCGATGTCGGCGGTACGGATCAGGATCGGCGAGTCCAGGGTCTGCGCGCCGCCCGCGTCGCGGCCGATCAGGGCCAGCGCCCCGGCGTAGTAGCCGCGGCCCCGCCCGTCGGTGCCGGCCGGCTCGTGCCGCTCGATGACACGGCAGGCGTTCTGCACCGGCGACCCGGTGACCGTCGCCGCGAACATCGTCTCCTTGAGGACCTCGCGCACGTCGAGGGTGGAGCGGCCGCGCAGCTCGTACTCGGTGTGCGCGAGATGGGCCATCTCCTTGAGCCGGGGCCCGACCACCACACCGCCCTTGTCGCCGACGGTGCACATCATCTTCAGCTCCTCGTCCACCACCATGGACAGCTCCTCGACCTCCTTGCGGTCGCCGAGGAAGGCCAGCAGGCTCTCGGGGGTGGGACCCCCGGCCGGGTAGCGGTAGGTCCCGCTGATGGGGTTCATCACGACCGTGCCGCCGGTCATCCGCACATGCACCTCGGGGCTGGCCCCGACCAGGGTGCGCAGGCCGGGGCGGTGCACCACGTACGTCCAGTACGCGCCGCGCTCACCGGCCAGCAGCCGGCCGAACAGCGCCAGCGCGTCGGCCGCGGAGAAGTCTGCGATCTCGCCCTCGAACGTCCTGCGGATGACGAAGTTGGCGCCCTCGCCGCTGCCGATCTCGTCCCGGACCACCCGCTCGACGATCTCCGCGTACGCCGCGTCGTCCACGTCGAAGGCCCCGTCCGCCACCTGGACCTCGTGCGCGGGGAGGGCCGCCAGCACGTCGTCCAGGGGAAGTTCGCAGGTTTCGCGGGGGCGCAGCACGGCGAGCGGGGTGCCGTCGTCGTGGGCGTGGAAGCCGCGCTCGCGGATCTGCCGGAAGGGGATCAGCGCGAGCGCGTCGGTGACCGGCGCCTGCGGAGTCCCGTCGCCCAGGGGGATGTCGGCCAGCCGCTCGACCTCCTCGACCTCACCGATCAGCACCTCGACGCGGTCGGCCGCCTCCCGGCCGGGGGAGCGGCGGCGCAGCAGGGCGAACGGTGGGCAGGCGGGGTCGAGCAGCCGCTGGACGAGCGCGGTGGCATCGGGGGCAAGGGGCTCGCGGTGCATGGCGGGGTTGGTTCCTTCCGGGGAGGAGGACCGGCCCGCCTTACGACGAAAGGCCGCCCCTCGGGCGGCCTTTCGCGGAGTCTGTGGTGTGCGCGCGAATCAGTGGGCCGCCGGATGAGCGGTCCACCACCAGTTCATGGTCGTCGTCGATTGCGCGTGCATGGACGGCACCCTACCGGATGGCGGGACGGGCCGCGGGCGGTGTCCGTGGCGGGGCCGCGGCCGGGCGGCGGCGGGTCAGGGCCGTGGCAGGAGGCGCGCCAGGAAGGCCCGCAGGGCGTCGTCGAAGCGGGCGCTCTGCTCCAGGTTCGGCAGGTGCGCGGCGTCCTCGATGACGGCGAGCGTCGCGTCGGGGAGCGTACGGTGCAGGAACTCCGCGTCCGCGACCGGCGTGTAGGTGTCGTCCCGCCCGACGACCACCAGCGCCGGGACCGGGAGGCGGCTCAGCGTCGCGGTGTAGTCGGGTCGTTCTGCCCGGCCGCGGAGGGCCGCCGCGGCGCCCTCCGGGGGTGCGCCGAGCATCATGCGGCGGACGTGCGCGGCGATTTCGGGCCGGCCCGTGACGGTGTAGGGAGCAATCATCCTGTCCAGGACCTCGGCCGTGTAGCCGGCCAGGCCCTCGCGCAGCAGCCGGTCGGCGGCGGCGTTGCGCGCGTCCTTGCCCGCGGCGGTCTCCGCCTGCGCGAAGGTGTCGGCGAGCAGCAGCCCGCGCAGCCGGCCGGGGAAGAGCCGGGCGAACTCCATGGCGATCTGGCCGCCCATGGACAGTCCGCCGAGCACGACGCGCTCGCCGGCGAGCCCCAGGTCGTCCAGCAGTGCGGCGGTGTCGCGGGCGAAGGTCTCAAGGGGAGTGACGCCGGGGACGACGGTCGAGGCGCCGTAGCCCCGCAGATCCGGTGCGATCACGCGCACCCCGGGGGGCGCGCCCGCGCCCCCGAAGGCCGCGAGCTGCGGTGCCCACATCGTGCGGTCGAAGGGGTGCCCGTGGAGGAGGACGAGGGGCACGCCGCTGCCCCGGTCGTCGTAGCCGATGCTGATCCCGTTGACGTCCGCCGTACCCGTCGTTCCCGGCCTGCTCGATGACGCGCTTCGCACAACTCACCCCTCACCCTTGCCCGTTGGGGCCTGGCCCCTTGACGGCTCGATGCTATGAGGTGCACACTCTCGGTGCAATATAAACATTGCACTCGGTGCAATGATGGGGACCCGACGGTTACGGGGATGCATCCGGAACCGGAGCATGAGGGAAGGGGCAGGGCATGGCCGCGGAGGAGTACCAGCGCATCGCCGACGCCGTCGCCGCGGAGATCGCCGACGGGCGGCTGCGCCCCGGTGACCGCCTCCCCACCCAGCGGGCCTTCGCCCGCAGCCGCCGGATCGCCGACTCCACCGCCACCCGCGTCTACCGCGAACTGGCCCGCCGCGGCCTGACCGTCGGCGAGGTCGGCCGCGGCACCTACGTCCGCGCCGCCCAGCACGCGCCGGGCCCCGCGCTGGCCGAACCACCCGCCCCGGGCGCCCTGCACGTCAACCTCGAACTCAACTACCCCGTCGTCCCCGAACAGGCCGCCCTGCTCGCGACCGGACTCACGCCGCTGCTGCGCCCGGACACCCTCGAAGCCGCCCTGCGCCCGGCGGGTCCGGCAGGCACCGGCGCCGCCCGCGACGCCGCGGCCGCGCTGCTCGCCGGGACGGGCCTGCGGACCGAACCGGACCTCGTCCGCTTCGCCGGCAACGGTCGCCAGGCGATGGCCGGAGCGCTCGCCTGCCTGGTGCCGCCCGGTGAGCGACTCGGTGTCGAGTCCCTGACCTATCCGATGGTCAAGGGGATCGCCGCCCGGCTCGGCATCACCCTCGTCCCGCTCGCCACCGACGACCAGGGGCTGCGCCCGGACGCCGTACGCGCCGCCCACCGTGCCGCCCCGCTGCGTGCGCTCTATGTCCAGCCCACCCTCCACAACCCGTTGGGCGTGACGATGCCCGCCGAGCGCCGGGGGGAGCTCGCCGCGCTCCTGGAAGAGCTGGACCTGTGGGCGGTGGAGGACGCCATCTGGAGCTTCCTGAAGCAGGACGGCAGCCCCGGAGCCGGCCCCGGCACCGCAGGTCCGCCGCTCGCCACCCTCGCGCCCGACCGCACCTTCCTCGTCGACAGCCTGTCCAAGCGGCTGGCCCCCGGCCTGACCATCGGCCTCGCCGTCGCACCGGCCTCGCACACCGACCGGCTCGCCGCCGCCCTGCGCTCCGGCGGCTGGACCGCCACCGGCTTCGCGCTGGAGGCGAGCACCCGCTGGATGACCGACGGCAGCCTGGAGCGGATCGTGGCCGCCAAGCGCCGCGACGCCGCCGCCCGTCAGGCCCTGGTCAAGGAGCAGCTGGCGGGCTTCTCCGTCCACGCCGACCCCGGCTCGTACTTCGCCTGGTGGGAGCTGCCCGCGCCGTGGCGCGCCGAGATGTTCCTGGCGGCCGCCGCTCGCCGGGGGATCGCCGTCACCCCCGCCGCCGCGTTCGCGGTCGCCGCGGAGGGCGCCCAGGGGACCGGCCCCGCCCCGAACGCCGTGCGGCTCGCGCTCGCGAGCCCGCCGCCCGCCCTGCTCTCCCAGGCCCTGGCCACGCTCGCCGCCCTCGCCCACGGCTCCCCGGACGACTCCCTGCCGGAGTGAGGGACTGGCCGGGACGGCGGCCGGCGTGGCGGAAGTAAACGGTGCGGGCGGAGGTCCGGCCGGCCCCGGCGCCCCGTCCCCGCCGTGCCGATCACCGCTGGTCGGAGCGGAGTGGAGTGGAGTCCGTCTCAAACTCCGGGCGACTGGCGGACGCCCCCCTGCGACCCCGTAATGTGGGGAACGTGACCGTGAACGCTGAAACCCACGCCGGTGGCAACACCTGGCAAGACCTGCCCGCGGCGCAGCAGCCTGACTGGCCGGACCAAGAGGCTCTGCGCGATGTGATCGCGGAGCTCGAGTCCTATCCGCCGCTCGTCTTCGCGGGCGAGTGCGACCAGCTGCGCGAGCGCCTGGGAGCGGTCGCCCGTGGTGAGGCGTTCCTGCTTCAGGGCGGCGACTGCGCGGAGGCCTTCGACGCCGTATCCGCCGAGCACATCCGTAACAAGCTCAAGACGCTGCTGCAGATGGGCGCCGTGCTGACCTACGCCGGGTCCGTCCCGGTGGTCAAGGTCGGCCGGATCGCCGGTCAGTACAGCAAGCCGCGCTCCAAGCCGACCGAGACCCGCGACGGCGTGACCCTGCCGACCTACCGCGGCGACTCCGTCAACGGCTTCGAGTTCACCGAGGCGGCCCGCATCCCGGACCCCGAGCGGCTGAAGCGGATGTACCACGCCTCCGCGGCGACGCTGAACCTGGTGCGTGCCTTCACCACCGGTGGCTACGCCGACCTGCGCCAGGTGCACGCCTGGAACCAGGACTTCGTGAAGTCCTCGCCCTCCGGACAGCGCTACGAGGCGCTGGCCCGCGAGATCGACCGCGCGATGAACTTCATGAACGCCTGCGGGGTGGACCCCGAGGAGTTCCGTACCGTCGAGTTCTACGCCTCCCACGAGGCGCTGATCCTGGACTACGAGTCGGCGCTGACCCGCACCGACTCGCGCACCGGCGACCTCTACGACGTCTCCGGCCACATGGTCTGGATCGGTGAGCGCACCCGTCAGCTGGACGGCGCGCATCTCGAATTCGCCTCGCGCATCCGCAATCCCATCGGGGTGAAGCTGGGCCCGACGACCACGCCCGAGGACGCGCTCACGCTCATCGAGCGCGTCGACCCGGACCGCGAGCCGGGCCGGCTGACCTTCATCACCCGTATGGGTGCGGACAAGGTCCGCGACAAGCTCCCCGAGCTGGTCGAGAAGGTCACCGCCTCCGGTGCCCAGGTGGCCTGGATCTGCGACCCGATGCACGGCAACACCTTCGAGGCGGCCTCGGGTCACAAGACCCGTCGCTTCGACGATGTGCTGGACGAGGTCAAGGGCTTCTTCGAGGTCCACAAGAGCCTCGGCACGCACCCGGGCGGTATCCACGTCGAGCTGACCGGCGACGACGTCACGGAGTGCGTGGGCGGCGGCGACGAGATCTTCGTCGACGATCTGCACCAGCGCTACGAGACGGCCTGCGACCCGCGGCTCAACCGCAGCCAGTCGCTCGACCTGGCGTTCCTGGTGGCGGAGATGTACCGCGATCAGTGAGGCCATCCGTCGCTGACCTGCGGCGACGGCGACCGACAGTACAACGATGGGGCGCGGATCCTGTGATCCGCGCCCCATCGCGTTGTGCAGGTGCGCCGCTATGGGTAAGGTAAGGGTAACCTCACTCAAGATCAGCCAGATCGACGAGCCGTCCTCCCAGGAGGTGACCCGCGTGTACGTCTGCTCCTGCTTCGGCATCACCGAGCAGCAGGTCCGCGACCACGCGGGCACGGGCGCCTGTACGCCCCGCCAGATAGCGTCCGCCTGCAAGGCCGGCACCGACTGCGGCGGCTGTGTGCGCCGCATCCAGGCCCTGCTCGGCCGGGGCGCCTGCCCCCGGCGCGAACTCATCGACAACGGCGCACCCGAGCCGCTGGTCGCGGAGGTGGCCGAAGCGGAGCCCGCGGTGCTCCCGGAGGCCGCCTAGCGCTTTCCGGGCGCGTGATCACCCGCCGCCGGGTGCGCATCGCCCGGTCTCAGCTCGGCTGCTCGATCAGCTGGGCGATGTAGAGCGCCTCCCCGAGCTTCTCGACCAGCTCCAGCTGGGTGTCGAGATAGTCGATGTGGTGCTCCTCGTCCGCGAGGATGTCCTCGAAAATGTTCGCCGAGGTGATGTCGCCCTTGGCGCGCATCAGCTCGATACCGCGCCGGAGCCGGTCGATCGCCTCCACCTCGACCTGCCGGTCGGCCTGGAACATCTCGGTGACGGTCTGGCCGATCCGCACATGGAACAGCCGCTGGTAGTTCGGCAGGCCGTCGAGGAAGAGAATGCGGTCCGTCAGGAGTTCCGCGTGCTTCATCTCGTCGAACGATTCGCTGCGCGTGTACTTCGCGAGCTTGGTCCAGCCGAAATTCTCCTGCATCTTGGCGTGCAGGAAGTACTGGTTGATCGCGGTCAGCTCGGCGGTCAGCTGCTCGTTGAGAAATTCGAGGACCTCGGGGTCGCCCTGCATGGCAGCGGGCTCCTTCCGCACGGGAATCTGGGCAGGTGCCGCGCATCCTTGCACCGCGTGAAGCGGCCCGTCCAGTAAGTGCACGCTTAGTATGAGTTGCCCGAATCCCTGCCGCCCTGGTCATCGGCACCCCGTCCGGTCTGACAACATGGAGGGCATGGGTCAGCCGGAACGCCGCGAAGAGGAGCATTCTCAGCTGCCTCCGGGGCAGCGACTGCAGCGGGGCTGGCCGGTGACGCATTACGGGCCGGTTCCCAAGTTCCGCCCCGAGCGCTGGGAGTTCCGTGCGTTCGGCGCCACCGCGGACGGCGGAAAACACTGCTGGACGCACGAGGAATTCGCCGCGCTGCCGTACACCACGGTCGTCTCGGATATGCACTGCGTGACCAAATTCAGCATGCTGGGCGCTGAATGGGGCGGGGTGCGGACGCAGACCATCCTGGAACTCGCGCCGCCGGCGCCCGATGTCACGCACGTGATGGTCTGGGCGGAGTACGGCTTCAGCTCGAATGTGCGGCTGGAGGATTTCGCGGCGGAGAACTGCATCTTCGCCACCCACCGGTCCGGTGAACTCCTCACCGCCGAGCACGGTTTCCCGGTGCGGCTGATCGTCCCCCACCTGTACGCCT
This sequence comes from Streptomyces sp. Pv4-95, assembly GCF_045782725.1. NCBI lineage: Bacteria > Bacillati > Actinomycetota > Actinomycetes > Kitasatosporales > Streptomycetaceae > Streptomyces > Streptomyces sp. Pv4-95. The sequence continues at coordinate 6,113,116 of NZ_CP127172.1, forward strand.
GGAAGGGCCCCAAGTGGGTCCGCGGCATCGAGTACATGACGGCGGACCGCCGTGGCTTCTGGGAGGAGCGGGGCTACCACAATCTCGGCGACCCCTGGCAGGAGCAGCGGTACTCCTATCAGGAGGAGCCGGGCGACGGCCCCGAGCTGTGAGTGCGGCCGGCCCGGCGCGTGGCGGCCGGGCCGTGTCAGCCGTGCCGGCTGTGCACCACCGCGTGCCCCTTGCCGCGGCTGATCATCCAGCGGTTGACGGGCGTGGTCACGACGAACGCCACCACGAGTGAGAGCGCCAGCGCCCCCCAGAACAGCCAGCGCGACAGGCCGGCGTCCATCGCGCCCGGAATCAGGGCGATCACGCTGTTGTCGACGAGTTCCATCACCGCGATCGACAGGGTGTCCGCGGCCAGGGCGATCTTGACGGCGGCCCTGAGGTCCAGGCCGGTCCGCAGGACGCCGCGCAGGGTGAGCGCGTAGCCGAAGAAGAAGGCCAGCGCGATCGCGAGGATCAGCGTCGGGATGTTGTGCCAGCCCAGGGCCGTGCCGATCACCATGCCGAGCACCTCGCCGATGGCGCAGCCGGTGAGGCAGTGCAGGGTGGCGCGGGCGGCCATGCCCCAGCCGGCCGGTGCGTGAGCGTCCGGTCCGGCGGGGGCGTGGGGCGCGTGCTGTTCGTGTCCGGTGGGATCCGCGTGTTCGCGGTGTGCCTCGTGCCCGTGCAGCTTCATCGAAACCCCCAGGGGGAGGGTGCGGCTACTTCCCGACCATCAACAAACTATACCCCCCTAGGGTATGCATCAAGAGATCGGAGCACAGCCCTCGCGCAGCTCCTTGAGGCGGGACACGTCCGCCGCGTGCCCTTCCTTGCCGCCCGGCGTCTCGATCACCAGCGGAACGCCGGCGGTCGCGGGGTGGGCGAACAGCTCCCCGAACGGCTCGGCGCCGATGTGGCCCGCGCCGATGTTCGCGTGGCGGTCCTTGTGGGCGCCCACCACGTCCTTGGAGTCGTTGGCGTGGATCAGCCGCAGCCGGCCCTCGCCGGCCACCTCCACCAGCTCGTCCAGAAGCAGCTTCGTACCGCCCGGTGCCGCCAGGTCGTGGCCCGCCGCGAAGGCGTGGCAGGTGTCCAGGCAGATCCCGAGCTTGGGGTGCCGGTCCAGCGCGTCGAAGTACGGCCCGAGATCCTCGGCGAGTGCGCACAGCGACGCCCCCTGGCCGGCCGTCGACTCCAGCAGCAGCCACGGGTCGTCGTCGTGCGTCAGCTCGTCGAGCAGCGGCCGCATCCGCTCCCTGACCTGGGCCAGGGCCACGTCCCGCGGCCGTCCTCCGGTCGCCGAGCCGGTGTGCACGACCACTCCCAGCGCGCCGATCTCCCGACCGCGCCGCAGCGAGTGGCGCAGCGACTCCACGGATTTGTCGACTGTCGCCTCGGTGTGCGAGCCGAAGTTGATCAGATACGGGGCGTGGACGTAGGCCGGGATCCCGTCCTGTGCGCAAGCCGCCCGGAACGCCTCGTCCTGCTCGGGGTTGCCGGGCGGGGTCGCCCAGCCGCGCGGGTTGGCGACGAAGACCTGCACGGTCTCGCCGCCGATCTCGCGGGCGTAGGGGAGACCGACCTTGGCCAGGCCGCCGGCCACCGGAACATGGCCCCCGACCGGATTACGTCGACGGGAGGGCTGCGGGGAAGGGGAAGTGGTCACCTTCCCAGGGTGCCAGGTCCACCGCGGACGCCCGCCGCCGGTCCGGGCCCAGGACCGGCGGCGAGCTCGCGCGGATCGCCGCTACAGCGCTCCCTTGAGCCTGATGGTGATCGTGTCGCCCTTGGGGGCCTTCTCCCCGCCCTCGACCGACTGGGAGTCGACCGTGTCCTGCGGGAAGAGGAACGGCTTCTTCACCTCGACCTGGAACCCGAGGGCCGAAAGCTCCCGTTTGGCGTCCTCGACGTCCTTGCCGGTGAGGTCCGGAACGGTGATCATCTCGGGGCCCTTGGAGATCGTGAGGGTGATCGTCTCGCCCTCGCCCAGGCTCTCGCCCTCGGCCACCGACTGCCGGGCGATGGTGCCCTTGTCCTCCTCGGAGTTGACCGGCGCCGCCGCGAACTTCACCCGCAGCCCGGCCTCGCGCAGCGTCTCCTGCGCGTCGGCCCGGTCGTCGCCGACCACATCGGGCACTTCCACCTCGGCGCCCCGGCTGATCGTGAGTGCCACGGCCGTATCGGGCCGCCGCTTGCTGCCCGCGGCCGGGTCCGTACGGATCACCGAGCCCCTGGCGACCTCTTCGTCGAACGCCCGCCTCTCGGTGCCCGGCGTCAGACCGAGGTCGCGCAGCCGGCGCTTGGCGTCGGCGGCGGGTGTGCCCGACAGGTCCGGGATCGAGACGATCTCGGGGCCGCGGGAGATCGTGAGGGTGACCGTGCCGTTGCCCCGGATCCGCTTGCCGTTGGCCGGATCCGTCGCCATGACATGGCCGCGCTGGACGTTCGAGCTGTAACCGCGCGCCACCTTCACGCCGAGCCCCTCGCCGCGCAGCGTCTTCTCCGCCTTGGCCTGCGTCATGTCCAGCACCGCGGGGACGGTCGTGAACTGGCCGGAGTTGATGTACCAGACGCCGGTGCCCACCCCGAGCAGCAGCAGTACGGCCGCGAGGACGGTGGCGAGCTTGCGCCGCTGCAGCAGACCGGCGCGCGGCGCGGGCGCGGACGCCCGGCGCAGCCGCGTGGTGCGGTCCGTGGGCGGCGCGGTGTCCGCGGGCACTTCGAGACGGCTGGTGCGGTTCAGCTCCGCCTCCCCGGCGGCACCGGGCAGCGGCAGCTGTACGCCGCCGGGCCGCGGCAGGACGTCCGTACGCTCGGCGCCCGTGCCGTCGGCGGCCGGCGCCGTCGCCTGCGGCGGCACCGCGTCCAGCTGCGCGTCGGTCAGCTCGGCACGGACCGCGCGCGTGCGGGACAGCATCGCGACCGCGTCCTGCGGGCGCTGCTGCGGATCGCGGGAGGTGGCCAGTGCGACCAGCTCGTCGAGCTGCCGCGCCAGGCCGGGGACGGACTGCGAGGGCGGCGGTACGTCCTCGTGCAGGTGCTGGTAGAGGACCTGCGCCGCGGAACCGCCGGTGTGCGGCTTGGCGCCGGTCAGCATCTCGTAGAGCACCACGCCGCAGGCATAGACGTCGACCCGGGCGTCGGCCGTGCCGCTGTCGATCTGCTCGGGGGCGAGGTAGGAGACCGTCCCCAGGATCGCGCCGGTGGAGGTGGTCTGGGTGTCGACGGTGCGCACCAGGCCGAAGTCGGCGACCTTGACCCGGCCGTCGTCGCCGATGAGGACGTTCTCCGGCTTCATGTCGCGGTGCACCAGGCCGGCGCGGTGCGCGGCGCCCAGGGCCGCGAGGATCGGCTCCAGGATGTCCAGCGCGGCCCGCGGCTGCAGGGCGCCCCGCTCGCGCAGGACGTCGCGCAGGGTGCAGCCGGCGACGTACTCCATCGCCAGATAGACGTAGGTGCCGTCCGCGCCCTGGTCGAAGACGCCCACCACGTTGGGGTGGGACAGGCGCGCGACCGACTTGGCCTCGCGGATGAAGCGCTCGACGAACGCCTGGTCCGTCGCGAGGGTCGGGTGCATGACCTTCAGCGCCAGCACGCGGTCGAGCCGGGTGTCCACGGCCCGGTAGACGGTGGCCATACCGCCGGCGGCGATGCGCGCCTGGACGCGGTAGCGGCCGTCGAGCAGCTGGCCCACGAGCGGGTCCTGAAGGGTGGTATCCACGGCAGACGAGTCTACGAGGAAGCACCGACAGGAGTACGCCGCGGCGGTCCCCCGCGGCGTACTGCAGCCGAACGGTGACAGGACCGCCGTTTCCGGACGGTGCCCGCCCGCCGCTCCCGGGCCCGGAGCGGAGGGCGGCCCGCCGGTCAGAACGCGGGTCGCTCCGGATCCAGCTCCGCCACGCCCTCGGCGGGCGAGGACGCCTGCGCGAAGTGCCGGCGCGGGATCCGGCCCGCGCGGTGCGCCAGCCGGCCGGCCTCGACCGCGTGCCGCATGGCGTCCGCCATCAGCTCCGGCTCCTGGGCCCGGGTCACCGCGGACGCCAGCATCACCGCCGCGCAGCCCAGCTCCATGGCGAGCGCGGCGTCGGAGGCGGTGCCGGCACCGGCGTCCAGCACGACCGGGACCCCGGCCCGCTCGGTGATCAGCTGGAAGTTGTGCGGGTTGCGGATGCCCAGGCCGGAGCCGATGGGGGAGCCGAGCGGCATGATCGCGGCGCAGCCCACCTCCTCCAGCTTGCGGGCCAGCACGGGGTCGTCGTTGGTGTACGGCAGCACCGTGAAGCCGTCGTCCACCAGCGTCTCGGCGGCGTCCAGCAGCTCGATCGGGTCGGGCAGCAGGGTGCGCTCGTCGGCGACGACCTCCAGCTTGACCCAGTCCGTGCCGAGCGCCTCCCGGGCGAGCCGGGCGGTGAGGACCGCCTCGCCCGCGGTGAAGCAGCCGGCGGTGTTCGGCAGCACCTGGATGCCGTGCCGTTCCAGCACGGACAGCACCGAGCCCTGCACGGTCGGGTCCAGGCGCCGCATGGCGACCGTCGTCAGTTCCGTACCGGAGGCGAGCAGCGCACGCTCCAGGACGTCGAGGCTGGGCGCGCCACCGGTCCCCATGATCAGACGGGACCGGAACGTGGTCCCGGCGATGGTGAGAAGATCATCGGCCATCGGTGCGGATCAGCCTCCCTGGACCGCGGTGAGCACCTCGACGCGGTCACCGTCGCCGAGGGGGGTGAGGGGCCAGCGGGTGCGCGGCACCACGGTCTCGTTGACCGCGGCGGCGACACCCGCCGGCGCCTTGGACAGGGTCGCGACGAGCCGGTCCAGGGTGAGGCCGGCGGGGACGTCGCGGGACTCGCCGTTGACGGACACGGATACGGTCGGGGCGCTCATACGGGCTGCTCCTGTGGGGCGCGGGCGCTTTCCGGCCGCGCACCGGCGGTGGCGGAGAAGCGCGCGGGGGAGAAGGGGCGGGCCTCTTCCGGGAGGTTTCCGGTGGCCAGTACCTCGGCCATCGCGTCGCCGGTGACCGGGGTCAGCAGCACCCCGTTGCGGAAGTGGCCGGTGGCCAGGTGGAGGCCGGGCAGCGCGGTCGGGCCCAGCATCGGGGCATTGTCCGGCGAGGTGGGACGCAGGCCCGCGCAGGTCTCGACGAGCGGCAGCTCGGTGATGCCGGGGACCAGCTCGTGCGCGTCCCGCAGCAGCTCGTAGACCCCGCCGGCGGTGACGGTGGTGTCCCAGCCCAGCTCCTCGCTGGTGGCGCCGACGACCAGTTCCCCGTCTTCCCGGGGCACCAGATACAGCGGGCCGCCGCGGACGACCGCCCGTACGGTGCGCGACAGCAGGGGCGAGCCCCCGCGTGGCGGCTCCGGCATGCGCAGCCGCAGCACCTGGCCCTTGACCGGGCGCACCGGCGGCAGCACCTCCTCGGGGACACCGGCAAGCCGCCCGCTGTGACTGCCCCCGGCCAGCACGACCTGGCCGGCCGACAGGCGGGTGCCGTCGGCGAGCCCGGCGCCTGCCGCCCGGCCGCCCTGGACCGTCAGCCGCTCCGCCCAGCTGCGGTGGAAGGCCACCCCGGCGCGTTCGCAGGCGATCAGCAGGGCGCTCGCCAGCCGGCGCGGGTCCACCTGGTGGTCGCCGTCCACCCGCAGACCGCCGCGTACGCCGGGCGCGAGCATCGGCTCAAGACGGCGGCACTCGCGCCCCGTCAGCCACTGCGAATCCAGCCCCGACCGGGTCTGCAGCGCGTGCAGCTCGCGGAGGTGGGCGCGGTCGTCGGCGTCCAGGGCGACGGCGAGGGTGCCGCACCTGCGGTAGCCGATCCGCTGCCCGCTGGACTCCTCCAGCTCGGCCGCGAAACGCGGATAGCGCTCCGCGGAGGCGACGTTGAGCCCGAGCAGGGTCTGCTCGCCGTAATGCAGCTCGGTGACGGCGGCGAGCATGCCCGCGGCGACGCGGGCGGCCCCACCGCCGGGCGCGGGGTCGGCCACGGCGGCGCGCAGCCCGCGGCCGGCCGCCCGCCAGGCGGTGACCAGTCCGATGATGCCGCCCCCGATGACGAGGACATCGGGGTGCGTGTCCGCAGGAGCCGATGGTGTGGCAGGTGGATGCATGGGCGTCCAGCCCCTCCCTTCGCCGGCATGACCCGGATCAGGTTCGTACGGTCGGAGGCCGGCCAGCCTCCCTCTCAGCCCGGTGCGTCCGGGCTCCCGCGAGTGCGTGTACCCGTCACCCTAATACGCGCCCGCGACACGTCGTAAGGGAGCGCCCCCGGGCCTTCGGCGGGCCGGCCTACCCGCGAGCGCCCCGGTGACGCTGTGTCAGAGATCTCCTTGCGCGCTGCTGCGAACGGCGCGACCCGCCGTCCTAGAGTGATCGGGTGAGCGAGCAGAGCAAGTCCTCCCAGGCCCCTGACCGCACGCCGCGCGTGGTGATCGTCGGCGCGGGAATCGCGGGTGTGCAGACCGCGGTCGCGCTGCGCGAACAGGGCTGGCGCGGCGCGATCACGCTGCTCGGCGACGAGCCCCACCAGCCGTACGACCGGCCCCCGCTGTCCAAGGCGGTGCTGCTCGGCAAGGCCGACGGCTCCGCCTTCGACGTCGACTTCCCCGCCCTCGGCATCGATCTGCAGCTCAGCAGGCCGGTCACCGGCCTGGCGCCGGACGCCCATGTCGTCGAGACGGCCGACGGGCCGGTGCCGTACGACTACGCCGTGATCGCCACCGGCGCCGATCCGATCCACCTGCCGGGCGGTGAGTCGCAGCCGGGCGTCCATCTGCTGCGCACCCTCGACGACGCGGAGCGGCTGCGGCCGGTGCTGGCCGCCGGGAAGCGCATCGTCGTCGTGGGGGCCGGCTGGATCGGTGCCGAGTTCGCGACCGCCGCCCGCGAGTCCGGCTGCCCGGTCACCGTCGTCGAGGCGTCCGACCGCCCGCTGGCCGGTGCGCTGCCCGCCGAGGTCGCAGGCCACATGACCAGCTGGTACACCGAGGCGGGGGCCGAGCTGCGCACCGGCGTACCGGTCGATTCCGTTCGGCCGGGCGCGGTCGAGCTGGCGGACGGCACGACGCTGCCCGCCGACGCGGTGGTGGTCGGCATCGGTGCCAGGCCGGCGACCGGCTGGCTGGGCGGTTCGGGAATCGAGCTGGCCCCGCAGGACGGCTCCGTGGTGGCCGACAAGTGGCTGCACACCTCCGCCCCCGATGTGTTCGCGGTCGGCGACTGCGCCTCCTTCCCGTCCGCCCGCTACGGCCGCCGGCTGCTGATCCACCACTGGGACAACGCCCTCCAGGGCCCGCGCACGGTCGCCGAGAACATCGCCCGCGGCGCCGCGCCCGGCATGGTCTACGACCCGGTCCCGTACTTCTGGTCCGAGCAGTTCGGCCGGTTCGTGCAGTACGCGGGCCACCACCCGGCGGCCGACACGCTGGTCTGGCGCGGCGATCCGGCCGGCGCCGCATGGACGGTGCTGTGGCTGCGCGAGGGCGCCCTGGTGGCGCTGCTGGCCGTGGGGCGCCCCCGGGACCTCGCGCAGGGGCGCAAGCTCATCGAGCGCGGCACGAGGCTGGATCCCGACCGTGCGGCACTGGCCTCCGTACCGCTGAAATCGGCGGCCCGGTAGCGGGCGGATCGGGGCGCTCACCGGGCGCCGCGCCGCCGGAGGAGGGCCGGGCCACCAGGCGGGGCGGCCCGCGCGGCTCACCCAGCGGTGTGCCCGCGGGGCCCTTACGGCGATGCCCGGCTACCGGCTGTCAGTGCGAGGTGGCACGCTTGTCCTGTGACCGAGATTGACGCAAACATCGATGGACTCGTCCCCGCCTGGCTCACCCTCCCCGACATCGCCGAAGAGTTCGACCTCGAGGTGACGCGCGTCCGGCAGCTGGTCAAGGAGGGCCAGCTGATCGCGGTGCGCCGCGGCGAGAACAGGGCACTGCACGTGCCGGCCGACTTCATCAAGGACGGCAAGATCGTCAAGGGCCTGGTCGGGACCCTGACCCTCCTGCGCGACGACGGCTTCGCCGACGAGGAGATGCTGGAGTGGCTCTTCACGCCCGACGAGAGCCTGCCCGGCACCCCGGCGCAGGCGCTGCGCGAGAATCGCGGCACGGAGGTGAAGCGCCGCGCTCAGGCGCTCGCCGTCTGACGCACCGGCGCGAACACGCGCACATCAGCACACACCAGCATCCGTAACCGCATCCGAGGGGTGTACGGGCCGGACCGTCCGGCCCGTACACCGCCGACCTGGGGGGACACCGCCCGATGGACACCGCACGACAGGCCCTGGCCGACGCCCGGCTGTATCTGTGCACGGACGCCCGCAAGCGGCAGGGCGACCTCCCGCAGTTCCTGGACGCGGTGCTCTCCTCCGGTGTGGACATCGTCCAGCTGCGCGACAAGGGCATGGAGGCGGCCGAGGAGCTCGACCACCTCGAAGTCCTCGCGGACGCCTGCCGGCGGCACGGCAAGCTGCTGGCGGTCAACGACCGCGCGGACGTCGCCCACGCCGCCGGCGCCGAGGTGCTGCATCTGGGACAGGGCGACATCCCGGTGCCCGCGGCCCGCGCCGTCCTCGGCACGGGCGTGCTCATCGGCCGCTCCACCCACGCCGAGGCAGAGGTGGACGCCGCGATCGCCGAACCGGGCGTGGACTACTTCTGCACGGGGCCGTGCTGGCCGACGCCCACCAAGCCCGGCCGCCACGCCCCCGGCCTCGACCTGGTCCGCCACACCGCCTCCCGCGCCCCCGAGCGCCCCTGGTTCGCGATCGGCGGGATCGACGCCGACAACCTGGACGAGGTGCTGGATGCCGGCGCGCGGCGGATCGTGGTGGTCCGCGCGCTCACCGAGGCGGACGACCCCGCCGCGGCGGCCGCGTCGCTGGCGAAGCGGGTACGCGCCCGGGACGTGTGAGGCTCGGGCACACCGCAGGCGCGGAACCACCGCGCCGCGTGCCCTGTTCCAGGTGGCGCCGCTTCTTTCAGGACGCGCGGATGGCCGGGAGATGTCCAACCAGTGGACATGAAACCGGCTTACCAGGCATAACGCCGGTGCCGGTTGGAGTGTGACCGGCCGGTGGTTAACCTGCCCGTATGGCCCTAGGTACAGCTTCCACCAGGACTGATCGCGCACGGACTGTGCGCGAGCTGCTGGCTTCCGGCAAGCAGTCGTATTCGTTCGAGTTCGCCGCCCCGAAGACCGAGAAGGGCGAGCGGACCCTGTGGAACGCCATTCGCCGGATCGAGGCCGTCTCCCCGACCTTCGTCTCCGTGACGTACGGCGCCGGCGGCACCTCCCGTGACGGCACGGTGCGCGCCACCGAGCGCATCGCCACGGACACCACCCTCACCCCGGTCGCCCACCTGACCGCGGTCAACCACTCCACGGCCGACCTGCGCAACATCATCGGGCAGTACGCCGGTGCGGGTATCCGCAACATGCTCGCGCTGCGCGGGGACCCGCCGGGCGACCCGATGGGCGAGTGGGTGCGGCACCCCGACGGTGTGGGCTACGCGGCCGACCTCGTCCAGCTGATCAAGGAGTCCGGCGACTTCTGCGTCGGCGTGGCCGCCTTCCCCGAGATGCACCCGCGCTCGGCGGACTGGGATTCCGACATCGCCCACTTCGTCGACAAGTGCCGGGCCGGCGCGGACTTCGCCATCACGCAGATGTTCTTCTACCCGGAGGACTACTTCCGGCTGCGGGACCGCGTCTCGGCGGCCGGTTGCTCGACGCCGATCATTCCCGAGATCATGCCGGTCACGAACGTGCGCCAGATCGAGCGTTTCGCGCAGCTCAGCAACGCGGCCTTCCCGCCGGAGCTGGCCGAACGCATCCTTGCCGTCAAGGATGACCCGGCCGCTGTACGCTCCATTGGCATCGAGTACGCAACGGAGTTGTGTGCGCGCTTGATGGCCGAGGACGTTCCCGGGTTGCACTTCATTACCCTGAACCACTCCACGGCGACCCTGGAAATCTACGAGAATCTGGGGCTGCACCAGCAGTCCTGATGACGGTGGCCGGAAAGCGGCGGAAGAGGGGCGTATATGGGCTGGACGGTCCTCTACATCGCATTCGGCCTCGTCGCGCTGTGGCTGCTGGGTGAGGTCCTGCTCCAGTACAAGGCCCGGCTGCGCTGGCGGCTGCTCGCCTTCGCGGGCTTCCTCGGCGTGGTTCTCGGGGTCGTCATCCCCTCGGTGATCGTGATCGCGTTGGGTGCCATCGCCTTCGCGGTCGGGCAGACGAACGTCACGCTCTCCTTCCGCCGGGGCTTCTCCACGGGCTGGGCGCTGGGCGGCAAACCGGGCGAGAGCCGGCGGCGCAGGGCCCGGTCCGCCGCGGCGCCGGCCGCCGAGCCGACCTTGCAGGTGTCCGATCTGGAAGCGGTGCCCGTCGGCGACGGCGCGGCTGGCGGCGACGCGGGCGGCTACGCGCCGCAGCACGGCGCCTACGCGGGACCGAACGGCCAGGACGCCTACCAGGACCAGAACGTCTTCACGGGCGCGTACGGCGACGACACCCTGAACGGCCCCTTGGTCCAGGAAACTTACGCCGGCGACGGGTCCTACGGCCCCGGTGACGGCTACCGCGCGCAGGACCCCTACCAGGACCAGCAGACCTACGCCGGCCAGGACGCCTACGCGCGTCACGACACCGCCGTCTACGCACCGCAGCCGCTGCCCGACGAGACCGGTCAGTACGGCATCTACAGCCCCGACGCCCGCACCTCGCAGGCCGATTACCCCGACTACCCGGGCTACGACGCCTACGGCAACCCCGTCGGCAACGGGAACGGCGACGGCAACGGCTATGGATACGGCGGCAGTTACGGTCAGCCCGCCGCCGGCCAGGACGCCTACGCCGATCCGTACGGCGGGTATGGCGGGTACGGCGAAGGCCAGGGGCAGCAGACGCCCTATTCCGACCCGTACATCGGCACCCAGCAGTACTCCGCGCCGTACGACCCCTACGCGCAGCCGGATCCCTATGGCGGGTCGCCCTATGGGGAGCAGTACGGCCAGCCGTCCGACGGGCAGGGGCAGCAGCTGGGCCAGGACTACGGGCAGGGCTACGGCACGACACCGCCCGGTGGGGTCTGGGTGCCGCAGCAGCGCGACGGGGAACTCCCGCCCGAGCAGCCGCCCTACCCGTCGAACTCGCCGCAGGGCTACGACGAACAGCACTACCGCTACTGAGCCACTGCCGCTGACGAGCCAGTGCCACTACTGAGCTGCCGCCGAGGCGGTGTTCCGGCGCTCACGTTTCGACGGGTGAGCTCCGACGGCCGGCGCGAGCACGCCTCCCTCAGCGTCAGGTCGAGCCGCGCCAGTCGTCGCCGTTCACGATCAGGCCCGCGACGATCGCACCGGACATGCCGGCATGCGCAAGGCCGCCGCCCGGGTGCGACCAGCCGCCGACGGCGTAGAGCCCGGGGACGCGGGTGCGGTTGGCGGGCCGCAGGAAGCGGCCGTCCGCGCCGGCAAGTGCCGGTCCGGGCACCCGCGCCTCCGCGCCCGCCGGCAGGATCTCCCGCCACAGCAGCCGCTCCCGCAGCCCGGGCACCGCGGCCTCGGCGATCTCCGTCAACCGCTCGGCGAAGGACTCCGCCCACCCCGGCCCGGCGGGCGTCTCCGCCCGGAGGGGAGCGGCGACGGTCGCGGTGAGCGTCACGGCCTCGTGGTCGTCATCCGGCCGGCAGCCGGGGTCGTCCGGCCGCAGGACCGTCACCGTCGGGTCGGTGCACGCACCGTCCCGCGACGCGTCCTCGCCGAACACCGCGGACAGTTCGGCCCCGCGGTCCGCGGTGTGCACGACCGTGCGGTGCACGGCGTCCTGCGGGCGGCGGCCGCTCAGCGCCAGGGCGACGGTGAACCGACCCGGGGCGCGCGCCTCCGCGGTGCCGCCGGGACGGACATCGTCGTCACCCCAGGGCAGTCCGCCCCGCAGCATCGGCTCAAGGAGGGCCGGGGCGACACCGGCCACGACGACATCCGCCTCCTCCACCCGGCCGTCGGCGAGTTCGACGCCCGCCGCCCGGCCGTCCTTCTCCACGATCCCGGTCACCTCGGCCCCGAAGGTGAACTCCACCTTGCGGGCCGTGCAGCGCGCGAACAGGGCGTCGGCCAGCGCGCGCATGCCGCCGCGGACGTACCAACTCCCGAAGGTCTCCTCCATGTAGGGCAGCACGGCCGCGCTCGCCGGAGCGCTGCGCGGGTCGAAGCCGTACGCCGACGCATGGTTCTCCAGCAGCGCGACGAGCCGCGGATCGGCCAACTCGCGGCGGGCGACGGCGGCGAGCGTCGCCGTCGTCGAGCCCTTGCCCCGCCCGAACAGGCCGCGTCTGCGCACCGCCGGATACGGGTCACGCCCGAGCACCCGCCAGTCCGGTCGCAGCGGCTCCTCCAGCAACGGCCGGCGGGTGGCGTCCCAGGTCTCGCGGGCGCGGCCCATGTACGCACTCCAGCGCTCGCCCGCGCCGGCGCCCAGCGCGGTGTCCAGCGCCTCGACCACGCCGGCCCGTGAGGCGTTCGGCAGCGAGACGGCGGTGCCGTCCGCGAAGACATGGCGCACCGCCGGGTCGACCTGTGTCAGCTCGACGCAGCGCTCCAGCGGCTCACGGCCGGTCTTGACGAACAGGTCGCGGTAGACGGCCGGCAGATGCAGCAGGCCGGGGCCCGTGTCGAAGGCGAAGCCGTCCTTCTCGAACCGCTGCAGCGCGCCGCCGTGCGTCGCGCCGCGCTCGAACACCGCCACCCGGTGGCCCGCGACGGCCAGCCGGGCAGCGGCCGCCATCGCGCCCATCCCGGCGCCGATCACCGCAATACGTGCCATGCCTGCGACTTTATCCGGCCCCTCCGACAACGCCCGCACGGCCGGTGGTTCAGCTGGTTCAGCCCGGTGGCGCCGCGCCCCGCACCATCGCAGGCTGCCGCTTCGCCGCGCGCCGCTCGCGCCGGCCCCGCAGATAGCGGCGGATCCGCGACCACAGGAAGATCACCACGGTGGCGCCCGCGACCAGCAGCGCGGCGGCGATGAGCGCGGCGGCCAGCGGATGGAACACCGCGAAGACGATGACCCCGGCGACGCCCAGGTCCTCGACCACGCTCAGCACGATGTTGCTCGCGGGCTCCGGCGAGGTGTTCACCGCGATCCGGGTGCCCGCCTTGACCAGATGGCTCAGCAGGGCCGTGGAGCCGCCCACCGCGCCCGCCGCCAGCTCGGGAAGCGATCCGTCGTGCCCGGCCAGCAGGGCCGCCACCACCGCACCGGCGACCGGCCGGATCACCGTGTGCACGGCGTCCCACACCGAGTCCACGTACGGGACCTTGTCGGCGACCGCCTCGCAGAGGAACAGCAGCCCCGCCACGATCAGGACATCGGGCCGCTGGAGCGCCGCGGGGACGTCGTCACCGACCCCGGTCGCGCCGAGCAGGCCGAGGAGCAGGACGACGGCATAGGCGTTGATCCCGCTCGCCCAGCCACTGGTGAACACCAACGGGAGTACGGACACACGGGCGATCGTAGGGCAGCCCTGGTGCGCGGTGCTCAGCTTTGAGTATCCGTACTCAGGCCCCGAGATGAGTAGGTACGCGGATGGGCCGGCGGCCCCGCGGAAGGAAGAGTGGGGACCACGGAAGGGAAGCGGCGCCGCACCGCCGACACGGGGCGGCGGAACGGCGCGGCTCCCGGACGTGACGGGGGAAGTACGGGGGCTCCACGGGGGAGCACGGGGGAGCACGGGGGAATCGCTGTCCTGGTCGGATCGATGGGGGAACGATCCGCGCCAGGGCAGCGCTCTCTTTTGTGCCGGGCACCCGTACGGTGCGCGCCGTACCTGGCCGTACGGCGCGCACTGGCGTCACCCGCCCTCAGGCGGGGCGGCCGCTGACCCGCCCCTGGAGCAGTCGCGACAGCGACGCGTGGACATCGTCGATCGACCGGTCCGGCTGGTAGGACTGCCAGTCCAGAGCGGCCACCAGCACCATGCCGAACAGCGCGGACGCGGTGAGCGGGATGTCGATGTCCTCGCTCAGCTCCCCACCGGCGACGGCCTCCCGCAGGACGCCCTCCACCACCGTGATGGCCCGCTCACGCACCACCATCAGGGTCGACTGCCAGGCGCGGTTGGTGCGCCACAGCTCCGCGACGTAGAGCTGGGTGAGCGCCGGGTAGCGGGAGATGAAGTCCAGACCGGCCCGGATCATCGCGTCCAGCGCGTCGATCCGGGTGCCGCCCCGGTCGGCGACCTCCTCGGAGGCCGCCTGCAAGGAGGACGCCAGCAGTTCGATGCCGTGCCGGAGCAACTCCTCGAAGAGCACGTTCTTGCTGGCGAAGTTGTAGTAGACGGTGCCCTTCGCGACGCCCGCCCGCTCGGCGATCTCGTCCACCGTGGTGGACGAGAAGCCCTGTTCCGCGATGAGGGTGACCGCGGCGTCGAAGAGTTTGCGCCGGGTGGCATCGCGGCGTGTAGTGGAGCTGTCCATGGGGGCGATTGTGCCGGTCCCCGCGGTGTGATGCGCGCCGCGCGGCTGCTCCGGCAGGGCCGTGGCGGGCGACGGACGGGAGTTCACAGGCTCAACTCCGGGTGCAGATCCTTCATTCGCACGACCTGCCGCCCGCGGGCCGACAGGGACGTCAGCGCGAGCGCCCCGGCGGTGAACGCCAGCAGCACCAGACTGCCCTGCCACACCGGTTCCAGGCCGCCGCCCGTGATGAGCCGGCGCAACCCCTCCACGACGTAACTCATCGGCAGGAAGGGATGGATGGCGCCGAAGAAGCCGGGGCTGGTCTGCACCGGGTACGTGCCCCCGGCCGACGTCAGCTGAAGCATCAGCAACGCCAGCACCAGGATCCGCCCCGCGGGCCCGAACTGGGCGTTCAGCCACTGCACGATCGCCGAGAAGCAGGCCGTCACCAGGACGAGGAAGCCGACCGTGCCGGCCGCCCGCACCATCTGCAGACCGAGCGCGAAGTGCAGCACGGACATCAGGGCCGCGGTCTGCAGCACCCCGAGGGCGAACACCGGCAGCCAGCCGGAGACCGCCACCCTCCAGGAGGACGCGCCCATCGCCAGGGCCCTGCGGTTGAGCGGCTTGATCAGCATGTACGCCACCATCGCGCCCACCCACAGCGACAGCGGGATGAAGTACGGGGCGAAGCCGGTGCCGTAATTCGGCGCCCGGTGGGCGGAGTCGGACGCCAGCTGCACCGGGTCGGCCATCACCCGGGTGCGTGCGTCGCGCTCCTTCTTGTCGTAGTCGGGAATCCGCGCGGCCCCGTCGTGCAGCCCGCCGGCCAGCTTCGACGAGCCGTCGGACAGTTTGAACATGCCGCCGTCCAGCGTCTGCGCGCCGTCCTTGAGCCTGCCCACACCGGAGTCGAGATCGCCCGCACCGGTGGCCGCCCGGCCGGTGCCGTCGTGCAGGTCGCGGGCGCCGTCGGCCACCTTGTCCGCGCCGTCGGCGAGCTTGTCCGTGCCGGCCGCCAGCTTCTGCGCGCCCGCGGAGACCTTGTGCGCACCGTCGTTGAGGTCGTTGATCTTCTTGACCGCGGCGTCCATGTCCGCGCCGAGGGTCGGGCCGTGTGCGGCCAGCTCGGCGGCCAGGGAGTGCAGGGTGTCCAGGTCCTTGCCGAGCCGGTCCAGATTCTTCTGGTCGTGGACGTACCCGCTGACCTCCTCGGCCTTGTCCGCCGCGGTCGCCGCCTGCTCCTTGATCTGCTTCAGCTCGGCGCACGAGACGTCGAGGCTCACCCCGCCCTCGCAGCGCAGGCGGTAGAAGGTGGCCAGGTGATCGGAGATCCCCCGGGAGAGCCTTGCCCCGGAGTCGGCCGCCGCGGGCAGCTTGTCCAGGTGGTCGTTGATCGCCTGCGAGCCGTCGGCGACGAGCTGCGCCGCCTCGCCGATCTCCTTGCCGTGGGCCCGGATGAACGGCCCCACCTTGCCGTCGATGCGGTTGACCGTGTCGGCGAGCTGCTGGGTGCCGTCGGCCACCTGCCCGGATCCGTCGGCGAGCTTGTGCGAGCCGTCGGCCGCCGTGCCGGCGCCGCGGGCGAGATCCGAGCTGCCCCGGGTGAGCCGCCCGGCGCCCGCGTCGAGGTCGCCCAAGCCCTTGACCAGCTCACCACTGCCGTTCTTGGCGGTGCCCAGTCCGTCGGACAGCTTGCCGGTGCCGTCCTTGGCCCGGCCGATGCCGTCCTCCAGCTTGTCGGCGCCGTCCGCGGCCTGTTCGGTCTTGCCGTGCAGCGTGGAGAACGAGACGAAGATCTTGTCGAGGAAGGTGCGGGAGGACTTCGTGGACGCCGCCGAGCGCACCTCGGAGAAGACCGTCCGGGAGATCTGCCCGACGATGTAGTTGTTGGCGTCGTTCGTCCGCACCTTGAGGGCGCCGGTCTCCGGGTTGTCCCCGGAGCTGGAGGCGATCCGCCGGCTGAAGTCCTTCGGGATCGACAGCGAGAGGTAGTACGAGCCCTCCTCGACGCCCTGGTCGGCGTCGTCCGCGTCCGCGGTACGCCAGTCGAAGGTGTCGCTGTCGCGCAGCCCGTCGACGATGCTGTCGCCCGCCGAGATCCGCTTCCCGTCGACCTCCGCGCCCGTGTCCTCGTTGACCAGCGCCACCGGTATCCGGTCCAGCCGGCCGTACGGGTCCCAGAAGGACCACAGGTACAGGGCGCCGTACAGGAGCGGCAGCAGCAGAAGGGCGGCCAGCGCGGCGCGCGGCAGCTTCCCCCGGCCGAACCGCTTCAGCTCAAGAGCGGCGAGCTTCGGCGAGCGCATCGGCGCTGGTCCCCTCGGTGTCGTCGTGTGTGTGGTCCGCGGTGGCGTCGGTGCCCTCGGCCTCCGGGGCCGGGGCGGCGTCCGCCGCCGCGTCGGTGCCGGTGGTGGCACCCGTGCCGGCGGTGGTCGTGCCGGTGTCGGGGGTGACCGGGCCGTCCGCCGGGGCGTTCGGCTCCTGTCGGCCGGTGCGTACCAGCACCAGGCCGGCGGCGTCCTCCGGCGGCTCGCTGCACACCGCGACGACGGTCGTGCCGGCCGCCGCCAGGCTGCCCAACAGCGCCCAGGCCGCCGCCCGGTCGCCGTCGGAGAGCTTCAGGTCGGTGTCGTCCACGGCGAGCAGCCGGGGACCGCCGATCAGCGCGAGCGCGACGGACAGCCGCAGCGCCTCCAGCCGCTCCAGATCACGCACGGACGTCCGGATCCCCTTGGGCAGCGCGTCCAGATCCAGGCCCGCCGCTTCGAGCGCGGCGTCCACCAGGGCACGGGCCTGCGCCCTGCGTTCCTTGCGCGGCCGCAGCAGTCCGCGCAGCGCACCACCGAACCGGCCCTGGAGCAGGGCGCGTTCGCGAAGATGCTCGCCCACCGTCAGCACCGGATCGAGTTCGGCGACCCCCGGCACATGGGCGAGCGCGGTGACGGACCGGACGGCGGCCATCTTCCTGGGCAGCGGCAGGCCGCCGATGTCCGCGGTGCCCGCGGCGGACTTCATCCGGCCGGTGAGTGCGAGCAGCAGGCACGTACGGCCCGAGCCCGAAGGTCCCTGCACCGCGATCAGCGAACCGGGTTCCGCCGCGATGTCGATGCCCTGGAACGCCCATCCGCGGGGGCCCTTTACCCCGAACCCCGCGGCCGTGACCGACGCCCCGTGCGGGGTGCTGTCCACGATCCCCTCCTTGAACTGACTGGTCAGTTCAAAAATATGCACCCCGCACCCACTTCCGCAAGGGGGTGGGGGGAACCTGGCGGGATTCCGTCCCCTTTCCGAAGAAAGGGCAGGTCAGCGCCGATTGTCAGTGCCGTACCCCACGATGGGGTCATACGGTCCCGAACCGGCA
The DNA here is from genome assembly GCF_045782725.1 of Streptomyces sp. Pv4-95. NCBI lineage: Bacteria > Bacillati > Actinomycetota > Actinomycetes > Kitasatosporales > Streptomycetaceae > Streptomyces > Streptomyces sp. Pv4-95. The sequence continues at coordinate 6,130,969 of NZ_CP127172.1, forward strand.
TGCGACGACAGGAGGTTCGTCATGGCAGCTCGTCCCACAGCGGGCAGCTCCGCTGCGTACGGTCCCCCGAGTGATGTCCACCCCGTCCTGAGGCGGACAACAGCGCCACCCGCCGCTCTCGACCTGCTCACGCAGGCCCAGCACGGTCTCGACGAAGCGCATACCCTCGAATCCGCCAATGAACGGTTCGCCACGGCCCATCTGGCCGCGCTGCGTACCGCGGCCGCCGTTCTCGCCGTGCGCGGCAGGCCCGAGAGCACCATGCGCCGCAGGCAGCGTATCCGCAGCGCTTGGGAGGTCCTCCCCGAGGTCGCTCCCGAACTCTCCGAATGGAGCGCCCTGTTCGCCGCCGGCGCCGCCCGCCGCGCCAAGGCCGAGGCGGGCATAGCGGGCGCGGCGAGCAGCCGCGACGCGGACGACCTGCTGAGGGACGTCGCCATGTTCCTCCGCCTCGTGGAGCGGATGCTCCTCCTCCAGCCCTCCCTGCCACCCCAGCGAGCCGGCTGACGGGGCGGAGCGGTCGGATCGGCCGCATTCGCCGGAGTGGCCGCAGCGGCCGGAGTGGCTGGAGTGGCTGGACTGCGGTTGATGGGGGCTTGGCGGAGGGGGGTGACCGGGGGAGGGGGCGATCGCGGGCGACGTGCGGGGCGGTGCATGGGTCGGCGTCTTGGGGCGTGACGTCCGGCGGCTGAGCGACCGCGGGGTGCGTCGGGGGATCGTCCCCGGTGTACGTCGGCGGGAGCTGACCGACCCTGGCGGTGCGCCGTGCGCGGCTCACCGGCCCGGGTTGGGCGTCCTGCGCGGGGCCGGAGCCTCGGGCACTGAGGTGGGGGACCCGAGGTGCGGGCCCGAGGCCCGAGCCGAGGGGGAGCCCGAGGTGCGAGCCCGCGAGGGGCGGGGCATGCGCGGGGCGCCACGTGCGGGGTACGGCGTGGCGCCTGACGTGGTCTGACGTGGACCGACTCGGTCTGAGAGGGCTGGCATGGGCGCTGGCGTGGGCTGACTCGGCCTGGCGTGGGCCGGGATGGGCCCTGGCAGGGCCTGGCGTGGGCTTCACGCCTTGGCGCGGGCCTGACGCCTCGATGCGGGGCTGGCGTGTGCGCGGGGTCAGAGCGGTGGTGGGGCGGGGTGGGTGGGCGCGGGGGGGAGAGAGGGAGGGGGGAGAAGAGCTAGGGGGGAGAAGAGCTAGGGGGGAGAAGAGCTGGCGGAGGCGGTCCGGCGGGAGGCGTCGCGCGGGGCTTCGAGGTGCCCTGCCCCCACCGCGTGCTCGCCCACTGCCCGCCCGCTCACGTTCGCCCTGCCACTGCCACTGCCACTGCCACTGCCGCTGCCGCTGCCGCTGCCACTGCTCCTGCCCCTGCCCTCTGCCTTCGGGTGTGCCCGCTGCCCGCCGCCCGCTGTTCGGTCTGCCCAGAGGCTGGCCCCGTGGCCCCGTGGCCCCGTGGCCCGGTGGCCCGCAGCGTCGTGGCCCCGCGCCCGATCGCCCGCCACGTCTGCGGGTCACCCGTTCCCCCTGCGGGGCACCCGTTTCCCCTGCGGGTCACCCGCTCCCCCCTGCCGGCCCCCTGCGGGCCACCCGCCCCAGCCGGTCCACCCGGCCCCCGTATGCCCGTCGTCCCTGCTGCCCGTGTCATCCCAGATGGGGGCATGGGCGGCACGGAGGGCGCCCCAGGCGGCGGACGGCGCGGAACGCAATAGGGTGGTGGGCGCCTGGACCGTTCATGCCCCCTCCGAGGAGCCACCCGCCGTGTCTGACCCGCTGCGCCCGCGCGCATCCCTTCGTACCGCCGTGGTCTGGGAGGTCCTCAAGGACGCCCTGGAGGGCCGGGTCAAGGCCGCCGGGCGCGACGCCCTTGACGTCCTCGACACCGGTGGGGGCACCGGCAACTTCGCCGTACCGGTGGCCCGCCTCGGCCACCGCGTGACGGTCGTCGACCCGAGCCCCAATGCTCTCTTCGCCTTGGAGCGCCGGGCCGCGGAGGCGGGCGTCGCCGACCAGGTGCGCGCCGTGCAGGGCGACGCCCACGGGCTGTTCGACGTCGTCGAGCGGGGCGGCTACGACGCCGTGCTCTGCCACGGCGTGCTGGAGTACGTCGACGACCCGGCGGAGGGCGTGCGCAACGCCGTCGCCGCGCTGCGTCCCGCCGGGACCCTCAGCCTCCTCGCCGCCGGCCTCGGCGGCGCCGTCCTGGCCCGCGCCCTTGCGGGGCACTTCGACGAGGCCCGGCAGGCCCTCACCGACCCGGCCGGACGCTGGGGCGAGGGCGACCCGGTGCCGCGCCGTTTCACTGCCGAGCAGCTCACCGACCTGGTCTCCGCCACCGGCCTGCAGGTCGGCGCCGTGCACGGCGTCCGGGTCTTCGCCGACCTGGTCCCGGGGGTGCTCGTCGACACCGAACCGGGTGCCATGGAGGCGCTGCTGAAGCTGGAAGCCGAGGCCGCGGAACAGCCCGCCTTCCATGCCGTCGCGACCCAGCTGCACGTCCTCGCCGAGCGCGACTGATCTACCCGCTCCGCGCGCTCGGCGCGTGCAGTCGGCCACAGGCCACCCGATCAGCCCCTTCTCCCCGTATGATCGGGGTACGACGTTCCGGCATGACGGATAGGCGGGTGGGGAATGCAGGCAGCATCACCACGTGCCGCCGTGGCGGCCCGGACTGTGAAGTGGCGTAGAGGGGCGGGTTTCACGGGGGCGATTCCCTGCCTATCCTGAAAGGGTCGCACCCGGTCGCCCCCCGCGACCGACGAGTAGGAGGACTCCGTGCCGCTCTCGGAGCACGAGCAGCGCATGCTCGAGCAAATGGAGCGAGCGCTGTACGCCGAAGATCCCAAGTTCGCGACAGCGCTTGAGGGAAGCGGGCTGCGTACGTACACCCGGCGACGGGTCTACCAAGCGGTCGCGGGCTTCCTGGTGGGTATCGCGCTGCTCATGGCCGGAATGGTCGCGCAGCAGATCTGGATCAGTGTGGTGGGCTTCCTCGTCATGCTCGGCTGCGCGGTGCTGGCAGTCACCGGATGGCGTAAGGCCCCCAAACCGGGTGAGCAGCAGTCCGGCGCGGGTTCCAAAGGCACGCCCGGCGCGCCCACGGGCCGCCAGGCCAGGCAGCGGCGCTCGATGATGAATCGCATCGAGGACCGCTGGCAGCGTCGCCGCGACGAACAGGGCCACTGACCCCTACTTTTCGCCTTCTTTCGCGCCTCTCAGCTCTACGTGCCGCGGCCGCCCGACAGGATCGGGCGGCCGCGGCACGTTGTTTTGGGCCCGAGGTGTCCCACGCGCCTCCGGGCCCCCGTCCCCGCCAACCGAAACGCTTGTTGGGGCTCACGCGTCCCCGGGAAGGCACCTCGTCGATGGCTACGGGCGGACGGGCGACCGGCGACGGGCTCGGTGGCCGGTCTTGAGCAGCCGGCGGAAGGGCGGGCCTGCAGCAGGCGGCTCGGGGCCTTGTCCCCACCCGTCTGCCTGGTGATCAGCGCAAGCCGCCACGGCCCGCCTCGCACTCGGGCGCAGCCTCGGCTCAGTACGCCCGAGCGGCTCGGCCGGGCCCGTCCCGCTCGGTTTGTAGCACGGCACTCCGGGGGTGCTTCGGCTTGACCGATGTCCCGAACGCGGAGCACCCGGCTTCCCGCCCGCCCGCCCGACCGCCCGCCGCGCCGCCCCGACCGCCCGCCTGTGCCCCGTGCTACCGCCGCTCCCCGTGGAGGCTGCGCGCCCCAGCCCCCAGCACCACCGCCCGCACCCGCGCCAGGCGAACTTGAACGGGACCAGCGCCTGTCACCTGCCGCCCCAGGGGCCACCCCAATCCGACGTCGGGGGGCCGGCAGGGACCTGAATGGCCCCAGGCCGGCCGCCCAGCCTCGTCGCACCCCTTCGCAGCTCCTAGGCCCGCTGCCGGCGCGGACGCAGGGCGGCTGCCGTGCGGCGGGCCCTGGTGACCGGGCGGCTGGTGGCGCAGCGGGCGAGGAGCGTCGTCCAGCGGGCGGATACGGCCCACAGCAGGCGTATCGCGGAGCGCGGGGCGAGCAGGGCGCGCAGGCGCATGCCGCGGCTCGCCTCGGCCCGCAGTCCGGCCCGTACTTCCTCCACGGCCGCGACGAGGCCGGTCGCCGGCAGCGGCTGCGGGGCGTACAGAACCTGTTCGACGGCCGTGGCCACCCGCTGGGCGGCATCGGCCGCGCCGGGTGCCAGCTTCCCGATGCGGACGATCCGGGTGGCCGCTCTGCGCGGGGTCAGGGACTCGTCGGGCAGGATGCCGAAGTCCCACGCGGTGTCGAGCAGCTCCCGCCACGCCGCGAGGGTGCGGGCCGCGATATCTCCGCCGAAGCCGTCCCCCGCCAGCCTCCGCCCCCGTCTGCGCACCCGCCACACGAGCGGGACGAGGGGCAGCAGCAGGGCGAGTGCGGCGCCGATCGCGATACCGATGACCGCCGGGACCGACAGTCCGGAGGACGGCGGGCGGGGGCCCGATTCCGCCGGCACGGTCACACACCCCGTCGTCGCCCCGTTCTGCTCCTGGTCCGGGCCGCAGGACGGCTCGGTGGACGGCTCCTGCGACGGGGCGTCGGACGGGGCCGTGTCGGGGGCCGGGTCGACGGGATCGGCCGCGCCGGAGTTGTCGGGGTAGGTGTAGTCCGGGATGCTGCCCCGGCTCGGGGTCGGCTCGAAGCGGGTCCAGCCGATACCTGCGAAGTAGAGCTCCGGCCAGGCGTGCGCGTCCTTGAGCCCTACGGACGTCGTCCCGTCGGGCTGTTTGGTGCCCGGGGTGAAGCCGACGGCGACCCGGGCCGGTATGCCCAGAGTTCGCGCCATCGCCGCCATCGAGAAGGAGAAGTGGACGCAGAAGCCCTCCTTCTGTTCCAGGAACCGTGCGATGGCCTCGGAGCCGCTGCCGGCACGGACGTCGGTGTTGTAGCTGAAGCCGCCGTCGAGGGAGAACCACTCCTGGAGCTTCACGGCCTTGGCGTACGGCGTCGGGGCGCCCCTGGTGACCTGCCGGGCCGTGGCCCCCACCACGGGCGGCAGGGAGCGCGGCACCTTGGTGTACTCCCGCCGCAGCGCGGCGGGCGGTGACGGCGCGGCGGACAGCTGCCGGGCGGTGGGCCGCACCTGGAGGCTCTCGACCTGATACTGCACGCCTCGGGTGTTCTGGCCGCGGTCGCCGACGAGGGTGCGGCCCGCCGGCTCGAAGCGCCAGCGCCCGGGGATGTCCACCTTGGCCGCCGGGTAGGGGAGCGGCAGCCAGTTCTGCGCGTACCACTCGGCGGTGGAGATGGAGGTGTTGATCCGGTCGACGGTCACCCGGGAGGAGAGTCCGGGCGGGGCGGGCAGCTCGTCCGGGACGTCGGTGACCGTGCGCTCGGACGGCTTCCAGGCCGTGCCGTCGAACTGGTCGAGGGCGACGATCCGCAGATACAGGTCGCTGGTGTTGTCCGCGGTCGTGCGGTAGTTGAGGACTTCTTTGTCCGACGGTTGGTTGAGGCTGTTCTGGAGTGACACCAGGGGATTCACGGCGGAGATCGTGCCTCCGCCGCCTCCGGGGCCCCCGGCGCCGCCGGCCGGGCCGAGCAGCCCCCCGCCCAGTGAGGGCAGCGCGGCGGGCACGACCAGCGAGATGCCGAGCACCAGCGCGCCGATCCGGCGGCCCGTACGGACCGGGGCCGTCGCCGGACCGTCGACCCCGGATACGGGGCCCTGCCTGCCGACCTGGCCGGGCCCGCCCGTCCCGCCGAACACGCGCCCCCACTGCGAGAGCCGGTCGCGGCCCTCGGCGAGAAGCAGCAGCAGATAGCCGGTGGCCGCGACCAGGAACCACAGCCAGCCCGCGCCGCCCTGGGACAAGCCCGCCGCCACCGAATAGAGCGCGAGCAGCGGAAGCCCCGCGGGCGCCGCACTGCGGTAGGTGACCGCCAGGGCGTCCACGATCAGGCCGATCACCAGCACTCCGGCGATCAGCAGCAGCCGGATGCCGGGAGTGACGGGGGCGGGGATGGCGTACCGCCCGACGTCGTGGACGCCGTCCCGCACCAGCTGAGCGAAGGCGGTGACCGCGTCCGGCCCGGGCAGCAGCCCGAGGACCGCCTGGTCGCGGGCGCAGAGCAGGGTCAGCAGCAGCACGCCGACCAGCGCCTGCGCGCCGATGGTCAGGGGCCTGGCCAGGGGCACCCGCCGGGTCAGCGCGCCCACGGCGGTCATGATCGCCAGCAGGATCGCCGCCTGGATCATCCAGGTGACCGGATCCACCAGCGGCAGCAGCGCGCAGGCCGCCGCCAGCGTCGCCACCATCGCGCACAGCGCCAGTCGCGCCCGGCCGCTCATGCCCTGCCCCCTGCCGCCGTCCGCGGAGCCGTCGCCGCGGTGGTGGAAAACCCGGCCTCCGCTCTCGGCTCGGGGTGCACCCCGGCCCGGTCCGCGGACCGCCAGAGGTCGGCCAGGGAGGTTCCCGGGGCCACCGGCAGCGCCGTCCAGCCCGCCTCGCGGAGCATCCGCAGCCGGTCGGCCGACCGTACGCCGCCGTCGGAGAACCGGAATCCGCCCACCCCTCGGGACCAGGCGTCCCCGTCCAGGACGAACGCGACGGCCGTGCCGCTGCGCTGCCGCATCCGCGCGGCGACCGCCGCCTGCTCCTCGTCCAGCTCGCCGAAGAAGCCCACCAGCAGCCCTTCCGTGCCGCCGCGCAGGGCGTCGTAGGCCGCGGAGAGGCCGCCCTCCTCGGATTGCTCCACCATGGCGAGGGTGTCGAGGAGCAGGCCCGCGGCGTCTGCGGCCTCGGTGCCGCCGGCACCGTCCGGGCCGGGCACCGCGGTGCCGGTGTCGGTCAGCAGCCGCACGGAGAACCCGCGTTCCAGCAGGTGCAGGGCCATCGAGGCGGCGCCTGCGACCGCCCACTCGAAGGGCGAGTCGGGCCCGGTCCCCGCATGCGCGCTCAGACGCGTGTCGAGAAGCACCGTGCAGCGGGCCTTCTGCGGCTGCTCCTCCCGGCGGACCATCAGTTCGCCGTGGCGCGCGGTGGACCTCCAGTGGACCCGCCGGAGGTCGTCGCCGTGGCGGTAGCCGCGGGGGATGAGGTCGTCCTCGCCGGTCAGGGCGGGCGAGCGCTGCCGCCCGTCGCCGTAGCCGGCCGCCTCGCCGGCGAGCCCGACCGCTGGCAGCGGCTCGACCCGCGGTACGACCGTGAGGGTGTCGAAGGTGGTGAAGGAGCGGGTCAGTTCGCACATACCGAACGGGTCGGAGAGCCGCAGCTGGAGCGGTCCCAGCTCGTAGCGTCCGCGCAGGTCGGAGCGGACGCGGTAGGAGACCTCGCGGAGCCCGCCGGCCTCGACCCGGTCCAGGATGAAGCGCGGCCGTGGCCCCAGGACGTAGGGGACGCGGTCCTGGAGCATCAGGACGCCGGTGGGCAGCCGCGAGACGTTCTCCAGGCGCAGCCCGACGCGGGTTTCGGACGCCGCGGAGACCCGCGCGGGGGAGAGCGACCGGCTGCCGGCGATGCGGTAGCGGGTGCGGTGCAGCACGACGACGCACACCAGGGGCAGGGCCGCGAGCAGCAGCCCGACCCGCAGCAGATCGGCCTGCCCGAGGAGGTAGGAGCACAGCGCGGCGGCTATGCCCGCCGCCAGGAACGACCTACCGCGGGTCGTCATCCCCCGGAAGGCCGCCCGGAGTCCGCTCCGCTCCGGCATCCCTTCCCTCCCCCCGTCGGACATCACAACCCCCGGGCGCCGGGAGGCTGCTGACCGCGCATCTGCCGCCACGGCTGGGCGGTCGGCTCGGGCACCGGGACCCGCTGCAGGATCTCCAGCACGAGCTGCTCGGCCGTACGGCGGTTCAACTGGGCCTGCGCGGTGGGCAGCAGCCGGTGCGCTAGCACCGGCACCGCCAGCGCCTGGACATCGTCGGGCAGGGCGTACTCCCGGCCGGAAAGCGCTGCCGCGGCCTTCGCCGCCCGCAGCAGATGGAGCGTCGCACGGGGCGAGGCCCCCAGTCGCAGCTCGGGGTGGGTGCGGGTGGCGGCGACCAGGTCGACGGCGTATCTGCGCACCGCCTCCGCGGTGTGGACCGTACGCACCGCGTCGATCAGCTTCAGGATGTCGTGGGCGTGGGCGACCGGCTGGAGGTCGTCCAGGGGCGAGGCGCCGCCGTGCACATCCAGCATCTGCAGCTCGGCCGCCGGGCTCGGATAGCCGATCGACACCCGGGCCATGAAGCGGTCCCGCTGCGCCTCGGGGAGGGGGTAGGTGCCCTCCATCTCCAGTGGGTTCTGCGTCGCGACCACCATGAAGGGGCTGGGCAGCTCATAGGTCTGCCCGTCCATGGTGACCTGCCGCTCCTCCATCGACTCCAACAGGGCCGACTGGGTCTTGGGCGAGGCCCGGTTGATCTCGTCGCCGATCACGATCTGCGCGAAGATCGCGCCCGGCTTGAACTCGAAGTCCTTGCTCTGCTGGTCGAAGATGCTGACACCGGTGATGTCGGACGGCAGCAGGTCGGGCGTGAACTGGATGCGCCGCACCGAGCAGTCGATGGACCGGGCCAGCGCCTTGGCGAGCATGGTCTTGCCCACGCCGGGCACGTCCTCGATGAGCAGATGCCCCTCGGCGAGCAGCACGGTCAGCGAGAGCCGTACGACCTCCGGCTTGCCCTCGATCACAGCCTCCACCGACCGGTGAACCCGCTCCGCCGTGGTGGTCAGATCGCTCAGGCTCGCTCGTTCGTCATACGTCGTCACTCGGCCCTCCTCGGCCCCTTCCCCGAGCTCACCTGGAGCAAAGGGGATTCCCCACTTCCGGGCCGGTGTCCTCTGTGCGGACCCGGCCCGCCCCGAAAGTGCCCGCCGCGCCGGCCTCGGCCGATGCGACGTCACGTACGCATTCTTGCTGTCCATCCGGCCTCGCGTCATGGCCTGTGGACAACTGGGGCGGCGATACCGTCATCTTCCCGGTCAACACGGCGATGGCGGTGCATCAGGTCATACGGGACGAGCGCTCGATGGCGACACCGCCCGGCGGAGTCGCCCGAGATCGCGCCGGGGCCGGTCCGGAGCCCCCCGGCGCCCCCGACAGTGACCCGGACCGATGCGCCGAGGCACTCGGCCGCTCCCCACCACGCCCCCGTTCGGCCCATCCCGTACCGCCGCGACGCCCGCCCCGGCGCCGCAACGCCGACGGGCCGGTGGGGACAGGGCTCTCCGCCCCGCCCACCGGCCCGTCGGCACCAGTTCGGTTCTGCGGGTCCCGTTCAGTCCTGCGGGTCGATCTCCCGCAGCAGCCCGGTCGTCACGTCGAAGACGAAGCCGCGGACGTCGTCCGTGTGCAGCAGGAAGGGGGAGGTGCGCACCCGCTGCATGGACTGCCGGACATCCTCGTCGAGGTCCTTGAACGCCTCGACCGCCCAGGTGGGCCGCTGGCCGACCTCGGCCGCCAGCTCGTGGCGGAAGTCCTCGGTCAGGCTCAGCAGGCCGCAGCCGGTGTGGTGGATGAGGACGACCGACCGGGTCCCCAGCGCGCGCTGGCTGATCGTCAGGGACCGGATGATGTCGTCGGTGACCACGCCGCCGGCGTTGCGGATGGTGTGGCAGTCACCCAGTTCCAGCCCCAGGGCGTCGTGCAGATCGATGCGCGCGTCCATGCAGGCCACCACGGCGACCTCGAGAACGGGCCTGGCATCCATGCCGGGGTCCTTGAAGGCGGCGGCGTAGCGCTCGTTCGCCTCGACGAGGCGGTCGGTGACCGAGGCGCCGGTCCGGTCTGCGGCACGGTCAGTGGGCTGGGGCGAGGCAGGTATGGACATGGCCCAACGGTAATCCGCCGCGGTTCGTCGGGCCGTCTGTGAGGACGGGCATAGGGGTCAACATCACCCCCTGTGAGGTAATCCACACGGGTGGTGGACGGTGCCGCCATCCGGGTGAGAACGCCCTCGCGAAGCCGTCGCGGGACGCGCGGAACCGGTTGATTGACCGAGGCAGCCGGTCGACTAAAGTGGCGCGAAGTGGGAGGCGTGACGCTCTCCTTGGATCCCGAATCCCTTGCGTGCGCGCGTGCGTACGTGCGGCTCGGCCTCCTCCCGCTCCAACGGTCATCCGACGTCACTTCCCCGTCGCCGGAGGGCCACTTCCCCTTCAGAGCGGGCGGGGACCAAGCGGTGCGTGCGGCCTTTCCCCAGCCAGCGGCCGGGGGCCCCACCTGCCGCCCAGCCCATCGGAAGGCGCATGAGCAGCAACACTCGCCACGTCCCCGTCATGCTCCAGCGCTGTCTGGACATGCTCGCCCCCGCGCTCGCCGAGCCCGGTGCGGTCGTCGTCGACTGCACCCTCGGCCTCGGAGGGCACAGCGAGGCGCTGCTCTCCACGTTCCCGGCGGCCCGGCTCGTCGCCCTCGACCGCGACACCTCCGCCCTCCGGCTCGCCGGGGAACGACTGGCCCCTTTTGGGGAGCGCGCCACCCTGGTGCACGCGGTCTACGACGAGCTCCCGGAGGTCCTCGACCGCCTCGGGCTGCCCCGCGTCCAGGGCGTCCTGTTCGACCTCGGCGTGTCCTCCATGCAGCTGGACGAGGCCGACCGCGGCTTCGCCTACGCGCAGGACGCACCCCTGGACATGCGGATGGACCAGACGACCGGCATCAGTGCCGCGGACGTCCTCAACACCTACGCGCCCGGTGAACTCGTGCGGATCCTGCGCGCCTACGGGGAGGAGAAGCAGGCCAAGCGGATCGTCGAAGTCGTCGTACGCGAACGGGCCAAGGAGCCCTTCACCAACAGCGCGCGGCTGGTCGAACTGATCAGGGACGCCCTGCCGCAGGCGGCCAAGCGCACCGGCGGCAACCCCGCCAAGCGGACCTTCCAGGCCCTGCGCATCGAGGTCAACGGCGAGCTCGCCAGTGTCGAGCGTGCCATCCCGGCCGCCGTGAAGTCGCTGTCCGTCGGTGGCCGGATCGCCGTGCTGTCCTACCAGTCGCTGGAGGACCGCCTGGTCAAGCAGGTCCTCGCGGCGGGTGCGACCAACACCGCACCCCCCGGCCTGCCGGTCGTCCCCGAGCAGTACCAGCCCCGCCTGAAGCTGCTCACGCGCGGCGCGGAACTCCCCACCGAGGAGGAGATCGCCGAGAACCGGCGGGCTGCCCCCGCCCGTCTCCGCGGCGCCGAACGCATCCGCGAGGACATCGCGTGAGGGGCCCGGGGCGGTCGCGCGGAGGGCCGGGACGCCTCTCCGCGCTCTTCCCCTCCAGCGCCGGCTCCGCCGCGCGCACGCCCTTCGTGCTTCTCGTCGTCGTGCTGCTCGGCTCCGGGCTGATCACGCTGCTGCTGCTGAACTCCGCCCTCAACCAGGGGTCGTTCGAACTCAGCAACCTGGAGAAGAAGACCGACGAGCTGACGGACGAACAACAGGCCCTCCAGCAGCAGGTGGACGGCTACTCCTCCCCGGGCGCCCTCGAACGGCGCGCCCGGGAGCTGGGGATGGTGCCGGGCGGCAATCCGGCGTTCCTCCTCCCGGACGGCACCGTCCTCGGCAAGCCGGGCAAGGCCGGCGCCGCGATGTCCCCGATGGGAGCCGGTGGCGCCCAGAGGCTCGCCCGGCCCCTCGGTCCCGGCGCGCCCGCGGTGTCCGTCCACCGCACCTCCTCCGCCCCGTCGGGCTCCGTGGCCGCGGCCGGCCGCCTGCTCGCGGAGCCCGCTCCGGGCCCGCCCGCCGCGCACCGCCTCGCGCCCGGAGTCCCGACCGGGGCCGCGCCGGACCGCGTGGCGGCCCCGCCCTCCGACGACCTTCGGCAGGTGAAGCCGTGACGCGCGAGTCCGCCCACCCGTACGACGTCCGCCCTGCCCGAGCCACCACCCCGGCCTCGGCCGCCCGCCCCTGCCCGGCCGCCGGTGCGCTGCGGGCCAGGACCGCCCCGCGGCCCGGCAACGTCGCGCACGCCCCGGAGCACGCCGTATGACGGAGCCCAGGGACCCCCGACGCCGCGTGCCGCGCCCTGTCCAGCGTGGGCAGGCCGGTGGCCGCCCACGGCCAGGACGCCCGGCCGCGCAGTCCGGAGCGGCCAAGCGGCCCGCACCCAAGCCCGGCGCCGCCCGGGCCGGCGCGGGCAGGCAGCCCGCAGCCCGCCGGCCCTCGGGCCCCCGCCCGGCCGTGATCCGCCTGGGCAGTCCGCGGCCCCGTCTCCGCCTGGTCTCCCTGGCGCTGACGCTGGTCATGCTGGCCTTCGTCGTACGGCTCTTCCAGGTGCAGGCGGTCGACTCCGGGGCGTTCGCCGCCAAGGCCAACGAGAACCGCTACGTCCCGGTCAAGCTGGCCGCGGAACGCGGCGCGATCACCGACCGGCAGGGCGTGGACCTGGCCACGACGGTGGACGCCTACGACATCACCGCCGACCCCAGCCTGCTCGCGCCCGACAAGACCGAGATCAAGGACGCCCCGCAGCAGGCCGCGGCCCTGTTGGCGCCGATCCTCGACGAGGACCAGGCCACGCTCGCCGCCAAGCTCGCCAAGCCCAAGGCGCGCTACGTCCTGCTCTCGCGCCAGCAGACACCGCAGGTCTGGAAGCAGATCAGGGACCTCCGCAAGGCCCTCGACGCCAAGGCGGCCGCCGCTCCCCGCAGCGCTCCGCGTCCCAACGTCCTGGTCGGGATCTTCGCCGACAAGCACAGCAAGCGGGTCTACCCCAACAAGAACCTCGCCTCCGGCGTCCTGGGCTTCGTCAACCGCGAGGGCAGGGGCGGCGGCGGCCTGGAGGCCCGGCTCGACAAGAACCTCACCGGCAAGGACGGCAAGCTCGTCTACGCCCAGTCCGGTGGCCGCCGGGTGCCCACCGCCGACGCCCAGGAGCACCCGGCCGTCCCCGGCACCGACGTCCAGCTGACCCTCCACCGCGACATCCAGTGGGCGGCGCAGCAGGCGATCAGCAAGCAGGTCGCGAAATCGCGGGCCGACCGCGGCTACGTCGTCGTCCAGGACACCAAAACCGGCGAGATCCTGGCACTGGCGAACTCTCCCGGCTTCGACCCCAACGACATCTCCGAGGCCGATCCCGAGGCGCTGGGCAACGCCTCGCTCTCCGACGCCTTCGAGCCGGGCTCCACCAGCAAGGTCATGTCGATGGCCGCCGTCCTGGAGGAGGGCGTCGCCACTCCCGCCACCCGCGTCACGGTGCCCAACCGGCTGCACCGCGGGGACCGGCTCTTCGCGGACGACATCGATCACCCGACCTGGCACCTCACGCTCAACGGCGTGCTCGCCAAATCCAGCAATATCGGCACCATCCTCGCGGCCGGCCAGCTGGGCAGGACCCAGCGCGCATCCAACCAGGTGCTCTACTCCTACCTGCGGAAATTCGGGATCGGTAAGCCCACGGGACTCAACTTTCCCGGCGAGACGGACGGCATCCTGGCCAAGCCGCAGGACTGGAACACCTCGCAGCAGTACACGATCCCCTTCGGCCAGGGACTGTCCCTCAACGCCGTCCAGGCCGCCTCCGTCTACTCCACGATCGCCAACGGCGGCGAGCGGGTCGCCCCCTCCCTCGTCCGCGGCACCACCGGGCCCGACGGCCGGTACGTGCCGGCGCCCAAGCCGGCCAAGACCCGCGTCGTCAGCCCGAAGACCGCCACCACGCTCGCCACCATGCTCGAATCCGTGGTGGACGACGAGGAAGGCACCGGCTCCAAGGCGAAGATCCCCGGCTACCGCGTGGGCGGGAAGACCGGCACGTCCAACCGGGTGGATCCCAAGACGGGCAGCTACCGCGGCTACACGGCCTCCTTCGCCGGCTTCGCACCCGCCGACAAGCCACGGATCACCGTCTACTGCGCCATCCAGAACCCCACCAGCGGCAGCTATTTCGGTGGCCAGATCTGTGGCCCCATCTACCAGCAGGTCATGCAGTTCGCACTGAAAACCCTCCAGGTTCCGCCGACCGGCGCCAAGCCCCCGCGGCTGCCGGTCACCTTCAAGCCAGGCGAATGAAATCGAGGCAACCCTGCCGTGACGACGATCACTCCCGACGGCACTCCCGACGGCACGCCGGAAACCGTGAACCGCTACTCCACGCGGCCCTCGCTTCGCCCCGGGCCCGTTCTGCCCGGTACGCTCACCGCCGTGTCACACGCTGATCAGTCCACCCAAGCCCAGAACGCTCAGAAGGGAAGTCCCGGCACTTATCCGGGAGCGCCCCGACCCGAGCGGGTCCGCCCCACCCCCCTGGCGGACCTCGCCGAGCAGCTGGGCACCCCGGCCCCGGCCGGCAGTGCAAGCGATGTTTCGGTCACCGGCATCACGCACGACTCCCGGGCGGTCCGCCCGGGCGACGTCTACGCGGCCCTGCCGGGCGCCCGGCTGCACGGCGCCGACTTCGTCGCCCAGGCCGCCGACCTCGGCGCCGCCGCGATCCTGACCGACCCCTCGGGCGCGGACCGCGCCGCCGAGACCGGCCTGCCGGTCCTGGTGGTCGACAACCCGCGCGCCCGTATGGGCGGCCTGGCGGTGTCGATCTACGGAGCGCCCGGCGAGGATCTTCTCCAGATCGGCATCACGGGCACCTCGGGCAAGACCACCACCGCCTACCTCATCGAGGGCGGGCTGCGCGCCGCCGCCGCGAAGGCGGAGGGCTGGCTGACGGGCCTGATCGGCACCGTCGAGACCCGCATCGGCGACGAGCGGATGAAGTCCGAGCGCACCACCCCCGAGGCGACCGATCTGCAGGCGCTGTTCGGCGTCATGCGCGAGCGGGGCGTCCGCGCGGTCGCCATGGAGGTTTCCAGCCACGCGCTGGTGCTGGGCCGGGTCGACGGCTGCGTCTTCGACGTCGCGATCTTCAACAACCTCAGCCCGGAGCACATGGAGTTCCACTCCGGCATGGAGGACTACTTCCAGGCCAAGGCCCGGCTCTTCACCAAGGCCCGCAGCCGTGCCGGCGTCGTCAACCTCGACGACGAGTACGGCAAGCGGCTGGCCGACGGCGAGTCCGAGGTCCCGGTCACCACCTTCTCCGCCGAGGGCCACCCGGACGCGGACTGGCGGGCGGCGGACGTCGAGGTCGGCGCGCTCGGCTCGACCTTCACCGTGCTCGGCCCGGACGGTCAGCGGCTGCGCGCCGCGTCGCCGATCGCCGGCCCCTTCAACGTCGCCAACGCGCTCGCCGCCATCACCTCGCTGGTGGTCGCCGGCATCGACCCGCAGACCGCCGCCGACGGCGTCGCCGCGGTCCCCGGCGTCCCCGGCCGCCTGGAGCGCATCGACGCCGGCCAGCCCTACCTCGCGGTCGTCGACTACGCGCACAAGACCGACGCCGTCGAATCGGTGTTGCGCGCGCTGCGCAAGGTCACCGACGGCAAGCTGCACGCCGTCCTCGGCTGCGGCGGCGACCGCGACCCGCACAAGCGCGTCCCGATGGGCTCCGCGGTGGCCCGCCTCGCCGACACGGCCGTGCTGACGTCCGACAACCCCCGCAACGAGGACCCGCTCTCCATCCTCGCCACCATGCTCGCGGGCGCCGCCGAGGTGCCCATCCACGAGCGCGGCACGGTGCTGGTCGAGGAGGAGCGGTCCGCCGCCATCGCCGCCGCCGTCGCCCGCGCCGAGCCCGGCGACACCGTCATCGTCGCGGGCAAGGGCCACGAACAGGGCCAGGACATCGCCGGAGTGGTACGCCCCTTCGACGACCGACAGGTGCTGCGCGAGGCCATCGAGGCTTCCTTGACGTCACAGCAGCCGAAACACCAGGGATGACACACCGCCATGCGCGCACAACCCTTTGACTGGCACCACCTGCCTCTTGCCGGGGGTGACCTGTGATCTCCCTGTCCCTCGCCGAGATCACGAGCATCGTCGGCGGGCAGCAGCACGACATACCGGATACCGGCCTCCAGGTCACCGGGCCCGTCGTGATGGACTCCCGCCAGGTGGCCCCCGGGGGCCTGTTCGTCGCCTTCGCGGGTGAACGCTTCGACGGCCACGACTTCGCCGCCGGCGCCGTCGACGACGGCGCGGTGGCCGTCCTGGCCACCCGCCCCGTGGGCACCGAGGACCGCCCCGTCCCGGCGATCGTCGTCGACGATGTCGTCGCCGCCCTCGGCGCGCTCGCCAGGGCCGTCGTCGAACGCCTGGGCACCACCGTCGTCGGGCTCACCGGCTCGGCCGGCAAGACCAGCACCAAGGACCTGATCGCCCAGCTTCTGCAACGGCACGGCCCCACGGTCTGGCCGGAAGGCAACCTCAACAACGAGATCGGGCTGCCCCTCACCGCCCTGCGCGCCGAGAGCAGCACCCGCCATCTCGTCCTGGAGATGGGTGCCCGCGGCGTCGGACACATCCGCTATCTCGCCGAGCTGACCCCACCCGAGATCGGCGTGGTGCTGAACGTCGGCACCGCGCACATCGGCGAGTTCGGCGGCCGCGAGCGGATCGCAGAGGCGAAGGGCGAACTCGTCGAGGCGCTCCCCGAGAACGGCCTGGCCGTCCTCAACGCCGACGATCCGTACGTACGTGCCATGGCCTCCCGTACGAAGGCGCGCACGCTGCTCTTCGGCGAGGCCGCGGACGCCGACGTACGTGCCGAGAATGTCCGGCTCACGGCCCAAGGCCGGCCTGCCTTCACGCTTCACACACCCTCCGGGTGCAGTGATGTGACCATGCGGCTGTACGGTGAGCACCACGTGTCGAACGCGCTCGCCGCGGCCGCCGTCGCCCATGAGTTGGGCATGCCCGTGGACGAGATCGCCGTGGCGCTCTCCGAAGCCGGCACGCTCTCCCGCTGGCGGATGGAGGTCACCGAGCGCGCGGACGGCGTGACGGTCGTCAACGACGCCTACAACGCGAATCCCGAGTCCATGCGAGCGGCGCTGCGTGCGCTGGTCGCGATGGGCACAGCCCACAAGGCGACGGGCGGTCGTACGTGGGCGGTGCTCGGTGAGATGGCCGAGCTCGGCGAGGACTCACTCGCCGAACACGACGCGGTCGGACGGTTGGTCGTCCGGCTCAACGTCAGCAAGCTCGTGGCAGTCGGCGGCAGGGAAGCGGCCTGGCTCGACATGGGCGCCAAGAACGAGGGTTCGTGGGGTGAGGAGTCGGTGCACGTGTCCGACGCGCGGGCGGCGGTCGACCTGTTGCGCAGCGAGCTGCGACCGGGAGACGTCGTGCTGGTGAAGGCGTCCAGGTCGGTGGGGCTGGAGCGGGTCGCATCAGCATTGCTGGACGAGGGCGTACCGGTCGCCGAGGGCGGAGCCGCGACCCGATGAACTCGATGAAGCAGATCCTCTTCTCCGGAATGATCGGGCTCTTCCTGACCCTGATCGGCACCCCGGTACTGATCAAGCTGCTGGCGAAGAAGGGCTACGGACAGTTCATCCGTGACGACGGCCCGCGCGATCACCACAGCAAGCGCGGTACGCCCACCATGGGTGGCATCGCCTTCATCCTGGCCACGATCATCGCGTACGCGCTGACCAAGGTGATCACGAGCAGCGACCCCACCTTCTCCGGTGTGCTGGTGCTGTTCCTGATGGCCGGCATGGGCCTGGTCGGTTTCCTCGACGACTACATCAAGATCGTCAAGCAGCGTTCGCTGGGCCTGCGAGCCAAGGCCAAGATGGCCGGCCAGCTGATCGTCGGTATCGCCTTCGCGGTGCTGTCGCTGCAGTTCGCGGACCTGCGGGGGCAGACCCCGGCGTCCGACCGGCTGTCCTTCACCCAGGACTTCGGCTGGCAGGTCGGCCCGGTGATCTTCGTGATCTGGGCGCTGTTCATGATCCTGGCGATGTCCAACGGCGTGAACCTCACCGACGGCCTGGACGGTCTGGCCACCGGTGCCTCGGTGATGGTCTTCGGTGCCTACACCTTCATCGGCATCTGGCAGTACCAGGAGTCCTGCGCCAACCAGATCACCGCAGGACCCGGCTGCTACGAGGTCCGCGATCCACTCGACCTCGCCGTCGTCGCCTCGGCGCTGATGGGTGCCTGCTTCGGCTTCCTGTGGTGGAACACCTCGCCCGCCAAGATCTTCATGGGCGACACCGGCTCGCTCGCCCTGGGCGGCGCGCTCGCCGGCCTGGCGATCTGCTCCCGCACCGAGCTGCTGCTGGCCATCCTCGGCGGCCTCTTCGTCCTCATCACCATGTCCGTGGTGATCCAGGTCGGATCGTTCCGCCTGACCGGCAAGCGGGTCTTCCGCATGGCGCCACTCCAGCATCACTTCGAACTGAAGGGCTGGAGCGAAGTGCTGGTGGTGGTCCGGTTCTGGATCATCCAGGGCATGTGCGTGATCGTCGCCCTGGGCATCTTCTACGGCGGTTGGCAGGCCGCGAAGTGACCGCGCACGACCCGCAGGACTTCGCCGGCTCGCACATCACCGTCGCCGGCCTGGGCGTGAGCGGCATCAGCGCCGCCCGCGCCCTGGCCGGCCTCGGCGCCCATGTCACCGTCGTGGACGGCGGCGACGGCGAGAAGCAACGCGCCGCCGCCCGCGAGCTGGAGGAAGAAGCAGCCGCGGGCGGGGTGCAGGGGAGCCTCACCGTCCGCCTCGGCGACGGCGCGACGCTCCCCGAGGGCACCGCCCTCGTCGTCACCTCGCCCGGCTGGAAGCCGGACAGCCCGCTGTTCGCGGCGGCCGCCGCGGCCGGTGTGGACGTCGTCGGGGACGTCGAGATCGCCTGGCGCCTGCGCGGATCGCGGGGCGAGACCCCCGCGGACTGGCTCGCCGTCACCGGCACCAACGGCAAGACCACCACGGTCCGGATGCTGGCCTCGATCCTGGAGGCCGAGGGGCTGCACACCGCCGCCGTCGGCAACATCGGCACCCCGATCATCGACCTCGTCCTGGGCCAGGGGCAGCACGGCCAACAGCCCTACGACGTCTTCGCCGTGGAGCTCTCCAGCTACCAGCTGCACTGGGCGCCGTCGCTGCGCGCGCACTCCGCCGCGGTCCTCAACCTCGCCCCCGACCACCTCGACTGGCACGGCTCCATGGAGGCGTACGCCGCAGACAAGGGCCACATCTACGAGGGCAACACCGTCGCCTGCGTCTACAACGTGGCCGACAAGGCGACCGAGGACCTGGTCAGGGCCGCCGACGTCGAGGAGGGCTGCCGCGCGATCGGCTTCACCCTCAACACCCCCGGCCCCTCCCAACTCGGTGTGGTCGAGGGCATCCTCGTCGACCGCGCCTTCGTGGAGAACCGGCAGCAGCAGGCCCAGGAACTCGCCGAGGTCACCGACATCGCCCCGGGCTCCGGCAGCGCGGCCCCGCACAACATCGCCAACGCCCTTGCGGCGGCGGCCCTGGCCCGCGCCTACGGCGTCCGGCCCGCGGCGGTACGCGACGGCCTGCGTGCCTTCCACCCGGACGCGCACCGCATCCAGCACGTCGCCGACATCGACGGCGTCACCTACATCGACGACTCCAAGGCCACCAACACCCACGCCGCCGAGGCGTCCTTGGCGGCGTACGAGCACATCGTGTGGATCGCGGGCGGCCTGGCGAAGGGCGCGACCTTCGACGAGCTGGTGCAGCGGTCGGCGGCGCGGCTGCGCGGCGTGGTGCTGATCGGCGCCGACCGGGCGCTGATTCGCGAAGCCCTGGCGCGACACGCACCCGATGTCCCGGTGGTCGACCTCGACCGGACCGACACTGGGGCGATGCCCGAGGCGGTCCGCGAAGCGACCCGGCTGGCCGAGCCCGGCGATACGGTCCTGCTGGCGCCGGCCTGCGCCTCGATGGACATGTTCGTGAACTACAACAAGCGGGGCGACGCCTTCGCCGACGCGGTCGGTGAACTGACCGCGCGGGATCACTGAGCCAACCGTTTCTCCCCGCTGTCGTCGACAACCGGCGGCGAGCGAACCCGTGGAGGGAACGAGGATGACGGCCCGATCGGCGAAGACGGCGCCGCCGCATCCGGCGCGCCGGACCTCCCCACCCCGCCCGCCGCGCGCGGGCCGCTTCCCGGGCGGCCCGCGACGACTCCACACCCGCGCCAAACGGGCCTGGGACCGGCCCCTGACGGCCTACTACCTCATCCTGGGCGGCAGCCTCCTGATCACCGTGCTGGGCCTGGTGATGGTCTACTCCGCCTCCCAGATCAAGGCCCTGCAGTCCGGCCTCTCCCCGACGTTCTTCTTCCGCAAGCAGCTGCTCGCGGCCGCTCTCGGGGCCGGCCTGCTGCTGCTCGCCTCCCGACTGCCCGTCAAACTGCACCGCGCGCTGGCCTATCCGCTGCTGGCGGTGTCCGTCTTCCTGATGTGCCTGGTGCAGATTCCGGGCATAGGGGTCGCGGTGAACGGCAATCAGAACTGGATCAATCTGGGCGGCCCTTTCCAGATGCAACCGAGCGAGTTCGGCAAACTCGCGCTGGTTCTGTGGGGCGCCGACCTGCTGGCGCGCAAGCACGACAGGAAGCTGCTGGTGCAGTGGAAGCATCTGCTGGTGCCGCTGATCCCGGCGGCCTTCCTGCTGCTCGGGCTGATCATGCTGGGCGGTGATATGGGCACCGCCATCATCCTCACGGCGATCCTCTTCGGGCTGCTGTGGCTGGCCGGCGCCCCCACCCGGCTGTTCGTCGGGGTCCTCGGCGCCGCGGCCGTCATCGGAGCCCTGCTGATCAGGACCAGCGCCAACCGGATGTCCCGGCTGGCCTGCATCGGAGCGACCGATCCGGGCCCCGGCGACCAGTGCTGGCAGGCGGTTCACGGCATTTATGCCCTGGCGTCCGGCGGATTCTTCGGTTCCGGGCTCGGCGCCAGTATGGAAAAATGGGGTGAACTCCCGGAACCGCACACCGACTTCATCTTCGCCATCACCGGGGAGGAACTGGGTCTGGCGGGGACGCTGTCGGTGCTCGCACTCTTCGCGGCTCTAGGCTATGCGGGTATCCGCGTGGCCGGACGCACGGAGGATCCCTTCGTCAGGTACGCCGCGGGAGGTGTGACCACCTGGATCACGGCTCAGGCCGTGATCAACATCGGTGCGGTGCTCGGCCTGTTGCCGATCGCCGGTGTCCCGCTCCCGCTGTTCTCCTACGGAGGCTCCGCGCTGCTGCCGACGATGTTCGCCATCGGGCTGCTGATCGCCTTCGCGCGTGACGAGCCCGCTGCACGGGCGGCGTTGGCGGCGTTGGCCACGCGGAAGCCGGTTTTCGGAAGAAAACCGGCTGGGGTGAGATGGAAGACGATGAGACGGCCCGTCAAGAAGCGGCCGTCCGGAGAGCGGTGAATTTCGGTGCATGTCGTACTCGCCGGTGGGGGGACCGCCGGCCACATCGAGCCCGCGCTCGCCCTCGCGGACGCCCTGCGGAGGCAGGACCCGACCGTGGGTATCACGGCTCTCGGCACGGAGAAGGGTCTGGAGACCCGGCTCGTCCCGGAGCGGGGCTACGAACTCGGTCTGATCCCGGCCGTGCCGCTGCCCCGCAAGCCCACCCCTGAACTGATCACGGTCCCCGGGCGGCTGCGCGGCACGATCAAGGCCGCCGAGCAGATCCTGGAGCGCACGAAGGCGGACTGCGTCGTCGGCTTCGGCGGCTATGTGGCGCTGCCGGGCTATCTGGCCGCCAAGCGCCTCGGCGTGCCGATCATCGTCCACGAGGCCAACGCCCGTCCCGGCCTCGCCAACAAGATCGGCTCGCGGTACGCCAAGTTCGTCGCCGTCAGCACCCCGGACAGCAAGCTGCGCGGTGCCCGCTACGTCGGCATCCCGCTGCGGCGCACCATCGCCACCCTGGACCGCGCCGCGGTCCGCCCCGAGGCGCGTGCGGCCTTCGGGCTCGACCCCAACCTGCCCACCCTGCTGGTGTCCGGCGGTTCGCAGGGCGCGCGCCGCCTCAACGAGGTCATCCAGGCCGCGGTGCCCGCGCTGCAGCGCTCCGGCATCCAGGTGCTCCACGCGGTCGGCCCGAAGAACGAACTGCCGCACGTGGACAACATGCCCGGTATGCCGCCCTATGTGCCGGTACCGTATGTGGACCGGATGGATCTCGCGTACGCGGCGGCCGACATGATGCTCTGCCGCGCGGGCGCGATGACCGTCGCCGAACTGTCCGCCGTCGGGCTGCCGGCCGCCTTCGTCCCCCTGCCCATCGGCAACGGCGAACAGCGGCTCAACGCCCAGCCGCTGGTCAACGCCGGCGGGGGACTGCTGGTCGATGACGCCCAGCTGACCCCCGAGTGGGTGCAGAACAGCGTGCTCCCGGTGCTGGCCGATCCGCACCGGCTGTACGAGATGTCCCGCTCGGCCTCCGAGTTCGGCCGCCGGGACGCCGACGAGCTGCTGGTCGGCATGGTGTACGAGGCGATCGCCCAGCGCGACAAGTAGCCGACGAGGAGAGCAGGGAGCGTGGCCGGACCGACGACCGCCCGGCGCGGCGAGAGAGACCGCAAGAAGTCGCCGTCCGGCCCGCCCTCCTCCGGGGAGCCTTCCGGGGCGCGCGGTTCGCGGTGGCCGCGCCGCCCCTTCCGCGCGCCGGGGCGGCGCGGTCTGATGATCATTCTGGCCCTCCTGGTGCTGCTCGGCGCGTTCGTCGCCTGGGCCCTCTACGGCTCGAACTGGCTTCGCGTGCAGCGCGTGAAGGTCACCGGCGTCACCGTCCTGACGGCCGATCAGGTCACCGCTGCGGCGGACATCCCGATGAACGCTCCGCTGGTCTCCGTGGACGCCGACGAGATGGCGGCCCGGCTGCGCGCGCGCCTGCCGCGCATCAGGACGGTCGCGGTCGTGCGATCCTTGCCGCACACCATCGGTCTGAAAGTGACCGAAAGGAAGCCGGAACTCCTGATGCGATCGGGCGGAAAGTTTGTCGAAGTGGACGCCGAAGGGGTCCGTTTCGCCACCGTGGGCACGGCCCCACGCCATGTTCCGCTTCTGGAAATGGCCGCATCGGACTCCCCGAGTCTGCATCGGTTCGGAATCGACCGGTTGCGTCGTGCCGCGGTCGGCATCGCGCGGGACCTGCCCGAGGCCGTGCGCAAGGACGTACGGCAGATCCGCGTACAGTCCTATGACTCCATCACCCTCGAACTCGCGGGGGGCCGCACCGTCGCCTGGGGGAGCGGCGAACAGGGCGCCCGGAAGGCGAAGGTGCTCACCGCACTGCTGAAAGCGGCGGGTGACGCGCGCCACTTCGACGTCTCGGTGCCCAGTGCCCCTGCGGCATCAGGGAGTTGACGTCCGTAGCCGCAGGCCAGCACCCTGGATGGCTACGGCTATGGGTGATCACATAGGGTGAAAAGAAAAACGGGAGGTTCGGCGTGTTCGTTGAACGCGCGCGCCTTGTCGACTTAGT
Organism: Streptomyces sp. Pv4-95; assembly: GCF_045782725.1. Taxonomy (NCBI): domain Bacteria; kingdom Bacillati; phylum Actinomycetota; class Actinomycetes; order Kitasatosporales; family Streptomycetaceae; genus Streptomyces; species Streptomyces sp. Pv4-95. The sequence goes on from NZ_CP127172.1 coordinate 6,154,223, forward strand.
GTCTCGTTCCAAAGGGACTATGGAACCAAGGAACACAGGCACGGGTAACCCTAAACTTCAACGTTAGGGTTCGGGTCGGCGATACGAACCGTCCCTTCGGCATCAGTCGGCGTCCACACGGAATGTGCGGCGACGACACGTAACTCGAGGCGAGAGGCCTTCGACGTGGCAGCACCGCAGAACTACCTCGCAGTCATCAAGGTCGTCGGCATCGGCGGCGGTGGCGTGAACGCCATCAACCGGATGATCGAGGTCGGGCTCAAGGGCGTCGAGTTCATCGCGATCAACACCGATGCGCAGGCGTTGCTGATGAGCGACGCCGACGTCAAGCTCGACGTCGGCCGCGAAATGACGCGCGGACTCGGCGCGGGCGCCAACCCGGATGTGGGGCGCAAGGCGGCCGAGGACCACCGCGAGGAGATCGAGGAGGTCCTCAAGGGGGCCGACATGGTCTTCGTGACCGCGGGTGAGGGCGGCGGCACCGGCACCGGCGGCGCACCCGTCGTCGCCAACATCGCCCGCTCCCTGGGCGCCCTGACGATCGGTGTGGTCACCCGGCCCTTCACCTTCGAGGGCCGCCGCCGCGCCAACCAGGCCGAGGACGGCATCGCCCAGCTGCGCGAAGAGGTCGACACCCTCATCGTCATCCCCAACGACCGGCTGCTGTCCATCTCGGACCGCCAGGTGAGCGTGCTCGACGCGTTCAAGTCGGCGGACCAGGTGCTGCTGTCGGGTGTCCAGGGCATCACCGATCTGATCACCACCCCGGGCCTGATCAACCTCGACTTCGCCGACGTCAAGTCCGTGATGTCCGAGGCCGGCTCGGCGCTCATGGGCATCGGTTCGGCGCGCGGCGACGACCGCGCGGTGGCCGCCGCGGAGATGGCGATCTCCTCGCCGCTCCTGGAGGCGTCCATCGACGGCGCCCGCGGGGTGCTGCTCTCCATCTCCGGTGGCTCCGACCTCGGTCTCTTCGAGATCAACGAGGCCGCGCAGCTGGTCAGCGAGGCGGCCCACCCCGAGGCGAACATCATCTTCGGCGCGGTCATCGACGACGCGCTCGGCGACGAGGTCCGGGTGACGGTCATCGCCGCGGGCTTCGACGGCGGCCAGCCGCCGGCCCGGCGTGACTCGGCGGCCGCCAAGCGCGAGGAGCCCGCGCCGGCCCCCAGCCGTCCGGCCGCTCCGGCCGAGCCGCGTTCGTCGTCCTTCGGCGGACTCGGTGCGGTGCCCGTACGGGACGAGGAGCCGGTTCCGGCCGAGTCCTCCTCCCCGCTGGGCGAGGTGCCGACGCCCCCGGCCAACGCTCCGCAGGTTCCCCCGGCCCGTCCGTACTCGGACACCGCCGCCGAGGAACTGGACGTCCCGGACTTCCTGAAGTAACCGAAGAACCACGTGATAGGGCAACAGCACCACGAGAGCGGCGCGCACTTCGCCTTCACCGACAGGTGGGGCGGGGTGAGCGCCGCTCCGTATGACCAGCTCAATCTGGGCGGCGCGGTCGGCGACGACCCGCGGTCGGTGGGGGCCAACCGCGAACTCGCAGCCAAGGACCTCGGGCTCGACCCGGCCGCGGTGGTCTGGATGCAGCAGGTCCACGGCCGGGACGTCGCGGTGGTCGACGGTCCGTGGCGCATGGCGGACATCCCTTGTGTGGACGCGGTGGTGACCGCGCGTCGGGGCCTGGCGCTCGCCGTTCTGACCGCGGACTGCACTCCCGTTCTGCTCGCCGACCCGGTCGCCGGGATCACCGGGGCCGCACACGCCGGACGTCCGGGACTGGTCGCCGGCGTCGTGCCGGCCGCGGTCGAGGCGATGACCGAACTCGGCGCGGAACCGGCCCGGATCATCGCCTTCACCGGGCCCGCGATCTGCGGACGCTGCTACGAGGTCCCCGCGGACATGCGGGACGAGGTCGCCGCGGTCGTGCCGCAGGCGCGGTCGACGACCAGCTGGGGAACCCCGGCGGTCGACGTCACCGCGGGAGTGCGGGCCCAACTCGCCGCCGCAGGTGTACCGGTTCGTGAGGATTCCCACATGTGTACGCGGGAATCGGCGGATCATTTCTCTTATCGGCGCGACCGCACCACGGGGCGGCTCGCGAGTTATGTATGGCTCGGGGAGACTCCCGGCCGGGGCACGGGGGAGGCCGAGCTGTGACCGAGGACCGCAAGACGCAACTGGCCGGGAACCTCGCGCGGGTGCAGGACCGTATCTCCACCGCCTGCGCCAAGGCCGGCCGCCCTCGGGACGACGTCACGCTGATCGTGGTCACCAAGACCTACCCCGCGAGCGATGTCCGGCTGCTCGCGGAGCTGGGGGTGCGGCATGTCGCGGAAAACCGCGATCAGGATGCGGCACCCAAGGCCGATGAATGTGCCGATCTGTCCCTTACTTGGCACTTCGTCGGTCAATTGCAGACCAACAAGGTGCGGTCGGTCGCCGGGTACGCGGGAGTGGTGCAGTCGGTCGACCGCGCCAAGCTCGCCACCGCGCTGTCCAAGGAAGCCGTTCGCTCCGGGCGTGAGTTGGGCTGCCTGATCCAGGTGGCCCTCGACGCGGAGCCGGGGGTCGCCAGGGGGGACCGCGGAGGGGTCGCACCGGAGGGCGTCGAGGCGCTCGCCGAGGTGATCGCCGGGGCCCAAGGTCTGCGGCTGGACGGAGTGATGACCGTCGCGCCGCTGGCCGGGCCCTACGCGGGGCGCCAACTCGCCGCTTTCGAGCGATTGATGGAAATCTCATCCGACCTGCGCGCAACCCATCCTGCTGCCAACATGGTGTCAGCAGGTATGAGCTCGGACCTCGAGGACGCGGTGGCGGCCGGGGCGACACATGTGCGCGTCGGCACTGCGGTACTCGGAGTCCGACCACGGCTCGGGTAACGTCGCCAAGCAAGTCGGACCACAGCACAAAATATGGTCATTTCCGCAAAAAGCGGGCAGACCGAGTGGATCCAAGGCACCTGCTGACGGAGCCGATCCACCACAGAGCGGAGGACGCAGAGAATGGCCGGCGCGATGCGCAAGATGGCGGTCTACCTCGGCCTCGTGGAGGACGATGGGTACGACGGCCGGGGTTTCGACCCCGACGACGAGTTCGAGCCCGAGCTTGACCCGGAGCCGGATCGGGGGCGGCGCCCACAGCACCAAGTACCCGCTGAAACGCGCCCGGAACGGGACGAACCAGTCCGAGCTGTCCAGCCTCCGGCGCAGCGTGAACCAGCCCCTCTCGCCACGGAAAACGGACGACCCGCGCGAATCGCCCCCGTGGCATCCATCACACCCGAACGCCCGAATTTGGAGAAGAACGCCCCGGTGATCATGCCCAAGGTTGTGTCCGAGCGGGAGCCCTACCGCATCACCACGCTGCACCCCCGGACGTACAACGAAGCCCGTACCATCGGGGAACACTTCCGTGAGGGCACTCCGGTGATCATGAATCTCACGGAGATGGATGACACCGACGCGAAGCGACTTGTCGACTTTGCGGCCGGTCTGGTCTTCGGTCTGCACGGCAGCATTGAACGGGTGACGCAGAAGGTGTTCCTGTTGTCGCCTGCTAACGTCGACGTCACGGCGGAGGACAAGGCCCGTATCGCAGAGGGCGGGTTCTTCAACCAGAGCTGAGACGCAACACCGGGCACACCAGGGCCGCGAGGTCCGACACGGAGCAAGGGGAGAGGGACGCGCGAAGATGAGTGTCGCTGGTCAGGTGATCTATATCGCGCTGTACTGCTTCCTGATCGTGTTGATCTTCCGGTTGGTGATGGACTATGTGTTCCAGTTCGCCCGTTCATGGCAACCCGGTAAGGCGATGGTGGTCGTTCTTGAGGCCACCTACACTGTCACTGATCCGCCACTCAAGCTTCTGCGGCGGGTCATTCCGCCGCTGCGTCTCGGGGGCGTGGCGCTCGACCTGTCCTTCTTCGTACTGATGATCATCGTCTACATCTTGATCACCGTCGTGAGGTCGGTGTTGTTGGTGTGAACGAGACGGTCTTGCCGATTGCCGACGACTACGTTGAGGTGAAGTAGAGATGCCGTTGACCCCCGAGGACGTGCGGAACAAGCAGTTCACGACCGTCCGCCTCCGAGAAGGCTATGACGAGGACGAGGTCGATGCCTTCCTCGATGAGGTCGAAGCCGAACTGACCCGTCTTCTGCGGGAGAACGAGGACCTGCGCGCCAAACTTGCCGCTGCCACGCGCGCTGCCGCGCAGAACCAGCAGCAGCAGGGCATGCGCAAGGGTCCGGACCAGCAGGACCAGCAGCAGCAACAGCAGCGACCGGGTGCACCGGTGCCCGCTGCCATATCGGGCCCGCAGCCGGTCCCGCCGCAGCAGCAGCAGGGGATGGGTGGCCCTCCCCAACTGCCCGGTGGTGCACCGCAGCTGCCTCCCGGCCCCGGCGGTCACGGACCGCAGGGTCCGCACGGCCCCGGTCCCATGGGCCCCGGCGGCCCGCTGGGTGGCCCGATGGGCGGCCCCGGTGGTCCGCAGCAGCAGCTGCAGCAGGCGCAGCAGCAGCAACAGCAGCAGGGTGGCCCCGGCGGCGACAGCGCCGCGCGCGTTCTGTCGCTGGCACAGCAGACCGCCGACCAGGCAATCGCGGAGGCCCGTTCCGAGGCCAACAAGATCGTCGGCGAGGCGCGCAGCCGCGCCGAGGGCCTGGAGCGGGACGCCCGCGCCAAGGCCGACGCGCTGGAGCGGGACGCGCAGGAGAAGCACCGCGTGGCGATGGGTTCGCTGGAGTCGGCCCGCGCCACCCTGGAGCGCAAGGTCGAGGATCTGCGCGGCTTCGAGCGCGAGTACCGCACGCGGCTGAAGTCCTACCTGGAGAGCCAGCTGCGCCAGCTGGAGAACCAGGCCGACGACTCGCTGGCCCCGCCGCGGACGCCCGCGGCCGCCTCGCTGCCGCCGTCGCCCTCGATGGCGTCGGCCGGTGCGGGCACCATGGGCGGCAACCACACCATGGGTGGCGGTCAGTCGATGGGCGGCCACGGCGGCCCCTCCAACGGTGGTCCGTCCTACGGCGGCCAGCAGCAGATGTCGCCGGCGATGACCCAGCCGATGGCGCCGGTGCGGCCCCAGGGCCCGCAGCCGATGCAGCAGGCACCGTCGCCGATGCGTGGCTTCCTCATCGACGAGGACGACAACTGACGCCCGTGTAGGCGCCCAGTCGGCAAGGGCCGGGCCCCGAGGGAGATTTCCCTCGGGGCCCGGCCCTTTTGCCTTTGTGTCCCGGTTGGCAGCTTTCTTACGGTTCGGGTGTTTTGGGTACGGCGTTGGGGCGGTGTCGGGCGTGGCGTGGCTGCGGCCCCGCGAGCGATGCCCGGCGTCCACGGCCCCCGGTACGGGAGTCTCGATACGAGCGTCCCGCCAAGCGAGTCCCCGCCATGAGAAAGCCCCCCGGCGCGGGTGCGCCGGGGGGCTCGGTGCGGCGGGTGCCGCGGTGGTCGCTCAGGCCTTGCGCAGCAGGAAGGTGAGGGACAGGCTCTCGTCCGTGAACGGTTCGCCGTAGCCGTCCGCGGCCTCGCCCTCGGCGAAGTCGGTGGCGAGCACCTCGTCGGAGATCAGTCCGGCGTGGTCGGCCAGCGCGGTGCGCACGTCGGCGTCGGTGGACTGCCAGCGCAGCGCGATCCGGTCGGCGACGTCCAACCCGCTGTTCTTGCGGGCCTCCTGGATCAGCCGGATGGCGTCGCGGGCCAGGCCGGCCCGGCGCAGCTCCGGGGTGATCTCCAGGTCCAGGGCGACCGTGGCTCCGGAGTCGGAGGCCACCGACCAGCCCTCGCGCGGGGTCTCGGTGATGATGACCTCGTCGGGGGCCAGCGCCACGGTCTCGCCGTCGACCTCGACGCTCGCGGTGCCGTTGCGCAGCGCCAGCGACAGGGCCGCGGCGTCCGCCTCGGCGACGGCCTTGGCGACCGCCTGGACGCCCTTGCCGAACCGCTTGCCCAGGGCACGGAAGTTGGCCTTGGCGGTGGTGTCGACCAGCGAGCCGCCCACGTCGGAGAGCGAGGCCAGCGAGCTGACGTTGAGCTCCTCCGCGATCTGCGCGCGCAGGTCCTCGGTGAGGTCCGCGAAGCCGGTGGCGCCGACCAGCGCCCGGGACAGCGGCTGGCGGGTCTTCACCCCGGACTCGGCGCGGGTGGCGCGGCCCAGCTCGACCAGGCGGCGCACCAGCGCCATCCGGGCCGACAGCGTCGGGTCGATGCGGTCCTGGTCGGCGACCGGCCAGTCGGAGAGGTGGACGGAGTCCGGGGCGTCCGGGGTGACCGGGACGATCAGGTCCTGCCAGACCCGCTCGGTGATGAACGGCGTGAGCGGGGCCATCAGCCGGGTGACGGTCTCGATGACTTCGTGCAGGGTGCGCAGCGCGGCGGCGTCGCCCTGCCAGAACCGCCGGCGCGAGCGGCGGACGTACCAGTTGGACAGGTCGTCGACGAAGGCGGAGAGCACCTTGCCGGCCCGCTGGGTGTCGTAGGCCTCCAGGGACTCGGTGACCTGCTCGACCAGGGTGTTGAGCTCGCCGAGCAGCCAGCGGTCCAGCAGCGGGCGGTCGGCGGGGGCCGGGTCGGCGGCGGACGGCGCCCAGCCGGTGGTGCGGGCGTACAGCGCCTGGAAGGCCACGGTGTTCCAGTAGGTCAGCAGCGTCTTGCGGACGACCTCCTGGATGGTGCCGTGGCCCACCCGGCGGGCGGCCCAGGGCGAACCGCCGGCGGCCATGAACCACCGGACGGCGTCGGCGCCGTGCTGGTCCATCAGCGGGATCGGCTGGAGGGTGTTGCCCAGGTGCTTGGACATCTTCCGGCCGTCCTCGGCGAGGATGTGGCCCAGGCAGACGACGTTCTCGTAGCTCGACTTGTCGAAGACGAGGGTGCCGACCGCCATCAGCGTGTAGAACCAGCCGCGGGTCTGGTCGATGGCCTCCGAGATGAACTGCGCCGGATAGCGCTTCTCGAAGAGCTCCTTGTTGCGGTGCGGGTAGCCCCACTGCGCGAACGGCATCGAACCGGAGTCGTACCAGGCGTCGATGACCTCCGGGACGCGGGTGGCGGTCTCCTGGCAGGTCGGGCAGGCGAAGGTGATGTCGTCGATGAACGGGCGGTGCGGGTCGAGGCCGGACTGGTCGGTGCCGGTCAGCTCGGTCAGCTCGGCGAGCGAGCCGACGCAGGTGAGGTGGTCCTCCGCGCAGCGCCAGATGGGCAGCGGGGTGCCCCAGTAGCGGTTGCGGGAGAGGGCCCAGTCGATGTTGTTGTTGAGCCAGTCGCCGAACCGGCCGTGCTTGACGGAGTCCGGGTACCAGTTGGTGTTCTCGTTCTCCCGCAGGAGGGCGTCCTTGACCGCGGTGGTGCGGATGTACCAGGACGGCTGGGCGTAGTACAGCAGCGCGGTGTGGCAGCGCCAGCAGTGCGGGTAGCTGTGCTCGTAGGCCAGGTGCCGGAAGAGCAGGCCGCGGGCCTGCAGGTCGGCGACCAGGGCCTCGTCGGCCTTCTTGAAGAACTGGCCGCCGACGAGGTCGAGGTCCTCCTCGAAGGTGCCGTCCGGGCGGACCGGGTTGATCACCGGCAGGTCGTACGCCTTGCAGGTCTTGAGGTCGTCCTCACCGAAGGCGGGGGCCTGGTGGACGAGGCCGGTGCCGTCCTCGGTGGTGACGTACTCGGCGTTGACGACGATGTTGGCGCCGTCGAGCTCGACGAGGGCGAAGGGGCGGCGGTAGCTCCAGCGCTCCATCTCGCGGCCGGTGAACGACTGACCGGTGGCGGTCCAGCCCTCGCCGAGGGCCTTCTCCAGCAGCGGCTCGGCGACGACCAGCTTCTCGGTGCCGTCGGTGGCGACGACGTAGGTGACGTCGGGGTGGGCGGCGACGGCGGTGTTGGACACCAGGGTCCAGGGCGTCGTCGTCCAGATCAGCAGGGCGGCCTCGCCGGCCAGCGGCCCGGAGGTCAGCGGGAGCCGGACGAAGACCGAGGGGTCGACGACCGTCTCGTAGCCCTGCGCCAGCTCGTGGTCGGACAGGCCGGTGCCGCAGCGGGGGCACCACGGGGCGACGCGGTGGTCCTGGACCAGCAGGCCCTTGTCGAAGATCTCCTTGAGCGACCACCACACCGACTCGATGTAGTCGGGGTCCATGGTGCGGTACGGGTCGTCGAGGTCGGTCCAGTAGCCCATGCGGGTCGTGAGCGCGGCGAAGGCGTCGGTGTGGCGGGTCACCGACTCACGGCACTTGTCGTTGAACTCGGCGATGCCGTACGCCTCGATGTCCTGCTTGCCGTTGAAGCCCAGCTCCTTCTCCACGGCGAGCTCGACCGGGAGGCCGTGGCAGTCCCAGCCGGCCTTGCGGCCGACGTGGTAGCCCTGCATCGTGCGGAACCGGGGGAAGACGTCCTTGAAGACGCGCGCCTCGATGTGGTGGGCGCCGGGCATGCCGTTGGCGGTCGGGGGACCTTCGTAGAAGACCCACTCGGGCCGTCCCTCGGACTGCTGGAGGGTACGGGCGAAGACCTTCTGCTCCTGCCAGAACTCGAGCACGGCGTGCTCAAGGGCGGGGAGGTCTACCTGGGCGGGCACCTGGCGGTACTGGGGCTGCGGACTCATCGGGGGTTTCCTCCGGCGGACACCTGCTGCGTTCTCCGTCCGGAGGGACGAGAGCGTGCTCCCGCGGTACCACCCTCCTTGGCGGCGCTTGCGCACCGCCCCCTCATTGGGGTCGCGCTGCCGGTTCTACTCGCCCTGGGACACTGCGGGCTTTCTTCCGGCGGCTCCGGGCTGATCTTCGCGTCGCGCACGCCCCCGGGCTCGCACCGTCCCCGGGTCGCTCCTGGCTGCGTACGACGCTACTCGTCCCATCAATGCCTCTCGCTGGGGCCAGTGTACGGGCCCGCGGCGACAGCGGCCGACCGGTTTTCCGCTGCCCGCGGGGACGGACCGGCGCAGCGCGCGCCGTACGTGACCCGAATGGCGATAGGCCGGGTGCCGCAGTGGGCGGGTCGGGTGCTCCCGTCGTCGTGCCCGCGCCCGGTCGCGGGCTCACCAGGCGGATTAGGGGCTGCGGAGAGGGGCACAACCGGGACACACCGGAGTTCCGGGCGGTGCGGCCGCGCATGCCCGGCGGTGCGTCCCGTTGCCGCAGGCCCTGCGGCGATTTATCGTTCCCGTCACGATTCGCGAACAAGATCACATATGTGAAGGGGTCGCGGCCATGGTGGCGAAGAAGACCGCCGCGGAGAAGAGCACGGCGCCTGCCGGCGAGGCCGTCGCGAAGCAGCCCGAGCCCGAGCAGCACGCGCCGACCCCGGAAGCGGCGGAGAAGGCCGCGCCCGGGAAGACCGCGCCCAAGAAGGCCGCGGCGAAGAAGACGGCCGCGAAGAAGACGGCCGCGAAGAAGACGGCGGCGAAGAAGACCGCGGCCAAGAAGACCACGGCGAAGAAGACGGCGAAGAAAGCCCCGGCCGAGAAAGCCCCGGCCAAGAAGGTCGCCACGCATGCCGCCGGCACCGCGGCGGCCACGGAGACGAGGGCCGCCGATGTGACGGCCGCAGAGACGACCGCGGTCAAAAGGGCCGCGGAGCCCGCGAAGAAGACGGGAGCCAAGACGGTGGTGGGGAAGAAGACCGCGGCGGTGCACGCCGGGGCACACGACCAGGACTCCGCGGTGCCCAAGGCCCGCAAGGCCGCGGCGCCGGACGAACTCGCCGTACGGCCCGGCGAGGACCCCTGGACCCCGCAGGAGGTCGCGGAGGCCCGGTCCTCGCTGATGGGTGAGGTGGAGCGGCTGCGGAGCGAGATCACCGCGTCCGAGGACGCCATCGCCGGGCTGATGCGGGACTCCGGAGACGGAGCCGGCGACGACGAGGCGGACACCGGCAGCAAGAACATCACCCGCGAGCACGAGCTGTCGCTGGCCTCCAACGCCCGGGAGATGCTGTCGCAGACCGAGCGGGCGCTGGGCCGGCTCGACGCGGGCACCTACGGCCTCTGCGAGAACTGCGGCAAGCCGATCGGCAAGGCGCGGATGCAGGCGTTCCCCCGGGCGACGCTGTGCGTGGAGTGCAAGCAGAAGCAGGAGCGGCGCGGCTGACGTCGGCGGATCGGTCGCGGGGGCGGACCGGGACCGCCCCCGCGACCGTACGGGTGTGCCGTACCCTCGTGCGCAGAGCCTGTCGTGGCCCCGGCCGGGGCTCCGCGACAGGCTCTCAGCCAGGCGTGGCCTGGCCGCGGATTCGAACGGGCTGAGGGACTCACACGTGGCAGAGGCGGAGCGCATCACCGGTACGCCGGAATCCGAGCCGGGTTCCGGAGCGGATCCCGCTGCGGGATCCGAAGGGGGAGAGCCGGCGGTGGAGCCGGAGCAGGGCGCGGGCCGGGGCAAGCGGCGGATCGTCGCGCTGCTGGTCGTGGCCGCCGTGGTCTATCTGCTGGACCTCGGCAGCAAGCTCCTGGTGGTGGCGAAGCTGGAGCACCACGCCCCCATCGAGGTCGTCGGGACGCTGCTGCAGTTCGAGGTGATCCGCAATCGCGGCGCCGCGTTCGGCCTGGGCGAGGCCCTGACGATCTTCCTGACGATCATCGCGGCGGCCGTGATCCTGGTGATCGCGCGGATCGCGCGCAAGCTCTACAGCCTGCCCTGGGGCATCGCCCTGGGGCTGCTGCTCGGCGGTGCCTTCGGCAACCTCACCGACCGGATCTTCCGCTCGCCCGGCGTCTTCGAGGGCGCGGTGGTCGACTTCATCGCCCCGGCGCACTTCGCGGTCTTCAACCTCGCCGACTCCGCGATCGTCTGCGGCGGCATCCTGATCGTCATCCTGTCCTTCCGCGGCCTGGACCCGGACGGCACGGTCCACAAGGACTGAGGGGCCCGTGGCCCGCCCCGCAGGCCCTGTGGGCCCGGCCGCGGGGCGGGGGACCGCCGCCGGGCAGGGGACCGTGGCGGGACTGCCATACTCGTGGGGTGAGCACCATTCCCGAGATCCGCACCCTGCCCGTACCGGACGGCCTGGAGGGCGAGCGCGTCGACGCCGCGCTGGCCCGCATGTTCGGCTTTTCCCGTACGAAGGCGGCCGAGCTCGCCGCGGCCGGAAAGGTCCGGGTCGACGGATCCGAGGTGATGAAGTCCGAGCGGGTCCACGGCGGGGCCTGGCTGGAAGTCGAGATGCCCCGGGCCGCGCCGCCGGTGGAGATCGTCGCCGAGCCCGTCGAGGGCATGGAGATCGTGCATGACGACGACGACATCGTCGTGATCGTCAAGCCTGTCGGCGTCGCCGCGCACCCCAGCCCCGGCTGGAGCGGCACCACCGTCATCGGCGGCCTCGCCGCCGCCGGCTACCGCATCTCCACCTCCGGCGCCGCCGAGCGGCAGGGCATCGTGCACCGCCTCGACGTCGGCACCTCCGGGCTGATGGTCGTCGCCAAGTCCGAGCGCGCCTACACCCTGCTCAAGCAGCAGTTCCGTGAGCGCACGGTCGACAAGCGCTACCACGCCCTCGTACAGGGCCACCCCGACCCGATGAGCGGCACCATCGACGCCCCCATCGGCCGGCACCCGCAGCACGACTACAAGTGGGCGGTGACGGCCGAGGGCAAGCCCTCGGTGACGCACTACGACCTCATCGAGGCGTTCCGGGCGGCCAGCCTGCTCGACATCAAGCTGGAGACCGGGCGCACCCACCAGATCCGGGTGCACATGTCCGCCCACCGCCACCCCTGCGTCGGCGACCTCACCTACGGCGCCGACCCGACGCTCGGCAAGCGGCTCGGCCTCACCCGTCAGTGGCTGCACGCCATGCGGCTGGGCTTCGAGCACCCCTCCGACGGCCGGTGGGTCGAGTTCGAGAGCGCCTACCCCGAGGACCTGCAGCGCGCCCTGGACACGGTCCGCGACGAGAGCGCGTGAGGCGGGGCGGCAGCGTATGAACGGGTATGCCATCGAGGTCGTCGCGGACGGCGACCTGGCGGGCTGCCACGCCGTCCGCCGTGAGGTCTTCGTCGGCGAGCAGGGCGTCCCGCTGGAGATCGAGATGGACGCCTACGACGCCTACGCCGTCCATCTGCTCGCCACCGCGCCCGACGGGCGGCCGGTCGGCACGGCCCGCTTCCTGTACGGCCCGGCCGCGCGGAAGAAGTACGAGACCTTCGGCATCGACGACGACCTGACCGCGGTGCTCGGCCGGCTCGCCGTCGGCGCGGCCGCCCGCGGCACCGGCCTCGGCGCGGCCCTGGTGCGCGCGGTCGAGGCCGAGGCGCTGCGCCGGGACCTGGCCGAGGTCTATCTCCAGGCCCAGAGCCACGCCCTCGGGTTCTACGAGCGGCTCGGATACACCGCCTACGGCCCCGAGTTCGACGAGGGCAGCGGGATCGCCCATCGCGCGATGCGCAGGCGGCTGCGGTCCGGCTGAGCGGGCAACGGATCGCGTCGTGGCAGGCTTGGGGCGGAAAGTGATCGAAACCGACCCCGGAGCGTAGCCACCGTGGACCAGCTGGCTCTGCTGTTCGTACTTCTTCTCGGGGCCGTGGTCATGGTTCCGGTCGGCAACCGGCTGGGGATGCCCCCGCCGGTGCTGATGACCCTCGGCGGGGCCGTCCTGGCGCTGCTGCCGTTCGTGCCCAACGTCGAGGTGCCGCCCGAGTTCATCCTGCCGCTGGTGCTGCCGCCGCTGCTCTACGCCGCGGTGCAGCGCACCTCTTGGCGGCAGTTCACCGCGAACCTCCGGCCGATCTTCCTGCTCGCCGTCGCCCTGGTCTTCGCCACCACGGCCGCCGTCGCCGCGGTCGCGCAGGCCGTGGTGCCCGGTCTGCCGCTGGCCGCGGCCGTGGTGCTCGGTGCGCTGGTCGCGCCGCCGGACCCGGTCGCCGCGACCGCCGTCGCCGGCCGGCTCGGGCTGCCCCGCCGCATGGTGTCGATCCTGGAGGGCGAGGGGCTGTTCAACGACGTCACCGCGATCGTCCTCTACCACGTCGCGCTGGCCGCGGCGGTCAGCGGATCCTTCTCCCTGCCCGCCGCGCTGGGGTCGCTGGTGCTGTCCGCCGTGGTCGCCATAGCGGTCGGTCTGGTGATCGGCTGGGTCGCCAACAAGCTGATGGGGCTGCTCGACGATCCGACGCTGCAGATCGGCCTGACCCTGCTGCTGCCGTTCGTCGCCTACGTCATGGCCGAGGAGTTCCACGGATCCGGCGTGCTGGCGGTGCTGACCACCGCGCTCTTCCTCGCCGAGTACGCCGTGGACGCCGACGACGTGATGGGCCGGCTCGCCGGATACACCTTCTGGGAGGTCGTCGACACGCTCGTCACCGGCGTCGCCTTCGGCCTGATCGGGCTGGAGCTGCACAACATCTTCGGCACCGCCTCCGGCCGGTGGGGTGAGATGCTCGGCGCCGGCGCCGCCGTCGTCGGGGTGGTCGTCGCCGTCCGCCTGCTGTGGCTGCTGCCCGCCGCCTGGCTGGCCAAGCGGATGCACAAGCGCCGCGACTACGACGAGGACATCCCGATGAGCTGGCGGGAGACCCTCATCATGTGGTGGTCCGGTATGCGCGGGGTCGCCTCGGTCGCGCTGGCCCTGGCCATTCCGTACACCATCGACGGGGGCGGGGACTTCCCCGCCCGTGACGAGATCCTCTTCATCGCCTTCGCGGTGGTGCTCACCACGCTCGTCGTGCAGGGCCTGACGCTGCCCTGGCTGGTCCGCAGGCTGCGGGTGCGTGCCGACTCCGAGGCGGAGGACGCCCTGGAGCGGGAGCTGGCGGTCCGGGTGATCAAGGCGTCCAAGCGGCGTCTGAAGGAGATCCTGGAGGTCGAGGAGCTGCCCGAGGAGATCAGGGACCAACTGGCGCGCCGTGCCCATGACATCGGTGCCCGCATCGCGCCGGACATCGTCGACGACGAGCGGCGCGAGCACTTCGAGAAGCGCATCACCCGCATGAAGAAGGTGCAGCGCATCCAGGGCGAGATGCTCTCCGCGGCCCGGCACGAGGTGCTCTCCGCCCGCAGCGAGCCCGGCGCGGACCCGGAGGTCGTGGACCGGGTGCTGCGGCATCTGGACATGCGCAGCCTCCGCGGGACGCCGTGACGGCCGGCTGCAACGGCGGTGACGGCGGTGCCCGGGCTGTCAGTCGCCCGGCTTGCGCAGGTCCGGCGCCTCGTCCCGACGGGCCGGGGCGCGCCCGTCCGGCGCGGTGGTGGTGCTGATCCGGGGCAGCGCGTAGGCGTGCTCGGCCTGCAGCCACTCGACCATCTGCTCGCGGACCTGGCAGCGCACCGTCCAGAGGGTGTCCGCGTCCCGGGCGGTGACCAGGGCACGCACCTCGATCGTCGTCGGCGTGCTGTCGGTCACCACCAGGCTCCAGGAGCGGCCGTCCCAGTCCGGGCAGTCCTGCAGGATCTCGTGGAGCCGCTGGCGCATCTTCTCCATCGGCGCGGTGTGGTCGAGGTGGAAGAAGACCGTGCCGGTCATCTGCGCGCCGCCGCGCGACCAGTTCTCGAACGGCTTGCTGGTGAAGTACGACACCGGCATGGTGATCCGGCGCTCGTCCCAGGTGCGGACGGTCAGGAACGTGAGGGTGATCTCCTCGACGGTGCCCCACTCGCCGTCTACCACGACGGTGTCGCCGATCCGCACCATGTCGCCGAAGGCGATCTGCAGACCGGCGAAGAGATTGCCCAGGGTCGACTGGGCGGCGACACCGGCGACGATGCCCAGCAGTCCCGCCGACGCCAGCACGGACGTGCCGACCGCCTGCATCTCGGGGAAGGTCAGCAGCATCGAGGCCGCCGCCACCACGATCACCACGGCGGTCACCACCCGCTGGATCAAGGTGACCTGGGTCCTGACCCGGCGCACCCGTGCCGCGTCCCGCGCGCCCGAGGCGTAGCGCGAGTACGACGACTCGACGATCGCCGCGGAGGCCCGGACCGCGAGCCAGGCGGTGGCCGCGATCAGCACCAGGGTCAGCGCCCGGCCGATTCCCGCGGTGTGCGCCTCGACCAGTTCGAGCTTCGTCTCGTCGTACGAGCCGCGCAACAGTGCCGTGCACAGCACCACTTGCAGCGGCATCCGGCAGCGCCGCAGCAGGCCCCACAGCGGGGTCTCCGGGTGTGCGTTGTCGATACGGATCAGAGCCCGGTCGGCGAGCCGGACCAGGATGAGCGTGACCACGATCGACCCGCCGACGACGGCGATCGGGCGCAGCACGTCCTCCAAGGACACGGGATCCCCTCCTCGATGTGATGCCCGGGTGCTTCGGGCGCGTGTGATGTGCTCGTACCCGGTACCGCCGACCGTAACTGGCACGATGGGGGCAGTGCGATCCAACTCCAGGGAAGTGATGTCTGTGCCGGCCTCCGCCGAGTCCTCGACCAGCGGGTCTTCGACGATTGTCCTGTTTCATTCGGTGTGCGGGCTGCGGCCGGCGGTGCACGCGGCGGCCGACCGGCTGCGTGCCGCAGGACATGAGGTGATCGTCCCGGACCTGTTCGAGGGGCGGACCGCCGACTCCGTGCCGGAGGGCATCGTCATCAAGGACGACATCGGCAAGGAGGAGCTGCTCAAGCGCGCCATCACGGCCGCCGCGCCCTACTCCGAGCGCGGTCTGGTCTACGCCGGCTTCTCCTTCGGCGGCGCGGTGGCGCAGAATCTCGCGCTGGGCGACGAGAAGACCCGCGGGCTGCTCCTTCTGCACGGTACGTCCGACATCGCGGAGGGGGCCGAGGCCGACGACCTGCCGGTGCAGTTGCATGTCGCCGACCCCGACCCGTACGAGCCGCATGACTGGCTGAACGCCTGGTACCTCCAGATGCGCCGGGCCGGCGCGGACGTCGAGGTCTTCCGTTACGCCGGCGCCGGCCACCTCTTCACCGACTCCGAACTGCCGGATTACGACGCGGAGGCGGCGGAGAGCACCTGGAAGGTCGCGCTGGGCTTCCTCGCCGTGCTCTGAGCCGGGCACGGCGGCCCCGGCCCGGCTCACGGGCCCGCCGGGGTCAGCCCACCGGCCGGTCCGCCCGCTCCAGCAGCTGGGTGCCGGACCGCGTGCGGTAGGAGCGCAGCAGTTCGCTGGTGGCGTTCGGGTCCGTCTTGTCGGAGATGCCGAAATAGTCCATCTGGGTGCGCTGGGCGTCGACGTCCAGGACGCCGTAGCCGTGCGAGTCCATGTCCAGCCACTTCACATGGCGGTTGGCGGCCTTGAGGGCGGCGACCCCGACGAGCGAGACGGTGTGCGGGGCGACGTGCAGGAAGTCGTCCACGTTGTCGGAGGTGACGGAGGTGACCACGAACTCCGTCGCCACCGGGCGGGTGGCGGGGTAGGTGGCCGCCTTGAGCGGCACCTCGTTCGCCCAGGCCATGTGGATGTCGCCGGTGAGGAACACGGTGTTGTCGATGCCGCGGTCGCTGAGGTGGCCGAGCAGCTCGCGGCGGTCGTCGGTGTAGCCGTCCCACTGGTCGGTGTTGACGGCCAGGCCCTCCTTGGGCAGGCCGAGGATCTCGGCGAGCGGGCCGAGCAGATGCGCGGGCAGCGCCCCGAACGCCACCTGCGAGATCATCACCGACGTGCCGACCAGCCGCCAGGCGGTGTCGGAGCGCTCCAACCCGGCCTTGAGCCAGTCCAGTTGGGCCCGGCCGGTCAGCGTGCGGCCGGGGTCGTCGACCGCGCCGCTGCCGGGCGTGGCCTGCTCGTCGCGGAACGACCGCAGGTCCAGCAGATGCAGATCGGCGAGGTTGCCGAAGCGCAGCCTGCGGTAGGTGGTGCCCGCGATGGACGGGCGGACCGGCATCCACTCGAAGTAGGCCTGCTTCGCCGCCGCCATCCGCGCGCTCCAGGCGCCCTCGGAGTCCGGCGTGTGGTTCACCGCGCCGCCCGACCAGGCGTTGTCGGCGAACTCGTGGTCGTCCCAGATGGCGATGACCGGGTGCGAGGCGTGCATGGCCAGTGCGTCCGGGTCGGTCTTGTGCACGCCGTGCCGGGTGCGGTAATCGGCGAGCGTGAGCAGCTCGTGGGCGGGGGAGTGCGGGCGCACGACGTACGCGAAGTCCGGGTACTCGCCGGACTTGTACTCGTAGAGGTAGTCGCCGAGGTGCAGCACCGCGTCCAGGTCGCTGCGGGCCGCCAGGTGGCGGTAGGGAGAGAAGTAGCCGGACTCCCAGTTGGCGCAGGAGACCACGCCGAAGCGGACGTTGCCGGCCGCCGCGTCGTGGGCGGGAGCGGTGCGGGTGCGGCCGACGGGGGAGTGCTCCCCGTCCACGGTGAAGCGGTAGTAGTAGGCGGTGGCGGGCCGCAGGCCGCGGACGTCCGCCTTGACGGTGTGGTCGGCGGCGACCGAGGCGGTCACGCTGCCGCGGGCGACGACGGTCCCGAACTCCCGGTCCGTCGCCACCTGCCACCCCACCTCGGTGGCGGGCCCGCGGCCGGAGCCCGGGGTGGCCTCGGGTATCGGAGTGACGCGGGTCCACAGCAGGACCCCGTCCGGGAGCGGGTCGCCCGAGGCCACCCCGTGCCGGAAGAACCGGTCCTCTTCCGGGGCCTCTTGGGCACGTGCGGGGGCGGCAGCGGCGAACGGCAGCAGGGCGGCGGTGGCGGCTACGGCCGTGACGGCAGTGCGGCGCGAGATCTGGTCATGATCGGTCACGGCCGATCACCTTACTGGCCGGTAGGTGGGACCGGGAGGGCACTGACTACTCTTCCTGAGAATTCGCCCGCCCGTTCCCCGTACGGCGTTCACCGCACGCCGCGAAGGCGCTTCCTACGGAGTCTTCTCCCCTTCGCGGATACCGTTGCCGGTGCCGCCCGCCCCGCCCTGGTCCGTGCCCTTGTCGCCGCCGGCGCCGCCGCCCTTCGCCGGGCCGAACTCCTTGTCGATCATCTTCTTGAAGTTGGCCAGGGCGAGCTGGTTGTACTGCGCCTGCGTCATCTGCTGCTGGGGGATCTCGGCCATCACGAGCTTCTTGTCGCCGTGGAAGAAGGTCGGTGTGCCCTTGACGCCCTTGCGGCCGAACAGGGCCGTCATCTCCATCGCCCAGCGGTCGTAGGTGCCCTTCTTGACCGCCGTCGTGAAGGACTTGTTGCCCTTGAGCGCGGGCACGTCACCGGCGACCTTGAGCAGCTCGGCGTCCTTGGCGTAGACGTCCTCCCGCTCGTCGGGGTGGTACTTGGTGGAGTACAGCGCCGCCTTGAACTTCAAGAACGCCTCGGGGCTGACGTCCAGCGCCGCGCCGAGCGCGCTGAGCGCGTTCTTCGAACCCTCGCCGTTCGCCATGCCGTCGATGAACGAGTACATCGTGAAGCGGACCTTGTACCGGCCGTCCTCGACGTCCTTGAGCAGCGCCTCGCCGGAGCTCTGCTCGAACGCCGCGCAGGCCGGGCAGCGGATGTCCTCGAAGACCTCCAGGGTCTCCTTGGCGCCCTTGTCACCTATCAGGATCTCGGTGCCGTTCTCGCCCTGTGTGTGCGCCGGCTTGGTGAGCTCGGCTTCCTTGGCGGCCTCCCAGCCGGTGGGCTCGTTGGCCTTCATGACGGCAT
This sequence comes from Streptomyces sp. Pv4-95, assembly GCF_045782725.1. Lineage (NCBI taxonomy): Bacteria > Bacillati > Actinomycetota > Actinomycetes > Kitasatosporales > Streptomycetaceae > Streptomyces > Streptomyces sp. Pv4-95. Next base: position 6,172,728 of record NZ_CP127172.1, read on the forward strand.
AGCCGACGCCCCCGGCCAGCGCGAGAACGCCGACCACCGCGCCGGCCACGACGAGTTGGCGGCGCAGCCGGTCCTTCTTCTTCTGGCGCTCGCGCTCGGCGCGGATCCGTTCGCGGGCTGCCGACTTGTTGCTCTGGCTGTTGCGGTTGCTCATGGGTGTGTCCCGGTCCCCTCAGGTGCTGCGGCTGACTGGATGGCTGTGCGACGTGCGCGGACGGCGGACGGCGGGGAGCGCCGTCGCCGCCGTCAGGCCGTGGCGTGGGGCGGGCCGCGCCGCAGTACGCAGTGGCCGAGGAGGGGGAGCGGGCGCGCCGGGATTCCCGGGTGCGGCGGCCGGATGCGACGGCGGAGGGGCGTGAGCGCGGCGTCGGCGAACGTGGCCGCGGCCAGCAGGGGCCCGAAGGCGAAGGCCGCCACCGCGCGCAGCAGGTCGTCCAGCGCGGCGTCCCCGCGGTGCAGCCAGGCGGCGGCCAGCAGGCCGACCGCCAGATGGGCGCCGAGCAGCAGCCACGGCGCCGCCCCGGGGGAGACCGGTGGCAGCGGGCCGTCAGGGTGGGCCGCGACCCGGGCCAGAGGGGTGCCCCATTCCCCGCCCCGGCACAGCAGGTCGACGCCGACGGAGCGCAGCGGCCCGGTGAGCGGGCCGCCGGCCTGGCCGTAACAGGTGTGCTGTCCGGCGGTGAAGGCGGTGTCGGCGGCCAGTTCCAGCGGCAGCAGGAGCGCGGCGATCGGGCCGTAGCCGCGTGGCCGGCCGGTCAGTGCGTACGCCGCGGCGAAGATCCCGGCGCAGAGCGCGACGACCGTCACCGGGGGCAGCGGTTCCCGGGAGAGCAGGACATGGGAGGCCGCGGAGAGAGTGACGCACAGGGCGGTGAAGAGCGCCGCCCGCACCGCCCTCAACTGCCCGTCCACGCCGGCCGCCGGTCGGGCGTCCGGGCCAACTCCCGTCCCCTGCATGCCGGGAGTCTGCCATGGGCACGGCAGGAGGCCGGGTCAAGATTTGGCATCGGCCGGCGCGCGGAGCCGCGCGCCGGCCGTGGGTTCGCGGTGTGTCCCGTGGCGGGTGCCGTGCCCGTGTCCGCCCGGGGCGGCACGGGCGGGACGTCACCCGGTCAGGACTTGAGGCCCTTGTCGACCATGGAGTTGAAGGCGCCCACGGTGGACGGGGCGACCTTGCCCTGTCCGCTGTCCGTGCCCAGCACGGTGTTGTTGAGCTTGATGGTCGGCGTGCTCGTGACGTCCTTGACCGAGTTGAAGGCGTCGGACATCTCCAGCGCCCACCGGTCGTAGGTGCCGGCCTTGACCGCCTTCTGGAAGGCCGCATTGCCCTTGAGCTCGGGGACCGTGTCGGCGACCTTGATCAGGTAGCTGTCGTCGGCGAACTTGTCCGGCCCGGTCTCCTCGGGGTGGAACTCCTTGGAGAACAGCGCCTCCTTGTACTTCAGGAAGGCGTCCGGGCCGACGTTCAGTGCGGCGCCCATCGCGCTGAGCGCGTTCTTGGAGCCGGTGCCCTTGAGGTTGCCGTCGAGGAACGTACCGAGGTGGAAGGACGCCTTGTACTTGCCGTCCTTGATGTCCTTCTGGACCGTCTCGCCGACGTTCTGCTCGAAGTTGGCGCAGCCGGGGCAGCGCGCGTCCTCGAAGAGTTCCAGGGTGTTCTTGGCGTCCGGCTTGCCGATGACGACGGTGGTGCCCTCGGCGCCGGTGGTGTTCGCGGGCTTGACGAGCTTGGCCTTCGCGGCCTTCGCCCAGGCGTCGCCGCCGCCGGCGCCGCTGTCGTCGCCGCCCAGATTGGCGACCGCCACGCCGATACCGCCGGCGACCGCGAGCACCGCGACGATCGCACCGCCGACGATCAGCTGGCGGCGCATCCGCTCCTGCTTCTTCTGCCGCTCGCGCTCGGCGCGCAGCCGCTCGCGGGCTGCCTGCTTGTTGGCCTGGCTGTTGCGGTTGCTCATGGCTGTTCCTGCTCCGTGGTGTCCGTGGGGAAGGGTGCGTGCTGTCGGGAGGCGTACGCGCGTGTTGACCGGCGCCTACGCGGGCCGAGGCCGAGCCTCAGGCCGCGAGCGCGCAGGGCGGTCCACGGCGCACGACGCAGTGCACGAGCAGGGGCAGGTCATGGGCCGGCGGCCCCGGCCGGAGGGGAGCGGGCGCCGGGCGGCCCGGCTCCGCCGCCCCGGTGGTCACCGCGACGGCGATCAGCAGGGGCCGGAAGGCGAAGCCCGCGACCGCGCTCAGCGTCTGCGTCAGCGCGGCCTCGCCGCGGCGCAGCCAGCCGGCGGCCAGCAGGCCGACGAGCAGATGCGCCCCGAGCAGCAGCAGCCAGGTGGAGGCGGAGGAGGTGTGCTCCCCCGACAGCCGCACCAGGGGCGCGCCGACCTCGCCACCGCCGCAGAGCAGGTCCACGCCCAGGGACCGCAGCGGGCCGGTGACCGGACCGCCGCCCTGTCCGTAGCAGGTGTGCTGGCCGAGGCTGAAGACCGTGTCGGCGGCCAGCTCCAGGGGGAGCAGCAGCGCAGCGATGCGCCAGTAGCCGCGCTCCCGGCCCGCCAGCGCGTAGGCGAGGGCGAAGACGACGGCCGAGAGGGCGGCGACGGTGGTCAGCGGCAGCGGCATGCGGGACAGCAGCACGTGGGACGCCGAGGACAGCGTCACGCACAGCGCAGTGAAGAGCGCCGCGCGCAGTGCCCGCAGGTGTGCCGCCGAGATGTCCATTCCTGCGAGTGTGCCACGGTCCCGGATAAGCACCGCCTAAGAGGGGACGAAAAGGCGCGTACCAGCCCATACCGCCCATGCGGAAGATAGGGGTGACGTCACCGGGGCGCTGTCAGAGGCCGGGGATCCGCCCGTTGCGGAAGAGGTCCACGAAGATCTGGTGATCGGCGCGGGCGCGGGCGCCGTAGGAGTGCGCGAAGTCCACCAGGACCTCGGCGAAGCCCTCCTCGTCGGCCGCGATGGCCGCGTCGATGGCGCGCTCGGTGGAGAACGGCACCAGGGAGTGGCCGCTCTCGTCGTCCGCCGCGGCATGCATGGTGGCCGTCGCCCGGCCCAGGTCGGCCACCACGGCCGCGATCTCCTCCGGGTCGTCGATGTCCGACCAGTCCAGATCGACCGCGTACGGCGAGATCTCGGCGACCAGCTGCCCCGCGCCGTCCAGCTCGGTCCAGCCCAGCCACGGATCGGCGTGCGCCTGCAGGGCGCGCTGCGAGATGACCGTGCGGTGGCCCTCGTGCCGGAAGTATTCGCGCGCCTCCGGGTCGGTGACGTGCCGGGAGACGGCGGGGGTCTGGGCCTGCTTCATGTAGATGACGACATCGTTCTCCAGGGCGTCGCTGTTGCCCTCCAGCAGGATGTTGTACGACGGCAGCCCGGCCGAGCCGATGCCGATGCCGCGCCGCCCCACCACGTCCTTGACCCGGTAGGAGTCCGGGCGGTTCAGGCTCGACTCCGGCAGCGTCTCCAGATAGCCGTCGAAGGCCGAAAGGATCTTGTAGCGGGTCGCCGCGTCCAGCTCGACGCTGCCGCCGCCCGGCGCGAAGCGCCGCTCGAAGTCGCGGATCTCCGTCATGGAGTCGAGCAGCCCGAACCGGGTCAGCGAGCGGGCGTCGCGCAGGGCACCCAGCAGGGCGCCGTCGGCGGTGTCCAGGGTGAAGGGCGGCACCTCGTCGTCCTTGGCGCCGGTGGCCAGGGCGCGGATGCGCTCGCGGTAGGCGGCGGCGTAGGTGCGCACCACGTCGGTGATCTGCTCGTCGCTGAGCGCCTTGGCGTAGCCGATCAGCGCGGCCGAGGCGGCGAACCGCTTGACGTCCCAGAGGAAGGGGCCGACGTAGGCCTCGTCGAAGTCGTTGACGTTGAAGATCAGCCGGCCGGTGGAGTCCATGTACGTGCCGAAGTTCTCCGCGTGCAGATCACCGTGGATCCAGACCCGGGAGGTCCGCTCGTCCAGATACGGACCGCGGCTCGCACCGCCGTCCGTCCGCCCGTCGCCCGCCGCCTCCAGGTCGCGGTAGAACAGGCACGCCGTCCCCCGGTAGAAGGCGAAGGCGGAGGTGGCCATCTTGCGGAATTTCACGCGGAAGGCCGCGGGGTCCGCGGAGAGCAGCTCCCCGAAGGCGGTGTCGAAGACGGCGAGGATCTCCTCGCCGCGCTGCGCGGCGTCCTGTGCCGGGGCGTACGGGGACGACATCGCTGGGTGCCTCCTGAGGTGCGCGGACGACGCGGCGGTCCGTGTCGTGAGGACGTGATGCGGTGACGCGGACCGGCGATCCCGGGCGACGGCGAGCGCTCACCCGGACCGGTCACGACGACCTGTCACTGACAACGGGCGAGGCTACTCGCGAGTGCCCGGCGGGCGTGAGGGGGGATGCGGGGGCGCCTGTGTTGTCAGTGGGGAGTCGTAGACTTCGAGACCGTCTCACCCGTCCCTCCGGCTGCTGCCGGAGGGGCCCGCCGACCCGTCTCCCGGAGGTCTTCCGCCGTGGCCAAGCCGCCCTTCACGCACCTGCACGTCCACACCCAGTACTCGCTGCTGGACGGTGCCGCGCGGCTGAAGGACATGTTCGCGGCGTGCAACGAGATGGGGATGTCCCACATCGCCATGTCCGACCACGGCAACCTCCACGGCGCCTACGACTTCTTCCATTCCGCGCAGAAGGCCGGTGTGACGCCGATCATCGGGATCGAGGCGTATGTGGCGCCGGAGTCGCGGCGCAACAAGCGCAAGATCCAGTGGGGCCAGCCGCACCAGAAGCGCGATGACGTCTCCGGTTCCGGTGGTTACACCCACAAGACGATCTGGGCGGCCAACAAGACCGGTCTGCACAACCTCTTCCGGCTGTCCTCGGACGCGTACGCCGAGGGCTGGCTGACGAAGTGGCCGCGGATGGACAAGGAGACCATCTCCCAGTGGTCCGAGGGCCTGATCGCCTCGACCGGCTGTCCCTCGGGTGAGCTGCAGACCCGGCTGCGGCTCGGCCAGTACGAGGAGGCCCGCAAGGCCGCGGGGGAGTACCAGGACATCTTCGGCAAGGACCGGTACTTCCTGGAGCTGATGGACCACGGCATCGAGATCGAGCGCCGGGTCCGCGACGACCTGCTGAGGATCGGCAAGGAACTCGGCATCCCGCCGCTGGTGACGAACGACTCGCACTACACCTACGCCCACGAGTCCACGGCGCACGACGCGCTGCTGTGCATCCAGACCGGCAAGAACCTCTCCGACCCCGACCGCTTCCGCTTCGACGGCACCGGCTACTACCTCAAGTCCACGGACGAGATGTACGCCATCGACTCCTCGGACGCCTGGCAGGAGGGCTGCGCCAACACCCGCCTGGTCGCCGATCAGATCGACGTCACCGGGATGTTCGAAAAGCGCGACCTGATGCCGAAGTTCGACATCCCGGAGGGCTTCACCGAGGTCACCTGGTTCCAGGAGGAGGTCCGGGTCGGCATGGGCCGCCGCTACCCGGGCGGTGTCCCCGAGGACCGGCAGAAGCAGGCCGAGTACGAGATGGACATCATCATCCAGATGGGGTTCCCCGGCTACTTCCTCGTCGTCGCGGACTTCATCATGTGGGCCAAGAACAACGGCATCGCGGTGGGCCCGGGCCGAGGCTCCGCGGCCGGCTCGATCGTCGCGTACGCCATGGGCATCACCGACCTCGACCCGATCACCCACGGGCTGATCTTCGAGCGGTTCCTCAACCCCGAGCGCGTCTCCATGCCCGATGTCGACATCGACTTCGACGAGCGCAGGCGCGTCGAGGTCATCCGGTACGTCACGGAGAAGTACGGCGCCGACAAGGTCGCCATGATCGGCACCTACGGCAAGATCAAGGCCAAGAACGCCATCAAGGACTCGGCGCGCGTGCTGGGCTACCCGTACGCGATGGGCGACCGCCTCACCAAGGCCATGCCCGCCGACGTCCTCGGCAAGGGCATCGACCTCAGCGGCATCACCGACCCCCAGCACCCGCGCTACAGCGAGGCCGGCGAGATCCGGGGGATGTACGAGAACGAACCGGACGTGAAGAAGGTCATCGACACCGCCAAGGGCGTCGAGGGCCTGGTCCGGCAGATGGGTGTGCACGCGGCCGGCGTGATCATGTCCAGCGAGCCCATCGTCGACCACGCCCCGGTCTGGGTCCGGCACACCGACAACGTCACCATCACGCAGTGGGACTACCCGCAGTGCGAGTCGCTCGGCCTGCTGAAGATGGACTTCCTGGGCCTGCGCAACCTCACCATCATGGACGACGCCGTCAAGATGGTGCGGAAGAACAAGGGCGTCGAGCTGGAGATGCTCAACATCCCGCTGGACGACCCCAAGACCTACGAAATGCTCTGCCGCGGTGACACGCTCGGCGTCTTCCAGTTCGACGGCGGCCCGATGCGCTCGCTGCTGCGGCTGATGAAGCCCGACAACTTCGAGGACATTTCCGCCGTATCGGCCCTGTACCGCCCGGGCCCGATGGGCATGGACTCGCACACCAACTACGCACTGCGCAAGAACGGCCTCCAGGAGATCACCCCGATCCACCCGGAGCTGGAGGAGCCCCTCAAGGAGGTCCTCGGCCTGACCCACGGCCTCATCGTGTACCAGGAGCAGGTGCAGAAGGCCGCCCAGATCATCGCCGGGTACTCCCTCGGCGAGGCCGACATCCTCCGCCGCGTGATGGGCAAGAAGAAGCCCGAGGAGCTGGCGAAGAACTTCGTGCTCTTCCAGGAGGGCGCACGCAAGAACAACTTCTCCGACCAGGCCATCCAGGCCCTGTGGGACGTCCTGGTCCCCTTCGCCGGCTACGCCTTCAACAAGGCGCACTCCTCCGCGTACGGCCTGGTCACCTACTGGACCGCCTACCTCAAGGCCAATTACCCGGCCGAGTACATGTCCGCGCTGCTCACCTCGGTGCGCGACGACAAGGACAAGTCGGCGGTGTATCTCAACGAGTGCCGCCGCATGGGCATCAAGGTGCTGCCGCCCAACGTCAACGAGTCCGAGGCGAACTTCGCCGCCCAGGGCGACGATGTGATCCTCTTCGGCCTCACCGCGGTCCGCAACGTCGGCCAGAACGTCGTCGACTCGATCATCCGCAGCCGCAAGGCGAAGGGGAAGTACCTCTCCTTCCCCGACTACCTCGACAAGGTCGAGGCCGCCGCCTGCAACAAGCGCACCACCGAGTCGCTGATCAAGGCGGGCGCCTTCGACGAGATGGGGCACACCCGCAAGGGCCTGACCGCGCACTACGAACCGATGATCGACAACGTCGTGCAGGTCAAGCGCAAGGAGGCCGAGGGGCAGTTCGACCTCTTCGGCGGGATGGGCGACGACACCGCCGACGAGGGCCCCGGCTTCGGGATGGACGTCGAGTTCTCGGACATCGAATGGGACAAGGCATACCTGCTCGCCCAGGAGCGCGAGATGCTCGGCCTGTACGTCTCCGACCACCCGCTCTTCGGCCTGGAGCATGTCCTGAGCGACAAGGCCGACGCGGCCATCTCCCAGCTGACCGGCGGTGACTACTCCGACGGCTCGATCGTCACCATCGGCGGCATCATCTCCGGCCTGCAGCGCAAGATGACCAAGCAGGGCAACGCCTGGGCGATCGCCACCGTCGAGGACCTCGCCGGCTCCATCGACTGCATGTTCTTCCCGGCCACCTACCAGCTGGTCTCGACCCAACTCGTCGAGGACACCGTGGTGTTCGTCAAGGGCCGGCTCGACAAGCGCGAGGACATCCCGCGGCTGGTCGCCATGGAGATGATGGTTCCCGACCTCTCGGAGGCGGGCACCAACGCTCCCGTGACGATCACCATCCCGACGGTCAAGGTCACCCCGCCGATGGTCGAGAAGCTCGGTGAGGTGCTCAGCAGCCACCGCGGCTCCACGGAGGTGCGGATCAAGCTGCAGGGGGCGCGGAAGACTACGGTGCTGCGGCTCGACCGCCACCGCGTCACACCCGACCCGTCGCTGTTCGGCGATCTGAAGGTGCTGCTCGGCCCGTCCTGCCTGGCGGGCTGAGGCCGCGGGGCCGGGGCGGGGACGCCCTGATCGGTCACCACCGCATGCCCGAGGGGCGCGCCCACTGCGGGCGCGCCCCTCAACTCATGTCTGCAACACGTCAGTTGTGGCCGAAGCGGCGCTGATGCCGCCGGGCGACGTCTGCCGGGCTGCCCTGTGCCGGCTGCTGCGGCTGCGAGATGGCCTCGATGGCCGACTTCTGTGCCTGCTCGTGGCCGCGCTCGGCCTGGCTGGCTTTCTGCTGCTTACTTCGGTCCTTCTTGCTCTTGGCCATGGCCGTGCCTCCTGAGGGGGATCCTGGGATCGGGGCCGGGACCAGACTTACACGCCGGACAGAAGGCTGCATTTCGGACAATTACCCTGCGTGACAGGGGTGCTCGCGACCTGAGCCCTGACACCCCGCCGAATCCGCCACGCCGATGATCGAGTTCGGGCAGATAACCCCCGTACGGTCGGGCAGACTCGAAGGCAAGCCGAAGGAAACTCGTGCCACAGGCCGAGCCGGGGGGCGACCGGACTTCAGCACCTCAGGGAAGAGGGTGGAACGTGGATCGCTGCGTCGTCCTGGTGGACGCCGGATATTTGCTCGGCGCCGCGGCGAGTCTGCTCGCCGGAGAGCCCGCCCGGTCCCGGATCACCGTCGATCACGCCGCCCTCATCCAGGGGCTGCGCCAGCGCGCGGAAGGCGACACCGAACAGCCGCTGCTGCGCATCTACTGGTTCGACGGCGCCCCCGACCGCGTCCCCCAGCCCGAGCACCGCCGGCTGCGCGTCATGCCGCGGGTCACCGTCCGGCTCGGCGCTCTGACCCGCAGCGACGGGCGCTGGGCGCAGAAGGGCGTGGACGCCGCGATGCACGCCGAGCTGACCGAACTCGCCCGCAACCGCGCCTGCTCCGACATCGTGCTGGTCACCGGCGACGGCGATCTGCTCCCCGGCCTGATGTCGGCCAAGGAGCACGGCGTCGCGGTCCACCTCTGGGCCGTGCAGGCCGCCGACGGCGACTACAACCAGTCGGAGGATCTCGTCGCCGAGGCCGACGAGCGGCGGGTGCTCGACCGGGCGTGGATCACCCGCGCGGTGCGGGCCAAGGAATTCGGCGGGCCCTGCGCGCCGCCGCCGGTGCCCCGCCCGGAGATCGCGGCGATCCTCTCCGCACCGCTGCCGGAGTCCGCGGTCGCGGCGGCCGCGGCGGCCGCCGCCTCGGCCACCGGATCGGACGGCGCCGAGCGCCCCCACGAACACAACGGCTCCCACGACGCCGCCGCGCCCGGCGCCGACGGCGACGCGGATGCCGACCGGGAGCCGGGTGCGGGCACCAAGGTCGTCCCCACCCCCAAGGATCTCGCCGGGCTGGGCCGCGCCCACGCCGCCGGCCAGGGCCCGGCCGCCCCGCAGAACGGCGCCCAGCAGGCGCCGGCCGCCGGCGCCACCCTGCGCTGGTCCTCCGACAAAGGGTGGGTCGAACGCGGCGGCGGTCCGGTGGGCGAGCCGTCCGAGACGGCGTCCCTGCCGACCCTGGCCCTGCTGACCAGCGCCGAGCAGCGCTGGGCCGACCGCGAGGAGGACATCACCGCGGTCAGCGGCGACCCCTTCGAGGTCGGCCAGGTCTTCGCCCGCCGCTGGACCGAACGGCTCTCCGACGCGGCGCATCTGCAGCAGCTCTCCACGGAGTACCCGCGCATTCCGCACCGTATCGACGGCGAACTGCTGCGCTACGCCGCCAGGTTCGGGCTGCTCGCCCACAAGGACGACCAGATCGACGAACACGACCGCTATGCGATCCGGGCCGGGTTCTGGCGCGAGGTGGATCTGCGCACGGCCGCGGAGCACGCACCGGCCGGCAGCTGACGGCCCGCCGCCCGGACCCCGTGCCCCCGTCGCGTCCGGCCCGTGGAGCCCCGCGGGCCGGGGGCGGCCCGAGGGCGCGTACCCTCATAGCTCGTGAGGACGGGCGCAAAACAGGTGGAGCACGGCGGGACGGTGTGCGCCGTGCGGGACCTGGTCAAGACGTACCCCGCGACGCGCGGGCGCCGCGGCGCGGCGCAGGCGCCTGCCGTACGGGCCAGTGACGGCATCACCCTGGACGTACACCGCGGCGAGATCTTCGGGCTGCTCGGCCCCAACGGAGCCGGGAAGTCCACCCTGGTCCGTCAGCTGACGGGACTGCTGCGGCCGGACTCCGGCAGCGTCTCGGTACTGGGCCACGACCTGGTGCGCCATCCCGAGAGGGCCTCCAGGCTGCTCGGCTACCTCGGCCAGGAGTCCACCGCGCTGGACGAGCTGACGGTCGCGCTGGCCGTCGAGACCACCGGCCGGCTGCGCGGCCTCGGCGTACGCGAGGCGCGGGCGGAGCGGGACGCCGTGGTCGACGAACTGGGTCTCGCCGACATCGCCGGGCGGCCGCTGAAGAAGCTGTCCGGCGGACAGCGCCGGCTGGCGTGCTTCGCCACCGTCCTGATCGGCGAGCGGCCCCTGCTGGTGCTGGACGAGCCGACCACCGGCATGGACCCGGTCGCGCGGCGCGCGGTGTGGGCCGCGGTGGACCGGCGCCGCGGCGAGCGGGGCGCCACCGTGGTGCTGGTGACGCACAACGTGCTGGAGGCCGAGAGCGTGCTGGACCGGGTCGCGGTGATCGACCGGGGACGCGTCATCGCCTGCGACACGCCCGGCGGGCTGAAGGACATGGTGGGGGAGGAGGTCCGGCTGGAACTGGTGTGGCGCGACCAGCCTCCGCTGCACGTCCCCGAGATCGCCGGCCTGCACACCTCCGCGCATGTCTCCGGCCGCCGCTGGACCCTGCGGCTGCCCGCCGACCGGGCCCGCGCCGCCGTGGCGACGGTCACCGCGGGACCGGCGTTCGCCGCCCTCGACGACTTCACGCTCGCGACGCCCAGCCTGGAAGATGTCTACCTGGCCCTCGGCGGGCGCGCGGAGGGACTGGTCAAGGCGTGAGGCAGGTCGGGCCCGGAGACGGGCCGAGGCGTACGCGGGACATGACGAGGAAGTCTGGGGTGAAGGCGTGAGTGTGGTTCCCGCGCAGGCGGTGACCGGGGACGGGGCGGCAGCCCCCGACGCCGGGGCATGGCCCGAGGGCGCCCCGGCCGCCCCGCTGGCGCCCCGCGCCCGCCTGCTGCCCGCACTCGCCGCCGTCTACCGCGCCCAGCTCTCCCGGGCCAGGGTCGCGCGTATCCCCCTGCTCTTCGTCGCCACCTTCCAGTCCGTCGGCATCATGGTGCTGATGCGCGGCGTCGTCGACGGCGGCGACGAGGCGCGGGCCGTGGTGTCCGGCTCCAGCGTGCTGGTCGTGGCCTTCGTGGCGCTCAACCTGCTGGCGCAGTACTTCGGCCAGCTGCGGGCCGGCGGCGGCCTGGACCACTACGCGACGCTGCCGGTGCCGCCCGCCGCCGTGGTGCTCGGTGCGGCCGCCGCGTACGCCTCGTTCACCGTGCCGGGCACGGTGGTCACCGCCGTCACGGGCTGTGTGCTCTTCCAGCTGCCGATGGCCAACCTCTGGGTCCTGGTCGCCGTCATCCCGCTGTCCGGCGCCGCCCTGGCCGGCCTCGGCGCGGCCCTCGGACTGCTCGCGCCGCGCCAGGAACTCGCCACCCTCTGCGGCCAGCTGGGCATGTCGGCCGCGTTGCTGCTGGGCGTGCTGCCCGCCGGGCGGCTGCCCGCGGTGATCGGCTACGCCCGCGACCTGCTGCCCTCGACGTACGGGGTCGAGGCGCTGACCCGCAGCTTCGACGCGCATCCGGACTGGCTGGTGGTCTGCGCCGACCTGGGCGTCTGCGCGGCCGTCGGGGTGCTCTCGCTGGCCGTCGCGACCTGGGCGTACCGCCGGGCGGCGGCCCGGTGAGCGGCGCCACGGGCGGGCCGGGACGTCCCTCTGCCGACCGCACGACGCCGACCTGGCACGATGACAGGGTGACCGCACCGCTGACGCCACGCGACAACCAACCGCCCGAAGAGCCGCACCACCCCACGGCCACGCCTGCCGGGGTCCACGGCGCCACCGCCGACCCGGGGGCGCACGGCCCCGACGGGGACCACGGGGGCCTCGGCGGCCCCGAATTCGCCCGCGAGCTGCGTGAGGCGGCCCTGATCGCGCTCGTCGTCGCGGTGAGCGGTGTGCTGCTCGGCGTGCTGTGGGCCTGGCTGGCGCCGAAGGTCCCGCTGATCGCGGACACCCGGAACGTCTACCTCAAGAACACCGAGGGCGAGGAGGCGATCGGCGCGGACGGCACGTTCGTCCTGCTGTCGCTGGCCTTCGGCCTGGTCAGCGCGGCCGTGGTGTTCCTCGTCCGCAGGCGCGGCGGGATTCCGCTGGTGGTGGCGCTGGTCGTGGGCGGGCTGCTGGGCGCGCTGGCCGGCTGGGTCATGGGTATGTGGCTGGGCCCCGGCCCGGACGTCGCCGCGCACGCCAAGCAGGTCGGTCCGGGCGTCACCTTCTACGGACCGCTGCGGCTCCAGGCCAAGGGCGCGCTGCTGGCGTGGCCCATCGCGGCGATGCTCGGGCAGCTGCTGCTGACCGGACTGTTCGGGCCGCGCGACCCGGAGCCCGGGGAGCCGCCGGAGCCGGACTGGTCCGGTCACCAACGGCAGCAGCCGCCGGCCGGCTGACGGCAGAGGCGGCAGGCCGGACGCCCACGCGGTCGTCCCTCCGAGGAGTGGCGGCCGCCGCCGGGGTCAGCCGCGGGCGATCCGCGCGATCCGGGCGCCGGTGAGAGCCGCCAGGTCGGCGGGGGACAGCTCGACCTCCAGGCCGCGCCGGCCCGCGGAGACGCAGATCGTTCGGCGCCCCTCGGCCGAGGCGTCGAGGACCGTGGGCAGCCGTTTGCGCTGGCCCAGCGGGGAGATCCCGCCGAGGACGTAGCCGGTGCTGCGTTCGGCCGCCGCCGGATCGGCCATCACCGCCCGTTTGCCGCCCACCGCGGCCGCCAGCGACTTGAGGTCCAGGGAGCCGGACACCGGCACCACCGCGACCGTGAGCGCCCCGTCCACCTCCGCGAGCAGGGTCTTGAACACCTGGTCGGGCGCGACGCCGAGGGCTGTCGCCGCCTCCTCGCCGTACGACGGTGCGGCCGGGTCGTGCGCGTAGGAGTGCACCGTGAACGGGACGCCGGACGCGGTGAGCGCGACCGTCGCGGGCGTACCGCCGCCGGACTGCGGTGCCTTCCGGCTCTGCTTCGACTTCTTCGACAACGCCGGTTCGCCTTGCGTCAGTTGGGACTGGTCGGCTGCCGGGTCAGATCCACGGCCGGCAGCGACGGGAGCTTACCGAGCAGCGCCGACTCCTGACGAAGCAGTTTCAGCTCCTGCGCCAGCCGCGTCGCGGTGTCCGGTGCCTGGAGCAGCCGCTGCTTGGCGGGCACGTCGAGCACCGCCGCGGCCGCGACGAGGTACGACAGCACGGACGGGTCGGCCGGCAGGTCCTGGCCGCTGGACAGGGTCCGCTCGTTCGCCCAGGCCAGCCGCTTCTGATAGGTCCGAAACGCCCGGACGACGCCGGAGGCGAGCGCGCCCGCGCTGTCGCCCTCCTCCTCGTCCAGCTCTTCCATCTCGCCGGTCAGATACGGGCCGGAAGCATCCACCGACACCAGCCGGAAGCGGGTGGTGCCGGTGGCGAGCACTTCGTAGCCGGTGTCGTCATCCGTCGACTTCTCCCGGATGGTCGCCGCGTCCGCGATACAGCCCACGGTGTGGAACGCCTTCATCGGCTCGTCCCCGAAGCCCGCGGCGGGACCTTCCGCGGCGGGCAGGGTCGCGTCCGGCATGCCCTGGGCGGTGGCCGCGACCTCGCGGCCGTCGCGGATCGCCACCACGCCGAAGCGGCGGTCGTCCTCGGGCAGCGCGCTCAGGTCGCGCATCATCGCCCGGTACCGCGCCTCGAAGATGTTCAGCGGGAGCACGAGCCCCGGGAAGAGCACCGAGTTCAACGGGAAGAGCGGCAGGCGCACGGAGGTCACAGTCGGTAAGCCTAGAGGAGTAGGTCGGAAGTTCTGCCTGCGGGGAGGCGCCGAAATGCGCGTTCACCACTACTGCCGCCGCAACAACCGCGACGCGCCCGCCGCGACCGTCGTGGCCAGCACCCAGCCGGCGAGGATCAGGATCGCCGCCGCCCACTGCGCACCGCCGTCCGGTTTCCAGGCGGCGCCCTGATAGAGGTCGATCACCGGCAGCAGCAGGTCGAGCGAGTACAGGAACGGGTTCCACGGCGGCGCCTCGCCCGGCTTGAGCGGGGGCGGGGGCGACTGGCTGAAGTAGATCGTGCCGATCGCCCACAGGATGGCCATCCAGACCGCGGCCCGCCCCGGCCGGTAGCCGTACGCCACCGTCCAGTCCTGCAGGAAGCCCCACGCCTTCGCCGCCAGCGGAAGCGTCTCCCGGCGGCGCCGCTGCTTGGCCAGCAGCACCTCCCGGGCGTCGGCGTCCTCGCCGCTGCTGCGCAGGGCGGTGGCCAGCATCTCGTACGGCTCCGGCGCGTACTCGGGGGTCGCCGCGGACACCCACTGCACCCGCAGCTGGAGCGGGAAGTGACCGCGCGGGATCAGCGTCTCGTAGGCGAAGCCGGCCATCCACAGCCCGCCCAGGCCCGGCCAGCTCGCCGACTTGTCGACCAGGTTGACGACCCGGGCGCCCGAGAGGATCACCCGGCCGCGCTGCGGGCGCTCACAGAGGAACCGCAGCTCAGGGGTCTGGATCCGGCGCAGCGACAGCTCCTGGTCGGACTCCATGAGGAAGCGGGCGTGCTCCAGGTCGAGCGCGTCGCCGAACCGGCCGTCGTCGAGCCGCATACCGCCCTCGCACTCGAAGCGCTGCATGCGGGTGCCGCGCGAAGGGGTGTTGGTGACGCCGTAGGGGGGCGTGGCGTTGCTGGAGAACGGGGAGTTCGCCAGCCCGGCGGCGGTCAGGTAGACGGTGCGCTCGACGGTCAGCTGGGGGGCGTTCAGCGCGCGGCGGCCGAAGGGGTTGCTCAGCCGGCTGCCGCGCAGGCTCAGCGACACGCCGATGGTGGCGCCGCGCAGCGACAGCTCGCCGTACGACTCCATCATCTCGGCCTGCAGGTCCTGGGCGACGGTCATGCCGTCCGCCATGATCGAGCGGCCCTGCCGGTCCTTGTGCACCACGGTCTGGTTCAGCAGCAGGTCGGTGCCGATGTGCGCGTCGGTGAGACGGATGCCGGAGTGCACCACGCAGCGCGGCAGATGCAGATCGCCCTCGGTGTGCAGCCGGGCGGCCTCCACGCGGGGTATCGCGCAGTTGACCAGCCGCAGCGTGGTGAACCTGCTCTCGGGCAGCACCACCTCGGCCTCGAAGCGGCAGTCCCGCAGCTCCACGAATGGCTTGATCGTGCCGCCCGCAAGGTCGAGAGTGTCCGTGATGTACGCGCCGGTCAGCTTGAGCGCGGAGACCCGGCCCGGCTGCGGGCTCGGCCCGTCCAGCAGCAGCAGCGCCACGACCCGGGCCCGCACCCGGCGCTCCGGTCCCCACAGGTGCTGCCCGTGCGGGTCGTCCCTGGCCGGGTCGCCGATGTGCAGATCGCAGGTGCTGCCGTTGCGAAAGGCCTGCCACATGCTCCATTCCGCCGATGTCAGCTGCAGGTCGGCGGGCGCGTCGCCGTCCCCGGGCTCGGTCACAGTGGGTCCCCCTTGTTTCGCCTTGTTTCGCTGTTTTCCGGTCCGCACGGCGGTGGTCACGTCCGTCGTGCACGGTCCACACCCGTGCCACAGGTGCTCCCGTACGCCCGTACGGGGCCCTTGCCCCGCCCGTGACTGCTTGAACACGCGTGGTCAGGGCCAACTCCGGTCAACTTCGCGCGGCCGGTCCCGGCGCGTGTCCAGGACGTGTGTGGCTGTGTATCACTGAGTGATACGCCCGGTCGGGCGCGAGATCGGGTCTGAGACACTGGGAGGGTGATCTCCCGAATCGATCTGCGCGGTGACGCCCTCCCCGAGGGCGGCGCCCTGCGCGACCTGCTGCCCCGTGCCGAGTTCGACGTGGAAGCCGCCCTGGAGAAGGTGCGGCCCATCTGCGAGGACGTACGCCATCGTGGCACCGCGGCGCTGATCGATTATGCGCGGCGGTTCGACGGCGTCGACATCGAGCGGGTGCGGGTGCCGGCCGAGGCCCTCGACCGCGCCCTCCAGGAACTCGACCCGGCCGTCCGGGCCGCCCTGGAGGAGTCCATCCGGCGCGCCCGCATCGTCCACCGCGAACAGCGCCGTACGGACACCACCACCAAGGTCGTCCCCGGCGGCACGGTCACCGAGCGCTGGGTGCCGGTCGAGCGGGTCGGGCTGTACGTCCCCGGCGGCCTGGCGGTCTATCCCTCGTCCGTCGTGATGAACGTCGTCCCGGCCCAGGAAGCCGGCGTCGAGGGCATCGCCGTCACCTCCCCGCCGCAGAAGGCGTTCGCCGGCCTGCCGCACCCGACCATCCTCGCCGCCTGCGCCCTGCTCGGCGTCGACGAGGTCTATGCCGCCGGCGGCGCCCAGGCCATCGCGATGTTCGCCTACGGCACCGAGGAATGCCTGCCGGTCAATCTCGTCACGGGCCCCGGCAACATCTTCGTCGCCTCCGCCAAGCGCCTGCTCAAGGGCCGCATCGGCATCGACGCCGAGGCCGGCCCCACCGAGATCGCCGTCCTCGCGGACGCCACCGCCGACCCGGGCCACGTCGCCGCTGACCTGATCAGCCAGGCCGAGCACGACACCCTCGCCGCGGCCGTCCTGGTCACCGACTCGGCCGAGCTCGCCGAGGCCGTGGAGGCCGAGCTCAAGGAGCAGGTCGAGGCCACCAAGCACACCGAGCGGATCACCGAGGCGCTGGCCGGGCAGCAGTCCGCGATCGTCCTCGTCGACGGCCTCGACGCCGGCCTGAAGGTCGTCGACGCCTACGGCGCCGAGCACCTGGAGATCCAGACCGCCGACGCCTCCGCCGTCGCCGCCCGGGTCCGCAACGCCGGCGCGATCTTCGTCGGCCCCTACGCCCCGGTCTCCCTCGGCGACTACTGCGCCGGCTCCAACCACGTCCTGCCCACCGGCGGCTGCGCCTGCCACTCCTCGGGCCTGTCCGTGCAGTCGTTCCTGCGCGGCATCCACGTCGTGGACTACTCCCGCGACGCGCTCGCGGAGGTCGCCCACCATGTGGTGACCCTCGCCGAGGCCGAGGACCTCCCGGCCCACGGCGCCGCGCTGAAGGCCAGGTTCGACTGGAAGGTTCCGCAGAGCAAGTGAGCAGGCACGTGACCCGCACCCCCTCCTCGTCCCGCATCGACGCGCTGCCCATCCGCGACGAGCTGCGCGGAAAGTCGCCCTACGGCGCCCCGCAGCTGGACGTCCCCGTACGCCTGAACACCAACGAGAACCCCTACCCGCTGCCCGAGCCGCTGGTACGGCGGATCGCCGAGCGGGTCACCGAAGCCGCCCGCGAACTCAACCGCTACCCCGACCGGGACGCCGTCGAGCTGCGCACCGAGCTGGCCGCGTACCTCACCCGCACCGCGGGCCACGCGGTCTGCGCCGACCAGGTCTGGGCCGCCAACGGCTCCAACGAGGTCATCCAGCAGCTGCTGCAGACCTTCGGGGGACCGGGCCGCACCGCCCTCGGCTTCGAGCCGTCGTACTCCATGCACGGCCTGATCTCGCGCGGCACGGGCACCGGCTGGATCGCCGGCGCACGCAACGACGACTTCACCATCGATGTCGCCGCGGCCCGCGCCGAGATCGCCGAGCACCGGCCCGACGTGGTCTTCATCTGCTCGCCGAACAACCCCACCGGCACCGCGGTCGACGCCGACACCGTTCTCGCGCTGTACGACGCGGCCCAGGCGGCCAAGGCCGACAGCGCCGGGGCACTGGTCGTGATCGACGAGGCGTACGGCGAGTTCAGCCACCGCCCGTCGCTGCTGTCGCTGATCGAGGGCCGGCCGAACCTGGTCGTCTCCCGGACCATGTCCAAGGCGTTCGGCGCCGCCGGGCTCCGGCTGGGCTACCTCGCCGCCGACGCCGCCGTGGTCGACGCCGTCCAGCTCGTCCGGCTGCCGTACCACCTCTCGTCCGTCACCCAGGCCACCGCGCTCGCCGCCCTGGAGCACACCGACACGCTCCTGAAGTACGTCGAGCAGCTCAAGACCGAACGCGACCGCCTGGTCACGGAGCTGCGCGCGGCCGGCTGCGAGGTCGTCGACTCCGACGCCAACTTCGTGCAGTTCGGCCTCTTCGAGGACTCGCACGCCACCTGGCAGGCCATCCTCGACCACGGCGTGCTGGTCCGGGACAACGGCGTGCCCGGCTGGCTGCGCGTCAGCGCCGGCACCCCGGCCGAGAACGACGCGTTCCTCGACGCCGTGCGCGCGGTCCTCAAGGAGCACGGGCGATGAGCCGCACGGCAGACGTACCGCAGCTTCCGGGGCACGCTCCCCGGACCCCCAGCCGAGTCCGCGGTCACCGCGCGTCGGACCCGTACCGCCAGCACGAACCAGGAGTATCGCGATGACCCGCGTCGGACGCGTGGAGCGCACCACCAAGGAGACCTCGGTCCTCGTCGAGATCGATCTCGACGGCACCGGCCAGGTCGATGTGTCGACTGGTGTCGGCTTCTACGACCACATGCTCGACCAGCTCGGCCGGCACGGCCTCTTCGACCTCAAGGTCAAGACCGACGGCGACCTGCACATCGACACCCACCACACCATCGAGGACACCGCCCTCGCCCTGGGCGCCGCCTTCAAGCAGGCCCTCGGGGACAAGGTCGGCATCTACCGCTTCGGCAACTGCACCGTCCCCCTGGACGAGTCGCTCGCCCAGGTCACCGTCGACCTCTCCGGCCGCCCGTACCTGGTGCACACCGAGCCCGAGTCGATCGCGCCGATGATCGGCAGCTACGACACGACGATGACCCGGCACATCTTCGAGTCCTTCGTCGCGCAGGCCCAGATCGCCCTGCACATCCACGTCCCGTACGGCCGCAACGCCCACCACATCGTGGAGTGCCAGTTCAAGGCCCTGGCCCGCGCCCTGCGCTACGCCAGCGAGCGCGACCCCCGCGCCGCCGGGATCCTCCCCTCGACCAAGGGCGCCCTGTGAACGGACTGTCGACCGTCTTCATCCTCGTCGGTCTCTTCCTGCTCGGCGGCGTCTACTCCTTCTGGAAGCAGCAGCTGCCCAAGGGCGTGATCACCCTGCTCGCCATCGGCTCCGCGCTGTGCCTGGTGGCGGGTGTCATGCGGCTGGAGGTGTGGAATTGACCGCCCCCAAGAAGGTCGTCGTCTTCGACTACGGCTTCGGTAACGTCCGCTCCGCCGAGCGCGCCCTGGCACACGTCGGCGCCGAGGTGGAGATCACCCGGGACTACGACCGCGCGATGAACGCCGACGGCCTGCTGGTCCCCGGCGTCGGCGCGTTCGCCGCCTGCATGCGGGGCCTGAAGGACGCCCGCGGCGACTGGATCGTCGGCCGGCGGCTGTCCGGCGGCCGCCCCGTCATGGGCATCTGCGTCGGTATGCAGATCCTCTTCGGGCGCGGCATCGAGCACGGCGTGGAGGCCGAGGGCCTGGACGAGTGGCCCGGCACGGTCGGCCCGCTCAAGGCCGATGTCGTCCCGCACATGGGCTGGAACACCGTCGAGGCCGCGGAGGGCTCCCAGCTCTTCGCCGGCCTGGACCGCGACGCCCGGTACTACTTCGTGCACTCCTACGCGGTGAACGACTGGGAGCTGGAGACGGGCAACCCGCACATCGCCGCCCCCAAGGTCACCTGGACCACGCACGGCGCCCCGTTCGTGTCCGCGGTCGAGAACGGCCCGCTGTGGGCCACCCAGTTCCACCCCGAGAAGTCCGGCGACGCCGGTGCCCAGCTCCTGACCAATTGGATCGAGACCCTGTAATGCCGAACGCGTCGAAGCTCGAACTGCTCCCCGCCGTCGATGTCCGTGACGGCCAGGCCGTCCGCCTCGTCCACGGCGAGTCCGGCTCCGAGACCTCCTACGGCGACCCGCTCCAGGCCGCCCTCGCCTGGCAGCAGGCCGGCGCCGAATGGCTGCACCTCGTCGACCTCGACGCGGCCTTCGGCACCGGCGACAACCGCGCGCAGATCGCCGAGGTCGCCCGCTCGATGGACATCAAGGTCGAGCTGTCCGGCGGTATCCGCGACGACGCCTCGCTGGCCGCGGCGCTCGCCACCGGCTGCCGCCGCGTCAACCTGGGCACCGCCGCCCTGGAGGCCCCCGAGTGGGTCGCCAAGGTCATCGCCGAGCACGGCGACCAGATCGCCGTCGGCCTCGACGTGCGCGGTACGACGCTGCGCGGCCGCGGCTGGACCCGGGACGGCGGCGACCTCTACGAGACGCTGGCCCGCCTGGACTCCGAGGGCTGCGCCCGCTACGTCGTCACCGACATCAACAAGGACGGCACCCTCCAGGGCCCCAACCTGGAGCTGCTCAAGAACGTCTGTGCGGCCACCGACCGGCCCGTCGTCGCCTCCGGTGGCGTCTCCTCGCTTGACGATCTGCGGGCGCTTGCGACCCTGGTACCGGAAGGTGTCGAAGGCGCGATCGTCGGCAAGGCGCTCTATGCGAAGGCGTTCACGCTGGAAGAGGCCTTGGCGGCAGTGTCGTAAGCGGTGTGACCGAAAGGCGGCGTGATGACCATCGAGCGCGTACGGACCGGCAGTCCCTGGGAAGAGGCCATCGGCTTCGCGCGCGCGGTGGCGGCCGGTGACCGGGTCCTGGTCGCCGGCACCATGCCCCTGGTCGACGGCGTCCTGCACGGTGAGGGCGACCCCTACGAGCAGACCAGGGTCGCCCTCACCAACGCGCTGACGGCGCTCACCCCCTTCGGGCTGGGCGTCGACGACGTGCTGCGCACCCGCCTGTATCTCACCCACGCACGCGATGTGGACGCCGTCGGCCGCGCCCACCGGGAAGTCTTCGCCGACCACCCGCCCGCCGCGACCCTGGTCGTGGTCTCCGGGTTCGTCGACTCCCGCGTGCTGGTCGAAGTAGAACTCGAAGCCTTCCGAGAAACCCCCGAGGAGCCTGACCAATGACCCTGGCGGTCCGTGTCATCCCCTGCCTGGACGTGGACAACGGCCGGGTCGTCAAGGGCGTGAACTTCCAGAACCTCCGCGACGCCGGCGACCCCGTGGAGATGGCCAAGATCTACGGCGAGGAGGGCGCCGACGAGCTGACCTTCCTGGACATCACGGCCTCCTCCGGCAACCGCGAGACCACCTACGACGTCGTCCGCCGCACCGCGGAGCAGGTCTTCATCCCGCTCACCGTGGGCGGCGGGGTCCGCACGGCGGAGGACGTCGACAAGCTGCTGCGGGCGGGTGCCGACAAGGTGGGCGTCAACACCGCCGCGATCGCCCGGCCCGAGCTGATCCGGGAGATCGCCGAACGCTTCGGCAGCCAGGTCCTGGTGCTGTCGGTGGACGCCCGCCGCACCGACACCGGCTCCTTCGAGGTCACCACGCACGGCGGCCGCCGCTCCGCCGGCATCGACGCCGTGGAATGGGCGCACCGCGCCGCCGAGTTGGGCGCCGGCGAGATCCTGCTGAACTCCATGGACGCCGACGGCACCAAGGACGGCTACGACATCGAGATGATCGAGGCGGTACGCAAGCACGTCACCGTCCCCGTCATCGCCTCGGGCGGTGCGGGCCGCCTCGACCACTTCGCCCCGGCGGTGGCCGCGGGCGCCGACGCCGTCCTGGCCGCGTCCGTCTTCCACTTCGGCGATCTGCGCATCGGCCAGGTCAAGGACACGCTCCGCGAGGCCGGCCACCCGGTGCGGTAACGGTCACCCGGCACGGGCGGGTGCCGCGGCCCGCCCACCATGAACACCTGGAGGCACCCCCGCACTGCCGGGGGTGCCTCCAGTTCGTTCCGCGGGGGCCGATGCCCCTCACGCGCCCGTCACTGCCGCTTGCGGGCCGCCCGGACGAACTCGCGGTTCATCTTGGTGATACTGAACAGCGGGATGCCCTTGGGGCAGGCCGTGGCGCACTCGCCGGTGAGGGTGCAGCCGCCGAAGCCCTCGTCGTCCATCTGGCCGACCATGTCCAGGACGCGGGACCCGCGCTCGGGAGAGCCCTGCGGCAGGACGTTGAGATGGTTGACCTTCGCCGAGGTGAACAGCATCGCCGAGCCGTTGGGGCAGGCCGCCACACAGGCGCCGCAGCCGATGCACTCGGCGTGCTCGAAGGCGGCGTCGGCGGCCGGCTTGGGGACGGCGGTGGCGTGCGCCTCGGGGGCGGCTCCGGTCGGGGCGGTGATGTAGCCGCCGGACTGGATGATCCGGTCGAAGGCGGACCGGTCGACGACGAGGTCCTTGACGACCGGGAACGCCGAGGCGCGCCAGGGCTCGATGTCGATGGTGTCGCCGTCGGAGAAGGACCGCATGTGCAGCTGGCAGGTGGTGGTCCGCTCAGGCCCGTGGGCGTCGCCGTTGATGACGAGGCTGCAGGCGCCGCAGATGCCCTCGCGGCAGTCGTGGTCGAAGGCGACCGGGTCGTCACCGGCCAGGATCAGCGACTCGTTGAGGGTGTCGAGCATCTCCAGGAAGGACATGTCCGGGGAGATGCCCTCGACCTCGTACGTGGACATCGTGCCGTCGGCGGCGGCGTTCTTCTGGCGCCAGACGCGCAGGGTGAGGGACATCGGGGCGGCGGCCTGCGGCGTGGCCGCCGTCGGGCGCCGCGTCCCCGGGGAAGAGGCGGTCATGCGTAGCTCCGCTGAGTGGGGTGGACGTATGCGAAGACGAGGTCTTCCTTGTGGAGGGTGGGGGCGTCGCCGGTGGCGGTGAACTCCCAGGCCGCGGCGTAGGAGAACGCCTCGTCGCGGCGGGCGGCCTCACCGTCGGGGGTCTGCGACTCCTCGCGGAAGTGACCGCCGCAGGACTCGGCCCGGTGCAGCGCGTCGAGGCACATCAGCTCGGCGAGTTCGAGGTAGTCGACGACGCGGTTGGCCTTCTCCAGCGACTGGTTGAACTCCGCACCGGTGCCGGGGACCTTGATGCGGCGCCAGAACTCCTCGCGGATCTGCGGGATCCGGTCCAGCGCCTTGCGCAGACCCTCGTCGGTACGGGCCATCCCGCAGTACTCCCACATGAGTTCGCCGATCTCGCGGTGGAAGGAGTCCGGCGTCCGGTCCCCGTCCACCGCCAGCAGCGCGGCGAGCCGCTCCTCGGTACGCCGCACGGTCGCCACCGCCTCCGGGTGGCCGCCGTCGATCCCGTCCTCGTGCGGATTGCGGGCGAGGTAGTCGTTGATGGTGGACGGCAGCACGAAGTAGCCGTCGGCCAGTCCCTGCATCAGGGCGGAGGCGCCGAGGCGGTTGGCGCCGTGGTCGGAGAAGTTGGCCTCACCGATGGCGAACAGGCCCGGGACGGAGGTCTGGAGGTCGTAGTCGACCCAGAGGCCGCCCATCGTGTAGTGCACGGCCGGATAGATCCGCATCGGGACCTCGTAGGGGTCCTCGTCGGTGATCCGGGCGTACATGTCGAAGAGGTTGCCGTACTTCGCCTCGACGGCCTTGCGGCCCATCCGGGCGATGGCGTCGGCGAAGTCGAGATAGACGCCTTGGCCGCCGGGGCCGACCCCGCGCCCCTCGTCGCACACGTTCTTCGCGGCCCGGGAGGCGATGTCGCGCGGGACGAGGTTGCCGAAGGCCGGGTAGATGCGCTCCAGGTAGTAGTCGCGCTCGTCCTCGGGAATGTCCTTCGGCGACCGCGCGTCACCCCGGGCCTTCGGCACCCAGATGCGGCCGTCGTTGCGCAGCGACTCGCTCATCAGCGTCAGCTTGGACTGGTGGTCGCCGGTGCGCGGGATGCAGGTGGGGTGGATCTGGGTGAAGCAGGGGTTGGCGAAGTAGGCGCCGCGCCGGTGCGCCCGCCAGACGGCGGTCGCGTTGGAGTTCATGGCGTTGGTGGAGAGGTAGAAGACGTTGCCGTAGCCGCCGGAGGCCAGTACCACCGCGTCGGCGAAGTAGGTGTCGATCTTCCCGGTGATCAGGTCGCGGGCGACGATGCCGCGGGCCCGCCCGTCCACCACGATCAGGTCCAGCATCTCGGTGCGGGAGTGCATCTCCACGGTGCCCGCCGCGATCTGCCGCGACAGCGCCTGGTAGGCGCCGAGCAGCAGCTGCTGCCCCGTCTGGCCGCGGGCGTAGAAGGTCCGGGAGACCTGGACGCCTCCGAACGAGCGGGTGTCGAGCAGCCCGCCGTACTCGCGGGCGAACGGCACGCCCTGCGCCACGCACTGGTCGATGATCTCCACCGAGACCTGCGCCAGCCGGTGCACGTTCGACTCGCGGGCGCGGAAGTCGCCGCCCTTGACGGTGTCGTAGAAGAGGCGGTGGACGGAGTCGCCGTCGTTGCGGTAGTTCTTCGCGGCGTTGATCCCGCCCTGCGCGGCGATGGAGTGGGCCCGGCGCGGTGAGTCCTGGTAGCAGAACTGCACGACGTGGTAGCCCTGTTCGGCGAGCGTGGCGCCGGCGGCGCCGCCCGCGAGGCCGGTGCCCACGACGATCACGGTGTGCTTGCGCCGGTTGGCGGGGTTGACCAGCTTCGCCTCGAAGCGGCGGGTGTCCCAGCGCTCGGCGATCGGGCCCTGCGGGGCCTTGGTGTCGGCGATCGGGGCGCCGGTCGCGTAGTCGGTGTATGCGGTCACGTCAGCTCACCCATCCGGTCATGACGGCGACGGGCACGGAGACGAAGCCCGCCGTCAGCAGCAGCGCGAGAACAGTGGCGGTCGTCCTGAGCACCCGGTCACGGGCGGCGCTCCCGGCGCCGAGCGTCTGCGCCGCGCTCCAGAAGCCGTGCCGGACGTGCAGCCCCAGGGCCAGCATCGCCACGATGTAGACGGTGTTGCCGTACCAGGTCGAGAAGGTCGCCACGACGTTCTCGTACGGGTGGCCGGCCTCGGCGCGCGGATTCACCGTCAGCGTCGTCAGGTCCAGGATGTGCCAGACGATGAACAGGCCCAGGATGACGCCGCCCCAGCGCATGGTGCGGGTGGCGTAGCTCGCCCGGCGCCGCTTGCTCCGCTGTCCGGCGGCGGGGCGGGCGTACTTCACCGGCCGGGCCGCGATGTCGCGCCGGCTGAGCCGGTAGGCGGCCACGGCGTGTGTCACCACCGCGGCGACCAGCACGATCCGGGCGATCCACAGGAACCACTCGTGGTGCAGAAACGGCTCGCCGATGGTGCGCAGCCAGGCCGCGTAGCCGTTGAAGTCCACCGTCCCGAAGAAGATCTTGAGGTTGCCCAGCATGTGGACGACCAGATACAGCAGCATCACGATGCCGCTGACGGCCATGGCCGTCTTCTTGCCGACGGTCGAGCCCCACAGGAGGCCGGCGAAGGACGGCCGTCGATCCGTCCGCGTGTCCAGTGCCATGGGTCCCGACGGTAGGGACGGTTACCCCGATCAGTCCAAGACATGGAACAGCTCATCTCCATAGGCCCAGCCTATTGACGCTTACGATGACCCCCATGCAGCTGCAACAGCTCCGCTATTTCACCGCGGTGGCCGACACCCGCCATTTCACCCGCGCCGCCGAGCGCGAACACGTGGCGCAGCCCTCCCTTTCCCAGCAGATCCGTTCCCTGGAGCGGGAGTTGGGCGCCGAGCTGTTCCACCGCGCCCGCGGCCACATCACCCTCACCGATGCCGGGGAGACCCTGCTCCCGCTCGCGCGCCGCATCCTGGCCGACGCCGAGACGGCACGCCGCGAGGTCCAGGAGGTCGCCCAGCTACGCCGCGGGCGACTGCGCCTCGGCGCCCCGCCCAGCCTCTGCGCGAGCCTGGTCCCCGACGTCCTGCGGTCCTTCCACGCCACCTACCCCGGGGTGGACCTGATCGTCACCGAGGACGGCTCCCAGGACCTCGTCCGCGCACTCGCCGACGGCGAACTGGACCTGGCCCTGATCATCACCCCGCTGCCCGGCCAGGCGCCCGCCCTGGCCACCTCGGAGCTGCTGCGCGAAGAACTCGTCGTGGTCTCGGCCCCCGACCGCCCGGCGCCCGAGGGCCGCAGGACCCGCATCCGCGTCGAGGACCTGCGCGGACGTCCGCTCGCCATGTTCCGGCGCGGCTACGACCTGCGGGAATTCACCACCGCGGCGTGCCGCGCGGCCGGTTTCGAGCCGACCTTCACCGTGGAGGGCGGCGAGATGGACGCCGTCCTCGGCTTCGTCCGGGCAGGGCTGGGCGTCGCCGTGGTGCCCAGCATGGTCGCCGAGCGCTCCGGCCTGCGGGTCACCCGCTTCGCGACCCCCGGCATGCACCGCGTGGTCTCCGTGGCCCACCGCGGCGACGTCTCCCCGCCCCGGGCCGCGCGCGAACTGGAACGCATCCTGATGGAGCACCTGGACACGGGCCTGTCCTGACCTGACGGAAGCGCCCGGCCGCGGCTATGGGTACGGACATCCCCGACAGCGCGGGTGCGCAATCGGGGCCCCGCACCGGCAGGCCACGGCCACGAGCCGGGCCGCGGTCACAGCCCGAGTTCGGCCTGCCTCACCCGTGCCACCGCGTCCTTGTCGCCGTCCAGCTCCACATCGGCCACCGCCTGCCGGCCGAAGGTGAACATCGTCAGCTCACCGGGCTCCCCGACGACCGTGACCACCGGAGTACCCCGATGAGCCACCGCGGTCCGCCCGTCCGGCCGCCGCAGCACCAGCCCGACCGGAGACTTGCGCCCCAGCACCCGGGACAACCGCTCGATCCGGGTCCACAGGGCGTCCGAGAAGACCGGGTCCAGTTCCCGCGGGGCCCAGTCCGGCTGCGCCCGCCGCACGTCCTCGGCGTGGACGTAGAACTCGACGGTGTTGGACGCCTCGTCGATCTGCTTCAGGGCGAACGGCGACAGCCGCGGCGGCCCCGTCCTGATCAGCTGGATCAGCTCCTCGTACGGCTTGGCCGCGAACTCGGCCTGCACCCGCTCCAGCCGCGCGGCCAGCGGCTTGACGAGGATCCCGCCGGCCGCGTCGGCCCGCCGCTCGCGCACCACCAGATGCGCGGCCAGTTCCCGCGTCGTCCAGCCCTTGCACAGAGTCGGCGCGTCGGGACCTGCGCTCTCCAACAGGTCGGCGAAAAGGAGTCGTTCACGCTTCGCATGGGTCGACATACGGTCAGCCTACGACCGGCCCCCCGGCACTGCCACGGCACCGCGCGCACCGGGGTGCGCGTCCCCCGGGGCCGCGCACCGGAACCCCGCCGCTCACCGCAACCACAGCACCACGCTCACCACCACCGCGGCCGCGAACACCGAGCCCAGCACGATCACCGCGACCCGGCCGGCGCGGTCCGGGTCCGGCTCCTGCGGCGGTGGCGGGCGGGGCGGCTGCTGCTGATGCATGTCAGCAGGATGCCGCACGGCACAATGGACACCATGAGCAGCCGTGCCGCCGGGCAGGACCCCGCCCCGTCCTCGCCCGCCCCCACCCTGGACCCCGCCGTCGCCGCCCGCCTCAAGCACGGCGCCGACGGCCTCGTCCCCGCCATCGCCCAGCAGTACGACACCGGCGAGGTGCTGATGCTCGGCTGGATGGACGACGAGGCACTGCGCCGCACGCTCACCACCGGCCGCTGCACGTACTGGTCGCGCAGCCGCCAGGAGTACTGGGTCAAGGGCGACACCTCGGGCCACTTCCAGCACGTCAAGTCCGTCGCCCTGGACTGCGACGCCGACACCGTTCTGGTCAAGGTCGACCAGGTCGGAGCCGCCTGCCACACCGGCGACCGCACCTGCTTCGACGCGGATGTGCTGACCCTCGCCTCTCCCACGGACCAGTAGGCTCCGCTCCCATGACCACGGGAACCACCGGCACCGCCACTCCGGACCTCGACACCTTCCGCACCCTCGCCAAGGACCGGCGGGTCATCCCCGTCACCCGGCGCCTGCTGGCGGACGGCGACACCCCGGTGGGGCTCTACAGAAAACTCGCGGCCGAGCGCCCCGGAACCTTCCTGCTGGAGTCCGCGGAGAACGGCCGGACGTGGTCGCGCTACTCCTTCATCGGCGTGCGCAGCGCCGCGACGCTCACCGCGCGCGACGGCCGGGCGCACTGGCTGGGGACCCCGCCGGTCGGCGTGCCCACCGACGGCGACCCGCTGGCCGCCCTGCGCGCCACCGTCGAGGCCCTGCACACCCCGCGCGACCTCATCGAGGGCGCGGGCCTGCCGCCGTTCACCGGCGGCATGGTCGGCTACCTCGGCTACGACATCGTGCGCCGGCTGGAGAAGATCGGTGACCACACCACCGACGACCTCCGGCTGCCCGAGCTGACCATGCTGCTCACCTCCGACCTCGCGGTCCTGGACCACTGGAACGGCACGGTCCTGCTGATCGCCAACGCGATCAACCACAACGACCTCGACACCGGCATCGACGAGGCGTACGCCGACGCGGTCGCCCGGCTCGACACCATGGCCGACGACCTCGCCCGCCCCGCGCCCGCGAGCGCCGCGGCCCTGCCGCCCTCCGAGGTGCCCCCGTACACCGCGAAGTGGGGCGGCGAGGAGTTCCAGGAGGTCGTCGAGGACATCAAGGAGCGGATCCGGGCCGGCGAGGCATTCCAGGTCGTGCCCTCCCAGCGGTTCGAAACCCCCTGCACCGCAAGCGCGTTGGACGTCTACCGCGTGCTGCGTGCCACCAACCCCAGCCCGTACATGTACCTCTTCCGCTTCGAGGGCGGTGACGGGGGCGCCTTCGACGTGGTCGGCTCCAGCCCCGAGGCGCTGGTGAAGGTCGAGGACGGCCGGGCGATGGTGCACCCCATCGCGGGCACCCGCCCGCGCGGCGCGACCGTCCAGGAGGACCAGGCGCTCGCGGACGAGCTGATGGCCGACCCCAAGGAGCGCGCCGAGCACCTGATGCTCGTCGACCTGGGCCGCAACGACCTCGGCCGGGTCTGCGAGCCCGGCAGTGTCGAGGTCGTCGACTTCATGTCCGTGGAGCGCTACAGCCACGTCATGCACATCGTCTCCACCGTCACCGGGCAGGTCGGCGCGGGCCGCACCGCCTTCGACGTGCTCACCGCCTGCTTCCCCGCCGGCACCCTCTCCGGTGCCCCCAAGCCGCGGGCCCTGCAGATCATCGAGGAGCTGGAGCCGACCCGTCGCGGCGTCTACGGCGGCTGCGTCGGCTACCTCGACTTCGCCGGGGACTCCGACACCGCCATCGCGATCCGCACCGCCCTGCTGCGGGACGGCACCGCCTACGTCCAGGCGGGCGCCGGCATCGTCGCCGACTCCGACCCGGTCGCGGAGGACACCGAGTGCCGCAACAAGGCCGCCGCGGTCCTCCGCGCGGTGCACACCGCGAACCGCATGGCGACGTAGCGGCGCCTCGCGCTCCCCGTCACCCGCCAGGGGCACGGTCGGCGCCGCGGAATCCGTCGCACGCACC
The DNA here is from genome assembly GCF_045782725.1 of Streptomyces sp. Pv4-95. Lineage (NCBI taxonomy): Bacteria > Bacillati > Actinomycetota > Actinomycetes > Kitasatosporales > Streptomycetaceae > Streptomyces > Streptomyces sp. Pv4-95. Next base: position 6,202,163 of record NZ_CP127172.1, read on the forward strand.
CCCGCGCGGCGGCCCCCACCCCGCGGTGCGCGATAGTGGTACGCGTGAGTGCCGTATCCCAGCCCCGTACAGACGCCGAGCCCGCGCCCGCGCCGGCCGCGCCCGGCAGCGCCCGGCGCAGCCTCGCCCTCGCGCTGCTGGCCGGCGCGTTGGGCGCCGGCCTCGCGCTGCTCTCCTCAGGCCGCACCTGGGCCGAGGGCACCGCTGTCCTCGCCCAGGGAGAGCTGCCGCGCCGCGTGACCGGCAGCGATGTGACGGGCGTGCCCGGCGCGCTCGCCGTCGTCGGCCTGGCCGCGCTGGTGGCCGTCTTCGCGGTGCGCCGCGCGGGCCGGATCGCGGTCGCCGCGCTGCTCGCGCTCAGCGGCCTGGGCACCGTCGTCGCCGCCGTGCTCGGCAACTCCGACACCTCGGCGCTGCGGGAGAAGGCCGCCACCGCCGTCGGCCTGACCGGAACCGATGTGCATCACGTCACGCACACCCTGTGGCCCTGGGTGGCCGCCGCCGGCGGTGTGCTGCTGCTGATCGCCGGGGTGCTCGCACTGCTTCACGGCCGCTACTGGCCTGCGATGTCGGGCCGTTACGAGCGGACGCCGGGCGGCGGCCGCGGTCCGCGCCGCGCCCCGGCAGCGCCGGACCTGGACCGGCCGGAGGAGATCTGGAAGTCCCTGGACCGCGGCGAGGACCCCACCCGGTAACCGCGTGCCCCGCGGCATCGGTGACAATGGACGCCGAGGATCACCGCGCCCCGACCCCGGCGCGAAAGAGCAACGAGGAGCATTCATGTCGAGCAGTGGCCACGGACACACCCCCGCCGCCTGGACCGGCGTCATCATCTCGTTCATCGGCTTCTGCGTCGCGGGTGCCTTCATCGTGCTGGCGAACGTGCCCGGTTTCTGGGCCGGCATGGCCCTGATCGGCCTCGGCGCCGTGGTCGGCGGCCTGATGCGCATGGCCGGCCTGGGCGACGCCCCCAAGCGCTCGGCCGCGCCGCGCGCGGCGACGGCGGCGAAGGCGCAGCCCCAGGAGGGCTGACCTCTCCTCCCACTCCTCCGTGGCGCCGGATCCCGGCGCCACCCGGCAGTACCCCCGAAGGCGCCGCTTCCCGGCCCGTACGCACGCCTCGTGCCGTACCCGCCGTCCGTGCCACCCCCGTACGGCGGCCGAGAAGCTGCGCCTTCGCGCATGCCGCAGCACAATCGGCAGCGTGAGCGAGCGCGCGGACCGGATCGGACCGGGAGCCCCGCCTGCTGCCCGGTGGGACGCCCGCCCGGCAGCCGGACCTCCCGGCAGGCCCCCGGCCGCGAGCGAGGACCCCCCGGCCGGTGCCCGTACGGCCGCGCGCCGGAGCCCGCAGCGCCGCCTGGCGGCCCCTCTGGGCACTCTCGCCGCCGCTACCGCCGCCTTCGCCTACGTCGGCGCTGTCGACCCGCACGAGCCCGGCCACTACCCGGTCTGCCCGCTGCTGCACCTCACCGGCATCTACTGCCCGGCCTGCGGAGGGCTGCGCAGCGCGTACGCGGTCGCACACGGCGACCTCGTGGCCGCGCTGGGCGCCAACGCCCTCGCCGTGGCGGGCTACGCCGCCTTCGCGCTCTTCCTGGCGGCCTGGCTGGCCCGTGCGGCACGCGGACGCCCCACCCTGGGCCCCCGCCCGCGCGCCGGGCACTGGTGGGCTCTGGGCGGGCTGGCCCTGGCCTTCACGGTCCTGCGCAATCTGCCCTTCGGCACCGGGCTGATCCCGTGACCGGCCGTCCGCGCCCTCCGCGCCGCTCCGCCCTCCCCGGCCGCTCCGCACGCCGGACGGAGCCCGCGGATGTCCAGGTTGTGGGACCACCGTCAACCGGATGCGGGACCTGCGCCCCGCGGCGGATACCATCGGAGTGCCTGCTGGGACGGATTCTCGCCCCGAGGGTCACTGTCCACCTCCACCGTTCAAGAAGGAGGCCGCTCGCGTGAGTGTGCTCGACGAGATCATCGACGGAGTCCGCGCCGACCTCGCCGAGCGGCAGGCACGCGTCGGCCTCGACGAGCTCAAGGACCGGGCGCAGAAGGCACGGCCGGCCAAGGACGGCGTCGCCGCGCTCAAGGGCGACAGCGTCACGGTGATCTGCGAGGTGAAGCGCTCCAGCCCCTCCAAGGGCGCGCTCGCCGCGATCGCCGACCCCGCCGGGCTCGCCGCCGACTACGAAGCGGGCGGTGCGGCGGTCATCTCCGTCCTCACCGAGCAGCGCCGCTTCGGCGGCTCGCTGGCCGACCTCGAAGCGGTCCGCGCGAGGGTCGACATCCCGGTCCTGCGCAAGGACTTCATCGTCACCGCCTACCAGCTCTGGGAGGCCCGTGCCTACGGCGCCGACCTCGCGCTGCTGATCGTCTCCGCGCTGGAGCAGGAGGCGCTCGTCTCGCTGATCGAGCGCGCCGAGTCGATCGGCCTGACGCCGCTGGTCGAGGTGCACGACGAGGAGGAGGCCGCCCGCGCGGTCGACGCCGGCGCCCGGATCATCGGTGTCAACGCCCGCAACCTCAAGACCCTTGAGGTCGACCGCGGCAACTTCGCCCGGATCGCCCCCGAGATCCCCGACCACATCGTCAAGATCGCCGAGTCCGGCGTGCGCGGGCCGCACGACCTGATCGCATACGCCAACGACGGCGCGGACGCCGTCCTGGTCGGCGAGTCGCTGGTCACCGGCAAGGACCCCAAGACCGCCGTCGCCGACCTGGTCGCCGCGGGCTCGCACCCGGCGATCCGCCACGGCCGGTCCTGAGCGGCCGGAGTACGCGGACACCGACATGACCGCCACCACCGCAGGCATCCGCCGTCAGGCCCGGGGACCCCACCCGGGCCCGGTCGGCGTGCGCGCCGCGGCGGGTGGCGCCCGTGCCCCCTACCCGGCCCTCGTCCGCGGCTGCCGGCCGCGCGGCTGCCGGGCGCCCGCCCGCCGTGTCCACGGCCGCCGGGTCAGGTACCACATCGGCTCCGAGCCGGGGCAGATCAACGGCATGCGATGGCGACCGGGGTCCGCGCGCTGACGCGCCGGCCCCGCACGCACAGGCCGGAGGGAGCGGCGGTCCGATGACCGCCTGCCGCCTCCCCGGCCGCCGCCCGTCGACCCATGACGGCGGCACCGTGCCCCTGGCCGACGCGGCGTACGGCGCTGCCGCCCCGCACCCCCGCCCTGTACGAGCCGTTCATTACACCGGCCCACAGGCTCCGCGGTGGCAGCGAACGACGCCCGCGTGCGACGCATACCGTGATGCCCACATCCCGACATAACCGGACTTCCGGGGCGACTGCCCCGGCCTAGGAGTGCGTCAGATGTCCTCCGATTTCTTCCTTCCCGACCCCGAGGGTCGTGTGCCGAGCCCCGAGGGCTACTTCGGTGCCTTCGGCGGCAAGTTCATCCCCGAGGCGCTGGTCGCCGCGGTCGACGAGGTCGCCGCGGAGTACGAGAAGGCCAAGGCCGACCCCGCGTTCGTGGCCGAGCTCAACGACCTGATGGTCAACTACACCGGGCGGCCCAGCGCGCTCACCGAGGTGCCGCGGTTCGCCGAACACGCCGGTGGCGCGCGGGTGTTCCTCAAGCGCGAGGACCTCAACCACACCGGCTCGCACAAGATCAACAACGTGCTGGGCCAGGCGCTGCTCACCAAGCGGATGGGCAAGACCCGCGTCATCGCCGAGACCGGCGCCGGCCAGCACGGCGTCGCCACCGCGACGGCCTGTGCCCTCTTCGGCCTCGAATGCACCATCTACATGGGCGAGATCGACACCGAGCGCCAAGCGCTCAACGTCGCCCGGATGCGGATGCTCGGCGCCGAGGTCATCGCCGTGAAGTCCGGCAGCCGCACCCTCAAGGACGCCATCAACGAGGCGTTCCGGGACTGGGTCGCCAACGTCGACCGCACCCACTACCTCTTCGGCACGGTCGCGGGCCCCCACCCCTTCCCCGCCCTGGTCCGCGACTTCCACCGCGTCATCGGGGTCGAGGCGCGCCGCCAGCTCCTGGAGCGCACCGGCCGCCTGCCCGACGCCGCCGTGGCCTGCGTAGGCGGCGGCTCCAACGCCATCGGCCTCTTCCACGCCTTCCTCGACGACGAGAGCGTCCGGCTGGTCGGCTGCGAGCCGGGCGGCCACGGCGTCGAGACCGGCGAGCACGCGGCCACCCTCACCGAGGGCACCCCCGGCATCCTGCACGGCTCCCGCAGCTACGTCCTGCAGGACGAGGACGGCCAGATCACCGAGCCGTACTCCATCTCGGCCGGCCTGGACTACCCGGGCATCGGCCCCGAGCACGCCTACCTCAAGGACGTCGGCCGGGCCGAGTACCGCGCCGTCACCGACGACGGGGCGATGCAGGCCCTGCGACTGCTGTCGCAGACCGAGGGCATCATTCCGGCCATCGAGAGCGCGCACGCACTGGCCGGCGCCCTGGAGCTGGGCCGCGAGCTGGGCCCCGAGGGCCTGCTGCTGGTGAACCTCTCCGGCCGCGGTGACAAGGACATGGACACCGCCGCCCGGTACTTCGGGCTGTACGACGACAAGGGCGAAGCCGACGTGGACGGCGTCGTCCGCCCCACGGGCGAAGGTGAGAAGTGATGGCAGGCAACATCGAACTGCTGAACTCGGTGCTGGCCGCGGCCCGCGCGGAGAACCGCGCCGCGCTCGTCGGCTACCTCCCGGCGGGCTTCCCGACCGTGGACGGCGGCGTACGGGCGATGACCGAGATGCTGGACGGCGGCTGCGACATCGTCGAGGTCGGGCTGCCGCACAGCGACCCGGTCCTGGACGGGCCGGTGATCCAGACCGCGGACGACATCGCGTTGCGCGGCGGCGTGAAGATCGTCGATGTGATCCGCACGGTCGGTGAGGTGCACGCCGCCACGGGCGCGCCGGTGCTGTGCATGACGTACTGGAACCCCGTCGACCGCTACGGCGTCGAGCGGTTCGCCGCCGATCTCGCCGAGGCCGGCGGCGCCGGCTGCATCCTGCCGGACCTGCCGGTCGAGGAGTCCGAGGTGTGGCGCAAGGCCGCCGAGCAGCACGGGCTGGCCACGGTCTTCGTGGTCGCGCCGAGCAGCCGCGACGAGCGCCTCGCCAAGATCACCGCGGCGGGCAGCGGGTTCGTCTACGCCGCCTCGCTGATGGGCGTCACCGGCACCCGCGTGTCGGTCGGCCGCCAGGCGGAGGAGCTGGTCACCCGCACCCGCGCCACCACCGACCTGCCGGTCTGTGTCGGCCTGGGCGTCTCCAACCCCGAACAGGCCGCCGAGGTGGCCCGGTTCGCGGACGGTGTGATCGTCGGGTCCGCGTTCGTCAAGCGCCTGCTGGAGGAGGACGGCGACCTCACGGCGGGTCTCGCCGGCGTCCGGGCCCTGGCGGGCGAACTGGCAGAGGGCGTGCGCAGGCGCGCATAGGGCCGTAGGCATGTACGCCCATCCGTGCGGGTGGGTGCGTGCAGTCGGTCGAGCCATCCCCCAAAGGGGCGAAAAACGGTGCGGAGGGGTGCAGCGGCACCCCTCCGCTTCGTTGTCCAGGAGTGTGAGCCAAAAGAACCTTGAGGCAAAGAGCAGCGCCCGCGAGCGGCTGCAGGCACAGCGTGAGAAGGAAAAGGCGCGCGCCCGGCGCGGCCGTCAGGCGATCGTCGCCGGATCGGTCGTCGCGGTGCTGGCGATCGCCGGCGGCGTAGCGGTCTGGGCGTCCGCCATGGGAGGCGAGGACACCACCGACGCCAAGATGGCGGTCCCGAAGGCGGCCGCCGACGGGGACAAGCCGGCCGTCACGGTCGGCGCGGTCAACGCCCCCTCGACTCTCACGGTCTGGGAGGACTTCCGCTGCCCCGCCTGCCAGCAGTTCGAGACCGGTTTCCGCTCGGTCATCCACGAGTTGGAGGACTCCGGCCGGATGAAGACCGAGTACCACCTCGCGACGATCATCGACGGCAACGTCGGCGGCAAGGGGTCCCTCAACGCCGCCAACGCGGCACTCTGCGCCCAGGACACCGGGAAGTTCCGCGATTACCACGACGTCCTCTACTCGAACCAGCCGCCCGAGCCGCAGGACAAGTTCGCCGACAAGAAGCACCTGATCCAACTGGCGGGCAAGGTCAAGGGGCTGGTGACCGACAACTTCACCCGGTGCGTCAACGAAGGCACCTACGACGGCTTCGTGCAGAAGTCCAACTCCGCCTTCGCCACCTCCGGTTACCGCGGCACACCGACCGTGCTGCTCGACGGCAAGGACCTGGCCAAGGCCAAGGGCGGCCGGTTCACCCCGGCGGACCTCAAGAAGGCGGTGCAGGGCACCGGCAAGGCGAAGAAGCCCGGCACCGGATCGGTGCCCGTGTCCTGACGTCCGGCGGGCTCCGCACGCGCAGTGTCCTGGCGTGGAACGGCGGGGTCGTTACGGAGCCGTAGCCGGGTGGGTTGTCGCCGACCCCGCCCGGCGCGGTAGCGTCGACCCTGCCATGGACCTCGCATTCATTCCCAGCCCGTCGACCGGTGTCGTACATCTCGGCCCGATCCCGCTGCGCGGCTACGCATTCTGCATCATCATCGGCGTCTTCATCGGCGTCTGGCTCGGCAACAAGCGCTGGATCCAGCGCGGTGGCCGCTCCGGGACCGTCGCGGACATCGCCGTGTGGGCCGTGCCCTTCGGGCTCGTCGGTGGACGCCTCTACCACGTCATCACGACGTACGAGCCGTACTTCGGCGAGGGCGGCCACCCCCTCGACGCCTTCAAGGTGTGGGAAGGCGGCCTCGGGATCTGGGGCGCGGTCGCGCTCGGCGCGGTCGGCGCCTGGATCGGCTGCCGCCGACGGGGCATCCCGCTGCCCGCCTACGCCGACGCGCTGGCGCCCGGCCTCGCTCTCGGGCAGGCGATCGGCCGCTGGGGCAACTGGTTCAACCAGGAGCTCTACGGCCGCGCCACGGACGTGCCGTGGGCGCTGGAGATCAGCTCCGACCCCGCGATCGGCCGGGTCGGCGGCACCTACCACCCCACCTTCCTCTACGAGTCCCTGTGGTGCATCGGTGTCGCGCTGCTGGTGATCTGGGCCGACAAGCGCTTCAAGATGGGCCACGGCCGGGTCTTCGCGCTCTACGTCGCCGCCTACTGCGCGGGCCGCGCCTGGATCGAGTACATGCGCGTCGACGAGGCGCACCACATCCTGGGCATGCGGCTGAACGTCTGGACCGCGCTGATCGTCTTCCTGTGCGCGGTCGCCTACCTGGTGGTCTCCGCCAAGAGGGCGCCCGGGCGTGAGGCGGTCGTCGAGCCGCTGGCGCAGGCCGAGGCCGGTGCGCAGGCCGCGGACGCCGCTGACGGCGCGGACGGCGACAAGGTCTCCGTCGAGAAGCAGGCGGAGCCGAAGACCGAGCCGAAGAGCGCCGCGGACGCCGGGGCCGACACCGCTGAGGCGGAGGAGCCGGCCGAGGAGAAGCCCGAGGCCGGGCAGTCCGAGGCCGAGGAGTCCGCCGCCGAGGAGTCCGACGCCGACGGCTCCACCGGGGCCACCGGCGACGACGCGCCGCAGGGGCCGGACGCCCCCGCGGATGCGGCGAAGCCCGCCGGGAGCGGCAGCACGAAGAAGTCCTGACGACCGCGGCCGCGCGCGACGCGGCCGTACGCCTGCCGGAGAGCGCCGGGCGGACTCGCAGTGTCGAGTCCGCCCGGCGCTTCGTCGTACGGCGGTCTCAGCGGCGGCGGCCCGCCAGGGCCAGCACCTGCCGGGCGCCCGCGACCACCGCCGCGTCGACGAACCGGCCGTCCGGCAGGGCGAGCGCCCCGGCGTCCGTCGCGGCGGCCCGCACGATCTCCTCCGCGGCTTCGATCTCCTCCGGGCCGGGCAGGTGAGCGGACTCGATGACCGGCAGCTGGCGGGGGTGGATCGCCGCCCTGCCCAGGAAGCCCAGGGCGCGGCCGTGTGCGCAGGACCGGGCCAGGCCGTCCAGGTCACGGATGTCGCGGTAGACCGACTGCGGGGGCGGGGCCAGGCCGGCGGCGCGGGCGGCGTTCACCGTCCGGCCGCGGGCCCAGGTCAGCCCCGTCTCGTCCCGCAGTCGCAGTTCCGCGGCGAGGTCGGCCTCCCCGAGGGCGATACCGCGCACCGCGGGGTGCGCGGTGGCGATCGCGAAGGCGTGCTCGACGCCCAGCGCGGACTCCAGCAGGGCGTGCAGGGCGGGGGTCCGGGCCGCGCCCGGCGAGGAGCGGCGTTCGGGGGGCGCGGCGAGGGTGGCGGTGCTGCTGCCCGTGGTGGTGGGGCCGGTGGGGGGAGGGCCCACGAGGGTGCGCCGCGCGATGCGACGGGCCGAGAGTTCCGGGGCGTAGGGGACCGGTGAGGCGGTCGGGGACGTCGTGGCCCAGTCGACGGCCCGGAGGACGTCGGCGGGTCCCCGCACTTTGGGCAGTCGCAGACCGGCCAGCCCCGGCAGCGCGGCGAGGGTGCGGATCTCGGTTTCGGCGCGTGGACCGTCCAGGGCATTGACGCGTACGTGCACCGGCACCGGTCCCGGCGCCGCATCGCTCAGCAGCTCCGCGGTGGCCCGCAGCGCATAGTCCTTGCGGTCAGGCGAGACCGCGTCCTCCAGGTCCACCAGGACCACGTCGGCGCCGCAGCCGAGTGCCTTGGTGACCACCTCGGGGCGGTCACCGGGGACGTACAGCCAGGTCAGCACCACGGTGGGGGGAGGGTTCTGGGCGTCCTGCGGGGCGGCGGTCACAGGGCACCGGCCGCCCGCAGCTCGGCGATCTCCGTGCCGGTCATCCCGAGCCCGGTCAGCACCTCGTCGGTGTTCGCGCCGTGCGGGCGGCCCGCCCAGCGGATGGCTCCGGGCGTCTCGGAGAGCCGGAAGAGCACGTTCTGCATCCGCAGTGTGCCCAGTTCCTCGTCGGGCACCTCGGTGATGGAGCCCAGCGCCTGGTACTGCGCGTCCGCCATCACGTCCCGGATGTCGTAGACGGGTGCGACGGCGGCCTCGGCCTTCTCGAAGGCGGCGGTCACCTCGGCGCGGTCGTGGCGGGCGATCCAGTCGCCGACCGCCGCGTCCAGGGTCTCGGCGTGCGCGGCCCGGCCCGCTCCGGTCGCGAACCAGGGTTCGTCGATCACGTCCGGCCGGCCGACCAGCCGCAGTACCCGCTCGGCGATGGACTGCGCCGAGGTGGACACCGCCACCCAGGAGCCGTCCGCGGTGCGGTAGGTGTTGCGGGGCGCGTTGTTGGTGGAGCGGTTGCCGGTGCGCGGCTGCACATAGCCGAGCTGGTCGTACCAGAGGGACTGCGGCCCGAGGACCGCCAGCATCGGTTCGATGATGGCCATGTCGACGACCTGGCCCCGGCCGGTGGTGTCCCGTCCGCGCAGTGCGGCCATCACCGCGTACGCCGTGGTGAGCGCGGCGATGGAGTCGGCGAGCCCGAACGGCGGCAGGGTCGGCGGCCCGTCCGGCTCGCCGGTGACCGCCGCGAAACCGCTCATCGCCTCGGCGAGGGTGCCGAAACCGGGGCGCCGGGCGTACGGGCCGAACTGCCCGAACCCGGTGACCCGGGTCAGCACCAGGCGCGGGTTGACGGCGGACAGCTCCTCCCAGCCCAGGTCCCACTTCTCCAGGGTGCCGGGGCGGAAGTTCTCGATCACTACGTCCGCCTCGGCGGCGAGCCGGAGCAGCACCGCCCGGCCGCCGGGCCGGGAGAGATCGGCGGTGACCGTCTTCTTGTTGCGGCCCAGCAGCTTCCACCACAGGCCGACGCCGTCCTTGGCGGGGCCGTGGCCGCGCGACGGGTCGGGCCTGCGGGGGTGCTCGACCTTGATCACCTCGGCCCCGAAGTCCCCGAGCATGGTCGCGGCCAGCGGGCCCGCGAACAGGGTGGCGAGGTCGAGCACCCTGAGCCCGCTCAGCGGACCGGACGCGGGGCGGGGCGCGGTGTCCTGGCGTGGCGCGGGCTCGGACTCACCGGAAAGGGACGGGTCGGTCATGGTGCGGGGCCTCCGGTCGTTCGGTGTGGCGGACGGCGAGCGCGGCGGTGCGCGCCGCGAGGGTGTCGAAGCCGATGCCGTCCAGCCCGCCGACACCGGTGGCGAGCCGGTTGCGCAGCGGCGCCGTCCAGCGGGCGGGCAGCGCGGCGGGTGATCCCGCGAGCAGTCCGGTGAGGGAACCGGCCGTCGCGCCGTTGGAATCGGTGTCCCAACCTCCGGACACCGCACGGCAGATGGAGCCCTCGAAGTCGCCGTCGGCATGCGTGAGGGCGGCGGCGAGCAGCGCGGCGTTCGGGACGGCGTGCACCCAGTGGTGGTGTCCGTAGGCGGTGTGCAGCCGGTCGACGACGTCGGCGAAGCCGGCCGGTGTGCCCGTGGGCTCGGCGCGCGCCGTCGCGATGCCGAAGCGGACGGCCCGCGCGAGCCGGCACCGCGCGGGGATCACCCCGAGCCCGGCCCGCAGGACGTCGTCCACCCGGGCGTTGCCGCCGGCGGCCGCGGCGACGGCGGCGGCCGTGAACATCGCGGCGTACACGCCGTTCGCGGTATGGCTGAGCGTGGCGTCCCGCCAGGCCAGTTCCGCCGCGGTCACCGGATCGCCGGGATGCGTCCAGCCGAAGACATCGGCCCGGATCTGCGCACCGATCCACTCCCGGAACGGGTTGCGGTACCGGGCGGTGTGCGGCGGCTCGATGCCGTCCAGGAGGTTGCGGTACGCGACGCGTTCGGCGGTGAACGTGCGGCCGGCGGGCAACTCGTCCAGCCACAGCCGCGCGACGTCCGCGGTGGCGAAGCCGTGGCCGTGGCGTTCCAGGAGCAGCAGTCCGAGGAGCGGGTAGTTGAGGTCGTCGTCCTCGGGCATACCGTCGATGTTCTCGGCCAGTGACGTGGCCCGGCTGCGGCGGTTCCACGGGTGGCGGGCGGCCACCGCCGGGTCGAGCCCGGCCTCGGTGAACCACGAGGTCAGCGGCCAGTTCCCGGTCGACCGCGCGAGCGCCCTGAGCCCGTGGAGCGGGAGCTTCTCGACGGGCTTGCCGAGCAGGCAGCCGGCCGCCCGCCCCAGCCAGCCGGCTTCCAGCCGCTGCACGGAGGCGCCGCCGGCCGGGCGGGGCGCGCCGTCCGCCTCCGTGGCGCCGTCCACCGCGCACGGGCGCGCCGCCTCGATCCCCGCGAGGTCGGTGGGCTCGTCGGGGGCCGACGGGCAGGGCAGCGCGGCGAGTTGGTCGAGGAGGTCGCAGGCGAGCGCACGCAGGGAGGCGGGGCAGGGGCCGGCGGACGCCCCGGCCCGCTCCGGTGCCGGCGCGCCGCCCGCCGCGTACCACCGGCGCGCGATGGCCGCGGCGTCCCGCCCGTCCTCGGCCGCCTGCCGCAGCTCATGCCCCATCAGGTCCTCGGGCTGCACCCATGTCACCCGCAGCGCCGGACCGTACCCGGCGGGCGCGACATCCACGCCGCCCGGCGGACGTCCCTGCGGCCGGGGCGTCATCACGTCGCCGTGAGCGCCGCGAACGCCCGCTCGTGCGCCCGGTGCCGCTCCTGGTCGCGGTCGAAGATCTCCCGGGCCACCGCGGCCAGGGCACCCGCCGGGGCCCGCAGGTCCAGACGGCTGGCGCGGGCGACCTCGGTGCTCCAGTCGTCCGGCACGGCCGAAGCGCCGTGCAGCGCGCCGACCAGCGCACCGCTCATCGTCGCGATCGAGTCGCAGTCACGGCCGTAGTTGACGGCGCCGAGGACGGTGCGCCGGAAGTCGCCACCGCCGACGAGCACCATCCCCAGCGCGACGGGCAGTTCCTCGATGGCGTGCAGCCGGGACGGGCGGCGGGCGCCCAGGGAAGGGTTGCGGTAATCCGGTCCCACCGTGTCGAAGGGCGCGATGGCGGCCCGCAGCGGCGCCAGCGCCGACTCGAAGTCGGAGTCGGGGACGGCGGCCTCGCAGACCGCCTCGATCGCCGCGCGGGTGCCGTCCTTGGCGACCCGCAGCGCGTGCTCGACGATGCGGGCGGGTGTGGCGTCCGGTGTGCACGCCGCGGCCACCGCGGCGGCGAAGACACCGGCGGCCTCCCGGCCGTAGGAGGACTGGTGGGTCGCCGCGATGTCCAGCGCCTCGGCGTAAGCCCGGTCGGGATTGCCGGCGTTGACGATGCCCACCGGCGCCATGTACATCGCCGCACCGCAGTTGACGATGTTTCCGACGCCCGCCTCGCGCGGGTCGACATGCCCGTAGTGCAGCCGCGCCACGATCCACTTCTCGGCGAGGAAGATGCGTTGCAGCGGCAGCGCCTCGGCCTCCAGCTCCGGGATCCAGCGCGGGGTGCCGATCAGGTCCGGCACCAGATGGTCGGCGATGTCATACGCGTCGAGGTGGTCGCGCACCGTCTCGTAGACCCGCACCAGCGCATGCGTCATCAAGGTGTCGTCGGTGACGTGCCCGTCGCCCTTGTGGTACGGCGCGATGGGCCGCGCGGTGCGCCAGTCCTCGTGGAACGGCCCGACGATGCCCTCCACCCGGCCGCCGTGCCGGGCCACGATCTGGTCCGGCGTCCAGCCCTCGACCGGCCCGCCGAGCGCGTCGCCGACGGCGGCACCGACCAGGCACCCCGCCGCCCGGTCCTCCAGAGGCGGCGGGGCCGCCGGCCCCGGGCCCGCGGCCGGGGCGGTGACCTCGGCCGTGAGGGGCGTGTTCTGCGTCGTGTACGTCATGGGCGGGCGGGTCCTTCCACGGTGAGGGAGAACAGGGGTGCCGTGGCCGCCAGAGGGGCGGCCACGGCGTCGGCGAGTGCCGGGACGGCTTCCGGGGCGGTCAGTTCCGTACCGGCGAGCAGCCTCGCGAGTTCGACGAGATCGGTGCCGGCCAGCCGCGGCAGCGCGCAGCCGGACAGCACCCGGCAGGCGTCCCGCCAGGTGCGCGGCAGGTCGTGGACGTCACCGAGCGCGCCGGTCAGCGCGCCCGCGAGGGCGGGCGCGGAGTCGGCGACGCGGGACAGACACGCGGCGGCCGGGACCGCTTCGGAGACCAGTCCGTCCGCCGCGAGCGTCAGGGCGAGCGCGACGGGCACGGTCTCGGCCGCGGCGATGCCGTAGCTGTAGACGTGGTCGACGATCTCGTGCTCCAGCACCGGCACCAGGGCGAAGGCGTTGCCGGGCCGGCCGGGACGGTCCGCGGCGACGGCGTGCGCGAGCCGGACGGCGTGCAGCGCGTTGCGCCGGATCTCGGTGCCCTCGGGAAGCTGGCCGAGCGCCGCCTCCACGCAGGCCTGCACCGTCGCCCCGCCGAGCGCCGCCGCGACCGCCGCGGCCATCGCGCGTGCCCCGTGCACCCCGTCGCCGTCCTGCGTGTAACGCGCGTCGTACTCGGCGAGTTCGGCGGCCGCGGACGGCTCGCCCGGGTGGACGACGGCCAGCACGGCGGCCCTGACACAGGCGGCGTCGTCGAAGAAGTGCGGATTGTCGTGGCCGGTGGCGGGCGGCCGCAGCCCGGCGGCGAGGTTGCCGAGCCCGGCCCGTACGGAGATCCGGGCCCGTAGCGGCAGCACCGCCGACTCCACCTCGGGGGCCCGGTCGGCGGCCGCGGCCACCTCGCTCGCCAGCGCGTTCCACGCGAGATCGATGGCCGCTCGCATCCTGCGACCCCGGCCGAGGTCACTGAGCAGCGCCCCGGCGGCGGTGAGTACCGACTCGGCGGTGAAGGCCGCCCACTCCGCATCGTCGGACGGGCCGAGCCGCAGCGGCTCCGGGGGCTGGTTGAGGGCGATCGGGACCGGCAGGGTGGTGGTGGCGTTGTGCTCGGCGAAGGTGTCCAGCTCCCGGGTCAGCCGCCGGGTCCACTCGGGCATCCGGGCGGCCCGGTGTCTGGCCGCGGGCCACCCCGCGGCGTCCCCCGAGGCCAGCCCGAGCAAGAGCCCCTCGATCCGGGCACGGCCGCCGGTCCTGGCGCCCGCACCGTCGTCCGCACCCTCGGGTGCGACGGCTCCGGGCCCGTTCGGGACCTCGTCCGGCCGCTTGCCCGGGCCTGCTTCGCCGCGCGGACGGGCGCCCCGGTCCGCCTTGCCGTCCACCGTGCGCGTCGCTGCCGTCCCGCGCGGTGCGTCCACCCGGCCCGCCGCGTCCGGCGCGGTGAACGCGGCAGGGGGCCGCCCCCACTCCGGCCCGGTGGCCCGCGCTTCGTCGGCGCTCGTTCCTTCGGTGTGCCGGCACCCCGGAAGATCGAGCGCGCCCCGTGCGCCGGACGCCCCTGGCACCTCACCCGCCCGTCGCCTTCCGTCCCGCAGTCCGGCGGCGAAGGCCAGAGCAGGCCCGACGGACCGCACCGGGCCCACGGGTCCGCCGGGCCCGCTCGGCCCGCTCGGCCCCGCAGGGCCTACGGGCCCACCGGGCTGCCCCGGCCCGCTGGGCGCGACGGGGCCACCGGGAGTTCTCGGCCCGACGGGGTTGACGGGGCCGCCCGGCTCGCCGGGGGAGAGGGGATGGTGTGAGACGCGGCGCTCCCGGTCGCAGCCGGTCGCGGTGACGGGGGCGGTCGCCTCGCCGGTCCCGCTCGCGTCGTCCGCATCGTCCGTGGCCTCGGGGGAGCCACCCTGCGGCAGGGGCGCCGGGCCGACAGCGGGCCCAGCATCCGCGGAGGCCGCTTCACCGGCCGACTGCTCGGCCGCCGTGGCATCCTCCGGGCCCGACGCAGGTGTCGGCGCCGTGGCCGCGGCGGCACTCGTTGGCCGGGTGGTGGTCATCGTGCTCCCACCCCCGCGGCCGCCTCGCTCCTCGTCCGGACTTCGGTGTCCTGGGCGCCCGCCGGGGGCACTTCTGTTTCCCCGGATGCCGCCGTACGCGCCTCCGTGGGAGCCGCGGCGCTCGCCTGCGCGGGCGCCGTCGACCTCGGCGCCAGCAGCTCGGCGATGTCCAGGACGTGGTAGCCCGCCATGGACGGCAGACAGCTGCCGCGGGCCGGGCCGATGGCGGTGGTCCAGGTCTCGGGGATGGCGGCGGCGCCGGTCAGGGCACCGGCGAGGGCGCCCGCGACGGCCGCCGTGGTGTCGGCGTCGCGGCCCATGTTGACCGCGGTCAGCACCGAGGCGGTGAAGTCGCCCCGGGCCGCGGCGAAGGCGCCGAAGGCCAGACCGACGGCCTCGGGGGCCAGATCCGTCCACGGGTAGCCGCCGATCACGACCGCGGAGCGCACCGCGCGTTCGATGCCGAGCTGGGTGATGCCCGGATCGTGCCGTGACCGCTGGGCGGCGCCGACGGCGCGACGCAGCGAGCGGGCGGTCCAGGAGTCCTCGGGGACGACGGAGAGCGCGGCGGCGATCACCGCGTCGAGGTTGGGGGTCCCGCCCGGAGCGAAGCCCGTCGAAGGTCCTTGGGGAAGGGCGACCATGGCCGCGGCGACGCCGGCGGCGACCGCCCGTCCGCCGTAGATCCCCTCGCCGTCGTGGCTGACCGTGCCGTCGATGGCGACCAGCCGGGCGGCCTCGGCGGGCCGCCCGGCGGCGAACACCCCGAACGGAGCGGCCCGCATCGCCAGTCCGTCGCTCCAGGCGTGCCGGTGCTGCGCGGAGATGGGGGCGGCGAGACCGCGCCGCAGGTTCTCCAGGGTGCCGCGCTCGCTGAAGCCGGCGCCGCGGAAGGGTCCCTCGTCGCGGTCGGCGATCCACTGGTGCCAGGCCGCCTCGACATGGGCGACGGTCAGCGCCGAGCCGTGCGCGGCGAGCAGCAGCCCGGAGAAGATCGCGTACTCGGTGTCGTCGGTGCCGGCCGGATCGTCCTCGACGTAGCCCTCGATACGGCCCCATCGGCTGCGGATCTGGGAGGGCTTCATGTTCTCGGCGGGGGCCCCGAGCGCGTCCCCGACGGCGAGCCCCAGCATCGCGCCGCGGGCCCGGTCGAGCAGGGCGCCGCAGGCGCCGTCGCGTACGCGGTTGCGGGCTGCGTCCCCCGCGTCCCCCGCGCCGTCGGCGACGTCGGACTCCGCGGGCGGCGGGTGCGCTGCGCTCATGGGGCGTGCCCTTCTGTCGTGCGGGTCGGACCGCTGCCGTGCGGCGAGCCTTCGGCACGAGGACCGCCGGCCCGCATCGGACCGCTGCGGTGTATCCGTGCCACGCCGGGGCCCGGCTCTCCTCTCCGGGACGGCAGGGTCACCCGGTCGAATCGCTCACGCGGACCCGGCGCGCGGCCCGGCCGCTTCGCCGGAGTGCCCTGTGACCCACGTCTCACGCGCGACCGCGCGAGAAAACCGCAGGTCAGCGGGGTAAGTACGGCCTTCCTTGCTAGCGGAGGAGGGTTGATCGCGCATAGCTTCGAGGTGTTGCAGGGGGAAGCGCCGCCATCGGCCCACACCTCGCGGAAGGGAGCAGGTCCCTCAATGTCCGTCATGGAGATCATGGATGCCGCGGCGCCGACGCATGTCGCACACCGTGACAATCACACCCACCGCGATGTGAACGGTGGCTGGCTGCGCCCCGCCGTCTTCGGCGCGATGGACGGCCTGGTCTCGAACCTCGCGCTGATGACGGGTGTCGCGGGCGGCGCCGTGTCGCAGCAGACGATCATCATCACCGGCCTCGCGGGGCTGGCCGCCGGAGCGTTCTCGATGGCCGCGGGGGAGTACACCTCCGTCGCCTCGCAGCGGGAGCTGGTGCTCGCGGAGCTGGACATCGAGCGGACCGAGCTGCGCAAGCACCCCAAGGACGAGCTGGACGAGCTGGCCGCGCTGTACGAGTCGCGCGGCGTCGAGCCCGCCCTTGCCCGGCAGGTGGCCGAGCAGCTCTCGAAGGATCCCGACCAGGCGCTGGAAATTCATGCCCGCGAGGAATTGGGCATTGACCCGTCAGACCTTCCGTCGCCCACCGTCGCCGCGGTTTCTTCCTTCGGATCATTTGCTCTTGGCGCCCTTTTGCCTGTTCTTCCATACCTTTTGGGCGCTTCCGCATTGTGGCCCGCGGTGCTTCTCGCGCTGCTCGGACTGTTCGCCTGCGGGGCGGTCGTGGCGCGGGTGACGGCGCGCTCCTGGTGGTTCAGCGGTGTCCGCCAATTGGCCCTGGGTGGCGCCGCCGCAGGTGTGACGTACATCCTGGGAGCGGTGTTCGGAACCGTCGTAGGGTGACGTGTCATACGGGTGGCTGCATAATTAACGCGTTACCCAGCGGTTTCGATTTGTTGACGACCGGGCATAAGGCCCAGGCGTCGCGGGCAATGTCGCCCGACGATCGCCGCTCGTGGGATGGCGAAGAGTCCGTCCACGTCTTTGATCCACCGCTACGCCGGTGTCCGCATGCTGGAAGGCGCTATCCGCTTTTCGAGAAGCGGGTCATCCTGTAACCTGCACGAAATTTCGCGGAGGGCCAACGTCGTCCCTCGGCAATGCCTATGCCACGACGACGTTGGGAGAGCCGATGCGTTCCGCGTCCACGCACTCCGCGACCACCGGCAGCGCCAGCGCCGCCTGGTCGCCCATGGACGGGCGCCCCGCCCAGCAGGGGATGTACGACCCGCGCAACGAGCACGACGCCTGTGGCGTCGGCTTTGTGGCCACCCTCACCGGCGAGGCCAGCCACGCGTTGGTCGAGCAGGCGCTCACCGTCCTGACGAACCTGGAGCACCGCGGTGCCACCGGCTCGGAGCCCGACTCCGGCGACGGTGCCGGCATCCTCCTCCAGGTACCGGACGCGTTTCTTCGCGAGGACGTCACCTTCGAGCTTCCCGAGGCCGGCGGATACGCCGTCGGTATCGCTTTCCTGCCCTCCGATGCCCAGGATGCGGCTGCCGCCGTCTCGCGCATCGAGACGATGGCGACCGAAGAGGGCCTGAACGTCCTCGGCTGGCGTGTCGTGCCGGTGGCCCCGCAGCTGCTCGGCAACGGCGCCCGCGCCACCATGCCCGCCTTCTCCCAGCTTTTCGTCGCCGACGGTGAGAACACCGGGCTGGCCCTGGACCGCAAGGCGTTCGCGCTGCGCAAGCGCGCCGAGCGCGAGGCCGGGGTCTACTTCCCCTCGCTGTCCGCCCGGACCATCGTCTACAAGGGCATGCTGACCACCGGCCAGCTGGAGCCGTTCTTCCCGGACCTCTCCGACCGCCGCTTCGCCACCGCCATCGCGCTGGTCCACTCGCGGTTCTCCACCAACACCTTCCCGAGCTGGCCGCTGGCCCACCCGTACCGCTTCGTCGCGCACAACGGCGAGATCAACACGGTCAAGGGCAACCGCAACTGGATGCGGGCCCGCGAGTCGCAGCTCGCCTCGAAGCTCTTCGGCAACGGGGCCGACAAGGACCTTGCGCGGATCTTCCCGGTCTGCACCCCGGACGCCTCCGACTCCGCCTCCTTCGACGAGGTCCTGGAGCTGCTCCACCTCGGCGGCCGCTCGCTGCCGCACTCCGTGCTGATGATGGTCCCCGAGGCGTGGGAGAACTCCCCCTCCATGGACCCGGCCCGGCGCGCCTTCTACCAGTACCACTCCACGATGATGGAGCCCTGGGACGGCCCGGCCTGTGTCACCTTCACCGACGGCACCCAGGTCGGCGCGGTCCTCGACCGCAACGGGTTGCGCCCCGGCCGCTACTGGGTCACCGACGACGGCCTCGTCGTGCTGTCCTCCGAGGTCGGCGTCCTGGACATCGACCCGGCCAAGGTCGTCCGCAAGGGCCGCCTGCAGCCCGGCCGGATGTTCCTCGTCGACACCGCCGAGCACCGCATCATCGAGGACGACGAGATCAAGGGGCAGCTCGCCGCCGAGCACCCCTACGAGGACTGGCTGGAAGCCGGCCTGATCGACCTCGCGGACCTGCCCGAGCGTGAGCACATCGTGCACACCCACGCCTCGGTCACCCGCCGTCAGCAGACCTTCGGCTACACCGAGGAAGAGCTGCGCGTCATCCTCGCGCCGATGGCCAAGGCCGGCGCCGAGCCGATCGGCTCGATGGGCACCGACTCGCCGATCGCGGCGCTCTCGGACCGCCCC
The DNA here is from genome assembly GCF_045782725.1 of Streptomyces sp. Pv4-95. Taxonomy (NCBI): domain Bacteria; kingdom Bacillati; phylum Actinomycetota; class Actinomycetes; order Kitasatosporales; family Streptomycetaceae; genus Streptomyces; species Streptomyces sp. Pv4-95. The sequence goes on from NZ_CP127172.1 coordinate 6,221,073, forward strand.
CGGCTGCTGTTCGACTACTTCACCCAGCTCTTCGCGCAGGTCACCAACCCGCCGCTGGACGCCATCCGCGAGGAGCTCGTCACCTCGCTGATCTCCTCGCTCGGCCCCCAGGGCAACGTCCTGGAGCCCACCGAGGCGTCCTGTCGCAGCGTGACCCTGCCCTTCCCGGTCATCGACAACGACGAGCTGGCCAAGCTCGTGCACATCAACGCCGACGGCGACATGCCCGGCATGAAGGCCGTGACGCTCTCCGGCCTCTACCGGGTCTCCGGCGGCGGCGAGTCGCTGGCCGCCCGGATCAAGGAGATCTGCGCCGAGGCGGACGCCGCCATCGACGACGGCGCCCGGCTGATCGTGCTCTCCGACCGCCACTCGGACGCCGAGCACGCGCCGATCCCGTCGCTGCTGCTCACCGCCGCGGTGCACCACCACCTCATCGGCACCAAGGAGCGCACCCAGGTCGGGCTGCTCGTCGAGGCCGGCGATGTGCGCGAGGTGCACCACGTCGCGCTGCTCATCGGCTTCGGTGCCGCGGCCGTCAACCCCTACCTCGCGATGGAGTCCGTCGAGGACCTCGTCCGCGCGGGCACCTTCCTGCCCGGCGTCGAGGCCGAGACCGCCATCAAGAACCTCATCAAGGCGCTCGGCAAGGGCGTCCTGAAGGTCATGTCGAAGATGGGCATCTCGACCGTCGCCTCCTACCGCGGCGCGCAGGTCTTCGAGGCCGTCGGCCTGGACGAGGACTTCGTCGCCGAGTACTTCCACGGCACCGCCACCAAGATCGGCGGCGCCGGTCTCGACATCATCGCCAAGGAGGTCGCGGCCAGGCACGCCAAGGCATACCCGGCCTCCGGCATCGCCGCCACGCACCGTGCGCTGGACATCGGCGGCGAGTACCAGTGGCGCCGCGAGGGCGAGCCGCACCTGTTCGACCCGGACACCGTCTTCCGGCTGCAGCACTCCACGCGCTCGCGCCGCTACGACATCTTCAAGCAGTACACCGAGCGGGTGAACGAGCAGTCCGAGCGGCTGATGACGCTGCGCGGCCTGTTCTCCTTCAACTCCGACCGGCCCTCGATCCCGATCGAGGAGGTCGAGTCGGCCGCCGACATCGTCAAGCGCTTCTCGACCGGCGCCATGTCGTACGGCTCCATCTCGCAGGAGGCGCACGAGACCCTCGCCATCGCCATGAACCAGTTGGGCGGCAAGTCCAACACCGGTGAGGGCGGCGAGGACCCGGACCGCCTCTACGACCCGGCGCGCCGCTCCTCGATCAAGCAGGTCGCCTCCGGCCGCTTCGGCGTGACGTCGGAGTACCTCGTCAACTCCGACGACATCCAGATCAAGATGGCGCAGGGCGCCAAGCCCGGCGAGGGCGGCCAGCTGCCCGGCCACAAGGTCTACCCCTGGGTCGCCAAGACCCGGCACTCCACTCCGGGCGTCGGCCTGATCTCGCCGCCCCCGCACCACGACATCTACTCCATCGAGGACCTCGCCCAGCTGATCCACGACCTGAAGAACGCCAACCCCCGGGCGCGTATTCACGTCAAGCTGGTCTCCGAGGTCGGTGTCGGCACCGTCGCCGCGGGTGTCTCCAAGGCGCACGCGGACGTGGTCCTCATCTCCGGCCACGACGGCGGTACGGGCGCCTCCCCGCTGACCTCCCTCAAGCACGCGGGTGGCCCCTGGGAGCTGGGCCTCGCCGAGACCCAGCAGACGCTGCTGCTCAACGGCCTGCGCGACCGCATCGTCGTGCAGACCGACGGTCAGCTCAAGACCGGCCGTGACGTCGTCATCGCCGCCCTGCTGGGCGCCGAGGAGTTCGGTTTCGCGACCGCACCGCTGGTCGTCTCCGGCTGCGTCATGATGCGCGTGTGCCACCTGGACACCTGCCCGGTCGGTATCGCCACCCAGAACCCGACGCTGCGCGAGCGGTTCAGCGGCAAGGCCGAGTACATCGTCAACTTCTTCCAGTTCATCGCCGAAGAGGTCCGCGAGCTGCTCGCCGAGCTGGGCTTCCGCACCCTCGACGAGGCCATCGGCCACGCCGAGATCCTCAACACCTCGCAGGCCGTGGACCACTGGAAGGCGCAGGGCCTGGACCTGGCCCCGCTGCTGCACGTCCCCGAGCTGACCGAGGGCGCCGTCCGCCACCAGGTCACCGTGCAGGACCACGGCCTGGAGAAGGCGCTCGACAACGAGCTGATCAAGCTCGCCGCCGACGCCCTGTCCGCGGACACCGCGGAGGCCGCGCAGCCCGTGCGGGCCCAGATCGCGATCCGGAACATCAACCGGACGGTCGGCACCATGCTCGGCCACGAGGTCACGAAGAAGTTCGGCGGTGCCGGTCTCCCCGACGACACCATCGACATCACCTTCACCGGCTCGGCCGGCCAGTCCTTCGGCGCCTTCCTGCCGCGCGGTGTCACGCTGCGCCTGGAGGGCGACGCGAACGACTACGTCGGCAAGGGCCTCTCCGGCGGCCGGGTCGTCGTCCGCCCGGACCGCGGCGCCGACCACCTCGCCGAGTACTCCACCATCGCGGGCAACACCCTCGCCTACGGCGCGACCGGCGGCGAGCTGTACCTCCGCGGCCGGGTCGGCGAGCGGTTCTGCGTCCGCAACTCCGGCGCCACGGTGGTCTCCGAGGGCGTGGGCGACCACGGCTGCGAGTACATGACCGGCGGAAACGCGGTCGTCCTCGGCGAGACGGGACGTAACTTCGCCGCCGGTATGTCCGGTGGTTTCGCCTACGTCATCGACCTCGACCGGGCCAATGTGAACAAGGAGCTCGTCGACGCCGTCCACGCGCTGGACGACACCGACAAGCAGTGGCTGCACGCCGTCGTGCGCCGCCACCAGGAGGAGACCGGCTCCACCGTGGCCGAGAAGCTCCTCGCCGACTGGGATGCCGCGGCCGCGCGCTTCAGCAAGGTCATCCCGCCCACCTACCAGGCAGTGCTCGTCGCCAAGGACGCCGCTGAGCAGGCCGGACTCTCCGAGTCCGAGACCCACGAGAAGATGATGGAGGCGGCGACCAATGGCTGACCCCAAGGGCTTCCTGAACACCGACCGCGAGGTCGCCAAGACCCGCCCCGTCGACGAGCGCGTCAAGGACTGGAACGAGGTCTACCAGCCCGGCTCCCTGCTGCCGATCATCAGCAAGCAGGCGTCGCGCTGCATGGACTGCGGTATCCCGTTCTGCCACAACGGCTGCCCGCTCGGGAACCTCATCCCCGAGTGGAACGACTACGCCTACCGCGAGGACTGGACCGAGGCCAGCGAGCGGCTGCACGCGACCAACAACTTCCCGGAGTTCACCGGTCGCCTGTGCCCCGCGCCCTGTGAGGCCGCCTGTGTGCTGGGCATCAACCAGCCGCCGGTGACCATCAAGAACGTCGAGGTCTCCATCATCGACAAGGCGTGGGACAACGGCGATGTCACCCCGCAGCCGCCCGAGCGGCTGTCCGGCAAGACCGTCGCCGTCATCGGCTCGGGCCCGGCGGGTCTCGCCGCCGCCCAGCAGCTGACCCGGGCCGGCCACACCGTCGCCGTCTACGAGCGCGCGGACCGGATCGGTGGACTGCTGCGCTACGGCATCCCCGAGTTCAAGATGGAAAAGCGCCACATCAACCGCCGCATCGAGCAGATGCGCGCGGAGGGCACCAAGTTCCGCACGGAGGTGGAGATCGGCCGCGACATCGACGCGAAGAAGCTGCGCAAGCGCTACGACGCCGTCGTCATCGCCGCCGGTGCCACGACCTCCCGCGACCTGCCGGTGCCCGGCCGCGAGCTGAACGGCATCCACTTCGCCATGGAGTACCTGCCGCTCGCCAACAAGGTGCAGGAGGGTGACCTGACCGTCGCCCCGATCAGCGCCGAGGGCAAGCACGTCGTCGTCATCGGCGGCGGCGACACCGGCGCGGACTGCGTGGGCACCGCCCACCGCCAGGGCGCGGCCTCCGTGACCCAGCTGGAGATCATGGGCAAGCCGGGCGACGAGCGGAACCCGAACCAGCCCTGGCCGACCTTCCCCATGCTCTACAAGGTCACCTCCGCGCACGAGGAGGGCGGCGAGCGGCTCTACTCCGTCTCGACCACCCACTTCGAGGGCGACGAGGACGGCAACGTCCAGTACCTGCACCTGACCGAGGTGGAGTTCAAGGACGGCAAGCCGGAGCCGAAGCCGGGCACCGAGCGGAAGATCCCGGCCCAGCTGGTCACCCTCGCGATGGGCTTCACCGGCACCGACCAGGAGAACGGACTGGTCTCCCAGTTCGGTCTGGAGCTGGACGCCCGCGGCAACATCGGCCGCGACCAGGACTACGCCACCAACGTCCCCGGCGTGTACGTCGCCGGTGACGCAGGCCGCGGCCAGTCGCTGATCGTGTGGGCCATCGCCGAGGGCCGCTCCGCGGCCAAGGGCGTGGACCGCTTCCTCACCGGAGCCAGCGCCCTGCCGGCTCCCATCAAGCCGACGGACCGCGCGTTGACCGTGTAGCCGTCCCCAGATGTCCCGTACAACGTCGTACGGAACAACCGCGGCGCCTGTCTCCTCCCCCCGACCGGAGGACAGGCGCCGCGACCTTTTCCGGGCCGGGTGTGCCTCAGGGGTGCTACGAACCGTTGCGCTGGCCGGGGAAGCGCCTGCCCAACTCCCGCGCCAGCTCCTGCGCGGGAGCCGGTACGGCCCGCGGCGGGGGAGTGCCCGGCGGCCGGAAGTCGTGCACCGGCGGGCACCACACCGACAGTTCGATGCCGCGCTCACCCAGCGGCAGCACCCACCGCGCATCGGCGTGCACCCGCAGCACCTGCGCCTCGATCAGCGTCCACGCGCCGTCGGCCGCCGTCCGTTCGTCGGACCGGCGCGCTTCCAACTGCACCGGGCAGTGCGCCAGTCGGGGCGGCCGGACCATCTCGGACGGTTCCGTCAGCGGGACCTCCGCCCCGCACGGGCCGCCGCCCGCGCCCTCCTCGGCCTCGCCGTCCGGTGGCAGATTGAAGACCACGTCCGGGCGTACCGCGAGATTGCGCGCGGTGCGGCCGCGGGCGGGCAGCCATGCGCTCACCACCGGGCCGAGTTCCCAGCGGATACGCAGTGCGGCCAGCGCGAAAGTCCCGTCGTCGTTCTCCGTGGACAGCACTGCCGACGCCACCGAACTGCTCTTCTCCAGCACGCCTTTCATGCCCATGAGGATAGAAGCAGGACGATTCGGTGCTCACCGAAGTGTTCCGACCGATTACTCTCTGCACATGAGTCAATGGGATGCCGAGCACGAAAGCATCGCGGAAACCCCCGACCTGGCCGCCCTCGCCGCGCTGCTCGCGGACCGGACCCGGGCCGCCATCTGCATGGCCCTGCTGGACGGCGGCGCCTGGTCCGCGGGAGAGCTGGCCGAGTACGCCGCGGTGGCGCCCTCCACGACCACCGAGCACCTCAACCTCCTGGTCGCCGGGGGGCTGCTGGCCGAGGAGCGGCGCGGGCGGCGCCGCTTCGTCCGGCTGGCGGGGCCCGGCACCGCGGAAGCCCTGGAGAACCTCGCGGGGCTGGCGCCCTACCGCCCGGTCCCGATCCGGTCCCTCGCCGAGGCCAACCAGCGCAGAGCGCTGCACCACGCGAGGATCTGCTACGACCACATCGCCGGCGCCCTCGGTGTCGCGATCGCCGAGGCGATGACCGAACGCGCCCTGCTGGCCCGCGACCACGGGCTCGTGCTGACCTGCGCCGGCGCCGACTGGCTGGCCGGCCTCGGGATTCCCGACGCCGGGCCGTCGGAAGCCCATCGGGCCCATGTGCGCACCTGCCTGGACTGGACCGTGCGCAGACACCACCTCTCCGGCGCGGTCGGCGCGGCACTGTGCCGGCACGCCCTGGAGCAGGAGTGGATCGTCAAGACCCCCGCCACCCGCATCCTCACCGTCACCGAGGCCGGGCAGCAGGCGTTCCGCAAGCATCTGGACCTGGACGAGGACGTGTTGTCGCAGTCCACCGCCCTGCTCGCGCCCCGCGCCTGACCAGGACGAGCGCTCCGGAGATCCGTCCCCGGGAAACGAGGTCGCTAGCGCGGGCCGTCGCCACCGTCCTGCTCGCCCTCGACGAGGCGGGCGGGGAAGCCGCCGGTGGCGATCGGGCCCCAGCGCAGCGGGGTGACGCGGATCAGTGACTTGCCCTGCTTGCGCATCGCCGCGCGGTACTCGTCCCAGTCCGGATGCTCGCCGGAGATGGTGCGGAAGTACTCGACCAGCGGTTCCACCGACTCCGGGGTGTCGATCACCTCGGCCTCACCGTCGATCTGCACCCACGGCCCGTTCCACTCGTCGGACAGCACGATGACGCTGACCGACGAGACACGGCGGGCGTTGCGGACCTTGGCCCGCTCCGGGTACGTCGACATCACCAGCCGCCCGGAGTCGTCCACCCCGCAGGTCAGCGGCGAGCCCTGCGGGGTCCCGTCGGAACGGCGGGTGAGCAGGATCGCGCGGTGGCGGGGCCGGACGAACTCCAGCAGCTCGGGCAGCTCGACGCGGGTGTTGGCGGCGATGGAAGGGCTCATGGGGCAAGCCTAGGGCGTGCAGCGCACTCCAACGCGGCGCCGGGCTCGGCGTGCGGGGGAGTCGCCGCGGGTCAGCCCGTGAGGAGCTGCTTGCCGGTGGCGGCGTCCACGACCTTGCGGTCGTCCAGCGCGCTCTTCAGCCGCACCTTCACCTTGTCGGTGGCGAGCTGCGCGGTGCACATCCCCTTCGGGTTCTTGGGCTTGCCCCAGCCGGAGATGACCACGAAGCCCTTCGACTCGTGGGTGTGCACGCCGTAGCGCGCATCGCACCCACCGTGGCCGACGGTCACCGTGATCTCCCGTACGCCGGTGTCCTTGGGGCGGTCCGCGCCCGCCAGCGGCAGCATGGTGTCGTGCCGGCCGGGGACGGCGGAGACCTTGGGCCAGTCCTGCTCTATCTGTTCCGCCCGCTTCTCGAACGGATCCTGCTTCTTCGGGGGCGCCGTGCCCACCTTCTGGGTGTCGCCGCCGCAGCCGGACAGCGCGAGCGTGCCGGCGGCCGCCATCGCGAGCACGACGGCGAACGGACGGAACGGGGAGCGGACGCGGGAGGGGGCGGCGGTACCGGCCTCGACGGGCGTCTGCTGTGCGGTGGGTCCTCGCATGACTTGCCTCCTTGGGTCACCGGTGGGACGTGGCCGGCCCGTGTCGGGTTCCGATGACCTTGGCCGTCCGCTCGATCCGCCCCGGGCGAAACCGGCGGCGCGGCCGGGCGCCGCGCCGCTGGCGTCCGCTCCATGGACTCCCTCACCCAGGTCGCGCCCCATGTCTGGCAGCTGCCGTTCGCCGTCGGGCATGTCCACGTCGTCGCGCTGCCCGCCGGCGGGTACGCGGCCGTCGACACGCCCGTCCCCGGCTCGGCCCCCGCCATCCTCGACGCGCTGGCCCGCCTGGGCGCCCGGCCCCACGATCTGCGGCAGATCGTGCTGACCCACTCCCACATCGATCACATGGGCTCGGCCGCCGACCTGGTCGAGGCCACCGGTGCCCGGGTGCTGGCGGGTGCCGCGGACGCCCCGGTCATCCGCGGCACCGCCCCCGAGCCGCAGGCGGAGCCCACCCCCGCCGAGCGTGAGCTGCACGAGCAGATCATGGAGGGCTTCGCCGCCGCAGGGCTCCCGCCGCTTCGCCACGTCGGTGTCGATGTCGAGCTGCGCGACGGCGACACCCTGGACGGCTGGCCGGAGCCGGTCCGTGTGCTGCACGTGCCGGGCCACACGCCGGGCGGTATCGCCCTGCATCTGCCCGGAAGCAGAGTGCTCTTCCCCGGCGACATCATCGGCAACGTGGGCGGACGCGCGGTGCTCGGCCCGTTCAACGTTGACCGCGCCAGGGCCGTCGCGTCCTTCCGTCGGCTGGCAGCTCTCGAGGACGTCGACACGGTCTGCGTGCCGCACGGCGAGCCGATCCTGACGGGGGCGCGGAAGGTGCTGGCCGCGGCCTCCCCCGAGGAGGACTGGCTGTGAAGGCGAGCGCCGACGTGCCCGCACCGGGGCCGGGCTCCCCGGCCGTGACGCTGCAGTTGACCGTGCGCGACCTGCTGCCCGCCGACCTCCCGGCGTGCGGCTGGTCCGGATCGCCACTCCATCTGAGGTCCGTGGCAGGGGAGTTGGAGCGCGCGCGGCAGGGCGAGGTGGACTACCTCGCGGTCTGCCCGCCGTCCGGCCTGCCGGTGGCGATCGGCGGCGTCGACTACCGGGCGCGTGCGGACGCCGGCCTCCTCTGGCAGCTCGCGGTCCTGCCCGCGCTTCAGTCCTGCGGCATCGGCACCGTCCTGATGGCCGGCGCGGAAGCGCGGATCCGCGGCTGGGGCCTGGCCCACGCCGAACTGGCCGTGGAGGACGACAACCCGCGGGCCCGCGCCCTGTACGAGCGGCTCGGTTACGTCGCGTACGGGCAGGAGGCCGAGGCGTGGGACGAGCAGGGGCCGGACGGCTCGGTGCGACGGCACGAGGCGATGTGCGTCCGGATGCGCAAGAGGCTGTGACGGGGAACTTTGGGTGGCTGTGCGGTCGGTGGAGCGGCCGACAGGTGAGCGTCGTGCGGCGAGCCACCGGACCGCTCGTCGCACGGCCGGGTCAGCCGGACTCGCGCGCCTCGATGTGGAAGGTGCCCAGGCGGTGCGGGGCCGGTTCGGTGCCGGGCTCGCGAATCAGGGTGTCGACCAGCTCGGCGATCCGGTCCGGCGGGGTGATATCGGCCCGCACGGTGGTCAGCCGCGGCCGCAGCAGCCGGCCGAGCAGCAGGTCGTCGGCGCCGACCACCGCGATCGAGGGGGCGGCGGCGCCGATGGTGTGCCCGGCGTCCTGGAGGGCCCGCATCAGCAGCATCGCGTACTCGTCGTTGTAGGCGAACACCGAGTCCAGACCGAGGTCGGGCCAGGCGGCGGCGAGCCGCGCGGCGGACTCCTCGGTGAGCGCCAGGCCGAGCGGCCGGACCTCGGTGCCGGGGTGCCGGGCGGCCGCGGCCCGGACGCCCGCCAGGCGCGGTGCGGCGAAGGCCGCAAGCCCGGGTTCGGCCGGCTCGATGACGCCTATCCGGCGCCGGCCGCGGGCCAGCAGGTGCTCACCGGCCCGCATCCCGGCTTCCCGCTGGTCCAGGACCAGGGTGTGGGCGCCCGGGGTGACCGGCGGGCCGTGGGTGAGCACGGCGGCCGTGCCCGAGCGCTTGAGGAGCGCGACGGCGCCGGCGTCCAGCGGCGGATCGTGCAGGGTCAGCACCGCCGCGGGCCGGAGTTCCGCCCAGGCGCGCGCGGCCGCCTCCGGGCAGGCGGCGGGCGCGCCGTGCAGGACGCCGGTGTAGCCGAGGCGGAGCAGCGCGGTCTGGAAACCGGCGAGGAACGCGGTGAAGAGCGGGCCGAAGGCGGGGGCGGTGTCGGCGGGAGCGGCCATCAGCACGAGACTGCCCCGGCCGGCGCGCAGACTGCGTGCGGCGGCGTGCGGTACGTACCCCAGCTCCTCGGCGGCGGCCCGGACCCGCTCCTGGGTGCGGGCGCTGACGCGTCCGGCGGCCTGCCCGTTCAGGACGTAGGAGACGGTCGCGCGGGAGACCCCGGCGCGCCGGGCAACGGCCGCGCTGGTCGGGGGTGTTGAGGTGGCCCGTGGGCCGGCTGCGTCAGTCATGTGCTGGGCATCCTCGCACAAGGGTTTGTGCGGTGGACGGCGGGTGACGCGGCCTCTGGGCGTCGGGTAGTGACACGTGTAATCTTCCGGCGTTCCCCGGTGCGGAGCCGGGGCGTGGGGCGGCCGGGGGCCGGCGACGGGAGAGAGGTACGGGCATGCAGCTGCACACCCATGAATGGGGCACGGGCGACCGGATCGCGGTGCTGGTCCACGGGATCATGTCCGATCACCGCACCTGGCGGCGGGTCGGCCCGGCGCTGGCCGAACGCGGCTACCGCGTCATCGGCGTCGACCTGCGCGGTCACGGCCGCAGCCCCCGTGGCGACTACGCCCCGGAGCTGTTCGCCGACGACCTGGTCGACACCCTGCCGTCCGGGGTGGAGGTGGCGCTCGGCCACTCACTGGGCGGTCTGGCGCTGTCGCTGGCCGCGGAGCGGCTGCGGCCGCGGCGGGCGGTCTACAGCGACCCGGCATGGTCCCTCGGTGCGTCGGGGCAGGTGGTGGACCCGGCCCTGTTCGTGTCCTTCAAGAGTGCCTCCCGCGCGATGGTGCGGCAGTTCAACCCGCGCTGGGAGGACGCCGATGTCGACATCGAGCTGGAGACGGTGGCGGCCTGGGACTCCGGTACCGCCCTCGCACTGTCCGGCACCCGTCTGGAGGACCGTACGCCCGCGCGGCCGGTCGTGCCGTCCCTGGTGCAGATCGCGGGGGAGGGGTTCCTCTTCACCGAGCCGGCGGCGGACCGGCTGACGGACCGCGGCTTCGCGGTCCGCACGGTTATCGGCGCCGGGCACACCATTCACCGCGATGACTTCGATGCCTTCATGGCGGGGCTCGCCGGCTGGGTATAGGACGCGGGGCGGGCGCGGCGGTATCGGGGATTTCTCGCCAACTGTCGTCATTCCAGGGCTGGTTGGCCGTGAGCGCGTCGCGCTGTCCGGTCAGGTGTCGCAGTCCAGCAGGGTCTTGCACAGGCCGCAACGCGCCTGCATACGGCCGCGGACCGGTACGCGGATGCGCTGGTGGCAGGTGGGGCACGGGAACGACACCCGCTGCGGCCCCGGCCCTTCGAAGGCGTACCCGTCGCCCGTGGCCTGCGCCGGGGCGCCGGGCCCCGGCGTCCGGGCCGCGCGGCGGTCCTTGCCGTAGCGGTGCCGCGCGGCCCAGCCGGCGGCGGCCAGCGGTGGCCGGCGGGCCTCCCGCCGGGCCCGTGCCTGCCCCGCCGCATACGCGTCGTACGCCTGTGGGCTGGTGAACCACGGCGCCGGGTCCTCGTCGAAGACCTGCGCGCGCTGGGCCAGCACGTAGCCGAACTCCTCCGGCGTCAGATACCCGAGCTTCTGCGAGAACGGGCCGTGCTCGCGGTAGGCGTCCAGCAGCAGCCAGCCCGCGCCGAGATAGGTGGTGGCGGTGTCCGTGAGGATCTCGTTGTCGCGGGTGCCCGGGAAGGACAGGTCCAGGCGGTGCAGCCAGACGTGGGCCACTTCGTGGGCCAGGGCCGCGCCGATGTCCTTGCGGTGGGTCTTGAAGCGCTCGTTGAGTTCGATGAAGTACTCCGGGCCCGCGGTCAGTTCGACGTTCGCGGCGTGTTCCATCTCGCGGAAGCCGACGACCACCCGGGCTTCCGGCAGCCGCAGATGCCCCACCATGACCCGGGCGATCCGCTGCGCTCCCAGGTAGAGGTCCTCGCTGTCGCCGAAGGCGACGTCGACGGGCGGCACGCTGGTCGCGTAGGTGCTCACCGTGTCATGACTCAGGCGCCGGTAGAGGGCCGTGACGGCCGCGCGCACCGTCTCGATATGGGGAAAGCCGTGCTCGATGTCCTTGCCGCCCGTTGCCACCGGGCCACTGTACGACTGACCGGGATCGACCGGTATGAGGCGTACGGGACGCCATGGGTACGGGAGTTGGCCGGATGCGTCCTCTTGTCACCCCGAACGACCACTACACATAATCAACAGTGCGCTTTACGGACTCATCCCCCACTGGGTTCGGACGCCTCGCGGCGTGCTGCCGTCTTCCACGCACTTCCTGCGGCGGCCACGTCCGGCTCCGGTGGTTGGCATGGGCTCGTCACAGACGTGCAACCCCCCACGAAAGGAAGCCCGTTGCGCAGCTACCTGAAGCACCTCACGAGAACCACCGCAGTCGGTGCGATCGCCCTGGCCGCCTTCAGCCTCCAGCCCGGCTCCGCCTTCGCCGGCCCCGCGCCCGACCCGACCGGCACCGTTGACACCAAGGTCGTCGGCGGCACCAAGGCCGAGCAGGGCGAATTCCCCTTCATGGTCCGGCTCTCGATGGGCTGTGGCGGTGCTCTCTACGCCAAGGACGTCGTGCTGACGGCGGCGCACTGCGTCGACGGCAGCGGCCCGAACACCTCCATCACCGCGACCGCGGGCGTGGTCGACCTGGAGGACTCCGCCGCGGTCACCGCCAAGTCCACCGAGGTCCTCCAGGCCCCCGGCTACAACGGCAAGGGCAAGGACTGGGCGCTGATCAAGCTCGACAAGCCGCTCGACCTGCCGACCCTGAAGATCGCCGAGGACGACAAGCTCAACAACGGCGACTTCGAGATCGCCGGCTGGGGCGCCGACAAGGAGGGCGGCGAGCAGCAGCGCTACCTCCTCAAGGCGACCGTGCCCTTCATCGATGACGCCACCTGCGAGAAGGCGTACGGCGACTCGCTGACGCCGGGCGACGAGATCTGCGCCGGGAAGCTCGACACCGGCGGCGTCGACACCTGCCAGGGCGACTCCGGCGGCCCGATGTTCCGCAAGGACGAGGCCGGCGAGTGGCTCCAGGTGGGCATCGTCTCCTGGGGCGAGGGCTGCGCACGGCCCGGCAAGCCCGGTGTCTACAGCGAGGTGAGCACCTTCGCCGCGGACATCAAGAAGGCGGCCGGGGAGCTCGGCGGCTGACCCAACGCAGTGACGGAAGGGCCCGGGGAACGCGCTCCCCGGGCCCTTTCCCGTCTCGGGGTCCCGCCCGCACCCGCGCCGTGGCCCCTCGTCCCCCGCGCACGCGTGCCTCCCTCCTGTCCCGGGCCCGTTAGTCCAACACCTGTCCCTCCTTTGTCCATAGGCGCACGCGCCACGCGGGCAGCACGCTGTCCGGCGACAGGCAGTGCAGGTGCGAAGGAGGACAGCGCGCGTGAACGAACAGACAGGTGACCGTCGCGGACCCAGCCGCCGGAAGGTCGTCGCCGCCACCACGCTCGCCGGGGTCGCCACCGCCCTCCCGCTCGGTGCGCACTCCGCCGTGGCCGCGCCCCGGGCCGGTCAGGCGGTGCTGCGCTCCGACGCACTGGAGGTACGCGTCGACACCGCCTTCCCCCGGATCGTCTCCTACACCGATCGCGGAAACGGGTCCGTCCTGCACGGCCGGCAGGCACCCGTCACCCAGGTCCTCATCGACGGCACCGCCCGCACCCCCGCCGTCCGCCACCAGGCCGGCGCCGACCGCGCCACCTACACGCTCACCTTCGACGGCGGCACCGAGATCACCGTGCAGATCGCCGTCGAGGGATGGCAGGTCACCTGGCGCGTCACCCGTATCAAGGACACGGCGGCCCTGCGCGTGGGCACCCTGGAGATCCCCGATCTCGCCCTGCTGAGCGTGCGCAGCGACCAGCCGGGCGCGACGCTGCTGGCCGCCCGCATCGACCTCGACAAGTCCAAGAGCGGTGACACGCTGGTCCAGGTCACCGCCGACACCCCCGTGGAGGCGGCGCCCACCGGATGCGCCTACGCGGTCGTCGCCACCGACGAACTGGCCGCCGCCGTCGAGACCAACACCGTCCAGGACAAGCCCGCCGGCGCCACCACCTGGGAGAACGGCCGGCTGCTGCGGCAGACCGTGCGGGGCGACGGCTGGGTCGAGGCGCAGCTGCGCTGCGGCCAGTGGACGTACCGGGCGGCCGGGCAGTCGCCGGACGCCACCGATCCGCTGCCGTACGCGACGGTGATCGTCACCCGGGACCGCAACGGCGACGGCAGGACCGACTGGCAGGACGCCGCCATCGCCCTGCGCGACATCATGGTGATGCCGCTGGGCGCCGACGAACAGCATCTGCGGGTCGTGCCGCACATCCCGTTCAACTTCGCCAGCCAGGCCACCAACCCCTTCCTCGCCACCCTCGACAACATCAAGCGGATCGCCCTGGCCACCGACGGGCTGCGGCAGTTCACCCTGCTCAAGGGCTACCAGTCCGAAGGCCACGACTCCGCGCACCCGGACTACGGGGGCAACTACAACAAGCGGGCAGGCGGGCTCGACGACCTCAACGCGCTGGTGCGGGCCGGCAAGAAGTGGCACAGCGACTTCGCGGTGCACGTGAACGCCACCGAGTCCTACCCGGTCGCGCACGCCTTCTCCGAGACGCTGGTGAACAAGGACGACGAGCAGTGGGACTGGCTCGATCAGTCCTACCGCATCGACGCCAGGCGCGACCTGGTCTCCGGCGACATCGCCCGGCGCTTCGCGCAGCTGCGAAAGGAGACCGACCCGGCGCTGAACACCCTCTACATCGATGTCTTCCGCGAGTCGGGCTGGAACTCCGACCGGCTGCAACGCCATCTGCGCGACCAGGGCTGGCAGGTCACCACCGAGTGGGGGCACGGTCTGGAGCGGTCCTCGCTGTGGTCGCACTGGGCGAACGAGCCCGACTACGGCGGCGACACCTCGCGCGGCATCAACTCCCGGCTGATCCGCTTCGTGCGCAACCATCACAAGGACGTCTTCGCCGACAAGTGGCCCACGCTGCTGGGCGCCGGGCGGATGGGCAACTTCGAGGGCTGGGTCGGCAAGACCGACTGGCACGCCTTCCACAAGATCATCTGGACGGACGCGCTGCCCGCCAAGTACCTCCAGGCCCACCCGATCAAGACCTGGGACGCACACGAGATCACCTTCGAGGGCCCCACCCGGACCGCCGTCAGCGACGCGGACGGCACCCGCAGGATCACCACCGACGGACGCCTGGTCTACGACGGCGGCACCTACCTGCTCCCGTGGCAGCCGCGCCGCGCCACCGACCCGGACAAGCTCTACCACTACAACCCCGAGGGTGGCACGACCGGTTGGGCGCTGCCCCGCGGCTGGTCCGGCACCGCCGCGGTCTACGCCTACCGCCTCACCGACCAGGGGCGCGCCGACGGGACCCGGGTGCCCGTCAACGGCGGAAAGATCACCCTGACCGCGCGTGCGGGCACCGCGTACGTCGTCCTCCGCGCCAAGGCCCCCGCCCAGGAGGACCCCCGCTGGGGCGAGGGCACCGCTCTGCACGACCCCGGCTTCCACTCGGGGACGCTCGACGGCTGGCAGGTCGGCGGCAGCGGCCCGGCCTCGGTCGAACTCAGCGACCTGGGCGACTACGAGCTGGTCGTCGGCGCGGGCGGCGCCGTCACCGTCGGCCAGCAGCTCGCCCGGCCCGAGCCGGGCAGCTACGCCGCGTCGGTACAGGTCGAGGTCGGCGCGAAGGCGGGTGAGCGGCGGCGGGCGGGACTCCAGGTACGCACCGCGGACGGCGTCACCGCGGCCAACTGGACCGAGACCTCCACCGCGGGCAACTACGTCGCCGCCGACCGCAAGTCCGGCACCCGCTTCCAGCGGCTGTTCACCTACTTCACGGTGCCCGAGGGCGGCGGCCCGGTCACCCTCACCCTCACCGCGGCGGCGGGCGCGGCACGGGTCCGGTTCGACAACGTCCGGATCGTTCCCGCGGAGCGCAGCGGCAAGAAGGGCACCCTGGTCCACGAGGACTTCGAGCACGTCCCGCAGGGCTGGGGAGTCTTCGTCAAGGGTGACGCCGGAGGGGTCACCGATCCCCGCACCCACCTCGCCCAGCGGCACGCGCCGTTCACCCAGCGCGGCTGGAACGGCAAGGCGGTCGACGACGTCATCGACGGCGGCGAGTCGCTCAAGTCGCGCGGCGAGAACACCGGGCTCGTCTACCGGACCGTGCCGCACACCGTGCGCTTCACCGCCGGCCGGCGCTACCAGGTCGGCTTCCGCTACGAGAACGAGAAGGCCGGCCAGTACGCCTGGGTCACCGCCGTCGACGCGCCGGGGACCCGCGAGCTGAGCCGCACCCCGCTGCCGGTCGCCACCCAACCGACCACGTACTCCTACGAGTTCACCGCCCCGGCCGACGGTGAGGCATGGGTGGGGCTGCGCAAGGTGGGGGACGACGGGAAGGCCGAGTTCGTGCTGGACACCTTCGAGGTGCGCGAGCTGTAGCGCGCGGAAGGGGCGGGCCCGCAGGGGCCCGCCCCTTCCTCTCCGGCCCCGGCGGCCTCAGCCCGCGCAGGGATACAGGCCCGGCGACGCCGCCCCTTCCCCTGTGAGGGGCGGTGCGCTCTCCAGCTCCCACAGCAGCAGCTCGTTCTCGCCCTCGCGCAGCACCGGGCCGGGCACGAACAGGGCACGCTGCGGTCCGACGTCCCAATACCGGCCCAGATTGAAGCCGTTGATCCAGGCGAAGCCGCGGGTCCAGCCCGGCAGCGCCAGATCGGCGTCCCCCGGGCGGCAGGTCAGCGTCAGCGTGCCCCGGTAGAACCCGGCGGCCGCCGGACCGCCGGCCGCCGGCACGGAGCGGTAGGGGATCCCGGCCCGCGCACCGGCATCCTCCAGGGCGTCCAGCCGCAGCCCGCGCGCCCGGACACCGTGCAGATACTGCCGCTCGTGCAGCAGCCCGCCGGTGATGCCCTTGGACTCCGCCAGCCGCGGGCCGTAATTGACGCGCCCCAAGGACTCCACCCACAGCTCCACCGAAGCCGGGCCCGCCACCTCCGCGACCAGTGCGTCCTCGTCGGCCGCCGCCGGCCCGCGCACCCCGTCGACCGACACGGCCGCCCGGTCCCGCAGCCCCCGCACCCGCAGCGGGTACCTGCCGCGCGGCCCCGGCACCTCGACGCGGTAGCGCACCACGCCCCGGTCCACGCCCAACTCCTCGAACGTGGCGGGGACCCCGGACGTCACCTCCGGGCCCCCGAGGATCTCCAGCACGTCCTCGGCCGGCGCCCACTCCGCCACCACCGCGGGCACCGGGGCGGCCAGCGCCCGCACCGGCTCGGGCAGCTCCGGCAGCGGCCCGTCCGCGAACTCGGCCAGCACCTCCCGGAACCGCCAGAACTTCTCCGTCGGACGGCCGCGTTCGTCGATCGGCGCCTCGTAGTCGTACGACGTGACGGTGGGTTCCAGCTCCCCGTCGTGCAGCTCACCGGCGCGGTTGGCGCCCGCCCAGCCGCCGAAGCTGGTGCCGCCGTGCGCCATGTAGAGGTTGACCGACGCACCGCACTCCAGGATCTCCCGCAGTGCCGCCGCGGCGTCCTCCGGAGGGCGCGGCACATCACGTCGCCCCCAGTGCGCGAACCAGCCGCACCAGAACTCCATGCACATCAGCGGCCCGTCCGGCTGATGCCGGCGCAGCGTCGCGAACGCCTCCCGCGCACCGGACCCGAAATTCGCCGTCGCGAGCACGCCGGGCACGGAGCCGCCGGTCAGCATGTGATCCTCGGGGCCGTCCGAGGTGAACAGCGGTACGCGCACCCCGTGGCCGCGGAGCGACTCCGCGATATGCGCCAGATACTCCGCATCGCTGCCGTACGAGCCGTACTCGTTCTCCACCTGCACCATGATCACCGGACCGCCGCCCGGACCGCCCGGCCCCGATGCCTCGGTGCACTGCCGCGCCACCACCTGCGGCAACAGCCGCGCGAACCAGGCGTCCACGGCCCGCAGATACGCCGCGTCCCGGGTCCGCACCCGACGGCCCAGCGGCCCCGTCAGCCACTCCGGCAGCCCGCCGTTCTCCCACTCCGCGCAGATGTACGGACCCGGCCGGACGATCGCCCACAGCCCCGCCGCCTGCGCCGCGTCCAGGAAGCGGCCCAACGCCTCCGGGTCGCGGAACATACCGGGCCGCGGCTCGTGCAGATTCCACGGTACGTACGTCTCCACGCAGTTCAGACCCAGCGCGCGGAGCATCGCCAGCCGGTGGCCCCACTGCGCCTCGTGCACCCGGAAGTAGTGCAGCGCACCGGACAGCAGGCGCAGCGGCCGCCCGTCCAGCATGAAGTCCCGCTCGCCCACCACGAACTGCGCCACGGATTCCCGCCTCGTTCCTCGCTGTGCTGCCGACTCGCGTACCGCGCCCGCCGGTCACACCCGTCGCGCACGCTCACCGGTCACCCTCGCCCTCTGGCGGTGCGGCGGTCCATGGACAAAGATCGGCACTGTTTGGACGGAGCGGCACGAGCGCCGCGGTGGGCCCGGCAGGTCCGCCACCGCGGGGACCACGGCGACGGGAGGCCCGGGCGTGTACCACACCTGGATGCGGTACTTCACTCCGAGCCCGGCCCACCACCGGCTCGGTCTGGTCTGCCTGGGCGTCGGGCTCCAGCACGGCGCACTGCCGACCGTCGGGCCGCGCACCCTCGACCACCACGTCGCCATCGTCATCAGCGCGGGCCGCGGCTGGTTCACCGCCCCGGACGGCTCCCGCCTGGCGGTCACCGCCCCCGCGCTGCTGTGGATCCTGCCGGGCGTCCCGCACCACTACGGGGCCGACCCCGAGACCGGCTGGGACGAGAGCTTCGTCGACTTCACGGGGCCCGCCGCCGACACCTACACCGAGCTGGGCTACATCGAGCCGGACCGGCCGGTGGTGCCGCTCGCCGACACCGGCCCGGCCCGCGCCGCCGTCGGCCGGATCGCCCGCGCGGCGCGCCGCGGCAATCCGCTGCTGGAGGTGGAGACCTCGGCGGTCGTCCACGAACTCCTCGTCGTGCTGCGGCGGGCACGCGCGGACACGGACGCCGACGGCGACCCGGTGCTCCAGGCGCTGGCGCGGGACGCGTTCCTGCCGCTGTCGGTGGCCGAACACGCGGCCCGGCACGGCATGACGCCCGCGGAGCTGCGGACGGCCGTACGACGGGGCGCGGGGTGCAGCCCCAAGGACTACCTCCTGGGCATCCGGCTGGGGCGGGCCAAGGAACTGCTGGTGGGTACGGACCTCCCGGTCGCCGCGGTGGCCCGCCGGGTCGGCTACGACGATCCGGCGTACTTCAGCAGGCTGTTCACCCGCCGGGTCGGTACCGCGCCGGTCCGCTTCCGCGACCGCCAGGTCCGCAGCGTGCCCGGCGGCTGGTCCACCCAGATCCCCGACCCGGACAATCCGCCGCTGGTCAGCGGACACAGCACCTGACCGCGGCGGGGGCGTGACGGCACCCGTGCGACGCGGCCCCGCCGTCCGTCCGGCTTCCGACCGGCATGCGCTGCGGCCGCCGCCGGACGGCCGGAAGCCCGGCGTCCCCGTGCGGCCGGCCACCGTGTGACCTGCCGCTCGGCTCCGCCGGGCAGCCGCTTCAGGGGGAGACCTCCTCCAGTGGCCGGTCGGTGGTCTCCTCGGCGAACACCGCGGCGACCATGGCGCCGGCCAGGGCGACCGCGCCCAGCATCACGAAGACCGTGGGCAGGCCGGTGCCGCCCGCGTAGACCGCGCCGACCAGCACCGGGCCGAGGATCACGCCGATCCGGTTGAGGGCGCCGCCGACGCTGCAGCCCAGGGCACGCATCCGCGTCGGATACAGCTCCGGTGTGTAGAGGTAGAGGCTGATGTTGGACCCGAAGAAGCAGACCGCCGCGAGCGAGGTCCACAGCAGCACCTGGACCGGTGTGCGCGCCCCGAGCACGGCGAGCACGAGCAGGACGGCCGCCGCGCCGCCGAGGAAGAGCGCGAAGATCCGGCGCCGGCCGATCCGGTCGACGGTGAGCGCGGCCAGGAGGCAGCCGAGCAGGCCGGCGACGGATGTGACGGTGGAGTAGAGCAGCGCGTCGGGGAGCGCGAGGCCGAACCGGGTGCCGTAGATGGTCGGGAGCCAGGACGTGATGCCGTAGTTCACGAAGTAGCCGGTGAACCAGAGGGTGCCGACGACGAGGGTGCGGCGTCGGTAGCGGCCGGTGAACAGGCCGCGCAGGCCGGTGGCGGCGCGCTCGGCCGGTGTCGCAGGTGCGGCGGGCGCCGTGGTCCGCAGGGCGGTGACCAGCGGGTGGTCGGGGTGCTCGGGAGTGCCGGTGCCCGGGGCGGCCCCCACCGGCGGCAGCGGCTGCCCCGTCGCGGCGGCCACCTTGGTCTCGATCAGCGCCATCGTCTCGGTGGCCTCCCGCAGCCGTCCGCGGTCGGCGAGCCAGCGCGGCGATTCGGGCACCGTGCGCCGGACGAGGAGGCAGAGCAGGCCGGGGAGTGCGGCGAGCGCGTACATCCAGCGCCAGCCCAGGACCGGCACGATCCAGGCCGCGCACAGCGCGCCGAGGGTGAGACCGGCGGGGAAGACCAGCTCGTAGAGCAGGACGAAGCGGCCGCGGCCGTGGCTGCGGGTGATCTCGCTGATGAAGGTGGCCGCGACGGGCACCTCGCCGCCGATGGCGAGGCCCTGGACGAAGCGCAGCAGTGTGAAAGGGGTCGGGCCGGGACTGGCGGCGAGGGCGAGGGAGGCCACGCCGGAGACGCCGATGCACAGGGCGATGACCTTGACGCGGCCGATCCGGTCGGCCATCCGGCCGGAGAAGAGCGCGCCGATCAGCATCCCGACCGACCCGATGGTCAGCACGAGGGTGGACTCCGCGGTGGACAGGCTCCATTCCTGGCGCAGCTCGGGCATCGCATAGGCGATCAGCAGTTGGTCGAAGGCTTCGAAGAAGGTCACCACGCCGATGACGACGCGGACGGTGACGTGCCAGCGGGACAGCGGGAGACGTTCGAACCGGGCGGCGATGTCGGCGCGGGTGACGTCGGCGTCGCGCTCCGGGGAGGCGTCGAGGCTCATCCGGGATTCCTCCAGACCCGCGCGGACGGCGGGTGAGGGACAAGGGGGGAGAGGGGGCGAGGGGCGAGGGGGCGAGAGAGGGCCGGGCGGGGCGCGGGCAGTGCGGGGATCTCACTCGGTGGCGCACCGTCCGTAAGCGCAAAGTTTCTAAGGGCTTAAGTTCTACCGACCTGGGGGGTGTGTGCGTCAAGGGTTTGACCAACCGAACTTTTTCCCGGCTCGGGTCTTGTCAGGAAATAGTTAAGTGCTTAGATTTCTAGCGCTGAAGCAAAGCGGCGGGTCCCGACCCTCGGTCGAGAGCCCCCGTGCCAGCCACCCCACCTCGCCCAAGTCGCCCTCAGGAGGCCGCGGATGACCGTCGAAGAGCCGACGGAGCACCTGGTGCCCGCACCGGAGCGCACCCCGGACGAAGTCCTGATCGCGGGGGAGTGGCGGCCCGGCGGCGGCGCACCCGTCGACACCGTCGACCCCGCCACCGGACGCACCCTCGCCGTGCTGCGCGGCGCCGACGCGGCCGATGTCGACGAGGCCGCCCGCCGCGCCGCGCGGGCCGCCGCCGACCCCGCCTGGCGACGCCTGCCGGCCCACCGCCGGGCCCGGCTGCTGCACCGCATCGCCGATCTCGTCGAGGCGGCGGCCGCGCGCCTGGCGGATCTCCAGACCGCCGACACCGGAAAGTGCCGAGGTGAGACGCTCGCCCTGGTCCACAGCGCGGCGGCCACCTTCCGCTACACCGCCGCCGCCCTGGAGACCGCGGAGGACGCCCTCACGCCCGCCCGCGGCGACTACGTCACCCTGAGCCTGCACGAGCCGATCGGTGTCATCGGCGCCATTACCCCCTGGAACTCACCGATCGCCAGTGACGCCCAGAAGCTCGCGCCCGCGCTCGCCGCCGGCAACGCCGTACTCCTCAAGCCCGCGGAATGGACCCCGCTGGTGGCCCTCGCGCTCGGCCGGATCGTGCGACAGGCGCTGGTCGAGGCGCGGCTGCCCACCGGGCTGCTGTCCGTCCTGCCCGGGCCCGGCGCGGTCACCGGCGACGCGATCGTGCGGCATCCCGCCGTCGGCAAGATCACCTTCACCGGCGGCACCCGCACCGGACGCGCCATCGCGCACACCGCGGCCGACAAGCTCATGCCGGTCTCCCTGGAACTCGGCGGCAAGTCCCCGACCGTCGTCCTGGAGGACGCCGACCTCGAACAGGCCCTGGCGGGAGTGATGTTCGGCATCTTCTCCTCCAGCGGGCAGAGCTGCATCGCCGGCTCCCGGCTGTTCGTCGCCCGCTCCCGCTACGACGCCTTCCTCGGCGAACTCGTCGCCCGCACACAGGAGTTGCGCGTCGGCCCCGGGACCGACCCGGCCGCCCAGGTCGCCCCCCTCGTCCACCACCGTCACCGCGACGGCGTCGCCGCCTACGTCGACCGGGCCCGCGCCGACGGCGCCCGCGTGCTCTGCGGCGGCGCACCGCCCGAGGGCGAGCGCTACCGCGACGGCGCCTACTATCTGCCCACCGTCCTGGACGGCCTGCCGCATTCCGCCCCTGCCTGCCAGGAGGAGATCTTCGGCCCGGTCCTGGTCGCGCTGCCCTTCGACGACGAGGACGACCTCGTCGCCCAGGCCAACGACACCGTCTACGGCCTGGCCTGCGGACTGTGGACCCGCAACGCAGCCACCGCCTGGCGGCTCGCCCGCCGTATCGACGCCGGAACGGTCTGGGTCAACACCTACAAGCAGTTCAGCAGCTCCACCCCCTTCGGCGGCATGAAGGACAGCGGCCTCGGCCGCGAGAAGGGCTGCGACGGCCTCCGCGCCTACCAGCGCCAGAAGAGCCTCTATTGGGGCACCGCCTCCGACCCGTTGCCGTGGGCCCTGGGCTGACCCGGCCGGCCCGTACCACCACCCACCCGAAGGAGACCGGAACCGATGCCGCACGAGCCCCTCGCCAGGCTCCGCGCGCTGCGCGCCGTCGAACTGCTCACCCCCGCCCTCACCGAGGCCACCGACTTCTACCGCGAGGTCTGGGGCCTGGAGGTCGTCGCCACCGAACCCGGCACGGCCGGCTGGCTGCGCGGCACCGGCGCCGAGCACCACGTCCTCGGCCTCACCCGCGCCGAGCGCACCGGCCTCGGCAAGATCAGCTTCGCCGTCGCCACCCCCGCCGAGATCGACGAGGCCGCCCGCCGCCTGCTCGCCCGCGGCATCACCCCGCTGCACGGCCCCGGCCCGCTCGACCAGATCGGCGGCGGCTACGGGCTGCGCTTCACCGACCCCGAGGGCCGGCTGCTGGAGCTCAGCGCGCAGGTGGAAGCCGTCGCCCCACGCGGGCGGGACGCGGCGGTGCCCGTCGGCGTCACCCACACCGTCCTCAACACCACCGACATCGACGCCGCCGTCGCCTTCTACACCGACGTCCTCGGCCTGCGCGTCTCCGACTGGTCCGAGCACCAGATGGCCTTCCTGCGCTGCAACGCCGACCACCACTGCATCGCCTTCAACCAGGCCGGATGGACCTCGCTCAACCACGTCGCGTACGAGATGACCTCCGTCGACCACTTCATGCGCGGACTGGGCCGGCTGCGCCACCACGGCGTCGTCCCGCAGTGGGGCCCGGGGCGGCACGGCCCCGGGGACAACACCTTCGCCTACTTCACCGACCCCTCCGGGCTGGTCTGCGAATACACCTCCGAGGTCGCCCAGATCGTCGAGGACGCCTGGATCGCCCGGGTCTGGCGGCGCACCCCCGAACTCTCCGACCTCTGGGGCACCGCGGGACCGCCGTCCGCCGAGATCCGCCGGCACATGGCGGGCACCCCCGACCCCGGACCGCTCACCACCGCCCCCGAGGTGACCGCATGACCGCCCCCTCCTCTCCCGCCGCCCCTGCCCCCGCCCGGCCGGCCGGGCCGCTGTCCGCCGCCCCGGCCCGTGCCGTCCGCCGCGTCGGACTCGTCGGCTGGGGCGCCATCGGCCGGGTCGTCGGCCACTCCCTCGCCGAAGGCGACCTGCCGGGCGCGGAGTTGACCCGCATCGTCGACAACCGGCCGCTGGGTGACGTGCCCGCGCCGCAGTGCGGTGTCGAGGACGCCCTGGACTCCTGCGACCTCATCGTCGAGGCGGCCGGCCAGGCCGTCATCCGCGAATGGGGCACCCGGGTCCTCGCCTCGGGCGCCGACCTGCTGATCACCTCCACCGGCGCGCTCACCGACCCCGACCTCACCCGCCGCCTTCTGGACGCAGGGCCCGGCCGGGTCTACTTCACCGGCGGCGCCGTCGGCGGCCTCGACCTCCTGCAGGCCGTCCGCGCCCTCGGCCCCCTCGACGAGGTGCGCCTGACCACCACCAAGCTCCCCGGAACTCTCGAACAGCCCTGGATGGACGCGGAGTTGCTGCGTCGCATGCGCACCGCGACCGGGCCCGTCGAGGTCATGCGGGGCACCGCGCGCGAGGTGCCGGCGAAGTTCCCCCGCTCGACGAACGTCGCCGCGTCCGTGGCGCTCGCCGTCGGCGACCCGGACCGGGTGGCGGTCAGCGTCGTCGCCGATCCGGCGGCCACCCTCACCCGGCATGTCATCGAGGCCCGCGGCGCCATGGGCGACTACCGCTTCGACGTACGCCACCGCCCCGACCCGGGCAACCCCGCCACCAGCCAGGTCGTGCCCCATGCCGTGCTGCGCAGCCTGGCCGCGCTCACCGGACGTACGGGGCAGATCCTGTGAGCGCCGGGCACCCAACCCGCGCGGGATCCGGAGCCGTGACCGAGCCCGGGGGCACGGAAGCACCCGCGGCCGCCACGGCCCACCCGGCCGACCCCGGCCTCGAGGGGCTGCACGTCGAGCAGGCCGGCGACCACGGCCCCCTGCTGCTCTGCCTGCACGGCATCGGCTCCTCGTCCGCCGCCTTCGCCCCCCAACTCGACGCCCTGTCCGCCCATATGAGGGTCATGGCCTGGGACGCACCCGGCTACGGCCGCTCCGCTGACCCGGCGCGACCCCCCGGCCTGGACGGCTACGCGGACACCGCCGCCGCCCTCATCCGGCGCCACGGCGGACCCGCCCACGTCCTCGGCGTCTCCTGGGGCGGCGTCATCGCCCTGCGCCTCGCCGCCCGCCATCCCGACCTCGTCGCCGGCCTCATCGTCGCCGACAGCAGCGCGGGCTCCGGCACCGACCCGGACAAGGCCGCCGCGATGCGCCGGCGCGCCGCCGACCTCGCGAGCCGGGGCCCCGACGCCTTCGCCCGCGCCCGCGCCCCCCGGCTCGTGTCCGACCGGGCACCACAGGACCTCGTCCACCGGGTCACCGCGACCATGGCCGACGCCGTACGGCTGCCCGGCTACGCCTGGGCCGCGGAGTCGATGGCCGCCACCGACCTGCGCCCGCAACTGCCCACCGTCACCGCGCCGACGCTGGTGCTCTGCGGCGACCGGGACCACGTCACCGGCGTCGAGGCGAGCCAGCTGATCGCCGGCGCCCTGCCCACCGCCGTGTTCGTCATCGTGGCCGGCGCCGGCCACCTCGCCAACCAGGAGCGGCCCGCGGCCTTCAACGCCTGGGTCCACTCCCACCTGCGGATCACCGCCCGCATCCCCGAATAGCCCCCGTATCCCCGCACGACCCGTACACCCGTCAAGGAGACGACCATGCCCCTCACCACCACCGAGTACGACAACGGCGGCGACCTCGCCCGCTACACCGACTCCCTCATCGCCACCAAGGACTCCCGCGAGCCCGACTGGAACACCCTCGCCTTCCAGGCCAAGGCCGGCGACCAGTACCGCAGGGCCCAGATCCGCTACGTCGGCTCCGGCGCCACCGGCAACCACGAGGGCGACAACCACATCCTGCCCTCCGGCGGCTTCACGTTCTCCAACATGCTGCTGCCGCCCGGCGCCGAGGGCCCCGAGCACACCCACCACGACGTCGAGGAAGCCTTCTTCGTCCTGGAGGGCGAGGTCCGGGTCGGCATCCACCGCGGCGAGGGCGAAGCGGAGTACCGCACGCTCGGCTACCGCGACATGATCGTGGTGCCGGCCGGCGTCGCCCGCAGCCTCAAGAACGAGGGCGACACCGACGCCCTGTTCTGCGTCGTCATCGGCACCCGCAAGCCGCAGGTCCCCACCTACCCCGAGCACTCGCCGATGCACGGCGTCACCCGCGACTGATGGCCGCCGCACCGTCCCGCACCGTCGTCGTCACCGGCGCCGGCCGCGGACTGGGACTGGCCACCGCCCGCCGGGTCGCGGCCGACGGACACCGAGTGGTGATCGCCGAACTCGACCCGGAGCGCGGCCGGAGCGCCGCCGAAGGGCTGCGCGCCGAGGGCCTCGACGCGCACGCCGTCCCCGTCGACGTCGCCGACCCCGCGTCCGTCGACCGGCTCGCCCGGGAGGTCGCCGCACTCGGCCCGCTGCACGGCCTGGTCAACAACGCGGGGCTGGCCGACGCGGTCGGCGGGAAGCCCTTCCACGAGATCGACGTCGACGAGTGGGACCGCATCATGGCGGTCAACGCCCGCGGCCCCTGGCTCGTCTCGCGCGCCCTGCTGCCCCAGCTCACCGCCACCGGCAGCGGACGCATTGTGCACCTCGCATCGGACGCCGCCCTGTACGGCTCCCCGCGCCTCGCGCACTACATCGCCTCCAAGGGAGCGGTCATCGCCCTCACCCGGGCGATGGCCCGGGAGACCGGCGACCTGGGCGTCACCGTCAACGCGGTCGCCCCCGGCCTCACCGAGAGCGAGTCGACGGTCCGCATCCCCGCCGACCGGCACGACCTCTACCGCCTCAACCGCGCCATCAGCCGCCCCCAGACCCCGGACGACCTGGTCGGCGTCATCGCCTTCCTGCTCGGCCCGGAGTCCGGCTACCTCACCGGCCAACTCATCGCCGTCAACGGCGGATTCACCATGCACTGACCCGCCGCTCACCACCCACCACCGCACCACCGTCCGGAGGACACCCCATGGACCTCGGCCTGGCCGAACGCACCGTACTCGTCACCGGCGGCAGCTCGGGCGTCGGCCTGGCCACGGTCCGCGCCCTGCTCGCGGAGGGCGCCCGCGTCGCCACCTGCGCCCGCAACCCCGAGATCCTCGCCGCGGCCGCCGCGGAACTCGGCGCCAAGAGCGGCCAACTGCTCACCGGCTCCTGCGACGTCCGCGACGCCGACGCCACCGCCGCCTTCGTCCGACGCGCCGCCGACCACTTCGGCGGCCTGGACGGCCTCGTCAACAACGCCGGGCAGTCCCGGATGAAGCCGTTCGCCGAGACCACCGCGGAGGACTGGCGCGACGAACTGGAGCTGAAGTTCGCCGGTGTGCTCCACCCGCTGCACGCCGCGCTGCCCGCGCTCCGCGCCTCCTCGGCCCCCGCCGTCGTCAACATCAACGCGGTCCTCGCCAAACAGCCCGAACCGCGCCTGATCACCACCAGCGCCGCCCGCGCCGGCATCCTCAACCTCTCCAAGTCCCTCTCCCGCGAACTCGCCGCCGACGGCATCCGCGTCAACTCCGTCTGCCTCGGCCTGATCGACACCGGCCAGTGGACCCGCCGGCACGCCGCCTCCGGCACCACCGAGCCCTACGACCGGTGGCAGGCCCGCCTCGCCGCCGACCGCGGCGTCGCCCTGGGCCGGCTGGGCCGCGCCGACGAGGTCGCCTACGCCGTGCTGACCCTGCTGGCCCCCCGCGCCTCGTACATCACCGGCACCACGATCGACGTCTGCGGCGGCGTCGGCCGTTCCGTCGCCTGACCCCGCCCTCCGCCCTCCCACCTCCTTCAGGAGCCCGCTTCCATGCCCCAGCCCAACGGCGGCGATCTGCTCGTCGCCCTCCTGCGCGACCTCGGCGTCGACACCGTCTTCGGCGTCGTCAGCGTGCACAACCTGCCGCTCGTCGAAGCCGTCGACCGCGACCTGCGGTTCGTGCCCGTACGCCACGAGGCCACCGCCGTGAACGCCGCGGACGGCCACGGCCGGGCCCGCGACGGCCTCGGCTGCGCGCTGACCAGCACGGGCACCGGCGCCGGCAACGCCGCCGGTTCGCTGATCGAATCCCTCAGCACCGGCAGCCGCGTGCTGCACATCACCGGACAGATCGACAGCGCACACCTGGGCGCCGGCCGCGGCTTCATCCACGAGACCCGCGACCAGCTCGGCATGCTGCGGGCGGTCAGCTCCCACGCCGCCACCGTCCCCGACGCGGCGAGCGCCGGCGCCGTCCTGCGGGCGGCCGCCGCCCACGCCCTGGGGCCGGCCGGCGGGCCCGCCAGCGTCGAATGGCCCATCGACCTCCAGTACGCGGCCCAGGACCCGGCCGAACTGCCCGCGGCACCCGCGCCCGCGGCGCCGCCGCTGCCCGCACCGGCCGCCCTGGACGAGGCCGCGCGGCTGCTCGCCGCCGCCCGCCGCCCGCTGCTGTGGGCCGGCGGCGGCGCCACCACGGCAGGACCCGAACTCACCGCACTGCTCGCGGAGTTGAACGCGGGTCTGGTCACCAGCAACTCCGGCCGCGGCGCCGTCCCCGAGGACCACGACCGGTGCGTCGGCAACTTCGCCACCACACCCGCGGGCCGCGAACTCCTCGCGGAGGCCGATCTGTTGCTCAGCATCGGCACCCACTTCCGTTCCAACGAGACCGCCGACTGGAGCCTGCGGCTGCCCGCCGCGCACCTCCAGATCGACCACGACCCGGCCGCCCTCGGCCGCAGCTACCCCGCCGCACTCACCCTGCACGGCGACGCCGCCGCCACCCTCACCGCGCTGCGGCAGCGCCTCGCCGACGCACCGCCCACGGGCGGGCGGGCCGCCGACGGCGCCTGGACCGCCCGCGTCCGCGACGTCCGCGAGGCGGTCCGCGCCGCCCTGCGCGACCAGATCGGCCCGCAGGCCGCGATCTGCGACGCGATCCGCGCCGCGCTGCCCCGCACCGCCGTCATCGCCCGCGATGTCACGGTCCCCGCCAGCAGCTGGGGCAACCGCCTCCTGGAGATCTACCACCCGCACACCAACGTCTTCCCGCGCGGCGGCGGCATCGGCCAGGGCCTGGGCATGGGCATCGGCGCCGCCCTCGCCCACCCCGACACCCCCACCCTCGTCATGGCGGGCGACGGCGGCCTCGCCGTCCACCTCGGCGAACTCCTCACCCTCGCCCAGGAACGCCCCCGGCTGACCCTCGTTGTCTTCAACGACGGCGGCTACGGCGTCCTGCGCAACATGCAGGACCGCTACTTCGACCGCCGCTCCGGAGTCGACCTGGCCACCCCCGACTTCGTCGCCCTCGCCCACGCCACCGGCCTGCCCTACGCCCGGATCGCCGCCCCGGACGACGCCGCCCCGGTCCTCGCCGCCGCCACCGCGAGCGAAGGACCGACGCTCGTCGAGGTCGACCTCACCGCCCTCGGCCCGATGAAGACCCCCTTCACCCCGCCCGTCGCACTGCCCGCCGCCCGGTAAGGAGGACGACCGTGCCCGAACCCGCCCTCGACCTGCTCGTCCACCGCATGACCTGGGAAGCCGACGACGTCCTGGCCATCGAGCTCATCCACCCCGACGGCACGCCGCTGCCCGACTGGGAGCCCGGCGCCCACATCGACGTCCAAGCCGGCGGACACCTCCGCCAGTACTCCCTGTGCGGAGACCCCCGGGACACCGGCCGCTACCGCATCGCCGTCCTGCACACCACCACCTCACGCGGCGGCTCCGCCCATATCCACACCACCCTGCGCCCCGGCGCCACCCTGCGGATCCAGGGCCCCCGCAACCACTTCGCCCTCGAACCCGCCGCCCGCTACCTCTTCCTCGCCGGCGGCATCGGCGTCACCCCGCTCCTCGCCATGGCCCGCGCCGCCCACCGCGCCGGCGTCCCCTGGCGGATGATCCACGGCGGCCGCCGCCGCACCAGCCTCGCCTTCACCGCCGAACTGACCGCGCTGGCCGACACCGTGACCGGCGGCGACTACCGGCTCCACCCCCAGGACGAACACGGCCACATCGACCTCGACGCCGCCCTCGACGCCCTCCCCGACGACACCCTCGTCTACTGCTGCGGCCCCGAACCGCTGCTGACCGCCGTCGAGGAACGCTGCGCCGCCCTCGGCCTCGCGCACCGGCTGCGCACCGAACGGTTCGCCGCGCCCCGGCCCCTCCAGGCACCCGACGCCGGTGACGACCGGGCCTTCGACGTCGAATGCCGCCGCACCGGCCGCACCGTACGCGTCGAGGAGGGCACCAGCATCCTCGACGCCGTCGAAGCCGCCGGCGTCCCCGTGCAGAGCTCCTGCCGCGACGGGATCTGCGGCACCTGCGAGACCCGCGTCCTGGACGGCACCCCCGACCACCGCGACTTCCTGCTCAGCGACACCGAACGCGCCGCGAACACCTCCCTGATGATCTGCGTCTCCCGCAGCGCCGGCGACCGCCTCGTCCTCGACCTGTGACCCGCGCGCACCCCGCCCACCCGCCAGGAGCCCCCATGACCCCGTACCTGGAAATCCACCAGTCCCGCCACCGCGAGCCCACCGCCTACGAGTTCAAGCTCGCCCACACCCTCGAAGAGATCTTCACCCATGTCGGCCACGAGCTCGCCGACGTCATCGAGGGCCTCAACGCCCGCCAGGTGCACGCCCCCGACGGCAAACCCTGGACCGAGCAGTCCTTCCGCGACGAGATGCACCGACTGGGAGCGTGACCCCATGACGACGAACCCCACCACCGGCCCCGGCGCGGCCACCACCTCAAGCGTCGCCGACCGCATCTACGCCACCGGACTGCGCAACCAGTGGCACCCCGTCGTCCCGTCCCACTTCGTCGCCCCCGGCGGCATGCGCCGGGTCACCGCACTCGGCGAACACTGGCTGCTCTTCCGCCGCGCCGACGGCACCCTGCACATGCTCGCCGACCGCTGCCCGCACCGCGGCGCCCGGCTCTCCCTCGGCCGGCACCTCGGCGACCGGATCTCCTGCTGGTACCACGGCGTGGAGGTCGACGGCACCGGCACCGTCACCTCCGTACCGGGCCTGCCCGGCTGCACCCTCGAAGGCAAACAGCTCGTCCCCAGCCCCCCGGTACGCGAGACCGGCGGCGCGATCCTCGCCTACTTCGGCGACGCGCAGCACCCCGAGCCCTGCGAACTGACCCTGCCCGAACCCCTCACCGACCCCGGCACCGACGCCTTCCTGTGCTACGCCGAGTGGAACGTGCCCTGGCGCTACGGCATGGAGAACCTCCTCGACCCCATGCACGGCCAGTTCCTGCACCACGAGTCGCACACCATGGGCGACGGCGACACCACCGCGAAGTTCCGTATCCGCGAGACCGGGCGCGGCTACTTCTTCGAGAAGACCGACCAGCGCGGCGTCAACTTCGACTGGGTCGAACTGTGCCGCACCGGCGTCGACTGGGTCGACCTGTCCATCCCGTACCCGCCGTCCGCGGGCCCCGGCGGCCCGTTCGGCATCGTGGGCATGGTCTGCCCCATCGACGCCGACCGCAGCGGCGTCTTCTTCTGGCGCTACCGCCGCGTCACCGGCTGGCAGCGCGACACCTGGCGCTTCCTCTACCGCACCCTCATCGAGGAACGCCACTGGCACGTCCTCGAACAGGACCGCACCATGCTCGAAGCCCTCCCGCACGACGCCGACCAGGCCGAGAACCTCTACCAGCACGACCTCGGCGTGGTCCGGCTGCGCCGCCTCTACCGCGCCGAGGCCGAACGCCAGGCCGCCGCACTCGCCACCTGATCCCCACCCCGCCGGCCGGCCCGCCCCCGCGCACCGGCCGGCCCGCGCCACCGGCTCAGCCGCCGTCCGGCTCCTCCCGGTCCGCCTCGGTGATCGACCGCTCCAGCTTCGACAGCAGCCGCGCCAACTGGCGGCACTCGGCGGGGGAGAGGCCGGCCAGCATCCGCCGCTCGTTCTCCAGATGCTCCGCGAACAACGCGTCGATCTTCGCCAGCCCCTCCTCCGTCAGCCGCGACCGCACCACCCGGCGGTCCTGCTCATCGCGCTCCCGCACGATCAGCCCGTCCTTCTCCAACCGGTCGATGCGCAGCGTCACCCCCGCCGACGAGATCAGCCCCGAATCCGCCAACTGCCCCGCCGTACGCCGGAACGGCCTGCCCGCCCGGCGCAGCGCCGTCAGCACGTCGAAGCCCGCCACCGACAGGCCGTGCGACTCCACCGCAGCGGTCAGCCGCGCGCTGTAGCGCAGATATGTACGGTGCAGCCGCGCCAGCACCTCCAGCGGCGAGGTGTCCAGCTCCGGCCGCTCCCGCCGCCAGTCCTCGATGATCGACGCCACCGCGTCCGACCGTGCCGTCGTCTTCCTCGTCATGTCCCACGCCCTCCCCGGGCTCCGCCACCGGGCCGCGAGCTCGTACCCGTTCACCACGAAACTTTAGTGCTGAGAAGCCAGGTACCTAACATTCCCCGGCCGCGCGGCACCCTCCGCCTCCCGGGCCGGGCCCCCTCCCCAAGCCACCGGCCGTACGGCAGCATGACCCCATGCCCGCACTGCAGCGCGACGAGGCGCAGACCCGAGCCCGACTCATCGACGTCCACCGCTACGAGGTCGCACTCGACCTCACCCAGGGCGAGGACCACTTCGGCTCCCGAACGGTCATCCACTTCACCGCGCGCGACGCCGGCGACACCTTCGTCGACATCCAGCCCGCCGAGCTGCACACCGCCACCCTCGACGGCCACCCCCTCGACCCCGCCGCCCTCGCCGGCAACCGCCTCCCGCTGACCGGCCTCACCCCCGGCGCCCACGAGCTGCGGCTGACCGCCACCATGCGCTACTCCCGCACCGGCGAAGGCATGCACCGCTTCACCGACCCGGCCGACGGCGAGTCCTACGTCTACACCCAGCTGTTCATGGAAGACGTCAAGCGCGTCTTCGCCGCCTTCGACCAGCCCGACCTCAAGGCCGTCTTCGCCCTCACCGTCACCGCACCCCCCGAGTGGCACGTCCTCGGCAACGGCATCGCCACCCAGGGCGACCCCGGCCACTGGACCCTCGCCCCCACCCCCCTCATCAGCACCTACCTCGTCGCCGTCGCCGCCGGCCCCTGGCACTCCGTACGCACCGAACACGCCGGACTGCCCTTCGGCATCCACTGCCGCAGCTCCCTGGCCCCCTACCTCGACGCCGACGCCGACGAGATCCTCGACCTCACCCGCCGCTGCTACGACCGCTTCCACCAGATCTTCGACGAGCCCTACCCCTTCGACTCCTACGACCAGGCGTTCGTCCCCGAGTTCAACGCCGGCGCCATGGAGAACCCCGGACTCGTCACCTTCCGCGACGAATTCATCTTCCGCTCCGCCGTCACCGACACCGAACGCCAGAGCCGCGGCGTGACCATCGCCCACGAAATGGCCCACATGTGGTTCGGCGACCTCGTCACCCTGCAGTGGTGGGACGACATCTGGCTCAACGAGTCCTTCGCCGAGTACATGGGCTACCAGGTCCTGTCCGAGGCCACTCGCCACACCGACACCTGGACGGACTTCGCCGTCGCCCGCAAGGGCTGGGGCTACGACGCCGACCAGCGCCCCTCCACCCACCCCGTCGCCCCCGCCCCCCAGGACGTCCCCGACACCGCCTCCGCCCTGCTGAACTTCGACGGCATCTCCTACGCCAAGGGCGCCTCCGCACTGCGCCAACTCGTCGCGTGGATGGGCGAGAAGGATTTCCTCGCCGGCATCAACGACCACTTCGCCCGGCACCGCTTCGCCAACGCCGCACTCTCCGACTTCCTCGACTCCCTCGCCCGCGCCACCGACCGCGACGTCCACGGTTGGGCCGAGCGCTGGCTGCGCACCACCGGTGCCGACACCCTCACCCCCGCCGTCTCCGTCGACGGCGACCGCTGGCGGCTGGACGTCCACCACACCGGCAGCCGCCCGCACCGGCTCGCCGTCGGCGTCTACGACCGCGACCTCGCCGGCGCCGGCCGCCTGACCCTGCGCGACCGCCACGAACTGGACATCTCCGAGGACGAAGGACACATCGCGCGGACCTTCCCCACGCCCGTCCCCGACCTCCTCGTCCTCAATGACGGCGACCTGACCTACGCCAAGGTCCGCTTCGACCCCCGCTCCTGGCAGACCGCCGCACAGTCCCTCTCCCAACTGCCCGACGCCCTCACCCGAGCCGTCGTGTGGAACGCCGCCCGCGACATGGTCCGCGACGGCGACCTCGCCCCCGCCGCCTACCTCCAGGCCGCCCGCGACCACCTCCCCTACGAAACCGACCTGGCCATCGTCAGAGGCGTCCTCGTCTTCGCCCGCGCCGAACTCGCCGACCACTTCCTCCCCGCCGACGAACGGCCCCAGGCCCTCGCGACCCTCACCGCCCTCGGCCGCGACATCCTGCGCCGCACCGAAGGCCCCGCACACGGCCCGCACGCGGGCCTGCGCCTGACCGCCGTCCGCGCCCTCATCGACAGCGCCACCACCCACGCCGCCATCCAGGAGTGGCTCGACGACGGCAGCGTCCCCGGCGGCCCCGCCCTCGACCCCGAACTGCGCTGGCGCATCCTCGGCAGGCTCGCCGTCCTCGGCGCCACCACCCCCGACGCCATCGACGCCGAACTCGCCCGCGACCCCAGCGCCACCGGCCGTGAGGGCGCGGCCCACTGCCGCGCCGCCCTGCCCGACCCGGCCGCCAAACAGGCCGCCTGGCAGGCGCTGTTCACCACCGACGAAGACGCCGCCCTGTCCAACTACCTCTTCACCGCCACCGCCACCGGCTTCTGGGCACCCGAACAGCACGACCTGCTCCGCCCCTACGTCGCCCGCTACTTCACCGACGCCCCCGCCCTCGCCCGCCACCGCGGCCCGGCCCTCGCCGCGGCCGCCGGCCGATACGCCTTCCCCGCCACCTTCGTCGAGGACGACACCCTCCACCTCGGCGAGACCTGCCTCGCCCAGAGCGACCCCACCCCGGCCCTGCGCCGCAAACTCATCGACCAACTCGACGACCTGCGCCGCGCGTTGAAGGTACGGGCCGTCGCCGCACACGACCTGCCCGGCGCCGGCTGACCACCACGGCGAGGCAGCACGGACGAGCGGAACACCGGGTGCCGCCGGGGCAGCGGCCGGCGGCACCCGAACACGTGCGGCAGTTCTGTACCACGTATGGGTGGTACCACCACGACCGGTGGATACGCACCGTGCCGGGAAAGTAACTTAGGGCGGCCTAAGGTCCGAGCGACCGCCACCCGAACTCCCCATACAGAAGAGCACTTTGATGCCCGTGCCCCCTGCCGGCACCGCCCTCGCAGGCGGCACCAACGGCCCCCGCGCGCTGCGCCCCCTCCTCGACACCGTCCTCGAAGCCCTCACCACCGGCGCCGAGGACCGCGCCGGGCCACTGCCCGCCGGCGGCCCCGACACCGTCGCCCGAGTCGTACGCGACGCCTGCAGCCCCGTGCTCCCCGACCACGGCACCGGGCCCCACGAGGCGCTCCGCACCCTCGTCCACACCCTCGCCGCAGGCGCCGCCGACCCCGCCGACCCGCACTGCGCCGCCCACCTGCACTGCCCGCCACTCGCCCTGGCAACCGCCGCAGACCTCGCAGCCAGCGCCCTCAACCCGTCCATGGACTCCTGGGACCAGGCACCCGCCGCCTCCGAACTGGAGGCCCTCACCTGCCGCGAACTCGCCACCCAGGTCTACCCGCAGGCCACGGACCCCGACGCCCTCGTCACCACCGGCGGAACCGAGTCCAACCAACTCGCCGTCCTCCTGGCCCGCGAGGCCACCCGCCACGGGACACCCGCACAACGAGCCGACCCCGCCGCCCCCCTCCAGATCGTCTGCGGCGCCAACGCCCACCACAGCATCCACCGCGCCGCCTGGCTCATGGGACTGCCCCAGCCGATCACCGTCCCCACCCCCGACGGCATCCTCACACCCGACGCCGTCCACACCACCCTCGCCCACCTCCCCGACCCCACCGGCCCCCTCCTGCTGACCGCCACCGCCGGCACCACCGACGCCGGCATCATCGACCCCCTGCCGGCCCTCGCCGACCTCGCCGACCACTACGGCGCCCGCTTCCACGTCGACGCCGCCTACGGCGGGCCACTGCTCTTCAGCGACACCCACCAAGCCGCCCTCACCGGCCTCGCCCGCGCCCACACCGTCACCCTCGACCTGCACAAACTCGGCTGGCAACCGGTCGCTGCCGGCCTCCTGGCCGTCCCCGACCCCACCACCCTCGCGCCCCTCGCCCACAGCGCCGCCTACCTCAACGCCGACGACGACACCGAAGCCGGCCTGCCCGACCTCCTCGGCCGCTCGCTGCGCACCACCCGCCGTCCCGACATCCTGAAGATCGCCGTCACCCTCAAGGCCCTGGGGCGCCACGGCCTCGGCGAACTCGTCGACCGCACCCTCGACGCCGCCCGCACCCTCGCCGATCTCATCGAGGCCCACCCCCGCTACGAACTCCACTCCCGCCCCACCCTCAGCACCGTCCTCTTCCGCCCCACCGGAGCCGACGACGCCGCCCTCGCCACCATCCGCCGCACCCTCCTCGCCGACGGGCACGCCGTCCTCGGCCGCGCCGCCACCAGCGACGGCCTCCGGCTCAAGGTCACACTCCTCAACCCCCACACCCAGCCCGGAGACCTCACCACCCTCCTCAACCTCGTGGAAGGCCACATCCCCCGATGACCACCACCCCTCCCGCACACCCCGACACCGACCACGCCACCGGCCCCGAGACCCCCCTCGACCTCGCAGGCATCGGCATCGGCCCCTTCAACCTCTCCCTCGCCGCCCTCGCCCAGCCCCTCACCCACCTGCGCACCGCCTTCTACGACCAGCGCCCCGACTTCCACTGGCACCCCGGCCTCCTCATCGACGGCGCCACCCTCCAAGTCCCCTTCCTCGCCGACCTCGTCACCCTCGCCGACCCGGCCAGCCCCTGGTCCTTCCTCAACTACCTCAAGACCCGTGAACGCCTCTTCCCCTTCTACTTCGCCGAGCGCTTCCACATCCAGCGCGCCGAATACGACGCCTACTGCCGCTGGGTCAGCCAACACCTGACCGGCCTCCACTTCGGCCACCAGATCGACGCCGTCCGCTGGAACCCCGAACACGAACTCTTCGAAGTCGACTTCACTCAGCTCGACACCGAAGGCGAAGCCGAAGCCCTCGGCCGCACCTACGCCCGCAACCTCGTCCTCGGCATCGGCACCGCCCCGCACATCCCCGAACCCCTCCGCCCCCTCGCCGACGCCCCCACCGTCCCCGTCCTGCACTCCGCCGACTACCTCGACCACCGCGAACGCCTGCTCGCCGCCGACCACATCACCGTCATCGGCGCGGGCCAGTCCGGCGCCGAAATCTTCCTCGACCTGCTCCGCGCCCGCCCCGCCGGCCGCGAACAACTCCACTGGCTCGCCCGCACCCCCGCCTTCGCGCCCATGGAATACAGCAAACTCGGACTGGAGCAGTTCACCCCCGACTACACCCGCTACTTCCACGCCCTCCCCGAGAGCGTCCGCGATGCACTCGTCCCCGGCCAATGGCAGCTCTACAAGGGCATCGACCACGACACCCTCGCCGCCCTCCACGACGAGCTCTACCGCCGCACCCTGCACGGCGGCTGGCCCGACGCCACCCTCACACCGGGCGTCGCGGTACGCACCGCCGGACGCGTCGGCACCACCAAGATCGAACTCCACCTCGACCACACCCAGCAAGGCACCCGCTCCCGCCTCACCACCGACGCCGTCGTCCTCGCCACCGGCTACCGCGAACGCCGACTCGACACCCTCCTCGCCGCCCTCGACCCCTACCTCCGCCGTGACAACGCCGGACGCCCCCGCATCGACGCCCACCACCGCCTCACCCTCGACCCCGCCGTCACCGGCTCGGTCTACGTCCAGAACGCCGAACGCCACACCCACGGCGTCGGCGCCCCCGACCTCGGCCTCGCCGCCTGGCGCAGCGCCACCATCCTCAACACCCTCACCGACACCCCGGCCTACGCCCTCCCCAGCCGCACCGCCTTCACCACCTTCGGCCTCCCGCAGCCCTCGGCAGGCCCCACCGGCTCCGTACCCCGCCAGGGCTCCACACTGGTACCCCGCCACTGACCACAACGGGAGCGGGCCGCCACAACCCCGGCGACCCGCCCCACGCCACACCCCTCACCAACCGGTCAGAACACCGGCACCCCGTCCCGCGTCAACCGCCACTCCTCCGACGCGAAACGCGCAGGATCGATCTCCCCGCTCTCCTGCACCCACCCGATGATCAAATTCCGGATCTCGTCGGACGTCGACCACACCTGCTCCGCCGACGCCACATGCGGGAAATTGCCACCGCCACCGGCCCGGTAATTGTTCACCGCCAGCACGAACCGCGCCGCATCGTCCACCGGCGCACCCTCGAACGTCAGCTTCCCGATCCGCTGCCCCACCGGCTTGGCGACATCGATCTCGTACGCCACCCCGCTGACCGCGTCATAGTTGTAATCCGGCGTACCGTCCGCATTCGTCAACTTCGCCGGATCCACCGGACCACCCGCCGCCGTCCGCACGTAATACCGCGCCGAGAACTCCAAATACGCCCGCAGCTGCGCACCCGTCAACACCCGCGCCTCCAGAGTGTTGTCGAACGGATACAGCGCCGCCATCGCCCGGATCGTCACCTCCCCGGCCGGCACCTTCGCCGTCCGCGAGAAACACGACGCCTGCGACAACACCGGCAAAGCCGCGTGCGCGGAACCGGCGAGCGCCTTCCGCACCACTTCCGCCTGCACGAACGCGATGAAATCCAAAATCGCGGTGTCCCTCACCGGCGCCTCCGCCGCCGTCATCTCCGCCTTCGACCGCCCGATCACCTGGTTGACATACGCCACCACCTTCTTCTGCTCCGCCCGCAGCAGAGTGGTGATCCGGGAATCCTCCACGGCCGCATTCGCATTCAGCACCTTCGACGCCACGGACTCCACCTGCCACCGCCCCCGACGCCACTCCACCTCCACATCGAACACCGTCAACCGCTGCCCCCACTTCAGCGGCTCGGACAGCACCACCTCCCGGCCCGTCTCCTTGTTCACCACCCGACGCTCCGGAATCTCCACATGCGCGTGCCCCACCAAAATCGCGTCGATCCCCGGCACCTCCTCGGCAACCAGCACCGCCGCATTCTCCACATACGGCAGCTGATCCCCGTACGACGACGTCCCACTCGTCCCCGAATGCGCCGACACGATCACCACATCCGCGCCCATCGACCGCAGCTTCGGCACCCACTCCGCCGCCTGCTCCACCAGCCCCGGAAACGCCAGCTTCCCCTGCACATGCGCCTTGTCCCAGATCGCGATCCCCGGATTCGTCAACCCCAGCACCGCCACCCGCACATCACGCCCGCACGGCGTCCGCAACCGCTTGATCACATACGGCGGGAACGCCGGACGCAGCGTCTTGGCATCCACCGCGTTCGCGCCCAGCAGCGGAAAATCGCAACTCTCCTCGAACTTCCGCAGCACCGGAATTCCATAATTGAACTCATGATTTCCCAGCGCCGCCGCGTCATAGCCGATGGCGTTCATCGCCCGCGCCATCGGATGCACCGGCGCATCCGGCCCCGTGATCGGCTCGACCTTCGCGTAGTAATACGCCAGTTGCGTGCCCTGAATGGTGTCGCCGGCGTCGATCAGCAGCGTGTTGTGCCGGCCCTTCTCCCGCCGCACGCTCTCCACCAGCGTCGACACCTTCGCCAGACCGATGTCGTTGTGCGCCGCGTCATCGAACTCCGCGTCCGTGACGTAGTCCCAGTTGAAGACATTGCCGTGCAGGTCCGTCGTGCCCATGACGCTGAACGCGTGCCGACGACGCCCCCGCCCCGCACCTCGCCCGCCGGACTCCGCCGCCTCCGCCACCGGCGCACCGGCCCCCGCGAACGCCACCCCGGCCCCCGCCACCACAGAACGACCCACGAACTTCCTACGGTCGAGCGACATGCCAACTCCTCCTGGACGAACGGCGCCACGCACGTGGCAACGCGCGTAGATTCTGGCGCAGCCGCCCCCCGTGCAACACCCCTCGCGGGTTGCGATCCCATGACCGACTCACACTCCCGCACCCGGTATGCCACCCTTCAGCCCGCACACCCCATACACCCGCACACCCGTCCGACACCGGCCACCGACACACCCCAGGAGCCCCCCATGACCGACCCCACCGAGCACCCCACCGCCCACCTCACCGACAACGCCGCCGACCCCCACACCCCCCTGCCCTACGGCACCCCCGACACCCCGCGCCTCGCCGTCCGCGGCGAAGCCCGCCTCGAATTCGACCCCGAGATCGCCCGCATCGGCGTCACCGTCAGCGCCCGCGGCACCGACCGCAAAGCCGCCCTCACCGACCTCACCCGCCGCAACGAACAAGCCCTCACCCTCATCAAGAGCTACGGACAGGCCATCGAAAAGCTCGAAACCGGCACCTTCAGCCTCACCCCGCAACTCACCGACAAAGGCCGCCACGAACGCATCCGCGCCTACCACGGCCGCGTCAACCTCACCGCCACCCTCAACGACTTCACCGCCCTCGGCGAACTCACCACCCGCCTCGGCGACCTCGAACTCACCCGCGTCGACGGCCCCTGGTGGGCCCTGCGCCCCGACTCACCCGCCCACCGCGCCGCCCGCACCCACGCCGTCCGCGAAGCCGTCCAGCGCGCCCGCGAATACGCCGAAGCACTCGGCGCCGGCCTCGACGCCCTCGTCGAGCTCGCCGACCTCGGAGCCGAGAACGCCGCCCCCGCCGCGGCCCCCACCATGCGCGGCTTCGCCGGCTACGGAGGCCCCCCGTCCGACCCCGGAGCCGCCCCCGCCCTCGACCTCGAACCCCAGCGCCAAACCGTCTACGCCAACGTCAACGCCCGCTTCACGATGACCCGTCCCGCACTCTGAGACCCGGCCGCGCGAAGGCGGAAATCCGCTCATCGGAGCGCCTTCGCGCCCATTCCAATACTTGTCAACAGCCCTTCACCGAGCGGACGTTGAGCAGTCACTTCCCCACACTCCCCTACCGATGGGTAAGTCATAGGGTCGAAACATGCGCCGAGCAAAAATCGTCTGCACCCTGGGACCCGCCACCGACACGTACGAGCAGATCAAGGCACTCGTCGACGCCGGAATGGACGTGGCCCGCTTCAACCTCAGTCACGGCACCTACGCCGATCACGAGGCGCGATACGACCGGGTCCGCAAGGCATCCGAGGAAACCGGCCGCAGCGTCGGCGTCCTCGCCGACCTTCAAGGCCCGAAGATCCGCCTGGGCCGATTCCGGGAAGGGCCGGTACTTCTCGAACGCGACGACGAGTTCACCATCACCGTCGAACCCTCCGTCGAAGGCGACCGCCACCTCTGCGGCACCACCTACGACGGCCTCGCCTCCGACGTCACCACCGGTGAACGCATCCTCGTCGACGACGGCAAGGTCACCCTCGAAGTCACCGGCGTCGACGGACCACGCGTCCGCACCAAGGTCATCGAGGGCGGCATGGTCTCCGACCACAAGGGCCTCAACCTCCCCGGCGTCGCCGTCTCCGTCCCCGCCCTCTCCGAGAAGGACCGCGACGACCTCCGCTGGGCCCTGCGCACCGGCGCCGACGTCATCGCCCTCTCCTTCGTCCGCAGCGGCCGCGACATCGAGGACGTCCACCGCATCATGCGCGAGGAGGACCGCTTCCTCCCCGTCATCGCCAAGGTCGAAAAGCCCCAGGCCGTCGACAACATCGACGACATCGTCGCCGCCTTCGACGGCATCATGGTCGCCCGCGGCGACCTCGGCGTCGAAATGCCCCTGGAAACCGTCCCGATCGTCCAGAAGCGCGCCATCAAGCTGGCCAAACGCAACGCCAAGCCGGTCATCGTCGCCACCCAGATGCTCGACTCGATGATCGACAACTCCCGCCCCACCCGCGCCGAGGCCTCCGACGTCGCCAACGCCGTCATCGACGGCACCGACGCCGTGATGCTCTCCGGCGAGACCAGCGTCGGCAAATACCCCACCGAGACCGTGCGCACCATGAGTCGCATCGTCGAGGCCGCCGAGGAAGACATCCTCGCCAAGGGACTTCCGCCGCTCACCGAGCGCAGCAAGCCCCGCACCCAGGGCGGCGCCGTCGCCCGCGCGGCCGCCGAAATGGGCGACTTCCTCGGCGCCAAGTTCCTCGTCGCCTTCACCCAGTCCGGCGACACCGTCCGCCGCCTCTCGCGCTACCGCTCGCCCATCCCGCTCCTCGCCTTCACCCCCGACCCCGCCACCCGCTCCCAGCTCAACCTCACCTGGGGCGTCGAGACCTTCCTCGGCCCCACCGTCGACTCCACCGACGAGATGGTCGCCCAGGTCGACGAACAGCTCCTCAAGATCGGCCGCTGCCAGAAGGGCGACGTCGTCATCATCACGGCCGGCTCCCCGCCCGGCGTCCCCGGTTCCTCCAACCTCGTCCGCGTCCACCACATCGGCGAGGACGACCACCCGAAGTAGACCCAGCCCCACCGCGATCCCGCTGGGCCGAGGTCCTGACTGCCGTCCCCGTCAGTACTTCGGCCCGATGTGCCGGTCCATGAGGGCCACCGAAGCCTTCCGGGCCACGGAGATATTGAACGGATCGCTGCCGCGTCGGGTGACCCTCCACTCGACCCCGACCTTCGTCAGGGTGTCGGAGAACAGCTGACGGATGTCGTCGGACTTGTTGGTGAAGAAGTACCGCGGATACTCATAGCGCTTGCGCTCGCCGCCGACCGTGCGCGTCGTCCAGTTGGTGATCCGGCAGCCGTCGGAATGGACGAGCCCGCGGAGGAACTCCCAGGGATGGTCGTCGACGATCCGCTGCTGCCAGGCTTCGAGGACGATCGGCCGCTCATGCTTCCTGCCAGGGCCGTGCTGGGGGAACAGGCACCATAAGTGCTTGGAGTAGAGCTTCACGTTGTGGCAGCCCGTCCTGCTCACCCGGCACACGGAGTTGTCCGGGAAGACCGCCCGCATGGCCGCCTCGCAGGCATCCATCACGCCCGGCCAGGCGTTGTCACACGCGATCATGAGGCTCGGCACGCGGTGTGCCGAGTACTGAATGATGTGGCCGTCGCCCAGGTAGAGGGCCAACAGGTAGGAGTAGGCCGCCGCGTCGAGATCACGGCCGTGGCACCGGGGGCACTTCCGGTCGTTGGTGCCCGGGCACTCGCCGCGTCGGCTGCGATCCATATGCAGCCAATAGCCGACAGTGCCAGAGGGGACATTCAGGGCGCGGGCCACATCGGAGTTCTTGGCTCCGGCGCGGAGCCGAGCGAGTGCATCGTGTCGCACATCTGTGCCATGAGAGATCATGTCATCACTATGCGTGACGAATGGCGTGCGTGAGAACGCGAAGCGTGAGAATCACGAGAACGTGAAGTTCCGCATTTGAGGAGTGCCGGGTGCGGGACTCGAACCCGCAAGCCCTTTCGGGCAGATGTGTTTGAGACATCCGTGTATGCCATTCCACCAACCCGGCCGGTGGCTTCAGACACCATACCGTGTGCGCCCTGCCGACTGCCTCTAGGTAGGCTGCAAGGGCACCACCTGCCTGTAACGAGGAGTCCCGTGAGCGCCGCCGAGCCCGAGCCGCCCGTCGCCGATGACGATCAGTCGCACGTCCCGCCGCTGACCACGCGCGTCGTGATCGCCGAGGACGAGGCGCTCATCCGCCTCGACCTCAAAGAGATGCTGGAGGAAGAGGGCTACACCGTCGTCGGCGAGGCCGGGGACGGCCAGCACGCCGTCGAGCTGGCCCGCGAGCACCGCCCCGACCTGGTGATCCTGGACGTGAAGATGCCGATCCTTGACGGCATCTCCGCCGCCGAGGTGATCGCCGAGGAGAGCATCGCGCCGGTGCTGATGCTGACCGCGTTCTCGCAGCGTGAGCTGGTGGAGCGGGCGCGGGACGCGGGTGCGATGGCGTATCTCGTGAAGCCGTTCTCCAAGAGCGACGTGGTGCCGGCGATCGAGATGGCCGTCAGCCGGTTCACCGAGCTGCGGACGCTGGAGAAGGAGGTCGCCGACCTCACCCAGCGGCTGGAGACCCGCAAGCTGGT
Organism: Streptomyces sp. Pv4-95; assembly: GCF_045782725.1. Lineage (NCBI taxonomy): Bacteria > Bacillati > Actinomycetota > Actinomycetes > Kitasatosporales > Streptomycetaceae > Streptomyces > Streptomyces sp. Pv4-95. Next base: position 6,264,681 of record NZ_CP127172.1, read on the forward strand.
CGACCGGGCGAAGAGCATTCTGCAGACGCAGTACGGGCTGACCGAGCCGGCCGCGTTCCGCTGGATCCAGAAGACGTCGATGGACCGCAGGCTGTCGATGCAGCAGGTCGCCGAGGCGGTCATCGAGGACGCCGAGGAGAAGAAGCAGCAGTCGGACCAGTAGCGTCCCGCGCCGACGTGAGCGGCCCCGTACCGGTGATCATCGGTACGGGGCCGTCGGCGTTCTCGGGGCCGGGTCAGTCCTCGCCGAGGTAGGCCTTGCGGACGGATTCGTCGTGCAGGAGTTCCGGGCCGCTGCCGGAGAGGACGATGCGGCCGATCTCCATGACGTGTCCTTGATCGGCGAGGGAGAGCGCGGCCTGGGCGTTCTGTTCGACGAGCAGGATGGTGGTGCCCTGGGAGCGCAGCTCCCGGATGGTCTCCATGATCTTCTGCATCATGATCGGGGAGAGTCCCATGGAGGGCTCGTCGAGCATCAGCAGTTTGGGTCGGGACATCAGGGCCCGGCCCATGGCGAGCATTTGCTGTTCGCCGCCGGAGAGGGTGCCGGAGGCTTGTTTGCTGCGTTCGCCGAGGATGGGGAAGAGGTCGTAGACCCGTTGGATGTCCTTTTCTATGCCTGCGGTGTCCTTGCGGAGGAACGCTCCGAGCTTGAGGTTCTCGCCGATGGTCAGGCGCGGGAAGAGGCGCCGGCCTTCGGGGGAGTGGGCCAGGCCGCGTTCGACGATCTTGTGGGCCGGTACCCCGTTGAGGGGTTCGCCGTCGAATGTGATCTTGCCGGCGAGGGGCTTGAGCAGGCCGGAAAGGGTGCGCAGGGTGGTGGTTTTGCCTGCGCCGTTGGTGCCGATGAGGGTGACGGCCTGGCCGGCTTCGACGGAGAACGAGATGCCTTTGACGGCTTCGATCTTGCCGTAGGCGACCCGGAGATCCTCGACTTCGAGCAGTGCGGTCATGAGGTCTCTCCGGTCTCTCCTTCGGCCGGCTGGTCCGCCGGGGGTGTGGGTGCGGTGGTTCCCTTCGCCGGTCGGTCGGGGGGGCTCGCCGCGCCGGTGGGGTCGGTTGCCGGGTCTGTTGCGGCGGGGGGCGGCGGGTTCGCGGTGTCCGTCGTGTCCTTGGCGGTGCTCACGGTGGTGGTCGGGTTGGCCGTGGAGTGGGCCGTGTCGTCGACCGGGGTGCCGAGGTAGGCGGCGACGACGCGTTCGTCGGCCTGGACGACCTCGGCGGTGCCTTCGATGAGCTTCTGTCCTTGGACGAGGACGGCGACGCGGTCGCAGAGGTTGAAGATGAAGCGCATGTCGTGCTCGATGACGAGGACGGCGGTGCCTCTGTCGCGGATGGCCAGGACGAGGTCCTGGGTGGCGCGGGTCTCCTGCGGGTTCATGCCGGCGGTCGGTTCGTCCAGGAGGAGGAGGCCGGGTTCGCTGGCGAGTGCGCGGGCGATTTCCAGCTTGCGCTGTTCGCCGTAGGGGAGGTTGCGCGCGAGGTGGTCGCGTTTGTGGGCGAGGCCGGTGAATTCGAGGAGTTCCATGGCGCGTTCTTCCGAGGTGCGTTCGGCTTTTTTGAAGCCGGGGCCTCGGAGGAGGGCGGACCAGAGGCCCTCTTTGGTGCGGGTGTGGCGGCCGACGAGGGTGTTTTCCAGGACGGTCATGTTGGCGAAGAGCCGGATGTTCTGGAAGGTACGGGCGACGCCGGCCTGGGTGACGAGGTGGGGTTTGCGTGAGAGGCGGGTGCCTCGGTAGCTGACGGTGCCTTCGGTGGGCACGTACAGGCCGGTGAGGCAATTGAAGAAGGTGGTTTTGCCGGCGCCGTTGGGGCCGATGAGGCCGACGATTTCTCCGGCTCCGACGGTGAGGTCGACGCCGCGTACGGCGGTGAGTCCGCCGAAGCGCATGGTGACGCCGGAGGCTTCGAGGACGGTGCCGGTGTCGGCGCGGGGTGCGGTCCTGGTGGGTGTGGTCATGGTGTCGTCACGCCTTTGCCTTGGTGACGCCGATGGTCGCGTCTCCGTCGGGGAGGCGCTGATCGGGCACGTCGAGCTGGCCGGTCTCGTGGAATTCGAGCTGCTTCCTGCGATCGGGGATGAGTCCCTCGGGCCGGTAGCGCATCAGCAGCACCAGGGCGATGCCGAAGAGGAGCAGTTGGTAGTCCTGGAGGAAGTCGAGTTTGGCCGGGATGAGGAAGAGCAGTGCCGCGCCGACGAGGGGGCCGCTGAGGGTGCCCATGCCGCCGAGGATGACGGCGGCGAGGAGGAAGGCGGAGTTCGGGGGCTGGGGGCCGGCGAACTGGAACTGCTCGGGGGTGGCGGTGGTGACGACGTGGGCGTGGACGGTGCCGGCGAGTCCGGCGAGCGCGGCGCCGAGGGCGAAGGCGAGGAGCCGTAGCCGGAAGCTGTTGATGCCCATGGCGATGGCGGCGGTCTCGTCCTCGCGGATGGCGATCCAGGCGCGTCCGATGCGGGAGGCGGCGGCGCGGCGGAAGACGAGGACGACGAAGGCCGTCACGAGGATCATCAGCAGGTAGTAGTTGCCGTAGGTGGCGACGGGGAAGCCGAGGATGTCGTGGGATTCGCCGAAGTTGAAGCCGAAGATCTCCAGGTTGGGGATGTTCGGGATGCCCATGGCGCCGTTGGTGACGTCGGGTCCTGTGGTGCCGTTGAGGTTGAGCATGGCGATGCGGAAGATCTCACCGAAGCCGAGGGTGACGATGGCGAGGTAGTCGCCGCGCAGTCGCAGTGTGGGGGCGCCGATGAGGACGCCGAAGAGGAGGGAGGCCGCGGCGCCGGTGAGGAGGGCTGCCCAGAAGGGGAAGTGGAGTCCGAGGGCGGACTCGGGGGAGCCGGAGACGAGGGCGGCCGCGTAGGCGCCGACGCCGAGGAAGGCGACGTAGCCGAGGTCGAGGAGGCCGGCGAGGCCGACGACGACGTTGAGGCCCAGGGCGACGGTGGCGAAGATCAGGATGTTGGCCCCGATGATCGTGTACTGGTCGGTGTCCTGGGTGAAGGGGAAGCAGGCGGCGGCGATGAAGCCCGCGCCGAGTGCGGGGCCGCGGTGTTTGAGGGTGAGTGCGGTGAGGCGCGCGATGACTCCCGCCCGGTTGAGGGCGGGGACGGCCAGCACCATGAAGAGCAGGTAGCCGACGAAGGGGGCGCCGTCGTCGGTGTCGATGCCGTAGGTGAAGGCGACCAGTCCGGCCGCGAACGCTCCGGCGATGATCAGGATCTCGGCCCAGGCGGGGAGTTCGCGGGTGGCGCGCTTGACGGTGGTGGCGGCGAGGGTGCCGGTGAAGCGCTGCCAGGTGCCCGCGGGTGGCTGGTCGGGGGCGCGGTCGGCGGGCAGGCCGAGGGCGCCGAGGAGGGTGGCCAGGGCGGTGACGGCCGCGACGAAGCCGCCGGGTTCGAGGTTGACCAGGCCGCCGAGTTCGACGGCGATGGCGATGAGGGTGAACCAGGTGGCCGCGAAGGTGCCGAGTGCGGCGAGGAGGACGGAGGCGTTGCGGCCTGCGGGGGTGAGCCACTGCAGGCCGCGGAGGCCGAGTCCGGAGGCGGTGAGGAGGAGGGTGAGGATGCCGCCGGCGAGTGTGACGATCTGGAGGCCGGCGGGGGATCCGTAGTAGGTGAGTTCGCCGGGGAAGTCGTTGCTCCAGGTCCAGGCGAGGCCGGTGCTTGCGGCGGTGGCGAGGGCGCCGGCGGCGGTGGTGATGCGGGCGGTGCGCTCGGGGAGGGGGAGCACGCCGGGGTGGGTGCCGGGTGTGGTCTTGGTGATGTCTGTGGTCATCGCTATCACGCCCGATCCGCGACGCGTTCGCCCAGTAGGCCCTGTGGCCTCAGGAGGAGTACGAGGATGAGGAGGACGAAGGCCCAGACGTCCTTCCAGGCTCCGCCGCCGAATTGCTGCATGCCGGGTATTTCTTCGATGTAGGCGGTGGCGAGGGCTTCGGCGACACCGAGGACGACGCCGCCGAGCATGGCGCCGTAGATGTTGCCGATGCCGCCGAGGACGGCGGCGGTGAAGGCCTTGAGGCCCATGATGAAGCCCATGCGGAATTGCACCTCGCCGGTGCGCAGGCCGTAGGCGACGGCGGCGACGCCGGCGAATGCGGCGCCGATGGCGAAGGCGAGGACGATGATGCGGTCGGTGTTGATCCCCATCAGTTTGGCCGTGTCGGGGTCCTGGGCGGTGGCCTGCATGGCGCGGCCGCTGCGGGTCTTGGCGACGAAAAAGCCGAGGGCGACCATGCAGGCGGGGGCGGCGAGGAGGACGAAGATGTCGCCGCGCTGCACGGTGGCGCCGAGGATCTCGAAGGAGTCGCCCTTGAACTGGGGGAAGACACGCGCCTGTTTGCCGTCGGGGTACCACTTCCAGATGGCCTGCTGGAGGGCGATGGAGAGGCCGATGGCGGTGATGAGGGGGGCGAGTCGGGGTGCGCCGCGGAGGGGTCGGTAGGCGAAACGTTCCGCTGCGACGCCGACGAGGACGGATACCGCGATGCCGCCGATGAGCATGACCGGCAGGGCGAGGATGAGCGAGGTGTGGGCGGGGAGGGCGAGGTAGACGCTCAGTGCTCCGAAGCCGCCGACCATGAATATCTCGCCGTGGGCGAAGTTGATGAGCTGGACAATTCCGTAGACCATCGTGTAGCCGATCGCGATGAGTCCGTACATCGCGCCGAGGATGAGTCCGTTGGCCAGCTGTTGCGGCAGTTCGTTCACCGCAGGGCCTCCGTTGTGTGGGAGTGACGAGGTGCCGGGGGGTTCCGGTGTGCCGCGGGCCGCGCCAGGGTCGTTCGTGGCGTCCTGGCGCGGCCCGGGGTCGATCGGGTGTGTCGCTTCGGTCGGTCAGCTCTTGTCGATCTTCTTGAACTCCGCGCTGAAGCGGGAGACCCAGGCGCCCTTGTCGACCTGGTAGGCGGTGATCATGGTGTTGGTGGTGTCGCCGTACTTGTCGAAGGCGATGGGGCCGGTGACACCGTCGAAGGTGACCTTGTTCATGGCCTCGGTGACCTTCTTGCGGGCGTCCTCGGGGAGCTTGCCGTCGTTGTCCTCGACGACCTTCTTGACGGCCTGGATGACGGACCAGGTGGCGTCGTAGGTGGAGCCGCCGTAGGCCTCGTAGGCCTCCTTGAAGCCGGCTGCCTTGTAGTCGGCGATGAACTTCTTGGCGGAGGGGAGCTCCTCGACGGGCTTGCCGACGGAGGAGGCGTAGTCGCCCTGGGCCTTCTTGTTGAGCTTGATGTAGTCGCCGCTGTACATGCCGTCGCCGCCCATCAGCGGGACGGTCACGCCGCCGTCCTTGAGCTGCTGGCTGAGCGGGCCGGAGGCGGGGTACTCGCCGCCGTAGAAGACCAGGTCGGGCTTGGCGGACTTGACCTTGGAGACCACGGCCTTGAAGTCGCGGTCGTCGGGGCTGACGTGCTCGGTGCCCACGATCTTGCCGCCGAGCTTGGCGAACTGGTCCTTGAAGGAGGAGGCCAGGCCGACGCCGTAGGTCTTCTGGTCGTCGATGATGTAGGCCTTCTTGGCCTTCATCTTCTCCCACGCGTACTGGCCGTCGAAGGCGCCCTGCACCTCGTCGGTGGTCGCGGTGCGGAAGTAGGTGGGGAACTGGCGGACGCGCTTGTCCTGCTTCCAGTCCTTGCCCTGGGTGAGGTCGGGTGTGGTGTTCGCCGGGGAGATCAGCGTGAGGTCGTTCTGCTTGGAGACCTGCTGCATGGACTGGGCGACACCGGAGTTGAGCGGGCCGACGACGCCGAGGACGTCCTTGTCGCCGGCGAGCTTGGTGGCGTTCTGCTGGCCGACGTTGGGCAGGGCCTTGTCGTCGAGGGCTTCGAGCTTGAACGTGACGCCGTCGACTTCGCCGGCTTTGTTGGCGTTGTCGACGGCGAGCTGGGCGGAGTTGCGGATGCCCAGGCCGAGGGCGGAGAGCTCCCCGGTGGTGGGGGCGTCGAGGCCGATGACGACGGTCGTCTTGGAGCCGTCGCCGCTCTTGTTGTCGTCGCCTCGGGAGCCGCACGCGGAGAGCGTGAGGGCGCCTGCGGTGACCGCGGTGGTGAGGATGAGCAAGGAACGGTGACGCACGATCAGTCCTTTCCCTGGCGCGGCCATTGCTGTCGCATGGCCGTTCGCGCGCCGGGCTGTACGGGGCCACACGTGGTCCGTGCTCGCAGCGCGCCCGGCGGCGCGGTGACTGGCGGTGACTCTAGAGGGGTGCTCGGCGCCCTGGCAGTGGCGCTGACCAGGATGTGACGCTCTTGTTATGACATGCGATGAGCGTTTTGCCTCTATGGTCCTTACAGCCGGTGGGCGGACATCGTGCGGAGGACGAACTCGCACTTCCCTGGGGTGGCGCGCCGCGCTGTGACGGAATGGCGTCCGGATACCGGACGTGATGGGCGTGGTGGGGCCGGTGCCGGTGGGGGGCCCGGGATGCGCGCGCGGTGCGGCATCGCACGCCGGCTACGCAGGGTGAGGGAAATGCGTGCGGCCCCGCTCCCGGTGCCGGGATGCGGGGCCGTTCGGACGGCGTCGAGGCGCCGCCGGGGCGTCAGGTGCGGTACACGTCGGCGTCGACGTCGCGCAGCATGCAGGTGAGGCGGGCGGTGCAGACCCGCTTGTCCTGTTCGTCGCTGATCACGATTTCGTAGGTCGCGGTGGAGCGGCCGCGGTGGACGGGCGTGGCGACGCCGGTGACCAGGCCGGAGCGGACGCCGCGGTGGTGGGTGCAGTTGAGGTCGACGCCCACGGCGAGCTTGTGGGGGCCGCCGTGCAGCATCGAGCCGACCGAGCCGAGGGTCTCGGCGAGCACGGCGGAGGCCCCGCCGTGCAGCAGTCCGTAGGGCTGGGTGTTGCCCTCGACGGGCATCGTGCCGACGACGCGGTCGGGGGCGGCCTCGGTGACCCGCACGCTCATCCGTTCGCCGAGGTGCCCGGCGGAGAAGAGGGAGGGCAGGTCGAGGCCGAGGCCGGCCCACTGGTCGAGGATCTCCTGCGGAAACTTGGTCGTGCTCTGCTCGCCCACTGCTGCTCCGTTCGCTCACGCGTGATCGTCTTGGATCCGTGCCTGTTCCTATCAGGCCACCGGGCAGGGCCCGGCGCGCGGGTGGCCGTTTCCCGCGGCACGTGGCCCTGGGCGGTCAGTTCCCCTGGGGAGTCTCCATGCGGATCACCACGGACTTCGAGGCGGGGGTGTTGCTGGTGTCGGCGGTGTGGTCGAGGGGGATCAGGACGTTGGTCTCCGGGTAGTAGGCGGCCGCGCAGCCGCGGGCCGTGGGGTAGTGCACGACGCGGAACCCGGGGGCGCGCCGCTCGCTGCCGTCGGTCCACTCGCTGACGAGGTCGGTGTAGGCGCCGTCGGCGAGATCCAGCGCGCGGGCGTCCTCGGGGTGGACGAGCACCACGCGGCGGCCGTTCTTGATGCCGCGGTAACGGTCGCTGAGGCCGTAGATGGTGGTGTTGTACTGGTCGTGCGAGCGCAGGGTCTGCAGCAGCAGGCGTCCCTCGGGGACCGTCGGGTACTCCACGGGGGCCGCGGTGAAGTTGGCCTTACCGGTGGCGGTGGGGAAGGTGCGGCTGTCCCGGGGGGCGTGGGGGAGGGCGAAGCCCTCGGGGCGGGCGACCCTGTTGTTGAAGTCCTCGAAGCCGGGTATGACGTGCGCGATGCGGTCCCGGATCGCGGCGTAGTCCCGCTCGAAGTCCTCCCACGGCGTACGGCTCGCCTCGCCCAGGACGCGGCGGGCCAGCCGGGCGACGATGGCCGGTTCCGACAGCAGGTGCGGGCTGGCGGGCTCCAGCCGGCCGCGGGAGGCGTGCACCATGCCCATGGAGTCCTCGACGGTCACGAACTGCTCGGCGCTGCCGCCGTCCGGGGCGGTCTGCAGGTCGCGTTCGGTGCGTCCGAGGGTCGGCAGGATCAGGGCGCGCGCGCCGGTGACGACGTGCGAGCGGTTGAGTTTGGTGGAGACGTGCACGGTCAGGCGGGCGCGGCGGACGGCGGCTTCGGTGACGTCGGTGTCCGGGGTGGCGGAGACGAAGTTGCCGCCCATCGCGAAGAAGACCTTGGCCCGGCCGTCGCGCAGCGCGCGGATCGCGCGGACGACGTCGTAGCCGTGCTCACGGGGCGGCGCGAAGCCGAATTCCTTCTCCAGCGCGTCGAGGAAGGCCGGGGCGGGCCGCTCGAAGATGCCCATGGTGCGGTCGCCCTGGACGTTGCTGTGGCCGCGTACGGGGCAGACGCCGGCACCGGGGCGGCCGATGTTGCCGCGCAGCAGAAGGAAGTTCACGACTTCCTGGATGGTGGGCACGGAGTGCTTGTGCTGGGTCAGGCCCATCGCCCAGCACACGATCGTGCGGCGGGAGCCGAGGACCATGCGCAGGGCGCTCTCGATCTCCTCGCGGCTCAGGCCGGTGGCGCGGAGCGTCGCGTCCCAGTCGTCGTCGGCCCGTGCGGTGCGCGCGAACTCCTCGAAGCCGTGGGTGTGTTCGCGGATGAACTCCTCGTCGACCGCGCCGGGGTCGCGCTCCGCCGCTTCCAGGACGAGGCGGTTGAGCGCCCGGAAGAGCGCCTGGTCGCCGCCGAGGCGCACCTGGAGGAAGAGGTCGGTCAGGGGGGTGCCGCCGCCGGCGATGCCGCGCGGGGTCTGCGGGTTCTTGAAGCGCTCCAGGCCCGCCTCGGGCAGCGGATTGATCGAAATGATCTTTGTGCCGCCCGCTTTGGCCTTCTCCAGGGCGGTGAGCATCCGGGGGTGGTTCGTGCCCGGGTTCTGGCCGGCCACGATGATCAGGTCGGCCTGGTAGAGGTCCTCCAGCAGGACGCTTCCCTTGCCGATGCCGATGGTCTCGGTGAGCGCGGATCCCGACGACTCGTGGCACATGTTCGAGCAGTCGGGGAGGTTGTTGGTGCCGAATTCGCGGGCGAAGAGCTGGTAGAGGAAGGCGGCTTCGTTGCTGGTGCGCCCGGAGGTGTAGAAGACGGCCTCGTCGGGGGAGTCGAGGGCGGTCAGTTCGTCCCCGATGATGTCGAAGGCGCGCTCCCAGGGGACGGGTATGTAGTGCTCCGCCCCCTCCTCCAGATACATGGGCTGGGTGAGGCGGCCCTGCTGGCCGAGCCAGTAGCCGCTGCGTCCGGCGAGGTCGGCCACCGGGTGGGCGGCGAAGAAGTCCGGTGTGACGCGGCGGAGGGTGGCCTCCTCCGCGACGGCCTTGGCGCCGTTCTCGCAGAATTCGGCGGTGTGCCGCTTCTCGGGCTCGGGCCAGGCGCAGCCGGGGCAGTCGAAGCCGTCCTTCTGGTTGACCCGGAGCAGGGTGAGAGCGGTGCGGCGCACGCCCATCTGCTGCTGGGCGATGCGCAGGGCGTGGGTGATGGCGGGCAGTCCGACGGCGGAGTGCTGCGGTTCGCCGACCTCGGGCGCGTCCTGGACGGGGTCCGATGCGGGCGGCTTGCCTGCCATGGCGCTCTCCCTTGAGCCGTGCTGTGCCGTCTCCACCGGCACGCGGCGGATCGTTGCCGTACGCATCAGATCTTGTCATGCGTGGGGCGGGGTCGAGTAGGGAGCGGCGAGGGGTGGTCCGCGCGGGTCGGCACCGGCTGCGGACGCGGGCCGGCACCGGCTGCGGACGGTGACCGGGCGGGTACGCGCGTGGTGGTGGAGCGGCGGGGAGGGCGGATGCAGGCGCCGCCGTGGCGACCGCGGCGGGGATTGTCAGTGGGGCGTGGCAGGATCGGGGGCGTGGCAGCAAAGGCAGCGAAGAAGAGCGAAGCGACCGGCACCGAAGCGGCGGGGGGCGGCCGTCCGCGGCTGCTCCTGATGGACGGGCATTCCATGGCGTACCGGGCGTTCTTCGCCCTGCCCGTGGAGAACTTCACGACCGCCACGGGGCAACCGACCAACGCGATCTACGGCTTCGCGTCGATGCTCGCGAACACCCTGCGCGACGAGGCGCCCACGCATTTCGCGGTGGCGTTCGACGTCTCCCGCAAGACCTGGCGCTCCGAGGAGTTCGCGGACTACAAGGCGAACCGCTCCAAGACGCCCGACGAGTTCAAGGGCCAGGTCGAGCTGATCGGCGAGCTGCTCGACGCGATGCGGGTCAAGCGCTTCGCGGTCGAGGGCTACGAGGCCGACGACGTCATCGCCACCCTCACCGAGCAGGCCACCGCGCAGGGCTTCAAGGTCTCGATCGTCACCGGCGACCGCGACGCCTTCCAGCTGGTCTCCGAGGACGTCACGGTCCTCTATCCCACCAAGGGCGTCTCGGAGCTGACCCGTTTCACCCCGGAGAAGGTCGAGGAGAAGTACGGCCTCACTCCTTCCCAGTACCCGGACTTCGCGGCGCTGCGCGGCGACCCGTCCGACAACCTCCCCGGTATCCCGGGCGTCGGCGAGAAGACCGCGACGAAGTGGATCAACCAGTTCGGTTCGTTCGCGGAGCTGGTGGAGCGCGTCGAGGAGGTCAAGGGCAAGGCGGGGCAGAATCTCCGCGATCACCTGGAGGCCGTGAAGCTCAACCGCCGGCTGACCGAGATGGTGCGCGACGTCACCCTGACCTGCGGTCCCGACGCGTTGGTCCGCGAGGCCTATGACCGCGAGGCCCTCTCGGTGTTCCTCAACGGCCTGGAGATCCGCAACCAGGGCCTGCGCGACCGGCTGCACGCCGTCGACCCGGGCGCGGAACAGGCCGCCGAGGAGGCCGCGCCGGCCGCCGGCGCGGAGATCGACGGCACCGTGATCGCCACCGGCGAGCTCGCCCCGTGGCTGGCCGAGCACGGCGGGGGACCGCTGGGTGTGGCGACGGTCGACGTCTGGACGCTGGGCAGTGGCAGCGTCGCCGAGGTGGCGCTGGCCACCGGCGACGGCCCCGCCGCCTGGTTCGACCCCGCCCAGCTGGACGAGGCCGACGAGCGGGCCTTCGCCGCCTGGAGCGCCGACCCGGCCCGGCCCAAGGTGATGCACAACGCCAAGGGCCTGATGCGGGTCTTCGGCGAGCACGGCTGGAGCATCGACGGCGTCTCCATGGACACGGCGCTGGCCGCCTACCTGGTCAAGCCCGGCCGCCGCTCCTTCGCCCTGGACGCCCTCTCCATCGAGTACCTGGGCCGCGAGGTGGCCGCCCCCGCGGCGAGCAACGGACAGCTGGCCTTCGGTGCGGATGAGCAGGCCGAGGCGGAGGCCCTGATGGGCCAGGCGCGGACGGTCCTCGACCTGGGCGAGGCGTTCGAGACCAAGCTCGCGGAGGTCGGCGCGGGCGGCCTGCTGCGCGATGTGGAGCTGCCGACCAGCGTGCTGCTGGCCCGGATGGAGCGGTCCGGTATCGCCGCCGACCGGGGCTGGCTGGAGCGCATCGAGCAGCAGTTCGCGGCCGCGGTGCAGCAGGCCGTGCAGGAGGCGCACGCCGCCGCGGGCCACGAGTTCAACCTCGGTTCGCCCAAGCAGCTCCAGGAGGTCCTCTTCGGGGAGCTGGGCCTGCCCAAGACCAAGAAGACCAAGACCGGTTACACCACCGACGCCGACGCTCTCGCGTGGCTCGCGGCACAGACCGAGAACGAACTCCCCGTGATCATGCTCCGCCACCGTGAGCAGGCCAAGCTGCGCACGACCGTCGAGGGCCTGATCAAGACCATCGGTGCCGACGGCCGGATCCACACCACCTTCAACCAGACGGTGGCGGCCACCGGCCGGCTGTCCTCGACCGACCCGAACCTGCAGAACATCCCGGTGCGGACGGACGAGGGCCGGGCGATCCGCCGCGGGTTCGTCGTCGGCGAGGGCTTCGAGACCCTGCTGACCGCCGACTACAGCCAGATCGAGCTGCGCGTGATGGCCCACCTCTCCGAGGACGAGGGCCTGATCGAGGCGTTCACCACCGGCGAGGACCTGCACACCACCGTCGCCTCCCATGTCTTCTCGGTCGCCGCGAACGAGGTCGACCCGGAGATGCGCCGCAAGATCAAGGCGATGAGCTACGGCCTGGCCTACGGCCTGTCGGCGTTCGGCCTCTCCCAGCAGCTGGGCATCCAGCCCGATGAGGCCCGCAAGCTGATGGACAACTTCTTCGAGCGCTTCGGCGGGGTGCGCGACTACCTCCAGCGCGTCGTGGAGGAGGCTCGCGCCACGGGCTACACCGAGACGATCCTCGGCCGCCGCCGCTACCTCCCGGACCTCAACAGCGACAACCGCCAGCGTCGCGAAATGGCCGAGCGGATGGCGCTGAACGCCCCGATTCAGGGCACCGCCGCCGACATCGTCAAGATCGCGATGCTGAAGGTCGACGCGGCCCTGCGCGCGGCCGAGCTGAAGTCCCGGATGCTCCTCCAGGTGCACGACGAAATCGTCGTCGAGGTCGCCGGGGGCGAGCGCAAGCAGGTCGAGGAGCTGCTCCGCCGCGAGATGGCCGCCGCCGTCGAACTGCGGGCGCCCCTCGACGTCTCGGTCGGCTCCGGCCAGGACTGGGAGTCGGCGGCCCACTGACCGCGTGCGGCGGCTCACCGGCCGCCGCACCGGCCGTGGTCCGGGGCGGACGCCGCTCCGGACCACGGCCGGCGGAGAACGTGCAGCGCGCGGAGCGCAGGGGGGGCGGCGCGCAACGTCCGCGGCGGTGCGGCTCCGGAGGGCCGCCGCGCGGGCGGCGGCGCCCCCGTCACCGCCCGGCCACGGCGTCCGTAGCCGGAGCCGACTCCCTCGCCGCCCCGGTCCCGCTCTCCGCCGCCATGTCACTCTCCGCCCCGGCCTCCCTCTCCGGCGTCTCCGTCCGCCCCGGTGCGGGCCCGGTGGCCGGGCGCGCTCGGCGGTGCAGCAGACGCACGGCCACCGCGTAGACCGGCAGCCCCAGCGCAAGCCCCGCGCCCGCGCCGAAGAGCACGGTGGGGATGTAGTCGAACCAGGTCGCCGCGCTGCCGTAGACCGCGTGTGCACGTACGGTGCGGTGCACGGCGCTCCCGAGGAGACAAAGGGCGAGCAGGGCCGTCAGCAGCAGTTTCTGACGGAGCGTGAGCAAGGGCACGGCCTCGGGCGGAGTCCACCCCGCCGCCCGGGCGGCACCCCCTCCGGCCCCTGGCGCCGCCACCGAACTCCCGCCCGCGGTCGCAGATCCTGTACGCCCCGCTGGTCCCGCTTCTCCCGTACGCAGCGCCGACCACAGGAACCATCCGATCGCCACCATCGCGAGCGCGGACGTGCCGTACTGCAGATACGTGTAGACCGGCAGGCCGTTCACCGTTGCCTCAAGGCCCGGCACCAGCCGGGTGCCCCAGCGGCCAGGGTGGGTGAAGGCGTCCCAGAGAATATGCGTCACGGAACCGAGAATCGCCGAGAGGCAGAACCACGCGGCCAGGAGGGCGAGTTCACGGGTGCCGCGCGGGTGCCAGGCCCGCCCGCGGGCCAACGCGTACGCCCGGCCCTGCCACGGCCGGGGCAACAGTGCCAGCAGGGGCTCGCGTAGCAGCAGCCAGCCGCCGACCAGTGCCGCGGCGATCGGGACGTCCACGGTCAGCACGCCGATCGGGGAGTGCGTGAAGGTGCCGAACAGCATGGCACCGGGAACCAGGGTGTCGGCGAAGTAGGTCATGTCCGGTGCGAAGGAGCCGGCGACGAGGGCCGAGGCGACCAGCGGGCCGCGTGCCGCCCCCGTCCTGTGGAGGGCCGGGAGCACCGCAGCGGCATGGCTGAGCGTGAACGGCATTTTCCTCTCCTTGATCGATTCAGAGCATTATGTCGGTCGATGAGAGTGGTAGATGACTGGCCCGAGTTGTCGTAGTGTCGCCTGAGTTGGAGCGCTGGGGAGTGCGATACCGCGTGACGCACGCGGTGGGCAACGCGGAGGGGATGGCACGCATGGCAGCCACGTTCGGGCGACGACTCCGAAGGGGAGCGGCCTCGACGGCCGTGGCGGCGTTGGCGCTGGCCGCCCTGACCGCTTCCCAGGCCCCCGGTGCCGCGGACAGCACGGCCGGCAACGAACGGGACAAGGCGCCGCCTGCCGACACCCCCATCGACGGCGGCTCGACGTACTACACCGACCTGCCGCCCCTCAACAGTCCCGTGACGCCCGGTGGTTCGAAGGGCAGGGGCAACGGCCCCGTCGTCACTGGGCCCGCCGCGGCCGGGATTCCCGCCACCGTCCTGGCCGCGTACAAGAAGGCCGCCTCGCAGATCGAGGCGTCCGACCCGGGGTGCCGGCTGCCCTGGCAACTGCTGGCGGCCATCGGCAAGGTGGAGTCCGGTCAGGCACGCGGTGGGGCGGTCGATGCCGAGGGCACCACCCTCAAGCCGATTCTCGGCCCGCAGCTCAACGGCAACGGCTTCGCCCGGATCACCGACACCGACAACGGACGGTACGACGGCGACCTCACCCACGACCGCGCCGTCGGACCGATGCAGTTCATCCCCTCCACATGGTCCAAGGGCGGCCCCGGCGGCACCGGTTGGGGTGCCGACGGCAACGGTGACGGCAAGAAGGACCCCAACAACATCTTCGACGCGTCCCTCGCCGCCGGCCGCTACCTCTGCGCCGGCGGCCGCGATCTGACGGTGCAGGGCGACCTGGACCGGGCGATCCTGGGCTACAACAATTCCGAGGACTACCTGCGGACGGTGCTGTCCTGGTACGCGTACTACCGCAAGGGCACGCACGAGGTGCCGGACGGCAAGGGCGTGCTGCCCGCGCAGCGCGACGGCTCGGGGAGCGGAGCCGGCCGCGGCGACGGCGCGTCGCACCCGGGCAAGGGCGGTTCGACGGCCGCCGACAAGCCCGGCAGCGGCAAGCCGACCGGCCCCGGTGGCCAGGGCGACTCCCACGGCTCACCTGACGGCAACGGCACACCCACCCCCACTCCGACGCCCACTCCCACGCCGCCGTCCACCCCCCGCCCCACGCCGCCGGCCGAGCCCGCGCCGCTGACGGCCCTCGAACGGGTCGGCGACAAGGACCTGTCGGCCACCGCGGGCACCGAGTTCGACGCGTCGCCCCAGGTGCGGGCCGAGGACGCGAAGGGCAAGCCGGTGGCGAACGCCCCCGTCCGCTTCACCATCGTCGGCCGCACGGACGCCCGCTTCCCGGACGACGCGACCGGCGTGACCGTCACCACCGGCAAGGACGGTCTGGCCGCCGCTCCCACCCTGCGCGCGGGTGCCGCGGCAGGAAGCTTCACGATCCGCGCGACGGCGGTCGGCCGCGGCGTGCCGGCCGTCGACTTCGGCATGCGCGTCAAGGCCGAACCGGCGCCGCGCGCCGACGCCCTGGCCCGCACCTCCGACAAGGAGCTGACGGCGACGGCCGGCGGCGCCTTCGGGGACGACGCCGTCGAGGTCAAGGCGACGTACCAGGGCAAGATCGCGGCGGGTGTCCCGGTCACCGCGACCATGGTCACCGACGACCCCGACAAGCCCGTAGAGAACGACAAGGGGCCCTACTTCAAGGACCCCGAGGCCACCGGCGAGGACGCGGACAAGCCGGTGCGCACCCTCACCACCCTCACCACGGATGCCAGGGGCCTGCTGAAGCTCCCGAAGATCTACGCCGATGACCGGTCCGGGACGTTCCTGCTGCGGCTGACCACTGCCGACGGCGCCGTACTGACCGTGGAGCTCCACGTCACGGCACCGACCGGCGGGTAACCACCCGCCTGTACTGCCCCGTTGGGCCCTCGGCCCGGCACGCCGGCCACGCCGTCCACCGCCGCTCCGCCCATGACCGGGCAGGGCGGCGGTGCGACGTGTTCTCATCTGCGCCGCCCGTTGCTACGGTGCCCCGACCTGACGCTGCATCAGCTCATCGGGAGGCGGCCATGCGTGCCCTGACAGCAGCCGCGGTCGGACTGGCCGCTGCCCTCGCCCTCGTCCTCACCATCACGTCGATCGGCGCGCCCAGTGGCCAGACCTCACCCAAGCCGCTGCTGACCACCGTCCCCAGCCACCCCTGAGGGAGGGACGCCACGCCATGCGCCGCCTCGTGCCCACCCGGAACACACCCCCTGGACCGCCGGCCGCCGCCGGTCGCCGCCGAGAAGCCAAGGGCATGCGGCGGAAGGCCGGCCTGGTGCTGCTCGCCTTCGCCGTCTTCTTCACGGCCCTGGCGCCCCTGATGCGGTGGTACGCCTTCCCCCGGCTCGCCAAGATCCCGCCCAGCCAGTATCAGGACATGGTCCTGGAGGCGAAGCCCGCCACACTGATCAACTACGGCACGATGAAGGCCGAGCGGGTACCGAAGGTCACCATCGTGCAGACCCTCAAGGGCAACGTCGCCGAGTCCGAGCGCATCGAGAAGACCGCGGGCCGCGACGTCGTCGTCTGGGACACGCTCTCCTATGTGGCCGGACCCGACGGCGCCATGGTCTCCGAGATCCCCGAGCGCTACATCTTCGACGCGCACTCCCAGGAACCCGTACACGCCACCGGCGAGATGGTCGACGGCGACCGGGTCCGCCGGGAAGGCATCGAGTACAAGTGGCCCTTCCTCACCGAGAAGCGCGACTACACCTACTTCGACGCCCAGACACGCACCTCCGCGCCCATCCACTACAAGGGAACACGCACCTTCCGCGGCCTGGAGGTCTACTACTTCGAGCAGACCATTCCCTGGACCGAGGTCGCCCTCCCCAAGAAGATGCCGGTCAAGGGCATCACCCCGGAATCCGTCGAGAAGATGGGCACCACGCGCTGGTACACCACCAAGCGGATGTTCTGGGTGGACCCCGTCACCGGTGCGCCCGTCAACGGCGAGGAAATACACAAAGAGGAACTGCGCGGGGGCGACCTGCTGCCCGGCGGCGGCAAAGTCACCGCGTTCGCCGGCCACGTGAAGATGCGCGAGGACTACGTCGACTCCACCGTCGCCCTCGTGACCTCCCAGCGCACCCTCGTCCTGCTGCTCACCAGCTACCTCCCCTGGGGCTTCCTGGTCCTCGGCGCGGCGCTGCTCGCCCTGAGCCTGCACCTCGAAGCACGCGGCCGCCGCCCGGGCCGGGGCTCCGGCAGCGACGACCGGACCGTGGACACCGGACCGGACCCGAACCCCACGCCACGGCCGACGCCCGCGAGGTGACCGCACAGGGGCGCCACGCCAGGAGCCCGCCCCGCGGAGCCGTCACGGGATTGTCGGTGGCGGCCCGTAACGTGAACACATGACGTTAGCGAACTGCCCGGTCACCGACGAAGTGGTGGACCAGCTCCTGGAGTTGAGCCACTTCGCCGCCGACGCCGACACACCCGACGACGAAGCCTTCGACGCCTTCCTCAGCAGCCGCGGATGGCGCTACTCCGCGTTCGACGACTCCTACGAAACCGCCGCAGGCCAGGTCGTCTGGTCCGGCCACTACGAAGGCACCCCGGGCCCGTCCGGCCAGACGGCCTGGGCCACCTTCAGCGTCTACGACCCCGAGTACGACGGCGTGCCCGACGCCGACCACCTCGCCGCGGTCTGGGGCCGCGCCCGCGGCTGGACCCTCCACACCGACCGGGGCCGCGGCCAACTCGACGCCGACTGGCAGGCCGCGGCAGCCCTCCTCACCGCACGCTTCGGCCGCCCCTGCGCCGTGTCCGGCTGCTCCGATCCGGCCGGCTGCAGCCCCCGTTCGGAGCGCCACTACGCCCTCTGGCGCGGCGCCGACCGCCTGCTCTGCCTCGCCCAGGACCCCGACCCGTTCTGCTACGCCCACTTCCTGCGCAATGTGCTCGTGGTCGTTCCGGCCGCCACGAACAGCCCCGTGCCGGGCCCGGACACACTCACCGACTGGTACGCGCACAAGCTGCTGGGAGAAGGAGAAGGAGAAGGAGGACGCGAAGGTGAGGGAGCAGGTGTGGGTGACGGGGCGGGAAAGGCAACGCTGAAGGGAGCCTGAGGTCGCCTCCCGCACCGAGGTACGCCCCGGCCCGCCCACCACGGGTAGGCCGCGCGCTCAGCGCCGCTTGAGCCGCGCCGTCGTGTGCCGTGTCGGCTCGGCCGTCGAAGGGTCCTCCGGCCAGGGATGCTTGGGATAGCGCCCGCGCAACTCCGCCCGCACGGACCGGTATCCGCCGCTCCAGAAGGACGCCAGATCGGCGGTGACGGCCACCGGACGGCCCGCGGGGGAGAGCAGGTGCACCAGCACCGCCACCCTGCCGTCCGCCACCCTCGGCGACTCCTGCCGGCCGAACAGCTCCTGGAGCTTGACGGCCAGCACCGGCTGCTCGCTGCCGTAGTCCACCCGCACCCGCGAACCACTCGGCACCTCGATACGTTCCGGCGCGAGCTCGTCGAACCGTGCCGCGTCCCCCGTCGACCACGGCAGCAGCCGGGCCAGCGCCTGGCCCGCGTCGACCCGCTCCAGATCGGCACGCCGTCGCGCCCGCCCCAGTTCCACCCCCAGCCACTCCTCGACGTGCTCCAGCAGCGCCGCGTCCGACACATCGGGCCACGGCGCACCCAACTCCCGATGCAGGAACGCCATCCGCTGCCGCAACGACGCCGCGCCCGCCGACCAGCGCAGCAGACCGGGCCCTTCCTGCCGCAGGCCCGCCACCACCGCTTCCCGCAGCAAGGCGGGATCGGGCGCGGTCAGCGGCCGGGAGACCAGCTCGATGGCCCCCAGCCGGGTCATCCTCCTGGCCACCACGTCCCCGCCCGACCAGCGGACCTCCTCACCCGAGGAGTACAGCGCCCGCGCCGCGGCACAGGCCGTCTCCTCGTCGATCACCGCCGCCAGCCGCACCCGCGCCGACGCCGCTGCGACCGGCCGGTCCGCCACCGCCACCGCCAGCCACTCCGCGTCCCGCAGACTCGACCCGTCGCCGGCCCGCGCCCCCGGCCCCGCACCGGCCAGCTCGGCGCCCGTCCCGGACGCCATCAGATAGCTGCCCACGCCCCGCGCCCGCGCCACCCGCTCGGGGAACGCCAGCGCCGCGACAAGCCCTGCCACCGCGTCGTCACCCCGGTCCGCGCCACCGCCGCTTCCCCGGCCGACCCCTTCCGAGCCGACGGCCTGGCCGTTCCGTGCCCGACCGGCCGCACTCCCGGCCACCGACGCGGACGCCGCCCCGCTGCCGCCCGCTTCGCCCCCGGCGCCCCCGCCGCGCCCCGAGCCGGTCCCGCCGACCGCCGACGCCAGCCGCCGCGCCTCCTGCCGCCACCGCGCGGCATAGCCGTCGCCGCCCCGCCGGGCCGTGCGCCAGGCGGCCGCCAGATCGTCCCCGTACGCCCGCGGCGGTTCCTCGCTCAGCAGCGCCACCACCTCCGCGGCCCGCCGTACGCCGACCTCCTGCGCGCCGTCCAACAGCGCACGCGCCAGCCGCGGATGCAGGCCGAGCCGCGCCATCCGCCCGCCACGCTCCGTGGCACGGCCGTCGGCATCCACCGCGCCGATCGCCGAAAGCACCTCCCGGGCGGCGGCCAGCGCACCGGCCGGCGGCGCGTCCAGGAGGGCGAGCCCGGCGGCCTCGGGGTCGCCCCAGCAGGCCGCCTGCAACGCGAAAGCCGTCAGATCCGCGACCTTGATCTCCGGGTCGGGGAAGCGCGGCAGCCGCCCGTCCTCTCCCTCCGACCAGCAGCGGTAGACCACCCCGGGAGCCTCACGCCCGGCCCGTCCGGCCCGCTGCCGGGCAGCCGCCTGCGACGCACGAACCGTCGTGAGCGCGCTGAGACCGCGCGCGTGATCCGTCCGCGGAACCCGTGCCAGCCCGCTGTCCACGACCACGCGTACGCCCGGAACGGTCAGGCTGGACTCCGCCACCGATGTCGCCAGCACCACCCGCCGGACGCCGTCCCCGCCGCTCAGCACCGCGTCCTGCACCTCGGCCGGCGCCCGCCCGTGCACCTGCAGCACGTCGGCGTCCACCCCTGCCAACTGCCCGGCGACCCGCCCGATCTCCCCGACACCGGGGAGGAAACACAGCACATCCCCCGACTGCTCCCGCAGCGCCCGCCGCACGACCCCCGCGACATGCGTCAGCAGCGCCGGGTCGACCCGCATCCCGTGCGCCGGACGCACCGGCCGATCGGTGGGCGCCCACACCGCTGTCACGGGGTGCGACACACCTGCCGCCTCGACCACCGGTGCGGCCCCCGCGTCACCGCCCAGCAGCCGCGCCCACCCCTCCGCGTCCGTCGTCGCCGACGCCGCCACCAGCCGCAGCTCCGGGCGCAGCGTCTCGCGGACATCCAGCAGGAACGCGGCGGACGTATCGGCGTCGAGATGCCGCTCGTGGCACTCGTCGAGCATCACCACGTCGATCCCGGCCAGCTCCGGATCGCGCTGCAACCGCTGGAGCAGCACACCGGTCGTCACCACTTCCACCGCGGTACGCGGCCCCGCACGGCGCTCCCCGCGCACCGTGAAGCCGACCCGCTCACCGACCTTCTCGCCCAGCAGCCAGGCCATCCGGCGAGCCGCCGCGCGGGCCGCGATCCGCCGGGGCTCGGCGACGAGTACCCGGCGCGCCGGACCCTCGCCGGTCAGTCCCGCCAGCTCCAGGGGCACCAAGGTCGTCTTGCCGGTGCCGGGCGGCGCGCAGAGCACCGCGGTGCCGGGGCCGTCGAGAGCTTCGCGCAGCGCGGGCAGTGCGGTACGCACCGGGAGCTGGGCAAGGGCGTCGCCGGCCGCGCCACCGGCCGGAGGTGGGGGGAGGATCATGACCCCAGTCTGCCGCCCCAGTGGTGCCCGCCGTCCACGTGATCCGCCCGGAGCCGCGACGCCCGTCACCGGGCGGGCCGGCCCAGGGGAGCGGACCTATGAACCGGTGGGCGTCCGGGAGTCGGCCACGCACACGAAGATCGCCGTCCCCGGGATGAGGTGCCCGCGCAGCGGCGACCAGCCGCCCCACTCCTGGGTGTTCCAGTCCGGCCATTCCGGTTCGACGAGGTCCTCCAGCCGGAACCCGGCGGTGACCACGTCCCTGACCCGGTCGCCGAGCGTGCGGTGGTGTTCCACATAGACCGCCCGGCCGGTGTCGTCCTGCTCGACGTACGGCACCCGGTCGAAGTAGGAGGCGGCCACCGACAGGCCCTCGGGACCCGGCTCGTCGGGAAAGGCCCAGCGGATGGGGTGGGTGACGGAGAAGACGAACCGGCCACCGGGCCGCAGCACCCGGCGCACCTCCCGCAGCACCCGCACCGGATCGGCGACGAACGGGATCGCGCCATACGCGGAACAGGCCAGGTCGAAGGAGCCGTCCCGGAACGGCAGCGCCCCGGCATCCGCCTCGACCAGCTCGACGTCCCCTTCTTCAGGAGTACCGTCGGCGATCCGCAGCGCGTGCTGGAGCTGTCGGTGCGAGAGGTCGAGCGCGACGGGGCGGGCACCCTGGGCCGCCAGCCAGCGGGAGCACTGTGCCGCCCCGGCCCCGATCTCCAGGACCCGCTGCCCCTTCAGCTCCGCCGCCGGCCCCAGCAGGCCGGCCTCCGCCTCGTCCAGTCCCTCGGGTCCCCAGACGAAGCGGTCGTCCCCGAGGAACCCCCCGTGCTCGCTCTGGTACTCGTCGGCGTTGCGGTCCCACCAGCCGCGGTTGGCCCGGCTGCTCTCGGTGTCGGAGGCGTGACGTCGGGTCGCCTCCGGCTCGTGCTCTTGGTTCATCGCGCCCGTCGTCGTAGTCTTCGCTCTGCTTGTAGCAGCAGGGACTGTGAGGCCGTACGACCTCGCGGAACATCGCGTGTGCCGGTTATGGGGCGATTGTCCCGGGTGTGCGCCTTCGCGCATTGACCGTGTCCGGCTGCCCCCGTATGCTACAAGTTGCGCTGCGGGCTTGCGCGCCTCAGACGGAGCAGGCCGCGCTCGTATCTGTATGTATGTCCCCTCGGTTTTCGAGGCGTTTCGGGTTGCTCCGGTTATTCGCGGGGCTCCGGAGGGTGCGCCTCTGACGCTGTCCGGTCCCGTGCAGAGGCGATAACGGCTCTCGGCGTAGCAGTACCTACGACTTCAATGTCCGCACCGGAGCCTTTACCCACATGACGAGCAGCACCGAGACCACCGCCACCACCCCGCAGGTTGCGGTCAACGACATCGGTAACGAGGAAGCCTTCCTCGCCGCGATCGACGAGACGATCAAGTACTTCAACGACGGCGACATCGTCGACGGCGTCATCGTGAAGGTCGACCGGGACGAGGTCCTGCTCGACATCGGTTACAAGACCGAAGGCGTCATCCCCAGCCGCGAGCTTTCGATCAAGCACGACGTCGACCCCAATGAGGTCGTCGCCGTCGGTGACGAGATCGAGGCCCTGGTTCTCCAGAAGGAGGACAAGGAAGGCCGCCTCATCCTGTCCAAGAAGCGCGCTCAGTACGAGCGTGCCTGGGGCACGATCGAGAAGATCAAGGAAGAGGACGGGATCGTCACCGGTACCGTCATCGAGGTCGTCAAGGGTGGTCTCATCCTCGACATCGGCCTCCGTGGCTTCCTCCCGGCCTCCCTGGTCGAGATGCGCCGCGTCCGCGACCTCCAGCCCTACGTGGGCAAGGAGCTCGAGGCCAAGATCATCGAGCTGGACAAGAACCGCAACAACGTGGTCCTGTCCCGCCGTGCCTGGCTGGAGCAGACCCAGAGCGAGGTCCGCCAGACCTTCCTCACCACCCTCCAGAAGGGTCAGGTGCGCTCCGGCGTCGTCTCCTCCATCGTCAACTTCGGTGCCTTCGTGGACCTGGGTGGCGTGGACGGCCTGGTGCACGTCTCCGAGCTGTCCTGGAAGCACATCGACCACCCCTCCGAGGTCGTCGAGGTCGGCCAGGAGGTCACGGTCGAGGTCCTGGACGTCGACATGGACCGCGAGCGCGTGTCCCTGTCGCTCAAGGCGACCCAGGAAGACCCGTGGCAGCAGTTCGCCCGGACCCACCAGATCGGTCAGGTCGTCCCGGGTAAGGTCACCAAGCTCGTTCCGTTCGGTGCGTTCGTGCGCGTCGACGAGGGCATCGAGGGCCTGGTCCACATCTCCGAGCTGGCCGAGCGCCACGTCGAGATCCCGGAGCAGGTCGTCCAGGTCAACGACGAGATCTTCGTCAAGGTCATCGACATCGACCTCGAGCGCCGTCGCATCAGCCTCTCGCTGAAGCAGGCCAACGAGTCCTTCGGTGCCGACCCGTCGGCGGTCGAGTTCGACCCGACCCTGTACGGCATGGCCGCGTCCTACGACGACCAGGGCAACTACATCTACCCCGAGGGCTTCGACCCCGAGACCAACGACTGGCTCGAGGGCTACGAGACCCAGCGCGAGGCGTGGGAGAACCAGTACGCCGAGGCGCAGCAGCGCTTCGAGCAGCACCAGGCTCAGGTCATCAAGTCCCGCGAGGCCGACGAGCAGGCCGCGGCCGAGGGTGCTGCGGCACCGGCGGCCCCGGGCGCCGGCAGCACCGGTGGTGGCGGCAACGCCTCCGGCGGCGGCTCCTACTCCTCGGAGTCGGCGGACAACTCCGGCGCCCTGGCGTCGGACGAGGCCCTGGCCGCGCTCCGCGAGAAGCTGGCCGGCGGCCAGAGCTGAACGCTCACCGCTAGGCACTAGCCGATAGCGAAAGGCCCGTTCCCCTCCGGGGGAGCGGGCCTTTTGCGCGTCCACCACCTCTGCGTACCTCGTTCCCGCCCCTTCGCCGCCCGTCCGGTCAGCCCACCGGGACGCCGGGGTTGGCCACGCCGCGGCCGCCGGTGACGCTGTTGTCGCCCGCGATCGTGACCGGGCAGTCGGACGCGTCGTAGTTGGTGACGTTGAACCCGTAGCGCCCCGGACCGGAGGCGCCGCTCAGGTCGGATGTGTTGCCGCGGAAGACCGTCCCGCAGCCCCAGCCCGCCTGCTGGCTGTGGGTCTCGTACCCGTTGTTGGTCGTGTGGCGGCCCTTGTTGTTCTCGACAAGGACACCGTTGCCCTTCACGTCGACCCATGAGTCGTCGTAATTGGCCCCGGTCAACCCGCTGCCGTCGAAGGTGTTGCCGCTGATCTTCGCGCCCGTCGTGCCTTCTTTGATGTCGACGTTCTCGCCGCCCACGCCCGGCCCGATGGTGTTGCCGAGGATCTGGATGTTGTCGCTCTTGTCGCCGGTGCCGCCGGCGCTGCCCACATAGACGCCTTCGCCCATGCCGCTGCCGTCCTTGCCGGTGTCGCGGATCGTGGAGTTCTTGATGACGCCGTTCTTGCTGGACTTGCGGAAGTGCACGCCCTCCATGTCCAGGTCGTGGACGGAGACGGAGTCAAGGACCACCCCGTCCGTGGCGTCCACCATGATTCCCTTCTGGCCGCCGGTGACGGTGATGCCCTTGACCGTCCAGTAGGAGGCGCCGTTCAGGTGCAGTCCGTAGCCGCCGCCGGCGGTGAGGACGGCCTTCGAGGAGCCGGAGAGGGTGATGCGGGAGCCGGAGCTGCCGGCGGTGGAGGTCTTGAAGTTGCCGCTGTAGGTGCCGTCGGCAAGCTCGATGGTGTCGCCGCTCCGGGCGGCCGCGAGGGCGTCCTTGAGCTGGGCCGCTGTGGACACCTGGATCACCCTGGCGGGGCGCGGGGCGGTCGCGCCGACCGCCGTGGAGGCGACGCCGAGGGCGCTGCCCGCTGCCAGCATCGCGATGCCCGAGACCGCCAGGAGCGGGCTGGTCCGGACATGACGTCGCGTGCGAGTCCGTAAGGGACGCAGAGGCCAACTGCTCATCCAGCTCCAGGCAGGCATGCGCATGCAACTCCTTCTCCATATATGAACGTTGGGTGTGATGGTGAATGGCTTGAGCGCTCGTGAAGCTAAGGGGTGGCGGTTGCGCCGTCAAGATGTCGAGCGGGCGCTGAAGTTGAGCTGGCAGGTGGTCGATCGCTGCGGCCTATCCGTTCGTCATTCTGTAACTCCCCTATGAGTCAGGGGTGTTCGAGTCAGGGGTGTTCATGGGCGTGAATCCCGAGGGGGTGGGCGCGAGGGGGGGTGGGTTCCTCCTGGGTTCCTCCTCCAGCTTCCTGTGCGGGGAGCGTGGGCCCACGCCTTGGTCGGGCTGCTGGGTTGGCATGCGCGCGGCACCGGGTGGCGGGATTCCATCCGCCGGTCGGGGCACACGATGCCCATGCGGGGGAGGTGAGTGGGGCGGGGGCGAGGCGGACGGGCGGCAGAGGTCGAGGTGGCGGTCGAGGTGGAGGCGAGTGGAATAGCGCCGGGGCTTCAAAGGGCCTGTTCGGGAATGCGACACCGCTGTCGGACGTTGTCGCCCACGGACATGAGGAGGAGCGGTCACTGTGTTGGATCCCCAGAGGTTGTACGAATGGGAGCCGAGCGGGCTCGCGGCGGTCGAGGCGATCGCGGCGAGGGACTCCGCAGGATTGGTGCTGCTGTACCACTTCGACGGGTACATCGACGCCGGCGAGACCGGCGACCAGATCGTGGAGCGGCTGCTCGACGGGCTGCCCCACCGCGTCGTCGCCCGCTTCGACCACGACCGCCTGATCGACTACCGGGCCCGCCGCCCGCTGCTCACCTTCGAGAACAACCGTTGGACCGCCTACGAGACGCCCAGCATCGAGCTGCGCCTGGTCGAGGACGCGACGGGCGCTCCCTTCCTGTTGCTCTCCGGCCCCGAGCCGGATGTGGAGTGGGAACGCTTCTCGGCCGCCGTGCGGCAGATGGTGGAGCGCCTGGGCGTACGACTTGCGGTGAACTTCCACGGCATCCCCATGGGCGTTCCGCACACCCGCCCCGTGGGCATCACCCCGCACGGCAACCGCACCGACCTGATGCCGGGGCACGCCACCTTCTTCAACGAGGCACAGGTCCCCGGTAGCGCGGAGGCGCTGATCGAGTTCCGGCTTGCCGAGGCGGGGCACGACGTTCTCGGTGTGGCGGCCCATGTACCCCACTACATCGCCAGGTCCGCCTACCCGGATGCCGCGCTCACCGTCCTGGAGGCCGTGACGGCCGCGACTGGTCTGGTGCTGCCGAGCGCCGCCCACTCGCTGCGCACCGAAGCTCTTCGCACCCAGGAGGAGATCGAACGGCAGATCTCGGAGGGCGACGAGGAGCTGGTCGCGCTGGTGAGCGGACTGGAGCATCAGTACGACGCGGTGGCCGGAGCCGAGAGTCGCGGAAACCTGGTCGCCGAGCCGGTCGAGTTGCCTTCGGCGGACGAGATCGGCAGGGAATTCGAGCGCTTCCTGGCCGACCGGGAGAGCGACGGCGGAACCGGCGCCTGACCAGGGGGCGCGGCGGGTGCCGGAGGGCGGGCGCGGGCGGAGGCCGCCCTCGCCCGGGCGTCGCTCGAACTGCCGTGTGTGAACCGTCGTATCTGAACTGCGGTATCTGAACTGCCGTATCGGAACCGCGGTCCCTTCGGGCTGCCGATTCCAGGAGCGTATAGCGTGGGCCCATGGTGAAGGTGGGGCTGACCGGCGGAATCGGCGCGGGAAAGAGCGAGGTCTCGCGATTGCTGGCGTCGTACGGCGCGGTGATCGTGGACGCGGACAGGATCGCCCGGGAGGTCGTCGAGCCGGGCACGCCCGGACTGGCGGCGGTGGCGGAGGAGTTCGGCGACGGTGTCCTCACCCCGGAGGGCACCTTGGACCGGCCGAAACTGGGCGGGATCGTCTTCGCCGATCCGGAGAAGCTGAAGGCCCTCAACGCGATCGTGCATCCGCTGGTGGGCTCCCGGTCGGCGGAACTCGAGGCGGCAGCGGGGTCGGAGGCCGTGGTGGTTCACGACGTTCCGCTGCTGACGGAGAACGGCTTGGCGCCGCTCTACGACCTGGTAGTCGTGGTCGACGCCGCACCGGAGACCCAGCTGGACCGGCTGGTCCGGCTGCGCGGCATGTCGGAGGACGAGGCCAAGTCCCGCATGGCGGCTCAGGCGACCCGCGAGCAGCGACTGGCCGTCGCGGATCATGTCATCGACAACGATGGACCCCTGGAAGCCCTGGAGCCGCAGGTCCGCGCGGTGTGGGAGCGCCTGCAGAGCGCTTGAGGCCGGGCTGTAGCCTCGCCGCCATGAGTGCTTCCGATGCCACGCAGACGACCGCTGCCGAGACCGCTACTGATCTTGGCACCCACGCCCAGGACGACGGAGCCCGCCCCGGTGCAGGGGCCGGCACCGCCGCCTCCTCCGTCTCGCCCGAGGCCGCTCCCGCGTCGTTCGTCGTCAACATTCCCGGCTTCGCGGACGCCGATCTGGAGCCGGAACCGCTGGACCCCGAACAGATCGTCCGCGGGGAGCCGCTGGTGACGGGCAAGGTGCTGTGGGAGTCGCCGGACGGCCGTCAGATCCGGGGCATCTGGCAGATAACGCCGGGTGTCGTGACGGACACGGAGGCCAACGAGCTCTTCGTCGTCGTCAGCGGACGCGCCACCATCGAGGTCGAGGGCGGGTCTGTGCTGAACGTGGGACCAGGTGACGCCTGCGTCCTGCGCGAGGGCGACCGTACGCAGTGGACCGTGCACGAGACGTTGCGCAAGGCGTATCACATCAGCCTCTAGCCGGGCCCCGATGCCGAGTGCGTCTGCGAGGGGAAGGCGGGGGTGGCGGGGCACTGGGGGCGTGGCCTGGCGGAGGCCCGCTGGTGACGGCCGCCGGCGACGATCGATGAAGTCGGCGCCCACGACGGTCAAGCCGGCGCGGACGCGGTGAATGGGGGAGCGGGGGGGGAGAGCAGCGGGAGACGGCGAACGGGGAATGTGGCGGGGGACGGGCTTGTTCTTGCGCACGTAGCTCTGGGGCCGGCAGGTCATGCCTGCCCTGAGCGCCATCGGAGAGGAGGCGGCCGTGCCCGAGCACAGCCCTGAGACCCATGTCATCGACTTCCGCGCCGCGGAGCAGCTGTTGGCGGCCCGCGACCCTCGCGGAGCGATTCGGCTGCTGGATTCGGTCATTGCCGCACACCCCGAGAACACCGCCGCTCGCCTGCTGCGTGCACGTGCCTTCTTTCTCGCCGCACAACTGCGGCCCGCAGAGCTCGAATTCCAGATCGTGCTGGAGCGCGAGCCGGACAACGCGTTCGCGCACTTCGCGTTGGGCCGGACCTTGGAGCGTGCCAACAGGTCGGAGGAGTCGTTGCGGCACTTCCGCCTGGCAGCGGCCCTGGAACCGCGCCCCGAGTTCATCGAAGCGGCCCGCTTCGCCCACGACGGCGCCAACGGCTATGGCGACGACAACGGGCATGGCGGCGACGACGGGCAAGCCCGCGACGACAACGGTCACAACGGACCGGGCCAAGGCCCCAGGTAGGGCCAGGGGCAACAGGCCGTTGCGCGCGGCCTACTTGGGTAGAGGCGCGGCTGTTCGCTCAGGCGGCCAGGCGGCCACGCGGCCAGTGCGCGGCATTGAGGGGCTCCTTCGGTCTGGGCTGTGATCTGGGTCGGTAGGCCCATTTGTTGAGTCGGTCGGGGAACGACTCAAGGGGCAGGCGCTAGGTGCCCGTACCAGTGCCGAATGTTGGGCTGGTGTGCGGCGCCTCCCGAAGGCAACCTCCGGCAGTGGCGCGCGAGCGACGGGGGCTTCCCTGAGCCCGGGGCCTCGGGGCCCCGGGGCCGGTCCTCCGGTCCACGCCGTTGCCACGCCAGGCGAGTACGAGGGCCTGCTGCCTGCCGCCTCGATCCTTACGGCCTGCGGTTCCCTCCCCTGCCGCGGGTGTTCCGTCTGCCGAAGACGCCGTTCGTGCCTCGGTCCGCCTCGTAGGGGGGTATCTCCCGGCCCGGCTGGAAGTGCGGGCCCTGGCGGATGTGCCGTATCACCATGACCAGATCCGTCGCGGCCACCGCCGCCAGTGCGGCACACGCCGCTGCCCATTCCGGCCGCTCGGCCGCGGCGAATGCCACTGCCCCCGCGAGGGCCCACAGCAGGCCCCACAACGCCAGTCCGCAGCGTATTCTCAGCGGGCTGCGTGCCTGTACCGGCTCATTTCCTGTACGCATCGGCACCCATCTCCCTATTCCAGGATCCTGCACATCGACGGCTCCGTCACCACTCCCCGTGACGAATTTCGGTAGCCGTTCATGCGGCCCCTTCCCGCGCTCCCGCTGCTGTCCGGGCGGGGTGCGGATGCGCCGGTGTGGACACCGTGGAGGCTTGGTGGTGGGCCTCTGAGCTGCTGTCTCTCGGCTCTCGGCCACTGCTCAGCCCTGGCGGGCTCTGGCTTGTGGGGCGTGGGTCACCCGCGGGGTGCGAGTGGATCCATGAGACGCCGCCGAGGTCGAGCCGTGCGCGGGCCCGTGTCACCGCGACGTACGCCAGGCGCGCCTCGTCGGCGTCGATGGGCCCCGGTACCGGGGCGCCGTCTTCGTCGGTCTCGGCCAGATCGTCAGGGGCGGTGAAGTCATCCGCGATACGCACGGTCGACCACTCCCGGCCCTTCGCGCGATGAGCTGTGGATACGGTGACCTCGGCTGATGCCTCGGGTGTGAGGCGGTCCAGCGCGTGCAGCACGGCCTGTGTGCCGTGCTCGTCGACGAGTTCCACCAGTGGCAGCAGATCCCGCCCGGCGGGGTCGAACTCCGCGTACTCCCGTAACTCTCCCCAGGACTCGAAGAGCATCAGCTCCGGGTGCGCCGTACGTCGTCCCGCTTCGAGGTCGTGAGCGGCACCGGCCAGTGCTCCCAGCGCCTCGCCGCCACCCGCCAGCGCAACCCGGCGGCCCGCCGCCAGCTGCCGTATCACCTCCGCCATCGCCCCGACATTGGAGCGGCAAAGGATCGCTGCCGGATCGCGGAGCCGGCTCACCTCGGTCTTGAGCCAGGGGGAGCCCGTGAGCCGGATCGGTGCGTCGACGATGGCGAGCCAGCGGTTAGCCTCCTCCGCCAACGCCGGGCCGAAGCGGAAGGAGCGGGAGAGGGCGAGCCGGGTGCCGTCGAATCCCGTCATGACATCCCGCGCTCCACGCCAGCCGTAGATCGCTTGCGCGGAGTCTCCTACCAGTACCAGCTGCGCGTGGGCCCGCTGGGCGGTGAAGACCTGATCGACGACGGGGTTGGTGTCCTGCGCTTCGTCCAGGAGGAGGAAGTCCCCGGGAATCACGGGCTCTTGCAGGGCCCACATCTTGAGGTAGTGATCGTGCTCGAAGCGGACGACGCCGTGCTCAGGATGCTGGAGATCGGCCCAAGCCCTGCGGGCGAAGGGCAGGACGAGGTCGGCGAGTTGGTCGTGCAAGGGCTTCTGTTCGGCTCCCCGGAGAGGCGGCACGTGGTGGGGAGCGATTTCCTTGTCCGCCGACTGGCAGAACCGGGTGACCGTGCGCAGGGCGCTGTAGGAGAGCGCCTTGTTGGTGACCCTCCGCGCCCCGAGGCGGACGGACAGGCCGTCGTCGATGCCCAGAGCCGCGCCTGTCCGCCACCCCGCAAGCCGTGGGGAGTTCATTCGGCCCCGATATCGCCTCCCGACGGCGGTGTAGGCGAGGGCATGGGCCGTTCCGCAGGACACCCCGGCGGGAAACGTACGGCCGGCATGGCGCGCGATGGCTCGGTTGAAGGCGATGTAGCGACCGGTCCGGCCTCGGCGCCGCGCCGCGTGAGCGAGCATCGCGAGGGTCGTTGTCTTGCCCGTGCCGGCGCCCGCCTGAATGACGAGGTGCGAGCCGGCATCGAAGGCGTCGGTGGCGGCGGCCTGTTCCTGGGTCGGCATACGCATGGTGACTCCTCACGGTGAAACGGTTACTGAGAGTCGCTTCGTCACTCACTGTAGCCGTTTCCGTGATGGGGGTGAAGTGCGTTTTGCGGGCTGTGGACAACTCGTCCGCAGCGGCTCCGGGGAACGCTTTTGGTGCAGGTCAGAGGCATTGTGGCGAGGAGGCTCGACGCGTCGGCAGGTGGCGTTGTCAGTGCTGTCTGATTCCATCGGTCTCAACGCACGATGCGGCGACGGACCGTAACCGGTCGAAGACCTGACAGGGGGAGTGGATCGTATGGGTTTCGCTTCGGCAGGGGGCATCTGCCGGCACGACGGCGACGGCGGCCTTAACAACGCGCCGCATTCCTGCACTCGCCCACTCGTCACTCGTCCACTGGTCACTTATCCACTCGCGACCCACACGCTTGTCACGACGATGGGCCGGCGGACCGGTGCCGCCGCGGCGGCAGGAGAGGGAGGTCGGCGCGGCAACGGATCGATGCGCTGGTCGACGGTTCGCCGTCGGGCCGTGCTGTCTGGGCGGGCACGATCGTCCGGCGTGCTGCAGGAGGGCGCGACGCGGGAGGGGCAGTGCGCACGACCGTAGACTCGCAGGTTGGGGCAGTAGACGTGGGCCAAGACGTGGGCCAGTCGCGACGAGCCCGGCAGGTGCCGCTAGCGGTGCGACGGACCCGGGACCCCGAAGATCAAGCACGAGAGGGCGGTATGGCAAGGCAGTGGGAGGCGGCAGCGGAAGCGTCCCGGTCGGCGGGTGCCTCGCTGACGGCCGCGCACGCAGCCCCAGCCGCCCGTGCCGGAGCAGGCGAAGCTCTGGTCGGATGCGCCGCGGTCTTCCTGCCCGCCGCATCACCGCGGGCCGGGCAGGTCGCGTTCTGGCAGCCGGACGGCGGCCCGCTTCCGACGGGTGGGACGGGCCGAGAACACGGCCCGGCACAGGCCGCGGATACAGCGCCGGAGCCGGCCGCTGAACCGGCGCGGCTGACCGTCGCCCGGCGTCATGGAAACGGCGCCCGCGCCCGCACCGTCCCCGCCGTGCTCCTCCCGGTGGCCGAGGCCGTCCCGCTGCTAATCCGCGCCCGGCGCGACCCGGCCGCTCATCCGGCCGCCGCCTGCTGGGGCGCGGCCGCACTGCACGCCCTGCACCTGGCGGGCCGGGGCAGACTGCTTCCGGGGCTGACCATCGAGGACGGCGATGCGTGGCGGGCCGGGCCGTTGGACCCCGACGACATAGCGCACCTCCGGACCATTGCTGCCGCCATGCCTGCCGAGGCCCATGCCGTTCCGCTCCCCGGCAGCCGTCCGCTGCAGTTGCCGGACCCGGTAGGGCTGGTGCGGCTCTTCGTGGACGCGGTGGTCGACACCCTGCCGCGTACCCCTGCCGCCGGCTTCGTGGCCGGTGCCCCGTACGCGGTGAACGCTCCGCAGCGCCTGCCCGCTGCCCGTGAGTGGGCCGCGGAGGTGGCGGCCGGCGTCGATGCCGGGGTGCGGCTCTCCCTGCGACTGGATCTGGCACCGCACAAGCTCTTCGACACCGAGCATGACGCGGACGGCGACGGCCGGAACGGTGGCGAAGGAGCCGCCGATCCGGGTGATGCGGACAGCGCTGCGCACCAAGGGCCCGACCGCGGCTCGGTCGAAGCGCGGGGCGCGGCAGCCGCCGTTCTTCAGGTGCACAGCCTTACCGACCCGACCCTGGTGGCCGATGCCCGCAGTCTGTGGGAGGGCGAGGGCCCCGACCACTTCGGCCCGCGCTCCCGCGTCGACACGCTTCTCGCGCTGCGCCGCGCGGTCAGGGTCTGGTCCCCGCTCGGTCGCCTCCTGGAGCGGCCGATCCCCGACGTACTGCCCCTCAGCGAGAACGAGTTGTACGAGCTGCTGGGGGAGGCCGCACCACGGCTCGCCGCCGCCGGAGTGGCCGTCCACTGGCCCAAGGAGCTGGCCCGCGGGCTCACCGCCGCGGCCGTGCTGCGCCCGGCGCCCGGTTCCGCCGCCGACGGCTTCGGGTTCTTCGACACCAACGAACTGCTGCAATTCCGCTGGCAGGTGGCGATGGACGGCGCGCCGCTGACCGAGGCGGAAATGGACGCCCTGGCCGAAGCGCACCGCCCCGTCGTACGGCTGCGCGACCAGTGGGTCCTGGTCGACCCGGCGCTGGTACGCAAAGCCCGCAAGCGGGAACTGGGCTATCTCGACCCCGTCGACGCCCTCGCGGCGACCCTCAACGGCACCACGGACGTCGACGGCGAAGAGGTCGAAGTGGTGCCGCTGGGAGCCCTCGCCGCGCTGCGCTCCCGACTCACCACCGAAGCGCGCCCCCTGCCCCAGCCGGCCGGGCTCCGGGCGACCCTCCGCGACTACCAACTGCGCGGTATGGCCTGGCTCGACACGATGATCTCGATCGGCCTGGGGGGCTGCCTCGCCGACGACATGGGCCTCGGCAAGACCATCACCGTCATCGCGCTGCACCGCCACCGGCGGCCCGCCGCGCCCGTCCTCGTCGTCTGTCCCGCGTCCCTCCTGGGCAATTGGCAGCGCGAGATCGAACGCTTCGCCCCCGGCACCCCCGTACACCGCTTCCACGGCGCAGGCCGCAGCCTCGACGACGTCCGGGGCGGCTTCGTGCTGACGACATACGGAACCATGCGCAGCAGCGCGCCCCAACTCGCGGCCCATACCTGGGCGTGGGTCGTCGCCGACGAGGCGCAGCACGTGAAGAACCCGCGCTCGTCCACTGCCCGGGCGCTGCGCGACATCAAGGCGCCGGCCCGGATCGCCCTGACCGGGACCCCCGTGGAGAACAACCTCTCCGAGCTGTGGGCACTGCTCGACTGGACGACCCCGGGGCTCCTCGGATCCCTCAAGACCTTCCGCGCGCTGCATGCGCGGGAGGTCGAGGGCGGTGGTGACCCGGAGGCGACCGAACGACTGGCCAAGCTGGTACGCCCGTTCATCCTGCGCCGCAAGAAGTCCGACCCCGGGATCGCGCCGGAACTCCCGCCGAAGACCGAGACGGACCACCCGGTGGCCCTCGGTCGGGAGCAGGCCGCGCTGTATCAAGCGGTGGTCCGCGAGACCCTCGCCAGGATCGAGGCCGCCCAGGGCATCGCACGCCGCGGCCTGGTGATGAAGCTGCTCACCGCCCTCAAGCAGATCTGCAACCACCCCGCGCAGTACCTCAAGGAGGCCGCCCCGGGCCTGGCCGCCCGCTCCGGGAAGCTGGAACTCCTCGACGAGCTGCTCGACACCATCCTCGCCGAGGGCGGCGCCACCTTGATCTTCACCCAGTACGTCGGGATGGCACGGCTCCTCGAACGACACCTCACCGCCCGAGGCGTCGCACATCAACTCCTGCACGGCGGCACTCCCGTCGCCGAGCGGGAGAGGATGGTCGACCGGTTCCAGTCGGGAGAGGCCCCGGTCTTCCTGTTGTCGCTCAAGGCGGCAGGGACGGGCCTCAATCTCACCCGCGCAGGACACGTGATCCACTACGACCGCTGGTGGAATCCGGCCGTGGAGGAGCAAGCCACCGACCGCGCCTACCGCATCGGCCAGACCCAGCCCGTCCAGGTGCACCGGCTGATCGCCGAGGGCACGGTCGAGGACAACATCGCCCAGCTCCTGACCGCCAAGAGGGCACTTGCCGACGCGGTGCTCTCCGGCGGTGAGACCGCGCTCACCGAACTGTCCGATGCCGAGCTGGCCGACCTCGTCTCCCTGAGGAGGACCGCATGAGCCCCCGCTCCGCCTCCGGCGGCCACCGGCCCTACGGCGATCGCCCGCGTGGCGTGCCCGAAGGCCGTCCCGGCGCGTCTGACGCCGCGGCGGGCCCCGGACTTCGCGGGCGGCCCGCCACCTCGGGCCGCGCGGCCGCGGCGGACCGGCTGGCGCGCGCGGACCGCTCGCGTACGTTCCCGCCGCTGCCCGACCGCACGGGCGCCCGCGGGCTGTTCGCCGAATCCTGGTGGGGGAGCGCCTGGTTGGACGCGCTGGAGACGACCGCGCTCGACAGCGCCCGGCTCGCGCGGGGCCGGACGTACGCCCGGGACGGCCATGTCGACACCATCAACGTCACGCCCGGCCGCATCGTCGCCACGGTACGCGGCAGCAGACCGCGCCCCTACAGCGCCGACATCCGCCTCCGGACGCTCTCCGACGAGGAGTGGGACGTCCTTCTCGACGCCGTCGTCGCGGAACCCGCTCAGCTCACCGCCCTGCTGGCCAAGAAACTGCCCAGTGAGCTGGCCCAGGGGGAGGTGCGGCTCCTCCCGGGGCCGGGCGATCTCGTTCCCCGCTGCACGTGTCCCGACAACGGGCGCCCCTGCAAACACGCTGCCGCACTCTGCTTCCAGGTGGCCCGCCTGCTGGATGCGGATCCGTTCGTCCTCCTGCTGATGCGGGGCCGTGGCGAGCGTGAACTCCTCGACGAACTCTCCCGCCGCAACGCCACCCACACCGCCCGCGAGACCCGTGCACACACCCTCGCGCGCACAACGCCGCCCGCGAGTGATCGGCGAGGTATGGGAGCGGCCCCGGAAGGATCCGCTGCCGGGCCCGTCGCTGTTGCCGGTCCCGACGCCGTTGTCGGTCCGGGCGAAAACGCCGGGGGCCCCACCGGGGACGGGCCCACGCCGGCGGGCACGACCGGCGGTGTCCTCGCGCGGGAGGCCCTGGCCGGCCGTCCGCGACCAAAGCTCCCACCGCCCATGCCCGCGCCGCCGCGGCCGGGACAACCGCTCGCCCTCCCGGATGGCGACGGACTGCCCTTCGACCCCGCCGCGATCGAATTCCTGGCCGCCGACGCCGCGGCCCGTGCTCACGCCTGCGTCGTCGCCGCCGGCGCGCCTACCGCCCCGGGAGCGCCGCCCTCCCCGTGCACCCCCTATTCGGTGCTGCCCGCCTGGGAGGACGCCATTCGACTGGCGGCCACCGCTCATCCCACCGCCGGCCTGACCTCCGCGACCCGGGCGCTCTACCGCGACCTGGCGTCGGCGACCGGCCGGAGCGCCTCGGACGTGGCCCGTGCCGTCGCGGCATGGCGGCAGGGCGGACCCGAAGGACTCGCCCTCCTCGAAGCCCCCTGGGAGCCGCCCGCAGGCGACTTCGACCGGGCCCGCAGCGCTCTCCTGGCCGCGGACCTGCCCTCGCTGCGGCCGCGCCACAACCACCTCACCGACCCCGACCGCGGCATCCAGCTCCGGTTCGGCCACGACAACCGCTGGTATCCGTACGAATCCGAGCCCGGTACCGAGGACTGGTGGCCCACGGGGCCGGCGGACCCCGACCCCGTGGGCGCCCTCAGCGCCCTGCTCGCGCGATGACTAACCTCAGGGCCGTGGAAGGTCTCGACACACTCACCCGGTCCCTCGCCCAGCGCACCCCGGAGCAGCTGGCCGCGCTCCTCGGCCGCCACGCCGAGCCGCTCGCCCGCCGGCCCGCCCCCACCGAACTCCGTGGTCTGGCAGCCGCGTTGTGGTCGTACGAAACCCTCCACCACCTCGTCCTCCACCTCGACCACCCGCGCCTCCAGGTGCTCGCCACCACGGCGCGCCTCAGCCAGGAACGCGCCGGGCGCGATGCTCCCGCTCCCGCCGCGCCCGCCCCGGGTGCCGACTACCAGTCCTTGATGGCCCACCGGCTTTCCTTCCCTCAACTGGCCACCGCGCCCGTAACGCCCGAGGAGGTCTACGCCGCGCTCGGCGCAACCGCGCCCGGCCCTGTGCGCACCGCCGCCGAGACCGCGCTGCGGGCGATGTACGACGACGGACTGGCCGCCGCCACCGAGGACGGCGCCGTCGTCGTCCCGCCTCGGACCCCCCAGCTGCTCGCCGCCCACGACCTCGGTTCTTTTGCCGCGCAGGCACCGCAGCCCGCCCTCGTACACCTCGACGAGGCCACCGCCCACCGTGGGAGCGTGGCTGTCACCGCCACCGCGCTGGAGGACGAATCCCGGTCCGCCGCCGCGACGCTCGCCGCCACCGTCGAGCGTCTCCTCGCCTCGCTGGCGACGCAGCCCGCCGCGCTGCGGAAGTCCGGGGGCCTGGCCATCCGGGAGATCAAGCGCCTGGCAAAGGCCGCCGGCGCTGGCGAACCTCACACCCGGCTCCTCCTCGATCTCGTCCTCGCCGCCGACCTGATCGCCCTGACTCGCACCCCCGCAGGCATCACCGCGCTCCCCACCAGCGCCTACGACGACTGGCTCACCCGACCGCCGGGGGAGCGCCTGGCCCCTGTCCTGGCCGCCTGGGCCGCCTTGTGGGCCGTTCCCACCCACACTCCCTTCGGCGAGACCCCGACCGCACTCGTACGCGGACAGGACCGATACGCCCCCGCTCTGCGGCACGCCCTGCTGGCCGCGCTGGCCGAGGTTCCCCCAGGGGCCGGAGCGCCGCCCCCTACGCCCGTGGAACGCGAACAGCACGACGGGGAAGGGCGAGGCCAGTTGAGTGCCCTCCTGCGCGTGGCGTCATGGCACCGGCCCCTGGCGCTCATCGATCAGCCGATGGCCGAGGACCGCGCCGCCCACACACTGGACGAAGCGGCCTTCCTGGGACTGGCCGCGCACGGCACCCTCACACCCTTGGGCCGGGCGCTTCTGGCCGACCCACGGGCTTTGGACGAGCCGCTCCGCGACCTGCTTCCGCCGCTGCTCGACCGGGCGCACTTTCAGGCCGACCTGACCGCCGTCGTCCCCGGCCGCCCCGCCGCCGGTCTCGCCGCGCTGCTCGCCTCCTCGGCCGACCGCGAGTCCGAGGGCCACGCCGTGACTTGGCGCTTCACACCCGCCTCGGTACGCGGCGCGTTGGACACCGGCCGCACCGCCGCCGCGCTGCTCGACGACCTGACGGCCGCGTCGGCGACCGGCGCCCTGCCGCAGCCGCTCAGCTACCTCATCCAGGACACCGCTCGCGCCCACGGCCGGATGCGGGTCCTGCCCGCTGCCTGCTGCATCCGCTCCGACGACGAAGCGCTGGTGCGTGAACTCGCCGCCCACCGTGCCCTACAGGGCCTGGGGCTCCGGGCCGTAGCACCGACCGTCCTGGTCAGTGGCCGTCCGCCGGCCACCACGCTGGAGGCGCTCCGCGAGGCGGGTTACGCGCCCACCCTGGAATCCGACACGGGCATCACCGCCGTCGAGCGACTCCCCGAGCACCGCGCCACGGCGACAACTTCCGCGCCCGACCCGGGCGCCCCACTTGCCCTTGCCCATCGTCTCCTGGGGCGTTCACCGGAACTCCGGGAGACCGCGTCACCCAATGGGCACTGATCGCTTGCCGAATCAGCTGCGCGACGGAACCCCCTCGCCCCGGACGCCGGGGCGAGGGGAACGAGCTGTCGCGAGCCCCCTACCCCCGTAAGGGGGCTCGCGGTCTTGAGGAGTGACCTGCCGGGTGTTGGTCGCCGGCAGGTGCACCGAACTTGTGGGGCGGGGACCGCCGACCGGGCTCGGCCCGGGACGAGTTCCGCCGGCGTCAGTCGTCGGACGGTCTCCGTCTGCCGGTCCCCCCGGTGCGCCGAAGCGAGGTCGGCCCTGGGCCGAGGGGACGTCGGGGAAAGCGCCACAGTGCCTGTGCGGCGTCGCGGCGGGAGGGGCCGGCGGGTGGCCGCTGGGCGGTCGACGCGGGGGTGCGTGCGACGCCGGCTGAGGCCGCGGGCAGGGACGAGACCGCAGGAGCGGCACCGGGCGCCTCGCTCGGCTGTCCGGCGACCGCCCTGGCATCGGTCGAAGCCGAGGCCGGTTGCCCCGGAGCCGAGGAGGGCCTCGACGGGGGAGCCGTAGGTGAGGACGTCAAGGCTGATCCGAGGGGCGTTCGCGTCGCCGGTCCCGACGCCGCGCTACTCGAAGCAGGGCGCGGGCGCCTCGTACTCCTGAGCAGACCGAGTGCCGGAGCCGCGCGCGGCACGGGAGCGGGCGCGACAGGAGTCAATACATCGACATAGCCGCGGCAGACGGGGGAGTTGCCGGTGGCGGTGCCCAGGACGCCGTCCACGGCACCGCGAACGAACCGGGCGGCCGCGGCACCGTGCGGGACCGGGCTGTAGGAAGACCGGGGCTCCCGGCCGGTGGCCGCAGCCCACGGTGCCTCGACGAGGCGGCCCACCCCCTGCTGCACATGGCGGGCGAGCGCCGGATCGTCCATGCCTTGTCGGCGCAGAGCCGTGCGCAGGGCTGCGGCCCCATGCGCGGCCAGGGACAGGTTCTGCCCACAGTCGGGGTGGAAGGACGCCACTGCGCTGCCGACGGCGATGAACCCCGAGGGCCAGGAGGCGAGTTGGTCGAAGCGACGCCGGCGGTGGGTGGTGTCACGCGAGAGCCGTACCTCGCTCAGCGGCTCGGCGTCGGCGATGAGGTCACCGATGACGGAGTGCGGGATGCGGCGGGCGAACGGCACGAAGCGGTCGGCGTGTCCGGACGGCTGCTCCTCCCCGGAGCCCGTGAGCGTCACCAGCCAGCGCCCCTCCTCGATGGGCACGAGCGTCGCGGTCCGGGAGGGTATCCGGCGCCCCGAGGAAGGGTTCCCCGGGAGCGGCCGTGTGCTCAGTGAACGTGCGCTGGTCGGCGGGCAGTTCTCAGCGCCGACCGGTGCGCGGAAGAGACGGGTGGCCGAGCGCACCCCGGACTCCACGACCTCCTCGGCCACCGGGGGCAGCCCCAGCGCGGTGAGGCGGTCCGGGGTCGTGGAACTCCGTCCGGTGGCGTCGATCACGAGGTCGGCGTCCAGACGGAACATCTCGCCGGTGAGAGTGTTCCGCACGCGCACCCCGGTGACATGCTCCGAGGTGCCCGTGAGATCTTCGGCCTCGGTTCCGTCGAGGACCATCACCCCCGGGAGAGCCATCACTTGTTGGCGTGCCGCCCGGTCGAGCAGGTCGCGCGAGCAGGCGATCAGCTGCTGCGGCTGCGGCCGGAGACGTAACCAGCCCGGCGACGGCTGCCCGGCGAGCCCGGACGGCATCGGGAGGCGGCGGGCTCCCTGGGCGAGCCATTGCCCGGCCGCGCCGGGCAGCAGCGACTCGACGGCCCGGGCGCCCTCCGTCGTCAGCAGATGGGCGGGCCTGGCCTGCGGAAGGTCCGTCGGGAGAGCGGGAGTACGCGGCAGCCGCTCGCGCTCGACGACGATGACATCGGCGTGGTCGGACAGCGCCGCCGCGGCGAGCATGCCCGTGAAGCCGCCGCCGAGCACCACCGCGAGGTGCGGGTGCGTGAACTGGAGCCCGGTGCTGCTCGTGCTGCTCGACGCGTTCATGGGCAGTGCCTTTCTCTGCGAGGACGAGCGGTTCCCGGTCGGGCACGGGCTACGTCCAGATACGGCGGTGCCGTGTTCCTGCGGACCTTTCGGCGCGCGGCGGCGACGGCGTCGGTGGCTGCCGTGAGCGAAGTGGTGACCATCGCGGGCAGTGCCGCGGTCGCGGCTCGCAGACGGCGCAGCAGCACCGGCGTGAGTGGCTGCGGCCGTTGAAGATCCCGGCAGGCCGGCGCGAACGCCGGCCTGCCGTCCCCCGTTTGCCCCCTCATGATTCCCCCTCAGGCGGCCCGCCCCGCTTCGCGTACGGCCACGTCCTTTGCCGCCTGCCCGTCTCGGCGGGTGGGAGGGGCGAGCGCAGATGCCTCGCGGAACGTGCTCCGCTCCCGTCCCGGGAACGCGGCCGGCGCATCTGGTTGACGGCGGACACAATTCCGGATCGTAGGCTGCAGCGATCACTTCCGGAACCCGGAATCGGGAGAGGGACGCGTGAGAGCCACCCGGGCGATACTCGCGGGTAGATCCGATGCAAGACGTTGCAATGGGTGGAAAGCACCCACCGCCTTTCTCGCGAGACGAGAAAGCCGACGAGTATTTCTCGTGACGTGCACAGCACGCGCACACCAAGCACCACATGGTTGGCGCGAATTGATCGGGTCTCCACGGGTCGATGGGCGCCGTGCCTACCCTGTGCGGGCACAGCACACGTGAACCAGAGGGAGAGTCGTGCGCGCGATTGTGATGCGGGAATTCGGCGGCCCGGAGGTGCTGCGGCTCGAGGACACGCCCGAGCCCGAGCCCCGCGCCGGCCACTCGCTGGTGAAGGTGTCCCTTGCGGGCATCAACTACGCGGATGTGCACGTCCGGGGGGACACCTACCTCGCGCCGGTCGAGCTGCCGTACGTACCCGGCAACGAAGTGGTGGGAACGGTCGACGGCGGACGCCGTGTCGTCGGGCTGACCCGCGGGGGCGGATACGCGGAGCGTGCCCTGCTGCACCGCCGGGTCACCTGGGATGTGCCGGACGGCATCAGCGACGAGCAGGCCGTGGCCCTGGCGTTGCAGGGCAACAGTGCCTGGCATCTGCTGTTCACCTCCCTGCGTCTCACCAAGGGCGAGACCGTGGTGGTGCCGGCCGCGGCCGGCGGCGTCGGCTCGCTGGCGGTCCAACTGGCCGCGCGTGCGGGCGCGAAGGTCATCGGCCTCGCCGGCTCCGCCGAGAAGCGCAAGCTCGCCGAGGAGCTGGGGGCCCACGCCGTCGTCGACTCCAGCGCGGAGGACCTGACGGAGCGCATCCTGGAGGCGGCCGGCGGCCCGGTCCAGGCGGCTCTGGAGATGACCGGCGGGGCCACCTTCGCAAGGACGCTCGCAGCCGTCGCGCCGCGCGGCCGCCTCGCGGTCTACGGGTTCGCGGGGGGTGAGCTGGCGAATGTGCCGACACGGGACCTGATGGAGCGGTCGCTCACCGTCTCGGGCTTCTGGCTGCCCCAGCTCTACGGGGACCGCGCCGCCCTTCCGACGTCCATGCGGGCGCTGTTCGACGCCGTCGCGGACGGTTCCCTCAAGCCGCTGACCGGTGCCGCCTACGCCCTCGGCGAGGCGGCCCGGGCGCACCACGATCTGGCCGCACGTACCCCGACCGGCAAACTCGCCCTCGACGTCGCCCGCTGACACCGGGCGCCGGACGGGGACCACCGCCCCGGCAGCGGATGCCGGGGCCGCCCGCCACGGGCCGCAAAGCAGTCCGCGGGCGACGGGTGGGTCGGCTCGCACCGGAAATGCCGTGCGCCTTCGGGCGCGGATCACTGCCAGGGGAGAGAGCACACGATGGGCAACAGCACCGCGGCGTCCAAAGCCGCCGTACCGACCTCCGTTTCGGGCGCACCGGAACCGGCTCCGGGCGCCCCGGGCCGTTCCGGGCAGGCGCGCAAGGGCAGCGGGCCGGGCACCGGCTCCCGGACGTCGGGATCCAGCCATGCCGAACGGGTCTTCCTCGTCCAGACGGCCTTCGCCGAACTGGGCGGGTCCGCCCACGGGCCCGGTGAGATCGCCGAGTGCACCGGCCTGGACGACTCCGTCGTCTACCGCATCCTGCAATCCGGCATCTACCAGCGCATCTTCGAGCGGGTGGACCGCGGCCTCTACCGGCTGCGGACCTCGGCCGCCCAGCTCGCCTTCACCGCCCTCGACCACCGGCTCGACGGTGCCACCTCGCAGACGGCCCTGCGCGAACTGCGCGTTGCCACCGACGGCGGACTGGCGTTCCTCTACATGGTCGCCCCGTTCTCCGGCGCGCAACGGCAGTGTGTGGACATGGCCGTGGGCGACTCCGACCTCGCGGAACTCGGCATGACGCCGCGCGACGTGCTGTCCGTGACGCGTTCCCTGCGCACCGGCGCCTCCGGGCGGACGATCCTCGCCTACCTGCCGGAGGTGCTCCAGCAGCGGGTGCTGTCCGAGCCGGTCCCCGACCAGGCCGGACCGGGCGTCTACCGGGACAACGACGCGCTGAGGGCGTCCCTGGCCGAGGTCCGCGACACGGGCTACGCGCTGGGTTACGAGGAGTGCATGGCCGGCTGGAACTCCTGCGCGGCGCCCATCATGTGGGACGGCGCCATCATGGGAGCCGTACTGCTCCTCAAGCTCAAGTCGGTGATGCCGGTGGCCCCGGTGGACGTCATCGAGGCGACCAAGGAGGCGGCGGCGGAACTCAGCCGCTACGGCGCCGCCCGGCCGACCGCGGACCAGGCCTGACCGGTGGTGAGCGGCCGTCGGCCGGTTCATGGGACCGGCTCCTGCCGGCCGCCCGAAGGGGATCTGGAGGTCTCGCGAGCCGATCCGGCCGCTGCGGGGAAACTGCCCGCACCGGTCGACGAGTTGCAGCTCGACCAGGAAGAGGCCGCGGCGCGGGACGCGCACAGCGCCGTCAGCGGCGGGGTGCAGCACCCATCATGGCTCCGGTTGGCGTGGTCTCCGGCCTCCGCTCCGGTGCGCCGCCGGACCGGTCGTTGCCCGGCAGGCCCGGCGCGCCCCGCGCCGCGTGGCCGGGCACAATGGTCGGGTGCGGCTCGAAGCGATCACCTGGGAACGGCTGACCGACGCGCTCGCCGAGCGCATCGTCACCATGCCGTCGAAGGACGGGAGCCCGTGGCTGAGAGTCGCGGTCGACGGGGCTCCTGCCGCGTCTCCCGGTGACCTCGCCGGTCGCCTCGCGGAGGCCCTGCGCCTCAGGGGGCGGGCCGTGCACAAGGCCGGCGCGTTCGGTTTTCTGCGTCCCGCCTCGCTGCGCCTGGAACACGGCCGCGAGGATCCGGACGCCTTCCACGACGAGTGGTTCGACCGGCAGGCACTCTGGCGCGAGGTCTTCCAGCCGCTGGACCCGGATGGCACCGGGCGGGTGCTGCCGGATCTGTGGGACCCGGTGGCGGACCGGGCGACACGCAGCGCGTACCTGGAACTGCCGCCCGGCGGTGTGCTGTTGCTCCACGGCCCCCTCCTGCTGGGTCACTGGTTCCCCTTCGATCTCTCCGTCCACCTGAAGCTGTCACCCGCCGCATTGGCCCGGCGCACTCCGGGCGACGAGCAGTGGACGCTGCCCGCTTTCGCGCGCTACGACGAGGAGACGAGGCCGGAGGAGGCCGCGGATGTCGTCGTCCGGGCCGACGACCCTCGCCGTCCCGCCTGGAGCGGACCGGGCTGATCGCTCCCCGGCTGCGCCCGGCGCTCCCGGACGGCCGTTCCATTGCCCCGGACGAGCTGCCGGATCTCGCTCCCACCGCCACTTCGTGGAACTCGTGGTCCCCGGCGCCCTGTTGTGACAGTTCCTGAAACGTCGTGTTCCCGGACATGGCGATCCCTTCCCCCGTGCGGTCCCAACGGCCGCCCCCCACTGCTGAAAACCGTACGGCCGACCACTGACAACCGACCGATGGCCGCTGGTCAGAACGCCGGTGAGGGCCGCTAGCGTGGGCCTCGTGACCACTTCATTCAACGCATCCGACGAGCCGGCGGCGCTGCCCGGCAGCCACGGTCCCACCGCGACGGTCGAAGCCCGGCCACGCGCCGTGGGCGCCATAGAGACGTCCTACGCACCCGACCCGGACGGCGACCCGGACCCCGGCGAGATCGTGTGGACCTGGGTGCCCTACGAGGAGAACGACGGCCGGGGCAAGGACCGGCCGGTGCTGGTCGTCGCCCGGGAGCGGGGCGGCACACTGCTGGCCGTGCAGCTCTCCAGCAAGCGGCACGACAACGACCGGGAATGGGTGCCCCTGGGTGCGGGGCCGTGGGACCGCGCCGGACGAGACTCGTGGGTCGACGTGGACCGGGTGCTGCGGGTGCACCCGGCCGGGATGCGGCGCGAGGCGTGCGCACTGGACCGGGGCCGCTTCAATCTGGTGGTCAACCGGCTGCGCGAGCTGTACGGCTGGCACTGAGGGGCCCTACGGGCAGGCACGGCACAGCGCGCCGGTCGGCAGCCGCCGGCAGAGGGCCTTCGCATCGGGGCCGCACCGGCATCGGAGGCGGCTCAGGCGTCAGCCAAGGCCAGGAGCTTGGTGACGGTGTTCCAGTTGCGCGAGGTGGCCGTCACTCCGAGCCGGGCGCGGTTCACCTTCTCGGCGAGCTTCGAGCGGCCGATGCCGCCGGGACACCAGAGGAACAGTTCGCGCCCGACCAGCTCGAACCGGTCGGGCGCGAACGCGTCGAGGTCGAGGGCGTCCAGCGCGGAGGTGTCGGCGGGCGCCGCCGACAGAAACGTCACATGCAGGCTCTTCGGCTCCGGGACGGCCTGCGGAAACGGATTCGCGGCGACGGCCGCGGCCAGCTCCTCGCGGGTGCGCACCATGACCGTCACCGACAGGCCCAGCTCGGCGGCGATCGCTTCATGGAGCGTGCGGGCGGTCGCCTCCGGCGGTGTACCCGGATCGGCGAAGACGATATTGCCGGTCTGCAGCAGGACGGAGACGTCCTCGAAGCCCAGCGATTCGGCCAGCTGGAGCTGCCGTGCCTTGGGGAAGGAGTTGTGGCCTCCGACGTTGATGCCGCGGAGCAGAGCGA
Source organism: Streptomyces sp. Pv4-95 (assembly GCF_045782725.1). Taxonomy (NCBI): domain Bacteria; kingdom Bacillati; phylum Actinomycetota; class Actinomycetes; order Kitasatosporales; family Streptomycetaceae; genus Streptomyces; species Streptomyces sp. Pv4-95. The sequence continues at coordinate 6,309,488 of NZ_CP127172.1, forward strand.
TCTGACGGGACATGGCGCTGCCGTTCGTAGGAGCCGGGGACCGGCGGTCGACGGGAGGAGTGGTCAGAACAGGGGAGCGGGGAGCACCCCTTCGAGGGCGAGCAGCAGGCGCTTGGTCTCCAGGCCACCGCCGAAGCCCCCGATGCCGCCGTCGCTCGCCACGACGCGGTGGCAGGGCACGATGACCGGGAGCGGATTGGACCCCATCGCCGCGCCGACCGCGCGGGCGGCGCCCGGCTCCCCGACGCGGTCGGCGAGGTCCTGATAGCCGACGACGCTGCCGTAGGGCACGCCCTCGGCCAGGGCGTGCAGCACCCGGGCGTTGAAGCCGCCGGACAGGTCCCAGTCGAGGGGCACCGTGAAGGCCCGTAGGTCCCCGGCGAAGTAGGCGGTGAACTCGGTGGTCGCCGTCGCCAGGTGAGGTATCTCCGCACGCGGCGGCCCTTCGAAGCGCTGCTCCAGCCGGGTCAGCGCGCGGCCGACCGTCCGCTCGTCGGCATGGAAGAGGACCTGGACCAGCCCCTTCCTGGTCGCGGCGAGCAGCAGGGGGCCGATCGGGCTCTCCAGCAGGGTCCAGCCCCAGTCGCGCGGGGCCGCGCCCGCCGCGTCCCGGCCGGTGTCCGGCGGCGTCGACCGGGCGGCTTCCTGGTCGTCCTGCTCTGCGTTCGTCACGTGTTCAGCGTAGGACCCACCACTGACAATGCGGCGGAGAGCGAGGCGGAGGCGTCCCCCCGCCCCGCTCCGCCGGCCGGGCGTCAGTCGGAGGCGCCCGCCAGCGCGTCCCGCACCACATCGGGCTTGTTGGTGATGATCCCGTCGACGCCCATTTCGGCGACCTTGACGGCCCGCGCACCGTCGTCGACGGTCCAGGTGTGGACCTCCAGGGCCCGGCCGTGGGGGCCCTTCAGGCCGTGCACGGCGGATACGTAGTCACGGGTGACCGCGGTGTGGTTGGGATTGATCTGGTCGCAGTACTCGGCGTATTTCGGCAGGTCGGCGACGGTGGGGTTGCCGAGGAAGCCGGTTTTGACGTCCGAGCGGAAGAAGTGCACGGTCTTGATGGCGTCCGCGTTGAAGCTCTGGATGACCAGGCGGCGCTTGACGTGCGACTTGCTCAGCCAGCCCTCGCGGCGCAGCTCGGCGAGGGTCTGGAGTTCGATGCCCGGGTACAGCTCCGGCGACTTCAGTTCCATCAGCAGCTTCTGCCCGTTGTGCTCGACCTCGTCCATGTAGGACTCCAGCGTGGGCACGCGCTCGCCCTCGAACTTCTGCCCGAACCAGCTGCCCGCATCCAGCTTCTCGATCTCGTTGAGCGTGAAGTCGGAGACGTTCCAGGGCGCGCGGTCGGGGAACACCTGCTCGACGTTGGTCGTCCGGGCGAGCGAGTTGTCGTGCAGGATCACCAGCTCGCCGTCCTTGGTGCGCTGGACGTCGTTCTCGACCCAGTCGATGCCGAGCCGGTGGGCCGCGTCGATCGAGGCCAGGGTGTTCTCCGGCGCGTAGGCCGAGGCACCCCGGTGGGCGAAGACGACCGTTCTGTGGCCGTCGGTCGCGGCGTGGGCGGCGGAGGGGGAGAGGATGAGCGCGGACAGACCCATGAGCGCACCGGTGAAGCCGGTGGCAACGGGGCGGATACGCATGCGGACTCCTCGTGACGTCGTGGAAGTGAGCAGACGTGCGGTGACGTGAACGGGTGGGATGAGCAGAGGCTGGCAGCCGGGCCGTAGCGGGAGGTAGGCGTGGGATGGCCAGATAATGAACGAGAAGCAGCAGGTTTTATGTGTTTGAGCGCCGAGGCCGCAGGATGCCCGGAGAGGGCGGTGCAACGGTCGTACGCCCCGACGTCGTCCAACTTGCCGGAGCCACGGCGTCCGCGCATCTCGGCCTATGGTTCGTCACCGCTCGTGCTTCTGACTGGTTTTGGTCTTGCGATCCGGTGGGTGTCCTGTATATAGCGCCGAGAGCGACGCGCCCGGGTCGGATCTGCCGGAGAGCGCCGTACCAGGGACGTCAGGGCGGGTGGCGACGCCACGCCGGAGCCGTGGGACGGTGCGAGGAGGGGCAGGATATCGCCGACGGGATCCGGCTGTGCGACGGCCGGGCCGGCAGCCGACCCGGGCGTGCGGGGTGAAATCGCTGGTCAGGGCAATTGCCGCGTCGATTGTCAGTGCTGGGTCGTACGGTGGATTCCATGCGGCCCGTATCAAAGATCGAACGCACGGTGGCACCCTTCGAGGTTGTCAGCCCTTATCAGCCCAACGGTGACCAGCCCACGGCCATCGCCGACCTCGAGCGGCGCATCCGCGGGGGTGAGAAGGACGTCGTCCTGCTGGGTGCCACCGGCACCGGTAAGTCGGCGACCACCGCGTGGATGATCGAGAAGCTGCAGCGCCCGACGCTCGTCATGGCGCCCAACAAGACCCTCGCGGCCCAGCTCGCCAACGAATTCCGAGAGCTGCTGCCGAACAACGCCGTCGAGTACTTCGTCTCCTATTACGACTACTACCAGCCCGAGGCGTACGTCCCGCAGTCCGATACGTACATCGAGAAGGACTCCTCCATCAACGAGGAGGTCGAACGGCTGCGCCACTCCGCGACGAACTCGCTGCTCACCCGGCGGGACGTCGTCGTGGTCGCGTCGGTGTCCTGCATCTACGGCCTCGGCACGCCGCAGGAGTACGTCGACCGGATGGTGCCGCTGAAGGTCGGCGACGAGATCGACCGCGACCAGCTGCTGCGCCGTTTCGTCGACATCCAGTACACCCGCAACGACGTGGCCTTCACCCGTGGCACCTTCCGGGTGCGCGGCGACACCATCGAGATCTTCCCGGTCTACGAAGAGCTGGCCGTGCGGATCGAGATGTTCGGCGACGAGGTCGAGGCGCTCTCCACCCTCCACCCCCTGACCGGCGAGGTCATCAGCGAGGACCGGGAGCTGTACATCTTCCCGGCCAGCCACTACATCGCGGGTCCCGAGCGCATGGAGCGGGCCATTGCGGGAATCGAGGCCGAGCTGGCGGACAGCCTGGCCACGATGGAGAAGCAGGGCAAGCACCTGGAGGCCCAGCGCCTGCGGATGCGCACCACGTACGACATCGAGATGATGCGTCAGATCGGGTCCTGCTCCGGCATCGAGAACTACTCGATGCACATGGACGGCCGTGAGCCCGGCTCCGCGCCCAACACCCTCATCGACTACTTCCCGGACGACTTCCTGCTGGTCATCGACGAGTCCCATGTCACCGTCCCGCAGATCGGCGCCATGTACGAGGGCGACGCCTCACGCAAGCGCACCCTTGTCGAGCACGGTTTCCGCCTGCCGTCGGCCATGGACAACCGGCCGCTGAAGTGGGAGGAGTTCCTGGAGCGCATCGGCCAGACCGTCTATCTGTCCGCGACGCCCGGCAAGTACGAGCTCGCACGCGGCGACGGCTATGTGGAGCAGATCATCCGCCCGACCGGTCTGGTCGACCCCGAGGTGGTGGTCAAGCCCACCGACGGGCAGATCGACGACCTGGTGCACGAGATCCGTACGCGGACGGACAAGAACGAACGGATCCTCGTCACCACCCTCACCAAGAAGATGGCAGAGGACCTCACCGACTACTTCCTGGAACTCGGCATCCAGGTCCGCTATCTGCACAGCGACGTCGACACCCTGCGGCGCGTGGAGCTGCTACGCGAGCTGCGCTCCGGTGAGTACGACGTCCTGGTCGGCATCAACCTTCTGCGTGAGGGACTCGACCTTCCCGAGGTCTCCCTGGTGGCGATTCTGGATGCCGACAAGGAGGGCTTCCTGCGGTCCGGGTCCGCGCTGATCCAGACGATCGGCCGTGCCGCGCGAAACGTCTCCGGTCAGGTCCACATGTACGCCGACAAGATCACGCCGGCGATGGAGAAGGCCATCGACGAGACCAACCGCCGCCGGGAGAAGCAGCTCGCGTACAACAAGGAGCACGGCATCGACCCGCAGCCGCTCCGCAAGAAGATCGGCGACATCGTCGCGACGATCGCCCGCGAGGAGATCGACACCCGCGAACTGCTGGGCTCGGGCTACCGCAAGCAGGCCGACGCCAAGGACGCCAAGGCACCGGCGCCGGTCCCGGAGCTCGGCGGGAAGGCCAAGGGCGGCAAGGGCAAGGCGGCCCCGACGGACCGTCCCGCCGCCGAACTCGCCGGAATCATCGAGGAGATGACGGAGCGGATGCGGGCGGCGGCGGCGGAGCTGCAGTTCGAGGTTGCCGCCCGGTTGCGCGACGAGGTGGGTGAACTGAAGAAGGAGCTGCGGCAGATGCGGGAGGCGGGGGTGAAGTAGCGGGCGGCGCCGGGGGCCCGCCGGAGCGGGGGCGGGTGCTGCGGGGCCTGCGCACGTCGACAGAGAGGCATCGCTGCAGCTCTGCGAGACACGGGCCCCGCCGCCCCGGGACCCTGCTGTGTCGCAGAAGTGCCACAAAAGGCGGGCCTGGCGGCTTGCGGGGCGGCCGTTCTGCGTAGGCTCGATGCGGCCGCCGGAACGGCGGCCCAGCACAGAGAGGGGACGGCGCGTGTCGGTCAATTTGTCCAAGGGACAGGGCGTCAGCCTGCAGAAGTCCGACGGAGGGACCCTCACCGCGGTGCGGATGGGGCTGGGATGGCGCTCGGCGCCGCGCCGCGGGCTGTTCGGGCGGCGCACCAAGGAGATCGACCTCGACGCCTCGGCGGTGCTGTTCGCCGGCAAGGAGCCCATCGACGTCGTCTTCTTCCGCCACCTCGTCAGCGACGACGGCTCGGTCCGCCACACCGGTGACAACCTCGTCGGCGGCGCGGGTCAGGGCGGCGACGACGAGGCCATCCTGGTCGACCTGGCCCGGGTCCCGGTGCACATCGACCAGATCGTGTTCACCGTCAACTCCTTCACCGGACAGAGCTTCACCGAGGTGGAGGACGCCTTCTGCCGACTGGTCGACGAGGCCAACGGGCAGGAGCTGGCCCGGTACACCCTCACGGGCGGGGGCAACTACACCGCGCAGGTCATGTCGAAGGTGCACCGCGTGGGCGACGGCTGGAAGATGACCGCGATCGGTGAGCCCTCCAACGGCCGCACCTTCCAGGACGTGGTGCCGGCGATCGTGCCGTATCTGTAGCAGTCGCCGCCGTCATGGCGGGGAGCGGCAGCGCGCACCGGGCCGCGCCGCCGCCACGCCCCGGGCCGTCGGCGCCCGTGGCCGGCCCGGGACGTACGACAACCAGGGGGAACATCGATGACGGCCGAGCTGGTCCGGGGGCAGAACCATCCGCTGGACCGCACCCGTGTGGAGATCCGTGTGGTGGCGGGCCGGCCCGTGGTGGCCGGGGTGACGCTCGGCGACGAGCAGGGCAGGCTGTCGGGCGCCGACGCCGTGGCCCACCCGGGGGCGCCGCGGCTCACCGGCGTCGAGGTCCCCCGCCAGGCCGCCACCGAGCACCGCCTCGCGGTGGATCTCGACGCGCTGTCCGAGGCCGTGCACCGCGTGAGTGTGCTGCTGGCCCTGCCGGGGAGCGGCGGTGTGAGCGGGTTCGGGGCGACTGCCGCGCCCTGTGTCACGGTCACCGGCCTGGACGGAAGCGGGATCGCCGGCTACACCCTCACCGGTCTGGGTGCCAAGTCCGCCGTCGTCGCCGTCGAGCTGTATCGCAGGCAGGGCGCCTGGAAGGTGCGCGCCGTGGGGCAGGGCTACGCCGACGGGCTCACCGCGATGCTGCGTGATCAGGGGCTGCCGCAGGCCGCCGAGTTGGCCGCGGAGATCGAGGCGGCGGTCAGCCTCGGCCATGCGCGGGCGGTCCCCGCGCCCGCCGCCGCGAGCCGGCCGGAACAGCCCGGGACTCCGTCGGGCAATGTCGAGCACTCGAATCCGGCAGCCGCTCCGGGCCCGGACACCGCCGCGCCATCCGCTCCTTCGGACAGCGCGCAGTCCTCCGTCCCGGGCGGCTCGCAGCACTCGGCCGTCCCGTCCGGGCCGGCAGCGGCCACCCCGCACCCGGCCGTCCCGGTGCCGTCCACGGCCCCGGGGGAGGGCGGCCAGGACGGCGGCCCCATCGACTACCGGCACCCGAAGCGCCGCACCACCCAGCCACCAGCTGCCGCGCCCGCACCGGCTGCCGCCCCCGGATCCGGGCCGTCCGCCGACGGCCCGCCCCTGCCGGTGGCCGGTGACGCCGCCGGCTGGAGCATGGAGGAGCGGCTCTACAACCAGGTCTGGGGCATGTTCGAGGACCTGGCCCGGTCGGTCTCCGCCTATCGCAGCGCGTCCGACTTCGCCGAGTCGCGCCTGGAACAGGAGCTGGACAAGGCCCTCGCCGACCCGCGCAGCCGCCTGGGGACGGCCGCCGACACCGCCCGCGCCACCGCCCGCGACCGGCACGCCTCCCTGGTCGCCCAGGCGCGCGCCGCCCTGGACCGCGACCTCGCCCAGCTCATGGCCGAATCGGACGTCGTGGAGCCCGCGCTGCCACCCGCCTTCGCCCGTTGGGACAGCCCCGTCTGGCAGGGCTACCACGTGCCGTTGGAGTCCCCCATGGCGCTGCGCCTGGGCGATCTGCATCTCCCGGAGGTGCTGGACCTGCGCATCCCCATGTTCGTGCGCCTCCCGCTGGAGCGCGGCCTGTGGATCGACAGCGGGCACGGTGCCTACGCCCGCGACAGCGAGGAACCCGAGCGGGAGTACGGGCGCCGGGAGCTGGGCAGCGCGCTCACGGACGGCCTGCTGGACGAGGCGGAGCTGCGCCGGCGCGCGATGGAGACGGCGGTGGCCATCGCGGCCCGGCTGCTCGCCATTCACCCCGCGGGCGATTTCGTGGTCCAGGTCATCGATCCCGGCGGCGGTGCGGCGTCCGCGCTCGCGCCGCTGCGGGAGTCCGGCGCCCTGCGCGAGGCGCCGGCGGCCGGGGCCAAGGGTGTGGCCGCGGTCCTGGAGGCGCTGACGCGGCGGGTGGACCTCGTGCAGATGGCCGTGCGCAACCGGGCGGCGGACGCGTTGCCGCCCGATGTGGACACCGCCGAGCACCTGCTGATCGTGCACGACTTCCCGCACGGTTTCGATGACCGGGCCCTCACCCAACTCCGTTATCTGGCCGACGAGGGACCCGCGGTCGGGGTGCATCTCATGATGGTCGCCGACCGGTCCCAGGCGCAGGAGTACGGCCCGGTCCTGGACCCGCTGTGGCGGTCCCTGCTGAGGATCACCCCCGTGCCCGACGCGCATCTCGCCGACCCCTGGGTCGGCCATGCCTGGACGTACGAACCGCCGCTCCCGCCGAAGGGGAGCCAGGTGCTCCGTCAGGTGCTGGGACGGCTGGGAGAGGCGCGGCGCGGCGACCGGCGGTGATGCCGTCCACGGCTGCCACAGCATGCCGACAAAGGCCCCTGAACAGCAACTTTGCCCATTTCTTTACTAACCCTTGGGCTTCCTTTACTCTTTAGGGGCGGAGGGGAGTATTCCCACTGCGACGTACCCGTCATCACGGATTGCGAGTGTGACGAGATCCCGGGGCGTCGGCCCGTCTCAAGAACCGCGAGCAGTCGCGGTACCGGGTGGAAGAGACCTCCGGCAGCGACGACGCTGTAAGTGCCGTACGACTCTGCCGGAGGAGCAGTGGACGTTTCCCTGACCATGTGGACATTGACCATCCTTGGTCTCTGCGCCCTCATCGCCGCCGATTTCTTCATCGGCGGCCGTAAACCGCACGAGGTCTCCCTCAAGGAGGCCGGCATCTGGACCGGTGTCTGGGTCGCGCTCGCCGCGCTGTTCGGCCTCGGCCTGCTGGTGTTCGGCGGCGGTGCTCCCGCCGGTGAGTTCTTCGCCGGCTTCATCACCGAGAAGTCCCTGAGCGTCGACAACCTCTTCGTCTTCGTTCTGATCATGGCCAAGTTCGCCGTCCCGGCGATCTATCAGCAGCGGGTGCTGATGGTCGGCGTGCTGATAGCGCTGGTGCTCCGGGCCGGCTTCATCGGCGCCGGCGCCGCGATCATCGCCAACTTCTCCTGGGTCTTCTACCTCTTCGGCGCGTTCCTCATCTGGACGGCGTGGAAGCTGATCAAGGAGGCGCGGGCCGAGGAGCAGGACGAGGAGTTCGAGGAGAACCGCGTCCTGAAGATGGTCGAGAAGCGCGTGCCGTCGACCGACACCTACCACGGCACCAAGCTGTTCATCGTGGAGAACGGCAAGCGGCTGATGACGCCGATGCTGATCGTCATGCTGGCGATCGGCACCACCGACGTCCTCTTCGCGCTGGACTCCATTCCGGCGATCTTCGGCCTCACCCAGGACCCGTACATCGTCTTCACCGCCAACGCCTTCGCGCTGATGGGCCTGCGGCAGCTGTACTTCCTGATCGGCGGGCTGCTGAAGAAGCTGGTCCACCTCTCGTACGGCCTGTCGATCATCCTCGGCTTCATCGGTGTGAAGCTCGTGCTGCACGCCCTGCACGAATCGGGCGTGGCCGTCCCGGAGATCAGCATCCCGGTCTCGCTGGGTGTCATCTGCGCCGTCCTCGTCGTCACCACGATCACCAGCCTGCGCGCTTCGAAGAAGCAGGCGGTGGCCGAGGCGGAGACCAAGAGCAGCGTCGACGCCTGAAATCCGCACCGCTGAAAGCGGCCGGTACGGCTCCCGTCGGAGCTGTACCGGCCGCTTTCGCGCTCGCTGCCGGTCAGTAGGTGACCGTGATCCGCCGCGTCCGCCCGTCGACACGGATCGTGCCGCCGTAAGGAACCACCAGCTGCGGATCGGTGTGCCCGAGATCGACGTCGAAGACCGCCACCATCTCCGGTGCGTACGCGGCCAGCGCCCGCAGCACCGCCGCGCGCTGCTCCCGCACATACGAGGCTTTGGCATCGGGAGAGTGCGGCAGGGCGAACGACCACGCCTTCGGGCGTCCCATCAGCAGCGCGCCGAACCGCCCGAGGAGACCGCGCTCGCCCATGCTGCGCAGCACGTAGTACACATCGTCGGCGCGCGGCAGCTCCTCGGAGGTCTCCAGGAAGAGCACCCCGCCGTCGTCGAAATCGGCGACGGCCCCGATCTCCCGGTCCGTCATCAGCATCCAGGACAGCACCTCGAGGCAGCCGCCCCAGCCGGCGCCCTCGACCACCCGTTCCGGCCCGTGCCAACTCCAGCCGTCGCCGGGCCACATGGCGGGCTCGGCGGTGAAGGTGTCCGGGTCGGCCCAGTCGCCGCCCTCGTCCGTGTACTGCGTGGCGGGCCGCAGTTCGTACGGGCCCGGGGTGAACAACGCGGCACGCAGCGACTCGGCGGTGAGCGGGTGCAGCGCCCCGGGGCGGCCCAGTTCGCACATCACCGAGGCGCCGTGGAAACCGACGACCCCGGTGCTCCGCAGATACGCCAGCAGGTTGGTGCCGTCGCTGTAGCCGAAGAACGGCTTGGGGTCGGCGCGGAACACGGCGCGGTCCAGGTACGGCAGGACCGTGATCTGGTCATCACCGCCGATGGTGGTGAAGACGGCCCTGATCTCCGGGTCCGCGAACGCCGCGTGGAGGTCGTCGGCCCGCTCCTGCGGCGAGGCGCCCTTGCGGAGCGTGGACGGGTAGGTGACCGGTTGCAGCCCGAACTCCTTCTCCAGCCGGGCGAGACCGAGTTCGTACGGCAGCGGCAGCCGGGCCGCGAGGTCGGACGACGGGGACAGTACGGCGACCCGGTCGCCGGGACGGGGCTTCGGCGGGTACACGGGAGAGGGGCGCGGCAACATGGCGTGAGACTAAGGCGGGGAGGCCGGGTCCGCAGCTCGATTACGCGCCCAGGAAGCAGGAGCGGACGCTGAGCCCGCACGCGTCCGGGCCCGCACGGTCTTGCCGTGTGCGGGCCCGGACGCGCTCGCTCCTGCGTGCGCTTGTTGTCGTGAGGCGCTACCAGCCGCGCTCGCGCCACTCCGGCAGGTGCGGACGCTCGGCGCCGAGTGTGGTGTCGTTGCCGTGGCCCGGGTAGACCCAGGTCTCGTCCGGCAGTTGGTCGAAGAGCTTGGTCTGCACGTCGTCGAGGAGGCCGGCGAACTGCTCGGCGTCGCCCCAGGTGTTGCCGACGCCTCCGGGGAACAGGCAGTCTCCGGTGAACACGTGCGGAGCGCCGTGCGGGTCGTCGTAGACCAGCGCGATACTGCCCGGCGTGTGGCCCGTCAGGTGGCGGGCGGTCAGCTGCACCCGGCCGACGGTGAGGGTGTCGCCGTCGGCGACCAACACGTCGGTGGGGACGGGGATGCCCTCCGCGTCGTACCGTCCCGCGTACGTCCGCGCACCCGTCGCCTCGACCACCTCCCGCAGGGCGCCCCAGTGGTCACCGTGCTGGTGCGTGGTGACCACGGAGGCGATGCCGCTGTCGCCGATCAGCGAGAGAAGGGTGTGCGTATCGGCGGCCGCGTCGATCAGCAGCTGCTCGTCGGTCGCCCGGCACCTCAGCACGTAGGCGTTGTTGTTCATCGGACCGACCGCGACCTTCGAGATCATCAGGTCGGTCAGCTCGTGCACGTCGGCCGGTCCGCCGACCTTCACTGCTCCGCTGTAGCCCATGGGGCCACTCTAAAGCGGCGGGACGGCGGGCAGCGCGGAGCCCTGGGCGTCGAGTTCGGTGCCGTCGGACCGCCCCGTGAGCCAGCCGACCAGGGCCGCGGGCGAGCCCGTCACCACCACGGACGGGGCCCGGCCGCCCGTCGTGGTGCCGCCGCCCCCGGTGTGCCACGTGCGGCCGTCATCCGTCCGCAGTTCCAGGGCGGGCAGCTTCGGATGCCGGACGAACTTCACCGTGGCCAGGAAGTCCAGCTCACTGCCGAGGAAGGCGGGCGGCAGCTCGGCGACGGAGTAGCCGACCCCGAGGTCGACGTGGTGCAGTTCGACCTCCGCCAGCCGCCGCAGCGGCAGCCGGTCGGCCCGCTCGACGACGCCGTTGCGCATCTCGACCTCGTAGGCCCGGCGCTCGGCCGGCAGCGCGTCCACCGCCGCGTCGAACCGCGCGGCACTCTCCCGCAGGTCCTCCAGGTGTGCCGCCAGTGAGCGGTCCGCGTCCCGGGCGATGTCGCCGTCGCGGGCCTCGGCGCTGGTGTACATCGGCGCCGGGACTCCCGTACGCGCCCAGGTCAGCAGGTTGACCAGCGCGTCCGCGTTGCGCGCGAGGTGGGCCAGGACATGACCGCGGGACCAGTCGGGGAGCAGGGACGGTTCACCGATCGCCTCGTCGTCGAGCTTGCCCAGCGAGACGAGCAGGCGGTCGGTGGCCTCGCGGACAGCGGCCGCGTCGTGCGGGAAGTCTGGCGGAGTGAGGGTCATGGCCCGACGCTAGCGCCGCGACGGCGAGTTCGGGAGTCGGCCGACACGGATCCATGGCGTACGCGGGTGGTGCGCGAGGGGCGGGCGAGTCCCCGCGACCGGCTCTCGCGCCACGCGCACGCGGCGTGCGGCCGCCGCCGGGATCGCCGGGACGTATGTCGGATCGCCGGGGGCAGCCCACCCGGGTGCGCTTGCGGAGCCGCCGGAGCTGTGTGTGAGGTACGCGACCCTCACGGCCGTCCCGGCCTCGATACCGATCATGGCGGCGTCCCGGGGTCGAGGGCGGCGCGGCCGTGGCGCGGCAGCCGAAGGGTGACCTGGTGGGCGCCGAGGCCGTTGAACAGGCCGCGGCGCCGCCGCGCAGCTTTCCCGGCCGGAGCGGGCGCCGCTCTGCACCGGCGCGGGGGCCGGGGCCGCAGCCCGCGGCGTACGGGCGGCGGCGCGGGCGGGAAGGAAACGGCGCCGCCACACGTTTGGGTGAAGGGTGCTATCGAGCACCGTAAATCGAATGCGCGTGCTATAGGCTCGTGTAGGCATCACTAAGACAGTGCCGCGGCGGTCCCCATACCCTGGGGCGTGGGCTCCGCTCCGCTCCGCCGCCTCTGCTCACCCACCGAGCGGCGGACGCAGGGCCGCGGCTCCCCGCCCCTCTCCAGAAAGGTGCGACCGGCGTGGCCGACCGTCTCATCGTCCGTGGCGCTCGCGAGCACAACCTCCGCAACGTCTCGCTCGACCTCCCCCGCGACTCCCTCATCGTCTTCACGGGGCTCTCCGGGTCGGGCAAGTCCTCGCTCGCGTTCGACACGATCTTCGCCGAGGGGCAGCGGCGCTACGTCGAGTCGCTCTCCTCGTACGCCCGGCAGTTCCTCGGGCAGATGGACAAGCCCGATGTGGACTTCATCGAGGGCCTGTCCCCCGCGGTCTCGATCGACCAGAAGTCGACCTCGCGCAACCCGCGCTCGACGGTCGGCACGATCACCGAGGTCTACGACTACCTCCGCCTGCTCTTCGCCCGCATCGGCAAGCCGCACTGCCCCGAGTGCGGACGGCCGATCGCCCGGCAGTCGCCGCAGGCCATCGTCGACAAGGTCCTGAAGCTTCCCGAGGGCAGCCGCTTCCAGGTGCTCTCCCCCCTGGTGCGCGAGCGCAAGGGCGAGTTCGTCGATCTCTTCTCCGACCTCCAGACCAAGGGCTACAGCCGGGCGCGCGTCGACGGGGAGACGATCCAGCTCTCCGAACCGCCGAAGCTGAAGAAGCAGGAGAAGCACACCATCGAGGTGGTCGTCGACCGCCTCACGGTCAAGGAGTCCGCCAAGCGCCGGCTGACCGACTCCGTGGAGACCGCTCTGGGCCTCTCCGGCGGCATGGTCATCCTCGACTTCGTCGACCTCGACGCGGACGACCCGCAGCGCGAGCGGATGTATTCCGAGCACCTCTACTGCGCCTACGACGACCTGTCCTTCGAGGAGCTGGAGCCGCGGTCCTTCTCCTTCAACTCGCCCTTCGGCGCCTGCCCGGACTGCACCGGCATCGGCACGCGCATGGAGGTCGACCCCGACCTGATCGTTCCCGACGAGGACAGGTCCCTCGACGACGGAGCGATCCACCCCTGGTCCCACGGCCACACCAAGGAGTACTTCGGCCGGCTGGTCGACGCCCTCGCGGACGCCCTCGGCTTCCGTACGGACATTCCGTGGGCCGGGCTGCCGCAGCGCGCCAAGAAGGCCCTGCTGCAGGGCCACCGCACCCAGATCGAGGTGCGCTACCGCAACCGCTACGGCCGCGAGAGGGCCTACACCACCCCCTTCGAGGGTGCCGTGCCCTTCGTCAAGCGCCGGCACAGCGAGGCGGAGAGCGACAGCAGCCGGGAGCGCTTCGAGGGCTACATGCGCGAGGTGCCCTGCCCGACCTGTGAGGGGACGCGGCTCAAGCCGATCGTGCTCGCCGTGTCGGTCCAGGAGAAGTCGATCGCCGATGTCGCGGCCATGTCGATCAGCGACTGCGCCGACTTCCTGCGGGACATGAAGCTCAACGCCCGCGAGAAGAAGATCGCCGAGCGGGTCCTCAAGGAGGTCAACGAGCGGCTGAAGTTCCTGGTCGACGTCGGCCTGGACTACCTCAGCCTGAACCGCGCCGCGGGCACCCTGTCCGGCGGCGAGGCCCAGCGCATCCGCCTCGCCACCCAGATCGGCTCCGGCCTCGTGGGCGTGCTCTACGTCTTGGACGAGCCGTCGATCGGCCTGCACCAGCGCGACAACCACCGCCTCATCGAGACCCTGGTCCGTCTGCGCGACATGGGCAACACCCTGATCGTCGTCGAGCACGACGAGGACACCATCAAGGTCGCCGACTGGGTCGTGGACATCGGCCCGGGGGCGGGGGAGCACGGCGGCAAGGTCGTGCACAGCGGCCCCATGAAGGAGCTGCTGACCAACAAGGACTCGATCACCGGGCAGTATCTGGCCGGCAAGCGGTCCATCGCGATGCCCGACATCCGCCGGCCCGCCGACCCGGCCCGGCAGCTGACGGTGCACGGCGCGAAGGAGAACAACCTCCAGGACATCGACGTCTCGTTCCCGCTGGGTGTGCTGACCGCCGTCACCGGAGTCTCCGGCTCCGGCAAGTCGACGCTGGTCAACGACATCCTCTACACCCACCTGGCGCGCGAGCTGAACGGCGCCAAGTCGGTGCCGGGCAGGCACACCCGGGTGGCGGGCGACGACCTCGTGGACAAGGTCGTGCACGTCGACCAGTCGCCGATCGGCCGGACCCCGCGCTCCAACCCTGCCACCTACACCGGTGTCTTCGATCATGTCCGCAAGCTGTTCGCGGAGACGATGGAGGCCAAGGTCCGTGGTTACCTCCCCGGCCGCTTCTCCTTCAACGTCAAGGGCGGCCGCTGCGAGAACTGCTCCGGCGACGGCACCATCAAGATCGAGATGAACTTCCTGCCGGATGTGTACGTGCCGTGCGAGGTGTGCCACGGCGCGCGCTACAACCGCGAGACGCTGGAGGTGCACTACAAGGGCAAGTCCATCGCCGAGGTGCTGGACATGCCCATCGAGGAGGCGCTGGACTTCTTCGAGGCGGTGCCGACCATCTCCCGGCATCTGAAGACGCTGCACGAGGTCGGCCTGGGATACGTCCGCCTCGGCCAGTCGGCACCGACCCTCTCCGGCGGTGAGGCGCAGCGCGTGAAGCTGGCGAGCGAGCTCCAGAAGCGTTCGACCGGCCGCACGGTCTACGTCCTGGACGAGCCGACCACCGGTCTGCACTTCGAGGACATCAGCAAGCTGATCTCGGTGCTGTCCGGACTGGTCGACAAGGGCAACTCGGTGATCGTCATCGAGCACAACCTCGACGTGATCAAGACGGCGGACTGGGTCGTCGACATGGGCCCCGAGGGCGGCAACGGCGGTGGACTGGTCGTCGCCGAGGGCACGCCCGAGGAGATCGCCGCGATTCCCGCCAGCCACACCGGCAAGTTCCTGCGGGACATCCTCGGCGACCGCGTCAGCGACGCCTCGCCGGCCTCGAAGCCGGCGAAGAAGGCCGTGGCGAAGCGCCAGCCGGCCAAGAAGGCCGTGTCGGCCGCGGCGAAGAAGTCCCCGGCGAAGGTCACCGCACGGACGGCTGCGGCCGAGAAGGCCGCACCGGCCGCCGCGAAGAAGGCGACCCGGGCCCGCCGGACCTCCTGACGCCGTGGACGCGTGACCCACCGGGCCGCCACCGCTCCTCGTTCACGAGGCGGTGGCGGCCCGTCGTCGTCCAGGGGCCGCTCCCTGTCCCGGTTCCTGCCTAACCCGCGAGTTCCGCCGCGTACGGGGGCTCGGCGCCGGCGCGGGAGCAGGTGACGGCGGCTGCCCGGGCGGCGAAGCCGAGGATGTCCCGCCAGTCCCCGGCGCCGAGCGCGGCGACGGCGGTGCGGGAGAGGGCGTCGTGCGCGTCGAGCCGGTGCAGCAGCGCGGCGTTGACGGTGTCGCCCGCGCCGATGGTGTCGACGACCTCGACCCGATCCCCGGGCACGTTCACGTCGAGGCCCCCTTGGGTGAGGACGGTCAGGCCGTCGCCGCCACGCGTGATGACGATCGCCGTGGGCCCCGAGCCCAGCCAGCCCTTCGCCGCCGCGGCGACCGCCTCCCACGCTCCGTCCGCACCGCTGCCCGAGGCACCGGGGGAGTCCGACGGCGAGCCCGTCTCCACCTCCGCCAGCCAGCGCGCGTCCTCCTCCGACATCTTCAGCAGAGCGACGTGGGGGAGCCAGGAGGCGAAGCGCGCGCGGTAGGCGGCGGGGTCTGCGATCAGCCCGGCACGGATGTTGGGGTCGAGTGCGGTGAAGACGCCGCGTTCCGCCTCGCGGCGCAGCAGGGCCTCGTAAGCGCTCGCGCCCGGTTCCAGAACGAGTGAACAGGTGCCCAGGGACAGGGCGCGGACCTCTTCCGGCAGCGCGGACGGCAGGGTGAAGAGGCGGTCGGCGGTGCCGTCGACGTAGAAGCCGTAGCCGGCCGAGCCGTCCGGGCTGATGTCCGCCAGGGCCAGAGTGGTCGGCTCGGTGCCCCGCTCCACCAGGGAGGTGTCGACGCCACCGCTGCGCAGCCCCTCCACCAGCGCCTCGCCGAAGGCGTCGGTCGAGATCCGCGAGCAGAAGGCGGTGGGCGAACCCAGCCGCCCCAGGGCGATCGCGGTGTTGTACGGGCCGCCGCCGCGGCGCGGCGACAGAGCGGGCAACTGGCCCTCCCCGGACGCTTCCCGGGGACTGGGGACGAGGTCGATCAGTGCCTCACCGGCGACGACGATCACGGGTGCGGTTCCTTTCCTGTGGGGCTCGGCCGGCGGCCGTGCGGGCCGGGCCGGTGGTCGCGGCCGGTGCTGCGGCCGGGTGGGAGGCGCCCGCCGCACCCGGCGCGGGGGAGGGGCAGCCGCACGACGAACGGTGAACCAGGGTGCACGGGAGGCGGATGGTGCGCGGAGGCCGGTCCGGTGCCTCCAGGCGCTCCAGCAGCAGTCGGACCGCGGTGGCTCCGATCTCCTTGCTGGGCTGGGCGATCGCGGTCAGCCGCGGCGTGAACAGATCGGCCCAGGAGAAGTCGTCGAAGCAGGCCAGTGCGATGTCGCGGGGGACCTGGAGGCCCTGTTCGCCCAGTGCGCGCAGCGCGCCGATGGTCATGGCGTTGTTCGCGGTGATGATCGCGGTGGGTGGCTCCGGTGCGGCGAGCAGTTGCCGGGTCGCGTCCTGCGCCCCCTCCGCCTCGGAGTTGCCGCCGGCGAGCAGTTCGGGGGCGAACGGCAGGCCGCGGGCGCGCAGCCCCTCGCGATACCCCTGGACGCGCTCGGTGGTGGTGCTCAGCCCGGGGAGCCCCGCCACCATGCCGATCCGGGTGTGCCCCAGACCGGCCAGATGCTCGACCAGCTCGCGTACCGGGCCGGTGCTCTCCGCGCAGACCTGGTCCCGGCCGTCGTCGACCAGGCGGTCCAGGAAGACGGTGGGCACCTCGCGCCGGGTCAGATACCCGACCATCTCGGCGGGCTCCGCGGACGGCGCGACGATCACCCCGTCCACCCGCCGCTCGTGCAGCAGTTGGACGACCTTGCGCTCGTGCACCGGGTCGTCGTGCGGATCGGCGATCAGCAGGCTGTAGCCGGCTTCCAGGGCTCCGGCCTCCACCCCCTGGAGGATCTCGGTGAAGTACGGGTTGCTGATCGCGGAGACGGCCAGGCCGATCGAGCGGGTGCGCGAGGTGACGAGGGAGCGGGCGAGGGTGTTGTGGGTGTAGCCGAGCTCGTCGATGGCGCCGAGCACCGCGGCGCGGGTGCCGGCGCGTACCGGCCGGGTCTCGTTGAGCACATGCGAGACCGTGGCGACGGAGACGCCCGCGAGCCGCGCCACATCGACCATCGTTGCCATGCGGTACGTCCTTCCCGGTCCGGTCCTTCCCCGGCACCGACCGTGCGGCCCCTCGTGGTGCCGGCACCATCACAACATACGCGTAAACGTTTGCGTAAGCGTTTGCGCCCAGAAGATTGTCCGGAGGGGAACAGGGCGCAGGACCACCTTCGCGGGGCGGGCCGCGCCGGCGGCACGCACGCCGGCGCACGCACCCGCGCGATGCCCTGGGACGCCTGAACGCTGCCGGCCACGGCGGATCGGGGGCCGCAGCCCGTAGGAAGGCCGTGCAACCCACGAGGGCATTCGGGCCGCTGGAAGCGGAATGACCCGTATCGGTATCGTCGGGGGCCGACACCTTCGGACCCCTGGAGCAGCCATGCGCCGTCCCCCCGCCCGTCGAACCGTACTGCGGGGAGCGGCCCTCGCCGGCGCCGCCGGTTTCGGGGTGGCGGCCTGCTCGGGCGGATCGGAGGAGGAGGCCCCGGCCGTGCCCACCGCACCGGTCGATCTGGGTGCCGCCACCGACGTTCCGGTCGGCGGAGCCAAGCTCTACCGCGAGGACCGGCTGGTGGTATCGCAGCCCGCCAAGGGCGACTTCAAGTGCTTCAGCGCCAAGTGCACCCACGCGGGCTGCATCCTCGCCGACGTCGACAGGACCGAAGGCAACTGCGTCTGCCACGGAAGCCGCTTCGACGTCACCACCGGCAAGGTCATCGAGGGCCCGGCGACCCGGCCGCTGCCCGAGGTCCCCGTGAAGGCCGAGGGCGGGAAGCTGATCGCGGGCTGAGGCCGCGCGGGACGGGCGAGCCGGACGCCGGTGGATCGCCCCGGCCCGTCGGTCCTGTCGACCCCGTTCACCAGGGCCCGTCAGCCCCAGTCCCAGCCGATCCCCAGTATCCCGGGCCGCACGCCCTGTTCCACGAGATGGACCGCGCGGTGCCGGCCGTTGAGCGTCAGTTCCTGCCTGCCGGTGCGCGGCGCGCCGGCCGACGCCTGGGCGAAGCGGCGGCAGCGTACCGGCAGGGCCGCCTCGTCGAAGTGCACCTGCAGGACGTACTGGCCGCCGGCGAAGCTGAACCCGCGGATGTACTCGGCGCTCGGGCCGCCACTGCCGTCCTCGAAGACATAGCCGAGGACGTGGGTGTCGCCGGCCCGCAGCCGCGCGTCGAAGAGCAGCTCGGCGACCACCACACCGGTGTCGGCGTCCCCGCGCACCCGGCCCAGCCGGCAGTTCTCCACGGCGCGCACCGTGACCCGGGACGGATCGCAGCCGGCGTCCCCGCGGTGGATGGCGATGTAGCGGTCCACTCCGTCCCGGTGGGCGCGGACCACCTGCAGTGATTCGCGTTCGCTCAGCTCGCGTGCCGGCCCGATCCGTACCCGCTCGTGATGCCCCACGGTGTGCAGTCCACCGTCCGCGGGCGTTTCCAGCTCGGTGAACAGCTGCCGCAGCGCGTCGGCGGGCGCCACCAGCGAGCGGTACGAGCGGCCGACCGGGCGTTCGGCCTCCGGGCGGGGCCCGCCCTCGGGCTCCAGCAGCCGGTGCAGGGACTGCGCGGGCAGGCCGAGCACCTCCTCCAGGGCGCGGACCGCGCGCAGCGACTCGGGGCGCTGCGGGCGCCGGGCGCCTTGCTGCCAGTAGCTCAGGCTCGTCACCCCGACCTTGATGCCGCGCTGTGCGAGCTTGTGCTGGACGCGGGTCAGGGCGAGGCCGCGCACCGTGAGCGCACTGCGCAAGGCGAGGTGGAACGGCCCGGTGCGCAGAAGCTGTTCCAGCTCGGCCGACTCGGGGGTCTTCTGTGCCATTGCCTCAATCCTCCGGCGCGCGGGTGAACGTTCACAACCGGGACGCACTCCGCGCGCCTGTCCTGCCTGGTCACTGCAGGACGCGCGCCGCCGGCCGTTCACATCCGGGCCCGTCCGTCCACACCCCCATGTCACCCCGCATTGAAGCGTGTTGACCTCCCCGCGACAACACCCGATGCTCCTCAGCAGCATCCGGATGCGCTCCTCTCACCCCCTTCACCCCCCTCACGGGAGGAACGCCATGACCCGTGCACCCCTCGCACGCCGTTCGCGCCGCAGATGGCTGTCGGCCGCGGCGCTCACCGTCGCGGCACTGACCACGCTCCCCGGCGCCACCGCCTCGGCAGCCGCGCCCCCGGCGCACGCCGACACGACGGCCGGTGCGGCAGCCCCCGCCACGTCGCTCGCCGCCAACCGCCTCGACATCTCCA
Organism: Streptomyces sp. Pv4-95; assembly: GCF_045782725.1. Lineage (NCBI taxonomy): Bacteria > Bacillati > Actinomycetota > Actinomycetes > Kitasatosporales > Streptomycetaceae > Streptomyces > Streptomyces sp. Pv4-95. Next base: position 6,328,902 of record NZ_CP127172.1, read on the forward strand.
TGCAGGCCCAGGAGCAGAGCAACTGGTGCTGGGCCGGCTCCGGCAACACCATCGCGGCCTGGTACGGCAAGAACTACAGCCAGAACCAGTTCTGCAACGCGGCGTTCAATCGCCAGCAGGGCACCTCCTGCCCCAACAACCAGGCCACCCTCGGCAACGTGCAGAACGCCTTCGACTGGATGGGCATCAACTCCGGCTCGTACGTCACCGGATATCTGCGCTACAGCACGGTGCAGAGCGAGATCAACGCCAACCGGCCCATCGAGACCCGCATCCAGTGGTCCTCCGGCGGCGGCCACATGCATGTGATCTACGGCTTCGACACGGACCGCAACTGGGTCTACTGGGGCGATCCCTGGGGCTCCAACAGCAGGTACAACTGGGGCGATTTCGACTACTACGTGAACGGCAGCTCCTTCTCCTGGACGCACTCCCTCTACCGGATAGGAGCCTGAGCCGTGAGGAAGCACACCGCCGTACGCGCCGCCGCCACCGGAACGCTCGCCACCGTCCTGATCGGCCTCGCCCCGCACGTCGCGCTGGCCGCCGACAGCCCCGCGCCGCCGAAGGCCCCCGCCCGTACCAGCCTCACCGCCGCGCACGAGGCGGCCGCCGCGCCCGCCACCCTGGCCACCCTCGCCCGGTTCTTCGCCCGTGACGAGGCCCGCGGCGGCGCCGGCGCAACCGCTCCCCGGACAGCGACCGCCCCGCGCATCGAGGGCGCGGCGGTCCCCGTGTACGTCCTGTCGCCCGACTTCGTCCGCGGCAAGGCCGATGCCCCCGTCGCCCGGCTGGAGTTCCTCGCCAGCAAGGCCGTGGCGGCGGACGGCGAGAAGGCCTCGGTGTGGACCGTGCGCCGGGACGGGGGCTGGCAGGTCGTCAACATCGCCAGCGGCGACGACGAGACCCGCTACACCCGCGCCGGGGCCGCGAAGGGCGGCGCCGGCACGGTCTTCCACGAGCCGCAGATCGATGCCTGGTACGTGCAGCGCGGCGACCGCGTGGAGCCGCTTGACGCGCAGGCGCGGCAGGCCGTGGGAGCCCACGGCACCAGCGTGGCGGCCTACCGGAAGCGAGTGGCGGAGGCGTACGGCGACAAGCTGCCCGGCTCCGCCTACGACAAGCGGGGTGAGGCCGGCGGCTACGGTCCGCCGTCCGAAGGCACCGCGGGCGCCGCCAAGGAGAGCGCCCGCAAGCAGCAGGCCGAGGCCGCCGCCGTGCCGGCGAGCGACGACATACCGGTGACCGCCGCCTCGACCGTGGCCGGGGTCGCGGCCCTGCTCGCGCTCGGTCTCTCCGGCGCCGCGGCGCTGCGCAGGAGGCGCGCGCGGTGAGTATCCGCCCGGCCCGCGCCCGCCGCTGATCCGCCACCTCCCCACAGGCGGTCGGCGCGGCCGGGCACCGTATGAACGCGCAGGGGCCCCGGTCCGCCCACGACGGCGGACCGCGGTCCCTGCGGTCCATTTCCGCGAGCGGCCGCGGGCCCGCCCCGCGACCGGCGCACGGCGACGGCGGAGCGGCAGCGCACCGCCCGCCGGCCGCGCCCGGGGACCGACTCGGCGTGGCCGGCCGGCCACCACCCGGGAGGCCGCGCGGCCCGTGAATGTCGGTGGCGGTCAGTAGGGTGGTGGTCATGGCAGACCCCAGTAGCTACCGACCCAAGCCGGGACAGATCCCCGACTCGCCGGGGGTCTATAAGTTCCGCGACGACCATGGCCGCGTCATCTACGTCGGCAAGGCCAAGAGCCTGCGCCAGCGCCTGGCCAACTACTTCCAGGACCTGGCCGGGCTCCACCCGCGCACCCGCACGATGGTCACCACCGCCGCCTCCGTCGAATGGACCGTGGTCTCCACCGAGGTCGAGGCGCTCCAGCTGGAATACAGCTGGATCAAGGAGTTCGACCCCCGCTTCAACGTCAAGTACCGCGACGACAAGAGCTATCCGTATCTCGCGGTGACGCTCAACGAGGAATTCCCCCGCGTCCAGGTCATGCGCGGCGCCAAGAAGAAGGGCGTCCGCTACTTCGGTCCGTACGCCCACGCCTGGGCCATCCGCGAGACCGTCGACCTGATGCTGCGCGTCTTCCCCGTGCGCACCTGCTCCGCCGGGGTCTTCAAGCGCTCCGCCCAGATCGGCCGCCCCTGCCTGCTCGGCTACATCGGCAAGTGCTCCGCCCCGTGCGTGGCGCGCATCTCGGCCCAGGAGCACCGCGAACTCGCCGAGGAGTTCTGCGACTTCATGGCCGGCCGCACCGGTGCGTACATCCGCCGCCTGGAGCGGAAGATGCAGGACGCCGCCGAGGAGATGGAGTACGAGAACGCCGCCCGGCTGCGCGACGACATAGTGGCGCTCAGGCGGGCGATGGAGAAGAGCGCCGTGGTGCTCGCCGACGCCACCGACGCCGATCTCATCGCCCTCGCCGAGGACGAACTCGAAGCCGCCGTGCAGATCTTCCACGTCCGCGGCGGCCGGGTGCGCGGTCAGCGGGGCTGGGTCACCGACAAGGTGGAGGCGGTCGCCACCGCCGACCTCGTCGAACACGCCCTCCAGCAGCTCTACGGCGAGGAGCAGGGGGACGCCGTCCCCAAGGAGGTGCTGGTCCCCGCGCTTCCCGAGCCGGTCGAGCCGATCCAGCAGTGGCTCTCCGAGCGCCGCGGCGCGCAGGTCTCGCTGCGCATCCCCCAGCGCGGCGACAAGAAGGACCTGATGGCCACGGTCCAGCGCAACGCCCAGCAGGCCCTCGCGCTGCACAAGACCAAGCGGGCCTCCGATCTGACCACCCGCTCCCGCGCGCTGGAAGAGATCTCCGAGGCCCTCGGCCTGGATTCGGTGCCGCTGCGCATCGAGTGCTTCGACATCTCGCATCTCCAGGGCGACGACGTCGTCGCCTCCATGGTGGTCTTCGAGGACGGCCTCGCCCGCAAGAGCGAATACCGCCGCTTCCAGATCAAGGGCTTCGAGGGCCAGGACGATGTCCGGTCCATGCACGAGGTCATCGGCCGGCGCTTCAAGCGCTATCTGCAGGAGAAGCAGAAGTCCGGCGAATGGACCGAGGAGCCGGCCGCGGACGCCCACGCGGAGGACGAAGGGGTGACGGTCGGCGGCGGCACGCCCGCCCGCAACGGTGCGGCGGTGGCCGGCGAAACGCCCCCTGGCGCCACCGAGGTCCACACCGACCGGGCCACCGCGGGCGAAGGCTCCGTAGGAGGCTCCGCCGGCTCCGCAGTGGTGAACGCGGCGGAACTGGAGCCCGACCCCATGGGCGGCCGCGCCACCGACGAGGACGGGCGCCCCAAGCGGTTCGCCTATCCGCCCCAGCTCGTCGTCGTCGACGGCGGCGCCCCGCAGGTCGCGGCGGCCCGCCGGGCCCTGGACGAACTCGGCATCGACGACGTCGCCGTCTGCGGCCTCGCCAAGCGCCTCGAAGAGGTCTGGCTGCCCGAGGACGACGACCCGGTGGTGCTGCCGCGCAGCAGCGAGGGCCTCTACCTCCTCCAGCGCGTCCGTGACGAAGCCCACCGCTTCGCCATCAGCTACCAGCGCAGCAAGCGCGGCAAGCGGCTCAAGGCCTCACCGCTCGACGCCGTCGCCGGGCTCGGTGACAGCCGCCGTCAGGCACTGCTGAAGCACTTCGGCTCGGTGAAGAAACTGCGGGCCGCCACGATCGACGAGATCTGCCAGGTCCCCGGGGTCGGCCGCAAGACCGCGGAGACGGTCGCCGCGGCGCTGGCCGGGGCGACACCGGCCGCGCCCGCGGTGAACACCGCCACAGGAGAGATCATTGAGGATGACGGGGCCGCACCGGCCGCGTTGTCCCGGAACGGGGGCAGGAACGATGAGCACACCGCGTGAAACGCAGGAAACCGAGAGAGACGGTGCACAGGTGAGTACGGGCACGATGCGCGAGTCCGACCAGGGTGAGAGCGCCGCGATCCCCGAGCTGGTGATCATCTCCGGCATGTCGGGGGCCGGCCGCAGCACCGCGGCGAAGTGCCTGGAGGACCTCGGCTGGTTCGTCGTCGACAACATCCCGCCCGAGCTGATCCCGCCCATGGTCGAGCTGGGGGCCCGCTCCCAGGGCAACGTCGCGCGGATCGCCGTCGTCGTCGATGTCCGAGGCCGTCGCTTCTTCGACAACCTCAAGGAATCCCTGGCCACCCTCGACGGCCAGAACGTCCGGCGCCGCGTGGTGTTCCTGGAGTCCTCCGACGAGGCACTGGTGCGCCGCTTCGAGTCGGTGCGCCGCCCGCACCCCCTCCAGGGTGACGGCCGCATCGTCGACGGCATCGTCGCCGAGCGCGATCTGCTGCGCGAGCTGCGCGGCGACTCCGACCTGGTCATCGACACCTCCAGCCTCAACGTCCACGAACTGCGCGCCAAGATGGACGCCCAGTTCGCCGGCGAAGAGGTCCCCGAGCTGCGCGCCACGGTCATGTCCTTCGGCTTCAAGTACGGCCTGCCGGTCGACGCCGACATGGTCATCGACTGCCGGTTCATCCCCAACCCGCACTGGGTCCCCGAGCTGCGGCCGTTCACCGGCCTCAACGAAGAGGTCTCCAACTACGTCTTCAGCCAGCCCGGCTCCAAGGAGTTCCTCGACGGCTACGCCGAGCTGCTGCGCCTGGTCGCCGAGGGCTACCGCCGCGAGGGCAAGCGCTATGTGACCATCGCCGTGGGCTGTACGGGCGGCAAGCACCGCAGCGTCGCGATGTCCGAGAAGCTCGGGCGCCGGCTCGTCTCCGAAGGGGTCGAAACCGTCATCGTCCACCGGGACATGGGGCGCGAGTGACCGGCCGTGCGCTGCGGCTGCACCGGGTCCGCAGGCTGGTCCCCAGTGGCCGCATGACCAAGGGCGCCACACCCAAGGTGGTGGCGCTCGGCGGCGGCATGGGCCTGTCCGCCTCGCTCACGGCGCTGCGCCGCATCACCGGCGACCTGACCGCCGTGGTCACCGTCGCCGACGACGGCGGCTCCAGCGGACGGCTCCGCGACGAGCTGGGCGTGCTGCCACCCGGCGACCTGCGCAAGGCCCTGGCCGCCCTGTGCGGGGACGACGACTGGGGCCAGACCTGGTCGCGGGTGATCCAGCACCGCTTCAAGAGCGAGGGCGAACTCCACGACCACGCCGTCGGCAACCTCCTGATCGTCGCCCTGTGGGAGCAGCTCGGCGACCACGTCCAGGCGCTGGACCTGGTCGGCAAGCTGCTCGGCGCGCACGGCCGGGTGCTGCCCATGTCTGCGGTGCCGCTTGAACTCCAGGCCGAGGTCAAGGGCCATCACCGGGATCGCCCGGACGAGATCAGCACGGTCCGCGGCCAGGCCACCGTCGCGCTCACCCACGGTGAGGTGCGGTCGGTTCATGTGGTGCCCGAGGACCCGCCGGCCGTGCCCGAGGCGGTCGCCGCGGTGCGCGACGCGGACTGGGTGGTGCTCGGTCCCGGCTCGTGGTTCTCGTCCGTGATCCCCCATCTGCTGGTGCCGGAATTGCGCGAGGCACTGGAGGAGACGAAGGCCCGAAAGGTCCTTTCGCTCAACCTTGCGCCCCAACCGGGCGAAACCGATGGCTTCTCACCGCAGCGTCATTTGGAGGTTTTGGCCCGACACGCCCCTAAACTCGCCTTCGACGTGGTGCTGGCCGACAAGGCCGCCGTGCCCGACATCGAAGGTCTGACGGTTGCCGCCAAGCAGCTCGTCGGCAGCGAGGTCGAGCTGGCGGCGGTCGCCGCACAAGGAGACGACGCCCGGTCGACGGCCGGGGGAGCCCCCGACCGGCACGACCCGGAGCTGCTGGCAGCCGCGTACGACCGTATTTTTCGGATGCATGGAAGGATCGGCCCATGGCGATGACGGCTGCGGTGAAGGATGAAATCTCCCGGCTCCCCGTCACCCGGACCTGCTGCCGGAAGTCGGAGGTCTCGTCGATCCTGCGGTTCGCGGGTGGTCTGCACCTGGTCAGCGGACGCATTGTGATCGAGGCGGAGCTGGACACGGGCATCGCGGCCCGGCGGCTCCGCAAGGACATCCTGGAGATCTTCGGACACTCCTCCGACCTGGTGGTGATGGCCCCCGGCGGCCTGCGGCGCGGCAGCCGCTACGTCGTCCGCGTGGTGGCCGGCGGCGATCAGCTCGCCCGGCAGACGGGACTGGTGGACGGCCGCGGCCGTCCCATCCGCGGCCTGCCGCCACAGGTGGTCTCGGGAGCGACCTGCGACGCCGAGGCGGCCTGGCGCGGCGCCTTCCTGGCGCACGGCTCGCTCACCGAGCCCGGCCGCTCCTCCTCCCTGGAGGTCACCTGCCCCGGCCCCGAGGCGGCGCTCGCGCTGGTCGGCGCGGCCCGCAGGCTCGGTATCGGCGCCAAGGCACGCGAGGTGCGCGGTGTGGACCGCGTCGTCGTCCGCGACGGCGACGCCATCGGCGCGCTGCTGACCCGCCTCGGCGCCCATGAGTCGGTGCTCGCGTGGGAGGAGCGGCGGATGCGCCGCGAGGTCCGCGCCACCGCCAACCGCCTCGCCAACTTCGACGACGCCAACCTCCGCCGCTCGGCACGCGCCGCGGTCGCCGCCGGCGCCCGGGTCCAGCGCGCCCTGGAGATCCTCGGCGAGGAGGTCCCCGAGCACCTCGCGGCGGCCGGCCGGCTGCGCATGGAGCACAAGCAGGCGTCCCTGGAGGAGCTGGGCGCCCTCGCCGACCCGCCGCTGACCAAGGACGCGGTCGCCGGCCGGATCCGCCGGCTGCTGGCGATGGCCGACAAGCGTGCGCAGGATCTCGGCATCCCCGGAACCGAGTCCAACCTCTCCGAGGAGCTGGCCGAGGGCATGGTCGGCTGACCGCCCGCAGGCGCGTCCGCAGTCCCGCTCGCCCCCGGTTTCCCAGGAGATTCCGGGGGTGCGGGGGGTGTTGGCCGGGAGCGGTTCATGAGGGAGCGCGAGCCGTCCCTGTCAATGTCACGTACGTCTCGTATTGGGGGTAGGGTCGGAGGCGGTCGGGGACATCCCATACAGCTCGCCGGTATCTGAGCCGGCGTACCAACGAGGAGATCGGTTCGTGACGATCCGCGTAGGCATCAACGGATTCGGCCGCATTGGTCGTAACTACTTCCGCGCGCTCCTGGAGCAGGGTGCGGACATCGAGATCGTCGGTGTCAACGACCTGACCGACAACGCCACCCTGGTCCACCTGCTCAAGTACGACACCATCCTGGGTCGCCTCAAGCAGGACGTCAGCCACACCGACGACACCATCACGGTCGGCAACCAGACCTTCAAGACGATGGCCGAGCGCGACCCGGCGAACCTCCCCTGGGGTGAGCTCGGCGCCGACATCGTCATCGAGTCGACCGGCATCTTCACGAAGAAGGCCGACGCCGCCAAGCACATCGCGGCCGGCGCCAAGAAGGTCCTGATCTCCGCGCCCGCCAAGGACGAGGACATCACGATCGTGATGGGCGTCAACCAGGACAAGTACGACGCCGCCAAGCACAACGTCATCTCCAACGCCTCCTGCACCACCAACTGTGTGGCGCCGATGGCCAAGGTTCTCCTGGAGAACTTCGGCATCGTCAAGGGCCTGATGACGACGGTGCACGCGTACACCAACGACCAGCGCATCCTGGACTTCCCGCACAGCGACCTGCGCCGTGCCCGCGCCGCCGCCGAGAACATCATCCCGACCACCACCGGTGCCGCCAAGGCCACCGCTCTGGTGATCCCGGAGCTCGCCGGCAAGCTCGACGGCATCGCCATGCGCGTGCCGGTCCCCACCGGTTCGGTCACCGACCTGGTCATCGAGCTGGAGCGCGAGGTCACCAAGGACGAGGTCAACGCCGCCTTCCAGAAGGCGTCCGAGGGCCAGCTCCAGGGCGTCCTGGAGTACACCGAGGACCCGATCGTCTCCTCGGACATCGTGAACTGGCCGGCGTCCTGCACCTTCGACTCCTCCCTGACCATGGTCCAGGGCAAGAGCGTCAAGATCGTCGGTTGGTACGACAACGAGTGGGGCTACTCCAACCGCCTGGTGGACCTGACCACCTTCGTCGGCGGCCAGCTCTGATCTCGACCAGCAGGCGCTGAGAGGTGCCCTCTTGCTTCACCGGGCACCCCAAGGCATTGAGATGTGAGGACGGGGCTCGTATGACGCGATGAAGCGTCGTACGGGCCCCGACCCATGACTGACTGAAGCTACGGAGTCACTCCTCATGAAGACGATCGACGATCTCACCGCAGAAGGGGTCGCGGGCAAGCGGGTCTTCGTCCGCGCCGACCTCAATGTGCCGCTGGACGGCACGACCATCACCGACGACGGCCGTATCCGCGCCGTCCAGCCGACGATCGCCAAGCTCGCGCAGTACGGCGCCAAGGTCATCGTCGCCTCCCACCTGGGCCGCCCCAAGGGTGCCCCGGACCCGGCCTTCTCCCTCGCCCCCGCGGCTGCCCGGCTGGGCGAGTTGCTCGGCAGGGACGTGGCCTTCGCCACCGACACGGTCGGCGAGTCCGCGAAGTCCGTCGTCGACGGCCTCTCCGACGGCCAGGTCGCGGTGCTGGAGAACCTCCGCTTCAACCCGGGTGAGACCAGCAAGGACGACGCCGAGCGTGGCGCGTTCGCCGACCAGCTCGCGGCCCTCGCCGACCTGTACGTCGGTGACGGTTTCGGCGCCGTGCACCGCAAGCACGCCTCGGTCTACGACCTCCCGGCCCGCCTTCCGCACGCCGCCGGCGATCTGATCGCCGCCGAGGTCAACGTGCTGAAGAAGCTCACCGAGGACGTCAAGCGCCCCTACGTCGTCGTTCTCGGCGGCGCCAAGGTCTCCGACAAGCTCGCCGTGATCGACCAGCTGCTCGGCAAGGCCGACCGGCTGCTGATCGGCGGTGGCATGGCGTACACCTTCCTCAAGGCCAAGGGCTACGAGGTGGGCATCTCGCTGCTGCAGGAGGACCAGGTCCCGGCCGTGACCGAGTACCTGGAGCGGGCGGAGAAGAACGGCGTCGAGCTGGTTCTTCCCGTCGACGTCCTGGCCGCGGCGGAGTTCCCCGACCTGAAGACCAAGGCACCCGCCGAGTACGTTGTCGTCGACGCTGACAAGATTCCCTCCGACAAGGAGGGCCTGGACATCGGCCCGAAGACCCGTGAACTCTTCGCCTCGAAGATCGCGGACGCCGAGACGGTGTTCTGGAACGGCCCGGTCGGCGTCGCCGAGCACCCCGACTACGCGGGCGGCACCACGGCGGTCGCGCAGGCACTGCTCGACAGCCCCGCCTTCACCGTCGTCGGTGGTGGGGACTCGGCCGCGGCTGTCCGCGCCCTGGGCTTCGACGAGAACGCTTTTGGCCACATTTCGACCGGCGGTGGCGCCAGCCTCGAATACCTCGAAGGCAAGACGCTCCCCGGCCTCGCTGCTCTGGAGGACTGAAGAACGTGACTGCTCTGAACGAGGGCCGTACCCCGCTGATGGCGGGCAACTGGAAGATGAACCTCAATCACCTCGAGGCCATCGCACACGTCCAGAAGCTCGCCTTCGCCCTCGCCGACAAGGACTTCGACGCCGTAGAGGTCGCGGTCCTGCCGCCCTTCACCGACCTGCGGTCGGTGCAGACGCTGGTGGACGGCGACAAGCTGAAGATCAAGTACGGTGCCCAGGACCTCTCGGCGCACGACTCCGGTGCCTACACCGGTGAGATCTCCGGCAGCATGCTCGCCAAGCTCAAGTGCAGCTATGTGACCATCGGGCACAGCGAGCGCCGCCAGTACCACGGCGAGAACGAAGAGATCTGCAACGCCAAGGTCAAGGCCGCCTACAAGCACGGCCTCACGCCGATCCTGTGCGTCGGTGAGGGCCTGGACGTCCGCAAGGCCGGCAACCAGGTCGCACACACCCTGGCCCAGGTCGACGGCGCGCTGACGGACATCCCCGCCGAGCAGGCCGAGTCCATCGTGATCGCCTACGAGCCGGTGTGGGCCATCGGCACCGGCGAGGTCGCCACGCCCGAGGACGCGCAGGAGGTCTGCGGTGCGATCCGCGGCCGCCTCGCCGAGCTCTACAGCCAGGACCTGGCCGACAAGGTCCGCATCCAGTACGGCGGCTCGGTCAAGTCCGGCAACGTCGCGGCGATCATGGCGCAGCCCGACGTCGACGGCGCGCTGATCGGCGGCGCGGCGCTGGACGCGGACGAATTCGTCAAGATCGTCCGCTTCCGCGACCAGTAGCAGCTATGACGACGGGCCCGGCCCGTCGTACCCTGTCGGGGCCGGGTCCGGCGTCCAGCACGCCGCCCCGGCCCCGCACCATTTTGATCTCGTGTGGTGGGTCTCCGTCGCCGGAAGGCGTCGGAACAACTGTTCCGTCCGTCAGTCCTAGAGAGTTGGTCCAGCCGTGGTCATCGGGTTCTCGGTCGCCCTCATCGTCTTCAGCCTGCTGCTGATGATGCTGGTGCTCATGCACAAGGGGAAGGGCGGCGGCCTGTCCGACATGTTCGGTGGCGGTATGCAGTCCTCGGTCGGTGGCTCCTCGGTCGCCGAGCGCAACCTCGACCGCATCACCATCGTGATCGGTCTGCTGTGGTTTGCGTGCATTGTCGTTCTCGGTGTCCTGATGAAGCTCGGAAACTGACATACCGTCGGAGACGCGGCCTATCATGAGGGCGGCGTCCTCGGACGGGTAACTCCTGTCACTGGACGCGCGTTGGGCCTTACGTAAACTGGGGGGCCCGCAGCGCAGCTGCTGTTAGAGCCCGCAGTGAAGCTGTTGTGAGAGGCTTCGCAGCACCATTACGCAGGGAGTTACGACCGTGGCAAGTGGCAACGCGATCCGAGGAAGTCGGGTCGGGGCGGGGCCGATGGGGGAGGCCGAGCGCGGTGAATCCGCGCCGCGCACCCGCATCTCCTTCTGGTGCTCCAACGGGCACGAGACACAGCCCAGCTTCGCCGGTGACGCGCAGGTTCCTGACACCTGGGACTGCCCGCGCTGTGGTTTCCCGGCAGGCAAGGACCGGGAGAGCCCTCCGGACCCGCCGCGCACCGAGCCGTACAAGACCCACCTCGCCTACGTCCGGGAGCGTCGCAGCGACGCCGACGGAGAGGCGATTCTGGCCGAGGCGCTCGCCAAGCTCCGCGGCGAGATCTGACGGACAGCAGACGCGCGGACCGGCCCGGCCGGAGGGGACAGACGACCCTCCGGCCGGGCCGGTCGCGCGTGCGGCACCCTTCGAGCGTGGGGCCCGCGTCCCGCCCGCCGCCGGCTGTCGGCCGCACCCGGCGCGGCATCTGAGGTAGCGGATGGGGAAGCTGCCCGAGGTCCGCTGTCAGTGGTCGTCGTTACCGTTTGTGTATCGGTGGAAACGGTACGGAGGCGGGCATGGCGAGCACGGGGGCGGGCGGCGCGGCGGGTGCGGTCACGCTCGCCTGGCGCGGCGGATTCGGCCGGCTGTGGACCGCGGCGGCCGTCTCCCGCTTCGGGGACGCGCTGCGCGGTGCGGCCCTGCCGCTGCTCGCCTACTCCCTGACCGACTCACCGGTGCTGATCTCCCTCGTCACCGCCTGCGGTCTGCTGCCCTGGCTGTGCTTCGGACTGCTGGGCGGCGCGGTCGCCGACCGGGTGGACCAGCGGCGGGCCATGTGGGTCGTCGATGTGCTGCGCGGCCTCCTGATGGCCTGCTTCGCTCTGGCCGTGGCGCTCGGGGCGGCGGGCATCGCGCTGCTGTCGGCCCTCGCCTTCGCCCTCACCACCCTCCAGACGCTCTTCGACAACGCCGCCACGGCCCTGCTGCCCGCCGTGGTGCCCCAGGAGGCGCTGGGCGTCGCCAACGCCCGGCTGATGACCGGCCAGGAGGTGCTGGGCCGGTTCGTCGGCGGGCCGGTCGCGCCGCTGCTCATCGCGCTGGGCGCCGCCGTGCCCTTCGCGGCCGACGCCGTCACCTACCTCGTCGCGGCGGCCCTGGTCGCCTCGCTGCGCGGGACAGCGCCCTCGCGGCCGGCTGCGGCCCCTGCCGCGTCCACTCTCCGGCGTGAAATCGCCGACGGCATCCGGGTGTTGTGGCGCGACCGGGTCCTGCGGTCGTTCTGCGTGGCGGTGGCGTTGGGCAACGTCGGCATCGGCGCGCTGATCGCCACCCTCGTGGTGGTGGTCAAGGGTTGGCTGGGCGCGGGGGAATTCGGCTATGCCGCGGTGACGACCGGGTACGGCGTCGGGATGGTGCTGGGCGGGCTGCTGGCGGCGCGGGTCACCGCCGCGCTCGGCGGCCAGGTCCGCACGCTGCTCCTGGCCGGCCTGCTGCAGACCGCCGTGCTGGTGGCCTTCGGCACGCTGCGCTCCCTGTGGGCCGCGGCGGCGTTCCTGGGTCTGTTCGGCTTCGCGAGCATGGTGTGGAACGTCCTGGAGACGACGGTGCTCCAGCAGCGCAGCCCCGCCGCGATGCCGGGCGGATCAGTGCCGCGTTCCGTACGGTCTCCATCGCCGGGACGCCGCTGGGGGCACTGCTCGGCGGCGCGGCCGCCACGGCGTGGGGCGCCAACATCCCGGCGCTGCTTGCCGCCGCGCTGCTGGGCCTCGGCGTCGTCACCCTGATACCCGTGCTTCAGTCGGCCGACAGCGGACAGACACCTCATACCGCGCCCTGATCAATTAGGTTGGAGCACGGCGGGGCCGGTACGAGATGAGAAGGCTGATGTCGGAGATGAACGCAGAACGCCGCAGCAGGCTCGACCAGCTGCCGGAGTGGACGGCGCTGAACAAGCACCGGGAGCAGCTGGGGGAGGTACACCTTCGCGAGCTGTTCGACCGGGACCCGGCCCGCGCCGAGCGGTACACCCTCCAGGTCGGCGATCTGCACCTGGACTACTCCAAGCACCTGGTCACCGATGACACCCTGCGGCTGCTCCAGGAGCTGGCCGCGGCGACCGACGTGGCCGGACTGCGGGACGCGATGTTCCGCGGCGAGAAGATCAACATCACCGAGCGGCGCGCCGTGCTGCACACCGCGCTGCGCGCCCCCGGCTCGGCGGTCATCACCACCGGCGGCGAGAACGTCGTCCCCGCCGTGCACGCCGCCCTGATGAAGATGAGCGTCTTCTGCGACCGGATCCACTCCGGCGACTGGAAGGGCCACACCGGCAAGCCCATCAAGAACGTCGTCAACATCGGCATCGGCGGCTCCGACCTTGGCCCGGCGATGGCGTTCGAGGCACTGCGCGCCTACAGCCACCGCGAGCTGCAATTCCGGTTCGTCTCCAACGTCGACGGCGCCGACCTGCACGAGGCGCTGCGCGACCTGGACCCGGCCGAGACGCTGTTCATCATCGCCTCGAAGACCTTCACCACCATCGAGACGATCACCAACGCGACCTCCGCGCGTGACTGGCTGCTGTCCACTCTGCGCGCCGGCGACGACGCCGTGGCCAAGCACTTCGTGGCGCTGTCGACCAACGCCGAGAAGGTCGCGGAGTTCGGCATCGACACCACCAACATGTTCGAGTTCTGGGACTGGGTCGGCGGCCGCTACTCCTTCGACTCCGCGATCGGCCTGTCGCTGATGCTCGGGATCGGCCCGGAGCACTTCCGCGAGATGCTGGCCGGTTTCCACCTCGTCGACGAGCACTTCCGCTCCGCCCCGCCGGAGGAGAACGCTCCGCTGCTGCTCGGCCTGCTCGGCATCTGGTACGGCAACTTCTGGGACGCCCAGTCGCACGCGGTCCTGCCGTACAGCCACTACCTCTCCAAGTTCACCGCGTACCTCCAGCAGTTGGACATGGAGTCCAACGGCAAGTCCGTGGACCGTGAGGGCAACCCCGTCAACTGGCAGACCGGGCCCGTCGTGTGGGGCACGCCCGGTACGAACGGCCAGCACGCCTACTACCAGCTGCTCCACCAGGGCACGAAGATGATCCCGGTGGACTTCATCGGCTTCGCCGAGCCGGTCGCGGATCTGCGTCCGGGCCTGGTCGCCCAGCACGACCTGCTGATGGCGAACCTCTTCGCGCAGGGCCAGGCGCTGGCCTTCGGCAAGACGCCCGACGAGGTGCGCGCCGAGGGCGTGGCGGAGGAGCTGGTGCCGCACAAGACCTTCCGCGGCAACCACCCCAGCACGACCATCCTGGCCAAGGAACTCAGCCCGTCCGTCCTCGGCCAGCTGATCGCCCTCTACGAGCACAAGGTCTTCGTCCAGGGCGCGGTCTGGAACATCGACTCCTTCGACCAGTGGGGCGTGGAGCTGGGCAAGGTCCTCGCCAAGCGGGTGGAGCCGGCCCTGACGGACGGCGCCACGGTGCCCGGTCTGGACGTCTCCACCGCCCGCTTGGTCGGCAAGTACCGCGAGCTGCGCGGTCGTTGAGCCGAGCGCCTCGGCGCTTTCGACAGACGCAAGCGGCCCCGCCCTCCCGGAGGAGGACGGGGCCGCAGGCGTTCTTGGACCTATGCCGAGGCGGGCGGGTAGAGGTTGCGCGGCAGTTGGGCCGCCGCCGCCTCGTCCAGCAGCCACAACGTCCGGCTGCGGCCCCGGGCACCGGCTGCCGGAGCCTGGACCTCGCCCGCGCCGGAGAGTGCGATCGCCGCGGCACCGGCCTTGTCCTCGCCGGCCGCAAGCAGCCAGACCTCGCGCGCCGCACGGATCGCCGGCAGGGTCAGCGAGATGCGGGTGGGCGGCGGCTTGGGGGCGCCGTGCACCCCCACCACCGTCCGCTCGCTCTCGCGCACGGCCGGCAGCTCGGGGAAGAGCGAGGCGACATGCGTGTCCGGGCCGACGCCCAGCAGCAGGACGTCGAAGGACGGCACCGGGCCGTGGTCCTCGGGCCGTGCGGCGGCGGCCAGTTCGGCCGCGTACGCCTCGGCCGAGGCGTCGGCGTCATTGCCGTACGCTCCGCCCGAGGGCGGCATCGGATGAACCCGGGCCGGGTCCAGTGGAACGCTGTCCAGCAGCGCCTCGCGGGCCTGGGTGGCGTTGCGCTCGGGGTCGCCGTCCGGCAGGAACCGCTCGTCGCCCCACCACAGGTCCAGGCGGGACCAGTCCACCGCGTCCCGGGCGGGCGCCTCGGCCAGGGCCGCGAGCAGCCCGTTGCCGTTGCGTCCGCCGGTCAGCACCACCGAGGCGAAGCCCCGGGCGGACTGCGCGTCGACGATCTTGGTGATCAGCCGGGCCGCGGCGGCCTTCGCCATCAGTTCCTTGTCGCGGTGGACGACGACCTGCGGAGCACTCACTTGCCGGCCGCCTTCTTGGCGGGTGCCTTCTTCGCCGCGGGCTTGGCCGGGGCCGCTGCCGCCGACGTCTCCTCGGCGGGCGCCGCCTGCGCGCCGGACGGCTCCCCGAGCCGTGCCACGCCGAACTTCAGCGCGGCGGCGTAGGTGTCGTCCGGGTCGAGCCGGCGCAGTTCCTCGGCGAGCAGCTCCGAGGTGTCCCGCCGCTTGAGGGCCACCGCACGGTCGGGCTGGCCCTGCATGCAGAGCGTGGCCAGCGAGCCGTCCGGCCGGTCCAGCACGATGGGACCGCAGCTGCTCTCCATCCGCACGGCCGTCAGGCCGGGGCCCGCCGACGCGGTGCGCTTGACGGGGACGTCCAGCCTGCTGGCGAGCCACATGGCGAGCAGCTCGCAGCTGGGGTTGAACTCCTCGCCCTCGACCTCGGCCGAGGTGACCGTGCACGGGGCCTGGTCGAGCGCCGCGGCGAGCATCGAACGCCACGGGGTGATGCGGGTCCAGGCCAGGTCGGTGTCGCCGGGGGTGTAGGTGTCGGCGCGACCGGCCAGCTCCGCCACGGGATTCTCGGCGGCGTAGGCATCGGTGACACGGCGCTGGGCCAGCGCACCGAGCGGGTCCTTCGCGGGGTTCTTCGGGGAGTTCACCGCCCACCAGACGACGACCGGCGCGTCCGGCAGCAGCAGCGGCAGCACCACGGACTGGGCGTGGTCGATGGCCTCGCCGTACAGCCGCAGCACGACCGTCTCGCCGGTGCCCGCGTCCGTGCCCACCCGGACCTCGGCGTCCAGGCGGGCCTTGGAGCGGTTGCGCGGCGACCGGCTGACCCGCTTGATGACGACGAGCGTGCGCGAGGGGTGCTCGCGCGAGGCCTCGTTGGCCGCCTTCAGGGCGTCGTAGGCGTTCTCCTCGTCGGTGACGATGACGAGGGTCAGCACCATGCCGATGGCAGGGGTGCCGACGGCGCGACGGCCCTGGACCAAAGCCTTGTTGATCTTGCTGGCCGTGGTTTCCGTCAGATCGATCTTCATGGGCGACGCCAGCTCCGTCCGTCTCGTGCGAGCATTTCGTCCGCCTCGACGGGGCCCCAGGTGCCCGCCGGGTACTGCGCGGGCTTGCTCTTGCGCTCCCAGTACTCCTCGATCGGGTCGAGGATGCGCCAGGACAGCTCGACCTCCTCCAGCCGCGGGAAGAGGTTGGCGTCACCGAGCAGGACGTCGAGGATCAGCCGCTCGTACGCCTCGGGGCTGGACTCCGTGAAGGACTCGCCGTACGCGAAGTCCATCGAGACGTCCCGCACCTCCATCGAGGTTCCCGGCACCTTGGAGCCGAACCTGACGGTCACGCCTTCGTCCGGCTGCACACGGATGACCAGGGCGTTCTGCCCCAGCTCCTCCGTCGCGGTGTGGTCGAAGGGGGAGTGCGGGGCGCGCTGGAAGACCACCGCGATCTCGGTCACGCGGCGGCCGAGGCGCTTGCCGGTGCGGAGATAGAAGGGGACGCCCGCCCAGCGGCGGTTGTCCACCTGCAGCTTGATGGCGGCGTAGGTGTCGGTCTTGGACTTGGGGTCGATGCCCTCTTCCTCCAGATAACCGACGGCCTGCTCACCGCCCTGCCAGCCGGCCGTGTACTGCGCGCGCACGGTCTCCTTGCCGAGGTCGGCGGGGATACGGACGGCGCCGAGCACCTTGGTCTTCTCGGCGACCAGCGCGTCCGCCTCGAAGGAGGCGGGCTCCTCCATCGCGGTCAGCGCGAGCAGCTGGAGCAGGTGGTTCTGGATGACGTCACGTGCCGCGCCGATGCCGTCGTAGTAGCCGGCCCGGCCGCCGATGCCGATGTCCTCGGCCATCGTGATCTGCACGTGGTCGACATAGCTGCGGTTCCAGAGCGGCTCGAACATCGTGTTGGCGAACCGCAGTGCCATGATGTTCTGGACCGTCTCCTTGCCCAGGTAGTGGTCGATCCGGAAGACCTCTTCCGGCGGGAAGACCTCGTGGACGACCTGGTTGAGCTCCTGAGCGCTCTTGAGGTCGTGGCCGAAGGGCTTCTCGATGACCGCGCGGCGCCAGGAGCCCTCCTTCTGGTCGGCCAGCCCGTGCTTCTTCAGCTGCTGGACGACCTTGGGGAAGAACTTCGGCGGCACCGAGAGGTAGAAGGCGAAGTTGCCGCCGGTGCCCTGCGCCTTGTCGAGCTCGTTGATGGTGTTCTTGAGGGTTTCGAAGGCGTCGTCGTCGTCGAAGTTGCCCTGGACGAAGCGGCAGCCCTGGACCAGCTGCTGCCAGACCTCCTCGCGGAAGGGCGTCCGGGAGTGCTGCTTGACGGCCTCGTACACCTCCTTGGCGAAGTCCTCGTGCTCCCACTCGCGGCGGGCGAACCCGATGAGCGAGAAACCCGGCGGGAGCAGACCGCGGTTGGCCAGGTCATAGACGGCGGGCATCAGCTTTTTACGGGACAAATCGCCCGTGACGCCAAAGATGACAAGGCCGGACGGCCCCGCGATACGCGGGAGCCGCCGGTCCTGTGCGTCACGCAGCGGATTGCTGCTGGTCAATTCCTCAGGCCTCCGAAGGGGAAAGGCGCTTGAGCTCCGCCTCAGTGGACTTGAGCAGGTCGTTCCAGGACGTCTCGAACTTCTCGACGCCCTCGTCCTCCAGGAGCTGTACGACCTCGTCGTACGAGATCCCCAGCCCGGCGATCGCGTCGAGATCGGCCTGGGCCGACTCGTACGTGCCGCGCACCGTGTCGCCGGTGATCCGGCCGTGGTCGGCGGTGGCCTCCAGGGTGGCCTCCGGCATGGTGTTGACCGTGCCCGGGGCGACCAGCTCGTCGACGTACAGGGTGTCCTTGTAGGCCGGGTCCTTGACGCCGGTCGAGGCCCACAGCGGACGCTGCTTGTTGGCGAGTGCCTTGTCCAGCGCGGCCCAGCGGTCCGAGGAGAAGACCTCCTCGTACGCCTGGTAGGCCAGGCGGGCGTTGGCCAGCGCGGCCTTGCCCTTGAGCGCCTTGGCCTCGTCCGTGCCGATCTTCTCCAGGCGCTTGTCGATCTCGCTGTCCACGCGGGAGACGAAGAACGAGGCGACGGAGTGGATCTTGGAGAGGTCCAGGCCGGCGGCCTTGGCCTTCTCCAGACCCGCGAGGTAGGCGTCCATGACCTCGCGGTAGCGCTCCAGCGAGAAGATCAGCGTGACATTGACGCTGATGCCCTTGCCGATGACCTCGGTGATCGCCGGCAGGCCGGCCTTGGTCGCCGGGATCTTGATGAGGGTGTTGGGACGGTCCACCAGCCACGCGAGCTGCTTGGCCTCCGCGACCGTCGGCAGGGTGTGGTGCGCCAGGCGCGGGTCGACCTCGATCGACACCCGGCCGTCCTGGCCGCCGGTGGCGTCGAAGACCGGGCGCAGGATGTCGGCGGCGTCGCGGACGTCCGCCGTCGTGATCATGCGGATGGCTTCCTCGACGGTGACCTTGCGGGCGGCGAGGTCGGCGACCTGCTGGTCGTAGCCGTGACCGTCCGAGATCGCCTTCTGGAAGATCGAGGGGTTGGTGGTCACACCGACGACGTGCTGCTGGTCGATCAGCTCGGCGAGGTTGCCGGACGTGATGCGCTGGCGCGACAGGTCGTCCAGCCAGATCGCGACGCCTTCGTCGGAGAGGCGCTTGAGTGCGTCTGTCATGGGTTCTGCATCTCCTACTTGTCGTATATGGGCGTCAGCGCGCGGCGGCTTCGATCGATTCCCGGGCGGCGGCGGCCACCGCGTCGGCGGTGAAGCCGAACTCGCGGAAGAGGACCTTCGCGTCGGCGGAGGCACCGAAGTGCTCCAGGGACACGATGCGCCCGGCGTCACCGACGAAGCGGTGCCAGGTCAGACCGATGCCGGCTTCGACGGCGACACGGGCCTTGACGGACGGGGGAAGCACGCTGTCGCGGTACGCCTGGTCCTGCTCCTCGAACCACTCCACCGACGGCATCGAGACCACGCGGGTCGGGATACCGGCGGCCTGGAGCTGCTCACGGGCGTCGACGGCGAGCTGGACCTCCGAGCCGGTGCCGATGAGCACGACCTGCGGCTCACCGCCGTCCGCCTCGAAGAGCACGTAACCGCCCTTGGCGACGCCTTCGTTGGCCTCGTAGGTCGGCACGCCCTGGCGGGTCAGCGCGAGGCCGTGCGGGGCCCCGACGCCGAACTCCTTGGTGTAGCGCTTGAGGATCTCGCGCCATGCGATGACGGTCTCGTTGGCGTCGGCCGGGCGCACGACGTTCAGGCCCGGGATGGCGCGCAGCGAGGCGAGGTGCTCGACCGGCTGGTGCGTCGGACCGTCCTCACCCAGACCGATGGAGTCGTGCGTCCACACGTACGTCACCGGCAGGTGCATCAGGGCCGACAGCCGGACGGCGTTGCGCATGTAGTCGGAGAACACCAGGAAGGTGCCGCCGTAGATGCGGGTGTTGCCGTGCAGCGCGATGCCGTTCATCTCCGCGGCCATGGAGTGCTCGCGGATGCCGAAGTGGATCGTGCGGCCGTACGGGTCGGCGCCCGGAAGCGCGTTGCCCTCGGGCAGGAACGACGACGTCTTGTCGATCGTGGTGTTGTTCGAACCGGCGAGGTCGGCGGAGCCGCCCCACAGCTCGGGGATGACCGTGCCGAGCGCCTGCAGCACCTTGCCCGACGCGGCGCGGGTGGCGACGGCCTTGCCCGGCTCGAACGACGGGAGGTGGTCCTGCCAGCCCGCGGGCAGCTCGCCCGCGGCGATGCGGTCGAACTCGGCGGCGCGCTCGGGGTTGGCGGTGCGCCAGGCGGCGAACGCCTTGCCCCACTCGGCCTTGGCGTCGCGGCCGCGGTCGAGGGCGGAGCGGGTGTGCGCGAGCACCTCGTCGGAGACCTCGAAGGACTTCTCCGGGTCGAAGCCCAGCACGCGCTTGGTGGCGGCGACCTCGTCGTCGCCCAGCGCGGAGCCGTGTGCGGCCTCGGTGTTCTGGGCGTTCGGGGCCGGCCAGGCGATGATCGAGCGCATCGCGATGAAGGACGGGCGCTCGGTCTCGGCCTTGGCCGCCTCGATCGCCTCGTACAGGGCGGCCGGGTCGAGGTCGCCGTTCTCCTTGGGCTCCACGCGCTGGACGTGCCAGCCGTAGGCCTCGTACCGCTTCTCGGTGTCCTCGGAGACCGCGGTCTCGGTGTCGCCCTCGATCGAGATGTGGTTGTCGTCCCACAGCAGGATCAGGTTGCCGAGCTTCTGGTGCCCGGCCAGGGAGGACGCCTCGGCGGAGATGCCCTCCTGGAGGCAGCCGTCACCGGCGATCGCGTAGATGTGGTGGTCGAACGGCGAGCTGCCGGCGGCCGCGTCGGGGTCGAACAGGCCGCGCTCGTAGCGGGCGGCCATCGCCATGCCCACCGCGTTGGCGACACCCTGGCCGAGCGGGCCCGTGGTGGTCTCCACGCCGGTGGTGTGGCCGTACTCCGGGTGGCCGGGGGTCTTGGAGCCCCAGGTGCGGAAGGCCTTGAGGTCGTCCAGCTCCAGGCCGAAACCGGCGAGGTAGAGCTGGATGTAGAGGGTCAAGGACGAGTGGCCCGCGGACAGTACGAAACGGTCGCGGCCGGTCCAGTCGGCGTCCGCCGGGTCGTGCCGCATCACCTTCTGGAAGAGGGTGTACGCGGCAGGAGCGAGGCTCATGGCCGTACCGGGGTGGCCGTTACCGACCTTCTGCACGGAATCCATGGCCAGAACGCGGGCGGTATCGACGGCACGCTGGTCCAGATCGGTCCACTCGAGACCTGTGGTGGTCGGCTTGGTGCTCACCCTGGGTCAGGGCTCCTCTCCACATGTCGAATGCCGGGAACGGAATGCCCCCGGACGAAGTCGAGCCTACCTTCGTGGGAGGCGCATTTTTCCGCCGGAACCCCAGGCTCTGTCGGCTGCAACACATGAGTTTTCGGGCCGGCGAACGAGCGCCCGGATGAGCAGGTGAACGCCCAGGCGACACGGGCTCTCGGCCGTACGGCAAGACTGCCGCCGGATGCCCCCTTTCGCCTCTTGAACCTTCGGGTTCCCGGCAGTCGGGTGTGAATGCTGCGGCCCGCGAAGGAAGCGGCCGGAAGCCCGCGCGCGATTCCTCCGGCGCGGTCGGGGGTCAACACGACCCCACCCCCCGCGAAGGCCGCGGTATCCCCTACGTCTAGAGTGGCGTGGTACGCGCAAGTGCTCACCGGACTGTTACCCGTCCGGATGTCTTGCTGGCCTTATCTCCGCGGCACTCGAGCCGCAGTAGTTACTTCCAGGGGTGTGCGTGACGGCCGTCGAATCCCGTCCTGCGGGGGCGCTCTCTCGGAGCCCTGGGAGTCCAGGTCCAGGCAACCGCCCAATCGGTGCCCGGGTCAAGGCTTTCATCGCCCTGACCAAGCCGCGTGTCATCGAATTGCTGCTGATGACGACGGTGCCGGTGATGTTCCTGGCCGCCGAGGGCGTGCCGGACCTGTGGCTGGTGCTGGCGACCTGTATCGGCGGCTATCTCTCCGCCGGCGGCGCGGGCGCCTTCAACATGTACATCGACCGCGACATCGACGCGCTGATGGACCGCACCGCCCAGCGGCCGCTGGTCACCGGCATGGTCTCGCCGCGTGAGTGCCTGGTCTTCGCGACCACCCTCGCGGTGGGCTCCACCGCCTGGTTCTGGTTCCTCGTCAATCCGCTGTCGGCGATGCTGTCCCTCGGGGCGCTGCTTTTCTACGTCGTCGTTTACACGATGATCCTGAAGCGGCGTACCGCGCAGAACATCGTCTGGGGCGGTATCGCGGGCTGCATGCCGGTCTTCATCGGCTGGTCCTCGGTGACGAATTCGGTCTCCTGGGCCGCGGTGATCCTTTTCCTCGTCATCTTCTTCTGGACGCCGCCGCACTACTGGCCGCTGTCGATGAAGGTCAAGGACGACTACGAGCGGGTCGGGGTGCCGATGCTGCCGGTCATCGCCGGCAACAAGGCCGTCGCCCGCCAGATCGTCGCCTACAGCTGGGTGATGGTCGCGGTCTCGCTGCTCCTGCAGCCCCTGGGTTACACCGGCTGGTTCTACACCGCGGTCGCCCTCGCCTGCGGCGCCTTCTGGCTCAAGGAGGCGCACGGCCTGCAGTCCCGCGCCAAGGCGGGCGTCACCGGCGCCAAGCTCAAGGAGATGCGACTGTTCCACTGGTCCATCACCTATGTCTCCCTGCTGTTCGTCGCCGTTGCCGTGGACCCCTTCCTCCGCTGATTACCGGCGGGTAGCATCTTGTCCATGGCAGACAACCAGCAGGCGGACGAGCAGGTGACGACGGCGGCCGACGAGACGGCCGGCGCGAAGCCCGACAAGCGGGCCGAGCGGCGTACGGCCAAGCTCGCCAAGGAGATCCACGCCTTCGCCGCGTCGCACGGCGGCAGCGCCGAGGGCCAGCTCGCGCACATCGGCCGCGGCCGCACCCGTATCGCCCTCGTCGGCGCCAACGGCGAGTGGGGCACCCTCGTCGCGGAGACCTACGACTCCGCCAAGGGCGCGGCCGAGAAGGCCGGCGTCACACTCCATGACGATTTCGACGGCGACATCGCGGCCAAGGTCCGCACCGGTCCCTACGAATGGTCCCGGATGGCAGGCATCCAGGTGGGCGGCCCGGCCAACTCCTGAAGGACCTGCCGGGCCGGCGCCCGCGCCCCGCGGCGGCCGCCCGGCGCCTGCGAGCCCGATACCTGACGACCTCCTCGTCCGTTGAACCCACGGGCGCGGCGCTTCCGCGCCGCCCGGCGGCTCTCGGCGAGGAGGAGCGGATGGACGGCTCTCCACCGCTCATCGATCAGTACAGCCACGGCGCGGTGCACGGCGAACTCGGCCTCGGCTCCTTCGAGGCCCACCTCGGCGCCGCGGCTGGCGCGCACGGTCCGGCCCCCGCTGGCACGACCTACTTCGACAGCTGGACCGGCATCGCCGTACGCCGCTGGTGCCCCCCGCTGCTCGGCCTGGAGCCGCACTGCCCGCCGGCCCGCTATCTGGCCCGCAGACGTGAGATCGGCGCCTACCGCGCCGGCCGCCTCCTCCTGCGCGGCGCCGGCATCGGCACCTTCCTGGTGGAGGCCGGCACCCCCAGCGATCTGACCTCCGCCGCGGAACTGGCCGGGGCCGCCGCGGCCCGCGCCCACGAGGTCGTCCGGCTCGAACCCCTCGCCGAGCAGGTCGCCGACACCTCGGGCAGCGTCGACTCCTTCATCGGCTATCTCGCGGAGGCGCTGTACGCGTCCGCCCAGCACGCCACCGCCTTCGCCTCCGGCGCCACGCACTGCGACGGACGCGCGCCGGGGGCCCGTGCGGTGCGGAGCGCGGCGGACCGCTGGCTGCGCAGCCGCCGCCCCGGTGAGCCGCTCGACGAGCCGGAGCTGGTGCGGCATCTGCTGTGGAGCGCGGTGGCGACGGGGCTGCCGGTGCAGCTGCACTGCGCCGATCCCCAACCCCTGGCGGGCTTTCTGGGGGCCACGACCGGGCTCGGGGCGGACCTGGTGCTCATGCCCGCGGCGCCGCACCACCGGCGGGCGGCGCAGCTCGCGGCGGTGCACACCCATGTGTACGCCGATGCCGGACCGCACCCGGAGGAGACGCTCGGTCAGGCGCCGTTCGGCAAGCTGCTGTTCTCCTCGGGTGCGCACGGCCTGCCCGAGCTCTATGTGACCGGCGCGCGCATCTTCCTGCGCGCCATGGCACGCGTCGTACGGGAGTGGTCCGACGAGGGGCTGTGCGATGCCTCGGACGGCCGGCGGATCATCGAGATGATCGGCTCAGGGACCGCCCGCCGCGTCTACCGGCTGGCGGCGGAGGTGCCGGTGGCCGGCTGAGGCTCCAGGGCCTCGTGGGCGCCCGCGGGCGCCGGGACCAGCGGCACAGGACCGCGCTCGCGCAGGGCGAGGACGACCCGCAGCACCGCGATCCAGACCAGGGCCGAGCCCAGCATGTGCAGCCCGATGACGATCTCCGGCAGCCCCATGAAGTACTGGATGTAGCCGACGACGCCCTGGAAGAGGAGGCAGCCGAACAGCTCCAGCACCGCACGGCGCGGAGCGGCCGGCGCCTTCACGGCGCGCAGCGTGAACCACAGGGCGACGGTCAGGCCGACGACGATGTAGACGAAGTCGACGTGGAGCTGGGTGATCTCCTGCCAGTTCAGCGGGATGCGGTGCACCTTCTTGGCGTCGCCCGCGTGCGGCCCGGCGCCGGTGACGACGGTGCCGAGGAGGGTGAGCACGCCGGTCGCCCCCAGCAGGAGCCAGGCCAGCTGGCGCACCGGGCGGACGACGACGCCGCGCGGCTCCTCGTCGCCTTCGCCGGCCCGCTGCCAGGCCACCACGGAGACCGTGAGGAGGCCGGTGGTGAGCAGGAAGTGCGAGCTGACGATGTAGGGGTTCAGTCCGGTCAGGACGGTGATCCCGCCGACGACGGCGTTGCCCATCACGATCCAGAACTGTGCCCAGCCGAGCCGGGTCAGCGAGCGGCGCCGGGGCGAGCGGGCGCGGGCGGCGATGATGAACAGGCCGACGAACGCGCACAGCACGTAGGTCAGCATGCGGTTGCCGAACTCGATCAGGCCGTTGATGCCCATCTCGGCGGTCGGCGTGAGGCTGTCCGGGGTGCACCGCGGCCAGGTGGAGCAGCCCAGACCGGACTGCGTCAGCCGTACCGCGCCGCCGGTGATCACGATGATCACGGCCATCACGACGGTGGCGAGCGCGGCCCGCCGTACGAAGCGCGCGGAGGGCTGCCAGCGGCGGGCGATCAGCTCGAGGGGATTCAGCGTGTTCGGCACGGGAGCCATCGTAGGCGGCCCCTTGTGCAAACTTTCACGAGGGGTCCGTATCGCTACGGAACCACCCGAGCCGCCCGCCGGACGGCGCAGGCGGTCACTCCCAGCGGAAGAAGCGGGCCGCCGCGCCCAGGCCGAGCGCCGCCCACACCGCAAGGATCCCGAGGTTCTGCCAGGGGATGCCGGCGCCGTGCTGGAGCACGTCGCGCAGCCCGTCGGACAGCGCAGTGATCGGCAGCAGTCCGAGCACTGATCGGGCCGCCTCCGGGAACTTCTCCAGAGGGACGATGACTCCGCCGCCCACCAGCAGCAACAGAAAGACCAGGTTGGCCGCCGCGAGGGTCGCCTCCGCCTTGAGGGTGCCGGCCATCAGCAGGCCGAGACCGGAGAACGCGGCGGTGCCCAGGAGAAGCAGCAGAAGGACGGAGGCCACGCCGCCGGAGGAGCCGGCGTGCGGCGACCAGCCCAGCGCGAAGGCCACCGCGGTCAGCAGCGCGATCTGCAGGATCTCGGTGACCAGCACCGCGCAGGTCTTGGCGGTCATCAGTCCCCAGCGCGGCAGCGGGGAGACGGCGAGGCGCTTGAGCACCCCGTAGCGCCGCTCGAATCCGGTCGCGATCGCCTGGCCGGTGAAGGCGGTGGACATCACCGCGAGCGCCAGGACACCGGGCGCGAGGAAGTCCACGGAGCTGCCCGCGCCGCTCGCCGTGCCGGTGGGCACGGCGATGATGTCGACGGCCGAGAACAGCACCAGCAGCAGCGTCGGGATGACGACGGTCAGCAGCAGCTGCTCGCCGTTGCGGAGCAGCATCCTGGTCTCCAGGGCCGCCTGCGCGCGGATCATCCGGGGCAGCGGAGCCGCCGCGGGCCGCGGGGTGAACGTGCCGGTCGTGGTCATCAGCGCAGCTCCTTGCCGGTGAGCTCCAGGAAGACGTCCTCCAGGGTGTGCCGTTCGACGGCTATCGCGTCGGGCATCACGCCGTTCTGCGCGCACCAGGAGGCGACGGTGGCCAGCAGCTGCGGATCGACCTTCCCCTGGACACGGTAGGTGCCCGAGGTCAGCTCGGTGGCCGCGCTGTCCGCGGGCAGCGCCTTGAGCAGCGAGGCGATGTCGAGGCCGGGCCGTCCGGTGAAGCGCAGGGTGTTCTCCGCGCCGCCCCGGCACAGCTCGTCCGGGGCGCCCTGGGCGATGACCCGGCCGCCGTCGATGATCGCGACGTCGTCGGCGAGCTGCTCGGCCTCGTCCATGAAGTGGGTGGTCAGCACCGTGCTGACGCCGTCCTGCCGCAGTTCCCGGACCAGGTCCCAGGTGGCGTGCCTGGCCTGCGGGTCGAGCCCCGCGGTCGGCTCGTCGAGGAAGACCAGCTCGGGCCGGCCGACGACGGCCATCGCAAGCGCCAGCCGCTGCTGCTGGCCGCCGGACAGCCGCCGGTAGGCCGTGCGGCCGCAGCTGCCCAGGCCCAGTCGGTCGATGAGGAGGTCCACATCGATCGGGTGGGCGTGCAGGGTGGCGGTGTGCCGCAGCATCTCCTCGGCTCTTGCGCCGGGGTAGACGCCGCCGGACTGGAGCATCACACCGATCCGCGGGCGCAGCGCCGCGGCGTCCGCGACCGGGTCGAGGCCCAGGACACGGACCTGCCCGGCGTCGGGGCGGCGGTAGCCCTCGCAGGTCTCGACCGTGGTGGTCTTCCCGGCGCCGTTCGGGCCCAGTACGGCGGTGACGGCGCCGCGCGCGACGGTCAGGTCGAGCCCGTCCACGGCGGTCTTGGTCCCGTATCGCTTGACCAGGCCGACGACCTCGACGGCAGGCTCGGTTCGCATGCCGGGAAGTCTACGAAGGGCGGCGGGCGGCGAGTCCATGGGGGCTCGGATCCGTCGCAGGGGGTGAGACCGGGCGTCCATCGTCCTGGGGCTCGCTCGGTGGCGCCGGGGGAGCCGTGCGTAGCCGTATGGCGGTGCGCGGCGCATCTGATTCCGCGCGAGCGCTCGGGGGAGGGCGGCCGGGCGCCGGAATCCCCGTGTTCGCGGGCCCGGCGCCGCGAAGGGGGCTCCGCTGCGGACCGTGTGGAACTGAATTTCGAAGCGCGGGTCCCGAGGTGTCGAACCGTCGAGGAGGCGGCACCCATGCGCAGGTCGGAGGGGTGCGCGACGCTCCGGGACCCCCTTGGATTAGGTCACCCTAAGTGATCGAGGCCACCAGTCCGTGATCCGGACGAGGGTTGTATCGCTTCGAGGAATTACGCAACAATGACGTTGTGAAATACGCGAGCGAGGATCAGGAAGGGCCCGTGGTCGAGACGACCACCGGGCCGGCCGCCTCCGCGCCCGAGCAGACCGTGCAGACCGCACGGGCCGGCCATGCCGCCCCGTCGCCGCACGACGAGCAGCAGGGCACCCGCAACCGGGTGGCCCGCTCCATTCTCGACCACGGTCCGTCCACCGCGGCCGAGCTCGCCCTCCGCCTGGAGCTGACCCAGGCGGCCGTCCGCCGTCATCTCGACGCGCTGGCCGCGGAGGGCGTCGTGGAGCCCCGCGAGCAGCGGGTCTACGGAGCGCGCACGCGTGGTCGGCCGGCCAAGGCCTTCGCACTCACCGACTGCGGTCGGGACGCCTTCGACCAGTCCTACGACCAGCTCGCCTCCGACGCGCTGCGCTGGATCGCGCAGACCGCCGGCGGCGGCGAGATGGGCGAGGCCGCGGTCGCCGCCTTCGCGCGCGCCCGGCTCGCCGAGCAGGCCGAGAGCTACCGCCAGGCGGTGGAGACCGCCGAGCCCGAGGCCCGCACCAGGGCCCTGGCCGAGGCATTGACCGCGGACGGGTACGCTGCTACGGCGCGCAGCGCGCCCAATTCCCAGCTCGGTGAACAGCTCTGCCAGCACCACTGCCCGGTCGCCCACGTCGCCGAGCAGTATCCGCAGTTGTGCGAGGCGGAGACCGAGGTCTTCTCCCGTCTGCTGGGGACCCACGTACAGCGACTCGCCACCATCGCCCACGGCGACGGGGTGTGCACCACCTTCATCCCGAAGGCCGGCGGGGCCGCTCACAGCACCACTGCGCCGAAGAACACCAAGACCACCAAAGCATCTGCAAGCACGGCCGGGAGGAACCCCGCATGACGCTCCCCACGGAGACTGCTCACCCCGAGCTCGAGGGTCTGGGCAAGTACGAATACGGCTGGGCCGACTCCGACGTGGCCGGCGCCTCGGCGAAGCGCGGAATCTCCGAGGCCGTCGTCCGCGACATCTCGGCGAAGAAGAACGAGCCCGAGTGGATGCTCAAGCTCCGCCTCAAGGGTCTGAAGCTGTTCGGCAAGAAGCCCATGCCCAACTGGGGCTCGGACCTGTCGGGCATCGACTTCGACAACATCAAGTACTTCGTCCGCTCCACCGAGCAGCAGGCCGCCTCCTGGGAGGACCTGCCCGAGGACATCAAGAACACCTACGACAAGCTCGGCATCCCC
Organism: Streptomyces sp. Pv4-95; assembly: GCF_045782725.1. Classification (NCBI taxonomy): domain Bacteria; kingdom Bacillati; phylum Actinomycetota; class Actinomycetes; order Kitasatosporales; family Streptomycetaceae; genus Streptomyces; species Streptomyces sp. Pv4-95. The sequence goes on from NZ_CP127172.1 coordinate 6,357,344, forward strand.
GAGGCGGAGAAGCAGCGCCTGGTCGCCGGTGTCGCCGCGCAGTACGAGTCCGAGGTCGTCTACCACCAGATCCGTGAGGACCTGGAGGAGCAGGGTGTCCTCTTCCTGGACACCGACACCGCGCTCAAGGAGCACCCGGAGCTCTTCCAGGAGTACTTCGGCACGGTCATCCCGGTCGGCGACAACAAGTTCGCGTCGCTGAACACCGCGGTGTGGTCCGGCGGGTCGTTCATCTACGTCCCCAAGGGTGTCCACGTCGACATCCCGCTGCAGGCCTACTTCCGGATCAACACCGAGAACATGGGCCAGTTCGAGCGGACGCTGATCATCGTCGACGAGGACGCCTACGTCCACTACGTCGAGGGCTGCACCGCGCCGATCTACAAGTCGGACTCGCTGCACTCCGCGGTCGTCGAGATCATCGTGAAGAAGGGCGGCCGCTGCCGCTACACGACCATCCAGAACTGGTCGAACAACGTCTACAACCTGGTCACCAAGCGCGCCGTCGCCTACGAGGGCGCGACCATGGAGTGGGTCGACGGCAACCTCGGCTCCAAGGTGACCATGAAGTACCCGGCCGTCTACCTCATGGGCGAGCACGCCAAGGGTGAGACCCTCTCCATCGCCTTCGCGGGCGAGGGCCAGCACCAGGACGCCGGCTCCAAGATGGTCCACATGGCGCCGAACACCTCCTCCAACATCGTCTCCAAGTCGGTGGCGCGAGGCGGCGGCCGGACCTCCTACCGCGGTCTGGTCGAGATCGGCGAGGGCGCGGCGGGCTCCAAGTCCAACGTGCTCTGCGACGCCCTGCTGGTCGACACCATCTCCCGGTCGGACACCTACCCGTACGTCGACGTCCGCGAGGACGACGTGTCCATGGGTCACGAGGCGACCGTCTCCAAGGTCAGTGAGGACCAGCTCTTCTACCTGATGGCCCGTGGCCTGACGGAGTTCGAGGCCATGGCGATGATCGTGCGCGGCTTTGTCGAGCCGATCGCCCGTGAGCTGCCCATGGAGTACGCGCTGGAGCTGAACCGGCTGATCGAGCTGCAGATGGAAGGCTCGGTCGGCTGACCCGGCCCCACGCAGCGACCGACTCCCTGATTGCAGAAAGCGAGCACGACGACAGCCATGGCTGAGGCTCAGAACATCCCGGCGGGTTCCACGACCACCGGCTCCATCGCGGTGGCCGCGGAGTCCACCGTCGCCACGCGGATGAGCGCCCCGCCGTCCTATGACGTGGCGGACTTCCCCGTGCCGCACGGCCGCGAGGAGGAGTGGCGTTTCACCCCCCTCGCGCGCCTGCGGGGCCTGCACGACGGCACCGCCGTCGCGGGCGGCGCCGATCTGAAGATCGACATCACGGCGCCGGAGGGCGTCACCCACGAGCTGGTGGACCGTGCCGACCCGCGCGTCGGCAAGGCCGGCAAGCCGGTGGACCGCGTCGCCGCGCAGGCGTACAGCTCCTTCGAGAAGGCCTCGGTCGTCACGGTCCCCAAGGAGACCGTGCTCTCGGAGCCGATCCGGATCAGCGTGCACGGCGAGGGCGGCACCGCCTTCGGCCACCAGGTCATCGAGCTGGGCCCGTTCGCCGAGGCGGTCGTCGTCATCGACCACACCGGTGACGCGGTGCTCGCCGCCAACGTCGACTACCTCCTGGGCGACGGCGCCAAGCTGACCGTCGTCTCCGTCCAGGACTGGGACGACAAGGCGGTGCACGTCGGACAGCACAACGCCCTGGTCGGCCGGGACGCGAGCTTCAAGTCGGTGGTCGTCACCTTCGGCGGTGACGTCGTCCGTCTCCACCCCCGCGTCACCTACGCGGGCCCCGGCGGCGAGGCCGAGTTCTACGGTCTGTACTTCACCGAGGAGGGCCAGCACCAGGAGCACCGCCTCTTCGTCGACCACGAGGCCACCAACTGCCGCTCGCACGTCGTCTACAAGGGCGCGCTGCAGGGCCAGGACGCGCACGCCGTCTGGATCGGCGACGTCCTGATCCGGGCGTCGGCCACCGGCACCGACACCTACGAGCTCAACCGCAACCTCGTCCTCACCGACGGCGCGCGGGTCGACTCGGTCCCCAACCTGGAGATCGAGACCGGCGAGATCGTCGGCGCCGGCCACGCCTCGGCGACCGGCCGCTTCGACGACGAGCAGCTGTTCTACCTGATGGCCCGCGGCATCCCGGCCGACGAGGCCCGCCGACTGGTCGTCCGCGGCTTCTTCGCCGAGCTGGTGCAGCAGATCGGCCTCCCGGACGTCGAAGAGCGTCTGATGAGCAAGATCGAGGCCGAGCTGGAAGCGTCCGCCGCATGACGTACGTACGCGCAGCGGCGCTCAGCGAGCTGGAGGAGGACACCCCCAAGAGGGTGGAACTCGACGGCACGCCGATCTCCCTGGTCCGCACCGAGGGCGAGGTGTTCGCGATCAACGACATCTGCTCGCACGCGAACGTCTCCCTCTCGGAGGGCGAGGTCGAGGACTGCTCGATCGAGTGCTGGCTGCACGGATCGAGCTTCGACCTGCGCACCGGCAAGCCGTCCGGCCTACCCGCGACGCGCCCCGTCCCCGTATACCCCGTAAAGATCGAAGGGGACGACGTGCTCGTCTCCGTCACCCAGGAGTCCTGAGTTCCCCATGGCAACGCTTGAGATCCACGACCTGCACGTCTCCGTCGAGGCCGAGAACGGCCCCCGCGAGATCCTGAAGGGCGTCGACCTGACCGTGAAGCAGGGCGAGACGCACGCCATCATGGGCCCCAACGGCTCCGGCAAGTCCACCCTCGCCTACTCGCTCGCGGGTCACCCCAAGTACACGATCACCGGCGGCACCGTCACCCTCGACGGCGAGGACGTCCTGGAGATGTCCGTCGACGAGCGCGCCCGTGCCGGCGTCTTCCTCGCCATGCAGTACCCGGTCGAGGTGCCCGGCGTCTCCGTCTCCAACTTCCTGCGCACGTCGGCGACGGCGATCCGCGGTGAGGCCCCCAAGCTGCGGCTGTGGGTCAAGGAGGTCAAGGAGGCCATGGAGCGTCTCTCCATGGACCCGGCGTTCGCCGAGCGCAACGTCAACGAGGGCTTCTCCGGCGGTGAGAAGAAGCGCCACGAGATCCTCCAGCTGGAGCTGCTCAAGCCGAAGATCGCGATCCTCGACGAGACCGACTCCGGCCTGGACGTCGACGCGCTGCGCACCGTCTCCGAGGGCGTCAACCGCGTCCGCGAGTCCGGCGAGGTCGGCACCCTGCTGATCACCCACTACACGCGCATCCTGCGCTACATCAAGCCCGACCACGTCCACGTGTTCGCGAACGGCCGCATCGCCGAATCCGGTGGCGCCGAGCTCGCCGACAAGCTGGAGGCCGAGGGCTACGAGGCCTACACGAAGGGTGGGGCGACCGCGTGACACAGATGCCGGGCCTCCTCGACACAGAGGCGATCCGTAAGGACTTCCCCCTGCTGGATCGTGTGGTCCACGACGGGAAGAAGGTCGTGTACCTGGACAACGCGGCGACTTCGCAGAAGCCGCGCCAGGTCCTCGACGCGCTGAACGAGTACTACGAGCGGCACAACGCCAACGTCCACCGCGGCGTGCACGTGCTCGCGGAGGAGGCCACGGCGCTGTACGAAGGCGCCCGTGACAAGGTCGCCGCGTTCATCAACGCACCGAGCCGCGATGAGGTGATCTTCACCAAGAACGCCTCCGAGTCGCTCAACCTCGTGGCGAACATGCTCGGCTGGGCCGATGAGCCCTACCGCGTGGACCACGAGACCGAGATCGTCATCTCGGAGATGGAGCACCACTCCAACATCGTTCCGTGGCAGCTGCTCTCGCAGCGCACCGGTGCGAAGCTGAAGTGGTTCGGCATCACCGACGACGGCCGTCTCGACCTGTCCAACATCGACGAGATCATCACCGAGAAGACGAAGATCGTCTCCTTCACGCTGGTCTCCAACATCATGGGCACGGTCAACCCGGTCGAGACGATCATCCGCCGTGCGCAGGAGGTCGGTGCGCTGGTCTGCATCGACGCCTCCCAGGCCGCCCCGCACATGGTGCTGGACGTCCAGGCGTTGCAGGCCGACTTCGTCGCCTTCACCGGCCACAAGATGTGCGGCCCGACCGGCATCGGTGTCCTGTGGGGCCGCCAGGAGCTGCTGGAGGATCTCCCGCCGTTCCTCGGTGGCGGCGAGATGATCGAGACGGTGTCGATGCACTCCTCGACCTACGCACCGGCGCCGCACAAGTTCGAGGCCGGTACGCCCCCGATCGCCCAGGCCGTCGGCCTCGGCGCGGCCGTGGACTACCTCTCCTCGATCGGTATGGACAAGATCGCCGCGCATGAGCACGCGATCACCGAGTACGCCGTCAAGCGGCTGCTAGAGGTCCCCGACCTGCGCATCATCGGTCCCAGCTCGGCCGAGGACCGCGGAGCGACGATCTCCTTCACGCTCGGCGACATCCACCCGCACGACGTCGGCCAGGTCCTCGACGAGCAGGGCATCGCGGTCCGGGTCGGCCACCACTGCGCGCGGCCGGTCTGCCTGCGGTTCGGAATTCCTGCGACCACCCGAGCGTCGTTCTATCTGTACTCCACCCCCGGCGAGGTCGATGCCTTGGTCGAGGGCCTGGAGCACGTCCGCAACTTCTTCGGATGAGGACGAGGACTGACTGAGCCGTGAAGCTGGATTCCATGTACCAGGACGTCATCCTGGACCACTACAAGCACCCGCACGGGCGCGGTCTTCGGGACGGCGACGCCGAGGTGCACCACGTCAACCCCACCTGCGGTGACGAGATCACGCTGCGCGTGCGGCTCGACGGCGCGACCATTGAGGATGTGTCCTACGAGGGGCAGGGCTGCTCCATCAGCCAGGCCAGCGCGTCGGTGCTCAACGAGCTGCTGGTGGGCAAGCAGCTCGGCGACGCCCAGAAGATCCAGGAGACGTTCCTGGAGCTGATGCAGTCCAAGGGCCAGCTCGAACCGGACGACGCGATGGAGGAGGTGCTGGAGGACGCGGTCGCGTTCGCCGGTGTCTCGAAGTACCCGGCGCGTGTGAAGTGCGCCCTGCTCAGCTGGATGGCCTGGAAGGACGCCACGGCCAAGGCTCTCTCCGAGGAGGCGAAGACCGCATGACCGACACCCCCGAGAATACGATCACGAGCACCAAGCCGGCCTCGGAGGAAGAGGTCCGCGAGGCGCTCTACGACGTCGTCGACCCCGAGCTCGGCATCGACGTCGTCAACCTGGGCCTGATCTACGGCATCCACGTCGACGACGCCAACATCGCCACCATCGACATGACGCTGACCTCCGCGGCCTGCCCGCTGACCGACGTCATCGAGGACCAGGCGAAGTCCGCAACGGACGGCATCGTCAGCGAACTGAAGATCAACTGGGTCTGGATGCCCCCGTGGGGCCCGGACAAGATCACCGACGACGGCCGCGAGCAGCTGCGCGCGCTGGGCTTCAACGTCTGAACCGCGGCTCGGGGCCTCCTCAGCGGATTGCCCCGGCCGCGTCGGAACGGCCATATCCGCCAGGCACCCCCTGGCGGATATGGCCGTTTCGCCGTACCGGGCCGCCGCGCGCACACCCCCCGCCCTCGTCGCCCCTCCCTTGCGTACGGCCGCGCGCACGGCCTTGTGTACAGACGTACGCAACGTTGTGTACGCTCGTACGTATGGTCTATGTGACGCTGGCCGGCGCGATCTTGTCCGAGGTCCTCGCCACCACGGCGATGAAGTACAGCGAGGGCTTCTCCAAGCTGTGGCCGTCGCTGGGTACCGCGGCGGGCTACCTCGTCGCCTTCGCCCTGCTGGCGCAGACGCTCAAGGCGATGAACATCGGCACCGCCTACGCGATCTGGGCCGGGGCCGGCACGGCCCTCGTCGCGGCGATCGGCATGGTCTTCATGGGGGAGAGCGCGTCCGCCCTGAAGATCCTCGGGCTGGTGCTGGTCGTGGCCGGTGTCGTGGTGCTGAATCTGGGCGGTGCGCACTGATGGCCCGCCGCTACGACCCCGACCGCAGGCAGCGGATCATCGACGCGGCCATCGCGGTGGTCGGCGAACGCGGGATCGCGGGCCTCAGCCACCGCACCGTGGCCGCGGCCGCGGATGTGCCGCTGGGCTCGACGACCTACCACTTCGCGACCCTGGACGATCTGCTCGTCGCCGCGTTGCAGCAGGTCAACGGCGAGTGGATGGCCGACTTCGCCCGTTGGGTGGACGGCATCGACCCGGCGGCGCCGCTCGCCGACGAGGTCACCCGGCTGGTCGAGGACACCCTCGCCGGCGACCGCGCCCGGGTGGAGCTGGAGTACGAGCTGTATCTGGCGGCGCTGCGCCACGAGGCGGTGCGGCCGATCGCCGCCGCCTGCCTGGACGAGATGGTGCGGCTGCTCGGCCGGCGCATCGGCGATGTGGCGACGGCGCGGGCGGTGGTGGCGTTCACCGACGGGCTGCTCCTCCAGCACCTGCTCACCGGCCAGCCGTTCCAACCCACCACGGTACGGGCGGGGTTGGCCGGGATCCTGGGCTGAGCCCGCCGGCGGTCAGGGGCGGGGCCGGTGCGGTGGGCGGTGCGCGCTGGTCTGATCGCTGAGACCGGTTCGCCTCGGCGGGCACCCTCCGGTTAGGTTTCGAACATGACCGATGCTGCTTCTTCCCGTCTCCAGACCGGCGCCGTCGCCGCCGGGCTCGCCACCGTCACGTCCGACGGCACTGTTCTCGACACCTGGTTCCCGGCCCCCGAGCTGGTCGCCGCGACCGCCGAGGCCCCCGGCCCCGCCGGCACCGAGGTGCTGACCGACGAGCGCGCCACCGAGCTGCTGGGCGCCGCCTCGCTGAAGGCGATCGGCCCCGACCCGGTCCGCGACGTCGAGGTCGTGGCCGTCCGCACGGTCATCGCCTCCCTGGACGACAAGCCGCTGGACGCGCACGACGCCTACCTGCGTCTGCACCTGCTCAGCCACCGGCTGGTCAAGCCGCACGGGCAGAACCTGGAGGGCGTCTTCGGCCTGCTGTCGAACGTCGCCTGGACCTCGCTCGGTCCGGTGGCCGTCGACCAGCTGGAGAAGGTGCGGCTGAACGCCCGCGCCGAGGGCCTGCACCTCCAGGTCACCAGCGTCGACAAGTTCCCGCGGATGACCGACTACGTCGCGCCCGCCGGTGTGCGCATCGCGGACGCCGACCGGGTGCGGCTCGGCGCGCACCTCGCCGCCGGCACCACCGTCATGCACGAGGGCTTCGTCAACTTCAACGCCGGGACGCTGGGCACCTCCATGGTCGAGGGCCGGATCAGCGCGGGCGTCGTCGTCGGCGACGGCTCCGATGTCGGTGGCGGCGCCTCCACCATGGGCACCCTGTCCGGTGGCGGCAAGCAGATCATCGCCATCGGCGAGCGCTGCCTGCTGGGCGCCGAGTCGGGCATCGGCATCGCGCTGGGCGACGAGTGCGTGGTGGAGGCGGGCCTGTACGTGACCGCCGGCACCCGGGTGACGCTGCCGGACGGCCAGGTCGTCAAGGCGCTGGAGCTGTCCGGCGCCGACAACATCCTCTTCCGCCGCAACTCGACCACCGGCGCCGTCGAGGCCCGGCCGAACAAGGCGGTCTGGGGCGGTCTCAACGAGATCCTGCACAGCCACAACTGAGCGGTCACCGCTGAGCGCGCCGGTCCCGTGGGACCGGCGCGGGCACGGTGCGCGAACGGCCCGGTGGGGAGACCCACCGGGCCGTTGTCGTTGCCGGGAGTGGCGCCGTGGCCGGCGCCGTGGGTGCGCGGGCGCGGGCCGGAGTGCGCCCGGGGCGCGGAAGCGGGGGCCGGTTTGCGCTGGTGCCAAGGCCACTGCCGGTGGGCCACCATGGCCTGGACGGAGTCCAACGCACCGTACCGGGAGGCGTCATGAGGCTGGGCAAACCGCTCGCTGTCGGCATCGCTGAGGAGCGGGAAGCGGTCGGCCCACCACATCGGGCCGAGACGCCCGGAGAGCCGGAGCGGGACGCGGCGCGGTCGGCGGTCACGGACGCTGCCGACGCCGCTGCCGAGGCCGCCGCCGATGCCGTGCTGCGGCTCGGCGCCGGGGCGCCGGCGGGCCGATGAGGAGGCTGCGACTGCCGCATGAGCGCCCGGCCGAGCCGCCGCGCGGATACAAGCTCGCCCACCCGGTGGTCTCCCACGACGACGGCCGGGTCGGTTTCGCCGGGGTGTCGATCGGCGGCGCGCTGCCGTACGGGGTGCTGGACGAGGCGCGGTGCGTGTACGGCCGCCGGCATCGCAGCCCCGCACTGCGCTGCGACTGCGGCTTTCACTGCCTGCACACGCTCTCCGACGCGCTCGCCCTGACCTGTGCGGGCGCGCACCGGCGGGCGACGCTCCTGGAGGTCACGGTGCTCGGTGCGTACATCCGCTTCGAGCGCGGCATGCGCTACGCACGCCAGCGGGTGCGGGTGGCGCGCGTCGGCCCATGTGTCTGCGGTCTGCCGGCGGAGGTCTTCGTGGACGCGGGCTGGGGCCGTACCGGCTGGCGGGCGCTGACCGGCGCGTGCGGGAGCTGCGCGGCGGGGCAGGGGCAGGTGACCTTCACGGAGTTCGCCCGGGTCGGTGGCGGCCGGCTGCGGGTGGTGGCCGGGCACCGCCGGGAGGCGGGCGAAGGGCCCACTTTCCGTGCGGTGCCCCGTCCGGCCACGGAGCCCGCCTTGATGCAGGCCAGGCTCGACCGGCTCCAGGGGCGGTGGTCGCGGCTGACCGGGGAGCCGTGACGAAGACCGGAGAACTGGCATGGCCGTGTCACGGGCCGTGCGGCGCGCCGCTAGGCTTGGGCCATGCGTGATCTTGCAGCGGGGCTGCGGTATCTGGGCAAGGGGCAGCGGTGGGTCGCCGGGCACGGCCGGTGGTGGGGCTTCGGGTTGATTCCCGCGCTGATCACCCTGGTCCTCTACGCCGCGGTGCTCACCGCGCTGGCCTTCTGGTCCGGTGACATCGCCGCCTGGGCCACGCCGTTCGCCGACGACTGGGGCTCCCCCTGGCAGGCGCTGCTGCGCGGCCTGTTCGTGGCGCTGTTGTTCGCCGGCGGGCTGATGCTGTCCGTCCTCACCTTCACGGCCGTCACCCTCCTGATCGGCGACCCGTTCTACGAGTCGCTGTCGGAGAAGGTCGAGGAGTCCGAGGGATCCTGCCCGCCGAGCCCGGACCGGCCGCTGTGGCAGGAGATCTGGATCGCCCTGCGCGACAGCGTCCATGTGCTGCTGCGCGCCGCCGGCTTCGGGATCCTGCTCTTCGCCCTCGGATTCGTGCCGTTCCTCGGGCAGACCGTCGTCCCCGTGATCGGCTTCTGCGTCTCCGGCTTCTTCCTCGCCGTGGAGCTGACGTCGGTGGCGATGCAGCGCCGGGACGTCCCCGTCCGTGAGCGGCTGCGGCTGCTGCGCGGCCGCAAGGCGCTCGCCGTCGGCTTCGGCACGCCCGTCGTGCTGCTCTTCCTCGTCCCGTTCGTCGCGGTGCTCCTGATGCCCGGCGCGGTCGCCGGAGCGACGCTGCTGGTCCGGGACCTGCTGCCCGAGGAGCAGCCGCAGGCCGTGGGCCCTGGGGAAGGCGAGGGGCTGCAGGCCGCCGGGCCGTACGGGCAGGGCGCTCCGGGGTACAGCGGGCAGGGCGGATTCGGGCCGCCGCCGGCGCAGTTCCCCGCTACCCAGGGACCGCCGCCGCAGACCGGACCCGGGTCCTCCACAACGCCTCCGTCAGCCGGGTGGTGAGCTGGGGTCCTGCGTCCAGGAGCGGGCCGCGGACCGGTCCCGCCGGTAGTTCCAGGTGGTTCAGCAGCGCCTTCACGGTGACCGCGCCCGGCGCTTCCGAACCGGTGACCGCCTCGAAGAGGGGCACCAGTTCCAGATGGCGCCGGGCGGCTTCGCCGGTGGCGCCGGCGTCGTAGGCGTCCTGCACGGAACGCACCGCGCGGGGCGCGACGTTGCCGGTGGTGGTGACGCAGCCGGTGCCGCCGATCGCGCGGAGCGGCAAGATCTGCTCGTCGCATCCCGCGTAGTAGGCCAGGCCGGTTGCGGCCAGGACCTTCGCCGACTTCAGCAGGTCGTATCCGCAGTCCTTGACCGCCGCGATGCGGGGATGGTCGGACAGGCGCAGCAGGGTCTGCGCGGTCTGCGCGGTGCCGGTGCGGGCGGGGATGTCGTAGAGCATCACCGGCAGTCCGGTGGCGTCCGCGACCGTACTCAGGTGGTGCGCGACGGATTCCTGGGTGGGTCGTGAGTAGTACGGAGTCACCACCAACAGCCCCTGAGCGCCTGCCCGTTCGGCGCTGCGGGCCAGGGTGACGCTGTGCCGCGTGTCGCTCGTGCCGACCCCGGCGGTGACGCGCGCCCGGTCGCCAACAGCCTCCACGACGGCCCGGAGCAGCGTTTCCTTCTCGGCGTCAGAGGTGGTCGGGGACTCCCCGGTGGTACCGCTCAGTACCAACCCGTCGCAGCCGCCGTCATCCACGAGATACGTGGCGAGCCGCTGCGCTCCTACCGGGTCCAGTGCTCCGTCCGGGGTGAACGGCGTGATCATGGCAACTGCGGTGCGCCCGAAGAGTGGTGGGGCGCCGGGTGCCGCGACGGGCGAGGCTGCGGTGTCCATTCCGGGAGTGTGCTCACGACCCACACTTCACGTCCACTTAGTTGTGCTCGCTCCTCCGTGAAGCAGTGCTACAACCCGCTCGTTGCGGGGACGGGGAGAGGACGACGCGGAGCGGCCGCCGTGCCCTGCAGGGCACGGCGGCCGCTCGGGTGTCACAGGCCCATTACTCGCCGGTCAGGCCATTGCGCGACCGGGGCTTGAGGTCCTGGGTCCGCTCCGCGGCGGACTCCTCGGACCCCTGCGGCTTCCGCTCGCGGTCGCTGCGCCGCTCGGCGCCGCGGTTCTTGGCCGACTTGCGATTCTGGCCCTTGCCCATGATCACTCCCTTGTCCGAGCCGATGTGCTTACCTGCCCAGTACCGCACCCTCAGGGGGAGTTGGCGATCCGGAGGTGGGCCAGGGGAGTGACGGCCACGTCACGGCCGGATGCGCAGCACCTGCGGGTCGTGGTCGCTGGCCTGGTCGGCGTACTCGGCGTTGATGTGCACGATGTCGTAGTCGGCACGGGCGGGATGACGGCTGGTGAGCATGTGGTCCAGCACCTGGGAGTTGCCGTTGTAGACATAGCCGTAGCGCTCGGCGCGCGGCAGCCTGCCGACGAGGTCGGTGAGTACCCCGCCGTCCGTCAGCTTCATCAGCGCGGGCGAGAACTGGTAGTCGTTGAGGTCTCCGGCGACCACCACATCGGCGCGTGGGTCCTTGGCCAGCAGATCCTTGACGAAGGCGTTGACCAGCCCGGCCTGCGCGACGCGCTGGGTCTCCGAGCTGCGGGCCGGCGGCTGGAAGCGGCTGTCCAGGCCCTGGTCGCCGCCCTTGGAGTTGAAGTGGTTGGCGACCACGAACACCCGGCTCCCTGGGCGGCTCTTGAGCGAGAACTGGCCGACGAGCGGCTTGCGGCTGTCCTTCCACGCCGATTCGGCGGGCGCGATCCGGCCCGGCGAGGCGGAGAGTGCGGCCTTGCCGTGGTCGTCGACCACCTTCACCGCGGTGGTGGCATCGCCGCCGGCGACGTCGGTGAAGGAGACCCGCTCGGGGTTGAAGAGGAAGGCGACCCGGATGTTGCCGCCGGGCTGTCCGCCGTCCTGGTCGTTCGCCGGGTCGATCTGCCGCCACTCGTACGCCGGGCCGCCCGCCGCCTTGATGGCGTCGGTGAGCTTCTTGAGGGTGGCGCCCGCGGTCACCACGCCGTTGTCGGTGGCGCCGCTGTCGTCCTGCACCTCTTCCAGCGCCACGACGTCGGGGGCGGCGAGGTGATCGACCAGCGCCGCCGCGAGGCGGTCGAACTTGGCCTGCGGGGTGGTGGGCGCGAGGTTCTCCACGTTGTACGTGGCGACCGCGAGCTCGTCGCTCTTCTGCTTGCGGGTGCTCTCCGGCGCCGGACCGTGATCGGCGACCGTGCCGAGCTCGGTGGCCTGGAGGGTGTAGCCCCCGAAGTTGTCGTAGTCCAGCGGGCCCGCGGTGGTGCCGGTCAGCTCGTCGCCGACGTCGGCCACCGGGAAGGGGCGCTCGGCGAACGGGATCAGCGAGGCCACCTTCACCCGGCCTGGGTTGGGGTCCTTGTAGGAGTCGTAGAGGGTGCCGCCGCGGGGCGTGCGGTGGTGCTTGGGCTCGGCGGTGACCCACAGCTCGTGATGGGTGCTGGTCGCGCCGACGACGGGTGCCCCGGAGACCGAGACGCGCATGCCCTCCAAGGACTCGTAGCGGTCCAGCGCGTAGGAACGGGGGCGCAGCGGCAGCGACTCGATGTTCCCGCCGTCCGGGCGGGGAGCGTAACGGGCCGGTATGGAGGCGGCGTTCAGCCGGTAGGCGGCGGGCAGCTTCGCCTTGGAGGAGTCAACTGTCCACGTGGCGCCGGTTATCTCGGTGACGGACTGCAGACCCGCGTCCTTGCCGCCCGGGTAGTACTCGCTGACCTTGCCGGCGACGGTGACCGCGTCGCCGACGGCGACCTTCGGTGTCTGGCTGCCGGTGAAGACGAAGATCGCCTCGCTGGTCGCGGCGTCGTCGTCCGGATGCGGGTCCTGCACCCAGAAGCCGCGCGCGGAGCCGAACGAACGGATTGCGGTGACCGTGCCGGGCACGTCGCCGACCTGCTGCCCGGCGAGCGGGGAGAGGCGGGTGCTGCCTTGGATGTCGTGGATCCGGGCACCGGCGGCGCCGGCGGACTGCGGCGCGGTGAGCAGGCCGGTGGCGAGGGCGGCGCAGGCCACCGCGCTGAGGGTGGCCGGTTTGCGGAGCGAACGACGGGACGGCATGAGGGCCTCCTGGGAAGTGGGGGAAGAGGATGCGGGCGTCAGGGCGGCGAGCAGCGCGGCGCGGAGCGGCCCGGCGATCTCTACGCGCGTCAATCTCTTGCGTGGCCACGGGAGTTGTCAAGGTCCACCGGGTGATCGGGTGGGGGCGGGTGGGTGAACCGCCCGAGATACGGAGAATTCCGTCTACGCTTGGGCGTCGCACGAGCCGTAGTCCGTTCGAGGAGCTGAGCCCCAGATGTCCGCAGACCGCCCCACCCTGCCGCCGGTGCGGCTGCACTCCGAAGCGGAACTGGCCCGGGACGCGCTGAGTGCGCCGCTGATGGCCCGAGCCGCCAAGCTGGCCCGCTGGGCGGAGCGGGGCGTACCGGTCGGCGTCGGCGGCGAGATCCTCCAGGAGTCGCTGGAGGCCGCCACCGAGCACCTCGGCCTCGGCGCCGACGAGGACGGCCCCGGTTACGCCGCCGAGGCCTGGCAGCTCGCGGTGGACACCGGTCTGGTGGAGATCGAGGAGACGGCGGACGAAGCGGCCGACGCCGACGACCTCCCCGACGACGCCGCGGTCGGCACCGCCCGCCCCGGTGAGGAGCTGAGCCTGCTGACGTCCGGCAGCCCGCAGGACATCCTCGACATCTGGCTCGGCGGCATGGAGACCGTGCTCGCCGACGCGGTCGCCCCCGACCTGTCCGACATCGCCGACCAGCTCGCCGAGGGCGGCGAGCTGGACCTGGACGCGATCGACTGGAACCCGGAGGAGGAGGCCGAGATGCTGGACGGCATCCTCGGCAACCTCTACCTGCTCACGGCCGTGAACGACGGCCCCGGACAGGACGTCCCGCTCCCCGCCCTCGCCGCGTCCATGATCGTCCCGGACGACATGGAGGAGCCCACCGACGACATCCTGGAAGAGGTCTCCGAGGCGATGATGCGCCTGGACGACCAGTTCCGGGTGCTGGAGCCGATCGGGCTCGTCGCCTACACCCCCGTGGACGAAGCCCTCATCGAGGAGCTGGACGAGGACGGCGAGACGGTCCTCCCCGCAGGGGGGACGCCCGGCGCCGAGCCGCCGGCCGACGCCGATGTCTCCCGCTACGGCCTGGTCCGGCTGACCCCGCTCGGTCTCTACGCGGTCCGCGCGCGGATGCTGGACGCCGGTGTCCACGCCCCGGCCGTCGGCGACCTCACCGACAAGGGCGCGGACGTCCTCCTCGACGCGCTGCCCGAATACCCCGAGACGCTCGCCCAGGCCGAGTCCGAGCAGTGGCTCGCCGCCCGCACCCCCGCGGACGCCGCCCGTGACCTCCTCGCGGCCGCCCGTGGCGACGACGAGCGCGCCCCGCTGCGCCGGCTCGCCGCCCAGCAGACGCTCTCCCTGGTCTCGCCGGACGCCGAGCCCGCGCTGCGCGAGGTCCTCGACGACCGGCAGCTGGGCGGCCTGGCCCGGGTCTGGCTGGCCGAGCGCGCGGCGGCCGGCATCTCCGAGCCGTCCCAGGAGATGATCTTCTGGCTGACCGTGGACACCATCGCCGCGCAGCTGGACAGCGCGACGGAGGACGCGGCGAACGAGCTGCGCGAGCTGGTCCGGAGCCTCACCGACCAGCACAGCGGGTTCTTCGACACCGCCTGGCGGGTGGACCACCCGGCCACCGCCGACGTCCTGGAGGCCATGGGCCGGCTGCACCCGGACAAGAAGGCCGCCAAGGAGGCCCGTAAGGCCGCCTTCAAGGCGCGCTCCCGCAAGGCGGACTGACTCACTCCGCTGCTCCGGGCCACCGGCCCGGAGCAGCCGTGGAGCTCCGGCGCGGCAGGGATACGGGCGGGGGCGGGCGCGAGCCGAAGGGCTTGCGGCCGCCCCCGCCCGCTGCGTGCGGGCCAACTGCTTCCTGGATGTCGTGCCGCGTTCAACCGGAGTTCGAAGGCGGGCGGGAACGTGTGCGGCGCAGGGAGAAGAAACCGGCCATCCAGGAGATGACAATGCCGCTGACCCGGAGAGACTTCGCCAAGCGTTCCGCCCTCGCCGGTGCGGGGGTGACGCTGGCCGGCAGCGTCGGCGTGCTGGCCACCGCCCCCGGAGCCCTCGCGGGCGAAACCACCACCGCCGGCGACGCCGGCGGAACGGCGGGCGACCACACACTCGGCTACGGTCCGCTGATCGCGGACCCGGACGGCATCCTCGCGCTGCCCGCCGGCTTCTCGTACCGGATCATCACCAGGACCGGTGTGACCACGCTCGACAGCGGCGAGTCCACGCCCTCCAACCACGACGGCACCGGCGCCTTCGAAGGCCGCCGGGGCACCACCCTGCTCGTCAACAACCACGAGCTGAAGGGCCCGCGCGCCGACTGGCCGCACCCGGTGCCGCTCGCCGACGGGCTGGTCTACGACCCGGCGGCGGCCGGCGGCTGCACCGTCGTCGAGGTCGCCAAGGACGGCACCCCTGTCGGCGAACGGGTCGGCATCGCCGGCACGTCCACCAACTGCGCGGGTGGGCACACCCCTTGGGGCACCTGGCTCACCTGCGAGGAGAACGAGGACAAGGCCGGCCAGAAGGGCATGACCAAGGACCACGGTTATGTCTTCGAGGTGGACCCGCTCGACATCCGGGCCGGCCGCCACCCCCAGCCCGTCAAGGCGCTCGGGCGCTATGCGCACGAGGCGGTGGTCGTCGACCCCCGGCGCGGCCACCTCTACCTGACCGAGGACGCCGACAGCCCCAACGGCCTGTTCTACCGATGGACCCCGCCGCACGGCTTCCGGCACGGCCGGGGGCAGCTGCGGACGCTGGCCGACGACGCCGGTGTGCTGGCAGCGCCCAAGTGCTACGACTCCGGCGGCCGCTTCGTCGACGACCTCTCGCGCGCCACGAGGACCGGCACCGTCTACGGCGTCGACTGGGTCGAGGTGCCCGACCGCGACGCCCGCGAGGTGTCGGTGCGGCGGCAGTTCGAGGATGGTGACATCACCCGTGCCCGCAAGCTGGAGGGCATGTGGTGGGCGGACGGCGGGGCCTACCTCGTCTCCTCCTTCGCCCGCGAGGAGAGCCCGGTCCAGCACGACGGACAGGTCTGGTTCTACGACCCGCGGCGGCGCACCCTGACGCTGAAGGTGCTGCTCGGCGTCAATGAGGACCCCGCGAAGGACGGTCCGCTCGACGGCCCCGACAACATCACCGTCTCGCCCTACGGCGGACTGATCATCGCCGAGGACGGCGAGGGCGTGCAGCATCTCTTCGGCGCCACCGAGGACGGCCGCACCTACCCGCTCGCGCGCAACGACCTCAACATCGGGACCGCCGACGAGCCGGAGTTCAGCGAGTTCACCGGGCCGGTCTTCTCCCCGGACGGCCGGACGCTCTTCGCCAACATCCAGGACCCGGGCATCATGCTGGCGATCTCCGGGCCGTGGAGGCGGCAGCGCCGGCAGCGGTAGCGGCGGCAGTGGCAACACCACCGTCACCGCCGTCGGGTGCCTCGGCGGTGAGGACGTAGTAGTCCAGCAGACCGGTCTCGTACGCCGTGAGGTAGCGGCGCGGCCATTCGTCGCGGAGCTCCGGCTGCTGGGCCATGTAGCGGTCGTAGGACGCCCAGACCCGGTCGCCGATCGCCCGGACCCGGACATCGCGGAGGCCGGCGTCGGCGAGCGTGGCGGCGGCCTCGTCGATGACATGGGGGACGTCCAGGCCGTCGGCGTACGGGGGCAGGAGTTCGGGCAGCGCGCGGGCCGCCTCCGAGCCGCGGGCGAAGAAGGTGGTCAGCGCCAGTCGCCCGGCCGGGTGCAGCACCCGGGCCGCCTCCCGGGCGAAGCCGGCCAGCTCACGGAAGTGCTGCGCTGCCTCGACGGAGTAGACACAGTCGACGGAGGCGTCGGGCAGCGGGATGCGTGCGGCGGTGCCGCGGATGAAGGACAGGGAGCCCGAGGGGGCCGGAGGAGAGCCGGGAGTGGCGGGCGCGGGCCCGTTCGTGAGCAGCGCGGCATTGGCCTCCCGGGCACGGGCGATCTGGTCCGGATGGGCGTCCAGGCCGATCACCGACCCGAAGCCGAATTCGCGCAGCGCCAGCGCGCAGCCCAGGCCCCGCCCGCAGCCCACTTCCAGCGCGGTGCGGCCCGCGGGCCGGTCGAAGGCGCCCAGCACCAGCCGGTAGAGGTCCTCCTCGCTGCGCACCCGGTCGGCCACGGTCAGCGGGCGGTCGGCGCCGGGCGGCTGCGCCCAGTAGCCGAAGTTGATGAAGCCGCCGGCGAACGCGGGGACGGTGCTCAGGTCGAGGTCGCCGTAGATCTTCGCCACGCGGTCGGGGAGGTCCGGCGCCCCGGAGCCCTCCGGGCGGCCGGGCTGCTTCCGGTGGCCGGCGTCGCCTGCCGGGTGCGGCTGCTGCGTCATCGAACGCTCCTCGTGCGTGCCGTGTGCGCGTGCGGTGTGCGGGCCGCACGCGGCCGGGGGTGGTCGCTCCGTTGCCTGTCGTGGGGTTCTTGCCTGCCGGGGTGACCCGCCGGGGTGGCGCGGAATCTTCAGCGGGCGCGGACGTTGAAGGAGGGGTGAGCTCGACGATACGGACGACACAATTCTCGATCCTGGACCGCTCCCGCACCAGAGAGGGACACCCGGAGGGGGCCGCGCTGCGTGACACCGTGGATCTGGCGCGGCAGGCGGAGCGGCTCGGCTACCACCGGTTCTGGGTCTCCGAGCACCACAGTGTGCCGGGGGTCGCCGGGTCCGCGCCGACGGTGCTGGCGGCCGCGGTGGCCTCCGCGACGTCCTCGATCCGGGTCGGCACGGGCGGCGTGATGCTGCCCAACCACCGGTCGCTGGTGGTCGCCGAGCAGTTCGGGGTCCTGGAGTCGCTCTTTCCCGGCCGGATCGACATGGGGCTCGGCCGGTCGGTCGGCTTCACCGGCGGCATCCGGCGGGCTCTGGGCACGGAGAAGGACGCCACCGAGGACTTCAGCGCCCAACTGGCGCAGCTCATCGGCTACTTCACGGGTACGCAGACCGCTCATCCGCAGGTCCACGCGCGTCCCGCCGAGGGGCTGCGGGTGCCGGCGTTCGTGCTGGCGACGGGCGCGGGGGCGCAGGTCGCCGCGGAGGCCGGCCTCGCTCTGGTCATCGGCGACCTCCGCGGCCGGGCGAAGATGCTCGACGCGATCGAGTCCTACCGGGCACGGTTTCGCCCCTCGCACCTGTGGGGCCGCCCGTATGTGGTGATCTCCGGGACGGTCGCGGTCGCGGCGACGACGGAGGCGGCGCGTCGGCTGCTGGTCCCGGAGGCCCGGGCGATGGCGTACTCCCGGACGCACGGTGTCTTCCCGCCGCTGCGGCCCGCCGAGGAGATGCTCCCGGCCGGCGGGGGAGCCGACGGCGAGGGTGCTGTGTCCGCGCGGGAGCGGGAGTTCTACGAGGAGGCGCTCCGTGGTCACCTCTACGGCACCGAGGAGGAGGTCGCCGGGGCCCTCGACGCCCTTATCGAACGCACCGGGGCGGACGAGGTCCTGGTCACCACCAGCACCTATGACCGCACGGCCCTGCTGGAGTCCTATGAGCGACTGGCCCGGATCGCGGGACTGAGGGGACCGGGCTGAGGCTGGGCGGGGGAGTCGGCGGGCGCCCGCCGAGCCCCCCTGCCGGTTACCCGCACTCTGCGCCGCCGCTCCCGCAGCCCCGCCGGTCGCCCCGATGCCTGCCTTCGGCCCGTCGCGGCTTCGGTCCCTCGCGGGTTCGGCCCCTCGGCCTCGCGGCCCCCGTGACGACCGGCGGGGCACCGGGCTTCCTCCCTTACGTCCCGGCGTCCGCCGCCGGCAGCCGCTCGACCTCGGCCCGGTCGTAGCGGTCCAGCGGGCCCGGCCGGAGTCCGTTGCGCTCCGCGGTGACCTCGAACTTTCCCGGTGCCCACCCCAGCAGCGTCGCCGCCTCCTTGGCCGTGAGGCTCCGGGCGAGCCATTCCTCGCGTTGCTTCACCACGGTGGCGACGTGCTCCTGGGGGAGGCCGTCGAGGTCGTCCAGGCCGTACATGGGATGGCCGCGGAACTCGCCGACAGCACGCAGCAGACCCTGGTCGGCCAGGGCGCGGACATCGGGCCGCTCGACCGGGAGGCCGGTGCGGGCGGCGAGCCGTGTCGCCGCGTCGATCGAGCCGAGCCCGGGGTGGTCCCCCAGGACCTCGCGGATCTCCGCCACCCGGTCGCGCAGTGTCTCGACCACCTCGCGCGACCAGCGGGTGCCGTCCACGTCCGGCGGTGGGATGAGCCCCTGCTGCTCCGCCCGGCCGGCCTGCCAGCGCTCCAGACCCAGCTCCTTCGCCAGCTGGTGGGGGCCGAAGCTGTCCCGCTTCGGCACTCGCCGCCGGGCGGCCCCCGCGGTGGGCTGAGCATCGGGATAGTGCGCGTCGTCCACGGCGGCCAGGATCGTCTCGACGCGGTCCACGAGAGCCTTGGCGACGGATAACGACCACCGCTCGTCCGCCACGTCCGGCGGCGGGATCAGCCCGCGCGTCTCCGCGCGGCGCAGGTGGCGTGGTGCGATGCCCAGCCAGTGGGCCAGCTGCTGCGGGCCGAAGTCCTTTTCCCCTGTCACGATTCCTCCCCGTTCCGTAACTGCCACCACCCAGCCTACGGCGTGGGTATGACAGTCAACTGTGCCTTGGGAGAGGGGCGTTGGGGCCGAGGGCGCCATCGCTTTCCGGGCCTGGCCCAAGGCTCTGCGGCTCCCTCGGGAGGATCCGGCTGCGGGCCCCGGAGGCGGTGCGTCCGGCGCCCTGGTTCCGGCGGGAGCGCCCCTCCCGGCCGCGTCGGTGACGTCGGGCCGGGTGGGGCGGGGCGCCGGATGACGGGCCCTGGGTCAGAGGGCCTTGGCCGCGGGCTTCACCATGCCGCGCACCGTGCGGGAGTCGACGAACTCGCCCATGGCGGTCATCTCCCACTCGCCGGAGAACTGCCGGATGAGCTTGGCCATCATGACGCCCGTGCGCGGCTCGGAGCCGGTGAGGTCGAAGCGGACCAGCTCCTCGCCGGTCTGCGCGTCGGCCAGGCGGCAGTACGCCTTGGCGACGTCGGAGAACTTCTGGCCGGAGAAGGAGTTGACGGTGAAGACCAGGCCGGTCACCTGCGGGGGCACACCGCCGAGGTGGACGGTGATGACCTCGTCGTCGCCGGAACCGTCACCGGTGAGGTTGTCGCCGGAGTGCTGGATCGCGCCGTTGAGGATCGACAGCTTGCCGAAGAAGCAGTTGTCGATCTTCTTGCGGTCCGGGCCGTAGGCGATGACGGAGGCGTCCAGGTCGATGCTCTTGCCGCGGAAGGCGGGCTCCCAGCCGAGCCCCATCCGGACCGAGCTGAGCAGTGGCTGTCCGCCCTTGACCAGCGAAACCGTCTGGTTCTTCTGGAGGCTGACGCGGCCCTTGTCCAGGTTGATCTTGCCGGCGCCCGGAGCCGGCGCGGCGGGCGGTGCCGCGGGTGCGGCGGGCTGCGATGCGGCCGGTGCGGCGGCGGGCGGCGCCGCGGGCGCCTGGGGGGCGGCCTGCGGGGCGGCGGGAGCCGGTGCCTGCGGGGCGGCCGGCTCCTCGACGCTCACGCCGAAGTCGGTCGCGATGCCGGCCAGGCCGTTGGCGTAGCCCTGTCCGACGGCGCGGACCTTCCAGACGCCGTTGCGCCGGTAGATCTCGACGACCACCAGGGCGGTCTCCGTGCCGAGCTGCGGCGGGGTGAAGGAGGCGATGACGCTGCCGTCGTCGGCGTTGCGCACCGTGCCGGTCGGTTCGGTGCCCGCGAAGGTGGCGCCGGCGGCGTCCAGGCTCGCGGTGACGACGACCTTCTCGATGCCGTCGGGTACCGCTCCGGTGTCCACCGTGATGGTGTCGCCGCCGCCGGGGGCCGCGGAGTGGGTGACACCGGGGCCGTTGGGCTGGTTGTAGAACACGAAGTCGTCGTCCGAGCGCACCTTGCCCTCGGCGGTGAGCAGCAGGCCCGACACATCCAGCCGCACGGGGGCGGTGACGTCCACCGCGACCCGCGCGGAGGTGAGCGGGAGATTCGAGCCAGGAGTCATAGCGGTCATGCCAGCAGTAACGACCGGCCGGCTTTTACGGTTCCATTACCCGCACCCGGATGGTCGCCGGGCCGGTCCGCAGCCGTCGCCGTGGCACCCGGCGGGCGCCCCCCCCGCCGCGCCCGCCCGGCTCAGCGGCGGTCGCGGGAGTTGCCGAACAGCAGGCGGTAGGCGATCAGCAGGACCAGGGCCCCGGCGATCGCGGCCACCCACATCGAGGGGTCGTAGAAGTCCTTGGGTATCGGACGGTCCAGGACGCGGGTGGAGAGCCAGCCGCCGATGAAGGAGCCGGCGATCCCGATCAGGGTCGTCCCGACGAGCCCGCCCGGGTCACGCCCCGGCAGCAGGACCTTGGCGATGACGCCGGCGATGAGTCCCAGTACGAGCCAGCTGACGATGCCCATGATGCGTTTCCTCGTTCCTGCGGTGTGACGTTGGTGCCGTGTGCGCCGCGCCCTGTGCGCCGCGCCTCTGTCCTGCTTCTCTGCCCCGCTTCGTCTTCAAGGACGCGAGGGGGCGGTGGCGAGTTCCGTACGGTGACGGATCGGCGTCGTCGGGAGCGGGGCGGGGCGGGGATCGTCGGGGGCAGGATCATCGTCGGTGTCGTCAGCCAACTGCTCGCGTGCCTGCCCGACGGCCGGTGGCGGTCCCCGGTGGGCGGGCTCGCGCTCAGATCAGTACGGCCAGCGCGGCGGGTCGGTGCAGAACGCGCCACCGAGATGGGCGTGCTCGGGGTTGTCGGGGTCGAGCTCGCCCTGGGCCGCGATCAATTCGGCCGCGTAGGGCTCGGAGTCGTCCTGCGGGTCGTAGCCCAGGGCGCGGGCGGACGAGAGGTCCCACCACAGGCGGGTGTTGGCCGAGGAGGCGTAGGCGACCGTGTGTCCGACGTCCTCGGCGGTCAGCGCGGCGTGCAGCAGCCGGGCGGCGTCCGCGGGACTCAGCCAGATCGACAGCATGCGCACGGAGGTCGGTGCGGGGAAGCAGGAGCCGATGCGCAGGGAGACGGTTTCGATGCCGTGCAGGTCCCAGTAGAGCGAGGCGAGGTCCTCGCCGAACCCCTTGGACAGGCCGTAGTGGGTGTCGGGGCGGCGGGGGGTGCCGACGGGGATCGCGCCGGAGCCGTCCGGGGGCCGGGGGGTGAAGCCGACGGCATGGTTGGAGGAGGCGAAGACGATGCGGCGCACGCCCTCTTCGCGGGCGGCTTCGTAGAGGTGGTAGGTGCCTTCGATGTTGGCCCGCAGGATCTGCTCGAACGGGGCTTCCAGGGAGATGCCCGCGAAGTGGATGATCGCGTCGACGCCGCGTACGGCCTCGCGCAGCGCCTGCTTGTCCGCCAGATCGGCGGTGATCGCGTCCGGTTCGCCGTCGATCGGCCGCTGGTCGAAGAGCCGCAGGCGGTAGCCGTGGGGCGGCAGCAGCTCGCGCATCAGGGTGCCGAGCCCGCCGGCGGCGCCGGTGAGCAGAACGGTGCGGGGTGCGGTCATGTGCGGGGACTCCTCCGGCTGCGCTGTGACGCTGGATGCGTGGACAGCATTCAGATGTGTGGACACGCTAAGGACCGCCCCGCAGGTGGTCAAGGAGGCCGGTGGAAGGGGTGAACCCGCTTGACGCGCCGGGGATTTCGCGCCCTTGACCGACGTGGGACGGCTGCTCTAGCGTGGTCGGGTTCATAAATATGGACGCAGATCAGAATCATGCACGAGTGCATGCGCATGCGTGCCAGGGAGAGCCCGTGACCCCAGCCCCGCCGCTCGCCGGCCGCCTCGACGGACTGCTGTTCTTCCCCGTGACCGCGTACGCGCCGGACGGCGCCGTGGACCTGGACGCCTTCCGGGCGCATGTGCGCGGCGGTATCGACGCGGGCGCGGCCGCCGTCTTCGCCTGCTGCGGCACCGGGGAGTTCCACGCGCTGACCCCGGAGGAGTTCGGGGCCTGTGTCGCCGCCGCCGTGGCGGAGGCGGCGGGCCGCGTCCCGGTCGTCGCCGGAGCGGGCTACGGCACCGCGCTCGCCGAACGCTTCGCCCGCATCGCCCACGAAGCCGGCGCCGACGGCCTGCTGGCCATGCCGCCCTATCTCGTCGTCGCCGAACAGGAAGGGCTGCTGCGGCACTACACCGCCATCGCCGCGGCCACCCCGCTTCCCGTCATCGTCTACCAGCGCGACAACGCCGTCTTCACCCCCGAAACCGTCGTCGAACTGGCCAGGACGCCGGGCATCATCGGCCTCAAGGACGGTCTGGGCGACCTCGACCTGCTGCAGCGGATCATCAGCGCCGTGCGCACCGACGCCGCCGACGAGAGCTTCCTCTACTTCAACGGGCTGCCCACCGCGGAACTCACCGGCCCCGCGTACCTGGGCCTGGGAGTACGGCTCTACTCCTCCGCCGTGTTCGCCTTCGCGCCCGAGATCGCCCTGGTCTTCCACCGGGCCCTGAACGCCGGTGACGATTCGACGGTCGCCCGGCTGCTCGACGGCTTCTACCGGCCCCTGGTCGACCTGCGCAACAGGGGCCGCGGGTACGCCGTTTCCCTGGTCAAGGCGGGCGTGCGGCTGCGCGGCCTGGAGGTGGGGGAGATCCGGCCCCCGCTCACCGAACCGGCCCCGGCGCATGTCAAGGAGCTCGCCGCACTGATCGACCGCGGCCTGCTCCTGGCCGCCGACGCTCCGGAGAACGGCGCCTGATGCACACCGCCGCCTTCCTCTATCCCTGGGACATCGTCGGCGACCCGGACGCCGCCGGCCGTATCGCCGACCTCGGTGTCCAGCAGGTCACGCTGGCCTCCGCCTACCACTCCACCCGCGCCCTGACCCCGCGTCACCCCGGCCACCGCATCGTCACCGCCCGGCACGCCGCGGTCCTCTACCCCCCGGACGCCGAGCGGTGGGCGGGACGCACACTGCGGCCGTACACCCAGGACTGGGTGCCGGGTGCGGACCCCTTCGGGGCGGCCCTGCGGGCGCTGACCGAGGCAGGGCTCGACGTGCACACCTGGGTGGTGCTGGCGCACAACTCCCGTCTGGGCGACGAGCATCCGTCCGCCGTCGTCCGCAACGCCTACGGGGATGCCTACCCGTGGGCACCGTGCATCGCCCGCGGCGAGGTGCGCGAGTACCTCGTGGACCTCGCCGCGGAGGCGGCGGTCCGCCCCGGCGCCCGGGGCACCGAGCTGGAGTCCTGCGGCTGGTACGGAATGGCCCATCTGCACGCCCACGACAAGGTCGCCGGGGTCCCGCTGTCCGGCGCCGGACAGTACTTGATGTCGCTGTGCTTCTGCTCGGTCTGCTCGGACGGGTACACCGCGCTGGGGATCCCCGCGGCGGAGGTGCGCGCGGGCGTGCGGCAGGCGCTGGAGCCGCTCTGGAGGGAGGAGCCGGGCGCGGGCAGCCCGCCCCCGGCGGCGGCCCCGGCGGAGCGGGCGGCGGAACGGGACCTGATCGAGGCGCTGCTCGGCGGGGACCTCGCCGGTGTGGTGCGCACCTGGCGCGACCGTGCGGCCCGGTCCCTGCAACGCGCGGCCGTGCGCGCCGTACGGGAGGCGGCGGCGGAGGAGTTCCGGGTGCTGCTGCACGCCGACCCGGCCGCGCACCGCTGCGGCGCCAACGCCGGGGTGGATCCGGGGGATGTCCTCGCGCACGCCGACGGGGTGGTCGTGCCGTGCACCGGCGATGACGCGGCCCGCGCCGACGCCCTCGGGCCGTTCGCCGACCGCCCGGCCACCGCCACCGTCGCCGCCAACCTCACCGTCGTCGCCGGTATGGGCGGCAGCCCCGGCACCCTCGCCGCCGATGCGGCGCACGCCGTCTCACTGGGCGCGAACGCGCTGCGGCTCTACCACGGGGGGCTGGCGGGCGACGGCGACCTGGCGGCCGTGCGGCACGCCCTGCGCACCACGCTGCCGGGCCTCGGAAGCTGACCCCCAGGTTGCCGTGAGGGTGGGGTGTGCGCGTCACGGGCCCTTGCTGCCGGTGAGATGGGCGAAGACGACGACGTTGCCCAGGTACTCCTGGGTGGCCTCGTCGAAGCCGCCCCCGCAGGTGATCAGACGGAGTTCGGGGCGGGCGGCCGGGCCGTAGACCTTGTCGTCCGGGAAGCCGTCGCCCTGGTAGACCTCGACGGCGTCGACCGTGAAGAGTGCCGTCCGGCCGTCCGCGCGCCGGATCTGGATGGTGTGGTTCTTCTGCACGGAGCCGAGGCGGTAGAAGACGGCGGGCCCCGCGTGGTTGTCGACATGACCGGCGATCAGAGCGGTGCCCCCGGCGCCGGGTGCGGTGCCGGCCGCGTACCAGCCGGCCAGGTTCGTGTCCTTCTCCGGCGGCGCCGCCAGGCTCCCGTTCGCGGCGAGCCCCAGCCGGGTCAGCGGCGCGTCGACGCCGATCGACGGCACCGTGACGCGCACCGGCTCCGACACCGGCAGCGGTCGGGCCGCCGGGCCCGCGGAGGGCCCGGCCCTCGATGACGCCGCCGAGAACCCCTGGGTCGCGGACGGCTGCGGCGGGGCGGCGGCCCCGGCGCCCTGGGCGACCAGCCAGATCCCGGTGCCCAGCGCGAGAAGCGTGCCGATGGCTATGACGGTCCTGTCCCCCTGCGCGCGGCTGCTGGTTCCCATGGCGGTGCGCACCCCTCCCAGAAAGCGGTGGACGGCTCACGTCCCGGCCTCCCGTGTACGGCGGTCCCTCGGGAGGCGGGCGGCTCGTGGGTCACCGGCCGTGGCCGGCCCCGGTCAGATCCGGTCTCCCGAGCGGCGGCGGCGCGAGGCCCAGGCGCCACCGGCGACCGCGGCCAGCAGCACGGCCGCGCCCGCGGCGATTTCGGTGGTGTCGGTGTTCTCGCTGGTGGTGCCGACACCCGTCGCCACCTTGCCCTTGGGCGGGGAGGCGGGACCGTCGGCCGGGGCGGTGCTGGGACCACCGGCCGGGGCAGCGGTGTGGCCGCCGGCCGGAGCGGCGTGGGTACCGGCGGCCGGGGCGGCCGTGCTACCGCTGCCGCGGCCGATGTGGACGGTGCCGGTGAGATCCTTGCCGCCGGCGCAGGTGCCGCTGATGCCGTAGTTGCCGGGCCAGGTGCCCTGCCGGATGGTCAGCTCGCCGGTCAGCGGGCCCCGTACGGACTCCTGGGTGAGCTTGATGGTGCCCGTGCCCAGCGTGCTGGTGTCGACGCTCGCGGTGCGGCTGTTCCCGCAGCCCGTGACGGCCAGGGAGATCGTGGAGCCGGGCCGGGCCGGGTGGGGCGACACCTCGATCACACCGAAGTCGCCGGCGTACGCCGCGGTGGCGGAGAGGCCGAGAGCGGCCAGGGAGACCCCGGCGCCGGTGAGAAGTCGAGTGGAACGCATGGCACGAACCTCCACGAAGCACGGACGTGGCACACCACTGCGCCTGAGGGGAATTCCGCGCTTCCTGGTTCCGAGATAAGCGGTCCGGCGTCGGGAGAGCATGCTGACGAGCCGTCAGAACACCCCCACTCGGGCGTCACGGCACCCGAGTTCGTCGACAAAGGCGCAGGCCAGAGGGGGTTTCCCGCGGACGCCTCGCAGCCGTCCGCAGTGAGGTGAACGGGTGACCGGCCCGACCCGGGGTGTGTGACACTCCGTGACGGAGTGCCGGAGCGGCGGCCCCCGAAGGGGCGGTGGGCCTGCGCGTGGCGCCTCGGACGCCCGCCCGGGCATTCAGAGCCGGCGGGTGGCCAGCGTCAGGCGGTCCCGCGCGTCGAAGAGCGTGTCCTTGATCATCTGTTCGTGGGCCGGAGTCAGCCGGGCCACCGGCACCGAGCAGCTGATCGCGTCCCGCGCCGGCGTGCGGTAGGGGATCGCGATGCCGAAGCAGCGCAGACCCAGCGTGTTCTCCTCGCGGTCCACCGCGTAGCCCTGCTCGCGCACCGCGTGCAGCTCCTCGATCAGCTTCTCGCGGTCGGTGATGGTGTGTTCGGTCAGCGGCGCGAGGGTGGGCGGCAGCAGCGCGCGCACCTGGTCGTCCGTGTAGGTGGCGAGCAGCGCCTTGCCCAGGGACGTGGAGTGCGCCGGCAGCCGGCGGCCGACGCGGGTGAAGGGGCGCAGGTAGTGCTGCGACTGGCGGGTGGCGAGGTAGACGACGTTGACGCCGTCCAGCCGGGCGAGGTGGATGGTCTCGGTGGTGTCGTCGGAGAGCCGGTCCAGGGTGGGCCGGGCGGCGGCCACCACCTCGTCGCCGTCGATGTACGACGTGCCGACCAGCAGGGCGCGGACGCCGATGCCGTAGCGCGTACCGGTGGCGTCGGTCTCGACCCAGCCCAGGTCGACGAGGGTCCGCAGCAGCATGTAGAGGCTGGACTTGGGATACCCGACGGCTTCCTGTACGGATGCCAGGCTGTGCATACCGGGGCGGCCCGCGAAGTACTCCAGCAGCTCCACCGTCCGTACCGCGGACTTGACCTGCGCTCCACCGGCATCGGCAGCTGACATCGCCCTTGACCCCTCTGTTCGGACACCCATAGAGTCCCAGAGATTCACCATCCGGGACAGCGTTCAGCATACCGAACACGGTCGGGTGTGCGGCAAGACTTCATCGGGAAGGAATGCACGGTGGCAGCAGCGGCAGCAGCACCAGTCTGGAGCGTCGACCCCCGAAGCGGGAAGCGGCGTGAGCAGGTTGCGGTGGAGGCGACGGCGGCCGAGGTGGATGCCACGGTCGGCGCGGCGCACGCCGCTCGCGCCTCGCTCGCCGACCGGGACGTGCGCGCGGCCTTTCTGCGTCGCGCCGCCGAGGTGCTGGAGGAGGCGGGCGACCGCGTCATCGAGGCCGCCGACGCCGAGACGGCGCTCGGCCCGGGGCGGCTGACCGGGGAACTCGGCCGGACCACCTACCAGTTGCGCGCCTTCGCCGACATCGTCGCCGAGGGCGCGTTCCTCGACGTACTGATCGACCACGCCGACCCGGCGCTCGCCCCGCCGCGGCCCGACTTGCGCCGCTACAAGATCCCGCTGGGCGTGGTCGCGGTCTACTCCGCCAGCAACTTCCCGCTCGCCTTCTCGGTGCCCGGCGGCGACACCGCCAGCGCCCTGGCGGCCGGCTGTCCGGTGGTGGTCAAGGCGCACCCCGACCACCCCGCCACCTCCGAGCTGTGCGTCGCGCTGCTGCGCCGGGCCGCGGCCGACGTCGGCCTGCCCGAGGGCGTGGTGAGCCTGGTGCACGGCTTCCAGGCCGGCGTCGACCTGGTACGCCACCCGCTGATCACCGCCGCCGGCTTCACCGGTTCGGTACGCGGCGGCCGGGCGCTTTACGACGCCGCCGCGGCCCGTCCGCAGCCCATCCCCTTCCACGGCGAGCTCGGCAGCCTCAACCCCGTGGTGATCACCGAGGCGGCGGCCGCCGAACGCGCCGAGGAGATCGGCGCCGGCCTGGCCGGCTCGGTGACCCTCGGCGTCGGGCAGTTCTGCGTCAAGCCCGGCCTGGTCCTCGCCCCCGAGGGGGCGGCCGGCGACCGGCTGCTGAAGTCGCTGACCGCGGCGGTCAGCGACAGCGAGGCAGGCGTCCTGCTGGACCACCGGATGCGCGACGCCTTCGTGGACGGCGTCCGGGCCCGCGCCGAACTCCCCGACGTCCAGGCTCCGGTGACCCCCGGTGCGGGCGGGGAGCACAGCGTCAGCGCCGGCTTCCTCGCCGTGCCGGCCACCCGCCTCGCCGCCGAGGGCCCGCACGACCTCCTCCTGGAGGAATGCTTCGGCCCGGTCACCGTCCTCGCCCGCTACGCCGACGAGTCCGAGATCGGCGCGGTCCTCGCCCGGCTCCCCGGCAATCTCACCGCGACCCTGCAACTCGGCGACGAGGAGGGCGCGGGCACCGACGCCGAGGGCCGCGGCGCCCGGCTGCTTGCCGACCTCACCCCGCTCGCCGGCCGCGTCGTCGTCAACGGCTGGCCGACCGGCGTCGCGGTCGCCCCCGCCCAGCACCACGGCGGGCCCTACCCGGCCACCACCTCCACCTCCACGTCCGTCGGCGGCACCGCCATCGAACGCTGGCTGCGGCCGGTCGCCTACCAGGACGCCCCGCCCGCGCTGCTCCCGCCCGAACTGCGGGAGGACAACCCGCTCGGGCTGCCGCGCCGCGTCGACGGCCGTGCCGAAGGCGCGTAGGGCCGACGGCGCCTTGCGTCCCGAAAGCGGGGGACCCGCCCTCCAGGTCCGCGTGGCACACACCGCGGACCTGGAGGCGATCGCCACCCTGCACAGTCGCGCCCGCGCCGCGTACCAGCGCGGCCGGGCGCCCGGCGTGCCCTTCGACCTGCTCGCCGAGCACACTCGCTGCCGGGCCGTCTGGGAACGCGCCCTGGAGCGCGACGACGCCCTCTGCGGCGTGCGAGAAGGCACAGTCCTGGGCGCCGCCTCCTACGGGCGCCCCTCAGGCCCGGGAGCCCGCGGAGCCGTCACCCTGCACCAGCTCCATGTCGACCCCGACCACTGGGGCACGGGCGTCGGCCGCGCCCTGCACACCGCCTGCGTGCTCGCCTGGCGCAGCGCCGGGTTATCCCGGGCCGCCCTGGACGTGGTCTGGCACAACCAGCGGGCCCGCGCCTTCTACAGCGGACACGGCTGGCGGCCTGACCCACGCCGCCGCCCCGCCCCCGACGCCACCCACCTCACGCTGACCCTGGCCCTCGCGGCAGCACCTGCCGGCGGGCACTGAGCCGCTGCCGTCGACGGGGCCCGTGGCCCGTGGCGCGCCGGGACCGGGCCCCGCGGAATAGCGTGCCGCCGCTGCCTGTTCCCCTCACGCCCCCGCGACGAAAAGCCGCGACAAGAGCAGCGGCAAAGTCCGCGACAACACGAAGGTCAGCCACTCCATGCGCGTCGAAATCTGGTCCGACATCGCCTGCCCCTGGTGCTACATCGGCAAGGCCCGCTTCGCGTCCGGGCTCGCCGCCTTCGCCCACCGCGACGACGTCGAGGTCGTGCACCGCTCCTTCGAACTCGACCCGAACGCCCCGGCCGCCGGCGACACCCCCGTACTGGACATGCTGGCCCGCAAGTACGGCGTCACCCGCGAGCAGGCCGAGGCCATGGAGGCCCGGGTCGCCGGCGCCGCGGCGGAGGAGGGGCTGGACTACCGCTCCGACCGGATCCACGGCAACACCTTCGACCTGCACCGCCTGCTGCACCTCGGCCGGGCGCACGGAGTCCAGGACGCCCTGCTCGACGCCCTCTACCGCGCCAACTTCGCCGAGGCCCGCCCCCTCGGCGACCCCGCCGTGCTCACCGCGATCGCCGTCGGCGCGGGGCTGCCCGCCGACGAGGTCGCACGGGTGCTGGCCGATCCGGACGCCTACGCGGACGCCGTCCGCGCCGACGAGCGGGAGGCCGCGGAGCTGGGCGCCACCGGCGTCCCGTTCTTCGTCATCGACCGCCGCTACGGCATCTCCGGCGGACAGCCCGCCGAGGTCTTCCGGCAGGCCCTGGAGCGCGCCCACGCCGACGGCGCAGGCCACCACCTCCCGGCCGGCGACGCCGAGGTCTGTGCGGACGACGGCTGCGCCGTGCCCGGGACATGACCGCCCGTCGGCCCGCCCGCAGGCCCGCCACCAGCGCGGATGAGTGCTTTACGCGGGCCGGCACGGCGCAGACGCCATGGACGTGGCACGGATCGCCCCGCACAGTGGGGGCATGCAGCGACGAAAGCCACTCGGCGGGGCCGAATTCGCGCCCGAGACGATCTACCTGAACTCCGCGTCCAGCGGACTGCTTCCGGCCCGCAGCGCCGCCGCGGTGCGCGCCGCCCTCGACGAATCCGCGACCTACGGCACCATGGGCCGCGACTACTTCGCCCCCGCCGCGGCCTCCCGGGCCGCCTTCGCCCGGCTCCTGGGCACCTCCCCGGAGCGCGTCGCCATCGGCAGCTCGGTCGCCGTGCAGTCCGCCTTCGTCGCCGCCACGCTCCCCGCAGGCTCCGAAGTGCTGGTGCCCGAAGGCGACTTCAGCTCCCTGGTCAACCCCCTGGCCGCGCGCCCCGGCATCACGCTGCGCAGCGTTCCGCTCGCCGACCTCGCCGAGGCGGTACGCCCGGGCACCGCGCTGGTCGCGTTCAGCGCCGTGCAGTCGCTGGACGGCACGATCGCCGACCTGGAGGCGGTGCGGACCGCCGCCCGGGCCCACGGCGCACGTACCTATCTCGACATCACCCAGGCCGCCGGCTGGCTGCCGCTGCGCGCCGCCGACTTCGATTTCGTCGTCTGCGGGGCCTTCAAGTGGCTGCTGTGCCCGCGAGGCACCACCTTCATGGCCTTCGGCGGGCAGGACCGGGAAGCGGCGGCGTGGCCCGCCGCGCTGCACGCGGGCTGGGTGGCCGGAGAGGACACCGGCGCCTCCAGCTACGGGCCCGTCGTCACACCGGCCGCCACCGCCCGGCGCTACGACGAACCGCACGCCCACTACTCCTACGTCGGCGCCGAGCACTCCCTCGCCCTCATCGAGGAGCTGGGCGTCGACACCGTCCACGCCCACAACACCGCGCTCGCCGACCACTACCGCGCCGGACTGGCCGCCCGCGGACTCACCCCCCGCCCGGCCCCCGGCTCGGCGATCGTCTCCACCCCCGGGATCGCGGACGCGGAGACCCGGCTGACCGAGGCCGGCGTGCGGATCTCGGTGCGCGGCGGGCTGCTGCGCGCCGCCTTCCACCTCTACAACTCCACCGACGACGTGGACCGGCTGCTGGAGCTGCTCGCCTAGGGATTTCGTTCCGATCCGGCCGGGCCCGGGGGAATGCCGGGGTCGGCCGGGCTGCTGAAACCATGGTCAAGACCTCGACCGCACGCAGGTCGAGGTCCCGTGGCCCAGCAACCGAAAGGCCCTCAGTGACCACCGCCTTCGACCCCGTCGACCTCGCCGGCACCCCCCTCGCCAACCGCATCGTGATGGCACCGATGACCCGCAACCGCGCCACGCAGGGCGGCGGCGTGCCGACCGACTCGATGGTGACGTACTACGCCCAGCGCGCCACCGCCGGTCTGATCGTCACCGAGGCCACCCAGCCCTCCGTCGTCGGCCAGGGCTATCCCTTCACGCCCGGACTGCACACCGCGGAGCAGGTCGCCGGCTGGCGCCGGGTGACCGACGCCGTGCACGAAGCGGGCGGCCGGATCTTCGCGCAGCTGTGGCACGGCGGCCGGATCGGCCACCCGGACGTGCTGCCGGACGGCCTGATACCGGTCGCGCCGTCGCCGGTGGCCGCCGGCAGCCAGGTCTTCACCGAGGACGGCATGAAGGACTGCGTCACCCCGCACGAGCTCACGGACAGTGAGATCCGTGCCACCGTCGCCGACTTCGCGGCGGCCGCCCGCAACGCCGTCGAGGCCGGCTTCGACGGCGTGGAGATCCATGGCGCCAACGGCTATCTCATCCACCAGTTCCTGGCCCCCAACAGCAACCTGCGCACCGACGCGTGGGGCGGCACGACCGAGGGCCGGATCCGCTTCGCGGTGGAGGTCACCCGCGCGGTGGCCGACGCGATCGGGGCCCACCGCACCGGCCTGCGGCTCTCGCCCGGCAACCCCTTCAACGACATCGACGAGCCCGCCCCCGAGCCCCTCTACACGGCGCTGCTCCAAGCGGTGGAGCCGATCGGCCTCGCCTACCTGCACGTCTGCGACGTCCCCGACCACGAGCTGCTGGGACGGCTGCGCAAGCACTTCACCGGCACCTTCGTCCTCAACCCGGCAGGCGACGGGCGCCCCGCCGGCCCCGAGGACCTGGCGCTCGTCGAGGACGGCACCGCCGATCTGCTGGCCTTCGGGCGGCAGTTCCTCGCCAACCCCGACCTGCCCCGGCGGCTGGCGCTCGGCGGGCCCTTCAACTCGCCCGACCGCGCGAGCTTCTACGGCGGTGACGACACCGGCTACCTGGACTACCCGGCCCTGCCGGCCTGATCCCGAAGGCGGCCGCGGCGGGGCGCCCGGGCACCCCGCCCGCCGTTCACACCTCGCCGCGCACGGTCCGGACCAGCCGGTCGAGCACCGCGCCGTCGCTCACCCGAAGGCCGTCGTGCTCCCACTCGTTGGTCACCCACACCCGCAGGCCCCGGATGCGATCGGCGGTCCGCAGCGACTGAGCGGTGTCGACGTACATGTCGTCGAAGTAGACGGCCGCGGCGGCCGGCACGGTGTTGCGGGCCAGCCGCCCGGCGTCATACAGATCCGGCCAGTCGGTACGCTCCGCGAGCGCCTGCGCGGTCTCCTTCAGCGGGACCAGCGCGGGATCGGTGTCGAACAGCCACGGGTACATCATCTCGCCGGTGAAATACAGCGGCCCGTCGCCGGCCAGCGCCGCATCCACGTCGAACTCCGGGAAGCCGGCGCGTACGCGCTGCGCCGCCCAGGCGGTGGGGCCCGGATCGACCGAGCGCTGCCCGTAGATCGTCTCGTGCAGCACCGCGAACAGCGGGGTGGTGGCGTAGGAGAGATGGCCCTGCACGGCGTGCAGGAACGCGTCCGCGAGTTCGGGGCCGCCGGGACCTCTCACCCAGGGCTCGGAGACGAGGTGGTGCAGGGTGTGCGAGCCGGTGCCGCTGCCCAGCATCAGGCCGAGCGCCTGGAACGCCTCGGCCGTCAGCAGCCCGCCGCCCGGCAGCCGTACGGTCCGCTCCCGCAGGTGCGCGGCGATCTCCTTCGCCGCCGCCACGTCCTGCGGATAACGGGCGTAGTGGGCGGCGTTCTTGCGCGCGACCCTCGGATAGGCCGCCAGATAGACGTCCTCCGCGCTCGCGTCGATCCCGGGCAGCCCGCCGGTGAGGTACGCGGCGCTCAGGCCCTCCGGGGCCCGGGAGAGGTAGGTGACGGTGCAGAACCCGCCGAAACTCTGGCCCAGCGCGCTCCACGGCGCGCCGCCCGCCACCAGCCGGCGCCGGAACAGCTCGGCGTCCCGCACGATGGCGTCGGCGCGGAAGTGCGCCAGGTAGGCGGCCTGTTCGGCCGGGCCGCCGCGCAGCGGCAGGGTCTGCCGGTTGGCCGGTGCCGAGCGTCCGGTGCCGCGCTGGTCCAGCAGCAGTACGCGGTGGTCGTCGAGCGCCCGGGACAGCCAGGAGTCGCGGCCCAGCGGGCGGGGAGCGGGGCAGCCCGGCCCGCCCTGGAGGTAGACCAGCCAGGGCAGTTCGTCCCGCTCGCGGCCCGCGGCGACCACCTCGCGTCCGTAGACCGCCAGCTGCTCGCCGTCCGGATCGTCGTGGTCCAGGGGCACCTCCAGCAGATGGTCGGTCAGCACTACACCGGGCAGCCGGTCGACAGCCATGCGCTCTCCTCGCTCCTTGTCTCCGTCGCCACCATGAAACCGCAGGTCGGGCAGGAGCGGCGGGCAGTGCCCACGGCGGCATCCGGTACGCCCGCACAACGCAGCGCGGCCCCCGCACAGTCGATGCTGTGCGGCGGCCGCGCCACCCGTGCGTACCGGTGAACCGCCGGCGAAGGCGGTGGTTCCGGAGTGATCCGCTACTTCACCGGAGTGAAGTCACGTGCGCCGATGTAGTCCGGGCGCCGGATCGGAGCCGCGAACGGATCCACCGCGGCGTTCTCCACGCTGTTGAACACGATGAAGACGTTGCTGCGCGGGTACGGGGTGATGTTGTCACCGGAGCCGTGCAGGGCGTTGCAGTCGAACCACGTCGCCGAGCCCGCCTTGCCGGTGAACAGCCGGATGCCGTGCTTGTCGGCCATCTTCGTCAGCACCTCGTCCGACGGGATGCCCGCGTCCTGCATCTGCAGCGACTTCTTGTAGTTGTCCTTCGGCGTCTCACCCGCGCAGCCCACGAAGTGCTCGTGGGAGCCCGGCATGATCATCAGGCCGCCGTTGGTGTCGTAGTTCTCGGTCAGCGCGATCGAGACCGACACGGTCCGCATGTTCGGCAGACCGTCCTCTGCGTGCCAGGTCTCGAAGTCCGAGTGCCAGTAGAAGCCCGAGGCACCGAATCCGGGCTTCACGTTGATCCGCGACTGGTGGACGTAGACGTCCGATCCGAGGATCTGCCGGGCGCGGCCGACCACACGCGGGTCGGAGACCAGCTTGGCGAACACCTCGCTGATCTTGTGCACCTCGAAGACGGTCCGTACGTCCTGGGACTTCGGCTCGACGATCGAGCGCGGGTCGGCGCGCATCGTCGGATCCAGGACGAGTCGGTCCAGCTCGGCGCGGTACACCGCGACTTCTTCCGCCGTAAGCAGTTCCCCGATGGCGAAAAAGCCGTCGCGTTCGAAGTCGCTCAGCTCGGACGGCTCGAAAGGTCCGGCCGTTCCGGGCTGCGACCACACCACCGGGTCCCTTCGCGGAGTGATCACCTCAGTGGATCCGCGGGTCGGGTACAGGTCGGCGGTGCGCTCGGGTGCGGTGGTCATGGTGTTGCCTTCCTCTCCTCTCGAAGTGCTCTGTCTTACCTGCTCGTGTGCGTGCCTTCCTTGCTGCCGGACGGGGCAGGCGGAGTACGCCTCAGACCGTCTCGGGTTCGGTGAGCAACGGGTAGACACCGTTCTCGTCGTGGTCCTCGCGGCCGGTCACCGGAGGGTTGAACACACAGACGCAGCGGAAGTCCGTCTTGGGCCGCATCGTGTGCTTCTCGTGGCCGTTGAGCAGGTACATCGTGCCGGGCGTGATCCAGTGCTTCTCGCCGGTCTCGTCGTTCGTGAGCTCGGCCTCGCCCTCTACGCACAGTACGGCCTCGATGTGATTCGCGTACCACATCGACGTCTCGGTTCCCGCGTACAGCGTGGTCTCGTGAAGCGAGAA
Organism: Streptomyces sp. Pv4-95; assembly: GCF_045782725.1. NCBI lineage: Bacteria > Bacillati > Actinomycetota > Actinomycetes > Kitasatosporales > Streptomycetaceae > Streptomyces > Streptomyces sp. Pv4-95. The sequence continues at coordinate 6,392,992 of NZ_CP127172.1, forward strand.
GCCGACGCGCTCCTTGGCGAGCACGATGCGCTTGCTCTCCCACGTGCCGGAAGCGGCCTTGACGTGGCGGTCGGTGCCTTCGATGTCCTTGAAGGATCGGACGATCACGGTGAGTCGGTGCCTTTCTGTGAAACGGTAAGGAGCTCTGGGCTGTTCAGGCGCAGTCGCGGACCGCGCGGGCGAGGGTGCGAAGGCCCTCGTCCAGCTCCTCGGGGGTGGTCGTCAGTGCGGGGAGCAGCTTGACGACCTCGCTCTCCGGGCCGGAGGTCTCGATGAGCAGACCCAGCTCGTAGGCGCGCTTGGCGATTTTGTTGGCGAGGCTCTTCTCGACGCACTCCAGGCCCCACACCAGACCGCGGCCGCGGTACTCGGCGATGGCTTCCGGGTGCTCCTCGACGATGGCCTTCAGGTGGGCTTCCACGATCTCACCGCGGGCGAGAGTCTGCTTCTCCATCTGACCGTCGGCCCAGTAGGTGTCCAGCGCGGCGGCGGCGGTGACGAACGCCGGGTTGTTGCCGCGGAAGGTGCCGTTGTGCTCGCCCGGCTCCCACACGTCCAGCTCCGGCTTGAACAGCGTGAGCGCGAGGGGGAGGCCGTAGCCGCTGATGGACTTCGAGACGGTGACGATGTCCGGCACGATGCCCGCCTCCTCGAAGGAGAAGAAGGCACCCGTACGGCCGCAGCCCATCTGGATGTCGTCGACGATCAGCAGCATGTCGCGGCGCTCGCACAGGTCGGCGAGGGCGCGCAGCCACTCGGCGCGGGCGACGTTGATGCCGCCCTCGCCCTGGACGGTCTCGACGATCACCGCGGCGGGGGTGTTCAGGCCCGAGCCCTGGTCCTCGAGCAGCCGCTCGAACCACAGGAAGTCGGGGTACGCGCCGTCGAGGTAGTTGTCGAACGGCATCGGGGTGCCGTGCACCAGCGGGATGCCGGCGCCGGCGCGCTTGAAGGCGTTGCCGGTCACGGCAAGCGAGCCGAGCGACATGCCGTGGAAGGCGTTGGTGAAGGACACGATCGACTCGCGGCCCTTGACCTTGCGCGCCAGCTTCAGCGCGGCCTCGACGGCGTTGGTGCCCGTCGGGCCGGGGAACATGACCTTGTAGGGCAGGTCACGCGGCCGCAGGATGATGTTCTGGAAGGACTCCAGGAACGCCCGCTTGGCCGTGGTGGACATGTCCAGGCCGTGGGTGACGCCGTCGCGCTCGATGTAGTCGATCAGCGCGCGTTTGAGGACCGGGTTGTTGTGGCCGTAGTTCAGTGACCCGGCACCGGCGAAGAAGTCGAGGTAGGTGTGGCCGTCCTCGTCGAACATGCGGCTGCCCTGCGCACGGTCGAACACGGTCGGCCAACCGCGGCAGTAGCTCCGCACCTCGGACTCAACGGTTTCGAAGACGCTCAGATCGGGCTGGGTGATGGTCACAGCATGCTCCTGGGAGATGAGTGGCGAAAGGGGGAGAAGTCTTGGGTGGCTGGGGGCGGGACCGGCGGTGTTACGGGGTGTGCCGGAACCGCGTGGCGTACGCGGCATCGGAGCCGCGTGGCCCGGAGGCCGTCAGCGCCCGGAACCCGGTGGAGGGTCGAACGGGCCGATGAGGTGCAGGACCTCCGGCTCGTGGCCCTGCTCCGGGAACAGTCCCGCGTCGAAGAGCACCTCGCGCTTCAGCGACACCTGGTGGCGCTCGGCGAACGAGGAGAACAGGCGGTTCGACGCGGCGTTGTCGGGCGTGATCGTCGTCTCTACGAGGCGGATGCCCAGCTCACGTGTGGCGCGGGCGGTCAGCCCGTCCAGGAGTGCGGCGGCCAGCCCCTGACCCCGGTGCGCGTCGTCGACGGCGACCTGCCAGACGACGAGCGTGTCGGGGCGCTCGGGGCGGATGTAGCCGGTGACGAAGGCCGCCGGCTCGCCCTCCGCGTCACGTGCGACGACGGAGGTGGCGGCGAAGTCGCGACACCACAGGAGGTAGCTGTACGAGGAGTTCAGGTCCAGTGCCTTGGAGTCGCGAGCGATACGCCAGATCGCGGCCCCGTCCTCTACGCGTGGGGTGTCGAGCTTGAAGCCCTCCGGCAATTCTCTGATATCGCTACGGGCACCTGCATGGTCTGCTTGTGCGGCGGTCATAGAAATTAAATTTACCCAGTGAAAAAGGAAATTGCATCGCGAGGAGGGGTTACGGAACGGATCGCTTTGTGGTATCGCGCGGGGGCGCTCGAGCGCGCGATCCAGCGGAGGGATGTCCCAATTTGACCAGGAAGTTCGGGGCGAAACGGACACCGTGTGTAGTCGGTCACAGGTCCGTAACGTCCTGGAGACCGGTCCGAATTACGGCACTTGCCACCTGCGGAATCGTGGCGTTTGAGGTGCGGAAAAGCGGGCAGAAGAATACGGGAAGCTAAGCTTCTCAGGAATTTGGAATTTGCCGGTGGAAGGTCTACCGAGCGTACGCGTGACTCTCTCCGCGAGACACACCGGAAGATGTGCGAGATGATGGGCGGGAACGCCCGCCAAGGAATGTGCAAGGCGCCGCCGGGATTCTCTGCCGTGGCGCGGAAAAGACTGTCGCGCGCGCGGAGGCCGCCCCTCGGCCGGTCGCGGCGCGCCGCTTAAAGTGCCGCTATGACGTCCATGAGCGAAGGTGCGGCGCTGCACCTCAAGGGGAGGGTCCTGGCGGGCCCGGAGGATGTGCGCGACGAGTTCTGGGTCGTGGGCGGGCGGGTGACGTTCCAGCGCCCGACCGGGATCCGGGACCTCACCACCGTCGAGGGCTGGATCCTTCCGGGGCTGGTCGACGCGCACTGCCATGTCGGGCTCGACGCCCACGGCCCGGTCGACGCAGGGACCGCCGAGAAGCAGGCGCTCACCGACCGTGATGCCGGCACTCTGCTGATCCGCGACGCCGGATCGCCCTCGGACACCCGCTGGATCGACGACCGGGCGGACCTGCCACGGATCATCCGCGCCGGCCGCCACATCGCGCGCACCCGCCGCTACATCCGCAACTACGCCCACGAGATCGAGCCCGAGGACCTGGTCGCCTACGTCGCCCAGGAGGCCCGGCGGGGCGACGGCTGGGTCAAGCTCGTCGGCGACTGGATCGACCGCTCGACCGGTGACCTGGAGTCCTGCTGGCCGCGGGGCGAGGTCGAGGCGGCCATCACCGAGGCGCACCGGCTGGGCGCCCGGGTGACCGCCCACTGCTTCGCGGAGGACTCCCTCGCGCCGCTCGTCGAGGCCGGGATCGACTGCGTCGAGCACGCCACGGGCCTCACCGAGGACACCATCCCGCTGTTCGCCGAGCGGGGTGTCGCCATCGTGCCGACGCTCGTCAACATCGGGACGTTCCCGCGCCTCGCCGCCGGCGGGGAGGCGAAGTTCCCGCGCTGGGCGGACCACATGCGGCGGCTGCACACGCGGCGCTACGACACCGTGCGGGCCGCGTACGACGCCGGGGTGCCGATCTTCGCCGGTACGGACGCGGGCGGCTCACTGGCGCACGGGCTGATCGCGGAAGAGGTCGCGGAGCTGCGGAAGGCCGGGCTGCCCGCCGTGGCCGCGCTCTCCGCGACGACCTGGGGGGCCAGGGAGTGGCTCGGCCGCCCCGGACTCACCGAGGGCGCTCCGGCGGACCTGGTCGTCTACGAGGCGGATCCCCGTGAGGACGTGCGGGTGCTCGCGGCGCCGCGCCGCGTGGTGCTGCGCGGGCGGGTGGTCGGCTGAGGCGCGCCCCGGAGCGCGGGGTGCGGTCAGGAGGGTGGCCGTACGCCGCTCTCCCGGCCTGTGGGGCCATGTGGGTGACTCGGGGGGCCCGATGCCCCTCGGGAGCCCGTCACGCCCCGGTCTGCTCGCGAGAGCCGGGCCGGTGAGGCGCCGGGCCCCTCGCGAGCGGAGCGGCACGAGGCGGCTGGGTCCCGCGCCCCCGGAGTCTTGGCCCGGGGCTCTAGCCCTGCCGGCGCGCGGACCGTGCCATCCAGGCGGCGACCAGCGCGCCCGAGACGTTGTGCCAGACGGAGAAGACCGCGGCGGGCAGCGCGGCGGCCGGGCTGAAGTGGGCGGTGGCCAGGGACGCCGCGAGCCCGGAGTTCTGCATGCCGACCTCGAAGGCCATCGCCCGGCTCGCCGGGCGGCCCAGCCGGGCCAGCTTCCCGGACGCGTAGCCGAGCATGAGGCCCAGCCCGTTGTGCAGGACCACCGCGAGCACGACCAGGGCGGCCGCGTCCTTGATCGCCTCGGCGCTGCCGGACACCACGGCCAGCACGATGGCCGCGATGGTGACGGCGGAGAGCCACGGCAGGGCGCCGAGCACCCGGTCGACCCAGCGGCCGGCGACCACCCGCACCACCAGCCCCGCGATCACCGGGAGCAGCACGGTCTTGAGGATGTCGGTGACCATGACTCCGGCGTCCACGTCGAGGAACTGCCCGGCGAGGAGCAGCGTCAGCGGGGGAGTGATGAGCGGCGCCAGCACCGTGGAGACCGTGGCCACCGAGACCGAGAGCGCGACATCGCCGCGGGCCAGGAAGGTCACGACGTTCGAGGCCGTACCGCTGGGGGCGCAGCCGACGAGGATCACGCCCGCCGCGAGCTGCGGCGGCAGGTCGAGCGCGGTGGCGATCAGCCAGCCGAGCCCCGGCATGATCACGTAGTGCGCGACCAGGCCGAGCCCGACCGCCCACGGCCGCTTGGCGACCGCGGTGAAGTCCGGCGGGGTCAGCGTCAGGCCCATCGAGAACATCACCACGCCGAGCATCCACGGCACCGCCGGCGCCCAGCCGGTGAAGTGCGCCGGCCACAGGAGGCCGACCGCCCCGGCGGCGAGTACCAGCAAGGGGAAGACCGTGACCGCCCGGCGGGCCGCGCGGTCGGACGCGGGAAGGTCGCCGGTGGGTGCGGGCGGCTCCGGTATGCCGGATTCCGCGGCCGGTTCGGGGCTCTGGTTCGTCTGCTCGGTTGACACGGCGGCACCCTAGCTTCCGCATGCGTGTAGGAGGCACGGGATTCCGGATGGTGGACGTCGGGGCTCCGCGGCGGCCGGCCCCGGGGCGATCAGCCGGTCGCCTGCTGGTCACCCCTGAGGTGGGACGGCTGGGACACGGGGGGCGGGTTGCATCGAATAAATTCGAAAAAAGACACGGAAACCACCCATTGGGATGAACTCACGTCACGTGGCTGCCCGTTCACCCTCGGTGCGGCCACGATGTGCGGGTCGAGGTCGTCGGCCCGCGTGATGTCCCCCATGGCGCGGCCGACGGCTCACTTCTCTTGTGGGGGTTCCACACACGTGTCCACCAGATCCACCAGCTTCTTCGGCGTGCCCGTACGCGGCCGGGCGGCCGGTTCCGCCGCCCCGCTGCCGGCCCGCCGGCTCGCCGCGACCTTCGTCGCCACCGCCTTCGCCGCCGGCCCCGCCGTCCTGCTCGGCGCCGTCCCGGCGCACGCCACCGGTGACCACGGAGCGGATGGCGGCACCTCCGGCGCGGTCGTGCTGCGCACCGCCCTGGACGTCGGTCTGCTCGACAAGACGGTCAAGGTGCCGCTGCGGGCCGCGCTCAACGAGGTGCGTGCCCCGGCCTCCGCGGAGAAGACCTCGCTGACCGTCGAGCTCGACGGCATCAACCAGGGCAGGCCGTTCAGCGTGCTGCGGGCGGACGTCGCCACCGCGCGGGCCACCGCCGCCCGCGGCCGGACCGAGGGCTACGCCAACGTCGCGCACGCCAAGGTGCACGTCCCCGGCCTTCCGCTGCTCTCCCTGATCGAGGTCGAGCAGGTCACGTCCAAGGCCGTCTGCGAGGCGGGGAAGCGGCCCCGGGCCGAGTCGAACGTGCTGGGCACGGTGCGCGTCCTGGGCAAGAAGGTCACGCTGAGTTCGAGCGGCACGACCGACGTCAAGGTTCCGGGCGTCGGGGAGGTGCGGCTGGACCTGTCGAGGAAGAGCGTCACGTCCAAGTCCGCCGCGGCCACCGCCCTCGACCTCAAGGTCTCGGTCAACCCGCTGAAGCTGAACGTCGCCGAGGTCGAGGGCCGGGTCACGCTCGCCCAGGCCACCTGCACCGCGCCCCGCACCGCGCCGCCCGAGGACGGCTCGGGCGGCACCGGCACCAGCGGTGGCGAGGGCTCCGGCCCGAGCACCCAGACCGGCTCCGGCCCGAGCACCCAGAACCTCGCGGAGACCGGCGGCAGTTCCGCCACGCCGTATCTCGTCGGCGGCGCGGCCCTGCTGGTCGCCGCGGGTGCCGGATCGCTCGGCTACGCCCGCCGGCGCCGGGGCGCCGCGCCGCAGGGCGGCCGCGGCTGACAAGCCCCGTATCCGCGCTCGGTGCCGTGGGGGCGCCGGGCGTGGATACGGCCCGAGGTGTGCCGCGTGGCCGGTGACGGCCGGCGCGGTGTGCCTCACCCCGCCGGGGTCCCCGTAGAAGCGTGGTTCACGGGGAACCCGGCGGGGCTCTCGGTCAGTTGGCGGGCTCCGCCGCCGGGCCGGTGGCGAGCACCTCCGCGAGGGCCGTCACGAAGCGGTCCGTCGTCGCCCGGTCGCGGACGGCGAGCCGGAGCCAGTCGGGTCCGAGGCCCGGGAAGGTGTCGCCACGGCGCACCGCGAAGCCGCGCTCGCGCAGCCCGGCGCGTACCGCCGCCGCACGCGGCAGCCGGATCAGCACGAACGGCCCTTCGGCGGGGCCGACGGCCCGTATCCCGGGGAACTCGCCCAGCCTGGCCCGCAGATGGTCCCGGTCGGCGGCGATCCCGACCGCCGCCGCGGCCGCCTCGTCGAGCGCGGCGGACTCGCAGCACGCCTCGGCCGCGGCCAGCGCCGGGCTGGAGACCGGCCACAGCGGCTGGGCCCGCTCCAGGGCGGCGACGGTGCCGGGCTCGGCCAGCACATAGCCGACGCGCAGCCCCGCGAGCCCCCATGTCTTGGTGAGGCTGCGCAGCACCACCAGGCCCGGCAGATCCGTGCGCCCGGCCAGCGACGCCCGCTCACCGGGCACCGCGTCCATGAACGCCTCGTCCACGACCAGCGTGCGGCCCGGACGCGCCAACCGGGCCAGGGCGTCCGCGGGATGGAGCACGGAGGTCGGATTGGTCGGGTTGCCGACGACCACCAGATCGGCTTCGTCGGGCACCGTCGCACCCGCCAGCCGGAAGCCGTCGTCCTCGCCGAGCAGCACCCGCTCCACCGTGTGCCCGGCGTCCCGCAGGGCCGCCTCCGGCTCGGTGAACTGCGGATGCACCACGACCGGCCTGCGGGCGGCCACGGCGCGGGCGATCAGCACGAAGGCCTCGGCGGCGCCCGACGTCAGCAGCACCCGTTCGACCGGCAGGCCGTGCCGCGCCGCGACCGCCCGGCGTGCCGCCCGGCCGTCCGGATACGCGGCGAGACCGTCGAGGGACGCGGCGATCCGGGCCTTGAGCCAGGCCGGGGGAGTGCCGGTCCTGACGTTGACCGCCAGGTCCGTCAGCCCGCCGTCTGCGCCCCGTACTTCGGCGTCGCCGTGGTGTCGCAGGTCGGGCTCGTGCGGCGGCGGGGACTGCGGCCGTACCGCCGGCCGCCGTGCGGACTCAGCCGGCGCTGACATGGCCACCCCGCTCCCCGGCCGGACCCGCCTGCTCCGGTGCGCAGGCCGTGCCGAGGCCGTCCTCCGCCGCCACCGCGCAGTCGGGGTGCCCGTCCCGGAGCAGGGGATCGCCGGCCACCGCCTCCCGGTAGCGCTCCATGACCACGTCGGCCAGTTCCGGTTCGGGGCCGATCACTCCGGCGCCGAGCACCTCGATGCCCGGGTGCGCCGCGGCCCAGCCCTCGGACTGCATCCGCAGCCGCGCCAACAGGTCACCGCGGAACAGGAAGTAGGGCAGCACGACGATGCGTGGCGGGCCGCCCCGTCCCGGGGCCGCCGCGGCCAGCACGCTGCACCGGTCGAGCCCGGCCGGCACGTCGGGTGCCGCGTGCGAGACGAACGCGGTCTCCACACCGGCGAAGCCGCGGCCCTCCCAGAGCAGGCGCGCGGCCCGCGCCACCTCGGCGTTGGCGTGCGGGTCGGGGGCGCCGCGGCCCACCAGCAGCACCGTCGTACGGGCCCGGTCCTCCGGCCTGCGGGCGCCGCCGCCCAACGCCTCGTCCAGCCGCCGCTCCAGCACGGCGAGCAGCTTGGGGTGCGGCCCCAGTTCGGCGCCGCAGGCGTAGTCCAGGCCGGGGTGGCGCTCGGCCGCCCGCGCCAGCGAGACGGGGAGCGCGTCGGGCGCCTGCCCGCTCGGGTCCAGCAGCAGCGGCACGGCGGCGATCCGGGTCGCGCCCCGCTCGACCAGCTCCTCGACGGCGTCGTCCAGTGGCCGGACCGGTGAGGAGCCGAAGAAGCCGCCCGCGACGGGCACGTCGGGGTGGCGCTCGTCGAGTGCCCGCACCAGGGCACGCAGGGCCTCGGCCCCGCTGGCGTCTCGGGTGCCGTGACCGGCGATGAGCAGAGCGGGAGGGGTGGTCACAACGTCTCCTTGGAGCCGGGGTCTCGCTGTCGGGCGCGGCGGTGCGGACGGCGGGCCGCTGCGGGGCGTGGTGGGGGAGGTCATGACGATATCCGCCGGGTGCAAGGGGGCGGTGGCCGCTCCCCACGTACTGTCGGTAAGGCCCGAGGTGTCCGGTCCCGTCCCGATGGCGAGCGCGCAGGTCGCCCGGGCCGCACGGCCGTACGGCGCCGACTTCCGCTTGCCCGCGACCAGTTCGGCCCCCGGCCCGGCGGCGAGCAGCGCGGCGGCCTCCGCGACGCTCGGCGTCCCGACCGCGGCCGAAGCGGCAGCGGACGGCGCCGGTACCGGCACGGTCGCGAGCACCTGCGCCGGGAACGACCGTAGCGGCACCCCGAGCCGCCGTGCCGCCCCGACCAGCCCCGGCTCCGCGGCCTTGGCCGTCGCCGTCGCCAGCGCGGTCAGCGCGCCCGCCGGCCGTCCCGCGGACGCGAGGGCGGCCGCGATGAGGTCCAGCACCTCCGCCACCGCCACGCCCCGGCTCGCTCCGACACCGACGACCAGTGGTGCGGCGGGCGGTAGCGGCTGCTCGCCCTCCGTTGCCGGAGGGCGCGCCGCACGAGCGGGTCCGGTCCGCGGCGCCTCGCCGGCGCCGTCGCGCGGCCCGCCTCCCGCCCGGCCCGTCATACCGCGACAGCTCCCCGGCCGAAGGCCACCGGCCCCTGCCGGCCTGCCAGGACGGCGGTGAGCCCGCCGGGCCCGCTGGTGAGCGGCTGTCCCGGCCACCGTGCGCCGAGCGCCGCCAGCCGGCCCGCGACGGCGTCCGGCTCGGGGTCGCTCGCGGTGAGCGAGACCAACGGCAGTTCGGGGAGAGGGGCGTCGGACGGGTGCTGCGTGTCGCCCCAGTCGAGCAGGAACGGCGTGCGGCCGCCGCCCGCGCACGGCGGCGTCAGCCGCCAGGCGATACGGCCGCCGTCCGGGGCCCGGCGGCTCATCGCGACCGCGTCGCCGGGGTCGTAGCCGTGGGCCCGCGCGTGGGCGACGGACGACGCGATGCCGGTGACCCGGACCGCCCAGGTGACCAGTTCGGGACCGGACAGCGCATCGATGCCGAACCACCGCGGTCCGTCCGGCGCGGGCTGCTCCGGATCCGGCCCGATGATCTCGAAGTAGGCCCCGCCGCCCAGCCCCAGCAGGTGATTGCGGGTACCCCGGCCCGGATGGCTGCCGCCCGGGGCGGGGCGCACACCGGTCAGTTCCGCCACCTCGGCGACCGTGCGGTCCAGGTCCGGGGTGGCGTAGACGAGATGGTCCAGCACGGCGGCCGGGCCGCCGGCTCCCCGGCCGCCGGTCACCCGGCACCGCCCGGCGCGGCGGACGGCGTGCTCCGTGCGGCGCTCTCGACCAGGCGGCCGGCCAGCGAGGGCTCGGCCGCCCAGTGCACATGCAGATACGAGGCGTGCACGCCGCCGCTGACGAAGCCCTCGACCCGGCGCTCCGGGTGGGTCAGGCCCCACGCGGGCGACGCCCCGGCGCCCGGCTCCAGCGTCGTGCGATGGAACTCGTGGCCGCGCACCCGCGTCCCGGCGGCCGCCAGCGCGTTGTCCTGGAGCGCCACCGCCTCCCGGTAGCCCAGCGTGAGCCGCTCGGTCATCCGGGCGTCCGCGGGCAGCACCCCGCACATCGGCTTGCCGTCGATGGAGCGGGAGAGGTAGAGCAGCCCGGCGCACTCGGCGGACACCGGGGCCCCGGAGGCGGCCAGCGCGGCCACCGCCGATCGCAGCGGGGCGTTCGCCGACAGGTCCGGCGCGTACACCTCGGGGAAGCCGCCGCCGATCACCAACCCCTGGGTGCCGGGCGGCAGTTGCTCGTCGTGCAGCGGGTCGAAGGGCGCCACTTCGGCGCCCGCGGCGGCCAGCAGCTCGGCGTGCTCCGCGTACGAGAAGGTGAAGGCGGCGCCTCCCGCGACGGCGATCAGCGGCTTCCCGGCGGCCGCGTCGGTGGGAGCGGCCCCGGCCGTCGCGCCGACGACGGGCGCCACCTCCGCGGCCGGATCCCAGGGCGTGTCCGTCAGCCGCGGCACGTCGTGCGCCAGGGCCAGCAGCGCCTTGAGGTCGCAGCCCTCGCGCACCCGCGCGGCGAGTTCGCGCACCGACTCCACCGCGTCCGTACGGCGCTCGGCGACCGGCACCAGGCCCAGATGCCGCGACGGGGTACGGGCCTGCTGCGTACGCCGCAGGGCGCCGAGCACCGGCACCCCGGACGATTCCATCGCCTCGCGGAGCAGCGCCTCGTGGCGGTCCGAGCCGACCTTGTTGAGGATCACCCCGGCCAGCCGGACCTCCGGGTCCCAGGACGCGAAGCCGTGCACCAGCGCGGCCACCGACCGGGACTGCGAGGACGCGTCCACCACCAGCACCACCGGCGCCCGCAGCACCTTCGCCACCTGCGCCGTCGACGACAGCTCGCCCTGCCCCGACGCCCCGTCGAACAGACCCATCACGCCCTCGACGACCGCCAGGTCCGCGCCCGCCGACCCGTGCAGGAACAGCGGGGCGATCCGGCCGGTCCCGCACAGGTAGGCGTCGAGGTTGCGGCCCGGGCGGCCGGTGGCCAGGGAGTGGTAGCCGGGATCGATGTAGTCGGGGCCCACCTTGTGCGGGGAGACCGCGAGGCCGGCCTCGGCGAACGCCGCCATCAGGCCGGTGGCCACCGTCGTCTTGCCCGCTCCGGAGGCGGGCGCGGCGATGACCAGCCGCGGGATCGTCGCTCCGCTCACGCCGCGCTCACCATTCGATGCCCCGCTGGCCCTTCTGGCCCTCGTCCATCGGGTGCTTGACCTTGGACATGTCCGTCACCAGGTCGGCGAAGTCCACCAGGGGCCGAGGGGCGTTGCGGCCGGTGATGACGACGTGCTGCGTACCCGGGCGGTCGCGCAGCACCGACACCACCTCCTCGGTGTCGATCCAGCCCCAGTGCATCGGGTAGGCGAACTCGTCCAGCACCAGCAGCTTGTAGGTCTCGGCGGCGAGATCCCGCTTGACCTGCTCCCAGCCCTCGCGCGCCGCGTCCTCGCTGGAGGCGATGTCGCGCTGCACCCAGGACCAGCCCTCGCCCATCTTGTGCCAGGCGACGCTGCCGCCCTCGCCGGTCTCGCCGAGGACCTTCAGCGCGCGCTCCTCGCCGACCTTCCACTTCGCCGACTTCACGAACTGGAACACCCCGACCGGCCAGCCCTGGTTCCAGGCGCGCAGCGCCAGACCGAAGGCGGCGGTGGACTTGCCCTTGCCGATGCCCGTGTGGACGAAGACCAGCGGCCGATTGCGGCGCTGGCGGGTGGTGAGCCCGTCGTTCGGTACGACGGACGGCTGTCCCTGCGGCATTACGCGACCCTCCGGGATCCTTGAGTGTGATCAGTGGTGCGGGCGGTCCTGCCGCCGGCTGCGTGAGCTGATTCCTGCACACCGCTCCGGCCGCGGCCGGCGGGGCCCGACCGTGCGGTGTGCCCGCCGTGGCTTCCCTGCACCTCACGGACGAGCGCCGAGACGCTGTCCGCGCGCAGCTCGTCGAGGGTGACCGCGGTGCCCTGCAGGGCCCGGGCCAGTTCGCCCGCCAACCCCAGCCGGACGGGCCCCTGCTCGCAGTCCACGACGACCGACGCGACGCCCTCCGAGGCCAGCAGGCGGCCGGCTCGGGTGGCCCGCGGCAAGGGCTGGTCGCCGCCGGTCGCGCGGCCGTCCGTGACGACCACCAGCAGCGGCCGGCGCGAGGCGTCCCGCATCCGCTCCACGCGCAGCACCTCGTGGGCCTTGAGCAGGCCCTCCGACAGCGGTGTCCGCCCGCCGGTGGGCAGCTGCTCCAGCCGCGCCGCCCCCGCCTCCACCGAGGAGGTCGGCGGCAGCGCCAGCTCGGCGCCCTTCCCGCGGAAGGTGATCATGCCGATCTTGTCGCGGCGCTGGTAGGCGTCGAGCAGCAGCGAGAGCACCGCGCCCTTGACCGCGCTCATCCGCTGCCGCGCCGCCATCGAACCGGACGCGTCCACGACGAACAGCACGAGATTGCCCTCCCGGCCCTCGCGCACCGCCTCGCGCAGATCGTCCCGGCGCACCACCAGGCCCCGCCCGCTGCGCCCGCGGGCCCGCTGGTGCGGCGCCGCGGCCTGCACCGTCGCGGACAGGTGCAGCTTGCTCAACGCCCCTTGCGGGCGCCGGGCGCCGGTGGTCCGGCCGTGCGCGGTACGGGCCCGCGACCTGCGGCCGTCCGCACCCTCGCCCAGTCCGGGAACGTCCAGCCGCCGCGTGGTGAACGGCTCGGCCGCACCCACCGCCGCGCGCTCCGGTCCGGGGCCCGCCGGGGGCTGTTCGGCGGACGGCTCGGGGGCCGGTGCTCCGGTGTCGGCGGGGTCTGCCGTGCCCGACTCCGGCTCCGGGCCCGCCGGGGGCGTCCGGTCGTCCCGGCCCTCGGGCCCGCCGTCCTGCGGCGGCTGCCCGCCGGGACCGTCCGGGCCGCCGTCGGGGCCGCCGTCCGGGCCGTCGGGTCCGCCCTCGGGACCGCCGTCCGGCCCGTCCGGCTCCGGGTCGTCGTCGCCGTCGTCCGACCCGCCGAACTCCTCCAGCGTCTCGTCCAGTTTGTCCTCGTCCAGGCCCGGCGCGTCGAAGGGATTGCGGCGCCGCCGGTGCGGCAGCGCGAGGAGCGCGGCCTGCCGGACGTCCTCGGCCAGTACGTCGGTCCGCCCGGCCCAGGCCGCGAGCGCGGTCGCGGTGCGCGCCATCACGATGTCCGCGCGCATCCCGTCCACCTCGAACGCCGCGCAGGTCGCGGCGATCTGCCGGAGGGCGGCGTCCCCGAGCGTCACGGCGGGCAGCCGCTCCCGCGCCGCCGTGATGCGCAGGCGCAGCTCGTCCTCCTCGGCGGCCCAGCGCGCCGCGAAGCCCGCCGGGTCGGCGTCGTAGGCCAGCCGGCGGCGGACGACCTCGACGCGCCGGTCCGGCTCGCGGGAGGCCGCGACCTCGACCGTCAGCCCGAAGCGGTCCAGCAACTGCGGCCGCAGCTCGCCCTCTTCGGGGTTCATGGTGCCGACGAGCAGGAAGCGCGCCGCGTGCCGTACCGAGACGCCCTCGCGCTCGACGTAGGAGGCGCCCATCGCCGCCGCGTCCAGCAGCAGGTCCACGAGGTGGTCGTGGAGCAGGTTGACCTCGTCGACGTAGAGCACCCCGCGGTGCGCGTCGGCCAGCAGGCCGGGCTCGAAGGCCTTGACGCCCTCCGACAGCGCCCGTTCGATGTCCAGCGCGCCCACCAGCCGGTCCTCCGAGGCGCCGACGGGCAGTTCGACCATCCGCGTCGGGCGGTCCTCGCCCGCACCCGCCTCGTGCGGGCCGTCCGGGCAGGCCGGGTCGGGCGCGACCGGAGCGCAGGAGAAGCGGCAGCCGGTGATCACGTCCACGGGCGGCATCAGCGACGACAGGGCACGCACCGCCGTGCTCTTGGCGGTGCCCTTCTCGCCACGCACCAGCACACCGCCGACCGCGGGGCTGACCGCGTTCAGCAGCAGCGCCAGCCGGAGATCGTCCATGCCGACTACCGCGGTGAAGGGATAGTTGGGAGTCGTGGTCATGCGTTGATGCCTCCTGCGGGCGCACTACGCCCGCGCACGTGATCTGCCACCGCGGCCCCGGCCGCCGTGGCACTGTGGCCCCCGCTTCCACGGGGGTGGTACGTCCTTGTCCGCCGGCTCCTCACGGCGCGCCCGGAGGGACGAACGGCAGCCCCTGCGGCACCCCCTCCTCGATCAGCCGCAGCAGCGCGTCGGTGTCCGCGTGCTCCTCGATCAGATCGCCCAGCCGGTCCAGCTGCTCCTCGCGCAGCGTGCCGAAGCAGGTGTCGGGGGCCGGCACGAAGGCCCGGCCCGCGTCCGCCGCGACCTGCCGCAGAAAGGCCCGCCGGAACGCGTCGCTCTCCAGCGAGCCGTGCCAGTGGGTGCCCCACACCGAGCCGACCCGGCACCCGTCCAGACTCTGCCCGCGGCCGTCGGAGATGAACGTCTGCCCGCCGTTGACCTCGGCCACCCCGTGGTGGATCTCGTAGCCCTCCACGGGCTCGTCCAGCGCCTGCCCGACGGGGCGCGCCAGCGTCTTCTCCACGGCGAAGCGCACCCGGACGGGCAGCAGCCCGAGGCCGGGCACCGCGCCCGCCCGCGACTCCACCTCGTCGTCGATGTGCTCGCCGAGCATCTGGAACCCGCCGCAGATGCCCAGCACCGGACGGCCCTCGGCGGCCCGGCGCGCGATCGCGTCCGCCAGACCGCGCTCGCGCAGCCACTCCAGCGCCCGGACCGTGCCCCGGGTGCCCGGCAGCACCACCAGGTCCGCGTCGGCCAGTTCCTCGGCCCGGTCCACGAACCGCACGACCACGCCGGGTTCTGCGGCCAGCGCGTCCACGTCCGTGAAGTTGGACATCAGCGGCACCGCGGCCACCGCGACCCGCAGGACGTCCGCGCCGTGCGGCGGCGCCACCACGCTCTCGCGCACCGCGCCGCGCAGCGAGACCCGCAGGCCGTCCTCCTCGTCGATGCCGAGCCCGTGGGCGAAGGGCAGCACGCCGAGCGTCGGCCGGCCGGTGAGGCCGCGCAGCATCTCCAACCCCGGCTCCAGCAGCGTCACATCGCCGCGGAACTTGTTGACGACATAGCCCGCGATCAGCGACTGGTCCTCCTTCGACAGCAGCGCCGTGGTGCCGAAGAAGGAGGCGAACACCCCGCCCCTGTCGATGTCCCCGACCACCACGACGGGCAGCCGGCCGGCCCGCGCGATGCCCATGTTGACGATGTCGGTCCGGCGCAGATTGATCTCGGCGGGGCTGCCCGCGCCCTCGCAGATCACCGCGTCATGGGTGCGCCGAAGTTCCTGGAGGCAGTCGGTGACCGTACCCAGCAGCGCCTCGCGCCGCCCGGCGTACGGCCCCGCGCCGGGCGTCCGGCCGTCGGGGTGCCCGAAGTATCCCGTGGCGCTCAGCTCGCCCACCGGCTTGCCCAGCAGCACCACCTGGCTGCTGCGGTCGCTGCCGGGCTTGAGCAGCACCGGATTCATCAGCGCCGTCGGCTCGACCCGGGCGGCCGCCGCCTGCATCGCCTGCGCCCGTCCGATCTCCGCGCCCTCACGCGTCACGAAGGAGTTCAGCGACATGTTCTGCGCCTTGAACGGCGCGACGCGGACGCCCTGGCGAACCAGCCACCGGCAGATGCCGGCCGTGACCACGCTCTTGCCCGCGTCGGACGTCGTGCCGGCCACCAGCAGGCCACCGCCGACGGACCCGCCGGACACCTCGAACCGTCCCGTCACCGGGCCCTCCTCATCTGCCGGGGCATCGCTGTGCCGTGAGCCGTGCCGAACCCGCCCGGCCGTGCGCCCTCGCCGCCCGGACCGCGCCCACCGCGAGCCGGCCCGCGACCGTCGTCGCCAGCGCCAGCACGCTCACCCGGCGCGAGAGCCGGACCGCCCGCTCGATGTCGGGCACGCCGACCGGTCGCGCCGCGCCGTTGAGCACCGGCCGGTGCTCCACCCGCCCGCCGTACGCCAGCGTGCCGCCCAGCCGGACGCCAAGCGCCCCCGCGAACGACGCCTCCACCGGGCCCGCGTTGGGGCTGGGGTGCGCGCCGCCGTCGGCCCGCCAGGCGTTCAGCGCGCCGCGCCGGTCGGGGCCCGCGAGCACCGTGAGGGCCGCGGTCAGCCGGGCCCCGGGCCAGCCGGCCACGTCGTCGAGCCGGGCCGACGCCCAGCCGAACCGGCGGTATCGAGGCGATTTATGACCCACCATCGCGTCCAGGGTGTTCACCGCACGGAACGCCACCAGGCCGGGCACACCGCCCAGCGCACCCCATACCAGCGCGCCGACCACCGCGTCCGACGTGTTCTCCGCGACCGACTCGACCACCGCGCGCGCCATCTGCGGCTCGTCCAGTGCCTGCGGGTCGCGCCCGCACAGATGCGGCAGCCGCTCCCGCGCCAGATCCGGGTCGCCCGCCGTCAGCGCGCCGCCGATGGCCCGCGCCTCCCGGCCCAGCGAGGTGCCGCCCAGCACGGCCCAGACCGTCGCCGCGGTCAGGGCGACGCCGGCGGCGGTACGGGTGCGGGCGCCACCGCCGGGAAGCGGCGAGGTCAGGGAGCCGCGTACGGCGCGCTGCACGAGCGCGGCGCCCGCGGCCGCGCCGCCCGCGCACAGCAGGGCATGGGCCGCTCCCCGGCCGCGGTGGTCGCGCCACAGCCGGCGCTCGACGGCACCCGCGGCCCGGCCGAACGCGGCCACCGGATGGCCGCGCCGGGGGTCCGCCGCGATCAGGTCGCCGAGAAAGCCGAGGGCCGCGCCGCACGCGTACGTGGCGTGTTCGGCACGCATCGGATCAGACCGCCGTCAGTCCTCGAAGGGATGCTGCGGCGTCGCTCAACGGGCATCTCGAACTGCGGCCGGGCATGGCGGTATGTCCTCACTCAGGGTCCGCGCCCTGGCTCGACGTGACGGCGACGAGAGTCTCCTGGCTCCCGGATCGGCGCTTCCCCCGGCCTTCCAGCCCGTACGCGCGCGACCTGACGGACGACGCGTGACGGGCCGTGACCTCTCCTGGAGGAACGCTCCCCGGTGACAGTGGCGGGACCGCGCCGGATTCTCACCGGACTTCCTCATCTGTCGCCGAATGGCTCCGGCAGTCCACCACGCCCCACGAATGCCCGTCAACTCACCCTTGACCTGCGACGCAGCCCTGTGGCAGGCGCTGTGGCGCACACCACAGGGTGCTCCGGAGGTCACGGACGGTTGCCCCCGCGCCTGATCCCACGTCACTATCTGGTGGCACGGCGGGCGATGGCGCCGCCGGAAGGGGGCCGGGGGATGCCGGACAAGGCTGACCGTCACGAGATCCGTATCAGGATCACGGGCACGAACAACGCACACCAGGACATCGAGGATCTCAAGGCATGGCTGGAGCGCGAGCCGTGGCTGGCACACCAGCGCCACGACTGGGCCCTGCGGCCGCGCCCGTCCGGCGGCGACGGCGCCCCGGACGAACGCGACCTCGGCGACATGGCCATCGGCATCGACGATCTGGTCCTGGTCCTCATCGGCACGGTCGCCGCCGAGGTGACCAAGAGCCTGAGCATCGCCCTGCGGGAGTGGCTGCGGCGGCGCCGGGAGGAACGGGCGGTGGGGGAGGCGCCGGCCGTGGCCGTCGACGGCGACGGCGGGCTGGCGCCGGTCGGTGACCCGGGCCCGCGCGGCGCGGCCCCCGAACGCCCCGATCCCCGAAGCCGGTCGACCGAGGGCGGCAGCGCCGGCGAGGACTGACCCGGATGTCCCTCTACGACGCGCGGGGCAAGATCAACCGGGCGCTGCTGATCTGTGTCAGCGACTACAAGAACTTATCCGCACTCCCCGCCGTGGAGGCGAACGCCGAGGAACTCAAGCGGGTCCTGCTCGCCCCCGGCACCGACCTGTTCACCGACGAGGAAGTCGTCATCTGCCGGCCTCAGGAGCCCTGGGAGCTGGAGCAGGCCCTGGACACCGTCACCGACGAGGCACGCGGCCTGCTGCTGGTGCACTTCTCCGGCCACGGCTGGGTCGGCCGCGACGGCGGCGACCTGCAGCTCATGGTCGGCATGTCGGACACCCGCCAGCGCCACAAGGCGGTGTCCTGGCAGGACATGGTGCTGTCCTACCTCGACAGCGCACGCGCCGACCGGATCGTGATCCTGCTGGAGTGCTGCTACTCCGGCAACGCCGACGAGACCTTCCACTCCCGCCGCACACCCATGTCCCTGCTGATGGCCGCGCAGCCCAACCGCCGGATCTTCAGCGGCGACGAACCGGCCGGCGGCTCCCTCTTCACCCGCGCGGTCGTGCAGATCCTCGAACGCGGCATACCCGGCGAGCGGTTCGTCACCTTCGAGGACCTCGTCCGCACACTGCGCGAGCGGCTGGCCCACGAGCGGACGCCGATGGGCGACGTCTGGGAGCCCCGCTCGGCCAAGCAGAACACCGTCGACGACGTCATCCTCTCCTTCGCCACCCCCGAGGTCCGGCCCCCGACCCCGCTGCGCATCCGCTTGCGCCGGTGGCTGAAGCAGCGCCTCAGCCGCTGGCTGCGGGTCATCGCCGCCCTGGTGACCGTCCTCGGCCTCACCGCCGCCGGCCTCGTCGCCTTCCAGCTCCTGCGGACCGACCCGGCCTGCCCGCCCGCCCTCGAACTGCGCCTGCTCACCGCCCCCGAGTCCGAACCGGCCCTGCGCCAGGCGGCCTTCGCCTACGAGATGTCCGACAGCAACACCCGTCCGCTGCAGGGTGAGGACGACGTTCCCGACGGCTGCCGGCGCGCCCAGATCACCGTCTACTCCGCGGCCAAGGACCAGGTCGACCAGGGCTTCGCCGCCGCCGACCGCTGGCAGGGCGAGGCCCACGGCACCGGTAAGGGCCACCCGTCCACCAAGGGCATCGAGCCCCTCAACAGGCCGGGGCCGCAGCCCGATCTGTGGATCCCCGAATCCAGCGCCGACTACGCCGAGGTCCGCCGCGGCATGCCCGCCACCGGCTCCCCGGTGACCCTGCACCACACCGGCCCGGTGGCCTACACCCCGCTCGTCGTCGGCATCCCGGCGAACCGGCGCCTCGACGACGTCGAACAGGTCGGTGCCTCCTGGCAGGAGATCCTCACCGGCACCGACAGCGACCACCGCGACCTGCGACTGCTGCGCCCCAGCCCCGTCCTTTCCGGCACCGGCCTGCTGCACACCATCGGCCTGTATCTCGCCAACGACGGCTCGCGGATCGCTCCCGCGGGCGGCCCCGACCCCACCCTCGCCCGGGACGCCGAGCGCCGGCTCTCCGCCCCGGGCAGCCAGTACGCGGGCAGCACCGAGCTGCTCTGCTCGCTGCGGCCCACCGGCCAGGACGGCCGCCCCGGCACCGGCCGCGGGACGGGGGCGGCACCACTGGTCTCGGAGAAGTCCCTCGCCGACTTCAACCTCGGCCGCGCCATCGGCGGTTGTCCCGCCCTGGAGAGCCCGCTCGCCCCCGGCGACCGGTACGCCGCCTACTACCCCAAGAACGTCCCGGCGCTCGACCACCCGCTGATCCGGGTGGACTGGCAGGGCGCCACCGACGCCGCGCCGCGCCAGGACGCCGTCGGCCGGTTCGGCGACTGGCTGAGGGACCCCGAGGGCGGCCGCCGCATCCTCGGCAGGCAGGGCTACCGTGCGGTGCCCGGCAAGGACGGCAAGGCGCCGGACCCGGTGCCGGACTCGCCGCTGACCGACGACCGCGCGGACGCCGACCTCGACGCGCCGGTCACCCCGTTCACCGCGGGCGGGGACCAGGTGACACGGGTGCTGGACGGCTACGACAAGGCGCAGAAGTCCAGCCGGCTGCTGATTCTCATGGACACCTCCACCTCGATGGCCGAGGGCGGCAAACTCCCGATCGCCCTCAGCGCGGCCGGCCGCGCCCTGGAGATGGTGGGCACCCACCACACGTACGGCCTGTGGACCTTCCCCGACGGCGCGCACCCCACCGATCCCGGCGCGGTACGCCGGACCGTCCCGCTGGGCACCGCCGACCCCGCCCCGGGCAAGGCGGCCCTGGACCGCATCGCCAAGGGGGAGCTGGTCGAACACGGCGCGGCCATGCAGGAGGCACTGACCGCCGCGGTACGGGAGATGAAGAAGTCCACCGGCACCAACAACGCCATCGTGCTCGTCCTCGACCAGGACGACGGCGCCGCAGGGCGGGCGTCGGGCGTGGAGCAGACCCTCAACTCACTCCTCAAGAAGGGACCCGAGGTGCCCGTCCTCACCCTCGTCATGGGCAAGGCAGGCTGCGACTCCTTCGTCCTCCAGGGGCTGGCCGGTGCCTCCAAGGGGCAGTGCGTGCCCGGCGGTCCTGACGCCCCCGATCTGCTCGCCGGACTGGTCGCCTCCGTCGGCGCGGCCGGAAAGGACAGCCGGTGAGGGCCCGGCGGGCCGGATTGCCCGCGGCCCTGGTGTGCCTGACCCTGACGGCGGCGGCGAGCGGCTGTACGTCCGGGCCGGAGCCCACCCCGGAGAAGGGCGCGATCGTCCTCGCCACCGGCAGCGACCTCAGCAGCTCCGGTGTGCGCCAGGACCTCATCCTCGACTGGGAGCGGCGCACCGGCCGCACCGTGCGGATCGTCAAGCTGCCGGACACCGCGGACGGCCAGCGCAGCCAGCTGCTGGCCTCCGGCCAGTCCGGCAACAGCGGCTACGACGTGCTCAACCTCGACGTGGCCTGGACCGCCGAGTTCGCCGAGGCCGGCGTCATCCGGCCCTGGGGCGCGAGCCTGGACGCCGACTTCCTCGACAGCGTGGTCAAGACCGTCGAGTACGGGGGCAAGGTGTGGGGCGTGCCCTTCAACACCGATGCCGGGCTGCTCTATTACCGCAAGGACATCCTTCACGACTACGGATACGACCGGCCCCCCACCAACTGGGGCGAGCTGAAGAACGTGGCTGCCCAGGTCGCCGGGGCCTACAACCGCAAGGCCGCGAAGGACGCCAAGGCCGCCGGGAACGCGGATGAGGACGCCGAGGCCGTCCCGAAGATGTACGGCATGGTCGCCCAGCTCCGCCCGTACGAAGGGCTGACCGTCAACACCCTGGAGTCCGCCTGGGCCAACGGCGGCGCCCCGGAGGCGACCAGCTTCACCAAGGGAGAGCAGGTCGGCGCGCTCCAGCAGGGCGTCGCCGACGTCAAGGACCGGCTCGACTCGATCATGCCGCACGAGGCCACGACCATGGACGAGACCGAGAGCCGCCGCTGGTTCGCCGACGGCCGTGCGCTGTTCATGCGCAACTGGCCGGTGGAGTACGCCTCGGTCGCCGAGAAGCTGGAGGCGGGCGTCCAGTTCGACGTCGCCGAGCTGCCCGGCCGCCCCACCGACGGCAAGCGGATGTCCGTCCTGGGCGGGCAGAACCTCGCGATCTCCGCGACCAGCTCCCGCCCGGAGGGCGCCCGCCGGTTGATCGAGGCACTGACCGGTCCGGGCAGTGAGCGCTGCCTGCTGGAGCGGGGGTTCGCCGCGACCCGCGACTCGGCCTACCGGGCACCCGAGAAGGCCCCCGACTGCACCCTGCCGCCCGGGGACGCCGAGCGCGCGGAACACGGCGCCGCCCGGCAGCCGGCGCAGCGCCCCGGCCAGGAGCCGCCGTACACCCGGACGCTGTACGCGGCGCTACGGGCCGCCGAGCCCCGCCCGCGCTCCGCCCACTACCAGACCTTCAGCAAGGTCGTGCAGCTGCGCGTCTCCGAATACCTCAACAGCCGCGGCGGCACCGCCATCGCCGACGCCCTGGCCAGGGAAGCGGACGAGGCGCTCAGCGGCCGCGGCTGATGCCGCGGTCCGCCGAACGCCTCGTCCGGTGGAGTCCCTCGCCGTACCGGTCAGCCGGCGACGATCAGGTAGATGCCGTAGGCCACGGCCGCCGCGCACAGCGCGAAGGCGGTCACCGCGCCGGTCCGCGCGCCCGCACCGGGCCCGGAGGCCACGGCCGCCGCGCCCTCCTGGTGCGGCTTGCGGGACGTACCGACGATGCCGACGGTGAACAGGCCCACGATCCCGACCGTCACCACGAGGCTGACGCCGAAGACCTGACCGAGAGCTGCCCATTCGATGTTCATTGCGAGTTCCTTAGATGAGGGCCGCTAGCGGCCGGCTGCGGTCGCGGCCGCGGTGCGATGGGCGGCCGCCGGGACGGCCGCGGTGCCCTGCTCACGGTCTTCGGCGAGGGGAGCGGGCGAGCTCGCCGGGGGAGGGGAGACGCTCTGCAGCGCTGCCGTCACCACGCCCACCGGCTCGGCGGCGGGTGCCTCGTTGACGTTGGTGTGGTCGACCGGCTTGCGCCGGGAGGCGGCCCAGATCGCGCCGCAGACGGCGAGTCCGAGGACCGCGACCGTCGCCACGCCCCAGTCGCCCTGACCGGCCAGGAGGGCGGCGCCCGCCGCGACCAGACCGGCGGCCGGCAGCGTCAGACCCCAGGCCAGCACCATCCGGCCGGCGGTGGACCAGCGCACCACGCCGCCCTTGCGGCCCAGGCCCGAGCCCATCACGGAGCCGGAGCACACCTGGGTGGTGGAGAGCGCGAAGCCGAGGTGGGAGGAGGCCAGGATGGTGGCCGCGGCGCCGGTCTGGGCGGCGAAGCCCTGCGGCGGCTGGATGTCGGTGATGCCCTTGCCCATCGTGCGGATGATCCGCCAGCCGCCCAGGTAGGTGCCGAGCGCGATGGCGATACCGGCCGAGGCGATGACCCACAGCGGCGGGTCGGCGTGCGGGGCGACCACACCACCGGTGATCAGCGCGAGGGTGATCACGCCCATCGTCTTCTGCGCGTCGTTGGTGCCGTGGGCGAGCGAGACCAGGGCGGCCGAGGCGATCTGGCCGCTGCGGTAGCCCTTGGCGGTGTCCGCCTCGTCGCGGTTGCGGGCCAGCCGGTAGGTGAGCCGGGTCGCGGCCATCGCCGCGAGACCGGCGACCACCGGGGCGGCCACGGCCGGGATGAGGACCTTCATCACGACGGCGTCCGCGTGCACCCCGCCGGTGCCGACGGACACCAGGGTCGCGCCGATCAGACCGCCGAACAGAGCGTGGGAGGAACTGGAGGGGAGCCCGGCGAGCCAGGTCAGGAGGTTCCAGACGATCGCGCCGACCAGGCCGGCGAAGATCACTTCAGGTCTGATGCCGGCACCTTCGTCGATGATGCCGCCGGAGATGGTCTTGGCGACCTCCACCGACAGGAATGCTCCGACGAGGTTGAGCACCGCCGACATCGCCACCGCTGTCTTGGGCTTCAGTGCCCCGGTGGAAATGGTGGTGGCCATCGCGTTGGCCGTGTCGTGGAAGCCGTTCGTAAAGTCGAACACCAAGGCCGTGACGATCACGATCCCGATGAGAAGCGTGATGTGTTCCATTCACCCAGGCAATCAGCTCGATGGTCAGTGACTTTCGGAAACGTACGGAGGGCGGGTGAACGGAAAGTGAACTGGGGCGGGCCGAGTGATGACACCACCGCAGGGTTCACGGGGAGGTACCCCTGACGTCACTTCCGTCTCACCCTCTGGCGAACTTCTTGAGCTGCCCCAGTGTCCCGTTCCAGCGGTCCTGATCGCCCGGAAGGGGCCCCTGGTCGGCGTACTGCCAGAAGGTGGGGGCCGACCAGCCCGCGGGCGTCGGGCCGGGCACGTCGTGCCAGTTCGCCAGCCACAGCGGATGGGACCTGAACGAGCGGCTGCTGCCCGTGCAGTCGTTCCACCAGCGGGCCGTCGTGTAGATCACCGGCCGGCGGCCCGTCGTGCGCCGCACCTCCTTGCTGAAGGAGCGGATCCAGCGCACCATCGCGCCCTTGCTCAGCCCGTAGCACGGCTGCCTGGCGTTGTAGGGGTTGTGCTCGATGTCCAGGGCGGGCGGCAGCGTCCAGCCGTCCGACTTCCAGCGGCCGCCGTTGCGCAGGAAGAAGCGGGCCTGCCGCGCGCCGCCCGAGGCGCTCGGGACCGCGAAGTGGTAGGCGCCGCGCAGCAGCCCGGCCTCGCGCGCACCGTTGTACTGCTCGCGGAAGGCGGGGCTGCGGTAGCTGTGCGACTCGGTCGCCTTGACGTACACGAACCGCGCACCCTCCTCCCGGGCTTCGGTCCAGTCGACGTTCTTCTGATGTGAGGAGACGTCATGCCCGCGGGGCGAGCTGTCCGCGGCGGCGGGGGCCACGGGCCCGACGAGCGCCGCGCCCGTCAGTGCGATCACGGGCAACGCCGCCAGCAGTCGGCGCGGACGGCCGGTGAGGTGGGGGTGGCGGAGGCTCCGGGGACGATCGGGGTGGCGGAGGCGGGGGCGAGGCTGCCGCGAGAGGCGGCGCACGGGCCGCGGCAGGGCGTCGGCGGGAATGCGGTGGGAAGCGCGCTCACTGGCCAATGGATCCCCTTGGTCGGCGACGTCTGGAGACAGTGCCCGACAGTAGTTGCTCGCTTACCCGGAGTGGCGCATTTAACGGATAATCATTTCGGGAGTGTCGCTATCATTCGATGTCCGTCGTTAACACCGGCTATCTGTCGATAGCGGGCATAAGGAATTCGGGGTCCTGCGCCCTCCCCCGAACCGGCCTGCCCGTACGGTGGCGCGCACCGCATCCGCTTCTGCCGCCACCGCGCCGGAGGACCCGTGAAGGACCAGCCCGACTCCGCTGCCCGCCTCGCCGCCGCCTGGCAGGAACTGGTCGACACCGCACGGCGGACCGTCGCCGACGGCCTGGTCGTCGGCACCTCCGGCAATGTCTCGGTGCGCGTCGACGACCTGATCCTGGTCACCCCCAGCGGCGTCCCCTACGACCGGCTCGGTCCGGACGACCTCACCGCGGTCGACTCGGACGGCCGCCAGGTCGCCGGCGACCTGCGGCCCACCAGCGAACTCCCCATGCACCTGGCGGTCTACCGCACCACCGCGGCCACCGCCGTCGTGCACACCCACGCCCCGCACGCCACCGCCGTCTCCACGCTGGTCACCGAACTCCCGCCGGTCCACTACATGGCCGCGGCGCTCGGCGGCCCGGTCCGGGTCGCCCCCTACGCCCTGTACGGAAGCGACGAACTGGCCCGGCACATGGTGGACGCGCTGCGCGACAGGACCGGCTGCCTGCTGCGGAACCACGGCACCGTGGTCCACGGCGACAGCCTCGGCCAGGCGCTGGACCACACCGCCCAGCTGGAGTGGATGTGCCGGGTCTGGCTCCTCGCCCGCTCCGTTCCCGGCCACACCCCGGGCCTGCTGTCGGCCGGTCAGCTCGACGAGGCCGGCGCGCAGCTGCGCGGCTACGGCCAGTGGGACGGCCGGCGGCGCTGAAAGCGCCCGGTCCGGAGCCCGTCACCCGGCCGCTCCCGCCCACTGGCCCCGCCGCTGTCCCCTCCGCACACTGGGATGGTGCGCCTGGGTACTGCGGCGGCTGTCGCCGCCACCACCGTGATCGGTGCCGGGGCGGCCGCGGTGGCGGTCGGCCGGTACGCCAGCGATGTTGCCCTCAAACCGTCGCCTGACCACCCCCTGCCGGGCGACCCCCGTCTCACGGTCCACTCCGCCACGGACGAGCTGATCACCCTCACCCGGACGCTCGCCTCGCTGCGGCCCGGCACCTACGGCCTCGCCGGCGCGGGCTGCCACGCGGTGGTCGGCCCCGTCGTCCGCGGCGTGCCGCATCCCGCCGACACCGTCGTACGCCGGCTGGAGCGGGTCACCCACGGCGTCCTGACGCCCGGCGCCCGGATGCTGCTGACCCCCCAGGTGTACATCGGCAACCCCCGCGACGCCCTCGGGATCGACTACGCCGACGTCGACATCCCCGGCGAACTGGGCGCGCTGCCCGCATGGTTCGTCCCCGGCGTCCGCGACACCTGGGTCATCACCGCGCACGGCCTCGGCACCACGCGCGAGCATCCGATGGTCGCCATGCCGTTCCTGTGGCGCCATCAGATCCCGGTCCTCGACCTCGCCTACCGCAACGACGTGGGCGCCCCGCGCACCACCGACGGCATCAGCCATCTCGGCGACTCCGAGTGGCGCGACCTGGACGCCGCGATCCGCTACGCGATCCGCTACGGCGCCCACAAGGTGGTCCTCTACGGCTGGTCCACCGGTGCCACCATGGCGCTGCGCGCCGCCGTCAATTCCGCGCTGCGCGACCGGATCAGCGGGCTGGTGCTGGACTCCCCGGTCCTCGACCGGCAGGCCGCGGTGCGCGCGCTCGCAGCCGGACGGCGGGTCCCGCGGGCGCTGCTGCCGCTGGTCGTACGCGCCGCGGAAGGTGCCACGGGGCTGCCCCTGGACCGCCCCGCCGACGCCGTGGACCCCGCCGCGCTGACCGTCCCGGCCCTCCTCTTCCACGGCCCGGACGACATCGTCGCGCCCTGGGCGGCCTCCCGCTCCTTCGCCGCCCGCCGAGAGGACCTGATCACCCTTCAACCCGTTCCGCACGCCCCGCATGCCGCGATGTGGAACGCCGACCCGGACAGCTACGACGAGGCCCTGCGCCGCTTCCTGACCCCGCTGATGTAGCGGGAGAGGGGGGCTCCGCAACGGCTCTTCCGGTCCGGTCCGCCCCGGTGTCACCCGATATCGGGTGACGCCCGGCCGTACGGGGGGACAACTCCCCACATCCGGGATGGGTCGCCTGGGTGGCGCCGCGTGCGCGGAGCGCCACCCGGGTTCCGATTGGGCTTTCGGGCCGTCAGCGGCAAGACTGCTCCTGTGACGTCCCGTACCCCGCGCGACTCCCGGCTCCGACTCGTCCCCCGCCAACCGATTGCGGCCGCCCGCAGGGCGGTGAGCACCCGGGCCGCCCGCCCGGCGCCGCGCCCTCCCGAGGGCACCCCGCCGCCGGCGGAGCTGGCCCGGCAGGCCCGCGCCGCACTGGCCGGTGCGGCCCGCCTCGCCCGCTGGGCCGACGGCGCCGGCGGCACCGGCGCGGGACTGCGGGCCGGGCCGGACGGAGCCCTGCCCCTGCCCGACGTGGAGCGCGCCGCCGAGGCCCTGCAGCTCGGCGCGCGGCAGGTCCGCGCCGACTGGGACCGCGCCCGGCTCGCCGGGCTCATCGAGCTGCACGGCGGCGTGGCCCGCCCCGGCTGGCGGCTGCGTGCCTGGGACCGCGACGACACGGCCGCCCTGCGCGGCTGGGTCGCGCTCTTCGACGCCTGGTCACTGGCCCGCCCCGCACCGGCCGGCGCCGGCCCCGCGATCGTCGCCGAAGTCGTCGAAGCCGTACCGCAGTTGCTTTCGCTGCTGCACCTCTCGGCCGGCCCGGTGCGGCTGCCGGTCCTGCTGGACATGCTCGACCAGCGCGTCGCAGAGCTGCGCACGGAGCGCTGCGAGGTCCCCTACGGCCAGGACACGGCTCAGGGCCGGGCGGCGCAGACTCCCGTGCCGGGCCCGCGTACGGGCGCGGTCGCGGAAGCCGGGGGAGCGGTGGTCGAGGCCGCCGGTGCCTCGCTCGCCGAGCTGCTTGACTGGGCGCTGGACTCCCTGACCACCGTCGGGGCGCTGTTCCCTCACGACGACGCCCCCGGCGCGCACGGCGACCGCGACGAGGCGCAGTTGACGCCGCTGGGGAACTGGTCGGTGTGGGTCAAGCTGGAGCAGATCTGCGTCGCCGCGCAGAGCCCGGCCGGTCATATCGAGCAGTCCGCGGAGGCGATGCTGCGCGGCTGCGCCCGGCTGACCCCCGGTCCCGCCAGGACCGAGTACCGCGCGTGGCTCGCCGCCCGCTCCGTCGGTGCCGCGGTCGAGGAACTGCTCACCGTCGCCCGCGGCGAGGACGCGCTGCTGCGCGGGCTGGCCTTCGAGGCGCTGCGGGCCGTCGGCGCGCCCGCGGAGCCCGCCGTACGCGCTGCGGCCGATGAGCCGGCGCTGCGGCCGTACGCCCTGCTGTGGCTGGTCGAGCACGAGGGCGGGGACCCGGAGACCGCACCCGACGTGCTCACCCGGGAGGAGTCGACCTGGCTGTGGGTGGACACCGCCGCGGCCGTCGCCGACCACGGCGAGACCCAGTTGCTGGTCCGTCATCTCGACTCCGCGGTGCAGGGATCGGTGCCGCGCCTGCTGGACGAGGTGCGTGCGGTCGGACACCCGCGCACCGTGCAGGTGCTGGTCGCGCTCGCCGCGGCGCACCCGGACCCGGCAGTCGCCAAGGCCGTACGCCGCGCGGCGTTCCAGGTCCACACGGGCGGTGTCTGAGCCGGCCCGGCGGCTCGCCTCGGCTTGTGCTTGCTCAGGCCGAGGCGCCGGGGACGTACGTCCCGAAGCTCCAGATGTTGCCCTCGCCGTCCCGGGCCATGTAGTCACGCGAGCCGTAGTCCTGGTCCTTGGGCGCCATGAGGATCTCCGCCCCGGCCGCCTCCGCCCGCGCGTGGTGCGCGTCGGTGTCCTCGACGACGACGTAGACGCCGGTGGGGCCGGAATCGCCCATCGCCGCGTCGAAGACGCCGCCGTGGCCCTTCGCCCCCAGCATCACCTTGCCGTTGCCGTAGGACAGCTCGGCGTGCAGCACCGCACCGCCCTCGCCTTCGTAGACGGCGTCCTGCGTGAAGCCGAAGGCGTCGGTCAGCAGCCGGATCGCCGCCCGGGCGTCGCGGTAGAGCACGGTCGGGTAGATCGTCGGGGGCCCGGAGGGGGCTGTGGTCATGGTCGTTCACCATCCCTGCGGTCGGGCCGCGGAACTTTTTCCGAGACCTGCGTCACAGTCTTCCAGCCGGGTCCGACAGCGCACCCCGGGACCGCACCCGCCCCGCCGCGACCACCGCCGCGTGACCTGGGCCGGACGGCCCGCCGCCCGGCATTCGCCGTACGCCCCCGGCACGACCTCGGCCCACGGGCCCGCTCCGGCCGCCCGCAGCCGGGAAAACGGCTTGCGCAGCACCGTTAGACTGCCCGTATGGCAGTTCTCCTTTGGGTTCATTAGACGGCGCAGACCGCTCTCGGACCGTCCGTCCAATCCGCCGTCTTCCTGCCCTGGAGTTTTTCCGTGATCACCGCTTCCGGCCTTGAGCTGCGCGCCGGCGCCCGAATCCTCATCGAGTCCGCCTCCTTCCGCATCGCCAAGGGCGACCGCATCGGCCTGGTGGGCCGCAACGGCGCCGGCAAGACCACCCTCACCAAGGTGCTGGCGGGCGAGGGCATCCCCGCCGCCGGCACGGTCACCCGCTCCGGGGACGTCGGCTATCTGCCGCAGGACCCGCGCACCGGCGACCTGGACGTGCTGGCCCGCGACCGCATCCTGTCCGCCCGCGACCTGGACTCCGTGCTCCGCAAGATGCGGGAGAACGAGGACCGGATGGCCAACGGCAAGGGCGCCACCCGCGAGAAGGCCATGCGGAAGTACGAGCGCCTGGAGACCGAGTTCCTGACCAAGGGCGGCTACGCGGCAGAGGCGGAGGCCGCGACGATCGCCGCCAGCCTCGGACTGCCCGACCGCATCCTCGGGCAGCCGCTGCACACCCTCTCCGGTGGTCAGCGCCGCCGCGTCGAGCTGGCCCGGATCCTGTTCTCGGACTCCGACACCCTGCTGCTCGACGAGCCGACCAACCACCTCGACGCCGACTCCATCGTCTGGCTGCGCGACTACCTCAAGACCTACCGCGGCGGCTTCATCGTGATCTCGCACGACGTCGACCTGGTCGAGACCGTCGTCAACAAGGTCTTCTACCTCGACGCCAACCGCTCGCAGATCGACGTCTACAACATGGGCTGGAAGCTCTACCAGCAGCAGCGCGAGGCGGACGAGAAGCGCCGCAAGCGTGAGCGGCAGAACGCCGAGAAGAAGGCGGCGGCCCTCAACAGCCAGGCCGACAAGATGCGGGCCAAGGCGACCAAGACGGTCGCCGCACAGAACATGGCCAAGCGCGCCGACCGCCTGCTGGCCGGCCTGGAGGCCGTGCGGGCCTCCGACAAGGTCGCCAAGCTGCGCTTCCCGGACCCCGCGCCGTGCGGCAAGACGCCGCTCACGGCCGAGGGCCTGTCGAAGTCCTACGGCTCGCTGGAGATCTTCACCGACGTCGACCTGGCCATCGACAAGGGCTCGCGGGTGGTCATCCTCGGCCTCAACGGCGCCGGCAAGACCACCCTGCTGAGGCTGCTCGCCGGCGTCGAGACGCCGGACACCGGCGACGTCCGCCATGGACACGGCCTCAAGCTGGGCTACTACGCCCAGGAGCACGAGACGCTGGACCCGGACCGCACGGTCCTGGAGAACATGCGCTCGTCCGCCCCGGACATGGACCTGGTCGCCATCCGCAAGACGCTGGGCTCCTTCCTCTTCTCGGGCGACGACGTCGACAAGCCGGCCGGAGTGCTCTCCGGCGGCGAGAAGACCCGTCTGGCCCTGGCCACGCTGGTCGTCTCCTCCGCCAACGTCCTGCTGCTCGACGAGCCGACGAACAACCTCGACCCGGCCAGCCGCGAGGAGATTCTCGGCGCGCTGCGCACCTTCACGGGCGCGGTGGTCCTGGTGTCGCACGACGAGGGCGCGGTGGACGCGCTGGAACCGGAGCGGATCATTCTGCTGCCCGACGGCGTCGAGGACCTGTGGGGCCAGGACTACGCGGACCTGGTCGCGCTCGCCTGATCAAGGCCGTCTGGATCATTCGGCCGACGGGTGATCCATCATCTGAGTGAGAACGGCTCGTACATCGGCGAGCCTGCGGCGGAAGGCCGGGCCCCTCGGGGCCCGGCCTTCTCCCTTTCGCTCACATACCTCCTGACCTGCCGCTTCTCCCGGAGGGCGGTCTCCGGCCGGCCCGCGCGAGGGGCGGAATGAGGAATTCCATCGGCCCTGACCCGGCCCCGGAGGCCGAAGGATGTCGTAGAGACCTTGCGGAATGGGTGGCCAGGAAGCCGGGGAGGGGTGATCATGAGAGTCCAGAGCGCACTTCCCACGAGGAGGCACGGGTGGCCGAGACTCTGAAGAAGGGCAGCCGGGTAACCGGCGCCGCGCGCGAGAAGCTCGCGGCAGACCTGAAGAAGAAGTACGACTCCGGTGCGAGCATCCGGGCGCTGGCCGAGGAAACCGGCCGCTCCTACGGATTCGTGCATCGGATGCTCAGTGAATCCGGTGTGGTCCTGCGCGGTCGTGGCGGAGCCACGAGGGGCAAGAAGGCCGCCTCGGCCTGACGACCGCGACTCCGGGTACAGCGGTGTCCCCCCGGTCGGTCGAGCAGTCGACCGGGAGGTTACCGTTCAGTCACTTACGCCGCAGGTGCGGCTGGCTGACTCGGAGGCGCCTTATGACTCTGCTCGACAAGGACGGTGTGCGGCTCACCGTGGACGACGCGATCGCCACGGTGACCCTCGCCAACGCGGCCAAGCGCAACGCGCAGTCGCCGGCCATGTGGCGGGCGTTGGCCGAGGCGGGTTCGCTGCTGCCGGGAAACGTACGGATCGTTGTGCTGCGCGCGGAGGGCAAGTCCTTCTCCGCAGGGCTCGACCGGCAGGCGTTCACGCCCGAGGGGTTCGACGGCGAGCCGTCGTTCCTCGACATGGCGCGTGGTCCGGACAGCGAGCTGGACGCCACCATCGCCGAGTACCAGGAAGCGTTCACCTGGTGGCGGCGCAATGACGTGGTCTCCATCGCCGCCGTGCAGGGGCATGCCATCGGTGCGGGCTTCCAGCTCGCTCTGGCCTGCGACCTGCGGGTCTGCGCCCAGGACGTTCAGTTCGCCATGCGCGAGACCAGCCTGGGGCTGGTACCGGACCTGACCGGCACCCACCCCCTCCTCGGCCTCGTGGGCTATGCCCGCGCGCTGGAGATCTGCGCCACCGGACGCTTCGTGCACGCCGAGGAGGCGGAACGGGTGGGCCTGGCCAACCTCGTGGTACCCGCCGACCAACTGGACGCCGCGGTGGCCGATCTGGCGGCGGCCCTCACCGCCGCCCCGCGCGACGCCGTCATCGAGACCAAGGCACTGCTCGCCGGCGCGGCGGACCGCAGCTACGAGGAGCAGCGCACCGCGGAGCGGGCCGCCCAGGCCCGTCGGCTGCGCGACCTCGCGGGCATCGGGGAATAGCACCCCACGACACCGCGTACGGGCGTGCCCGGTCGGCGGAGCGGTCTCAGCCCACCGGCCGGGCACCCCCGGAGAAGTTCCCCTCCACGGCCGTGACCAGCACGGCGACCGTTCGGGCCGCGGGCGCCGCGGCGGTCACCGCCACGCGCACGGCCCGGGCCACCTCCAGAGCCCGGTGGCCGGCCACGGTCGTCAGCTGCACGAACGCGTGTCCGTCGGCGAGCCGCACCGGCCGGGTGCCGAGCACCGGGGCGAGCCGGGCGACGCCGGGGACGGCGCGGGCGACGGCGGCGATCCCCTCCGGGCCGTCCTGCGTCGCGCCCGAGCGGGCCTTCTGCGGCGTCACCGGTGCGCCGGACGTCCGCGCGGGCGCTGCCCGGTCGGTCCGCTCGGTGTCGTCCGCCTCCAGGATGTCGTCGGCCCGCAGGTCGACCGCGCTCACCACCAGCCCCAATTCCCTCTCCGCGGCGTCCACGAGAGCCGCGCGCAGCAGTTCGGCGACGGCGGTCAGCGGCCGGTCGGCGTACGCGGCGAAGTCCGCCTCGATCCGCAGCGGGCCGGGCGGCAAGGCGCTCGGTGGCGCCGGCACCTCGGGGTGCGGTGCGCTCCCGGGATCCGCGAGGGACAGCCGCGGGGTGCCCCATCGCGCCCCGGCCGGTGAGCCGACGGCGGCCCGCAGCGCGTCGGCGGCCGCCCGCTCGGTGATCCAGGCCCCGTCCGAGGGCCCGCCGAGCGGAAG
Organism: Streptomyces sp. Pv4-95; assembly: GCF_045782725.1. Lineage (NCBI taxonomy): Bacteria > Bacillati > Actinomycetota > Actinomycetes > Kitasatosporales > Streptomycetaceae > Streptomyces > Streptomyces sp. Pv4-95. The sequence continues at coordinate 6,425,763 of NZ_CP127172.1, forward strand.
CACCCGGCCCATGCGGAGCTGCTCGCTCACCGCTTGCGCCAACTGGTACGCGGGCACCTCGCCACCTCTTCTCCGTCCGCCCCCGGTTTCCCCGGTTCCCGGATTGTGCCCCCAGCCTGCCGCAGAGCTGCCCGTACGGCAGGGCGGTGCGCCGAATGGCGCCATATGGAGCACGCCGCCCGCCATCCCCGAAGCGAGGTGCGGTAACCGCACTTACTGTGGAAATCGGAGCGGGCAGACCGCTTCTCCCCTCCGAAAGGGACGAACGGCGATGAGCGAGAGCCAGCAGTATTCGGACAGTGGAAAGACGCTGGGCGGCAGGCGGGGCGGCGGCGATCCCGCGGCCCGTGGACGGACCACCATCGCCGACGGTGTCGTCGAGAAGATCGCCGGTCTCGCGGCCCGCGAAGTGGTCGGCGTCCACGCCATGGGGAGCGGCTTCGCCCGCACCTTCGGCGCGGTACGGGACCGGGTTCCCGGCGGCGGCAAGTCGGCCACCGCGTCCCGCGGTGTGAAGGCGGAGGTCGGCGAGGTACAGACCGCGCTCGACCTGGAGATCGTCGTGGACTACGGCGTGGCGATCGCCGATGTCGCGCGGGCCGTCCGGGAGAACGTCATCTCCGCCGTCGAGCGGATGACGGGCCTGGAGGTCGTCGAGGTCAATATCGCGGTGAGCGACGTCAAGCTGCCCGAGGACGAAGACGAAGAAGAAGAATCGGAGTCTCGGCTTCAGTGACCGGGCCCGTCCGGAGTGGTAGCGAAGGAGCGCATGATGAGCATGGCCGTGGTCGGCCTCTTGGCCGGTATGGCGCTGGGCTTCGCCGGATACTTCGGCGGATTCGGAGCCTTCGTCCTGGTGGCGGCGTTGGGTGCGATCGGATTCGTGGCGGGCAGGTTCCTCGACGGCGACCTGGAACCCGGCTACTTCTTCCGCACGCGCAACGGTGACCGCTACGACCGCTACGACCGGCGGGGGTGACGCCGGGTGACGACGGTGTCCCCGGCCCCCGCTGTCACCGCTGTTCCGGCGGGGGAGCGGGGTGCGACAAAGATCGCTGACCGGGTGGTGGCCAAGCTCGCCGCCCAGGCGGCGCGCGAAGCGCTGCGCACGGCCGCGCCCGGCCGGACCACCGACGCCCATGCGTCGGTGACGGTCCACCGCAAGGACGGCCGGCCGTACTTCGGCGAGGCCCGGGTGCGCGTGGCCGTGGAGCTCCCCTACCCCTCGGACATCGGCGCGCAGTGCGGCGCGGTGCGCCGCCGGGTCACCGAGCGGGTCACGACACTGGCGAACATGGAGGTGCCCGACGTCGCGGTGGAGGTCGAGCGCCTGCACTCCCCGCTGCTGGACACCTCCGGCAGGGGAAGGGTGCGATGAGCGACGACGAGGAACTGTCGAACACCCGGCGGCTGCCCACGCTCGACAAGGAGCCGGACGCCACCGACCCCGCCGAACCCCCTCCCGGGGCCACCGGCCCGAGCGCCACCGCGGACGGTGAACGGACCGGGCGCTTCTGGTCGGAGCGACGGGTGCCGGCCGCCATCCTCGCGCTGGTGCTGCTCGGCGGGACCGGGCTGTTCCTCTACGACGTGGTGTCCGTGCGCGCCGACCGCCCGGCGATGTCCTGGCGCCGTCAGCTCGCCGACCAACTGGCCACCCGGCCCCTGGACAGCGCCTGGGTACTGGGCATCGCGGCGGCCGCCGCGGCGATCGGACTGTGGCTCCTCGTGCTCGCCCTCACCCCCGGTCTGCGCGAGGTGCTGCCGATGCGCCGCACCACCTCCGCGATCCGGGCCGGACTCGACCGTTCCGCCGCCGCGCTGATCCTCCGCGACCGGGCCATGGAGGTGCCCGGCGTGCAGTCCGTACGGATGTCCGTCACCCGCCGCAAGGCCAAGGCACGGGCGTTCTCCCACTTCCGCGAGCTGGAAGAGGTCCGCGGCGACCTGGACGCGGCGCTCGGCGACGGTCTGCGACAGCTGGGACTCTCGCACCGGCTGCGGCTCTCCCTCAAAGTCCGGCGCCCGAAGAAGAGGTGAGCGCGACATGCGCAAGGTGCGAAGAACCGTCAACCGGGTGCTGCTGGGCCTGGCGGGCGCGGTGCTCTTCGGGGCCGGCGCCTCGGTGCTGACGGCCGGTCTCGACCTGCCCGCCAAATGGCACTTCACGCTGCCGGAGAACTGGCCCTGGACCGGTCCCGACGAGGTGCTGCTCTCCGACGAAAACCGCACCCGGTGGACGGACAGCAGCTGGTGGTGGCCCACGGTCATCGCGGCCCTGGCCGTACTGCTCCTGCTGGCGCTGTGGTGGCTGCTGGTGCAGTTCCGGCGGCACCGGCTGACCCATCTCCTGGTCGACAGCGGCGACGGTGAGGGCGCCCTGCTGCGCGGCCGGGCCCTGGAGGACGCGCTGACGGCCGAGACGGAGGCCCTGGCCGGTGTGGACGGTGCCGGTGTGCGGCTGACCGGCCGGCGGACCGAGCCCACGGTGCGGGCCCGGCTGGCGCTCGCTCCGCACGCCGACCCGGGCACGGTGGTGCAGCGCCTGGCGGACGACGCGTTGGACAACGCGCGCCGCTCGGCGGGCCTGGAGCAGCTGCCGGCGGACGTACGGCTGCGGGCCGTGCGGCACCGCGCGGAGCGGGTCAGTTGACGGCACGGCGCGGGTCATGAACCGACGAAGCGCCCCGGGTAGCGGCCAGGACCGGCTCCCCCGGGGCGCTTCGCCGTGCAGGCGGTGCGTCAGAAGCCGTGCCGTGCCCCGCCGTCGACCGGCACCATGACGCCGGTGATGTAGGAGGCGGCCGGCGAGAGCAGGAACGCCGCGGTCCGGCCGAACTCCTCGGGGTTGCCGTAGCGGCCCAGCGGAATCGACGCGGAGTTGCGCGCACGGGAGCCCTCCGGGTCCCCGGAGAGCGCGTCGAGCTGGGTCATCCGGTCGGTGGCGATCCGGCCCGGCAGCACGCCGACGACGCGGATGCCGCGCGGGCCCACCTCGTTGGCCAGCGACTTGGCGAACCCGGCGAGCCCCGGGCGCAGCCCGTTGGAGATGGTCAGGCCGCCGATCGGCTCGTAGACGGAGCCGGACAGCACGAACCCGATGACGCCGCCCTCGTCCAGCTCGGCGGCGGCGGTCCTGGCCAGCCGCACCGCGCCCAGGAAGACCGCTTCGAAGGCCGACTGCCACTGCTCGTCGCTGTTGTCGGCGGCCGAGCCGGGCGGCGGGCCGCCGACGCTGATCAGGATGCCGTCGAAGCGGCCGAAGCGTTCACGGGCCGCCGCGACCAGGCGCGCCGCGGCGTCCGGATCGGCGTTGTCGGCCGCGACGCCGAGGGCGCGGTCGCCCAGGGACGAGGCCGCCTCGGCCGCGCTCTCCTCGCTGCGCCCGGTGAGCACGACGTTGGCGCCGTCGGCGATCAGTTCACGGGCGGTGGCGAAACCCAGCCCACGGGTCGCTCCGGTGACGATGTACGTCCGGTCGGTGAGTCCAAGATCCATGGCCCTAGTCTGCCCCCGGGCCGTCCAGCAGCGCGAAGGCGGTCCCCACCAGTCCGATATGGCTGAACGCCTGCGGGTAGTTGCCCAGCTGCCGCCCGGCGACCGGGTCGTACTCCTCGGCCAGCAGCCCGACGTCGTTGCGCAGGTCCAGCAGCCGCTCGAACAGCGCGCGGGCCTCGTCACGGCGGCCGATCGCGTGCAGGGCGTCGGCGAGCCAGAACGAGCAGACCAGGAAGGCCCCCTCGCCCCCCGGCAGGCCGTCGACGGAGACGCCGTCGGCGGGGGTGCTGTAGCGGCGCACCAGTCCGTCGCGCGTCAGCTCCCGCTGCACCGCCTCGACGGTGCCGACGACCCGCGGGTCGGTCGCCGGCAGGAAGCCGACGCGGGGGATCAGCAGCGTCGCGGCGTCCAGCTCGGTCGAGCCGTAGTACTGGGTGAAGGTGCCGCGTTCCGCGTCGTAGCCCTGTTCGCAGACCTCGCGGTGGACCTCGTCGCGCATCGCCTTCCAGCGGGTGAGGTCGCCGCCGGCCTTCGGGTACGCCTCCAGCACGCGCACCGCGCGGTCCGCGGCGACCCAGGCCATGACCTTGGAGTGCACGAAGTGGCGCCGTGGCCCCCGGATCTCCCACAGCCCCTCGTCGGGGTCGCGCCAGTTGGACTCCAGGTACTCCACCAGGGTGCGCTGGATCCGCCAGGCGTGGTGCTCCGACGGCAGACCCGCGGTACGGGCGATGTGGAAGGAGTCCAGCACCTCGCCGTAGACGTCGAGCTGGCGTTGTTCGACGGCGGCGTTGCCGATCCGCACCGGCGGGGAGTCGGCGTATCCGGACAGCCACGGGAGTTCGGCCTCCGGCAGCCGCCGCTCGCCGGACAGCCCGTACATGATCTGCAGGTCCTGGGGCGCACCGGCCACCGCACGCAGCAGCCAGTCCCGCCACGCCCGCGCCTCGTCGAGATACCCGGCGGCGATCAGGGAGTTCAGGGTGAGGCTGGCGTCCCGCACCCAGCAGTAGCGGTAGTCCCAGTTGCGGATGCCGCCGAGCTCCTCGGGCAGCGAGGTGGTGGGAGCCGCGACGATGCCGCCGGTGGGCGCGTACGTGAGCGCCTTGAGGGTGATCAGGGAGCGGATCACCGCGGCGCGGTAGGGGCCTTCGTAGCGGCAGCGGGCGGACCAGCCCTGCCAGTCGTCCAAGGTGACGTCGAGTGCCACGAACGGGTCGATCTGGTCCGGCCGGGGCTCGTGGGAGGGGTGCCAGGTCAGCACGAACGCGGCGCGTTCGCCCTCGGCGACGGTGAAGTCCGAGCGGGTGCTGAAGTCCTTGCCGTACGTGGTGCCCCGGGAGGGGGTGCGCAGCCACACCGAGTCCGGTCCGGCGACCGCGACCCGGCAGCCCTCGGAGTGCCGCACCCAGGGAACCACCCGCCCGTAGTCGAAGCGCAGCCGCAGCACACCGCGCATCTCGACGGTGCCGCGGATGCCTTCGACGATCCGTACGACATCGGGGGCGCGGTCGCGCTGCGGCATGAAGTCGGTGACCTTGACGGCGCCGGTGGAGGTCTCCCACACGGTGTCCAGCACGAGGGAGTCACCGCGGTAGGAGCGCTCGGCGCGGGCGTCGGCGTCCCGGGGGGCCAGCCGCCAGTGTCCGTTGTCCCTGTTGCCGAGGACGGCGGCGAAACAGGCGGCCGAATCGAAGCGCGGCAGGCACAGCCAGTCGATGGATCCGTCGCGGCCGACGAGTGCGGCGGTCTGCAGATCGCCGATGAGCGCGTAGTCCTCGATAAGTGGGTGCACTCAGCGCACCTTCCCGCGAGGGGGGCGCGCTACTCGGGCGGCGCGGCTGTCCGGGCTACGGCTTCCGCCCGGTCAGATGCCTGGTCCGGTGCGGGGCCCTTGCCGTCCTCGGTGGCGTCTGCCTCCGCCTCCGGTGCGGGAGGCTCGGTTCCCTGAGGCGCCGGGGGACCGGCCGCGCCCCGGTCCTCCGCGGCCGCGGCCGCGGCCCGGTCGCGGCGCTCGCGGCGCACCAGGACGACCCAGCCGACCGGGACCGCGGCAGCGAACAGCCACCACTGGATGGCGTACGCCATGTGCGGGCCGATGCTGTCGTGATCCGGCTCGGGGACCTGCTCGGGCTTGCCGCCGGCCGGCTCGGGACCGGTCTGCTCGATGTAGCCGCCGAGCACCGGCCGGTGCAGCCGCTCGGCCTGCTGCCCGCTGTTGATCAGCATCACCTGGCGGGCCGGCAGTCCCTTGGTGTTCTTGATGCCGCTCTCTGCGGTGGTCTCGTCGGCCATCATCCGGCCGGTCACGGTCACCTGGCCGCGAGGGGCGGCCGGGACGTCGGGGAACCTCGTGAGGTCGTTGCCCGCCGAGATCCAGCCCCGGTTCACCAGGACGGCGTCGCCGCCGGGCAGGAGCAGGGGGGTCAGGACGTAGTAGCCGATGCTCTGCTCGTCGGCGGCGGTGCGCTGGCGGACGACGACCTCGTGGCGGGTGTCGTACCGGCCGGTGGCGGTGACCGTGCGCCACATGTCGTCCCGGGGCAGTGGCCGGCCCGGCGCGGTCAGCTCGGTGACCGGGACCGGCTGGGCGGCGAGGCTGTCCGCGATGAGCTGGTTCTGCGCCACCTTGTGTTCGTGGCGGTGGAACTGCCAGAAGCCCAGCTTGATCATCGTTGGGATCAGGACCAGGCCCACGAGGGTGAGGATCACCCACTGCCGGGACAACAGGAAGCGGTACACGCATTGACGGTACCCGGAGTGCGGCGGCCCCCGAGCAGGGGGTCCTGCCGGGGGCCGAGAGCCGCTCGGAGGGCCGGCGGCCGGGTCAGACTCTGTCGACGATGCCCACCTTCCCCTCCGCGCGGGCGCAGTGGGCGCCGCAGAACCACTGGTCGCCGACCTCGACGCCCTGGCCGATGATCTGGCATCGGCAGTGCTCGCAGATCGGTGCCATGCGGTGGATGGCGCAGGAGAAGCAGTCGAAGACGTGCACCGCGCCCTGCGCGTGCACCTCGAACGTCATGCCGTAGTCGTTTCCGCAGACCTCACAACGTGCCATGCGCCACAGGGTGCGGGCGGGGCCTGCGCGGGGCGAGGTGCTGACGGGTGTGTTGGACGGGCTTCACCCGGAAGCAGGCGCGGAGGGCGCCGGCGCGACATCCTGCAGCAGTTGCATGAAGGCCGCCTCGTCGATCACGACCGTGCCGAACGAGGCCGCCTTGGCGGTCTTGGAGGTCTGCGCACCGGGGTCGTTGGTCACCAGCAGGCTGGTCAGCCGGGACACGCTCGTGGCGACGTGCAGGCCGGCCTCGATCGCGCGGTCCTCCAGCAGCTCGCGGTCGACGGAGGTGTCGCCCGAGAACGCGATCCGCATGCCCTGGACGAGCCGGCCGCCGCTTTCGTAGCGCCCCGGGTTGGGATACGGGCACGCCGGGCGCTTCCGGGACGGCCGCCAGGAAGTGGGGCGGTAGGAGGACGCGGAGTGCTGCCGGGGCGCGGGGGCGTCCGACCACTCCGTCAGCGGCTGGCAGCTCAGCAGGGGGAGCCGCAGATTCTCCTGCGCGGCCCGGCGCAGACCGGGGCGGAACGCCTCGGCGAGCACCCGGGCGTCGTCCAGGGCGTGGTGGGCGCGCTCCTGCACGACGCCGTAATGGGCGGCGAGCGACTCCAGCTTGTGGTTGGGCAGCGGCAGCGCCAGCTCCTTGGCGAGCGCGATCGTGCACAGGCGCTGGCGGACCGGCGCGGTCGCGGCGGCGCGGGCGTACTCCCGGGCGATCATGGACCAGTCGAACATGGCGTTGTGCGCGACGAGTACCCGGTCCTCCAGGCGCTTGGACAGCTCCGGCACGATGTCCGGGAAGAGCGGGGCGTCGGCCAGCATCGCGCTCGTCAGACCGTGGATCCAGACCGGGCCCGGGTCCCGCTGCGGGTTGACGAGGGTGTACCAGTGGTCCTGGACCTCGCCCTGTGCGTCGAGTTGATACACGGCGGCAGAGATGATCCGGTCGTCCCGGGCGAGGCCGGTGGTCTCCACGTCGACCACCGCGTATCCCTGGGGATATTCGGTCGGCCAAGGAGCCGGCGGCGTCTGCGGGCCCGGCTGCTGCCCGATCTTCGGTGCGATCGAGGGGGCTGCTGCCATGCGGTCTTCGAGCATGGTCAATGAGGATACGGGCCGCCACTGACAGCCACCGCACCGCCCGTCGCGCGCGTCGGCCCGCGCGGTGCCCCTGCCGCCGCCGGTGCGGAGGCGATCGGCGGCGGTCGCAAGGCCGGACGAAAGCACCGTCAACAGGCCCTGGGCAGCGCGGATGAAGGGTGTCGCCGGGTCGTCGGGGGTCGCATCGCGCTGCCCCGGGACGCAGGCCGCGCTACGTCCGCCGCCGGCCCGCACTTTCGGGTTGTCGCCCGCGCGGAGGCGTCAGGTCTGAGGGGCGAGCGGACGCGCCGCCCATGGCGTCTCGGTCACCGCACCACCGACGCCGACGCTCACCCGTCGCACGGTGGCGTCCGGCCTGCGCGTCACCACATCCACCGGCTCCCCGTCGGTGAACACCGCGGCGGCACCGTCGTCGATGGCCCAACCACTCGGAAGGGCACCGCTGTTGACCGCGTCCCGGTACGCGGGACGGCGTGCCGGCTCGCTGTCGTAGTGCGGACAGAGGCTGCCCGGCACCAGTCCCAGCCCGTCGGAGAGCGGCGCCACGGGCCCGAAGGAGTCCGAGAGCGCGCTCTCGAACCAGCAGCAGGCCCCCGCGCTGATGCCACAGAGCAGTACCCCGGCCTCGTACGCCTCGCGCAGGACGGTGTCCAGGCCGTGCAGGCGCCAGACGGCGAGCATGTTGGCGGTGTTGCCGCCGCCGACGTAGACGATGTCCTGGGCGAGTACAAAACTCCGCAAGTCGGGCTCGGTGCGCCGGAACAGCGCCAGATGGCTCGGCTCGCAGTCGCGCGCGGCGAAGGCGGTGTGGAACGCCTCGATGTATCCGTGGGCGTCGCCGCTCGCGGTGGGCAGGAAGCAGATCTTCGGCCGCGGCCGTGCGGCGGCCGCGAGGACGTAGTCATCGATCAGGGTGTCGTCATCGCCGGAGAAGCCGCCGCCCAGCAGGGCGAGGGTGCGTACGGGCGTCATCCGGTCCTCGATTCTCTTCCCGCTGACAGCAGGTCTTACATACTTCTCGGTAACAACCTCTAGCGGGGGCGCCACCGGCCCCCTTATGGTGCGGGGCATGCCGCACCTTCCCGATGTCGTGTTGTGGTCCGTCCCGGCCTTCGTCCTGCTCACCGTCGTGGAGATGGTGAGCTATCGCCTGCATCCCGACGAGGACGCGGAGGGCTATCAGGCCAAGGACGCCGCCACCAGCGTCGGAATGGGGCTGGGCAGCCTCGTCTTCGACGCCCTGTGGAAGATTCCGATCGTGGCGATCTACGCCGCGGTCTACGAACTCACCCCGCTGCGTGTCCCCGTCCTGTGGTGGACGGTGTTGCTGATGCTGCTGGCGCAGGACTTCTTCTATTACTGGTCACACCGCGGGCACCACGTCATCCGCGTCCTGTGGGCGTGCCATGTGGTGCACCACTCCAGCAAGAAGTTCAACCTGACCACCGCGCTGCGGCAGCCCTGGACGACGTGGACCGTCTGGCCGTTCTACGTCCCGATGATCGCCCTCGGGGTGCATCCGGCGGCTGTCGCGTTCTGTTCGGGGGCCAACCTCGTCTACCAGTTCTGGGTCCACACCGAGCGGATCGGCAAGCTGCCGCGCCCGGTGGAGTTCGTCCTGAACACGCCCTCCCACCACCGCGTCCACCACGCCTCGCAGGGCGGCTACCTCGACCGGAACTTCGGCGGGATCCTGATCCTCTGGGACCGGATGTTCGGCTCGTTCGTCGCCGAGACCGAGCGGCCCGTGTACGGCCTCACCAAGAACATCGAGACGTACAACCCGCTGCGGGTGGCCACCCATGAGTACGCCGCCATCGCGCGTGACGTACGGGCGGCCGACACCTGGCGCGAGCGCGCCGGACGGGTCTTCGGCGGGCCCGGCTGGCAGCCGGCGGCCGCGGCCGTACCCGTCCCGGCCCCGGAGGGCGCCGCCAAGTCCCCGGTGGAGGCGGGCAGTTCGCCGGTGCCGGCCGGCGGGAAGAAAGCCCGGCGCGACAAGAAGAACGCCACCGTCAAGGAGCCCGCCGCGTGACCTTCCCCGGGCCCGGCCCCCGTACCGCACGGATCCTGGCCGGCGCCTTCGGCGTGCTGGCCGTCGTCCAGCTCGCGGCCCTGCTGACCGGAGCGGCCACCGGAACCGCCGACGGACTCGGCGCCGCGGCGGACCTCGCCGTGCACGTCACCAAGCCCGCCCTGATGCCGGTGCTCGCCGCGTACGTCCTCGCTCGCGGCGGTCCGCCGCTGCTGGCCGGCGCGCTGCTGTTCGGCTGCGGGGGCGACACCTTCCTCCAGATCGGCGGCGACACCCTCTTCCTGCTGGGGATGGGCTCGTTCGCCGCCGGGCACGTCTGCTACCTGGTGCTCTTCGCCCGCCACGGCGCCCCCGACGCACGGCGGGGGCGTACCGCGGCGGCTGCCGCCGCGTACGCGGCCCTGCTGACCGGCACCGTGGTGCTGCTGTGGCCGGATCTGCCGCCCGAGCTGCGGATCCCGGTGGCGGGCTACAGCCTGCTGCTCACCGCGATGGCGTTCGGCGCGCTGCGGGCAGGGCCCTGGGCCGCGCTGGGCGGGCTGCTCTTCCTGCTCTCGGACACCCTGATCGCGACCGGCATCGCCGAGTGGCCGCAGCTGCCGGGCCCGCAGTTCTGGATCATGCTCACCTATGTCGCGGCCCAGTGCGCGCTGGCCTTCGGCGTGCTCCGGGCGGCCGCCGCCCCGCGCGGACCGCGTGCCGCCGCGCAGCCGACCCGTACGGCCGGCTCGGCCGTCTGAGCCCGCCGGGCGCCGCGGCGACTGCTCGGCAGATCCCGGCCGCCCTCTCCTCCGGCTACCGGGCGGCCTGATCCGAGGTGGCGTGGAGGGAGCCGAGCAGGCCCAGGGCCTGGGCGCTGGGGCTGCCGGGTTCGGCCTGGTAGATGACCAGTTGCTGGCCCGGAGCGTCGCGTACGTCGAAGGACTGGTAGGTGAGCGCCAGGGGTCCGACGTCCGGGTGGAGCAGGTGCTTGGCGTCCTGGGTCTTGCCGCGCACGGCGTGGGTGTTCCACAGGCGGGTGAAGTCCGCGCTGTGCTCGGTGAGGGTGCGGACGAGCTCCCGCAGGCGTGGGTTGTCCGGGTCGAGACCGGCCGACTGGCGCAGGTGACTCACGGTGGCCTGCGCCGCCTGACTCCACCTGGTGTAGAAGTGTCGGCCCGCCGGATCGAGGAAGGTCATGCGGGCCAGATTGTCGGCCTGCTCGAAGGGTGAGTACAGGGCCTCGGCCAGGGCGTTGCCCGCCAGGACGTCCAAGGTCGGGTTGATGACGAACGCCGGCGCGCCCGGGTAGCCGTCCATCAGCCGGCGAAGGGCGGGACCGACGCGGTCCGTGGTGTGGGCGAACCGGTTGACCGACGCGGTCCCGGCCAGCTGGTGCAGGTGTGCGTGGGCGTCGGGGTCCAGCCGCAGGGCGCGTCCGAGCGCGTCGAGTACCTGGGCCGAGGGGTGGCGCTCGCGCCCCTGTTCCAGGCGGGTGTAGTAATCCGCGTTCACCCCGGCCAGGACCGCGACCTCTTCACGGCGCAGTCCGGTGACCCTGCGTACGCCGTAGCTCGCCATGCCGATGTCCTGCGGCCGCAGGCCCGCCCTGCGTGCGCGCAGGAACTCTCCCAGGTGGTTGTCGGTCATGTCCTCAGGCTAGGACGCGGGGGCGGCGTGCTGCCCGGGTGCACCGCACCCAGGCAAGCCGCGTCCTGGTCGGTGGTCCCCGACCTGTCCAGACTCGGCCGGGCACCCCACCGAGAGGAACAGCAGACATGACAGACACAGCCAAGGTCGTGGCGGTCACCGGAGCGAGCAGCGGGATCGGCGAGGCGACGGCCCGCCGACTCGCCGCGGACGGCCACCGCTTGTTCCTCGGAGCACGGCGCACCGATCGCCTCGATGCGCTGACCCGGGAGATCACCACCGAGGGCGGCACCGCGGCCTTCCAACGGCTGGACGTCACGGACGCCGACGATGTCCACGCCTTCGTGTCCGCGGCTCGCGAGCGCTACGGCCGAGTGGACGTGGTGGTCAACAACGCCGGAGTGATGCCGCTCTCGCCACTGGAGGCGCTCAAGACCGACGAGTGGGACCGCATGATCGACGTCAATGTGCGGGGAGTCCTGCACGGCATCGCCGCCGCTCTGCCCGTGATGCGCGCTCAGGGCGGCGGGCACTTCGTGAACATCGCCTCCGTCGGCGCCTACGAGGTCTCGCCCACCGCCGCCGTCTACTGCGCCACCAAGTTCGCGGTCCGCGCGATCTCCGAAGGACTGCGCCAGGAGTCCACCGGGAACATCCGGGTCACCCTCGTCTCCCCGGGCGTGACCGAGTCCGAACTCGCCGACGGCATCTCCGACCCTGCCGCCAGGGAGGCCATGAAGACCTACCGCGCCGCGGCACTGCCCGCCTCCGCCATCGCGGAGGCCATTGCCTACGCCCTTTCGCAGCCCACGCAGGTCGACGTCAACGAGATCGTCGTCCGTCCCACCGCAAGTGCCCAATAGCCCGAGCAGCGCCCCACGTGGTGCCCATGATGCTCTCGATCACACCCATGCCGAGCCGCAGAAAAGCCGGGGCGAGCAGCCCGCCAGGTGCGGCGCAACGGGCCGGGGGGGGGCGAACCACCCGGCCCGTCGGGGGAGTTACTTCTTCACCGCGTCCAGCGCGTCGACGATGCCGTAGCCGAAGTGGCTGTTGACATGCTTCGTGCCGGTGCAGGTGGCGTCACCCGTGGGGCAGCCGGGGTTGTCGGCCTGCTCCTTGAGGAGCCACTGGATCTCCTGTGGGCTCGCCTTCGGGTGGGCGCTCTTGACCAGCGCCGCGACACCCGCGACATGCGGCGATGCCATGGACGTGCCGGCCAGGTAGGCCCAGTCGCCGCCCGGCATCGTGGAGAGGATGTTGCCGTGCTTGGCGGGCAGCTCGGGCACCTGCCGCGAGTCGCCGCCCGGGGCCGCCACATCGATCTGGCCGAGGCCGTAGTTCGAGTAGTACGACTTGAGCTTGTGCACGCCGGTCGCGGCGACCGTCACCGTGCCCGGGATCTGGGTGGGGACGTCCCAGCAGGTCTTCGGGTCGATGGTGCGCTCGACCGGTGTCGAGTCGTTCGGGCTGCTGTTGTCGGCGATCTTGGCAGCCGCGAGGTCGAAGCTGGAGTTGCCCGCGGCGGCGACGTTGATCGCGCCCTTGCGCTGGGCGTACTTCGCGGCCCGGCCGACCGCGTCAACGATGGCGGCCTGGTCGGCGTCATCCTTGCAGTTGAACATCCACGGGTCGACGTAGTAGCTGTTGTTCGTGACCTCGACGCCGTGGTCGGCCGCGAAGACGAAGGCACACACCACGCTCTCGGCGAAGAAGAGGGAGGTCTCGGGCTCGCTGACCTTGATGGCCGAGATCTTCACGCCCGGGGCGACACCCGCCACGCCCACGCCGTTGCGGGCCGCGGCGATCGAGCCGGCGACATGCGTGCCGTGGTAGTCGTTGTCCGGGTCGTACGGGCGCCAGGAGCCTGCGGAGGTATCGGCGACGCCGCCCACGCAGTTGGCGGACTGCTTCGCCGAGAAGTTCGCCTTCAGGTCCGGGTGGGTGTCGTCCACACCGGTGTCGATGACGGCGACGGTGACCTTCTTGCTGCCGGGGTTCACCTGCGCGGCCTTGTCGGCCTTGATCGCCGGGAGGTCCCACTGCAGGGGCTCCAGCGGCTCCTCACCGCTCGCCTTGGCCGCCGCGGCAGCCTTGAGCTGGGACTTCGGCAGCGCGACCTTCTGCGGCTTGCCGATGTCGGTGGTGCCCGACGCCTTCAGCGGCGAGGTGCGGGTGGCGCCCGCGGACTGCACACCCTGCACGGTGCGGATCGACTCCGCGAACCGGGGGTTGGCCGAATGGACGACGATCACACCGATCTGCTGATGAGCGGTGACCACCTTCCCCCCGGCCTTGGCTATCTCCTTCGACACCCTGCCGACCGTGGCCCGGTCCGGGGTGGTGTTCACGACGTACGAGAGCAGCGGGCCGTCGGTCGAGACGGCAGCGGCCGGAGCGGTCTCCTGCGACGCGGCGGTGGCCGCGTTCGGGAGGAAACCGAGGGATGCCGTCAGAGCCAGTCCGAGCGGGACGGCCAACGCCCGCACCCGTCTGGATCGGGGATGCGCCATGGGTACTCCACATCATCCGTGAGACCGCCCGTGCACGGGTGTGCGCACGGGCGGATGCAATGACTCGTGAAGTTATCCGCGATCACCGAGGAACAGCAATGGACTCGGCCGAAAACCTGGCACATATGGCATATTGACGCTGCGTCACATGAATCGGGCGAGTCGTTCACGGAGCGCGGCGCAGGGCCCCGATGCTCAGCGGCGGCAGCGCGATCCGCGGGCCGTACCACCGGCGCCGCTCCCTCCCGGCCGGCCGCGGCGCCATGGGCGGGACGGCGAGTGGGACCGGCAGCCGGACGCTGCCGTAGGGGCGCCGACGGGGGCCGGAAGGCCGCGGGGCCTGCGGGGGAGGCGGTTTCACAACCGTCTCAACGAAGCGTCCTCCGAGCGGTGGCGGTCCGTCCGGCCAATCCTCTGGAATTCAACCAACAGCCCCCTGTCGCATCGTTTGCCACGGCTCTACCATGCGTGATCCGGATCACTTAACTGATTCTTACCGACGGCCTTCCCGCCAGCAACTACGCGTCAGGAGATTCCGTGAGCACCGCACCGCCCTCCGCCCCGGGGCCGCACGAGCCGCCCGACTACGCCCAGGTGCAGTCGAGCGCGGAATTCGCCGCACTGCGTCACTCGTACCGCTCGTTCGCCTTCCCGCTCACCATTGCCTTCATCCTCTGGTACCTCACGTACGTGCTGCTCTCCAGCTACGCGGGCGACTTCATGGGCCTGAAGGTCTTCGGCAACGTCAACGTCGCCTTTGTTCTCGGCATCGCCCAGTTCGTCACCACCTTCCTCATCGCCTGGTGGTACGCCCGGCACGCCGCAGCCAAGCTCGACCCCAAGGCCGAGGCCATCAAGTCCCGCCTGGAGGGCGACGCATGAACCTCATCCAGCAGGCGCACACCCTCCCGCTCGCGGCAGGCGGCGCGGGTGAGCACCGCCCCCTGATCATTTCGCTCTTCGCGGCCTTCGTCCTGGCCACCCTCGCCATCACCGTCTGGGCGGGCCGGCAGACCAAGGGGGCGGAGGACTTCTACGCCGGCGGCCGGCAGTTCAGCGGCTTCCAGAACGGCCTGGCGATCTCCGGCGACTACATGTCCGCCGCGTCCTTCCTCGGCATCGCCGGCGCCATCGCGCTCTTCGGCTACGACGGCTTCCTGTACTCCATCGGCTTCCTCGTCGCCTGGCTGGTCGCCCTGCTCCTGGTCGCCGAACCCCTGCGCAACTCGGGCCGCTTCACGATGGGCGACGTCCTCGCCTACCGCATGCGCCAGCGCCCGGTCCGTACGGCCGCGGGCACCTCCACCATCATCGTCTCGATCTTCTACCTGCTCGCCCAGATGGCCGGCGCCGGCGCCCTGGTCACCCTGCTCCTCGGCATCACCAGCGAAGCGGGCAAGATCCTCGTCGTCGTCCTCGTCGGCATCGTGATGATCCTCTACGTCACCATCGGCGGCATGAAGGGCACCACCTGGGTGCAGATGGTCAAGGCCGTCCTGCTGATCGCCGGCACCCTGCTGATCACCTTCCTGGTGATGCTCAAGTTCAACTTCAACATCTCCACCCTGCTCGGTGCCGCCGCCGAGAACAGCGGCAAGGGCTCGTCCTTCCTGGAGCCCGGCCTGAAGTACGGCGCCACCGCCACCTCGAAGATCGACTTCATCTCCCTCGGCATCGCGCTCGTCCTGGGCACCGCCGGCCTGCCGCACATCCTCATCCGCTTCTACACGGTGCCCACGGCCAAGGCCGCCCGTAAGTCGGTGAACTGGGCGATCGGCATCATCGGCGTCTTCTACCTGATGACCATCGCGCTCGGCTTCGGCGCCGCCGCCCTGATCAAGCCCGAGACGATCATCGCGTCCAACAAGGCGGGCAACACCGCGGCCCCGCTGCTCGCCCAGGAAATCGGCGGCGGTGCGGACTCCACGGGCGGCGCGATCCTGCTCGCGGTCATCTCGGCGGTGGCCTTCGCGACCATCCTCGCCGTCGTCGCGGGACTCACCCTGGCCTCGTCGTCGTCCTTCGCGCACGACCTGTACGTCAACGTCATCCGCAAGGGCAAGGCCAGTGAGAAGGAAGAGGTCCGCGCGGCCCGCTGGGCGACGGTGGGCATCGGCGCCGTCGCCATCGCCCTCGGCGTCCTCGCCCGCGGGCTGAACGTGGCGGGCCTGGTGGCCCTGGCCTTCGCCGTAGCGGCGTCCGCCAACCTCCCGACGATCCTCTACAGCCTGTTCTGGAAGCGGTTCACCACCAACGGCGCCCTGTGGTCGATCTACGGCGGCCTGGCCTCCTCGGTCCTGCTGGTCCTCTTCTCGCCCGTCGTCTCCAGCAAGGAGACGTCGATGTTCCCGGGTGTGGACTTCGCTTACTTCCCGCTGGAGAACCCCGGCCTGATCTCCATCCCGCTGGGCTTCCTGCTCGGCTGGCTGGGATCCCTCCTGTCCAAGGAGGGGCCGGACGTGAAGAAGTACGCCGAGCTGGAGGTCCGCTCCCTGACCGGAACCGGAGCGCACTGAGGCATCCGCACAGCCCCTGGGCGGGGTGGCCTCGTAGAGATCTACGAGGCCACCCCGCCCACCTCGTGCTTCTCAGACCTGCTTCTCGGCGAACCCATCGCGTAGGCTCGAAGCGTACTGACCGGACTCTCGGGGAGGGGACCTCGTGCTCATCGACACCTACGGTCGCGTGGCCACCGACCTGCGCGTTTCGCTGACCGACCGCTGCAACCTCCGGTGCACCTACTGCATGCCCGAGGAGGGCCTGCAGTGGCTGGCGAAGCCGGATCTGCTCACCGACGACGAGATCGTCCGGCTGATCAGCATCGCCGTGACCGACCTCGGCATCGAAGAGGTCCGCTTCACGGGCGGTGAGCCCCTGCTGCGCCCCGGCCTCGTCGGCATCGTCGAGCGCGTCGCGGCGCTCACCCCCCGCCCCCAGATGTCGCTGACCACCAACGGCATCGGCCTGCAGCGCACCGCGACCGCACTGCGCGACGCCGGCCTGGACCGTGTGAACGTCTCCCTGGACACCCTGCGGCCGGACGTCTTCCAGACCATGACCCGCCGCAAGCGGCACGACGACGTGCTGCGCGGTCTGGAGGCGGCCCGCGACGCCGGGCTGACCCCGGTCAAGGTCAACTCCGTGCTGATGCGGGGCCTCAACGACGACGAGGCCCCCGACCTGCTCGCCTGGGCGGTGGCGAACGACTACGAGCTCCGCTTCATCGAGCAGATGCCGCTCGACGCCCAGCACGGCTGGAAGCGCGACGGCATGATCACCGCAGGTGACATCCTCACCTCGCTGCGCACCCGCTTCGAGCTGACCGCCGAGGGCCAGGACGAGCGCGGCTCCGCGCCGGCCGAGCGCTGGACCGTCGACGGCGGCCCGCACCGCGTGGGCGTCATCGCCTCCGTCACCCGCCCGTTCTGCCGGGCCTGCGACCGCACCCGCCTGACCGCCGACGGCCAGGTCCGTACGTGCCTGTTCGCCACCGAGGAGACGGACCTGCGTGCCGCCCTCCGCTCGGACGCCCCCGACGCCGAGATCGCCCGCATCTGGAAACTCGCGATGTGGGGCAAGAAGGCCGGCTCCGGCCTGGACGACCCCACCTTCCTCCAGCCCGACCGCCCGATGTCCGCAATCGGCGGCTGAGCCCTCCGGCGAGCCGCCCGCGGCGGGCGGCTGCCCGCTCAGCCTTCGGAGTCCGGTGCCTCCCACTCCTCCAGGGTGACGACGTCCTTCAGGAAGCCGCGGACGCCGAGGAACTGGGAGAGGTGCTCGCGGTGTTCGTCGCAGGCGAGCCAGGTCTTGCGGCGCTCCGGGGTATGCAGCTTCGGGTTGTTCCAGGCGAGTACCCACACGGCGGGTGCGCGGCAGCCCTTGGCGGAGCAGATGACGGCGTTCTCGGGGGAGTTCGGGGAGTTCACGGCCTCAACCCTACGTCCCGCATCCGGACGCGGACATGGCGACGCCGGGCAGCCACGGGGGGAGCCGCCCGGCGTCGGTCCGTCGCTCCGACGGGGGATGCGGAGCGCGTACGCAGTATGTCACGGGCACTGGTGCCGGGTGCACCGGAACCACATGATTGATCTGAGCTTTTCTTGAGCTTTGCAGACGGCCCCGAGGGGTCAGGTTCCCGCGGTCCGCGGCTCCGACGCGTCCGGCCCAGGAGGCCCCGAAGGCTCCGCCGCCGGCTCCGCGGGCGTGACCGGACTCCCCGCCGTCAGCATCGGCCGGGTCGGCGCGGCGACGAACGTCGAGGGCAGTGAAGGGGCGTTCTCCCGGCCCGCGTTGGCGATGACGACCGCGATATAGGGGAGCGCGATGCCCAGCACCAGGGCCGCGATGGCGATCGGCCGCTGGACGTTCCACAGCACGGCGGTCAGGATCACGGCGACGGTCCGCACCGACATGGAGATCACGTAGCGGCGCTGCCGGCCGCGCACGTCCTCGGACAGCCCCTGGCGCGCCCCGGTGATCCGGAACGCCTCGGTGCTGCTGTGCTTCCGCATCACATTCCACCACCTGGTCAGTTGTGCCGGATGATCCCGCTTTCCGGGCGGATTCCACGGTACGCCGCGACTGCGTCGGGTTCGAGACCGGGTCCTGCCGCGGTGCGTCCCTGTGCCCTACGCCGTTGTGCCCACCCCCTGCTCCGGCGTGCGCCGTAGCTCGCACGGAGCGACACTGGCGTGGCACGGGTAGGTGCTCCGCGCCCCACGAGGAGGCGACATGAGTTGGTTGTGGGCCATCATCCTCGGTCTGGTCCTGGGCCTGATCGCGAAGGCCATCATCCCGGGCAAGCAGGCGATCCCCCTCTGGCTGACCGTGATCTTCGGCATGCTGGGCAGCGTCCTGGGCAACTGGGTGGCCACCGGTATCGGAGTGAACGAGACCGAGGGCATCGACTGGATGCGCCACTTGCTGCAACTGGTCGGCGCGGTCCTCGTCGTCGGCGTGGGCGACCGCCTCTGGGCCGGCATGCGCGCGCACCGGAAACGGACCACCTAGATCATCCGGCATACCGCTCCCGCCCCGTGTCCGTGCGAGGCGCTGCCACATGACCGACGGCCGGTGCGCTGACGCACCGGCCGCCGTCATGCCATGCCCTGCGCGTCAGCGCCCGTCGAGCTGGGCGAGCTTGCGGCCGGCCTTGAGGTACGCCGTACCGGCCGTGCCGGCCAGCTTCTCGGCCAGCACCTCGGCCAGCGGGCGCACCGACTCGGCCTCGGCGAGCACCACGGTCTGCTGCCCGTCCTCGCCCTCCACGACCAGCCGCAGCGCGTTCTGCTTGGCCAGCCGGCGCGCGGCCGAGGCGCTCGGCGTGAACTCCAGCACCTTCGTCAGCACCGCGGCCACCGTCTCCGCGCCGTGTGCGGCGACGTCGACGACCGGCAGCGAGTCGACGTCGGCGAACGACTTCTTGGAGAACTGCGCGATGAACCCGGCTCGCGCGGCCATCGCGGCCTCCAGGCCGTACAGCGCCGTGACGACCTCGCCGGCGAGGATCTTCTTGAGGTCCATCGGGTGCAGCGACCGGTCCGCGACGCGGCCCAGGACGAGGGTGATCTCCTCGTCGGTCCACTCCGTCCATGCCTTGAGGTACGGCTCCATCAGCCGGTCGGGCACCGACATGATCTTGCCGAAGACATCGTCGGCGGGGGAGTTCAGTCCGACGTAGTTGCCCTTGGACTTGGACATCTTCGCCCCGGTGCCGTCCGTGCCCTCGATCAGCGGCATGGTCACCACCAGCTGCGGCTGCTGACCGCGCAGCTCCATGAGCTTTCGGCCCATCTGGAGGTTGAGCAGCTGGTCCGAGCCGCCCAGCTCCACATCGCACTCCAGCGCCACCGAGTCCAGGCCCTGGGCGATGGGGTAGAGCAGCTCGGTCATCGTCAGACCCGACCCGGCGGCCAGGCGGTTGCGGAAGTCCTCGCGCTGCAGCAGCTGCGAGGCCGGCACCTGGGCGAGCAGCGAGAGCAGCTCGGGGAAGGTGTAGGGCGCCAGCCACTCGCTGTTCTGCCGGAAGCTGACCTTGTCGAAGTCGAAGAAGGGGCGCACCTGTTCGCGGTACGTCGCGAGGTTTTGCGCAATGTCCTCGTCGGTCAGCGGGGGACGCTCGGCGGTACGGCCCGAGGGGTCGCCGATCTTGGCGGTGAAGTCACCGATGATCAGCGTGACGTCGTGCCCGAGCCGCTGGAACCGGCTGAGGATGATCAGCGGCACGGCGTGACCGAGGTGCACGTCGGTCGCCGTCGGGTCGATGCCCAGCTTGATGTGCAGGCCCCGCCCGGCCGCCCGGCGCTCCTCGATCCGCTCGGCCAGCTTGTCCACGCCCGGCAGGACCTCGACGGTCCGGCTCGCGATCAGCTCGGCCTGCTCCTTGGCGGGCAGGTCCGTCAGGTCGAGATAGCGCCGCGCGCCCGTCTCCTGGAGCAGCTCCTGGACGGTCGCGTCCGCGGAGAGGTCGGTGGAGAGCAGGGTCGTGGCGCGGGCGACGGATTCGCCGAGGCGTGTCATGGCGTTCCTGATCGATCGGTGTTCCCACAAGGGGAGGACAAGCGGACAGTCTATTCGCCCGCGGGCCGGTGATCGCCCGGCCGGGCCAGGGGCACCGGCCGGGCTGCGGCCGCTCACACGCCGCGGCTGACCGAACTCATGTTGAAGTCCGGGATGCGCAGTGCCGGCATCGCCGCCCGCGTGAAGTAGTCGCTCCACTCCCGCGGCAGCGTCCGCTCCGTACGGCCGGCCTCCACCGCGCGGGAGAGCAGGTTCACCGGCGACTCGTTGAAGCGGAAGTTGTTGACCTCGCCGACGACCTCGCCGTTCTCGACCAGATAGACGCCGTCACGGGTCAGACCGGTCAGCAGCAGCGTGGCCGGATCGACCTCGCGGATGTACCACAGGCAGGTCAGCAGCAGGGTGGGCCCGTCGTGGCCGCTCGCCGCCACCATCTCGTCCAGTGAGCGTGAACCACCCGCGTCCAGCAGGAGGTTGTCGATTCCGGGGGCCACCGGGAGGCCGGTCAGTGCGGCACTGTGCCGGGTGGTCACCAGGCGGTTCAGCACCCCGTCGCGCAGCCATTCGGTCGGCGCCAGCGGCAGCCCGTTGTCGAAGACCGACGCGTCGTCGCCCGAGGTGTGCGCCACCACGAACGGCGCGCACTCCAGACCGGGCGCCCGCGGATCGCTGCGCAGTGTCAGCGGCAGCTCCGAGAGCCGCTCGCCCAGCCGGGTGCCCGCTCCGGGCCGGGAGGCGTCGTCGCCCTTGCCCGGCTTCGAGAAGACCGTGCGGCCCTCGACGGCGTCCCGGGCGGCGGACGACCACATCTGGTAGATCAGCAGGTCCGCGACGGCGGTCGGCGGCAGCAGCGTCTCGTACCGCCCGGCCGGCAGCTCGACCCGCCGCTCGGCCCAGCGCAGCCGACGGGCCAGCTCCGCGTCCATCTCGCGCGGGTCGACGTCGGTGAAGTCGCGGGTCGCGCGGCCGGTCCAGGCGGAGCGGGCGGCGGCCGCGGTGCTGCCCGCCGACTTGGCGTTCAGCTCCAGCGTCCCGGTGGGCTGGTCGTGTCGCAGCCGCAGCCCGGTCGAGGTGCCCAGGTAGGTCGAGACGACCTCGTGGTGGGCGAAGCCGTACAGCTCGCGACCGCCGTCCCTGGCCTGCCGGAAGGACTCCCCGAGCGCCGGCGCGAACTCCGCGAAGACATCGGAGGAGGTCTCGGCGGGCCCGTCGGTGAAGTCGGCGGACGCCGCCGCGGTGCCGCCGACCAGCGGCTGCGCGTCCTCGGCCGGCCCCGCCTCGCGGGCGGCCGCCTCCGCGGCCCGTACCAGCGGCTCCAGATCGGCCGCGGTCACCGCCGACCGGGAGATCACTCCGCACGCGGTGCCCTGCCTGCCGTCCACGGTCGACACGACGGTCAGCGTCCGGCCCCGGGTGACGCCGTTGGTGGTGAGCGCGTTGCCCGCCCAGCGCAGATTGGTGCTGGAGTGCTCGTCGGCGAGGACCGCGCAGCCGTCGGCGCGTGAGAGCTCAAGGGTCCGCTCGACGATCTCGTGCGGGGTGCTGGTGCGAGGGCTCATCGGCCGGCCTCCTGCGTGGTGTTCAGGATGTTGACGCCCTCGAACAGGGCCGAGGGGCAGCCGTGCGAGACCGCGGCGATCTGCCCCGGCTGGGCCTTGCCGCAGTTGAAGGCACCGCCCAGGACATAGGTCTGCGGGCCGCCGACCGCGCTCATCGAGCCCCAGAAGTCGGTGGTGGTGGCCTGGTAGGCGACATCCCGCAGCTGCCCGGCCAGCCGGCCGTTCTCGATGCGGAAGAACCGCTGGCCGGTGAACTGGAAGTTGTACCTCTGCATGTCGATCGACCAGGAGCGGTCGCCGACGACGTAGATGCCGCGCTCCACCCCCGAGATCAGCTCGTCGGTGGAGGGCCCGTCCGGCGCCGGCTGGAGCGAGACGTTCGCCATCCGCTGGACCGGCACATGTCCGGGCGAGTCCGCGTAGGCGCAGCCGTTGGAACGCCCCAGGCCCGCCAACCGCGCGATTCTGCGGTCGAGTTGATAGCCGACGAGCGTCCCGCCGCGGACCAGGTCCCAGGACTGCGCGGCCACCCCCTCGTCGTCGTAGCCGACCGTGGCCAGGCCGTGTTCGGCGGTCCGGTCGCCGGTGACGTTCATGATCTCCGAGCCGTACGCCAGCTTCCCGAGCTGGTCGAAGGTGGCGAACGAGGTGCCCGCGTACGCCGCTTCGTAGCCCAGCGCGCGGTCCAGTTCGGTCGCGTGCCCGATCGACTCGTGGATGGTGAGCCACAGGTTGGAGGGATCCACCACCAGGTCGTAGGCGCCCGGCTCGACGCTCGGTGCGTGCAGTTTCTCCGCGAGGTGTCCGGGGATCCGTTCCAGCTCGCCGTCCCAGTCGTAGTGGCCGCCGGTCAGGTACTCCCAGCCCCGGCCCACCGGCGGCGCGATGGTGCGCATCGAGTCGAACTCGCCGGTGACCGGGTCCACCGCGACGGCGGTCAGCTGGGAGTGCAGCCGCACCCGCTGCTGCGTGGTGCTGGTGCCCGCGGTGTCCGCGTAGAACTTGTTCTCCTGGACGGTCAGCAGCGACGCGTCCGCGTGCGCCACCCCCGGCGCCGCCAGCAGCCGGCCGCTCCACTCCGCCAGCAGCCCGGTCTTGTCGGCGTCCGGCACGTCGAACGGATTGATCTCGTACGACGACACCCACGTACGGTCCGGATGCGCGGGCTCGGGCGCCAGCTCGACCCGCTCGTCGGACCCGGCGGCGTCGATGACCTTGGCCGACAGCTTGGCCATCGCCACCGCGCGGGACGCCACCCGCGCCGCCGCGTCCATCGTCAGATCCACACCGGAGGCGAACCCCCAGGCCCCGCCGTGCACCACCCGCACCGCGTACCCGAGGTCGGTGGTGTCCGACGTCCCGGCCGTACGGGCGTCCCGCAGCCGCCAGGCCGCGCTGCGCACCCGCTCCAGGCGGAAGTCGGCGTGCTCGGCGCCCAGCGCGCGGGCCCGTGCCAGCGCGGCGTCGGCCAGCGCGTGCCGCGGCAGCGCCAGAAAGGTCTCGTCAGGTGCATGGGGTGAAGCAGGCACGGCATCCTCCCGTAGTCGGCGCATGCATCATGCCCTGCGCGGCGCGCCCGGCCCAGACGGCGCCGGGTGAGGCGCCGCGGCGATTCGGCCCGCCGGGAGGCGCCCGGGTAAGGGGCGTGCGCCGCGGTTCTGTGGGGACCCGACAGAGCGCGGCGCGCGCCCCTGTCCGGGCTCGATTCCCCGTACGGGCCCCGCTACCGATAGTTTCGTACCGAACTCAGGACGGACAGGAACAGGAAAGGGTGATCTCTTGAGCCGCTCGGTTCTGGTCACCGGAGGCAACCGCGGCATTGGCCTTGCCATTGCCCGGGCCTTCGCCGAGGCAGGCGACAAGGTCGCCATCACCTACCGCTCGGGCGAGCCCCCCGAGGGCTTTTTGGCCGTGAAGTGCGACATCACGGACAACGAGCAGGTCGAGCAGGCATACAAGGAGATCGAGGAGAAGCAGGGCGCGGTCGAGGTGCTGGTGGCGAACGCCGGTGTCACCCGCGACCAGTTGCTGATGCGGATGTCCGAGGAGGACTTCACCTCGGTCCTGGAGACCAACCTCACCGGCACGTTCCGGGTGGTCAAGCGTGCCAACCGCGCGATGCTGCGGGCCCGTAAGGGACGGGTGGTGCTCATCTCGTCCGTGGTCGGGCTGATGGGTGGCCCCGGGCAGTCGAACTACGCCGCCTCCAAGGCCGGTCTGGTGGGCTTCGCCCGCTCGCTGGCACGGGAGCTGGGCAGCCGCAACATCACCGTCAACGTCGTCGCCCCCGGCTTCGTCGACACCGACATGACCCGTGTGCTCAGCGACGAGCAGCGGGAGAACATCGTGAAGCAGGTTCCGCTCGCGCGTTATGCGCAGCCCGAGGAGATCGCCGCCTCGGTCCGCTTCCTGGCCTCGGACGAGGCCGCGTACATCACCGGAGCCGTCATTCCTGTCGACGGCGGATTGGGCATGGGTCACTGATCAGCATGAGTGGAATCCTTGCAGGCAAGCGCATCCTGGTCACGGGTGTTCTGA
Organism: Streptomyces sp. Pv4-95; assembly: GCF_045782725.1. NCBI lineage: Bacteria > Bacillati > Actinomycetota > Actinomycetes > Kitasatosporales > Streptomycetaceae > Streptomyces > Streptomyces sp. Pv4-95. The sequence continues at coordinate 6,450,216 of NZ_CP127172.1, forward strand.
CCGAGTCGTCGATCGCGTTCCAGGCGGCCAAGGTCGCCCAGAACGAGGGCGCCGAGGTCATCCTCACCGGCTTCGGCCGGCTCTCCCTGGTCGAGCGGATCGCCAAGCGGCTGCCCAAGCCCGCGCCGGTCATCGAGCTGGACGTGACCAACCAGGAGCACCTCGACACCCTCGCCGACAAGATCCGCGAGCACCAGGGCGAGGGCGCCCGGATCGACGGCATCGTCCACTCCATCGCCTTCGGCCCGCAGGGTGCCTTCAACTTCCTGGAGGCGGAGTGGTCGGACGTGGGCACCGCGGTGCAGGTCTCGGCGTACTCCTACAAGTCGCTGACCATGGCCTGCCTGCCGCTCATGGAGCACGGCGGCGCGGTCGTCGGCCTCACCTTCGACGCGCAGATCGCCTGGCCGAAGTACGACTGGATGGGCGTGGCCAAGGCGGCGCTGGAGAGCACCAACCGCTACCTCGCGCGTGACCTGGGCCCCAAGGGCATCCGCTGCAACCTGGTCTCGGCCGGTCCGATCAAGTCGATGGCCGCCAAGTCCATCCCCGGCTTCGAGGAGCTGGCGGACGTGTGGAACCACCGCGCCCCCATCGGCTGGGACCTCGCGGACCCGGAGCCGGCCGGCCGCGGCGTCGTCGGCATGCTGTCCGACTTCTTCCCCCGGACGACCGGTGAGATCGTCCACGTCGACGGCGGCGTGCACATGATGGGTGCCTGACGCCCGAAGCGCATCCGTACTGCCCGTCCCGGTCCGCCGGGGCGGGCAGAACGCGTTTTCGAGTCGAGAAGCGAGGGCGCTCCCCACACACTGGGTGAGGTGTCCGGGACCCGCCCGGCGCATCGTGGGGAGGAGGTACCGGCGTGCCCGCATCACGACGCCGTACGGCAGCCCTGACGATCACCCTGGCAGCCCTCGCGGGGGTCACCGCACCGGCCGCACGGGCCGTGCCACCCGTGGGGTCCGACGATCCGCAGCAGGTGCCGCACGCGCAGTGCCGCACCGCCGTCGTCCGCAGCAGCGCCACCGCCACCTGCTTCAACCCGCACGGCAACATCAGCCACGTACGCCTGCACATCGAGTGCAAGCGCTGGTACGACCCGGACGTGGACTCCCTGGCCGAAGCGGTCGGCCCCGCTCAGCGCGTCACTCTCTCCGGCCGCTGCTGGCAGGAGATCGAGGACGTCTGGGTCAGCCACGATCCAGCAGGGTGAGCCGGCAGCCGAAGGGGTGCGCGCTCGCCTCCGCGGCGGCCAGGTCGCCGTCGCCGGCGCGGATCGCCTCCACCAGACGCGCATGGTCCATGTGCGCCTCGGGCCGCAGCACCTTGCCGACATCGGCGCGCAGGAAGTCGCGCAGCACGCCCCCGAGGTCGGCGTAGATCTCGGCCAGTACGTCGTTGTGCGAGGCCGCCACGATCGCCATGTGCAAGGTCGCGTCCGCCTCCACGAAGGCCTCCGCCGCACCGGACTCCCAGGCTTCCTCGCGCCGCTCCAGCAGGGTGTCGATCTGCCGCAGGTCCTGCGCGGTACGCCGGCGGGCCGCGAGCCGGGCGGCCTCCGCCTCCAGGGCGCTGCGCAGCTCGGCGACGTGCATCGGGTCGGCGTCGGCGAACCTGCGGTTCATCACCCCGGCCAGCTCACTGGTCGCGACGACGTACGTGCCCGAGCCCTGCCGGATGTCGACCAGCCCGTTGTGCGCGAGGGCCCGGACGGCCTCGCGGACGGTGTTGCGGGCCACCCCGAGCTGCTCGACGAGTTCCGGCTCGGTCGGGATACGCGACCCCACGGGCCACTCCCCGGAGGTGATCTGACCGCGCAGCTGCGCGATCACCTGGTCGGCCAGCGCGGATCGGCGGGTCGAGGTCAGGGGCATGGCTGAGCTCCGGAGGGGTGCGGCGGACGGTGGGCGGCGGGTGTCCCGGGCGGAGCTGCCGGTCGCCGGTGGCGCCGTCCGGGACAGCAGAGGCTATCGACAGCGAGTGGACACACATTCATCCCATGATTCTATGATGGTGCGCATGGCAGACGAAGACCTCGCGACCCTCGGCCCGGCGGCCGAGTCCAGGACCACCCCCGCACCCCGCCCGGCAGACGGCTCCGGAGAGCCGCAGCCGGCGGCCCGAGAAGCCGGACCGGACGGCGGCCGCGCGGCCTCCCGGGCCGCCCGTTGGCTGCCGGGGATCCTGATCGCCGGCCTGGTCCTCGCGGCGCTCAACCTCCGGCCCGCCATCACCAGCCTCGGCGCGCTCCTGGAGGAGGTCCGCGTCGGTCTGGGCATGTCCGGCACGGTCGCCGGGCTGCTGACCTCCGTGCCGGCCCTGTGCTTCGCCGCCTTCGGCCTCGCCGCGCCCCGGCTGGCCAGGCGCTGGGGCCCCGGCGCCATCGTGTGCGTCGGCATGGCCGCGATCGCGGTGGGGGTCGCGGTGCGGCCGTTCGCCGGCGGCACCGTCGGCTTCCTCGTCGCCAGCGCGCTCGCCCTGGCCGGTATCGCGGTCAGCAACGTCCTCATGCCGGTCGTCATCAAGACCTGGTTCCCGGACCGGGTCGGCTCGATGACCGGCCTGTACTCCATGGCCCTGGCCCTGGGGACCTCGCTGGCCGCCGCGCTGACCGTCCCCATGACGGCCGCGCTGGGCGGAAGTTGGCGCACCGGCCTGGCCGTGTGGGCGGCGCTCGCCGCCGTCGCGGTGCTGCCGTGGCTCGTGGTGGTCCGACAGCGCCGCAACTCTGCCGAGATGTCCACGGGAAGCGCGCCGCGCCCCGCGGAAACCCCCGTACGGATCACGTCCTCGCCGACCGCCTGGGCACTGGCCGTCTTCTTCGGCCTGCAGGCAACCGCCGCCTACATCACCATGGGCTGGATGCCGCAGATCTTCCGCGACGCCGGGGTCTCGGCGGGTACCGCGGGTGTGCTGCTCGCCGTCACCATGGCGATGGGCGTGCCGCTCTCGTTCGTGCTGCCACGGCTGGCCTCCCGGATGCGGCACCAGGGGCCGCTCGCCGTGGTGCTCGGCGTCTGCGGCCTGGCCGGCTACGCCGGGCTGTGGCTGGCCCCGGCCGCCGGTGCCTGGATCTGGGCGCTGCTGATGGGCATATCGAACTGCGCCTTCCCGCTGGCCCTGACGATGATCGGGATGCGGTCGAGCAGCTCCGCGGGCGTCGTGAAGCTCTCGGCCTTCGCGCAGTGCGTCGGCTACCTGATCTCCATCCCGGGGCCGCTGCTGGTCGGCACGCTCTACCAGCACAGCGGCGGCTGGGGCCTGCCGATCGCGCTGATGGCCGGGCTCATGGTGCCGCAGATCGCGGTCGGTGTGCTGGCCGGCCGGGACCGCCGCATCGAGGACGAGACCTGAGTGGGAGACTGGGCGCATGCCAGTGCTCGAACCGAATCCGCAGGGCGGCCAGAAGAAGCTGCTCCTCGTGCTGGGCGCCATGCTCGGCGTGACCGTCGTCGTCGCGATCATCGCGAGTATCGCGGCGCCCTGAGCCGACCGAAGCCGCTGCGGCGGACCGGGGGCGGAGCAGGGCCGCGAGCCGTGGGCGGAGTCCTGTGACGGCCGGCCCGGGGGCACGTGGTGGGGTTCTCCCCACCATCCCCTAGGGGGTCGGGCTCAGGGGTAACTGGGTGGCTTCCCGGGTAGGAACGGCCGCCCAAGATCCGTAGCTTCGAAGCACACCGCACCGCAGCGGTGGGCGCCCCGCGGCCCCGCGGCCGCGCAGCCCTTCGATCGCCACGGAGGCGATTCCATGTCCGCCGCGTTCCGCCGGCCGTCCCCACCGAGGATCCGGGGCCTGCGGATACCGCTGCCGTGGTGGGCCCTGGCCCTGCCGGTCGCCTCGTTCGCCGTCCTGCTGGTGCTCATGGCGAGCTCCTCCCCGGCGACCGCCGCGAGCGCCCGTGACGGCCTGGCGCCGCTGCTGGAATTCCTTGCCAGGGTCGTCAGCCTCGGTTCCTCATGACCGCCGGTGCACGGCCGTCACCCTGCGGGGGGCAGCCCTTCAACACCCCGCGCCCCGCGCCGCCTTTCGTGCGAAGCTGGGACTCATGAGCGCCGATACACCCCGCCGGATTGTCCTCCTCCGACACGCCAAGGCCGAATGGTCGGACAGTTCCGACCACGAGCGGCCGCTCGCCGATCGCGGCCGTCAGGACGCCCCGGCCGCCGGTCGACGGCTGGCCGGAGCCGGGATCACCCCCGACCTGACGTTGTGCTCGACGGCCACCCGCACCCGTGAGACCTGGAAGCTCTTCGTGACCGAGCTCGCGCACCGCCCCAAGACGGTGTATGAGGAGCGGCTCTACGAAGCCTCGCTCGGCGAGCTCATCGCCCTGTTGAACGAGACCTCGGACGACGTGCACGACCTGCTGGTCGTCGCCCACAACCCGGGGGTTCACGCCCTCGCGGACGCGCTCGCCGGCGAGGCCGACGACGATCTCCTGGCCCGCATGAACCGCGGTGGCTTCCCGACCGCGACGATGGCCGTGATCGCCTTCAACGGCTCGTGGAAGTCCGTCGAGCACGGCGTCGGCCGCCTCGTCGCCTACCTGCCGCCTCACGAGTGAGGCCACCGCACCACCGTCGCCGCTGACGGGCCGGTCCACCCTCCGGCCCGCTGACGGTCGCACCACATACGACAAGGGCTCCGGCGCACGCCGGAGCCCTTGTCGTATGTCTGCCGCGGCCTGCTGTTTCTGCCGGGGCCGGCCCGGTGCGGCCGGCCCGTCGGCCGGGCGCCCGGGGGAGCGGTGCGGCCTCAGCCGAGGTGCGTGTCCGCGGCCTCGACCTCTTCGCGGGTGATGCCCAGCAGATAGAGCACGGTATCCAGGAACGGCACGTTCACCGCGGTGTGCGCCGCCTCGCGCACCACCGGCTTGGCGTTGAAGGCGACGCCGAGGCCCGCCGTGTTGAGCATGTCGAGGTCGTTGGCGCCGTCGCCGATCGCGACGGTCTGCGCGAGCGGCACCCCGGCCTGCTGGGCGAAGCTGCGCAGCAGGCGCGCCTTGCCCGCCCGGTCGACGATGTCGCCGGTCACCCGGCCGGTGAGCTTGCCGTCGACGATCTCCAGGGTGTTGGCCGAGGCGAAGTCGAGACCGAGCTCCTCCTGGAGCGCGTCGGTGACCTGGGTGAAGCCGCCCGAGACCACACCGACCTGGTAGCCGAGCCGCTTGAGGGTCCGTACCAGGGTGCGGGCACCCGGGGTGAGCCGCACCTCCTTGCGTACGGACTCCACGACGGAGGCGTCGAGCCCGCCGAGCAGCGCAACCCTGGCGTGCAGCGACTGCTCGAAGTCCAGCTCGCCGCGCATCGCGGCGGCCGTGACCTCGGCGACCTCGGCCTCGCAGCCGGCGTGCGCCGCGAACAGCTCGATGACCTCGTCCTGGATGAGCGTGGAGTCGACGTCCATGACCACCAGCCGCTGGGCCCGGCGCTGGAGCCCGGCCGCGACGACGGCGATGTCCACCCCGAGCATCGCGGCCTCCGGTGCCAGCACCGAGCGCAGCGCGTCCGTCGCCGCACCCGACACCGCGAACTCCACGGCCGTCACCGGATACTTCGCAAGACGGAAAATACGGTCGATATTACCGCCCGAGGTCGTTATGGCGGCGGCGATGGCGGCGGTCGACTCGGCGGTCAGCGGGTGGCCCAGCACGGTGACGTGCGAGCGGCCGGTGCCGCGCGGACGGTTGTCGCCCCGGCCGGAGATGATCTCGGCCTGGAGGTTCAGCGACTCGGCCCAGCTGTGCACGGTGGCCCGGAGGTCGCCCTCGGAGGAGCCGGAGGAGCCCTCTGCCGGGGAAGGGGCCGTGACCAGCGCGCACAGCACGATGCGCCCTCGGGTCACGACCTGCTCGATGTCCACGACATCGACGGAGTAGGCGGCGAGGGTGTCGAAGAGACCTGCGGTGATGCCGGGCCGGTCCTTCCCGAAGATCTTGACGAGAAGGGTCGGTACGTCATCGCCCGGTACGGCGGTGGCAGGCGGGATCTGCGATGCGCTCATGGTGCCCTTACGGTATCCGGCCGGAGAGCCCGACCGTACAGGTGTCCGTGGTTCGGACCAGCGCGTTCCGCCGTCTGCCCGCGGTGCGCCCGGGGCTTCGGGGCGCGACCGGCCCCGCTGATCGTTATCGAGTCGTGTCCGGGCCGTCGGCCGGGCCGGTCGATGCGGCGAGTGACGCCGCCAACTCCCTTGCCGTGTGGGGGAGTTCGTCGCGCCAGTGGCGGGTGCGGGAGGGGGGACCCGGGCCCGATGGCACCCCTCCCGACCTCCGCGACCCTCTCCGATCCGTGTGTGCGATGGCGATGTCAAGGGTGTTTTGGGTCATTTTGCCCGGTAGAGCGGGGGTGGTGTCTCTCCGCGGCACTGTGTCCGCCGCGGCGCGGCCTGCTCCGCCTCCTTCGCGCTCGCCGAGGGCCGCACGCCGGCAGCCTCGGCCGCACGGCGGAGAGAAACCGGCCCTCCCTTCTCGCCTACATCGGAGGAAAAGCCAGCTCAAAGCGGAGCGGATGGAGGGCGGCGGCGCGACCGGCGCGATTCCGGGCGTCGCGGCGGGAGGGGGCGCCGACGCACCGTCAGCTCCCCGGCTTTCCGTAATGCGCCTGTTCCCCGGAAATCTCCGTATCCGCTCCTACTTCCCGCTCTCCGGGGGAGTTTGGCACATCACGACAAGCGGGCCCCGCGCCCCGGTCCTCTCCCGGTTACCGGTCCGAGGGCCGAGCCTGAAATAGTTCCTCACGATGTTCGCCATCCCTAGACTTCCCATACAGGGCGTCACTCGGGGGACTATGTAATGGGGCATGGAGTGCCTGAACTCGTACTCGAATTGAACGGAAGGACCTGGACGCTCGATCCGTCCCGGTCCTACAACGTGGGCCGCGATCCGCAGGGCGACATGGTGCTCGACGACGCCAGGGTTTCCTGGCGGCACGCCACCGTGCGGTGGGCCGGCCGCGGCTGGATCATCGAAGACCACGGCAGCACCAACGGCACATACGTCCAGGGGCAGCGGATCCACCAGCTGGAGATCGGCCCCGGCTCGGTCGTGCACCTGGGCAACGCCACCGACGGTCCCCGGGTGAGCCTGTCGGCCGCCCCGGCTGCCGGCGCGTACAACGCGCAGCCCGCGATGGCGCCCCAGCAGCAGGGCGCGCAGGGCTGGCAGGCGCCTCCCGCGCAGCAGCCGCCGGCCCACCAGCCGCCGGCCCACCAGCCGCCGGTCCAGCAGAACTGGCAGGCCCCGCCGCAGGCGCAGCAGCCGCCGTACATCCCGCCGCAGCAGGCCCAGCAGCCTCCGCAGGCGGCCGCGCCCTCGCAGCGGCCGGCCGGTGACCGCAGCCCGACCACCTTCCACCGCCTCGACACCGGCCGTGTGATGCGCATCGGCCGTGCGCTGGAGAACGAGCTGGTCGTCTCCGACCTCCAGGTCTCCCGCAATCACGCGGAGTTCCGGGCCACGCCCGACGGCCGCTTCGAGATCCGCGACCTCGGCAGCCACAACGGCACGTACGTCAACGGTCAGCCGGTCGCCAAGTCCGGCACGGCGCTGATCGGCCCGAACGACATCATCGGTGTCGGTCACTCCACCTTCCGGCTGGTCGGCGACCGCCTGGAGGAGTTCGTCGACACCGGCGAGGTCTCCTTCTCGGCCCGCCACCTCACCGTCACCGTCGACGGCGGCAAGCAGATCCTCAAGGACGTCTCCTTCGGCGTCCCGGAGAAGTCGCTGATCGCGGTCATCGGCCCGTCCGGTTCCGGCAAGTCGACGCTGCTCAAGGCGCTGACCGGCTACCGGCCCGCCAACCAGGGCGATGTCCTCTACGACAACCGCAACCTCTACAAGCAGTTCGCCGAGCTGCGCCAGCGCATCGGCCTGGTTCCGCAGGACGACATCCTGCACAAGGAACTGACCGTCGCCAAGGCTCTCAAGTACGCCGCCAAGCTGCGCTTCCCCGGGGACACCGCGGAGTCCGAGCGTGAGGCGCGGATCGACGAGGTGCTGCGCGAGCTGAAGCTCGACATCCACAAGGACAAGAAGGTCACCTCGCTCTCCGGTGGCCAGCGCAAGCGCGTCTCGGTGGCCCTGGAGCTGCTGACCAAGCCCTCGCTGATCTTCCTCGACGAGCCCACCTCCGGCCTCGACCCGGGCATGGACCGCGATGTCATGCAGCTGCTGCGCGGCCTCGCCGACGACGGCCGCACGGTCCTGGTCGTCACCCACTCGGTGGCCGAGCTCGGTATCTGCGACAAGCTGCTGGTGATGGCGCCGGGCGGTGGCGTTGCCTACTTCGGCCCGCCCGAGGAAGCGCTGAACTTCTTCCAGTACGACACCTGGGCGGATGTCTTCTCGGCCTTCGAGAACTACCGGGACTACGACTGGATGGGCCGCTGGCGCGGCTCGCCGCACTACCAGATGTACGCCGCGGACATCGACGCCGTCGCCCCGCAGTCGGTGACGATCCAGCCGCCGCCGGCCCGGATGCAGAAGTCCCAGAGCTGGGGCTCGCAACTGTGGACGCTGATGCGGCGCTACGTCTCGGTGCTCGCCTCCGACCGCGGCTTCCTGGGCCTGATGGTGATCCTGCCGGCGGTCCTCGGCGTGGTCTCGATCCTGATCCCCAGCGACTACGGCCTCGGATACGGGCCGCTCAACAAGAACAGAACCAACCGCGACGCGAGCACGATCATGCTGATCCTCGCGGTGGGCATGTGCTTCTCGGGCGCGGCCAACTCCGTCCGTGAGCTGATCAAGGAGCGGGTCATCTACGAACGCGAACGGGCCACCGGCCTGTCGCGGTCGGCGTATCTGATGTCCAAGGTGATCGTGCTCGGTGTGGTCACGGCCTTCCAGGGCGTGATCATCGCGGCGATCGGGTTCTCGCCCCGCAAGCTGCCCACCGAGGGCCTGCTGCTGGAGGGCGCGCCTGCCGTCGAGATGGCACTGGCGATCATCGCGCTCGGCTTCACCTCGATGATGTTCGGCCTGATCATCTCGGCGCTGGTCAAGACGGCCGAGAAGACCATGCCGCTGCTGGTCATGTTCGCCATCGTCCAGGTCGTCTTCACGGGCGTGCTCTTCCAGCTCTTCGACACCGTGGGCGTCGGGCAGTTCTCCTGGCTGATGCCCTCGCGCTGGGCCGTCGCCGCGATGGGCGCGACCGCCGACATGAACACGCTGCTGCCGTGGGAGGTCGGCAACCCCGACCCGCTGTGGAAGCACCAGACCGGCGTCTACATCATGGACATGATCATCTTGATCGGTCTGGGCGTCGCCCTCGCCTTCGTCGTCGCGCGGCTGCTGCGCCGCCACGAGCCGGAGGTCATGCGCAAGTAGCGCGTCCCGCATTCACGCCCGAGGGGCGGCACCCGGTTCCGGGTGCCGCCCCTCGGCGGTGTTCGGTGCGTGAAACGGCTTCTCAGTAGGCCGAGTTCACGTTGTCCATCGAACCGTACATGTCGGCCGCGTAGTTGCAGGCGGCGGTGATGTTGGCGACCGGGTCGTAGAGGTCCCACGAGGTGCCGTCGACGTGGTACGCCTCGAAGGTCGGCTGGATCACCTGGAGCAGACCCTTGGACGGGACGCCGTTCTGGGCGTTGATGTCCCAGTTGTTGATGGCCTTCGGGTCGCCGCCCGACTCCCGGATGATGTTCCGGTGGATGCCCTCGTACGTGCCGGGAATGCCCTTCTTCGCCATGATGTCCAGCGACTCCCGGATCCAGCCGTCCAGGTTGTCGGCGTACGTCTTGGGGGCCGGCTTCGGGGCGGGGGCGGCGCGCTCGGCGGACCGGCTCGCGGCCTGCTGCTCCTTGCGCTCCTTCTCCGCCTTGGCCTTCGCATCGGCCTTGGCCTTGGCGGCCGCCTTCGCCTTGGCCTCGGCCTCGGCCTTCTTCTTGGCGGCGGCCTCGGCCTTGCCCTGCGCGGCGGAGTCGTCGGCCTGCTTGGTGATCGTGTCCTGCTGCGTCTTGGCGGCGGTGTCGACCGCGCTGAAGGCAACCGGCTTCACGTTCTGGGTGGCGGCCTTGGGCTCGCCCTGTTCGGCGTCGGCGCCCGGGACGACCGAGAAGGCCAGAGCGGCGGCACCGGCCGCTGCGATGCCTACGACGGAAAGCTTATGGGTCCGCTTGAGGCGGGAAAATCCAGAAACAGCGTGCTTCGGCATGGCGGAGTCGACCTCTTCCAATGGGGGGACCGTCGCGAGGGCCGTGGTGGCGAAGAACGCCGATTTCGATACGGCGCCGAGCGACGGAGGCCATTCTTAGCGGCCGGAAATTGCCCGGGCAAAGGTGTGACATACGATCCGGGTTAGTGGAACCAGGTGCTCACGAATTGCGTCGCAGCTGGTCGCATCCCAGCTCACAGCGCCTTTACAAGGCCACTAAGTCGGGTCGTAAGTGACCTGCGTCCTATGTGCGGCGTCACAGTGGAGAGGGGTTTGTCTCGCTGGGTGTAATTGCGAACGCACAGCCTGTGCGGGTCATGCCGACATCGCGGCGAAGTCAAGAGGCTTTCGGACCAAATGGGCCTCTTCAGTGGCAGTATCGGTCAATCCGACCAAAACGCCGCGAAAGCTCACTCTTCGGCGGACCCGCTCCAGCGGTTCCTGGAGCAAAAGCCCTGGTGCAGCGCGTATATCGGCCCTGTCAGGCCCGGCAGGTGCTGCGCGGCCGGCAGCATGCCGGACCATGAAGCAGGTCGACTCGTCCGCGTAGTACGCGCCCATGTAGTAGGGCATGGCCGGCACAGCGGCCGTCAGCGCGAGAGTCCAGGGCTGCTCATGCGCCCCGGGTGACACGGCGGCGGCGCGGGCTCAGGACGGCAGCAGCAGATGGAGATCCCCGAACTCGTGCCACAGGTAGCGGCGCTCCACCGCCGCCGCGTACGCGCGCCGCAGCGTATCCCCGTCCGCCACCGCCGACGCCACCGCCTCCAGCATCAGCAGATGCGAGGCCGTGGGCTCGTGCAGCCCGGTGAGCAGGCCGTTCACCACCCGCACCCCGCGCTCCGGCGTCACCACGAGATCCGTCCAGCCGTCCGTCGCCCGCACCCGCCCGTCCGGCCCGGCGGCCGACTCCAGTGCCCGCACCGCCGTCGTCCCCACCGCCACGATCCGCCCGCCGGAACCGGCGCCGCGCCCCGCCCGCCCGGCGCGCACCGCGTTCACCAGCCAGGCGGTGGCGGGCGGCACCGCGAACCGCTCCGGATACGGCGGCTCGAAGGCTTCCGCCGACGCCACGCCCGTGTGCAGCGAGATCGGCGCGAACTGCACTCCTGCGCTCACCAGCCCCGCCACCAGCGACGCCGTGAAGGGGCGGGCCGCGCTCGGCATCTCCGCGCTGCCGCCGCCGGCGGAGTCCGTCGCGAAAACCGTCTGGTAGGCGGCCGGCGGCTGATCGCGGTCGGTGTAGCCGTACCGGATCGGCCGCCCGTACCTCCGCATCAGCTCCGCGGCCGTGCCGCCCGCCAACCGCGCCCACCACAGCCGTGCGCCCCCGGGGTCCACCGGCGCCTCCAGGGTCAGCCGCGCCCCGCCCGGCAGCCGCACCACCCTGCCTGCCGGGCCGCCCGCCCGCGGCCGGGTGCTGCCCCGCCCGTCCGGTCTGCGCAGCTCCACCGCCCAGCACCCGGCCACGGCGCGGCCCGCCGGATGCCCGCGGTCCGCCCGCGTCGAGAAGTGCACCACCACAGGCTCGCCGCGCCCCCGGCCGTCCCCGATCCGGCCGTCGACCGCGGCCGACAGCGTCGGAGAGGTGTTCACCACCAGCACGTCCCCGGCCGCGAGCAGTTGCGGCAGCTCACCGAAGGCGTGATGCCCGACCTCCTCCGTGCCCCGGCTCACCATCAGCCGTACGGCGTCGCGGTCGAGGCCGGGGCCCCGCTGCTCCGCCGGGACCCGGGCGGAGAGCTCCTCGGGGACGCGTAGCGCCTCCGTGATCATCGTGCGCCCTCCGGTGCGGCCGACGGCGGATCCGCGGGGGTCGCCGGCCCGGCCGGCAGGTCCCCCGCCCGGTACCGCCCGGAGGCGGCCCGGCGGTCCAAGAGGTCCAGGAGGGCGGGAACGACGGTCTCCGGCAGCGGCCGCCCGGAGTCGTCGTCGGTGGGGACGGCGGCCGCGTACAGGTCGGTCCGCATGTCACCCGGGTCCACCCACCACACCCGCAGCCCCGGCTCCTCCTCCGCCAGCACCGCCGACACCTGGTCGAGTGCCGCCTTGGAGGCTCCGTAGCCACCCCATGTCTCGTACGCCTCGACAGCCGCATCCGAACTGATGTGAAGAACAGCCCCACCTGTCCCTGCAAACGCATCGCCTTCTGTCCCTATATAAGGGGACGAATCCTCATTGGCCGCGCCCTCCGTGGGAGGGGCGAGGAGCGGGGACTTACGCAGCAGCGGCAGAGCCTCCTGCACCAGCCCCAAGGGCGCGACGACATTCACCTCCAGGGCATCCCGCAGTCCCGTCAGCGGATGCTCCGCCAGCCGCACCAGCGGAGCCGCCCCCAGGACGCTCGCGTTGCTCACCAGCAGATCGAGCCCGCCCAGCTCACGGGCCGCCGCCACCAGCTCCCGCCGGTGCCCGTCGTCCGCCACATCGCCGGGCAGCGCGACCACCCGGGCCCCGCCTTCGCGCAGCTCCCGCGCCGCCGCCTCCAGCGGCCCGGACGACCTGGCGTCCACCACCAGATCCCAGCCCCGCCCGGCCAGCGCCGCGGCCAGCGCCCGGCCCAGCCCCTTCGACGCCCCCGTAATGATCGCCACCGGCATGATCGCGTCCCCTTCCCGGGCCGGGCCCGCGCCCCGCCCTCGCCCTCACCGTAGGAACGCGCCGCCCCGGCAGGCGTCGGGCGACGGGCGGGCCGCCGCAGGGCATTGGGCCTAGGGCGGTGGGCGGAGACCGAGGGCGCCGGTGGTCCGATACGGGCCGGTCAGCGCGCCGGTACGGTGAAGCCATGACCAACGGACCGGGAGCCGGCATCCCCGCGGTGAGCACCGCGATCCTGGCGATGAGCAGGCACCTGGAGGTGCGCGACGTCCTCAAGACGATCGTCGCCTCGGCCCGCGAGCTGCTGGACGCCGAGTACGCCGCCCTGGGCGTGCCCGACGATCACGGCGGCTTCGCGCAGTTCGTGGTGGACGGCGTCAGCAGCGAGCAGTGGAAGGCCATCGGCCCGCTGCCCCGCCAGCACGGCATCCTCGCCGCGATGCTGCACAACGCCACCCCGGAGCGCCTCGCGGACGTCCGGCAGGACCCGCGCTTCGGCGGCTGGCCCGACGCCCACCCGGACATGTCCGACTTCCTGGGCCTGCCGGTCGCCGACGGCGACGAGATCCTGGGCGCTCTCTTCCTCGCCAACAAGCGCTGTCCCGAGCCCCGGCCCGCCCGCGGCAGCCGCTGCGGCTTCACCGAGGACGACGAGCGACTGCTCGGCATACTCGCCCAGCACGCCGCCATCGCGCTGACCAACGCCCGCCTCTACGAGCGCAGCCGCGAACTCACCATCGCGGGGGAGCGCGCCAGGCTCGCCCACGAACTGCACGACGCGGTCGCCCAGAAGCTCTTCTCCCTCCGGCTGACCGCACAGGCCGCCACCGCACTGGTCGACCGCGACCCGGCCCGCGCCAAGGACGAACTGCACCAGGTCGCCGCGCTCGCCGCGGAGGCCGCCGACGAACTGCGCGCCGCCGTGATCGAGCTGCGGCCCGCGGCCTTGGACGAGGACGGCCTGGTCGCCACCCTGCGCTCCCAGGCCCAGGTCCTGGACCGCGCCCACTCCGCGCGGGTCAGCTTCACGGCCCATGGGGTCCGCGCCCTGCCGTCCGCCCAGGAGGACGCACTCCTCCGGGTCGCCCAGGAGGCGCTGCACAACGCCCTGCGGCACTCCGGGGCGGAGCACGTCGACGTCAGCCTCGCCCGCCACGGCCAGGGAGCGCTGCTGCGGGTCGCGGACGACGGCTGCGGTTTCGACACCGGCCGGGTCCGCCGGGCCGGCCGCCACCTCGGCCTGGTCTCGATGCGTGACCGCGCCGGCGGAGTCGGTGGAAAGCTCACCGTGGAGTCGGTGCCCGGCAAGGGGACCGCCGTCGAGATGGAGGTACCCGGTGGCTGAAATCGAAGGGGGCGGGGCCATGGGGGTGCCCGCGGACGGGGCCCGGGGGAGCCGGGACCGGCAGCCGGCCGACGGCCGGGCCATCCGCGTCCTGCTCGTCGACGACCACCAGGTCGTACGCCGCGGGCTGCGGACCTTCCTGGAGATCCAGGAGGACATCGAGGTGGTGGGAGAGGCGTCCGACGGCGCTGAGGGCGTCGCCGCCGCCGAACAGCTGCGCCCCGACGTCGTCCTGATGGACGTCAAGATGCCCGGCATGGACGGCATCGAGGCCCTGCGGAAGCTGCGCGAACTGACCAACCCCGCCCGGGTGTTGGTCGTCACGAGCTTCACCGAGCAGCGCACCGTCGTTCCGGCCCTGCGCGCGGGCGCGGCCGGATACCTCTACAAGGACGTCGACCCCGACGCGCTGGCCGGCGCCATCCGTTCGGTGCACGCGGGGCATGTGCTGCTCCAGCCCGAGGTCGCCGGCGCCCTCCTCTCCCAGGACGAGGGCAACACCGGCCAGGGGCGCGGTACTTCGCTGACCGAGCGGGAGCGCGAGGTGCTCGGCCTGATCGCCGACGGACGGTCCAACCGTGAGATCGCGCGGGCCCTGGTGCTCTCGGAGAAGACGGTCAAGACTCATGTCTCCAACATCCTCATGAAGCTCGACCTCGCGGATCGCACCCAGGCCGCGCTGTGGGCGGTGCGGCACGGCATCGGCGCCTGAACACACCGCCGCCGGAGGGAGATCCGGCGGCCGAGCCACTCCTCGAAACGATTCTGCGCCGTTCTCCCCGAGGGGACGGGGCGATCAAAGCGGAGCGTCGTCTTCCGGTGCGAGATTCATACTGTCGTGTAGACGTCGCCCATTTGGCGTATCCGTCCTCGGGGCCCGGCCGTTTCCCAGTGCAGTCGTGACGGCTGGTCACGGCAACGGCAACGAGGAGCATGAGAAGTGAAGAACATCAAGCGGGTAGCGGCCCTCACGATGATGGCCGGCGGCCTCGCCGTCGCGGGTGCCGGTGTCGCCTCCGCCCACAGCGCGCCGCTGGCCCAGGGCACGGCCGTGAACTCCCCCGGCGTGGGCTCCGGCAACCTCGTCCAGGTTCCCGTGAACGTCCCCGTGAACGCCTGCGGCAACACCGTCACCGTCATCGGTGCCCTCAACCCGGTTTTCGGCAACCCCTGCGTCAACCACTGAGACGGGCACTCCCCTCCCGGCAACGGCATCCCGGCCCCGCAGGCAACCACCTGCGGGGCCGGGCCTGTTGAGGCCACTGCCATCGCGGTCATGGCCGCCGCTCCCGACGGTGCGTCCCACCGGCCAGGTGTCGCCAGGCCGACGCCCTGACGGAACGAAACACGGACCGAAGCGCGGACCCGGAGCGCAACACTGACGCCCTCTTCCCGAACGTCTCCTCCTGGAGGTCCCTGAGGCCCTTGAGGCCCGTTCCTGTGCTCGTCCCTCGGCCCGCTCCGTGACGGCCCATCCCTGGACGGGAGGACGGACTCCTTGGACCGGCGGACCCCCTTGGACCGGCTGATCCCTTTACGGGCGGGCGTACCCGGTCCCCCCGCCACCCCCGCCACCAGTCCGGCCCTCGCCCCAGGGACGAACTGCCCGCCGAAGCTGGGCAGGGATTCTCACCCCCGCCGCTCCCGCTCCTCCACCGCGGCGTTGTACGCCGCCACCTGCGCCCGTCGGGCCGTACGCTCCACCGGCCGCAGCGCCTCGGCGCGGGCCGCGATCTCCGATGCGCTCACCGCCCCGCCGTGCTCCCCGTCACCGCCGGCCTGCCGCGCGATGTCGACGAGCGCGCCCACCCGCTGGGCCAGCTCCAGCACCCGCACCGCACGAGGCGGGTACCCCGGCGCGAGCACCTGCCGGCCCGCCTCCGCCCGCGCGCGGTACGCCTCCAGGGCCGCCTGCGCGACGGGGCCGGAACCGGCTACGTCCAGCGACGAGAGCGCCTCGGTCGCCTCCCGCAGCGCCTCCGCCAGCTCCCGCTCCGCCTCACCCAGCGACGGCACGTCGGCCGGTGGCCCCTCCCGCACCGGCAGGCAGTGCCAGACCACCTCCACGTGCACATCGGGGCCGCTGCCGCCCTCGGGGCCGGCCTCGTACACGTCCGGCACCAGGCCCAGGCCGGCTCCCACTGTGAGCACCGCCTCCTCGGACTCCAGCGCTCGCGCGTTGAAGTCCGGCGGGCCGCAGAGCCCCAGCGGATGCCCCGGCACCGGCAGCGCGACCCGCAGGCCGACCGCCCCCAGCGCGCGCAGCCGCCCCAGCGCGAGCGTCAGCCCGACCGGCGACGACTCCCCGGGCAGGCCCTCCACGCGGTGCACCGCGTCATCGTCCGCGATACGGTGCGCGGCTTCATCAGGTGAGACAAGTCCGGCCAAGAGGGCATTTCCCCACGACGCCAGCCGTCCCGAACGAGGTTCATCGAGCATGCTCCCCAGCCTAGGCAACAGCTCTGACAACGAGTGGCGTAGGTTTGCTGGGGGGCTGCGCCTACAGGTGCACGCGACGACCGAGAAGCAATGGGAGACAACGCGCTCATGAGCGATGTGCTGGAGCTGGTGGACGTATCCGTGGTCCGCGAAGGACGGGCTCTGGTGGACCAGGTCTCCTGGTCGGTGAAGGAGGGCGAGCGCTGGGTGATCCTCGGCCCGAACGGCGCCGGCAAGACCACCCTCCTCAACGTCGCGTCCAGCTACCTCTACCCGAGCACCGGCACGGCCTCGATCCTCGGGGAGCAGCTCGGCAAGGTCGACGTCTTCGACCTCCGCCCGCGCATCGGCATGGCCGGCATCGCCCTGGCCGACAAGCTGCCGCGCAGCCAGACGGTCCTGCAGACCGTGCTGACCGCCGCCTACGGCATGACCGCGAGCTGGCAGGAGAGCTACGAGGAGGTCGACGAGCAGCGCGCCCGCGCCTTCCTCGACCGCCTGGGTATGACCGCCTACCTCGACCGGAAGTTCGGCACCCTCTCCGAGGGCGAGCGCAAGCGGACCCTGATCGCCCGCGCGATGATGACCGACCCCGAGCTGCTCCTCCTGGACGAGCCCGCCGCCGGCCTCGATCTCGGCGGCCGCGAGGACCTGGTGCGCCGCCTGGGCCGCCTGGCCCGCGACCCCTACGCCCCTTCGATGATCATGGTCACGCACCACGTCGAGGAGATCGCCCCCGGCTTCACCCACGTCCTGATGATCCGCCAGGGCAAGGTGCTGGCCGCCGGCCCGCTCGACCTGGAGCTGACCTCCAGCAACCTCTCCCACTGCTTCGGCCTGCCGCTGATCGTCGAGCAGCGCGGCGACCGCTGGACCGCACAAGGTCTGCCCCTTTCCTGACCGATCGTGCCCTGTCCCGGGCCGTCCCGCGGATCTACCATGAAGCCGTGGACGCATGGGTGTGGTGGCTGATCGCCGCCGTAGGGCTGGGTATTCCTCTCGTCGTGACCGCGATGCCCGAATTCGGGATGCTCGCGGTCGGTGCCGTCGCCGGTGCCGTCACCGCAAGCCTCGGTGGCGGCACCGTTCCGCAATTCCTCGTCTTCGCCGCCGTGTCGGTCGCGTTGATCGTGGTCGTACGCCCCATCGCCAACCGCCACCGCGGCCAGAGTCCGGGCCTGGCCTCGGGAGTTGACGCCCTCAGGGGCAAGAGCGCCACGGTTCTCGAACGCGTCGACTCCGGTGGCGGCCGCATCAAGCTCGCCGGTGAGGTCTGGTCCGCCCGCGCTCTCGACACCGACCAGGTCTACGAACCGGGCCAACAGGTCGACGTCGTCGAGATCGAAGGGGCCACGGCGGTCGTCATCTGACCTGAACCCGCTGCGCCGCGCGCCTCGACTCTGAAAGACTGATCAACCGCCAAGCCGGTCCAACGGCCGGCACGGACCAGCAACGAAGGGCACGGGAGCCGCAGTGGAACCGATCATCATCGTCCTGATCATCCTGGTGGTGCTCGTGTTCATCGCACTCATCAAGACGATCCAGGTCATCCCACAGGCCAGCGCCGCCATCGTCGAACGCTTCGGGCGCTACACCCGTACGCTCAACGCCGGGTTGAACATCGTCGTCCCGTTCATCGACTCCATCCGCAACCGCATCGACCTCCGCGAACAGGTCGTGCCGTTCCCGCCGCAGCCGGTGATCACCCAGGACAACCTGGTCGTGAACATCGACACCGTCATCTACTACCAGGTGACCGACGCCCGCGCCGCGACCTACGAAGTCGCCAGCTACATCCAGGCGATCGAGCAGCTCACCGTCACCACCCTGCGCAACATCATCGGTGGCATGGACCTGGAGCGGACCCTGACCTCCCGCGAGGAGATCAACGCCGCGCTGCGCGGGGTCCTGGACGAGGCCACCGGGAAGTGGGGCATCCGCGTCAACCGCGTCGAGCTCAAGGCCATCGAGCCGCCGACCTCCATCCAGGACTCGATGGAGAAGCAGATGCGCGCCGACCGCGACAAGCGCGCCGCGATCCTCCAGGCCGAAGGTGTCCGGCAGTCCCAGATCCTCACCGCGGAAGGTGAGAAGCAGTCCTCGATCCTGCGCGCCGAAGGTGACGCCAAGGCCGCGGCGCTGCGCGCCGAGGGTGAGGCCCAGGCCATCAGGGTCGTCTTCGAGTCGATTCACGCCGGCGACCCGGACCAGAAGCTGCTGTCCTACCAGTACCTTCAGATGCTCCCGAAGATCGCCGAAGGCGACGCCAACAAGCTCTGGATCGTGCCGAGCGAGATCGGCGACGCCCTCAAGGGCCTCGGCGGCGCCATCGGCAACTTCAACCCCGCGGGCGGCGGCAGCATCCCCAAGCCCAGCTCCCCGAACCGCGAGGCGCCCCCCATCGACTGATCCGGCAAACCCCTGGGGCATGATCGGGTGACACCCACCGACCACGCCCCAGGGGAGTCCGCATGAGTATCTGGGAAGCGCTCGCGGTCTTCGTCGCGGGAATCGGCGCCGGCACCATCAACACCATCGTCGGCTCCGGCACCCTCATCACGTTCCCCGTGCTGCTGGCAATCGGCCTGCCGCCCATCACGGCCAACGTCTCCAACACGCTCGGTCTGGTGCCCGGTTCGATCAGCGGCGCCATCGGCTACCGCCGCGAACTCAGCGGCCAGCGCCGCCGCATCCTGCGCTTCGGCACCACCGCCTTCATCGGCGGCCTGACCGGCGCGGTCCTGCTGCTCGCACTGCCCTCCGAGGCCTTCGACGCGATCGTGCCCGCGCTCATCGCCGTCGCCCTGGTCCTGGTCGTCGCCCAGCCCAAGCTCTCCGCCGCGCTGCGCGCCCGCCGTGCCCGTACGGGCACCACAGGCCACCGCGACGGGGGCATCGCCCTGCTCCTCGGCCTGCTGTGCGCCAGCGCCTACGGCGGCTACTTCGGCGCCGCTCAGGGGGTCTTGTACCTCTCCCTGATGGGCTTGCTGCTCAACGAGGACCTGCAACGCATCAACGCCCTCAAGAACGTCCTCGCGGTCGTCGTGAACGGCGTCGCGGCGGTCTTCTTCCTCTTCGTCGCCCACTTCAACTGGACCGCCGTCGTCCTCATCGCCGTGGGCTCGGCCCTGGGCGGCCAGATCGGCGCAAAGGTCGGCCGGCGACTGCCCCCCACGGCGCTGCGGGCGGTCATCGTCGTCGTCGGCCTGGCAGCCATCGCCCAACTCCTCCTGAAATAGGACGGCCGGGCGACGGCCACCACGCACCGCGGGAACCCCCTAGGCCGGCAGTGCCAGCCAGTCCGGCAGCTCTTCCCGCACGGAGACCCCGAGCGCCGACAGCATCGCGTCCGCCGGCGTCGGCTCGAACGGACGCCGCAGCAGCTGCATCCCCGCCTGCTCCGGAGTACGGTCCGCCTTGCGGTGATTGTCCTCCGCACACGAGGCGACGGTATTCAGCCAGGTGTCCCCACCACCGTGCGACCTCGGCACGACGTGGTCGACGGTCGTCGCCCGCCGGCCGCAGTACGCACACCGGTGCTGGTCACGGACCAGCACACCCCGCCGCGACCACGGCGCCTGCCTTCGGAACGGCACCCGTACGTATCTGCTGAGTCTGATCACCCGCGGCACCGGAACATCCACCGAAGCCGCCCGAATGCGAAGCCCCGGGTGGGCGTGCTCGACGACGGCCTTGTCCTGCATGACCAGTACCACCGCACGCCGCAGCGACACCGTCGACAGCGGCTCGAAGCTCGCGTTGAGCACCAGCGTCTCGCGCATCCCGCCCACCTCCCGGACCCCGTTCGCCCCCTCGGCGAAGTGGCTCCACTGTGCAGTGGAAGGGATTCCCAGGACAACGCAATTTCCGCATGCCAGAAGGTAGATGACGGGCAATCAGAAGGTGAACGGGGAGCGGCCCGCACGCCGGTCCCGCGCCCCTGAAGCGGGAGCGCCTGACCTCGGCGCCGGAAAAGCGTGCGCTCCGGGTCCCACCCCCGTGAAACACGCGGGACCCGGAGCGAACGGCAGCCGGCGAGGACGCCCGACACGAGTGCGGGCTCCGGCAAGCGGCGGGGGACACACCTGCGCCCCGCCGCTCCCGCCAGTGCGGTACCGACTGCCCGACGGCCCGATGGAGGCCGTCAGCCATGTACCACTCTGTGCGCGGGAAGCGCCGGGGCGCAACGGAATTAGCGGGCTCAGCCCGCCGCGGGCACCTCGAACTCGGCGATCAGCTGCGCCCGCCCGATGGTGTGGAACCGCAGGTTGAAGCCCACCGCCGCGGGCGAGGCATCGGCGTCGGGGCCGAGCTTTTCCTGGTCCACCGCGTACACGGTGAACACATAGCGGTGCGGCCCGTCCCCGGGCGGCGGGGCGGCGCCGGTGAACTCCAGCGTCCCGGCGTCGTTCCGGGCATGGACGGCGCCCTCGGGCAGCCCCTTCATGTCACCGGAGCCGGCACCGGCCGGCAGCTCCGTCACCGACACCGGAATGTCGAACAGCGTCCAGTGCCAAAAGCCACTGCCGGTCGGCGCGTCCGGGTCGTAGCAGGTGACGGCATAGCTCTTCGTCCCCGCGGGAGCACCCTCCCACCGCAGGTGCGGCGAACGGTTCCCCTGGGCCTGGACCTGTTCCGGTCGCAGCGTTCCGCCCGGCTCCACCTCATCGCTGGTCACCGTGAACTGCGGCACCGGCGGATGGAAATCGTGCGGGAGCGGCCGCCGCTTCAGCTCGGACACCTCGACACCTCCTGGTCGCTTGCTGACACCTGTCCGCCCAGGTTAGAGCCAGTTCCGCTTACCGCCGACCTCCGCCAGCCACTGGTTGAGGTAAGCGGCCCAGTCCGTTCCCTCGAAGTCGTTGAGCCCGACCGTGAACGAACGGAAGGAGTCCGTCCCCTCGGTGAACAGCCCCGGCTTCTTGTCCATCTCCAGTACGACGTCCATCTCGCGGTCGTCGGCGACGAAGGACAGCTCCACCTGGTTCAGCCCGCGGTACTGCTGCGGGGCGAAGAACTCCACCTCCTGGTAGAACGGCAGCTTCTGGCGCGTCCCCCGGATGTGCCCCTGCTCGAGGTCGGCGGCCTTGAAACGGAACCCGAGCCGGCCGAACGCGTCGAGAATCGCCTGCTGCGCCGGCAGCGGGTGCACATTCACCGGGTCGAGGTCACCGGAGTCCACCGCACGGGCGATCTCCAGCTCCGTCGTCACACCGACGGCCATGCCGTGCAGGTGCTGGCCGAGAAACGTCGTGATCGGCGTCTCCCACGGGATCTCCAGACCGAACGGCACGGTGTGCGCCGCCCCGGCCTGCACCTCGAACGCGCCACCCAGCCGCTGCTTGGTGAACTCGATGTTCCGCTTGTACTCCTCCTCGCCGCTCTCGACCTCGACGCGCGCCTGCAGACCGACGGACAGCCCCTCGACCTGCTGGGCCACCGACCCGCCCTGGATCCGCACCTCACCCTGGACGACGCCACCGGGGACGACGTTCTCCTCGAAGAGCACCGTCTCCACCGACGCGCCCCCGGCTCCCAAACTCGCCAGCAGCTTCTTGAACCCCATGCTCGTCCTCCCCAGGCGGAACGCCTGTGCTCTGTGTAGCTCGCCGAGATCTCGGCTTGATTCCTACCCACGCGAAACGGCGCGGGCCGGTTCCACGGGCCATACCTTCCCAACCCCGGTGCCCCGCTGACCAGCCGCCCACCCATATATCGCTGCACTACCCTCGGAGCGCATGACCGACGTACCGGAACGTATGCCGCTCAGCCGCGATTTCTTCGACCGCCCGGTGGTGGACGTGGCTCCCGACCTGCTGGGCCGCACCCTTGTACGCCACACCCCCGACGGCCCGATCGAACTCCGCCTGACGGAGGTCGAGGCGTACGACGGGGAGTCCGACCCGGGCTCACACGCCTACCGGGGCCGCACGGCGCGCAACGCCTCCATGTTCGGTCCGCCCGGTCACGCCTACGTCTATTTCATCTACGGCATGTGGTTCAGCCTCAACCTGGTCTGCGGCCCCGAGGGCAAGGCGAGCGGTGTCCTCCTGCGCGCCGGCGAGATCCTGACGGGCGAGCCCCTGGCCGCAGCCCGACGTCCCAAGGCCCGCAGCGCCAACGAACTCGCCAAGGGCCCGGCCCGCTTGGCAACGGCCCTCGACATCGACCGCAGCCTGAACGGCGTCGACCTCTGCGCCGGCGACCCCGACCATCTCTCCGTGCTGCACGGCAGCCCGGCAGTGCCCGCAGATGTACGGAGCGGTCCGCGCACGGGCGTAGGCGGAGAAGGGGCCGACCACCCGTGGCGCTACTGGATCGCCGGCGACCGCACCGTCAGCCCGTACCGCCCGCACGTGCCGCGTCGTCGCCGTGCCACCAGCGATACTTGACTCGGGCGGGCCAACCGCCTAACGTGGCCCGAGCCGCTGGAGACGGGCAGCGCTATCTGCGTGGACCGCCAGGCGGCACAACCAACTACTACGAACGCTCCCTCTGACCGGGGCCTTTTTGGCGTTGCCAAAATTCGACCCCTTCGACTCGATTATGAGTCGCCGGGAAAAGCAGCTAACGTAGTGACCACGCCGAAAGGCAAACCCCCTCCGACAGGTAATCGGAACCGCATTTCGAACCCACCGCGATAAGCGGGGGAACGGAAAAGGATCTGATAGAGTCGGAATCGCGAAGAGGCCGAAAGGCCGAATCGCACCGGCGAAAATCAGGACCGCGAGGATCTGATAGAGTCGGAAACGCAAGACCGAAGGGAAGCGCCCGGAGAGCCTGGTGAAACAGGCACAAAGGAAGCGTCCGTTCCTTGAGAACTCAACAGCGTGCCAAAAGTCAACGCCAGATATGTTGATACCCCGTCCACCTCGGTGGATGAGGTTCCTTTGAAAGTCCATCCCGTCCATGTGGCGTGGGTGGCACACACAGCGAGGACGCTGTGAACGAGCAGACTTATTCCGTCCGCTCGTTCCGCTCTCGTGTGTGTTTCGCCGGATTACCGGCAAACATTCACGGAGAGTTTGATCCTGGCTCAGGACGAACGCTGGCGGCGTGCTTAACACATGCAAGTCGAACGATGAACCTCCTTCGGGAGGGGATTAGTGGCGAACGGGTGAGTAACACGTGGGCAATCTGCCCTTCACTCTGGGACAAGCCCTGGAAACGGGGTCTAATACCGGATACGACTACCGACCGCATGGTCTGGTGGTGGAAAGCTCCGGCGGTGAAGGATGAGCCCGCGGCCTATCAGCTTGTTGGTGGGGTGATGGCCTACCAAGGCGACGACGGGTAGCCGGCCTGAGAGGGCGACCGGCCACACTGGGACTGAGACACGGCCCAGACTCCTACGGGAGGCAGCAGTGGGGAATATTGCACAATGGGCGAAAGCCTGATGCAGCGACGCCGCGTGAGGGATGACGGCCTTCGGGTTGTAAACCTCTTTCAGCAGGGAAGAAGCGAAAGTGACGGTACCTGCAGAAGAAGCGCCGGCTAACTACGTGCCAGCAGCCGCGGTAATACGTAGGGCGCAAGCGTTGTCCGGAATTATTGGGCGTAAAGAGCTCGTAGGCGGCTTGTCACGTCGGATGTGAAAGCCCGGGGCTTAACCCCGGGTCTGCATTCGATACGGGCAGGCTAGAGTTCGGTAGGGGAGATCGGAATTCCTGGTGTAGCGGTGAAATGCGCAGATATCAGGAGGAACACCGGTGGCGAAGGCGGATCTCTGGGCCGATACTGACGCTGAGGAGCGAAAGCGTGGGGAGCGAACAGGATTAGATACCCTGGTAGTCCACGCCGTAAACGTTGGGAACTAGGTGTGGGCGACATTCCACGTCGTCCGTGCCGCAGCTAACGCATTAAGTTCCCCGCCTGGGGAGTACGGCCGCAAGGCTAAAACTCAAAGGAATTGACGGGGGCCCGCACAAGCAGCGGAGCATGTGGCTTAATTCGACGCAACGCGAAGAACCTTACCAAGGCTTGACATACACCGGAAACGCCTGGAGACAGGCGCCCCCTTGTGGTCGGTGTACAGGTGGTGCATGGCTGTCGTCAGCTCGTGTCGTGAGATGTTGGGTTAAGTCCCGCAACGAGCGCAACCCTTGTTCTGTGTTGCCAGCATGCCCTTCGGGGTGATGGGGACTCACAGGAGACTGCCGGGGTCAACTCGGAGGAAGGTGGGGACGACGTCAAGTCATCATGCCCCTTATGTCTTGGGCTGCACACGTGCTACAATGGCCGGTACAATGAGCTGCGATACCGCGAGGTGGAGCGAATCTCAAAAAGCCGGTCTCAGTTCGGATTGGGGTCTGCAACTCGACCCCATGAAGTCGGAGTTGCTAGTAATCGCAGATCAGCATTGCTGCGGTGAATACGTTCCCGGGCCTTGTACACACCGCCCGTCACGTCACGAAAGTCGGTAACACCCGAAGCCGGTGGCCCAACCCCTTGTGGGAGGGAATCGTCGAAGGTGGGACTGGCGATTGGGACGAAGTCGTAACAAGGTAGCCGTACCGGAAGGTGCGGCTGGATCACCTCCTTTCTAAGGAGCATTTCTTACCGACTTCGGTTGGTCAGAGGCCACTTCGTCGGCAAATGTTCGACGGTGGTTGCTCATGGGTGGAACGTTGACTATTCGGCACATTCGGTTGGTTGTCATTAGTACTGCTTCGGCGTGGAACGTGAGGATGGATCGGGTGGGCCGGGCACGCTGTTGGGTATCTGAGGGTACGGACTTTCGAGTCTGGACCTTCGTGATGCCGGCCCCAGTGAACTCGCCTTGTGTGGCGGGGTGATGGGTGGCTGGTCGTTGCTTGAGAACTGCACAGTGGACGCGAGCATCTGTGGCCAAGTTTTTAAGGGCGCACGGTGGATGCCTTGGCACCAGGAACCGATGAAGGACGTGGGAGGCCACGATAGGCCCCGGGGAGCTGTCAACCAAGCTTTGATCCGGGGGTGTCCGAATGGGGAAACCCGGCAGTCGTCATGGGCTGTCACCCGCTGCTGAACACATAGGCAGTGTGGAGGGAACGCGGGGAAGTGAAACATCTCAGTACCCGCAGGAAGAGAAAACAACCGTGATTCCGGGAGTAGTGGCGAGCGAAACCGGATGAGGCCAAACCAGTCACGTGTGATACCCGGCAGGGGTTGCGTGGTTGGGGTTGTGGGAGTTCTCTTTCATCGTCTGCCGGCGATGAGGCAAGTCAGAAACCGTTGGTGTAGGCGAAGGGCATGCGAAAGGCCCGGCGTAGAGGGTAAGACCCCCGTAGCTGAAACATCAACGGCTTGCTTGAGAACCACCCAAGTAGCACGGGGCCCGAGAAATCCCGTGTGAATCTGGCGGGACCACCCGTTAAGCCTAAATATTCCCTGGTGACCGATAGCGGATAGTACCGTGAGGGAATGGTGAAAAGTACCGCGGGAGCGGAGTGAAATAGTACCTGAAACCGTGTGCCTACAAGCCGTGGGAGCGTCGCTGTATGTGCTTGCACATGCAGTCGTGACTGCGTGCCTTTTGAAGAATGAGCCTGCGAGTTTGCGGTATGTTGCGAGGTTAACCCGTGTGGGGAAGCCGTAGCGAAAGCGAGTCCGAATAGGGCGTTGAGTAGCGTGCCCAAGACCCGAAGCGGAGTGATCTAGCCATGGGCAGGTTGAAGCGGAGGTAAGACTTCGTGGAGGACCGAACCCACCAGGGTTGAAAACCTGGGGGATGACCTGTGGTTAGGGGTGAAAGGCCAATCAAACTCCGTGATAGCTGGTTCTCCCCGAAATGCATTTAGGTGCAGCGTCGTGTGTTTCTTGCCGGAGGTAGAGCACTGGATAGGCGATGGGCCCTACCGGGTTACTGACCTTAGCCAAACTCCGAATGCCGGTAAGTGAGAGCGCGGCAGTGAGACTGTGGGGGATAAGCTCCATGGTCGAGAGGGAAACAGCCCAGAGCATCGACTAAGGCCCCTAAGCGTGTGCTAAGTGGGAAAGGATGTGGAGTCGCAGAGACAACCAGGAGGTTGGCTTAGAAGCAGCCATCCTTGAAAGAGTGCGTAATAGCTCACTGGTCAAGTGATTCCGCGCCGACAATGTAGCGGGGCTCAAGCACACCGCCGAAGTCGTGTCATTGCAGTACATACCCCCAACGGGGACTGTGATGGGTAGGGGAGCGTCGTGTGCCGGGTGAAGCAGCCGTGGAAACGAGTTGTGGACGGTTCACGAGTGAGAATGCAGGCATGAGTAGCGATACACACGTGGGAAACGTGTGCGCCGATTGACTAAGGGTTCCTGGGTCAAGCTGATCTGCCCAGGGTAAGTCGGGACCTAAGGCGAGGCCGACAGGCGTAGTCGATGGACAACCGGTTGATATTCCGGTACCCGCTTTGAAGCGCCAAACATTGAATCAGGCGATGCTAAGTCCGTGAAGCCGGCCTGGAGTCTTCGGACAAAGGGACGTGGTGGAGCCGACGAACCAGACTTGTAGTAGGTGAGTGATGGGGTGACGCAGGAAGGTAGTCCAGCCCGGGCGGTGGTTGTCCCGGGGTAAGGGTGTAGGCCGTGTGGTAGGTAAATCCGTCACACGTTAAGGCTGAGACCTGATGCCGAGCCGATTGTGGCGAAGTGGATGATCCTATGCTGTCGAGAAAAGCCTCTAGCGAGTTTCATGGCGGCCCGTACCCTAAACCGACTCAGGTGGTCAGGTAGAGAATACCGAGGCGTTCGGGTGAACTATGGTTAAGGAACTCGGCAAAATGCCCCCGTAACTTCGGGAGAAGGGGGGCCATTTCTGGTGATCCGATTTACTCGGTGAGCTGGGGGTGGCCGCAGAGACCAGCGAGAAGCGACTGTTTACTAAAAACACAGGTCCGTGCGAAGCCGTAAGGCGATGTATACGGACTGACGCCTGCCCGGTGCTGGAACGTTAAGGGGACCGGTTAGTCACATTTCGGTGTGGCGAAGCTGAGAACTTAAGCGCCAGTAAACGGCGGTGGTAACTATAACCATCCTAAGGTAGCGAAATTCCTTGTCGGGTAAGTTCCGACCTGCACGAATGGCGTAACGACTTCTCGACTGTCTCAACCATAGGCCCGGTGAAATTGCACTACGAGTAAAGATGCTCGTTTCGCGCAGCAGGACGGAAAGACCCCGGGACCTTTACTATAGCTTGATATTGGTGTTCGGTTCGGCTTGTGTAGGATAGGTGGGAGACTTTGAAGCAGCCACGCCAGTGGTTGTGGAGTCATTGTTGAAATACCACTCTGGTCGTGCTGGATGTCTAACCTGGGTCCGTGATCCGGATCAGGGACAGTGTCTGGTGGGTAGTTTAACTGGGGCGGTTGCCTCCTAAAGAGTAACGGAGGCGCCCAAAGGTTCCCTCAGCCTGGTTGGCAATCAGGTGTTGAGTGTAAGTGCACAAGGGAGCTTGACTGTGAGACTGACGGGTCGAGCAGGTACGAAAGTAGGGACTAGTGATCCGGCGGTGGCTTGTGGAAGCGCCGTCGCTCAACGGATAAAAGGTACCCCGGGGATAACAGGCTGATCTTCCCCAAGAGTCCATATCGACGGGATGGTTTGGCACCTCGATGTCGGCTCGTCGCATCCTGGGGCTGGAGTCGGTCCCAAGGGTTGGGCTGTTCGCCCATTAAAGCGGTACGCGAGCTGGGTTTAGAACGTCGTGAGACAGTTCGGTCCCTATCCGCTGTGCGCGTAGGAGTATTGAGAAGGGCTGTCCCTAGTACGAGAGGACCGGGACGGACGAACCTCTGGTGTGCCAGTTGTCCTGCCAAGGGCATGGCTGGTTGGCTACGTTCGGAAAGGATAACCGCTGAAAGCATCTAAGCGGGAAGCCTGCTTCGAGATGAGTACTCCCACCCCCTTTGAGGGGTTAAGGCTCCCAGTAGACGACTGGGTTGATAGGCCAGATATGGAAGACCGGTAACGGTTGGAGTTGACTGGTACTAATAGGCCGAGGGCTTGTCCTCAGTTGCTCGCGTCCACTGTGTGGTTCCCGGGTTGCGAACAGTCGCAATCGCTGGTTGAACCAAGTTTCACTCTTAACTAAAAAGTGTGCTTGTTCGCTAGAACCCGATAGGGTTTCGGTGGTCATTGCGTTAGGGAAACGCCCGGTTACATTTCGAACCCGGAAGCTAAGCCTTTCAGCGCCGATGGTACTGCAGGGGGGACCCTGTGGGAGAGTAGGACGCCGCCGAACAATCTTTCAAGGACCCTTGGTCCCAGCGTTCATGCTGGGACCAAGGGTCCTTTTTGTTTTGCCGAAGCGCGCCGAAATGGTCGGTGCGCGAGAATGAATGTGCAGTACCGATGACAGGAGTCACGTCGATGTCCACCAACTCTTCCGACGATCGTTCGGAGCGCCGGCCTCAGCGGCGCGACGACGGTGACCGCGGTGGTTTCCGGCGTGACGACCGGGGGCCGCGTCGTGACAACGACCGTGGCGGCCGCCCGGCCGGCGGCGGTGGCGGTAACGCGGGCCGTGACAACCGTGGTTCCGACCGCGGTGGGTTCCGCCGTGATGACCGTCCGTCCGGTGGTGACCGTGGCGGGTTCCGTCGCGATGACCGTCCCTCGGGTGGCGACCGCGGCCGCTCCGCAGGTGGCGACCGTGGCGGCTTCCGGCGCGACGACCGTGGTGGACGTCCGACGGGTGGCGGCTATGCCGGGCGTGATGACCGTGGTGGTCGTCCGTCGGGTGGGGACCGCGGGGGGTTCCGTCGCGATGACCGTCCCTCCGGTGGTGACCGTGGCGGATTCCGTGGCGGTGACCGCCGGGATGACCGTCCGCGCGGACCTCGTCGCGACGATGAGCGCGGCGGTGGTTTCCGTCGCGATGACCGTCCTTCGGGTGGGGACCGCGGTGGGTTCCGCCGTGATGACCGTCCGTCGGGTGGCGACCGTGGTGGGTTCCGTCGTGATGACCGTGGTGGGCGTCCGTCCGGTGGTGACCGTCCGGCGTTCCGTCGTGATGACCGTCCCTCTGGTGGGGACCGTGGCGGCTTCCGTCGGGACGACCGTCCGTCGGGTGGCGACCGTGGGGGCTTCCGTCGCGATGACCGTCCCTCCGGTGGCGACCGTGGTGGGTTCCGTAGGGATGACCGGGGCTCTGAGCGTCCCTCCTTCCGTCGTGATGACCGGCCGTCCGGTGGGGACCGCGGTGGGTTCCGTCGTGATGACCGGCCGTCCGGTGGGGACCGCGGTGGGTTCCGTCGTGATGACCGGCCGTCCGGTGGGGACCGCGGTGGGTTCCGTGGTGGGGATCGTCGGGACGAGCGGCCGCGTGGGCCGCGGCGTGAGGACGACCGTGGTGGGCGTCCGACCGGGGGTGGCGACCGCGGGGGCTTCCGTCGGGACGATCGGCGCGATGAGCGTCGTGATGACCGCGGTGGTGACCGTGGGGGCTTCCGGCGTGATGACCGGCCGTCCGGTGGCGACCGTGGTGGGTTCCGTCGCGATGACCGTCCCTCCGGTGGCGAGCGTGGCGGGTTCCGTCGGGATGACCGGGGGCCGCGTCGGGATGATGACCGCGGGCGTCGGCCGTACGGTGCCGGGCGTGGGCGGGACGACCGTCGGGACGACCGGCGTGATGACCGTCGCGACCGGGACCGGGAGCCGATCAAGCGGCTGCCGATTCCGGAGGACGTCACCGGGGAGGAGATCGACAAGGATGTGCGGCAGGAGCTGATGAGCCTGCCGAAGACGCTCGCCGACGATGTCGCCAAGAACCTGGTGATGGTGGCGAGGCTGCTGGACGAGGACCCGGAGCAGGCGTACGGGTACTCCCGGATCGCGCTGCGGCTGGCGTCCAGGGTCGCCGCGGTGCGTGAGGCCGCGGGCTTCGCGGCGTACGCGGTCGCCAAGTACAGCGAGGCGCTTGCCGAGTTCCGGGCGGCACGGCGGATGACCGGCAGCGTCGAGCTGTGGCCCGTCATGGCCGACTGCGAGCGCGGTCTGGGCCGGCCCGAGAAGGCGATGGCCATGGCCGGCGAGCCCGAGGTGGCGAAGCTGGACAAGGCCGGGCAGGTGGAGATGCGGCTGGTCGCGGCGGGTGCCCGTCGGGACATGGGGCAGGCGGACGCCGCCGTGGTGACGCTGCAGGGTCCCGAGCTCGCGTCGAACGCGGTGCACCCGTGGACCGCGCGGCTGCGCTACGCCTACGCGGACGCGCTGCTGGAGGTCGGGCGCGAGGACGAGGCGCGCGACTGGTTCGCCAAGGCGCTGGAGGCCGACCAGGGTGGCACCACGGACGCCTCGGACCGCCTCGCGGAGCTGGACGGTGTCGAGTTCACCGATGCTCTGGACGACGGCGACACCGGCGCCCCCGCCGACGAGTCCGACGAGACGGACGCGGCTGAGGAGACGGGTGTGACCGTGGCCGAGGAGGCCGGCGCCGAGGTGTCGGTCGTCGAGGGCGACGACGTGGCTGATGAGGTCGTCGTGGTCGAGGCCGCGGGCGAGGACACGGACGATGAGGACGAGCGGTCCGAGAAGGGCTGAGTCGCCGACGTGCGTGATGCCGCGCGGGCTGCGGTGAGTTGACTAAGGGCGGGACCCCGGTGGGTCCCGCCCTTCGTCGTTTCTGTGGGGGGTCAGGTGGTGGGGGCGTAGGGGGCGAGGGGGTTGCGGAGGGTGCCGATGAGCTGGAGGGCGCCTGCCGGGTCCTGGAGGTCGACCATCTGCTGGTTGTTGCGCAGCTGGAGACGGTTGAGGCAGGAGAGGGAGAACTCCTCGGCGAACATGTCGTACTGGGCGAACTTGTCGGCCAGGTGGGGCATGGACGCCTGGTAGTCCGTGACGCAGTCGGCGACCGTGCGCCAGAAGGTGTCCTCGTCGAGGACGCCGAGGTCGGCGAGTGTGCCGTTGAGGAAGCGGAAGAAGCAGTCGAAGACGTCGGTGAAGACGGACAGCAGCTTCTTGTCCTCGGGGACGTCGGCGCGGATGCGCTCGACGGCGGGGGGCAGCACCGCGTCGGGGTCCATGACGGCGATCTCTTCGGCGATGTCCTTGAAGATCACGCGAGCCACGGCGCCGTCCTCGATGACCAGGATGGCGTTCTCGCCGTGCGGCATGAAGACCAGGTCGTAGGCGTAGAAGGCGTGCAGGACGGGGGTGAGGTACGCGTCCAGGTAGCGGCGGAGCCAGACCGCGGGCTCCAGGCCGGACTCCTCGATCAGGGCG
The DNA here is from genome assembly GCF_045782725.1 of Streptomyces sp. Pv4-95. NCBI lineage: Bacteria > Bacillati > Actinomycetota > Actinomycetes > Kitasatosporales > Streptomycetaceae > Streptomyces > Streptomyces sp. Pv4-95. Next base: position 6,481,942 of record NZ_CP127172.1, read on the forward strand.
CCGGCGAAGGACCCGCCGTCCCGGTCGACGTGCAGGAGGGAGGCCATGGTGGCCAGCCGCTGACCCGGTTCGACGGTGGAGACGGGGCTCTCGCGCCAGAGGGCGGCGAGCATCTTGAGGTACGGGGAGCCCTTGGCGGTGGCGGCCTCGTACCGGCGGTGGTGGTAGCCGATGGCGGCGCGCTCGCGGATGATCGAGAAGCGGGCGGCCCGGAAGGTCTCGTCGCCGTCGATGAGGCGGGCCAGCCAGTCGTTGATGGCCGGGGTGGCTTCCATGTAGGAGGCGGACAGGCCGCGCATGAAGCCCATGTTGAGGACCGAGAGGGCCGTTTTGACGTAGTGCTTCTCGGGGCTGGTGGTGTTGAAGAAGGTGCGGATGGACTGCTGGGCCAGGTAGTCGTCGTCGCCCGAGCCCAGGAACACCAGGCGCTGCTGGGCGACCTCCGCGGCGAAGGTGACCGAGAGCTTGTTCCACCACTGCCAGGGGTGGGCGGGGATGAGGTGGTAGTCGGCGAGGTCCAGGCCGAGGTCGCCGAGGGTGCCGGCGAAACGGTCGAGGGTGCGCTCGCCCAGCTCGTCGCGGACGAGCGTGTCGTAGTCGAGGTCCGCGCCCGCGGTGAAGGTGGAGTGGTCGCGGTGGGCGGCCAGCCAGATCAGCTGGACGGGGGCGGCGGCCTCGGGGGCGTACGCGTGGTACTCGTGGACGCCGAAGCCGAGACGGCCGTTGTTGGCGACGAAGCAGGGGTGGCCCTCGGTCATGCCGGTCTCGATGGCCTGGAAGCCCGACTTCGTGAGTTCGGCGGCGCTTGCCGGGGCGGCGGCGAGTTTGTAGGCGGTGCCGGAGAGAGTGGAGCTGATCTCTTCCAGGTAGACCGGGAGGATCTCCTCGCCCAGGCCCAGGGTCCCGCGGAATTCGATGAAGAAGTCGAGGGCGTCCAGCGGGAGTTCGCCGCTGTCGCGGTGGCGGGTGACGCTGTCGGCGTTGATCTGCCAGTGGTCGAGCGTCAGGCGGCGGGCTCTGAAGCGGTATTCGACGCCGCCGTCGTCACTGCGTACGGCGTAGTGGCCGTCCGCGGGCAGGCGGGTGGGGGAGAGCAGCCGTTCGTGGGCGAACTCGGCGAGCGCCTTGCGGACGAGGAGCCGGTTGGCGCGGGACCAGAGGTCGGGGGTGAGGTGCGCGACGGCGTCCAGGGCGGGCAGGTGCGGGGCTGCGTCGGAGGTGGGGAGCATCAGTTCTCTCCTCGGGCGGCCAGGAACTGGTCGCGGGTGCAGGTGCTGAGGTAGGCGTCTTTGGAGGGGAGGGAGACGGTGCGTTGGACCTCGAACCCGACGGCCTTGTTGAGGGCGTGCACCGCGGTGTTGCGGGCGTCGGGCTCGACGACGATGCGGCGGGTGGCCGGGTCGTCGAAGAGCATCTCCATCACGGTCGTGATCACGGCGAGGGTGAAGCCGTGCACGGGGGTGTCGGTGGGGGCCGACAGGAAGTGCATGCCGACGTCGCCCGGCTGGGCGGCGTGGATGCCGACCAGTTCGCGGTGGGCGGGGTCGTAGCGCTCCGCGAGGAACGCCGGGGTGCCGTTGTGCAGGCCGAGGTAGGCGTCGTGGAAGGGGTCGGCGGCTATCCGCGTGAACTCCTTCTCGACGGCCGGGAGGTCGCAGTCCTGCATCAGCCAGAAGACGGCCTTGGGGTGGGTGACCCAGCCGTGCAGCAGCGCGGCATCGGCCGGCGGGTCGACCGGGCGCAGCGAGAACTCACCGAGCGCTTGGTCGGTACGGGTGAAGAGCGGGGCGCTCATGCGGAGACCTCCAGGGTGTGCCGCGGGTCGGCAGGGGTGGCGAGGTCCATGACGGCCGGAGCGGCGAACTCCTGGAAGGCGATGGACTTCTCGACCGGGTAGTACTCACGGCCGAGCAGCTCGCGGACGATGCAGGAGTTGCGGTAGGCGGCCATGCCGAGGTCGGGGGTGACGAAGCCGTGGGTGTGCAGCTCGGCGTTCTGCACGTAGATGCCGTGGCCGGCGGTGTCGATGCTGTAGTTGCGTGCGACGTCGTAGCGGCCGGCGTCGTCCCAGGCGATGCGGTCGTGGATCGGGGCGAGGAAGTCCGGGGTGCGGTAGCGGTATCCGGTGGCGAGGATCAGGCCCTGTGTGTCGAGGGAGAAGTCCTGGCCTTGTTCCTCCTGGCGCAGCCCGAGGGTGTAGGTGCCGCTGGTCTCGTCGTAACGGGCCGTGTTCAGCGCCGTGTTGGTGAGCAGCCGGGTGGCGCAGGGGCCGTTGAGGTTCTTCTGGTAGAGCAGGTCGAAGATGCCGTTGATGAGGTCGGAGTCGATGCCCTTGTAGAGGTTCTTGTGCGAGGCGTTGAGGCGGTCGCGGGTGGCCGGGGGGAGGGCGTGGAAGTAGTCCACGTACTCCGGCGAGGTCATCTCCAGCGTGAGCTTGGTGTATTCGAGGGGGAAGAAGCGGGGGGAGCGGGTGGCCCAGGTCAGGTGGTAGCCGTGGCTGTCGATGTCCTGGAGCAGGTCGTAATAGACCTCGGCCGCGCTCTGGCCGCTGCCGACGATGGTGATGCTGTCCTTGGCCTGCAGGGTGGCCTTGGCGTCGAGGTAGTCGGCGTTGTGCAGCAGGTCGCCGCCCAGGCCCTCGCAGGACTCGGGGATGTGCGGCGGGGTGCCGGTGCCGAGGACGATCTTGCGGGCGCGGTAGGTCTTCCGCTCGCCGGTGGGCACGTGCTCGGCCTGCACGACGTAGAGCTCCTCGCTCTCGTCGTAGGTGACGGTGGTGACCTGGTGGGCGAAGCGGATGCTGTCCAGTTTGCCGGCGGCCCAGCGGCAGTAGTCGTTGAACTCGGCGCGCAGCGGATAGAAGCTCTCGCGGATGTAGAAGGAGTACAGCCGGCCCGATTCCTTCAGGTAGTTCAGGAAGGAGAAGGGGGAGGTGGGGTCGGCGAGGGTGACGAGGTCGGCCATGAAGGGCACCTGGAGGGTGCTGCTGTCGAGCATCATGCCGGGGTGCCAGTCGAAGGACGCCTTGTTGTCCAGGAACAGGCCGTCGAGCCCGTCGATGGGTTCGGTCAGGCAGGCCAGGCCGAGGTTGAAGGGGCCGAGGCCGATGGCCACGAAGTCATAAGGAGCGGACACGGGATCTCCGTTGGGGGGTGGTCGGCGGTGGGGAGGTCAGCGCGCGCTGAGGGCCGGCTCGGGCTGCTCGGCCAGGTAGCTGCCGGCGTGCTCGGCGATCAGGTCGAGGACGGTGGCGATGTCCTCCAGCGTGGTCTCCGGGTTGAGCAGGGTGAACTTGAGGTGGTGCCGGCCGTCGACGACGGTGCCCGCGACGATGGCGTCACCGGAGGCGAACAGCGCCTCCCGGGCGTGCAGGTTGACCAGGTCGCTGAGGTGGGGGTCGTGGTCGGCGCTGGGGACGTAGCGGAAGACCAGGGTGCTCAGCTGCGGCTCGACGACGACATCGAACCGGGGGTCGTCATGGAGGATCTTCCAGGCGTCCGCGGCCCGGTCGATGACCTCGTCGAAGAGTTCGCCGATGCCGCTTGCGCCCATGGTGCGCAGCGTCAGCCACAGTTTGAGGGCGTCGAAGCGGCGGGTGGTCTGGATCGACTTGTCGACCTGGTTGGGGATGCGCCGCTCGGCCATCCGGCGCGGGTTGAGGTAGTCCGCGTGGTAGGTGACGTGCCGCAGCGTGGTGTGGTCGCGGACCAGTACGGCGCTGGAACTGACCGGCTGGAAGAAGGACTTGTGGTAGTCGACGGTGACCGAGTCGGCGCGTTCGATGCCGGCGAGCAGGTCGCGGCGTCGGGAGACCAGCAGACCGCAGCCGTAGGCGGCGTCGACGTGCATCCAGGTGCCGTACCGGTCGCACAGGTCGGCGATCTCGCCGAGCGGGTCGATGCTGCCGAAGTCAGTGGTGCCCGCGGTGGCGACGACGGCGATGGGGAGGAGGTCGTCGCGGCGGCAGCGCTCCAGCGCGGCGGCCAGGTCGGTGGTGCGCATCCGGCGGTTCTCGTCGCAGGGGACGGAGATCACGGACTCCGCGCCCATGCCGAGGAGGGTGGCGGCCTTCTGGATGCTGAAGTGGCTGCACTCGGAGGTGAGGATGCGCAGCCGCGGCAGGACGTCGGAGCGCCGGGCGTCGGCGGGCGCGTCGGCGCGGGCCAGTTCGCGGCGGCATGCCTCGTCCCGGGCGAGCAGCATGGCCTGCAGGTTGGACTGGGTGCCGCCACTGGTGAAGATGCCGTCGGCCTGTTCGCCGAGACCTATTCGGCGGGCCGTCCAGTCGATCAGGCGCCGCTCGATGAGGGTGCCGCCGGCGCTCTGGTCCCAGGTGTCCAGCGAGGAGTTGACGGCGGAGAGCACCGCCTCGCCGACGAGGGCGGGGATCACCACCGGGCAGTTGAGGTGCGCGAGGTAGCGGGGGTGGTGGAAGTAGACGGCGTCGCGGAGGTAGACCTCTTCGAGTTCGTCGAGGGCCGCGGCCGGGTCGTGCAGCGGTGCTTCGAGGTCGATGTCCGCGACGGTCGGGGTGAGTTCGTCGACGGAGATGCCGGTGAACGGCCGCTCGGTGGCGGCGATGGTGGCGCTCACCCGCTCGACGCTCTCGGTGACCGTGCTGCGGTAGCGCCCGGCCGTGCCGTTGTTGAGCAGGTAGGACCTGCTGTCGGCCGGTTCGGTGGTGGCGCTGTCGCCCGGTTGTCCACCCGGGGCGTGGACGGTGGGGGTGACGCGGTGGGTCGCCCCGGGGCTGCCGGTGGTCGACGGGTCCTCGGCGGGGTGCGCGAGGGGACTCATGAGCTTGTCCTCCCTGATGCGGACTTGGCCACGTCCTGCGCAGCGCTGAGGGCGCGCAGGGGCAGGGAGACCCACCCGATGACGTAGTGAGGTAAGCCTAACCTAACTACATCTGCGGGTTGCGGAGGGGGCGCTCCGCCGGCGCCGGCCGGCGGAGGGCTCAGGGGGTGCCGTCCTCCAGGGTCCGCAGGACCAGGCCGGTGGCGGGCTTGGGCCCGAAGGAGGTCGACTTGCGTGGCATCGTCACGCCCTGCAGGGCGAGTTGACGGACCGTCTCCTCCGAGGTGGCACGCATCAGGACGGCGGTTCCGCCGTGCCGGGCGGCCTGCTCGACGGCTGCCTCGGTGTGATGCAGGTAGCCGATGTCCGACGGGTGGTCGGGGATGCGCCAGACGCTGTCGAGAAGGGTGGCGTGCAGCACCGTGGCATCCAGTTGCCGCCAGGTCTCCGGCCGGTCCTTGCGGATCGTGCGCTCCAGCAGCGCCGGATCCGGCCGGTCCAGCAGATGGAAGGTGTCCGGCCCGCCCGTCAGGACGAAGGCGTTGCCCGGCGTCCGCTCCAAGGTCTGCAGGGCGGCGGTCAGTCCGCCGGAGAGCGCGCGTACGCGGAAGGCGCCGGACAGGCCGGCCAGCGCCTCGGCGGGCGGCAGATGCGGCAGGACGCGGTGAATCGCGCGGACCTGGAGCGGATAGCGGGCCGTGTCGACCAGCAGCACCAGGCCGGATGCCCAGGGCGAGGAGGGGGTGGCGCCGGGCAACTGCTCGTACAGCCGCTGGTAGGTCGCCCAGCGGTGGTGTCCGTCGGCGATCAGGGCCTGCCTGCGGGAGAGATCGTCGTCGACCGCCGCGAGGTCGGCGGGGTCGGTGACGGCCCACAGCCGGTGCGCGAAGCCGTCCTCGGTGGTCGTGGCCAGCAGCGGGCTGCTCAGCACGGTGCGCTCGATGACGGCGGTGGCGCCCGTCGCGGTGCCCTGGCCGCGGTAGGAGAGCAGCAGGGGCTCGAAGTTGGCGGCTGCCGCGCGCATCAGGGCGGCGCGGTCCGCGACCACCTCGGGGATCACGCCCTCGTGCGGGAGCACCGGACCGTCCAGGCACAGGGCGCCGATCAGCCCGCGCTGCAGCACTTCGCCGCTGCGCTGCTCGTAGACGTACAGCGCCGGCCGGTCGTCGTGCGTCAGGATGCCTTCCGCGCGCCAGCGGCTCAGGGTGTCGGCGGCCTGGCGGTGGCGGGTGGCGGGGTCCGCGGCGTGCGGCAGGATCAGCCGGACGATGTTGTACGGATCGGCGGTCTCCAAGTGGCGCACACCGTCGGGCCGGACCACGACGTCGTACGGCGGCGAGGTGACGGCGGTGAGGCTGCTGACACGGTCCGGGGCATAGCGCAGTCCACGGAACGGGAGGAGGCGAAGGCCGTCGGTACTGGTCATTGAAGAATGCTATGCCGCCGTCCCGGTGAGGGATGATCGGGGGACAGCCGGTGACTGGCTGGAAATATCGGTATGCGCGAGGTGCGGACGACGCGCCGCGCGACGCGGAGGGCGACGTTCCGCGCGGCCGGGCGGAGTTCTTCGCGGGCGGCGCGGTGATGAGGAGCGAGACGGCATGAACGAGCAGGTTCGCAGGCAGCCCGACGGTTGCGAGCGCGCCCTGAGCGCGGCGTACGACACGGCGCTGCTGGATCTGGACGGGGTCGTCTACGCCGGCGGACAGGCCATCGCGCATGCCGTGGAGTCGCTGACGACGGCGCGGGACGGCGGTATGCACCTCGCATATGTGACCAATAACGCTGCCCGGACACCGCAGGCCGTCGCCGATCAGCTCACCGGCTTCGGTCTGCCGACCGGTCCGGAGGACGTGATCACCTCCGCGCAGGCGGTGGCGCGGCTGATCTCCGAGCAGGTGCCGAAGGGCGCGCGGGTGCTGGCGATCGGCGGCGAGGGGTTGCTGGTGGCGCTGCGTGAGCGAGGGCTGGAGCCGGTGGCGTCCGCGGACGACGAGCCGGCGGCGGTCGTGCAGGGCTACGACCCCACGCTGGACTGGGAGCGGCTGGCGGAGGCCGCGTACGCGGTGCAGCGAGGGGTGCCGTGGTTCGCCTCCAACACCGACCTGACGATCCCCAAGGAACGCGGGATCGCCCCCGGCAACGGCGCGTTGGTGGAGGTCGTCCGGATCGCGGCGGGCGGTTCGCCGCAGGTGGCGGGCAAGCCGCAGCCGCCGATGCACCGGGAGACGGTGCTGCGGACCGGCGCCCGGCGGCCGCTGGTGATCGGGGACCGGCTCGATACGGACATCGAGGGCGCCTGCAACGGCGAGGTGGACTCGCTGCTGGTGCTCACCGGCGTCACCACCGCCGCGGAGCTCCTGGCCGCGCCGCCGCAGCACCGGCCGACGTACGTGGACGCGGATCTGCGCGGGATGCTGACCTCGCAGCCGGATGTCGTCGCGGCCGACGGCGGCTTCCGGTGCGGCGGCTGGACGGCGAGGGCGAACGGTGAGGCGCTCGCCCTGGACGGCGACGGTGCGCCCCTGGACGCGCTGCGAGCGCTGTGCGCGGCGGCCTGGACCGCGGCGGGGGACGGCAGTTGCACGGCGGACGCGGGGAAGGCGCTGGCCCGCATCGGGATGTGAGGACCGGGCCCGGGCCCGGGCATCTCGCGGCCCGGGGCGCTCGTGGCCGACGCACTTCGCGGTCGACGGAGGCATCAGGGAAGCGTGCGGCACCAGGGGGTGGCGTGTCTGTGCCACGGCCGGGGGCGCGGCCCCCGGCGCATGCCCCACGGTGCGTGTCATTGCCGGGTCGGTCCTTGTCGGTTCGGTCCGGCCGTGTCCGGGTCGGGGTGTCCGGTTCAGTCCTGGTCGGCCGCCGCGGTGCCGGCCGTCAGCTCCGCGATCAGGTCCTCCTCGCTGGCGCCACGGCGCCAGTAGCCGGTGAACTTCACGGCCCTGCGGTCGATGCCGCGCTCGCGGACGAGGTGCCTGCGCACCGCCTTGACGGTGCCCGCCTCTCCGGCGATCCAGGCGTACGGCGTGCCCTCGGGCAGCTCGGCGGCGCGCAGTGCGTCGAGCACCGGCTGACGGGTTGCGGCCGTCGCCTCGTCCCGGACGAGCCAGGTGATGTCGGCGTCGGCGAAGGTCGGCAGGCTCTGCCGGTCGTCCTCGTGGGCGATTTCGACGTAGACCTTGGCCTGGGTGCCGGGGGAGAGCCAGGACAGGATGCCGCCGATGGCGGGCAGCGCGGTCTCGTCGCCGGTCAGCAGGATCCAGTCGGTGCCCGTCGGCGGCCGGAAGTCGACGCCGCCGTTGTCCTCGACGGCGGGGGCCAGGACGGTCAGCAGGTCGCCAGGACGGGCGCGGGCGGCCCAGCGCCCGGCCGGACCGGCCGCCGCGGCGTGGGTGGCGCTGTCCGCGCCGTGCAGGGCGAAGTCGACGTCGAACTCCCGCGGCTCATGGCGCTGTTCGCGGATCGTGTAGGAGCGCATCACGGCGCGCTCGGCAGGATCCTGTGCCCGCCAGGTGGTGTACCAGCCGTCGCCGGTGTCCTCGAAGACCGGCCGGTCCTGGTGGGGCTGCGGGAGGAAGATCTTGAAGCGCTGGTCACGACCGCCGGACGTCAGCTCGGCCAGACGTTCACCGCCGAAGGTGATCCGGACGATGGAGGGGCCCAGCCGCCGGGTGCGCACGACATGCACATCGAAGAAGCGGAAGGGCGTGGTGGCGGGTGCGGCGGTCGTGGTCATGCGGAGGAACCTCCCGGGAAGGCGCTGCGGTTTCTCGGTGACGGGACTGGGCGTTGGCGGTGACGGGACTGGGCGTTGGCGGTGCGGGGGTGGTGCATGGCGGTCCGGCGACGCCGCGTCGGGGGAGGCGTGGCGCCGGGGGTGCGGTGGTGCGGTGCGGCGCTGGTGGACCGCCGGCCTGCCGACGGCGGGCGGGTGATCCACCACCGCCCTGCGTCAGTTGACCTTCTTGGCGTCCTCGATCGCCTTGGCCAGCGACTCGATCAGCGGTGCGGCACCCGCGTAGGAGAAGCGCGGTTCGCTCGACCACGGGGTGATCTGGCCGGCCTTGACGGCGGGCAGCTTGGCCCAGGAGGGCTTGGCCGCCAGGTCCTTGGGCTGGAGGGTGGCGGTGCGGTTGTCGAGCAGCAGCACATCGGCCTTGTACTTGTCGGCGTTCTCCCAGCTCAGGCTCTCGAAGTAGCCGCCCTTGTCCAGGTGGTCGGGGACGATCAGGTCGACGCCGAGGGACTTGTAGTACATGAGGTCGGCGTTGATGCCCGGGTTGGAGGCGTAGAAGAGGTCGGGGCTGCCGGAGCAGGCGAGCACCTTGACCGGGTGGGACTTGGCGGCCTTGCGCAGCGCCGCGGCGGCCTTCTCGAAGCGGGCCTTGTCGTCGGTGACCTTCTTGGCCTTGAGGTCGGCGCCGAGCGACTGCGCCAGCTCGGCGTAGCGCTCGATGATCTTGACGAGGGGGGTCCGGGAGGAGGTGATCGCGACGCTCTTCGCGAGCTGCGCGATCTTGTCCTTGCTGTCCTCGGGGACGAACCAGAGGGCGCCGGGCTCGTACATGTTGGTGATGAGCAGATCGGGGTTGAGGCCCGCGTACTTCTCGACGTTGAACTGGTTGTAGGCGTTGCCGATGATGGTGACCTTGTCGACGTCCAGGTCACCCGCCTGCGGGTCGGCCTTGCCGTTCTTCAGCTTGGTCGGGCCGAAGACGCCGACGATCTGCTCGTCCATCCCGAAGTCGTGCAGCGCCGCCGCGGTGCCGGTGAAGGCGACGATGCGCTGCGGGGTGCCGTCGAGGGAGACCTTCTTCCTGCGGTCGTCGGTGAAGGACCAAGGGCCGCCCTTGGCGTCCTTCGTGGCGCCCCCCGTCCCCTTTTCACCGCCGCACGCGGCCAGCAGGGCGCCGATGCCGACGGCGCCGCCCGCGGCCAGGACACCGCGACGGGACGGAGTTACGCTTCGGGGGGTGCTCATGAGGGTGCGCTTCTCTCTGGGAGGGGCCTGTAAGTCGAATGTGAGGGTAGGCTAACCTAACTCTCGTGTTGGTTGACAGCCCCCCCGAAGCATCAAAGGCCCCGGCCCAAGTGGCGCCGCAGCGTCGGCTCGTCACGCGCTCCGCGGGGCTGGTCGCCTCCGTGGCCGCCCTGGCCGTGATCGCCGTCCTCGGCATCGCCGTCGGCGCCAAACAGATTCCCCTCGACCAGGTGTGGCACGGGGTCTTCGACTACTCCGGCTCCGATACCGACGTGGTCGTGCGCGATGTGCGGTTCCCGCGCACCCTGCTCGCGCTCATCGTCGGAGCCGCGCTCGGACTGGCCGGCACCGTCATGCAGGCGCTGACCCGGAACCCGCTCGCCGACCCCGGGGTGCTCGGCATCAACGCCGGCGCCTCCGCGGCGGTCGTCTCCGCCATCAGCTTCTTCGGCGTCACCTCGCTGTCCGGATATGTGTGGTTCGCGTTCGCCGGCGCGGCGGTGGTCTCCGTCGCGGTGTACGTCCTGGGCGGCACCCGCAACGCCACGCCCGTGCGGCTCGCGCTCGCCGGCACCGCGCTGACCGCCGTCCTCGTCGGCTACATCAACGCCGTCAACCTGATGGACACCGCGGCGCTGGACAAGATGCGCTTCTGGACGGTCGGTTCGCTGGCTTCCGCCACCATGCCGACGGTCACCCACATCGCGCCGTTCCTCGTGGTGGGCGGCGTGCTCGCGCTGCTGCTCGCCCGGCCGTTGAACGCCGTCGCCCTCGGCGACGACCAGGCGCGGGCCCTGGGCGCCCGGCTGACCCGCACCCGCGTGCTGGCGATGCTCGCCGTCACGCTGCTGTGCGGCGGCGCGACCGCCGCCTGCGGCCCGATCGTCTACGTCGGGCTGATGGTGCCGCATGTCGTACGCGCCATCACCGGGCCCGACATGCGCTGGATCCTGCCGTATTCGGCGGTGCTCTCGCCGGTCCTGCTGCTCGGCGCGGACATCCTCGGCCGGGTCGCGGCCCGGCCCGGCGAGTTGCAGGTCGGCATCGTCACGGCCGTTGTCGGCGGACCGGTCTTCATCTATCTCGTACGGCGTCGGAGGATGGCCCAGCTGTGAGCGCGACCGTGAAGCCCGGAAAGGGCGGGCAGCCCGGGACGCCCGGAACATCCGAGAAGGGGGCCGATGACGTGACGGAGGAAGGGCGCCGCACGCCGGCCGGCCCGGACGCGAAGCGCGGTGCGGGGGCGAAGGCGCCGCGGCGGGTGATATCCGTGCGCACCGCGGGCGGGTTCTCCCTCCGGCTCGATCTGCGTGCCGTCGCGACCGGGCTGGTGCTGCTCGTCGTCGCGCTGGCCGCGGCCGTGGCGCTGATCGGCTCCGGCGACTACCCGATGACACCGGGCGAGGTGCTCAGCACGCTGACCGGTGACGGCAACCCCGGCCAGGTGTTCATCGTGCAGGACCTGCGGCTGCCGCGGGTCCTGGTGGGGCTGATGGTCGGCGCCGCGTTCGGCATCGCCGGTGCCGTCTTCCAGACCGTCTCGCGCAACCCCCTGGGCAGCCCGGACGTCCTCGGCTTCGCCCAGGGTTCGTCCGTCGGGGCGCTGGTCGTCATCGTCTACTTCCAGGGCGGCACCCTCGCGGTCGCCGCCGGCGCGGTCGTCGGCGGTGTCTTCACCGGCCTCGCCATCTTCCTGCTCGCCTGGAAGCGCGGTATCCAGGGATACCGCTTCGTGCTCGTCGGAATCGGCGCCTCCGCGATGCTCTACGCCCTGGTGCTCTACCTCCTGACGAAGGCGAACATCTACGAGGCGACCCGCGCCACCACCTGGATGACCGGGTCGCTCAACGGCCGGGACTGGTCCCAGGTCTGGCCGCTGGCCGGGGTGTGCGTCGTCCTCATCCCGCTGGTGCTCCTCCAGGGGAGGCCGTTGCGCATGCTGGAGATGGGCGACGACGCCGCGTACGCGCTGGGCGTCCGGGTCGACCGGGTGCGGGTGGTGACCCTGTTCGCCTCGGTACTGCTGGTCGCCTCGGCCACCGCCGCCGCCGGTCCCATCTCGTTCGTGGCGCTCACCGCGCCGCAGCTGGCCCGGCGGCTCCGCCTCCCGCGCTTGCGCAAGGGCGCTCGAAGCGCTCCCACGCCCGGCCCCAACCTGCTGTCGTCCGCCCTCATGGGCTCGGTGCTGCTGGTCGCGGCCGACTGGGCATCGCAGGGTCTCTTCGGCGCCGACCAACTCCCGGTGGGCGTGCTCACCGGCATGCTGGGCGGCGGCTATCTGCTGTGGCTGCTGGCCACCGAGCGCAAGGCCGGGCGGGTATGAGCACGGGCACGCCCGGAGCACCCGCCGGTACGAGGGCCGGTGCGACGGCCGCGGCCGAGCCCGGCGGAGGGATGGCGGCGAGCATGCCTCCGGCGGCCGGTGACCGCCCGGCGGCGGACGGGCCGCGCGCCGCACACCGGTGTGCGGCACCGGACAACAGCTACACGACAACCCCAGGAGCCCTGAAGTGAGCCGTCTCACGGCCGAGAACGTCACCCTCGCCTACGACCAGCGGGTCATCGCCGAAAACCTCTCGGTCCGCATCCCCGACCACTCCTTCACGGTCATCGTCGGCCCGAACGCCTGCGGCAAGTCCACCCTGCTGCGCGCCCTGTCCCGGATGCTCAAGCCGGCCGCCGGGTCGGTACTGCTCGACGGCTCGGTGATCTCCTCGCTCCCGGCCAAGAAGGTCGCAAGGACCCTGGGGCTGCTGCCGCAGTCCTCGGTCGCACCCGACGGCATCACGGTGTCGGACCTGGTGGCGCGCGGCCGCTACCCGCACCAGGGTCTGCTGCGCCAGTGGTCCGGCGAGGACGAGCGCATCGTCCAGGAGTCGCTCGCCGCGACCGGTATCACGGGCCTGGCGGAGCGGTATGTCGACGAGCTCTCCGGCGGTCAGCGGCAGCGCGTGTGGATCGCGATGGCACTCGCCCAGCAGACGCCGCTGCTCCTGCTGGACGAGCCGACGACCTACCTGGACATCCAGCACCAGATCGAGGTCCTCGACCTGTGCGCCGATCTGCACGAGGAGCAGGGCCGCACGCTCGTCGCCGTGCTGCACGACCTCAACCACGCCGCCCGTTACGCGACGCACCTCATCGCCATGAAGGACGGCGCGGTCGTCGCCGAGGGCGCGCCGGGGGAGATCGTCACGGCGGAGCTGGTGGAGGACGTCTTCGGGCTCGGCTGCCAGATCATCGACGATCCGCAGACCGGCACGCCCCTGGTCATCCCGGCCGCCCGCACTCCGCGCGGCGGAAGCCGGAGCGGCGTCGGCCTGCCCGGGACGGAAACGGCCGGGGCAGGCGAGACGGCGGAGGCGAAGGCCGATCGCGTGCACGCGGGTTCGTGAAAGCGGGCCCCGTCCTGGGCGGCCACCGGGCGGTGGCCGGCGCTACAGCAGCGTGCGCAGGCGCAACAGGTCGCGCAGGCCGGCTTCCAGCTTGACGCGGCCGCTGCCCCACGCCTTCGCGAAGTTGAGGCGCCCGTCCACCAGGGCGACCAGATCGTCCCCGGCCATGGCGAGACGGATATCCGCCTTGTGCGGCGGCGGGCCGGGCACATGGGTCACGTCCTGGATGCTGCCGTCCGCGAGCCGCCCCACGAACGTGATGTCGAGGTCCGTGATGCGGCAGCTGAGCGAGCGGTCGAGCGCGGCGGCGCTGCGCACGCCGCCGTCCGCCGAGGAGAGGTTCTGGGCCAGCCGGTCGAGCGCGGCGCGGCACTGGTCGAGGGTTGCCATCGTGATCGACGATACGCCAGGTCGGGGGCGGCTCGTACGCCGTTGACGGGGTTGCGCAAGGTAGCGTCGGGGGCATGGAAGAGCCGACGTCAGGCCCGGAGCCGGAAGGGCCCGCCGCAGCCTCGGACCCGGGTGCGCGCCCGGGGTACGGGGACCGGGCGGGAAGCGCGTCCGGAACAACCGGATCCGCCGGGCAGGCCGGGAGCCCCCGGTCTGCCGAGAACGCCGTAACGGCCGCTGGGACGGACGGGACAGCCGGGGCGGAGGACCCTGCCGGGGCGGCGGAAGCCGCGGGGCCCGACGGGGCCGCGGAGCCGACCGACGCCCCCGCGCCGACCGAATCCGTGGAGCCGGCCGACCCCGTGGGCTCCGCGGCACCGCAGCCGATCGGGATCGCGGTCACGCCGACCGGCGACGCCGCGGTCGACGCCCGGCTGCGGCGGCTCGCCGACGCCGACCACCTCCCCGCGAGTGGCCACCTCCAGGTGTACGAGGATGTGCACCGTGGGCTGCGCGACGCGCTGGCCGCCCTCGACCAGCGCCCCGGGCCGCCCGCCCCTTCCTCGACGACGCACGACAACAGGAGCTGAACCACAGGTGGCAGGAGTGGCACGACGCCGACTCGACGCGGAGCTGGTGCGCCGCAAGCTGGCCCGCTCGCGCGAGCACGCGAGCCAGCTGATCGCCGCGGGGCGGGTGACCGTCGGCGGGGCGACCGCGACCAAGTCCGCCACCCAGGTCGAGACCAGCGCCGCCGTCGTCGTACGCGAGGACGAGGGCGACCCCGACTACGTCTCGCGCGGCGGCCACAAGCTCGCCGGCGCGTTCGCCGCCTTCGTCCCGCAGGGCCTGAAGATCGAGGGCCGGCGGGCGCTGGACGCGGGCGCCTCGACCGGCGGCTTCACCGACGTACTGCTGCGCGCCGGCGCCGGGCACGTCGTCGCCGTCGACGTCGGCTACGGGCAGCTGGCGTGGTCGCTGCAGAGCGACGACCGGGTCAGCGTCAAGGACCGCACGAACGTACGTGAGTTGACGCTGGAGCAGATCGACTCCACACCCGTCGACCTCGTCGTCGGCGACCTCTCCTTCATCCCGCTCGGGCTCGTCCTGCCCGCACTGGTCGGCTGCGCGGCGCCCGACGCCGACCTGGTGCTGATGGTCAAACCGCAATTCGAGGTCGGCAAGGAACGGCTGGGCAGCGGCGGAGTGGTGCGCAGCGCGGAACTGCGTGCCGGGGCCGTGCGCGCGGTCGCGGGCCGGGCCGCGGAACTGGGACTTGGCATTCTTGGCGTAACTGCGAGCCCGTTGCCCGGACCATCGGGGAATGTCGAGTACTTTCTGTGGCTGCGCGCCGGGGCGCCTGCACTCGACCCGGCGGATGTCGACCGTGCAGTGGCGGAGGGGCCCCGTTGACCACAACCCAGGCAGTTGAAGGCAGCGCAGCACACGAGCGGGACGGCGCGGAGCGGACCGTGTTCCTGCTCGCGCACACCGGCCGCCCCGCGGCCATCCGCAGCGCCGAACTCGTCGTCCAGGGCCTGCTGCGCAGCGGCATCGGCGTGCGGGTGCTGGCCGAGGAGGCCGCGGACCTGCCGCTGCCGCCGTCCGTCGAGCGCGTCGAGACCGAGCCGTGCGCCGCCGAGGGCTGCGAACTGCTGGTGGTGCTCGGCGGGGACGGCACGCTGCTGCGCGGCGCGGACTTCGCGCGCACGTCCGGCGTGCCGATGCTGGGCGTCAATCTCGGCCGGGTCGGCTTCCTCGCCGAGGCCGAACGCGATGACCTCGACAAGGTCGTCGACCGGGTCGTCACCCGCGCGTACGAGGTCGAGGAGCGGATGACGCTCGATGTCCTCGTCCGTAACAACGGCAATGTCGTGCACACCGATTGGGCGCTCAACGAGGCGTCGGTGGAGAAGGCCGCGCGGGAGCGGATGCTGGAGGTCGTCACCGAGGTCGACGGCCGTCCGGTCTCCCGCTTCGGCGGCGACGGGGTGGTCTGCGCGACACCGACCGGCTCGACCGCGTACGCCTTCTCGGCCGGCGGCCCGGTGGTCTGGCCCGAGGTCGAGGCGCTGCTGATGGTCCCGATCAGCGCGCACGCGCTGTTCGCCAAGCCGCTGGTGACCTCGCCGAATTCGGTGCTGGCGGTGGAGGTCCAGCCCAAGACACCGCACGGCATCCTGTGGTGCGACGGCCGGCGCAGCGTCGAACTCCCCGCCGGCGCACGGGTGGAGGTCCGCCGCGGCGCCGTCCCGGTACGCCTCGCGCGCCTGCACCACGCCTCCTTCACCGACCGCCTCGTCGCCAAGTTCGCCCTGCCGGTGGCGGGGTGGCGGGGGGCACCGCACTAGGAACCGGGACCGGGAGCGGTGGAGGTACCGTGCCCGGGGCCCGGTGGGCGGGAGCTTCGGCGTCGGACTCGGCGACGGAATCCGGCCATTGAAACCGCCGGGTGAGCTGCCGGGCCGGGGCCTGGATCACCGGCCCGAGGGATGTCCGACAGCTCCCTCGTGGACGGCTTCCCGATGGCCGGGCCCCGGGAATCGACATGTCGATGGACCCGAGGGAGGGCCGCCGGCCATCGGATGGTGACAAGGCGATGCCATCATCACCCCCTCCGGCTCGGGACTCTTGCCCGCCCCCCGGCCACGCAGACCCGCACCTGCCGGTGAGCCGGGTACGAATGCACCTTTCGTTCGGTACGTACGCGGCCTTCTCGCTGTACGTACGCGGCTTTCTCCCGAGCCCGAGGGGTCCGCGGCCCGGTGCGGTCGGGCTCCCATCTGGGCCGCGAGGGCCTTGCCCAGGAGGAATCCGAGCGGGGGCGGGTGGGTTTTCCGCGGCTTCCGGGGCAGGGGAGAGGGGGAGGCCGTCGCGGGGGGACCTCGGGACCTCGTAAGGTCGTGTCCGTGTTGGAGGAGATGCGGATCCAGTCCCTGGGCGTCATTGATGACGCCGTTGTCGAGCTGTCCCCGGGCTTCACGGCGGTGACGGGCGAGACAGGCGCGGGCAAGACCATGGTCGTCACCAGCCTCGGCCTGCTGCTCGGCGGGCGCGCCGACCCCGCCCTGGTGCGGATCGGCGCCAAATCGGCGGTCGTGGAGGGCCGGATCACGACGGCCGACGGCGACCCGGCGGCCGTACGGGCCGAGGAGGCCGGCGCGGAGCTGGAGGACGGCGTGCTCCTGATCAGCCGCACCGTCTCCGCAGAAGGCCGCTCCCGTGCCCATGTGGGAGGCCGGTCGGTACCGGTCGGACTGCTGGGCGAGCTGGCCGACGATCTTGTCGCGGTGCACGGCCAGACCGACCAGCAGGGTCTGCTGCGGCCGGCCCGTCAGCGCCAGGCCCTCGACCGCTACGCCGGGGACGCGGTCAGCATTCCGCTCGCCGCCTATGCCACCGCCCACCGCCGGCTGCGCGCCGTCGCGAGCGAGCTGGACGAGCTGACGACCCTGGCCCGCGAGCGGACGCAGGAAGCCGATCTGCTGCGCTTCGGCCTGGAGGAGATCGCGGCGGTCGAACCGCTGCCCGGGGAGGACACCGACCTCGCCGCCGAGGCCGAGCGGCTCGGGCACGCCGAGGCGCTCGCCTCCGCGGCGACCGCCGCGCACGCCGCGCTGGCCGGTGACCTCGAAGACCTGGAGGCCGTGGACGCCACCACCCTGGTCGCCGGTGCCCACCGCGCCCTCGACGCCGTACGCAGCCACGACCGGGAGCTGTCCGCGCTGGCCGACCGGCTCGGCGAGATCGGCATTCTCCTGTCGGACGTGGCGGGCGAGCTGGCCGGCTACGCCGACGGCCTGGACGCCGACCCGCTGCGGCTGGCCGCCGTCGAGGAGCGCCGCGCTGCCCTGACCCAGCTGACCCGCAAGTACGGGCAGGACATCGCGGCGGTGCTGGCCTGGTCCGAGGCGAGCGCCGCACGGCTCGCCGAACTGGACGGCGACGACGACCGGATCGGTGAGCTGACCGCAGAGCGGGACGCGCTCCGTGCCGAACTGGGCGCGCTGGGACAGGCGTTGACCGACGCCCGCACCGCGTCGGCGAAGGAGTTCGCCGACGCCGTCACCGCGGAACTCGCCGAACTCGCCATGCCCCACGCCCGGGTGAGCGTGGAGATCCGGCAGGTCGAGGTGGCGGAGGACGCCGACGGCATCGAGATCGGCGGCCGTAACGTCGCCTATGGCCCGGCAGGCGCCGACGAGGTCGAGCTGCTGCTGGCCCCGCACCCGGGCGCACCGCCCCGGCCGATCGCCAAGGGGGCGTCCGGCGGTGAGCTCTCCCGGGTGATGCTCGCCGTCGAGGTGGTCTTCGCCGGCTCCGACCCCGTACCGACCTACCTCTTCGACGAGGTGGACGCGGGCGTCGGCGGCAAGGCGGCCGTCGAGGTCGGCCGGCGGCTGGCCCGGCTCGCGAAGTCGGCACAGGTCGTCGTCGTCACGCACCTTCCGCAGGTCGCGGCCTTCGCGGACCGGCAGCTCCTCGTCGAGAAGACGAACGACGGATCGGTCACCAGGAGCGGTGTCACCGTCCTGGAGGGCGAGGAGCGGGTGCGGGAACTCTCCCGGATGCTGGCCGGCCAGGAGGACTCCGAGACGGCCCGGGCGCATGCCGAGGAGCTGCTGGAAACGGCGCGTTCGGGACGCTAGAGGGCGCGGGCCGAACGGTCCGCAGGGCACGTCTGGTCCGCACCACCGGGGCCCGCGGGCATCAATATCGCGCCTTCCGACGACGGGCGTGGAGCGCGGCACGGCGTCGCGCGAGGGGAGAGACATGGCGGCGGCAGACACCGGTGTGTGGGGGCGGATCGCGGCGCTTGCCGGGGCGGCGGGAGCGACCAGGGCGGCGTACGCGGCGCTCAGGACCCGGCCGCCGGGCGGTGCGGCGCGCTGGGAGCGGACGAACCACGCGGGCCGGACGGTGCACTTGCACGCGGGGCTCGCGACGGCCTTCGGCACCGCGTTCGCCGCCGCCACGGCTCCGGGACTGCCCGCACGGACGAGGGGCGCCGCCGCCCTGGCGGTCCTCGCCGCCGGCGGCTGCGGGGCATACGACGACCTGGCCGGCGTGGGCGATGCCCGGCGCGGCTTCCGGGCGCACCTCTCGGCCCTGCGCGGCGGAGAGGTCACCACGGGGGCCGTGAAGCTGTTCGGGATCGGCGCGGCCGGGCTGGCCGCGGGCGCGCTGCTCAAGGAACGCCCGGTCGACAAGGTGCTGGCGGGCGTGGTGATCGCCGGCTCGGCCCATCTGGTGAACCTGCTGGACGTCCGGCCCGGCCGGGCGGTCGGCGCCGTGGCGGCCATCGGCGCGCCGGGGCTGCTGCGCCGAGGACCGGCCGGCCCGCTGTCCGCCGTGCCCGTGGGTTCCGCGACGGCTGTCGTCGGTGACGACATGGGGGAGCGCACCATGCTCGGGGACGCCGGGGCGCACGCCCTCGGTGCGGGCCTCGGGCTCGCCATCGCCACCGGAAACGGGCGAACAGGGCTTCTCGCCCACGCGGCCGGGCTGATCGTGGCCGCGGCCGCGGGGGAGCGCGCCAGCCGGGCCGCCGCCGCACTGTGACCACGGGGCACTGCGGCCGGGGGGCGCTTCCGGCCACCATTCCGGCGCAGTCCGGCCTCTTTGGCCGCCCGCGCTCCGGCGTGCGCCGCCAAGGCCGGAGCGCGGCAGCCTTGCCCGGCGTGTAGCGGCCCTTCTAGCGGCCCTTCCCCGGCGTGTGTCCGGCCGTCCGGCGTACGCCCGAGCCATCCTCGAACGGGTGTCGAGGCGGTCGGTTTGTCGCCCATGTGGGTGAACCCGTGGATGTGCGGGTGAGACTTCCCACCGGAACGGCATACAAGCGGTGCGGAATTGACGCCGCCGGGCTGGCATCCTGGGCGCGGTGCGCAGCGTCGGGCGCGCTCGCGATGTCCTGCCCCGGTGGAGGACCTCGGTGCGGCCGGCCTCGCGATGCCGCACCACACCCTTCGCGGCGCTCCCCGGCCCCGCGCACGACCCCGAGGCCGCACGACCACGCTCAGCCGGTTCCGCACGACCACGCAGCAACGCTGCACGACGCAGCGCCCCGCAGTTCCCGGACCGCCCCCGCCGGTCCGGCCCGTACCGTCCACCGACACAGGAGCCCCGACCACGTGAGCAGCGTCCCGACCTCGTCGCACGGGCAGTCCCCGCTGCGCACGGTCCAGGTGCTGGGGCACGGCAGCGCCGGCAGCGCGGCCCATGTGCGGTCCTTGGCGGAAGGGCTGGTCGCGCGCGGGGTGCGGGTGACCGTGTGCGCCGCTCCCGAAGCCGAGGAGACGTACGACTTCACCGGCGTCGGAGCGCGGTTCACCCCGGTCGCCCCGCGCATGGACCCGGCCGGTGTGGCGGCCCTGCGCAGCGCCTGCTGGGGCGCCGACCTCGTCCATGCGCACGGCCTGCGGGCCGGTCTGCGGGCCTCCATGGCCCTGCGCGGCCCCCGGGGAGCACGCGTACCTCTGGTCATCACCTGGCACACAAAAGCGCACACCGCGGGCGCGCGTGCCGGGCTCGTGCATCTGATGGAACGGCGGGTGGCGAAGGCGGCCGCTGTCGTCCTCGGAGTCTGCTCCGACCTCGTGGACCGGGCGCGCGAGCGGGGCGCACGCGATGCCCGTCTCGCGCCGGTCGCCATCCCCCGCCCCCGGCCGGGCGGTGCGCCGTCCGAGGCCGAGGACGAGGAGTGCAAGCGCGACAAGGAGCGGGCCGAACTGGGCGCCGTGGACCGCCCCTTGCTGCTCGCGGTCGGCCGCCTCGACCCCGGTCAGGGCCACGACCTGCTGCTCGACGCGGCGCACGCCTGGTGTGCCCGTGACCCGCAGCCGCTGCTCGCCATCGCGGGGGAGGGGGACCAGCGGCTCGCGCTCCAGCGGCGCATCGACAACGAGCTGCTGCCCGTCCAGCTGCTCGGCCGCCGCGACGACGTCCCCGAACTCCTCGCGGCCGCCGACCTGGTGGTGCTTCCCAGCCGCTGGGAAGCGCGTTCGCTGATCGCCCAGGAGGCGCTGCGGGCCGGTGTACCCCTGGTGGCGACCGACACCGGAGGCACCCGCGAGCTGGTGGGCAGCGGAGCCGAACTGGTCCGCTACGGCGATGCCGCGGCCCTGGCCCGTACGGTCCTCGACCTCCTCGCCGACCCCGCCCGCCGGGACGCCCTCGCCGCGGCGGGCCGGGCCCAGGCGGCCGGGTGGCCCACCGAGGACGACACGGTCGCGCAGGTGCTCAGCGTCTACGACGAGCTGACGCAGCCCGTTCAGCCGGGCTAGCCGCAGCGGGCGGTGCGGCCTGCCACCCGCTGCGCCGCTCCCTCGTCCCCCTGCGCTACGGCTTGTCCGCGGGCCGGTTGCCCGTGTGCCGGCGGGCGCGCAGGGCCAGTCGCAGGCCCAGGACCGTCTGCGGGTCCTCCAGGTCCGTCGCGAGGAGCTGGCCGATACGGGCCAGGCGGTCGTACAGCGTCTGCCGGTTCACGTTGAGGTCACGGGCGGTCTCGGCCTTGCGGCCGGCGCTCGCCAGATACGCCTCCAGCGTCGGCAGCAGCGGCTGGCGCGCGCCCCGGTCATGAGCGAGCAGCGGGCCGATGGCGCGCTCCACGAAGTCCGCCAGGACCCCCTGCTCGCCGTGTTCGCGCATCCGCCAGAGCAGCAGCTCGATGTCCAGCCGGCGCGCGTCGTACCAGGTCTGTTCCGGCAGCCCCTGCGCCGCGGCCGCCGCCTCCTCCGCATGGCGCAGCCCGGGCCCGGCCGCGGCCCAATCGCCCTTCGTGCCCACGACCACCACGGGCCGGTGCGCGGACGGCCGGTCGACGCCCGCCCGTACGACGCCCGCGCGCAGCGCCTCGGCGATGCGGTCCGCGACGGCGTCCCGGTCCTGCCCCGCGCGCAGTGCCACCAGCACCGGGACCCGCCCTTCCACGGGCCGTACGCCGAGCAGGACGGGCACCCCGGTGGCGGCGAGTTCCTCGCGCAACGTCTGCGCGAGGAGTGCCCAACTGCCGGGAGTGGGCAGCCCGGTGGGCAGCCGCATGACCACCGGGAACACGGGCGCCTCCGGCCCGGGACGGAAGCCCAGCAGGCGTGCCTGGCCCGGTGCCTCGGCCGCGGAGATCCGGCCCTCCGCCAGATCGGCGAGGAAGTCCCCCCGTCCCCGGGCGGCGAGCACCTCTTCCTGACGGGACTGCAGCATGACCACGGCCAGCAGGTCGGCGGCGCGTTCGGCGGCGATCCGGTGGACCTGCGCCACGGGGGTGTTGACGGGCAGCAGGACCAGACGGGCGCGCACCGCGTCGGGGCCGTGGCCGCCGCCGGGCACGTCGATGCGGACGCCGGTGTCGCGGAGACCCTCCCAGGCCAGCAGGGGATCGGCGTCCGCGGGACCTCCGCTGTCGTCGTCGCCGTCGGGTCCCGCCGCGTACAGCGGGCTGCCGTCGGGGGCCTCCAGGCACAGCGGATTACCGGTGAAGACGGCCAGCAGGCGGAGCACCTCGGGAGCGCCGCCGCCGCGCAGCAGGACGTCCGTGCAGCGGCGCAGGATCTCGTCGGCCCGCCGCAGCAGCAGGTAGTGGCTGTTGATGATCTCGGTGTGGATCGCCTCGGTCACCGTGACGTAGGGGACCTCGCGGTGCAGCTGGATCAGCGGCAGCCCGCAGTCGCGTGCGCTGTCGACCATTGCCGAGGGCAGCGCTTCGAAACGAGAACCCAGCTCCACGACGAGAGCAGCGATCTCGCGGTCGGCGAGCTTGCGGATGAAGGCGCGCTGCTCGGAGGGCCGCGCGCCCAGTCCGAGGCCGGTGGTCAGCAGCAGTTCGCCGCCCTTGAGCAGCGAGGCGATGTGCGGGACCTCGCCGGCGTGCACCCAGCGCACCGCCCGGTCCAGACGGTCCTCACCGGCCACCACCTCCGGCAGGCCCCGACGCAGCGCGGGCAGCTCCAGTGCCCTGCGTACCGTGATCTCGGCTTCGATTTTCGCTTCCGGCCCCATGGCGTCGAACGGTACCCGCACTCCGCTATCCGGAACGCCCAGGTCCGCCTCCGGCACCGGGGCGTGGCACGGGCGAGCGGTGCGCGGAAGGGACGTGGGCCGGGCGGAACGGGTGCGGTGGTGGGGGACCGGGCCGGGTGGGCGACAGGCAGGGCGGGAAGCGGCGCCCTGCCCTACGGTCGCGGCGCCCGGCCGTACGGCCCGCCGCGCCCGCCGCGCCCGGCCGTACGGTCCGCGGCGCCGGCCCCCCCCCGGCTCCCTCGCCCGGCCCCCTCACCCCGACTCCCGCACCACCAGCTTCGCTTCGGTGATCACCGGTGCGAGGTCCTCGTCGTCCGTCTTCCGCGGGCCCAGCCGGCGGAGCAGCAGCCGGGCCATCACCCGGCCCATCTCCTCGACGTCCTGCCGCACCGTGGTCAGCGGCGGGTCGGCCCAGGCCGCCGGCTCCAGGTCGTCGTAACCGACGATCGCCACCTCGTCGGGCACCCGCCTCCCACGGGCCCGCAGGGTGCGCAGCGCGCCGTTCGCCATCAGGTCGGAACAGGCGAAGACCGCGTCCAGATCCGGCGCCGAGTCCAGGAGTTCGGCCATCGCGCGCTCGCCGCCGCTCGCGGTGAACCCGCCGTCCGCGATCAGCCGCGGGTCCGGCTCGGCGGTGCCGAGCGCGTCACGGTAGCCGTCGAGGCGGTCGAGGGCGGACGTCTGGTCGAGCGGGCCGGTGATGACGGCGATCCGGCGCCGGCCGCGGCCGAGGAGATGACGTACGGCCTGACGTGCGCCGTCGCGGTTGTCGGTGTCGACATAGAGCGGGCGGGGCGCACGGTCGGCGCCCGTCCAGCCGGGCCGGCCTCCGTAGACCGTGGGCAGCCCGGCGCTCTCGGCCATGCCGGGCAGCGGGTCGTCGCGGTGCAGCGAGAACATCAGGGCACCGTCGACGTGCCCGGCCGACAGATAGCGGCCGATCCGGTCGTAGTCGGCGCGGTGCTCGACGAACAGCAGCAGCAACTGCATGTCGGCGGCGGCCAGTTCGCGGCTGATGCCGCGCAGCTGGCGACCGAAGAAGGGGTCGGAGAAGACCCTGGTCTCCGGCTCCGCGATGATCACCGCGATCGCGCCGGTACGGCGGGTGACCAGCGAACGGGCCGCGCTGTTGGGTACGTACCCCAGCGCGGTCACCGACTGCCGGACCCGCTCCCGGACCGCGGCCCGTACGCCCGCACCCCCGTTGACCACGCGGGACACCGTCGCACGGGACACCCCGGCATGCGCCGCGACCGCCTCCAGCGTCGGTCGTGGGCCGTTCGGTTCAGACACCATCCAACTCCTTTTTCCACGCGGTGACTTGACGGTGCGCCGTCGAGTCGGCAGGGTGCACTGCACACGATATGAGAGCGCTCTCACAACGTGTACCCCCAAGAACTCCTCACGACCCCCCACCGTGCCGAGGAGAGAATGTCATGAGCATGAGACTGAGTAGGAGAACGCGGACGAGAGCAGTGTTCTTCGCCGCGAGCACAGCACTCGTCACGACCTGCGCCCTCACCCTTCCGACGGCTTCGGCCGAGGAACCGGCCCCCCGGGCGGGGCAGTCGACCACCGACCGGCACTCCGCCGACGACCGGACGACCCCCCGGGCCCTCCAGGAAGTCTGGCGCACCGACTTCGACGGCGCCGCCGGATCGGGTCCCTCCGCCGACGACTGGATCATCGACACCGGCACCGGCTATCCCGGCGGCCCCGCCAACTGGGGTACCGGTGAACGCCAGACCTACACCGACCGCCCCGAGAACCTCCAGCTCGACGGGGACGGCCACCTGAAGATCACGGCGCTCGAGTCCGGCGGTGCCTGGACCTCGGGCCGCATCGAGTCCCGGCGCACCGACTTCGCGGCCCCGGCCGGCGGCAAAATCCGTATCGAGGCGGGCATCCGGATGCCCGACGTCTCCGGTGACGCCGCGCTTGGCTACTGGCCGGCGTTCTGGACGCTGGGCGCCGAGTACCGGGGCAACTACTGGAACTGGCCGGGCATCGGCGAGTTCGACATCATGGAGAACGTCAACGGCATCAACAAGGTCTGGGGCGTGCTGCACTGCGGCGTCAACCCCGGCGGGCCGTGCAACGAGACGCAGGGCAAGGGGAACTCCCGCGACTGCCCGGACACCGCCTGCCAGGCCGGCTTCCACACCTACGCGCTGGAGCTCGACCGCACCGACAGCGCCGCGGAATCGCTGAGCTGGTTTGTCGACGGCCAGAAGTTCCACACCGTCAACTCCTCGGAGATGGACGCCGCCTCCTGGGCGAACGCGACCCACCACGGGCACTTCCTGCTGCTCAACCTGGCGATGGGCGGGGCCTTCCCGGACGGCGTGGCCGGCTCGGCCACCCCCACCGATGCCACCGAGCCCGGCGGCTCGCTGCTCGTCGACCATGTCGCCGTCTCCGTCGAGCAGCCCGCGAAGGCCGCCGACGCCACCCGAGGCCGACACTCCGCGACTGCCCGGTCCGCCCCGGCCGCCCTGCCCCATCGGTCCGCCCGGACCGCCCCCACCGCCCAGCGCCCCGCCCCGCAAGGAGCCACCTCGTGATCACTCGTCGCAGCCTGCTCGGCGGCCTCGCCGCCGGCGCCGCCACCGCCTCCGGAATCGCCCTGGCCGGCCGTGCCATCGGAGCCCCCGCGCCGGCCGGCCGGGCCGTCGCGGGCATGCCGCTGCACCTCGTCAACAACTCCGGCGCGTACGCCAACTCCTCGGTCTGGGTCTACATCGTCGGCAACGACGGCACCCGGCAGGTACGTGTCACCCCCGAGGGGGAACTCAAGCCCGTCGCCCTGGCCGACAACGGCTCGGACGGCTTCACCGACTACGCCATACCGCTCGCCGCGAGCGGCACCACGACCCTCCAACTGCCCCGGATGTCCGGCCGGATCTACACCGCGCTCGGCAGCAAGCTCAAGTTCAAGGCGGTCGAGGACGGCAACGGCAAGGCCGCGCTCGCCTATCCGGCGGGCTGGGTGGCCGGCGACCCCAACTACGACGTCCTGCACGACTGCGCCGAGTTCACCTACAACTCCGGTGGCATGTACTGCAACACCACCATGGTGGACATGTTCAGCGTCCCGCTGGCGATCAAGCTCACCGGCGCGAAGGACCAGACCACCGGCACGCTCAAGGACGGCGCCCGCGCCAAGGTCTTCGCCGACGTCAAGGGCGCCGAGGGGTTCGACGCGCTGGTCATCGACGACAAGCGCATCATCGCCCCGGGACACGGCCTCGACAGCGGCCTCTTCGGCAAGGACCACTTCGCCCCGGCGATCGACGAGGCGTGGTCCGCCTACGAATCCAAGGACCTGTCCGTCACCACCAACGCGGGCACCTTCACCGGCCGGGTCAGCGGCGGCAAACTCGCCTTCACCGGCCCCCAAGGCCTAAAGGGCCAGGGAGGTGCCCCCACCGGTTCGGTCTCCTTCGACAAGCCCTCCACCCGGGACGTCCTCTTCTGCGACGGCACGCTCGCTGCACCCAACGACGGCACGCTCGGCCCGGTCGCCGCCATCCTGGGCGCCGCCCTCAACCGCTCCACGCTCGCCTCCGACGCCGCCCAGCCCGGCACCGACCCCGCCGCCTTCTACCAGGCGCAGCTGACCAACCACTACGCCAAGGCCATGCACGCGGCGACCCAGGACGGCAAGGCGTACGGCTTTGCCTTCGACGACGTCGCGGGGTTCGCCTCGTACATCGAGGACGGGGCGCCCAAGGAGATCACCCTGACGCTGACCCCGTTCTGACCGGCCCGCCGCCACCTCCCGGGGTGGCGGCTCGTGCGGTAGCGGACTCACGGCCGCTCCCGCGCCCCGTGACGCGGCCGGAAATGCGGCGACGCGCCCCGGTCCCCGCTTCTACGCTGAGCCGCATGTCAGGTACCGCACAAGCCCGCAAGGACCCTGACGACGGCGGGAGACCGCACATCGGGACGCCTCAGGACCCGGACCGTGCCACCGTTGCCGCAGTGCAGCGCCGCACGCTCCGGGTCCTGGTGTCCGCGCAGGTCGTCGCGGGTATCGGTATGGGCTCGATGCTCTCGTCGGGGGCGCTGCTCGTCGCGAGGCTCACCGGTTCCGAGGCCCTCGCGGGCCTCGCCACCACCTCCGTCACCCTCGGCGCCGCGCTGCTCGGCATCCCGCTCGCCGCGCTCTCCCGGTGCCGGGGCAGGCGGGCGGGCCTCGGTGCGGGCTGGCTGCTGGCCGCCGCCGGTTCGCTGGCGGTGCTCGTCGCCGCGCACCTCGGCTGGTTCCTCCTGGTCCTCGCCGGGACCCTGCTCATCGGATCCGGTACCGCCGCCAATCTGCAATCCCGTTACGCCGCCGCCGACCTCGCCGAGGACGCCCACCGGGCGCGTGCCCTGTCCCTGGTGGTGTGGTCCACGACGGTCGGCAGCGTCATCGGGCCCAACCTCAGCGGCCCGGGGGAACCGGTCGCACGCGCCCTGGGGCTGCCCGAGGAGGCGGGCACCTTCGTCTTCTCCGTCGGAGCCTTCCTGGCCGGCGCGGCGCTGATCTGGTTCCTGCTGCGACCGGACCCGCTGCGCCTGGCGGCCGCGCGGGCGGGCGCACGCGTCCCGGCCGGCGCCACGGAACCCGCCGCACCCTTCCGCACGCGGATCGTCGCCGCCGTGCGGCACGTCCGCACCTCGCGGCCGGCGCTGCTCGGCCTGTCCGCCGTCGTCCTCGGCCATGCCGTGATGGTGTCGGTGATGACCATGACGCCGCTGCATCTCACCCACCACGGTGCCGCGTTGAGCGCCGTCGGCTTCAGCATCAGCCTGCACATCGCCGGGATGTACGCGCTGTCGCCGCTCGTCGGATGGCTCACCGACCGGCTGGGCCGGGTCCGCGTGATCCTCGCCGGCCAGGCGGTCCAGGTCTGCGCCGCCGTCACCGCGGGCACCGCGGGCGGCGCGCCGTGGGGTGTCGCCACCGGTCTGTTCCTGCTGGGCCTGGGCTGGTCCTGCGCCACGGTGGCCGGCTCGACGCTGCTGACGGAGTCCACCGCGGCCGCGCACCGCTCCGAGGTGCAGGGGCTCACCGACACCCTGATGAATCTCGCGGGCGCCGCCGGTGGCGCGGCGGCCGGCGGCATCGTCGCACTGATCGGCTTCGGCGGCCTCAACGCCGCCGTCACCGTCCTGCTTCTCCCGGTCACCGCCCTCGCGCTCGCGCCAGGCACACGCACGCGGGCCGGGCATGACCGTCGTCGAGCACGGCCGGGGGGCGCGGCCGGGGCGGACGCGGAGTCCGCCGACCGGCCCGGCCCGCCGGTCTAGCCGCCGTACGCCCCGCTCGCCGTCAGCCGCAGTGCCGTATCGATCAGCGGGACGTGGCTGAACGCCTGCGGGAAGTTGCCCACCTGGCGCTTGAGCTTGGGGTCCCACTCCTCCGCGAGCAGACCCAGGTCGTTGCGGAGCGAGAGCAGCTTCTCGAAGAGCTTGCGGGCCTCCTCGACGCGCCCGATCATCGCCAGGTCGTCGGCGAGCCAGAACGAGCACGCCAGGAAAGCGCCCTCCTCGCCCTCCAGGCCGTCCACGCCGAGGTCGTCCGCGCCGGACGTCGGGTAGCGCAGCACGAAGCCGTCCTCGGTGGCCAGCTCCCGCTGGATGGCCTCGATCGTGCCGATGACGCGCTTGTCGTCCGGAGGCAGGAAGCCCATCTGCGGGATCAGCAGCAGCGAGGCGTCCAGCTCCTGCGAGCCGTAGGACTGGGTGAAGGTGTTCCGCTCCTTGTCGTACCCCTTCTCGCAGACGTCCCGGTGGATGGTCTCGCGCAGGTCCTTCCACCGCTCCAGCGGACCGTCCACGTCCCCGGACTCGATCAGCTTGACCGTGCGGTCCACCGCGACCCAGGTCATCACCTTGGAGTGCACGAAGTGGCGGCGCGGACCGCGGACCTCCCAGATCCCCTCGTCCGGCTCGTCCCAGTGCTGCTCGACCCAGCGGATCAGCTTCAGCTGCAGCACCGAGGCGTAGTCGTTACGGGCCAGACCCGTCATGTGCGCCAGGTGCAGGGCCTCGGTGACCTCGCCGTAGACGTCCAGCTGAAGCTGGCCCGCGGCGCCGTTGCCGACGCGTACCGGCTGTGAATTCTCGTATCCCGGAAGCCAGTTGAGTTCGTTCTCGCCCAACTCGCGCTCACCGGCGATGCCGTACATGATCTGCAGGTTCTCCGGGTCGCCGGCCACCGCCCGCAGCAGCCACTCGCGCCATGCCCGCGCCTCTTCGCGGTAGCCGGTGCGCAGCAGCGACGACAGGGTGATCGCGGCGTCCCGCAGCCAGGTGAAGCGGTAGTCCCAGTTGCGGACACCGCCCACGCACTCGGGCAGCGAGGTCGTCGGCGCCGCCACGATCCCGCCGGTCGGCGCGTAGGTCAGCGCCTTGAGCGTGATCAGCGAGCGCACCACCGCGTCCCGGTAGGGACCGTGGTACGTGCAGTGCTCGACCCATTCGCGCCAGAAGTCCTCGGTGGCCTCCAGCGACGCCTCGGGCTCCGCCAGCGCCGGCGGCTGGTGGTGCGAGGGCTGCCAGCTGATCGTGAAGGCGATCCGGTCGCCCGGCCGGACCGTGAAGTCGGAGTACGTCGTCAGGTCCTTGCCGTAGGTGTCCACCGAGGTGTCCAGCCAGACCGAGTCCGGTCCCGCGACCGCGACCGTGCGGCCGTCCACCTTGTGGACCCACGGCACGACCCAGCCGTAGGAGAACCGCATCCGCAGCGCGGAGGTCATCTGGACGCGCCCGCTGACCCCTTCCACGATGCGGATCACCTGCGGCGCGCCGTCACGGGGCGGCATGAAGTCGATGACCCGCACCGTTCCGCGCGGTGTGTCCCATTCCGACTCCAGCACGAGCGAATCGCCCCGGTAGCGGCGGCGGTCGGCGGGCGGCGGCTTGCCCTCGGGGCCGTGCGCGGGCCCCATTCGCCAGAATCCGTGTTCCTCGGTGCCCAGCAGCCCGGCGAAGACCGCCGGCGAGTCGAAGCGGGGGAGGCACAGCCAGTCGACCGTGCCGTCCCGGCACACTAGGGCGGCGGTCTGCATATCGCCGATGAGTGCGTAGTCCTCGATGCGCCCGGCCACGTGCCTCTCCCGTCGAACTGGAGTGACGCCCCCCACGGGACGTGTGATGTATCCGTCCTGCCCATGAAACGTCGCCGAGCAGCGGGACCGGAAATCGGGGCGGGGGTGGTGCCTTCCCGGACGGCTCGATTGCGAGTGTCCGAGCAGGATACGACGCACACGGATGATCTGCGTGACCCTCGCGTCGAGTGGGGTGGTCCGAACGGGTGGCCTGTGTCACGTGAGAGTCCGGGTGCGTGGCCGGGAGCGACCATGCCAGGTCGCTGATAGCCTGGTACCCCGTGGACCGGTGGGACCCCAGAGCTGTCACGGCAGATGTCACGGCACCCCCGAACCGCAGCGAAGGCACCCCTGAAACTCCAGGTCGGCGCCGCATCGCACCTCTCCACCTCGCGACCACGGGAGTTCCCTCTTGGCCATGCCGCCCAAATCCACGACGACCAAGCACCTCTTCGTCACCGGGGGCGTCGCCTCCTCGCTCGGCAAGGGGCTCACGGCCTCCAGCCTGGGCGCGCTCCTGAAGGCGCGCGGCCTGCGGGTCACGATGCAGAAGCTCGACCCCTACCTCAACGTCGACCCCGGAACGATGAACCCGTTCCAGCACGGTGAGGTCTTCGTCACCAACGACGGCGCCGAGACCGACCTGGACATCGGCCACTACGAGCGGTTCCTCGACGTCGACCTCGACGGCTCCGCGAACGTGACCACCGGCCAGGTCTACAACACCGTGATCGCCAAGGAGCGGCGCGGCGAGTACCTCGGCGACACCGTGCAGGTCATCCCGCACATCACCAACGAGATCAAGCACCGCATCCGGCGGATGGCGACCGACGACGTCGACGTCGTCATCACCGAGGTGGGCGGCACGGTCGGCGACATCGAGTCGCTGCCGTTCCTGGAGACCGTCCGCCAGGTCCGCCACGAGGTCGGCCGGGACAACGTCTTCGTCGTGCACATCTCGCTGCTCCCGTACATCGGCCCGTCCGGTGAGCTGAAGACCAAGCCGACGCAGCACTCGGTCGCGGCGCTGCGCAACATCGGTATCCAGCCCGACGCGATCGTGCTGCGCGCAGACCGCGAGGTCCCCACCGCCATCAAGCGCAAGATCTCGCTGATGTGCGACGTGGACGAGGCCGCCGTCATCGCCTGCCCCGACGCGCCGTCGATCTACGACATCCCCAAGGTCGTGCACGCCGAGGGCCTGGACGCCTACGTCGTGCGCAAGCTGGACCTGCCGTTCCGCGACGTGGACTGGACCCAGTGGGCCGACCTGCTGGACCGCGTCCACAACCCCGACCACGAGGTCAAGGTCGCGCTGGTCGGCAAGTACATCGACCTGCCGGACGCCTACCTCTCGGTCACCGAGGCGCTGCGGGCCGGCGGCTTCGCGAACAAGACCCGCGTGAAGCTGAAGTGGGTGACCTCCGACGACTGCAAGACCCCGGCGGGGGCCGCCGAGCAGCTCGCCGACTGCGACGCCGTCTGCATCCCCGGAGGCTTCGGCGACCGCGGTGTCGACGGCAAGGTCGGCGCGATCACCTACGCCCGCGAGAACAAGCTGCCGCTGCTCGGCCTGTGCCTGGGCCTGCAGTGCGTGGTCATCGAGGCGGCCCGCAACCTGGCCGGCATCGAGGGCGCGAACTCCACCGAGTTCGACCCGGCGGCGGCCGACCCGGTCATCTCCACGATGGCCGAGCAGATGGACATCGTCGCCGGCGAGGGCGACATGGGTGGCACGATGCGGCTGGGCATGTACCCCGCCAAGCTCGCCGAGGGCTCGATCGTCCGTGAGGTCTACGACGACCAGCCGTACGTCGAGGAGCGCCACCGCCACCGCTACGAGGTCAACAACGCCTACCGCGGTGAGCTGGAGAAGAAGGCCGGTCTGCTGTTCTCCGGCACCTCCCCGGACAACAAGCTCGTCGAGTACGTCGAGTACCCGCGCGAGGCGCACCCCTACCTGGTCGCCACCCAGGCGCACCCGGAGCTGCGCTCCCGCCCGACCCGCCCGCACCCGCTCTTCGCGGGCCTGGTCAAGGCGGCCGTCGCCCGCAAGACGGGTGCCGGGAAGTAAGGCACGGCACGACGGATACGGTTGCCGGGGTACGGCCTCTTCGAGGTCGTACCCCGGTTTCTGCGTTGAGGCTCACCAAGGAGGACGCCGCATGGCGATCAAGGACACCCCCGAGGAGTGGACGGTCACCGCGACCACGACGCCGTTCACCGGGAAGAAGACCAGCGTGCGCACCGACGAGGTCGTCATGCCGGACGGATCCACCGTCACCCGCGACTACCAGGTGCACCCCGGTTCCGTGGCGGTCCTCGCCCTGGACGACGACGGCAACGTACTGGTGCTGTGCCAGTACCGTCACCCGGTGCGCCAGAGGCTCTGGGAGATCCCGGCCGGACTGCTCGACGTCCCCGGCGAGAACCCGCTGCACGCCGCGCAGCGCGAGCTGTACGAGGAGGCGCACGTCAAGGCCGAGGACTGGCGGGTGCTGACCGACGTCTACACCACCCCCGGTGGCTGTGACGAGGCCGTACGGATCTTCCTCGCCCGCGGCCTCTCCACGGCCGAGGGGGAGCGCTTCGAGGTCTTCGAGGAGGAAGCAGACATGGAGCTCGCGCGGGTCCCGCAGGCCGAGCTGGTCCGCGGTGTGCTCGCCGGCGAGCTGCACAACAACTGCCTCGTCGTCGGCGTCCTCGCGCTGACCGCCGCCCAGGGCGGCGAGGGGCTGGACGCGCTGCGCCCGGCCGAGGCGCCGTGGCCGGCCCGCCCCTTCGAGAGCTGATCCGACCGGTCGCTCCGCCGGCCCTCGCCTTCCGGTCCGATGATCTGCTGATCCGATCGAGTGACTCAACCGCCCTGCTCAGCACGGCTTGTGACGGGGTGTGAACTACCCTCGGTCGCATCCCCGTCCGCGTCCGCGGCGGGCTCGTACGCGCAGGTGGACGGGAGCGTGGCCGGTGACGGATCAGGCGGTGGGCGGGGGGCACCTCCCGCCGGAGACGGCGGGGCGGCCCGCCACGGCGGCGCGCGATCTGCAGGCGTCACCACCCCGCCAGGACGGCGTCGCCGGCGGCCCGCCGAGTCGCCGCGGCGCCCCTGAGGGGACCGCCCCGGGGGCTCCCGCCGCGCCTCCGGCGTCCCGTTTCGCCGGCCGGCGCCGGGAGCTCAAGGCGCTCCGCGCCGACATCGCGCGCACCGGTCTGGACACCCTCTCCGGCCGCAGGGGAGCCCGCAGCCGCGTCCTGCTCATCGCGGGCCGCCCCGGGGCCGGCCGTACGGCCCTCGCCGAGGAGCTGCTGCGCGAACTCGCGGACGACTACCCCGACGGTGTGCTGCGGGCCGTGCTGACCGCGCCGGGCGGCGGTGCGGTCGGCACCGACCGCACCGCCCGTGAGCTGCTCACCGCCCTCGGTGTCGACTCCCCGCCGGGCGCGACCGAGGACGAGCTGACGGAGAGCCTGCGGGCCGCACTCGCCGATCGCCGCGCACTGCTCTTCCTGGACGACGCACCGGGCGCCGAGCAGGTCGAGGCGCTGCTCCCGGACGCCCCGGACTGCCTGGTGGTGGTGGTCTCCCAAGGGCCCCTGACCGGCATCCCCGATGTGCGCCCCTGCACCGTCGGCGGTCTGGACAGCGCGGCGTGCGTGGAGATCCTCGCCCGGTTCGCGGGGCCGACCCGCATCACCGTCGACCCGCGGATCGCGGAGGCCGTAGCCGAGGAGTGCGGCGGACAGCCCGCAGCCCTGGTGCTGGCCGGCGGCTGGCTCGCCGTCCGGCCCAAGGCGTCGATCTCCGACCTGCGCAACGAACTGCACGGCGTCCCGCTGCCCGAGGACCTGCCGAGGGGACTCCGCCCGCTCTACCGGGCCTTCCGGCTCGCCTACGCCGCGCTGCCGCCGCCGGCCGCGCGGATACTGCGGCTGCTCACGCTGGCCCCGGGCGGTCTGATCGACCCGCACATCGCGTCCGCGCTGGCCGGCTGCTCGGTCGCCGCAGCGACGACGATGCTGCAGGACTTCGTCGCCCTGGGCCTGCTGCGGCCGGTCCCCGACGAGGAGGCCGGAGCCGACGGCGTGGCGGCCTCCTCGCCGGGGGCGCACGGTTCCGGCAGCGTGCCGCATCCGCGCTATCAACTGCCCAGCTGCCTCGGCCCGTTGGCACGGGAGCTGCTCCAGGAGCACGAGCGGCCCGCGGACATCCAGCTGGCCCGGGCCCGGATGCTGGAGCGCACCGTGCGCCTGCTCCTGTCCTGCCGCGCCATGGGCGAGCCGGTCGATTCCCCCGCGCGGCAGAAGGTCGCCGGGCTGCCGCGCTCGTTGCGCTTCCCGTCCGAGGACGCCGCCGCGAGCTGGCTGCGCAGCCGCCGCGACGCGCTGCTCGACGCCGCCAGGGTCGCCGTCGCGGACGGTGAACTCGACACCCTGGACCGGCGGTTGATGGCCGCGCTGACCCGGACGTTGCTCGCCCACCTGGGCGCGCAGGCGGCCGCGCCGGACCTCTACGCGCTGCACGGACTCGTCCTGGA
Source organism: Streptomyces sp. Pv4-95 (assembly GCF_045782725.1). Taxonomy (NCBI): domain Bacteria; kingdom Bacillati; phylum Actinomycetota; class Actinomycetes; order Kitasatosporales; family Streptomycetaceae; genus Streptomyces; species Streptomyces sp. Pv4-95. Next base: position 6,516,155 of record NZ_CP127172.1, read on the forward strand.
AGTGGCCCGGCGGCGCGACCTGCCGCACGAGAAAGCGGCCGCACTGCTCAACCTCGCCGACCTCGACGGCCAGTGCGGACGCACGGAGGAGGCGCTCACCCGCTACCGCGGAGCGCTGGAGGCCGCCCGCTCGGTGAAGGACCCGGTCGCCACCGGCCGGGCGCTGGAGTCGCTCGGCGGTACGTACTCCGAGCTGGGCGACTGGCAGCGGGCGGCCGACTGGTACGGCCGGGCGCTTGAGCTGCGGCTGGCCCGCGGGGAGAGCGCCGACGCCGCGCGGCTGCACGGGCGGATCGGCGGCGCGCACACCTACGCGGGCCGGTGGGGCGACGCGCTGAAGGAGTGGCGGGCCGCCGCCCGGACGTACCGCAGGCTCGGCGACGTGGCGGGGCAGGCGCGTGCGACCGGCGAGGTGGCACGGGTCCAGGAGTACGCGGGCCGGCCCGAGGAGGCCCTGCGGACCTGCATGGAGGCCCTCGAAACCGCCCGCAGCGCGGGTGACGGACGTCTCGAAGCGGCACTCCAGCTTCGGATTGCGGACACCCTCGAACGGCTCGGCGACCCAGCAGCGGCACGGCTCCATCGGGCCGTGGGAGAGCGACTTCTCGAAGATCACCCTCTGTGACCTACGAAATCGGTAGTGGTCATCGAAAAGATTGAAGCTTTGCAAGGCTAGACAACAGGAGCTCCTTCAATAGACTGGGTGGGCCGCGTACGGCGCGGTCAGTTCCGTCATGCGCCGCATGAGGGGATAATTCATCCCGCAACCTCTCTTACAAGGACCGTGATCGACGTGAAGGTCGGCATCCCCCGCGAGGTCAAGAACAACGAGTTCCGCGTGGCCATCACGCCCGCCGGCGTGAACGAGCTGGTTCGCCACGGCCACCAGGTCTTCGTCGAGAAGGACGCCGGCCTCGGCTCGTCCATCACGAACGAGGAGTACGTCTCCGCCGGCGCCGCCATCCTCGGCACCGCCGACGAGGTCTGGGGCACCGCCGACCTCCTGCTGAAGGTCAAGGAGCCCATCGCGGAGGAGTACCACCGCCTCCGCAAGGACCAGACCCTCTTCACCTACCTGCACCTCGCGGCCTCCCGCGAGTGCACGGACGCGCTGCTGGAGTCCGGCACCACCGCCATCGCCTACGAGACCGTCGAGACGGCCGGCCGCCAGCTGCCGCTGCTCGCCCCGATGTCCGAGGTCGCGGGCCGGATCGCCCCGCAGGTCGGCGCGTACCACCTCATGCGCCAGGCCGGCGGCCGCGGTGTGCTGCCCGGTGGCGTCCCCGGTGTGGCCGCGGGCAAGGCCGTCATCATCGGCGGCGGCGTCTCCGGCTGGAACGCCCTGCAGATCGCCGTGGGCCTCGGCTTCCACGTCACGCTGCTCGACAAGGACATCAACAAGCTCCGCGAGGCGGACAAGATCTTCGGCACCAAGGTGCAGACGATCGTCTCCAACGCCTTCGAGCTGGAGAAGGCCGTCGTCGAGGCCGACCTGGTCGTCGGTGCCGTGCTGATCCCCGGCGCCAAGGCCCCGAAGCTGGTCACCAACGAGCTCGTCGCCAAGATGAAGCCCGGAAGTGTCCTTGTCGACATCGCGATCGACCAGGGCGGCTGCTTCGAGGACTCGCGTCCCACCACGCACGCCGAGCCGACCTTCCCGGTCCACAACTCGGTCTTCTACTGCGTCGCCAACATGCCCGGCGCGGTCCCCAACACCTCCACGCACGCGCTCACCAACGCCACGCTGCCCTACATCGTGGAGCTGGCGAACCGCGGCTGGGTCGAGGCGCTGCGCCGTGACCCGGCGCTCGCCAAGGGCCTCAACACGCACGACGGCAAGGTGGTCTACGGCCCCGTCGCCGAGGCGCACGGCCTGGAGGCCGTCGAACTGCGCACGCTCCTGGGCTGAGCGTCAACCGCGAGCGTCAACGCTGCACACCCGGCCGGGCCTTGTCGACAAGGTCCGGCCGGTCGCATGTACGAGTCCGCGGATGTCCGACACCGGCGGGCCGGCTCTCAACTCGCCGTGAACGTAACCCTTTAACCGATTCGCACACCCCCGAAACCTCGGTCTGATGCCGCCTGCGCCCTTGACATCGAGGGGTTCGGTTGCCGACACATCGTGCCGGGTCCGGTGGATTGTGTTGCTGCGAACGCCCGACACGCCATAGAGTCGCCAACCGTCGGCATGGTGCCACGCTGACCTATCGATAAGTTTCCTGGTCACATCCAAGGAGGTAAGACGACTTGTGAATGAGTCGACATTTTCTCCCGGAGGTGGTCGACCAGGAGTCGTTGCACGGGGCCAAGGTCCCTCGGGGCTCAAGGCTGTCGGCTCCGTCGCAGTCCGCACCTTCGCAGCCCACCAGAGCACGACCACGACAGCCCACGAAAGCATGGACGGCCATCACGTGAACGCCATGGCCGGCGACCGGGGCAGTGGAGATCCCGCCCGTCTCGCCGACTACGACGACCTGCCCGAGGGGCACTTCTACGATCCCGATGCGGAGTACGAGCCGGACCCGGAGTACGCGGCGACGCTCGCCCCGGACGCGGCCCGCCAGCGCCGCGAGCGCGTCGGCCCGACCGGGCGCCCGCTCCCGTACTTCCCGATCCCGGGACCGCTGTCGGATCACGGCCCCGCCAAGATCATCGCGATGTGCAACCAGAAGGGCGGGGTCGGCAAGACCACCTCGACCATCAACCTGGGCGCCGCACTCGCCGAATACGGACGACGGGTGCTGCTCGTCGACTTCGACCCGCAGGGTGCCCTGTCGGTCGGACTCGGCGTCAACCCGATGGAACTCGACCTGACGGTCTACAACCTGCTCATGGAGCGGGGCATGTCGGCCGACGAGGTCCTCCTCAAGACCGCGGTCCCCAACATGGACCTGCTGCCCAGCAATATCGACTTGTCGGCGGCAGAGGTGCAGTTGGTCAGCGAGGTCGCGCGCGAGTCGACATTGCAGCGGGCGCTGAAGCCGCTGCTCGCCGACTACGACTACATCGTCATCGACTGCCAGCCCTCGCTCGGGCTGCTCACCGTCAACGCCCTGACGGCGGCTCACAAGGTCATCGTCCCGCTGGAGTGCGAGTTCTTCGCACTGCGTGGCGTGGCGCTGCTCACCGAGACGATCGAGAAGGTCCAGGAGCGGCTCAACCCCGAGCTGGAGCTGGACGGCATCCTGGCGACGATGTACGACTCCCGCACCGTGCACAGCCGCGAGGTGCTGGCGCGCGTCGTGGAGGCGTTCGACGAGCACGTCTACCACACCGTCATCGGCCGTACGGTCCGCTTCCCCGAGACGACCGTCGCGGGCGAGCCGATCACCACGTACGCCTCCAACTCCGTGGGTGCGGCCGCTTATCGTCAGCTCGCCAGGGAGGTGCTCGCCCGGTGTCACGCCGAGTGAGTCTGCCCGGAGCCGACGAACTGTTCCGCACCACCGGGGGGATGGGGCTGCAGCCCTCGTCTCCCCGCCGCACGGCGAACGGCTCCCCGGCCAACGGCGAGGCACCTCGGGTGCCGGCGCCGGCCGGGGAGAGCACTCCGGCCGCGACTGCGCCGGAGGCGCCCCCCGTCGTACGGGCCCGCCGGCCGGAGACGGCCGCACCGGCCGGTGACGGCGGCCCGGGGACCGCGCGCACGGCTCCGCCGGCATCCCCGGCCGAACACAGCGGCCGTGAGACGGACGCGGACGGGCCCAAGGGACACCGGGCGGCGACGGGCCGGTCCGGCCGGGCCGACGAGGACGCCGCCGCCGCGGCCGCCCAGGCCGGCGGGCAGAGCCGCCGCCGTGGCGGCGGGCGCGGTGCCAACCGGCGCCCCAGCGGCCGGGAGCGGCACGACGAGAAGATCACGGTCTATGTCTCCGCCGAGGAGCTCATGGACCTGGAGCACGCGCGCCTGGTGCTGCGCGGCGAACACGGCCTCGCCGTCGACCGCGGCCGGATCGTGCGCGAGGCGGTGGCCGTCGTCCTCGCCGACCTGGAGTCGCGCGGAGACGCCAGCATCCTGGTCCGGCGGCTGCGCGGACGTTAGGGCGGGGCCGGGCGGTCCGGCCTGCGGGTTTTCCGTACGCCGCACGCCGCAGTGCGGCGTCCCCGGCGGCGCGGTCCGGACGGGATAGCCTGCCCACTCGGTGGGGGCGGGCCCGGTGAAACCGGGCCGAATCCCTCCGTGACCAGCCCGTCGCCCCGGCGCGGGGACCGCAGCAGCATGGACCGCGATGCCGACGACCCACGACGACGCCCCTCCGCCCCGCCCCCGCCGCACCCTCGGACGCGGCCCGGCCGCGGGCCCCGTAACGGAGGAGCCGGCGCCCCCGGCGGAGGAGCCGGCAGCCGCCCCGGAGCGGGCCGCGGTGCCCGACCCGGCCACGGCACCGGAACCTGTCACCGTGCCGGAAGCGGCTACCGCGCCGGAGCCGGCCATCCTGCCCGGTCCGGCCGCGGAGCAGGCGAGTGCGCCGGAGCCGCTCGTGGCGCCCGAGGGCCGGGAGCCCGCCGCCGCCCACGACGGGGAGCCGGATCCGTCCGCTGCCGTCGATGTCGCAGACCCCGTCGATCCCGCGGATCCCGCGGAAGCCGACACCGAGATCGCCGCCGATGCCGACGTCGAAGCCCCCGCCCAGACCGATGGCGGCATCGAGACCGAGGCCGACCCCGCCGACGCCGGCGACGGCAGGTTCACGGTCCGGCTGGACAACTTCGAGGGCCCCTTCGACCTCCTCCTGCAGTTGATCTCCAAGCACAAGATGGATGTGACCGAGGTCGCACTGTCGAAGGTGACCGACGAGTTCATGGCGCACATCCGGGCCATGGGGCCGGACTGGGACCTGGACCAGACGACGGAGTTCCTGGTCGTCGCGGCCACGCTGCTGGATCTGAAGGCCGCCCGGCTGCTGCCCGCCGCGGAGGTGGAGGACGAGGCCGACCTCGCGCTTTTGGAGGCCCGCGACCTGCTCTTCGCGCGCCTGCTGCAGTACCGCGCGTACAAGCGGATCGCGGACATCTTCAGCGACCGCCTGGCGGACGAGTCCCGGCGCCACCCCCGTACGGTCGGGCTGGAGCCGCACCTCGCGGAGCTGCTTCCCGAGGTCGTCATCAGCATCGGGGCGGAGGGGTTCGCGAAGCTCGCGGTGAAGGCGATGCAGCCCAAGGCCAGGCCGCAGGTCTACGTCGACCACATCCACGCGCCGCTGGTCAGCGTGCGGGAGCAGGCCGAGGTGATGGTGGCGCGGTTGCGGGAGGCCGGCGAGAGCAGCTTCCAGGAGCTGATCGCGGACGCGCCGGACACCCTCACGGTCGTGGCGCGCTTCCTGGCCCTGCTGGAGCTCTACCGGGAGCGGGTGGTGGTCCTGGACCAGGAGGAGGCGCTGGGGGCGCTGACGGTCCGCTGGACGGGCTCCGAGGGCTCCCGGCCGGTCGTCACGGACGAGTTCGACCAGGAACCGGCGGAGCGGGCCGCCGTGGCGGCGGCACGGCCGGCAGAGACACCGGAGCCGGACGCCGTGCGGGAACCGGACGAGCGGGACAGGCCGGACGGGGCGGTCGGGCCGGAAGAGCCGGAAGAGCCGGAAGAGGAGGAGCGGGCGTGAGTGGTGGTCAGGAGACCCAGGGGACCGACGCGGCCTACGAGGTCACGGAGAGCGGTGCGGGCGAGATTCCCGTCCCGGAGCAGGCCCATGAGGCGCCGGCCGGGGCGCTCGGCGTCGCCGAGCTGGACCTGAAGCCCGCCCTGGAGGCCGTGCTCATGGTCGTCGACGAGCCCGCCACCGAGGAGCATCTGGCCCGGGTGCTCCAGCGGCCGCGCCGGTCGGTCGCGCTGGCCCTGCGCGAGCTGGCCGACGACTACACCCGCGAGGGGCGGGGCTTCGACCTGCGGCTGGTGGCCGGCGGCTGGCGGTTCTACTCCCGCGCCGAGTACGCGGACGCGGTGGAGAGCTTCGTCCTGGACGGGCAGCAGGCCCGGCTCACCCAGGCCGCATTGGAGACTCTGGCCGTGGTCGCGTACCGTCAGCCGGTCAGCCGTTCCCGTGTTTCGGCCGTACGCGGCGTCAACTGTGACGGTGTGATGCGCACACTCCTCCAGCGAGGTCTGGTGGAGGAGGCGGGGACGGAACCTGAAACAGGTGCGATCCTGTACAGGACGACGAACTACTTTCTGGAGCGGATGGGCCTGCGCGGCCTGGACGAGCTCCCGGAGCTCGCACCGTTCCTCCCGGAAGCGGACGCGGTCGAGGGCGACTCACCGGAAGGTATCCCGTCGTTCGACGTAGACGACAGCGGCGACTCTCAGACGGATCATTGATGCGAAGCAGCGGCAGGAACAGCGGAAACCAGAACAACGCGGGCGGCGGCGACCGCCGACGCTCGGGTGCGGGGGGCCGCGACGACCAGCAGAAGCGCGCGGGCCGGCCCCGTCCCGAAGAGCGCCGCTACGACGTGGGCGGATCCGGCGGCAGCGGAGGCTCCTCCGGCCGCGACGACGAGCGCAAGGGCGGCGCCCCGAAGAGCGGCGGCAGCCGTGGTGCGGCGGCCCGCGGCGGCGCCAAGGGCGGCCCCCGTACGGGCGCCGCGGGCAAGGCCGGCCGCCCCGGCGGCAAGGGCGCCGGTCCGCAGCGCGGCCGTGGCCAGGGGCCCGCACGCTCCCGTGAGCTGGACGCCAAGATCGAGGAGCGCAACCGCGCCCGCCACGACAAGCCGCAGGTCAAGACCCCCAAGACCTTCGATGACCAGGAGGGCGAGCGGCTGCAGAAGGTGCTGGCCAGGGCCGGCATGGGCTCGCGGCGGGCCTGCGAGGAGCTGATCGACCAGGCGCGCGTCGAGGTCAACGGCCAGATCGTCATGGAGCAGGGCGTCCGGGTCGACCCCGAGAAGGACGAGATCAAGGTCGACGGCCTGACGGTCGCGACCCAGTCGTACCTCTTCTTCGCGCTGAACAAGCCGGCCGGCGTCGTCTCCACGATGGAGGACCCCGACGGCCGCCAGTGCCTGGGCGACTACGTCACCAACCGTGAGACGCGGCTGTTCCACGTGGGCCGGCTGGACACCGAGACCGAGGGCATCATCCTGCTCACCAACCACGGTGAGCTGGCCCACCGTCTGACGCACCCGCGCTACGGCGTCAAGAAGACCTACCTCGCCGCGATCCAGGGCCCCCTCCCGCGTGACCTGGGCAAGCAGCTCAAGGACGGCATCCAGCTGGAGGACGGCTACGCCCGCGCGGACCACTTCCGGGTCGTCGAGAACACCGGGAAGAACTACCTCGTCGAGGTCACCCTCCACGAGGGCCGCAAGCACATCGTGCGCCGGATGCTCGCCGAGGCCGGATTCCCCGTCGAGCGGCTCGTCCGTACGAGCTTCGGCCCGATCCCGCTGGGCGACCAGAAGTCGGGCTGGCTGCGCCGGATGACCAACACCGAGGTCGGCATGCTGATGCGCGAGGTCGAGCTCTAGGCACTCAGGGTGCGGGCGCCCCGCCCGCCCGACCGGCACCCCTCGACCGTCACGGAGACGATCGGGGGGTGTTCTCATGCGCCGTGCCGCCGGTTCCCCGGCCGGGAGCTGAGGTACGGCTGTCGGTGGGCCTCGTTACCCTTGATCTGTGCGTGCAGGTGCGCGCGACGCGGCACACAGACGCAGGGGAGCAGTGACGTGGCGGTAAGAGCGGTCCGCGGGGCCGTCCAGCTGGAGCGGGACGACGCGGAGCACATGCAGGAGCAGGTGGCCGAGCTGCTCACCGCCATTCTGGAGCGCAACGGCCTCGTCCCGGACGACCTGATCAGCGTGTGGTTCACCGCCACCCCCGATCTGCACAGCGACTTCCCGGCCGCCGCCGCGCGGGGCCTGGGCATCACGGACGTGCCGTTGATCTGCGCCCAGGAGCTGGACGTGGCCGGCGCCATGGAGCGCGTGGTGCGGGTGCTCGCCCATGTCGAGACGGGCCTGTCCAAGGCCGGGATCGCCCATGTCTACCTCGGCGCGGCCGGGGCGCTGCGAAAGGACATCGCGCAGTGAGGACCGCACTCGTCGTCGGCACCGGCCTGATCGGCACCTCCGCCGCCCTCGCGCTGAACGCGCGCGGCGTCCAGGTCCACCTGGAGGACCACGACCACGCCCAGGCGCTGACGGCCGCCGCGCTCGGCGCGGGCACCGCGGAGCAGCCCTCCGGCCCGGTCGACCTCGCCATCGTGGCCGTGCCGCCGGCCCATGTCGCCTCCGCGCTGGCCGAGGTCATGCGGCGCGGCGCGGCCCGCGCGTACATCGACGTGGCGAGCGTCAAGGGCGGCCCCCGCCGCGAGCTGGAGGCGATGGGCTGCGACCTGTCCGCCTACCTCGGCACCCACCCGATGGCCGGCAAGGAGCGCTCGGGGCCGCTCGCCGCCACCGCCGACCTCTTCGAGGGCCGTCCCTGGGTGCTCACCCCGACCCGCGAGGGTGACACCGAGGTGCTCAATCTCGCCCTGGAGCTGGTCGCGCTCTGCCGCGCGGTGCCCGTGGTGATGGACGCCGACGCCCACGACCGCGCCGTCGCCCTGGTCTCGCACACCCCGCAGCTGCTCTCCAGCCTCGTCGCGGCCCGTCTGCGGGGCGCCGACGAGACCGCCGTGCGGCTGTGCGGTCAGGGCATCCGGGATGTGACGAGGATCGCGGCCTCCGATCCGGCCATGTGGATCGACATCCTGTCCGCCAACCCCGGCCCGGTCGCCGATGTGCTGTCCGAGGTCGCCGCCGACCTGGACGAGACCGTCCGGTCGCTGCGCGCACTGGAGTCCGCCGACGAGGACAAGCGCGGCACCGGCGTGGGCGGCATCGAGGACGTGCTGCGGCGCGGCAACGCCGGGCGGGAGCGGGTGCCGGGCAAGCACGGCGCCGCCCCGGCCGTCTACGAGATCGTCGCCGTCCACATCGGGGACCAGCCCGGTGAGCTGGCCCGGATCTTCGCGGACGCGGGCCGGGCGGGGATCAACATCGAGGACGTCCGGATCGAGCACGCCACCGGTCAGCAGGCCGGTTTCATCCAGCTCACGGTCGAGCCCAAGTCCGTACCGGCGCTGACCGCGGAGCTGCGGGAGAGGGGCTGGTCGATCCGGCAGTGAGACCGTGGACGGCGCCATGCGGGTGAGCCAGTAACCTTGTCCGAGGTCTGTATGGCCCGTGGACCCCCGCCCCGTGTACAAGAAAGGTGTTCGTCACCGTGGAAACCGCCGCCCGGACCGCCCCGGCTGCAGTGATTGTCGCCATCGACGGCCCCGCTGGCACGGGCAAGTCCAGCACGTCCAAGGCCGTGGCCGCCAAGCTCGGCCTCGGCTACCTCGACACCGGTGCCCAGTACCGCGCGATCACCTGGTGGATGCTGACCAACGGCATCGACGTCAAGGACCCGGTCGCGGTCGCCGACGCCGCCGCCAAGCCCGTGATCGTCTCCGGCACCGACCCGGCCGCCCCGACCATCTCGGTCGACGGCCTGGACGCCGCGGGCCCGATCCGTACGCAGGAGGTCACCGGCGCGGTCAGCGCGGTCAGCGCCGTCCCCGAGGTGCGCACCCGCATCACCGACCTGCAGCGCTCCATCGCCGCCGAGGCGCCGCACGGCATCGTCGTCGAGGGCCGGGACATCGGCATCACCGTCCTGCCCGACGCCGACCTCAAGGTCTTCCTCACCGCCTCCGCCGAGGCGCGGGCGGCCCGCCGCAGCGGCGAGCTCAAGGGCAAGGAGGCCGGAGACCTGGCCGCCACCCGCGAGGCCCTGATGAAGCGGGACGCCGCCGACTCCTCCCGTAAGACCTCCCCGCTGGCGAAGGCCGACGACGCCGTCGAGGTGGACACCACCGAGCTGACCCTGGAGCAGGTCATCGAGTGCGTGGTGACCCTCATCGAGGGTGCGAGCGCCGAAAAGGCGGGACGGGTCGCTCCGTGACCGAAAGCACCAAGGCGCCGAGCCCGGCCGGCGCCGCGGTCGGCAGGCGGATCGGCATCGGCCTGATGTACGGCCTGTGGAAGCCGCGGGTCCTGGGCGCCTGGCGGGTTCCCGCGGCCGGCCCGGTGATCCTCGCGGTCAACCACTCGCACGGCCTCGACGGCCCGATGCTGATGGGCACCGCGCCCCGGCCGGTGCACTTCCTGATCAAGAAAGAGGCCTTCGTCGGCCCGCTGGACCCCTTCCTGCGCGGCATCGGGCAGCTGAAGGTGGACCGCAGTACGGCCGACCGCAAGGCGATCACCGACGCCCTCGGTGTGCTGGACAACGGCGGGGTGCTGGGCATCTTCCCGGAAGGCACCCGTGGCGAGGGCGACTTCGCGTCCCTGCGGGCCGGCCTCGCGTACTTCGCCGTGCGCTCCGGCGCACCGGTCGTCCCGGTGGCGGTGCTCGGCAGCACCGACCGCAGGAGCCGGCTGACCCCTGCCGTACCGCCGCTGCGCGGCCGCGTCGACGTCGTCTTCGGTGACGGCTTCGCGGCGGGCGACGGCAGCGGACGGCGCACCCGCAAGGCGCTGGACGAGGCGACCGTGCGGATCCAGGAGCGGCTGACCGCCCACCTGGCAGAGGCCAGGCGCCTGACCGGGCGCTGACCGAAACTTGAGTAGTGGGCCGCGCACGAGCGGCCCACCGATGACGAAGATGAACGAGGAACGGACTTCATGAACGACCAGATCCACACCGGCGACGAGCACGGTGCGCTTGGCGACGCCGAGTACGCGGAGTTCATGGAGCTCGCCGCGCAGGAGGGCTTCGACCCCGAGGAGGTCGAGGGCGACATCGCCGCGGCCGGCCACGGCCCGCTGCCCGTCCTCGCCGTCGTCGGACGCCCCAATGTCGGTAAGTCGACCCTGGTGAACCGCATCATCGGCCGCCGTGAGGCGGTCGTCGAGGACAAGCCCGGCGTCACCCGTGACCGCGTCACCTACGAGGCCGACTGGAACGGCCGCCGCTTCAAGGTCGTCGACACCGGCGGCTGGGAGCAGGACGTCCTCGGCATCGACGCCTCCGTCGCCGCCCAGGCCGAGTTCGCCATCGAGGCCGCGGACGCGGTGGTCTTCGTCGTGGACTCCAAGGTCGGCGCGACCGACACCGACGAGGCCGTCGTCAAACTGCTGCGCCGTTCCGGCAAGCCCGTCGTGCTGGTCGCCAACAAGGTCGACGGCCTGTCCGGCGAGGCCGACGCGGCCGCGCTGTGGTCGCTGGGCCTCGGCGAGCCGCACCCCATCTCCGCGCTGCACGGCCGCGGCACCGGCGACATGCTCGACGCCGTCCTGGAGGCGCTGCCCGAGGCGCCCGCGCAGACCTTCGGCACCGCACTCGGCGGCCCCCGCCGGATCGCGCTGATCGGCCGCCCGAACGTCGGCAAGTCCTCGCTGCTGAACAAGGTCGCGGGCGAGGAGCGGGTGGTCGTCAACGAGATCGCCGGCACCACCCGCGACCCGGTCGACGAACTGATCGAACTCGGCGGCAAGACCTGGAAGTTCGTGGACACCGCCGGCATCCGCCGCCGGGTGCACCTCCAGGAAGGCGCCGACTACTACGCCTCGCTGCGCACCGCGGCGGCCGTGGAGAAGGCCGAGGTCGCGGTCGTCCTGATCGACGCCAGCGAGTCCATCAGCGTGCAGGACCAGCGGATCATCACGATGGCCGTGGAGGCCGGGCGCGCCCTGGTCATCGCCTACAACAAGTGGGACAACCTCGACGAGGAGCGCCGCTTCTACCTGGAGCGGGAGATCGAGCGGGACCTCGTCCAGGTCCCGTGGGCGATGCGGGTGAACGTCTCCGCGCGCACCGGCCGCCACATGGAGAAGCTCGTTCCGGCGATCGAGACCGCGCTGGCCGGCTGGGAGACCCGCATCCCGACGGGACGGCTCAACGCCTTCCTCGGCGAGATCGTGGCCTCCCACCCGCACCCGATCCGCGGTGGCAAGCAGCCCCGCATCCTGTTCGGCACCCAGGCAGGCACCAAGCCCCCGCGCTTCGTGCTCTTCGCCTCCGGCTTCCTGGAGGCCGGCTACCGGCGCTTCATCGAGCGCCGGCTGCGTGAGGAGTTCGGGTTCGAGGGGACGCCCATTCACATCTCGGTGCGGGTGCGGGAGAAGCGCAGCAAGAAGAAGTAGGCACACGCGCTCCCGGCCTCACGCCTGCGCCCCCGCCCTCATGAGGGCGGGGGCGCATTGCGTTCGGGGCCGCCGCCCACGGCGGGTGTCAGTGGCCGTGCTGGCGGTGGTCCCGCGGTCCCGGCGGCAGCGCCGCGGGGACATGGCGCGGGTGGTACGGCTGCCGGCCCACGACTTCCCAGTGGCCCGAGGACGCCGCCGTGCGTCCCCAGTTCCCGGCGCCGCGCAGGGCGTCCGAGACCTCCGCCTCATCCGTCCGGTCCCCGGGCAGCGCCCGGAAGGAGCGTCGGTACTCGGCGTACAGCGCGTCGTAGATCGGCGTGGCCGAAGCGCGATCGGCGGCGTGCGTCGGTTCGTGCGACGAACGCATGCCGGGGATCGGGTGGGGATACTGGGCGCGGGAGGAGGGGTCGTATGAGTGCACGTCTGTGCCAACGACCCTGATGCCCCGGGGATGCGGCTTTCGGGTGGAAATGGCTGATCGCGGGGGTAATCCGGCCAATTCAGGCGGACTGCCCCCGCGATCGGTCTACCGCTCGGATCAGGTGCCGGCCAGCGGCATCGCCGCCGCGACCAGAACGCCGTCCGCGGCCGCCTTCTCCAGCGCCTGCCGCATCAGGTCCTCACGCGGCTGGTGGCCGATGGTGCCGACGGGGGCCGCGTACATCAGCACGGTCTTGGCCTTGTTCGCCGCCGCGCGCCAGCCGTCGGAGACGGCCAGCGGCTGGTGCGCCTGCCACCACGCGGACTGGTTGTTGGCGGTGCCCGGCTGGAGGACGGCGTGCAGCTTGCCCATGGCGAGGAGCGCGGACCAGCCCGGGTTCGGGGCGGGCAGCTGGTTCATGTCCGTGACGGGGCTGAAGCCCTGCTCCAGGAGCAGCGGCAGGAAGTCGTCGTTCATGCTCGTCGACCCGGGGCGGGCGATCGGGCCGTTGGGCTCGACGACCAGCGCCGGGCGCAGTTCGCCCTCGATCAGAACCAGGCCGCAGGTGATCCCGAGGGTCGCCTGGCTGCCGGCGGGGGCCGGGGCGGGGCCCGGGGCGCCGGCGGCGGCGTCCTCACCGGTGATGGAGCGCACGGCTCCCTGGAGCTGCTCCTCCGATACGGGAACGACCTGCGAGGGGATGCACGTCGCGTGCGCGAACGCGAGCACCGCGGTCTCCTCGCCCACGAACAGGACGGTGCTGGTGCGCTCCTGCTCGCTGTCGCCGGGGGTGCGGCATGAGGTGCAGTCGTAGCTGCCGGGGGCGTCGCCACCGGCCAGCAGGCGGTCGGCTTCTTCGTCGCCGATCTCGGCGCGAACGTCGTCGCTGACGTCGAGCATGCGCGGCACGGGTGGCTCCTCGATCTCTGAGCGGCTGCCGGGCGGTCTCCCGGCTCGTAGAGGAACAACGGGTGACCTGCGGCAGGGGTCACGCGCGGACGGGAACAGAATCGAACCGATCGGCGCACAGCGGAATTCGGTGGTGATACATAGCAAGGTGCGGGTGAAGCGGTCACACATCGCCACCCTCTGCGCAGAGCCCGGCGCAGGTGGCGGCTCGCGATACACCGGACCGGGTGGGCCCGCCCTGTCGGGGGCGCGGCACCGGCCCGCCGCGCCGTGGCGCTGCTTAACGTCACCGGTTATGTCTGACTACCCATCAGTCGCATGGCGCTTCCCGGCCCGAGGGCTGCTCGCCGCGGGGGCCGCAGCGCTGCTGCTGTGCCTGCCGGTGGAGGCCGTTGCGGAGCAGTCGCGGGGGGCGGGGGCGCGCGGCGGCCCGGCTCCGTACGCCTGCGCCGAGGACCAGTGGCCGTGGGGCTGCATGGCCGAGTGCGAGAGCGGCGGTGACTGGCACATCAACACCGGCAACGGCTTCTACGGCGGGCTGCAGTTCTCGCAGCGCACCTGGAAGAGCTTCGGCGGCTCCGTCTACGCGGCACGGGCCGACCTCGCCACCCGCGACGAGCAGATCGAGATCGCGGAGAAGGTCCTCGCCGTCCAGGGCTGGGGGGCCTGGCCCGCCTGCTCCAAGCGCTACGGGCTGAGCGGCAAGACCTATGCCGTTCCGCCGGGCGACTCCCTCGACGGGGTCACGCAGGAGCTCCGGCTCCGCGGCGAATGGCCGGTGCTGTACCGCGCGGACAGGGGAGGCAAGGGGGGACGGCACGCACGGCTGCGGACCGGCGCGCGGCCGGCGCACTCCGGTCACCCGAGGCGGTGACGTCGGGAGGCGCAGGTGCACCTCCCTCCGGTGGGTCCATCGGCTGTGTTGTCCGTAGGTGGAGGGATTTCTCGGCGCAGAGGTTCCCTCACTTCTCTACCGATGCCCTAACTTTTTCGGAACAACTTGGCGAAAGCCCCCAACCCGGAACCTCGTTTCACGGTCCTACCGTTCAGCAACTGGGTGTACGAAGCCGTCGGGAGGGGCGCGCGGCGTGGCCCACGGGGCGGCCAGGCACAACGGATGACCAGGGGACGCGGGGGACGGATGCACATCTCATTCCTGATTCACAATGCATACGGCATCGGGGGGACGATCAGGACCACGTTCAACCTGGCCCGTACGCTCTCGGAGCAGCACGACGTGGAGATAGTGTCCGTGCTGCGGCACCGCGACGAGCCGGTGTTCTCCCTCGGGCCTCAGGTGACGTTGCGTCATCTCGTGGACATCCGGGAGAACAGCTCCACCTACGACGGCGCCGATCCCGCACACGCCCGCCCCGCCAAGGTCTTCCCCTCCGCCGAGGGCCGCTTCGGCCAGTACAGCGAGCTCACCGACCGCCGGATCGCCCAGCATCTCAGCGGGATCGAGGCGCACGTCGTGGTCGGCACCAGACCGGGTCTGAATGTGCACATCGCCAAGCAGGCGCGCCGCGGCCCGGTCCGTATCGGCCAGGAGCACCTGACCCTCGACACCCACAGCCGGGCGCTCAAGTTGGCGCTGCGCGGCGCCTATCCGCGGCTGGACGCGGTCACCACCGTCACCGAGGCCGATGCCCGCGCCTACCGCCGGACGCTGCGACTGCCGGGAGTCCGCGTCGAAGCGGTGCCCAACAGCGTGCCCGCATCCGGCCTGGAGCCGGCCGACGGCAGCGGCAAGTGGGTCGTCGCGGCCGGCCGGCTCGCCCGCGTCAAGCGCTACGACATCCTCATCCGCGCCTTCGCCCGGGTCGCCGCCGAGCGGCCCGACTGGCGGCTGCGGATCTACGGCGGCGGCGCCGAGAAGGCCGCCCTGCGCGACCTGATCGACGAACTCGGCCTGTACAACCACGTCTTCCTGATGGGGCCGGCCAACCCCCTGGAGCCCGAGTGGGCCAAGGGCTCCATCGCCGCGGTCTCCTCCAGCCTCGAATCCTTCGGGATGACGATCGTGGAGGCCATGCGCAGCGGCCTGCCGGTCGTCGCCACCGACTGCCCGCACGGCCCCGGCGAGATCATCCGCGACGGGGTGGACGGCCGGCTGGTGCCGGTCGGCGACCCCGAGGCGCTGGCCGGGTCGCTGCTGGAACTGATCAACGACGACGCCGCTCGCAAGCGGATGGGCGGCGCCGCACTCGCCGCGTCCGCCCGCTTCGATCCCGCCACGATCGCCGAGCGCTACGAATCGCTCTTCGGCGACCTGCTGGCGCAAAGACGGGGCAGCCGCGTGCGCGGCACCCTTCATCGCACCCGAGGAGCACTGTTGAGCGGCGCTTACGCCACCAAGGACGCGGCTCGTGCCGCGCTGAGAGGGGTGCGGACGGTATGAACGCGTCGACCCAGCTCCCCGCGAGCGGACACCACGCGAAGGAGCACCAGGACATCGACCGGACACCGGCGGTGCCACCCGCCGGGGGAGCCGACGCCACCGGCCCCGCGGGGCCGGGTGGCGAGGCGGTCCACGCCGCCACGGCAGGCGAGGACGCGGGCGCGGCCCGGGTCCCCGAGGTGCTGAAGGCCGACTGCATCGCGGACTCCGCGGGCGGCCTGACCTTCGATCTGAACGCCCCTCAGGACCTGCCCACCGCGTGGAGCGCCGCGCTGGTGCTGCGGCGGCGCTCCACCGGCAAGGAACAGGACGGCGGCACGGACGGGACGGACGAGGAGGTGCGTCTGCCGCTCGGCCCGAACGGCTCCGGGCAGCTGCGCGCCGTGCTCCCCAGCACCGTCGCGCTCGCCGAGGGACGCTGGAACGCCTACGCCGACCTCGGCGACGGCCAGGACGCCAGGCGCCTGCTGCCGGGCGTCAACGACCTGCGGTCGCTGGTGGACCGCAGGCCGCTGACGGGCATCGGCCGGCTCGGCGTGCGCATCCCGTACGCGACCAAGTTCGGCAACCTCGCGCTGCGCAGCTGGCTGCGCGGTCCGCACGCCGAGGCCGGTGACATCCTGGTGGCGCCCGAGGGCCTGACGGTCTCCGGCCGGCTGTACGGCGCGGTCCCGGCCGACGGTGCCCGGGCCGAGGCCCGCGCCCGGCGTTCCGCCCCGGCCGACGGAAGGCCGGCTTCCGGCACCCCCGTGGTCGTCACGGCCCCGCTGACCGTCGACGGCGCGCACTTCACCTTCACTCTGCCGTGGGAGGAGCTGGCCGTCCGCTGGAAGCGCGGCAGCGAGCCGTGGGACCTCTGGGTGCGTCCCGCCGAAGGCGCCAGGCCGGTGCGCATCGCCCGCCTCCTGGACGACGTCGCGGACAAGAAGCAGGTCTTCAGCTACCCGGCGCTCGCGGTGCAGGCACCGGCGGGGCCGGTCAGGGTCGGCCCGTATTACACGCTCGACAACGACCTGGCGATAAGGGTCGCGGGACCGGCCGACGAGGCGTAGCCGGACGCGAGGGACGACGGCGGTGCGGGCTCGCACCGCCCTTCGTGCTGCCCGCACGCCGCCGGAGAGCTGCGGCAGCAGGCCGCGCCGGGCTCCACACCTGGACAAGGACGTCTCGCGCACGCGGACAGTACCTGTCCGCAAACGCTGCGAGACTTGGCGCATGTTGGACACCTCGGCACGGCTGCTCCGTCTGCTCTCCCTGCTGCAGGCGCATCGGGACTGGTCGGGCGGGGATCTCGCCGACCGCCTCGGCGTCACCCCGCGCACCGTCCGGCGCGACATCGACCGGCTGCGCGAGCTGGGCTACCCCGTGCACTCCACGCCCGGCACCGCCGGCGGCTACCAACTCGGCGCCGGTGCCGAGCTGCCGCCGCTGCTCCTCGACGACGAGGAGGCGGTGGCCGTCGCGGTGGGGCTGCGCAGCGCCGCGGAGGGCAGCGTCGAGGGCATCGAGGAGACCTCCGTGCGGGCGCTGGCGAAGCTGGAGCAGGTGCTGCCGCACCACCTGCGGCGCCGGGTCGGCGCGCTGACCGCCTTCACCGTGCCGATGCCCGGCAGGACCGGCGGCCCGCGGGTGGACGCCGCCACCCTGACCGAACTCGCGCACGCCTGCCGGGACTGCCAGCGGCTGCGCTTCGACTACGTCTCCCACGACGGCACGGTCACCCGCCGCAACGTCGAACCGCACCGGCTGGTCTCCACCCAGCGCCGCTGGTATCTCGTCGCCTGGGACGTCGACCGCGCCGACTGGCGCACCTACCGCGCCGACCGGATCACCCCGACCCCGCCGCACGGCCCGCGGTTCACGCCCCGGCCCCCGCCTGCGGAGGATCTCGCGGCGTACGTCTCCGAGGGCGTCTCCACCCACGCCTACGCGGAGCGGGCGACGGTCCTGCTGCGCGTGCCGCTGGAGCGGGCCGCGACGCGTATCGGTCCTTCGGCGGGGGTCCTGGAGGCGGTCGACGAGAACAGCTGCCTGTTGCGGACCGGGGCGCACAGCCTCGACGTGATGGTGATCCACCTGGTGCTGACCGGTTTCGACTTCGAGGTCCGTGAACCGCCGGAACTGCTCGATCGCATACGGGACGTCAGGGACCGGTTGTCCCGGGCGCTGGGATAGCGGCGGGCGGCTTGCCCACCCCGGGGTGGTGCAGGTCGAAGGCCGGTGACTCGGAGCGGATCTTGGGCATGGTGGTGAAGTTGTGCCGCGGCGGCGGCGAGGAGGTCGCCCACTCCAGGGAGCGGCCGTAGCCCCAGGGGTCGTCCAGCGTCGTCGCGGTCCCGTACTGCGTGGTCTTCCAGACGTTGTAGAGGAACGGCAGCGTGGAGGCGCCGAGCAGGAACGAGCCGATGGTGGAGAGGGTGTTCAGGGCGGTGAAGCCGTCGGCGCTCAGGTAGTCGGCGTAGCGGCGCGCCATGCCTTCCACACCCAGCCAGTGCTGGACGAGGAAGGTGGTGTGGAAGCCGACGAACAGCGTCCAGAAGTGGATCTTGCCGAGCCGCTCGTCGAGCATCTTGCCGGTGAACTTGGGCCACCAGAAGTAGAAGCCCGCGAACGTCGCGAAGACCACCGTCCCGAAGACGACGTAGTGGAAGTGGCCGACCACGAAGTACGAGTCGGTGACGTGGAAGTCCAGCGGCGGCGAGGCCAGGATGACGCCGGTGAGCCCGCCGAACAGGAAGCTCACCAGGAAGCCGATCGCCCACAGCATCGGGGTCTCGAAGGACAGCGAACCGCGCCACATGGTGCCGATCCAGTTGAAGAACTTCACCCCGGTCGGCGCCGCGATCAGGAACGACAGCAGGGAGAAGAACGGCAGCAGCACCGCGCCGGTCACGAACATGTGGTGCGCCCAGACCACCACCGACAGGCCGGTGATGGCCATCGTCGCGCCGATCAGCATGATGTACCCGAAGATCGGCTTGCGGGAGAATACCGGGATGATCTCCGTGATGATCCCGAAGAACGGCAGCGCGATGATGTAGACCTCGGGGTGGCCGAAGAACCAGAACAGGTGCTGCCACAGCAGCGCACCGCCCCACTGGGGCTCGAACACCACCGCCCCGAAGCGCCGGTCCGCCTCCATCACCAGCAGCGCGGCCGCCAGGACCGGGAACGCCAGCAGCACCAGGATCGATGTGAACAGCACGTTCCAGGTGAAGACCGGCATCCGGAACATCGTCATGCCGGGCGCCCGCATGCCGATGATCGTGGTGATGAAGTTGACCGCGCCGAGGATGGTGCCGAAACCGGCCAGCGCCAGGCCCATGATCCACATATCGGCGCCGAGGCCCGGGGCGTGCGTCGGGGAGTTGAGCGGCGCGTACGCCGTCCATCCGTAGCCCGGTCCGCCGTCCGGGGTCAGGAAGCTGCCCACCACCATCAGCGCGCCGAAGAGGTAGAGCCAGTACGAGAGCATGTTCAGCCGCGGGAAGGCGACGTCGGGAGAGCCGATCTGCAAGGGCATGATCTCGTTGGCGAAGCCGGCGAACGCCGGGGTGGCGAACAGCAGCAGCATGATCGTGCCGTGCATCGTGACCGCCTGGTTGAACTGCTCGTTGCTGACGAGCTGGAGGCCGGGACGGGCCAGTTCGGCACGCATCACCAGCGCCAGCAGGCCGCCGAACAGGAAGAACCCGAAGGAAGTGATCAGGTAGAGATGCCCGATCTTCTTGTGGTCGGTCGTGGTCAGCCAGTCGACCAGGATCGAACCCCGGCGTCGCGCCCTGGTCGGCCGGATGCTCGCTCGGGCGGTGTCCGTACCCATCCGCCGCACCTCGTTCCTCAAGGGTGTACTGGGGGCCGGGGCCATGATGCTCGGGTCGGGAGGGGAGTGCGAGGGGGCGCTCCGGCCGTGCCCGGCGGGATCTGACGCCCCGTTACCGCGGGCGGGCGGCGGCGCCGGGCGGGGCCGCGGCGGGGTGTCCGGGACGGCACGCCGAGGGCGGCCATGGGCGATGTGCGGGAAATGTGTGTGGAGTGTGTCTCGTTGGCCAATTGCCCCTTGGCCGATAAAGCACTTCGGGTAAGGGAAATGCGCACCGGACGGCGGATTGTTTTCCCAACTCTGTCCGGCGTTGTCCGGGCCGGCTGCACACCGCTTCGCATTTGATCAAGGAGGAATTCAGGCCGCTTTATTTTCCACCCGGTTGCGGCATCACACGGCACGTACGGGTGACGGGAGTTCCCGCAAACGCAGGAGCCTTGGCTGTGACACAAGTGTGACCAATGACAGACCCGGAAGGCACCGGCGTGTGCGACAGAAGGGCCTTCCGTGCTCCGGTACAGGCGCCTAACGTGGCTGTCATGGCACCCGAACCGAACCTTCCGAACGAACCCCAGGACGACACCGAGGCATATACCGGCCTCGCCCAGCAGGACGCCGAGGAGCGTGCCCGCGCGCGCGGCTGGACCACGGTCCGCTCGCTGCCGCCCGGCGCGATCATCACGATGGAATACCTCGTCGGCCGGCTCAACTTCGAGGTGAAGGACGGCGTCGTGCACCGGACCTGGCAGGGCTGACCGCCCTCGCGTACGACGAAGGCCCCGGCTGCTCCCTCAGGAGCGGCCGGGGCCTTCGGTGCGGGGTAGCGGGTGTGCGTACCGGCCCCGCGGTCAGGGGAGGCGGTCAGCCGGTCCCGTTGCGGCCCCGCCCGGACGTCGGGCTCATCGGGGTGCTGCGCGGGACGCGGTCCGCGTGCGGCGGCCGGCGGCTGCCCGCGGGGGTGACCGGTGAGCGCTCCGAGCGGGAGGTGTGCGGACGTGCCGGGTGGTGGGGCCAGCCGTCCGGCGCGCGGGTGGCCGCGCCGCGGCCGCCCGTACCGACGCTGACGGCCTCGCGCACCAGCGCCTCGCCGTCCGCGCCGACACGCTGGCGCGAGATGCCGGGGGCCGGCGCTCCGGCCGGCAGCGGGCCGCGCAGCGAGTCGGGGCGCAGTCGCAGCCACAGGCGCAGCAGGACGCCCATGATGCGGTCCTCGACCCAGGTCAGACCGGGCTCCAGCCACGGCAGCGCCAGCAGCACCAGCAGTCCGGCCGCCCAGCCGAGCAGTACGTCACTGACCCAGTGCGTACCGAGGTAGACGGTGGTCATGCCGACGCCCAGGGCGCCCAGTGCCGCGATCACCGACAGGGTGCGGCGGCGCAGCGGCGTGGTCGCCAGGTAGGCCAGCACACCCCAGGTGACCACGGCGTTCGCGGTGTGACCCGAGGGAAATATATCGCCGCCGAGCCACATCTCGTTCGAGCCGACGGTGGTCGCGTAGTGCGGGCCGAGCCGGCTCATGCCGAGCTTGGCGGCGCCCACGGTCACGTTCAGCAGGAGGAGGGAGGCGCCGAGCACCAGCAGCGGGTGGAGGTTGCGCTGGCGCCAGCACCGCCAGCCCAGCCAGGCGGCCACCGCCACAGCGGTCGGTCCGCGCTGCCCCAGGACAACGAAGTAGTCGAGGAAGGCATGGATCTCAGGCCATTGCTTGTACGGCTTGAAGAACATGACTTGCCAGTCGAATGTGACCAGCCATGAAGTGGCCAGCACTCCGACCACGATCGCGATGTACACCGCCAGCGTGCCTCCGAACAGCCACAGGCGGGTCCGGGTCATGCGTGGTAGGGGTCGGCCGCGATCGGTCGGGCGCTCCTCCATCTGGTCGAGCTTGTCATCGGTACGCACTCAATCGACGTTACCGCGTGTGATGTAGCTGCTTGGTCAAACTGTGAGCTTTGTAATGACGATGTGATGTGGAATGTGTCTCAAACAGGGCTTGGAGGCAGGGATTTGGAAGTGAATTCGAAGCGATTCGGATTCCCCTCGTGGCGTCCGCGTGTCGCCGGTGTGAGCGCCTTATCTGCTTTTCCTCGCGGGAGTTTATCCCTGATTCGCCGGGGCGTCGCGGGATGTTTCCCGCGGCGTCCTTACGGAGGGGCGGCTTCCGGTCACGGTGGGCCGGAGCCGTTCAGCCAGAAGGCGCCGTACAGCGCGGAGCCCACCGTGACCACCCCGATGACCAGGCACGATCGTGCCGGACGCAGGCGCGCGAGCCCCACCGCGAGGGGCAGCAGCAGTGGGTAGGCCGGCAGCATCAGCCGCGGCTTGGAGCCGAAGTACCCCTTGGCGGTCAGTGCCAGCAGCAGCACCGCGCCGCCGTAGACCAGCAGTGGCAGCGGCTGTCCCGTCCGCACTCCGCGGACGTACAGCCAGATGACCAGCGCGACACCGATGAGCAGGCCGAGCCCGGCGGCGAAGGCGGGGCCGGACAGCAGGTCCCCGATGAAGGAGGCGAAGGCCATTCCGCCGTCGAAGCCGTTGCCCCAGCCGCCCTGGACGTCCAGATAGCCGGTGAGGCTGCCCTGCCGGGCGCCGACCCACAGGAAGAAGCCGCACCAGCCGAGCGGGGCGATCAGCACGCCGAGCAGCATTCCCCGGTGGCGGCCGCCGAGGGCCGCGCGCAGTCCCACACCGCCGGCCCGCTCGTTCCACACCGTCACCGCCGCGGTGATCCACACCGCCGCCACGACCGCGGCACCCACCGGCCGGGTCAGCCCGGCCAGCGAGGCGAGCACCCCCGCCCAGACCCAGCGCCCGGTCAGGACGCAGTACACGGCCCAGGCCGCGAGGGCGGTGAACAGCGACTCCGAGTAGGCCATCGACTGCACGATGCCCACCGGCAGGGCTGCCCAGAGGGCCGCCAGGGCCACTCCGGCACGCGGCCCGTGCAGCCGCTCGCCGGTCGCGTACAGCGCCCAGGCCGCCCCCAGCGACGCCGTCCAGGCCACGATCATCCCGGCGTCGGCCGCGGACAGCGGCAGCAGCGCGGACAGGCCCCGCTCCAGCCAGGGAAGCAGCGGGAAGAACGCCAGGTTCGAATGCACATCGCCGTTGGCCAGCTGCACGCTGTAGCCGTAGCCCTGCTCGGCGACGCGGGTGTACCAGAGGGCGTCCCAGCGCGCGGAGAGCAGTGTGTGCCAGCTCTTGCCGTTCGCCGCCGACCACACCGCGAGCACGACCACGCCCAGCAGCCGGATGGCCGCGTACGCCGTGAGGGCGGGCGCGGCCCGGCGCAGGGCGTCCCGGACGGCGGGACCGCACACGGTCCGGCCGGGGGCGGCGGTCGAGGCAAGATCGTTCACCCGGACGATTATCCAGGGTGAAAGAAGCGCCTCTGCCTGCGGCGTCGAGGGAACGCGACGACCTGCGATGCGCGTCTCATCGTGAGGTGAGCCACGCGGGCCCCCGGGTGATTCGCGTAGTCTGACGTATCAACTCGCCCGTGCCGCCGGTTCACCCGGGGCGTTTTCGCGCCCTGCTCCGCGGCCGCGAGAGCATGACAGGAGGTACTGCATGTCCGGGACGACCGCGTCCGACAAGGGACGGACGGCTGGTGTTCCCCGGCTCTCAGGCGGCGGTGCGAGCCGCTGGACCGTGCTGATCGTGCTCTGTGTCAGCCTGCTCTTCGTCGCGCTGGACACCACGATCCTGTACGTGGCGGTGCCCTCGGTGACCGAGGATCTGCGGCCGGGCCCGGTGGAACTCCTCTGGATCGTCGATGTCTACCCGCTGATAGCCGCGTCGTTGCTGATCCTCTTCGGCACCCTCGGCGACCGGGTGGGGCGCCGGCGCATCCTCCTCCTCGGCTACGGCCTCTTCGGTGTCGCCTCGGCCGCCGCGGCGCTGGCGCCGAACCCGCAGACCTTGATGGTGGCGCGTGCCCTGCTCGGCATCGGCGGCGCGATGATCATGCCCGCGACGCTGTCGATCCTGCGCCAGGTCTTCCCCGACCGGCGCGAGCGCGCGGTCGCCATCGGCGTGTGGAGCGCGGTGGCGGCGGTCGGCGCCGCGGTCGGCCCGGTGCTGGGCGGCTTCCTCGTGGAGAACTTCTGGTGGGGCTCGGTCTTCCTCATCAACATCCCGATGATGGCCGTGATGCTGCTGATAGGCCGCTGGCTGCTGCCGGAGTCGCGGGGTGAGCGCAACGGGCCCTGGGACGTGATCGGCGCCGTCATCGCGGCGCTCGGCGTGCTGGGCATCGTCCTCGGGGTCAAGCGCATCGGCAGTGGCGAGGCCGTGCTCGGCCTCACCACCCTTCTCCCCATCGTCCTCGGCACCCTGCTGCTGGTCCTCTTCGTCCACCGCCAGCGACGGCGCGTGCACCCGCTGATCGACATGCGGCTCTTCGCCCGCCCGGCGTTCGGCACCTCCGTCGGCTGCATCGTGCTGGCGATGCTCGCCCTGGTGGGCCTTCAGCTGATCGCCGTGCAGTACCTCCAACTCGTGCTCGGCCTGAGCCCGCTGGAGACCGGGCTGCGGATGCTGCCCCTGGTCTTCGCCGCCATGGCGGCCGGGCTCACCGGCTCGCGAATGCTGCAGGCCGTCGGGCCGCGGGCCATGGTCTCGCTCGGCTTCGTCCTCACCGCCGTCGCGGTGCTCTGCCTGACCGCGATGAACGACCAGGACCGCATCTGGCTGCTCTCCCTCGGCTTCGTGCTCCTGGGATTCGGCTTCCAGTCCACCCTGTTCGGGGCCTACGAGTCGATGCTCAGCGAGGCCCCCGCGGAAGCGTCCGGCGGCGCCGCCGCCATCGGCGAGACCTCCTACCAGCTCGGCGCGGGCATCGGCGTCGCGCTGCTCGGCAGTGTCATGAACGCCGCGTACGCCCCGGGTCTGTCCCATGTCGACGGTGTCCCCCGGGGGGCCTCCGCCTCGGCGTCGCACTCCCTGGGCGAGGCGTACAAGGTCGCCGCGGGGCTGGGGGAGTCGGCCAAGCACGCGCTGCGTGAGGCCGCTCGCGAGTCCTTCGTCCGCGGACTGCACGTCACGCTCGTCGCCAGCGCGGTGCTGCTGCTCGTCGGGGCGGCGATCGCGCTGCGGCTGCCGCGTCGGGCCGCGGACTCCGCCGAGCGGGCCGAGGGCGACAACGCCACCGGCGTCAGCCGCGACGGTGAACCGGCTCCGGCGAACACCGGCCGCTGACGGGACCGTGCCGCGCGCCCGCGGCACGAACCGTGTCCCCTCTATACGGTTTGCGGGTATCGATAGGGCGCCCGTCCTGACGGAGCCTGCTGTGACCCCGGGCCCGGGACGCGCCGCGTTTCGGCGCCCCTTGCCCGCCGGGCCACGGTGGCCGTACCGTCGGAGACGCAATAACTACCACTGCTAGTTTTTCGCGTGCTGAACCCGCCGGAGGCCCGCCATGTCCGCCAAGTCGTCCTCGCTGCCGCCGTTCGATCCCCGCGACCCCCTGGGCATCGACGACCTGCTCACCGACGAGGACCGCGCCGTCCGCGGCACCGTCCGCCAGTGGGCCGCCGACCGCGTCCTGCCGGACATCGCCGACTGGTACGAGCGCGGCGAACTGCCCGGCATCCGCGAACTCGCCCGCGAGCTGGGCTCCCTCGGCGCGCTCGGGATGTCCCTGACCGGCTACGGCTGCGCGGGCGCCTCGTCCGTTCAGTACGGACTGGCGTGCCTGGAGCTGGAGGCCGCCGACTCCGGCATCCGCTCGCTGGTCTCCGTCCAGGGCTCGCTCGCCATGTACGCGATCTGGCGCTTCGGCTCCGAGGAGCAGAAGCAGCAGTGGCTGCCGCGGATGGCCTCCGGCGAGGTCATCGGCTGCTTCGGCCTGACCGAGCCGGACCACGGCTCCGACCCCGCCGGGATGCGCACCTACGCCAAGAAGGACGGCTCGGACTGGGTCCTCACCGGCCGCAAGATGTGGATCACCAACGGCTCGGTGGCCGGCGTCGCCGTGGTCTGGGCCGGCACCGACGAGGGCATCCGCGGCTTCGTCGTCCCCACCGACGCCCCCGGTTTCTCCGCCCCCGAGATCAAGCACAAGTGGTCGCTGCGCGCCTCGGTGACCAGCGAGCTGGTGATGGACGAGGTGCGGCTGCCGGCCGACGCCGTACTCCCCGAGGTCACCGGCCTGCGCGGCCCCCTCAGCTGCCTGAGTCACGCCCGCTACGGCATTGTCTGGGGCTCCATGGGCGCCGCGCGTGCGAGCTTCGAGGCGGCGCTCGACTACTCCAGGACCCGGGAGCAGTTCGGCCGGCCCATCGGCGGCTTCCAGCTCACCCAGGCCAAGCTCGCCGATATGGCCGTGGAGCTGCACAAGGGGATCCTGCTCGCCCATCACCTCGGGCTGCGGATGGATGCGGGGCGGCTGCGCCCCGAGCAGATCAGCTTCGGCAAGCTCAACAACGTGCGCGAGGCGATGGAGATCTGTCGCACCGCCCGGACGATCCTGGGCGCCAACGGGATCTCGCTGGAGTACCCCGTCATGCGGCACGCGACCAATCTCGAATCGGTGCTCACCTATGAAGGCACCGTGGAGATGCATCAGCTGGTGCTCGGCAAGGCGCTGACCGGCCTCGACGCCTTCCGCTGAGCGGCCGGCCGGCCCCGGGGCCGGCCTCCGGCGTCGCCGGATCGACGCAGCGCGCACCGACCCGTCGGCCGGTGCGGAACTGCCGCCCCCTCCGGGAGGCGGCCCCGCGCGGCTCGGCCGGCTGCCCTCTCCGGGGGCGGCCGCCAAGCCGTGCTCAGGGCACGGGCGCCGGTCAGCTCTGGTTGAAGAAGCCGCCGTTGCGGTGCCCGTCGGCCTCGCCGCTGACGACCTGGTAGTCGGCGGGAGTGAGCAGGAAGACGCGGGTGGCGACCCGCTCGATCGATCCGCGCAGCCCGAACGTCAGGCCGGCGGCGAAATCCACCACGCGCTTGGCGTCGGTGGGGTCCATGGACGTCAGGTTCACGATCACCGGGACGCCGGCCCGGAAGAGCTCGCCGATGCCGCGGGCGTCACCGAAGCCGTCCGGGGTGACCGTGGCGATGCGGGTGCCCTGGTCCTGGGCGGCCCGGTCGGCAACCCGGACCCGCGGGTCGGTCACCCAGGGGGTGCTGCCCGCCTCGCCGGGCTCGGGTCCCTCGGCGTAGTCGTCGTCGTAGTAGCGCTCGTCATCGTTGTCGTCGACGAGGCCAAGCCAGGCACTCGCCTTGCGCACCGATCCCATGGACGCCTCCTCTCACCCGCGGTCGCTGTGTTCCGCCTCTCTATCGTCGTCCATGAGACGGAGGTGGTGCCAAGTGGATAGCCGCCGCTCGGGGGGTTCGTGACACATCTGGTGCATTGAGGGTGGCATGTCGTCAGCTCTCCTACCCCGAAAGGGAACTGACTGTGCGCCCGAGGTGACTGATCGTTACGCGCCCGGCGGAGCTGACACACGGTCAGCGCAGCGCCGACCGGACCGCCGGGTAGGTTCACCCACCGGACCAGGGTCGATGATGGTGCCTCAGGTTGACGGCCAGGAGGTGGCCCGATGATCGGGCGAGTGATGCGGCGGAGGGTCGTTGACAAGGGACGCCGGTTCCCTTCCGGCTCTCCGGGTGGTCGCGTCACCGGCGGCCACCGGGGTGCCGTACCCGGGGCCGCCGGTGCGCGAGGCGGCTCAGCGGCCGGTCACCGGATCTCCGGCGGGCTGATCCGCGACGTGGTGATCGCCGACTTCTCGGTGCCCCACTTCTTCAGGATGCGGTCGTAGGTGCCGTCCTTCTTGAGCCGGTTGACCGCCGCTTGGACGGCGGGCGCCAGCGGGGTGTCCTTCTTGAACGCGAACCCGACGTCGAGGCGCTTGAACTCGTTGAGGAACCGCAGCCCCTTCTGCTGCCGAACGGCGTAGCGCAGCCCGTTGATGGTGCTCATCACCACATCGGTGCGGCCTTGCTGCAGGGAGATCCACAGGGCGCCCTGCTCGGCGTAGGTCTTGACGTCGTACGGCTTCTTGCCCGCCTTCGCGCACAGGGGCCGGTTCTGCTCCAGGGTCGCCTCGAAGGTGGTGCCCGCACCGGTGGCGACGGTCAGACCGCACAGCTGCCGCAGCGAGGTGACCTTCTTCAGCGAGCTCTCCGCGCGGACCGCGAAGCCCTGCCCGTCATTGACGTAGGTGACGAAGTCGATGGTCCTGCGGCGGTCGTCGGTGACGCCGAAGTTGCCGGTGCCCAGGTCGTACTTACCGCTGCCCAGGGCGGGCAGGATCGCCTCGAAGCTCGCCACTTCCCGCTTGAGCCGGAGGCCGAGGACCTTGCCGACCGCGTCCGCGAAGTCGACGTCCTGGCCGGCCAGGGTCTTGCCGTCGGCGAGATAGGTCGCGCTGGGCGGGGCGCCGACGCTGGTGGCGAGGGAGAGGGTGCCCCGGGCGCGGACGTCCGCGGGCAGCAGCTTCGCGGCGGCCGGGACCTTCTCGACCTTGGAGACCACATCCGTGGTGGGGAGCTCGGTACCGGCCGCCGCCGGGCCCGCCGGCGAGCCGGCTGCCGGGTCGCCGGTGCCACAGGCGGTGAGCGCCAGGGCCGCGGTGGCGACGAGGGCGGCGGCGCGCGGCGCGGTGCGGCGCGGCAGGGAGGTGGTCATGGTCGTGGGTTCTCCAGATGCTTCTCGAACGGCAGCGGGCCGATCGTCTCCGGGGCGGCGGACAGGTCGAACAGCGGGCGGTAGCCCGCGGCGAGATAGAGGCCCTTGGCCTCCGGCTGGCGCGGACCGGTCGTCAGGTAGACGCGGTGGTAGCCCCGTTGGGCGGCGTCCTGTTCCAGCGCTTCGAGGACGCGGCGGGCGAGACCGCGCCTGCGGTGAGCGGAGTGCGTCCAGATGCGCTTGAGTTCGGCGGTGTGCGCGTCGTAGCGGCGGTACGCGCCGCCGGCGACCGGGCTGCCGTCCTCCAGGAGCAGCAGGAACGCGCCCCGTGGCGGGTCGAATTCCGCGTCCGGGTACTCCAGGCTCAGGTCGACGGGTTTTTCGTAGCGGGTGCTGTATTCGTGGGTGAGTTCGTCCAGCAGGGGGCGGGCGAGTGGGTCGGAGACGGCGGTGTGCAGGACGGTCACCGCGGCGGAGCGCGGCGGCCCGGGTGCGGCGGTCACCGGCCGGTCTCCTGGCCGGGCGGGGCGGAGGCGGAGTCGTGCGCCGGAGGGGCGGGACACCGAAGGGACCCATGACGGGTGGGGTGCCGGGGGAGAGCGTGGTCGGTCGTGACACCGATGCGCATGTCGCGCCCTTCTGCGAGCGTGCCGACGGAACGAAGGAACGAAGGAACGAAGGAACGAAGGAACGAATGACGGAAATGGCGGAATGGGGGTGCGAGGGGAGGGCCGAGAGCCGGCGTGCCGGCACCCGGATCCGGGCATGCGAGGGGAGGGGTGCGTCGCTCGGCGACGCGAAGCGTGAAGGCGCGCGGTGGAGGAGAGGGAACCGCGAAGCGGCCCGGCCTCAGCGGCGGCGGGCCTCAGGGCAGGGCGTCAGCTCAACAGGACGACGACCACACACGACCGAAGTCGATGTGGTCGCGGGTGACCAGCCGCTGCCATGAATACATGCGCCAAGTGGAACAGGCATCCGTTTGTGCGTCAACCGGACTGTGACGCACTGCTCACAGTGTGGACAGCCTTGACAGCGGGGCGTGTTGTCCTCATAACCTCAAGGGCCGGTCGTGCTGAGGGGCTCGACCGTGCTGCCTGTGTGAAGGCGCTCCACCCGTGTTCGATCACTGAATCCACGGAGCCCGCACACATGCCTGTGAACGATTCCCTGGTCACCGACGCCTCCGCGCCGTCGGACCGCCGCTTCCTCGCTCCTCCTGACACCCCGGCCGACGATGACGCCCTCAAGGTCGTCCCGGTACGCCGCACCGGCCAGTGGCTCGCCGCCGGCGTGGTGGTGCTGCTGCTCGTCATGGCGGGCAACTCCGTCGTCCGCAACGAAGCCTTCCAATGGGACGTCGTCGGCGCGTACTTCACCACCACCGCCGTGCTGCGCGGCCTCGGGCTCACGCTGTGGCTGACGGTCCTGGTGATGGTGCTCGGCTTCGCCCTCGGCACCCTGCTCGCCGTCTGCCGGCTGTCCTCCAACAGGATTCTGCAGGGCGTCAGCTGGGGCTATGTCTGGCTCTTCAGGTCGATGCCGATCCTGGTCCAGCTGCTGTTCTGGTTCAACATCGGCGCGCTCTATCCGCAGCTCGGCCTCGGTATCCCGTTCGGCCCGGAGTTCGTCACGGTCAAGACGGTGAACCTGCTCGGCCCGGTCAGCATCGCGATCATCGGCCTCACCCTGCACGAGGCCGCCTACGCCGCGGAAGTCGTCCGCGGCGGCATCCTGTCCGTCGACAGGGGGCAGTGGGAGGCCGCCCAGTCGCTGGGTCTGGGCGCCTGGCGCCGGCTGCGCCGCATCGTGCTGCCGCAGGCGATGCGCGCGATCGTGCCGCCGGCCGGGAACATGCTGATCGGCACGCTCAAGGGCACCTCCATCGTCAGCGTCATCGCCGTCCAGGACCTGCTCTACTCCGTCCAGCTGGTCTACCACCGCACCTACCAGGTCATCCCGCTGCTGCTGGTCGCCACCATCTGGTACGTCGTGGTCACCTCGGTGCTCGGGGTGGGCCAGCACTACATCGAGCGGCACTACGCCCGCGGAACGGCCGGCGCCCGATGAGGCCCTCCCTGGTGATCGTGGGAGCAGGGCCGCGGGGCAGTGGACTGGTCGAGCGGATCGCCGCCAACGCCGTTTCCCTGTACGGCGATACGCCCCTGGACCTGCACCTCGTCGATCCGTACCCGCCCGGGTGCGGCCGGATCTGGCGCCATGACCAGTCCCCGCTGCTGTGGATGAACTCCACCGCCGAGGACGTCACGATGTTCACCGACGAGAGCGTGGAGCTGGAAGGGCCGGTACGTCCCGGACCCTCGCTCGCCGAGTGGGCCGCCGGCGTGCGCGCGGGCGAGCACACCGTCGCACCGCACGTCGCCGCCGCCGTCGAGGCCCTGGGGCCGCGGGACTTCGCGGGCCGCCGGCTGCAGGGTGACTACCTCGGCTGGGTCCATGACCGGTCGGTCGCGTCGCTGCCGCCGGGGATCGCCGTCCACGAACACCGCCGCACGGCCGTAGGGGTGTCCGGTCCGCGCGACGGCCGGCAGCAGGTGTGGCTGGAGGGGCGGGCCGAGCCGCTCGTCGCCGATGCCGTCGTGCTGGCCCTCGGGCATCTGGAGTCCGCGCCGTCGTCCGAGCAGGAGGCCCTGGCCGACTTCGCGACCCGGCACCAACTGACGTATCTGCCGCCGGCGTTCACCGCGGACAGCGATCTGAGCGCGCTGCGGCCCGGCGAGCCGGTGCTCGTCCGCGGCTTCGGGCTGGCGTTCGTGGACCTGATGGTGCTGCTCACCGAGGGGCGCGGCGGCACGTACACGACCGGCCCCGACGGCGAGCCGGTCTACCGTCCCTCGGGGCGCGAGCCCGTCCTGCATGTCGGGTCCCGGCGCGGGGTGCCCTACCACTCCAAGATCGGTTACGAGCTGCACGGCGAACGGCCGCCCGTACCGCGCTTCTTCGGGCCCGCACAGGTCGACGCGCTGCTTGAGCGGCAGGAGGGCCTCGACTTCCGGCGCGACGTACTGCCCCTGATCGACAAGGAGCTGGGCTTCGCGCACTACCACCGGCTGTTCACCGTGCACCCCGGCCGCACCCGCATGGCCTGGCCGGACTTCGAGGAGAAGTACGCCGCCGAGGAACCGGGGAGCGCCGCGCTCGGGGCCCTGGTCGAGGCATCGGTCCCCGACCCCGCGGACCGGCTGGACCTGGCGGCTCTCGACCATCCGCTCGCGGGTGTGACGTACCCGGACGGTGAGGCTCTGCAGGAGGGGCTGCGCGGCTACATCGAGGCCGATCTCGACCGCCGACACGACCCGGAACACAGCCCTGACCTGGCGGTCTTCCTGGCGTTGCTGTCGGTCTACGGTCAGCTGGTCCGGATCGGCGACCGCGGGCCGTGGTGGCACGGCTTCTTCAGCTACCTCGCCTCGGGGCCGCCGGGCCCGCGGCTGCGGCAGCTGCTCGCCCTCTCCCGGGCGGGTGTGGTGCGGTTCCTCGGCCCGGACACCACCGTCACCACCGACGAGCGGCGCGGGGTGTTCCGGGCGGGCAGCAGCGGTGTGCCGGGGGAGACCGTCGAGGCCGCGGCGCTGGTGGAGGCGCGGCTGCCGGAGCCGACGGTCGAGCACACCGGGGACGCCCTGCTGCGCGGGCTGCACGCCGATGGCGCGGTATCGACGCCCGGCGGACTGCTGGCCGTGGACGCCGCCGACGGCCGGGTCCTGGACCGTGCGGGCCGGCCGCACCCGCGTCGCTTCGCCCTCGGTCCGCACACCGACGCCCGGTCCGGCGGCGCGTTCGCCCGCCCCCGCACCAACGCGCCCGCCTTCCGCCAGAACGACGCCACCGCGCGGGCCCTGCTCACCCTTCTCCGGGACCTGGCCGCACCGCCCGCCGCGCCCGGCGTGCGGGCCACCACGCCCGCCACCTCCTCCGTCGCCGCTCCCCGCGCCGCACCGGTCTCCGAGGAATCCCGTGTCGCCGACCTGTGAGGGGCCCGCCGCGCAGACCGCCCAGAGGGCCGCCGGCGTCCGGCGCGTCCTCCTGACCAGTGGGCTCTCCGCCCGCCGGCACCACGTCGCACGTCACTACGCCCGAGGAGCCACGCGATGAGCACCACCGCGACGCCCGCCACCACTTCCGCCACGACCTCCGCCATGGTCGAACTCCGCGCGGTCCGCAAGAGCTTCGGCCCGCTGGAGGTGCTGCGCGGCATCGATCTGCAGGTTCGCTCCGGCGAAGTGGCGGTCATCCTGGGGCCGTCCGGCTCGGGCAAGTCCACCCTGCTGCGCACCATCAACCACCTGGAGAAGGTCGACAGCGGCCGGATCAGCGTGGACGGCTCCCTGGTGGGCTACCGCAGATCGGGCGACAAGCTCTACGAGCTGCGCGAACGGGAGATCCTCAAACAGCGCACCCACATCGGCTTCGTCTTCCAGAACTTCCACCTCTTCCCGCATCTGACGGTCCTGGAGAACATCACCGAGGCACCCGTCTCCGCGCTGCGACGGCCCAGGAAGACCGCCCTCGCCGGTGCCCGCGCCCTGCTGGACCGGGTGGGTCTCGCCGACAAGGCGGACGCCTACCCCCGGCAGCTCTCCGGCGGGCAGCAGCAGCGGGTCGCCATCGCCAGGGCGCTCGCCCTGGAGCCGAAGGTGCTGCTCTTCGACGAGCCGACCTCCGCGCTCGACCCGGAGCTGGTCGGCGAAGTCCTCGACGTCATCAAGGACTTGGCGCACCAGGGCACCACCATGATCGTGGTCAGCCACGAGATCGGCTTCGCCCGCGAGGTCGCCGACACGGTGGTCTTCATGGACGGCGGCCGGATCGTCGAGCAGGGGCCGCCCGGCCAGGTCCTGGACAACCCGCGCCACGCACGCACCGCGGCCTTCCTGTCCAAGGTGCTCTGACACCGCATCCGCTGCTTCACGGGCCGGCGACCCGTCCGGGGCCGGGCGTTGCGACCGCGATCGCGGACGTGATCGCCACCCGGCGCCAGGGCCCGGAGGCCGGCCCCGTAAGGGAATACCCCGGCACGACATCGTGCTCCCACTTGAGACTGCCGCAGCCGGCAGGGAAAAGGTGACCGTCATGAGCAGTTCCCCCGCACAGGAGTGGCAGGAGTGGCACGACCGGCGCGTCGCGACGGTCTCCCGGCCGTACGGCCCGCTCGCGCTGACCGGCACCCACTGGCTCAGCGACCACCCCGGCGGCCGTGTCGAGGGCCTGCCGGGCACCTGGACCGAGGAGGGCGATCACGTCCTGCTGCGGGCCTCCGCCTCCGACGGCCTCACCGTCGACGGCAAGCCGCTGGACGGCGAAATCCGGCTCGACCAGGACACGGCACCCGACCGCACCAGAGTGACGCAGGGGGAGCGGCATCTGCTCGTGTTCCGCCGCGAGGGAGTGTGGGCGGTACGGGACTTCGACCCGCAGGCCGAGGCCCGCCGCGCCTTCACCGGGATCGATGTCTACCCGCACGACGATGACTGGGTGCGGCCCGGTCTGTTCCGCCCGTACGCGCAGGGGCGTACCGTCCGGGTGCCCAATGCCGACGGGCAGCAGCGTGGCCTCGGTCTGGCGGGCGAGCTGGCCTTCACCCTCGAAGGCGACGAGCACACGCTGGAGGTCGCGGTCGAGGGCGACGGCTCCCTGTGGGCGGTGATCGCGGACGCGACCAGCGGCGACGAGAGCTACCGCTTCCGCTTCCTGCGGCCGCCCGCGCCCGCCGAGGACGGCACGGTCACCGTCGACTTCAACCGCACCCTGCTGCCGCCGTGCGCCTTCGCCGACCATTTCCTGTGCCCCTTCCCGCCGCCCGGCAACACCCTGCCGTTCGCCCTGCGGGCCGGTGAGCGCAACCGCCTCACCCGCTGATTCGTCCAAGCGCCGACCGCGAGGTCGGACACCGCCCCGGAAGCCGCGAGGGAGGCTGCCGGGGCGGTGCGCCGCGTGCTCGCGGCGGTCGGTCACCGGGTATCTCGCACGAGACATTCGTGAGGCCCTCTTGCGCGGTGGGGGTGGTGGACCCGAGACTCCCGACCAGCGCTTGTCAGGGGCACGCAGAAAATGAACGTGCGGATTCTTGCCTGCCCTTCGGCTGCGCCTCACGGGCCGCCTACAGGTGGCCCCACGATCCCCTCGGAGGAATCACGTGAGGAACGAGCGCACCACCCCCCGCAGCGGCGTAGCGAGACGCACCCGGCTGATCGCCGTGGCGTCCGGACTGGTGGCCATCGGAGCCGTCGCCATCCCCACCGCCAACGCACAGAACCCCGCTCCCGACCAGGCGTACAGCGCCACCCAGCTCTCCGCGGCCGGTAACGCGGTCCGCACCGCGGACGTCGCGGGCACCGCCTGGCGGGTCGACAAGGCCGCCAACGAGCTCGTCGTCACGGCCGACAGCACCGTCTCGCAGGCCGAGATCGCCAAGATCGAGCAGGCCGCGGGCGGCAACGCCGGTGCGGTCCGCATCGAGCGCACCGCGGGCACCTTCCGCAAGCTCATATCCGGCGGCGACGCCATCTACGCCCCCAGCTGGCGCTGCTCGCTCGGCTTCAACGTCCGCAGTGGCAGCACGTACTACCTGCTGACGGCCGGTCACTGCACCGACGGGAACCCGCCGTGGTACTCCAACTCGGCGCACACCACGAGCATCGGCCCGACCACCGGATCCAGCTTCCCCGGCAACGACTACGGCATCGTGAAGTACACCTCCTCCGTCGCGCACGCCGGGACGGTCGGCAGCCAGGACATCACCAGTGCCGGCAACCCGACCGTGGGCCAGTCGGTCACCCGCCGCGGTTCCACGACCGGCATCCACAGCGGCAAGGTCACCGCGCTGAACGCCACCGTGAACTACGGCGGCGGCGACATCGTCTCCGGCCTCATCCAGACCACCGTGTGCGCCGAGCCCGGCGACAGCGGCGGCCCGCTCTACGCCGGGACGAAGGCCCTCGGCCTCACCTCCGGCGGCAGCGGCGACTGCACCTCCGGTGGCACCACGTTCTTCCAGCCCGTCACCGAGGCGCTCAGCGCATACGGCGTGAGCGTCTACTGACCGGCTGACTTCCGTACGGATCGACCGGGTCGCGCGGCCCGGTGGCAGAAGGGCCCTCGTCCGCCGGCGGACGAGGGCCTTGCCGTGCCGGGCGACCCTCGTCCGTCCCGAGAAACCGGGCATACCATGGGTAATGCGAGGTAATCGGGCGACAGTGGCACAGGTCAGGGGTCCGTGATGGTCGAAGAACTGGTGACGGCCGGAGTGGCGCTGGCGTCGGTGGGCGCCGTGTACCTCATATCGGCGGCACGTGTGGTCAAACAGTACGAACGCGGTGTGGTGCTGCGGCTGGGGCGGCTGGCGTCCGAGGTGCGCTCGCCGGGCTTCACCATGATCGTTCCGGGCGTGGACCGGCTGCGCAAGGTCAACATGCAGATCGTCACGATGCCGGTGCCGGCCCAGGAGGGCATCACCCGCGACAACGTGACCGTCCGGGTCGACGCGGTGGTCTATTTCAAGGTCGTGGACGCCGCCGACGCGGTCATCGAGGTCGAGGACTACCGCTTCGCGGTCTCCCAGGTCGCCCAGACCTCGCTGCGCTCCATCATCGGCAAGAGCGATCTGGACGATCTGCTCTCCAACCGCGAAAAGCTCAACGAGGGCCTCGCGGTGATGATCGACAGCCCGGCACTGGGCTGGGGCGTACGGATCGACCGGGTCGAGATCAAGGACGTCTCGCTGCCGGAGACGATGAAACGGTCGATGGCCCGGCAGGCCGAGGCCACCCGTGACCGGCGCGCCCGGGTGATCAACGCCGACGCCGAACTCCAGGCGTCGAAGAAGCTGGCCGAGGCGGCGCAGGCGATGTCCGACCAGCCCGCGGCGCTGCAATTGCGGCTGCTGCAGACCGTCGTCGCGGTGGCGGCGGAGAAGAACTCCACCCTCGTGCTGCCCTTCCCGGTGGAGCTGCTGCGCTTCCTGGAACGCTCGGGGCTGCAGGCCCAGGCGCAGACCGAGCAGACCCAGGCGGAGACCGAGCAGGTCGAGGCGGAGCGGGGTGCGCGGCGCCCGGCTCCCACCGTGAAGCAGGCCCCGGCCATGACGCCGACTTCCGCGATGGGTGCCGCCCCCGCCACGCGGTCGCGCGCGGCCGACGAGAACGGCTTCGGCGGCTCGCTCCCGCCCGAGCTGGAGGACCTCCCGGAGGCGGAGAACCTGACGTAGGGCGGGGGCGCAGGGAGCCGGGGGCGCGTCCTACGGTCATGGGGGCGGCGTGATCGCCGCCCCCTCTTCGCTGTCCTGGTGGCTCCCGGCGCTCCCTCGTCATTGTGTGACCGCCCAGCGGCGGCGGGCGGTCGATGCCGAGCGGGCCGGAACGGTTGCCCGGCCGGTGGGCGCTGCTTCCGGGAACGTACGGATGGTTTCCGGTCAGGTGTGGTCCTCACACATTTCTGGGTGTCGAGTGCGTCATGTGGCGCCTGATGTCCGCAGTCAGGATCCCCGTGCGCGGATATCGGTGTGACCGCGATGTGAAGAAGCGGTGAACTACCGGACCCAAGACCGGAACTCGGTCTTGTGCACGAGTGTGTGCGATGGGAATACTCGGCTCCGCACGTTGGCATGGACGCGACTCCCCGAGGTCGCTATACGGGGGTGACCCGTTCGTGTCTCGAAGTCCCACACTCTCCGGGCCCGCGTGATTCCCCACACAGCGGGCTCTTCCCCCCACGGAGGCTTTGAGTTGAAGCACCGACGCATACCCAAGCGACGCGCCCTCATGGCAGGTGCCGGAGCGCTGGCCCTCGCGGCCACCGCCACCATCACCCTGGCCAATGCCAACGCGACCCCGGCCACCCCCACCGTGGCCAAGCTGACCTCCACCGCCGCCACCACGCTGGCGTCGCATCTCAAGACCGGCACGGTCGGCGCGTTCTATGACGCCAAGGCCAAGAAGCTGGTGGTCAACGTCGTGAACGAGACCGCGGCCAAGGCCGTACGGGCCAAGGGTGCGGAGGCGAGACTCGTCCGCCACACGCTCGCCCAGCTCGACTCGGCCCGCCAGACGCTCAAGACGAAGGCGACCATCCCGGGCACCTCCTGGGGTGTCGACCCGCAGACCAACAAGGTCGTGGTGACCGCCGACCGCACGGTCAAGGGCGCCAAGCTCGACCGGCTCACCAAGGTCACCGAGAGCCTCGGCGACAAGGTCGAACTCCGGCACACCAAGGGCGAGTTCAAGCGCTTCATCGCAGGCGGCGACGCGATCTGGGGGAGCGGATCGCGCTGCTCGCTCGGCTTCAACGTCGTCAAGGACGGCCAGCCGTACTTCCTGACCGCCGGACACTGCGGCAACGCCGTGCAGAGCTGGTCCGACCAGCAGGGCGGCTCGGAGGTCGCGACCACCGAGGAGTCGAGCTTCCCGGGCAACGACTACGCCATCGCCAAGTACACCGGCGACACCGCGCACCCGAGCGAGGTGGACCTCTACAACGGCAGCACCCAGAAGATCACCAAGGCCGGGGACGCCACCGTGGGGCAGAAGGTGCAGCGCAGCGGCAGCACCACCCAGCTGCACGACGGCACGGTCAAGGCGCTGAACGCCAGCGTCAACTACCAGGAGGGCACCGTCGACGGTCTGATCCAGACCGACGTCTGCGCCGAGCCCGGTGACAGTGGCGGCGCGCTCTTCGACGGCGAGACCGCGCTCGGCCTGACCTCCGGCGGCAGCGGCGACTGCTCCTCGGGCGGCGAGACCTTCTTCCAGCCGGTGCCCGAGGCCCTGGAGGCCTACGGCGCGCAGATCGGCTGACCCGCACCGCACGGCGCCGAAGGGCCACGCCCCGACCGGCACCGGCACCGGCCCCCGGAACGCTTCGGCGTCCGGGGGCCGGTGCCGTTCCGCGCTCTCACTCCGCGTTCCCCGCCGGCCGCCCGTCCCCGGGGCCGAACGCGGCCAGCGCCTCCTCGGCGGAATGCCGGGCCCGGACGTAGGTGTTCGCCCACTCGGCCGCCGCCGGGAAGCCCGACTCCCGGTCGATCCGGTCGCAGGCCGCGTCGTGGTCGAAGGGGGTGTGCCGCAGGGTGACCGCGCCACCTTCGGGCCCGAGCAGCGCCCAGTGCGCGCCCGGTCGGCCGTACGGCATCCCGACGCTGCCCGGATTGACCACCAGCCGGCCGTGCGTGAAACGGACGAACGGCACATGGGTGTGCCCGCAGACCACCGTGCGTACGGCGTCGGGCACCCCTTCCAAAACCTCGGCCCAGCGCTCCGGCCGCGAGTCGACCAGCACCATCTCCTCGTCGTCACGCGGTGTGGCGTGACAGAAGAGGACCGGCCCCAGACCTGCCACCTCGCGGGTGACGGTGGCGGGCAGGGAGCGCAGGAAGTCCTTCTCCCGTGGGAGGAGTTGCCCGGCCGCCCAGGCGCTGACCTCGTCGGCGGCCGCGTCCGGTCGTCCGGCCGTCAGCTCGCGGTCGGCGTTGCCGCTGATCCACACCGCGCGCTCGCCGAGGGCCCGCAGCCGCTCGAAGGTCTGCCGGGGGAGCGGCCCGGCGAGCAGATCGCCGGTCAGGACGACGTGCCGGGCGGTGCGTACGTCCGGCTCCTCCAGCACGGCTTCCAGCGCCGGCAACACGCCGTGGATGTCGGAGAGGACGGCGACGGCCTCCGTGCGGTGCGGAACTGGCGCCTCGTCAGAAGTCTTGCTCGGCATATCAGTTGTGTGGTGATCGGCCATGACCCCGAGCTTAGGAGCCGTGCGCGTGCCGCACGCGACGATCCCCGGGCGCCGCCGTCCGGCGCCCGGGGATCGGACCCCGGACACCGTGGTGGCGCCCGGGGAGTGCGGACCGCTCCGTCAGAACTCGAAGACCGAGCCCCTGCTGCCGTTCATCGCGCAGGGGTTGGCGTAGGTGTAGCTGTGGGACACCCGGCGGCCTTCCCAGACGCCGTCCGCGGTGACCACGACGGGGTCCCACTCCTTGGTGCACAGTCGATCGGCCGTGGTGCCGGTGATCTGGGTGAAGTCCCCGGCGGCGGAGCGCAGCTGGGCGCAGGCGGCTCGCGGGTTCGGGTGGCTGCCGGTCGCGCTGGGCGTACAGGTGAGCGTGACCGCGCGCTGCACTGTGGCAGTCGCCCGGCTCTCGCCCTGGCCGACGGTCAGAACCAGAGCCGTCGGGGCGTAGAGCCCACCGCTCCGCGCGGGCTGCGCCGGTGCGGCGGCCTGTGCGGTGGTGGCCAGTGCGCCGAGAACCAGCGCCGCGCCGAGCGCGATTCCCCCAGTGATGTACCGCATGACGAACACTCCTTTGGTCGAAGGTGCAGATACCGGACGGGAGTCTGACCCAAGGGCACCTTGAACGCACGCCGGGCGACCACTTTGAGTCGTTGGGTGAAAGCGGTGAGTAATGGCGAGAACGTCACGGTGGAGATGTGAAGGGGGTGTGACGTTATGGTGCCCTACCTGCGGAGATGCGGCCCTCGACGGCGTGATGGGACGCGCGTAGACCGGGCATGGAAGGAGTGAATCCGGCCGCCGACCGGTCGTTCGGGCGGGTATCGATCTCCGCCGATTGGCCGAAGAGCGGGCCGGAGTACCCCTCCGTATCGATTCCATGCCCGGCGGCGGCAAAGAGACGGAAACCCTCCGTGCGCCCCGAGGCGCTCCGGAGGGTGCGTGCGGTGTCCTCGCAGGGGGCCGGGCGCGCTACTCCTTGCGCCGGTCCAGCTCCGGCAGGCCCGCCGTGAGGGCGTGCAGGCCGCGTCCCGCCAGCTCCGCGGGCCCGTGGGGGCCGTCCGCAGGCGCGTCGCCCGCGGCCCACTCCTCGACCGCCACCCGCATCGCGGTGTTCGCGGCGGCCGCGGCCAGTCGTAACTCCAGCGGGCCGGCGCCGGTCAGCTTGGCCAGGACCGGCATCAGTGCCTCCTCGGAGTCGTGGTGCACCCGGTGCCAGACGGCGCGCAGCGCGGGGTCGCCCGGCATCGCCCGCAGGAGTCCGCGGGTCCAGTGCAGCGCCTCCTCGGCCGGTGCGTCCGCGGGGGTCAGGGCCTGTCGCGCGGCCCGCTCCAGCGCGGCCCGCGCCGGCGGTGCGTCCGGCCCGGCGGCCGCCGTGGCCAGATCGTCGATCCACTCCCGGACCCCGACGGCCAGGAGCGGCGCCACCGCGTCCTCCTTGGTCCGGAAGTAGCGGTAGAAGGTGCGCAGCGCGACGCCGGCGGTGCGGGCGATCTCCTCGGCGGTGACGGCGGCGCCGCGCTCGGCGAACAGGGCCGCCGCGGTACGGGCGATCTCCAGCTGGGTCTCGGCCTTGCGCCGCTCGGTGAGGGAGGGGCGGGAGAGGCGGGAGGGAGTGGCGGGGCGCGGTGCGGTGGGCATGGGCCCAGCTTACGGAGCGCTGCGTCAGATAGGCGCATCATGTGAATGTGGCACGTTGTGCCAAAGCGGCGTACCGTGCCGTCGTCGTATCCCGACCTAGGACGGAGCACCATGAACCGCTTTGACGGACGCCGCGCCCTGATCACCGGAGCCGGCTCGGGCATCGGCCGGGCCACCGTCCACCGGATCCTCGCCGAGGGCGGCCGGGTGGTGGCGGCGGATGTCGACGCGGACGGCCTGCGGGCCACCGCGGAACGGGCCGCCGCGGACGGCGCCGGCGACCGGCT
The DNA here is from genome assembly GCF_045782725.1 of Streptomyces sp. Pv4-95. Lineage (NCBI taxonomy): Bacteria > Bacillati > Actinomycetota > Actinomycetes > Kitasatosporales > Streptomycetaceae > Streptomyces > Streptomyces sp. Pv4-95. The sequence continues at coordinate 6,557,114 of NZ_CP127172.1, forward strand.
GGAGACGGCGGTGCTGGACATATCCGACGAGGCGGCCGTCCGGGCCGCGGTCGCCGCCGCGGTGTCCGGACTGGGCGGCCTGGACGTCCTGGTGAACGCGGCAGGCATCCTGCGCTCCTCGCACACCCATGAGACCGGCCTGGACTTCTTCAACAAGATCCTCGCGGTCAATCTGACCGGCACGTTCCTGATGATCCGGGAGGCACTGCCCGCGCTGCTGGAGGGCTCGGCGCCGGTAGTGGTCAACTTCAGCTCCACCTCCGCCTCGTTCGCGCACCCGTACATGGCGGCGTACGCGGCGAGCAAGGGAGGAGTGCAGTCGCTGACCCACGCCATCGCGAGCGAGTACAGCAAGCGGGGGCTGCGCGCCGTGTGTGTGGCGCCGGGCTCCATCCGCTCGGGGATGACCGTCGACCCGGGCCTGCCCGAGGACGCGGACATGAGTCTGTTCGGGAAGCTGATGCCGGCCATCGGCGAGGGCTTCGCGGGCCCGGAGACGGTCGCCGGTGTCATCGCCATGCTCGCCTCGCAGGACGGCGCGTTCATCACCGGTACGGAGATCCGGATCGATGGCGGCACGCATATGTGAACGGGTGGACGTCCGCGGGCGCGGCGCCCTGAGGTGCCGCGCCCGCGGACGTCCCGTCGGCCGGTTCAGGCCGGTAGCCGTTCCCCGTCGGAGCTCTTGGCGGTGTTCTTCCGGTGGAGCGTCGCGAGCACGAGGGTGATCACGGTGCCGCCCACGGCCCACGCGGAGAGCACCAGCAGCGGTCCGGTCGTCGCGTTGCCCCGGAAGTACGCGATCGAGCGGGCCGACCAGGTGCCCGCGCCCGGTGGCAGCGCCGGTCCGATGGCCTGCCAGAACGGCGGCAGCAGCGGATAGGGATAGGCGCCGCCCGCACTGGGGTTGCCCAGGATCACGATCACCAGGATCGCCAGGCCGATGCCGACGATGCCCAGTAGCCCCTGGAAGGCCAGGGTGGTGGCTCCCACCGCGAAGACGACCAGGGCGCCCAGCCCCCACATCCCGAGGATGCTGCCCGGCAGCGCGGCCAGCACGGGTCCCACGATGATCGCGCCGGCCAGGCCCGCGAGGATCGAGTAGAGCGCCAGCACGGTCAGCCGGATGACCGCCCGCTGCCCGTTGGCGGGCCGGGCCCCGGCGCTGATGGCGAGGACCGCGGCGCACAGATAGCCGCCGACGCACCAGCCCACGACGAGGTAGAACGACGACAGGCTGCGGCTGTCGCCCGCGTCTGCCGGTGTCGCGTCCACGGTGCGTACGGTGCGCCGCTGTTCCTTCTCCGCCGCCCTGATCACCTGCTCGACCGCCTGGGACAGCGAGGCGCCGCCGCCGCTCGCGACCAGCAGCCGGTCGGTGCTGCCGCGCGGATCCACGATCAGCGCCCCGTCGATCTTGCGGTCCTGGAGCTGCCGCAGTGCCTCCGCCTCCGAGGGCGAGGTGCGCGGGTCAAGGGGGGACCCGGGCAGCCGGTCCAGCTTCCCGGCCAGCTGTCCTGCGGTCTGCGGGGGAGCGACCACGGCGAGCGGTACATCCCGCGGCTGGGGGTGGTGGAAGGCGCCGGTGTACGACGTGATGAACGCGATCATCAGTCCCAGGACACCGGTCACCAGCAGTGCGGCCCGGGCGGTCACCGCGCTCTTCACCTCCGCCAGGAGGGTGGTGGGGGTGCCGTCGTCCGTGGTGGCCATGCGCGCTCCTTGCCCCGTACGGGGGTCGTGCCGTGATGATCCCGGGCGTTGTGGTCCATATCTTCCGTTCGGTCCTGAGGCGGCGCAGATCGGGTGGGGCCGATTGACGGAAGGAAGGGGAGGTCACGGGGGTGAAGGGATAGGGGTGCCCCCTCGGGGCCCGCTTCCTTTCGTTCGTACGAATGTTCGAGCTAGGGGTTATGGTGGAGAGGTAAACGAGGGACTCGGGGATAGCCAGGGGGCCGATGAGGTGCAGGAGGTGCGGATGCCGGGGTTCACGCATCTGCACACCGCTTCGGCGTTCTCCTCGCGCTACGGCGCCTCCCGCCCGGAGCGCCTCGCCGAGCGCGCCGCCGAACGCGGTATGGACGCCCTCGCGCTGACCGACCGGGACGGCCTCACCGGAGCCCTGCGGTTCGCCAAGGCGGCCGCCGAGGCCGGTGTCCGCCCGCTCTTCGGCACCGAACTGGCCGTGCGGGAAGGCGAATCGCCGCCCCTGGGCGCCGCCCCCGAGCGCGCTCCGGCGGCCGCCTCCCGCGCCGTCTTCCTCGCGCGCGACGGAGCGGCCGGCTGGGCGGCCCTGTGCCGCCTGGTCTCGGCCGCCCACGCCGAGCGGCCCGAGCGGCCGGTCCTCCCGTGGAGTGCCCTGGAGTCCGCCCCGGCCGGTCTGAGCGTCCTGCTCGGGCCGGACTCCGAGGTCGGCAGGGCGCTGGCCGCGGGCCGCCCGGACCGCGCCGCCCGGCTCGTCGCCCCCTGGCGCGAGCGGTACGGCGAGGCGCTCCGCCTGGAGGTCGTCGACCACGGGCGGAACGGCGACGGCCCCGGGTCCCGGCGGCTGGCCGCCCGCACTCTCGGCTTCGCCGTCACCCAGGGCCTGCGCGCCGTCCTGACCAATGCGGTCCGCTACGCCGACCCGGGGCAGGGCCCCGTCGCCGACGTCCTGGACGCCGTCCGCCGGACGGTGCCCGTGGACCGCCGCCCGGAGGGCCGGGACAGCGGCGAACGGTGGCTCAAGGACGCCGCCGCCATGAGCGGGGCCGCCGACCGGATCGCCGAGGCGGCCGGCTTCCGGCGCGACCTCGCCCACCGCCTTCTCACCATGACGGAGGAGGCCGCGGGGGAGTGCCGGGTCGATCCGGCACGGGACCTCGGGCTCGGACGGGCCCACGTCCCCGAACCCCGGCCGGCCGGTGCCCGGCGCCGCACGGCCGCCCGGATGCTGCGCTCGCGCTGTGCCGCCGGGATGCTGTTGCGCGGCTACGGCCGGGACCGCGAGCGCTGGGCGCGGCTGCACGACGAACTTCGGGTGATCGAACGGCGCGGCCTCCCTGCGCACTTCCTGACGGCCGCTCATGCCGTCGATTCCATGAGGCAGCTGGACATCCGATACGCAGCCCGGGGGGACGGCGCCGCATCTCTGGTCAACCACCTCCTGGGTATCGCACACACCGACCCCGTCGCGTACGGGCTGTCGGCGGAGCGCTTCCTGTCCGAACGGCAGGCGGGACCGCCCGCCATCGGCATCGACGTCGAATCCGCCCGTCGGCCGGCGGCCCTCCGGGCGCTCCTCGACCGCTTCGGCGCGGAGCGGGTCGCCGCGGTCTCGATGCCCGAGACCTACCGGGTACGGCATGCCGTACAGGACGTCGGTGCCGCCCTGGGCGCGCCCCCGGAACTGGTGGACCGGCTGGCTTCGGCCTTCCCGCGTGTCCCGCCCCGCGAGGCCCGGACGGCGCTCTCCGGACTCCCGGAGCTGCGCGGGGCGCGGGAAGCGGGCGGCGAGCGGCTGTGGGAGCTGGTCGAGGCACTGGACGGGCTGCCGCGCGGCCGCGCCGTGCACCCGAGCGGGGTGCTGCTCTCCGGCGCCTCGCTGCTGGACCGTACGCCCGTCCTGCCGGCCGGCGCCGCAGCCGCCCCGGAGCGGGGCGGAGCGGGGGCCGTCCCGTTGCCGCTGTCCCCCTTCGACCCGGCGGACGCCGCGGACCTCGGGCTGCTCATGCTCGATGTGCGGGGAGTGCGGGCGCAGTCCGCGATCGCGCACGCGGTCGCCGAGATCGGCCGGGCCACCGGGCGCCGCCCCGACCTGGACGACCCGGCGCAGGTGCCGCCGGACGACCCCGACACCTACGAACTGATCCGTTCCACCGACACCCTCGGCTGCCCCCGGATCGAAGCGCCGGGCGGGCGCGAGCTGATCGGACAGCTGCAGCCGGACAGCATCGACGATCTGGTGCTCGCCGTCGCGCTCCACCGCCCCGGGCCGGCCGCCGGTGACGCGGCGCAGTCGCTCGTCGAGGCGCGGCACGGCCGGCGGGCGGCCCGCCCCGCGCACCCCGACCTGGCGGAGACGCTGCGCGGGACCTACGGCGTCATGGTCTTCCGGGAGCAGCTCATCGAGACGCTGCGGATCATGACCGGCTGCACGTGGGAGGAGGCCGAAGCGAAGCGGCGCGCCTCGGCGCATCCGGAAGGGCGCAGTCGCGTGCGCGCGTGGTTCGCGGCGCGTGCCGAGCGGCGCGGATACGCACCCGAGGCGATCGCGCAGGCATGGCGGAGCGTGGCGGAATTCGGCGCGTACGACGTCTCCAAGGCGCACGCGGTCGCCTTCGCCGTACCCGTCCACCAGTCCGCCTGGCTCAAGGCGCACCACCCCGCGGCCTTCTACGCCGGGCTGCTCACCCACGACCCCGGGAGGTATCCGAAGCGGCTGCTGCTCGCGGATGCGCGGCGCCGCGGCGTGCCGGTGCTGGCGGTGGACGTGAACCGGTCCTCCGTGACTCATCGGATCGAACTGGTGTCCGGTTCGATGTCGGGGGTCGCCGTCTGGGGGCTCCGGCTCGCGCTCTTCGAGGTGCACGGCATGAGCGCGGCCGAGGCGCAGCGGATCGAGGCGGGCCGGCCCTACCTCTCGCTCCAGGACCTCTGGCAGCGGGCCCGGCCTGGCCACCCCGTGGCCGAACGCCTGGCCCGGGTGGGGGCGTTGGACGCCTTCGGCGCGAACCGGCGCGATCTGCTGCTGCACATCGCCGAGCTGGACCGGCGCGGGCCCGGACAGCCGGGATGCCCGGCGCTCCCCGCCCCCGCCGACCTCGGTGACGTCGAACGGCTCAGCGCCGAACTGGGCGCCCTCGGCAAGGGCGTCTCCCGGCATCCGATCGCCGACCACCAGGAGTTCCTCACGGAGCTCGGCGCACTGCAGGCCCCGATGCTGCACCAGGCCAGGAACGGTGAGACGGTGCTGGTCGCCGGGGCCAAGGCGGCCACCCGGACACCGCCGGGCGGCTCGGGGCGCGGGTTCGTCCGTACCACTCTCGACGACGGCACCGGTCTGATCGACTGCGCCTTCCTCGACGCCGCCCCCGGGCCGGGCGGTCCGGCAGCGGACCCCGGTCAGGGGGCATGCGCGCAGACCGTCCTGCACTCCTGGCTGCTGCTCGTGCGCGGCACGGTCCGGCACGGGACGGGCAGCCTCAGCGTGCTCGGCGGCGCCGTCTGGAACCTCGCCGAACTGGCTGAACTGCGCCGCCAGGGCGGCCTGGAGGCGGTGACCGTGCGCCTCGCCGAGGGGCCCCGGCCCACTGCGGAGCCGGCCGGCCCCGGCGCGGCGGACCGCCCGGATGCGGCACACACCCCCGGGGCCGCGGACGGCGCGCACCCGGCGGACGCGACGACCGCCGCACCGGGGCGCACCATCCAGATGGAGACCGGGCACGGACTTCCCCCGGACACCGGCCTCCAGCCCTCCGGGGCCCGCGCGGCCACCGTCCGCAAGCTCTGGCACGCGAGCCCGGGGAGCGCGGGATGAGCCCCGCGCCGGACCCGTCCGCCACGCCGCCACCGGGCGAGGAGAACCCCGCGGTGCCGTCGGCGGCCACCGCCGCGCCACGGTCGCCCGGCATGCTCCATGTGCGCTTCCGGGGTGCCGCGGACACCGCCGTGAGCGCCGAGGTGTACGAGGAACTCCTGGGCCTGCTGGCGCAGTTCACCCCGGTGGTCGAGGCGCTGCCGCCGGACGCGGCGCTGGCCGATGTCCGCGGGGCGCGGCGCTACTTCGACCGGGACGCGGCGGGCATCGCCGAACTGGTGCGGCTGCGCGCTCTGGCGTGGCACGGCGTGCGGTGCACGATCGGCATCGGCGCCAATCCGCTGCTCGCGAGGATGGCGGCCCAGGAGGCGGGGCCCGGAGAGATACGGGCCGTCCCCGGCGACCGGGAATCCGTCGCCGCGTTCCTCGCCGGCCGGCCTGCCTCCGCGCTGTCCGGAGTGGGGCCCGCGACCGCCCGCACCCTGTGTGCCTACGGTCTCGACAGCATCGGCCGGATCGCCGCCGCGCCGCCCGCGACCCTGCAGCGGATCCTCGGCGCGAAGGCCGGCCGCGCCGTGCACGAGCGGGCCCGCGGTATCGACCCGACGCCGGTCCTGCCCAACGCCTCCGCCCGTTCGATGGGCGCGGAACACCGTTTCGTGCGCGACGAACTGGACCCGGAGGGGCGCCGCCGGGCGCTGCTCTCCCTCGCCGACGACCTCGGGGCACGGCTGCGGACGACCGGGCAGGCGGCCCGTGCGCTCACACTCACCGTCCGCTACGCCGACCGCTCCGTGACGACCCGCACCCGTCGGCTGGCCGAACCGACCGCGCACGGGCCCACGCTGACCGAAACGGCCTACGCCCTGCACGCCGCACTCGGCCTGCAACGGGCGCGGGTACGGTCCGTCGCGCTGCGTGCGGAGGATCTGTGCCGCGCCGAACTCGCCACCCGCCAGCTGATGTTCGACCCGGCGGAGGACAAGGCGCACCGCATCGAGGCCGCCGTCGACCGGGCCAGGGCCCGCTTCGGGACCGCCGCGGTCCGGCCGGCGGCGAAGCTCGGCACCGGGCGGCAGCCACCGTGGCCGGCCGGCAGGCCGGGCCCCCGGGCCGTTCAGCCGTAGAGGCGCTCGGCGTACCGCGGGCCGTAGTGCTCCTCCAGGGTTTCCAGCGGGAGGTCCTGGGCCTCGACGCCCTTGACGATCCGCGCCCGCGACGGCAGCGCGTCCGGCTCCCAGGTCTCCGGCTCCCACAGCCGCGAGCGCAGGAACGCCTTGGCGCAGTGGTAGAAGAGCTCCTCGATCTCCACCAGCAGGGCGAGCCGTGGCCGGTTGCCCTGGACCACGAGGTCGTCGAAGAACGGGGCGTCCCGCAGCAGCCGCGCGCGGCCGTTGATGCGGAGGGTGTCGCCGCGTCCGGGCACGACGTAGTTCAGCCCGACATACGGATTGGTGAGGACGTTCGCGAAGCCGTCCAGGCGCCTGTTGCCGGGGCGGTCCGGGATCACGAGGGTGGTGTCGTCCAGGACATGGGTGAAACCCGCGGGGTCGCCCTTGGGCGAGACATCGCAACGGCCTCGGGCATCCGCGGTGGCGATCAGACAGAACGGGGAGCGGGCCAGCCACTGGCGGTCGAGGGCGTGCAGCCGGTCCCTGGTCTTGTTCGCGGCGTGCGCGGTCGGTTCGCCGATCAGCTCGCGCAGCTCCGCCTCCGACGAGATCTCGTCGAGGCCCGCCAGATCCGCCTTCGTCACCGCAGTCTCCCCTCGGTCACCGGTCGCTCACGAGCGTGACGACCGTGCGATCGACTTTACGGGAGCCCTCCGACAATGCGGCCGGACGCGGCGTACGCGGTGCGGGACGGCGGGTGGCGCGGCGCGGACCCCGGACGTCCGGTGAGGGTTGTGTGCTGCTTCCTTCACCGTCACGCGGCTGGCCCTCGCTGCTTACCCGGCCGTAACTTTAACTTTCAGTCAACAAGCTTGGCCCTTGCGATCCGGATCGCAGGTGAACGGCTCACCGGGCACTTCGGAGACCCCTCACCCGCAAGGAGCACCGTATGAAGCTGCGTTGGACACGTACGCTCACCCTGCTTCCCGCCCTCGCCCTGGCCCTCGGTCTCACCACGGCCACCCCGGCCGCCGCCGACGCCACCGTCAGCAGCGGCTGGAACAACTACTCCTGCAAGCCCTCCGCCGCGCACCCCCGGCCGGTGGTCCTGGTGCACGGCACCTTCGGCAACTCCGTCGACAACTGGCTCGGTCTCGCGCCCTACCTGGTGGCGCGCGGCTACTGCGTCTTCTCCCTGGACTACGGCCGGCTCCCCGGCGTCCCGTTCTTCCACGGGCTGGGCGCGGTGGACGACTCCGCACGGCAACTCGCCACGTACGTCGACCGGGTGCTGGGCGCCACGGGGGCCCGCAAGGCCGATCTGGTGGGGCACTCCCAGGGCGGCATGATGCCGCGGGTGTACCTCAAGTTCCACGGCGGTGCGGACAAGGTGAACGCACTGGTCGGGCTCGCACCCAGCAACCATGGCACCGATGTGAACGGGCTGACCGATCTGCTGGATCAGTTCCCCGGGGCGAAGGACTACGTCGACGCCTTCACCCCCGGACTGTCCGACCAGATCGCCGGGTCGGACACCCTCAACCGGCTCAACGAGGGCGGCGACACCGTCCCTGGCGTGCACTACACCGTCATCGCCACCCGGTACGACGAGGTCGTCACGCCCTACCGGACGCAGTTCCTCGACGGCCCGGACGTGCGCAACGTCCTGTTGCAGGACCTCTGCGCCGTCGACTTCTCCGAGCACGTGGCCATCGGGCTCTTCGACCGGCTCGCCTTCCACGAAACGGCCAACGCCCTCGACCCGGCCCACGCCACCCCGACGACCTGCCTGTCCGGCTGACGCAGGGCGGCCCCGGCCCGCAACCCGGGTCCGGGGCCGCCCTCGTGGCCGGGCGGGCGGCCGGCCATCGCACCGCGGCCGGCCGCCATGTCTCAGCCGCGGTGCCGGGCGGCCTTGCGGCGGCTGGTGGCGAACAGGAACGCGGCGCCGACGGCCAGTACGGCGGCGCCGCCGACCGCGAGCGGAGCGGTGGAGCTGTCGCCACCGGTCTCGGCCAGCCGCGTGCCGTCGACCGGCTTGCTGCCGCCGCCGTTGGGCTGCGGCGCGTTGGCGTCCCCGGGGGCCGCCAGGGCCGGGTCGTCCGCCCCGGCCGACGGCGCGGCCGCCCCGGCCTGGGTGTGGGAGTCGGCGTCGCCGTGCCCGTGGTGCTCGACGGAGGACTTGCCCGCGCCCGCGGCGATCTGGGTGTCGGTCGGCGCGGACGCCGACGGCGCCGGGTCCGCGGTCTGCGCGGAGCCGCCCGCGGCGCTGCCGCCGCCCTTGCCGAACACCACGTCGGAGCAGGTGTAGAACGCCTCGGGGCTGTCCGAGCGCTGCCAGATGCTGTAGATGAGGTGGCGTCCGGTCCTCGCCGGCACCTTGCCGTCGAAGACGTAGTCGCCGTTCTCCATCTTCGGGTCCGTCACGTTCACGAACGGCTTCGCCTCCAGGTCCGACCACTTCAGCGGCTTCGTCGGGTCGTAGCCGTCCTTCGTGATGTACAGCTCGAAGGAGCCCTTGTGGGGGGCCGTGCCCTTGTAGCGGAAGGTGTGACCGCCGGCCTTCATCGCGGTCGACGGCCAGTCGGCGCGCGGCAGGTCCAGGCCCTTGTACTTGTCGTTCCCCGCGCTGCACAGCTTCCCGTCGGGGATGATCTCCTTCGACTTGCCCGCGGCGTTGGCGATGTTGACCGCGTTCCAGTCGTAGAAGGCCTGCACACCGCTCGCCGCCACCGCGGCCTTGCACGCCGCGGACCGCGGGCTCTCGGGGCCCTCCGCGTAACAGGCCGACACCCGGCTGACCGGGTCCGTCATCGAGCCGTGCGCGGCGGCCGGCCCCGCGGCGAGAGCGGTGAGGGCGAGCGGGGCGATGCCCACCAGTGCGATCCCGGTGGCCTTGCGACGAGCGGTCATCGTGGGGGTCTCCTTCATCAGGTACGTCGAGCGGGGTGAGGACGAAAAAGCGGCGGTGGGGGGTCGGAAGGCACGGCCGGTGCCGCCCCCCGGTGAACGGCGCCGACGGCACGCAACTCCGCCTTGCGAGCAGCACGCTAGCCCCGCTGAACAGCCGATTTGAGGCCCGAAGGCCGATCCCGGGGATCCTTATGGTGCGTTTAAGGAAGGGCTAAGCGGGGGCTCATACAGGGCTGCCGAAAACGGGCATCGGGGCCTGCGGTGTTCTCGGCGGGTTCGCCCGTCACCGTCCATGCCAGTCCACCGGGATGCGCCTCGTGTGGCTCTCCCTCCGGCTCTCCGCGCGGCTCCCCGGTGGCTCTCCTCGGGCCCCGCATGAACCGAATACGTGGGGCGCTCGCCCCTGGACGATCTATTCCAAGGGGCCAGTTGTCCTTTGACAGCGAACCCGGTCTCTGCGCCGTCCAACCCGGTCGATGCCGCTGGCGTTGCCCCGGCACACCAGCTCGAGCGGAGCTGTCGATGCTGCTCCTCCGCGGTTGCCGGGCCGATGCGGGCTCCCACGACGGCAGGCGCGCCACCGCCCCAGCTCCCGCAATGGCCTGTGCAAGAGGCCACTTGGACATCGAAAACGCAACTTCGACATGGCCCGCGGAGGCAGCTACCTTCACCTGGTCTTCGGCGGTCGCCCACGGTCGCGCAGGGGTTCCTTCGGGCTGAGCCACCCCTCACGGGATGAGTTGGTCACGCCCCACGAACCCTTCGCCCCATGCGTGAGCCACCGAACCGGGTCCACACCAGGCACCCCCAACCAGGGAGAGACGCATGCCCCATCTTGCTCTGTACACATTCGGCGTCCTGAAGTCACCTCTGGCCGACCCCGCACCTCTCACGCGCGAGTTCTACGACATCGGTGAGGCCGTCTACCGGAAGATCGGTCAGCACCCCGGGTACATCGCTCATGCTGAAGCGGCAGAAGGTGACCGGGGCATGATCTTCGGGGCGGACTGGGGTGCATGGGGGGAGTTCGCCGTACCGACCTGGTACGGCAAGGGCCGTACGGTGGATACCACCGCCCTGGCCGCGACCCTCTCGCTCTGGACCGACCTGGGCCCCGCCTTCGACGCCATCTACACCGGTCTGCACCGCGCGGCGCTGAACCGGCGTTACGACTGGTTCGAGAGGACAGGACACCCGAATTACGTGTGCTGGTGGGTCTCCGACGGCGTGATACCCACCTGGCAGGACGGGGTGTCCAGACTGGAACACCTCCACGACCAAGCCCCCGCGCCGCACGCCTTCACCTTCCACCACCCGTTCGCCCCGGAGGGAACTCCGACCAGGATCAACGGCATCGGGCCGAAGAGCGACCGGGTTCGCTGACAAGCAAGCCGACGCGAGCGATGACGGCGTCGGGTGTGCGTCCGCGGTGGCGTTCGAGGTCGAGCCGGCCCTTGAAGGTCTCTTGATCGACGCGATGATCTGCCACAGAGGCCCAAACGACCTGGTGACGAGTGGATGCCTGGCCTGTGGTGACCGGTTCCGTTGAGGCGTTGCTCCTGGTCCTCCGGTCGATCCGGAGCGGAGATCTCCGGATCAACCAGGGCCGCGGGAACGGGACATTTCCGGGGCCCGTGCCGTGGGCTGACAGTGGCTCACCACCCACTGTCGGCTGCGCCTGTCACCTCTCTTGCTTACGCCTGCCGCTCAAGTCTGTTCTCCCGTCGGTGACTTGAGCCGGTGCTCGGCCGTCTCGGGGGCATGCGCTCAGCTGTCGGCGGTGGTCGAGGAGGAGGTGGGGCCCGGGTCCATGGCGTCGCGGACGGCGGTCAGGATGTCCTCGGTGTCGGCCCCGAGCGCACGGGCCGCGGAGGTGAAGTCCCGTGCGAGGGTCGTGAGTTGGTCGGCATCGTGTGCGCGCGGCTCGGAGGGGAGTCTCGCGACCCGGGTGCCCGCGCCACGGCGGGTGCGGATCAGCTCGGCGGCCTCCAGTTCGCGGTAGGCGCGAGCCACGGTGCCCGGCGCCAGGCCGAGGTCGACGGCGAGCTGGCGCACGGTCGGCAGGCGCTCGCCCTCGGCCAGTCGGCCGGTGCGGATCAGCGCGGCCAGCTGGGCGCGGATCTGCTCGTACGGCGGTACCTGGCTGGTGGTGTCGACGCGGACGGCGGGGTCACTCATCGTCGAGGGCCATCGTCGGCTGCCTCGTCGTCGACCGCCCGGGGGGCCACCACGGTGACCAGGGACCATCCGAAGGTGAACAGGCTCAGCAGGCCCAGGGGGCAGATCACCACGATGGTGGCGGCGCCCAACGGGCCGGCGCAGGTCTCCTTCTCCGTGAGTGCGACGAAGATCATCAGCGCCACCAGCAGCACCTGGCTCGACACCAGCAGCCCCCAGGCCCCGGTGATCGCCCACGCGCGGTCGCGGCGCTGCTGGTCGCCGCCCGGGCCGTGGGCGATGCGGCGCAGGGCCCAGACGCAGACGGGAGTGCCGATCGCGAGGGCGGCGAACATCGGGCCGCTGTAGTACAGGCCGGGCCAGGGGCCGAGGGAGGTGTTCATCCCTTCGCAGGCGACGGTGATGACATGCCCCGTTCTGCCGATCCGGTCGGGGTCGGAGGAGGCCGTGCCCGCACCGATCACCAGCAGGGTGACAAGGGACGCCGCCTGCAGAAGGAGCAGGGGCGCCATGCGGGGCGGCACCTGGTCTCTGACCAGGCGCGGGGCGACGCTCGCGGTGCGTACCGCTTCCTGGGGGCGCAGGGTCAGGGTGTCGCCGAGCAGGACGCCGCCCACCGCGCACAGGCCGAAAGCCGTGATGGCGAACACGACGGGCATCGTGATGTCGCCGCTCTTCATGGTGACCAACTGCTGTGCGGCCACGATGCCGATGGCCAGGCCCGACCAGCGCGCGTAGTAGTCGGCGTGGTCGAGGAACCGGGATCGGAGCGGGGCGGTGTCGAGCATATGGAGATCCCCCCGGATCATCTTGTATTAAGTGATGGGTACAAGATGCCCCGGGCGAGATCTTGTGTCAAATGCTCGATACAAGGCGGATGTGCGGCGGAACGGCCTCCCGCGCAAGGGAGTTCACTCCGGCGCAGAGAAGGGGGAGCGGGCCTCTGGCCAGTGCGGCAGCCACAACTGGGGCGGGCACGTCCCGTACCGGAGTAGCAGCCGGCTGAGTGCGCTGCTGCGTGTATCGGGGCCGCCGGGCCCGTGGTGGCCCGGCGGCGGGTTGCGGGGATCAGGTGCGGGGGAGGGCGTCCTTCCACCACAGGCGCTCGCCGCTGCGCGGGTCCTCGACGGCCGTGTCGGCGGTGGTGTTGTCGTGGGCGAAGCACATGACGGTGCGTCGTGCCTCGTCGTAGGGCTGCCAGTTGACCCCACCGGTGGTGGCGAACTCCACCCAGGTGCCGTGCAGGGCGTCGGCGAGTGCCTGGGGGGCGTCGGGGCCGGTGAAGGCCTTGGACTCGGGCAGGTGGAGGGTGTCCCAGGCGAAGGGCAGGTCGAGGCTGTGGCACGCGCCCAGTTCGACGCCGACGTTGTTGGGGGTGACCCCGGAGCGCCAGCCGAACTCGTAGACGAACGTGTTCTCGTCATCCGTGCGGGCTTCGGCGACGCGGTAGGTGGGGATGCGGAACATGCGGTCGGTCAGGACGGCGGAGGCGACGCCGGGGGCGGCCTTGCGTGGGTAGACCGGGCCGTCGACGTCGTAGGTGTCGTAGGAGCCGTCGGGGGCGCCGTAGGCCTTGATGCGGGGCTTGAACAGGATCGGTGTGTCCCAGCCGGCCAGGAAGCTGGTGGTCACGAACAGGCGGAACTCCTCCGTGGTCGTGCCCATCAGCAGCGGGACGTGGCTGCCCTGCCCGGAGCTGATCGCCTTGATCGGCTGCTCCCGCAGCAGGTCTCCGTCGATGACCGGCATGAACGACATACCGCAGGAGGCGATGGTGCTCGCCCCGTACTTGGCGACGCTCGCGGTCTTGGTGATGTCGGCGCTGGTCAGGTTCTGCGCATCGATCAGTGCGGCGACCTCGACCCCGGCCAGGGACTCCACCGTGGCGGGCACGTTCAGCCGCTTGGCGACGTCGTTCATCACCAGCGCCGCGTCCCCGGGGCTCTGTCCGAGGTGGGCGGTCCCGCTCTGCACGATCGCCTTGTGGAACAGGCTGGTGCCGGTCGACAGCAGGGCCAGCACGCTCATCGCTCCGGCGGACTCGCCGCACACCGTCACGTTGTCCGGGTCGCCGCCGAACTGCTGGATGTTGTCGCGCACCCACTCCAGGGCGAAGAGCTGGTCGAGCAGGCCGCGGTTGTCCGGTGCGCCCTCCAGGCGGCCGAAGCCGTAGACGCCCAGACGGTAGTTGATGCTCACACACACCACGCCGTCACGGGCGAAGGTCGTACCGTCGTAGACGGGCACCGCGCTGGAGCCGGTGGTGAAGCCGCCGCCGTGGATCCACACCATTACCGGCAGCTGGGTCTGCGTGCCGGGGCTCGGGGTCCACACGTTGAGGTTGAGCCACTCGTCGGGCCGGTCGCCGACGACGTCCGGGTCCGACATCAGCTCCCCCAGCCGTCCGGCCAACTCGGGCTTGGGGGCGGTGGAGCCGTGCGTGTGCGCCGGGAGTACCTCTTCCCACGGCTCGGGCCGAACGGGCGCGGCGAACCGCCGCTCCGCGGTCATCTCCGCGGCGTACGGGATACCGAGGAAGCGGGTGATGCCGTTCTCCACGATCCCGGAAACCGGGCCGTAGGCGGTTTGCGCGTCGATCGTCGTCAGCTCGGACATGTGACTCCTCAAGGCCGGCGACATGTGCACCCGCGAGAGCGCCGGCCCCCTCGTCGGCGTCCCGCACCCTTCGGCGGGACAAGCACTCAAAGTACACGCATGACTACGCACCGTGTTCGCCGTGTGGCATATTCCCCACTCTTTGTCCGAAAACGGCTCTGCGGGTCATCGGTCAAGCGCAGGTGAGGTGAAGAGGGTCATCCGGGGCGGGAGTTGTGCGGGGCCGCCGACGCACCGTGCTCACCCGGCGCTTCCCTTGCTCCCCCCTGTGCGCTCTTGCGGGACGGCCTCCCGGGCTGCACGGTCGAGGAGGGCTGTTCCCGGAGGCGTTGCCCGGGCGGGGAAGGCGGGAGGGCGCTGTGACCTTGTCATCACGATGGGCTCGCGAGACGTTCGGCGTCCTGGCCGGACCGCTCGCGGAAGCCGTGCCGGCCTGCCTCACACGCGCCCACGAACGTGCCAGGGGCGGCCATCAGGGCGTGCACACCCAGACGCTGGAGGCGTACGGGCACGGCTTGCACGCGGTGCAGTACGAGGAACTGGCAGCCGGGTTGGAACACCTCCCGGGCGCGACGGCGGTCCGGCTCCAGGCCCGGACGGTGATGATCGTCGCCGACCACGTCGTCCATCCGATCCGCTACGCGAAGACCGATGTGCCGGTGACCGGAGCCCGGCTCCGGAGTGTCACCGGGCTGCGTGCGGACCTCATACGCCGGCACGGGCCCGAACCCCTGCAGATGGAGCTGGACCTGGGACTCGACGAGGTCGAGGAGCAGGAGGTGCACCCCGACCTAGGGCAACTGCCGCCGGGCGTCGGCCTGGTGCTCGTCGCTTACGCGTGTTCCATGGACCGCGGTGTGATGCGTCTGGAGTGGGGTTCCGCGGAGCTGAGGACGGCCGACCGTCATCTCCTCCGGCACCACCACGAGCCGCTGCCGATGCCCGCTCCCGGACGGCCGGATGTCGCATGACGCCGCCGTCACTGCGGAGCCTGGTGGCCGCTCAGGCGATCCAGCGGTAGCGCCGCTCCGGCCGGCCCGTACCGCCGTAACGGAGCGAGACCTCCGCGCGGCCCGTTTCGGTGAAGTACTCCAGGTAGCGCCGCGCGCTCACCCGGGACAGCTCACCGGCCGCCGCGCACTCGGACGCGGACAGTCCCTCGGTGTGGCCCCGCAGGGTGCGCTCGACCAGTTCCGCGGTGTGTGCCGCAAGGCCCTTGGGCAGACCCCGGGAACCGGGCGGGCGGGTGCCGAAGATCTGATCGACGTCCTCCTGGCTGGCTTCGCCCAGCCGGTCCAGCCGCGAGCGGACCGCCGCCACATGACGCAACTGCTCCTGAAGAGAAGTGCGGTGGAACGGCTTGATCAGATAGTGCAGGGCTCCGGCCCGCAGGGCGTCACGGATGATGTGCGCATCGCGGGCGGCGGTGATGAAGAGCGCGTCGACGGGCTGCCGGGGCTCGCGGCCGGGCTCCCCGCGGGCCTCCTCCTCCCGGGCACGCAGCTCGCGCAGCACGCTCACCCCGTCCATGTCCGGCAAATACACGTCCAGCAGTACGAGATCGGGCCGCAGCCGGTCGGCCGCGCGCAGCGCCTCGGCGCCGCTGTGCGCCACGCCCGCGACGGAGAAGCCCTCCGTGGCGGCCACGTAGTGGCTGTGCAGCTTGGCGACCATGAAGTCGTCGTCGACGACCAGGACCTCGGTCATCACACGCGCCTCTCCATGACCAGAAGTTTCATAAGGACCCTTAATACCGGAAGCGAGACGCGAGGTTAACCCCCGGGCAACATGTGGCCCGCATCACACCGTCCACCCCCCCGCCGGCCAACCACAGAAGGGTGGTGTCACCTGTGCGTCCGCGCACACCCCTCGCTCTGCTCGCGGCAGCGCTCCTGGTCCTCCTCGGGCCCCCGCTGCTCACCTCCGGCAGCGGCGCCGAGACCGGCACGCAGATCCCCGGCCTGAAGATCATGGTCCCCAACACCCCGGGCGGCGGTTACGACATCACCGCCCGCACGGCCGCCAAGAGCATCGAGGACGCCGAGCTCAACCACAACGTCGAGGTGTACAACCTGCCCGGCGCCGGGGGCACGGTCGGACTGAGCCGGCTGGTCAACGAGCGCGGCAACGGCAAGCTCGCGATGTCCATGGGGCTCGGGGTGGTCGGCGCGGTGCACACCAACCACGCGCCCTCCACCCTGGGCGACACCACTCCCATCGCCCGGCTGACCGAGGAACCGGACATCGTGGTCGTCGCCAAGGAGTCGAAGTACCGGACGTTCGGCCAGCTGCTCGCCGACTGGAAGAAGCGGCCGGGCAAGATGCCGGTGGGCGGCGGATCCTCGCCGGGCGGCCCCGACCACCTGGCACCCATGCTGATGGCCAAGGCCGCCGGCATCACCCCGAAGACCGTCAACTACGTACCGTTCGACGGCGGCGGTGAACTGCTCGCCTCCGTCCTCGGCGGCAAGGTCGCCTTCGGCGTCTCCGGCCTCGGCGAGTACCTCGACCAGATCAAGTCGGGCGAACTGCGGCTGCTCGCCGTCACCGGCCCGAAGCGCGTCCCCGGATTCGACGCGCCGACCCTCAAGGAGTCGGGCGTGGACGTGGAGTTCACCAACTGGCGCGGCATCGTCGCCCCGCCCGGCCTGTCCACCGCCGAACGGGACAAGCTGATCCACCTGTTCACGAAGCTGCACGACTCCCCGCAGTGGAAGGACGCCGCCAAGCGCAACGGCTGGATCGATGCCTTCGCGACCGGCGAGACCTTCGGCCGCTTCCTGGACGCCCAGGACCGGCGGGTCGACAAGGTACTGAAGGAGCTGGGGCTGTGAGTACCTCCGAGACCGCCCACCGGACCCTGCGCGAGCGGCTGCGCGGCCGCTCCGAACTCGGCGTGTGCGCCCTGCTCCTCGTCCTCGGCGTCCTGGTACTGACCGACGCCGTCACCATGGACACCGACTTCGCCCAGCGCGGCCCGGTGGGCCCGACCACCGTCCCGTTCGTCGTGGGCGCCCTGCTGCTGCTCGTCGCCGTCCTGCTCGCGGTGGACGTGCTGCGCGGCGGCCGGGGCGAGGCCGAGGGCGGCGAGGACGTCGACCTGACCGAGCCCGGCGACTGGCGCACCGTCGCGCTGCTCGTCGGCGTCTTCCTCGCCAACGCCGTCCTCATCGGCCCGCTCGGCTTCCCGATCTCCGGCGCCCTCCTCTTCTGGGGCTCCGCGTACGCGCTGGGCAGCCGCAACCTCACCCGCGACCCGCTGATCGCGGCCGGGCTCGCCCTGGCCACCTTCCTGGTCTTCAACAACCTGCTGGGCGTCCCGCTGCCCGGCGGCCCGCTGATGGGGGTGCTGTAACCGATGGACTCCCTGAACTCCCTCCTCGACGGCTTCGGTACGGCGCTCACCCCGCTGAACCTGCTGTGGGCCGCCATCGGCGTCCTGCTCGGCACCGCCATCGGCGTGCTGCCCGGCATCGGCCCCGCCATGGCCGTCGCGCTGCTGCTGCCCGTCACCTACGGACTCGATCCCACCGGCGCGTTCATCATGTTCGCCGGCATCTACTACGGCGGCATGTTCGGCGGCTCCACCACCTCGATCCTGCTCAACACACCGGGCGAGAGCGCCGCCGTCGTCGCCGCCATCGAGGGCAACCCGATGGCCAGGGCCGGCCGGGGCGCCCAAGCGCTCGCGGCGGCCGCCATCGGCCACTTCGCCGGCGGCATGATCGGCACGATCCTGCTCGTCGTCCTCGCCCCCACGGTGGCCGCGCTCGCCGTCGACATCGGCGCCCCCGACTACTTCGCCATCATGGTCCTGGCGTTCATCGCGGTGACGTCCGTCCTCGGCAGCTCCCGCATCCGCGGCTTCGCCTCCCTGCTGATCGGCCTCACCCTCGGCCTGGTCGGCCTGGACCAGATGACCGGCCAGCAGCGGCTGACCTTCGGCTCCCTGCAACTGGCGGACGGCATCGACGTGGTGATCGTCGCGGTCGGGCTGTTCGCCATCGGCGAGGCCCTGTGGGTCGCCGCCCATCTGCGGCGCTCCTCCGGAGAGTCGATCCCCGTCGGCCGCCCCTGGCTGGGGCGCGCGGAGCTGCGCCGCACCTGGAAGCCGTGGCTGCGCGGACCGCTGATCGGCTTTCCGTTCGGCGCCATCCCGGCGGGCGGCGCGGAGATCCCCACCTTCCTGTCGTACGTCACCGAGAAGAAGCTCAGCAGGCACCGCGACGAGTTCGGCCGGGGCGCCATCGAGGGCGTGGCCGGTCCCGAGTCGGCGTCCTCCGCGTCCGCGGCGGGCACGCTGGTGTCCATGCTGACGCTGGGCCTGCCCACCACGGCGGTCGCCGCCGTCATGCTGGCGGCCTTCCAGCAGTACGGCATCCAGCCGGGACCGCTGCTCTTCGAGCGGGAACCCGACCTGGTGTGGGGCCTGATCGCCTCCCTGTTCGTCGGCATGGTGCTGCTGCTCGTCCTCAACCTGCCGCTGGCACCGGTCTGGGCGAAGCTGCTGCGGATCCCGCGGCCCTACCTCTACGCGGGCATCCTCTTCTTCGCGGCGGTCGGCGCGTACGCCGTCGGCGGCGAGGCCCTGGACCTGGTGATCCTGCTGGTCATCGGCCTGATCGGGCTCGGGATGCGGCGCTACGGACTGCCGGTGCTGCCCGCGGTCATCGGGGTCATCCTCGGCCCGGCCGCGGAGCAGCAGCTGCGCCGGGCGCTGCAGATCAGCGACGGCAGTGCCGTCGGCCTGGTCAACACGCCGTTCGCGGCGACCGTCTACACCGTGATCGTCATCCTGCTGGCCTGGCCCTGGATCAAGCGGCTGGTGCCGCGTGGGCGGAGCGGGCCGCGATCGGGTACGGGAGCCGGGTCCGGGGCCGGATCCGGGGATGAGACGGCCGGCAGCGGCGGCGGGTGAAACATGGTGGCCGGCGGGGTGAGATCCGCCGGCCGCCCCGTACAACTCGACGGCCCGCGCGGGCTGTCGGGCGCCCGATCCCCCCGCGCCTTCACGGCGGGCGGGGAGTGCTCAGCTGCTCCCGGCCCATTGTCAGTGGCCGCTGGCACCATCGGCACATGACCACCGACCAGCCCGCCCGCCGGCGGGAAGCGCCGCTGCCCGGTACCGACGCCGCCTACTGGGATTCCGCCGCCGAGACCTTCGACGACGAACCCGACCACGGCCTGCGCGATCCCGCCGTCCGTGCCGCCTGGGACGAGCGGCTGCGTTCCTGGCTGCCGTCCGGGCCGTCCGACATCCTCGATCTCGGCTGCGGCACGGGGAGTCTGGCCCTGCTCGCCACCGAGCAGGGCCACCGCGTGACGGGCGTCGACCGCTCGGCCGCGATGGTCGCGCGGGCACGCGCCAAGCTCGCCGGGCGGGAGGCGGACTTCCTCGTCGGTGACGCCGCCGCTCCGCCCGTGGGGGAGCGGCGGTTCGCCGTCGTCCTGGTGCGTCATGTCCTGTGGGCGCTCCCGGACCCGTCGGCCGCCCTGCGGCACTGGGCCGGACTGCTGGCTCCCGGCGGCCGGCTGCTGCTGATCGAGGGGCGCTGGGGCGAGGCCGACCCGGTCGGCCTCACGGCAGCGGAACTCGTCTCGCTCGCCGCCCCGTTGGCGGAATCCACCCGCGTGGAGGACCTCTCCGGCGAACCCGCTCTCTGGGGCAAGGAGGTGCATGACGAGCGCTATGCCCTGATCGCCTGGCCGGACCGCACACCCGAGGCCGGCCCGGCGCCCGGTGCCGCCCGGCCCGTCCGGCACACCGAAGTCGTCGACGTCCACCTGGTGTTGCGCCGGGGCGACGAGG
Source organism: Streptomyces sp. Pv4-95 (assembly GCF_045782725.1). Classification (NCBI taxonomy): domain Bacteria; kingdom Bacillati; phylum Actinomycetota; class Actinomycetes; order Kitasatosporales; family Streptomycetaceae; genus Streptomyces; species Streptomyces sp. Pv4-95. The sequence continues at coordinate 6,577,260 of NZ_CP127172.1, forward strand.
TGCTGCTCGCCCGCCGCTCCGGCACCGGCTACGCGGACGGCCTGCTGCACGCCCCGTCGGGACACGCCGAGGACGGCGAGGACGTGCGGGAGGCCATGATTCGCGAGGCCCACGAGGAGTTGGGGCTGCGGCTGACGCCCGCCGATCTGCGCGTCGGCCTGGTCATGCAGCACCGCGCCCCTGGCCCGGCGCGGCCCCGCATCGGCTGGTTCTTCGAAGCGGTCCACGGCGCGGGCGGAGAGCCGGAGAACCGCGAGCCGGACAAGTGCTCGCAGCTGGCGTGGTATTCGCTGGACGCGTTGCCGGACGACATGGTCGCGTACTGCCGGGCGGGGCTGGACGGTCTGCGCGCAGGTCACCGATTCCTGCTCCACTGGCACCGGGCAGGCGACAGTATCGCCTACGACCCCTCCGCCCCCAGCCGCGCGGTCGCTCTGGACGGGCCGTAGCGGGCAGGGGTGCCCTCACCTCCGGTCCCGGTCCCGGTCCCGCGAGAGTTCGCGCACACACCGCCACTCGGCGCCGAACGGGCGGTAGCCGAAGGCCCGGTTGATGGCGAGCATCGGGGCGTTGGTGGCGTCGTTGCCGGTGAAGGCGGCGGTGCAGTCGGCGTCCCGGGCGCGGCGCAGCGAATCGGTCTTCGCGAGCCGGGCCAGGCCCCTGCCCCGGAAGGCGCGTCGGGTGCCGGTCATACCCGTCGAATAGCGGCCGAGACCGTCGACCTCGGCCAGGGTGTAGGACGCGATGTCCCCGTTCACGGTCACCACCGAGCTGAGGTTCCAGTCGATGTCCGGGTGCTCCCACGTGTGCAGCAGCCAGTCCTCGTAGGCCATGGCGTCGCAGGCGACCTCGCCCGGCTCGTCCGCGGTCGCCTCGGCGTCCGCCTCGAACAGCGGGCGGGGGTCGGCCCCGAAGTCCGCGCCGGTGCACAGGCGGACGCCGGGCGGCAGCGGGGAGGGGAGGGGCGGCAGGCCGGCGGACCGCAGATCGAGACGGAGGAAGCGGGCCGGGCGGGCCCGGCGGTAGCCGCGGCGCTCCGCGAAGGCGAGAGAACCGGGCTCGTCGACGGCCCAGGCGTACAGATGGGTGGCGCCGGCCTCGGACAGATGCGCCTCGGCCGCGGCCAGCAGCGCCGATCCGACGCCCCGGCCCCGGTGCTCCGGGTGGACCTGCGGGGTCGCGGCGCTCTGCCCCGGCAGGCTGCTGTCGTACAGCAGTGCGCTGCGGACGGCGCCGACGATCCGGCCGTCCAACTCGGCGACGAACAGCCGCAGACACTGGGCCGCCGGCGCATGGGCGACATCCCAGGCGATGCCTTGCGGGGTGGAGAGGAGGTACGGCAGCGCGGCACGCCGCAGGTCTGCCACGGCCTTGGCGTCGGCCGGCCGGAATTCGCGCACGGTGGGCGTCATGGCTGCGGACGGTACGCCGCCCGCTCCCTCCGCGCCTCCCTATTTCGACCGGAAGATGCCCGGTTGCCCAGAGGCGACCGGACCCGCACCCGCAACTGCCCGCAGTGGTGCCGGCCACGGCGCGAAAGCGCCCCGTATCCCCGCGCGGGCGGCGCTCCTGACGCACAATGGGTGCGACAAAACCGCGCACCGGCGGAAGCCCGCACCCGACGCAACCGCCCGGCCCCACCAGCACCAGGAGCGCCACCGTGTCACCCCAGACCCTCACGATCATCATCGACCCGGACGCGGCCGAAGCGCCGTACGAACAGGTACGCACCCAGATCGCCGACCGGGCCAGGGACGGTGGCCTGCCGGTCGGCTACAAGCTGCCGACCGTCCGCGGGCTGGCCGAAGACCTGGGGCTGGCGGCCAACACCGTCGCCAAGGCATACCGCGCCCTGGAATCCGACGGTGTGATCGAGACCAGGGGCCGCAACGGCAGCTTCATCGCGGCCGCGGGCGAGGCCGCGGACAAGGAAGCCGCCGCGGCCGCGGAAAGCTACGCCCGGCGTGCCCACCGGCTGGGCCTGGACCGGCGCGCCGCCCTCGCCGTCGTCGAGGACGCCCTGCGCGCGGCCTACGGATCCGGCACCTGACCACGCCCCGAGCCACCCGAGACGACCCCGCCGCCGGCCCCGGCACGGCGCCCCGCCACCCCGAAGGAATCGCATGCCCAGTCAGCAGGCACTCGTCCGCCGCCCCTCCCCGCGCCTCGCCGACGGCCTGGTCACCCACATCGACCGGCAGCCGGTCGACGCCGCCCTCGCCATGCGCCAGTGGGAGGGCTACGTCCAGGCGCTCCGCGAGCACGGCTGGCACACCACCGAGGTGGACGCGGCCGATGACTGCCCGGACGCCGTCTTCGTCGAGGACACCATGGTCGTCTTCCGCAACGTGGCGCTGATCGCCCGCCCCGGCGCGGATTCCCGCAAGCCCGAGACGCGCGCGGCGCGGGCCGCGGCCGAGGCACTCGGCTGCTCGGTCAACGAGGTCCGGGCGCCCGGCACACTCGACGGCGGCGACGTCCTGAAGATCGGCGACACGGTCTACGTCGGCCGCGGCGGGCGCACGAACGCCGACGGTGTACGGCAACTGCGCGCCGCCTTCGAGCCGTTGGGCGCCCGAGTCGTCGCCGTACCGATGAGCAAGGTGCTGCACCTGAAGTCCGCGGTCACCGCCCTGCCGGACGGCACCGTCATCGGCTACCCGCCGCTCGTCGACGACCCGGCCGCGTTCCCGCGCTTCCTGCCGGTCCCCGAGGAGCCCGGTGCGCATGTGGTGCTGCTCGGCGGCGGCAGGCTGCTGATGGCCGCCAGCGCGCCCAAGAGCGCCGAGCTCTTCGCCGACCTGGGCTACCGCCCCGTCCCTGTGGACATCGGGGAGTTCGAGAAGATGGAGGGCTGCGTGACATGCCTGTCCGTACGCCTGCGCGAGCTGTATGCCTGAGCGCGCATATCGTGGCGGTATGAGCAACCTCGATCTCCGGCCGGCACCCAACCTGTGCGGGGGGAACGGCCGTACGGGGCCGGTCCGCGACGTCCAGCCCGGCAAGCAGGTGGCCCTCGGCGAGAGCACCGTCGTCCGCCGGCTGCTGCCCAACCTCGGGCGGCGGATGGTCGGCGCCTGGTGCTTCGTCGACCACTACGGTCCCGACGACATCGCCGACGAGCCCGGGATGCAGGTGCCACCGCATCCGCACATGGGCCTGCAGACCGTCAGCTGGCTGCACGAGGGCGAGGTGCTGCACCGCGACAGCCTGGGCAGCCTGCAGACCGTACGGCCGCGCGAGCTGGGCCTGATGACGTCGGGACAGGCCATCTCGCACTCCGAGGAGTCCCCGCACGGCCACCCGCCGCTGCTGCACGGCGCCCAGCTGTGGGTGGCGCTGCCCGGCGAACACCGCCTTACCGCGCCGGCCTTCGAGCACCATGCCGACCTGCCCGTCATCACCGGTGGGGGCGGCCTGTCGGCCACCGTCATCCTCGGTGAGCTGGACGGCGCCACCTCACCCGGCACCACCCACTCCCCGCTCGTCGGCGCCGATCTCACCCTCGCCGCGGGCACCGACGCCCGCCTGCCGGTCGACCCGGATTTCGAGTACGCGGCGCTGGCCATCTCCGGGGAGACCGAGATCGACGGGGTGCGTCTGGCGCCCGGCGCCCTGCTCTACCTCGGCTGCGGACGCACCGAACTCCCCTTGCGGTCCGAGGACGCCGGCAGCCTGATGCTGCTGGGCGGCGTGCCGTTCGAGGAGGAGATCGTGATGTGGTGGAACTTCGTCGGCCGCACCGGCGAGGAGATCGCACAGGCCCGCGCCGACTGGATGACCGGCAACCGCTTCGGCGAGGTGCACGGCTACGACGGCGCCCGGCTGCGCGCCCCCGAGCTGCCGCCGGTGCCGCTGAAGCCGCGAGGAAGGGCGCGCTGACCTGCGGGCACGGCCCGGGTCGTGGTCTCTCGGGGCACGCGTTCACCGCATGGACGGCTGCACCTGCCGTACTTCAACGGTAAGCAGCGCACGCCCCTCCCGCCACCTTGCGCGCTCCGCCACCCGGCATGCCCGCCGCTGCGCCTCACATCTGCTGCGGGAAGACGTAATAGGACTCCAGCGGGCCGCCTGCGATGTGCACCAGCCTGACGAAGGACACCTGATCCTCGTCGTTCGACAGGTGATCGAGCACTCTGGTGTCGATACAGACGCCGTTCACCGTGAACTCGGGCTCCAGCCGTTCCCTGAGGAACTTCTCCGGGTCGGCGCTCAGGGTCTCCCACTCTCCTTCGCCGAGTTCGATGTCGAAGATTTCGAGAGGGTACGACTCCCCCTCGCTTTTCCGGACCGCCTTGGCCATGGCGCGCTCCTTCCGAAGAGAGCTCTCCCCTCCTTTCAGCTTGCGCTCTCCAACGGCCTGGGCAAGTCGAGCGGACCGGCGGCCGCGGCTCCTCCCGTGGGCGGGAAGCGCGGGGCCGCGACCGGGAATTCGCACCGCGGCGTGGCCCTCACAGATACATGCCCGCGTCCGCCCCCGCGTCCTGGGCCGGGACCGAGGCGGGCCGGGTGCCGCGGCGCAGCGCGAAGAGCTCGGCGAGGGAGGCGCCCTCGCGGCCGATGCCCTCCTCGGTGCCCAGCCAGTGCACCGCTTCGGGGCGGGTGAGCGGGCCGACCTCGATACGGGCCAGGCAGCGGCCGGGGCGGACCACCGCGGGATGCATGCGCTCCAGGTCCTCGTTGGTGGTGACGCCGACCAGGACGTTGCGCCCCTGGCCCAGCAGACCGTCCGTCAGGTTGAGCAGCCGCGACAGTGCCTGGCCCGCCGTGTGCTTGGCCTCGCCGCGGATGAGTTCGTCGCAGTCCTCCAGGAGCAGCAGGCGCCAGCGGCCCTTGCCGGTGCTGTCCTCCTCCCCGATGGCGATGTCCATGAGGTAGCCGACGTCGTTGAACAGCCGCTCCGGGTCGAGCACGCAGTCCACCTGGCACCAGTCGCGCCAGGAGCGGGCGAGGGTGCGCAGCGCGGAGGTCTTGCCGGTACCGGGCGGGCCGTGCAGCAACAGCAGCCGGCCGGCGATCTCCTCGGGCGCCACCTTCATCAGCCGGTCCATGGCATCGGCCACCGGCGCGGTGTAATTGGGGCGGATCTCGTCCCACGTTCCCGCGGAGATCTGCCGGGACGTCCGGTGCGGGCCGCGGCGCGGTGAGAAGTACCAGAAGCCCATGGCGACGTTCTCCGGCTGCGGCTCCGGTTCGTCCTCCGCACCGTCCGCCGCCTGCCCCAGCACCTTCTGGGCCAGCTCGTCGCTGACGGCGGTGACCGTCACATCGGCCCCGCGGTTCCAGCGCGAGACCAGCAGGGTGAACCCGTCGCCCTCCGCGAGGGTGGCGCTGCGGTCCTCGTCGCGGGCGGAGCGCAGAATGCGCGTGCCGGGCGGCAGCAGGGTCAGCCCGGACTTCACCCTGTCCACGGAGCGGCTGCGGGCGTACGGCTGCTCTCCCTTGGCGAACCGCCCCAGAAAGAGCGCGTCGATGACATCGGAAGGGGAATCGCTGTCGTCCATGTTCAGACGGATCGGAAGGGACTCCTCGGCGGCGGACGGCTGGACGTGATCGGCAGACATGCCGCCATGATCTGTCACGGCACCCGGTCCGGCACGCGGATTATCCCGGTGTTTTCCCCGGACAGAACACAACCGTTACGTGGAAACCGGGCGCCGGGCCCGCGGGACGCCCGGAAGGGCCCCGGGCGATGTGCCGCCCGGGGCGCCGTGGTGGCCGTGTTACGGGACGATCTTGAGCAGCTTGTTCGGCGATCCGGCGCCGGGGCTGGTCACGACTCCGCCGGTGGCGCCGTTCGTCAGGGCGGTGGCGACCGCCGCGGGGGTGGCGGCCGGGTGGCCGGCGAGGTAGACCGCGGCGGCGCCCGCCACGTGCGGGGACGCCATCGAGGTGCCGGAGATGGTGTTGGTGGCGGTATCGGTGGTCTTCCAGGCGCTGGTGATGCTGCTGCCGGGCGCGAAGAGGTCCACGCGCGACCCGTAGTTGGAGTAGCTCGCGCGCGCGTCGGTGGAGGTTGTCGCGCCGACGGTGAGCGCTTCGGGCACGCGCGCCGGCGAGTAGTTCTGCGCGTTCGCCCCCGAATTGCCGGCGGCGACGGCGTAGGTCACCCCGCTCTTGATGGAGTTCTGCACCGCGGTGTCCAGGGCCGCGTCGGCGCCGCCGCCCAGCGACAGGTTCGCCACCGAGGGGCCGCTGTGGTTCCTGGTGACCCAGTCGATGCCCGCGACGACCTGGGCGGTGGTCCCCGAGCCCGCGTTGTTCAGCACCCGCACCGCCACGATCCTCGCCTTCTTGGCGACGCCGTAGGAGGTGCCGGCCGCGGTCGCCGCGACATGGGTGCCGTGCCCGTTGCCGTCCTGGGCGGTGGTGTCGTTGTCGACGGCGTCGTAGCCGTTCGCCGCCCGCCCGCCGAAGTCCTGGTGGGTGACGCGGACGCCGGTGTCGATGACGTAGACGGTGGCGCCGGAGCCCGCGGTGTCCGGGTAGGTGTACTTCTGGTCGAGCGGCAGGTTCGCCTGGTCGATCCGGTCCAGCCCCCAGGACGGCGGGTTGGTCTGGGTGCCCAGGGCGTGCAGGGTGCGGTCCTGGAAGACCTGGTCGACGGCCGGGTCCGCGGCCAGCCGTCTCGCCTGCGCGGCCGAGAGCGTGACGGCGTATCCGTTGAGGGCGGCGGTGTAGGTGCGCCGCACGGTGCCGCCGTACTCGGATATCACGCCTCTGCCGTGCGCCGAGGCGGACGTGAACCCGGCGTCGCGCTTCAGGGTGACGAGGTAGCTGCCGCGCACCGCGTCGGCGGCCCCGGCACCCACGACGGTGCCTTCCGCGGGCGCCGCGTGGGCGGGGAAGGACAGGGCGCCGAGCGTGGCGGCGGCCGTGGCCGCGGTGAGCGCCGCGGCGATCCGCAGCCGGGCCGAACGGTTCGGGGTGGAGCGCGGGGTGGTGTTACGCGTCACTGCCATCGCGAGGGAGTCCTCCTCATCGGTGGCGCGCCGTGGTGCGCGCGCGAGGGATGGGGCGTACGGAGCCGTACGCGCCGGGCGGTGCCGCGGAGGGTTCCGCTGACCGCCCGTCAAAAGGTTCGGCGAGGGGGCCGCCCGTATCAACACTTCTGTCGGGATGTCATATGCACGTCATAGCAAAGCAATGTCAGCTCCGACATGGCGGTGGAGATCCCCATGGATCGTCAGATTTGCCGCGAAGCATGCATCAGCTTTGGCATGGACACTTCCGGTTACCGGTGAGTCCTGCTACCACGGATGAGGCAGAGACCCTGCTGAGGGAGGTTCCATGAGACTGTCCCGATTCGCGGCCACCACGGCCGCCTTCTTCGTCACCACGGCGCTCGCGCTCACCGGCACGAGCGCCGCCGCATCCGGCCAACAGGCCGCAGCCACCGGCTATACGGCCCTGGGCGACTCCTATTCCTCGGGAGTCGGGGCCGGCAGTTACGACAGCGCGAGCGGTGACTGCAAGCGCAGCACCAAGGCATACCCGGCCCTCTGGGCCGCGTCGCACTCACCCTCGTCCTTCCGGTTCGCCGCATGCTCAGGTGCTCGTACGGGTGATGTCCTCAACAACCAGCTCTCCTCGCTCGACAGCTCCACCGGGCTCGTCAGCATCACCATCGGCGGCAACGACGCGGGCTTCGCCGACACCATGACCACCTGTGCGCTCAGCTCCGAGAGCGCATGTCTGGCCCGCGTCGCCCAGGCCGTCGACTACGTCCGCAACACCCTGCCCGCCAAGCTCGACGGGGTGTACACCGCCATCTCCCAGAAGGCCCCCTCCGCCCGCGTCGTCGTCCTGGGATACCCGCACTTCTACAAGATCGGCGGCAGTTGCATCGCCGGTCTGTCGGAGAAGTCCCGTACCGCGATAAACGGCGCCGCCGACGAGATCAACGGCGTCACCGCCAAGCGGGCCGCCGATCACGGCTTCTCCTTCGCCGACGTCAACACCACCTTCGCCGGCCATGAACTCTGTTCGGGCGCCGCCTGGTTGCACAGCGTGACCTACCCCGTCCTGGAGTCCTACCACCCCACCGCCACCGGACAGGCCGGCGGCTATCTGCCCGTCTTCGGCGGCGCCGCGTAGATCTCCCGCATCCCCGAAGCCGAGGAGGGGCCGGAATCCGGGCCCTCCTCGTGTTCCCGTCGCCCGTGGTGCCAGGTGCCTTCCGTCGCCCGACGGGCAATCAACTTGCCCTGGTCGATGCCCTGTACGCGATGTTCCGTATGGTGTTCGTCAACGTCGAAGCGAGGCAGGTGGATCCGTTGGGCGGTCTGCACGCGTGTCCTCCAAGAGAGATAGGGTTACCCTGCCCGGGCCGGGTGCCCTCGTACGGGTGGGGAGAGTCATGGAACAGATAACAGTGCGTAGCAGGGCGCGAGTCCCTGCCATCAACTGCGGGAGTGGCGCGTCCAGTGCGCGCCTCGACCGTCATCTCGCGGTGCTGGGCGGTCCCGCCGTCCCGCAGCGTGAGGCACAGGGTGCGACGTCATTGATGCAGGAGCTCACCGCTCGTGATCACACGCGCACCAGAGGGAGCCGCGGCGCCAGGGTCTCGCTGTTCGCACCGCTGCGCAGGCTGCGGCGTTCGCTGTTCGGCGGCCACGGCTGACCGTAGTACCCCTGAAGTGAATACCTCGGGCGACCACACCGTCCCGGCGCAGCGCTGCGATCCGATCGCGCATCAGGCCAAGGGCGTCACGCAGCGCGTCGGTGTGCTCGCCGGAGGCAGGAATTCTTCTCTCCGGTGCGCTCCGACTGCCTTCCCCTCACCCGGAGGCCGTTCGGTGCCCGGATACGAACCACCCGTCCCCGTGACGGGTGGTTTTTTCTTTGCCCCGTGACCGCCGCAGGCGCCTGGCCGCGGGGCCCGGCGCACCAAGGGCGTGAGGCGTTCTCCTCGCCGGGGCCGGAGTTGGCGCCCCAGGAGTGACCCAGGAGTGACCCAGGAGTGAGTGGAAGGCGTGCACGGGCGCCGGGGCGCGCGCCCCGGCGCCTCACAGCAGGGCGAACTGCCCCTCGGGGCCCTCTTCGTGGTGGTCCAGCACGGATGCCGGACGACGCGCGGAGAGCGGCGCGGGGACGACGCCGGCCGCCCGCAGCTCGGCCGCCCCGATCCCCGGAGCGTCCGCGGCCCGCAGGCGCAACTCCTCCACCGGCGCGCTCAGTTCGGCCAGCAGGGCCAGGACGGTGATCAGCTCCAGCAGGTCCGACGTCCATTCCTGCGGCCAGGTCGCGGGGCGCAGTGCCGCCAGCGAACCGGCCTCGGCCGGCTCCGCGCCCGCGCCGGTGCGCTGCGTGAACCAGGCGTCGAGGACGCGTACGCCGCCTGCGTGGTAGTCCCAGGCGCCCGGCGGCACCGGCGCGATCCGGCCGCTGCCCAGCAGCAGCGCCTCCTCGTCCCGGTCGTAGGCGAGAGTCTGCGGCAGGCCGTGTTCGGGAAGGGCCGCGCGTACGTAGGGCCGGCGGCCGCCCGGCATCCGGGGCCGCTCCGTTGCGCGCGAGCCGTCGGCGGGCTCCCCGCCCGTACGGGCGCCGCGGGTCTGCAGCCACAACAGCCGCCCGCCGAGGGCCACCCCGTCCTCCCAGACCGCCGGATCGGCGGGGAGCGGCACCACGCAGCCGTCGGGGGAGTGGTGGGCGCTCGCGGTGATCCAGGCGAGGAGCTCGGCCGGTGCCACGGGGCGCGCAAGGCGGCGGCCGAGCAGGTCGAGCAGGCCCGGTGTGAGGTTCGGCTCGATGCCGCCCGGCCGCCGGTAGAGCGGGTGGATCCGGCCGGGGCGGCCGGCCGGTGACCGCCCGTCCGGGAGCGTCGCGGAGCACACCACGGCGGGGCCCGGCACCTGGGGCACCGCTCCCCACGCGACAGCGAACAGCTGGCGGTCGTCCGCCACCCGCCACAGCTCCGGCCGGGCGGTGTCGATCAGCCGGTGGTCGGGCAGCAGCCACTGCTGATCGAAGGGGCCGTGCAGCACCCGCTGGGGCGCCGGGCACGGCCCGCCCGCCCGCAGCAGCCGCTCGGTGGGGGTTGCCTGGCCGGGCAGCTGCCCGACGGCGGAGTGCAGCGTCCGGGCCCGGGACGGCCGGAACAGCCGCTCACGGGCCGCCGCGTCCTCGGCCGCCACCAGCCGCTTCCAGCGGGCCGTGAGGACCGCGGGATCCGGCCCCATGACCCAGGAACGGCCGAGCCGCAGCGGCGCCACGGACCACGGCATCAGATCGGACAGCCGTGGCGCGTCCTGCTTCGCCGTCACGCGGAGCCCCTCCCGGACCGTTCGGTTGACCCCGGCATCGTAACCAGGGGCCGGTGGCCGCGTCGGAATCCCGAGCCCGGAGCACTCCTGCCCACGCGCCCTTCCGGTAACTGATCTTGGAGGGGTACCGTCCACGCGGTACGCCCGATGCGCGGTGCGGCGTGGCTCCGCCCTGCGCGTGGGACCTGCTCAGGGGAGGACCGCCATGTCGGACACCGTCTCCCCCACGCCTGACCGGCGCGGGGGAACCCCCATCGGCGCTCGCGCCGCGGCGCGGCTCGACCGGCTGCCGCCCTCCCGATGGCACCGCCGGATCACGCTCGTCGTCGGCATCGGTGCCTTCTTCGATCTCTACGAGATCTTTCTCGGCGGTGTGCTCGGCGCGGTCCTGGCCGAGCAGTGGCATCTCGGGCACACCGGGAAGTCCTGGGTGATCGCCTCGGGGTTCCTCGGCATGTTCGTCGGCGCCAATGTGCTGTCGGTGCTCGCCGACCGCTTCGGACGGCGCCGGATGTTCATGGTGAATCTGGGCGCGTACTCACTGTTCTCCCTGCTGTGCGCGTTCGCCCCGAACCTGGAGTGGCTGCTGGCGCTGCGCTTCCTCGCCGGCCTCGGCCTCGGTGCCGAGCTGGTCCTCGTCGACACCTATCTCGCCGAGTTCCTGCCGCGCGCGGTCCGTGGCCGGTACATCGCCTACGCGTACACCTTCGGCTTCCTCGGGGTGCCGGTCGCCGCGCTCCTCGGGGCCCGGCTGGTGGCCGAACAGCAGCTGCTGGGCATCGAAGGCTGGCGCTGGCTGCTGGTCGCCGGCGCGCTGGGCGCCGCCTTCATCCAGCTGATGCGTAGCCAACTCCCTGAGTCACCACGGTGGTTGACGGTCAGGGGGCGGACCGCGGAAGCCGACCGGATCGTGTCCGGCATCGAGGAGCGGGTGGCGCGGGAGACCGGCACCAGCCTGCCGTCCGTCCCGGAGGTGGAGAATGTTCCGGAGCGGAAGGTGCCGCTGGGGGAGATGTTCCGCGGGGACTTCCGCCGGCGCACCGTCATGTGGTGGATCTTCCAAGTCCTGCAGACCGTCGGCTACTACGGCTTCGGTTCGCTGGCGCCGGTGGTGCTCACCGAGAAGGGCCACACCGTCACCGCGTCCCTGCTGTACGCGGCGCTGAGCTTCTGCGGCTATCCGCTCGGGTCGGCACTGTCCATCCCGCTCATCGACCGGATCGAGCGCCGCACGCTGATCATCGCCTCCGCCCTCGGCATGGCCGGCTGCGGCCTGGCCTTCGGATTCGCCTCCGCCACCTGGGCGATCGTCGCCTTCGGCTTCGGCCTGACGGTGTGCAGCAACGTCTTCTCCAACGCCTTCCACGTGTACCAGACCGAGATCTTCCCGACGGGGCTGCGCAGCAGCGCGATCGGCATCGCCTACTCGCTGTCCCGGCTCACCTCGGTCGTGCTGCCCTTCGTGGCGCTCAGCGTGCTGACCGACCTCGGGGCGGCCGCGGTGTTCGCGGGTTCCGCGATGCTGATGGTGCTGTTGTGCCTGGACGTGGCGCTGTTGGGGCCGCGCAGCACGGGCCGGAGCCTGGAGCGCATCTGAGCGCCCTCCCGGGGCCGTTCCGCCCCGGGGCCGCTCCGCTCCGTCGCCCCGGACCGTGCCGGACCGGCACGGTCAGTGCGCGTCCAGGGTGACCGTGAAGGAGAAGCGGTCGCCGCGGTAGCGGATCCGGGCGACGTCGACGGCCCGGCCGGCCTCGTCGTAGGTGATGCCGGTGTAGTGCAGGATCGGACTCAGCAGCGGGACCTGAAGCAGCCGGGCGGTCTCCGGGTCGGCCAGCCGCGCCTCGACGGTGTCGGTGATCCGGCTTATCCGGACGCCCACGGCGTCCCGCAGCACCTTCGTCATCGGCCACCGCTCCAGATCCGCCGGGTCGATCTTGGTGGCGACATCGGGCCGGACGTAGTTGCGCGCGTGGTTGGTGGGCTCACCCGTCTCCTCGTCGCCGCGCAGCCGGCAGAATCCGGTCACCTCCGCGCAGTCCGGGAAATACTCGGCCAGTTCGGCGGGCACCGGCACCGGTCCGTGCTCCAGCAGCGTGCTGTTCATCCCGGACTGCTGGGCGACGATCGCGTCCACCGACCCGAGCAGCCGCACCGGCGCGCCCCGCTGCGCGCTCGGCTCGATGAAGGTGCCGCGGCGCCGGTGCCGGCTGATCAGGCCCTCGGTCTCCAGTTCCTTGAGGGCCTGGCGCATGGTCAGCACGCTCACGCCGTAGTGCGCGGCGAGCGCGTCCTCGGTGGGCAGCCGCAGCGGCGCGTCCGGGGACCGGCCGAGTATGGAGGCACGCAGGGACTGCGACACCTGATACCACAGCGGCAGCTTGCGGTTCAGGGCGAGCGAGTCGGGAGCGAAGGTGTTCACAGGGCGTTCCCCGGTCTCACGGGCGGAAGTGGCGCTGGAGACCCTGCCATACGTCGTCGTAGCCGGTCTGCAGGTGTTCCGCGTCCCGGGCCTGCTCGGTGAGGGTCAGCGGCCAGCGGGTCTCGAACATGAAGGCCAGGCCGTCGTCGATCCGCTGCGGCCGCAGCTCGGCGGCGCTCGCCTTGTCGAAGGTCTCCCGGTCCGGGCCGTGCGCCGACATCATGTTGTGCAGCGAGCCGCCGCCCGGTACGAAGCCCCCTGGGCCCGAGGTCTTGGCGTCGTAGGCGCCCTCGATCAGTCCCATGTACTCGGTCATCACATTGCGGTGGAAGTAGGGCGGCCGGAAGGTGTCCTCGCCGACCAGCCAGCGCGGCGCGAACACCACGAAGTCCACCCCGGCGAGGCCGGGGGTGTCGGACGGTGAGGTGAGGACCGTGAAGATCGACGGGTCCGGGTGGTCATGGCTGATCGAGCCGATGACGTTGAAGCGGTGCAGGTCGTAGACGTACGGCACGTGGTTGCCGTGCCAGGCGACGACATCGAGCGGCGAGTGGTCGTACGTCGCGGTCCAGAGGTTGCCGCAGAACTTGTTGACGACCTCGAACGGCCCCTCGATGTCCTCAAAGGCGGCGACCGGGGCGAGGAAGTCCCGCGGGTTCGCCAGCCCGTTGGCGCCGATCGGGCCGAGGTCCGGCAGCTGGAAGGGCTTGCCGTAGTTCTCGCAGACGTAGCCGCGCGCGGTGTCGTCCAGCAGCTCGACGCGGAAGCGGACGCCGCGGGGGATCAGCGCCACATGGCCCGGTTCGGCGCGCAGCAGACCGAGTTCGGTGCGCACCAGCAGCCCGCCGCGCTCCGGGACGATCAGCAGCTCGCCGTCCGCGTCGCTGAACACCCGCCCCGTCATGGAGGAGTTGGCGTGGTAGAGGTGCACGGCCATGCCGGTGCGCCGGGTCGCGTCGCCGTTGCCGCCCAGCGTCCACAGACCGTCCAGGAAGTCGACCGGACCGGCCGGGGCGGGCAGCGGGTTCCAGCGCAGCCGGTTGGGGTCGGGGACGCAGTCGGTGAACGGCGCCGAGCGGAGGGTACGCCGCTCGGCGCGGACGAACGGCGGGTGCGCGGCCGAGGGGCGGATGCGGTAGAGCCAGGAGCGGTGGTTGTGGGCCCGCGGTTCGGTGAAAGCCGAACCGCTCAGCTGCTCCGCGTACAGGCCGAGGGGGGCGCGCTGGGGGGAGTTGCGGCCCACCGGCAGGGCGCCGGGGAGGGCCTCCGAGCTGTGCTCGTTGCCGAAGCCGGAGAGGTACCCCAGCCCTTCGGCCGTCTTCCTCGCCTGCTCGTTGCCCGTACCTGTCATCGCGTGCTCCCGCCGCTCAAGGAATCCTATGCAAGACCTTAGGATTGCTGGGGGAGCCCGTCAACGGAGACTTCCCGGCCGACATGGCCGGATCCCTTCCCCGCCCCGGCCGGGCCGGTATCCGCCCGACCGGCTGTCGTCCGGCCGAACCGAGGGCAGGATGGACGGGTGCAGCAACCCACCCCGCCACCCGCCCCGCTCCGGCGCGTCCCCGTCCAGCGGCGCAGTGCCCAGCGCCTCGCGCGCATCCTCGACGCCTGCGCAGAACTGCTGGAGGAGACCGGATACGAGGACCTCAGCACCCGCGCCGTGGCCGGCCGGGCCGGGGTCCCGATCGGCTCCGTGTACCGCTTCTTCCCCCACAAGCGGGCCATTGCCGAGGCGCTCGCCCGGCGCAATCTCGACGCCTACGCGGACCGCATCACCGCCCGGCTCGGCGCCTCCGCCGAGCCGCTGGCGTGGCGGCACGCGATGGATGTCGTGCTCGACGAGTACCTCGCCATGAAGCGGACGGTGCCGGGCTTCGCCCTGGTGGAATTCACCGTGCCCGCCCCGCAGGAGTCCCGGCAGGCCAACTACGAGGTGGCCGACCGGCTGCGCGAGCTGTTCGCCGGCCGGCTCGGCCTGGACGCCACCGACGAGGGGCTGCGCACCGCGTTCCTCGTCGCCGTCGAGACCGCCGACGCGCTGCTCCAGCTCGCGTTCCGTACGGACCCGGGCGGCGACCCGGCGATCATCACGGAGACCAGGCACCTGCTGCGGGCCTACCTCGGGCGGTATCTGGACGACGGCGGCACGGGCGGCACGGACGTCGGGACGGCGGACGGGACCGTGGGGCCCGACGGGCCGGGCGGGGGAGCCGGGGCGGGCTGACGGCGGGCTCCCCCTGGGGGCGACCGCCTACGGTGCGGGACGCCGCCCGGAGGTCCGTGGCGCGCCTTCCCCGGCGAATTTCCGTCGGCGGGCTTCCCTCATGCGTACCGGTCGGTATGGTCGGTGCGTACGCGCACCGCCGCCGCCGGCACCGTCCCCGGGAGGGACCGATGAGTCGTACCGCCCTGCGCATCTGCCCGCTCTGCGAGGCCACCTGCGGGCTCAGCGTCACCGTCGAGGAGGACGTCGCCGACGGGCGGGAACTGCTCGGCCAGGGGCGCATCACCGCCGCCCGTGGCGATCGCGACGATGTCTTCAGCAAGGGGTTCATCTGCCCCAAGGGCGCCGCCTTCGGCCAGCTCGACGCCGACCCCGACCGGCTGACCCGCCCCCTGGTGCGGCGCGACGGGCAGCTTCGGGAGGCCGGCTGGGACGAGGCGTTCGCGGCCGTGCAGGCGGGACTGCGGCCGGTGATCGAGGAACACGGGGCGAACGCCGTCGCGGTCGTGCTCGGCAACCCCAATGTGCACACCGTCGCCGGCGCGCTCTACCCGCCGGTCCTCCTCAGCACCCTGCGGACGCGCAACGTTTTCACCGCCTCCACCGTCGACCAGATGCCCAAGCACGTCTCCAGCGGCCTGCTCTACGGCGACCCGCTGGCCATACCGGTGCCCGACCTGGACCGCACCGACCACCTCGTGGTGATCGGCGCCAACCCCCTGGATTCCAACGGCAGTCTGTGCACCGCGCCGGACTTCCCGGGCCGGCTCAAGGCGCTGCGGCGGCGCGGCGGGCGGCTGACGGTGATCGACCCGCGGCGCACCCGCACCGCCCGGATCGCCGACCGGCATCTGGCGATCCGCCCCGGCACGGACGCGCTGCTGCTCTTCGCCATGGTGCAGGTGCTCTTCGAGGAAGGTCTGGTGGACCCGGGGGAGCGGGCCGCTCATATCGAAGGGGTCGCGGACGTCGAGCGGCTCGCGGCGGAGTTCACCCCGGAGGCGGTGGCGCCCGCCTGCGAGGTGCCCGCGGACGAGATCCGGACGCTCGCCCGGGAGCTGGCGGCCGCGGAGCGCGCGGCCGTATACGGCCGGATCGGCGCGAGCACCGTCGAGTTCGGCACCCTGACCTGCTGGCTCGTCGACGTGGTGAACATCCTCACCGGCAACTTCGACCGGCCGGGCGGCGTGATGTTCCCGCTGTCCGCGACCGGCGCGGCGCCCCGGCCGCCGAAGCCGGGCCGGGGGTTCGCGCTCGGCCGCTGGCACAGCCGCGTCTCCGGCCACCCGGAGGCCAAGTCCGAGCTGCCGCTCGCCGCGCTGGCCGAGGAGATCGACACGCCGGGGCCGGGGCCGGGGCACCCGGGGGCGCCGGACGGCCCGGTCCGTGCGGTGATCGCCATCGCCGCGAACCCGGTGCTGTCCGCCCCGGACGGCGAACGGCTCGACCGCGCGCTGGCCGGTGCCGGCTTCATGGTCAGCGTCGACCCCTACCTCAACGAGACCTCCCGGCACGCCGACGTCGTCCTGCCGCCGCCCCCGCCCTCCCGCAGCGCGCACTACGACTTCGCCTTCAACGCCCTCGCCGTCCGCAACCAGGCCCGCTACACCCGGGCCGTGCTGCCGCTCGACGAAGGGCGGCCGGACGAATGCGAGATCCATGCCCGGCTGATCCTGTGCGCGGGCGGCCAGGACGGTGCGGACCCCGGCCTGGTCGACACGATGGTCATCGACGCGGCGCTGGGCAAGGCCGTCGCCGACCCGCACTCCCCGGCCCACGGCCGGCAGCCGGCCGAACTCGCGGCGGAGCTGACCGGCGAGAGCGGCGCCGAACGGCGGCTCGACATGATGCTGCGGCTCGGCCCGTACGGCGACGGCTTCGGTGCGGACCCCGACGGTCTCAC
This sequence comes from Streptomyces sp. Pv4-95, assembly GCF_045782725.1. NCBI lineage: Bacteria > Bacillati > Actinomycetota > Actinomycetes > Kitasatosporales > Streptomycetaceae > Streptomyces > Streptomyces sp. Pv4-95. The sequence goes on from NZ_CP127172.1 coordinate 6,594,071, forward strand.
CCTGGCGCGGCTGCTGGAGCACCCGCACGGCATCGACCTCGGGCCGCTGGCCCCTCGGGTGCCCGGCGTCCTCAAGACCCGCGGCGGGACCGTCGATCTGTGCCCGGAGCCGATCAGGGCCACCGAAGCGGCGCGTCTGCGCGCGACCCTCGACCGGCGCCCCGAGGGCCTGCTCCTCGTCGGGCGGCGCCATCTGCGGTCCAACAACTCCTGGATGCACAACCTCCCTGCGCTGACCGGTGGCACCAACCGCTGCACCGTGCAGGTGCACCCGCAGGACGCGGCACGGCTGGGCCTGACCGACGGCGGCACCGCGCTGATGAAGGGGGACGGCGGCGAGCTGGAGGTGCCGGTGGAGGTCACCGACGCGGTGCGGCCCGGCGTGGTGAGCATGCCGCACGGCTGGGGGCACGACCGGCCCGGTACGCGGATGGGGGTGGCGGCCGCCGACCCCGGACGGAACGTCAACCAGCTCAACTGCGGTACCCGGCTGGACGTCCTGTCGGGGACCGCGGTGCTCAACGGGCTGCCCGTTCAGCTCGCCCCGGCGCCCGCGATCCCGGCCGCTCGCTCATGACCTGGTGTTTTGCTCGTATTGCTCGCACGTCAAGACCTTGTTAACAAAACTTTGCGGCACCTAACGTCGCCACGACCGCCATCCCCGGTGGGTGTTCAAGGGCGAACGTGAGGTACCCCAATGCTGACAATCCTCGGATTTGTCATGATCGCCACCTTCCTGGTGCTGATCATGATGAAGAAGATGTCACCGATAGCAGCGCTCGTGCTCATTCCCGCTCTGTTCTGCGTACTCGTGGGACAGGGTGGGAATCTGGGCGACTACGTCCTCAAGGGCATCGGTGACCTTGCCCCCACGGCCGCGATGCTGATGTTCGCCATCATCTACTTCGGGGTGATGATCGACGTCGGGCTCTTCGACCCGATCGTCCGCGGCATCCTGCGGTTCTGCAAAGCCGACCCGATGCGGATCGTGGTCGGCACCGCCGTGCTCGCCGCGATCGTCTCCCTCGACGGGGACGGCTCGACCACGTTCATGATCACCGTTTCCGCGATGTATCCGCTCTACCGCAGGCTGAAGATGAGCCTGGTGGTCATGACCGGCGTCGCCGCCACCGCCAACGGCGTGATGAACACCCTGCCCTGGGGCGGCCCCACCGCCCGCGTCGCCACCGCCCTCAAGCTCGACGCAGGCGACGTCTTCGTCCCGATGATCCCGGCGCTGGCCGTCGGCCTGGTCGCGGTGTTCCTGCTCGCCTACGTCCTGGGCCTGCGTGAGCGCAAGCGGCTCGGTGTCCTGACGCTCGGCGACGTCGTCGCGGAGAAGGAGACCGAGCAGGTCCTGGTCGGCGCGGGCGGCGGCAGCGCCACCGCGGCCGGGGGCGGCAACGCGTTCGGCAAGATGTTCCGCAAGATGGCCGTTTCCGGCGGCGCGGGCTCCACCGCCACCGCCACCGCCACCGGTGACGACGACACCAACGACGGCCCCGACGGCAGCTTCCAGGGCCTTGACCCGCAGCGCGCCACCCTGCGCCCCAAGCTGTACTGGTTCAACGCCGCGCTGACCGTCGCGCTGCTCACCCTGCTGATCATGCAGACGCTGCCGATCCCGGTGCTGTTCCTCATCGGCGCCGCCATCGCGCTGACCGTCAACTTCCCCCGGATGAAGGACCAGAAGGAGCGGATCGCCGCGCACGCCGAGAACGTTCTGAACGTCTCCGGCATGGTCTTCGCCGCCGCGGTCTTCACCGGCGTGCTCACCGGCACCGGCATGGTCGAGCACATGGCCCGCTGGCTGGTCGACGGCATCCCGGACGCCCTCGGCCCGCACATGGCGATCGTCACCGGCATCCTGAGCGTCCCGCTCACCTACCTGATGTCGAACGACGGCTTCTACTTCGGCATCGTGCCGATCCTCGCCGAGGCCGGCGCCGCACACGGCGTCGCCCCCATCGAGATCGCCCGTGCCTCGCTCGTCGGCCAGCCGCTGCACATGTCCAGCCCGCTGGTGCCCGCCGTGTTCGTCCTGATCGGCATGGCCAAGGTCGAATTCGGCGACCACACCAAATTCACCATCAAGTGGGCCGCACTGACCTCCCTGGTGGTCCTGTGCGCCGGACTCCTCTTCGGCATCATCTAGACGCAGGAACCCCTTGCCGCAACACCCCCCACACACGGAACGGAACAACGCACCGTGACGGCACCCGCGAGGCCCGGCAGGAGCTGGCTGCTGCGTCTGGTCATCACCTTCTCCTTCGCCCAAGGAGCGGTGAGCATGGCCAGACCGGCCGTCTCCTACCGGGCCCTCGCGCTGGGCGCCGACGAACAGGCCATCGGCGTCATCACCGCCGTCTACGCCCTGCTGCCGCTGCTCGTCGCCGTCCCGCTCGGCCGCCGCACCGACCACGGCCGCTGCGCGCCGCTGCTGGTCGTCGGCGTTGCGCTGATCAGCGGCGGCTGCGCACTCAGCGGCCTCGCCGGCTCGCTGCCCGCGATGGCCGCCTGGAGCGGCGTGATGGGCCTGGGGCACCTCTGCTTCGTCATCGGGGCCCAGTCGATAGTCGCCCGCCGCAGCGCCCCCGCCGAACGCGACCGCAACTTCGGCCACTTCACCATCGGCGCCTCCCTCGGCCAGCTCGTCGGCCCGATCGCCGCCGGCCTGGTCATCTCCGAGCACGACGGCGCGATGGCCCCGACGAGCGCCACCGCACTGCTCGTCTCCGGCGGAATCGGCGCGGTCTCCTACGTCGCGCTCTGGCGCCTGGAGCAGCGCACCCCGCCCGCCGCAGCCGTACCCGAGCCGGCCGGGCCGCACGTCCCCGTACGCGCCATCCTGCGCACCCGGGGCGTACCGGCCGGCATCTTCATGAGCCTGGCCGTGCTCTCCGCGACCGACATCCTCACCGCCTACCTCCCCGTCATCGGCGAGGACCGCGCCATCGCCCCCACCACCATCGGCCTGCTGCTCAGCCTGCGGGCCGCGGCCACCATCGCCTGCCGGCTCGTGATGACGCCGATGATCCGGTGGCTGGGCCGCACCGCGCTGATGGCCGGCAGCTGCGCGCTGGCCGGCCTGCTGTGCGGCGGCATGGTGCTGCCCGTGCCGGTCTGGGCGCTGGCCGTGATGCTCACCGCGCTCGGCTTCTGCCTCGGCGTCGGCCAGCCGCTGTCGATGACCACCGTCGTCCAGGCGGCGCCCGACCGGGCCCGCTCCACGGCGCTGGCCCTCCGCCTCACCGGCAACCGCCTCGGCCAGGTCGCCGCCCCCGCCACCGCGGGCCTGCTCGCCGGCGTCGCGGGGACCGCCGCACCCTTCGTGATGCTCGGCGTACTGCTCCTGGCCTCCGCAGGGACCGCGGCCGGAGGAAGCACGCGCCCTGGCGACTCACCGCCTCCCACGGCCGGCCACGTCCCCCGGCCCACGGACGGCACCTCACCGGGGCCCGTCCGGGACGGCTCCGGCCGCGCCGAGCGCTAGCTCCGCGGCCGTCGCAGCCCCCGCCGCGGCGTCCGCCGTCGGTTCTCCGTGTTCCGGTGCGCGTGATCGACGGCACCCGCCGCATTCCCTGGCGTCCGAAAACTACCGACGCTAGTTTAGGAGGGTCCGGGCGGACGGCCGTGGCGCCCACGGCCCCGACGGACACCCCAACGGGGATGACCACCAGCCGTTTCGGGAGGACCACGACGTGAAGCAGCACGACGCGATGTACATCGACGGAAGCTGGCGGCCCGCCGCGGGGAGCGGCACGATCGACGTCGTCAATCCGGCCGACGGCCAGGTCATCGCCGCCGTACCGGCCGGTTCGGCCCAGGACGTGGACGCCGCCGTCCGGGCCGCGCGTGCCGCACTGCCCGCCTGGGCCGCCACCTCGCCCGCGGAGCGCGCCGGCCTGCTGACCGCGCTGCGCGACCAACTCGCGGCGCGCGCGGAGGAGATCGCGGAGACCGTCACCGCCGAGCTGGGCTCGCCCCTGGCGTTCAGCACGGCCGTGCACGCGGGCGTCCCGGTCGCGGTGTGCGGCTCCTACGCCGAGCTGGCCCGGTCGTACGCCTTCGAGGAGAAGATCGGCAACTCCACCGTGCTGCACGAACCGGTCGGCGTGGTGGGCGCGATCACGCCGTGGAACTACCCGCTGCACCAGGTCGTCGCCAAGGTCGCGCCGGCGCTCGCGGCGGGCTGCACGGTCGTGCTCAAGCCCGCCGAGGACACCCCGCTGGTGGCCCAGCTGTTCGCCGAGTGCGTCGACGCGGCGGGCATACCGGCCGGAGTCTTCAACCTCGTCACCGGTCTCGGCCCGGTCGCCGGCCAGGCGCTGGCCGAGCACGAGGGGGTCGATCTGGTCTCCTTCACCGGCTCGACGGCCGTGGGCAGGAAGATCGGCGCGGCCGCGGGCGCCGCCGTCAAGCGGGTGGCGCTCGAACTGGGCGGCAAGTCCGCCAACGTCATCCTGCCCAGCGCCGACCTCGCCAAGGCGGTCGGTGTCGGCGTCGCCAACGTCATGGCCAACTCCGGCCAGACGTGCAGCGCGTGGACCCGGATGCTGGTGCACGAGGACCGGTACGCGGAGGCCGTGGAACTCGCCGTGGCCGCGGTCGCCAAGTACGTGCCCGGTGAGCGGGTCGGCCCGCTGGTCAACGCCAAGCAGCGCGACCGGGTGCGCGGTTACATCGAGCAGGGCGTCGCGCAGGGCGCGAAGGTCGTGGCGGGGGGCCCGGAGGCGCCCCGGGAGACCGGCTACTACGTGAAGCCGACCGTCTTCGCGGACGTCACCCCGGAGATGACCATCGCCCAGGAGGAGATCTTCGGGCCGGTGCTGTCGATCCTGCCGTACCGGGACGAGGACGACGCCGCCCGGATCGCCAACGGCACCGTCTACGGGCTCGCCGGCGCGGTCTGGGCGGGCGAGGCGGAGGAGGCGGTCGCCTTCGCCCGCCGTCTCGACACCGGTCAGGTCGACATCAACGGCGGCCGCTTCAACCCCCTGGCGCCGTTCGGCGGTTACAAGCAGTCCGGTGTCGGGCGCGAGCTGGGCCCGCACGGCCTGACCGAGTACCTCCAGACCAAGTCGCTGCAGTTCTGAGACGCCGGGTGGCGGGACGCGCTGCGGACCGCGGTGTCGCGGTCCGCAGTCGTGAGCCGGTGAGCCTCGGGGGCTTCGGTGGCCGATGTGCCGTCCGCCGCCCGCCCGCCGCCCCGTCCTGCCCTCCCGCCCGGCATGCCGCTCCTGCTTTCCTTGGTTCCGTCCGAGCCGCCCAACGCCTCCGTTCCCTTCTCTTTCCCGTCCCGAGGAGATCCCTGTGGTCCGCGCCGCCCTCCTGTCCGCCGTCAACGCCCCGCTCCGGGTCACCGAGATCGACCTGCCGGAGCCCGGTCCGGGGCAGGTCCGCATCCGTCTCGCCGCCGCCGGCGTCTGCCACTCCGACCTGTCGCTGTCCAACGGCACCCTCCGCCAGCCCGTCCCGGCGGTCCTCGGACACGAGGGTGCGGGCACCGTCACCGCGGTCGGGCCCTCGGTGACCTCGGTGGCCCCGGGGGACCGGGTCGTCCTCAACTGGGCGCCGTCCTGCGGCGACTGCCACTTCTGCGGCCTCGCGGAGCCCTGGCTGTGCGCCAACTCCGGTGTCGCCGCGAACGCCCCGTACGCGCACCTCGCGGCCGACGGCAGTGAGCTCTACCCGGGCCTGGGCACCGCCGCCTTCGCCGAGGAGACCGTGGTCCCCGCGCACGCCGCGCTGCCGCTCCCGGAAGGGGTGCCGCTCGCCGACGCGGCGCTGCTGGGCTGCGCGGTGCTGACCGGCTGGGGCGCGGTGCACCACAGCGCCCAGGTGCGGGCGGGGGAGTCCGTCGCCGTCTTCGGTGTCGGCGGCGTCGGCCTCGCGACGCTCCAGGCGGCACGGATCGCGGGTGCGGGCACGATCGTGGCCGTGGACGTCTCGCCGGAGAAGGAGGAGCTGGCGCGCGCGGCGGGCGCCACCGAGTTCCTGGTGGCCGGCGAGGACACCGCCAAACGGATCCGCAAGCTGACCGGCGGCTTCGGCGCCGATGTCGCCGTGGAGTGCGTGGGCCGCGCCGAGACGATCCGTACGGCCTGGTCGGCGACCCGGCGGGGCGGCCGCACCACGGTCGTCGGGATCGGCGGCCAGGACCAGCAGGTGACCTTCTCCGCCCTGGAGATCTTCTACTTCGGCCGCACGCTCTCCGGCTGTGTCTACGGCAACAGCGACCCGGCACGGGACCTGCCGGTCATCGCCGAGCACGTCCGCTCGGGCGCGCTCGACCTGTCCGCCCTGGTCACCGAGCGGATCTCGCTGGACGGCATCCCCGACGCGTTCGACGCGATGGTGGCGGGCAAGGGCGGCCGGGCGCTGATCGTCTTCTGACCGGACGCGGCGGCGGGGCGGCCGGGCCACGGCCGGCCGGGGCGGTGTCCAGCGCTCCGGCCGGCCGGCCCCGGCGGGCGGGGAAAACTGATGCTGCGCGGTCCGTTGACGGCGTACCGGCCGGTCGGTACGGTCACCCGACATCTTGGCGCCGCCCCCCATCCCTCCCCGCACCCACCGGAGTGTGCACGCATGGACTCGGCCCCCTCCGCGACACAGGGCAACAGCAGCACGCCACCCTCCGCCCGGAACCGCCGCAAGGTCGCCACCGCCGCGGCCCTGGCCTCGGCCGTGGAGTGGTACGACTACTTCGTCTTCGGCATCGCCGCCGCGCTCGTGCTCGGCGACTCCTTCTTCCCCTCCGGCAGTGAGGCCGCGGGCGTGCTCGCCGCCTTCGCGACCTTCGCCGTCGGCTTCCTCGCCCGTCCCGTCGGCGGCGTCATCGCCGGCCATCTCGGGGACAAGCGGGGCCGCAAGCCCATGCTCGTCCTCGCGCTGACCGTGATGGGCGTCGCCACGACCGGCATCGGCCTGCTCCCGTCGTACGACAGCATCGGGATCGCCGCACCGATCCTGCTCGTCCTTCTGCGGGTGCTCCAGGGACTCGCGGTGGGCGCCCAGTGGGGCGGCGCGATGCTGATGGCCACGGAGTACGCCCCCGAGGGCAAGCGGGGGCTCTACGGCTCGCTGGTCCAGCTCGGTGTCCCCATCGGCGTGGTGACCGCCAACTCCGTCTTCCTGGTGGCCGGCGCGGTCACCGACGAGCGGACCTTCGGCAGTTGGGGCTGGCGGATCCCGTTCTTCATCGGCATCCTCGTGCTCGTGCTCGCCCGCTACATCCACACCCGGGTCGAGGAGACGCCGGAATTCAAGGCCGCCGAGAACGAACTGGCCGCCGCCGAGAAGTCCGCCGACGCGCAGCGCTCGCCGCTGGGCACGATCATGCGCCACCACCTGGGCACCGTCCTGCTGGCCGGCGGCTCCTTCGCGGTGAACACCGCCACGTTCTACATCCTGATCACCGGCGTCCTGGACTACTCCACGCGCGAGCTGCACATGGAGCGCACCGCGGTCCTCACCGTCTCGCTGCTCGTCAGCCTCACCCAGCTCGCCCTGATCCCGGCCTCCGCGGCGCTCTCCGACCGCATCGGCCGCCTGCGGGTCTACGCCGCGGGCGCCGTCGGTCTGCTCATCTGGGCGATCCCGATGTTCCTGCTCATCGACACCGCGTCGCTGGCCTGGATGGCCGTGGGCACATTCGTCGGCAGCTGCTTCCTGAGCATCATGTACGGGCCGCAGGCCGCCCTGTTCGCCGAGCTGTTCACCGCCGAGATGCGCTACACCGGAGCGTCGCTCGGCTACCAGATCAGCGCCATCCTGGGCGGCGGGCTCGCGCCGTTCGTCATGGTCCTGCTGCTGGAGGCGACCGGCACCTCGATGTCGGTCTCGGCCTACATCATCGGGCTGTCCGTCATCGCGCTGGCCTCGATCTGGCTGCTGGCCCGCCGCGCGGCGGCGTCCCGTACGGCCGTGGACGGGACACCGAAAGCGGCGACGGCCAAGGGCTGACGGCCGGCAGGGATCAGACGGCGGCCCGGCCCGGCTCGGGGCCCTCCGGAGCCGGGCCGCCCGGCTCGAAGGCCCGCTCCGGAGCGGGCTGCGGGTCTCCCGCGCCGGGCACCGGGCCGGGTGCCCCTGCCCGGCGCAACCGGGGGAACGCCGGTACCGCCGCCAGGAAGGCCAGCGAGACGAGGACGAACGGCCAGGTGAAGGTGTGACCGCCGGACGGGGCGAAGACGGCGGCCATCGTCGCGCTCAGGCCGGTCGCGGTGACCGCGCCGGCCAGTGCGTAGGCCAGGCTCCAGGCGTCCGCGGCGAGGAACACCCCGCACAGCGCCATCGCCACGAGCACCGCGTTGTAGCCCATCGTGCCCTCGGCCACCTGCCTCGCGGGTGCGCCGAGGGCCCAGGCGGTGAGGATGCCGACGCCGCTGCCCAGGCACGCCATCACGCCCGCGAGCCGGGAGGCGGCGAAGATGCCGAGCAGGAGGATCACGCCGACGTACCACTGCGGCATGAAGAAGATCTGCGCGACGTTGGCGAAGAACGCGCGCCACAGATCGGATCCGGCCAGAGCGGTGGGCCCGCTCGCGGGCCGGGCGAGTGCGGCCAGGCTCGCGCCGTGGTGCCAGACCCGCGCGAAGCCCGGCGCGGCGATCGTCGCGGCGCTCGCCATCAGGCAGTACGGCAGGGTGAGGGTCGGCAGGCCCCAGGTGGCCAGTATCCGTGCGGCGGCGCCGGTGACGACGGTGACCACCACGCTCCCGGCGAGCGCCAGCACGGCGGTGGAGAGATGGTCGGCGCCGAGGAACACGGCGAGCGCGACGGCCACCAGGCAGGCGTTGAAGCCTTCGAGGCCGGCCGTGACGCGGCCGCCGTCCACGCCCAGGAGCCGCGCCGTCGCGGTACCGACCGCCGTGCCCAGCAGCCCGTACAGCGCGAACTCCCAGCCCGCGGCGCACAGCGCGAGCGAGATCACCGCCCCTGCCCACGCGCTCTGCAGGAAGACGACCTGCCCCTTCCCTCGGAGCACCTCGGTGACAAAGCGTCCGTAACCCGCGGTGAATCGACCGCACTTGGCCGTACTCGGCTCGCGCACGCCGCCTCCATGCCTCCCGCACAACGCCCTGCCCGCCAGGGACTGCTGGATTTTAGAGCGGACCGCGGGCGCGGTGACACGGGGCCTCGGTGGTACGCAGGGGGCGTGCGGCTGCGGGCCGCGCGGATGCGAGCCGGAGCGGGCCCCTCCGGGGGCTCCGCGCCCAGGGCCCTGCCGATCGGATCAGGCCGGCGGGACCAGCTCCGGGTGTTGCAGCGCGAGCCCGTCGACGAGGGCCTGCAGGCCGGTTTCGAACGCGCCCTCGTCCACCTGGCGTTGATGCTCGGCGAGGAGATGCGCCTGGCCCAGGTGGGGATAGTCGGCGGGGTCGTAGGCGCCGGGGTCGTCCACGAAGCCACGGGCGAACGAGCCCAGTGCGGAGCCCGCCACGAAGTAGCGGACCATGGCGCAGACCCGGGTCGCCTGGGCGGGCGGCCAGCCCGCCTCGACCATGCCGCCGAACGCCTCGTCGGCCATCTTCAGGCCGGCCGGGCGGCGGCCGGGCCCCTGGGCGAGGAACGGCACGACGTGCGGATGCGCGGCGAGCGCGGCGCGGTAGGAGCGGGCCCAGCCGAGCAGTCCGGTCCGCCAGTCCCCGCCGGCCTCGAACGCCGAGACGTCGACCTTCGCGATGACCGTGTCGGCGACCGCGTCGAGGATCTCGTCCTTGGTCGTGAAGTGGTTGTAGAGCGACGGCCCGCTCACGCCCAACTCGGCCGCGAGGCGCCGGGTGGACAGCGCCGGCAGCCCTTCCGCGTCGATGAGTGCCAGCGCCGTGGTGACGATGCGCTCACGGCTCAGAAGGGGCTTGCGGGGTCGGGCCATGACGCACATAGTAGAGGCTGCCGTCCAAAAACTAGCAGTGCTAATTAACGTCTTCGGGGCGATGCGGTGAGCGGACGCCGCCGTGCCCGCCCGAGCCGTCCCACTGCGCACGTCACCGAGGGGTCCTGATGAACCTGGAGCTCAGCGAGGAGCAGACCGCCGTCCGGCAGCTCGCCGAGGATTTCGTCGGCCGCGAGATATCCCCGCACGTCACCGCCTGGGACCGCGCCGAACAGGTCGACCGCGGCATCGTCAAGAAGCTCGGCGACCTCGGCTTCCTGGGCCTGACCGTCCCCGAGGAGTACGGGGGCTCCGGCGGCGACCACCTCGCCTACTGCCTGGTCACCGAGGAACTGGGCCGCGGGGACTCCTCGGTGCGCGGCATCGTCTCGGTCTCCCTGGGGCTGGTGGCCAAGACGATCGCGGCCTGGGGGGACGAGGCGCAGAAGCGGGAGTGGCTGCCGCGGCTCACCTCCGGGGCGGCGATCGGCTGCTTCGGCCTGACCGAGCCGGGCACCGGATCCGACGCCGGCAACCTCGCCACCCGCGCGGTCCGCGACGGCGGTCCCGGCGGGGACTGGATCATCGACGGCGCCAAGACGTTCATCACCAATGGCACCTGGGCCGACGTCGTGCTGCTCTTCGCCCGCACCGGGCCCGAGCCCGGCCACAAGGGTGTCAGCGCCTTCCTCGTGCCCACCGACAGCCCCGGCCTGGAGCGCCGCGAGATCCACGGGAAGCTCGGCCTGCGCGGCCAGGCCACCGCGGAGCTGGTCCTGGACGGTGTGCGGGTGCCCTCCGCCGCCATGCTCGGCCCGGCGGGAAAGGGGTTCTCGGTCGCCATGTCCGCGCTGGCCAAGGGCCGGATGTCGGTGGCCGCCGGCTGCGTGGGTATCGCACAGGCCGCGCTGGACGCGGCACTCGGCTACGCGGGCGAGCGCGAGCAGTTCGGCAAGCCCATCGCCGGGCACCAGCTGGTCCAGGAGCTGCTCACCGACATCGCCGTGGACGTGGACGCCGCGCGCCTGCTGACCTGGCGGGTCGCCGACCTCATCGACCGCGGGAAGCCGTTCGTCACCGAGGCGTCCAAGGCCAAGCTGTTCGCCTCCGAGGCCGCGGTGCGGGCCGCGAACAACGCCCTCCAGGTCTTCGGCGGTTACGGTTACATCGACGAGTACCCGGTCGGCAAACTGCTCCGGGACGCCCGCGTGATGACCCTCTACGAGGGCACCAGCCAGATCCAGAAGCTGGTCATCGGCCGTGCGCTGACCGGCGTCTCGGCCTTCTGACCGGCCGGCGGCCGCGCGTCGCCGCCCGGCCGCCGCCCCCGCGACGCCGCTAAGCGCTTGCTCAGCGGCGCGGTATGGTGTTCGATCCGTCGGAGGAGAGTCCCTGGCGGAGCGAGGAGCGTGCGCGATGGGTGCGGAGGCGGAACGGGCGGCCGAGGCCGGCGAGGACTGGGACGATGTGACCCCGGACGCCGCGCGGCGGCTGGTCTGCGCCGCCGTCGAGGCGTTCGCCGAGCGCGGCTATCACGCCACCACCACCCGCGACATCGCGAGCCGGGCCGGGATGAGCCCCGCCGCGCTCTACATCCACTACAAGACCAAGGAAGAGCTGCTCTACCGCATCAGCGGCAACGGCCACGAGAAGGCGCTGCGCATCATGGGTGCCGCCGCCGAGGCCGAGGGCAGCGCCACCGAGCGGCTCCGCGACGCCGTGCACACCTTCGCCCGCTGGCACGCCGAGCACCACACCACCGCCCGGGTCATCCAGTACGAACTCCAGGCGCTCGGCGCCGAGCACTACACCGAGATCACCGACCTGCGCCGCAGGACCGACCGGCTGCTGCGGCAGATCATCCAGGACGGCGCGGACAGCGGGGAGTTCCAGGCCGACGACGTGCCGGGCACCACCCTCGCCGTGCTGTCGCTGTGCGTCGACGTGGCCCGCTGGTTCTCCTCGGACGGCGCCCGTACCCCCGACGAGGTCGGCGCGCTCTACGCGGGCCTGGTGCTGCGCATGGTGGGCGCGGACGCGGTCTGACGCATCGGCGCCGCCGCCCCGCGCCCCCGGGCCGGGGAGGGGGGACCCGCCCCGGCCCCGGTGAGCGAAGGCCGCCGCCGGATCAGAGGTAGAAGCGGCTGACCGACTCCGCCACGCAGACCGGCTTGTCGCCGCCCTCGCGCTCGATCGTCACGGTGGTGGTGAGCTGCACCCCGCCGGAGACCTCGCTGACGTCCGCGATCCGGGCGGTGGCGCGCAGCCGCGAGCCCACCGGGACGGTGGCGGGGAAGCGCACCTTGTTGGTGCCGTAGTTGATGCCCATCTTCACGTTGTCGACCCGCATCAGCTGCGGCACGAGGGCGGGCAGCAGCGACAGCGTCAGGTAGCCGTGCGCGATGGTGGTGCCGAAGGGGCCGGCCGCCGCCTTCTCCTGGTCCACATGGATCCACTGGTGATCGCCGGTGGCCTCCGCGAACAGGTCGATCCGCTTCTGGTCGATCTCCAGCCAGTCGCTGGTGCCCAGGTCCTCGCCGACCGCGGCCCGCAGTTCGTCGAGCGATCCAAACACTCGGGGCTCTGCCATCTCCGTCTGCCTCCTCAGGATCCGTACGCCGGGCCCGGAGCGCGTCCGGCGCGCGCCTCACCCGTGCGCTTACTAAGCGCTTGCTCAGCATGCTGAGTGGGGGTACCCGCTGTCAACGCTCGGGGACACCCTTGAGGCCGGGCCGTGTGTCCTAGGGTTGAGCCGTGCCCCAGCTTCCGTTCAAGGTCCATGAACTCTCCGTCGGCCAGCTCTCCGCACGGAGCGGCGCCGCGGTCTCCGCGCTGCACTTCTACGAGTCCAAAGGGCTGATCAGCAGCACGAGGACGGCCGGCAACCAACGCCGCTACACCCGGGACGCCCTGCGCAGGGTCGCCTTCGTCCGGGCCGCGCAGCGTGTGGGCATTCCCCTCGCGGTGATCCGCGACGCGCTGGCGGAGCTGCCCGACGAGCGCACCCCCAACCGCGCCGACTGGGCCAGGCTCTCCGAGGTCTGGCGCTCGGAGCTGGACGAGCGGATCAGCCAGCTCGTCGAACTGCGGGACCGGCTCACCGACTGCATCGGCTGCGGCTGCCTCTCGCTGGAGAGGTGCGCGCTGTCCAACCCGTACGACAACCTCGGCGAACAGGGCCCCGGCGCCCGCCGGTTGCGCGTCGACCGGAGCGTGAAGGACCCGGCGGCGGTGCGGGACAACGGGGGCGGGGCGCGGGCGGCCGGGCCGGAGGCCGCCGCGGGGGAGTGCGAGGGCGGGGAGTGCGACGCCGACGCCGCTGCCGCTCAAGGGCGGGAGCACGCGCGGCGCCGCTGACCCCGCGGTGCGGGGTGCGGGGCGCCGCCGCGAACCGAACTCCCTCTCACCACATGGAGGGCTTGCGTCCCGCCCACGGGCGGGCCCGCTCCAGCTGCGCGGAGAGCGAGAGCAAGGTGGCCTCGTCGCCGTAGCGGCCGCCGAGCATCACGCCGATCGGCAGGCCCGCGGCGTTCCAGTGCAGCGGGACACTCACCGCGGGCTGGCCGGTGGCGTTGTAGAGCGCGGTGAAGGGGGTGAACGCCCCGATGGCGGCGAACTCGGCCTGCGGATCGGCGTCGTCGCGCAGCGCCCCGACCGGCGCGGGCGGTGCGGCCAGCGTGGGCGAGAGCACCACGTCGTACCCGCCGTCCTGCGGCATCAGGCCGTCGGCGAGCGTCTGCGCGAGCATCCGGAAGGTGTACATCGCGCTCGCGAAGTCGGTGCCGGAGACCTCTGCGCCGCGGGCCCGCAGATAGCGGGTGAGCGGCATCAGCAGCTCCTCGCCCTCCGGCGGCACCGGACGGTTCGCGGCGATCACCGACCAGACCTTGGTGAAGGCGTAGCGGATGCCGTCGTCGACGGGAAGCACCAACTCCTCGACGCGGTGGCCGAGTTCGCCGAGCAGCTTGGCGGTATCGGTGACGGCGGCGAGGCAGTCCGGATGGACGTCGACATTCGGTATGGGCGCACCGGCCAGGCACGCGATGCGCAGCTGCCCCGGCTCCCGGCGGGCGTGTGCGGCGAAGGTCTCGCCGGGCGGGAGCGCGGGCGCCGTGAACGGGTCACCGGGCATCGGGCCCGCGAGGACGTCCAGGAGCGCGGCCGCGTCGGCGACCGTGCGCGCCAGCGGCCCCGAGGTGCTCAGGCCCGTGATGTCTTGCAGCAGCGGGCCGCTGCTGACCCGGCCGCGGCTGGGCTTGATGCCGAACAGCCCGCAGGCCGACGCCGGGATGCGGATGGAGCCGCCGCCGTCGCTCGCATGCGCGAGGGGTGCCAGGCCGCCGGCCACGGCCGCGGCCGCCCCGCCGCTCGACCCGCCCGCCGAGCGGCTGAGGTCCCACGGGGTGCGGGCCGGCGGCGCGAGACCGTTCTCGGTGTAGCAGGGCAGCCCGAACTCGGGGGTGTTGGTCTTCCCCGGCATCACGGTGCCGGCGGCGCGCAGCTTGGTGACGATGTGATCGTCGACGGGGGATACCTGCTCGGCGAGCGCCCGGGAGCCCATCGTGCAGCGCTCACCCGCGACGTGGTTGAGGTCCTTGACCGGCACCGGAACGCCGTGCAGCGCGGGGAGTTCGCGCCCCTCCCGGCGCGCCGCGACGGCCTCCCTCTCGGCTCCGGCGGCCTGCTCACGGGCGAGCTGCGGAGTGCGGGTCAAGAAGGCGCCCAGGGTGTCGTCCAGCCGGTCGATCCGCTCCAGGTAGTGCTCGGTGAGCTCGACGGGCGAGAGGTCGCCGGACCGGATGGCTGCGGCCTGTTCGAGCGCGGTCAGATCGTGCGGTGCGGCCATGGGACGTCCACCCTTTCGTGGGGAGCCCGTGCGGCCGGGGCACCGGGGCACGGGCACCCGGACGGCACGGGCAACGGTGTGCGCGGGTCAGCTCGTGAACAGTTGTTTCAGTTTCAGGGCGAGTTCGTAAAGGCCGTAGGCGAAGGGCACCCCCACCCAGAGCCAGACGGAGACGAGCAGCAGGGTGCGCCGTGCGGTCACCGGTCCGCTCCCTTCGGGTCGGCGGCGGGGTCGACGGCGGGCCGCTCCCCGGACGCGGCGGGTTCGTGGTGGCGGGGGTGGACCGGCCGGACCGCCTCGTTGGCGGCGAAGCCGACGGCCAGCAGCCCGATCATGATGAAGAAGGAGGTCGCGTAGAGGTCCGGCCCGCTGTGGCCCGCGGCCTTCTGCGCGTCGGCGACGGCGTTGACGATCAGCGGGCCGAGGACACCCGCGGTCGACCAGGCGGTGAGCAGCCGGCCGTGGATCGCGCCCACCTGATAGGTACCGAAGAGGTCCTTGAGATAGGCCGGGACGGTGGCGAACCCGCCGCCGTAGAAGGAGAGGATCACCGCGGCGCAGCCGATGAACAGCGGCTTGGAGGTGTCGCCCGCGAGGGCGATCAGCAGATACATCAGGGCCCCTACGCCGAGGTAGAGGCGGTAGACGTTCTTCCGGCCCGTCAGGTCGGAGGTGGAGGACCAGACGATCCGGCCGAGCATGTTCGCCAGCGACAGCATGCCGACGAAGCCGGCCGCGGCTGCCGCGCTCACCGGCGCCGCTGACCGGGCGAAGAAGTCGGAGATCATCGGGGCGGCCTTCTCCAGGATGCCGATCCCCGCGGTGACGTTGGTGCACAGGACCACCCACAGACACCAGAACTGCGGGGTGCGCAGCGCGTTGCGGGCCGATACCTGGGCGGTGGTGACCAGCGGGCGGGCCGCGGCGGCCGCGGCGGCGCGGGGTTGCCGGTCGGCGCCCGGGACCCGCACCAGCAGCACCCCGAGCGTCATGAAGACGGCGTAGACCAGGCCCATGACGAGGAAGGTCCGTGCGATGCCGGCCGCGTCCGCACCGAGGGCGCCGAGGAGTTGGGTCGACCAGGGGGAGGCGATCAGCGCGCCGCCGCCGAAGCCCATGATGGCGATACCGGTGGCCATTCCCGGGCGGTCGGGGAACCACTTGATGAGCGTGGACACCGGGGAGATGTAGCCGATGCCCAGGCCGATTCCGCCGATGAAGCCGTAGCCGAGGACGATCAGCCAGTACCGGCCGGTGGCCGCGCCCAGGGCGGCGACGAGGAATCCGGAGACGAAGCAGACCGCCGAGACACACATCGCCCAGCGTGGACCGTTGCGCTCCACGAGCGTGCCGCCGAAGGCCGCGGACAGCCCCAGCATCACGATGGCCAGCTGGAAGGGGAGTGCGGAGGCCGTCCCGGACAGGTGGAGGGCCGACTCCAGAGGCGGTTTGAAGACACTCCAGGCGTAGACCTGGCCGATGGCGAGGTGGATGGACAGGGCGGCGGGCGGGACGAGCCAGCGGTTCCATCCCGGAGCGGCCACCACGGTGCGCGAACGGGCGAGCATGCGGCGGAACGTACAACGTTCATCCACTTCGGGGGAAGGCCGCCCGCGGAATCCCCTGTACCCGGCACCGATTGCCGGGGTGGGGCAGGCGGCCCGTCAACTCGGCCGGTGCGCCCCGATGTTCAGGCCGCGACGACCGTACGGCCGCTCCGGACCCGGCCCGCGGCCGTCAGTACCTCGGCGGTCAGCACGGAAGCGGGGGCCACCACCCCGCACTCCCGGCAGGCGGGTCCGGATGCCGGCGGCCCGGCGGGATCCGGGAGCCAGGCGAAGCGCGTCCCGCCGCACACCGGGCAGTCCCGGCGCGGGCGGCCCGACTCCATCGCCGCGATCATGTTGCGCAGCACCACCGCGAGGCGGGCCGCCGGGTGCCGCTGCGGGGACTCGCAGGGCACGATGTCACAGCCGCCCCAGGTGCGGCGGTGCCAGTCGTCGATCGCGCTGGGCTGGCGGATGCCGTCGTGCTTCTCCCTGCGGCGCCGGGCGGCGAACTCCTCCTCGTAGGCCAGCCAGAGGGTGCGCGCCTCCTCCAGCTCGGCCAGTGCGACCACCAGCCGTTCGGGATCGGGGTCGCGGTCCTGTGGCGCGATGCCGACCCTGCTGCACAGATGGTGCCAGGTGGCCCGATGCCCGTAAGGGGCAAAGCGCTCCAGGCACTTGCGCAGGGCGGTACGCCGCTGAGCTGCGACGAGTCGTGGATTGCGGACCTGTTCGGCGAGGGCTCTGAAACCGGCCATGTTCATCCCACCTCCGTGGGGAGGACCCGACTGGACGCAGAAGGGACGTAGCCGATCACCATCTGGATCCATCGAATTTTCGTGCGGTTTTTTCGGCGGGTGGTGCCGGTGCGGCTCCCGGGTGTCTGTGGGGAATTGGAAAAGGTGACTGTTGTTCATCTTCCGGCCGGGGTTAACCGCCGGTAACGTCCCGCCCACCACCCTCCCCCGAGCTGTTGAGGAGCAGGGGGGACCCCCATCGAGGAGCAGGGATGCGACGACGTACCGGAAGGCTCAGGACTGCCGTGGCGGCAGCCCTGGTCGCCCTGGGTGCCACGCTCTTGGCACCACCCCCCACCGCGGCCGCGGCCGCCGCACCGACCGAATCCACCGACTACTGCCAGGGCCAGTGCGCCGACATCCTGCCGCCCGGCGCCAGCGGCAACGCCACCCTGGTGGAGATCCTCGGCAACAAGCTGTTCGGCACCCACCCCGCGCACACCACCGACCAACTCGGCCCGTACGGCGCCCTGGCGAGCGGCTACCAGTCGCTCACCGACGACACTCTGACCAACTTCTTCAACGACGCCTCCTTCGGCGTCCCCGAGGGCCAGGTCGCCAAGGTCACCGCACCCCGCGACGACGTGACCATCACCCGCGACAAGAAGACCGGCGTGCCGCACATCAAGGGCACCACCCGCTACGGCACCGAATACGGCGCCGGTTACGCGGCCGGCCAGGACCGGCTGTGGCTGATGGACCTCTTCCGGCACATCGGCCGCGGCGAGCTGACCTCCTTCGCCGGCGGAGCCCTCGCCAACCAGGGCCTGGAGCAGCAGTTCTGGCCGTCCGCCCCGTACACCGAGGCGGACCTCCAGGCGCAGGTCGACAGCATCCGGGACAACAACGGAGCCCGCGGCAAGCAGGCGATGGAGGACGCGCAGGCATACGTCGACGGCATCAACGCCTACCGCGAGGAATCCAAGAACGGCCGCTACTTCCCGGGCGAGTACGTGCTCACCGGGCATGTCGACGCCGTCACCAACGCCGGTGAGATCAAGCCCTTCGAGCTCACTGACCTCATCGCGCTGGCATCAGTGGTCGGCGGCCTCTTCGGCAACGGCGGCGGCGGCGAGGTCCCCTCCGCCCTCGCGCTGCTCTCCGCCCAGCAGAAGTACGGCGTGGAGAAGGGCACCGAGGTCTGGGAGTCCTTCCGGGAGCGCAACGACCCCGAGGCCGCGAAGACCCTGCACGACGGCCAGAGCTTCCCGTACGCCGTCAAGCCGGCCAAGGCCAAGGGCACCGCGCTGCCCGACCGCGGCACGGTCGCCGCCGAGCCCCTGGTGTACGACCGCACGGGCGCCGCCACGGCCAAGAAGGGGACGCCGCCGCGCGACCCGGTCAAGGCCCCGAAGAAGTACAAGAAGCTGGAAGGGCTGTTCAAGGACGGGGTGCTGCCCAAGGGCAGTTTCGACCCCACACAGCACCGCGGGATGTCCAACGCCCTGCTGGTCTCCGGCAAGCACTCCGCGAGCGGCAACCCCGTCGCCGTCTTCGGCCCGCAGACCGGCTACTTCGCGCCCCAGCTGCTGATGCTCCAGGAGATCCAGGGTCCGGGCATCAGCGCCCGCGGCGCCTCCTTCGCCGGCGTCGGGATGTACGTCCAGCTCGGCCGCGGCCAGGACTACGCCTGGAGCGCCACCTCCGCCGGCCAGGACATCACCGACACCTATGCCGTCGACCTGTGCAACACCGACGGCTCCGCGCCCACCAAGGACTCCACCGGCTACCGCTACCACGGCTCCTGCCTGCCCATGGAGAAGCTGGAGCGCACCAACTCCTGGAAGCCCACCATCGCCGACCCGACGGCGGCAGGCTCCTATCGGATGCAGGTGTTCCGGACCAAGTACGGCACCGTCACACATCGCGCCACCGTCGACGGCAAACCCGTCGCCTACACGGCACTGCGCACCACCTACCGGCACGAGGCCGACTCCATCATCGGCTTCCAGATGCTCAACGACCCCTCGTACGTCCAGGACGCGAAGACCTTCCAGAAGGCCACCCAGCACATCGGCTACGCCTTCAACTGGTTCTACGCCGACTCCCGGGACATCGCCTACTACAACAGCGGCCTCAACCCGGTCCGCGCCCCCGGGGTGGACCCGGCGCTGCCCGTCAAGGCGGACGCCGCCTACGAGTGGCAGGGCTACGACCCCGACACCAACGACACCGACTACACCCCGCCCGCGGAGCACCCGCAGTCCGTCAACCAGGACTTCTACATCTCCTGGAACAACAAGCAGGCCAAGGACTACGACTCGGCCGGCTACGGCAACGGCTCGGTGCACCGCGGCAACCTGCTCGACGACCGGGTGCGGGACCTGACGAAGGACGGCGGGGTGACCCGCGCGTCGCTGACCCGGGCGATGTCCGAGGCCGCCGTCACCGACCTGCGCGGCGAGGACGTGCTGCCCGAACTCCTCAGGGTGCTGCGCAGCAAGCCGGTCACCGACCCCGCTATCCAGACCGCGGTGCAGCGGCTGGAGGCGTGGCGCAAGGACGGGGCCCAGCGCCGCGAGACCACCGCCGGCTCGCACACCTACGCGCACTCCGACGCGGTACGGCTGATGGACGCCTGGTGGCCGCTGATGATCGAGAAGAGCTTCGAGCCGGGCCTGGGCGGCGATCTCTACGACGCCCTGGGGGCCAACCTCGCCATCGACGAGTCGCCTTCGGCCGGCCACGGTCCGACCGGCGCCCACGCCGGATCCGCCTTCCAGTACGGCTGGTGGAGCTACGCGGACAAGGATCTGCGGTCGGTGCTCGGTGACAAGGTCCAGGGCCCGCTCGCCGAGCGGTACTGCGGCAACGGCGACCTGCCCGCCTGCCGCGACACCCTGCTGGAGACCCTCCGGCAGGCGAACGCGAAGACGGCCGAGCAGGTCTACCCGGGCGACGACAGCTGCAAGGCCGGCGACCAGTGGTGCGCGGACGCGATCATCCACCGTGCGGTGGGCGGTCTGACGCACGACACCATCAGCTGGCAGAACCGGCCGACCTACCAGCAGGTGGTGGAATTCCCCGGCCACCGCTAGGAGGGGAGCCGGGCCGGGGCCGCACGACGGGCCCCGGCCCGGCGCTCCAGGACCCCTCGGCCACACGACGCCGGCCGGGTGCCCGAAGGACTCGGGCGCCCGGCCGGCGTCGTGCACGTGCCTGCGGCGTCAGGCGAGTTCGCGTTCCCGGGTCTCGGGCAGCGCCAGCACGCACACCAGCGAGACGACCGCCATCGCGCTGACGTACCAGCCCACCGAGGAGGAGCCGAACTCCGCCTGCAGTCGGGTGGCGACCAGCGGGGCCACCGCACCGCCCAGGACGCCGCCCAGGTTGTAGGCCAGCGAGGCGCCCGAGTAGCGCACCGTGGTGCGGAACAGCTCCGGCAGATACGCGCCCATCGGGCCGTACACCACGCCCATGCAGAACAGCGCGCCGCCGATGCCGAGGGCGATCAGCACCGGCTGCTCGGTGTCCAGCAGCGGGAAGAGCACCAGGCCCCAGACGGCGGCGAGTCCGCACCCGGCCAGGACGAGCTTGCGGCGGCCGGAGCCGTCGGAACGGGTGGCGGCGAGCCAGGTGCCGGCCGCAAGGAACAGGCAGGCGACGAGCGAGAGGCCGAGCATGGTGTTCCGCGAGACGCCGAGGGTGCCGGTCGCGTAGGAGAGGCAGTAGGTGGTCGCGGTGTAGAACAGGCCGTAGGCGACGACCATCCCGCCCGCGCCCAGCAGCAGCTCGCGCGGATGCCGGCGGAAGACGTCCACGGCCGGGACGCGGCCCGCTTCCTGGGCTTCCCGCACCTTCGCGAAGACCGGCGTCTCGCTGATCCTGAGCCGGACGAACAGCCCCACGCCGACCAGCAGGAACGACAGCAGGAAGGGCACCCGCCAGCCCCAGGAGCGGAACGCCGCGTCGTCGAGGACCGCGGACAGCAGCCAGAACACACCGGTCGCCGCGAAGAAGCCGACGGAGGGCCCGAGTTGGGGGAAGGCGGCATACAGTCCACGACGCTTCCTGGGCGCGTGCTCGACCGCGAGCAGGGCGGCCCCGCCCCACTCGCCGCCCAGCCCGATGCCCTGCAGGAAGCGCAGCAGGATGAGCAGCAGCGGCGCCCAGATGCCCAGCGTGCCGTATCCGGGGAGCAGTCCGACCAGGGCGGTGGACAGGCCCATCAGCAGCAGCGAGGCGACCAGGACGGACTTTCGGCCCACCCGGTCCCCGAAGTGCCCGAAGATCACCGAGCCTAGGGGGCGCGCGGCGAACGCCACCGCGTAGGTGGAGAACGACGCGAGCGTCGCGTTGACCGGATCGAGGGTCGGGAAGAACGCCTGGTTGAGGACGAGCGCGGCGGCCGTGCCGTAGATGTAGAAGTCGTAGAACTCGATGGCGGTCCCGATGAACGAGGCCACCGCCACCCGCCGCAGGCTCTCCCCGCCGGTCTTCTCCACGGCGGTCTTCTCCACGGCGCCGGTCTCCGCGCCGCGGGTCTTCTCCACGGCGGTCTTCTCCACGGCGCCGGTCTCCGCGCCGCGGGTCTTCTCCACGGCGGTCTTCTCCACGGCGCCGGTCTCCGCGCCGCGGGTCTTCTCCACGGCGTCCGCGCCGGCCGGCGCCGCGGACGGGTCGGCCGCTCCCGCCCGCGGTACGGCCGCCGCCCCTGGCTCCGCCGGGGCCACGGCCGCTTCGTCCGGGCTCGTCTTCACTGTTTTCGCTGGTGTCGCGTCACTCTGCACGAGCCGCACTCTCACGCTAGGTGTACGGGGCAGTCAATAGGCGAAATGCCCTGTCTCGGGTGCTGAGACGGTGCGGGGGCCGTGACGCCGGATCGCCGCCCTGTCAGTGGTAGCGCAGATACTGCTGACGCACCGTCCGGAAGCGCCGCAGCGGCCCCTGCCAGGCGGCGACGACCTCGTCCGTGTCCGCGCCCGCGTCGATCATCGTCCGCACGGCCGACGAGCCGGTCAGCCGGTCGATCCCGTTGTCCGGCCGCCAGGCGAAGCCGCTCCAGACCCGCTTGGCGGTCACCAGCAGGGCGATGCCGGTCCGCACCGGATCGAAGACCTCGCGGTCGTGGACGTGCAGTTGTACGCCGCCGATCGTCTTGCCCTCGAACTTGGAGAACGTCGGCGCGAAGTACGCCTCCCGGAAGTGCACGCCCGGCAACCGCAGTTCGCCCGCCGCCGCGGCCCACCGCCGGTCGATGCCGTCCGCGCCGAGCAGCTCGAAGGGCCGGGTGGTGCCGCGCCCCTCGGAGAGGTTGGTGCCCTCGAACATGCAGGTGCCCGCATAGACGAGCGCGGTGTCTGCGGTGGGCATGTTGGGGCTCGGCGGGACCCACGGCAGCCCGGTCGTGTCGAAGAAGTCCCCGCGCCGCCACCCGGTCATCAGGACCGTCTCCAGCTGCACCGGCCGTCCGGCGGCCTTGGGTACGAACTCGCCGTTGAACAGCAGCGCCAGCTCCGCCACCGTCATTCCGTGCGACTGCGCGATCGGCTCCCGGCCGACGAACGAGGCGTACGCCTTCTCCAGCACCGGGCCGGTGGCGGACCGGCCGGTCACCGGGTTGGGCCGGTCGAGCACCACGAACCGCTTGCCGGCGAGCACGGCCGCCACCATGCAGTCGTACAGCGTCCAGATGTAGGTGTAGAAGCGGGCGCCGGCGTCCTGGATGTCGAAGACGACGGTGTCCACGCCGGAGGCGGTGAAGATGTCGGCGAGTGCCTTGCCGCTCTTGTTGTACGTGTCGTAGACCGGCAGCCCGGTCGCCGGGTCGTCGTAGCGGCCCTCCGAGCCTCCCGCCTGGGCCGTGCCCCGGAAGCCGTGCTCGGGGCCGAAGACGGCGGTCAGCCGCACCCGTTCGTCCGCGTGCATCACATCGACGATGTGCCGCACGTCCGGGGTGACCCCGGTGGGGTTGGTGACGATGCCGACCCGGCGGCCTTCCAGCAGACGGTAGCCGTCCGCGGTCAGCCGGTCGAAGCCGGTGCGTACCGTGCGGCCGGCGGGGGCGGCGCGGCCGCCGGGCACCCGCGCCGTCGCGTGGGCCGGGCCCGCGGCCGCGGCGACCGTGGCGCCCGCCGCGCCGGTCGCCGCGAGATGCCCGAGCAGAACGCGTCTCGACAGAGCCATGCGCACACCTCCGTGATCGGGTACGTGTCGTGCGCACGCTAACGCGGTCGGGGCCGCGACGGAACGCACCCGGCCGTCACGGAGCCGGGGCTCTTCCGTTCGGACATACCGACTGGTTAGTCTGCCTCGGCAGGCGAGTGGACGTGACCGAGGGAGAAGCAGCGTGGAAGCCGTACGGGACAAGGCCGTTGTCGTGACCGGGGCCGGCGGGGGGATCGGCGCCGCACTGGCCCGCCGGTTCGCCGCCGAGGGTGCCCGCGTCGTGGTCAACGACCTGGACGTGGCCAAGGCCGAGAAGACGGCCGAGGAGATCGGCGCCCTCGCGGTCCCCGGCGACGCCTCCACCGTCGTCCCGGCAGCCCGCGACGCCCTCGGCGGGGCCATCGACATCTTCTGCGCCAACGCGGGCGTCGCCCCGGCGGGCGGCCCCGAGGCCGCCGAGGACGTCTGGCTCCAGGCGTGGGACGTCAATGTCATGGCTCATGTCCGGGCCGCCCGCGACCTCGTGCCCCACTGGCTGGAGCGCGGCAGCGGCCGCTTCATCTCCACCGTCTCCGCGGCCGGACTGCTGACCATGGTCGGCTCCGCCCCGTACAGCGTCACCAAGCACGGCGCCTACGCCTTCGCCGAGTGGCTGTCGGCCACCTACCGCCACCGCGGCATCGACGTGCACGCCATCTGCCCCCAGGGCGTGCGCACCGACATGCTGGCCGTCACCGGAGCCGCAGGCGACCTCGTCCTCACCCCCGGCGCCATCGAGCCGCCCGCCGTCGCCGACGCGCTGTGCACCGCGATCGAGGAGGGCCGCTTCCTGGTCTTGCCCCACCCCGAGGTGGCCGGCTACTACGCCTCCCGCGCCGCCGACCCCGACCGCTGGCTCGGTGCCATGAACCACCTCCAGCAGAAGCTGGAGAAGGCCGAGGGCCGGGACGCGTAACCGCACCACCCGGGGGTGGCGAGCCGGACGGGACCGGCCACGTCACCCCCGCCCGCACTCCAGGTGTCCCCGCAGGGATGATCAGGCGATCAGGAAGAAAGGGCCGCACCCCGATGACCTCCTACCAGGACAAGCCGTGGCTGGCGCAGCTCACCGACGCTCAGCGCGCGCCCGTCCAGCCGCCCCCCTCGACACTGCACGCCTTCCGGAACGCGGTCCGCGGCGCCCCCGACCGCACCGCGCTCGCCTACTTCGACGGCCGGCTGTCCTACGCCGAGACCGACGCGCTCTCCGACGGCATCGCCGCCCACCTCGCCGAGCGAGGCTTCTCCCGCGGTGACCGGGCCGCGGTCATGCTGCAGAACTCCCCGCATTTCGTGCTCGCGCTGCTCGGCGTCTGGAAGGCCGGGGGTGTGGCGGTGCCCGTCAACCCGATGTACAAGTCCGGCGAGATGCAGCACATCCTGAACGACGCCGAGGTCACCGCCGTCATCTGCGCCGACCGCACCTGGGACGGCTTCCTGCGGGACACCGCCGCCGGGGCCCCGTCCGTGACGATCGCGCTGACCGCCTGCGAGCTGGAGCTGCAGACCCGCGACGACGCACGGGTGCTCCGCGGGGAGCGCCTCGGACCGCGCGAGGGCGCCGACGACCTGCTCACGGTCGCGCGCACCGCCGGCCGGATACGCGCCGTACCCACCGACCCGGACCTCACCGCCGACGACATAGCGCTGATCAGCTACACCTCGGGCACCAGCGGAGCCCCCAAGGGCGCGACCAACACCCACGGCAACATCAGCCACAACGCCGAGCGGCAGCGCACCGGCCTCGGCCTGCCCGACGGCGCCACCTACTTCGCGCTCGCCCCGCTCTTCCACATCACCGGCATGGTGTGCGAGCTCTCCGCGTGCATCGCCAACGCCGGCACCCTCGCACTGGCCTACCGCTTCGAGGCGGGCGTCGTCCTGGACGCCTTCCTGGAGCACCGCCCCGCCTACACGGTCGGCCCCTCCACCGCCTACATGGCGCTGATGGCCCACCCCGACGTCAGCCGGGACCACTTCGCGTCGTTCCTGACGATGTCCTCGGGCGGTGCGCCGCTGCCGCCCGCGCTCGTCGAGAAGTTCCGGGCCGGCTTCGGCCCCTACCTCCACAACGGCTACGGCCTGACCGAGTGCACCGCCCCCTGCGCCAGCGTCCCGCCGGGCAGGGAAGCGCCGGTGGACAAGGTCTCCGGCACCCTGGCGGTCGGCGTGCCCAGCCCCGACGCGGTCGTCCGCATCATCGACGAGAACGGCGCCGACCTGCCGTTCGGTGAGCAGGGCGAGATAGCGGTGCGCGGCCCGCAGGTCGTACCCGGCTACTGGCGGCGCCCCGAGGCCACCGCGGACGGTCTCCCGGACGGCGAGCTGCGCACCGGCGACATCGGCTTCATGGACTCCGACGGCTGGCTGTACGTCGTCGACCGCAAGAAGGACATGATCAACGCGTCCGGCTTCAAGGTGTGGCCGCGCGAGGTCGAGGACGTCCTGTACACCCACCCGGCGGTGCGCGAGGCGGCCGTGGTCGGCGTGCCCGACGCCTACCGCGGCGAGTCGGTGAAGGCGTATGTCAGCCTGCGGCCGGGGAACACCCCCGAACCCGGCGAACTGGCCGCGTACTGCAAGGAACGGCTGGCGGCGTACAAATATCCGCGGGAGGTGGAGATCCTGCCGGAGCTTCCCAAGACCACGAGTGGCAAGATCCTCCGACGGGAGTTGCGCCACCGCGCATGACCCCGGGCACCCGGCGGGCGCCCGGCCCGGCAACGGGCCGTGCCCCGCCCGGCCCGGGCCCACCGGCACCACAGGCGCATCAGCACGAAGGACAGGTGAGGGCGATGGCCGGCACGAAGGACGGCAACGGCAACGGCAGCACGAAGCCCGTGGCCCAGCGGCTGCTGGCCACCGCCACCAAGCTCTTCGCGGAGCAGGGCTACGACCGCACCTCGGTCCAGGAGATCGTCGACGCGGCGGGCGTCACCAAGGGAGCCCTCTACCACTACTTCGGTTCCAAGGACGATCTGCTGCACGAGGTCTACGGCCGGGTGCTGCGGCTCCAGCAGGAGCGGCTGGACCACTTCGCCGACGCCGACGCGCCGGTCGAGCAGCGGCTGCGGGACGCGGCCGCCGATGTCGTCGTCACCACCATCGACAACCTCGACGACACCAAGATCTTCTTCCGCTCGATGCACCACCTCGGACCGGAGAAGGACAAGCAGGTCCGCGCGGAGCGGCGGCGCTACCACGAGCGGTTCCGGGCGCTGATCGAGGAGGGCCAGCGATCCGGCGTGTTCACCACGGACATCCCGGCCGACCTCGTCGTCGACTACCACTTCGGCTCGGTGCACCACCTCGGCACGTGGTACCGCGAGCGCGGCCCGCTGACGCCCCAGCAGGTCGCCGACCACCTTGCCGACCTGCTGCTGCGCGCGCTGCGTCCGTAACGCACGCAACCACGGAGGGGCCCCGCGGCCGAACAGCCGCGGGGCCCCTCCGTCGTCGACGCTAGAGGTACTTCTTCAGCTCGCGGCGGGCCAGCGACCGCTGGTGCACCTCGTCGGGGCCGTCCGCCAGCCGCAGCGTGCGGGCCGCCGCCCACAGCTCCGCCAGCGGGAAGTCCTGGCTGACGCCGCCGGCGCCGTACAGCTGCACCGCCTGGTCCAGGATCCCGACGACCGTGCGCGGGGTGGCGATCTTGATGGACTGGATCTCGGTGTGCGCGCCCTTGTTGCCGACGGTGTCCATCAGCCAGGCGGTCTTCAGCACCAGCAGCCGCAACTGCTCCACCGCCACCCGCGCGTCCGCGATCCACTCCTGGACCACGCCCTGCTGGGCCAGCGGCTTGCCGAAGGCCGAACGGGCCACCGCGCGGCGGCACATCAGCTCGATGGCCCGCTCGGCCATGCCGATCAGCCGCATGCAGTGGTGGATCCGGCCGGGGCCGAGCCGGGCCTGGGCGATGGCGAAGCCGCCGCCCTCCTCGCCGATCAGGTTGGCCGCCGGCACCCGCACGTCGTGGAAGACCACCTCGGCGTGGCCGCCGTGGTAGTGGTCCTCGTAGCCGTAGACCTGCATGGCGCGCTTGACCTCGAGCCCCGGCGTGTCGCGCGGCACCAGGATCATCGACTGCTGACGGCGGATGTCCTCGCCGCCGGGGTCCGTCTTGCCCATCACGATGAAGACCTGGCACAGCGGGTTCATCGCCCCGGAGATGTACCACTTGCGCCCGTTGATGACGTACTCGTCACCCACCCGCTCGATCCGCGTCTCGATGTTCGTCGCGTCCGAGGACGCCACCTCGGGCTCGGTCATCGCGAACGCCGAGCGGATCTCGCCCGCGAGCAGCGGCTCCAGCCACTGCTTCTGCTGGGCCTCGGAGCCGAACTGCGCCAGCACCTCCATGTTGCCGGTGTCCGGCGCCGCGCAGTTCAGCGCGGTGGGGGCGAGCTGCGGGCTGCGGCCGGTGATCTCCGCGAGCGGCGCGTACTGCAGGTTGGTCAGTCCCGCGCCGTGCGCCGCGTCCGGCAGGAAGAGGTTCCACAGGCCCTGCCGGCGCGCCTCCGCCTTGAGCTCCTCCACGATCGCCGGGGTGTCCCACGGCGAGGCGAGCTGCGCCCGCTGCTCCTCGACGATCTCCTCGGCCGGCAGTACGTGCTCGTCCATGAAGGCCAGCAGCTTCTCCCGCAGCTCTTCCGTACGGGCGTCGAATGCGAAGTCCATGGGTGCCTCAGCCTTCCTTCAGGGCGGACAGGGTGGAACGGCCGTGCTCGATGAAGACCGGCACGACCTCGCCGATCCGGTCGAAGCCGGCGCCCAGGGTCTGGCCGAGCGTGTAGCGGTAGTGGATGCCTTCGAGGATCACCGCGAGCTTGAAGTACGCGAACGCGGTGTACCAGGCGACCTGCGAGACATCGCGGCCCGAGCGGGTCGCGTAACGCTCGATCAGTTCGGCCGGTTCGGGGTGTCCGGGGGCGCTGCGGGTCGTGGTGATCGGGGAGTCCGGGGTGTCCTCCTGCTCGCTGTACATCACCAGCAGCCCGAGGTCGGCGAGCGGATCGCCCAGCGTGGACATCTCCCAGTCCAGTACCGCGGTGATCCGGTCGTCGGCGCCGACCAGGACGTTGTCCAGGCGGTAGTCCCCGTGGATCACGGTCGGCGCGGGGGAGTCCGGCAGCGCCGCGGCCAACTCGCCGTGGAGCGCGTCGATGCCCGGCAGCTCACGGTTCCTCGACGCCGCAAGCTGTTTGCCCCAGCGCCGCAGCTGGCGCTCCAGGAAGCCGTCGGGCCGGCCGAAGTCCGCGAGGCCGACCGCCTCGGGGTCCACCGCGTGCAGCGCGACGAGGGTGTCGACGAGGGAGAGCACCACTCCCCGGGTGCGCTCCGCTCCCAGCGGCCGCAGCTGGTCGGCGGTGCGGTACGGCGTGCCCTCGACCAGCTCCATCACGTAGAAGGGCGCCCCGATGACCGACTCGTCCTCGCACAGCAGCAGCGCCTCGGGTACCGGCACCGGCGTCTCGTGCAGCGCGCTGATCACGCGGTGCTCGCGCCGCATGTCGTGCGCGGTGGCCAGCACATGGCCGAGCGGCGGCCGCCGGACGACCCAGGAGGACGTGCCGTCGGTGACGCGGTAGGTGAGGTTGGACCGTCCGCCCTCGATCAGCTGCGCGCGCAACGGTCCGCCGGTCAGGCCGGGCCGTTCCCGTTCCAGGTGCTCGCGCAATCGCGCCAGGTCCAGGCCGGGGGGTACCTCCCGGGCCGCGGCCTGAGGGGGAGGGGTGCCCTTGCTCATCGTGCTCCTCCGTACGGAGTGGACAGTCACTCGGTCAACGCCTCGATCATGCCGACTAGTCGGTATGGCGTCCAGTGCGCGGACGTGGGGCGTCGGTCACGCGACGGCGGCCGGACGCAGCACCGGCCGCCGACCGGCTGCCGCGCAGCCGCCGTGACCAGGCCGGATCGCGCGGAGGCAGGCCGCCGCCGGCGCTTGCCTCAGGCGTGGCACGCCATCGGAATCCCGCCGTTCATGACCGTCATGTCCCCGAACCCGGCGACCGGATCCAGCGGGGAGCCGGGTGCCGCGCCCGACAGCTCCGCGTACGCCCGATGCAGATTCGCCACCAGCCGCTCGCTCTCGGCCAGCTCGGCGAACGGGCCGAGGTCGGTCTCCCGGGCCACCTCCAGAGGAGTCCGGCCGGCCGCGTGCCCGTCGACCGCCAGCCGCTGGACGAAGCGCAGGTAGCGCTCGATGTCGTCGTACACCTCCGGGCCGGTCACCGGGCCGTGCCCGGGGACGACGGTGACGGCGTCCAGCGAGCGCAGCACCTCGATCGCGCGCAGCGAGCCGGTCAGGGATCCCATGAACACGAACGGGGTGCCGCCGTGGAAGACGAGGTCGCCGGTGAAGACGATCCGGTGGCCGGGCAGCCAGACGATGGTGTCGCCGGGGGTGTGCGCGACGCCCGGGTGGATCAGCTGCACCTCGGTTTCGCCGATGTGCAGGCTGAGCGTGTCGGTGTAGGTGACGGTCGGCGGGGTGAGGCGGATGTCGCCGTAGGCCACCTGCGGCCACATCGCGTGCAGCTGGTGTCCGGCGGCCAGCAGTTCGCGGCGGCAGTCGGCGTGCCCGATGATCGTCGCCTCGGGTGTGAAGACGGCGTTGCCGTAGGTGTGGTCGCCGTGGTGATGGGTGTTGACCACGGTGCGGGGTGTCGCGGCGCCGCTCTCGGCGATCCGGTGGCGCAGCAGGCGTGCCCGGCGTTCGGTGGCGGCGGTGTCCACCACCAGGGTGGCGCCCCCGTCGGTGACGAACCCCGCGTTGTTCAGGCACCAGCCGCCGTCCGGCTGGATGAACGCGCTGACCCCGGCGGCCAGTTCGACGAGATACGGCTCCGGTACGGCCTGCTCCGCGACGGCTGCCGCGCCGGCCGGCGGCTCGGCGGCGGTCACCTCGGCGGCGGGTCCCGGGACGGTGCGGGGACCGGTGGCGGTCGGTGCGGTGTGGCTCATGCGGATGTCGCCCCTCAGCTGATGGATCCTCACCCCGCTCTGCCGGGGCGAGTGTTGTGCCTGCTCCGGCGGTGTGCGGGGTCGCGACACGGTACCGCCGGGGCCCGATCCGCCGGTGCACCGGGCACCTCACCGCGCGACGGGCGCGCTCAGGGCAGCAGGATCGTCGCGCCACCCACCGCGAGCGCCAGGGTGCAGCCGACCAGCAGCAGCGCGGTCCGCGGGGGCATGCCGGGCGGCCGGCCGCCGGCCATCGCCTGCATCCTGCGGTGTGCGACGGAGACGAAGACGATCCACACCAGCCCCATCAGCACCACCAGGACCGCCTCCACGGCACCCGGGGCGTCGCTCTGGATCAGTTGCCTGCCGGCCAGCAGCGCCACGGCCGTGCAGGACAGCGTCGTACGTCGCCAGGCCAGCCTGGTCCGTTCGGGCTGCAGACCGGGGTCCCGGTCGGGCTCCGGCTGCCGTGCCCCCGCGCCCCGCGCCCGCCCGTCACCCATCGGCTAGCGGGTCCGGCCCAGCAGCACGAGCACGACCATCGCCGCCGCGAGCACCCCGACGCCCAGCGCAAGCAGCGAGGGGAAACGGGACGTCGGCAGATCCTCACCGCGTCGCATCGCCCGCTCGCACCGCACCCAGTGGTTGACCGCGCGGAGCGCACAGAGCGCCCCGCCCGCCAGCAGCGCGACGGTGAACGTCACCCGCAGCGCCTCGTGCAGCCGGGGCAGGAACTGATCCACCGCGAATCCGCCGCCGACCAGTGCCAGACCGGTGCGCAGCCAGGCGAGGAAGGTGCGCTCGTTGGCGAGCGAGAAGCGGTAGTCGGGTGTCGAGCCCTCCTCGCGGACCCGCCCGGGGGAGAGCCAGAGCCGCACGGCCGTCGCCGTCGCCCGCAGCCCGTCGGTGAGGATCATGCCCAGAACCCTACCCACCGGTTGGCTTGTCCGCCGGTGCCATCAGCGGGCCCCGCCGGCCCGGTGGGCGAGCAGCTGACGCCAGGCCGCCAGACCGTCCGGCGTCCACGGCCACTCGTCGAGCCGCCCGGCGAGCTCGTCCTCGGTCACGAAGGCATGCCAGTCGATCTCCGACTCCTGCGGGGCGACCGGCAGCGTGCAGCGCACCTCGTACACCGCGGACCACCAGGTGTGCTCGGGCGTCTCGTACAGGAAGGTGAAGAGATGCTCCGGCTGCGGCAGGCCCTGGACGCCCAGTTCCTCCTCCGCCTCGCGCAGCGCCGCCTCGTCGTAGGTCTCCCCGGTGCCGACCACGCCTCCGACGAACATGTCGTAGTGCGAGGGGAAGACGAGCTTCTGCGGTGTGCGCCGGTGCACGAAGATCCGGCCCTCGGTGTCCCGGGCGAGGACGAACGCGCAGCGGGTGCGCAGCCTGCGGGCGTACGCCTCACCCCGTGGGGCCTGTCCCACGACCTGATCGTTCTCGTCGACGACGTCGAGGATCTCGTCCGCGTTGAGCGGCTGCTGATCGGTCATGGGGCCATGCAATCACCCCCGGCGGTGGCCGGTTCCGCCGGGGATGCGGGGCCCGCGGGCACTGCCCTGCGGGCGAGTGCTCACTGCCCCATGACGTACTTCACCGTCGGCCCGGTGGTCCAGCCGCCGTCCACGGCCAGCTCGGCGCCGGTGACGTAGGAGGCGGCGTCGGACAGCAGGAAGACCACGGCCCCGGCGATCTCGTGTGCCTCGCCGACCCGGCCCATCGGGGTGTTGGGGTACCTGCCCTCGCCCCGCTCGATGCCGACCTCGGCGGTCATCGGCGTATAGGTCATACCGGGGTGGACGGAGTTCACGCGGATCCGCGCCGTGCCCAGCTCCACCGCACCGATCTTGGTCAGGCCGCGCACGCCCCACTTCGACGCGCCGTAGCCGCCGGTCAGCGCCAGCCCCATCAGGCCGGCCGCCGAGGAGATGTTCACGATCGAGCCCGCGCCGCGCTCCCGCATGGCGGGGATGACGGTCTTCATCCCGATGAAGACGCCGGTGAGGTTCACGTCCAGAACCTTGCGGAAGAAGTCGACGGAGACCGACTCCAAGGGCGCCCCGGTGGATATCCCGGCGTTGTTGACCAGGCCGTCGATTCCGCCGAACTCCGCCACGCAGAACTCCCCCACCCGCTGCCAGTCCTCCTCGGACGTGACGTCATGGGGGAGGAAGCGGGCCCGCTCGCCGAGGCGGGCCGCCGTCGCCGCGCCCTCTTCCCGGAGCACATCGGTGAGCACGACCCGGGCGCCGGCCGCAACGGCCTGCTCGGCGGCGGCCGCACCCAGTCCGCGCGCACCGCCGGTGATGATGACGGTCTTGCCGGCCAGGTCCGCGGCGGGGGCAGCGGCGGGGGCGGGGGTGGCGTCGGTCATGAAGCGCTCCTTGAAGACGGGGTCGGAGAGGACGGGGTCGGGCCAGGGGCGGCGGCGAGCAGGAACGCCTCCGTGGTCCCGGTGAGGTCGGCGAGGAAAAGGTCCTCGCCGGTGAGGGGCGTGGCACCGTCGAGGTGGTGCCGCGCGCGGTCGGCCATCGCCGCGCCGATGAGGGTCAGCGCGAGGTCCAGCCGCTCCAGCCGCAGCGCCTCGGGCAGCCCGGCCGCGACGAGGGCGTCCTCGACGCGGCAGATCAGCCGCCAGTAGGCGGTGCCGGCCAGCGTGGGGTGCGGAATCCGGGTGCGTACCCCGCTCTCGTGGCTGAGCTGGGCGGAGATCCGCAGACAGCGCCGCCCGCGGTCGTCGCGCAGCTCGGTCGCCTCCGCGGTGACCAGCGCGCCGATCAGCTCCCCGAGCGAGGGCTCGCCCGTCATCGCGGCCAGCAACGGCTCCAGCGCGGCTTCGGTACGGGCCAGCCGGCCGGCCATCACGGCGTCCAGCAGACCGGCCCGAGAGCCGAAGTGGTACTGCACGGCCGAGGGGTTGCTCTGCCCCGCCCGCCGCACGATGTCGCGGGTCTGGGCGCCGTCCACCCCTTGCGCCGCGAAGATCTCCTCGGCGGCACGGAGCAGCTTCTCCCGGGTCTCGGGTCCTGACGTTCTGGCCATGAACGCACTCTAATGCTGGGCATTATTAAAAAGCGAGCCGCTGGAGACGAAGAGAACGGAGAGGGGCCGCGATGCCCGGCGGGCACGGGGAAGTGAGGGCTTGGCGCCGCGGCAGCCGTCCAGCCGGGGCCCGGCGGCCCGCCGGGACCAGCCGAGCCGCCGGTCCCATCCCGCAATCGCCCTCAGCGCGGCCCCATTCCCGCGAGCCCTCGGCGTACCCGGACGGCTCGTTGCTACCGCCGGGTCGGTAGTTGGGCCTCGGCAGGAGCACCGCACGGGCCACCCGGGCCCGCCTGAGGGCTCGCCCCGCCGGGCAGCTGTCGGCGGCCGGTGCCACGGCCATCCCCGCGCGCCTTCGGCCGCGCGCCCGTACGCCTGGGCGCCACCGCCCGGCGGCAGGTCTCCCGGGCAGGCGGCGTCGGCACCCTGCCGGGCGGGCGGCCGCCTGCGTCGGCGCGGCTCCCACTCCAGCGAGCCCTCGATCGCGCGCCGGTACACCTCGGTGCCACCATCGGCGGGCAGTGTCAGGCGGCCGGCTCCCGCCCAGGCGGCCCCGCCGCGCGCCGGGCCCGCCGACCATCGGCCCGTCGGCTCCGGCTGTCCCGCACCGCCCGTCCCGCACCCGCGTTCAGCGCGGCTGCAGCTCCCGTGAGTCCTCGGCGCGGCCGGCGCCCGGCGGCATCGCGGGGTGGCTGCCGATCAGGACGATGCCCGTGACGACGGCCGCTATCCCGATCCCTTCCCAGGCCAGTGCCCCGGGAGTGACCTCCAGCCGGTCGCCCAGGAACCCGACCCCGCAGGCGATGCCGGCCAGCGGCTGGGCGGCGGTCAGCGCGGGCAGCGACATCCGCAGCGGCGCCGTCTCGAAGGCGCTCTGCACCAGCACCAGCGCCAGCACCCCGAGCACCACGATCGCGTAAGGCTGCCAGGAGGTGAGCAACGCGCTCCAACCCCCCTCGCCGAACCGCTCCCCGCTCATCCTGGTGAGCGCGTCCTGGAGGCCGTAGAGCAGCCCGGCCGCGACGCCCAGCAGCGCCGCCTCCACACTTATCCGCGCCCGCTTGGCCAACGCCGCGAGCAGCAGGGCGGTGCCCAGCACCATGCCCATGATCAGCCAGTGCCACATCGATTCGCTCTCGCTGCTCCCGCCGCGTGGCCGGCCCGCCACGATGAAGGCCGTCACCCCGCCCGCCAGCAGCCACAGCCCCGCCCAGCCGCTGCGCCCCAGCCGCTGCTTGGTCAGCCGCCTGGCCAGGGCCATCGCGAACAGCAGATTGGTCGCCAACAGCGGCTCCACGAGGGTGATGTCGCCCATCCCCAGCGCCACCGCGCCCAGCGACATCCCGATCACCATCAGGCCGATGCCCGCCAGCCAGCGCGGCATCCGCACCAGGTCGAGCAGCAGTCGCAGGGAGAGGAAGTCCTTCATCGGGGCGTGCTGCGCCGCGGCTTGCTGGAAGACGAATCCCAGTCCCAGACAGCAAGCCGCACCAAGGGCGAGCAGTATCACCGTCACGTCGCACACCTCGTATCGCGCGGGGCGGGGGATGCGCCTGAGGATAGTCATCCGCCGGCGTCGGTGGAGTGGCCCTGGTCACCCACCATTCTCCCGCTCACCCGTGCGTACCACCCGGTAACAGCTGTTGACGGCCGTGGCCGGTGCACTGAAGATCGTGTGCACCACGGCGGCCAGGTCGTCCGGCGTGTCCGGTGAGGAGAGCTGAGATGGCGTACGACGCTGATGTGATCGTGATCGGGGCGGGGCTCGCGGGGCTGGCCGCCACGGCGGAACTGGTGGACGCCGGGCGCAAGGTCATCCTCCTGGACCAGGAGCCCGAACAGTCCCTCGGCGGTCAGGCCCACTGGTCCTTCGGCGGCCTCTTCCTGGTGGACACGCCCGAGCAGCGCCGGCTGCGGATCCGCGACAGCCACGAACTGGCCTGGCAGGACTGGCTGGGCACGGCCGGTTTCGACCGCCCGGAGGACCACTGGCCGCGCCAATGGGCGCAGGCGTACGTCGACTTCGCGGCGGGGGAGAAGCGCTCCTGGCTGCACCGCCAGGGCCTGCGCATCTTCCCCGTCGTCGGCTGGGCCGAACGGGGCGGTTACGGAGCCATCGGGCACGGCAACTCCGTCCCCCGCTTCCACATCACCTGGGGCACCGGCCCCGGCATCGTGGCACCGTTCGAACGCCGGGTACGCGCCGGTGCGGCGCGCGGCCTGGTGGATCTGCGCTTCCGTCACCGCGTCACCGGCCTGTCGCGCAGCGCGGGCAGCCTGGACACGGTCAGCGGCGAGATCCTGGAGCCCTCCGACGCCGAACGGGGTACGCCCAGCAGCCGCGAGGTGACCGGCTCCTTCGAGCTCCGGGCGCAGGCCGTGATCGTCACCTCCGGCGGCATCGGCGGCAATCACGACCTGGTCCGCGCCAACTGGCCCGAACGGCTGGGGAAGCCCCCGCGGCAGATGCTCTCGGGGGTGCCCGCGCATGTGGACGGCAAGATGCTCGGCATCACCGAGGCGGCCGGTGGCCGGATCATCAACCGGGACCGGATGTGGCACTACACCGAGGGCATCGAAAACTGGAACCCGATCTGGCCGAAGCACGGCATCCGGATCCTGTCCGGGCCCTCCCCGCTCTGGCTGGACGCCCGGGGCAAGCGCCTGCCCGTGCCGCTGTTCCCCGGCTTCGACACGCTCGGCACGCTGGAGCACATCATGCGGACCGGCCATGACCACACCTGGTTCGTGCTCACCCAGAAGATCATCGAGAAGGAGTTCACCCTCTCCGGCTCCGAACAGAACCCGGACCTGACCGGGAAGAGCATCCGGGACGTCCTGGGGCGGGCCAGGGCCGGCGCGCCGGGACCGGTGCAGGCGTTCATGGACCACGGCGCGGACTTCATCGTCGAGCGGTCGCCGTCCGACCTGGTGCGGCGGATGAACGAGCTCACCGGGGAGCCGCTGATCGACGAGGCCGCGCTGCGCGGCGAGATGGTGGCGCGGGACCGGGAGATCGCCCACCCCTTCACCAAGGATCTCCAGGTGACGGCGATGCGCGGCGCCCGCAAGTTCCTCGGCGACCGCCTCATCCGCACGGCCGCCCCGCACCGCCTGCTCGACCCCAAGGCCGGGCCGCTGATCGCCGTCCGGCTGCACATCCTGACCCGAAAGACGCTCGGCGGCCTGGAGACCGACCTCTCCTCGCGCGTACTGGCCGAGGAGGGGTCCCCCGTCCCGGGCCTGTACGCGGCGGGCGAGGCGGCGGGCTTCGGCGGCGGCGGCGTCCACGGCTACCGCTCGCTGGAGGGCACCTTCCTCGGCGGCTGCCTCTTCTCCGGCCGTACGGCGGGTCGCGCCGCGGCCAAGGCGGTCTCCTGACGGGGAGGGGGCGGGCCGGCCCGGCGCCGGCCCGCTACGCCGCCGAGGAGCTCTGCACGATCTTGGCGTGCGACTCGGCGGAGGCCAGGCCCAGCAAGGGGATGATCGGGGGGTGGGCGAGGGTCGGGATCACCGTCTGGAAGAAGACCGTGAGCCAGTGCTGAAGGGGCGAGGGGCCGCGCCCCGCCGAGAAGGCGTCCGACATCAGCTCGATGCCGGCGAACGACCCCACGATCATCTCGGCGACATCGCGACGCGCGGTCGTGCTCGCCATCGTGGGCAGGAGTTCACCCCGGTCGTGGGCCACCGTCAGCAACTCCTCGACGTACTCCGTCCACATGAGCATCGGCTGTGCACGGTCCAACTGGTTGGCGCCCTGCTCCAGGGTGAGACGTGCGGCCGCGCGCTGCACCACGTCCGTCTGCAGCCGGTCCACGAGGGTGTAGCCCGCCGTCATCAGTTCCCGCAGCTTGACCGCGTCCGGCTCGACCCTGATCTCCTGGACGTGCTCGGTGAGGAGGGTGTCGGCGAGCGCCTGCTTGTCCGTGAAGTGGAAGTACAACGCGCCCTTGGTGACGTTCGCTTCTCTCAGGATGTCGGCGATTCTGGCCTTGTCGTAGCCGTTCTCGGCAAAGACCCTGGCAGCGGCTTCGAGTATCACTCGCCTGGTTGCCATCGCGCGTTCCTGCTGAACCACAGGGCGCCTCCCGTCCGTCGAGGAATGTCGGGTGAGCAACTCGCTGCTCACGTCATTTGGCAGACCACCAGTCGTCTTCGGCCGAGCCCGGAAACAGCAGAACGTACCTGGTGGTGCGCAGCGTAGCCGTGCCGGCCGCCTCATGAGAGGCGGGGCCGAGGGGCTCGCCACGGGGTGGACCGGCCCACGCGGCGGTCGTCCGGGTGTCGCGTCGGCCGGGGTGGCCGGGACGGGCCGGGATGACCGGAATAAATGGCCGGTGTGTCCCTGGTGGTGACAGCCCCGACCTGATCGTGACGCCCAAGGAGCGACGCTCTACCGTTGCCAGCGCGGTCGCCCGGACACCCTGCGTGCTCACGGAAGTGGTTCCCGAGACATGGACGGAACCACCAGGGGTGTCATGGACACCGCAGGTGCCGCGCGGGGGCGTTCCCTGCGGCGGGCCCTGCGCACCGCCGCTCCACCGTTCCCACCCGACACTTCAGGCAGAGGAGTTACCCGCATGTCCCGATCGGTTCTGGTGACCGGAGGCAACCGAGGCATCGGCCGGGCTGTCGCCGAGACGTTCCGCGACGAGGGCGACCGGGTCGCCATCACCTATCGCACGGAGGACCCGGGGATACCGGGCGTGCTCGCGGTGCGCTGCGACGTCACCGACAGCGAACAGGTCGATGCGGCATTCGACGAGGTCGAGGCCCGGCACGGCGCGGTCGAGGTGCTCGTCGCCAACGCGGGCGTCACCGCCGACAACCTGCTCGCCGACATGTCGGACGAGCAGTTCCGGCACGTCTACGAGACCAATGTGGCGGGCACCTTCTACGTCGCCCGGCGCGCCGGCACCGCGCCGATGCCGGACGGCGGCCGCATCATCGCGATCTCGTCCGCCATCGCCCCCTACGGCGCCTACGGCCAGGCCAACTACGCGTCCTCCAAGGCCGGACAGATCGGGCTGGTCAAGTCGCTGATGCGCGAGCTGGCTCCGCGAGGCATCACGGTGAACGCCGTCCTCCCGGGTCCCGTGCAGACCGACATGTACGACGAGCTCTCGCCGGAGGCCAAGGCCGGGCATCTGCGCAGCATCCCGCTGGGCCGCTGCGGTCAGCCCGAGGAGATCGCCGGCGTCGTGGCCTTCCTCGCCTCGTCCAAGGCCGCGTTCATCAACGGCGTGGCGCTGCCCGTCGACGGTGGGGCGCTCGGCCACCTGATCTGATGCGCCGTCGGCGGTCGCACGGCTGAAGGGCGGCGGGTCCCTGCCGGAAGGGGGACCCGCCGCCTGCGCGGCGCCCGGCCCCCGGGGAGCCGCCAGGCCGGTCACCGGCACCGCTGGTGCGCACCTGGCACCGCCGATGACGAAAGTCTGACGCCGCGGCCCGGGCACTGGACCGGAGGGCCGCACGGTGTTCGAATCCAAGAGTGACAAGGGACGCGATTCCGGCCCGCCCGGGGGACGGCGACGGCGAGGACGGGCGCGGTACACCCGTCGGCCGCCGTGTCGTGCTCGGCATGCTCGGGGCGGGGGCCGCGGGCGTCGCCGCGGCCCCGTTCCTCCAGCGTGCGTACGACAGCACCCTCGGCGCCGCCGCCCAGAAGGACCCCACCGGCCTGACCGGCCTGCTGCCGGCAGGCGGCGGATTCCGCTACTACTCGGTCACCGGCTCGGTCCCGCACAAGGACGAAAGGACCTACCGGCTCACGCTCGACGGCCTGGTCCGCCGGCGCGTCACCTACCGCCTCGACGACCTGCGCCGGCTCCCGCAGACCAGGCTCGTCCGCGACGTGCAGTGCGTCACCGGCTGGCGGGTGCCCGGCACCCCCTTCGAAGGCGTGCGCCTGGCCGACCTCCTCGACGACGCGGGCGTCCGCCCCGAGGCCAAGGCCGTCCGGTTCACCTGCTTCGACGGTGCCTACAGCGAGTCCCTCACCCTCGAACAGGCCCGCCGCGGCGACGTCCTGGTGGCCCTGCGGATGCAGGACAAGCCGATCGGCCACGCACACGGCGGACCGGTGCGTCTCTACGTCGCGCCCATGTACTTCTACAAATCCGCGAAGTGGCTCTCCACGATCACCGTCACCGAGCGCGTGGAGCCCGGCTACTGGGAGGAGCGTGGATATGACGTCGACGCCTGGGTCGGCAGGTCGAACGGACGCGACGATGCCCCGACCACCTGAGCGCACAGCGGCCGGCCGCGTCGCCCGCTTCACGCCCGCCGAACACCGGGTGCACCGCGCCACCGCCACCCTGATGGCGCTCTGCGTCCTGACCGCGGGCTGCCTCTACCTGCCCTTCCTCGCCGAACTCGTCGGCCGGCGCGCCCTCATGGTCACCGTCCACGAGTGGTCGGGCATCCTGCTGCCGGTGCCCCTCCTCCTCGGCCTCGCCTCGCGGGCCCTGCGCGCGGACCTCACCCGGCTCAACCGCTACGGCCCCCACGACCGCCACTGGCTGCGCGCGTCCCTCCGCCGCCGGCACCGCGCCGGCGCCCGCACCGCCGGAAAGTTCAACGCCGGCCAGAAGGTCTACGCCGCCTGGATCGCCGGTGCCGTCCTGGTCATGATGTGCACCGGCCTGCTGATGTGGTTCACCCACCTCGCCCCGCTGGTGTGGCGGACCGGCGCCACCTTCGTCCATGACTGGCTCGCCCTCGCCGTGGTGATCGTGATCGCCGGCCACGTCTGGAGGGCGCTCGGCGACCCCGAGTCCCGCCGCGGCATGCGCACCGGCTACGTCGACGCGGACTGGGCCCGGCGCGAGCACCCTCTCTGGGATCACGAGAAGGAGCGCCGGAGCGACCGCACCGCAAGCCGGCGGAGCGACCGCGGGACCGGCGGGACCGACGGCCGGGGAGGCGACGGCTCAGGCGGTGCCCATCAGGCCGGGCGTTTCTAGGCCGAGCGTTCCCGGATCGAGAACATCTTGCAGAGAAACCTCTGCAAAGGAGTCTCTGCATCTTCTACTCTGTCGGCATGACGGAGTCTCCCGAGCCACCCCGGACACCTGCCGCCGCGCGCCCCGTCCGTCGCCTGGACGCCCGAAGCCTGCGGGGCCTGGCGCACCCCCTGCGGATGCGCATCCTCGAACTGCTGACCCTCGACGGCCCGGACACCGCCACCGGCCTCAGTCGCCGCGTCGGCGAGAACACCGGCACGGTGAGCTGGCATCTGCGCCACCTGGCCGACCACGGATTCATCGAGGAGGAGGCGGGTCGCGGCACCAAGCGGCAGCGCTGGTGGCGGGCGGTCGCGGCCTCCCGCCAGCTGAACACGACGGAATTCCGCGACGATCCGGATGCCCGCGGCCCGCTCTCCGTCTACGTGAACGAGCTCGTCCAGCAGCACTTCCACCGGGTCGCCGGCTACCTCGCCGAGGACTGGGAGACCGACTGGCGGAACGCCGGCACCATCGCCCAATGGCACGACCTGCGCCTGACCGCCGGCCAACTCGAAGCGCTCAACGACGAGGTGACGGCCGTCATCGACCGCTACCGGCAGGCCGCGGCCGCCACCGGCGAGCCGGTGGACGAAGCGGATCGCGCCCGTACGCGCGCTTCCGGGGAGCCGGAAACCCGGCCCGTCATCGTCCAACTCCAGTCCTTTCCCCGTAAGGAACGCGCGGAGCGCACCGCGGCTCCGGAGCAGCCGGACGCGCGGGACGGCGACGAGCAACCGCGGCGCCCGCGCGGAGACGGCCGATGAGCGGACTGCTGCGCCGCGACCGGGACTTCCGGCTGCTGTGGTGCGGCGAGACCTCCGGGAAGTTCGGCGCGGCGGTCACCAATGTGGCGATGCCGTTGGTCGCCGTCTCCACCCTGCACGCCGACACCTTCGCGGTCGGCCTGCTCGGCGCCTGCGGCTGGCTCCCCTGGCTGCTGATAGGGCTGCCGGTGGGCGTCTGGGTGGATCGCACACGCCGCCGGCCGCTGATGCTGTCCGCCGCGGCGCTGTCCCTGGCGCTGTTCGCGGCCGTGCCGGTTCTCGCTTGGCTCGGCGGTCTCGGGCTCGGCCTGCTGATCGTCGTCGCGCTGCTGGCCGGGTCCGCCGCGGTGGTGTTCCAGACCGCCTACAGCGCCTACCTCCCCACCCTCCTCCCACCGGCCGATCAGGCCGAGGGCAACGCCGCACTGCACGGCAGCGCGTCGGCGGCGCAGATCGCGGGGCAGGGCGCGGGCGGCCTGCTCGTCCAACTGGCGGGCGCAGTCAGCGGATTGGCCGCCCAGGCCGCGACCTTCCTGGTCTCGCTGCTGTGCCTGCTCGGCATCCGCCACCGCGAACCACGGCCGACGGGGCGGGCCGGCGCGCCCCGCGCACTGACCGCGGAGGTCGCCGAGGGGCTGCGGCTGGTCGCGGGCGACAAGTGGTTCCGTACGCTCACCCTCTTCGGCGCCTCGTCCAACCTCGCGCTCATGGGCTACCAGTCCCTCCTGGTCGTCTTCCTGGTCCGCGAGGTCGGACTGTCGCCGGGAGTGGTCGGCGGCCTGCTGGCGCTGGCCGGTACGGGCGGTATCGCCGGTGCCTTCGCCGCCCGTCGGCTGGCCCACCGCCTGGGCACCGCCCGCGCCATGCTGCTGTGCGAACTGGTCCTGCCCACCGGGGCATTGCTGATCCCCCTCACCGGCCAGGGCCCCGGCGCACTGCTCTTCGTCGCGGGCAGCTTCTGTGTCTCCGCGGGCGTCGTCGCCGGCAACGTCGTCAAGGCGGGCTTCCAGCAGCGCTACTGCCCGCCGGCCCTGCTCGGCCGCCTCGTCGCCAGCACCTCCTTCCTCAACTACGGGACGCTGCCGCTGGGTGCCCTTCTCGGCGGCGCGCTCGGCGGGGCGCTGGGGCCCCGCCCCGCGATGTGGATCTTGACCGCCGGTGTGCCGCTGGCCGCCCTGATCCTGCTGTTCTCACCGGTGCGCACGGTCCGGGACCTGCCGCTCGCCCGCCCGGAGGCCGGCCGGAAGCCCGATACGCCCGGCCGCGACGGGACGCTGCCCCTGCCGGGGCGATGAGGGCATCCCTCCGGGCGCCGGTGCGCACGCCCCTCCGACGGCAGGCCCTCACAGGAGCACGCCACCATCCGCTCCGGGAGCTTCACGCCACGGGCGGTTCCGCTGCCGGGAGTTCGACCTCGAAGCGGCAGCCCGCACCGGCGTTGCGGACCGTCGTACGCCCCTGGTGGGCTTCCACGATGCCGCGGACGATCGCGAGCCCGAGGCCGGCGCCGCTCTTGCCGTCCGCGCGGGGCGTCCGGGCCGGGCCGCCGCGCCAGCCGGTGTCGAAGACCCGCTCCAGGTCGCCCGGCGGGATGCCGCCGCAGCCGTCCTCGACGGCGAGGACGACCCGGCCCGCCTCGTGCCGCGCGCTGACCGCGACGGTGCCGTCGGCCGGCGTCGCGCGGATGGCGTTGACCAGCAGATTGCCCAGTACGCGAGTGATCTGCTGGGCGTCCACCCGCACCGGCAGCGGCACCACCCCGCCGTCCACCAGCCGCACCCCGCTCACCCGGGCCAGCGGCCGGGCCCCCGCGAGCGCGTCGTCCACCAGGTCGTACACCGACACCCGCGACAGGGTCAGCGCCAGCGCCCCGGCCTGGATGCGGGAGAGTTCGAAGAGGTCGTCGACCATCGCCGCGAGCCGGTCCACCTCCACCCGCATCCGGGAGTGGTAGCGGGCGGTGTCCTCGGCGACGCCGTCCTCCAGTGCCTCGGCCATCGCCCGCAGCCCGGCGAGGGGGGTGCGCAGATCGTGCGAGATCCCGGCGATCAGGTCGCGGCGGGAGGCATCCAGCGCCCGCTCCCGCTCGCGTGCCTCGGCGAGCCGCCCGCTGGTCTCCTCCAACGCGGCGGACAGCGCGGCCAGTTCCGCGGTCGGCGGCACGGCGGGCGCCACGAACCCGCCCTCGCTGCCGACCGTACGGGCCGACCGCGCCAGCTCCCGGCTGCCCGTGGCGATCCGCCGCCCGAACAGCAGGGCGGCGGCCAGCGAGACCACCCCGGAGACACCGACCACCGCCATCACCACGCCCAGGTCGTGCCCGGACAGGAACATCGCCTGCGCGACCGCGACGGTGCCCGCCGCCATCGAGGCCACCGCCAGAGCGGCCACCGCGAACAGGGAGACGGCGACGGAGCGGCGCCGCAGCACCCGTACCGCGGGTGCGGCGAGCAGGCCCACGAGCACCGCGCCGAGCGCCGCCAGGCCCACGATGACCAGGAAGTCCGTCATGACGGAGAGCCGCCTTCCGCGGGGTCGAAGCGGTAGCCGGCGCCCCACACCGTCGTCACCAGGCGCGGCGCCGCCGGATCGTCCTCGACCTTCTCGCGCAGCCGTCGCACGTGCACCGTCACCGTCGACAGGTCACCGAACTCCCACCCCCACACCCGGTGCAGCAGCGCCTCCCGGGAGAAGACCTGTCCGGGGTGCCGCATGAAGAAGACCAGCAGGTCGAACTCGCGGGCCGTGAGTGACAGTTCACGGCCGTGCCGGTCGGCCCGCCGGCCGCCCGGATCCGCGCGCAGATCACCGCACCGCAGGACCGGGGCGGGGGCCGCGGGCGGCGGCGCCGACTCGGCCCGCCGCAGCACCGAACCGATGCGCAACACCAGCTCCCGAGGGCTGAACGGCTTGGTCACGTAGTCGTCCGCCCCCAGCTCCAGGCCGAGGATGCGGTCGGCCTCCTCGCCCCGCGCCGTCAGCATCACCACCGGAACGGCGGGGCCCTCGTCGGCACGGCGCAGCCGCCGGCACACCTCCAGGCCGTCGATGCCCGGCAGCATCAGGTCGAGGACGACGAGATGGGGGCGGAAGGCCGCGGCACGGTCGAGGGCGGCGAAGCCGTCGGCCGCGTGCTCGGTGGTGTAGCCCGCACGGGAGAGGTAGCCGGTGACGACCTCGGCGACGGTCGGATCGTCCTCGACGACCAGGACGCGGCGCGGCGGCCCGTGCGACGGGGTCCGCTGGGACGGAGGGGGTTCGGGAGGCGTGGCTCGGTGCACGGGGTCAGCGTGCCATTCCCGGCGCGGAGCCGTGCGA
Source organism: Streptomyces sp. Pv4-95 (assembly GCF_045782725.1). Lineage (NCBI taxonomy): Bacteria > Bacillati > Actinomycetota > Actinomycetes > Kitasatosporales > Streptomycetaceae > Streptomyces > Streptomyces sp. Pv4-95. The sequence goes on from NZ_CP127172.1 coordinate 6,638,382, forward strand.
GGAGCCGGTGCCTGCGGGGGCGTACGGGGCGGCTTCCCCAGGGCGACCGGTCTTCTCGGCACCGGCGGACGCCGGATACCGGCGCGCCCGGGGCCGTCCCAGGTCGCCCGCCGCCTCGGCCGGCCGACTGTCCAGGTGGTGCGTCATGCTTCCAGCAAACACCAGCGGGCGCCGCGGCGGGCGGCACGGACTCCCGCCGTAAGACTCCGGTAATCGCATGGTGCCGGGGCGCGCTCCACCCCGGCCCCGGATCAGCTCTCCAGACCCTCCCGCACCCGCCGTGACACCGTGATCGCGTAGAGGTCGAGCACACCCGGCGGTTCCGCGAGACCGGGACCGCCCGCGCGGATCCAGTCGGCGATGTCCGCGAGCGCGTCGTCGTCGTTGACCAGGCCAAGCCAGACGGGGCGCCCGCCCGCGGCCCGGCCCGCAGGCGACGGCTGGACCACGACGACGTTCGCCTGGTCGCAGACGTCCAGGCACTCGGAGGCCCGTACCGGAGCAGCGCCGTCGAGCGCCGCGCGCAGCCTGGGGATCTGGCCGGCGTGGTCGACGCCCGGGATCTTGGACGCGTCGCCGCAGCAGCAGCCGCGGCAGACGGTGACCCGGCACGGGGACGCGGTGGCCGCACGGCCGGAACGCTTGGAGCTCATCCGACCCATGCTACGTGCGGCGATCCGGCGGCCCGCCCCGCGCCCCCGGCCCCGCGACACCCGCACCGGCCTCCCGGCCCGGCCGCCTCGAACGAATGCCCCAACCCGCGGTGCGGCGCAGGTTTTTGGGATAGGAATCGGAATATGACGCTCACCGATTCCGATCGCACCCCCGGCCCCGGTTCCGACGGCGGACCCGCCACCGACATCCCCGGGCCGGCCGGTCTGCCGTTACTCGGTTCGATGCTCGACCTCCGCCGCGACTCCCTGAGCGCGTTCGTCCGGGCACAGCGCCAACACGGCGACGTGGTCCGCCTCGAAGCGGGCCCGCCCGGGCTGCGCAGCGTGTTCCACGCCGTCTTCTCGCCGGCCGGGGTCCAGCAGATCCTCGGCACCGAGGCCGCCAACTTCCGCAAGGACCACCCGCTCTACGAAGAGGTCCGGCAAGCCTTCGGCAACGGCCTGCTGACCAGCCAGGACGACGACTACCTCCGCCAGCGGCGGCTGGTGCAGCCCCTGTTCACCAAGCGCCGCGTCGACACCTACGCGGCGGCCGTGGCGACCGAGGCGGACGCCGTCGCCGAGCGCTGGCGGACCGCGGACCCCTCCGGCGTCGACCTGGTCCCCGAGATGAACCGGCTGGCACTGCGCACGGTCTCCCGGATCCTGTTCGGCACGGACGTCGAGGCCGCCGTGGACGTCATCCACCGGTGCGCCCCGGTCATCAACGCCTATGTCGTGCGCCGCGCCTACGCCCCCCTGAAGGTCCCGCGCGACTGGCCGACGCCCGGAAACCGCAAGGTGCAGGCCGCCTCCGCGGAGTTCTCCGCCGTCTGTGACCGCATCATCGCGGAACGGCGTGCGGCGTCCGGGACCACCGGGGACGGTGCCCGGGCCGCGGACGGCGACGACCTCCTCTCGCTCCTCGCCGAGGCGGGCAACGAGCAGGACGGCTCCCTGGACGCCACCGAGGTCCGCGAACAGGTGCTCATCTTCCTGCTCGCCGGCCACGAGACCACCGCCACCTCCATGGCCTTCACCCTCCACCTCCTCGCCAAGCACCCCGAGGAGCAGGCACGGGTCCGCGAGGAGATCGACCGCGTACTGGCGGACCGCGAGCCCACCGCCGAGGATCTGGACCGACTGCCGTGCCTGACCCGGGCGTTCAAGGAGGCCATGCGTCTGTATCCGGCCGCACCGGTCGTCAGCCGCCGCGCCGTCGAGGCCACCGAGATCGGGGGCTACGTCATCCCCGCCGGTGCCGATGTGGTGGTCGCGCCCTGGGTGACCCACCGCAGCCCCGACCTGTGGGAGGACCCGGAGCGCTTCGACCCGGAGCGCTTCACCCCCGAGCGCGAGGCAGCACGGCACCGCTACGCGTGGTTCCCGTTCGGCGGGGGCCCGCGCGCCTGCATCGGCCAGCACTTCTCCATGCTGGAGTCGGTGCTCGCGATGGCGACGCTGCTGCGCGCCCACGAACTGGAGGCCGTGGACCAGGAGGTGCCGGTCGCGGCCGGCATCACCCTCCAGGCGACCGGCCCGGCCCGGGTACGCCTGCGCCCGCGCGACCTCGGCTGAGAAGGGTGAGCGGACCGGGCTGCCGCGCACACGGCCCTGCGGCACCCGGGAAAGCCGTCCGGCGGCGGGGCCGTTGACCTGCCCGCCGCCCCAATTCGGTTGCCGAGCGCCGTTCCTGTGGGCCATGCTCGTGCACATGACCTACAGGAAGGGCGGTTGCCGCCCCACCCGTTGACCGCGCGGACGCCGGGCCGAAGCCCGGCCCCCGCTCCGCAGCCGGCCGGCCGCACCGACTCGCACCGCCCGTGACCTCGCCCTCCGGTCCTACGCGACCGTCATGCCGACCGGGCCGCGAAGAGCGCCAGGCTCGCTCCGCACTGCGAGTGCAGTGGCGCCGGCAGCGCGTCCGGCGCGAACCACTCCCACGCGTCGAACTTGTGCGGCTCGCCGAGTTCCACCTCACCGGGCTCCACCCGGACCGCGAAGACCACCGCGACCCAGTGCGAGTGCACCGGTTCGCCGCGCAGCACATTGCGCACCCCGATCATGTCGATGCCGAGCGGCCGCGCGCCGTACTCCTCGTGCACCTCCCGCGCCACCGCCGCCTCGAAGGTCTCCCCGAACTCCAGCGCCCCGGCCCCGCAGTCCCAGGTCCCCGGCTCGTCCCTGGCGCCACTGCTCCGCCGCGCCAGCAGCACCCGCCCCGCCTCGTCGTGGCACACGAAGACACACGACACCTTCGGCTCCGCCCCGCTCACACCGCCCCCTCGACAATCCTGTGCTCTTCGCCCCTGCCCGGCCTCAGAAGTGCCGCAGCAACTCCCCGAACGCCGACAGCCGCAGTACCTTCTCGTCGCCCGGATCCACGTCGCTGTGCTCCAGCACCCAGGTGTGCTGGTGCGGAATGAAGACCGCGTTCAGCCCGGCCGCACGGGCCGGCAGGATGTCCGACTTCGGGGAGTTCCCGATCATCCAGGTCGAGGCCGGCACCAGGTCGTGGACCCGCACCAACTCCTCGTACGTCGAGACATCCTTCTCCGCCACGATGTGCACGTCCCGGAAGTACGGCCGCAGACCGGACGCCGCCACCTTCCGCTCCTGCTCCTCGGTGTCGCCCTTGGTCAACAGCAGCAGATCGTGCCGCCGGGCCAGTTCCGCCAGCGTCTCGGCCACCCCCGCGACGAGCTCCACCCGGTCGTGGGCGAAGGCCGCCGCCCACCCCGCGATACGGGCCGTCTCCTCGGCCGTCGCCGCCCGCTCCCGCAGCCGTGCCACACACTCGCCGAGACTGCGCAGGAACACCTTGCTGCCGTAGCCGTGCGTCAGGGCGTTCGCCGCCTCGATGTCGTCGAGGACGGCCCGTACCCCGGCCCGGTCGAGTTCGGGATGCGCCATCCACTCCAGGAACTCGTCGATGACCCGCTCGAAGATCACGTTGTTCTCCCACAACGTGTCATCCGCATCGAAGATCAGCACTCGCCCCGCCCCTCACAAGCTCCACCGACCTGCGCACCCTACGCACGCCCTGCGGGCCCGCGCACCGGAATATCGCGGGGGACGGGGTGCCCGGCCCTCCGGGGCCGGGCACCCCGGGAAAAGCAAAGGACCCCAGATCAACTGGGGTCCTGGCTGGTGTCCGAGGGGGGACTTGAACCCCCACGCCCGATAAAGGGCACTAGCACCTCAAGCTAGCGCGTCTGCCATTCCGCCACCCGGACAAGGTGTCTGTCGTCGCGGCCGCGCCGTTCCGACGTGGAAAACAATAGCAAACCTTCGGCGGTGGTCGATCACCCACTCTTTTGGCCGGGGGAGGGGCTGTGACCAGGGCATGTCGGGAGTATTGCGGCCTTGGGCGCAGCGGCCGCGAGGTGGAGGATGGCGGTGGACCCCCGCCGCGGTGCGGGCTCCCGCGAGGAGCGCGACGCGGCCGTGAACCATGAGGAGGCAGTGTGAGCGAGCCCGGCGAGCGAACCATGGCAAGGTGCGAGTCCCGCGGATGCGGGGCCGAGCGAAGCGAGGTTCAGGCATGAGCGAGTCGCAGCCGACCCGTACGGTCACCGGCGAGGACGAGGTCGTCGACCTGTGCCGGGACCTGATCAGGATCGACACCAGCAACTACGGCGACCACTCGGGCCCGGGTGAGCGCGCGGCCGCCGAATACGTCGCGGAGAAGCTCGCCGAGGTCGGGCTGGAGCCGCAGATCTTCGAGTCGCACCGGGGCCGCGCCTCGACCGTGGCCCGGATCGAGGGCGAGGACCGCTCGCGGCCCGCACTGCTGATCCACGGGCACACCGACGTGGTGCCCGCCAACGCCGACGACTGGACCCACCACCCGTTCTCCGGCGAGATCGCGGACGGGTGCCTGTGGGGCCGCGGCGCGGTCGACATGAAGGACATGGACGCGATGACGCTGGCCGTCGTCCGTGACCGGATGCGCACCGGCCGCAAGCCCCCGCGCGACATCGTGCTGGCCTTCCTCGCGGACGAGGAGGCGGGCGGCACCTACGGCGCGCGCTTCCTCGTCGACAAGCACCCCGGCCTCTTCGAGGGCGTGACGGAGGCGATCAGCGAGGTCGGCGGCTTCTCCTTCACCGTCAACGAGAATCTGCGCCTCTATCTCGTCGAGACGGCGCAGAAGGGCATGCACTGGATGAAGCTGACCGTGGACGGCTCCGCCGGACACGGTTCGATGATCCACCGGGACAACGCCATCACCGAACTGTCCGAGGCCGTCGGGCGGTTGGGCCGGCACGAGTTCCCGGTGCGGGTGACGAAGACCCTGCGTGCCTTCCTGGACGAGCTCGGGGACGCGCTGGGCACCGAACTCGACCCGGAGAACATGGACGACACGCTGGCCAAGCTCGGCGGCATCGCCAAGCTGATCGGCGCCTCGCTCAAGAACACCGCCAACCCGACCCAGTTGGGCGCGGGTTACAAGGTCAACGTCATTCCGGGCCAGGCCACCGCGCATGTCGACGGCCGCTTCCTGCCGGGCTACGAGCAGGAGTTCCTGGCCGACCTGGACCGGATCCTCGGTCCGCGCGTCAAGCGGGAGGACGTGCACGCGGACAAGGCCCTGGAGACCACCTTCGACGGCGCGCTGGTCGACGCGATGCAGTCGGCGCTCCAGGCGGAGGACCCGATCGCCCGCGCGGTGCCGTACATGCTCTCGGCCGGCACGGACGCGAAGTCCTTCGACGACCTCGGAATCCGCGGCTTCGGCTTCGCGCCGCTGAAGCTGCCGCCGGAGCTGGACTTCGCCGGAATGTTCCACGGCGTGGACGAGCGAGTGCCCGTGGACGGGCTGAAGTTCGGTGTACGCGTGCTCGACCGGTTCATCGAACAGAGCTGAATTCGGCGCGGATTACCTGCCGTCCGCGTCGGCGTAGCTGAAACGGGTGAATGCAACGGTGTGTTCGTAGCTCAATCGCTCCGGCCTCGTTGGAGTGAGTGCGGTCCGCGGCTGGGATCGCATTGCCTACAAGGAGGAATAATGATCAAGAAGATCGTCGCTGCTGCGGCAGTCACCAGTGGCCTTGTGCTCGCCGGCGCGGGCCTGGCTGTTGCCGATTCGGGTGCCCAGGGCGCGGCCCTGCACTCCCCGGGTGTCGTCTCCGGCAACGTCGTCCAGGTGCCGGTCCACGTTCCGGTGAACGTCTGCGGCAACACGGTCAACGTGATCGGGCTGCTGAACCCCGCCTTCGGCAACAAGTGTGTCAACGACTGACGTTCACTGACGTTGTATCCGCCCCTGTAGGGGGCTGATCCAGCTCGGCTCCGGAATGCACTCGCATTCCGGAGCCTCTGGGTATTTCAGCGGGCGGGTGGATCTTACTCGCGCGCATTCCTGATGGCACAAGGCAGGGGAACCAAGCTATGAGGCAGGTCGCGAAAAAGGGCCTGATCACGATGGCGGCCGCGGGTGGGCTGCTCGCTCTCGCGGGTGGCTACGCACAGGCGGACTCCGGAGCACTGGGGCGCTCGGCGCATTCGCCCGGTGTCGGCTCCGGCAACACCGTCCAGATCCCGGTCCATGTACCGGTGAACGTGTGCGGAAACACCGTCAACGTCATCGGACTGCTCAACCCGGCGTTCGGGAACAAGTGCTCCAACGACTCGGGTGGCAAGCACCACGGCTCCGGCGCCAAGGGCAAGGCATCACACTCGCCCGGTGTCGTCTCCGGCAACAATGTCCAGGTCCCGGTCGACGTGCCGGTCAACGCCTGTGGCAACAGTGCCTCGGTGGGCGGGCTGCTGAACCCCGCCTTCGGAAACGACTGCGACAACGAGCCGGAGACGGTGCCGCCGACGAGCCCGGAGTACCCGGACAACCCCGGCGAGCCCACTCCGCCCACGGAGGAGCAGCCGCCGTCGCCGGAGAACCCCGACGAGCCGGACAACCCGGACAACCCCGAGGAGCCCGAGGAGCCGGGCACCCCCGGGGGGCCGGAAACCCCGGACTCGCCGGACAGCCCGGACTCGCCGGACAACCCGGGGACGAGGCCGCAGACGGAGACCGAGCCGCACACGCAGGTCGTCACGCCGCCGAAGACTGCCGGACATCTCGCGCAGACCGGTGCCGGGACGATCGGTCTCGCGGTTCCGGCCGCCGCCGGACTGCTGCTCGGGGGAGCCGTGCTCTACCGCCGGGCGCGCACCGCTCGCGGGTGACAGGCACCACATAGCCCGGCGTGACACGTCCGGGCATCGGAGCGGGCCCCGTGGTGACGGGGCCCGTTTCGTTGTGCACGGACAGCTCCTGTGATCACCAAGTGGCGCGGAGCTGTCGGATGATCCGGCGGCGCAGCCGCACCCTGCGGCTGCCGTCGGGGTTGAGGCGAAGTCGGTCCAACTCCCAGTGTCCGTACTCGGCGTGGTCGGTCAGCAGGCGTGTGGCGGCCTTGCGGGAGACCCCCCGAGGCACATACACATCGCAGAATTCGTATTCCGGCATCGCATCTATTGTGCGGGACCGGCCCCGGTACGGATAGCGTCTGCACTATGTCTGATGCTGCGCAGCCCTCCGCTGCCGAGGTACGTGCCGCCGCCGAGGCGGTCAAAGCCGCGCTGGACCGTCACCTCGACGCGGTCGAACGCCGCTCGGGGCAGGATGATCCAGCTGTTTATGCCGCGTTCGACGAGCTCGCCGCGGCGGCCGAGGCCTATGACGAGCTGCTGTACGACACCTACGACGAGGTCACCCCCTTCGAGATCCCCGGCAGCGACGTGCTGCCTTCCTACGCGGGCCCCGAGGAGCCCAGCGCGTTGAGCGTGCTCATCCGGCGCGACTACACCGTCGTCGAACCACAACGGCTGCTGCACCAGGCCCAGCGCATCGCCGACCTCGATCCGGACGCCGCCGACGACGTACCGGTGAACGGCTCCGCGGGTACCGGGGCGGGCGGCGTGGTCGGCAACAGCGTGCATGCGGCGCTCGGTGTGCTCTTCGGGGAGTTCGAGCCGGACGAGATCGCCTCCCGCCACAAGGAGTTCGGCCTGGAGGAGGGCGACTCCACGCTGTGGGTGGCGGCCGCGGACGATCCCGCGGAGCCGGGCGAGTGGCTGTCCGCGCCGTTCGACCAGGCGGATCCGCAGCGGGTGGTCTGCCGCTTCGACGTCAGCTCCGTCTTCGACGAGGAACTGGGCGAGGACGACGACGATCTGATCGAGGTGCTCGACCAGGACCGGTGAGACCGGGCGGGAGCTTCGCCTACCGTCTGCCTCCCGGCCTTGCGCACACCGCTGCCCCGGTCCCGTCAGGACGTACCGACGGGACCGGGGCAGCGGCGTGCCCGGGACTGTGCGGACGCGGCTTAGCCGGCGGCCGGGTCCGCTGTGGCCTGCACGCTCTGCGTCTGCAGGAGGGTGCGCAGCCGGGTCGTGCGCTCCTTGACGGGCACCTCGGCCACGGCACGGGCCAGCGCCTGGTCGACGCCCTGGACCACGGAGAGATGGCGCTCGCCGCGGCTGAAGGCGGTGTAGGCCCAGGAGCGGGTCAGACCGCCCGCCGCGTCACCGGGCAGCACGGTCACCACGGCGGGCCAGCGCATACCTGCCGCCTGATGGGCGGTGAGCGCCCAGCCGTGCCGCACGGCACCGGAGCCGACCTGCTCGCGCGGCACCACCACGGGGGCTCCGCAATCGAGGTGCAGGCCGTCGGCGTCCGCTCCGGTGACCGTGCCGGGCACGGTGCGGCCGGGCGCCGGGGCGTACGCGACGCGGTCGCCCGGGTCGAAGCCGCCGAACCGGCCGGGGCCGGGGTTGAGCCGCTCCTTGAGCGCGGTGTTCAGTGCGCGGGTGCCGGCCGCGCCGCCGTGGCCGAGGGTGATGACCTGCGTCTGGTCGGCGGGGACGCCGAGCGCCCGGGGGACGGAGTCGGCGACCAGCTGGACGGTGCGGTGCACCGCCTCGCCGGCGTTCTGCACCGGGACGATCACCACTTCCTTGCCGGGGGCCTCGACCTGGTTCAGCTCCCCGATGCCGATGCCCGACACCAGCTCGCCGATCGGGCCGAAGTCCGGGGTGCGGGAGGCGACCTGGGGGCAGCAGCGGGCGGAGAGGAGGTCGGTGAACAGCCGGCCGGGCCCTGCGGACCACAGGACGGCCGGGTCTCCGCTGAGCACGAGTCGGGTCCCGTCGGTCAGCGACTCGACGAGCAGCGCGGCGGTCTCCAGATCGAGTTGGGGGGCGTCCAGCACCACCAGCAGATCGAGGGCCAGTGCGCCGTCCGCGTCCCGGCCGGGGCCCTGCTGCCCGGAGATCAGGCCGGACACCGTCACCGCCGCGGTATCGGCGCCCTCCAGGGCGGTCGGGGCGGTGCCCTGCGGGGCCTGCGAGAGCTGGGCGGCCAGTCGGCGGCGGCCGTTCTCGCTGTGGGTGGCGCCGAAGGCCCGCAGACCCAGGGCGCGGGCCGCGGCGATCAGCGCGGCGGGCTCGGCGCGCGCGGCCTCCGCGCCGGTGTGGGCCACCAGGCCGCTGTGCGCGGCGGCGCGGATCAGCTCGGCGGCCGACGGCGACGGGGCGGCGGCTGCGGCGGCGTCCCATGCCGCGGCGGACGGGTGGGCGCGACGGATGCCCTCGGTCTCTTCCGCGAGGTCCCGGGAGTTCTCCCGGGGCTCCTCGGCGGTTCCCGCGGGGGCGCCCGCAGCGTCGTCGGCGGTGGCCGCCGAGGCGTCCTGCACGGCCGTGCCGCTCTCGTCAGCCGCCGGGTCCGCGCGGTCCGCCGGGTCCGCGGAGTCTGCCGGGCTTCGGCTCTCGCCTTCCGGCGCCGGTTCGCCCTCGGGCACCGGCTCGAAGGTGTTGAGCAGCCGTGCCAGCCCGTCGGCGACGCTCTCCTCGGCCATCGCGAACCGGTCGAGGCCGAGCAGGACCCGGACCGGCTGCTCCTCCTCTTCCTCGTCCGCCGCGGGCCGTCGGCCCGGGGTGTCGATCGCGTCCTGGAACACCAGCACCGCGCCGTCCGCGATGGCGGTCTGCAGCGCCTCGTCGGGGTCGGGCACCGAGCGCTGGGCGAGGGCGGCGCGCAACGCGGGCGCCTCCAGCGCGGAGTGGCCCGCGACGGCGGCCTGCTCCAGCAGCCACAGGACCAGTGCCTGTCCGCGCCGTTCGTCGTCCGGCCCGCATGCCGTGCCCAGCAGCGCCCGCGCGAAGCCGTCGGCCTGCTCGGGGCGCACACCGGGGACGGCGAGCAGCTGCCAGGGGTCCTCGCTCAGCGCCTCGGCGGCGCGCTCACCGAGCACCTCGGCGGCCTTCTCGGCCAACTCCTCGGGAGCGCCGCCCGCCGCGAGGACCTGGCGTACGCCTGGCAGGCCGGGGGCCGTCGCCACCGCGGGCTTCGGGGCGGGCGCGGCCTGGGCCTGCGAAGGCGGGGGGCCGTCCGCGGCGGGCGGGCCGACGGGGCCCGCGGGCGCCTCGGCCGGGCGGGCTGCCTGCTGCCGCGCGGGGTCGGCGGGTCCGGTGCTCTGCGCGGGCCGTGCGTCGGCGGCCGGGGCGCCGGCCTGCTGCGCGGGGCCGGCGGCGGGGGTGCTCGGCTTGGGGGTGCGATGGCTCTGGGCGAAGAACGAGGCGGCCGAGCGCTCACCGCTCTCGACGGCCCGCACCGCGGCGGCCAGGTCGGCGGCCGTCGCCGCTGCGGAGCCGGGTGCCGGCGCGGCCGCGGCGGAGTCGCCGGCGGCGGACTCGGCGGCGGCCTCCTGAGCCGTTCCGGGCGCGGTGCCCGGGCCGGGCTCCGGCTCGGCGGCCGGTGCGGATTCCCCGGAGGCGTGGCCCACCGCTTCGGCGTTCGCCGCCGCGTCGCCCGGCCCGTGCGCGGAGTCGTCGGGCGACTGGGCATCCGTAGCGCCGGGCGCGGCCTCCTGCTCGGGCGTGGTCTCGCCGGCGAGGCGGTCGGTACTCACAGCGTGCTCCAGTCGTGATCGGGATAGTGGTGCACCGGGGCCGACACATCGTCCAGCGCCCGGCGGATCTCGTCAGGAAGACTAAGGGTCTCCACTGACAACGCCGCTCTGAGCTGCTGTGCGGTCCGCGCCCCCACGATCGGGGCGGTGACTCCGGGACGGTCGCGGACCCAGGAGAGCGCGACCTGAAGCGGGGTGACGGCCAGTCCGTCCGCGGCGGTGCTCACCGCCTCGACGATCCGGCCCGCCGACTCGTCGAGGTAGGGCGCGACGAACGGGGCGAGGTGGTCGGAGGCGCCGCGCGAGTCGGCCGGTGTGGCATGGCGGTATTTCCCGGTGAGCACGCCGCGGCCGAGCGGTGAGGAGGGCAGCACGCCGACGCCGAGGTCGAGGGCGGCGGGCAGCACCTCGCGCTCGATGCCGCGCTGCAGCAGGGAGTACTCCATCTGCGTGCCCGCCAGCCGGTTGCGCACGCCGGGCACCGCCAGCTGCCAGGTGCCGGCCTTGGCGAGCTGCCAGCCGGAGAAGTTCGACAACCCCACATAGCGCGCCCGGCCGCTGCTGACGGCGAGGTCGAGGGCGTGCAGGGTCTCCTCGAGCGGGGTCTCGTGGTCGAAGCCGTGCAGCTGCCACAGGTCGACGTAGTCAGTCCCCAGCCGCTCCAGGGAGGCGTCCAGCGCGGCCAGCAGATGGCGGCGGGAGCTGTCGACGCGGCGGTCGGTCTCCAGGACGCTGCCGGCCTTGGTGGCGATCACCAGATCCTGGCGGGGGACGAGCGCCTCGGTCAGCCGGCCGAGGAGGTACTCGGCGCCGCCGTCGGCGTAGATGTCGGCGGTGTCGACGAGGGTGCCGCCGGCCTCCCAGAACGTCTTGAGCTGGTCGGCGGCTTCCTGTTCGTCGGTGTCGCGTGCCCAGTTCAGGGTGCCGAGCCCGAGGCGGGACACACGAAGGCCGGTACGCCCGAGGTGCCTTTGCTCCATGGTCTGTGAGATTACTGGCCGCGGGCCCGGATCAGGGGACCTGTGGACAACCCGCCGATGACGGTCGGCGGGGTGGCGCGCTAGAGTCCCCGCAACAGCGACGTTACTGATCAGTAAGGGGAGCGGCATGAGGCTTGGCATCAACCTCGGCTACTGGGGTGCCGGGATGGACTCGGACAATCTCGCCGTGGCGCAGGAGGCCGACCGCCTCGGTTATTCGGTCTGCTGGGCCGCCGAGGCCTACGGATCCGACGCTCCCTCGGTGCTCTCCTGGGTGGCCGCTCAGACCGAGCGCATCGACATCGGTTCGGCGATCTTCCAGATCCCCGCACGCGCCCCCGCGATGACGGCGATGACCGCCGCCACGCTCGACTCGCTCTCCGGCGGCCGATTCCGGCTCGGCCTCGGTGTCTCGGGGCCGCAGGTCTCCGAGGGCTGGTACGGCGTGAAGTTCGACAAGCCGCTGGCGCGCACCCGCGAGTACGTCGACATCGTCCGCAAGGCGATGTCGCGGGAGCGGCTCTCCTACGAGGGCGAGCACTGGACGCTGCCCCTGCCCGGCGGCCCCGGCAAGCCGCTGAAGCTCACCGTGCACCCGCAGCGCGAGCACATCCCGCTCTACATCGCGGCGATCGGCCCCAAGAACCTCGAACAGACCGGCGAGATCGCCGACGGCGCACTGCTGATCTTCCCGTCCGCCGAGCACCTGGCCGAGACCGCGATCGCCCCCATCCGGGCCGGCCGCGAGAAGGCCGGCAAGACCCTGGAGGGCTTCGACGTCTGCCCGACGCTGCCGCTCGCCCTCGGCGAGGACGTCGGCGCGCTGGCCGACATGTTCCGCCCGTACACCGCGCTGTACGTCGGCGGTATGGGCAGCCGGAAGCAGAACTTCTACAACAAGCTGGCCCAGCGCATGGGCTACGAGAAGGAAGCCGCCGAGATCCAGGACAAGTACCTGTCCGGTGACAAGGAGGGCGCGGCCGCCGCGATTCCGCAGCAGCTGATCGACCAGACCACGCTGCTCGGCACCGTCGACCGGATCGCCGACCGGATGCAGGCGTACGCCGAAGCGGGGGTCACCACCCTGACCCTGGCGCCGGCCGGCTTCACGCTGGAGGACCGGATCGCGTCCCTGCGGGCCGGCACCGAGGCCCTGGAGCGCGCCGGGCTGGCGTAGCGCGACGCCGACGACGCATTACCGGACCGCACCGCACAACGCGAAGCCCGGCACCGAAGGTGCCGGGCTTCCGGGAAGCGCTGCGGCCGTGGTGGGGGCTCGGGGGTCTTCCCCGCCACGGCCGTCACGCAGCACAACGCCGCGCCGGGCACGGTGGTTACGCCCCGTCGCCGAGGGGTCATGTCATTCGAACGGTCGAATGGGCCGGTCCACCGGTTGCCGCACTCCGCACGCCGACCTTGACTTTTCCTGCGGGTGTGTCCGTTCGGAGGTGGCGCGCATGTTCTCGGCCAAAGCCCTGTTCCAAGAGATCATCGACAACGATGACTCCTACCGCCTGTTCTGCTCCATAGCCGCCAGTGGCGAGGCCCAGGGAGGGTGGGAGAACGGCCGTATCGCGGCCCTGCTCCCGCCGGCGATGGCCGGCCTCGCACCCAAGGTCGCGCGGCACGGCGCGGATGAGGACAAGCACGGCCGGATCTTCCAGGCTCTGCTGCGCAAGCGCGGCCTGACGGCCGCCGATGTCCCCGAGGAAACCGACTACACCATGCTGCTGGAGCGGCGCGGCATCGGACTGGCGCACGACAAGCTGCGCCGCGACGCCCCCCTCAGTGAGCTGGACATCATCACCTACCTCTCGCACAGCAGGGTCACCGAGCAGCGTGCGGCCGACCAGATGGACATGCTGACGAAGTATTTCGGCGATCACCCCGAGGTGGGCAAGGCGATCCGGATGATCTCGAACGACGAGGACAACCACCTCGCCTACTGCCACGAGGAACTCCTCCGGCTGGCCCGGGCCGGGCACGGCCGGACCATCCAGCGGATCCTGCACGAGTGCGCGAACGCCGAGATCGCGGTCTACCGGGACGTGAGCCTTGCGGTGATGGACCACATGGGGCGCATCCTGAAGTGGCCCGCGGCCAAGTCCGCGGTGCTCAGGGCGGGGATCCGGGCGATGTACGGCTACGAGCGGGCGGGTGGCTGGCGGCGGATGGTCAGCCTGTCGATGCCCGAGCGGCGCGACGCGCTGGGCGGGCCGGCCACTTCCACGGCGGAGTTCGCCTGACGGTGTGACCACGTGCGCCCGGCGGTGTGACGGGACGGCTGTGACGAAAGGGCGGGCCCGCCCTTTCGTCACAGCCATCCGCGGCGTTTGAACATCCGGTACAGCCACACCTCCAGAGAGGCCATCACCAGCAGGATCGCCGGGTATCCCAGGGGCCACCGCAGCTCGGGCATGTGCTCGAAGTTCATCCCGTAGATGCCGGCGATCAGGGTGGGGACGGCGGCCAGCGCGGCCCATGACGAGATCTTGCGCATGTCGTCGTTCTGCCGCACGCCCATCTGCGCGAGGTGCGCGGAGAGAATGTCCGACAGCAGCCGGTCCAGGCCCTCGACCGACTCGTTGGCGCGGGTGAGATGGTCGTCGACGTCGCGGAAGAACGGCCGGGCCTTTTCGTGCACGAACGGCACCCCGGGGTTCTGCAGCCGGGCCATCGGCTCCGCCAACGGGCCGGTCGCGCGTCGGAATTCGAGGATCTCGCGCTTGAACGCGTAGATCGCGGCCGCGGTGTTCCTGGTGTCGCCGCGGACCGGTGCGAAGACCTCCGCCTCCAACTCCTCCAGATCCACCTGGAGTTCGGCGGCCACCTCGATGTAGTGGTCGACCACCGCGTCGCTGACGGCGTACAGCACCGCGGTCGGCCCGTGCCGGAGGACCTTCGGCTGGTGCTCCAGGCGCACCCGCACGGTGCGCAGCGGGCTCGCCTCGCCGTGCCGGACGGTCACCACGAACGAGTCGCCGACGAAGAGCATCAGCTCCGAGGCGGTGACGGTGTCCGCCGCGTCGTCGTAGGCGACCGGCTTGAGCACCACGAACAGGGAGTCGTCGTAGACCTCCAGCTTCGGTCGCTGATGAGCCTTGAGGGCGTCCTCGACCGCCAGCGGATGCAGCCCGAACTGGCTGCTGACGCGATCGAACTCCTCCTGCGTCGGCTCGTGCATGCCGAGCCACAGGAAGGAATTTCCCTCGGCCCGAGCCTCGTCGAGCGCGGCGGAGAGATCTTCCGGCCCGTCGGTGCGGCGGCCGTCCCGGTAGATGGCGCAGTCCACGATCACATCTGGCATTCTCGCCCCTCCTCCGGCCGCCTGCCAGGAACGGGCCCGCGGCACGTAGGCTGGCGGCCATGCCCACGCTGATCCTGGTGCGGCACGGCCGCTCCACCGCCAACACCTCCGGCGTCCTCGCCGGACGGACTCCCGGTGTCGCCCTCGACGAGCGGGGCGCTGCCCAGGCCGCGGCGCTGCCCGCGCGGCTGGCGCAGGTGCCGCTGGCCGCCGTCGTCTGCAGCCCCCTGCAGCGCTGCCAGGAGACCGTGCAGCCGCTGCTGGACGCCCGCCCCGGCCTGCCGCTGCACCAGGAGGACCGGATCAGCGAATGCGACTACGGCGAATGGTCGGGCCGCAAACTCGCCGAACTGAGCGACCAGCCGCTGATGGAGGTCGTCCAGCAGCACCCGTCCACCGCCGCCTTCCCCGGCGGGGAGTCGATGCGCGGTATGCAGGCCCGCGCGGTGGACGCGGTACACGACTGGAACGCCCGCATCGAGGCCGCCCACGGCGCCGAGGCCGCCTATGTGATGTGTTCGCACGGCGACATCATCAAATCCCTTGTGGCGGACGCCCTGGGCATGCACCTCGACCTCTTCCAGCGGATCTCCGTGGAGCCCTGCTCGGTCACCGCGATCCGCTACACACGGCTGCGCCCGTACCTCGTACGGCTCGGCGACACCGGGGATTTCGGCGGGCTGGCCCCCCGGGAGGAGGGCGGCGCGGCCGCGGCCGAACGGGATGCCGCGGTCGGCGGTGGTGCGGGAGCACCGTGATCAGTCGGCGCAGTAGGGTGGTGCGACGGCGCTGCCTGCCATGCCCCTGCGATCCGACGCGGTGACCAGGACCGCAGCGACCGCAGTGCCCCCGCAGTCGAGCAATCGGAGCAGGACGTTGTCCCGTCAGGTGTTCTTCTACGACGCGCCGGACCGCTTCGTGGCCGGTACGGTCGGGCTGCCTGGCCGCCGTAGTTTTTACCTCCAGGCCACCGCGGCAGGCCGTACCACCAGCGTCGCCCTGGAGAAGACCCAGGTCGCGGCCCTCGCGGAGCGGATCGACGAGCTGCTGGACGAGGTGGTGCGGCGCAGCGGGGGCAACGCCCCGGTGCCCGCGATGTCTCCCACGGAGGTCTCCGACACCGCTCCGCTGGAGTCGCCCGTCGAGGAGGAGTTCCGGGTCGGCACCATGGCGCTCGCCTGGGACGGCGAGGACGAGCGGATGATCGTCGAGGCGCAGGCCCTGGTGGAGCTGGACGCCGACAACGAAGAGGACCTCGCCGACGCCGAGGAGCGGCTGCTCCAGGACGACGAGAACGGCCCCCCGATGCTCCGGGTGCGGCTCACCGGCACCATGGCCAGGGCATTCGCCAAGCGGGCCCTGGATGTCGTCAACGCCGGGCGTCCGCCGTGCCCGCTGTGCAGCCTGCCGCTCGATCCGGAGGGACATGTGTGTCCGCGCCAGAACGGATACCGGCGGGACGCGTGAGCGCCATGGAGCCCTCCGTCGAACCGGCCGGGCAGCTTCCCGGCCCCTCCGCACCGCAGGACCCGCCGGGCACGGACCCGCGGGAGCGGGCCCCGGGACTGCCGGACGCGTTTCTCGCCGAGGGCGAGCTGACGGTGCGCGGGCAGATCCGGGAGGCGTCCAACGCGGTGCTCTACTGCTCGGTCACCCATGAGGGCCGCACCGCCGCCTGCGTCTACAAGCCGGTGGACGGCGAGCGCCCGCTGTGGGACTTCCCCGACGGCACCCTCGCGCAGCGCGAAGTGGCGGCGTACGAGGTCTCCCGGGCGACCGGCTGGGACCTGATCCCCACGACCGTGCTGCGGGACGGCCCGTACGGCACCGGCATGGTCCAGGAGTGGATCGAGGCGCCCGCCGACGGGGACGACGGCGAGGCGGTCCCGGAACTGCTGGCCCTGGTGGAGGACGAGGGACCGGCGCCGGGCTGGAAGGCCGTCGGCTTCGCGGAGATCGGCGACGGCCGCACCGCGCTCCTGGTGCACGCCGACCATCCGTGGCTGCGGCGGCTCGCGGTGCTCGACGCGGTGATCAACAACGGGGACCGCAAGGGCGGGCACCTGCTGCCCGCGACCGGCGGACAGCTTTTCGCCATCGACCACGGCGTCACGTTCAACGCCGAGGACAAGCTGCGCACGCTTCTGTGGGGGTGGGCGGGGGAGCCGCTGACGGAGGAGGCCCTGGAGGTCCTGCGGGGCCTCCAGGACGCACTCACGGCTGCCGCGCCGCTCGCCGCCCGACTGGCCGAACTGATCACGGATGCCGAGATCGAGGCATTGCGGGAGCGTGTCGCGGAACTGCTGCGGACCGGCCGGCACCCGGAGCCCGGCGGTCAGTGGCCCGCGATCCCCTGGCCACCGGTCTGAGGACGCCGTCCGCCGCGGCGGCTCCTTGCATGATTCGGACCCGAACACAAGAGCGCCTATCCGGCCAAGAGCGCCGGACCGGTTCGTATGCGGAACATGCGTCCGGTTACGCTCAAGGCATGCATGCATGGCCCGCTTCTGAGGTTCCCGCCCTGCCCGGTCAGGGCAGCGACCTGAGGATCCACGACACCGCGACCGGCGGACGGGTGACCCTCGCCCCCGGTCCCGTCGCCCGTATCTACGTCTGCGGCATCACGCCGTACGACGCCACCCACATGGGGCACGCGGCGACCTACAACGCGTTCGACCTGGTTCAGCGCGTGTGGCTCGACACGAAGCGCCAGGTTCACTACGTGCAGAACGTCACCGATGTCGACGATCCGCTCCTGGCGCGGGCCGTCGACACCGGTGAGGACTGGACGGCGCTCGCGGAGCGTGAGACCGCCCTCTTCCGCGAGGACATGACGGCCCTGCGGATGCTGCCGCCGCGCGAGTACATCGGCGCGGTCGAGGCCATACCGGGGATCGTCCCGCTGGTGGAGCGGCTGCGCGACGCCGGCGCGGCGTACGAACTGGACGGCGACACCTACTTCTCCGTCGAGTCCGACCCGCACTTCGGCGAGGTCTCAGGGCTGGACGCGGAGGCGATGCGCCTGCTGTCCGCGGAGCGCGGCGGCGACCCCGAGCGGGAGGGCAAGAAGAGCCCGCTCGACCCGATGCTGTGGATGGCCGCCCGCGAGGGCGAGCCGAGCTGGGACGGGCGCTCCCTCGGCCGCGGCCGACCCGGCTGGCACATCGAGTGCGTGGCCATCGCCCTGGAACACCTGGGCATGGGCTTCGACGTCCAGGGCGGCGGCTCCGACCTCGCGTTCCCCCACCACGAGATGGGCGCCTCGCACGCCCAGGCGCTCACCGGCGAGCACCCGTTCGCCAAGGCGTATGTGCACGCCGGGATGGTCGCGCTGCACGGCGAGAAGATGTCCAAGTCCAAGGGCAATCTCGTCTTCGTCTCCACGGTGCGGCGCGAGGGCACCGACCCGGCCGCGATACGCCTCGCGCTGCTCGCGCACCACTACCGCGCGGACTGGGAATGGACCGACGGGGTGCTGGAGGAGGCCGTGGAGCGCCTGGCGCGCTGGCGTGCCGCCGTCTCGCGGCCCGACGGCCCGTCGGCCGAGGCACTCCTCGCGGAGGTCCGTACGGCACTCGCCGACGATCTGGACTCCCCGGCCGCGCTCGCGGCCGTGGACCGCTGGGCCGCTGCCCAGCAGGCCGGCGGCGGCGATGACGAGTCCGCCCCCGGCCTGGTCTCCCGCACGGTCGACGCGCTGCTCGGCGTGGCGCTCTGACGGCCGTTCGCTGACCCTCACCCCTTCCGTCCTCCGGGGCGCTCCCGCCGATCGGCGGGAGCGCCCCCTTTTGCTGTGCGCGGGGTCCAACCGGTCGCAGGGCGAAGGCGATCGGGCGATTCCGCGTCCCCGCCGGGGGCGCCGTTCTGAGGGGCCGGGAGTCTCTCGCGCCGCATCGCTGATGACGAACCATCATCAGAGCGTCAGTCGACAGCAGCCGGGCCCGAAACGGGCCGGGGCGCCGACCCGGCCTCGCGGCGGGTTCGGCGCCCCGGTGCGGTGGCGCGGTGTGCTGCGGGCGACTCAGCGGTCGCTGTCCTCCGGGCCGTTGCCGTCCTCGGGCCTGCCGGTGTCGCCGGAGTCGGCCGCGTCGGGGACGTCCGGGGACGCGGGTGAGTCCTTGGCCCGGCCCTCCGCCTCCGGGGCGTCCTTTCGGGGCTCCGCGGCGTCCTCGGCGGGCCGGGGCTCGCGCGGTTCCTTGGGCGCCGGACGCGGCGGGCGGGTGCGGCCGCTGGAGGTGTCGCGCAGATAGGAGCCGTCGCGGCCGTCGGTGAGGCCGCCCTCGGTCGCCACGCCCGGCCCGGCCTGCGGGTCGCGGCGGCGGAGGTAGCGCTCGAATTCCCTGGCGATCGCCTCGCCGGACGCCTCCGGCAGCTCCGCGGTGTCCCGGGCCTCCTCCAGCGACTGGACGTACTCGGCGACCTCGCTGTCCTCGGCGGCCAGCTGGTCCACGCCCAGCTGCCAGGCGCGCGCGTCCTCGCTCAGCTCGCCGAGCGGGATGCGGATGTCGAGGAGGTCCTCCAGGCGGTTGAGCAGGGCGAGGCTGGCCTTCGGGTTCGGCGGCTGGGAGACGTAGTGCGGCACCGCCGCCCACAGGCTCACCGCGGGAACGCCCGCGTGCGTGCAGGCCTCCTGGAGGATGCCGACGATGCCGGTGGGGCCTTCGTAGCGGGACTCCTCCAGATCCAGCCGGCTCGCCAGCTCCGTGTCGGAGGTGACGCCGCTGACCGGCACCGGCCGGGTGTGCGGGGTGTCGCCGAGCAGCGCGCCCAGCACCACCAGCATCTCCACGCCCAACTCGTGCGCGAAGCCCAGGATTTCGTTGCAGAACGAGCGCCAGCGCATGCTCGGTTCGATGCCGCGCACCAGGACCAGGTCGCGGGGCCGGCCCTTGCCGTCGGAGTCGGCGACGCGCACGACGGACAGGCGGGTCGTCGGCCAGGTGATCTTGCGCGCGCCGCCCTCCAGGAAGACGGTCGGGCGGTTCACCTGGAAGTCGTAGTAGTCCTCCGCGTCCAGCGCGGCGAAGACCTCGCCCTTCCATTCCCGGTCCAGGTGTGCGACCGCGGCGGAGGCGGCGTCGCCGGCGTCGTTCCAGCCCTCGAACGCGGCCACCATGACCGGGTCGATCAGCTCGGGCACCCCCTCGAGCTCGATCACCCAGCGCCTCCTTCCGACCGGTCCGGCCGCCTCGGGGCGGCCGCCGGCAGCAGATCCATTACGTGCGTACCCCAGACTACGGCGTCCGGCGTGCCTGCTCGCAGCCCCTCTGCACGAACGAGTGCTCATTCATCCGACCTGTTTCGAGATCGTCCGAGCAACTTCCGTACGCGGTCTGGACGCTGCCGTGTGGGCAGGGCTATACATCGGATGACCGGGAAAGGTCCGATGTTCTTCCGCGACATGCCAGGGGGCGTCCGCATGGCTGCAGCCGACACCGTCACCGAGCTGGAGGTGCACGACGTCCGCTTCCCCACCTCGGAGCAGCTCGACGGCTCGGACGCCATGCATCCCGACCCCGACTACTCAGCGGCCTATGTCCTGCTGCACACCGCCGGCGGGCCGCCCGGACACGGCTTCTGCTTCACCATCGGACGCGGAAACGATGTCATGGCGGCCGCGATCCGCTCCCTCGCGCCCTACCTTGTCGGCCGACCGGCCCCGACCACCGCCGCCGGTCTGGCCGCCCTGCACCGCGACCTCACGCACGACTCCCAGCTGCGCTGGCTCGGCCCGGAGAAGGGCGTGATGCACATGGCCGCGGGCGCGGTGATCAACGCGGCCTGGGACCTGGCGGCCACCCGGGCGGGCCTGCCGGTCTGGGCGTACCTCGCCGCCATGACCCCCGAGGACCTGGTCTCGCAGGTCGACTTCCGCCATCTCTCCGACGCCCTGACACCCGACGAGGCGCTGGCCCTGCTGCGCGCCGCCGAACCCGGCCGCGCCGGGCGGGCCGCCCGTCTGCGGGCCGAGGGCTATCCCGCGTACACCACCACGCCCGGCTGGCTCGGCCACGACGACGCCAAGCTGGTGCGGCTGGCCGAGGAGGCGGTGGCCGAAGGCTTCGGGCAGATCAAGCTGAAGGTGGGCGGTGACCTGGAGGACGACCTGCGCCGGATGCGGCTGGCCCGGGACGCCGTCGGCCCCGCGGTGCGCATCGCCGTGGACGCCAACCAGCGCTGGGACGTGGCCGAGGCGGTCCGCTGGATGACCGCGCTGGCGCCGTACTCCCCGCACTGGATCGAGGAGCCCACCAGCCCGGACGACGTCCTGGGGCACGCGGCGGTGCGCGCCGGGCAGCCCGTGCCGGTCGCCACCGGTGAGCACGTCGCCAACCGGGTGGTCTTCAAGCAGTTGTTGCAGGCCGGCGCCGTGGACTTCGTGCAGATCGACGCGGCCCGGGTGGCCGGCGTCAACGAGAACCTCGCGATCCTGCTGCTGGCCGCCAAGTTCGGCGTCCCGGTCTGCCCGCACGCCGGCGGGGTGGGGCTCTGCGAATTGGTGCAGCACCTCGCGATGTTCGACTACGTCGCGGTCTCGGGCAGCCGCGAGAACCGGGTCATCGAGTACGTCGACCATCTGCACGAGCACTTCACCGATCCGGTGGTCGTCGAGCAGGGCCGCTACCGGGCCCCCACCGCGCCGGGGTTCTCCGCCCGGATCAAGCCCGAGTCGGTCGCCGCGCATTCCTATCCCGACGGCCCGGTGTGGCGTGCCCGGCGCGACCGCCGGCCACCGCACGCGTACGGCAGGCCCACGGGCCAGGACGAACAGGAGATCACCGTATGAGCACCGGAGCGCAGACCGCCCGCCCGCCGGCCGACTTCCAGGGCATGGGCGCCCTCGTCACCGGCGGCGGCTCCGGCATCGGCGCGGCCACCGTCGCCCTGCTGCTGGCCCGCGGCGCCCGGGTCGCCGTACTGGACCGCGACCCGTCCGGCGCGCCCGAGGGGGCGATCCCGGTGAAGGCCGATGTGACCTCGGACGCGGCCGTCCGCGCCGCCGTCGCCGAGGCGGTGGGGGAGTTGGGCACCCTGCACACCGTCGTCGGCAACGCCGGGATCGGAGCCGTCGGCACCGTCGAGGACAACGACGACGCCGAGTGGAGCCGGGTGCTTCAGGTGAACGTCATGGGTCTTGTGCGCACCGCCCGCGCCGCTCTGCCGCACCTGCGCCGCGCGGCGGCCGATCAGCCCGGCCGGGTCTCCCTCACCCACACCTGCTCCATCGCGGCCACCGCGGGCCTGCCGCAACGCGCGCTGTACAGCGCCAGCAAGGGCGCCGTCCTGTCGCTGACCCTGGCCATGGCGGCCGACCATGTCCGCGAGGGCATCCGGGTCAACTGCGTCAACCCCGGCACCGCCGACACCCCATGGGTCGGCCGCCTCCTGGACCAGGCGGACGACCCGGCCGCCGAGCGCGCCGCACTCAACTCCCGCCAGCCGATGGGACGCATGGTCGCCGCCGAGGAAGTGGCCGCCGCCATCGTCCACTTGGCCTCACCGGCCGCGTCCGGGATCACCGGGACCGCACTCGCCGTCGACGGCGGCATGCAGGGCCTCCGCCTGCGCCCGGCCCCCTGATTCGCGCCCGCCCCCCGTATCCCTCGCTCCGTACCCCAGCCGCACCCACGACCAAGGGACCACCATGAGACTGCGTACGACCGGCGCGGCGGCCTGCGCCGTACTGCTCGCCACCGCCGCGCTCGCCGGCTGCAACCGCGGCAGCGACGCCGCCGGCGCCAAGGTGGGCATCGACATGCCCCGTACGGACACCGACTTCTGGAACTCCTACCAGAGCTACGTGGAGAAGGGACTGGACAAGGGCAAGGTTTCCGCGCTGCCGCTGTCCAACTCGCAGAACGACATATCCAAGGTCGTCTCCAACGTGCAGGCCCTCACCGACCAGGGCGCCAAGGCGATCGTGATGGCTCCGCAGGACACCGGTGCCATCACCGCCGAGCTGGAGCGGCTGGCGGAGAAGAAGATCCCGGTGGTGAGTGTGGACACCCGCCCCGACGCGGGCAAGGTCTACATGGTCGTACGCGCCGACAACCGCGCCTACGGCGAGAAGTCCTGCGACTACCTCGGCAAGAAGCTGGGCGGCAAGGGACGCGTCGCCGAACTCCAGGGAGACCTCAGCTCGATCAACGGGCGGGACCGCTCCCAAGCCTTCGCGGCGTGCATGAAGAAGAAGTTCCCCGGCATCACCGTGCACGAGCTGGCCACGGACTGGAAGGGCGAGGTCGCCTCCGCCAAGCTGCAGAGCCTGCTCGCCCAGCACCGCGACATCGACGGCCTCTACCTCCAGGCCGGCGGCGCCTTCCTCCAGCCCACCCTGGCCCTGCTGGAGCAGAAGAAGCTCCTGAAGCCGGCCGGTGCGGACGGGCACATCACCATCATCTCCAACGATGGCATACCGGACGAACTGGCCGCCATACGCGCCGGGAAGATCGACGCCACCCTCTCCCAGCCGGCCGACCTCTACGCCGAGTACGCGCTGTTCTACGCCCGGGCCGGCCTGGAAGGGAAGACCTTCCGCCCCGGACCGACCGACCACGGCTCGACGATCGTGAAGATCAGGAACGGGCTGGAGGACCAGCTGCCGGCGCCCCTGGTCACCAAGGGCAACGTCGACGACCCGAAGCTGTGGGCCAACCAGCTCCAGAAGCGGAGGTAGCGGCCGTGGACAGCACCGGCCGCCCCGCCCCGGGCGACGAGGGACCCGCGTCCGGCCCGCAGGAGGCCGTGGTGCACGCCGAGGGGATCGTCAAACGCTACGGGCCGACCGTCGCCCTCGACGGCGCCCGGCTGACCGTACGGCCCGGCGAGGCGCACGCCCTCGTCGGCCGCAACGGCGCAGGCAAGTCCACCCTGGTCTCCGTGCTGACCGGCATGGAGCGGCCGGACGCCGGTGAGGTCACCTTCGGCGGTGCGCCCGCGCCCGGCTGGGGCGACACCGCCGCCTGGCAGCGCAGGGCCGCCTGCGTCTACCAGAAGTCCATGACGGTGCCCGAGCTGACCGTCGCGGAGAACCTCTACCTCAACCGCTTCCAGGGCGAGCGGACCATCCGCTGGCGGGCCCTGCGTGCCCGGGCGCGCGACCTGCTCGCCGACTACGGCGTCGAGGTCGACCCGGCCGCCCGCATCAAGGATCTCGGCGTCGAGCAGCGGCAGTTCGTGGAGATCGCCCGCGCGCTGTCCTTCGGCGCCCGGCTGATCATCCTCGACGAGCCCACCGCCCGGCTCGACGCCGGCGGCATCGCCCGGCTCTTCGGCAAGCTGCGCGAACTGCGCGCCCAGGGCGTCGCCTTCCTGTTCATCTCGCACCATCTGCAGGAGGTGTACGAACTCTGCGACACCGTCACCGTCTTCCGCGACGCCCGCCATGTGCTGACCGCCCCCGTCCCCGGGCTGGCCGAGGACGACCTGGTGGCGGCGATGACGGGGGAGGAGGCGGGCGCGGCGCGGCGGGCCGTGCCGTCCCGCCGGCCGGCCGGCGAGCCGGTGCTGCGCACCGAGGCGCTCGCCCTCGACGGCCGGTTCGCGCCGCTGGATCTGACCGTACGGGCCGGTGAGGTGGTGGGGCTGGCAGGAGCCACGGCCAGCGGGAACACCGCGATCGCCGAGACCCTGGTCGGGCTGCGCGCGCCCAGCGGCGGGCGGATCGCCGTGGGCGGCCGGCCGGTCAGAACGGGCAGCGTGCCGCACGCCCTCGACGCGGGCATCGGCTACGTCCCCGAGGACCGGCACCGGGAGGGGCTGATCCTGGGCCGCAGCGTCGCCGAGAACGCCACCTTGACCGTCACCGACCAACTCGGACCGGCCGGAACCGTACTGCCCGCGAGGATCCGGGAGTTCGCCGCCCGCATGATCAGGTCACTGGACATCAAGACCACCGGGCCCGGGCAGCCCGTGTCCGGGCTCTCGGGCGGCAACCAGCAGAAGGTCGTCATCGCCCGTGCGCTGGCCCGCGACCCGGGGGTCCTGGTCGCCGTCCGGCCCACCAACGGGGTGGACGTCAGGTCCAAGGACGCTCTGCTGGGCGTCGTACGGGACGTCGCGGACCGCGGCCGCGCCGCGGTGATCGTCTCCGACGAGCTGGACGACCTGCGGATCTGCGACCGGGTGCTGGCGGTCTTCCACGGCCGGGTGATCGCCGAGTTCACCGGCGGCTGGCGCGATCACGAGCTGGTGGCCGCCATGGAAGGCATGGCGGGCAAGGCGGGCGCACCCGGCACCGGACCCGCGGCAGCGCACACGGAGGGAACGGAAGGGACCGCACCATGACCGAGACCGCATCGCCACCGGCCACCGACGCGGTGGGCAAAGCCGCCGCGCCCGACCGGGCCCTGGGCGGCCTGGCCCGCTGGCGGGACTTCTCCCTCGTACCGGTGATCTTCGTGCTGGGTGTCATCGGCTTCATCGTCTCGCCCGCCTTCCTCACCCAGGACAACCTCATCGGCGTCGTCCAGCAGTCCACCGAGCTGGGCCTGCTGGTGCTGGGTGAGGCGCTCATCCTGATCAGCGGCCGGATGGACCTGTCGCTGGAGTCGACCATCGGCCTGGCACCGGTGATCGCCCTGTGGCTGGTGATGCCCGCGCACGGCTCCCGCTTCGCGGGCCTTGAGCTCTTCCCGGCGTGGACGGCGATCCCGCTCTGCCTCGCCGTGGGCGCAGCGGTCGGCGCGGCCAACGGTTTCCTCATCCTGACCCTGCGCGTCAACGGGTTCATCGCCACGCTCGGGATGCTCACCATGCTGCGGGGCCTTCAGGTGGGCATCTCCGAGGGGCAGTCCATCGGCGGGGTCCCGGAGTCCTTCGCCTATCTGGGCAAGGCGGACTGGCTGGGCGTGCCGGCCGCCGTCTGGATCTGTCTGGCCCTCTTCGCCTGCGGCGGCGGGGTGCTGGGATATCTGCGGCACGGACGGGCGCTGTACGCGATCGGCGGGAACCCGGAGGCGGCCCGCGCGGCCGGCGTACGGGTGGACCGCATCACCTGGATCGTGCTGGCCGTGGGCGGAGTGCTCGCCGCGTTCGCCGGCATCCTCTACACCGGCCACTACGGCGCGGTCTCCGCGAGTCAGGGCAACGGCTGGATCTTCCAGGTCTTCGCCGCGGCGGTGATCGGCGGCATCGGCCTCAAGGGCGGCCGCGGCACCCTGTTCGGCGCGCTCACCGGTGTCCTCACCCTCCAGCTGGTGATCAATGTGATGACGCTGGGCGGAGTGCCGCCGCTGTGGACGCAGTTCCTCAACGGGATGATCATCATCATCGCGCTGGTCATCTCCCGCTTCACCAGCGGCGAGAAGCAGGACTGAGCGGGCATGGCCCATCAGCCCTTCGCGCTGCGGGAGTTGGGGAGCAGCGGAGTGACCGTCCCGGCGCTCGGCCTCGGCTGCGCCCCGCTCGGCAACCTCTACCGTGCCGTCCCCGAGGAGCAGGCGCGGCAGGTGGTGCGCACCGCCTTCGCCACCGGTGCGCGCTACTTCGACACCGCCCCCCACTACGGCGTCGGCCTCTCCGAGGAACGCCTCGGCCGGGCGTTGCGCGGCCTCGACCGGAGCGCGTACACGCTCTCCACCAAGGTCGGCCGCAGGCTGCGGCCGACCGCACCGGGAGAGCCGGGAGCGGTGGCGGGCGAGGGGTTCGTCGACACCCCCGCACGGACGCGGGTACGGGACTTCTCCCGCGACGGTATCCGCGCCACCCTCGACGCTTCCCTGGAGCGGCTCGGCGTGGACGCCGTCGACATCGTCTATCTGCACGATGTGGAGGAGCACCTGCCCGAGGTGTACGCGACCGGCTTCCCCGCGCTCGCCGAGCTGCGCGCCCAGAAGGTGGTACGCGCCATCGGCTTCGGTATGAACCACAGCGATGTGCTGGCACGTCTGGTCGCGGAGCTCGACGTGGACGTGGTGCTGTGTGCGGGCCGTTGGACGCTGCTGGAGCGCACCGCGTTCGACGATCTGCTGCCGGTGTGCGCGCGGCGCGGCACCTCGGTGGTCGTCGGCGGTGTCTACAACTCCGGTCTGCTGGCGGATCCGACCCCCGGCGCGCCGTACAACTACGCGCCCGCGCCACCCCAGCTGCTCCACCGGGCACGCCAACTCGCCTCGGTGTGCGCGGAGTTCGAGGTGCCGCTCATGGCCGCGGCGCTCCGCTTCCCGTTCGGGCACCCCGGTGTCGCGTCGGCCGTGGTCGGTGCCGCCACTCCCGAGGAGGCCGCCCAGAACGCCACGCTTTTCGCGCGGGATATCCCGGACGAGTTGTGGCATACCCTCGTCGCCCGGGGCCTGCTCGACCCCGATCTGCCGCTGCCCCTCGCCGCCCCTGGAGCCCGTCCTTGACGCGCATCGACGCCCATCACCACCTGTGGGACCTGAGCCGACGCGCCCAGCCGTGGATGGACGGTCCGTGGGCGGACCCGATCCGTCGCAGCTACGCGCTGCCCGACCTCCTCCCGCATCTGGACGCGCACCGCATGGACGGCACCGTCCTGGTCCAGTCCTCGTCGTCGTACGAGGAGACGGCCGAACTGCTGGCGGTCGCGGCGGGGGACGGGCCGGTGCGCGGCGTCGTCGGCTGGGCCGACCTCACCGACCCGGCGCTCGCCGAGGTGCTGGCGGGGCTCCCCGCGGGGCTGGTGGGCATCCGCCACCAGGTGCAGGA
This sequence comes from Streptomyces sp. Pv4-95, assembly GCF_045782725.1. Classification (NCBI taxonomy): domain Bacteria; kingdom Bacillati; phylum Actinomycetota; class Actinomycetes; order Kitasatosporales; family Streptomycetaceae; genus Streptomyces; species Streptomyces sp. Pv4-95. The sequence continues at coordinate 6,665,905 of NZ_CP127172.1, forward strand.
CGAGCCGGACCCGGACTGGCTCGTACGGCCGGACGTGCTCCGCGGCCTGCGCGTCCTGTCCGATGCCGGGCTGGTCTACGACCTGCTGGTCACCCCGCGCGAGCTGCCGGCCGCGCTGACCGCGGCGCGCGCCCTGCCGGGCCTGGCCCTGGTCCTGGATCACGCGGCCAAACCCCCCATCGCACGGGGCGATTGGCAGCCCTGGGCCGACCTGGTCGCCGAGCTGGCCCGGCTGCCGCAGGTGGCCTGCAAGCTCTCCGGGCTGGTCACCGAGGCCGATCCGTCCGGCTGGCGCCCGCAGCAGATCCTGCCGTACGCCCGGCACGTCCTGGACGTCTTCGGGCCGGAGCGCGTGATGTTCGGCTCCGACTGGCCGGTCTGCACCCTGGCGGCCGACTACGACGACGTCTTCGCCCTCGCCGAGGCCGCCACCGGGCCGCTCGACGACGCCGAACGGGCCGCCGTCTTCGGCGGAACGGCCGCGCGGGTGTACGGCATCGGGCCGGGCTGAACACGCGCACCGTCCGATCCCGGCCACCGGGCTCAGCCCGAGGGCACGGCCGCCGATGCGGCGTCCGGATCCCGCCGGCGTCCCGCTGCGCGCCGTTCGAGGATCGAGTCGTGCCGCTGACGTGAGCGGTGCGGACGACGAGTCGAAGGTGGACGACAGCATGGCAACGACAGCCGAGGCAGGCACGACGGCCGGGACGACAACGCAGGCAGGGGGGACAGCGACGGGCGGTGCGCGACAGCTCCGCGGCAAGGTGGCTCTGGTGACCGGTGGGAGCCGCGGCATCGGCGCGGCGACGGCCCTGCGGCTCGCCGCGGACGGCGCGGCCGTGGCGCTCACATACCTGAGCCGGCAGGACCGCGCGGAGCAGGTCGTCAAGGAGATCGAGCAGGCCGGCGGGCAGGCATGGGCCATACGGGCCGACAGCGCGGACCCGGAGGCGGTGCGGTCCTCGGTGACGGGCACCGTTGAGCGCTTCGGGCGGCTCGACATCCTGGTGAACAACGCGGGTGCCGGCGTCCTCGGCCCCCTGGAGGGAATCTCCCTCCAGGACGTCGACCGGGTGCTGCACATCAATGTCCGGGCGCCGTTCCTGGCGTCGCAGGCCGCGGCCGGGCTGCTGACCGACGGCGGCCGGATCATCACCATCGGCAGCTGCATGGCCGAACGGGTCGCCTTCCCCGGCGGCACGCTCTACGCCACCAGCAAGGCCGCGCTCACCGGACTGACCAAGACCCTGGCCAGGGAGCTGGGCCCGCGCGGCATCACCGCCAACCTCGTGCAGCCCGGACCGGTCGACACCGACATGAACCCCGCCGACGGAGAGAGCGCCCCGCTGCAGGCCGGGTTCACCGCGCTCGGCGCGTACGGAGAGGGGGCGGATGTCGCGGCGACGGTGGCGCATCTCGCGGGCGAGGGCGGGCGCTACATCACCGGCGCCTCGATCGCGGTGGACGGTGGCTTCGCGGTCTGAGCGGCCCGGCGGCGGGTGCGGGGGAGCGGGCGACCCGCGGCCGCCGGAAGCGGGTGCGGGGACGTCCTCCGGGGCAGCCGGCCCCGCACGGTGGCCCCGGGGCCTGCCGGGGGAAGGGCCCGCACCGTGTCCTTCCCCCGGCAGGGAAACACGCCGGGGGAAGGACACGGGGGAGCTGCCGGGCGGTCGCCGACCGCCCGCCCGACAGCTCGGCCGGGCGTCACAGCGTCGAGCGCAGCCACTGCTCCACGCTGGCGATGTGCACCGTCGCCCACGACCGGGCTGCCTCGGCGTCCCGGTCGCGCAGTGCGGCGATGATCGCCCGGTGCTCGGTGAGGGTGCGCGTCACCGCGTCCTTCTGTGTCAGTCCGCGCCAGATCCGGGCCCGGGTGGTCGGTCCGGACAGGCCCTCCAGCAGGGAACAGAGCACGGAGTTGCCGGAGGCCGAGACGATCCGGCGGTGGAACTCCAGATCGCCGGCGATCAGATCCTCCACCGCGGGCTGCGGGCCCAGGGCGTCCAAATGGTCCTCCAGCGCGTCGAGTTCGGCGACGCCGATGCGGCCGGCCGCCATCGCCGTCGCGGCGGGCTCCAGGATGCGCCGGACGGCGAGGAACTCCAGCACCGTGTCGTCGCGGTGGAAGTCCACCACGAAGTTCATGGCCTCCAGCAGGAGCTTGGGGTCGAGGCTGGTGACGTAGGTGCCGTCCCCCTGGCGCACATCCAGAATGCGGATGAGCGAGAGCGCGCGCACCGCCTCGCGCAGCGAGTTGCGGGACAGGCCCAGCTCGGCCGCCAGCTCACTCTCCTTGGGCAGCCGGTCGCCCGGCCGCAGCGCCCCGGAGACGATCATCCCCTTGATCTTCTCGATGGCCTCGTCCGTGACCGCCATGGCCGCCCTCCCCGCTCGGACCCGTCGGACATCCGCACAGACATCCGATGTCTGGGCTCATTATGACCCGGGACGCGCGCACCAACCGGTGCGGTACGCGGACCAGTCCTCTTCCGTGGCCGCGAAATCGACATACAGCGCCATTCCGAACCTCCGGCGGTCCACCTCCTGGCGGGTGAGCCCCAGACGCGCCCCACGCACCGCCGCGCGCACCGTCTCCGCCGAGGCGCGGTGCCCGACGTCGTCGGTGTGGAAGAACGGCAGCCCCATCAGCAGGTCGGTGCGACCGCCGGTCGCCTCCAGCGCCAGCCGGGTCTGCTGCGCCACATAACCGCCGTACAGCCCCTCCGTGGGCAGCGCGGTGTCGTAGGACATCAGCGCTATCTGATCGACGCGGCGCGCCACCTGCCCGAAGAACCGCTGCGATATCCACTTGCGATGCCCCGTCACCGCCCCGCTGAGGGTGTGGAGTCCGGGCAGCGGATCTATCTGGTGGACGGCTACGGAGAGCAGCGCCCCCCGGTCGTGGACCGCGGGCTCGAGCCGGTCGAGCAGCCGCAGATAGTCGGCGTTCCCGGAGTGCACCGGCTCCAGATCCAGATGGACCCCGGCGAACCCCTCCGCCAGCACCCGCCGCGCGCTCGCCACGATCGCACGGCGAGCCGCCGCGTCCGACAGCCGTAGCCCACCCCGCTGGTCGGCTTCGTACACCAGACGGTCGCCCAGCCAGGCGTGCACCCGGACCGACGGCAGGGCGCGGTGCACCGCGGCGATCAGCCACCGGGCACGCGGATATGCCGAACGCGCCGGTGGCAGTGTGCCGTCATGTTCCAACGGGCCGGCGTGGACGTACAGATCGCGTATCCCGGTGCCCGCGACGCGCCGCTTCAGCGCCGCCACATCGGCGGCGTCCCGCCGGCCGTCCACCCAGGCGTGGCCGAGCCAGATCGCGTCCCGGCCACGGGTGACCGCCTCCGGCGAGGCCGCCCCCGCATACCCGGCGCGCAGTGCCGTGCCGGCGATCGTCACCGGCAGCACGACCAGTACGGCGACCACCCAGGCCGCCCATTTCCCCGCACGCCGCAACCGTCGACGAGCCATCCCCATACCCCCCCGTTGATGAGCTTCGGGAGACAGCATGCCAGCCGTCACTGACAGTGACCGCTCGCGGGCGGCAGCGGTGCGGCTCGGCCCTCGATCGCCGCCCGTCCCGGCCGGCGGCCGCGCAGGCGTCCGGCCGCGGACACGGCGATGGGGCGGCCCCCGTGGCCCGCCCCATCACTGTGCTCTGCCGCTGCATGACCTGCTGTCAGCCGCGTTCCCCGGCCGGGGAATCAGTCCTCCAGCATGCCCTTGACCTTGGCGCGGACGTCCTCCGTGGCCAGGCCGCGGATCGTCAGCGTCGTACGGCGGCGCAGCACGTCGTCGACCGTCTCGGCCCACTCGTGGTCCCGGGCGTAGGCGACCTGGGCCCAGATCTCCGGCGCGTCCGGGTGGATGCGCTCGGCCAGCGCCGGGTTCTCGTTCGCCATCCGCGCGATGTCGAAGGACAGCGAGCCGTAGTGGGTGGCGAGGTGCCTGGCGGTCTCGGGGGCCATCCGGGGGCCGGGCGTGCCGCCGTCGATGAGCAGCCGGTGCGCGACCGCGTTGGGGTTGGCGATACCGGGCAGCGGGAGCTTCTTCGGCAGGTGCGCGATCGGCTCCATGTCGTCGGCCAGCGGCTGCCCCGGAAGCTCGGCGAGCTTGTTCATGACCGTGCGGCCGATGTGCCGGAAGGTCGTCCACTTGCCGCCCGCGACCGACAGCATGCCCCCGCTGCCCTCGGTGACGACCGTCTCGCGCTTGGCCTTGGAGGTGTCGCCGGGGCCGCCGGGCAGCACCCGCAGGCCCGCGAAGGAGTACGTGATCAGGTCGCGGGAGATCTGCTGGTCACGGACGGAGTAGGCGGCCTCGTCCAGGATCTGCGCGGTGTCCTTCTCGGTGACCGCGACATCAGCCGGGTCGCCCTCGAACTCCTCGTCGGTGGTGCCGAGCAGCAGCATGTCCTCCCAGGGGAGGGCGAAGGTGATGCGGTACTTGTCGATCGGGGTCGCCAGCGCGGCCTTCCAGGGGGCGGTGCGCTTGAGGACCAGGTGCGCGCCCTTCGACAGGCGGATGGAGGGCGCCGCGTTCGGGTCCTCCAGCTTGCGCAGGTGGTCCACCCAGGGCCCGGTGGCGTTGAGCACCAGGCGGGCGTTTATCCCGAACTCGTGGGAGTCCAGCCGGTCCCGGAGCTCCGCGCCGGTGACCCGTCCCTGGGTGAAGCGCAGGCCGGTGACCTCGGCGTGGTTGAGGACCGTGGCGCCGGCCGCGACCGCCGCGCGCACGGTCATCAGGGCCATCCGGGAGTCGTTCATCTGGTCGTCGCCGTACACGGCCACGGCCTTGAGGTTCTCCGTCCGCAGCTCGGGCACGTCGCGCTGCGCCTTCGACGGGCTGATGACATGGCCGACGCCGTCACCAAACGCGGAGAGCGCGGAGTAGGCGAAGACGCCCGCGCCGAGCTTGGCCGCGCCGTGCGGGCCGCCCTTGTAGACGGGCAGGTAGAAGGTGAGGGGGTTGGCGAGGTGCGGTGCGACCTCACGGGACACCGCACGCCGCTCGAAGTGGTTCTCCGCCACCAGCTTCACCGCACCGGTCTGCAGGTAGCGCAGACCGCCGTGCAGCAGCTTGGAGGAGGCGGAGGAGGTGGCGCCGGCGAAGTCACCGGCGTCCACCAGGGCCACCCGCAGCCCGGCCTGCGCGGCGTGCCAGGCAGTGGAGATGCCCAGGATGCCGCCACCGATCACCAGGAGGTCGTACGTCGCCTTGGACAGGTGCTCCCGGGTCTCGGCGCGGCTCGCGGTCGAACCGTCGGCCGGGTGCGTCCCGAGTGCCGGGACGCTCTGCAGGGTGCTCATGTTTTACTCCTCGACAGTGCTGTCATCGAGCCAGCCCATGGAGCGTTCGACAGCCTTGAGCCAGCTCTTGTACTCGCGGTCACGGGTGGCCGCATCCATCCGGGGGGTCCATTCGGCGGCCCGCCGCCAGTTGGCGCGCAGTTCGTCGGTGCTGGACCAGAAGCCGACGGCCAGTCCGGCCGCGTAGGCGGCGCCGAGGCAGGTCGTCTCGGCGACCATCGGGCGCACCACGGGTGCGTCCAGGAAGTCCGAGAGGGTCTGCATCAGCAGGTTGTTGGAGGTCATTCCGCCGTCGACCTTGAGTGCGGTCAGTTCGACGCCGGAGTCCTTGGTCATGGCGTCGCTGATCTCGCGGGTCTGCCATGCGGTGGCCTCCAGCACGGCACGGGCGATGTGCGCCTTGGTGACGTAGCGGGTGAGGCCGGTGATCACACCGCGGGCGTCGGGGCGCCAGTACGGTGCGAAGAGGCCGGAGAAGGCGGGTACGAAGTAGGCGCCGCCGTTGTCCTCGACGGAGCTGGCCAGCGTCTCGATCTCGGCCGCGCTGTTGATCAGGCCCATCTGGTCGCGCATCCACTGGACGAGCGAGCCGGTGACGGCGATGGAGCCTTCCAGGGCGTACACCGGCTTCTGGTCACCGATGCGGTAGCCGACGGTGGTCAGCAGCCCGTTGTAGGAGTTGACGGGCTCGTCACCGGTGTTCATCAGCATGAACGTGCCGGTGCCGTAGGTCGACTTCGCCTCGCCCTTCTCGTAGCAGGTCTGGCCGAAGAGGGCCGCCTGCTGGTCGCCGAGCGCGGAGGCGACCGGGACGCCCGCCAGGACGCCCGCCGCACACCGGCCGTAGACCTCGGAAGAAGACTTGATCTTCGGCAGCAGGGCGGCCGGGATGTCGATCGAGGTCAGGATCTTCGGATCCCAGGCGAGGTTGTGCAGGTTCATCAGGAGGGTGCGCGAGGCGTTGGTGACGTCGGTGACGTGCTCGCCGCCGTCGACGCCGCCGGTGAGGTTCCAGATGACCCAGGAGTCCATGGTGCCGAAGAGGATGTCGCCGGCCTCCGCGCGCTCGCGCAGGCCCTCGACGTTGTCCAGCAGCCAGCGGATCTTCGGGCCCGCGAAGTACGAGGCCAGCGGCAGGCCGGTCTCGCGGCGGAAGCGGTCCTGGCCGACGTTGCGGCCGAGCTCGCGGCAGAGGGCGTCGGTGCGGGTGTCCTGCCAGACGATGGCGTTGTGGACGGGCTCACCGGTGTTCTTGTCCCAGAGGACGGTGGTCTCGCGCTGGTTGGTGATGCCGATGGCCTTGACGTCGGCCGAGGTGATCCCGGCCTTCTCCACGGCGCCGGCGACGACCTGCTGGACGTTGGCCCAGATCTCGGTCGCGTCGTGCTCGACCCAGCCGGGCTTGGGGAAGATCTGCTCGTGTTCCTTCTGGTCGACCGAGACGATCCGGCCGTCCTTGTCGAAGACGATGCAGCGGCTGGAGGTCGTGCCCTGGTCGATGGCCGCGATGAACGGACCGTGACCGTGCGAGGAGGTGCTGTGGGTGTCGCTCATGGTGTGCTCCAAGGAGTCTGTGCGGGCGGAGTCCGGACGGTCGGGCGGGTCAGGCGAACGCCACCTGATAGATGCCTCCGGCGATGGCTCCGCCGATCAGCGGACCGACGACCGGAATCCATGCATAGCTCCAGTCTGAGCCGCCCTTGTTCGGCAGCGGCAGAAGTGCGTGCACGACTCGCGGGCCGAGGTCACGGACCGGGTTGATCGCGTAGCCCGTCGGACCGCCGAGCGAGAGGCCGATGCCCACGACGACGAGCGCGACGAGCAGGGTGCCGATCGGGCCGACGCCCTTGCCGTTGTCGCTCAGGCCCAGGGTGAGGATCGCCAGCACGAGCACGATGGTGGCGATGATCTCCGTGGCGATGTTCTGTACGACGTTCCGGATCTCCGGGCCGGTGGAGAAGATGCCCAGGACCGGGCCGGCCTTCGGCGCGGCGGCCTTGTCGACCATGCCTTCTTCACCCGAGTGGTCGGCCAGGACCTCGGGGTCCGTCAGGTGCGCGCGGAACTGCCCGTAGTAGGAGACCCACACCAGTACGGCGCCGATCATCGCGCCGAGCATCTCGCCCGCGAAGTACACCGGCACCTGGTTCCATTCGATGCCGCCCTGAATGGCGAGGCCGATGGTGACCGCGGGGTTGAGGTGCGCGCCGGACTTGGCGGCTATGTAGGCACCCGTGAGGACGGCGAAGCCCCACCCGAAGGCGATGGCCACCCATCCGGCGTTGAACGCCTTGGAGCGTTTGAAGGTGACGGCGGCGCACACGCCACCGCCGAGCAAGATCAGAACAGCGGTACCGATGGTCTCGCTGATGAAGATGTCGGAGCTGGACACCGGCGACTCCTTTGTCCTTCGTCCAGGGGGAAGGCGAACCCCGGGTCCCTCCGGTGGTCCGCACCCTCCGAGAGGGCGGTGGTCGGCCGGCGGCAGTACCCACCATAGCGAATATTGTCGTTAGGTGTTCGACAATGCCGACCGACGAACGGCAGTTTTGTTCACCGTTAGCACCCCGTCAAGGGTGCCGTGGCGAAAAATTTGGTCGGACATACCGCCCAAATACGGTCAGAACCGCCCGGCACCAAGATCCCTTGACACCGCCCGTGCACAATCCCGCACGGCGGCGATGATTTCCGGCCGCAGTTCGCCGTCCTTGCACACCCGCTCCACGGCCCCCGTGACACCCACCGCGCCCACCGGCATCCGCCGCCGGTCGTGGATCGGCGCGGCCAGCGAGGCGACGCCGTCCCAGGTCTCCTCGACGTCCGCGGCCCAGCCGCGCGCCCGGGTCAGGTCGAGCAGCCCCTCGAAGTCCTCCAGCCCCGTCACCGTGCGCGGCGTGAACGCCTCCCGCTCCGACTCGGAGACCTCGCTGTGCGCCACCGGGTCGTACGCCGAAAGCACCTTGCCCAGTGCCGTGCTGTGGAGCGGCTGCATCGCGCCGACCTCCAGCACCTGCCGGCTGTCGTCCGGCCGGAAGACGTGGTGCACGATCAGTACGCCCTGCTGGTGCAGGACGCCCAGATAGACGCTCTCCCCGCTGGAGCGGGCCAGGTCGTCGGTCCACACCAGGGCGCGGGCCCGCAGCTCGTGGACGTCCAGATAGCTGTTGCCCAGCCGCAGCAGCTCCGCGCCCAGCTGGTAGCGGCCCGAGGCCGCGTCCTGCTCTACGAAGCCCTCCTGCTGCAGGGTGCGCAGGATGCCGTGGGCGGTGCCCTTGGCCAGTCCCAGGGAGGAGGAGATGTCGGAGAGCCCCAGCCGCCGCTCCCCTCCTGCGAGCAACCGCAACATCGCGGCGGCCCGCTCCAGCGACTGGATGGTGCGTGCCATCGGGCGACCTCCGAGGTAAGTGGTTCGACAATGCTGAACGATATCGGCCCATGCCGACTCGTGGGGACGCAACGAAAGAGTTGCAGCGATCATGGTTAATGCACAGCCCCGTGCCGCGCCTCACTGTCCACGCCGTGAAACAACAGTCCCGTCCCCCGGACCGGCAGCTAGGCTGGCCTGGTGCGCCCTCTCCCGGAGGGTGCAAAGCCGACAGCCGTCGCAACCAGGGAGCATCTCCATGGCCTCGTACACGCCATCGTCCAGCAGCACATCCCGCGTCGAATCCTTCCGCGAGGCACTGGCCTCCCGGGTGGTGGTCGCCGACGGGGCGATGGGCACGATGCTGCAGGCGCAGGATCCGTCCATGGAGGACTTCCAGCAGCTCGAAGGCTGCAACGAGGTCCTCAACATCACCCGCCCGGACATCGTCCGCGCGGTGCACGAGGAATACTTCGCGGTCGGTGTCGACTGCGTGGAGACCAACACCTTCGGTGCGAACTTCGCGGCGCTGGCCGAGTACGACATCCCCGAGCGGGTCTTCGAGCTCTCCGAGTCCGGCGCCCGGATCGCCCGCGAGGTCGCCGACGAGTTCACCGCCTCGACCGGGCAGCAGCGCTACGTACTGGGCTCCATGGGCCCCGGCACCAAGCTGCCCACCCTGGGCCACGCCCCCTACGTCACGCTGCGCGACGCCTACCAGCAGAACGCCGAGGGAATGATCGCCGGCGGCGCCGACGCGCTGCTGGTGGAGACCACTCAGGACCTGCTGCAGACCAAGGCCGCCATCCTCGGCGCCCGCCGTGCGCTGGAGGTCACCGGCACCAACCTGCCGGTGATCTGCTCGGTGACGGTCGAGACGACCGGGACGATGCTGCTGGGCTCGGAGATCGGCGCGGCACTCACGGCGCTGGAGCCGCTGGGGATCGACATGATCGGTCTGAACTGCGCCACCGGCCCCGCCGAGATGAGCGAGCACCTGCGCTACCTGGCCCGCCACTCCCGTGTGCCGATCTCCTGTATGCCCAACGCGGGCCTGCCGGTGCTGGGCAAGGACGGTGCGCACTACCCCCTGACGGCCGGCGAGCTGGCCGACGCGCAGGAGACCTTCGTCGCGGAGTACGGCCTGTCGCTGGTCGGCGGCTGCTGCGGTACGACGCCGGAGCACCTGCGCCAGGTCGTCGAGCGGGTCCGCGGCGTGGAGCCCACGCCGCGCACCGCGCGTCCCGAGCCCGGCGCCGCCTCCCTCTACCAGACGGTGCCGTTCCGCCAGGACACCTCGTACATGGCGATCGGCGAGCGGACGAACGCCAACGGCTCGAAGAAGTTCCGCGAGGCGATGCTGGATGCCCGCTGGGACGACTGTGTGGAGATGGCCCGCGACCAGATCCGCGAGGGTGCCCACATGCTCGACCTGTGCGTCGACTATGTCGGCCGGGACGGTGTGGCGGACATGCAGGAGCTGGCCGGGCGGTTCGCCACGGCCTCCACCCTGCCGATCGTGCTGGACTCCACCGAGGTCGACGTCCTCCAGGCCGGACTGGAGAAGCTCGGCGGGCGGGCCGTCATCAACTCCGTCAACTACGAGGACGGCGACGGGCCGGAGTCGCGCTTCGCGAAGGTCACGGCGCTGGCGTCCGAGCACGGCGCGGCGCTGATCGCGCTGACCATCAACGAGGAGGGCCAGGCCCGCACGGTCGAGGACAAGGTCGCCATCGCCGAGCGGCTGATCGAGGACCTGACCGGCAACTGGGGCATCCACGAGTCGGACATCCTCATCGACTGCCTGACCTTCACGATCTGCACCGGCCAGGAGGAGTCCCGCAAGGACGGCATCGCCACCATCGAGGCGATCCGCGAGCTCAAGCGCCGCCGCCCGGACGTGCAGACGACGCTGGGGCTGTCGAACATCTCCTTCGGCCTCAACCCGGCCGCCCGCATCGTGCTCAACTCCGTCTTCCTGGACGAGTGCGTCAAGGCGGGCCTGGACTCGGCGATCGTGCACGCCTCGAAGATCCTGCCGATCGCGCGGCTGGAGGAGGAGCAGGTCAAGACCGCCCTCGACCTGATCTACGACCGGCGCGCGGAGGGCTACGACCCGCTGCAGAAGCTCATGGAGCTCTTCGAGGGCGTCAACACCAAGTCCATGAAGGCCGGCAAGACCGAGGAACTCCTCGCGCTGCCCCTGGACGAGCGCCTGCAGCGCCGGATCATCGACGGTGAGAAGAACGGCCTGGAGGCCGACCTGGACGAGGCGCTGGAGACGCGTCCGGCCCTGGACATCGTCAACGACACGCTCCTGGAGGGCATGAAGGTCGTCGGTGAGCTGTTCGGCTCCGGCCAGATGCAGCTGCCGTTCGTGCTCCAGTCCGCCGAGGTCATGAAGACCGCGGTGGCCCATCTGGAGCCGCACATGGAGAAGACCGACGACGACGGCAAGGGCACCATCGTCCTGGCCACCGTGCGCGGCGACGTCCACGACATCGGCAAGAACCTCGTCGACATCATCCTGTCCAACAACGGCTACAACGTCGTCAACCTCGGCATCAAGCAGCCGGTCTCCGCGATCCTGGAAGCCGCCGAGGAGCACCGCGCCGACGTCATCGGCATGTCGGGTCTCCTGGTCAAGTCCACCGTGATCATGAAGGAGAACCTCCAGGAGCTCAACCAGCGCAAGATGGCCGCCGACTTCCCCGTCATCCTCGGCGGCGCCGCCCTGACCAGGGCGTATGTCGAGCAGGATCTGCACGAGATCTACGAGGGCGAGGTCCGCTACGCCCGCGACGCCTTCGAGGGCCTGCGCCTGATGGACGCCCTGATCGCCGTCAAGCGCGGCGTGCCGGGCGCCACCCTGCCCGAGCTCAAGCAGCGGCGGGTGCCCAAGCGGGACACGCCGGTGCTGGAGGTCACCGAGCCCGAGGGCTCGGTGCGCTCGGACGTCGCCATCGACAACCCGGTGCCGGCGCCGCCGTTCTGGGGCACCCGCGTCGTCAAGGGCATCCAGCTCGCCGACTACGCCTCCTGGCTCGACGAAGGCGCCCTGTTCAAGGGGCAGTGGGGCCTCAAGCAGGCCCGTACCGGTGACGGGCCGACCTACGAGGAGCTGGTGGAGACCGAGGGCCGGCCCCGGCTGCGCGGCTGGCTCGACAAGCTGCAGACCGAGAACCTCCTGGAAGCGGCCGTCGTGCACGGCTACTTCCCCTGTGTTTCCAAGGGCGAGGACCTCATCCTGCTGCACGAGGACGGCACCGAGCGCACCCGCTTCACCTTCCCGCGCCAGCGCCGGGGCCGCCGCCTGTGCCTGGCGGACTACTTCCGCCCCGAGGAGTCCGGCGAGCGGGACGTCGTCGGACTGCAGGTCGTCACCGTCGGCTCGAAGATCGGCGGCGCCACCGCCGAGCTCTTCGAGGCCAACTCCTACCGCGACTACCTCGAACTGCACGGCCTGTCCGTCCAGTTGGCCGAGGCACTCGCCGAGTACTGGCACGCCCGGGTCCGCGCCGAACTCGGCTTCGCCGGCGAGGACCCCTCGGACGTCGAGGACATGTTCGCCCTGAAGTACCGCGGCGCGCGCTTCTCGCTCGGCTACGGCGCCTGCCCCGACCTGGAGGACCGCGCGAAGATCGCCGATCTCCTGCAGCCGGAGCGGATCGGCGTCGAGCTCTCGGAGGAGTTCCAGCTCCACCCGGAGCAGTCCACCGACGCCATCGTCATCCACCACCCGGAGGCGAAGTACTTCAACGCCAGGTGACCCGTTTGGGCCGTCCGGGGCTTTCCGGGCGGTTCCTGACGTTCTCGCCGGGACGCATCCGCGTGTGCAGTTGTACAATGGTCGGTCCGGTAGTGGCCGGTTGTCTCCCCGTCCCGGGGCGGCGACCGGCCCTTTCGTCCCTTCGGGGACGTCCCCACGGAGGTGGATGGATGACCAGCAGCATCCCCGCAGTCGGCACCCGAACGGCCGAAGCCGCAACCCTCCAAGCCGTATTCCTGGACCTGGACGGCACGCTCGTCGACACCGAGGGGTTCTGGTGGGAGGCGGAGACCGAGGTCTTCGCCGAACTGGGCCACATCCTGGACGACACGCACCGCGAGGTGGTCGTCGGCGGGCCGATGACCCGCAGCGCCGGCTATCTGATTCAGGCCACCGGCGCCCAGATCGGCCTCGCCGAGCTGAGCCTCCGCCTGAACGCCAGTTTCGCGGCCCGGATCGGACGCGGCGTGCCCCTGATGCCGGGCGCCCGCAGGCTGCTGGCGGAACTGGCCGCCCATCAGGTGCCGACCGCCCTGGTCTCCGCCTCGCACCGCACGATCATCGATCGCATGCTGCAGTCGCTGGGCCGGGAGCACTTCCGGCTGACCCTCGCCGGGGACGAGCTGGAGCGCACCAAGCCGCACCCGGACCCGTATCTGACGGCCGCCGCCCGGCTGGGCGTGGACCCGGCACGCTGCGCCGTCGTGGAGGACACCATGACCGGGGTGACGGCGGGGGAGGCCGCGGGCTGCCGGGTCGTCGCGGTGCCGTCCATCACCCCGATCCCGCCGGCCCCGGGCCGGACCGTCGTGGGATCGCTCGAAGAAGTCGATCTGTCCTTTCTGCGAGCACTCATCACGGAAAGCCGTTGACACGTACACCGAGCGTGTTCCATCGAAAGCCGACCGGAACTCAGGGCAGCGGAGCGCTCATTTTCCGTGACGAATGCGATGGCCGAATTAACGCATCGCCGCGGTGAATTGGGAGCGTGACGTTTCTCACGTGCCGGACCGTCGACAGCGGTCCCCGCAGGTGTTCCAAGGGGGCTCGACGGTGGCCTCGGCAGGGGTAACTGTCCGGATTGGTGGAGCAGCATGCGAAATGTTCCACCGTCCGGATATCGGTCACCGCCGGTTGGTTATCCAGTAGCCATATCGCTGCAACTCCATTGTGTCCCGGACCCACTGGCCGTTCCTACTAATGTCGACGCGAGCAACACCTCTGCGCTGATAAGGAACCTGCCGACGATGAATCGCAAGACCTTGGTGCTGCCGGCGCTGGCCGGCCTGCTCGTGCCCGCACTCGCTGCCTGCGGCAGCACCGACGGCGCGGGCGAGGGAGGCGACCCGATCGTCGTCGGGGTCGCCACCCAGATCGAGGCCACCAAGGCAGCGCCCGCGCCGCTCGACCCGGCGCAGGCCTACGACGTCGACGCGTGGAACATGCTGCGCGGCACGCTCCAGACGCTGATGCGACAGCCCAGGACCGGTACCGCGCCGGTGCCCGAGGCGGCACAGTCGTGCGGGTTCCGCGACACCCGGAACGAGCAGTACCGCTGCACCCTGCGCAGTGGCCTGAAGTTCTCCAACGGCCACGCCCTCACCGCCGAGGACGTCAAGTTCTCCCTCGACCGGCTGAAGGACATCAACTACACCAACGGCCCGGTGTCGCTGCTCAAGGACATCGACAAGGTGGAGGCGCTCAGCGACACCGAGGTGGTCTTCCACCTCAAGAAGCCGGACGCCACCTTCCCGCAGAAGCTCGCAACGCCGGCCGCGGCCATCGTCGACAGCGAGGTCTACCCCAAGAACCGGCTGTACAAGGGCTTCGACGTCGTCGGCTCCGGCCCGTACACGCTCAAGACCGAACTCTCCGGCGAGCGGGTCTCCAAGGCCGTCTTCACCAAGAACCCCGAGTACAAGGGCGGGGTCACGGCGAAGAACGACAAGGTGGAGATGCGGTTCTTCAAGGACTCCGACGGCATGGAGAAGGCCCTGCGCAAGGGCGACATCGACCTGATGAACCGCGGTCTGTCGCCCGACCAGATCAAGGGCCTGGAGAACGCCCGGGACAAGCACATCGCCCTGCAGGAGATGCCCGGCCAGGAGATCCGCTACCTCGCCTTCAACACCAAGGACCCGGCGGTCTCCGACAGGGCCGTGCGGCAGGCGATGGCGCAGCTGGTCAACCGCTCCGAGCTGGTGCGCGACGTCTACTCCTACACCGGCGTCCCGCTCTACTCCCTCGTTCCCACCGGCCTGACCGGCCACATCAACTCGTTCTTCACCAAGTACGGAAACCCCAGCGTCCCGGCCGCCCGCAAGACCCTGCAGCAGGCGAACATCAGCACCCCGGTGAAGCTGACCCTCACGTACACCAAGAACCACTACGGCTCCAGCACCGCCAAGGAGTTCCGTACGCTGCAGCAGCAGCTCAACAGCAGCAAGCTGTTCGACGTGGACATCAAGGGCATCGACAACTGGCAGCAGTTCCGCACCGACTCCTCGGCCGGCAAGTACACCGCTTACGGCATGGGCTGGTTCGCCGACATCCCGGACGCGGACAACTACATCGCGCCGTTCATCGGCAAGGGCAACTTCCTCAACTCCCCTTACCGCAACGCCAAGGTCGAGTCCCAGTTGATCCCGACGACCCGCCAGCAGACCGACCGCAACTCCGCCGCGGCCGGCTTCAAGCAGGCGCAGGACATCATCGCCGACGACATCCCGCTGCTCCCGCTGTGGCAGGGCAAGCAGTACGTCGCCGCCCGGGACGACGTCACCGGCGTCGAATGGGCCCTCAACTCCTCCTCCGCGTTGCAGATCTGGGAGCTCGGACGCGGCGTCGCCGACTGAGGCCGGCCCTCCGCACACTTGTAGGACACCATCGCCGCCGCGGCACACCGCCGTGGCTCGACCCGGCATCTCTGCCGTGACCAGGCATTTTGCCACCCAGATCGTGAGGACCAGGTAGTGAGGAAGCGGGACCAGTGGCTCGCCGCCCCGATCGGAGCGGGGCTGACCACAGCCCTGCTCGCGCTCGCCGGGTGCGGAGCTGAGGACTCGGGATCGGCCGGCAACGGCGAGCCCGTGGTCATGGGGATGACGGACAAGGTCGTGGCCACCGACCCCGCCGCAGGCTACGACCCGGGGTCGTGGCTGCTGTTCAACAACGTCTTCCAGTCGTTGCTGAGCTTCCCGAAGGGCGGTACGACGCCCGAACCGGAAGCCGCGAGAAGCTGCGGATTCACCGACAGCGCCAGCAAGGTCTACCGCTGCACGCTCAAGGACGGCCTGACGTTCAGCAACGGGAACGCGCTGACCTCGAAGGACGTCAAGTTCTCCGTCGACAGGACCCGGCGCATCAAGGACCCGGGCGGCCCCGCCGTCATGTTCTCCGCCCTCGACAAGGTCGAGACGCCGGACGCCAAGACCGTGGTCTTCCGGCTGAAGACGCCCGACGCCACCTTCCCCATGAAGATCGCCTCGGGCGCCGGCTCGATCGTCGACCACGCCTCCTACTCGGCGAACCGCCTGCGCACCGACGGCAAGGCCGTCGGCTCCGGCGTCTACACCCTGAAGGAGTACGGCCGAAGGCAGGCCCGCTTCGCCGTCAACGCCGCCTACAAGGGCCCCGCGAAGGTCAAGAACTCCGGGATGACCGTGAAGTTCTTCGACGCCCGCGACAAGCTCAAGAAGGCCGTACAGAGCGGCAGCGTCGACGTCGCCTACCGCGGACTGTCCATGAAGGACCTCTCCGCGCTCAACAACGCCTCACTCCACGACCAGCACGGCACCCAGGTGGTCGAGGGCGCCAGCGCCGAGGTCATGCACCTGGTCTTCAACATGAAGGACCCGGTCGCCGGCAAGCTGGGCGTCCGCAAGGCGATCGCCTACCTGCTGGACCGCTCGACCCTGGTGCGGGACGTCTACCGGCACACCGCCGTCCCGCTGTACTCGATCGTCCCGGCCGGTATCACCGGTCACAACACAGCCTTCTTCAACGCCTACGGCGACCGGCCCCAGCCGGGCAAGGCCGCGGACGCCCTGCGCTCCGCCGGCCTGCAGGGCAAGGTCCCGCTCACCCTGTGGGCGACCCCCGACCGGTTCGGCCCCGGCACCGTCCCCGCGTTCCAGGAGATCGCCCAACAGCTCAACTCCAGCGGCCTGTTCGACGCGCGCGTGCGCACGGTGGACACCAAGGAGTACGACAAGGGCGTGGCGGACGGCCGGTTCGGCGTCTACGTCAAGGGCTGGGTCCCCGACTACCCGGACCCGGACAACTTCACCCAGCCGTTCTTCGGCAAGGACAGCGTCCTGTCCAACCACTACGACTCGCCGCGGATCTCCGGCCGGCTGCTGCCCCAGACCGCGGACGAGACCGACCGCGGCGCCACCAAGACCGCGTTCCGCGAGGTGCAGGACATCGTCGCCAAGGACCTGCCGGTCATCCCGATCTGGCAGGGCAAGCAGTACGCCGTCGCCCGCGACGGCATCTCCGGCCTGGAGTGGACCCTGGACTCCACGACCGTCTTCCGGTTCTGGGAGATCAGCAAGGCCACCGAAGCCTGATCCGCCCGCGCGAGCGGCGCCCAGTACGCGGCGGGGCCGGCCCGAGATCCTCGGGCCGGCCCCGCCGCGGCGTGCCGCACGAACCGGTGGAGCCGCCGACCGGCCTACTGCGCGCCGGGGCGGACCAGGCCGCTCTCGTAGGCGTACACCGCCGCCTGCACCCGGTCGCGCAGGCCCAGCTTCGTCAGCACATGACCCACATGCGTCTTGACGGTGGTCTCGCTCACGAACAGGTCGGCGGCGATCTCGGCGTTCGACAGCCCGCGTGCCACCAGCTTCAGCACCTCGACCTCGCGCTCGGTCAGGGTGTGCAGGGTGTCCGGCACCGCGTCCTCGCCCGACGGGAGATGCCCGGCGTACTTGTCCAGCAGCCGGCGCGTGATGCTCGGCGCGAGCATCGCCTCGCCCGCCGCCACCACCCGGATCGCCTGCACCAGCTCGTTGGCCGGCGCGTCCTTGAGCAGGAAGCCGCTGGCGCCGGCCCGCAGCGCCTCGACGACGTACTCGTCCAGATCGAAGGTCGTCAGCACCAGCACCTTCGCCGGGCCGTCCTTGGCGGGACCGGTGATCTGCCGGGTCGCCTCGACACCGTCCATCCGCGGCATGCGGATGTCCATCAGCACGACATCGGGCTGCAGCGCACGCACCTGGTCCTGCGCCTGCAGACCGTCACCGGCCTCGCCGACGACCGCCAGATCCTGCTCGGCTTCCAGAATCATCCGGAATCCCGTACGCAGCAGGGGCTGGTCGTCGACCAGCAGGACGCGGATAGTCACGAGCTCTCCTTCGTGAGGCCCTGTCCGGGTGATCAGGCCTGGATCGGCCCCATTCTGCCCTGTTGCCCGCCGTCACCGTCCGCCGGGCGGACCGTCAGCGGATAGACCGGGGGAGTGCCGCCGAATTCCGGGCAGCGCGCCTGGTGGTCGCACCAGCCGCACAGCTTGGTCGGCCGCGGTCGCCAGTCACCGGTGTCCGTCGCCAGCTGGATCGCCTCCCACAGCGCGAGCAACTTCCGCTCCACCGCCCGCAGTTCGGCCTCGCTCGGGTCGTACGTCAGCACATCGCCGCTGCCCAGATACACCAGCTGCAACCGCCGCGGGACCGTCCCGCGCAGCCGCCACATCACCAGCGCGTAGAACTTCATCTGGAACAGCGCGCCCTCGGCGTACTGCGGCCGGGGCGCCTTGCCGGTCTTGTAGTCGACGATCCGCACCTCGCCCGTCGGCGCGACATCGACCCGGTCGATGAAGCCCCGCAGCTGCAGACCGGACTCCAGCACCGTCTCCACATACAGCTCGCGGTCCGCCGGCTCCAGACGCGTCGGGTCCTCCAGCGAGAACCACCGCTCCACCAGTGCCTCGGCCTCCGCCAGCCACTTCGCCAGCAGCTCGCCCGCCTCGTCGCCCTCGAAGAGCCCGGCCAGCTCGGGCCGCTTGGCCAGCAGCTTCTCCCACTCGCCCGGCACCATCGCCCGGGCGCCCGGCGCGGTGCGCTCGATCGCGGGGGCGTCGAAGAGACGCTCCAGCACCGCATGCACCACCGTGCCGCGGGTCGCCGCCGCGCTCGGCTTCTCGGGCAGTTTGTCGATCACCCGGAAGCGGTACAGCAGCGGGCACTGCATGAAGTCGCTCGCCCGCGACGGCGACAGCGCCACCGGCCGCCCGGCGAGCGCGCCGGCGCCGGCCGGCGCACCGCCCCCCGCGCCGCTCTCCCCCTCGGCCTCGCCCTGCGGCAGCGGCCCGCGCTGCGGTCCGACGCCGGCAGCGCTCTGCCGCGTGCTCCGCCCGTCCGCCGCGGCCGACTCGGCGTTCTCGGTGCTCGATCCCATGCCACCAGACCCTACGGCCCGCCACCGACAACCCCGCGCCCGCCGCCCGCGGAAGGGCCCCGCGGCGGATCCCGGCGGGGCACTCCGCATACCATCGACCTCAGACCCCTTTGCCCTGCATGATCGATGGATCACGCCGAGCAGGAGCGAAGGCCGTATTCGACGAGGGGACGCCGTGGACGAGAGCGGGAAGCCGCAGGACCCCCAGGAGTCCGTGCAGTCCCAGCCGCCCGAGCCGCCCAAGGACACCGAGAAGCCCGAGCCGCCCGCACCGAAGGAACCCAGGACTCCGGCACCCGGCAGGCGAAAGGGCGCGGGCGGCGGCATCCTCATGGGCCGGCCCTTCGGCGTGCCGGTCTACGTCGCCCCCAGCTGGTTCCTCGTCGCCGCCCTCATCACCTGGGTCTTCGGCGGGCAACTGGAACGCGTGCTGCCCGAGCTCGGCGGCGCCCGCTACCTCGTCTCGCTCTTCTTCGCCGTCGCCTTCTACGCCTCGGTGCTCGTCCACGAGCTGGCGCACACCGTCGCCGCCCTCCGCTTCAAGCTCCCGGTGCGCCGCATCCAGCTCCAGTTCTTCGGCGGCGTCTCGGAGATCGAGAAGGAGACCGAGACCCCGGGCCGCGAGTTCGTCCTCGCCTTCGTCGGCCCGCTCCTGTCCCTGGTGCTCGCCGGCGTCTTCTACGGCGGCATGCAGCTGGTCGAACCGGGCACCGTCCCCGGCGTCCTGCTCGCGGGCCTGATGATCTCCAACCTCATCGTCGCGATCTTCAACCTCCTGCCCGGCCTCCCGCTGGACGGCGGGCGGATGCTGCGCGCCGTCGTCTGGAAGCTCTCCGGCAAACCGATGACCGGCACCGTCGCCGCCGCCTGGGTCGGCCGCGCCCTCGCCGTCGCCGTCCTCATCGGCCTGCCGCTGCTCACCCACACCGGTGCGCTCGGCAACACCCGCCCGGAGATCGGCGGCGCCGACTCCCTCACCGACGCCCTGCTTGCGGCGATCCTCGCCGCCATCATCTGGACCGGCGCCGGCAACAGCCTGCGCATGGCCCGGCTGCGCGAGCGCCTGCCCGACCTCCAGGCCCGGGTGCTGACCCGGCGCGCCGTGCCGGTCGAGACCGACACCCCGCTCTCCGAAGCGCTGCGCCGCGCCAACAGCGCCGGTGCCCGCGCCCTGGTCGTCGTCGACCGCCAGGGGGAGCCCACGGCCCTCGTCCGTGAGGCCGCGATCGTGGCCGTCCCCGAGCACCGCCGCCCCTGGGTCCCGGTGGGCACCCTCGCCCAGGACCTCAAGGACGGCATGCGGGTCTCCGCCGAACTCGCGGGTGAGGGCCTCCTGGAGTTCCTGCGGGCCACCCCGGCCACCGAATACCTCGTCGTCGAGGAGACCGGTGAGATCTACGGCGTGCTGTCCAGCGCCGATGTCGAGCGGGCGTTCGTCTCCGCGATGTCCCGCCACTCCTGACCCGCGGCTCCTGACCCGCCGCCGCAGGAGGACCCCGCGGCCGCCCCGGGGACCCGTCCGCGGGCCCACTGGTCCGCGGCGTCCCGACGGGCCGGTAGGCTGGTCACATGTCCGAACCGACCGGTGCCGCCCGCCGTCGCGGGCCCTTCAAGGTCGGGGACCAGGTCCAGCTCACCGACCCCAAGGGACGCCACTACACCTTCACGCTCGAAGAGGGAAAAAGCTTCCACACCCATAAGGGAGCCTTCCCCCACGACGAGCTGATCGGTGCTCCCGAGGGCAGTGTTGTCCGTACCACCGGGAACGTCGCCTACCTCGCGCTGCGCCCGCTGCTCCCCGACTATGTCCTGTCCATGCCCCGCGGCGCCGCCGTGGTCTACCCCAAGGACGCGGGGCAGATCCTGGCGATGGCCGACATCTTCCCCGGCGCCCGCGTCGTCGAGGCGGGGGTGGGATCCGGCTCGCTCAGCAGCTTCCTGCTGCGCGCCATCGGCGACCAGGGCATGCTGCACTCCTACGAGCGCCGCGCCGACTTCGCCGAGATCGCCACGCAGAACGTCGAACGCTACTTCGGCGGTCCGCACCCCGCGTGGACCCTCACCGTCGGTGACCTCCAGGACAACCTCTCCGACGCCGACGTCGACCGCGTCATCCTGGACATGCTGGCCCCCTGGGAGTGCCTGGAGGCCGTCTCCAAGGCGCTGGTCCCCGGCGGCATCCTCTGCGCCTACGTCGCGACGACCACGCAGCTGGCCCGCACCGTCGAGTCGATCCGCGAGCACGGCACCTTCAACGAGCCGTCGGCCTGGGAGACCATGGTCCGCACCTGGCACGTCGAGGGCCTGGCCGTCCGCCCCGACCACCGCATGATCGGGCACACCGGCTTCCTCCTCACCGCCCGCCGCCTGGCCGACGGGGTCGAGCCCCCGCTGCGCCGCCGCCGGCCCGCCAAGGGCGCGTACGGCGAGGACTACTCCGGACCGGGCAAGGCCGACCCGGCCGCGGGATCCTCCGGCGCGAGCGGCTCCGCAGAGCGCGGCTGACCGTTCAGATCCGGCCAACGAACCGCCAGGCGCCGCCGACGAGTTCCCCCACGGGGAACCGCCGGCGGCGCTTCTTCGTACCCAAGGCAAAACTCCTGTCCGGCCGGTTCCGTGCGGTCCGCTCCTGTGGAACGATGCTGGGCACTCCCACCTCCACAGCACTTCACAGGAGTTACCCCGCGTGCAGCCCTTGGCAGGCCAGGACCTTTCGCACACCCAGCCGCGCGCCATGCACTGGCTCGCCACCGCCACCGCCATCTCCGCGGTCGTCGCGGCCGCGTCCTTCGTCCAGCCTCCTGATGCCACCGCCACCACGCCCGGGCAAGCGAGAACCGGCCACACCGCGGCTCCCGACCCCCGCGAGGTGACTTTTCCCATGGAGTGCGGGCCCGAGCGGGTCGACGTGGTGAAGAAGGTCTCCGGCGACCTCGACGGCGACGGCACGACGGAGACCGTCGCCGTGGCCCGCTGCCACTCCGGGATCGGCACGCCGCCCAGCGGGGTCTACGTCCTCGCCCGGCCGAGCGACCCCGAGGCGGCGCCGCGCATCGTGGCGACGCTCGTCGAGCCCGCCCAGAAGCTCAGTGTCCAGCGGATCGCCCTGGCGGGGGGCGGGATCTCGGCGGAGCTCCTGGGCTACTCCACCCTTGACGTGCCGCGCTGCTGCCCCGACGTGCACAAGGGCGTCAAGTGGCAATGGAAGGGCGGGAAGTTCGTCCAGAGCGAACTCCCCGCCGCGATGAGCACCGAGCGTGCGTGATCCGTCACCCGCAGTGCGGTGAGTCGACGCCGGCTACGACCGGCCTACGCTCCCGTCTGCGGGGCGTCTACTCCGCGTCCGGGCCGTATACCTCGACCCGGTCCGCGACGCGGCGGACGTGAATACAGTCCCCGGGGCACTCCTTGGCCGAGTCCTTGACGTCGTTGAGCAGCGGGAGCGGGACGGGGGTTGTGGCCCCCTTGTCCTGGAGCAGCTCGTCGTCGCCGCTCTTGACATAGGCCAGGCCATCGATGTCGAGCTCGAAGACCTCGGGCGCGTACTGCGCACAGATGCCATCGCCGGTGCACAGGTCCTGATCGATCCAGACTTCAAGCTCTGGACGGGCTTCATCCTGCGCGGTCATCTCGCCTGCCGTTCCTGCGTACGTGAACCGTTTTTGTCTAAGTGGCGCCACCCCTGACGGGTGTTGACCGACTCGACGATACAACCGCTCGCTTTCCGATGCCGTTGGGTGGGTATTCCTTTGGCGTGAGGACGTGCGCAAGGGTGAAGATCAGACACACCCCGACAGTCTTTTCGATCTAGGGGTTTCAACCTGCACCGGCCCAGGTAGGGTCAGGAAGCGTCCAGCTCCTTGGAGGAGGTGAGGACCGTGGCAGCCCACGACGACGACATCAACCGCGGCATCCGGCCGGGGCGAGGGTCTGAAGATCCCGCCGGCCAGGTTGCCTATCTCGAGCAGGAGATCGCCGTCCTGCGACGCAAGCTCGCCGACTCTCCGCGTCACACGAGGATTCTCGAAGAGCGGATCGTCGAGCTGCAGACCAACCTGGCCGGCGTCTCGGCTCAGAACGAGCGACTCGCCAATACTCTCCGCGAGGCCCGCGACCAGATCGTCGCGCTCAAGGAGGAAGTCGACCGGCTCGCGCAGCCGCCGGCCGGCTTCGGTGTCTTCCTGCAGTCCAACGAGGACGACACGGTCGACATTTTCACCGGAGGCAGAAAGCTCCGGGTGAATGTCAGCCCCAGTGTGGAGACCGCCGACCTCAGGCGCGGCCAAGAGGTCATGCTCAATGAAGCGCTCAACGTGGTCGAGGCCATGGAGTTCGAGAGCGCCGGCGACATCGTCACCCTCAAGGAGATCCTTGAGGACGGCGAGCGCGCGCTGGTCATCGGGCACACCGACGAGGAACGGGTGGTGAGGCTCGCCGAGCCGCTGCTGGACATCACCATCCGCCCCGGCGACGCCCTGCTCCTCGAGCCCCGGTCCGGCTACGTCTACGAAGTCATCCCGAAGAGCGAGGTCGAGGAGCTCGTCCTCGAAGAGGTCCCGGACATCGACTACACCAAGATCGGCGGTCTGGGCGGCCAGATCGAACTGATCCGGGACGCGGTCGAGCTTCCGTACCTCTACCCCGACCTCTTCAAGGAGCACGAACTCCGTCCCCCCAAGGGTGTCTTGCTCTACGGCCCGCCCGGCTGCGGCAAGACGCTCATCGCCAAGGCGGTCGCCAACTCCCTTGCCAAGAAGGTCGCCGAGGTGACCGGGCAGCCCGCGGGGAAGAGCTTCTTCCTCAACATCAAGGGCCCCGAGCTGCTCAACAAGTACGTCGGCGAGACGGAGCGGCACATCCGGCTGGTCTTCCAGCGGGCCAGGGAGAAGGCGAGCGAGGGGACCCCCGTCATCGTCTTCTTCGACGAGATGGACTCCCTCTTCCGCACCCGCGGCTCCGGTGTCAGCTCGGACGTGGAGAACACCATCGTTCCGCAGCTGCTCTCCGAGATCGACGGTGTGGAGGGCCTGGAGAACGTCATCGTGATCGGTGCCTCGAACCGCGAGGACATGATCGACCCGGCGATCCTGCGCCCCGGCCGGCTCGATGTGAAGATCAAGATCGAGCGTCCGGACGCGGAGGCCGCCAAGGACATCTTCTCGAAGTACCTCACGGAACGCCTCCCGCTGCATTCCGACGACCTCACCGAGCACGGCGAGTCGCGCAAGGCCGCGGTCAGCGGAATGATCCAGTCGGTCGTCGAGCAGATGTACGCGGAATCCGAGGAGAACCGCTTCCTGGAGGTCACCTACGCCAATGGTGACAAGGAAGTTTTGTACTTCAAGGACTTCAACTCCGGCGCGATGATCGAAAACATTGTCGGACGTGCGAAGAAGATGGCCATCAAGGCCTTCCTCGAGCACAAGCAGAAGGGTCTGCGGGTCTCCCACCTCCTCCAGGCGTGCGTGGACGAGTTCAAGGAGAACGAGGACCTGCCCAACACCACCAACCCGGACGACTGGGCCCGGATCTCCGGTAAGAAGGGCGAGCGGATCGTTTACATCCGTACGCTGGTCACCGGAAAGCAGGGCGCGGACACCGGCCGCTCCATCGACACGGTGGCGAATACCGGCCAATACCTGTAACACCGCACTCCGGCTGCGGATGTCCTGCACGGGGCGTCCGCAGCCGGACGCTTTTCCGGGCATGCGGGACGCGTCCCCGAAAAGGCCGCGGGAAAACAGGGAAAACCGGACTGGAGTAATGACTGTAATGATCTCCCCAGCACCGCAAAGGCGTTCTAGGCTCTTCGGTACCGCCGCGTCACGCTGTTCGGGAGCGGGGATCGCAGACAGCACGGAAGCGCAGCGGTACTTGAGCGCCGACCCCATCCGGGGGCGCCGCCGGGCAAGGAGGGCCGCATGACCGTACGGCGAGTAATGGGAATCGAGACGGAGTACGGGATCTCCGTCCCCGGCCACCCGAACGCCAATGCCATGCTCACCTCGTCCCAGGTCGTCAACGCCTACGCGGCGGCGATGCACCGGGCACGACGTGCCCGCTGGGATTTCGAGGAGGAGAATCCGCTGCGGGACGCCCGCGGCTTCGACCTCGCCCGCGAGGCCGCCGATTCCAGTCAGCTCACCGATGAGGACATCGGCCTCGCCAATGTCATCCTCACCAACGGGGCCAGGCTCTACGTCGACCACGCCCACCCCGAATACAGCGCTCCCGAGGTCACCAATCCGCGCGACGCGGTCCTGTGGGACAAGGCCGGCGAGCGGATCATGGCCGAGGCGGCGGAACGCGCAGGTCAGGTGCCCGGCGCCCAGCCCATTCACCTTTACAAGAACAACACCGACAACAAGGGCGCCTCCTACGGGACGCACGAGAACTACCTGATGAAGCGGGAGACCCCGTTCTCGGACATCGTGCGGCACCTGACGCCCTTCTTCGTCTCGCGCCAGGTGGTCACGGGCGCCGGCCGGGTGGGTATCGGCCAGGACGGCCACGAGCACGGCTTCCAGCTCAGCCAGCGCTCGGACTACTTCGAGGTCGAGGTGGGCCTGGAGACGACGCTCAAGCGCCCCATCATCAACACCCGCGACGAACCGCACGCGGACGCGGAGAAGTACCGCCGGCTCCATGTGATCATCGGCGACGCCAACCTTTCCGAGATCTCGACGTATCTGAAGCTGGGCACCACCTCGCTGGTGCTCTCCATGATCGAGGACGGATTCATCGCCGTCGACCTGGCGGTCGACCAGCCCGTCCGTACCCTCCACCAGGTTTCGCACGACCCCACTCTGCAACATCTGATCACTCTCCGCAGCGGCCGCACGCTCACCGCGGTACAGCTCCAGATGGAGTACTTCGAGCTGGCCCGCAAGTACGTCGAGGACCGCTACGGCGCGGACGCGGACGAGCAGACCAAGGACGTCCTGACCAGGTGGGAGGACGTGCTCGGGCGGCTGGAGAACGATCCGATGAGCCTGTCGGGCGAGCTGGACTGGGTCGCCAAGCGGGAGCTGATGGAGGGCTACCGCCGGCGGGACGGCCTGGACTGGGACGCGGCGCGGCTGCACCTCATCGACCTGCAGTACGCCGACGTGCGCCCCGACAAGGGCCTGTACAACCGTCTGGCGGCCCGCGGCAAGATGAAGCGGCTCCTGGACGAGCCCGAGGTGGAACGGGCGCGTATGAAGCCTCCGGAGGACACCAGGGCCTACTTCCGCGGCCGGTGCCTGGAGCAGTACGCCGACGACGTCGCTGCGGCCTCGTGGGATTCGGTCATCTTCGACCTGCCGGGCCGGGACTCCCTGCAACGGGTGCCCACGCTGGAGCCGCTGCGCGGGACCCGGCAGCACGTCAAGGAGCTGCTGGACCGGTGCCGGACGGCCGAGGAACTGGTCCGGGTGCTGTCCGGCCGCTGAGTTCCGGCGTATTCACGGCGGACTCGCGGCGGCCGTACGGCGATCGGCGACCGATCCGCGGCTGAAATGGCCGCGGTGCGGGAATCATCGAGGTGACTCCCGGACGTTGCACCAAGTGCAGGGCCGATGTCACACCCTCCTTGTAGGGTCTGATCTTGAAGGTCACATCGAGCGGGGCGAACCGAGCGGGGTGAGGGATATGGCGACCAAGGACAGCGGCGGCGGGCAGCAGAAGGCCACGCGTTCCACCGAAGAGGTCGAGGAGCAGACGCAGGACGCGGAGGCTTCCGAAGACCTCAAGGAGCGCCAGGAAAAGCTGTCGGACGACGTGGATTCGGTGCTGGACGAAATCGACGACGTTCTGGAAGAAAATGCCGAGGACTTCGTGCGGTCCTTTGTGCAGAAGGGCGGCGAGTAGCCGGTCCGTGGACCGGACGCGGCATCGGCAGTGCTTCCGGGCTTTCCCGGAGCGCTGCCCACCGCGTCCGGTACGCGCCGGCGCTCTCTTCGGGCGGACGGTGCTCCCGCGGCCGCCGCCCGGCCGCCCTGGTGGTGCGTCAACAAAGCGCGTCCGTATCGGCCGTACGGGGTCGCGGCCCCGGTTCCGGAACTCATGTGGATCACGCGCACGAGACGGGTAAGGTCCGAGGCGTACTGTGCTTCAGCTGCAACGCAGCCCTTGGACCAAGTCAAGGATCGGCCGGACGTTGTGAGGCGGGCGGCCGAATATCTGGAAGGAAACGTGTGGAAGCCAACACTCGTAGCACCGGGCGTCTGCCAGCGGCCTTCCTGACGCCTGGATCCTCGTCGTTCATGGACTTCCTCGGTGAGCACTCTCCCGATCTGCTGCCGGGCAACCGCCCGTTGCCGCCCGTGCAGGGTGCCGTCGAGGCGCCGCACGGCACCACCATCGTGGCCGCGTCCTTCCCCGGTGGCGTGGTGCTCGCCGGTGACCGGCGGGCGACGATGGGCAATGTCATCGCGCAGCGCGACATCGAGAAGGTTTTCCCCGCCGACGAGTACTCCGCGGTCGGCATTGCCGGCACCGCCGGTCTGGCCGTCGAGATGGTCAAGCTGTTCCAGCTGGAGCTGGAGCACTTCGAAAAGGTCGAGGGCGCCCAACTCTCCCTCGAAGGCAAGGCGAACCGCCTCTCCACGATGATCCGCGGCAACCTCGGGATGGCCATGCAGGGCCTCGCGGTGGTGCCGCTGTTCGCCGGCTGGGACCTCGACCGCGAGAAGGGCCGCATCTTCTCGTACGACGTCACCGGCGGTCGCTCCGAGGAGCACGGCTTCGCGTCGACGGGCTCCGGCTCCGTCTTCGCCCGCGGGGCCCTCAAGAAGCTCTACCGCGACGACTTCACCGAGAACCAGGCCGCCACGGCCGTCGTCCAGGCGCTCTACGACGCCGCCGACGACGACTCCGCGACCGGCGGGCCCGACATGGCCCGGCGGATCTATCCGATCGTCATGGTGATCACCGAGGACGGCTTCAAGAGGTACGCCGAAGCCGAGGTCTCGGAGATCGCCCGGGCCATTCATGAGCGCCGCCTCGACCAGCCCGACGGCCCGCGCGCCGCGCTGCTCTGACGGGACGGCTGTTCCTCCATGCATGCGCCACTGACAGAGCCATTGACAGAAAGGGACGGATAGCCGGTGTCGACGCCGTTCTATGTCTCACCCCAGCAGGCCATGGCCGATCGGGCCGAATACGCCCGGAAGGGCATCGCGCGCGGTCGCAGCGTCGTGGTGCTGCAGTACACCGACGGCGTGGTCTTCGTCGCCGAGAATCCCTCCCGGGCCCTGCACAAGGTCAGCGAGATCTATGACCGCATCGCCTTCGCGGCGGTCGGCAAGTACAACGAGTTCGAGAACCTGCGGATCGGCGGCGTGCGCTACGCCGACCTGCGGGGCTACACCTACCACCGCGAGGACGTGACCGCACGCGGACTCGCCAACGTCTACGCCCAGACGCTCGGCACGATCTTCTCCAGCGCCGCCGAGAAGCCGTACGAGGTCGAGCTGATCGTCGCCGAGGTGGGCAACGCCGCCGAGGACGATCAGATCTACCGGCTGCCGCACGACGGCTCCATCGTCGACGAGCACGGCTCCGTCGCGGTGGGTGGCAACGCCGACCAGATCAGCACCTACCTCGACCAGCGCCACCGCGACGGTATGACGCTGGGTGAGGCGCTGAAGCTGGCCGTCGATTCGCTCTCGCGCGACAACAACGGCGGCGAGCGCACGCTGACCGCCGAGCAGCTGGAGGTCGCGACGCTGGACCGTACGCGGCCCCAGCAGCGGAAGTTCAAGCGCATCCTGGGCCGGCAGCTCTCCCGCCTGCTCGACGAGAACGGCGCCGCGTCCGCGGGCGGGCCGTCGGACACCGACGAGTCCTCGGACGACGCGGCCGACGCCGCCGACAACGGGGCGGCCGACAAGGGCGGTTCGGGCAAGGGCCCGGACGCCAAGGACGACAAGGGCTCGTCCGGCACGAAGGACTGAGCACGCCATCCGGGCGATGTGCCCGGTATACGCGCCCCGGTGGGTCACAGCCCGCCGGGGCGCGCCGGTGTCCGGGCGCCGCCGGGCGGGCTACGCGCTACGGGCCGTCGGGAGGCGCGGCCGTCGAGCCGCGGGCGATCAGCTGGACCGGCAGCGTGGGCGCCTCGGCCCCCCGGCCGTCCAGAACCGCCATCAGGGCCCGCATCCCCGCCTCGCCGAACTCCTCGGCGGGCAGCCGTACGGTCGTCAGCTCCGGCTCCACCGCGACCGCCAGGGCCAGATCGTCGAAGCCGGTGACGGAGACGTCCTCGGGGACCCGCAGGCCCAGCCGGCGCACGGCCTTGCAGGCTCCCGCGGCGATGATGTCGTCGTCGCAGAGCAGGGCGGTGGGGCGCGGGCCCGCTCCGGTCAGCGCGGCATGCGCGGCCCGCAGCCCGGCGTCGACGCTCAGGGCGGTGGGCTGCCGGCGCAGACGGGTGCCGGGCAGCCCCTCCAGCGCGTCGGCCAGGGCGCGGGCGCGCAGCTCGAAGGTCCAGGAGTCGACGTCCGCCGCGAGATGGGTGATGCGGCGGTGGCCGAGGCCGACCACATGGTTCACCAACTGCCGTACACCGTCGGCGATATCGAGGTTGACCGAGGCGGCCGGGCGGTCGTCGTCCGGGTCGCTGTCCAGCATCACCAGGGGCAGGCCGGCGTCACGCAGCGCGGTGAGCGCGTCCGCGGCCATGGACGAGGCGATGACGCCGTCCAGGGTGGCCGCGGAGGAGTCGAAGGGGTCGCGGGCCGGGCCGATGCCCTCGGGTGACGGATAGAGCACCACACCGAAGCCGTGGTCGGCGGCGATCCGGGCCGCGCCGGTGTAGACACGCGCGAAGAACTCGGTGGTCAGCGCCGGGACCACGAGGAGCACGGTGCGGGTGCGGCCGGTGCGCAGGGTGCGGGCGGCGAGGTTGGGCCGGTAGCCCAGCTCGCGGGCCGCGGTGCGCACCGCCTCCGCCTTGCCGGGGGAGACCCGGCCCCGCCACTTGTCGCCCAGCACGAGGGAGACGGCGGCCTGCGAGACCCCGGCGGCGCGCGCGACGTCCCGGCTGGTGGTGCGCGCACCGGCGGGCGCGACGGCCTTACCGGGCGCCTCACGGCGGGTCGGCGTCGTGGCCTCGTTGCTGGTCACCGGTGCTCTCTCTCCTTGCGTTCGGCCGCGGTGGGCTGGACCCACGGGTTGCCGTCATGGTACGTATGACGCCGCACGTTATACGTAAAACCTCCGGGCCGGCCCGGAGGGAAAGGGGCGGGGATGGCCGCGGGATATGCGGAGCTGCTCAGGACCCGGCATGCGGCCCGGCTCCTGACGGGGACCCTGGTGGGCAGGCTGCCGAACGCCACCGCGCCGCTGGCGGTGGTCCTCTTCGTCCGTGCGGAGGGCGGCAGCTATGCGCTCGCCGGCGTGCTCTCCGCGGTCTACGGCGTCTGCACCGCCATCGGCCAGCCGCTCCTCGGCCGGGCCGTGGACCTGCGCGGGCAGCCGCGGGTGATGCTGCCCGCCGCGGTGCTCTCCGCCCTCGGAATGGCGCTGCTGGCGGCCGTCGGCCTGAAGGTGCTGTGGCTCGCCTACGTCGCCATGGTCATCGCAGGTCTCTTCACCCCGCCCCTGGAGGGCGGTCTGCGAGCGCTGTGGCCGGGCGTCCTCAAGCGTGAGGACCGGGTGCACGCCGCCTACGCACTGGACGCGGTCGCGCAGGAAGTCATGTTCGCCGTGGGCCCGTTGCTGGTGACACTGTGCGTGGCGGCCTGGTCGGAGCGGGCCGCGCTGCTGGTGATCAACCTGATCGGGGTGCTCGGCGCGCTCTCCGTCGTGGTCTCCGAGCCGTCCCGGCAGTGGCGCAGCGAGCCGCGCGAGGCGCACTGGCTGGGCGCTCTGCGCTCGGGCGGGATGCTGGTGCTGATCGGGGCCTTCTTCTTCGTCGGGCTGGCGCTGGGGTCCATCGCGGTCGCGGCGGTGGCGTACGCCGACGAGTACGGCGGGGGCATGATCTCCAGTGCTCTGCTCTCCGCTCTCGGGTTCGGCGCGCTGGTCGGCGGTATCGCCTACGGCGCCCGCGAGTGGCCGGGGCGGCCGGAGAGCCGGCTGCGGCTGCTCATCGCGCTGCTGGCGCTGGGTTACCTGCCGCTGATGCTGGTGCCCGGCGTGGTCGGGATGACGGTGCTGACCGGAGTCGCCGGCGTCTTCCTGGCGCCCGCGCTCGCCTGCGCGTTCGTCGTCGTCGACCGGCACGCTCCCAAGGGGACGGTGACCGAGGCCTTTTCGTGGCTGGTGACGACCTTCGGCGTCGGCTCGGCGGTCGGCGCCTCGGTGGTGGGCCCGGCGGTCGAGGGCGGCGGTTCGGCGGCGGGATTCGCGGTGGCCGGCGCCGGTGGTGTCGCCGCGCTGATGGTGCTTTTGTCGACGAAGCGATTTCTCGGGGATCCCGTGCGGCGCAAGAGCGAAGCGCTCCCGACGGAAAATGATCGAAACGGGGCCGTCGAACCCGGTTTCAGAGCAGGCCGTCAGGCGTAATGTTCAGTCATGGACCGCCGCATTTTCGGGCTGGAGAACGAGTACGGCGTCACGTGCACTTTCAGGGGACAGCGCCGACTGTCACCTGACGAAGTGGCGCGGTACCTCTTCCGCCGTGTTGTGTCATGGGGCCGCAGCAGCAATGTCTTCCTGCGGAACGGCGCCCGCCTGTACCTCGACGTGGGATCGCATCCGGAATACGCAACTCCCGAGTGCGACAACGTGACCGAACTGGTCACCCACGACAAGGCCGGCGAGCGCATTCTCGAGGGCCTGCTCGTCGACGCCGAACGCCGCCTGCACGAGGAGGGAATCGCGGGCGACGTCTATCTCTTCAAGAACAACACCGATTCGGCGGGAAACTCCTACGGCTGCCACGAGAACTATCTCGTCGCCCGCCACGGGGAGTTCTCCCGGCTCGCGGACATCCTCATCCCCTTCCTCGTCACCCGTCAGCTGCTGTGCGGCGCGGGCAAGGTGCTCCAGACTCCGCGGGGCGCCGTCTACTGCGTCAGTCAGCGCGCCGAGCACATCTGGGAGGGAGTCTCCTCCGCGACGACCCGCTCCCGTCCGATCATCAACACCCGCGACGAGCCGCATGCCGACGCCGAGCGCTATCGCCGTCTGCATGTCATCGTCGGTGACTCCAACATGTCCGAGACGACCATGCTGCTCAAGGTCGGTGCCACCGATCTCGTGCTGCGCATGATCGAGGCGGGCACGGTCATGCGCGATCTGACGCTGGAGAACCCCATCAGGGCGATCCGTGAGGTCAGCCATGACATCACCGGACAGCGCAAGGTGCGCCTGGCCAGTGGCCGCGAGGCCTCCGCCCTGGAGGTCCAGCAGGAGTACTACGAGAAGGCCGTGGACTTCTGCGAGCGCCGCGGAATCCGTACGGGCACCGTCGAGCGGGTTCTGGAGCTGTGGGGCCGCACTCTCGAGGCGATCCGGGACGAGGATCTCGACCGGATCTCCACCGAGATCGACTGGGTGATGAAACATCAGCTCATCGAGCGGTACCGCGCGAAGAACAACATCACCATGTCGCATCCGCGAGTGGCGCAGATAGACCTCGCCTATCACGACATCCATCGCCGCAGGGGGCTCTATTACCTCCTGGAGCGCAAGGGGCAAGCCGCCAGGATCTGCAACGACTTGAAGATCTTCGAAGGCAAGTCGGTGCCGCCGCAGACCACGCGCGCGCGGCTGCGGGGCGACTTCATTCGGCGTGCTCAGGAGCAGCGCCGGGATTTCACCGTCGACTGGGTGCACCTCAAGCTCAATGACCAGGCACAGCGCACGGTCCTGTGCAAGGACCCGTTCCGGTCGGTGGACGACAGAGTGGAGAAGCTCATCGCGGGGATGTGACCGCCGCGTACACAGCTATGTGCCGGGAGTGATTGCTCCCGGCACATTGCTGTGTTGCGCCGGGAAACGCCTCGGGGGACAGGTCGTAGAGTGGCGGGCATTGCCCCATCACCCCACGAGCCCGAGTTGGACTGATGAACCTCACGAAGAACACCCGTCGCGCTGCTGCCGCAGCGCTGACCGTGCCCATCCTGCTGTTCACCGCCGCGTGCGGGTCCGACGACGGCAAGGGCGCGTCCGATGACGCCGTTGTCAAGGTGACGGGCGCGGCGGGCGCCAAGCCCAAGATCAGCGTGCCCAAGGACGCCAAGCCCGCCGACAAGGCCGTCACCAAGACGCTCGTCGAGGGCAAGGGCGAGGTCGTCAAGAAGGGCGATCTCGTCCGGCTGGACTTCGCCGCGCAGTCGATGAAGGGCCAGAACCTCGGCAGCAGCTGGACGCCGCAGCCCGGGACCAAGCCCGGCGCGCCGCGTACCCAGGTCGTCAGCGAGGTCACCGACCAGATGACCCAGCAGATGCTCCCGCCGAAGGTGATGAGCGAGGTGGCCGGGCACAAGGTCGGCAGCCGGTTCGAGGTCGAGGGCACCGCGAAGGCGCTGATCGGCGAGGGCCTGAACCCGCAGTCGGGCATCAAGCCCGAGGACGGCCTGGTGTGGGTCGTCGACGTGGTCGGCGCCAAGAAGGTGGACAAGAAGACCAAGGCCGAGGGCGAGCAGGCGGCGCCCGAGGACGGGCTGCCCGAGGTGAAGGCGGAGGGGGAGAAGGCCGCGACCATCACCGTCCCCAAGGGTGAGAAGGCGCCGACCGGCCTGAAGGACCAGGTCCTGATCAAGGGCAAGGGTCCCAAGGTGAAGGCGGGCGACGGGCTGATCGCCCAGTACACCGGTGTGAAGTGGGAGGACGGCAAGAAGTTCGACTCCTCCTGGGACCACGGTGGCGCGACCGCCTTCCAGATCGGCACCGGCCAGGTCGTCCAGGGCTGGGACAAGGCTCTGGTCGGCAAGCACGTCGGTGACCGGGTGGAGATCGTGATCCCGCCGAAGCTGGGCTACGGCGCGAGCCCGCAGCACGAGCTCGCGAAGAACACCCTGGTCTTCTCGGTCGACATCGTGGGCACGGTCTGATCGTTCGTCTCCCGACCGGCAACACGGAACGGCCGCCAAGATCTGCGAGACTGGCGCCGTAATCGTAAAGATTCGTAAGTAGGAGCACATTCGTGAGCATCGACAAGCCCGAGATCGACTTTCCTGAGGGCCCGGCTCCCACCGAGCTCGAGATCGTGGACCTGAAGGAGGGTGACGGGCCGGTCGCCAAGGCCGGGGACACCGTCTCCGTCCACTACGTCGGCGTTGCGTTCAGCACCGGCGAGGAGTTCGACGCGAGCTGGAACCGCGGCACCCCGCTGCAGTTCCAGCTGGGCGCCGGCCAGGTCATCGCCGGCTGGGACCAGGGCGTGCAGGGCATGAAGGTCGGCGGCCGTCGCCGGCTGACCATCCCCTCGCACCTCGCCTACGGTGAGCGCGGCGCCGGCGGTGGCCGGATCGCCCCGGGCGAGACGCTGATCTTCGTCTGCGACCTGGTCTCCGTCTGAGACCACGGCTGACGACAGCACCGAGGGCCCATGCCGACCGGCATGGGCCCTCAGCTTTGCCCTGGGCACCCTGAGCGGTACGGTCAACGGTCGGGAGTTCAACGAGAAAGGGCGTCGATGGCGATTGCCAAGGCCGAGCGGCTGATGAACCTGGCGCTGTGTCTGCTGGGGACCCGTCGCCCGCTGACCAAGCGCGAACTCAGGTCGTCCATCGAGGCCTACATCGAGGCGGGCAGCGACGACTCCTTCAACCGCATGTTCGAGCGGGACAAGGACGATCTGCGTGAGCTGGGCCTGGTGATCGAAACCGTCGACGGCATCGACGCGGACGTCGGCTACCTCGCCCGCCGGGACAGCAACCGCCTCCCCCCGATCACGCTCGACGCCGAGGAGGCCGCCGCCCTGGGGCTGGCCGCCAAGATCTGGCAGCAGGCGCGTCTCGCGGGTGCGGCCAGTGGCGCGTTGCAGAAGCTGCGGGCGGCCGGGATGCCGCTCGCCTCGGACGAGGACTTCGACGCCGGCCAGCCGCACAGCGCCCTCGAACCGCGCATCCCGGCCCACGAGGCCGCCTTCGAGCCGCTGATGCTGGCCTGCCGCGACCGCCGGCCGGTGCTCTTCGACTACCGCAAGTCCAACGCCGCCCGCCCCGAGCAGCGGCAGGTCGAGCCGTGGATCCTGGAGTGCTGGCGCGGCCACTGGTACGTCGCCGGCTGGGACCGCGAGCGCAAGGCCGAGCGGGTCTTCCGGCTCTCCCGGATCACCGGCAAGGTCCGCTCCCGGCAAGGGGCGTTCACCGCTCCGGTGCCCGATCACGTCACCGTCCGCGAGACGGTGGAGAGCTGGGCGGGCGAGACCGCCACCGGGACGGCCAGGATCAAGCTCCGCGCCGAGCACGGCTATCCGCTGCGCGCCCGCGCGCTCACCGTGCGGGAGCTGGGTGACGGCTGGGACGAGCTGGAGATCCCCAACGGCCACGGACTCGACGCCTGGCTCGTGGAGTTCGGGCCCGATGTGGTGGTGCTGGAACCCGCGGAACTGCGGGCCGATGTCGTGGACCGGCTGCGTGCCGTGGCCAAGGGCTGAGAGGGACACGAGAACCCATGGCGACGAACGCGATCGACCAGACCCGCCGGATGCTGTCCCTGGTGACCTACCTGCGCGAGCGCCCGGGTGCGCGCGTCGGGGACGTCGCCCGCGCCTTCGGCATCACCGAGGACGAGCTGATCGCCGACCTCGACGTACTGCCGATGTGCGGTACGAGCTTCCGCGGCGGCGACCTCCTGGACATCGACACCGACGGCGACCGCATCTGGTGGCACAACCCCGACGACGTCGCGGAACCGCTGCGGCTGGCCGCCGACGAGGCGACCGCGCTGCTGGTCGCGGCCCGCGCCGTGGCCACCCTCCCCGGGCTGCGGGAGGGCGACCGCCAGGCGCTGCTGCGCGCCACCGCGAAGCTGGAGGCGGCGGCCGGCGAGGCGGCCGGTGCCAGCGCCCGGCTCTCGGTGACCTTCGAGTCCGAGGGCGGCGTCTTCGCCGACGTGGACCGCGCCATCGCCGAACGGCGCCGGCTGTGGCTGCGCTACTACTCCCCGGCGCGTGACGAGCTGACCGAGCGGGAGGTGGACCCGATCCGCCTGTTCGCCGTCGGCCACACCTACGTCGAGGCGTGGTGCCGCCTCTCGGAGGCCCGGCGGACCTTCCGGCTCGACCGCGTGGCCGAGATCAAGCTGCTGGACGCGCCCTCCGACCCGCCGCCGGTCGAACTGCGGGACCTCTCGGAGGGCCTGGTGCAGCCCGCGGCCGAGGACCCCGAGGTGTCCATCGAGGTCGGACCGGGCGGCCGCTGGGTCGCGGAGTACTACCCGCACGACAGCGCCGAGGAGCTTCCCGACGGCGGCCTGCGCATCACCCTGCGTACCCCCGACCCCGCCTCGCTGCGCCGGCTCGCGCTGCGGCTGGGCGGTGACGGCCGCATCGTCTCCCCGCAGGCACTCGCGGACAGCGCGCGGCAGGCCGCAGGGCAAGCCCTCGCGGCGTACGGCGAGTGAGCGCGGTCCAGTAAGCCCGTGAAGGAGGAGGCAGAAGGATGACGACGACGATGGCGACCACCCTGGCGACCACGACCGCTCCGGTGCTCTTCAAGGCGGCCTGCCCGGACTGCCGGGGCCATTTCGAACTGGCCTCGGAGGCGTTCCGGCTGGCCATCGGCGCCAGCCGACGCACCACCTTCTACTCCTTCACCTGCCCCGACTGTGGCCGCGCGGTGCGCAGGCCGGCCGGTGAGCGGATCATCGAGCTGCTCACCGGCGGCGGGGTCCGCACACTGCGGCTGCACTCCGGCTGACGGCTCCGCCCGCCACGGGCCGGCCGAGGTCGCCCGGCCCGTGGGAGACCGCCCGACTCCCGCCGCCTGCCCGTTAGGCTCGCCCCATGCTCTGGCCCATGATCGCTATCGCCCTCGGCTTCCTCGGCATCGCCGTGCTCGGCGTGCTGGCCGTGCGCGTCTTCGTCGAAGTGCGCCGGCTGGCCCGTCAGGTCGGTACGGCGTCCGACCGGATCCAGCGGGCCGCCGAGGATCTTGAGCGCGCGGCGACGCCGCTCGCGTCCCAGGCGCACCAGGCCGGCAGGCGGTAGTAACGGCGGACCCCTGATGCGCCCGTGATCCGGGAGGTACGCTGCAACGGCCCGGACCGCACGGCAGGGGAGGCAATCCGACGTATGCAAGGGGATTGCCCAGCGTTAACGACCGAACGTTACGATCGAGGTAGCACCAGGACGCCAGTCCGACCCCATCGGCAGGCACCACAGCAGACGCCGCCCCGGCGAGAAGGTAGTCGCACATGTTCAGCAACCTGAGGGCCCCCGAGATCATTCTGATTCTCGTCATCATTGTGCTGCTGTTCGGCGCGAAGAAGCTCCCGGACATGGCGCGTTCCCTCGGCAAGTCCGCCCGCATCCTCAAGAGCGAGGCCAAGGCGATGAAGAAGGAAGGCGAGGCGGAGGGCGGCGCCGCGTCCGAAGCTCCTGCCGACGCCGCGCAGCAGGCTCCTCGTACGATTCAGGCAGCTCCCGGAGATGTGAGCAGCTCGCGCCCGGTGGCCGAGCCGAACCGCACCAACCAGAGCTGAAGCCGACCCGATCCCGTCGCTCCGACCCGGTCGGGGCGGCTGATGTACGAGACGAGGAAGTGGGTTGCTCAAGTCTGCCCGCAAGCAGGAGAAGGACCCCGAGGGGCGGATGCCGCTCGCGGCGCATCTGCGTGAGTTGCGCAACCGGCTGCTGAAATCGGTGCTCGCGATCGGTGTGGTCACCGTCATCGCGATGTGGCAGTACGAACCCCTCGCGCACTTCATCACGGGTCCCGTCATCGACGCGGTCGGCTGCCCGAAGGGCGGCGCCACCGCCGGTGGCCGCGCGCATCCGTGCGCCGAGATCACCGCCAACGGTCTGCTGGCACCGTTCACGATCCTGCTCAAGCTCTCCCTCACCACCGGCGTGGTCGCCGCCAGCCCGGTCTGGCTCTACCAGCTCTGGGCCTTCCTCGCCCCGGGCCTGCACCGGCACGAGAAGAAGTACGCGCTGGCCTTCGTCGGCGCCGGCGTGCCGCTCTTCCTCGGTGGCGCCTACCTCGCCTACGCCGTGCTGCCCACCACGGCCGGCGCGCTGGTCGGACTGACCCCCAGTGACTGGGCCAACCTCTTCCCGGCCGATGAGTTCCTCGACATCGTCACGCGCATGGTCGTCGTCTTCGGCGTCGCGTTCGAGCTGCCGCTGCTCCTGGTGCTGCTGAACTTCGGCGGTGTGCTCACCGGACAACGGATCATGAGCTGGTGGCGGTTCATGGTGCTGGGCATCACGGTCTTCGCCGCGCTCGCCACCCCCACCGGTGACCCGCTCACGATGGGGCTGCTGGCCGCGCCGATCGTGGTGCTGTACTTCGGCGCCGCCGGCATCTGCCTGATCAACGACCGCCGCCGCAAGCGCGCCGACCCGGACGCGGAGCTGGCCGACGACGAGGCCTCCGAGCTGGACCTCACACCGGCCGGTGTCGAGGAGATCGAGCCCGTCGCCTCCAGCCGGATGCTCCCCGAGCAGGCGAGCGGCGGTGCCGACGCGCCGACCCGCCGCGGCTACGACGACGTGACCTGATCGCGATGGCTCCGCCCGGCCTCCGGCCGTGGCGGACGCCCTGCCGCCGCTGACGGCCCCCGCCTCCAGGAGGCGGGGGCCGTTCGCTCGCCCGGTGCCGCGGCGTCGGGTTATGGTCCGCGCGTGACCTGCGACATCACTCTCTTCGTCAACCCGCGGGCGGGGCGCGGCCGGGGCGCACGGGAGACCCAACCGGCTGCCACGACCCTGCGGGAAGCGGGCTTCTCCGTGCGTACGGTGCTCGGCGAGGACGCGGCGGACGCGCTGCGCCGGGCCCGCGCCGCAGTGGCCGAGGGCACCGGAGCGCTCGTCGCGGTCGGCGGTGACGGGCTGGTCTCGCTCGCGCTTCAGGCGGTGGCCGGAACCGGCACCCCACTGGGCGTGGTGGCAGTGGGGACCGGCAACGACTTCGCCCGCGCCACCGGCCTGCCGGTGCGCGCTCCGGCCGCCGCGGCCACCCGGATCGCCCGCTCGCTCAAGGGGGACGGGGGCCTGCCCATCGACCTCGGGCGGGTCGGGGACACGTTCTTCGGGACGGTGTTGGCCTCCGGCTTCGACTCGCGGGTCAACGACCGCGCCAACCGGATGCGGGTGCCGCGCGGGCGGCTCACCTACGACCTGGCGCTCCTCGCCGAGCTCGCGGCGCTGCGCCCGATCCCGTACCGGATCCGGCTGGACGACGGGCCCGTGCGCGAGGTCGAGGCGACGCTGGTCGCGGTGGGCAACGGCAGTTCGTACGGCGGCGGGATGCGGATCTGCGCGGAGGCGAGGCTGGACGACGGGCTCCTGGACGTCACCGTGGTCGGCGCCTGTGGACGCGGGGAGCTGCTGAGGGTCTTTCCGCGCGTCTACCGGGGAGCGCACCTGACCCACCCCAAGGTCTCGGTGCACCGTGCGGCGCGGGTCACGCTGGAGGCGGCGGGGGTGACCGGCTATGCGGACGGGGAGCCGCTGGGGCCGCTGCCGCTGACCGCGCGGTCCGTACCGGGAGCCGTCCGGCTGCTGGGTGCCGGGGACCGGTAGCGGCAGGACCGGCGTAGCGCGGACGCCGCGCGGTGGGCCGACGGGGCCCCGGGCATTGCCTCCGTAAAGATCGGGTCGTTGTCAGAGGTGGCCGGTAGGCTCGTAAGCACGATGACCGAGGACATGTCCCCTGCTGAGCGCTATGCCGCCGCCAAGCTCAGGGCGGCCGAGCAGGCCACCGCACTCGCCCCTTTCCGTGACATGTACGACTTCGATCTGGATGAGTTCCAGGTCGAGGCGTGCAAGGCCCTGGAGGCCGGCAAGGGTGTGCTGGTCGCGGCCCCCACCGGATCCGGTAAGACGATCGTCGGCGAATTCGCCGTCCACCTGGCCCTGGAGCAGGGCCGAAAATGCTTCTACACCACGCCCATCAAGGCCCTGTCCAACCAGAAGTTCCAGGATCTGGTCCGCCGCTACGGCGCCGACAAGGTCGGCCTGCTGACGGGCGACAACAGCGTCAACTCCGAGGCGCCGGTGGTCGTGATGACCACCGAGGTGCTGCGGAACATGCTCTACTCCGGCTCCCGGTCGCTGGTCGGCCTCGGCTATGTGGTCATGGACGAGGTGCACTACCTCTCCGACCGCTTCCGCGGCGCCGTCTGGGAAGAGGTGATCATCCATCTCCCGGAGTCGGTGACCCTGGTGTCGCTGTCGGCCACCGTCTCCAATGCCGAGGAGTTCGGTGACTGGCTGGACACCGTCCGTGGCGACACCGAGGTGATCGTCTCCGAGCACCGCCCGGTGCCGCTGTGGCAGCACGTCCTCGCGGGCCGGCGGATGTACGACCTGTTCGAGGAGCGGAGCCAGGGCGGTGGGGGCCGGCGAGAGGTCAACCCCGACCTGGAGCGGCTGGCCCGGATGGAGAACAGCCGGCCCACCTTCGGCCGTGACAAGCGCCGCGGGCGCAACATGCGCGAGGCGGACCGCGAGCGGGAGCGCCGCCAGCGCAGCCGGATCTGGACACCGAGCCGGCCCGAGGTGATCGACCGGCTCGACAACGAGGGTCTGCTGCCCGCCATCACCTTCATCTTCAGCCGCGCCGCCTGCGAGGCGGCCGTCCAGCAGTGCCTCCACTCGGGCCTGCGGCTCAACGACCAGGAGGGCCGCGAGAAGGTCCGCCGCATCGTGGAGGCACGGACGGCCGGCATCCCGGACGACGACCTCCATGTGCTCGGCTACTTCGAGTGGCTGGAGGGCCTGGAGCGGGGCATCGCCGCCCACCACGCCGGCATGCTGCCGACCTTCAAGGAGGTCGTCGAGGAGCTGTTCGTGCAGGGCCTGGTCAAGGCCGTCTTCGCCACCGAGACGCTGGCCCTGGGCATCAACATGCCCGCGCGGTCGGTGGTGCTGGAGAAGCTCGTCAAGTGGAACGGCGAGCAGCACGCCGACATCACCCCCGGCGAGTACACCCAGCTCACCGGCCGGGCCGGACGCCGGGGCATCGACGTCGAGGGCCACGCCGTGGTCCTGTGGCAGCGCGGCATGGACCCGGGCGCGCTGGCCGGCCTGGCCGGCACCCGCACCTATCCGCTGCGCTCCTCCTTCAAGCCGTCGTACAACATGGCGGTCAACCTCGTCTCGCAGTTCGGCAGGCACCGTTCGCGGGAGCTGCTGGAGATGTCCTTCGCGCAGTTCCAGGCCGACAAGTCGGTGGTCGGGATCTCGCGCCAGGTGCAGAAGAACGAGGAGGGGCTGGGTGGTTACCGCTCCTCGATGACCTGCCACCTCGGGGACTTCGAGGAATACTCCCGGCTGCGCCGTGAGTTGAAGGACCGTGAGACGGAGCTGGCCAAGCAGGGCGCCGCACAGCGGCGGGTCGCGGCCGCCGCGGCCCTGGAGAAGCTCAAGCCCGGCGACATCATCCACGTCCCGACCGGCAAGTACGCCGGTCTCGCGCTGGTGCTGGACCCGGGGATGTCT
The DNA here is from genome assembly GCF_045782725.1 of Streptomyces sp. Pv4-95. Taxonomy (NCBI): domain Bacteria; kingdom Bacillati; phylum Actinomycetota; class Actinomycetes; order Kitasatosporales; family Streptomycetaceae; genus Streptomyces; species Streptomyces sp. Pv4-95. The sequence continues at coordinate 6,707,301 of NZ_CP127172.1, forward strand.
TCGGGGCGGACGAACGGCCACCGCGGCTTCGAGGCGCAGGACGGCCCGCGGCCGCTGGTGCTGACCGCCGAGCGGCAGGTCAAGCGACTGGCGTCGATGGATTTCCCGGTGCCCGTCTCGGCGTTGGACCGGATGCGGATCCCCAAGTCCTTCAACGCCCGCAGCCCGCAGTCGCGTCGCGACCTGGCGTCCGCGCTGCGCACCAAGGCCGGTCATGTGGTGCCCTCACGGCACCGCAAGCCGCGTGCCGAGGCCGCCGACGACCGGGAGATCTCCCGGCTGCGCACGGAGATCCGCGCCCACCCCTGCCACGGCTGCGACGAGCGGGAGGACCACGCCCGTTGGGCCGAGCGCTATCACCGGCTGCTGCGGGACACCCGCCAGTTGGAGCGCAGGATCGAGGGGCGGACGAACACCATCGCGCGCACCTTCGACCGGATCTGCGCGCTGCTGACCGAGCTGGACTACCTCGAAGGCGACACCGTCACCGACGAGGGCCGTCGGCTGGCCCGGCTTTACGGCGAGCTGGACCTGCTGGCGAGCGAATGTCTGCGCGACGGTGTCTGGGAGGGGCTCGGCCCGGCGGAACTGGCGGCCTGCGCCTCGGCGCTGGTCTACGAGTCGCGCCAGGCGGACGACGCGGTGGCGCCCAAGCTGCCGGCCGGCCGGGCCCGCGACGCGCTGGCGGAGACGGTGCGCATCTGGGGGCGGCTGGATGCCCTGGAAGAGGACCACAAGATCAATCAGGCGGAGGGGGTCGGCCAGCGCGAACCGGACCTCGGCTTCGCCTGGGCCGCGTACCGCTGGGCATCCGGCTTCGGCCTCGACGACGTCCTCCGGGAGGCGGACATGCCGGCCGGTGACTTCGTCCGCTGGTGCAAGCAACTGATCGATGTCCTCGGGCAGATCGCGGCGGCGGCCCCGCCCGGTGGCTCGGTGGCGCGCACCGCCCGCAAGGCGGTGGACGGCGTGCTGCGCGGCGTCGTGGCGTATTCGTCGGTGGGCTGAGGAACACCGGACCCATCGAGGGCGCCCGCTTTCCGAATGAGGGAGGCGGGCGCCCTCGCTGTTTCCCTACGAAGCGCGCTGTGCCACGGCCCCGTCGGTGGCCCGGCCGGCGCTCCCGTCGGCGCTGCGGGCGGCGTCCCGTGCCGCGTCCCGCTTGGCGACCTCCTCGCGGACGAGCGGGATGACATGACGGCCGAAGTCGATCGCGTCGTCGAGCAGGTCGTAGCCACGGGCCGAGAGGATGTCCACGCCCAGGTCGTAGTAGTCCAGCAGGGCCTGCGCGACCGTCTCCGGGGTGCCGACCAGGGCGGTGGAGTTCCCCGCCCCACCGGTCTCGGCGGCGGTCGGCGTCCACAGCGCCCGGTCGTGGCGCTCGCCCTCCGCGGCCACCGCGAGCAGCCGCTGGGATCCGGCGTTCTGCGGTGCCGTCAGGGGGTGCCGGCGGCTGAGCGGCCCGCCGGCCTTGCGTGTCCTGATGCGCTCCAGGGTGCGGTGGGCCTTCTCCCAGGCCAGTTCCTCGGTGGGCGCGATGATCGGCCGGAAGGCGACCTGGATCCTGGGGGTGCCGCTGCGGCCGGCGGCCTGCGCGGCGGCCTTGACCGAGGCGATCTGCTCGGCGGTCTGCGCCAGCGGCTCGCCCCACAGGCAGTAGATGTCCGCCTCGGCGCCGCCGACCGCGTATGCCGCGGGAGAGGAGCCGCCGAACGACACCTGCGGGTGCGGTTGCCGGACGGGGAAGGTGTCGGAGACGAAGTCGTGGAAGCGGTAGTGCGTGCCCTCGTGGTCGAAGGGCTCGTGGGTGGTCCAGATCTTCTTGACGATGCGGAGGTATTCGCGGGTGCGGTCGTAGCGCTCGTCCTTGGTGAGGGCGTCGCCCTCGCGGCGCTGCTCGTGGTCGTTGCCGCCGGTGATGAAGTGCACCGCCAGCCTGCCGTCGCTGATGTGGTCCAGCGTCGCGAAGGTCTTCGCCGCGAAGGTCGGATACGAGACGTTGGGGCGGTGCGCCACCAGCAGTTGCAGGGTCTCGGTACGCGCGGCGATGTAGGCGGCGGCCGGGGACGGGTCGGGGGAGCCGGAGCCGTAGGCGAACAGCACCCGGTCCCAGCCGTGGTCCTGGTGGGCGCGGGCCAGAGCGAGCGTGTAGTCCTTGTCGAAGGACGCGCCGGAGCGCGGGGTGACTTCGGAACCGTCGTTGGTCGCGGCGATGCCGAGGAACTCGACAGGCATGGGTAGGGCCTCGTCTTCTCGTAGGTCGGGCAGGCGTACGTGAGCGCCGTACGGGGCGGGTGGTGCGCTACGGAGAAGTCAGCGGCAACAGGAAGCCGACCACACTCGACCGAAGTCGATGTGGTCGCGGGTGACCAGCCGCTGCTGAGGAGGCATGGGGTCAGTGGAACAGGAGCCGGCGGCCCCGTCAACCAAGTCCTGGTGAGCAGTGGCGGGTTCGGGTCGAAGAGCGTGCCGGGACGGGGTGTACGGGCCGGGGCCGGCGGTGCACGATCTCCGTATGAGGGAGACGGGCGAGGGAGCGCACGGTGATCTGCCGGCCGTACGAGGTGAGCGGGAGGGCGCGAGGGCGGAGCCGGCGGGCGGGGGAAGCGCCGCAGGCGCGGACGGCGGCCGGGACGGCGCTCCGGTGCGGCGCTTCGGCAAGGTCATCAGACTGCGGCCGGAGCACCGGGAGGAGTACCTGCGGCTGCATGCCGAGGCATGGCCGGAGGTGCTGGCGACGATCACCGCCTGCAACCTCCGCAACTACTCGATCTATCTCCAGGGCGAGTTGCTGTTCTCCTACGTCGAGTACGTCGGCGAGGACTACGCCGCCGACATGGCCCGGATGGCCGCCGACCCGGTGACCCGGGAGTGGTGGCGGCGCACCGACCCCTGCCAGGAGCAGACCGAGGATGCCGTACCGGGGGAGTGGTGGACGCCGATGCGGGAGGTCTTCCACCACGACTGACCCCGGATCCCGGGCGGCTCCGCTCAGGTGGGCGTTCGCAGCAGCTGTCCGGCCAGCCGCGTGAGGTCGTCGGCCCGCAGGACCGTGTCGCCGAACCCGGGCAGCGGGACGTGCAGGGGGCGTATCCAGCGGTCCGGGATCGCGGCCGCTCCGTGGACCGCGCCGGCGAGCCCGCCGGTGACCGCGGCGACGGTGTCGGTGTCCCCGCCGAGGTCGATCGCGGCGCCCAGCGCGTCGGCGAAGCAGCTGGTGGTGCGCAGGGCCCAGAGCGCGGATCCCAGGCACGGCCAGACAGCGCCGTTGAACTCGGTGGCCGCCGCCGGGTGCCAGTCGGGCGCCAGGACGACCGCCCAGCGCGCACGGTGGTCGGGGTGGACGGCGGCGAGCGCGTCGGGCACCGCGGCGAGCGGATCCCCGCCGTCGAGGGCGACGCGGAGCAGTTCGTGGAAGAGGGCACTGCCCTCCCATGCCGCAGGGTCGCCGTGGGTCAGCGCGGCCAGTCGGCGGGCGGCGTCCATGGTCGCGGCGGTGCCCTGCCGGGCGAAGTACACGGCGGGCGGGGCCGCGCGCATCAGGGCGCCGTTGCCGGCCGCACGCGCGTTGGCCGCGAAGTGCGCGTCCGCGGCGCGGTTCCAGGGCAGTCCGCTGCCGAGGACGGCTTCGGTCTGCAGCCCGATGTCCTTCGGCTCGGCCGCGGCCCAGCGTTGGAAGCGGGCGAAGACATCGGGAAGGTCGAGTCCGCCGCGCTCCAGCAGGGATCGGGCGGTGAGCAACGCCATCTGTGTGTCGTCCGTGGCCTCGCCGAGATCCCAGCCGCCGCCCGGGTGCATCTCGCCGCGCCCGTCCGGGAAGCGAGCCGTGTAGCAGCCGGCCGGACCGAATTCGAAGGGCGCCCCGAGCGCGTCGCCGACGGCGGAGCCCAAGACGGCGCCGATCGCCCGTTCGTCACGGTCCATTGGTCCCCCCGAATGGCTTCGTGTGTGTGGGCCACAGGCTATCGGCCGCGTGGGCGCGCGGTGTGCCCCTCGTGCCGGGTGCCGGGTGAGCGGACGAAGCCGTTCCGCGGGTGGCGCCCCGTCAGGTCGTCGCTGAGAGGGGTCCGGAGCCCGTACCGGGGGCGGCGGCCGACCGTAGGTACGGCCCGCCACCACCCGAACTGCCGTCATGCGCGGGCGGGTTCACCGGTGGCTGCGCGTCGCCGTTCCCGCATCCGCAGACCACCGCGAAGGACGAGGAAGAGCAGCACACCGATGGGGGAGAGGAGCACGGTCAGGAGCAGCAGCGGCCCCATCACCAGGGGGTGGATGCCCAGGGTGCGGGCCTCGCGGTACATCCACTGGCCCAGGAACAGGTCCCAGGCGATGACCTGGGCCCAGATGGCACCGGCGCCGCCGCCCAGTGCCATCAGCTCCTGGAATCCGGCCAGATCGGGGCTGCGGACAGCTGCCCACAGCTGCGGGAACACCGGGAGGGCCAACGCGAGATAGACGGCGATGACCGGCACCATCGGGAGCGGGGAGGCGGCGATCCGGTCGGTCCACCGCCGGCCCGGGGCGAGGATCAGCAGTGCCCAGAACGGCGCCGCCAGGTAGAAGGCCAGGTCGAAGAGGGTGCGGTCGCTCATGTCTATTCCTTGGAGAGAGGCGGGAGCAGGGCGGCGTCGCCGGTTGTCGCGGGGCGCCGCAGGGCCGAGTACGTTCCGGCCGCGGTGGCCACGGCGATGGCACCGAGGGCGCCGAGCGTCGCCGCGTCGGGGTGGATCAGTGGCTGACCGCGCAGCGCCTGCCAGGTCACGAGGGCGACCACGGCGCCGACGCACCCAGCTGCGACCTGCACCAGCCGCAGTCGTACCCGCTCGTCCCGCAGCCGGGTGAAGCGTCCGGCCAGCGTCTCGATCGCGTAAAGGAACAGCGGGAGCGCCTGGAGTGCATGCATGCCGAGGAAGTGCGGGATGCGCAGATCGCCGCCGGTGGTGCTCCAGCCGGTGAGCGGCATGGCAGGACCGCCGTCCGGGACGCCCACGCTGTGGGCGCCGATGACGGTGCCGAGATCGCCCCCGGCCTGCTGCTCCGGTGTGGGCCCCACCATCAGGCCGCCGAGCAGCAGGCCCGCCAGCGCGATCAGCAGGCCGAGCCGGATCGCCTGATCGGTCGCCCGGTCGCCGAGTCGCGCTCGCCACAGGATGACCGCGATGACGAAGGTGGCCACCCACAGGACCGCGATGGTGATGCCCATGACGCTGAACAGGAGCTGGTCCAGCGGGGTTTCGACGTTGAAGTGGCTGCGGCGGCCGCGCAGTGCCTGTACCGCGATGATGCCCATTTCCGTCAGCCCGGAGACGACGACGGCGTGCGCGGCCCACCGCCCGGTCCGGCTCGCGGTGGTCTGCCGGGACAGCATCCAGGCGAGGGTGAGTCCGTAGACGGCGAAGGACACGGCGAACTTGAACGGCTTCAACCAGATCGGCGCGCCGACCAGGATCCGGTCGTCGACGATCAGGCCGACCGCGAAGGCGACGGCGAGCGCCGCCATCCCCCAGGAGAAGGCGAGCAGCGAACGGTATCTGGACATGAGGATCCCCCTACAGAATGGATAGTGGCGCTTACCGCTATCTGATAGCGGAACTATCTATGATGGGGAGGTGATTGGCAAGGCCGGGAAGCGCGGGGGCGCCCGGGAGTACGAGGAGCCGGACGCGGGTCCGGGACGGAAGAGGCGGCAGATGCGCATCGGGGAACTGAGCCGGGCCACGGGCGTGGCGGTCCCGACGATCAAGTACTACGTGCGCGAGGGGCTGTTGCCCCCGGGCCGGCTGACCAGCCCGAACCAGGCGAGCTACGACGACACGCACACCCGCAGGCTGCGGCTGATCCGCGGGCTGATGGACGTCGGAGGGCTCTCGGTGTCGGCCGTGCGCGAGGTGCTGGCCGCCGTGGACTCACCGGAGGAGCCGGTGCACAAGGTGCTGGGCGCGGCGCAGCACGCCATCACGCCGGTCTCCGCGGGTGAGCCGGAGGGGCTGGCGGAGGCCAGGCACACGGTCACCGAGCTGGTGCGGCGGCGGGGTTGGCGGGTGGGGCCGGATCATCCGTCCGTCGAGACCGTCGCCGTCGCGCTGGCGACCTTCCGCGGCATCGGCCACGGTGCGTTCGAGGAGGTGCTGGACGACTACGCCGACGCGTGCGAGCAGATCGCTGCCGCGGACCTCGACTTCGTGGGACGGCACGTGGAGGTGGACGGCATCGTGGAAGGCGTGGTGGTGGGGACCGTTCTGGGGGACGCGGTGCTCAGCGCGATGCGCCGGCTCGCGCACGTGGACAGCTCGGCCCGCAGATACGACGAGGGCGCCCCCGGCGCGTCCGGCGGTCCGGACACGCCTGCGTGACGGGCGCCCTCGTACGGGTGTTGACGGTTGGCGGCGCGGGTCAGGAAGCGACCGCCGGGACGGACTCCTGCTCGGACTCCACCTGCTGGTTCCAGTCCTGCTTGGATGCCTGCCAGCCGTCCTCGTCGTGGCCGGAGCGCCAGTAGCCGGAGATCGAGAGGTCCTCGCGGGGGATGCCCCGCTCGACCCGCAGCAGCCGGCGCAGCTCCTTCACGAAACCCGCCTCGCCGTGCACGAACGCCTGCACCCGGCCGGCCGGGAAGTCCAACGCCCTTACGGCCGCGACGAGTTCACGGCCCACCGGGGCGCCGTCGCGGTGCAGCCAGGTGATCTCCGCGCCGGCCGGAACGGTGAGTTCCTGGCGCTCCTCCGGGCCGGCCACCTCGATGAAGGCGTGCACCCGCGCGCCCTCGGGCATCCGGGCCAGGGAGGCCGCGATGGCCGGGAGCGCGCTCTCGTCGCCCGCCAGCAGATGCCAGTCGGCGCCGGCCTCGGGGAGGTAGGCGCCGCCGGGGCCGAGGAAGTAGATCTCCTCGCCCGGCTTCGCCGCCGCCGCCCACGGCCCGGCCAGCCCCTCGTCGCCGTGCACCACGAAGTCGACGGTCAGTTCGCGGGCCTCGGCATCCCAGGAGCGCACCGTGTACGTGCGGGTCCTGGGCCACTGGTCGCGCGGGAAGTCGGCGCGGATCCCGGCCATGTCGAACGGCTCGGGGTAGCTGACGCCGGGCAGCGGAAAGACCAGCTTGACGTAGTGGTCGGAGTAGTCGCCCGCCGCGAACTCCACGAGCCCTTCGCCGCCGAGCACCACCCGGACCATGTGCGGGGTGAGCTGCTCGGTGCGCAGCACCCGCCCTTGGTGCAGTGCGGGCTTCTTGCGGGCCGGACGGTCTGCTGCCACGGCATTCTCCCCAGGGCGCGTCGGTTAATTAGGTATACCTAACCTAACAGCTCATCGCCGGAGGGTGAGGAGCAGTCGATGCAAAGATCCACCCAAGCCCCACTGTGCGGCCAGTGCGTCCAGGCGCTCGGGATCGGCCGGTTCCGAGGGCAGTGCGGGGTCGGTGTCGTCCGGCACCGGCACATCGGTGGCCACCTTCACGACCGTCGGGGCGACCGCGAGGTAGGGACGCGCCTCGACGAGCCGCTTGCGCTGTGCGGGCGTCACCTTCGATGACGGGTCCTCGGCCGCGGCGATGATGCCCGCCAGGTCCCCGTACGCGTCCAGCAGCTTGGCCGCGGTCTTCTCGCCGATCCCCGGCACGCCCGGCAGGCCGTCGCTGGGATCGCCGCGCAGCAGGGCCAGATCGACGTAGCCCGGTCCGTCCACGCCGTACTTCTCCCGCAGTAGCGCCTCGTCGGTGATCTGGAGGGTGCCGACGCCCTTGAGCGGATAGAGGATGCGGATACCGCGCCGGTCGTCGATCAGCTGGAAGAGGTCGCGGTCGCCGGTGACGATGTCCACCGGGCCCGGCGCCCGGCCCGCCAGTGTGCCGATGACGTCGTCGGCCTCGTAGCCCGCGGCCCCGATGCGGGCGATGCCGAGGGCGTCGAGCACGTCCTCGATGATCGGCACCTGCGGCGAGAGAGTGTCCGGAATCTCTTCCTCGTCCGGCTCCGGAGAGCCCTCGGGGGCCTCCTCGGCGACCCGGTGCGCCTTGTAGGACGGGATCAGGTCGACCCGCCACTGGGGGCGCCAGTCGAAGTCCATGCAGGCCACGAGGTCGTCGGGGTGGTGGTCCTGGACGAGCCGGGCGATGAAGTCCAGCAGGCCGCGCACCGCGTTGACCGGGGTGCCGTCCGGGGCCCTGACCGATTCCGGTACGCCGAAGTAGGCGCGGAAGTAGAGCGAGGCGGTGTCGAGAAGCATCAGGCGTCGAGTCACATCCCGCATGATGCCGTACACCCCAAACGTCAACACGATGTGACCTGGAACACGGATGGGTTTGAGCCGATCACGCCAGGGCAGGCGCGCAGCCGGAGCGAACCCGGTATGAATTTCAACTTTTCCACCGGTAAAGGCGGGCCGAACCCGTCTCGCTCCACGACCTGCCTGCGGGGGTGGCAGGTCGTTCCCGTTCGACAAGAGAGGTTCATGTGTCCAGGCTGCAAGCCGAGCACCTGTACAAAGTGTTCGGCAGACGACCCGAGGACGCGGTGCGACGGCTCGAGGACGGCGCGAGCCGCGACGATCTGCGGGCCGAAGGCACCACCGCCGCAGTCATCGACGCGTCGATCGAGGTGGACGAAGGCCAGATCTTCGTCGTCATGGGCCTGTCGGGGTCCGGCAAGTCCACGCTGCTGCGCACCCTCAACGGGCTGCTTGAGCCGACCGCCGGGACCGTCCGGTTCGACGGCCAGGACCTGACCTCGCTCAGCGACAAGGAACTGCGCAAGGTCCGTTCCGAGAAGATCTCCATGGTCTTCCAGCACTTCGCGCTCTTCCCGCACCGCAGTGTGCTGGAGAACGCCGCCTACGGCCTCGAAGTCCAGGGCGTTCCCCGCGCCGAGCGGACCCGGCGCGCCACCGAGGCACTGGAGCTGACCGGCCTGAAGGGCTGGGAGAAGTCCTGGCCCGACGAGCTCTCCGGCGGTATGCAGCAGCGCGTGGGCCTCGCCCGCGCCCTGGCCACCGACGCCGATCTGCTGCTGATGGACGAGTCCTTCAGCGCGCTCGACCCGCTGATCCGCCGCGATATGCAGGACCAGCTGCTGGAGCTGCAGAAGAGCCTCAAGAAGACCATCGTCTTCATCACCCACGACCTCAACGAGGCGATGCGCCTCGGCGACCGGATCGCCGTCATGCGCGACGGCCGGATCGTGCAGGTCGGCAGTGCCGAGGACATCCTGGTCACGCCCGCCAACGACTATGTCGCCTCCTTCACCCAGGACGTGGACCGCACCCGGGTGCTGACCGCCGGCGCGATCATGACCGAGGTCGACACCGTGCTGGGCGAGAAGTTCGCCGACGCCGAGGAGTTCCGCGCCGCGGCGCCCGCCACGGTCCGGCTCGACACCCCCCTCGTCGAGCTGTTCACCCCCTGCTCCACCAGCTCCGTTCCGGTCGCGGTGACCGACGACGCGGGCAAGCTCGTCGGCGCCGTTCCGGCCGGCCGGCTGCTCGCCGTCCTCGGTGAGCCCGCGCCGCAGGACAGCCTCCCGGCCGTGCCCGCGCAGGCCGACGCCGTCGACCCCAAGACGCCGGCCGGCCACCAGGACGCCACCGTGAGCAAGCAGGACGCCACCGTGAGCCCGGAGGCCGATGGCGCCTCCGATGACAATCAGCCCGAGGACAAGGTGATCACCGGTGCCTAGAGTTCAGATAGGCAGCTGGGTCAGCGCCGCCGTCGACTGGCTGCGCGACAACCTCGCCTGGCTCTTCGACTTCGTCACCAGCGTGCTCACCACGCTCTACAACGCGATCCACACGGTCCTCGCCGGACCCGAGCCGCTGATCCTCGCGGGCATTCTCGCGGTGATCGCCTGGTGGCTGCGCGGACTGCCGGCCGCCCTGCTCACCTTCGTCGGCTTCGCCCTGATCGATTCGATCGAGCAGTGGGGCGAGACGGTGTCGTCGCTGTCCCTGGTGCTGGTGGCCTGCCTCATCACCGTCGCGGTCGCCATCCCGCTCGGCATCCTGGCGGCCCGCAGCCGCGTCGTCGGCGGCGCGCTGCGTCCGGTCCTCGACCTGATGCAGACGATGCCGGCGATGGTCTACCTCATCCCCGGCATCCTCTTCTTCGGCCTCGGTGTCGTCCCCGGCATCGTGTCGACGATCGTCTTCTCCATGCCGCCCGCCGTCCGCATGACGGAGCTGGGCATCCGGCAGGTCGACGAGGAACTGGTCGAGGCCGCGGAGGCGTTCGGTACCCACCCGCGCCGCACCCTCTTCCGGGTGCAGCTGCCGCTCGCGCTGCCGACGATCATGGCCGGTATCAACCAGGTCATCATGCTGGCGCTGTCCATGGTCGTCATCGCGGGCATGGTCGGCGGCGGCGGACTGGGCGGCTCGGTCTACAACTCGATCAGCTCCGTCGATGTGGCGCTGGGTGCCGAGGCCGGTCTCGCGGTCGTCATCCTCGCCATGTACCTGGACCGGATGACCGGTGCGCTCAACCAGCGGGTCTCCCCGCTGGGCCGCCGCGCGCTGGCCAAGGCGCAGGCCGCACTCGGCGGGCTGAAGTTCCTCCAGTGGAAGCCCGCCACCTCGGTGGCGATGGTCGGTGTGGTCGTGCTCGCGCTGCTCGCCGGCGGCATGGGCTTCCTCGGCAAGGACGGCGGCGCGAAGGGCACCACGGACGGCAACGGCCGGCCGGTCAGCCTGGGCTACGTCAACTGGGACGAGGGCAAGGCCACCACGTACCTGTGGAAGGAAATCCTCGAACAGCGTGGCTACAAGCCCAAGGTCCAGGCCCTGGAGGCCGGTCCGCTCTTCGCCGGCCAGGCCCGTGGCGACATCGACGTCCAGAGCAACGCCTGGCTGCCGACGACCCACGCGTCGTACTGGAAGAAGTACCAGGACAAGCTGGAGGACCTCGGCACCTGGTACGACAAGACCTCCCTGGAGATCGCGGTCCCGTCCTACATGAAGGACGTCAAGACCCTGGACGACCTCAAGGGCAAGTCGGGCGAGCTGGGCGGCAAGATCACCGGCATCGAGCCGGGCGCCGGCGAGATGAAGATCCTCAAGGACAAGGTCCTCAAGGACTACGGTCTGGACAGCGAGTACAAGGTGGTGGAGTCCTCCACCTCCTCGATGCTCAGCGAGCTGGACCGCAAGATCCACGAGAAGAAGCCGATCGCCGTCACGCTGTGGTCCCCGCACTGGGCGTACGACAAGTACAAGCTGACCAAGCTCAAGGACCCCAAGGGCTCCTTCGGCGCGAGTGACAGCCTGCACATGCTCGGCCGCAAGGGCTTCGCGAAGGACGAGCCGCAGGTCGCCAAGTGGATGAAGAACTTCCACATGGACGAGAAGCAGCTCACCAGCCTGGAGAACGAGATCAAGAAGGCCGGCGTCGGCCACGAGCAGGACGGTGTGCGCGCCTGGCTCAAGCAGCACCCGGGGCTGGTCGACAAGATCGCCCCGTCCGCCAACGCCGCCTACGCCAAGGGCAAGGACGCGGGCAAGGCCCCGAACATCGGCTACCCGGCGTGGGACGAGGGCATCGCCACCACGTACCTGTGGAAGAACGTCCTGGAGAAGCGCGGCTACAAGCCCCGCATCCGCAATCTCGATGTCGGCCCCATGTGGACGGGCCTGTCCACCGGCCAGATCGATGTGGAGACCGACGCCTGGCTGCCGGTCGCGCAGAAGCAGTACTGGGACAAGTACAAGAAGGATCTCGTCGACGTCGGGCCCTGGTACGACAAGACGTCCCTGGAGATCTCGGTGCCGTCCTACGTCAAGGGTGTGAAGACCCTCGACGATCTGCGCAAGCACAAGGACGAGTTCAAGGGCAAGATCATCGGCATCGAGCCGGGCACCGGCGAGATGAAGCGCCTCAAGAGCGTCGTGGCACCCGAGTACGGCTTCGACGACTTCCAGGTCACCGAGGCCGGCACCAGCGCGATGCTCGCCGAGCTGGACCGGGCCTACGCCAACAAGGAGCCCATCGCGGTCGTGCTGTGGTCCCCCCACTGGGCGTACAGCAAGTACAAGCTCACCAAGCTCGCCGACCCCAAGGGCACCTGGGGCGCGAACAACCAGATCAAGACGATCGGCAACAAGAGCTTCCCGAAGAAGTTCCCGGAGTTCAACGGCTGGTTGAAGAACTGGAAGATGAGCCCCGACCAGCTCGGCAGCCTGGAGAAGGCGATCCAGGACGCCGGCAAGGGCAACGAGGACAAGGGTGTCGAGAAGTGGATCGACGCCCACCCGGGCATCGTCGACAAGATGGCACCGGTGAAGTAACCGCCGCATCGCGCACCCCGTACCCCGGGCGCGCATCGCGGCACGGCGAGCCCCGCCTCCGGCAGCAGACCGGAGGCGGGGCTCGCCGCTTGCGTGCGGACGGTGTGTCCACCGGCACACGGTCCCGCGGGTCAGGGGGCCGACGGCAGGTCAGGTTCCCGGCGGGGCGGGGGCATCCGTCCGGGAGCGTGTGCCGCGGGCGTAGGCGCGGCCGATCGGTTCGGAGCTCAGACCGTGCAGCACGATGCTGATCATGACGGTCATCACCATCACCCGGACCAGGAAATCACCGCTGTGATGAGGCAATTCGTCGACCGCGAGAAGCCCGAAGACGATCGAGGTCACACCCCTGGGGCCCAGCCATCCCAGGAACAGCTTGTCCGGCAGCGACAACCCCGTTCGCGCGAGCACGAGCAGTACCGGGAGCGTACGCACCAGGGTGACGGCGACCAGCGCGTAGAGGATCACCGAGAGGTGGAAGCCGTCCCAGAACTCGTCGTTCACCAGCTGCCCGAACACGAACCACAGCGCGAGGGACAGCAGTGCGGCCAGGTCGTCGGTCATGTTCCCCGCGCCCGCCGGGAGGTGGTGCATCGCCGGTGCGATGCAGACGCCGGCGACGAAGGCCGCGACGAACCCGTTGCCGTCGGCCGCGGACGACAGCGTGAAGGCGGCCACGGGAACGGCCAGGACGCCGAGCCGCGTCGCCGACAGCTCCGTCCAGCCCTTCGCCCAGGAACGGCGCAGCAGCCACCCGGCCCCGTAGCCGATGACCGACCCGACGCCGACGGCCCAGGCCGCGGAGCCGACCGCGTCCAGCAGCGCCTCGGCGTAATCGGCGCTCGCGGTGCGGGATTCGACCGCGGCGGCGATGAACAGGAGGAACACCGGCGAGATGATCCCGTGGTTCAGGCCCCCCTCGACATTGAGGACCTCGCGCAGCCGCGCCGGGATCCTCTTGTCCCGTACGACGGCGGAGGTGGGCGCCAGGTCCATGGGCACGACGACCGTCGCCAGGACCGCAAGGATCCATCCGGGCCGCTCGGGGAAGAAGGCGTAGGCGGTCAGGAAGGCGACGCCGAGGGCCAGCGGCAGCGCGCCGCCGAGGAGACGGATGACGAGCCCCTTCTCCCTTTTGATGACCCCTTTGGGGACCTCCGTGGCGTCGATGAACAGAAGCAGCGCCAGCACGACCTCCACCGCGTGCTCGAAGTCGGGGGTGTCGAGGTCGAATTCCAGCGGGGGATGTGCACCGCTGGTCAGGGCGATACCGGCCGCCATCATGGCGATCGGGGCGGTGATGCTCCATCGCGCCAGCCGGCGCGAGAGGACGACCCAGATGAACAGAATGCCCGCGATGACGGTGAAGGCAAGCATGGCTTCCTGCGCTTTCCGGCTGGGCACCCTTTCCCGATGTGCGCAGCTTAGGACGGGTCCCGGGGCCCGCCGGGAGGAGCGCGCCGGTGGGCCGCGAGTCGAAGCTGTCCGGCGTCCTCGAAGGGCGGAGGTGGACGGACCTGCCCGTTGCGGGGCGGGGCCGCGGCCGTCCCGGCGCCGACGCCGGCCGGGACGCGGGCGGGTCGCTCGGATGGAGCACGGAGCCCACCGACCGGCGGCGCCCGCGTCGCGCCGCCCCCCGAGCGGTGGTGTGCTCCTGGGGTGCCGGTCATCCCTCGCGACCGCCGCGGCCGCGGCCGGCGCAGGAGACGACCGTGAACCCTGCGCGCATATCCGCAGTCGCCCTGATCGGCGCCGTCGCCCTCGCCGCCGCCGCGCCGCAGGCGTCGGCGCAGGTCGATCCGGATCCGATGGCGGCCGGTCAGCGGGTGACGGTCTCCGACGGCAAGAGATGCGACGCGGCCGGCGGTGCCAGGGCGGATTCGAAGCTCTTCGGCTCGGTGGTCCTCCGGCCGGGCGAGCGCGGGATGGCCGCGGAGGCCATGGCCGCCGTGGGCGCCGCACCGGGCCGCTACCAGGTCACCATCGTGTGCGGAGCGGGCGGCGAACGCTTCACCGAGACCGTCTCCGTGCGCGGGGGCCGGGTCGACGGGGTGAACGCGAGCCAGGCGGCGGGCGGCCTGGCCCTGCTCGCGCTGGCCGGCGCCGCCGCCTACCTGCTCCGCCGCAGCGTCAACGCCCGCTCCTGACCGGCGACTTCGGCTGCCGGGCCGCACGGCGGCGGTGACCTGCGGCCGTGCCGGGCCCGGCAGCGGACGCGTACGGTGGAGTGATGTCCTCTCGCGGCGCCGTCCGGCGCGTGGTCTCCCTGGTCCCCTCGCTCACCGAGGCGGTCGCCGTCTGCGCCCCCGAACTGCTGGTCGGCGCCACCGACTGGTGCACGCACCCCGCCGGACTCGACGTCACCCACATCGGCGGGACGAAGAACCCCGACACCGCCCGGATCATCGCCCTGGCCCCCGACCTCGTGATCGCCAACGAGGAGGAGAACCGCCCGCAGGACATCGCCGCGCTGCGCTCCGCCGGCGTGGCGGTCCAGGTCACCGAGATCCGGACACTGGACGAGGCGCTGCGCGAGCTGACCCGGGTGCTGGTGGACGGCTGCGGTCTGCCCCGGCCGGACTGGCTGGACGCGGCGGAGGCCGCCTGGCGCGATCTGCCGCTCCGACGGCCGGAGTCGGGGGCCGTGGTGCCGATCTGGCGGCGGCCGTGGATGGTGCTGGGCCGGGACACCTTCGCCGGCGACCTCCTCGCGCGGCTCGGCGTACGCAACCTCTACGGCCGGCACGCCGAGCGCTATCCGCGGGTCCCCGTCGAGGAGTTGAACAGCCGGGGGGCGGATCTCGTGGTGCTGCCGGACGAGCCGTACCTTTTCACCGCCGACGACGGCCCCGAGGCGTTCCCCGGTCTCCCGGCCGCGCTCGTCAGCGGGCGCCACCTCACCTGGTACGGCCCGTCGCTGGTCACCGCCCCGGCCGTCCTGACGGCTGCGCTCGCAGCGGCACGGTGAGCGCGCCGGCCGTCAGCGCGCCGGCGGCTGCGGAGGGGCGAGGAGCCGGCCGCGCGCGAGGCCGAGGACGGTGCGGGTGCCCGTCACCGCCACGGCCGTCACCAGAACGGCGAACAGCGCGGTCGCGAGCCAGCCGAAGGCGGCCACACCGGTGTGCCCGGCCAGGCCCGCGGCGCCGGTGACGCAGGTGCCGATGGGGAAGGTGAAGCCCCACCAGGTCATGGCGAACGGCATGCCGGCGCGGAACGCGCGCACCACCATCGCGGTGGCCAGGGCCAGCCACAGCAGTGCGAAGCCCATCACCGGGACGCCGTAGAGCACCGAGAAGGCTCCCATCGCCTGCGCCATGGACGGATCCACCGCCCCGGGAGCGGCGTCGGCGAGGTGGGCGACGGCGGTGGTGGACTGGCCCAGCGGTCCGAGGACGAGGAACAGTGCCGGGGTCAGGGTGAGCGGCAGCGGGCCGTGCCGGAACAGCCGCGCCACCACGAGCGGCAGCACGACCAGCGTCGCGAGCAGCGACATCCCGAACATCGCCAAGCAGCCCAGCAGCATCACCCGCTGCCACTGCCCCGGCGGCAGCGCCGGCACCAGGGCCGGGCCGAGCGCGGCCGAGACCATGGGGGCGACCAGCGGCAGCAGCCACACCGGTGAGGCGCTGTCGGCCGTGATGCGGTGCCGGGTCACCATCAGGTAGGGGACGGTCACCGCGGCGGCCAGGCCGGCGGCCGTGCCCACGCTCCACAGGACCACGTCGACGGCGAGCGCCGCACGGTGGCCGATGACACCGGGGCCGACCGCGAGCGCACCGCCGCCGACGGCGAGCAGCGCCATCGCGAGGCAGCCGTAGAACGGCGCGACCGCCGGATCCAGCAGATGGCGCCGGGCCTGGTCGCCGTGGCGTATCCAGTGCACGGTACGGGCGCCCAGCAGCGTCACCAGCATCAGCGCGGACAGGACCCAGACGGCTTCCCAGACGGTGCGCAGGCCGGGGCCGGTGAACGGCAGGGCCGCGCCCGCACTGGCGACGATCGAGGTGCCCATCACGGCGGCGTACCAGTTCGGCCCGAGGTGACGGAGCGAGGAGGCGCGCTCGGTGGCGCCGTGGTCGGGGGCGGCCGAGGGCCGCGAAGGTGCTTGCGCGAGGAGTGCCATGCATCTCAGCGTCCTCGCTCCTGTCGGCCGCCACCAGGGATGTCGTGTCTATGAGGGCATAAGCTGGGGTTATGAGCAGAGGGACTTATGGGTGACGTGGGCGGCCGGGAGGCCGCACGGGGCGGCGGCAGCGGGCGGCCACGGCCCGGGGCGGAGCCGGACGGTGCGCGCGACGGTCGCCCGCCCGAGCCCGCCGGGCCGTTGGCGCACCGGGTGCCGGATCTCGGGGCGCTGGAACTGCTGCTCGCGGTGGCCCGGCTGGGCAGCCTGGGGCGGGCCGCCCGCGCGACCGGGATCACCCAGCCCGCCGCCAGCAGCCGGATCCGCTCCATGGAACGGCAGCTGGGCGTGGCGTTGGTGGAACGCTCGCCCCGGGGCTCCCGGCTCACCGACGCGGGCGCGCTGGTCACCGACTGGGCGCGGCGGGTGGTGGAAGCGGCCGAGGCGTTCGACGTGGGAGCGCAGGCGCTGCGCGGACGGCGCGACTCCCGGCTGCGCGTCGCCGCCAGCATGACGATCGCCGAATACCTCCTGCCCGGCTGGCTGATCGCGCTGCGCGCCCAGCGACCGGGCACCGCGGTCTCGCTGCTCGCGGGCAATTCCGGCATGGTCGCCGAGCGGCTGCTGACGGGTGCGGCGGACCTGGGCTTCGTCGAGGGGCTGCGGGTGCCGGAGGGCCTGGACGGCACGGTCATCGGCCACGACCGGCTGGTCGTGGTCGCGGCGCCGTCCCACCCGTGGTCCCGGCGGCGTACGGCGCTGACCGCGGCCGAACTCGCCGCCACCCCGCTGATCCTGCGCGAGCGCGGCTCCGGCACCCGCGAGGTGCTGGATGCCGCGCTCGCCGGGCACGGCGGGCTGGCCGAGCCGCTGCTGGAGCTCGCGTCCACCACCGCCGTGAAGTCCGCCGTCGTCAGCGAGGCGGCGCCCTCGGTGCTCAGCGAGCTCGCCGTCGGCGAGGAGTTGAGCGCCCGGCGGCTGGTGGAGGTCCCGGTCCACGACCTCCGTCTGGGACGCGATCTGCGCGCCGTCTGGCCGTCCGGGCAGCGTCCTGCGGGCCCCGCCCGGCAACTGCTGGGGTTGACGCGCGGGGCGTGATGCCGCGGGGATCCGGCCGGCGGGGCGGTCGGCCGCCGGCCGAGCGGCCGGCCCGCGGGAGCACGGGGCTCAGCGCGCCTCGGGTGCCACCGCGGGCCGCGGTCCCAGTCGCCCGAAGAGCGCCGACAGCACGATCGCCGTCAGGGCCGCCGCCGGCACCCCGCTGCCGAAGAGAGTGCGGGCCCAGTCCGGCAGCGGCGCGTACAACTGCGGGGCCAGGAGCGGCAGGAGCCCCGCGAGCAGGGTGAGGGCGACGACCGTCGAGGCGGCACGGTCGGCGAGGTCGGTGCGCCGGAGCATGTCGAGACCCATCGCGGCGATCACCGCGTAGATCACCAGGGCCGCGCCCCCCACCACGGCAGGCGGCAGCGCGGCGAGGAGCCGGGTCGCGGGGGCGAACACCCCGCACAGGATGAGCAGGACGCCGGCCGCTGCCGTCACGAACCGGCTGCGCACGCCGGTCAGTCGGACGATGCCGATGTTCTCCGCGCTGGTGACCATCACCGGCCCGCCGAGCAGCCCGGCGCCGAGCGTGGTGACGGCGTCCGCGCGAGCCGTGCGCGGCACATCGCGCGCCGGATCGGGGGTACGGCCCACCGTCTCGCAGTTGAGGACGGTCTGACCGGTCGCCTCGGCCAGCGAGGCGAGGGCGTAGACCATCAGCGGGAGGGCGGCGAGCAGGTCGAAGTGCGGGGTGCCGTAGGGCAGGAGGCGGGGCAGCGAGAACAGCGACTCGCCGGGGACGCTGCGGAAGGGGCTGCCGGTGAGCGCGGCGGTCGCGGTACCGGCGGCGATGCCGATGAGCACCGACAACTGCCGCCAGACGCCGCGCAACAGCAGGAAGCACAGGGTGGTGGCGGCGATGGTGACCAGCGCGAGCCGGCTGCCGCCGACCGCCATCGGGGCCGCGACATGCACCATGGTGATGCCGATGACCAGTACCGTCGTGCCCATCACCAGCGGGGGGAAGAGCCGTACGAGCCGTCCGTACAGCGGCAGTACGGCCAGCAGCAGCGCGGCCGCGAGGAGGACGGAGCCCGAGGCGGTGGCCGGGCCGTGCTCCTGGGCGATCCGCAGGAAGACGGCGACCGCCGCGCCGCCCGGCAGCATCATGAACGGCAGTCGGGCGCCGGTGCGCAGCACGCCGAGGGACTGCAGCAGCGCCCCGGCTCCGCACAGCACCAGCGTCGCGGTGAGCAGCGACGCGGTGCGGTCGGCGGACAGCCGCAGCCCGCCGGCCATCAGGAAGACCGTGGAGACGGGGGCGGCGATCATCGCCAGGACGTGCTGCGCGGCGAGCGGCAGCAGCCGGCCCGGCGGCAGCCGCTCGTCCACCGGGGCGACGTCAGGCCCGCGCTCGGGCGCGCCCATGGCTCACACCTGCCGCTTCAGCCAGGGAAGTTGCCCGGCGTCGTAGCGGTAGGCGCGGAAGACCGCGTTGTTCAGGGAGGGGAAGAGCGCGCCGATCTCCGGCTCTCGGTAGCTGCCGAACTGCGGGACGACGTACTCCCAGCAGAGCGTGCCCTGCGCGGTCACCTCGAAGATCCGGCCGGCCGGGGAGTCGGTGATGAGGGTGTTGCCGTTGGGCAGCCGCTGCGCGCTGCCCATGAACGGCGCGAAGAACGCCTCCCGCGCCGGGTCGTGGTACTCCCACACCACTTTCCCCGACGGCCGCTCGACCTCGATGACGCGGGAGTAGGGGACGTCCACGCCGGGCCGGAAGACGCCGTTGTCGAAGATCAGGATGTTGCCGTCGGCCAGCTCGGTGGGGTGGTGCTGCTGGGAGACCAGCCCCGGCTCGGTCCGCCAGAGGACCTCACCCGTCTCCCGGCTGATGACGATCACGGCCGAGACGCTGCGCAGACTGGCGAGGACGTTGCCGTCGGCCAGCGGGAACACCGAGTTGATCAGCGGCCAGTGCTCGCGGGAGTAGTCCGGGTGCAGCGCGTACTCCTCCGGATCGAGATGGTCGCTCACCCGCCAGGACCAGAGCAGACGGCCGTCGGCGTCCACCTCGCGGATGGTGTCGGCGTGGACCGTGCCGCCCGGCTCGGAGCCGGGGACGCCGCCGCGCACCGCCGCCGCCCGCGCGCCGGTCAGCGGCTCCAGGGCGGTGTAGAGGATGCGGCCGTCGCCGTAATGGTGCGCGTCGTGGTGCTGGAGGGGGTCGGTGAAGGAGCGCAGCACCGTGCCGTCCGGGGCGATCTCCTGCATCAGCCCGCCCCGGTACTTGTGCCACATCGGGAACAGGGCGTCCTGGTCCGGGAGGGTGGCGTTGTAGGCGAGGTTGCCGTTGGGCAGGATGCGGGCGTGCCGGCCGGGGCGGTGCGGCAGCTGCCAGCGGTGCGCGACCGTGCCGTGCACATCGATGAGCAGCACCTCACCGTCACCGGTCAGCGGCGCGTAGAGGGTGTAACCGCCGTGGCCGGCCTGCTCGTCGAGCGCGATCAGGCCGGTGCCCCGGCGGCGGCGTGTGTTTTGATCGACTGTGGTCATCATTCCCCTTGTCAAACTTTGTTTGATGGGATCAAACAGCCTAGACGTTAGAAACGTCGTGTTGCAGCCCTGTGAACGCAGCAATAAGGAGTGACGGATGAGTGCACCGCAGGACACTCCGCAGGACGGAGCGGGGCAGGCGCCCCGGGTCGGTGCGGAGGTGCGCAGGCGGCGCCGCGCCCAGGACATGACGCTGGCCGCGCTCGCCGGCGCGACCGGTCTGTCGGCGCCCTTCCTGAGCCAGGTCGAGAACGACCGGGCCCGCCCCAGCATGCGTTCCCTCCAGCGGATCGCCGACGCCCTCGGCACCACCGCGGTACAGCTGCTCGCCGCCTCCGACGGGCCGCGCACGGTCGATGTGGTCCGTGCCGGCTCGGCGTCCGTGCCCGAGGACGGCGACCGGGGCAGGGTGCGGCCCCTGGTGCGCGGCCGGCAGCAGCTGCACGCCCTGGAGTTCACCGGCCGGCACGACTGGCAGCGCGAATTCCGGCACCCGCACGACGAGTTGATGTACGTCATCGAGGGGGCGGTGGAGGCGGAGGCGGACGGTGACCGCCACCGGCTGGGGCCGGGCGACACCCTCTACTGCTCCGGGGGCGTCACCCACCGCTGGCGGTCCCTGGTGCCCGAGAGCCGGGTCCTGCTGGTCGGGGTCGCGGACGACTTCCGCGGCTGAGCTCCGGCCGGTGCGGCCGGGCCCGCCGTCACGGCTTGACCGCGACCACCGCACCGTCCGCGCCGGGGCCCTCGAAGCGCACCGTCGTGACGTCCACGAACCCGGCGTCCGCCAGCCACCGGCCGTACTCCGCCGCCGTGTAGTTCCGCCCCCAGGTGCTCACCAGCATGTTCAGGCTCATCAGCGCCGGCAGCAGCGGCCCGTCCTTGCTGTCGTCGACCAGCAGTTCGCTGATCAGGATCCGGCCGCCGGACGGCAGCGCGGCGAAGCACTTGGCGAGGATCAGCCGGCCGGTCTCCTCGTCCCAGTCGTGCAGGATCTGCGAGAGCAGCACCGCGTCGTGTCCGCCGGGCAGTTCGGCGTCGTGCAGGAAGTCGCCCGGCACACAGGCGATACGGTCCGCGAGCCCGGCCGCGGCGACCCGCTCGCCGGTCAGTTCGCAGACGAACGGCAGGTCCAGGACGGTGCAGCGCAGGTCGGGGTGGGCGCGGCACAGTTCGATGTCGTACGCCGCCCCGCCGCCGCCGACGTCCAACAGCAGGTGCACCGGGGAGAAGTCGTACGCGGCGGCGAGCGCGCGGGCGCTGGTGGCGGAGAGCGCGTACATGCTCTTCCAGAAGGTCGCGGTCAGCACCGTGTCCTCCGGATCGAACATGGACTCCTTCGCCGCGGGGTCGAAGTTGGTGGGGGAGTCGGTGCGCAGCGACTCCTCCAGCCGCATCCAGCCGGTGTAGCGGCGGTCCAGGGAGAGCACGGCGTCGCCGAAGTAGTCCGGCCGGCCGCGCACCAGATACTCCTCCGCCTCCGGGGTGTTGGCGTAGCCGTCGCCCACGCGGCGCAGCAGGCCGAGCGCCGCGCAGGCGGTGAGGAGCAGCTCGGCCGGGCGCTCGGCGAGACCGTTGCGGGCGGCGACCTCGACGGCGGTGGCGCCCGGCGCCGCCGACAGCTGGGAGAACAGGTCCAGCCGGGTCGCCTCGGCGAGCGCCTTGGCGGCCCACACTCCGGTGGCGATCTTCATCAGGCGCTTCGGTGACCGGTGGTGCGGCATCGGGCTCCTCGCGATCCTGGCACGCCGCCGACGGCCGTGCCCCGGTCCCAGTGGATCAGCCGCGCGCCGCCGTCACCAGTGCGTCCATCACCCGCGTGTCGTCCCCGGCCTCCGGGTGCCACTGCACGGCGAGCGCGAAGCCGTGGTCCTCCGGAGGCAGCTCCACCGCCTCGATGGTGCCGTCCGGCGCGTACGCGGAGGGAACCAGCCCGCTGCCGAGCCGGTCGATCGCCTGGTGGTGGTACGTCGGCACGGACACCGGCTCGGGCAGTGCCTTGCTCAGCTGTGTCCCGGGGACCGGCTCGATGTCGTGCCGGCCGAAGACGCCGGGCGGCCCGGTGTGTCCCTCCAGGTGCTGGAGGAGGGTGCCGCCCCGCGCCACGTTCAGCAGCTGGAGCCCGCGGCAGATGCCCAGCAGCGGCAGCTCCCGCTCCAACGCGGCCTCGATCAGCGCCAGTTCCCAGGCGTCGCGTTCCACCGCGGGCGGCCCGGTCCTGGGGTGCGGCTCGGCGCCGTAGCGGGCCGGTTCGACATCCGCGCCGCCGGCGATCACCAGGGCGTCCAGCCGGGCGACGGCCGCCGCGGCGGTGGCGGGGGCGTCGGGCGGCAGCAGCGCCGCCAGCCCGCCCGAGCGCTGCACCAGCCGGTGGTACCCCGCGGGCAGCACCGCCGCGGGCAGGGTCCACACCCCCCACCGGGCCTCCTCCTGGTAGGTGCTGATGCCGATGAGGGGCTGGGACATCGGTGGTCCTCCGTGCGTCCGTACAGGGTTCGGTCGGGACCGGCCGGCCGCCGCGGCCGGTCGGCGTCAGTCGCGTGCGAGTTCCGCCTCGGCCTCCGCCAGTGCCGCGAACTCCTCCTCGGGCGCCGCGGCCACCAGCCGGTGCCGGGAGTAGCAGGCGAAGTAGACGATGGCCACGGCGTACACACCGAGGGCGATGAAGGCGGCCTCCTTGTCGACCAGGAACGTCGCCACCAGCGCGGAGCAGGCCAGGACGAACGCGATGGACGAGGTCCACATGCCGCCGGGAGTGCGGTACGGGCGGTGCAGACCGGGCTCGCGGCGGCGCAGCACGAGGTGGGAGAGCGACATCAGGGCGTAGGAGATGGTCGCGCCGAAGACCGCGACATTGAGCATCCGGGCGCCGTCGCCGGTCGCCGCGGCGAGCCCGAAGCCCAGCGCGCCGGGGACCAGCAGGCCGAGGTAGGGCGCCTTGCGGCGGCTGGTGAGGGACAGGAAGCGGGGGAGGTAGCCGGCCCGGGAGAGCGCGAAGAGCTGCCGGGAGCCGGCGAAGATCAGCGAGAAGAAGGACGCCACCAGACCGGCGAGGCCCGCGTAGTTCACGATCCGGCTGATCGTCGTCGGCTTGCCCTGCGGCTGTAGTGCCTGCACCAGCGGGTCGCCCACGGACTGGATCGCGGCGGACCCGCGGGCCCCGGTCGCGGCCACGAAGGTGATCAGCGCGAGCAGGAGCAGCACGCCCATCGCGGCGGCCATCGCCTTCGGCAGGACCCGGGCCGGATCCTTGGTCTCCTCCGCGGCCAGCGGCACTCCCTCGATGCCGAGGAAGAACCACATGCCGAACGGGAAGGCCGCCCAGATGCCCAGAATGCCGAACGGCAGCCAGGAGTTGGCGCCGAACGCGCCCTCCTGGACGGGTATGTCGTTGAGGGTGTCCACATGGAAGTCGGTGAACGCCGCCAGGGCGAAGACGACCAGGGCGGCGACCGCGACGGCGGTGACGATCAGGCTGAAGCGCAGCGCCTCGCCCACGCCCCACAGGTGGATCCCGATGAAGATGACGAAGCAGGCGAGGTAGACCGGCCAGCTGGAGTGCAGGCCGAACAGGCCCAGCGACTCGACGTAGTCCCCGATGAAGATGGAGATCGCGGCGGGCGCCAGCACGTATTCGATCAGGATGGCGGTCCCGGTCAGGAAGCCGCCCCAGGTGCCCAGGGCGCGCCGGGCGAAGCCGTAGCCGCCGCCCGCCGTCGGCAGGATCGAGGCCAGCTCGGCCAGCGCGAAGACCAGGCAGGTGTACATCAGGCCCATCAGCACGGCGGCGATGGCCAGGCCGCCGAAGCCGCCCTGCGCCAGGCCGTTGTTCCATCCCGAGAAGTCACCCGAGACGACATAGGCGACACCCAGGCCGGTCAGCAGCAGCGGACCCGCGCTGCCGCGCCGCAGGGTCCGGCGCTCCAGGTAGGTGTCCCCGGGCGGCCCCGAGCCGGCCGTGGACGGGTCGGGCGGTGCGGTGTGCGCGTCGGTGCTGTCGGCCATGAGCCGCTCCTGCCTCGCCGAAGGAATCCGGAGTAAAGGTTTAGCCGCATACCTTTGCTGTCCTGCCGCGTCGGCGCAAGACCCATGCGTAAAAGACTTGTTACGCCGTGGGCGCGGTGAGGAATCCGCGCAGCAGCGCGGCGGTGCCGCAGCAGTGCTCGCGCATCACCTCGCGGGCGCCGTCGGCGTCGCCCTCCAGCACCGCCTCCACCAGCGCGGAGTGCTGGGTCTGGGAGTGCTCCAGGTTCCGCACCAGCAGCGGGATGCAGTCCAGCAGATCGTTCACGCCCGCCCGTACCGCCGCGTACTGGGCCGCGAGCGAGGGCGAGCCGGACAGCTCGGCGAGGGTCAGATGCAGCAGGGTGTCGAGCCGGCGGTAGTCGGCCAGCGGGGCGTCCTGCGTCGCCGCGAGCGCCGAGCGCAGCCGGTCGGCCCCTTCCGCGGACAGCCCGTGCGCGGCGCACAGCCCGGCCGCCCCGACCTCCAGCACCTCCCGGAAGCGGAGGGTGTCCTCGACGTCGATCTTCCCGATCCGGCGCCGCAGCTCGGCCTCGCCCGGGTTCTCCGTGCGCACGCGGACGAAGGTGCCGCCGTAGCGGCCGCGCCTGCTCTCCACCATGCCCTCGTCCTGGAGCACCTTGAGCACCTCGCGCAGCGTCACCCGGCTGATCTGGAGGCGCTCGGCCAACTCCCGCTCCGCGGGCAGCCGTTCCCCCTGCGGCACCAGGCCGAGCCGGACGATCTGGAGTATCTGCTCCAGGGCCTCCTCGAATCCGTTGCCGGCCCGCACGGGTCGCAGCACCGGCGCCAGCCGGTCCGCCGCACCGTCCATCGGAACCCCTTCCCAATCAATGGTTCGTGTGCCTACCTTATGACCTCCGGATGCAGTGACAGGAGGCAACACCGTGGCAGATCGCACGCCCCCACTCTCCGTCGAGGAACTGAGAGTCCTCGTCGACGCCGGGGAGATCGACACTGTCGTCCTCGCCTTCACCGATATGCAAGGCAGGCTCCAGGGCAAGCGGTTCGCCGCCCGCTACTTCCTCGACACCGTCCTGGAACACGGCACCGAGGGCTGCAACTACCTCCTCGCCGTGGACGTGGACCTCAACACCGTCGAGGGCTACGCGATGTCCTCCTGGGAGCGCGGCTACGGCGACTTCGCGATGCACGGCGACACCGCCACCCTGCGCCGCACCCCCTGGAACCCGGGCACCGCCCTGATCACCGCCGACCTGGCCTGGCACGACCGCTCGCCGGTCGTCGCCTCCCCCCGCCAGATCCTGCGCCGCCAGCTCGACCGGCTGCGCGAGGCGGGCCTGGAGCGCACCGGGAGCGGCTGGAGCGCGTACGCCGGCACCGAGCTGGAGTTCATGCTCTTCAAGGACACCTACGAGGACGGCTGGTCGCGCGGCTACCGCGACATGAACCCGGCCAACCAGTACAACGCCGACTACTCCGTGCTGGGCACCGGCCGCGTGGAGCCCGTGCTGCGCCGCATCCGCAACGAGATGGGCGCGGCCGGCATGACCGTCGAGTCCGCCAAGGGTGAGTGCAACCTCGGCCAGCACGAGATCGTGTTCGTCTACGACGAGGCGCTCACCACCTGCGACCAGCACAGCATCTACAAGACCGGGGCCAAGGAGATCGCCGCGCAGGAGGGCATGTCGCTCACCTTCATGGCGAAGTACGACGAGCGGGAGGGCAACTCCTGTCATATCCACCTCTCCCTCCAGGACGACGAGGGCCGGCCCGTACTGGCCGACGACGACGGCCCGTACGGCATGTCGTCGACCATGCGCCACTTCCTCGCGGGCCAGGTCGCCGCGATGCGGGACTTCACGCTCTTCTACGCCCCCAACATCAACTCCTACAAGCGCTTCCGCCCCGGCTCCTTCGCGCCCACCGCGGCCGCCTGGGGCCCGGACAACCGCACCTGCGCCCTGCGGGTCATCGGCCACGGCCGCTCGCACCGCCTGGAGAACCGCCTGCCCGGCGGCGATGTGAACCCCTACCTCGCGGTGGCCGCGATGGTCGCGGCCGGCCTGTACGGAATAGAACACGAGCTGGAACTCCCCGAGGCGACCACCGGCAACGCCTACACCGGCGACGCCGCGCACGTGCCCACCACGCTGCGTGAGGCCGCCGAGCTGTGGGAGAACAGCCCGATCGCCCGTGCGGCCTTCGGCGACGAGGTCGTCGACCACTACCGCCACATGGCCCGTGTCGAGCAGAACGCCTACGACGCGGCCGTCACGGACTGGGAGCGCTTCCGCTCCTTCGAGCGCATGTAAGGAACCACACGTGTCCGATGGTCTGCACGAGCTGAACATCATCAACCCGGCGACCGAGGAGGTGGTGGCCACCGTCCCCACCACCTCCCCCGCCGAGGTCGACGCCGCGGTCCGGCGGGCCACCGCCGCCCAGCCGAAATGGGCCGCCCTCGCGCCGGGCGAACGGGCCCGGATACTGCGCCGGTTCGCCGACGTCGTCGAGGCCAACATCCGCCCGCTGGCCGAGCTGGAGCTCCAGGAGGCCGGCCACCCGCTGGGCAACGCCGAGTGGGAGGCGGGCAACGTCCGCGACCTGCTGCACTACGCCGCAGGGGGAGTGGAGCGCCTGACCGGCACCCAGATCCCGGTCGCGGGCGGACTGAACATCACCCTCCAGGAGCCGCTGGGCGTCGTCGGCGTCATCGCCCCCTGGAACTTCCCGATGCCGATCGCCGCCTGGGGCACCGCCCCCGCGCTCGCGGCCGGTAACGCCGTCCTGCTCAAGCCTGCCGAGACCACACCGCTCACCGCCCTCCGGCTCGCCCAGTACGCGCTGGACGCGGGGCTCCCCGAGGGGCTCTTCCAGGTGCTGCCGGGCGAGGGGCCGGTCACCGGCACCGCGCTCGTCGACCACCCCGGCGTCGCCAAGATCGTCTTCACCGGGTCCACCGCCACCGGCCGGGGCATCGCCGCCCGCTGCGCGGAGCAGACCAAGCGGCTGACCCTGGAACTCGGCGGCAAGAGCCCCAACATCGTCTTCGCCGACGCCGACATCGAGGCCGCGGCCGCCGCCACACCGGGCTCCTTCCTCGACAACACCGGACAGGACTGCTGCGCCCGCAGCCGCATCCTCGTCCAGCGCCAGGTCTACGACCGCTACATGGAACTGCTGGAACCGGCGGTCAAGGCGTTCGTGGTCGGCGACCCGGCGGACCCGGCGACCCAGATGGGACCGCTGATCTCCGCGGCCCAGCGCGAGCGCGTGCGGTCCTACGTACCCGAGGACGCCCCCGCCGCCATCCGCGGCGAGGCGCCCGCGGGCAAGGGCTTCTGGTACCCGGCCACCGTCCTGGAGGGGCGGCCGGAGGACCGTACGGCCATCGAGGAGATCTTCGGGCCGGTCGCCGTCGTCATCCCCTTCGACGACGAGGCCGACGCGGTCCGGATCGCCAACGCCACCGACTACGGCCTCTCCGGCTCCCTGTGGACCCGCGACGTCAGCCGCGCGATCCGCGTCTCGCGTGCCGTCGCGGCCGGCAACCTCTCCGTCAACTCCCACAGCAGCGTGCGCTATTGGACCCCCTTCGGCGGGTTCAAGCAGTCCGGACTCGGCCGCGAGCTGGGCCCGGACGCACTGTCCGCCTTCACCGAGACGAAGAACGTCTTCATCAGCACCGAGGAGCACTGAAGTGACCGACCCGACCCTCCCCGCGCCCTCGGCCGAGACGGCCCCCGTGTGCCGCCGCCTGGTCGGCCGCACCGCAGTGATCACCGGAGCCGGCAGCGGGATCGGCCTGGCCACCGCCCGCCGGCTCGCCTCCGAAGGCGCCAACATCGTCTGCGCCGACATCGACGACACCGCGGGCAAGGCGGCCGCCGACGAGGTCGGCGGCACCTTCGTCCAGGTCGACGTGACCGACGCCGAGCAGGTCGAGGCGCTCTACCGGACCGCCTTCGAGACCTACGGCTCGGTCGACATCGCCTTCAACAACGCCGGCATCTCGCCCGCCGACGACGACTCGATCCTCACCACCGGCCTGGACGCCTGGAAGCGGGTCCAGGAGGTCAACCTCACCTCGGTCTACCTCTGCTGCAAGTACGCCCTGCCCTACATGCGCGACCAGCGGCGCGGCTCCATCATCAACACCGCCTCCTTCGTCGCCGTGATGGGCGCTGCCACCTCGCAGATCAGCTACACCGCCTCCAAGGGCGGCGTGCTGTCGATGTCCCGCGAACTGGGCGTGCAGTTCGCCCGCGAGGGCATCCGGGTCAACGCCCTGTGCCCCGGGCCGGTCAACACCCCGCTGCTGAAGGAGCTGTTCGCCAAGGACCCGGAGCGGGCCGCCCGTCGCCTGGTGCACGTCCCGGTCGGCCGGTTCGCCGAGCCGGAGGAGATCGCCGCCGCGGTGGCCTTCCTCGCCAGCGACGACTCCTCCTTCGTCAACGCCGCCGAATTCCTGGTGGACGGCGGGATCGCCGGTGCGTATGTGACGCCCGTCTAGGCCCGGCTGGGTAAAGTCACCCGACGCGCCACACCGGAAGACCACCCGCACCACACGCACCACGCAGAACCGCACACGCAGAACCGCACACGCACAACCGCACCACGCATGACGGGACCGGCGCCGAAAGGTGCCGGTCCCGCCGCTTCCCGCTGTTGACCGCCCCCGGACATCGGAGCATCCATGCGCAACAGGCGCGCCCTCACCCTGGGCCTCACCCTCACCGCGCTCCTCGCCGGCAGCGTGCCGGCCACCGCGGCCGCCTCCCACCGTGCGGCGCCCGTCCAGGGCACCCCCGCGGCCCGGAACGCCACGCACTGCCCGCAGCTCTCCAAGGACCTGACGTGGTACGGCCACAACCGGGCCAAGCTGCAACGCACCATCGACGAGCGCGGCACCTGCGGCAACCCCGGCCTCGCCGACGGCCACGGACGTGCCCCCGTCGCCGCGTTCGACTGGGACAACACCATGACCAAGAACGACGTCACCGACGCGACGATCGACTGGTCCCTGCTGCACGACAAGATCCTGCGCCCCGCACGCTGGCGCGACACCAGCAAGTGGCTGACCCCGGCGGCCGACCGCGCCCTGACCGCGGCCTGCGGCACCTCCGTACCGGTCGGCGCACCGCTGCCCACCTCCACCGACGCCGACTGCGCCGACGAGATCCTGGAAATCCGCGGCGAAGCCAGGACCATGGGAGGAGAGGAAGCCTTCGCCGGCACCTGGAACCACCGGCACACGGTGCCCGAATACGCCTGGGTGCCGCAGCTGTTCGCCGGTCACACCGACGCCGAACTCCGCTCCTACGCCGCCGCCGGGCGTAAGGCCGCGCTCGCCGCGCCGGTGGGCAGCACCCAGAAGATCGGCACCCACACCGTCCCCGCCTACGTGCGCTACTACGCCCAGCAGAAGGACCTGGTGCGCACCCTGCGGCGGGCCGGCTTCGACGTCTACATCGTCTCCGCCGGGTCCGAGCCGGTCACCGAGGTGTGGTCGGAGTCGGTCGGCTTCGACCGGGACCACACCATCGCCATCCGCAGCCTGCTCGACCACGGCAAGATCACCTACGGCATGCAGGGCTGCGGCGACGTCCCCGACTCCAAGGGCGAGGCGATCCCGTACATCGACGGCAAGCGCTGCTGGATCAACCAGGAGATCTTCCACATCAAGGGCGCCGAGGCATGGCGCCTGCAGGACCCCGCGCACCGCATCGCGCTCGGCGGCGGCGACGCCGACACCGATGTGACGTTCGTGAACGACGCCACCGGCGCCCACCTGGCCATCAACCGCAACAAGAACGAACTGATGTGCCGCGGCTACGACAACGCCGACGACCGCTGGGTGGTCAACCCGATGTTCATCGAGCCGCTGCCCCGCAAGTCCGGTAGCTACCCCTGCGCCACGGCCGCCTACATCAACACCGACGGCGTCCTCGGCCCGGTGCGCCGCCCCGACGGCACCGTCGTGCCCGACCAGCGCGACCGCATCCACGGCTGACGGCGACGGGCCGCGCCGGCCACCACCGGCGCGGCCCGGCCGCTCACAGGAAGGTGTGCCCCTCGCCGCGGTACGTCGGCACCGTCTCCACCACCCGGTCCCCGTCGATCAGATGCAGCGCGGCGAAGCGCTCGCACAGCTCACCGGCCTTCGCGTGCCGGAACCACACTTTGTCGCCGATCCGCAGCGTGTCGGCGGCCGGCCCCAGCAGCGGGGTCTGTACCTCGCCGGGCCCCTCCTGCGGGTCGTAGGACAGCCCCGCCGGGAGGTACGGCACCGGCAGCCGGTCGGCCCCCGCCGCACCCGACGCCGGATACCCGCCGCCCAGTACGGTCACCACCCCCGGGCCGGGCCGGCGCACCACCGGCTGGGCGAACAGCGCCGCCGGACGCCCGCTGAACGAGCGGAAGTTGTCGAACAGCCGCGGCACGTAGAGCCCCGACCCGGCCGCGATCTCGGTGACCGCCGCCTCCGCCGCCGTGTGCTGCACGCTGCCGGTGCCGCCGCCGTTGACGAACTCCAGCCCCGGCGCCACCGCCCGCACCGCCCGCACGGCCTCCCAACGCCGCTGCGCCAGCTCCTTGCGGGCCGCCGCCTGCATCACCCGGATGGCCCGTGAGAAGACCGGCTTGCCGGCCACCTCGTCGCCCACACCCGCCACATGCCCCTCGTAGGCCATCAGGCCCACCAGCCGGAAGCCGGGGCGGCGCGCCACGGTACGTGCCAGCGCGGCGAGTTGGGCGGGAGCGCGCAGCGGTGAGCGCCGGGCTCCCACCCGCACCTTTCCGCCCAGCACGCGGTAGGAGGTGTCCAGTTCCAGACAGACCCGCACCTCCTCGCCACCGCCGGCCGGCCGGGCCGCGTCGATCAGCTCCAGCTGCACCGGGTCGTCGACCATCACCGTCACCGACCCGGCGAGCTTCGGGTCGGCGGTCAGCTCGGCGTATCCGGCCCGGTCCGCCGACGGGTACGCCAGCAGGATGTCGGTGAAGCCCGAGCGTGCCAGCCACAGCGACTCACCCAGCGTGAAGCTCATGATTCCCGCGAAGCCGTCCCGTGCCAGCACCCTCTCCAGCAGTGCCCGGCAGCGCACCGATTTGCTCGCCACCCGGATCGGCTTGCCCTTCGAACGGCGCACCAGATCCGCGGCGTTGGCGTCGAAGGCCGGCAGATCGACGACTGCCAGCGGGGCGTCGAGGTGGGCGGTGGCCCGGGAGTAACGGGCTTTGTCGCCATACGCGTCGGCGGGGTACTGGGGCATGGCCGCAGCCTGCCAGAGACGCCTACCACTGGGTAGGGGGAGGGATCGCGACAGAGTGGACACAGGGTTGGAGGAGCGGCCGCACCTGCCCGTAGAGTGGCCGGACGTCACAACCAGCAGGTCAGTGGCGTGATGTCCGGATACGAACCACCCTGCCCCCATTGCGGATCGCGGCGGGGACACGGCGCGAGGGGGAGCGCGGGTGAGCACCGACGCCGATTACGCCGACGCGCACCGCGTCCCGCCCATACCCCCGCAGCCTCCCCGGCGGCCCGCCACCCCCGACGAGGACCCGCAGACCACGGTCCTGCGCCCGGTGCCCGCCGACCCGTCCGTCCCGCCGCCGCCGGCCGCACCGCCCGCGACCGCGCCGCCCGCGCCGTCCGAGCCCCCGCGCGGCACGGCCCCCGCGCCTCAGGCTGCCGCCCCCGCCGCTCCGCCCCGCCCGACCGTGCCGCCGCCCGTGCCGCCCCGCCCCCGGGTCGAGTCGCCCGCGGACCGGCCCGCCGCGCCGCAGGCCCCCGCGGGCCGCCCCGCCTCGTTCCGGGACACCGCCGCCTTCCACCTGGCCAACAGTCAGGAGCTGTGGGGTGGCGGCCGTGACTCCCGCCCCGCCGCCGACCCGCAGCCCGCTCCCCGGCGCTCCGCCGCCCCGCCCGCCGG
This sequence comes from Streptomyces sp. Pv4-95, assembly GCF_045782725.1. Taxonomy (NCBI): domain Bacteria; kingdom Bacillati; phylum Actinomycetota; class Actinomycetes; order Kitasatosporales; family Streptomycetaceae; genus Streptomyces; species Streptomyces sp. Pv4-95. Next base: position 6,739,206 of record NZ_CP127172.1, read on the forward strand.
GCCGGGCGCCGCTCCGCCGCCCCCCGCCCCCGAGCGCCCGACCGAGGCGCCCTGGCCGCGAACGCCTCTTCCGCCGCAGGGAGTTGCCCCGGCACCGGGCATGCCGGGCATGCCGGCCGTGCCGCCGAGCCGTCCGTCCGCGGGCCGCGGGCCCGGCGGGCGCGTGCTCGCCTCGGTGGCCTGTCTCGTGCTCGGCGTCGGCCTCGTCTTCGGCGCGTTCGCCGGGAGTTGGCTCACCGAGGGCGCCGAGGTGCCCCCCACCGCGGAGGCCGCGTTCGACAAGGGTCACGACGTCTGGCACGCCACCCCCGTCGACACGCTCTTCCCCCGCGTCCTCAACGGCCTCGGCCTCGGCCCAGGCGGCGCCGACCGCCGCTGGACCAGGATCGCCGTCGCCCCCGACAGCGGCTGCACGGGCGGCTTCGACCCGCAGCTCGCCAAGGCGCTCGCCCCGGCGGGCTGCGGCCGCCTGCTGCGCGCCACCTACCTCGACGCCACCCGCAGCCACGTCATCACCGTCGGGGCGCTGACCACCAAGGCGGACCGGACCGCCATGCTGGCGCTCAACACCCGCTTCAGCACCGGCGGCCTGGGCAGCCGCACCGACCTGATGCCCCTGCCGTACGCCGCCAAGGGCACCCCCGCCGCGGACTTCGGGCCCGACCAGCGCACCAGCTGGACGGTGCGGATCCTCACCGACGTACCCGTCGTCGTCTACGCCGTCTCCGGCTTCGCCGACGGCCGCAAGGTCACCGACCCGCAGTCCGCCGAGGAAGCGGTCCGGGAAGGGGTCACGACCGCCCCCGGCGAGTCCGGTCTCGGCCACGACGCCAAGAACATCGCGGACCGGGTGGAGGCCGCCTTCCGCAAGGCGGCGGGCGTCCCCACCCAGGCAACGGAGGAGTCGCCGTGACCAAGGCCCTGCTGCGCGGCACTGCGCTCACGCTGGCCTCCGCCGGACTCGCCGTGCTGCCCGCCGTCCCCGCCCGTGCCGCCGACGGCATCCGCGTCCAGGAGTGGGCCCTGGAAGCCGTGCACGCCCAGGACGCCTGGCGCACCACCAAGGGCGACGGGGTCACCGTCGCCGTCCTCGACACCGGCGTGGACGCCAACCACCCCGACCTCAAGGGACAGGTGCTGCCGGAGACCGACCTCGTCGGCTTCGGCGCCGGGCCCGGCGACCGGTCCTGGGCGCAGCACGGCACCGCCATGTCCGGCATCATCGCAGGTCACGGCCATGGCGCCGGTCGAGGGGACGGCGTTCTCGGCATCGCCCCCGAGGCGAAGATCCTGCCGGTCCGGGTGATCCTCGAAGACAGCGACCCGCAGCGCAACCGGGCCCGCACGGAGAAGGCCGGGGCGCTCGCCGACGGCATCCGCTGGGCCGCCGACCACGGCGCCGACGTCATCAACCTCTCCCTGGGCGACGACAGCGAGTCCGCCCACCCCGAGCCGCGTGAGGACGCCGCCATCCAGTACGCGCTCGGCAAGGGCGTCTCCGTCGTCGCGTCCGCGGGCAACGGCGGCAAGAACGGCTCCCCGGCCTCGTACCCCGCCGCCTACCCGGGCGTCATCGCGGTCACCGCCGTCGACCGCAAGGGTGCCCGCGCGCCGTTCTCCACCCGCCACTGGTACGCCACGGTCTCCGCGCCCGGCAGGCAGATCGTCATCGCCAACCCGGACCGCACGTACTACGAGGGCTGGGGCACCAGCGCGGCGGCCGCCTTCGCCTCCGGCGCCGTCGCCCTGATCCGCTCCGTACACCCGGACCTCAGCCCGGCGCAGGTCCGCCGGCTGCTCACCGACACCGCGCAGAACGCCCCCGAGGGCGGACGCGACGACGACTTCGGCGCCGGCCTGATCGACCCGGCCGCCGCCATCAAGGCCGGCCGGAGCCTGAAGCCGACCCCCCAGAAGCCGGCGGCCGCCGCTTACACACACCGCTATTTCGGGCCCGGCCCGACCGCCGAATCCGAGGACACCGGCAGCATTCCCTGGCTCCCCTGGACCGCCGGAGCCGCAGGGATCGCCCTCCTGGCCACCGCCGCGGTCCTCTGGCGCGCCCGCCACCGCTGACGGCCCCCGGAGGCCCCACCGGACCCCGGCACCTCCAGCCGTCCGCCCAGGGCCGAGCAGATAGGCTCGACCGGTGCAGAAGAACATCCCCGACCCCGGCTTCTCCGACGACGACGGCTCCGCGGATCCCGCGCTCGCCGCCGCCCTTTCGGCCTACGCCACCGACCGCGGCGCCGAGGCGCAGCTGCTGTCGGCCCTGGCCGGCGCGCGCGTGCTCGTCCCCGTGGTGGCCGTACTGGGAGAGACCGAGACCGGGCCGGACGGGCTGCGGCGCGAGAAGACCAGCGATATGGCCGTCCCCACCCTCCAGGCCCCGGACGGCCGCCGCGCACTGCCCGCCTTCACCTCGATGGAGTCCCTCCAGCGCTGGCGCCCGGACGCCCGCCCCGTGGCCGTACCCCTCCAGCAGGCGCTGCTCGCCGCTTCGCACGAGAAGGCCGACACCGTCGTCCTCGACCTGGCGGGCCCGGTGACCTACCAGCTCACCGGCGCCGCCCTGCGGGCCCTCGCCGAGGGCCGGACCAGCGCGGACCCGCTCACCGACCCGGCCGTCGCGGACGCGCTGCGCGCCCTGCTCGCCGCCGAGCCCGGCGTCCTTGTCGCCCATCTCGCCCCCTCCGAGGAAACCGACGCCACCCTCGCCCTCGGCCTGGCCCCCGACGCCGATACCGGCGAGGTGGCCCGGCGCCTGGCGCGGTCGCTGGCAGAGGACGAGGTGCTGCGCGACCGCCTCGTCCGCGGCCTTGACCTGGCCCTTCTGCCGCCCGGCGCCGGCGCGGCGGAGAAGCCCCTCTACCGCCGCTGACGCACCGGGCACCGCTCGCGGATCTCCCCGCGCGGCCCTCCTCGCCAACGGGCGCGTTCGCCTCCTCGGCCGCACAATCTCCAGGAGAGCTCAAGATCCACGCGAGGAGGGCCCCACATGGAGACCACCACGGAGACCCGCACGCTCGTAACGGAATTCCTCGGCACGCTGCTCCTGGTGTTGTTCGCCGTCGGCTCGGCAGTGCTGGCGGGCGAGTACATCGGCACCTTCGGCATCGCCCTGGCCTTCGGCTTCACCATGCTGGCACTGGCCTATGCCCTCGGCCCGATCTCGGGTTGCCACATCAACCCCGCGGTGACCCTCGGCATGCTGCTGGCCCACCGCATCACGCTCCGTGCCGCGATCGAGTACTGGATCGCCCAGGTGGTCGGCGGCATCGTCGGCGCCGCCGTACTGTTCCTGATCGCCAAGCAGGTGCCCGGTCTGGCCACCGACGGCGCCTTCGGCACGAACGGCTGGGGCGACCGCTCCGCGGTGAACATCAACCTCGGCGGCGCGTTCGTCGCGGAGATCGTGATGACCTTCGTCTTCGTCTTCGTCGTGCTGGCGGTGACCCACAAGGTGGCCGTCATCGGCTTCGACGGTCTGCCCATCGGCCTGGCACTGGCCACCGTCCACCTCTTCGGCATCCCGCTTGACGGCACCTCGGTGAACCCGGCGCGAAGCATCGGCCCGGCCTTGTTCGCGGGCGGCGCGGCCATCACCCAGCTGTGGCTGTTCATCGTCGCGCCGCTGATCGGCGGCGCGCTGGCGGCCGTGGTGCACCAGATCACCCATCCGCCGCTGGAGCCGCGCGTCGTCGCGGACAAGGCGTCCCCCGACGAGCCGAAGCCCGGCGCACGGGCCTGACGGGCCCGACACGGGCCCGGGCCGGCTGCTCTCTGTGCGCGCTCCGCTCCCCGCATGCAAGGAGCCCCGGCCGTGGCGGCCGGGGCTCCTTTGCTGGGTATTTGCTGGGTATTGTGCCGGGCATTTCGCCGGGTATGACGCCGGCGGATCAGCCGTGGACGGGCCCGGTGTACTTCTCGCCGGGGCCCTGGCCGGGCTCGTCGGGGACGACGGACGCCTCGCGGAAGGCCAGCTGCAGGGACTTCAGCCCGTCCCGCAGCGGCGCCGCGTGGTACGAGCCGATCTCGGTGGCGCTGGCCGTGACCAGCCCCGCCAGTGCCTGGATGAGCTTGCGTGCCTCGTCCAGGTCCTTGTGCGCCTCGCCCTCCTCGGCGAGACCGAGGTTGACCGCCGCCGAGCTCATCAGGTGCACCGCGACCGTCGTGATCACCTCGACCGCCGGCACATCCGCGATGTCACGGGTCATCGCGTCGAAGTCCGGCTCCGCCGGGTTCGAGGCGTCGGGCTGCTGCTGCGGGGTCTGGTCGCTCATGTCTTCGGGCTTCACTTCCTGCTGAGGGGATCGCGTCCAGACTATGGCCCGCGCCTCCCGGCCCCGCGTCCGGGACTACGGTGCCTCGTGGAGCCCCGTGGATCGGCCTCCCCACCGGCACACGAGTGGGTATCGCTCCTGGACTCGTGTATTCTGGTGCTCCGACCGGCCGGACACTCATGTGACCGGCCCACAAGTGGAGGCTCCGATCTCCCACCCGCACCGACCTCCGGGCCGGCGGGTCAACGGTCTGGCTGCGCCCCGCGGAGACATTCGCGGCGGTGCTCCTGAACCTTTTACGGAGCCCCGCCTGTGTCCCGTCCGGGGCGTTTTTCATGTACCGGCGCGGTTGGTCACACCGAAACAGACGTTACGCGGCAGTCCGCCAGGCCGTCGCGTGGTGCTACCGAGGAGGATCCATCAGCGCCGAGCCCCGCATCAACGACCGGATTCGCGTCCCTGAGGTGCGACTCGTCGGTCCCAGTGGCGAGCAGGTCGGCATCGTGCCGCTTGCCAAGGCCCTGGAGCTTGCGCAGGAGTACGACCTCGACCTGGTCGAGGTGGCGGCGAACGCACGTCCGCCGGTCTGCAAGCTCATGGACTACGGAAAGTTCAAGTACGAGTCGGCCATGAAGGCCCGTGAGGCGCGCAAGAACCAGGCGCACACGGTCATCAAGGAGATGAAGCTCCGGCCGAAGATCGACCCGCACGACTATGACACCAAGAAGGGTCACGTCGTCCGGTTCCTCAAGCAGGGTGACAAGGTCAAGATCACGATCATGTTCCGTGGTCGCGAGCAGTCCCGCCCCGAGCTGGGCTTCCGTCTGCTGCAGCGGCTCGCGTCCGACGTGGAGGACCTCGGCTTCATCGAGTCGAATCCGAAGCAGGACGGCCGAAACATGATCATGGTCCTCGGTCCGCACAAGAAGAAGACCGAGGCGATGGCCGAGGCCCGCGAGGCGCAGGCCGCCCGCAAGGCCGAGCGCCAGGGTGGAGTTCCCGCGGAGCAGTCCGTGGAGGAGCCCGCCGAGGAGCCCGCCGAGGCGTGAGCCCGGGCGTGAGCCCCGGATTCACGCCGGGGTCTCGCCCCGGAACACCAACCACAACATCTGACGCTCCCGCAGGCCGGTTTTCCGGTGGGGGCGCCACTGACGAGGAGAGAACGGCGCATGCCGAAGAACAAGACGCACAGCGGTGCCAGCAAGCGTTTCAAGATCACTGGCTCCGGCAAGGTGATGCGCGAGCGCGCCGGCAAGCGCCACCTGCTCGAGCACAAGTCGTCCCGCGTGACGCGTCGCCTCACCGGCAACGCCGAGATGGCCCCGGGCGACGCCGCGAAGATCAAGAAGCTTCTCGGCAAGTGAGTCCCGGCGCCCCGCCGACGGCCGGGGCGCAGGACTTGAGGACCGGGACCCAATCGAACCGGGCCGCGTGAGGACAACCGCGGCCCCGCTACAAGGAGTTAACAAGTGGCACGCGTCAAGCGGGCGGTCAACGCCCACAAGAAGCGCCGGGCGATCCTCGAGCAGGCCAGCGGCTACCGCGGCCAGCGCTCGCGCCTCTACCGCAAGGCGAAGGAGCAGGTCACCCACTCCCTCGTCTACAACTACAACGACCGCAAGAAGCGCAAGGGCGACTTCCGTCAGCTGTGGATCCAGCGCATCAACGCCGCTGCCCGCGCCAACGGCATGACGTACAACCGCTTCATCCAGGGTCTGAAGGCCGCCAACGTCGAGGTGGACCGCAAGATCCTGGCCGACCTCGCGGTGACGGACGCCAACGCGTTCGCCGCGCTGGTCGAGGTTGCCCAGAAGGCGCTTCCGAGCGACGTCAACGCCCCGAAGGCCGCCTGAACACCGGCCTGACGACGTGATGACGCGGACCCGCAGGCCCCGGCCTGCGGGTCCGCCGCCGTTTGCCGGACCGCGTGGCCTGCGCCAGGCCGCGGTCCGCCCGCACAGAACGAAAGAAGCGAGCCGCCGCCCATGGGCACCCCCGAGCTGATCTCCCCGCGCTCCCCGCGAGTCGCCGCCGCCCGACGGCTGGCCCGCCGCGCCTTCCGCGGCAAGGAACGCCGGTTCATCGCCGAGGGTCCGCAGGCCGTACGGGAGGCCATCGCGCACCGCGTCGAGGGCGAGCCCACGCTCATCGAGCTCTTCGCGACCGTCGAGGCCGCCGAGCGGCACACCGAGATCATCGCGGCGGCCCACGCGGCCGGGGTACGCGTCCACCATGCCGACGACCGGACGGTCGCCGACATCTCCCAGACGGTCACCCCGCAGGGCCTGCTCGGCGTCTGCCGGTTCCTGGACTCGCCGTTCGAGGAGATCCTCGCCGCCCGCCCCCAGCTGATCGCGGTGCTCGCCAACGTCCGTGACCCCGGCAACGCCGGTACGGTCCTGCGCTGCGCGGACGCCGCGGGCGCCGACGCCGTGGTCCTGACCGACGCCTCCGTGGACCTCTACAACCCCAAATCCGTCCGGGCCTCGGTCGGTTCGCTCTTCCATCTCCCGGTCGCGGTGGGCGTGCCGGTCGAGCGGGTGATGGACGGACTCCGGGCCTCCGGGGTGCGCCTGCTGGCCGCCGACGGTGCGGGCGACCGCGATCTGGACGGCGAGCTGGACGCGGGCGCCATGGGCGGGCCCACCGCCTGGATCTTCGGCAACGAGGCCTGGGGCCTGCCCGAGGAGACCCGCGCGCTCGCGGACGCCGTGGTCCGGGTCCCCATCCACGGAAAGGCCGAGAGCCTCAACCTCGCGACGGCCGCCGCGGTCTGCCTGTACGCCTCGGCGCGTGCCCAGCGCACCGCCGGCGGCTGCCGCTCCGTGTCACCCGCCTGAGGGGCGTCCGGCGGATCTTCGCGGCGCATCCGAACCGAGCTAGTAGTGTGGCGTGCTCGGGGCCCGGAAGGGGGTATCGGGGATGAGTGTGAGGACTTCCGGCATCACCGTCGCTGCGGACAGCCAGCTGTCCGACGGACCCGTGTGCGGGCCGTCGCCCGCCACCGTGACACCGAACGCCTTCGGCACCGGGCTCGGTCTCGACCCCGACGACCTCCCCGACGGCCTGGTCGTCGCCGACGAGAGCGGCCGCGTGGTCTGCTTCAACGCCGCGGCGGTCCGGATCACCGACATCGCCCCGCAGGACGCCCTCGGGCTCCCGCTGGCGGAGGCCCTGCCGCTGCAGGACGTCGAGGGGCGCCGCTGGTGGCAGCTGACCGACCCCTACGGCGGTCTCGCCATCCGGCGCGGGCAGCCGGAGCGCAATCTCGTGCTGGGCGGCCGCGAGGTGCTGGTATCCGCCCGCTACGTCCGCAGCCGCCCCACCGGGCCCGTCCGGCAGCTGGTCATCACGCTGCGCGGCACCGAGGCCCGCCGCCGCACCGAGCTGAGCCACGCCGAGCTGATCGCCACCGTCGCTCATGAGCTGCGGTCCCCGCTGACCTCGGTCAAGGGCTTCACGGCCACCCTCCTGCAGAAGTGGGAGCGCTTCACCGACGACCAGAAGCGGCTGATGCTGGAGACCGTGGACGCCGACGCCAACCGCGTCACCCGCCTCATCGCCGAGCTGCTCGACATCTCCCGCATCGACTCCGGACGGCTGGAGGTGCGGCGGCAGCGGGTCGACATGATCGCCGCGGTGCGCCGGCACGTCCAGGCGCAGACCACCGCGGGCCAGCGGCCCGACCGCTTCCTGATCCGGATGTGCGAACCGCTGCCCGATCTGTGGGCGGACCCGGACAAAGTGGACCAGGTGCTGGGGAACCTGCTGGAAAATGCCGTGCGCCACGGCGAGGGAACGGTCACCATCGAGGTCGGACCAGCACCGGATGCGACCAGCGTGGAAGGGACGACCGTCACCGTGAGCGACGAGGGCCCCGGCATTCCCGAGGAGTCGATGAGCCGCGTCTTCACCCGCTTCTGGCGGGGCAGCAAGCGCGGCGGCACCGGCCTGGGCCTCTACATCGTCAAGGGCATCGTCGAGGCGCACGGCGGCACGATCACGGTCGGCCGGGCCCCGGCAGGCGGTGCGGAGTTCCGATTCAGCCTGCCCGTCGCGGCCCCGGCCTTCATGGCCTGAGCGCCCGCGGCGGGCGCCCCGCAGGGGCACGGGCCCGCCGTGGTGGGCCCGCCCCTTAGACTTGACCTTTGGCACCTTTGGCGCACAAGCATCGCGGGCACAGAGCGGGCTCGGCATCCGACGTTTGTGATCGAAGAGCCGAGGCGAAGCGAGCCAAGCCAAGCCAGTCCACCGGAAGCACGGGAAGAGATGTCCGCACCCAATAAGTCCTACGACCCTGTCGAGGTCGAAGCCCTGAAACCGGAAGAGGTCGCCCGGCGCACCGACGAGGCGCTGGCCGCCGTCGCCGCCGCGGCCGACCTGGAGGAGCTGCGCGAGGTGAAGGTCGCGCACACCGGCGACCGCTCGCCGCTCGCCCTCGCCAACCGGGAGATCGGCGCCCTGCCCCCGCACGCCAAGGCGGACGCCGGAAAGCGCGTCGGCCAGGCCCGCGGCCGGGTGAACCAGGCGCTCAAGGTCCGCCAGGAGGAGCTGGAGGCGGAGCGCGACGCGCGGGTGCTCGTCGAGGAGGCGGTGGATGTCACGCTGCCCTACGACCGCGTTCCCGCCGGCGCCCGGCACCCGCTGACCACCTTCATGGAGCGGGTCGCCGACGTCTTCGTCGCGATGGGCTACGAGATCGCCGAGGGCCCCGAGGTCGAGGCGGAGTGGTTCAACTTCGACGCGCTCAACTTCGTGCCCGACCACCCCGCCCGCCAGATGCAGGACACCTTCTTCATCCAGGGTGAGGGCACCAAGGGCGACGAGTCCGGTGTCGTGCTGCGCACCCACACCTCGCCGGTCCAGGCGCGTACGCTCGTCGACCGCGAACCGCCGGTCTACGTCGTCTGCCCGGGGCGGGTCTACCGCACCGACGAGCTGGACGCCACGCACACCCCGGTCTTCCACCAGATCGAGCTGCTCGCCATCGACGAGGGCCTGACCATGGCGGACCTCAAGGGCACCCTGGACCACATGGTGCAGGCGCTCTTCGGGCCGGACATGAAGACCCGGCTGCGCCCCAACTTCTTCCCGTTCACCGAGCCGTCCGCCGAGATGGACATGCTCTGCTACGTCTGCCGCGGCGAGTCCGTCGGCAACGCGGACCGGCCCTGCCGCACCTGCGGCAGCGAGGGCTGGATCGAGCTGGGCGGCTGCGGCATGGTCAACCCGAAGGTGCTCATCGCCTGCGGCGTCGACCCGGAGAAGTACAGCGGATTCGCCTTCGGGTTCGGCATCGAGCGGATGCTGATGTTCCGCCACAACGTCGAAGACATGCGAGACATGGTCGAGGGTGACGTCCGGTTCACCCGGCCGTTCGGGATGGAGATCTGATGCGGGTCCCGCTTTCTTGGCTGCGGGAGTACGTCGACCTGCCGGCGACGGAGACCGGTCGTGACGTACAGGCCAAGCTCATCGAGGTCGGCCTGGAGGTCGAGACCGTCGAGCGGGTGGGCGACGGCCTGGAGGGCCCGCTCGTCGTCGGTCAGGTGCTGACCATCGAGGAGCTGGAGGGCTTCAAGAAGCCGATCCGCTTCTGCACCGTCGACGTCGGCACCGCCAACGGCACCGGCGAGCCGCAGGAGATCGTCTGCGGCGCCCGCAACTTCGCGGTCGGCGACAAGGTCGTCGTGGTGCTGCCGGGCGCCGTGCTGCCCGGCGACTTCAAGATCGCCGCGCGCAAGACGTATGGCAAGACCTCGCACGGCATGATCTGTTCCGGCGACGAGCTGGGCATGGGCGACGACGGGTCGGGCGGCATCATCGTGCTGCCGGCCGAGCACGAGGTGGGCACCGACGCCATCGAGCTGCTCGAACTCGTCGACGAGGTGCTGGACATCGCCGTCACGCCCGACCGCGGTTACTGCCTGTCGATGCGCGGCGTCGCCCGTGAGACGGGCACCGCCTACGGTCTGCCGCTGCGCGACCCGGCGCTGCTCGACGTCCCGCCGCCGAACTCCGACGGCTACCCGGTCAAGGTCGCCGACCCGGTCGGCTGCAGCCGCTTCACCGCCCGGACGGTCAGCGGCGTGGAGCCCGAGGCGCGTACCCCGATCTGGATGCAGCGCAGGCTGCAGAAGGCCGGCATGCGCCCGATCTCGCTCGCCGTCGACATCACCAACTACGTGATGCTGGAGATCGGCCAGCCGCTGCACGCCTACGACCGCTCCAGCGTGGACGGTCCGATCGGCGTCCGCCGGGCCACTCCCGGCGAGAAGCTGACCACCCTGGACGGCGCCAAGCGCGTGCTGGACGGCGAGGACCTGGTCATCACCGACGACCGGGGGCCCATCGGCCTCGCGGGCGTCATGGGCGGCGCGCACACCGAGATCGCGGACGCGGTCGCCGACCCCGAGTCCGGCCGGATCGGCGGCACCACCGAGATCGTCGTGGAGGCCGCGCACTTCGACGCGCTCTCCATCGCCCGGACGGGCCGCCGCCACAAGCTCTCCTCCGAGGCGTCCAAGCGCTTCGAGCGGGGAGTGGACCCGGAGGCCACGTCCGCCGCGGCGCAGCGGACCGTCGATCTGCTGGTGCTGCTCGCCGGCGGCAAGGCGGAGCCCGGCGTCACCGAGTTCGTCGCGCCCAGCGGGCCGCGCACGATCAGCCTCTCGGCGAACCACCCGGACAAGGTCGCCGGTGTCGACTACGGCCGGGAGACCGTCGTACGCCGACTCCAGCAGGTCGGCTGCGATGTCTACGGGCAGGACGAGCTGGTCGTCACCGTGCCGTCCTGGCGGCCCGACCTGAGCGAGCCCAACGACCTCGCCGAAGAGGTCATCCGGCTGGAGGGCTACGAGAATCTGCCCTCCACCCTCCCGCGGCCGCCGGCCGGCCGTGGGCTGACCGAGCGTCAGCGGCTGCACCGCAGGGTCGGCCGCGCCCTCGCCGGGGCCGGCTATGTCGAGGCCCTGAACTACCCGTTCACGGGTTCGGCGATCCTCGACCAGCTCGGCATCGAGCCGGACGACCCGCGCCGCAACGTCGTCACCCTCGTCAACCCGCTCTCCGACGAGGAGCCCGACCTCCGCACGACGCTCATCCCGGGGCTGCTCAACGCGCTGCGCCGGAACGCCGGCCGGGGCACCCACGACCTGGCGCTCTTCGAGACCGGCCTGGTCTTCCGGCCGACCGGTGACGAGAAGCCGCCCGCGCGGCTGCCCGTCGACCGCCGGCCGACCGACGAGGAGATCGCCGGCCTGAACGCGTCCCTCCCGCAGCAGCCGCGGCGCGTCGCCGTGGTGCTCGCCGGAGCCCGCGAGCAGGACGGCTGGTGGGGCGACGCACGTCCCGCCGGCTGGGCGGACGCCGTCGAGGCGGGCCGTACGGTCGCCCGGGAGGCGGGTGTCGAGCTGATCGTCCGTCAGGACCAGCACGCCCCGTGGCACCCGGGCCGGTGCGCGGCGCTGCTCGCCGTCGTCGACGGCGAGGAGATCCTCGTCGGCAACGCCGGTGAGCTGCACCCGCGCGTCATCAAGGCGCTCGGGCTGCCGGAGCGCAGCAGCGCGATGGAGATCGACCTGGACCGCGTCGAGCGGGCCTCGGACGGGCCGATGCGGGCGCCGCGGATCTCGACCTTCCCGGTCGCGACCCAGGACGTCGCGCTCATCGTCGACGGCACGGTTCCGGCCGCGGACGTCGAGGCCGCGCTGCGCGAGGGCGCGGGGCAACTCCTGGAGTCGCTGCGCCTGTTCGACGTCTTCACCGGCGAGCAGGTCGGTGAGGGCAAGAAGTCCCTGGCGTACGCGCTGCGTTTCCGTGCCGCGGACCGCACGCTGACCGCCGAGGAAGCCTCGGCGGCCCGTGACGCCGCGGTCGCGGCGGCGCAGGAGCGCACCGGAGCGACGCTGCGCGGCTAGCGGACGCTGCCGGCTGACGGCATGAGGAGTGAGGGCGTGGACGGCACCTGGTGCGGTCCACGCCCTCACTCCTTTCCGCTTTCCGGGGTGCGCGGCGCGTGGCCGGGGCCGGGACCGGGTGGCCGGATCCCGTGCCCCGCGAAGGGGTCCGGGGATATCCGCACACCATCACTCAATCGGGTGGTACGGCACGGATCGTCGCCACACAGACACATACCGTGGTGACAATCGATCCGGTCGGTGCAGCCTGCGCGACCGCGCGGAGGGGCCGGCCGACCGCCTCGTTGCCTGCTAAGGGGACCACCGGCTAGGGGGACCATCGGCATGATCCGAACCTGGGCGAGGGGCGGAGCACGCGCGGGTGCCGCTCGCGCGCAGCGCGCCTTCGTCTTCGTCCTGCCCGGCCTGTGGGTGCTGGGTGTGGTGGTCTGGGAGCTCAGTCGCCCCACCAGTGGCCAGTTGCTCCAGCTTCTCGCCGCCGCTCCGGCCATCGCGTGCGCGGGCACCGGCCGCCGCCAGTGTGTGGTGCTCGGCGGTCTGTGCGCGCTGCTCGCGCTGGTGCCGCTCGGCGAGTTGGAGCCGGCGGCCGGGCCGGGTGTGCGGGTGACGGCCTGCGGCGCGATCCTCGCGGTGGTGTGTGCCAGCTATCTGACCGCCGGCCGGCGGATGCGGCTGCTGCGGGAGCTGGAGCGCGCCCAGGAGGTCGCGACGGCCGCGCAGCGGGTGCTGTTGCGTCCGTTGCCGCCGCGGATCGACGGGATGGCCCTGGCCGCCGACCACCTCTCGGCGAGCGAGGGGGCCGCGGTCGGCGGTGACCTGTACGAGGCCGTGGGGACCCGGCACGGCGTCCGGGTGGTGATCGGGGATGTGCGTGGCCACGGCCTGGAGGCGATGGGCACGGTCGCCGCGATGCTGGGCAGCTTCCGCGAGGTGGCGCATGACGAGCCGGAACTGACAGGTGTGCTGCGCCGGTTGGAGCGCTCGCACCAACGGCATCTGCGGGAGCGGGCGCGGGCCGAGCATCCGTCGGCCGGCGGCGGCGAGCCGGCGAGCCCCCTCGCGGAGGAATTCGTGACGGTGCTGCTGCTCGAGGTGGCCCGGGACGGCGCGGTCACGGCGCTGAACTGCGGGCACCCCTGGCCGTATCGCGTCGGCTGTCGGGCGGTGGCGCCGGTCGCGCCCGCCGAGCCGATGCCGCCGCTGGGCCTCTTCCCGCTGCCCGAGGACCTGACCGCGGTCCGCTGCGGCCGGCTGCGGCCCGGTGAGGGGCTCTTCCTGCACACCGACGGCGCGGCCGATGCCCGGGATGCCGCGGGGGAGTTCTTCCCGCTGACCCAGGAGTTGCGCAGCAGCGTCGAGTCGACGGTCGTCGCGTCGAGTGCGGCGCAGCGCGGTCCCTCGCCGACGGGCGTGGTGGAGGATGTACGGGAGGCGCTGCTGCGGCATGCGGGCGGACGGCTGACCGATGATGTCGCCCTGCTGATGATGTGCAACGACCGGGTGCGGGTGCCGCCGCAGGGGCCCACCACCCCGCTGGCCGTACCGGGCTGCGTGGAGGCGGGACGCCCTGAGTAGCGGGTGTCATGGCGTGCCGATGGGGCCTTGCGAACGGCGGCTGCCGGGGCGGCAGTTCATGCCCGGTGAGAGGCGCGGTACGCGGGACGGCCCGCACCCCGGTGTGGGGTGCGGGCCGTCCCGGCGTGTGTGCTCAGTACGCGTAGAAACCCGAACCGGCCTTGCGGCCCAGCCGGCCCGCGTCGACCATGCGGGCGAGCAGCGGGGGAGAGGCGTACAGGGGCTCCTTGTACTCCTCGTACATCGAAGCCGCGACCGAGGCGACGGTGTCGAGGCCGATGAGGTCGGACAGCTTCAGCGGGCCCATCGGGTGGGCGCAGCCCAGCTCCATGCCGTTGTCGATGTCCTCGCGGCTGGCCATACCCGACTCGAACATCCGGATAGCGGAGAGCAGGTAGGGGATGAGGAGCGCGTTGACGACGAAGCCCGAGCGGTCCTGGGCGCGGATCGCGTGCTTGCCCAGGACGTCCTGCACCAGCGCCTCGGAGCGCTTGATGGTGTCCTCGCCGGTGGTCAGGGCGGGGATCAGCTCGACGAGGTTCTGCACCGGCGCCGGGTTGAAGAAGTGGATGCCGATGACCTGGTCGGGACGGGAGGTCGCCACCGCCAGCTTCACCAGGGGGATGGAGGAGGTGTTGGACGCCAGGATCGCGTCGGGTCGCGTGACGACCTGGTCGAGGACCTGGAAGATCTCGGTCTTCACCTGCTCGTTCTCCACGACGGCCTCGATGACGAGGTCGCGGTCGGAGAACTCCCCGAGGTCGGTGGTGAAGCTGAGCCGGCCGAGCGTCGCGTCGCGTTCCTCGGCAGTGATCTTGCCGCGTTCCGCGGCCTTGCCGAGCGAGTTGGTCAGACGGGTGCGACCCAGCTCCAGGGCTTCGCCGGTGGTCTCGGCGACCATGACGTCCAGCCCGGCGCGGGCGCACACCTCGGCGATGCCTGCGCCCATCTGGCCGCAGCCGACCACTCCGACGCGTTCGATGTCGGTCACATCGTGCCTTTCGCTGATCTTCAGGACTGGCGGTATGCCGTAAGGGTCCGGCGCCCACCTCGACCCCGACGGTACTCCGCGCGGTGCTGTGCTAGAGGCGCCGGGGGAGGCATCCTGAGCCCTCAAGACGGGATGAAACGGACAATCTGAGGGTTTTTCATGAGACGGATCACACGAAGAGGGTTCGCGGCGGCAGCACTGGGCGCGGCCTCGTCGGTACTCGCCGCGGGGGCGGCGGCGACCGCGGGCGGCCCGGCGGCTCCGGCCGGAGACCGGAAGGACGGTACCGGTCGGCCCGAGATGCGCGGCATGTGGCTGGCGACGATCGGCAACCGGGACTGGCCCTCCGCCCCCGGGCGGAGCGCCGCACGCCAACGGCAGGAACTTCTCGCCCACCTCGACGCGGCCGTCGAGAACCGGCTGAACACGGTGATCTTCCAGGTCCGCCCGAGCGCCGACGCCCTGTGGCCTTCCCCGCACGAGCCGTGGGCGGAGTGTCTGACCGGTGTGCAGGGCCGCGACCCTGGCTGGGACCCGCTGGGCTTCGCCGTGCGCGAGGCGCACCGGCGCGGTCTGGAGCTGCATGCCTGGTTCAACCCGTACCGGGTGGCCAACCACGCCGACCCCGGCCGGCTGGCTCCCGCCCACCCCGCGCGCCGGCATCCCGACTGGGTGGTCCCGTACGGCGGCAAGCTCTACTACAACCCGGGGCTGCCGGAAGTCCGCCGCTTCGTGCAGGAGGCGATGCTCGACGCGGTGCGGCGCTACCCCGTCGACGGGGTGCACTTCGACGACTACTTCTATCCGTACCCGGCCAAGGGCGAGCCGTTCCGCGACGACGCGGCCTACGCGGCGCACGGCAAGGGCTTCGCGAGCCGAGCGGCCTGGCGGCGGGACAACATCAACCGGCTGGTGCAGGAGACCGCCCAGCAGCTCGAAGGCGTCGAGTCGCGGCGGGCGGAGCGGCAGGTGCGGTTCGGCATCAGCCCGTTCGCGGTCTGGCGCAATCAGGCGACCGACCCCGCGGGCTCGGCGACGCGTGCCGGGGTGGAGACGTACGACGATCTCTACGCCGACACCCGCCGCTGGGTGCGGGAGGGCTGGGTCGACCACATCGTTCCGCAGGTCTACTGGAACATCGGAGCGGCGGGCTCCGACTACGCGGAACTGGTGGACTGGTGGGCGCGGACGGTCGAGGACACCGGCGTGGACCTCTACATCGGCGAGGCGCTCTACAAGGCGGGCGACCCGGCGCAGCCGGCCGCCTGGCGGGACCCGGCCGAACTCTCCCGCCACCTCACCCTGGCCCGGAAGCACCCGGAGGTCGGCGGCCATGTCTTCTTCTCCGCGAAGGAGGTGTCCGAGGACAGGGCCGGTGCGCTGACGCGGGTCGTCCGCGACCACTACGGCAGCGCCGCGCGGCCGTAGTGGCGGACCGGTGACCCGGTCGGCGGGGCCGGTCGGTTGTCGGCTCCGCTAGCGGGCTGGGCCGACGTCGACGGACTTTCCGTGCTGGACGACGCAGTCCGGGCCGGGCGACATGATCGCCTCGTGCCCGTCCTCGCCGCGGACGCGGTAGGGCGGATCGCCGTTCGTGCCCAGTACCTCGATGATCTCGACGACCCGGTCGTGATGCCCGACGGTTCTGCCGTGCACCAGCAGCCGGTCGCCCGTGTTCGCGTGCATCAGAGTTCCTCCCGCTTCGGGCGGCCGTGCGACCGGTGCGCCGGATCAGCGGCGGCCGAGCGGTTGAACGGCCAACGGATACGGGCCCGAGCGGCCCGGACGGCGTTATCAGCCGTCGCGGCAAGTTTACGTCCGGGGGCGGCTGCCGCACCCGGTGTGCAGCGGCCGGCCGGTGTCCGGGAGGAGGTCAGCCGCGCGTGCGCTGGGTGACCGCGATGCACGCGAGCACCGCCAGGGCCGCCGCGGGTGCGGCGGGCGGCAGGTGCTCACCCAGCAGCAGCACGGACCACACCAGGGTCAGCAGGGGCTGGGCGAGCTGCAGCTGACTCGCCTTGGACACGCCGATGGCGGCCATGCCGCGGTACCAGACGACCAGGCCGAGGAACTGCGATCCGATCGCGAGCCACAGCAGCCCCCCTACGGCGTGTGCCGTCAGGTGCAGCGGCTCGGTGGACAGGGCCACCGCCGCACCGGCCACCGTCACCGGCAGGGCCGCCACCAGCGCCCAGCCGATCACCTGCCAGCCCGGCAGATGGCGGGCCAGCCGGCCGCCCTCGGTGTAACCGGCCGCACACACCAGCAGCGCCGCGAAGAGGAAGAGGTCACCGGAACTCGGCGCCCCGCCGCTCTGCTGCACCGCGAAGCCGATGACGACGGCGGCGCCGATCAGGGAGGCGACCCAGAAGGTGCGGGAGGGGCGCGCGCCGGTCCGCAGCGCCGAGCAGGCGGCGGTGGTCAGCGGCAGCAGTCCGACGACGACTGCCGCGTGGGAGGTGGTGGAGGTCTGCAGGGCGAGGGTGGTCAGCAGCGGGAAGCCGAGTACGGCACCGCCCGCCACGACCGCGATGCCCGCCCAGTGGCGCCGCTCGGGGACCCGGACGCGGAAGGCCACGAGGCAGCTGCCGGCGATCGCCGCCGCCAGCACGCTGCGCAGCATCACCACCGTCCACGGGCCCATGCCTTCCAGGGCCCAGGCCGTCGCGGGAAAGGTGAGGGAGAACGCGGCGACACCGAGAGCGGCGAGGAGCGCGCCACGGCCGACGGGCGCGCCGCGAGGGGCGGGCGGGGTGGCGGCGTCGCCGGGGAGGTCACGGGGGCCGGTGGACACTTCCGGGGCGGTGACCGCTATCGCGACCGAAGCGATAGCGCTATCGTTGTCTCTCATGCATGAGCGTAGCAGTGTCGGTGAGCTGGCCGCGATCCTCCGTGGCGGATTGAACCGCTACTCTCCGGGTGAGAAGCTCCCGTCGAGTCGCGCGCTGATCGAACAGCACCGCGTCAGCCCGGTGACCGTCTCCCGCGCGCTCGCGCAGCTGGTCGCCGAGGGGCTGGTGGTGACCAGGCCGGGTGCCGGCGCCTTCCGGGCGGAACCACGCGCCGAGGCGGCCCGGCCGGTCGACACCTCCTGGCAGGAGATCGCGCTGAGCGCGGAACCGGCGGGCGACCAGGTGCCGCGCAGTGTCGACGCCTCAGGGGTGCTGGCCACCCTCGCCGTTCCTGCGCCCGGCGTCATCGAACTCAACGGCGGCTATCTGCACCCGGACCTGCAACCGGCGCGCGCACTGGCCGCGGCCCTGGCGCGCGCGGGGCGGCGGCCGGGCGCCTGGGGCCGCCCCCCGGTCGAAGGCGTGCCGGAGCTGCGGGCCTGGTTCGCCCGCGAGATCGGTGGGCCCGGCGGCGTACTGGCCGCCAGCGACGTCCTGGTCACCGCGGGCGGTCAGAGCGCGCTGACCGCCGCCCTGCGCGCGCTTGCGCCACCCGGCGCGCCGGTCCTCGTCGAATCCCCCACCTACCCCGGCATGCTGGCCGTCGCGCGCGCCTCGGGCCTGCGGCCCGTCCCGGTGCCGATGGACGCGGACGGCGTGCGCACCGATCTGCTCGCCGATGCCTTCCGGGCCAGCGGTGCCCGGCTCTTCGTCAGCCAGCCGCTGTTCCAGAACCCGACCGGCGCGGTGCTCGCGGGGGAGCGGCGGCGCGAGGTGCTGCGGGTCGCGCGCGCGGCGGGCGCGTTCGTGATCGAGGACGACTTCGCCCGGCGGCTGGTCCACGACGACGCCCCCGCGCTCCCGCCGACCCTCATGGCCGACGATGCGGACGGCACCGTCGTGCACGTCTGCTCCTTGACCAAGGCCACCTCGCCCAGCCTGCGGGTGGGCGCGCTGGCCGCACGGGGCCCGGTCCTGGACCGGCTGCGCGCCATCCAGGTCGTCGACAGCTTCTTCGTGCCGGGGCCGCTCCAGGAAACCGCCCTGGAACTCGTCGGCTCACCCGCCTGGACCCGCCATCTGCGCCTGATCGCAGGCGAGTTGACCGCCCGCAGGGATGCGATGGTCACTGCACTGCACCAGCAGCTGCCCGCACTCGCGGAACGCCGTCCCGGCCCGGCGGAGGGCCTCGGCCGCGCGCGGGACGGCGGGCTGCACGTCCCGCCCGGCGGCTACCACCTGTGGCTGCGGCTGCCGGACGGTACCGACGAGGCGGCCCTGATCTCCGCCGCATCGCGTGCGGGCGTCGCCGTCGCGGCCGGCCGGCCCTACTTCGCCGCCGAGCCGCCGGCCCCGCATCTCCGCCTGAGCTTCGCCTCCGCGGCCGGTACCGGCGAACTCGTGGAAGGTGTCCGCCGGCTGCGCGCCGCCTGCCGGGAGCTGGGTCTGGAGACCGGATGACCCGGCCGAGCGGGGCCGCTCCGGGCCGCCGGCTCCCGCGGTCGTCCGCCATCGGTTCGACGGCGGCCCCCGGTTCTGCCAACCTCCCGGCATGAACGATCACGCCCTCGACGGCTACCACCTCTCCACCGACCCGGCCCGCCTGGACGCGGACCTCGTCCACCGGTGGCTGTCCACCGACGCCTACTGGGCCCTGGACCGCCCCCGTGACCTGCACGACCGCGCCGTCGCGGGCTCGCTCAACTTCGGCCTGTACGACGCCGACTCGGGCACGCAGGTCGCGTACGCCCGGGTGGTCACCGACCACGCCACCTTCGCCTGGCTCTGCGACGTCTACGTCTGCCGCGACGACCGGGGCAAGGGGCTGGGCACCGCGCTCGTCGAGGCGGTCGCCGACCACCTGACGCCCTGCGGGCTGACTCGGATCACGCTCGCCACCAAGGACGCCCACGGGGTCTACGAGAAGATCGGCTTCCGCAGCCTGGTCGCGCCGGAACAGTGGATGACGCTCGGGCTGATCGACCCCGGGCCCATCAACCTCTGATCAAAGGGGTTGATCCGGGCGGCGCTGCTCTTACCATCGGCGAATGCATGTTCGCCTCACGTTGCTCGCCGCGGCCCGCAGCTCCTCGCTGCTGGAGACGCGGTTCGACGACGACCGCCCCCTCGGTGCCGCCGGCTGGCGTGAGGCCGAGCGTGCCGCCCCCGTGCTGTGCCGGCTCGCCGCCGCCGAGCTGCGCTACCGCTCGCCGTCGGAGCGCTGCCGGGAGACCGGGGACGCCCTCGGCCTCAGCCCGCTCGCCCAGCCGGCGCTGCGTGACTGCGACATGGGGCGCTGGCGGGGCCGGACCCTGGGGGAGGTGACCGCCACCGAGCCGCGCGCGGTGGACGCCTGGCTCGCCGATCCGCGCTCCGCGCCGCACGGCGGCGAGTCGCTGCTGGCCTTCATCAGCCGGGTCGGCGAATGGCTCGACACGCGTCCCGTCGAGGAGGGCGCGCGACTGCTGGCGGTCGCCGAGCCCGGTGTGGTGCGCGCCGCCCTGGTCTACGCGCTCCAGGCGCCGCCGCACTCGTACTGGCACATCGACGTCCAGCCGCTGTCGGTCACCACGCTGACCGGGCAGGCCGGCATGTGGAGCCTCCGTCTGGACGGGTGAGCCGCCCGCCGGGGCGGGAGCCGCGTGCGGTGGACGCCGGGTCGGTGGCCGGTGACGGAGAGCGACCCGTGCCACCCGGAAAGCCCATCCGGGCCGTACCGCCGTACGGGGCGAGCGCAACCGCGTGACCTGCGGGAACGATGGCGGGACGGTCGCCCTGCGCGCCGGTCGGGCCGTCCGGCGCCGGTCATCGACATGCAATCCGACCGGCCGGGCGTTTCGCTCTGGATATGCACATACGTCACTTCTTGCGCTGTGCCGCCGCTGCCGGCACCGTCCTGGCGTCCGCCTCGCTGCTCGGTTACGGCACCGGAGCCGTGGCCGCCCCGGCGGACGGCCACAAAGTGATCATCGAGCCCGATCCGGTGGCTCCGGGCGGTGAGTTCTCCGTCTTCGACGGCGGGAACTGCCCGGGCGAGACCGGCGTCGCCACGTTCGACGGTGCGGGCATCCCGGAGATGAAGCTGTCCAAGCTGCGCAACCAGGTCGGCGGCACCGGCCGGGTGCCGGAGACGACCCGGCCGGGCACCTACACCGTCACCCTGGTCTGCGGGAAGGACGGCGCCGAGGACCACGGCAAGGACCATGGCAAGGACCACGGTGGGGAGAGCGGCAAGGTGCCCGGAGAGGGGCATGGCGAGGGGCACGCCGAGGCAGGCGTTGAGCAACCGGCCCGGACCAACAGCGACGACGGGCTCGCGGACGAGTACGACCCCGGCCTGGATGCCGGGACCGACCCGGGCATGGAATCCGGCACCGATCCCGGCATGGAACCCGGCACCGATCCCGGGACGGAGCCCGGCGGCGAGCCCGGCGCCGAGTTCGGCACGGAGTCCGGCGAAGAGCCGGGCAAGGCGCACGGCGACGGGCGGCTGAAGCTCACCGGGACCATGACGGTTGCCGCCAGGGGCGGCACCCCCGTCCCCAAGGGCGGTTCGCACACCGGCCTCGGCGGCGGCGCCGGCGTGAGCGCGGGCACCACCGTGTGCGGCGGCGCACTGCTGGCCGGCACGGTCACCTGGGGAGTCGTTCTCCACCGGCGGCGGGGCCGGGCCGTCCGGCAGCGCTGACCCCGGGCGGGCCGGCAGCGCCGACGGCGCCGACCGGCGGCTCAGCCGGCCCGCCACCACACCCGCAACGGGCCGATGGGCAGGCAGCCGTGGCTCACCGCGGCCTCCAGGTCGGCGCCCGATTCGTATCCGACGACCGCCGATCCGGCCCACCGCGAGGCGACGGTGGCGAGGGCGCCCGCCCACGCCCCGTGTGGATCGTCGTCGGCCGCGAAGACATTGGACAGGCCCACCACAGGGCCTTCCGTGGTGGCGACCGCGCCCGCCACCACGGTGTCACCGCGGAGCCCCCGCAGGAAGAACGTCCCGTCGTCGGCGAGGAGTTCGCTCCGGAAAGGCCCGTTGTCCGGCCTCCGCTGCGCGTTGTCGTCCTGGCCCGCCGCGGCCGGCTCTCCGCTCCAGGCGGCCGCCCACGCCGCCAGATCGTCCTCGTCGCGGACCACGTCCCAACGGACGTCCGCCACCGGCGCCGGGGCCGCGGCCCCGGCCGGACGGTGGATCCACTGGGCCTCGAAGAGCACCTCGAACCCCGCGGAGGCCAGATCCAGGCGCGCGAAGCTGTCCTTGACCGAGCAGCCGGGGGAGCGGGCGTCGACCCGGGGCAGGAGCTCCGCGGCCGAAGCCTCGGGCGTCAGCGTGACGGCATCCGGATAGAGCGGCGGTGTCCGGCGTGCACTTGCCCAGACGTGGTCGTCGAAGGCGCCGGATATGCCGTGCGCCCGGCATACGGTGTCGCACCACGTGGCGTTGTTCCGGGCGGCGATACGCACCCACTCGTCACGGTCGGCGGATTCAGGCGGTGCACTGGACTCGATCATGGGCCGATGGTGGCAGGGCGCGCGGGACGCCACCAGCGAATTCCGGTCCTGGAACGGGCCGTGCGCCGCCGGCCGCCGGGTGCGTCACGGCTGCACGGCGCCTCCCGGCCGGACACCACTTCCCGGGCCTGCCGCCCGGGGCCGACCGCCGTCCCCGCTACGGCGTCAGATCCAGCGCGGCCAGACCCGATCCGTCCATCAGGAAGGGCACCGAGTCATGGGTGTGGGTGATGCTCCAGGTGCCGTCGGTCTTGCGGAAGCCGACGGTCCCCCGGCTCCACAGCTCCACCTGCGAGCCGTCCGACTTCGTCCCGCGCATGCGGTTGATGCCGTGGCTGAAGGCGACCTCGTCGCCGACCGTGAACTCGACCTCGGTCAGCGTGATCTCGATGGCGCCGTCCCACGTCGCGTACCAGGCTTCGAGGGCCTCGCGGTCCCGTGTCTCCGCGCCCTTGGACTGCAGGGGAGGGGCCAGATCGAACCGCACGATGTCCGGCGCGCACGGTTCGAGGAACCGCCGCGCGTCGCGTGCCTTCGTCGCGGCCACCCGTTCCTCCAGCAGTGCCTTGAGTGCGGTCTCGTCGGCCGTCCGCCCGGTCTCCCGGGTCGTGCCGGTGTCGGTGGTCATGGGTTTCTCCCGTCGTCCGGCGCCGGAGCGCCCCCTGTCGCTGTCCAACGGGTAGACCTCGGCGGGCGTCGCGACTCATCGGTGACTGCGGACTGCGGACTGCGGACTGCGGACCGCGGCCGGTTCGGCCGACAACCCGAGCGGCCGGACCGAGCCGGTGCCAGGAGACGGCGGAAGCGTTCCCGGGATGCGGGACATGCCCACCGGTACGGCCCTAGGGCCCCGTCCCCATCGGCCCTCCGCCGGTCCGCCACGCGTTCGCCGCCTGGACCCGGCCCCCGACGTGGAGCTTGGCGTAGGCGTGTTCCAGGTGCTTGTCGACGGTGCGGGGGCTGATTTCCAGACGGTGCGCGATCTGCTGGTTGGTCAGGCCGTGGGCCAGCAGGCCGAGTACGGCGGACTCCCGGCCGGTGACGAGATCCGGTCCGGGCATCGGCGGGGCCAGCCGGTTCAGGACCCGGCCGAGCCTGGTGCGCAGCAGGGCGGCCACCGCGACATCGCCATCGGTGAAGTCGCTGCCGCTGCGGTTGACGACCAGACACACGCTGCGCGGCGTGCCGTCCGCGAAGCCGCCGGGGAACGCCATCGCCAGCTGGTGCTCGGCCCCGAGCGGCCGGTAGACCTCGGCATAGGTGGCCAGGGCGTGGTATTCGCCGCTGGTCTGCAGGGCGGAGCGGCGCATCGGGGCGCCGGTCCCGATGGTGGTGTGGGTGACCAGCGCGTCGGCTGCCGCATGGCGCGCGAACGTCTCCAGGGCGGCGCGGTCCAGCAGGCCCTCCGGCAGGGTGCGCATCCGCTCGGCCGGATCGGGGCGGGGCGTCCAGACGATGCTGTCGCCCGGTACGGCACGGAGCAGCAACGGCAGGAGCGCCGGGACGAGGCTGTCCTCGTCGACGGCGTCGATCAGGAGGTCCACGACGGCCAGTACGCGTCGCAGGCCGACCTCCCCGGCCGCGTTCATGTCCTCAGGGTGGCGAGCGCGGCGAGGGGAGTCAAGGGCCGCCCGGCCGGCCGGGGGAAGACCGGCCGGGGGCGTCGGCCGCGGTGAGCGGCCGACGGCATGGACGCGGTGGGCGGGCTCTGTGCGACGAGCCGCCTGCGGTGCGAGCCCGGCTGCGTCGGCGGTGTGCGTACCGCCTCCGTATCCCGCGTGAGATCCCCCGTGCCCGAGGTCCGTGCTGCGCGAGGACGGACGGCGGGCGGGCGGCGGAAGCCGAAATCCGTCCCTCCGGTCGTGCGAGGAACGGCACCCCATTTCTACCGTCCACTCCAGCAGGGCACGGCGCCGGAGCGCCATACGGAGTTCGCCGTATGCGCCGGCCGGGGGGCGGGCCGACACTGGAAGGAGAGGAGGTGCGTCATGCGCAAGATGGTCGATTGCCGGGACTACCCCAGCGAGATGAACTGCACCCTCGTGATCGCGGGCGAGGAGGAGGAAGTGGTGCGCGCGGCGAGCGAGCACGCGGTATCCGTCCACGGCCACATGGACTCCCCGGAGCTGCGTGAGCAGATCCGGTCCACCCTCAAGGACGAGGTCCCACAGCACGCCTGAACCACGGCCCGCCGGGCGCCGCCCTCGATGCGGGGCGGTCGTCCGGCGCATCGCAGCGTTGCATAAAACTGCCGCTGTCCGTATAGTCATGCCATCGATGAGGAGGGTCCATGGCGGTACGTGCAGCAGTGGCCGGTGCGAGTGGGTACGCGGGAGGTGAGGTTCTGCGCCTGCTTCTGAGCCACCCCGAGGTGGAGATCGGCGCGGTGACCGGGCACTCCAACGCGGGGCAGCGCCTGGGCTCACTGCAGCCCCACCTGCTCCCGCTCGCGGACCGCCTGGTCGAGCCGACCTCGACCGAGGCGCTCACCGGGCACGACGTGGTCTTCCTGGCCCTGCCGCACGGCCAGTCCGCGGCGGTCGCCGAGGAACTCGGGCCCGATGTGCTCGTCGTCGACTGCGGGGCGGACTTCCGGCTGGCCGACGCCGCGGACTGGGAGGCGTTCTACGGCTCGCCCCACGCCGGCACCTGGCCGTACGGCCTCCCGGAGCTGCCCGGCGGCCGCACTACGCTCCAGGGCACCCGGCGCATCGCCGTCCCCGGCTGCTACCCCACCGCCGTCTCCCTCGCGCTGTTCCCGGCGTACGGAGCCGGCCTCGCCGAGCCCGAGGCAGTGATCGTCGCGGCGTCCGGCACCTCCGGCGCGGGCAAGGCCGCCAAGCCGCACCTGCTGGGATCCGAGGTCATGGGCTCGATGAGCCCGTACGGCGTCGGCGGCGGGCACCGGCACACTCCCGAGATGATCCAGAACCTGAGCGCGGTCGCCGGTGAGCGGGTAGGGGTCTCCTTCACACCGACCCTCGCGCCCATGCCGCGGGGCATCCTCGCCACCTGCTCGGCGAAGGCGAAGCCCGGCGTGGACGCCGACGCGGTGCGCGCCGCGTACGAGAAGGCGTTCGCCGACGAGCCGTTCGTCCGGCTGCTGCCCGAGGGGCAGTGGCCCTCGACCGGCGCCGTGTACGGCTCCAACGCCGTGCACCTGCAGGTGACGCTCGATGCCGCGGCCGGCCGGATCATCGTGATCTGCGCCCTCGACAACCTCACCAAGGGAACCGCGGGCGGCGCGGTCCAGAGCATGAACATCGCCCTCGGGCTCCCCGAGGGGACGGGGCTGCCGGCGGTCGGGGTCGCCCCGTGACCCGCACGGAGACCGGGACCGGGCAGCAAGGGGAGGCCGGCCCGCCCACGAGGGGCGCGGCCGGGGTAGCGACGGAGGAGAAGCAGTGAGCGTCACGGCAGCACAGGGATTCACGGCGGCGGGTATCGCCGCCGGAATCAAGGAGAACGGAAACCCGGACCTCGCCCTCGTGGTGAACAACGGTCCGCGCCAAGCCGCCGCCGGTGTCTTCACCTCCAACCGCGTCAAGGCCGCGCCGGTCGTCTGGTCCGAGCAGGTCCTCAAGGGCGGCCAGGTCTCCGCGGTGGTCCTCAACTCCGGTGGCGCGAACGCCTGTACCGGCCCGCTGGGCTTCCAGGACACCCACGCCACCGCGGAGAAGGTGGCCGAGGTGCTGGGCCACAGCGCCGGCGAAGTGGCCGTCGCCTCCACCGGCCTGATCGGCCTGCGCCTGCCGATGGGCAAGCTGCTGCCGGGCGTGGAGCGGGCCGCGGGCGAACTGACCGAGCACGGCGGCGAGAAGGCCGCCATCGCGATCAAGACCACCGACAGCGTGCACAAGACGGCCGTCGCCGGCCAGGACGGCTGGACGGTCGGCGGCATGGCCAAGGGCGCGGGCATGCTCGCACCGGGCCTGGCCACCATGCTGGTGGTGCTGACGACCGACGCCGACGTGCCGGCCGCCGAGCTCGACGCGGCACTGCGCGCGGCCACCCGGACCACCTTCGACCGGATCGACTCCGACGGCTGCATGTCGACGAACGACACGGTGCTGCTGCTCGCGTCGGGCGCCTCCGGTGTGGTGCCGGACGGCGCCGCGTTCGCCGGAGCGGTCCGCACCGTCTGCGACGACCTCGCCCGGCAGCTGATCGGTGACGCCGAGGGCGCAAGCAAGGACATCCGCATCGAGGTCGTGGGCGCCGCGAGTGAGGACGACGCCGTCGAGGTGGGCCGCTCCATCGCCCGCAACAACCTCCTCAAGTGCGCCATCCACGGCGAGGACCCCAACTGGGGCCGGGTGCTCTCCGCCATCGGCACCACCTCCGCCGTCTTCGAGCCCGACCAGCTGAACGTCGCCATCAACGACGTATGGGTCTGCAAGAACGGCTCCGTGGGCGAGGACCGCGACCTGGTCGACATGCGCTACCGGGAGGTGCGGATCACCGCCGACCTCTCCGCCGGCGCCGAGAGCGCGGTCATCTGGGCCAACGACCTCACCGCCGACTACGTCCACGAGAACAGCGCGTACTCCTCATGAGTACCCGTAAGCACACCGCGCTCCCCAAGGCCCGCACCCTCATCGAGGCGCTGCCCTGGCTGACCCGGCATCACGGCAAGACCGTCGTCATCAAGTTCGGCGGCAACGCGATGGTCGACGAGGAGCTCAAGAGCGCCTTCGCACAGGACGTCGTCTTCCTGCGGCACGCCGGGCTGCGCCCGGTCGTCGTGCACGGCGGCGGCCCCCAGATCAACGCGCAGCTCGATCTGCTCGGCCTGGAGTCGGAGTTCAAGGCCGGTCTGCGGGTCACCACGCCCGAGGCGATGAACGTCGTCCGGATGGTGCTCGCCGGCCAGGTGCAGCGCGAACTGGTCGGGCTGCTCAACGAGCACGGCCCGCTCGCCGTCGGGATGACCGGCGAGGACGCCCACCTGATGACGGCGACCAAGCACTACGCCGAGATCGACGGCGAACGGGTGGACATCGGCCGGGTCGGTGAGATCACCTCGATCGACCCCGGTGCGGTGCACGCGCTCCTGGACGACGGCCGTATCCCGGTCATCTCCTCCATCGCCCGGAGCAGCGACGAGGAGGACACCGCCGTCGGCGCGTCCGGCGTCTTCAACGTCAACGCCGACACCGCGGCGGCCGCGCTTGCCGCCGCGCTGGGCGCCGAGACGCTGATGGTCCTCACCGACGTCGAGGGTCTCTACGAGGACTGGCCGCACAGCGACGAAGTCATCTCCCGGCTGACCGCCACCGAACTGGAGAAGCTGCTGCCCGACCTGGCCAGCGGCATGGTGCCGAAGATGCGCGGCTGCCTGCATGCCGTCCGCAACGGTGTGCACACCGCGCGCGTGATCGACGGACGGGTCCAGCACTCGATCCTGCTGGAGATTTTCACGGACGAGGGAATCGGCACGATGGTCGTGCCGGACAGCAACACGATCGAGGGGGCGACATGAGCGAGCCGATGACCAACGAGGGCCTCAGCGGGCGCTGGCAGGGCACCATGATGGACAACTTCGGCACCCCCCGCCTCCCGCTGGTGCGCGGCGAGGGCGCCAAGGTCTGGGACGCCGACGGCAGCGAATACCTCGACTTCCTCGGAGGCATCGCGGTCAACGCGCTCGGCCACGCCCACCCCGCGGTGGTCCGCGCCGTCTCCGACCAGGTGGCCACCCTCGGCCATGTCTCCAACTTCTTCGTCACCGAGCCCACCGTGGCGCTGGCGGAGCGGCTGATCGCGCTGGCCGGACGCCCCGGCCGGGTGTACTTCTCCAACTCCGGCGCCGAGGCCAACGAGGCCGCCTTCAAGATCGGCCGGCTGACCGGCCGCACGCACATGGTCTCCACGGCGGGCGGCTTCCACGGCCGCACCATGGGCTCCCTCGCCCTGACCGGACAGCCCGCCAAACAGGCCCCGTTCGCCCCCCTCCCGGGCGATGTCAGCTACGTCCCGTACGGGGACGCCGACGCCCTGCGCGCCGCCGTCACCACCGACACCGCGTTCGTCATCCTGGAGCCCGTGCAGGGCGAGAACGGCGTCGTCGTGCCGCCGCCCGGTTACCTCCGGGCGGCCCGCGAGATCACCGCCGCCACCGGCACGCTGCTCGTCCTGGACGAGATCCAGACCGGCATCGGCAGGACCGGCCACTGGCTGGAGTCGCAGGCCCAGGGAGTCGAGGCCGACATCATCACCCTCGCCAAGGGCCTGGGCGGCGGCCTCCCGATCGGCGCGACGCTGGCGTTCGGCCCGGCCGCCGACCTGCTCACGCCCGGCTCGCACGGCTCGACGTTCAGCGGCAACCCCGTCGTCTGCGCCGGCGCCCTCGCCGTCCTCGACACCATCGAGGCCGACGGCCTGCTCGATCACGTCAAGCGCGTCGGCGAGCGGCTGCGGAGCGGAATCGAGGCTCTCGGGCACCCGTTGGTCGGCCAGGTCCGCGGCGCGGGACTGCTCCTGGGTATCGTCTTGACCGAGCCGCTGGCGCCCCGGGCGCAGCAGGCGGCTCAGGACGCGGGTCTCCTGGTGAACGCGGTCGCGCCGGATGTCGTCCGGCTCGCGCCGCCGCTGATCGTCTCGGACGACGAGGCGGACACGTTCCTCCGGAAGCTCCCCGCCGTCCTCGACACGGCCCTCGAAGGGGCCCACGGGGAACAACGATCCGGAGACTGACGACAACGATGACCGACCCGCAGGAGAACGAGTCGCTGAACGGCGGCCAGGCCGTACCGCAGACCCGCACCGCCCGCCACCGCCGGATCGTGGACATCCTCAACCGGCAGGCGGTCCGCTCCCAGAGCCAGCTCGCCAAGCTGCTCGCCGATGACGGGCTCTCCGTCACGCAGGCGACGCTCTCGCGGGACCTGGACGAACTCGGCGCCGTGAAGATCCGCAACACCGGTGGTGAGCTGATCTACGCGGTGCCCAGCGAGGGCGGCGACCGCAAGCCGCGGGCGCCGCTGGGGGAGTCGGCCAAGGAGGAGCGGATGCGCCGGCTCTCCGGCGAACTGCTCATCTCGGCCGAGGCCTCGGCCAATCTCGTCGTCCTGCGCACGCCGCCGGGGGCCGCCCAGTTCCTGGCCTCGGCCATCGACCAGGCCGAACTGCACGACATCCTCGGCACCATCGCGGGCGACGACACGCTGATGCTCATCAGCCGCGATCCCGCGGGCGGCCAGGCGCTCGCGGATCATCTGCTGCGGCTGGCGCAGAAGGCGCACTGAGCGGAGCCGGGGAGCGGCGCAGGCGCACCGTGCGCCGCCCGCTCGCCCGGCCGGCGCCCATCGCCACGCACTCACGGAAAAAGCCCGCTGACCAGGAGAATCATCTCCCTGTCAGCGGGCTTTTCGCACCGTCGGGACGACAGGATTTGAACCTGCGACCCCTTGACCCCCAGTCAAGTGCGCTACCAAGCTGCGCCACGTCCCGGTGCTCGTACCGACCGGAATCCTCCCGGCCGGGGTGTGCAGAAGAAAAATACCCTGTCCTGGCCCCTGAATCCAAAGCGGGTCCCCCCGAGGCCGATTCCCGGCCCCGCGGCAGGGGCCGCGCTTCCGTGCTTCGATGAAGGTATGGCCGATTTGTCCGGGGGGAATGTGCGGGTGCGCCGGGTGTACGACGCCCCGGAGCCGTCGGACGGCCCCCGGGTGCTGATCGACCGGCTGTGGCCGCGCGGGCTGTCCAAGGCCGACGCGCAGCTCACCGAGTGGTGCAAGGGCGTGGCCCCTTCCACGGAGCTGCGCCGCTGGTACGACCACCGCGAGGAGCGGTACGAGGAGTTCGCGGCGCGCTACCGGGCGGAGCTGGCGGCGCCGCAGGCGCGGGCCGCGCTCGACGGCCTGCGGAAGCTGGCGGCGGACGGCCCGCTGACGCTCCTGACGGCGACGAAGGAGACGGCGTACAGCCATGCATCCGTCCTTCTCGACGCTCTGCGAGAGGGCTCCTGAGCGCGCGCGACACTCCGTCGAACCGCCGCTGACCTGGGCTTTTCCGGTGGCGTTGACGAACCATACGGTGGAGTGCATACTTATACCCATCAGCGTATGCATCGTAAGGAGAAACCCGTGACCGAGCGCGTCGTACTCGCCTACTCGGGCGGCCTGGACACCTCTGTCTGTATCGGCTGGATCGCCGAGGAGACGGGCGCCGAGGTCATCGCCGTTGCCGTGGACGTCGGCCAGGGCGGCGAGGACCTGGACGTCATCCGCAAGCGCGCCCTCGCCTGCGGCGCCGTCGAGGCCGAGGTCGCGGACGCCAAGGACGAATTCGCCGACGAGTACTGCCTCCCGGCGATCCAGGCCAACGCCCTTTACATGGACCGCTACCCGCTGGTCTCCGCGCTCTCGCGGCCGACCATCGTCAAGCACCTGGTGGCCGCGGCCAAGAAGCACGGCGCCTCCACCGTCGCCCACGGCTGCACCGGCAAGGGCAACGACCAGGTCCGCTTCGAGGCCGGCATCTCCTCCCTCGCCCCCGACCTGAAGTGCATCGCCCCGGTCCGCGACTACGCGATGACCCGGGACAAGGCCATCGCCTTCTGCGAGGAGAAGAACCTCCCGATCGCGACCACCAAGAAGTCGCCGTACTCCATCGACCAGAACGTCTTCGGGCGTGCCGTCGAGACCGGCTTCCTGGAGGACATCTGGAACGCGCCGATCGAGGACGTCTACGAGTACACCGAGAACCCGGCGACCTCGCGGGAGGCCGACGAGGTCATCATCTCCTTCAAGGAGGGTGTCCCGGTCGCCATCGACGGCAAGCCCGTCACCGTCCTGCAGGCCATCCAGCAGCTCAACGAGCGCGCCGGCGCCCAGGGCATCGGCCGGATCGACATGGTCGAGGACCGCCTGGTCGGCATCAAGTCCCGCGAGGTGTACGAGGCGCCCGGCGCCATCGCGCTGATCACCGCGCACCAGGAGCTGGAGAACGTCACCGTCGAGCGCGAGCTGGCCCGCTACAAGCGGCAGGTCGAGCAGCGCTGGGGCGAGCTGGTCTACGACGGCCTGTGGTTCTCGCCGCTCAAGCGCGCCCTGGACGGCTTCATCGCCGAGGCCAACCAGCAGGTCACCGGCGACATCCGGATGACCATGCACGGTGGTCGCGCGGTCGTCACCGGCCGGAAGTCCGACAAGTCGCTGTACGACTTCAACCTGGCGACCTACGACACCGGCGACACCTTCGACCAGTCGCTCTCCAAGGGCTTCATCGAGCTCTTCGGAATGTCGAGCAAGATCGCGGCGAAGCGCGACCAGGCCTGAGCCCTCAGGCTCGGTAGCCTCACGTACGCATGCCGCCTCCCCGCCCTCGCGGCGGGGAGGCGGTGCAGGTCCGGGGACGCCCCGGAAGACTCAGTCACAGCCTTGAGGAGCAGCAGTGAGCAACGGCGCGGATCCGACGCAGAAGAGTTCCGGCGACGTCCGGCTCTGGGGCGGCCGTTTCGCCGACGGACCGGCCGAGGCGCTGGCCCAGCTGTCGGCCTCGGTCCACTTCGACTGGCGGCTCGCGCCGTACGACATCGCCGGCTCCCGCGCCCACGCCCGGGTGCTGCACACCGCCGGACTGCTCACCGCCGACGAGCTGGAGCGGATGCTGGCCGGTCTCGACCAGCTCGAAGCCGATGTGGCGGACGGCTCCTTCACGGGCACCGTCGCCGACGAGGACGTGCACACCGCCCTGGAGCGCGGTCTGCTGGAGCGCCTCGGTGCGGACCTCGGCGGCAAGCTGCGGGCCGGCCGGTCGCGCAACGACCAGGTCGCCACCCTCTTCCGGATGTACCTGCGCGACCACGCCCGGCTCGTCGGCGGGCTCATCGCGGACCTCCAGGAGGCGCTCGTCGGCCTCGCCGAGGCGCACCCGGACGTCGCGATGCCGGGCCGCACCCACCTCCAGCACGCCCAGCCGGTGCTCTTCGCCCACCACGTCCTGGCGCATGCGCAGTCGCTGTCGCGGGACGCGGAGCGGCTGCGCCAGTGGGACGAGCGCACCGCCGTCTCGCCGTACGGCTCCGGCGCGCTGGCCGGCTCCTCGCTGGGCCTCGACCCGGAGGCGGTCGCCGCGGACCTCGGGTTCGAGCACGGCTCGGCCGGAAACTCCATCGACGGTACGGCCTCGCGTGACTTCGTCGCGGAGTTCGCCTTCATCACCGCGATGATCGGCGTCAACCTCTCCCGGATCGCGGAGGAGGTCATCATCTGGAACACGAAGGAGTTCTCCTTCGTGACCCTGCACGACGCCTTCTCCACCGGCTCGTCGATCATGCCGCAGAAGAAGAACCCGGACATCGCGGAGCTGGCGCGCGGCAAGTCGGGCCGCCTGATCGGCAACCTGACGGGCCTCATGGCGACGCTCAAGGCGCTGCCGCTCGCGTACAACCGCGACCTGCAGGAGGACAAGGAGCCGGTCTTCGACTCCTGTGACCAACTGGAGGTCCTGCTTCCGGCGTTCACCGGCATGATGGCCACGCTGACCGTCAACCGCGAGCGCATGGAGGAGCTGGCCCCGGCCGGCTTCTCGCTGGCCACCGACATCGCCGAGTGGCTGGTCAAGCAGGGTGTGCCGTTCCGGGTGGCGCACGAGGTCGCGGGCGAGTGCGTCAAGGAGTGCGAGGCGCACGACATCGAGCTGGACCAGCTCACCGATGAGCAGTTCGCCAAGATCTCGCCGCACCTGACCCCCGAGGTCCGTACGGTCCTCAACGTCCCCGGCGCGCTCGCCTCGCGCAACGGTCGCGGCGGCACCGCCCCTTCGGCGGTGGCCGTCCAGCTCGCCGAGGTGCGGGCCGACCTGGTGACGCAGCAGACCTGGGCAGCGGCCAAGAAGTGACGCGAACCGCCGACGTGCGGTGACCGGCGGCCCCCATCCGCAAGGGTGGGGGCCGCCGTCGTATGTGCCGTGCCCCAAAAAGATGAGACATCGGTGTCTCATTCGGTTAGCCTGTGTCTCATGGCCGTCGATCGTGAACAGGTGCTCAGGAAAGCCGCCGCCCTGCTGACCCGCAGGGCGACGACACCGATGGACGACATCGCCCGCGCCGCCGGCATCAGCCGCGCGACCCTGCACCGGCACTTCGCCGGCCGGGACGCGCTGATCCGGGCCCTGGAGGAGCTGGGGATCGCCCAGTTCGCCCAGGCGATGGACGCGGCCGCGCTCGACGACGGCAACGCCTCCGACGCGCTGCGCCGGCTGATCACCGAGGCCGAGCCGGTCGCCGCGGTGCTGGCCTTCCTCTTCACCGAGAACCAGCTCTTCGAGGGCGCCGAGGTCAACGCCGGCTGGGCCCGGCTGGACGCCCGGATCACGGCTCTCTTCCGGCGCGGCCAGGAGGAGGGCGACTTCCGCATCGACCTCAGCTCGGCCTGGCTCACCGAGGCGTTCTACGGCCTCATCGGCGCCGGCTCCTGGGCCGTCCAGGAAGGGCGCGTCGCCCGCAACGACCTCAACCACTCGATCGCCGAGCTGCTGCTCGGCGGCATCCGACGGAGCATGGAGAAATGAGCGAGACCATAGCGTCAGGGCCGGTGGGTTCGGGCCATGTGGACGATCAGCCGCGCCCGGGCCGCTGGCTCGCACTCGCCGTCCTGGTCCTGGCCGTCCTGCTCGTCGGTGTCGATGTCACGGTCCTCGGTCTGGCCACCCCGTTCCTCAGCGAGGACCTGCGCCCCTCGGGGACCCAGCTGCTGTGGATCGGCGACATCTACTCCTTCGTCATCGCCGGGCTGCTGGTCTCCATGGGCAGCCTCGGCGACCGGATCGGCCGCAAGAAACTGCTGCTGCTGGGCTCCACCGCGTTCGGCGCGGTGTCGGTGCTGTGCGCCTACGCCAGCAGCCCGGAGATGATGATCGCCGCCCGCGCCCTGCTGGGCGTGGCCGGTGCGACGCTGATGCCGTCCACCCTCGCGCTGATCCGCAATCTCTTCCACGACCCCAGGGAGCGCAGCCTCGCGGTCGGCATCTGGGGCGCGATGGCCTCGGCCGGCACCGCCGTCGGCCCGGTCCTCGGCGGTTTCCTGCTGGGCCACTTCTGGTGGGGATCGGTCTTCCTGATCAACCTGCCGGTGATGGCGCTGCTGGTCGTCGTGGGCGCCAAGGTCATCCCGGAGTCCCGCAACCCCGATCCCGGCCCCTGGGACATCCCCAGCGTCCTGCTGTCGCTGGTGGGCATCGTCGCCCTCGTCTACGCCATCAAGGAGGTCGCGGTCCACGGCGTCCGCTGGGACATCGCGCTGTCCGCGGTCGTCGGCGTCCTCGCCCTCGTGGTGTTCGTCCGCCGCCAGCACACACTGAGCTCGCCGCTGCTGAACATGAAGCTCTTCCACCACCGGGGCTTCTCCGGGGCGGTCCTGGCCGACCTGCTGACCATCCTGGGCCTGTCGGGACTGGTCTTCTTCCTCTCCCAGTTCCTCCAGATGGTCCAGCTGCGCTCACCGCTGAACGCCGGGCTCACCGAACTCCCCGCCGCGGTCGGCGCGGTGGGAGCGGGCCTCGCCGCCGGTTACGTCGCCAGGCGCCTGTCCGTGCGGATCGTGGTGTCCGGCGGCCTCGCGGTGGTCGGCCTCTCGCTCGCCGGCTGTATGACCCTGCACGCCGACACCGGCACCTTCGCGCTGGGCACGATCCTCTTCGTCGTCGGGATCGGCGCCGGATTCTCCTTCACCGTCACCGCCGACGTGATCCTCTCCAGCGTCCCCAAGGAGGAGGCGGGCGCCGCCTCCGCGGTCTCCGAGACGGCCTACGAACTGGGCGCCGCGCTCGGCATCGCGGTGCTCGGCTCCATCGTCACCAGCATCTACCGCGGCTTCGCGGTGCCACCGGGGCTGTCCGAGGAGGCCACCGAGGGCGCCCGTGAGTCGCTCGGCGGAGCCTTCGAGCAGGCCGGCGCGCTCCCCGGCAGCCAGGGACAGGCGCTGATCAGGGCCGCTCAGGACTCCTTCGTCGACGGACTGGACATCGCGGCCGGCGTGGGCGCGGTGATCCTGCTGTCCGCCGCAGTGGCCGCCTGGTTCCTGCTGCGCGGCCAGGAGCTGGGCACCGGCCGGCCGAAGCCGGCGAGCGAGCCGGAGCCGGGAGCGTCGGCCGAGTCCGAGTCCGAGTCCGAGTCCGAGTCCGGCTCCGCGGCCGGCGGCCCCTCACAGCGCCCGTAGCCGACCGGCCGTAGGCCCGCCCCCGACCGGCGCTCCCTCGGATCGAGGTGACGCGCGCCCTCCCGCGCAGCTGCCTGCCGGGCGAACGAGGGACAGCGCCGGCCCGCCGAGCGCGAGCTGGCGTGTCCTGTGGATCAGGAGCCGGGCAGCGGCAATGATCCACGGGACACGCCCCGGGGGCGACTGTCCCCGGCCGTTCACGTCCGGTACCCGCCCAGGTGGCCCGGCGTCCCGCGCGGCGCGCAAGACTCTCCCGTCGTCCCCCTCAGGCCGGCCCGCTCAGGAGAGTGACGCAGTGCGAGACATCGGACGACGCTTCTTCTTCACCGCGGCGGGGGCCATGGCCACCGCCAGCGCGATCGGCAGCAACGCCTACGCCACCGGACACGCCCGCGACGCGGCCACCGCCGACGAGTACGTCGACGTCCAACTGCTCAACATCACCGACCTGCACGGCTATCTCCAGGCCGCACCCGGCGGCAACGCGGTCATCACCGGGGCGGGCGGCAAGACCTACACCGTGGGCGGGGTGGCCTACATGGCCACCCACCTCGAACGGCTGCGGACCGGCCGGCGCAACTCCCTCTTCTTCGCCCCCGGAGACCTCTTCTCCGGCTGGGAGTTCGACGCCTCCTCCTTCGCCGACGAGCCCACCATCGAGGCGCTCAACGCCATGGGGCTGGACTTCGCCTCGGCCGGTAACCACGAGTTCGACAAGTCCGCCACCTTCCTCACCTCCCACATGGAGGACGGCGAACCCTTCCCGGTGGTCGACCGCGACGATGCCTTCGCCGACTCCACCGGACGACGCTTCCGCGGCGCGGACTTCCCCTACTACAGCGCCAACATGGTGTGGCGCTCGACCGGAAAGAGGGTGCTCCCGCCGTACAACATCGCGTACGTGGACGCCGGGGGCGGCCGCCGGCTGCCGATCGGGTTCATCCATCTGACCGCCATCGGCAGCGAGTCCTTCCCCGGCTCCTACCAGCCGGGGCTGCGCACCCTGGACGAAGTGGAGACCGCCAACCGCTGCGCCGCGGAACTGAAGTCACGCGGCGTCAACGCGATCGTGCTGAGCATGCACGACGGCGCCGTCGCCGGCAGCGACTTCTCCAGCGGCTCCAACCCCTCAGGACCCGCCTACGAGCTGGCGCTGCGCGTCACCCCCGACATCGACGCGATCGTCACCGGCCACTGGCACAAGGCGTTCACGATGATGGTGCCCGACCCCAAGGGCAACCCCCGCCCGTTCGTCGAGGCCGGCTGCTACGGCCAGATCGTCAACGAGATCAACCTGCGCCTCGACCCCGTCACCGGCAAGGTCATCCGGTCCCTGACCACCGCCACCAACCACCCCAACACCCGGGATGTGGCACCGCACGCGGGACTCCGGTCGATCGCCGACTACTGGGCGGGCTACGCCACCCGGCGCGCCCGCGCCCCCATCGGCAAGCAGACCGCCTCCTTCACCCGGCGGCGCAACGCCGCGGGGGAGAGCACCATGGGCGACCTGGTGGCCGACTGGGCGCTGTGGGCGGGCAGGCAGCCCGCCGATGCGATGGCCGACCCCGGAAGCGACCCCGGCGCCCCGGCGGAACTCGCCGTCATCGCCGTCGCGCCGCGTGTCGGACAGGCCGTGATCGCCGCGGACCTCGTCCACGACGGGGCGACAGGCGGCACCGTCACCCTCGGGCAGGCATGGCACGCGGTCGGCTTCGGCGACCCGATCCTGACCGTGACGGTCACCGGTGCGCAGATCCACGACGCGCTGGAGGAGCAGTGGGCGCCCACCGCGGGCGGCGGGCTGGGGTTCGCGCCCCTGGCCGTCTCCGCCAACGTCCGCTACACGTTCGACGCGTCGGGTCCGGTCGGACGGCGGGTCGACGCCGCCGATGTGTACATCAACGGCACCGCGCTCGACCCGGCCCGCAGGTACCGCCTCGCCGCACCCTCGTACACCCTCATCAACCAGGACGGCTTCAGCGCCTTCACCGGGTTCACCGCGGCCGTCAGGCACCAGCGTGACTACGAGAGCTTCGTGGCGTTCGTCCGCGCCGAGCGGCAGCTGGCGCCCGCGCCGCTGAACCGGGTGGCGGTCAAGAACGCGGACGCGCCCGGCGCGCGGGTCGGCTCCGTCGTCGAACGGCTCCAGATGCTCCAGCCCGACGGCAGCGAGGTGCCCCGTCCCGAGGCGGCACTGCGCCGGGCGTCGACCGCCGGCCCCGAGGGGCAGCGCGCCCACCGCGGGATCCGGGTGCCCTGCTGATCCGCGCCACCGCGGGCACCAAGAGGCCGGGCCCCGTCCGACGAACGGACGGGGCCCGGCTGCTGCGCGAAGGGGAGGTCAGGCGGCGGCCCTGGCCTTGGTGGCGTAGATGTCGACGTACTCCTGACCGGACAGCTCCATGACGTCGCTCATCACCTCGTCGGTGACGGCCCGCAGCACGTAGCGGTCGCGGTCCATGCCGTCGTAGCGGGAGAAGTCCAGCGCCTCACCGAAGCGGACCGTCACCGGGGCCACGCGCGGCAGGCCCTTGCCGCCGGGCTGCACCTTGTCCGTGCCGATCATCGCGAACGGCACGACCGGCGCGCCGGTCATCAGCGCCAGCCGGGCGATGCCGGTGCGGCCGCGGTAGAGCCGGCCGTCGGGGGAGCGGGTGCCCTCGGGGTAGATGCCGAAGACCCGGCCCTCCTCCAGGATGCGGCGGCCGGTCATCAGGGCGGCGACGCCACCGTGGCCGCCGTCGCGGTCCACCGGGATCATGCCGGAGCTGGTGAAGAACCAGGCCATCAGCCGGCCCTTGAGGCCCGTGCCGGTGACGTACTCGTCCTTGCCGATGAAGAACACCGGGCGCTTGACGATCAGGCCGAGGAAGAGCGAGTCGATGAACGTGACGTGGTTACCTGCGAGGATCACCGGCCCACTGCCCGGAATGCGCTCCATGCCCTCCACCTTCGGGCGGTACAGGACACGCATGACGAATCCGAGAATCGCCTTCAGCACAATGCGGGACAACGGGCCCTCCGGGTCGTGGATGGTCAGATCGAGCAAGCGCAGAGTTTCTGCAGCCCAGGACGATACTCGCGGGTTGACCCGCCTCGCACGTCGGGTTCACAGGCTCGATACGCAGAGTTGACGTGTGTTACCTCCATCTTCTCCCGGAAGTCGTCCCGCGTCTCCCCGACGCGGCCCGTCCGTGCCTACGATCACCCCGTCCCGTTGACAGGTGCGGGACACATGCGCATCACCTGGAAATCACCGGACTTACTCCCGGACACCTCACAGCAAGGAGCACGGGCATGCAGAAGCGGCAGCAGCCGGGACGGCGCACGGTGCTGGGAGCGGCGGCCCTCGGCGCGGGCGCGGCGGTACTGGGCGGAGCCGGCAGCGCGAGCGCCGGCGAGCGGAGCGGTGGGGGCCACGAGCTGCCGGTGCCGCTCGTCGTCGGACACCGCGGCGCCAGCGGCTACCGGCCCGAGCACACCTTCGGCTCCTACCAACTCGCCCTGGACATGGGCGCGGACGTCATCGAGCAGGACCTCGTGCCCACCAAGGACGGGCACCTGGTCTGCCGCCACGAGAACGACATCACCGCCACCACCGATGTCTCGGCGCACCCCGAGTTCGCGGACCGCAGGACGACCAAGACCGTCGACGGCGTGAAGCTCACCGGCTGGTTCACCGAGGACTTCACCCTCGCCGAGATCAAGACGCTGCGCGCCAAGGAGCGCATTCCGGGCACCCGGCAGCACAACACCCTCTACGACGGCCGGTGGGAGGTCCCCTCCTTCGAGGAGGTGCTGCAGTGGGCCGAACGCGAGGGCCGCAAGCGGGGCCGCCGCGTCTGGCTGCACATCGAGACCAAGCACCCCACCTACTTCCGCAAGCTGGGCCTCGGCCTGGAGGAGCGGCTGGCGAAGGCGCTGCGCGCGCACGGCAGGCACAAGAAGAACTCCCCGAACTTCCTGCAGTCCTTCGAACCCGGCAGCATCCAGCGGCTGGACCGGCTGGTCGACTGCCCCAAGGTCGTCCTGCTCTCCACCCTCACCAGCCGGCCCTGGGACTTCGTCGAGGCCGGTGACCCGCGTACGGTCGCCGATCTGGTCACGCCCGAGGGGCTGAAGTGGATCGCCCGGTTCGGCCAGGGCATCGGCCCGGACCTCACCGTGATCATCCCGCGCGACAAGGACGGCAAGCTGGGCGAGCCCACCTCCGTCGTCGCCGACGCCCATGCCGCCGGGCTGGTGCTGCACCCCTACACCGTCCGCAACGAGAACACCTTCCTGCCGGCCGACTACCGCCGCGGCACCGACCCGAACGCCTACGGCGACGCCCTCGGTGTCTTCAAGGCATACCTCGCCACCGGCATCGACGGCCTCTTCTCCGACAACCCCGACACCGCCCTGCTGGCGGCCGCGGAGTTCCGCAGGGGCTGACCGCCTGGGCCGCGTCGAGGCTCCACCGCTCCCGGACCGGCGCCCGCTCCTGCCGTCTTCTCATCTGAGTTGGGAATGTCACAGGAGAGCAGGGGGCCGGTCCGTTCCCCTTGTCCCGAATGCCTGCGCAGAATGCTCGCGGCGAGATTGCCGCCGCACGAATCCGGGGACTGACGGAGGAGCGGTGGCAGTCCTGCCACGGCGGCGGCGTGACACCCACGGCGCCGTCGGTCAGGGCACACAGCTCCGGGCGCGGCAACCCTCCACCCTCAGCGCGCCCGGACCAGCGAACCGAAAAGGGGAGGCATACGCGCATGGGCACGAGCGTGACCATCTCTGCGGCGACCGACCAGGACGCCGAGCAGATCCTCAAACTGCAGTACCTCTGCTACCAGCAGGAAGCCGCGCTGTACGACGACTACGGCATCGAGCCGCTCACCCAGAGCCTGGACGCCCTGCGCGCCGAACTCGGCGAGGGATGCGTCGTGGTGGCCCGGCTCGGCGAGGAGGTGGTCGGGTCGGTGCGCGGCACGGTCGACGCGGACGGCACCGCCGCCATAGCCAAGCTCATCGTGCACCCCCGGCTGCAGCGCCACGGACTCGGCGGCCGGCTGCTGGCCGCGGTGGAGGAGCGGCTGACGGCCGAGCGGTCGGCCAAGCGCTTCCGCCTCTTCACCGGCCACCGCAGCGAGGGCAATCTGCGCCTCTACCGCAGCCGCGGCTACGCTCCGGTCGGCACGGAGCAGGTGTCCCGCCGGCTGAGCCTGATCACGCTGGAGAAGGAGCTGGTGGCGAAGGATCCCGCCGAGGTGTTCGTGGCCGGGGCGTAGCGACGAGGTGAAGGGCCCGCCGGTGCCGCCGCCGGGCCCGTCCGCCTTTCCCGCCACCCGGCGGGGCACCGGAGCCCCGCCGGGGCGCAGCGGCTACGCCGACCGGGCCCGGCGCAGCCAGATCAGGCCGGTGACGGGCAGGAAGATCGGGATGAAGAGATAGCCCATGCCGTAGTCCGACCAGACGGTGGCATCGGGGAAGGCGGACCGGTCGAGCAGCGTCCAGGTGCCGATGCCCAGCACCCCGAGCAGCTCCAGCGCGCAGCAGGCGAACGCCGCCCTGCGGGCCCCTTCGCCGCCGCGCACCAACGAGAACGTGATGAAGCCGTAGACGACCGCGGAGACCGCGGACAGGCTGTAGGCGAGCGGCGCCCGGTCGAACTGGGCGATCAGCTGGTAGAGCGAGCGGGACGCGGCGGCGACGGTGAAGACCCCGTAGAGCGTGACCAGCAGCCGTCCCGGGCCGGTGCCGAGCGAGCGCCTCGGCGGGGCCGTGCCCGCGCCGTCCGACGCGGTGGTCGTGGTGTTCTCAGGCACTGCCGCCTCCCCAGATGTCGAACAGCCGCACTTCCAGCACGGCCAGCACCACGGCTCCCGCGGCGACGGTGGCCGAACCCCAGCGGGTGCGCTCCGCGAGGGACATGAACCCGGTCGCCGGTACGCACGCGGCGGCGCCGAGCAGATAGGAAACGAAGATCGCGGTGCCCTGCTCCGGCGACTGTCCGCGCGCCAACTGCACGACGGCGATGACCAGTTGGACGAGGCCGAGCAGGGACACGGCGGCCATGCCGATGAAGTGCCAGTCCTTCGTCGGCTGGTCGCGGTACGCGGCGAAGCCGCACCAGGCGGCCAGGGCGAGAGCGGTCACACCGACCACCATCGTCAGTGCGTCGATCACCGGGACCTCCGTGCGGCGTGGCTGCGCGCCGGGGAGTAGAGGGGCATGGGGCGACTTTAATCGGCGTCCGGAGGGCGGCTGCGCCCGGCCCCGTGGCCGCCCGTACGCTGGTGAAACATGAAGATCTCCGCGCAAGCACTCCTTTTCGACAACGACGGCACCCTCATCTCCTCCCTGGATTCCGTGTACCGCTGCTGGACCCGGTGGGCGAAGGAGTACGGCATCACCGAGGAGGACTTCGCGGCGGTCGAGCTGCACGGCCGTCCGGCGGCGGAGATCGCGGCCGATCTGCTGCCGGCCGAGCGGGTGCCCGAGGCGCTGGCCCGGATCGAGCAGCTGGAGATCGAGGACGCCGCGGGCGGCGTGGTCCTGCTGCCCGGGACCCGCGCCCTGCTGGAGAGCGTGCCCGCGGACCGGTGGGCGGTCGTCACCTCCGCCACGGGCCGGCTGGCCGAGGCCCGGCTGGCCGAGGTCGGGGTGCGCGCCAAGCACCTGGTCTCCGCCGACGACATCACCCGCGGCAAGCCGGACCCGGAGCCCTTCCTGCTCGGCGCCCGGCGGCTCGGTGTGGACCCGGCCGACTGCGTGGTCTTCGAGGACGCTCCGGCCGGGCTCCAGGCGGGCCGGGCGGCCGGGATGACCACCGTGGCGTTGA
The DNA here is from genome assembly GCF_045782725.1 of Streptomyces sp. Pv4-95. NCBI lineage: Bacteria > Bacillati > Actinomycetota > Actinomycetes > Kitasatosporales > Streptomycetaceae > Streptomyces > Streptomyces sp. Pv4-95. Next base: position 6,781,354 of record NZ_CP127172.1, read on the forward strand.
CCACAACGCACCGGGCGGAGGAACTGGTCGCGGACGTCGTCGTCCCCGACCTGTCCGCGGTATCGGTGCAGGCCACGAACGGCGGGCTGGAGATCACCACCGCGGACTGAGCGCGGAAGGGCCACTGTCCACGGACCGGTCACCCATGTCCGCTATCCGGACTGGGTTGATCGGCCCGTACTCGTGTCTGGTTTACTTGCCGCCATGACCACGACGAGCAGCCGCACCCCTGCGACCGAGGCGATCACGACGCCCGGTGCTCGTTGCCTGTGTCGAATGTGTGACCGCTGAGGGCCCCCGCCTGAGCCTCGCGCCCCGAAGCGAGACCCCGCTTGTGCCGTGTCTTCGTCCACGACGGAACCGGCCGCCCCGCGTCACGGAACCCGGAGCCGGGCCCTGCCCGCTGCCTTCGGCGTCTCTCCTCTGCCGCACTCGCAAGAATGCCCCGTGCCCGGTGGGCGAGCCACCGCGCACTCGACAGTGACGGAATTCCCTGTGATCACCACAACGGGCCTGACCAAGGTCTACCGCTCAGGAGACCGCGAAGTCACCGCCCTGGACGGCGTCGATCTGCACGTCCGTGAGGGCGAGGTGTACGGCGTCATCGGACAGAGCGGCGCCGGAAAATCCACCCTGATCCGCTGCCTCAACCTCCTGGAGCGCCCCACCTCCGGCACGGTCACCGTCGCCGGCCAGGACCTCACGGCACTCGCCGGCGACCAGAAGCGCGCCAACGCCGCGCTGCGTGCCGCGCGCAGCCACATCGGCATGGTGTTCCAGCACTTCAACCTGCTGTCCTCGCGCACCGTCCAGGCCAACGTCGAACTGCCCCTGGAGATCCTCAAGGTGGACCGCCGCGAGCGGTCCCGCAAGGCTCTGGAGCTGCTGGACCTGGTCGGCCTCGCCGACAAGGCCAAGGCGTACCCCGCCCAGCTCTCCGGCGGCCAGAAGCAGCGGGTGGGCATCGCCCGCGCGCTGGCCGGCGACCCCAAGGTGCTGCTCTCCGACGAGGCCACCAGCGCCCTGGACCCCGAGACCACCCGCTCGATCCTCCAGCTGCTGCGCGACCTCAACCGCAAGCTGGGACTGACCGTCGTCCTCATCACGCACGAGATGGACGTCGTCAAGACGATCTGCGACTCGGCCGCCCTGATGCGGAACGGACGTGTCGTCGAGCAGGGCACCGTCGCGGACCTCCTGGCGACCCCCGGCTCCGAACTCGCCCGGGAGCTGTTCCCGGTGGGCGGCGAGCCGTCCGCCGAGGACCGTACGGTCGTCGACGTCACCTTCCACGGCGCGGCCGCCACCCGCCCGGTGATCTCCGAGCTGTCGCGCACGTACAACGTCGACGTCTCGATCCTCGGTGCCGCCATGGACACCGTCGGCGGCAAGCAGGTGGGCCGGATGCGCATCGAGCTGCCCGGTCCCTTCGAGGAGAACGTCGTGCCCATCGGGTTCCTGCGCGAGCAGGGTCTCCAGGTCGATGTGGTGGACGCGGCCGAGGCCGCCGACGCGACCGAGGGCGCCGACTCCGACGAGGCCGCAGGCGCGACCGCCGACAACGACCGTGCGATCCCGGCTCCCGCCGCCGCGCTGCTGAAGGAAGGTGCCAAGTGAGCTGGACCGACATGCAGCCGCTGCTGTACGACAACACCCTCGACACCCTCTTCATGGTGTGGTGGTCGACGGTCTGGGCCGTCCTCGTCGGCATCCCGGTCGGTGTGCTGCTGCACCTGACCGACCGCGGGGCCGTCCTGCAGAACGTCGTGGTGAACAGGGTCCTCGGCGCGATCGTGAACATCGGACGGTCCTTCCCGTTCCTGATCCTGATCGTCGTGCTGATCCCCTTCACCCGGATGGTCGTCGGCGTCTCCATCGGCCCCACGGGCGCGGTGGTGCCTCTGGCCATCGCGGCCATCCCGTTCTTCGCCCGGCTGGTGGAAGCGTCGCTGCGCGAGGTCGACCACGGCCTCGTCGAGGCGGCGCAGGCCATGGGCGGCGGCACCTGGACCATCGTGTTCAAGGTGCTGCTCCCGCAGGCCCTGCCGGCGCTGGTGGCGGCCGTCACCACCACCGTCATCACGCTGATCGGCTACTCCGCGATCGCCGGCGCGGTCGGCGGTGGCGGCCTGGGCAACCTGGCCTACACCTACGGCTACCAGCAGTACGAGACCTCGCTGATGATCACCACCGTGGTGGAGCTGATCGTCCTCGTCACCCTCGTGCAGCTGCTCGGCGACCTCGCCGTCCGACGGCTCGCCGGCCGGGGCACCCGCGGCCCCGCACGCGTCGGCCTGCGCCGCGCTCGGCGCGTCACCGAGGAGCCGGCCGTCGCCGCGGGGGAAGCCGCCTGATCCGCCTGCCCCCCCGCAACCCGTACCCACCGCATCACCCAAGAGCCCGGACCCTTTGCCGGGTGTACACCACGCGCGACCCCGCTCGCGCGAACAAGAAAGAGGCACTCTTCGTGCGCAACACCGTAAAGATCTCCGTGGCCGTGGCCGCCGCCTCCGCCGTCGCCCTGGGCGCGAGCGCCTGCAGCGCTCCCTCCGACACGACCGCCGGCGACAAGGGCGACAAGAACGCGCCCCTCGTCGTCGCGGCCAGCCCCACGCCGCACGGCGCCATCCTGGACTTCGTCAAGAACAAGCTGGCGGACAAGGCCGGCCTGAAGCTGGTCGTGAAGCCGTTCAACGACTACAAGATCCCCAACAAGGTCACCGACGACGGCCAGGTCGACGCCAACTTCTTCCAGCACAAGCCGTTCCTCGACACCTTCAACAAGGAGAACGGCACGCACATCGTGCCCGTCCAGAACGTGCTCATCGAGCCGCTCGGCGTCTACTCCAAGAAGATCGACAAGCTCTCCGAGCTCAAGGCCGGCAGCACCGTCTCGGTCCCCAACGACCCCTCCAACGAGGGCCGTGCACTCAAGCTGCTCGCCGACAACGGCGTGATCACCCTCAAGCCCGGCGTCGGCTCGGACGCCAAGCTGACGGACGTCAAGGACGACAAGGGCATCAAGATCACCGAGCTGGAGGCCGCCCAGACCGCGCCGCGTATCGACGATGTCGACGCCGCGATCATCAACGGCAACTTCGCCATCGGGGCCAAGCTCAAGCCCTCCACCGACGCGCTGGCCGTGGAGAAGGTGGAGAACAACCCCTACGCCAACTTCCTGGCCGTCAAGAAGGGCAACGAGGACGACCCGCGGGTCAAGAAGCTCGCCAAGCTTCTGAACTCCCCCGAGGTCAAGAAGTTCCTCCAGGACAAGTACAAGGACGGCTCGGTCATCCCGGCCTTCGGCCCGGCCAAGAGCTGACCCCGCCGCGCGGTCGGCCCGTCCAAGGGCGGCCTTCCGCGTCGCCGCACCGTGGGCCCCGGACGTGCACTGCGCGTCCGGGGCCCACGGTGCGTGGCACATCCGCAGGCAGATGCTGCATGCTGGTGCACTCAAGACGGTCAGGGCGGCCCGTGACTTCACGGCATGAACGGCCCGTGACGTTCCCGGAGCACCATGGTCAACGGCGTTGGAGCAGCGGCATGACATCCACCTTTCCGGACATCTCCATCAGCACGGACCGGTTGGTGCTGCGCCCCTTCGAGGAGGCCGACGTGCCCGCCCTCGCGGAGATGATGACCGACGAACTCGTCACCGCCTGGACGACCGTGCCGCACCCGTACACCGTCGACGACGCCCGAGCCTGGGTGACCCGCAAGGCCGCCGCGGTCCGCACCCAAGGCCGCGGCATCGCCCTGGCCGTCACTGAATTCCTCACCCAGCGGCTGGTCGGCACCATCCACGTCGACCGCACCGACTGGCGGGTGCGCAGCACCGAGATCGGCTACGTCACCGCCCCCTGGGCGCGCGGTGAGGGCTACGCCTGCGAATCGGTCCTCGCGGTCGCGCAGTGGCTCTTCCGGGACCTGGAGTTCGAGCGCGTCGAGCTGCGTACGGCCGCCGACAACACCGCGTCCCAGCAGGTCGCTCAGAAGATCGGCTGCATCAGCGAGGGCGTGCTGCGCAACGCCTGGATAGCCCGCAGCCGCACCGAGGACGGCGGCTGGACGGACATCCGTACGGATCTGATCGTGTGGAGCCTGCTGCCCGAGGACCTCGACGGCCTCCCCGCCCGGCTGGCCGACGCCAACGGTTTCACCTACCCCGGGTGGAATTGACCCCACTGCCTCGCTCAGGTCCGGAACTCGCGAGGTAGTCTCGGCCTGCCGCCCTTCGCCACCGGCGAGGACCGGCGCCCCACACACCACGGACCTCGTATCCCCGTGCGCACCCACCAGCAGCCCCCAGGAGACTGACGAGCATGGCCGACCGGGTCACGGTGATCGGATGGGACGGCTCTCCGCTGACCGACGCCGCCCGCTCCGCCCTCGGCGCCGCGACGCTGGTTGCCGGAGCCGCCCACCACCTCGCACTGCCCGAAGTCCCGCCGAACGCCGAGCGGATCCGGCTCGGCAGCGTGACGCTGGCCGCCCGCCGGGTCGCCCAGCACCGCGGCACCGCCGTCGTCCTCGCCGACGGCGACCCCGGCTTCTTCGGCGTCGTGCGCACCCTCAGGGCCCCCGAACACGGCCTGGAAGTCGAAGTCGTCCCCGCCGTCTCCTCCGTCGCCGCCGCCTTCGCCCGCGCCGGAATGCCCTGGGACGACGCCCAGATCGTGGTGGCCAACAGCCGTGAGCTGCGCCGTGCGGTGAACGTCTGCCGCGCGCACAGCAAGGTCGCGGTGCTCACCTCGCCCGGGGCCGGGCCCGCCGAACTCGCGCTTCTGCTGGGCGGTGTGCACCGCACCTTCGTCATCTGCGAGGAACTGGGCACCGACCGCGAGCAGGTGACAGTCCTCACATCCGACAAGGCGGCCGACCACGTCTGGCGCGACCCCAATGTCGTCATCGTGGTCGGGGGCTCGCCCGCCGGCGCCGCCGCTCAGGGGACCGGCTGGATCGCCGCCCACGAGGTGGGGCACCCGACCGGCCCGCGCGGCTGGGGACTTCCGGCCGCCGCGTACGGCGGCGCCCTCGGCGAGGGCGAGTCGGTCCAGCTGAGATCCGCTCAACTCGCGCGCCTCGGGCCGCGGGTGGGCGACCTGGTCTGGGACATCGGCGCCGGCAGTGGAGCCGCCGCCGTGGAGGCCGCGCGCTTCGGTGCCGCCGTCATCGCGGTGGACGCCGACCCGGAAGCATGCGGCCGCACCGCCGCCGTCGCCCGCCGCTACGGCGTCCAACTCCAGGTCGTGCACGGCCGCGCGCCGCAGACCCTCGAAGACCTGCCGGAGCCCGACGTGGTGCGGGTCGGCGGCGGGGGAGCGGCGGTCGTCACCGCCTGCGCGGCGCGCCGCCCGGAGCGGATCGTGACCCACGCCGCGACCCGCGACGAGGCCGAGGCGATCGGCAAGGCGCTGGCCGACGGCGGCTACGAAGTCGAGTGCGGGCTGCTGCAGTCCGTGGACCTGGACACATCCGTCTGGGTCGAACGCGAGCGCTCCGTCGTCTTTCTGCTCAGCGGCTATCGCGTTCCCCACCCTTGACCTGTACGGCAACCCGCGGAGGGTAGGCTGGCGGATCGTTGCGCCGCCGTTCCGCGTTCGGCTTCGTACGCCAATATCCGGAAAAAGCCGTGGTTTTGGCCGAATATGAAGCTCTAGAGGGCGGACGTGCCGCGAGACGTGCTCGCTCGTTCTAGCTATGGGCGTCGGCGCGTCCCCGGTCGAGCGCGTCGCACGAGCGGTTGGAAGGAGCACTACCAATGGGCGAGGGGTACGCATGACCGACACCGGCCAGGTCCCGGGCGAGGGACAGCCGGAGAACGCAGGCGGACATCCCGGGCAGCCGCAGCCGGCGGCCGCTTCCTCCCCTGCCGACGCCGGACCGATGGAGCAACCGGGCATGGTCACGCCGCCGGACACCTACCCCTACCCCGACCCGGCCGACGGCGTCCCCGAGGACGACGATCTGCTGCTGATGCCGGGCGCCCAGGGCGCCTGGAGCGAGCAGCAGGCACAGCAGCCGATGCCGCAGCCGCAGCCGGACGCACCGGAGCAGAGCGCACCGTTCGAGGCCGACCCGTCGGCCGCCGGCTTCGCGCCGATGCCCGCCCCGGCCGGCGACCACGAGAGCGGCGGCCGGGACTCCGGTTCCGTCGACCTCGGTGCCGTGCGCATCCCGCAGCCGGCCGCGCCGCAGCAGAGCCGCGCCCAGGCGCCCGCCCAGGCCACGCCCCCGCGCCGGCCGCTCCACATGGGCCCGCCCGTCCCGGACGCGACCGGCGGCGTGGTCCGCTCGCTCGCCGACCGCGGCCCCGCGGGCGCGCCCGCCCGGCACGCCGCACCGCCGGTCGCCGGCCCGGAGTACCTCGACGCCCCCGTGCAGGCCGGTGGGCCCGCGGCGGGCGAGCAGCCCGCCCGCGCGCAGACGCAGGGCCCCGCCGGTGACGCGCAGCCGTCCGCCGAGCAGTCCTTCCACGACGTGGCGTACGCCGAGCGGGCCTTCGCGGCAGCGTCCTACGCCGGGCAGTCCTATGCCGAGCAGGCGTACGGCGCCGCGGGACAGGGGCCGCTGCCCGGCCCGCAGCTCGGTGAGATCCCGTCGCAGGTGCCGGCCTGGAACGACGCCGCGGCCCAGGCCGTGGCGGCACCGGTCGGGGAGACCGCGACCCCCGAAGCCCCGGCCGCGCAGACCGCCGAGGCGCCCGCCGCCCCGGCTCCGCAGGACGCCCCGCTGCCCGCCGAGCAGGCCCCGCCGCTGCCCGCCGAGGGCGCGGCGGAGGAGGCCGCGGAGGACACCACCGCCGCTCCGGACAACGAGGCCGTGGCCGCCGACGAGGCGCCGGTGGAGGCCCCCGCTCAGCCGCAGGACGCGGTGGCGGAACCGCTTCCGGACGCCGCGGCCGCGGAAGCGGACGGCCCGGCCGCACCGGAAACGCCCGAGGCACCGGAGGCCCCCGAGGCGCAGGAGCCGGCGGAGCCCGCGGCCCCCGAAACGCCGGAAGCCTCGCAGGCACCCGAAGCCGCCCCGGCACCTGAAGCCCCGCAGGCCGCGGACGCACCGGAGGCCGTGAGCCCGCCGGCCCCCGAGGCTGCCGACGCGCCGCAGCCCGACGCTCCGGCCGAGGCGCCGCAGCAGCCCGTCGAGGAGAGCCCCGCTTCCGAGGCTCCCGAGGACGAGGCGCCGCTTGCGACAGCCGAGACCCCGGCCGCCGACGCGGACGTGGACGGTGCCGCCGAGGCGCAGCCCGCGGCCGAGCAGCCCGCTGAAGCGCCTCAGCCCGTGGCCGAGGAACAGCCGACCGAGACCGTCGAAGCCGAGGTCCCCGCCGCGGAGGCCCCCGCGGCGCCCGCCCCGGAAGCGGCGTCGATGCCCCCCGCGGCCCCTCAGGGCCCCGTCGCGATGCCCGCCCCCGAGGAGGGCGCCGACGATGCCGTCATAGAGCAGCCCGAGGCGGAGCGTCCGGACGCCGGTGCACAGCCCGGTGCCCCCGAGGACGCCGCAGGGCAGCAGAACCCGGCCGACGAGGCCCCCGCGGACCCCGAGGAGCAGGCCGCGCCGCAGCCCCCGACGGGTGACGAGCAGGCCCTGCCCGACGAGGCGGCGGCACCCGCCGGCGAGTCCGCGGACGCGGCACCCTCCGAGGTGGCCCCCGTCGATGTGGAAGCGGCCGCCGAAGTCCGGCCCGTGGCCGTGCACATCCCCGCCCAGGCGACCGGTGAACACCTCGTCGCCGAACCCGTTCGGGAACCGGCCGTCTCCTCGACGGAGGCCCCGGCAGGCGAGCAGCCCGCCGACGCCCCGACCGACGACGCTTCGGCGGACGCGCCTCCCCAGGACCAGGACGGCGCCGAACTCGTCCAGCTCGGCGAGGGCTACGAGGACGCCCAGGACCAGGGCCCCGCCGGAGGCGCCGAGCAGGACGACCTCGCGGCCGCGGCTTCCCAGCCGTCCGTCGACGCCGACCCCGCCGCTCCTTCCGACGAGCCCGATGCCCCCGGCACCCCCGTTCAGGTTCTGCTTCCCACCCAGCCCCAGCACCAGGACGGCCCGCTCGTGGACCACGGCACGGACCCCAGCGGTCTCCCGATCCCGGCTCCGGCCACCGGATATGACGAATCCGAGCGCGCCGCGGTGCACCGCGTGATGCGCGAGCGCCGCGACATCCGCAACGGCTTCCGCGGCGACCCCATCCCCAACGACGTCCTGCTGCGCGTCCTGGAAGCGGCGCACACCGCGCCGAGCGTCGGCCACTCCCAGCCCTGGGACTTCGTCGTCATCCGCTCGGACGAGACCCGCGAGAAGATGCACCAGCTCGCCACGGCGCAGCGGGAGGCGTACGCCAAGTCGCTGCCCAAGGCGCGCGCCAAGCAGTTCCGCGAGCTGAAGATCGAGGCGATCCTCGAAACGCCGGTGAACATCGTCGTCACCGCCGACTCCACCCGCGGCGGCCGGCACACCCTCGGACGCCACACCCAGCCGCAGATGGCCCCGTACTCCTCCGCGCTCGCCGTGGAGAACCTCTGGCTCGCGGCCCGCGCCGAGGGCCTGGGCGTCGGCTGGGTGAGCTTCTTCGACGAGCGGGAGATGGTCCGCGAACTGGGCCTGCCCGAGCACCTCGAAGTCGTCGCCTACCTCTGCATCGGCTTCGTCGACGAGTTCCCGGACGAGCCGGAGCTGATGCAGGCCGGCTGGGCCAAGCGCCGCCCGCTGTCCTGGGTCGTCCACGAGGAGACCTACGGACGCCGGGCGCTGCCCGGCGAGGCCCCGCACGATCTGCTCCAGGAAACCCTGCAGGGCATCCGCCCGCTGGACGCCAAGGCGCTCGGCGAGGCGTGGGAGCGGCAGAAGCGGATGACCAAGCCCGCCGGGGCGCTGGGCATGCTGGAGATCATCTCGGCGCAGCTGAGCGGGCTGTCCCGCAAGTGCCCGCCGCCGATCCCCGAGCCGGCCGCCGTCGCGATCTTCGCCGGTGACCACGGGGTGCACGCCCAGGGCGTGACGCCGTGGCCGCAGGAGGTCACCGGCCAGATGGTCGCCAACTTCCTCGGCGGCGGCGCCGTCTGCAACGCCTTCGCCAATCAGGTCGGCGCCGAGGTGTGCGTGGTGGACGTCGGCGTGGCGGGTGACCTCCCCGCGACCCCGGGGCTGCTGCCGCGCAAGGTCCGCCCCGGCACCGACGACTTCACCGTCGGCCCGGCGATGTCCCACGAGGACGTGCTGAAGGCGATCGAGGTCGGTATCGACACCGCCCGCGACCTCGTCGCGGCCGGTAACAAGGCGCTGCTGACGGGCGAGATGGGCATCGCCAACACCACCACCTCGGCCGCGCTGATCGCGGTCTACACCGGCGTCGACCCGGTCGAGGTCACCGGCCGGGGCACCGGCATCAACGACGAGACCCACGCCCGCAAGGTCGATGTGGTCCGCCGCGCCCTGGAACTCCACCAGCCGGACCCGGCCGACCCCATCGGCGTCCTCGCCGCGGTCGGCGGCCTGGAGCACGCCGCCCTCGTCGGCCTGATCCTCGGCGGCGCCTCGCTGCGCACCCCGGTCATCCTGGACGGCGTCAGCGCCGGCGCCGCGGCGCTGGTGGCCCGCGCCGTCGCCCCCGAGGCGCTGGCCGCCTGCATCGCCGGTCACCGCAGCGCGGAGCCCGGCCATGTCGCGGCCCTGACCAAGCTCGGCCTGCGCCCGCTGGTCGACCTCGATCTGCGCCTCGGCGAGGGCACCGGCGCGCTGCTGGCCCTCCCCGTCGTGCAGAGTGCCGCCCGCGCCATGCACGAGGTCGCCACCTTCGACTCCGCCGGAGTGACGGAGAAGAGCTGACCTGCGGCCCGCCCGCGCATGACCCCCGGCCCGCAGCCCCATAGGCTGTGGGCCGGGGCCGTCACTCCTCACGTACCGCCCCGGGGCCGTACGACCCCTCCAGCCGCTCCAGAGCCGCAGTGGCTGAGCCAGTCGCCGTACTCGCATCACCCGCACAAGGAGCCGTACCACCATGGCTGAGCACGTCGCCGAACACGCTGCCTACCCCGTCGGACTGCGGCTGTCCGGCCGTCGCGTGGTCGTCCTCGGCGCCGGCCAGGTCGCGCAGCGCCGGCTCCCCTCGCTCGTCGCCGCGGGCGCCGATGTCCTGCTGATCTCGCCCTCGGCCACGCCCTCCGTCGAGGCGATGGCCGACACCGGGGAGATCCGCTGGGAGCGTCGCCGGTACGAGGCCGGTGACCTCGACGGGGCCTGGTACGCGCTGATCTCCACCGACGATCCCGCCGCCAACACGGCGGCCTCCCAGGAGGCCGAGGACCGCCGGGTGTGGTGCGTTCGCGCCGACGACGCGGAGGCCGCCACCGCCTGGACCCCGGCCACCGGCCACAGCGAGGGCGTCACGGTCGCGGTGCTCACCGGCCGCGACCCGCGCCGCTCCGCCGGTGTCCGCGACGCCATCGTCGAGGGGCTGCGCGACGGCACCCTGGCCGCCCCGCACCACCGCAGCCGCGCCAAGGGCGTGGCCCTGGTGGGCGGCGGCCCCGGCGACCCCGATCTGATCACCGTGCGCGGCCGCCGTCTGCTTGCCGAGGCGGACGTCGTCATCGCCGACCGGCTCGGCCCCCGCGACCTGCTGGCCGAACTCCCGCCGCATGTCGAGGTCATCGACGCCGCGAAGATCCCCTACGGCCGTTTCATGGCCCAGGAAGCGATCAACAACGCCCTGATCGAGCACGCCAAGGCGGGCAAGGCCGTGGTCCGCCTCAAGGGCGGCGACCCGTTCGTCTTCGGCCGCGGCATGGAAGAGGCCCAGGCACTGGCCGAGGCCGGTATCTCCTGCACGGTCGTCCCCGGCATCTCCAGCACCATCTCCGTCCCCGGCGCCGCGGGCATCCCGGTCACCCACCGCGGGGTGGCCCACGAGTTCACCGTCGTCAGCGGCCATGTCGCCCCCGACGACGAGCGCTCACTGGTCGACTGGCCGGCGCTCGCCAAGCTGCGCGGCACCCTCGTCGTCCTGATGGGCGTGGAGAACAGCGGCGCCATCGCCGCCAAGCTCATCGAGCACGGACGCCCCGCCGACACCCCGGCCGCCGTCGTGCAGGAGGGCACCACCGCCGCGCAGCGCCGGGTCGACGCCACCCTCGCGACCCTCGGCGAGACCGTGCGGGCCGAAGGCGTCCGTCCCCCGGCGGTCATCGTGGTGGGGGACGTCGTCGCCGTCACCGCACCGTCCCCCGAGTAGCCGCCCGTTCCCGCAAGCAGCCGATGCCGTACGCGGCATGGGAACCTCGACACCGACAAGGCACTATCTTCCCGTGGCAGAAATCATCACCGTCGATGACCCGGACGACCCGCGGCTGAGCGACTACACCGGCCTCACCGACGTCGAGCTGCGGCGTCGGCGCGAGCCCGCCGAGGGGCTCTTCATCGCCGAGGGCGAGAAGGTCATCCGCCGCGCGAAGCACGCCGGCTACCGGATGCGGTCCATGCTGCTCTCGGCCAAGTGGGTCGATGTCATGCGCGATGTCATCGACGAGGTCCCGGCACCGGTCTACGCCGTCAGCCCCGATCTCGCCGAGCGGGTGACGGGCTACCACGTTCACCGCGGCGCCCTGGCGTCGATGCAGCGCAAGACCCTGCCAGAGGCCACGGAACTCCTCGGCACGGCCCGCCGGATCGTGGTGATGGAGGCGGTCAACGACCACACCAACATCGGGGCGATCTTCCGCAGCGCAGCGGCCCTCGGCATGGACGCGGTGCTGCTCTCCCCGGACTGCGCGGACCCGCTCTACCGCCGCTCGGTGAAGGTCTCCATGGGCGCGGTGTTCTCCGTGCCGTACGCCCGCCTGGAGAGCTGGCCCCGGGACCTGGCGGTGGTACGCGAGGCGGGCTTCAAACTCCTGGCGCTGACCCCGGCGGAGCAGGCGACCGCGATCGACGAGGCCGCCCCGCACACGCTGGAGCGGGCCGCCCTGATGCTCGGTGCGGAGGGCGGCGGCCTGACCACCGGAGCCCTGCGGGCCGCCGACGAATGGGTCCGCATCCCGATGGCGCACGGCGTGGACTCGCTCAACGTCGGAGCGGCCGCCGCGGTCGCCTTCTACGCCGTCGCGACGGGCCGCCCGGAGTCCTGACCGGCAGGCGAGGAGCCCCGGCCGGCCACAGGACCGCGAATGCGGCCCCCTGCGGTCAACTTGCCGGCCGCCCGGCCACGAACCGGCCGGTGTCCTCGCCGCCCGGTGCGTGACCGGTCTCGGCACGGGTGACCGGCCCCGGCCGCTCCCCGCCCAGCCCGCGCGCCGGGCCCTGGCAGCCCTGCGCCGCCGCGATACCGAGCGCCACCAGCAGCGTCACCGTCACGAAGACGATGATGCGCTGGCGCAGCAGCTTGCGGTCCGGACCGGGCCGGCGCCCTCCCGACGTCGTACGCACCGCGGAGCGGGCCCCGCTGCGACCGGGCCGTGCCGCAGGGACGCGCCCCGAGCGCCGTCCGGCGGGCCGTGGCCGGGATCCGGCACCGGACGCCGGTCCCGCGGGCCGGGGAGTGCCCTCCCGCGGCGCCGGGGGCCGGCTCGCCTGCGGCCGCGGTGTGGACGTACCCGTCGCCCGCCGCTCGGTGCGCTGACGCGCGTACTCCTCGGCACGCTGCCCCGTAGGCCGGTCGGCCGTCCGGCGCTCCCCATGGCTCCAGCCGCCCGCCCCGCCGGCCGGCTCGCCCTCCAGGGGGCCGCTCGACAGGCCGTGCGCCTCGCGTGCGGCGATCTCCTTCAGCCGCAGCGACAGGGACAGGGTGCTCGGGCGGTCCGCCGGGTCCTTGGCGAGACAGGAGGCGAGCAGCGGTGCCAGTGCGTCCGGCACCCCCGCCAGTTGCGCCTCCTCGTGCACCACGCGGTAGAGCATGACCTCGGAACTGCCCTGGCCGAAGGGCGAGTCGGCGGTGCAGGTGTAGGCGAGCGTGGCCCCCAGCGCGAAGATGTCCGTCGCGGGCGTCACCGCGGCACCGCGTACCTGTTCCGGTGCGAGGAAGCCCGGCGAGCCGACGGCCGTGCCGACGTGCGTCAGGGTGCTGGCGCCGGTGGCCCACGCGATGCCGAAGTCGATGATCCGCGGCCCCTTGGGCGACAGCAGGATGTTGGACGGCTTGAGGTCGCGGTGCACCACGCCCGCGTCGTGGACGGCGAGCAGGCCCTCGGACAGCGCGGCGCCGATCGAGGCGACCTGCGCGGGGGACAGCGGCCCCTCCTCGTTGACCTTGTCGTGGAGGGACGGGCCGGGGACGTACTGGGTGGCGAACCAGGGCCGGTCCGCGTCGAGATCCGCCGCCACCAGCCGGGCCGTGCAGCCGCCGCGGATACGCCGGGCCGCCGAGACCTCGCGCGCGAACCGCGAGCGGAACTCCTGATCCTCCGCGAGGTCCGGGCGGATCACCTTCAGCGCCACCCGCTGCCCGCGCTTGTCCGATCCGAGATAGACCACGCCCATCCCGCCCGCGCCGAGCCGGCGGTGGAGCCGGAACGTCCCGACGACACGCGGGTCCTCGCGTCGGAGCCGCATCATCGCCATGTCCGTCCCCTACCTGCGGTGGGGAGGCCCCACTCCGCTGCCAACCGTCTGACGTGGCACAGCTTACGGATTGACGGCTCGCTGTGCTGATAGGCCGCGCATGCGTCGGGCACCGGATTGCCGCCGGCGAACGGGATTCCCGTACCGCAGGCCGCAAACGACCGCCGTACGCCCCCGATTCCGCAGCGAACGGTCAAAGCTCCGTTCGGGAAAGGAGATTGACGTACCGAAAGGTAGGTTTCGCGGACGCCCGGGGCGACGCCGATCCGCCCCCGTGCCCCTGGCTGCGGTCGACGAGCACGCGCGGCAGCGGCGCAGGAACGGCGGCCCGGGGGAGAGTGCGAGTGAGGGACGTCACCCAAGGGAGACCTGTCCGGCCGGGACGGGGGCCGCGAGAGTGGCGTACCCGCCCCGATTCCCGCTCTCCGCCGCGCCGTTCGGCCCCCGGGCGGCCGGCGCCGCGGGCCGCGCGGACCGCTCCCCTCGGGGACGCCCTCAGGGTCACCGCCCCGGCTCTCCACCCAGGGGAGTACGCAGAACCCCCTCCCGTCATCCTCCTGGAGGCCCGCCAATCGATACGACGGCATGACGACCCGAGCCCCGCGGCTGCCTACTGTGGTGTTCAAGCGGCGGGCGACAGCACTCGTCCCCCGAGGTCAGACGCCCGCCGCCCCAGACACGACAGGAGCAGGACGATGGCGGACACCACAGGGCGGACGGCCCTTCGAGCGCACGGGCGGCGAGTCGCCTCGGCGCTCGGCGGCCGACAGCCCTCCGGCACGCGCCATCCTCTCGTCGCGGTCGCCATGGTGATGCCGCTGGCGATCCTCCTGTCCGTGGTCTTCGGCGGCTGGGAAGCCGTCCTGACACAGGCGTCGTCCGTGGCCGGAATGCTGGGGCGCTGACAAGCGCCCCGGTCCCGGGAGAGCGGCCCGGGACGGGGACTTCCGGCAGCAACACCCCGTGGGGACGGGGGTAGGGCGGACGGCACGACGGCCGGGCATCTGGGGAGATGCCCGGCCATCGAGCATTTCGCGGGGCCACCTGCCGGACCCTTCCACCGGGACCGCGCGTACGATCCCAGGCCGGGCCGCCCACGGTCCGCACCGCTCGCAGCCCTCGGGGGACGGATGACCAGCACATTGCTCGACCGCTTGGCCGCCCTGTCGGCCGCCGCGGCGACGCACCCCGAGGCGTCGCAGGCGAGCGGACCGGCGCCGGCCACGGCCACGTCCGTGCTCGCCGACCGCCCGGACGGCACGGTCGTCCGCACCGGCCACACGGTCGCCAAGGCCCACGCCCCCGACAGCGACACCGCCGCACTCGCCACCCGCCTCCGTATCGCCGCCCACCCCTCGCTGCACGGCATCCTGCTGCCACCGCTCCCGGTCACCGCCCCCGACGGCTTCCTCACCCTCACCGAGGAGGGCCGGGCACTGACCCGCTGGCCGTACGGCAGCCCGGTCCCGCCCGACGACCCCGACGGCGCGCCCTGGGAGGAAGCCGCCGTCCTGCTGGCACGCCTGCACGCCGTCGACCCGGCCCAACTGCCCGGCCCGGTGCCCCCGATGCGCGGCCCGGCCAAGGCCGCACGCGCCATGGCCCGCCTGCGCGCCGCGCTCGCCCCGACCGGCGGCGCGATCCCCGCGCCCCGGGCGCCCCGGCCCGTGCCGGGCCCTCTCGCCGAGGCGGCCGGGTCCATCGAAGCCGCATGGGCCCTGCTGCCGCCCTGGGCGCGCGGCGTCGCTCCGGGGCCGCAGCCGGCCCTCCTGTGCCACGGCGACCTCCACCTCGGCCAGCTCGTACGCCACCCGGCCACCGGCGGCCGGTGGCTCCTCATAGACATCGACGACCTGGGTCTGGGCGACCCCGCCTGGGACCTGGCCCGCCCGGCCGCCTGGTTCGCCACCGGCCTGCTCGCCCCGGACGTCTGGTCGCGCTTCCTCTCCGCCTATCGCACGGCCGGCGGCCGCGCCGTGCGTCCGGACGGCGACCCCTGGCCCGACCTGGAAATACCCGCCCGCGCGCTGACCGTGCAGACCGCCGCCCTCGCCGTGGCCAAGGCGGCGGGGGAGTCCCGCCCCCTCGACGAGATCGAGACGGCGGTCGTGGACGCCTGCGCCCGCATGACCTCGCTGCCGCGGCAGTTGGCGCCCGCCGCGCGCAACGTAGGGTGAACACCTCGTCGCCGGGAGGACGTTCCGGCGACGCCGCAGTGAGCAGCAATGAATGACAGGAGTTGAGCCGACGATGCAGTGCCCCAAGTGCCATGCACCGATGCACACGTACAACCGCAATGGCGTTCAGATCGAGCAGTGCGCAGGCTGTCGGGGGATCTTCCTGGACTACGGGGAGCTGGAGTCGCTGACCCGCCTGGAGTCGCAGTGGTCCCAGCAGGCGCCGCCCCCGCCGCCCGCCCCGCAGGCATACCCGGCGGCTCCCGCCTGGGGCGCCCCGCACCAGGGCCACCACGGACACCACGGCCACCATGGCCACCGCAGCTTCGGACGGATGCTGTTCTCGTCCTGATCAACGACCGAGGGCCGGAGCGAATGCTCCGGCCCTCGGCTGCTGTGTGGACGATACTGGGATTGAACCAGTGACCTCTTCCGTGTCAGGGAAGCGCTCTCCCGCTGAGCTAATCGTCCTCGGGACCGCGGATCTCGATGATCTCCGCAGGTGCTGCGTGCGCGATACTGGGATTGAACCAGTGACCTCTTCCGTGTCAGGGAAGCGCTCTCCCGCTGAGCTAATCGCGCGGGACGGACACCCGGTGATGCGTTGCCGGGGATCCAGTGGACGATACTGGGATTGAACCAGTGACCTCTTCCGTGTCAGGGAAGCGCTCTCCCGCTGAGCTAATCGTCCTTGGAGGTGGAGACGGGATTTGAACCCGTGTAGACGGCTTTGCAGGCCGTTGCCTCGCCTCTCGGCCACTCCACCAGGAGTGAGGGGGTTCGGGAAAAGATCCCCCACATCGAGCGGACGACGAGACTCGAACTCGCGACATCCACCTTGGCAAGGTGGTGCTCTACCAACTGAGCTACGTCCGCAGGTGTGTCTCCCAGACTACGTCCGGGAGCTACTCGGCCTCCGGGGCGCTTGCGCGTCCCGGCGACGTGTTGAACTCTAGCGGATTCCGGGGCCAGTACAAAAACGCGTTTGTGCAGCGTGCTGCGCTGCTCACTCGGCCCGGGCGGCGATCGGGCCACCGCCATAGACTCACTGACGTGCACGACTTCCCTCCCATGGCGCGCTTCGGGGGTCTCATAGCCACCGACCTGCGCGATGTCACCAGCGATCCCGCGGCCCTGGACTCCACCGGCTGGTGGGCGGTGATCGCGGACTTCGAGGGCGCGGTGGTCTGCGCCCGCTTCGCGGACGTCCGGCCCGCCACGGCCGCGGACGCGCCCGCGCCCGGCCGCTGGAGCGGACCGACGCCGGCCGCCTGGCGCAGCTCCCTGGACCGGGACGCCTATACCGCCGGCGTACGGCGCATCCGTGCATACATCGCGGCCGGCGAGGTCTATCAGGTGAACCTCTGCCGCGTCCTGACCGCGCCGCTGCCCGATCCCGCCCGCGCCGACGTCGACGCCCTCTCCGCGGTGCTGGCCCTGGGCAACCCCGCCCCGTACGCCGGCACGGTCCGGTTGCCCGCCCATGGCGTAGAGGTGGCCACCGCCTCCCCCGAGCTGTATCTGCGCCGGGCGGGCCGCACCGTCGAGTCCGGGCCCATCAAGGGGACCGGGAGGACCGCCGAGGACCTCTCCGAGAAGGACCGGGCGGAGAACGTGATGATCGTGGACCTGGTCCGCAACGATCTCGGCCGGGTCTGCGCGAGCGGCACGGTGACCGTCCCGGCACTCTGCGCGGTCGAGGAACACCCCGGCCTCGTCCACCTCGTGTCCACCGTGCGCGGCGAGCTGGCCGAGACGCACGAGAAGACGGCCTGGGCGGACCTGCTCGGCGCCACCTTCCCGCCCGGGTCCGTCACCGGCGCCCCCAAGTCCAGCGCCCTGCGCATCATCGACGAGCTGGAGACCGCGCCCCGCGGCCCGTACTGCGGCGGCATCGGCTGGGTCGACGCCGACCGCCGCACCGGCGAGCTGGCCGTCGGGATCCGGACGTTCTGGATCGACCGCGCCGCGCCCGCGGGTCCGGTGCTCCGCTTCGGCGCGGGGGCGGGCATCATCTGGGACTCCGATCCCGACCGGGAGTGGGCCGAGACCGAGTTGAAGGCGAGCAGGCTGCTGGCGGTAGCGTCGGGACTGCACGCCGCGAGTGGAGGAGAGCGACGATGAAGATCTGGCTCGACGGGGGACTACGGGACGCCGACGGCGCCCGCGTCTCGGTCTTCGACCACGGCCTGACGGTCGGCGACGGAGTCTTCGAGACCCTCAAGGCCGAGGAGGGGCGTGCCTTCGCCCTCACCCGCCATCTGGAGCGGCTGACGACCTCCGCCCGGGGGCTCGGACTGCCCGACCCCGACCTCGACGAGGTGCGGCGCGGCTGTGCGGCCGTGCTGGAAGCCAACCCGATGGCGCTCGGACGGCTGCGGATCACCTACACCGGCGGCGTCTCGCCGCTCGGCTCGGACCGCGGCGATCTGGGCGCGACGCTGGTGATCGCGCTGTCCGGCACCCACCGCAGGCCCGACACCACGGCCGCCGTCACGGTGCCCTGGACCCGCAACGAACGCGGCGCGCTCGCCGGGCTGAAGTCGACGTCCTACGGCGAGAACGTCGTCGCGCTCGCCCGCGCCCGCGAACAGGACGCCTCCGAGGCGCTGTTCGCCAACACCGTCGGCGCGCTCTGCGAAGGCACCGGCTCCAACGTCTTCGTCGTCCTCGACGGTGAACTGCACACCCCGCCGCTGGCCTCCGGCTGTCTGGCGGGCATCACCCGGGCCCTGACGGTCTCCTGGGCGGGCGCCAAGGAGACCGATCTGCCTTTGGACGTGCTGGAACGGGCCGAGGAGATCTTCCTGACCTCCACGCTGCGCGACGTCCAGGCGGTGACCCGGATCGACGGGCGCCAACTGGCCGACGCCCCCGGCCCGGTGACGGCCGAGGCCCTGCGGATCTTCGAGCAGCACGCGGCGGCGGATTTCGATCCGCGCTGAGGACGTGCCCGGCGGCCGGGCGGCGGGTAGAAAGACTGCGTGACCACAACGCTGCGGCCCGCGGGACCGGAAGAACGACGTGACGACGGGGGACGGGCCCGTGTCTACGACGTCTGCGTCAACAGCCGCCGGGCGGGCGGTATCCGGCTGGGTACGGACCCTCGGTTCGGCCCCACGGCCGGCCGGATCGAGGCCCTCCGGATCGAGGCCCCCGACCGGCGGCGCGGCCGCGCCACGGTCGCCGCGCTCGCCGCGGAGGAGGTGCTGCGCGGCTGGGGCTGCCGGCAGATCGAACTGACCGTCCCGGCCGAGACCGAGGCCGCCGTGCGGCTCGCCACCGCTCTCGGCTACACCGAACGCAGCCGCACCCTGGCCAAGCCACTCAGCGAGCCGCCCCCGCTTCCCGAGGGCAGCGTTGCCCGTCCGCTGAGCGAGGAGGAGTACCCGGCCTGGCGGGACGCCGCGCTCGCGCTGCACGTCCGTACGCAGATCGGCCAGGGGATGGCCCCCGAGCGTGCCGAGGAGGCGTCCGCGGCCGGGCACCGTGCGCTGCTGCCGGAGGGCGTGGGGACGCCCGACCAGGCGCTGCGCGTCCTCACCGACGACGGCGTGCGGGTCGGCAGCATCTGGGTCGCCCTGCGGATGGCGGAGCAGCCCGGCGGCTACGTCGTCGATGTGCAGGTCGCGGCCGCCCACCGGGGCCGGGGCCACGGGCGCACCCTGATGCTCGTCGCCGAGCGCGAGAGCCTCTCCGCCGGACGTTCGTCCCTGGGCCTCAACGTCTACTCCGACAACACCCCGGCCCGGAGCCTCTACGACTCTCTGGGCTACCGGCCCACCGCCTACCTGCTGTGGAAGCCGTTGCTGTGAGCGGGCAGGCCGGCCCGTGGCGCGCCCGGCGTCAGCCGCGCTCGGCCAGGAGGCGGTCGGCGATCTCCTCGATCCGGGCGCGCAGCCCTTCCTGGCTCTTTCCGCCGTCCAGCCGCTCGCCGTCGATCACATACGTCGGGGTGCCGCTCACCCCGATCGCCTTGCCCTCGGCCTGGTCCGCGTCGACGATCAGCAGATGCCGGCCGTCGATGAGCGCGGTGTCCATCTCCTCCGCGTCGAGGCCCAGCTCCGCGGCCACCTCCAGCAGCAGCTTCTCGCCGCGGCTGCCGAGCTCGCCGGTACGGGCCAGCACCGCCTCGATGAACGGCCACCCCTGGCCCTGGTCGATGGCCTCCTCGGCGGCCTGGGCGGCGACGTAGGCGTGCTTGTGCTTCTCCAGCGGGAAGTGCCGCAGCCGGAGCTCCAGGCGGTCGCCGTAGCGCTCGCGTACCGCCCGCAGGTCCTCCAGGGCGGCGTGGCAGTCCGGGCACTGCAGCTCGCACCACACGTCCAGGACGGGGCGGGCGGGGCGGGAGGTGGTGGCATCGTTCATGAGGCCAGTCTTCCAGCCCGCGGACCGCCGCCCGAAGCGGGACCGGAGAGGGACCGCAACGGGACCGGGGGAGGAGCGAACCCGGAAATGTCCCTGAGGACGGCACGGAACATGGTCGCCGGAGCGCCGGAGAGGGCAGGATGGAAGGCAGGAGCGGATTGCCGCTCGCACATCCATCGGCAGGAGGACCGGATGCTGACCTCGACCGTGTGTGCCGCGGTGTCGGCGGCGGGCCTGGGCATCGCCGCGCTGACCGCGTACCGCAAGCGGTTCCTGACCGCGACCCGCATCGCCGCCTTCTCCCTCATCCCCATCGGCCTGGTGATGACCGGCGTCATCGACTGGGTCACCGACCTCGTCTTCAAGCCGACGGTCTGGGCGGGCTTCGGCATCCTCGCGATCTCGGTCGTGCTGTTCCTGCTGGCCAGGACAGTGGAGCGCCGCAGGGGCGGCGTGGGAAGCCGCAAGGAGCGCAAGGCGGCGAAGGGCTCCCGGCCCGACGCCGTGGCACCGGCCGCCTCGGCGCCCTCCCTGAGCGCCGGCCGCGGCGCCGCTCAGCCGGCCGCGAAGCCGCGGGAGCGGGGCAAGGAGGCTGCACCCAAGGATGACTTCTCGGACATCGAAGCGATCCTGAAAAAGCACGGGATCTGATGAACTACCGCTGCTGAGGGGCCCATTGGGCGCCTCGGGACGATCATCTGCGCCATGATGCGCGCGAGATGAACGATGAGTGCGCCCTGGCCCGGGACGACGCCCCGGCCCCCGAACCGCGCGGCTGTCTTTTCGCGCTGTCCCAGCCGCCGCTGATGCTCTTCCTCGGCGTTATCGGCTTTCTGCTCCTGCTCGGCGCCGTACACGACCTGTACGTCCTGTGAGGCCGCCTGCCCGCTGCCGGGCGGGCGGTACGCCGTTCAGCCCGCGGCCTCCCGCCGCCGGGCGCGGTAGGCGGCGACGTGCAGCCGGTTTCCGCAGGTGCGGCTGTCGCAGTAGCGCCGGGACCGATTGCGCGAGAGGTCGACGAAGGCGTGCCGGCAGTCCGGCGCCTCGCAGTGCCGCAGCCGCTCGCGCTCCCCGGCGACCACGAGGAACGCCAGCGCCATCCCGCCGTCCGCTGCCAGGTGGTCGGAGACCGAGGCGCCCGGCGCGAAGTAGTGGACATGCCAGTCGTAGTTGTCGTGATCGGTCAGCCGCGGTGTGGTGCCGGCCGAGGCGACCAGGAAGTTCAGCAGCTCGGCCGCGATCCGGTCGTCCTCGGCCGCGAAGACCTGGGCGAAGCGTGCGCGGACGTCCCGCACGGCCGCCAGATCGTCCTCGCCGAGGGCGCCCACGTCGCTGACGTCGTTGCGCTGCACGAACTCCTGGAGGGCGGCGAGGTCGGTGAGGCTGTCCGGCGCCCCGGGCGCTTCGCCCTCCGGTGCGGTGTTGAGCAGATCGACGACCGCGTCGAGCGCGCACCGGGTGTCATGGGTGATCATCACGGTTCGCTCCCTGGCCGGATGGGGTCCGACGCGTGCCGACCCCGGTGTTCGTTGCCGAATGGTCGCCGACTCTAGCGCTTCGAACAAGCCTCGGCGCCGCCTCCGCGGTGGGTCCGCGGCGACGGCGCCGAAGTGTGCCGTATGAACTTGTCGGTCCTGCGCCGTCGCCCCGAGTCGGACGGTCGCAAGTCGTGAGCGGTTGGGTGCGGTGGATGGCTGTGGTGCGTCTCAGCTCTCCGCGAGGATGTGGGAGAGCTCCGTGTCGAGATCGAAGTGCCGGTGTTCCGTACCGGGTGGCACGGCGGCGTCGGTCCTCTTGAGGAACGATTCGAGGGCCCGTGCGGGGGCCTCGAGAAGGGCTTCTCCCTCCGGGGAGCTCAGGGCGATGCAGACCACGCCCTGTCCGTGGCTCCGGGACGGCCAGACGCGGACGTCTCCGGTGCCGGTGGGCCGGTGCAGGCCCTCGGCGAGGAGGTCGCGGGCGAAAACCCACTCGACGGTCTCCTCGGCTCCGGTGTGGAAGGTGGCGTGCACGGCGTAGGGATCGGCCGTGTCATACCGCAGGCCCGCGGGTACAGGCAGTGAGGACTCGCTCGACACAACGAGGCGCAGGTGCAGCTCGCAGCTGACCGTGGTGTTCATAAGCGCCAGGGCCTTTCGCTCAGTGTGCGCTCGGGGATTCGCACGTCGGCGAAATCGACATGCCACCTACGGTGCCGTTGTAAACCCCTCTGACTGTTTTGGGTGGCTTCAGGTACCTCTTACGGCGGATTGCGGGATCGTCCTCGGCGGTAATTCCGGTGGACGGATCTCGTCCGGTAAGTTGGCCTTATGAATACGCAGAGTAACGGGGGGCCGGAAGCCGACGAGGAGGACGCCACGACGACCGAGCGTCCGCTCGGATCGCGGGCGCCGCGCTTCATCAAGAGCTCCCGGCCGCTGCACGTGAGCTGGCAGGTCGGAGTCTTCGTGGTCGGCCTCGCGGTCGTGGTGGCCGGAGTGATCATGCTGCCGCTGCCGGGTCCCGGCTGGCTGGTGATCTTCGGCGGTATGGCGATCTGGGCGACGGAATTCGTCTGGGCGCAGTTGGTGCTGCGCTGGACGAAGGTGAAGGTCACCGAGGCGGCCCAGAAAGCGCTCGACCCGAAGGTGCGGCGGCGCAACATCATTCTGACCACCATCGGCCTGGTGATCATCGCGGTGGCGCTCGCGGTGTATGTGTGGAAGTTCGGTTTCGCGATGCCGTGGAACGTCTCCGAGTGATCCACAAATGGTCCGGAGCCCCCGCCCACGTGGGGTAATGTTGGCGGTGCGCCGGGCGATTAGCTCAGTGGGAGAGCGCTTCGTTCACACCGAAGAGGTCACTGGTTCGAACCCAGTATCGCCCACCCCGGACGACGGCCCGGAGACATCAAGTCTCCGGGCCGTCGTGGTTGTTGAGCGCGCGCTCACCGCTGTCGCGCACACTGGGATCATGTCCGACTGGTCAGGCCGCCTGCATCGCCACACCTTCCGCAGCGTATGGCTGCTCGACGCGCAGCCCGGCGTCGTCTACGCCGTGCTCGAACGCGTCGAGGCGTATCCCCGGTGGTGGCCGCAGGTGCGTGAGGTGACCTCGATCGACGAGCGCACCGCGGAAGCCCGGATCCGGTCACTGCTGCCGTACGACCTGACGATCGTGGCCGCCGAGAAGGTACGGGATCCCGGGGCGGGCGTGCTGGAGATCGCGATGCGCGGGGACCTGGCGGGCTGGGCGCGCTGGACGATTCGCCCCGGCAAGGGCGGGACGCGCGCGGTCTACGAGCAGGAGGTCGAGGTCTGCAAGCCGCTCCTCAGGGTGCTCGCGCCCCTGGCGCGGCCGCTGTTCCGCCTCAATCACGCCGTGATGATGCGGGCCGGCCGGCGTGGGCTGGCGAGGTGGCTGGCCCGGGGGTGAGGGCGGCCGGGAGGTCCGGCGGGTCCGCCCGGACCGGTGCGGCCCAGGAATTTGATGAAAGGCCGCCGCGACCTGTATTGTTCAGGTCGTTCGCGGGGAAACCTCGCCGACACCCGGGCGATTAGCTCAGTGGGAGAGCGCTTCGTTCACACCGAAGAGGTCACTGGTTCGAACCCAGTATCGCCCACCGGGATCAAGAACCGGGCCGCCAAATGGCGGCCCGGTTCTTTTTGTTGAGATCTCGCGGAGAGCGGCCGGAGGCGGTCGGAGATGTGCCGGAGATCCGTCTTTTCCGCGGGCGCCGGGGAAACCGCCGCCGGTGAATGCCGGGAATTCTGAGGTGCTATCAGGCGGCGGCGGGGAGTTCGGGACGCAGCGGCCAATGGGGGTCGACGGCCTCGGGAGTGCCGCTGCGGTCGAACCACGCCTGCAGCCCGCGGGCCTGCGCGGCGTACCAGACCGCCTGCCGGGTGTGCAGCTCGCGCGGCTGCAGCCCTTCCAGGCGTTCGGCGAAGCGGTGTCCCAGTGCCCGGACGACGCGCAGCGCGGCGAGGGCGTCGGCCGCCGCCTCGTGGGCGCCGGTCAGCTCGACCTCGTAGTGCGCGCAGAGGTCGGTCAGGGTGCGGCGGCCCTTGCGGTAGCGGTCGAGGTGCTTGTCGAGGACCCGCGGGTCCAGGACGCAGAGCGAGCGGCCGCCGAGATAGGCGTCGAAGGGGGTGGCGCGGTGCCGTTTCAACTCGCGGTCCAGCAGGGTGAGATCGAACGGCGCGTTCATCACGACGAGCGGCCGGCCCGCCACGGACTGGGCGGCCAGGGCGCGGGCGATCTCCTCCAGCGCCGGTGCCGGCCACCGGCCGTGCAGCGCGAGATGGTCACCGGTCAGGCCGTGTATCGCCGTCGCGGCCTCGGGTATCTCCACGCCCGGATTGATCAGCCAGCGGGTGATCCGCGGCGCGGAGCGGGGGGTCTCCTGGACCACCAGGGCCGCGGAGACGACCCGGTCCCGCTCGACGTCGATCCCCGTCGTCTCGGTGTCGAAGGAAGCAAGTGGACCGTCATACCAGCACGGCATCATCCCAACTCCTCGGGCTCGTGCGGCGGGTGCCGGTGTACGTCACCCGAGCTGGTGATACCCGAGCTGCCGGGTGGTCGAACCGCCTTTGTTTGCGGAGCACTTGACGCGGAGAAAACCACAGGGACGGGCCGGCGCGATCCGCGCGGTCCGGCGGCGGCGTCCTCGGGCGCCACCGGGCGCAGCCGAGAGCACGCTGGATCTCCTTTTGCGCGCGGGCGGCTGTCTCCCCGTCATCCACAGGTTTCGATCGGCACAGCCCGGAAGGCATGGGAGCGATGACGCTCGCGCAGCCCGAACCGGGCGGGCTGCTGCCTCAGCGGATCACCCCGCGGCGCGGCGGACTCGCCACCACGGCCTGCATGGAGACCCTCCAGGTGGGCTATCTGCACGCGATCGCCGCCGCCTCCGGGTGCTCGCTGTCGCAGCCCTTCCCGGACAACGGAATCGACTGGCACGTCAGCCACGGCGGGGCCGGCCACACCATCGACGACGAGGTCACCATCAAGGTGCAGCTCAAGTGCACCTACCAGACCGCTCCGCGCCCCCCGGGGCCCACCTTCGCCTTCACGCTCGACAACGATCACCTGGTGAAGCTGGCCCGTACGCCCGTTGCGGTCCACAAGATCCTGGTGGTGATGCTGGTGCCGCGTACCCAGGAGGACTGGCTGCGGGCCGGTCACGACCACCTCGAACTGCGGCACTGCTGCTACTGGACCAACCTGGCCGGCCACCCGGTGACCGGCCGGCGCAGGACCACCGTGCGGATCCCGACCACGCGGATCTTCGACGACCGTGCGCTCTGCGACATCATGACGCGCGTCGGGGCGGGAGGGAGACCCTGATGTACCGGCCGACCGATGAATACGACGCGAGGCTGCTGGACCCCGCGCAGCTCGACCCTGCCGTGCTCGGCGCGCTGCTCGCCCGGCACGGCTGGCGCCGCAGGGGCGGGGCCGCCGGGCACTACGCCCGGTGGACGCCGCCCGGCGGAGGGGGCGGCACCAGCCTGCTGGTGCCCCACGATCGCCGCTTCCCCGACAGCGCGGAGCTGCTGGCCGAGGCGCTGGCCGCCCTCGCCCGGAGCGCGGTGCCCTCCGCCGGGGAGGTGCTGGTGGGGCTGGCCGTACCCAGCGACGAGGTGCGCTGGGAGCGGGGGATCCCGGACGACGGCGCCGGGGCCGCGGCGTGGCTGGCCCAGGAGCAACTGCGCGGTGCCGCGCGCTCGACGCTGATCGCCGGGGCCCTCGGCACCTGCTCCCGCGCCGGCTTCTACGGGGCACGGCACAAACGGCAGGCCGAGAAGTTCATGGCCGCGGTACTGGTCGGACCGGCGTCGGCCGGGCGCCGGATGACCGCGTTCGTTCCCGTCAGGGCCGGGCGTACGGCCGTCGCCGGATTGCAGCGGGCGCTGCACGCCGCGCGGGACGCGACCGACTACCAGCGGGCCACCGGCGGCATGGAGGCCTTCGACGCGGCGGTGGAGCTGGGCGTCTGCTACGAGCTGGCCCAGGCGCTGATCGCGCTGGTACGGGACTCCGAGGGGGTGCGGATCACGGTGGAGTGGTCGCCGGCGGCCGGCGCCCCGGCCGGCAGCGCGGCCCGCCCCGAGCCGGTGGAGTTCTCCCCCGGGGACCTGCCGGCGCTCCAGCAGGCAGCCCGCCGCTATGTGCGCGGTGAGCCGTCGCTGCCGGTGCGGCTGACCGGCGCGGTCGTGCGGCTGCGCCGGGAGCGGCCGGGTGGGCCGGGGACGGTGCGGTTGAGGGTGCTCGCCGGGGCGGATGTGGTGCAGGTGCGGGTCGCCCTGGGGGAGGAGGACTACCGGATCGCCGCACACGCCCACCTCGTGGGGCTGCCGGTCCGGGTGACCGGGCGGCTGGAGAGCCGGGGCGGTTTCCGGCGCCTCACCGGCGGCTGCGAGGTCACGCCCGTACAGGTCGACGACACCGAGCGGGACCGGCTGATGAAGTCCCTCCAGGAGAATCTGGACTTCTTCGAGGAGGCGTGCGGCGGGCCGCTGTCCGGCGACTGAGCGGGGCCCGGGGCAAACCGTTTCGCGGTGGGGTCGGGTGGCTCGGTACGATTCGGCTGCGCAGCAATCGCTGACGTGCAAGAGACATGAGTTTGGAGAGACCGGTGTCAGACGTCCGTGTGACCGTCCAACGCGATTCCGAGCGGGAAGAACGCGTGGTGACCACGGGGACTACGGCCGCCGAGCTCTTCCAGGGCGAGCGCAGTGTCGTCGCCGCTCGGGTGGCCGGGGAGCTGAAGGACCTGGCCTACGAGATCACCGATGGCGAGGTGGTCGAGCCTGTCGAGATCACCTCCGAGGACGGCCTGAACATCCTGCGGCACTCCACCGCGCATGTGATGGCCCAGGCCGTGCAGGAGCTGTTCCCGGAGGCGAAGCTCGGCATCGGGCCGCCCATCAAGGACGGCTTCTACTACGACTTCGACGTCGAGAAGCCCTTCCACCCGGACGACCTCAAGCGCATCGAGAAGAAGATGCAGGAGATCCAGAAGCGCGGGCAGAAGTTCGCGCGCCGGGTCACCACCGACGAGGACGCCCGCGAGGAGCTCGCCGACGAGCCGTACAAGCTGGAGCTCATCGGCCTCAAGGGCTCCGCCGCCGAGGCCGCCGAGGGCGCGTCCGCGGAGGTCGGTGCCGGCGAGCTGACCATCTACGACAACCTCGACGCCAAGACCGGCGAGCTGTGCTGGAAGGACCTCTGCCGCGGTCCGCACCTGCCCACCACCCGGAACATCCCGGCCTTCAAGCTCATGCGCTCGGCCGCGGCGTACTGGCGGGGCAGCGAGAAGAACAAGCAGCTCCAGCGCATCTACGGCACCGCCTGGCCGACGAAGGACGAGCTGAAGGCGTACCTGGAGTTCCTGGCCGAGGCCGAGAAGCGCGACCACCGCAAGCTCGGCTCCGAGCTGGACCTGTTCTCCATCCCGGAGGACATCGGTTCCGGCCTGGCGGTCTTCCACCCCAAGGGCGGCATCATCCGCCGGGTCATGGAGGACTACTCCCGCCGGCGCCACGAGGAGTCGGGGTACGAGTTCGTCTACACCCCGCACGCCACCAAGGGGAAGCTGTTCGAGAAGTCGGGCCACCTCGACTGGTACGCCGACGGTATGTACCCGCCCATGCAGCTCGACGAGGGCGTTGACTACTACCTCAAGCCCATGAACTGCCCCATGCACAACCTGATCTTCGATGCGCGCGGCCGCTCCTACCGCGAACTGCCGCTGCGCCTCTTCGAGTTCGGGACCGTCTACCGGTACGAGAAGTCCGGCGTGGTGCACGGCCTGACCCGCGCCCGCGGCTTCACCCAGGACGACGCGCACATCTACTGCACCAAGGAGCAGATGGCGGACGAGCTGGACGCCACCCTCACCTTCGTCCTGGACCTGCTGCGCGACTACGGCCTGACCGACTTCTACCTGGAGCTGTCCACCAAGGACCCGGAGAAGTTCGTGGGCTCGGACGAGGCGTGGGAGGAGGCCACCGAGACGCTGCGCAAGGTGGCCGAGAAGCAGGGGCTGCCGCTGGTCCCGGACCCGGGCGGCGCCGCGTTCTACGGCCCGAAGATCTCCGTGCAGACCAAGGACGCCATCGGCCGTACCTGGCAGATGTCCACCGTCCAGCTGGACTTCAACCTGCCCGAGCGCTTCGACCTGGAGTACACCTCGGCCGACGGCACCAAGCAGCGCCCCGTCATGATCCACCGCGCGCTGTTCGGCTCCATCGAGCGGTTCTTCGCGGTGCTGCTGGAGCACTACGCGGGCGCCTTCCCGGCGTGGCTCGCGCCGGTCCAGGCGGTCGGTATCCCGATCGGCGACGCGCATGTGTCCTACCTCCAGGACTTCGCCGCCGCGGCGAAGGCCAAGGGGCTGCGGGTCGAGGTCGACGCCTCCTCGGACCGGATGCAGAAGAAGATCAGGAACGCGCAGAAGAGCAAGGTGCCGTTCATGGTCATCGCGGGTGACGAGGACCTCGCCAACAACGCGGTCTCCTTCCGCTACCGCGACGGCTCGCAGAAGAACGGCATTCCGCGCGACGAGGCGATCGCCGAGCTCCTCGACGTCGTGGAGCGCCGCGTCCAGGTCTGACAGCGGTTCTTCCCCGTACCGGGCCCCGGCGAGCGCACCACGCTCGCCGGGGCCCGGTCAGGTTTCGCCCTCCTGCCGGAAGCGGCGCATCAGCCAGGAGGAGAACGAGCCCACCACCGCCCCGACCAGGGCGACCCCCACGCACATCAGCCCGGTGGCGACCACCCGCCCGCGCACGGTGACGGGCGTGGAGTCGCCGTAGCCGGTCGTCGTCAGCGCGGAGCAGGCCCACCACACGGAGTCGCCGAAGGTCCGGATGTTCGCCCCGGGGGCATAGCGCTCGTCGTGCAGGACGGCCAGGCTGGCGGCGAAGCCCAGCAGCAGCGCGGAGAGCCCGGAGTACGTCATCACCCGCGCCTCCAGCGCGAGCCGCGGCCGCTGCCTGCGCCGCTGGAGACGTTCGTGCAGGTCGACCATGCGCAGCGGGCGCAGCAGCGGCAGCACGGTCACGATGAGGTCCAGCCAGCGGGTGCGTACGAAGTGCCGCCGGTTGTTGCTGAAGGCCAGCCGCGCGAGATATTCGGCGATGAAGACGGCCCAGCTCACGGCGGTGACGGTCTCCCACAGGGCGTGCCAGCCGGGGGATAGGTCGGGGATCAGGACGCGGACCGCGTAGGAGGTGAGGAAGAGGAGCGAGGCGAGGAGGAGGTACGGCTCGGCGCGCTGTTCCCATCTCCGCAGCCGCTCTTCGTTGTCCACCCGCTCAGCATCGTGGAGCGGACCGCGGGGTCCGCCCCAACGACACGCCTCGAACAGGCGAAGTCATATGCTGGCCCGTATGACAAGCGAGCCGGAGCAGCAGATCGGAGTCGGGACACAGGACGCCTTCCAGCGCCTGTGGACGCCCCACCGGATGGCCTACATCCAGGGGGAGAACAAGCCGACCGGTCCGGGGGCCGATGACGGCTGCCCGTTCTGTTCGATTCCCGCGAAGTCGGACGAGGACGGCCTCGTGGTCGCGCGCGGCGAGCAGGTCTACGCGGTGCTGAATCTGTACCCGTACAACGGCGGCCACCTCATGGTGGTGCCCTTCCGGCACGTCGCCGACTACACCGAGCTGACCGGCCCGGAGACCGCGGAGCTCGCCGAGCTGACCAAGCAGGCGATGTCCGCGCTGCGTACGGCCTCCGGGGCGCACGGCTTCAACATCGGGATGAACCAGGGCACCGTCGCCGGCGCCGGGATCGCGGCCCACCTCCACCAGCACGTCGTACCGCGCTGGGGCGGCGACACCAACTTCATGCCGGTGGTCGGCCACACCAAGGTTCTGCCTCAACTCCTCGCCGACACACGGGCAATGCTCGCGGACGCCTGGCCCGCGTAGACGGTCTCCCGTCCGGGTGCGCAAAGCGACACGCACCCGGACGAATCGGATAGATCGCCACTATTTGGAATAGCTGCCCCTCTAATGGTGTGGTGACTTCCCTAGATCGCCGCTCCGTGCTGCGCGCGGCCGCCTCGGCCGTGGCCGTCGGCGCGCTCGCGTCGAGTTGCGCCCGGGCCGGCACGGGCTCCTCGGCGGTACGGGTCACCGACCCGCCGCACTCCGAGGGGGCCGGCCCGCCGACGTCCAGCCCGGGTGCCGCCTCGCCCTCCCCGGCGCATGCCGCCCGCCCGCCGACCCGGGTGCCCGGTCTGCCCGCGGAGATCGAGCACGGCCCGCGCGACCGGCAGGCGGTGGCCCTGACCTTCCACGGGCGGGGCGACCCGAAGCTGGCCACCGCCCTGCTGGGCGAGGCGGAGCGGGGCGGCGCCCGGGTCACCGTGCTCGCCATCGGCGACTGGCTCGACGAGCATCCCGCGATGGCCCGCCGGATCCTCGACGGCGGCCACGAGCTGGGCAATCACACGATGCACCACCGCAATATCTGCGCGCTGCCGGCAGACGCGGCGTACGCCGAGATCAGCCAGTGCGCCGACCGGCTGCGACGGCTCACCGGAAGCATCGGCAGCTGGTTCCGCCCCTCGCAGACCCAGCGGTCCACCGCCCTGGTGACCCGGCTGGCCCGTAAGGCCGGCTACCCGCACATCCTCTCCTACGACCTGGACTCCCTCGACGCGGACGACCCCGGGGCGCCGGCTGTCCGGCGCACGGTGGTGGACGGCGTCGAACCGGGCTCGGTCGTGAGCCTCCACCTCGGGCACGCCGGCACGGTGGCCGCGCTGCCCCCGATCCTCGACGGCCTCCGCCGGCGCGGTCTGCGCGCGGTGACGACAACGGAGCTAGTGACGTGATGGCTGACCGGACCCGTACTCAAGACCGCACGACGTCCCGCCCCGGCCGCCGGGCCGCACTGCTCGCCGTGGCCTGCGCGCTGGTGGCGGCCGGCTGCGGTGGCGGCAGCGAGATCAAGGCCGCCGAGAACAGCCCGCACCCGGCGAAGCCGTCACCGGCCAAGGCCGTCAAGCCGGGCCTGCCCGGCATGCCGCCGCTGCTGGACCAGAACGACCTCTACGCGGCGGACCGCCCCAACAAGCTGTCGCCGGCCGTCAAGGGCTTCCCCTCGCGGGTGTACGTACCCAACACCGGGTCGGACACGGTGAGCGTCATCGACCCGAAGACGTACAAGGTCATCGAGACGATCCCGGTGGGCGTGCAGCCCCAGCACGTCGTGCCCTCGTGGGACATGAAGACGCTCTGGGTCAACAACAACCGGGGACACGACCTCACCCCGATCAACCCGGCCAACGGCAAGGCCGGCAAGAAGGTCGACGTCCACGACCCCTACAACCTGTACTTCACGCCCGACGGGAAGTACGCGGTCGTCATGGCCTCGATGGACAGGCAGCTGGTCTTCCGCGACCCGCACACCATGGAGGTGCGCAAGACGGTGCCGGTCAGCTGCGCGGGCGTCAACCACGCCGACTTCTCGCCCGACGGCAGGTACTTCGTCGTCTCGTGTGAGTTCTCCGGCGAACTGCTCAAGGTCGACACCGCGAAGATGAAGGTCATCGGCCAGCAGAAGCTGCCGTTCGAGGGCGCCATGCCGCAGGACGTGAAGATCTCACCGGACGGCAAGACCTGGTACATCGCCGACATGATGGCCGACGGCATGTGGGTCCTCAACGGTGACACCTTCGACCAGCCCAAGCTGATGCCCACCGGCAAGGGCGCGCACGGTCTCTACGTCAGCCGCGACTCCAAGCACATGTACATCTCCAACCGGGGCGAGGGCACCATCTCGCTCCTCGACTTCAAGAGCGGCGATCTCGTCGACAAATGGCGGATCCCCGGCGGCGGCAGCCCCGACATGGGCGGTGTCTCCGCGGACGGCAAGGTGCTGTGGCTGTCCGGCCGTTACAACTCCGAGGTCTACGCCCTCGACACCCGCACCGGGAAGACGCTGGCGAAGATCCCGGTGGGCGAGGGGCCGCACGGCCTGGCCGTCTATCCGCAGCCGGGCCGCTACTCCCTCGGACACACCGGGATCTTCCGCTAGGGCCGATCCGAGAGCCACGCCCTAGGCGTTGTACTCGTCCGCCTTCGCCGGCTCGACGCCCTGGATCATGCCGCTCAGCACCAGGGAACGGTTGTCGAAGCGCTCGGTGTCCACGCCGTTCTCCTTGAGCACGCTCATGGCGGCGGCGTGGACGGTGCGCAGTACCGGGGTGGCCGCGCGCAGCGCGTCGTCGGCCATGAAGCGGTGGCGCCAGGGCTTGTCGGCCCAGACGTGCCGCAGGCCGAAGGGCTCGGGCAGGACGAGCTTGCCGCCGAGGAAGTCCAGGACCGGCGGGAACCAGGTCAGCGGGGCCCGGGCGGCGAGGCGGACGACCTCGCCCGGCTCGATCAGCGGCAGCGTCTGGGTCTTGGTCTCCCAGAACCGTACGACCTTGGCGACGTCCTTGGTCTTGGGCTCGGGCTTGGTGGTGAAGAGGGCGTTCACCGGCCCCAGGGCGTGGCCGGTGACCTCGATGCGCAGCGTCTCGTGCAGCACCGTGACGGTGATCATCAGCGTGATCACCAGCTGGCCGTCCCAGAGCACGAACTGGACGCCGAGATAGTGGCGGTTGCCGCTGCCGAACTGCTGCTCGTTGCAGATCCGCTCTATCTCGTGCCCGCGGACCTGGAAGGCCTCCACCTCCGTGCCCTCCGGGTGGGCGACGGCCGTGGCCTTCTCGCCGACCGGGGAGACGATCCAGTGGCGCACCGACGGCGGTTGCTGGAAGCCGCCGGTGTGCAGCGGGCTGCGCTCCAGCAGGCGGAGCCGGTCGTGGATCACCCGGATGACGTCCCAGCTGCGGAAGGGGTGGATATCGGTGCCTTCCTGCGCCGGCCGGAGCTCCTCGGCCAGCTGCCAGCTGCCCCAGCGCGTGCCCATGCCGAGTATCCCCTTGGGCCCGGCGTAGAAGACGACGTTGCTGCGCTGCTCGGCGGAGACCTTGGCGAGGTTCTGCCGGAGGGTCTCGGCGGCGATCTCGTTCGGGTCCTGCGGCACCGCCTCGGGGATCTTCGCGGCCACGCCGCCGCCGTCGAGCAGGCCCTTCCAGGCGTCCCGCATCATCACGGCGGTCTTCTCGCAGATCTGCTTGGCCAGCCACCAGCCGACCACCGGGGCGACCAGCATGAGGCGGGCGTACAGCGCCCAGAAGCCGGTCAGCGGCAGCTTGACCATGAAGAACACCGCGGCGCCGCCGAGCACCAGCAGCAGCACGGTGCCCAGCAGGGAGACGCCGCCCTTGTCCTTGGAGAGCATCTTCTTGAGCTGGAAGGCACCCAGCCACAGCAGTACGCCCGGCAGGAAGACCAGGCCGAACAGCACCATCAGCAACGTCAGCTTGGCATCGCGCTGCTTGCGGACGCGGGTGGCGGACAGACAGTGCTCGACGACGGTCTGCGGCTCGGTGCCGAAGGACTGGATGAGCGCCTTGCGGCCGCCGCCGAGCATCCGCACCTGCACGGCGCGGGCGTACGCCTCGCCGAGATTCGGTGCGAACAGCGACAGCTTCGGCTTCTTGATCTCCGACGTGCCGGACTCGGAGTCGGCCGTCGAGATGTCGGTGAGCGGACTGTCCCGATAGGCGACCGAGGCCAGCGCCTGGGTGGCCGCCGTCTGACCGGAGCCTCCCAGGAGCGGCACCTGCGCCCCGGGACTGAAGTCAAAGCCGTCTGCCACTACCGCCCCCATCACCGCACGCATCCGATGATGCGGCTCTTTCCCGACTACCGCTCGCGGCACACCTGCTGGGCCTGCGACCTCTTGATCTCTCCCCGCCCCACACCCAGCCGGCAGGCTCTCAGCGTACAGCCGCCGCCCGGCCCAAGGGAGTTGAGCGGGACAGCGGCTGAGCAGCCGTTAACTATGCGCCGTTTTCGGCTTGTTCCCGCAGCTTCCCGGCGAGCTGGGACGGCATCGGCTCGTGTCGCAGGTAGATGCGCTGGAATCGCCCTGTCCCGTGCGACAGGGAGCGCAGATCCACGGCGTACCTGCCGACCTCCAGTTCCGGAACCTCCGCGCGGACGAGGGTGCGGCCGGCCCCTGACTGCTCGGTACCCACCACCCGGCCCCGGCGCCCCGAGAGATCGCTCATCACCGTGCCGACGAAGTCGTCCGGAATCAGCACGGTCACCTCGACGACCGGTTCGAGGAGGTCGATCCGGGCCTCCGCCGCCGCCTCCCGCAGCGCCAGGGCACCCGCCGTCTGAAACGCGGCGTCGGAGGAGTCGACCGAGTGCGCCTTGCCGTCCAGCAGGGTGACGCGGATGTCGACGAGGGGGTGCCCGGCGGCGACCCCGCGCGCGGCCTGGGCGCGTACGCCCTTCTCCACGGACGGGATGAACTGCCGGGGCACCGCGCCGCCCACCACCTTGTCGACGAACTCGATGCCGGATCCTCCCGGCAGCGGCTCGACCTCGATCTCGCAGATCGCGAACTGCCCGTGGCCGCCGGACTGCTTCACATGGCGGCCGCGCCCCGAGGCGGCGGAGCCGAAGGTCTCCCGCAGCGACACCTGGTGGGTGACGGTGTCCACCTGCACGCCGTAGCGGGCCCGCAGGCGCTCCAGCGCCACGTCGACATGCGCCTCGCCCATGCACCACAGCACCACCTGGTGGGTGTCCTGATGGTGCTCCAGCCGCATCGTCGGATCCTCGGCCACCAGCCGGGCCAGGCCGTGCGAGAGCTTGTCCTCGTCGGCCTTGCTGTGTGCCTGGATGGCGACCGGCAGCAGGGGGTCCGGCATGGTCCAGGGAGCCATCAGCAGGGGAGCGTCCTTGTCCGAGAGGGTGTCGCCGGTCTCCGCCCGGGACAGTTTCGCCACGCACGCCAGATCGCCGGCGATCGCCTGCGACAGGGTGCGCTGCTGCTTGCCGAAGGGTGCGGACAGCGCGCCGACCCGCTCGTCGACGTCATGGTCCTCGTGGCCGCGGTCCTGCAGGCCGTGCCCGGAGACATGCACCGTCTCGTCCGGGCGCAGGGTGCCGGAGAAGACGCGGACGAGGGAGAGCCGGCCTACGTAGGGGTCGGAGGAGGTCTTGACCACCTCCGCGGCGAGCGGGCCGGCGGGATCGCAGGTCAGCGGGGCGCGGGCGGCGCCGTCGATGCCGGTGACGGGGGGTGCCTCGCGCTCCGCCGGGGTCGGGAAGCCGCCGGTGATCAGCTCCAGCAGCTCGATGGTGCCGAGCCCCTGCCGGGACCCCTCGGCGGCCGGACCTGCCGCGAGCACCGGGTGGAACGTGCCGCGCGCCACGGCCGTCTCCAGATCCCCGATGAGGGTCTTGACGTCGATGTCCTCACCGCCGAGATAGCGGTCCATGAGGGACTCGTCCTCGCTCTCGGCGATGATCCCTTCGATCAGCCGGTTGCGAGCCTGCTCGATCAGGGGCAGCTCCTCAGCCGTGGGCGCGCGCTCGGTGCGCTCACCGGAGGAGTAGTCGAAGACCCGCTGGGAGAGCAGGCCGATCAGGCCGTGCACGGGTGCGTGGCCGTCGGCGCCCGGTGTGCCGTACAGCGGGAGGTACAGGGGGAGCACCGCGTCGGGGTCCTCGCCGCCGAAGGTGCCGCGGCACAGCTCGGTCATCTCGCCGAAGTCCGAGCGGGACGCTTCCAGATGCGTGACGACCAGGGCCCGCGGCATGCCGACCGCCGCGCACTCGTCCCAGACGGCACGGGTGGCGCCCGCCACCCCGTCCGCCGCCGAGACCACGAAAAGGGCCGCGTCCGCGGCGCGCAGACCGGCCCTCAATTCCCCGACGAAATCGGCGTACCCCGGGGTGTCCAGGAGATTTATCTTGACGTCGCCCCAGTCGACCGGGACCAGGGAGAGCTGAATGGAGCGCTGCTGGCGGTGCTCTATCTCGTCGTAGTCGGACAGACAGCCGCCGTCCTCGACCCTGCCCGCCCGATTGACGGCGCCGGACGCCAGCGCGAGCGCCTCGACCAGGGTGGTTTTTCCCGAACCGCTGTGGCCGACCAGCACCACGTTCCGCAGGGCGGTGGGCCGGTCGGCCGTAGACGCCCTTCCGGCGGCTCCCGGGCGTGTACTCGATTTCTCGCTCATGTGTCTCGCCTCCAGGTCGACACTTTGCGGTGATTCGAGCTTTCCACCGTGGTCATGATGCGTCCATACGTGGCGCAAGGGGGGCGGTCGGGGAGCTGAGCGGTGATCTTGTGACGAAAGGGCCCGGGAACAGGGCCGACGGGCTCGTAGGTGCACCCGGGGGCGCGAGCCGATGCCCGCGAGCCGTGGCTTGCGCCCCACGCCGTGACGCATTGACGGCTGCCGCGGACCGCCTGGCTACGATGGGCCAGCCGGTGGCCCCTTTTGACCGCACGGCCCGCATCGACCCTCCGGGAAGGCCATGCTGAACAAGTACGCGCGTGCGTTCTTCACGCGTGTTCTCACGCCGTTCGCCGCCCTGCTCATCCGCCTCGGGGTCAGCCCGGACGCGGTCACCCTGGTGGGAACCGGCGGCGTGGTGGCCGGCGCCCTGATCTTCTTCCCGCTGGGCGAGTTCTTCTGGGGCACGATCGTCATCACCCTGTTCGTCTTCTCCGACCTGGTCGACGGCAACATGGCGCGGCAGCTCGGCCGCTCCAGCCGCTGGGGCGCCTTCCTCGACTCCACCCTCGACCGGGTCGCCGACTCCGCCGTCTTCGGCGGACTGGCCCTCTGGTACGCCGGGCGCGGCGACAGCCTGCTGCTCTGCGCGATGGCGATCTTCTGCCTCGCCAGCGGCCAGGTGGTCTCCTACACCAAGGCGCGCGGGGAGGCCATCGGGCTGCCGGTGAACGTCAACGGCCTGGTGGAGCGGGCCGAGCGGCTGGTCATCACGCTGGTCGCGTGCGGTCTGTCCGGGTTGCACGCGTTCGGCGTGCCCGGCATCGACATCCTGCTGCCGATCGCCCTGTGGATCGTCGGCGTCGGCAGCGCGGTCACCCTCGCCCAGCGCGTGGTGACGGTGCGCCGTGAATCGGCCGAGGCCGACGGAATCGCCCAAGGGGGGAGCGGCGCATGAGCCGTGAAGAGGGAACGGAAGAGGGCCCGGACTCCGGCCGCACGGCGCGGACCGGACTGCTGGGGCTCGACACCGACAAGCTGACCGACGGGCTCTACGGCCTGGGCTGGAGCACGGTCAAGAAGCTGCCGGAAGGCGTCGCCGTACGCCTCGGCCGGCAGATCGCCGACCTGGCGTGGAAGCGCCGCGGCAAGGGCGTCCGCCGCCTGGAGTCCAACCTCGCCCGGGTGGTGCCGGACGCCTCGCCCGAACGTCTCCGTGAGCTGTCCAAGGCCGGGATGCGCGCCTACCTGCGCTACTGGATGGAGTCCTTCCGGCTGCCCGCCTGGAGCGAGCAGCGGATAAAGGCCGGTTTCACCCCCCAGGACGTGCACTACCTGGAGGAGGGGCTCAAGAGCGACCGGGGCGTCATCCTCGCACTGCCCCACATGGGCAACTACGACCTCGCGGGCGTCTGGGTCACCACCAAGCTCGGCGTCCCCTTCACCACCGTCGCCGAACGCCTCAAGCCGGAATCCCTCTACGACCGTTTCGTCGCCTACCGCGAGGCTCTGGGCATGGAGGTGCTGCCGCACACCGGCGGGGCCGCCTTCGGCACCCTGGCGCGGCGGCTGCGCGCCGGCGGCCTGGTCTGCCTGGTCGCCGACCGCGACCTGTCCAGCTCGGGCATAGAGGTCAAGTTCTTCGGCGAGGCGGCGAAGATGCCGGCGGGCCCGGCGATGCTCGCCCTGCAGACCGGGGCGATGCTCCTGCCCGTCACGCTCTGGTACGACCGGACGCCGATCATGCGCGGCAGGGTCCACCCGGAGATCGAGGTGCCCGAGACCGGCACCCGCACGGAGAAGGCGTCCGCGATGACCCAGGCCCTCGCGGACGCGTTCGCCTCCGGGATCGCCGAACACCCGGCGGACTGGCACATGCTCCAGCGCCTCTGGCTCGCCGACCTGGAGCCGCGCGAGGAGGCCCCCGCCGACGACGGCACCGCGGCCCCGGGCGACGCGGCCGGCCCGCCGGCCGAGGCCCCTCCCGCCGCCCACGGCGATGCCGCGGAAACGGAGAAGGCGTGAAAATCGGCATTGTCTGCCCCTATTCGTGGGACGTCCCCGGTGGCGTCCAGTTCCACATCAGGGACCTCGCCGAACACCTGATCCGGGTCGGCCACGACGTCTCCGTCCTGGCCCCCGCTGACGACGACAAGCCGCTGCCGCCGTACGTCGTCTCCGCGGGCCGCGCGGTCCCGGTGCCCTACAACGGCTCGGTCGCCCGGCTGAACTTCGGCTTCCTCTCCGCGGCCCGGGTGCGCCGCTGGCTGCAGAACGGCGCCTTCGACGTCATCCACATCCACGAGCCGGCCTCGCCGTCCCTGGGGCTGCTCTCCTGCTGGGCGGCCCAGGGACCGATCGTGGCGACCTTCCACACCTCCAACCCGCGCTCCCGGGCGATGATCGCCGCGTACCCGATCCTGCAGCCGGCGCTGGAGAAGATCAGCGCCCGGATCGCGGTGAGCGAGTACGCCCGCCGCACCCTCGTCGAGCACCTCGGCGGCGACGCCGTGGTCATCCCCAACGGCGTCGACGTCGACTTCTTCGCGCGGGCCGAGCCGAAGGCCGAGTGGCAGTCCGCCCCCGAGGTCGACGCGGGGTCCGGCAGCGGCCGCGCGAGCACGATCGGTTTCATCGGCCGGATCGACGAGCCCCGCAAGGGCCTGCCGGTCCTCATGAAGGCGCTGCCCGCGATCCTCGCCGAGGTGCCGGACGCCCGGCTGCTGGTGGCGGGCCGCGGTGACGAGGAGGAGGCGGTCGCCGCGCTGCCCCCCGAGATGCGCTCCCGGGTGGAGTTCCTCGGCATGGTCACCGACGAGGACAAGGCCCGGCTGCTGCGCAGCGTCGATCTGTACGTCGCGCCCAACACCGGCGGCGAGTCCTTCGGCATCATCCTCGTCGAGGCGATGTCGGCCGGTGCCCCGGTCCTGGCCAGCGACCTCGACGCGTTCGCCCAGGTCCTGGACCAGGGCGAGGCGGGGGAGCTCTTCGCCAACGAGGACGCGGACGCCCTCGCCGCCGCCGCCGTACGCCTGCTCGCCGACCCCGAGCGGCTGGCCGAGCTGCGCGCACGCGGCAGCAAGCACGTCCGCCGCTTCGACTGGTCGACGGTCGGCGCCGACATCCTCGCGGTGTACGAGACGGTCACCGACGGCGCCGCCTCGGTGGCCACTGACGAGCGGGTGGGTCTGCGGGCCCGCTGGGGCCTGGCCAAGGAGTGAGCGACGACCGGTGCGGCGGGCGCCGCGGCGGCCGGTACTGTGACCCGGCGTGACCACCTTCATCTGGATCGCGGCCGCGGTCGTCCTCATCGGCGTCTACCTGAGCTGGACCGCCGGACGCCTCGACCGCCTGCACGCACGGATCGACGCGGCCAGGGCGGCCCTCGACGCCCAACTGCTCCGGCGGGCCTCGGTCGCCCAGGAGGTGGGCACCTCGGGTGTGCTCGACCCCGCCGCTTCGATCGTGCTCTACCAGGCGGCTCACGAGGCCCGGCAGGCCGAGGAGGACCACCGCGAGGTCGCCGAGAGCGAGCTGACCCAGGCGCTGCGCGCCATCTTCGCCGAGGACGCCCAGCTGGAGGCCGTACGGGAGGCCCCGGGCGGCGAGGAGACGGTCGCCGAGCTGACCGCGGCGGTGCGCCGGGTGCCGATGGCGCGCCGCTTCCACAACGACGCCGTAAGGGCCGCGCGCGCGGTGCGCCGGCACCGGGTCGTGCGCTATCTGCGGCTGGCCGGTCACGCGCCGTTCCCGCTGGCCTTCGAGATGGACGACGAGCCGCCCGCGGTGCTCGACGACCGCTCGGGCGGAAACTGAGCGGGGCCCGCCGCGCGGCGTCGCCGGCCGTAACGAGCCACTGACCTCTAATTGGCCCTTTTCGCAGGCCACTCGCAAAGGGTTGTGTGGGCGGCAACGTACAACCACCCGCACTGAGTGAGGTCCACCGTGTCCAGCACGCCCACCACGCCCCAGCACCCCGAGACCGGAACCGCGCGCGTCAAGCGCGGAATGGCCGAGCAGCTCAAGGGTGGCGTGATCATGGACGTCGTCACGCCGGAAGAGGCGAAGATCGCCGAGGACGCCGGCGCCGTCGCCGTCATGGCCCTGGAGCGGGTCCCGGCCGACATCCGCAAGGACGGCGGCGTGGCCCGCATGTCCGACCCGGACATGATCGACGGCATCATCAACGCCGTCTCCATCCCGGTCATGGCCAAGTCCCGCATCGGCCACATCGTCGAGGCCCAGGTCCTGCAGTCGCTCGGCGTCGACTACATCGACGAGTCCGAGGTGCTCACCCCGGCCGACGAGGTCAACCACTCCGACAAGTGGGCCTACACCACCCCCTTCGTCTGTGGCGCCACCAACCTGGGCGAGGCGCTGCGCCGCATCGCCGAGGGCGCGGCCATGATCCGCTCGAAGGGCGAGGCCGGCACCGGCAACGTCGTCGAGGCGGTCCGCCACATGCGTCAGATCAAGGGCGAGATCGCCCGCCTGCGCGGCTACGACAACAACGAGCTGTTCGCGGCGGCCAAGGAGCTGCGCGCCCCCTACGAGCTGGTCAAGGAGGTCGCCGAGCTCGGCAAGCTGCCGGTCGTGCTGTTCTCCGCCGGTGGCGTGGCGACCCCGGCCGACGCGGCCCTGATGCGCCAGCTCGGCGCCGAGGGCGTGTTCGTCGGCTCCGGCATCTTCAAGTCCGGCGACCCGGCCAAGCGCGCCGCCGCGATCGTGAAGGCCACCACCTTCTACGACGACCCGAAGGTCATCGCGGATGCCTCCCGCGACCTGGGCGAGGCCATGGTCGGCATCAACTGCGACACC
Source organism: Streptomyces sp. Pv4-95 (assembly GCF_045782725.1). Lineage (NCBI taxonomy): Bacteria > Bacillati > Actinomycetota > Actinomycetes > Kitasatosporales > Streptomycetaceae > Streptomyces > Streptomyces sp. Pv4-95. The sequence goes on from NZ_CP127172.1 coordinate 6,822,370, forward strand.
CTCCCCGAGTCCGAGCGCTACGCCAACCGCGGCTGGTAGGGCGTCCATGACCACCCCCACCATCGGAGTACTGGCCCTCCAGGGCGATGTCCGCGAGCACCTCACGGCGCTCGCCGAGTCGGACGCCCTGGCGCGGCCGGTGCGCCGCGCCGAGGAGCTGGAGGGGCTCGACGGTCTGGTCATCCCGGGTGGTGAGTCCACCACCATGTCCAAGCTCGCGGTCGTCTTCGGCATGCTGGAGCCGCTGCGGGCGTTCGTCCGGGCCGGCAAGCCGGTCTACGGCACCTGCGCGGGCATGATCATGGTCGCGGACAAGCTGCTGGACGGCCGCGAGGACCAGGAGACGCTCGGCGGCGTCGACATGATCGTGCGCCGTAACGCCTTCGGGCGGCAGAACGAGTCCTTCGAGGCGGCCGTGGACATGGCCGGTATCCCCGGCGGGCCGGTCGACGGCGTCTTCATCCGGGCGCCGTGGGTCGAGTCGGTCGGCGCGTCCGCGGAGGTCCTCGCGACGTACGACGGGCACACCGTGGCGGTCCGGCAGGGTAACGTCCTTGCCACGTCTTTCCACCCGGAACTCACCGGCGACCACCGCGTTCACGCGTTCTTCGTCGATATGGTGAGGCGCGCGGAGCGCTGATCCGGGGCGGTGACGGCGGCGGGCGGCAGTTACTGCGGTCCGGCGCCGTCCCGGTAGGATCTCAGGCGTTCGTTTCTCAATTGGTTACGCGAAGGAGACAGGCGGATGTCCGGCCACTCTAAATGGGCTACGACGAAGCACAAGAAGGCCGTGATCGATGCCAAGCGCGGCAAGCTCTTCGCGAAGCTGATCAAGAACATCGAGGTCGCGGCCCGCACCGGCGGCGCCGACGTGGACGGCAACCCGACGCTCTTCGACGCCATCCAGAAGGCCAAGAAGAGCTCGGTGCCCAACAAGAACATCGACAGCGCGCTCAAGCGCGGTGCGGGTCTTGAGGCGGGCGGCGCCGACTACGAGACCATCATGTACGAGGGCTACGGCCCCAACGGCGTCGCGGTGCTCATCGAGTGCCTCACCGACAACCGCAACCGCGCGGCCTCCGACGTCCGGGTCGCGATGACCCGCAACGGCGGTTCGATGGCCGACCCGGGCTCGGTGTCCTACCTGTTCAACCGCAAGGGCGTGGTGATCGTCCCCAAGGGTGAGCTGACCGAGGACGACGTGCTCGGCGCGGTCCTGGACGCGGGCGCCGAGGAGGTCAACGACCTCGGTGACAGCTTCGAGGTGCTCAGCGAGGCCACCGACCTTGTCGCGGTGCGCACCGCGCTCCAGGACGCCGGCATCGACTACGACTCGGCCGACGCCAACTTCGTCCCGACCATGCAGGTCGAGCTCGAAGAGGAAGGCGCGCGCAAGATCTTCAAGCTGATCGACGCGCTGGAGGACAGCGACGACGTGCAGAACGTCTTCGCCAACTTCGATGTCTCCGACGACGTCATGGCCAAGGTCGACGCCTGACGCCTGACGGCTCCACCCGGCCGATCCGGCACCGCACAGGCGGAGTTGGCCGTCGGCCGCGCTGATTCCTCGCATTTCGGTTCTCGGTTTCGGTTTTCGGTTGTCTGATCGTTGTGCGTGCGACGGGCCGGCGGGACACACCCCGCCGGCCCGTCGCATTGTCAGTGGCAGCCGATAGCCTGCAGGAACACATGGTCGAGCCGGAGGGGAGGGCCCGATGAAGGTTCTCGGCGTGGACCCGGGGCTGACGCGCTGCGGAGTCGGCGTGGTGGACGGCGTCGCGGGCCGCCCGCTGAGCATGGTCGGCGTCGGTGTCGTCCGGACCCCGGCGGACGCCGACATCGCGCACCGCCTGGTCCTGATCGAGCGCGGCATCGACGCATGGCTCGATGAGTACCGGCCCGAATTCGTCGCCGTGGAGCGGGTGTTCAGCCAGCACAACGTCCGTACGGTCATGGGCACCGCCCAGGCCAGCGCGGTCGCCATGCTGTGCGCCGCCCGCCGCGGACTGCCCGTCGCGCTGCACACCCCCAGTGAGGTCAAGGCAGCCGTCACCGGCTCGGGCCGGGCCGACAAGGCCCAGGTCGGCGCCATGGTGACCCGCCTGCTGCGGCTCGACGCACCGCCGAAGCCGGCCGACGCGGCCGACGCTCTCGCCCTGGCCATCTGCCACATCTGGCGCGCCCCCGCGGTCAACCGCCTCCAGCAGGCGCACGCCGCGGCCCGCCGCGCCGCCCCCTCCTCCCTCCCGTCCCCCGGCCCGCGCCGGGTGGCACCCCAGAAGGGCACCCGATGATCGCCTTCGTCTCCGGCCCGGTCGCGGCCCTCGCCCCGGACACCGCCGTCGTCGAGGTCGGCGGTGTCGGCATGGCCGTCCAGTGCACCCCGAACACCCTGTCCGGGCTGCGCATCGGCCAGCAGGCCAAGCTCGCCACCTCCCTCGTCGTGCGGGAGGACTCCCTCACCCTCTACGGCTTCGCCGACGACGACGAACGGCAGACCTTCGAGCTGCTGCAGACCGCCAGTGGCGTCGGCCCCCGGCTCGCCCAGGCCATGCTGGCCGTGCACTCCCCTGACACCCTGCGTCTGGCCGTGTCCACCGGTGACGAGAAGACGCTCACCGCGGTCCCCGGCATCGGCAAGAAGGGCGCGCAGAAGCTGCTCCTGGAGCTGAAGGACCGCCTCGGCGCGCCGGTGGGCACCGCCCGCGCCGGCGTCGGCAGCCCCGTCACGACAGGCTGGCGCGACCAGCTGCACGCCGCCCTGATCGGCCTCGGCTACGCCACCCGCGAGGCGGAGGAAGCGGTGGCCGCGGTCGCGCCGCAGGCTGACGCGGCGGTCGCAGACGGCGGGCAGCCCCAGGTGCCGCAGCTCCTCAAGGCCGCTCTGCAGACCTTGAACCGGGCGCGATGAGCCGCGCCGCCCGGGGCCCGGCGGTCCGTCGCGGCCGGCCCGGCACCGCCGCGACTCCGGGCCCCCGACCGCATGACCATGCAGGCGGCCCGGCCGCCCCGACCCCGCGAGGCAATCCGTAGTGAACTGGGACGACACCGCACCGTCCACCGCCGATGACATCGCCGCCGACGCCGCCACCGGCGCGGCCGACCGGCTCGTCGGGGCGGACGCCGACGGCGAGGACACCGCCGTCGAGGCCGCTCTGCGGCCCAAGGACCTCGAAGAATTCGTGGGCCAGGAGCGGGTGCGCGAACAGCTCGACCTGGTGCTGCGGGCGGCCCGCGCGCGCGGCGCCACCGCCGACCACGTCCTGCTGTCCGGGGCCCCGGGGCTCGGCAAGACCACCCTGTCCATGATCATCGCGGCCGAGATGGGCGCCCCGATCCGCATCACCTCCGGCCCCGCCATCCAGCACGCCGGAGATCTCGCCGCGATCCTCTCCTCCCTCCAGGAGGGCGAGGTCCTCTTCCTGGACGAGATCCACCGGATGTCCCGGCCCGCCGAGGAAATGCTCTACATGGCGATGGAGGACTTCCGCGTCGACGTGATCGTCGGCAAGGGCCCGGGCGCCACCGCCATCCCCCTGGAACTCCCGCCCTTCACCCTGGTCGGCGCCACCACCCGGGCCGGCCTGCTGCCGCCCCCGCTGCGGGACCGCTTCGGCTTCACCGGCCACATGGAGTTCTACGCCCCCGTCGAGCTGGAGCGCGTCATCCACCGCTCGGCCGGCCTGCTGGACGTCCACATAGAGGCCGATGGCGCCGCCGAGATCGCCGGCCGCTCCCGCGGCACCCCGCGTATCGCCAACCGCCTGCTGCGCCGCGTCCGCGACTACGCCCAGGTCAAGGCGGACGGCGTGATCACCCGCGAGATCGCCTCGCAGGCCCTGGGCGTCTACGAGGTCGACGAGCGCGGCCTGGACCGCTTGGATCGTGCCGTGCTGACGGCCCTGCTCAAGCTCTTCGGCGGCGGCCCGGTGGGCCTGTCGACGCTGGCCGTCGCGGTGGGGGAGGAGCGCGAGACGGTCGAGGAGGTCGCCGAGCCCTTCCTGGTGCGCGAGGGCCTGCTCGCCCGCACCCCCCGTGGCCGGATCGCCACCCCCGCGGCCTGGGCCCACCTGGGGCTCGTTCCGCCGCAGCAGCAATCGGGAGGAACCGGTCAGCAGGGCCTGTTCGGCGGCTGACGGCGCGGAGACTCGCCCGGTCAGGAACTGCGGTGCGATGCTGGGCGTTGTTCCACCGGTGGGGACTCGCTTAGACTCCGCCGATGCCGTCCGAATGGACCGGCATTCCCACCCCCGTATATCAGACCGCGCATCAGCGGTCGTGCGAAGGATTTCCGTCCCGTGAGTATCGTGACTCTCCTCCCCTTCATCGTCCTCATCGGGGCCATGTTCCTGATGACCCGCTCTGCGAAGAAGAAGCAGCAGGCGGCCGCCCAGATGCGCAATGAAATGCAGCCCGGCACCGGCGTCCGGACGATCGGCGGCATGTACGCCACCGTCAAGGAAATCCACGAGGACACCGTCCTCCTTGAGGTTGCTCCCAGCGTGCACGCCATTTACGCCAAGAACGCCATTGGCGCGGTTCTCCCCGACGAGGAGTACAACCGCATTCTCGACGGCGCCGACCCGGTCTCCCACGACGAGCCGGTCGTCCCGGACGACGCCTCGTCGCTGACCGGCGCCACCGCCGCCGACGCCCCCGAGACGGGCGACAAGGCCGACAAGATCGACCTGGGCAAGGACGAGACCCCGGCCGAGCCGGCCGCCGCGGCCGATGAGCCCGCCGCCGAGGAAGCCGCCAAGGCCGACTCCGACACCGCCAAGAGCGACGCGGAGCCCGCCAAGGACGACAAGAAGGCCGGCGGCGCCGACGCGAAGTAGTCCCGCCCCGCACGGAACCGCGGAGCACCCCTGAGCGGTGCACCGCGGTTCCGGGACGGTCTAGGCTCCGGCGGGGGCACGTCCCCACAACACTTCGTGGCCGCTCGGCAGACACCCGAAGCCGAGTGGTTGGACAGGGAGATACGAGAAGGTGGCAGCACCGAAGAAGGGCCGCAGGGCGCCCGCGAGCCAGGGTCATCCGGGGCGCACCCTGGTCCTGATCCTGATCGCGATGGTCGCTCTGGTCGGAGGCATGTTCTACTCCGGCACGCTGACGCCCCGACTGGGCATCGACCTGGCGGGTGGCACCAGCTTCACGCTGGCGGCCCAGAACCAGCCGGGCAAGCCCAACGCGATCAACGAGACCAACATGAACACCGCCGCCGGCATCATGGAGCGGCGGGTCAACGGCCTCGGTGTGACCGAGTCCGAGGTCCAGACGCAGGGCAGCAACCACATCATCGTGAACATCCCCAAGGGGACGGACGCGAAGCAGGCCCGCCAGCAGGTCGGCACCACCGCCCAGCTCGGATTCCGGCCGGTGCTGACCACCACTGCCGGCGCCAAGACCCCCGACCCCACGGCCAGCCCCTCCCCGGGCGGCAAGAACGGCAAGGGCGACGACGGCAAGAGCAAGGTCGGCCCGGGCGCCAAGGACGCCGGCAAGCAGAGCGCCGGTTCCTCCCCGAAGCCCGGCGCGAGCGCCACGACACAGGGCAGGGCCGCCACGGACTCCCTGAAGAAGGCGCCGTCCGCCACGCCGACCCCCTCGGGCAAGCCCAAGCCCTCCCTTCCCCCGGTGCCGCCCACCGGTGGCGCCGCGGACCTGCCGCCCGCCGTGCAGAAGCAGCTCGCCGCGCTGGACTGCTCCACCAAGGCGAAGCGCGCCACGGCCGGTCAGCAGGCCGCCAACTCCAAGCCGACCGACTCGATCGTCGCCTGCAAGGACGACGGTTCGCAGAAGTACGCGCTCGGCCCGGTCGCCGTGGAGGGCACCGACGTCAAGGACGCCAAGGCCGTCTTCGACAGCCAGCAGGGCCAGGGCTGGATCGTCCAGATGGACTTCACCTCCGACGGAGGCAAGAAGTTCGCGGACATCACCGGCAAGCTCGCCACCAAGACGCAGCCGCAGAACCAGTTCGCGATCGTCCTGGACGGCGCGGTGGTCTCCGACCCGCGTGTCAGCCAGCAGCTCAACGGCGGTAACGCCACCATCTCCGGCGGCTTCACCCAGCAGTCCGCCGAGGACCTCGGCAACATGCTGTCCTACGGTGCGCTGCCGCTGTCCTTCAAGATCGACGACGAGACCACGGTGACCGCGGCCCTGGGCGGCGAGCAGCTGCACGCCGGTCTGATCGCCGGCGCCATCGGCCTCGCCCTGGTCGTCATCTACCTGGTCGCCTACTACCGGGGCCTGGCGCTGGTCGCGCTGGCGAGCCTCGCGGTCTCGGCGGTCCTGACGTACACGATCATGACGTTGCTCGGACCGGCCATCGGATTCGCGCTGAACCTGCCGGCGGTCTGTGGCGCCATCGTCGCCATCGGTATCACCGCCGACTCCTTCATCGTCTACTTCGAACGCATCCGCGACGAGATCCGCGAGGGCCGCACGCTCCGCCCGGCCGTCGAACGCGGCTGGCCGCGCGCCCGTCGCACGATCATGGTCTCCGACTTCGTGTCGTTCCTGGCCGCCGCGGTGCTGTTCATCGTCACCGTCGGCAAGGTGCAGGGCTTCGCGTTCACGCTCGGTCTGACCACCGTCCTCGACGTCGTCGTGGTCTTCTTCTTCACCAAGCCGCTGATGACGCTGCTGGCCCGGCGGAAGTTCTTCGCCGACGGCCACCCGTGGTCCGGTCTGGATCCCAAGCGTCTGGGCGCCAAGCCCCCGCTGCGACGCCGCCGCGGTACCGCCCCCACCGAGACGAAGGAGGCGTGAGATGTCCAAGCTCGGAAACATCGGCGCCCGGCTCTACCGCGGCGAGGTCGGCTACGACTTCATCGGCAAGCGCAAGATCTGGTACGGCATCTCGATCCTCATCACCATCACGGCCATCGTCGGCCTGGCGGTACGCGGCCTGAACATGGGCATCGAGTTCTCCGGTGGCGCGGTCTTCACCACCCCCGAGACCTCGGTGTCCGCCTCGGAGGCGCAGCACAAGGCCGAGTCCGCGGCCGGCGGCCGCCAGGCCGTGGTGCAAAAGCTCGGCGGCGGCTCGCTGCGTATCCAGATCAGCGGCTTGGACACCAAGCAGGCGGTCCCGGTCCAGGAAGAGCTCGCCAAGGACCTGAACGTCCCGGTCAAGGACGTCAACACCCAGCTGGTCGGCCCGAGTTGGGGTGAGCAGATCGCCAACAAGGCCTGGCTGGGCCTGGGGATCTTCATGATCCTCGTGGTGATCTACCTCGCCATCGCCTTCGAGTGGCGGATGGCGCTGGCCGCCCTGATCGCGCTGATCCACGACCTCACGATCACGGTCGGCATCTACGCCCTGGTCGGCTTCGAGGTCACCCCCGGCACGGTCATCGGTCTGCTGACGATCCTCGGTTACTCCTTGTACGACACGGTCGTCGTCTTCGACAGCCTGAAGGAAGCCTCCAAGGACATCACCAAGCAGACCCGCTTCACCTACAGCGAGATCGCCAACCGCAGCATCAACGGCACCCTGGTGCGCTCCATCAACACCACCGTCGTGGCGCTGCTGCCGGTCGCCGGTCTGCTCTTCGTCGGTGGCGGCGTGCTCGGTGCGGGCATGCTCAACGACATCTCGCTGGCCCTGTTCGTCGGTCTCGCCGCCGGTGCGTACTCCTCGATCTTCATCGCCACCCCGCTGGTCGCCGACTTCAAGGAGCGCGAGCCGCAGATGAAGGCGCTGGTCAAGCGGGTACGGGCCAAGCGCGCCGCGGCCGCGGCCAAGGGCGCGGGCCCGGAGGAGCCGCAGGACGGCGACCCCGCCGGGGCGGCCGGATCCGACGACGACACCGCGGTCGTCGGACCGCGCTCCCAGCCCGCTTCCCGTAACCGCGGACGCGGCCGCCCGTCGGGCAAGCGCCGATGAGCGCCCCCACGGAGCTGCGTGAGCTGCTGCTCAGCCGGATCTCGGACGTCCCGGACTACCCGCAGCCGGGCGTGATGTTCAAGGACATCACCCCGCTGCTGGCCGACGCGGCCGCCTTCGGCGCGCTGACCGACGCGTTCGTGGAGCTGTGCCGGGAGTACCGCGCCGACAAGGTCGTGGGCCTCGAAGCCCGCGGGTTCATCCTCGCGGCGCCCGTCGCGGTCCGCGCCGGTATCGGCTTCGTCCCCGTCCGCAAGGCCGGCAAGCTGCCCGGCGCGACGCTCGGGCAGTCATACGCGCTGGAGTACGGCACCGCCGAGATCGAGATCCACGCCGACGCGCTGGCCCCGGGGGACCGGGTGCTGGTGATAGACGACGTGCTCGCCACCGGTGGTACCGCGGACGCCTCGCTGCAGCTGATCCGCCGCGCGGGCGCCGATGTCGCGGGCGTCGCGGTCCTGCTGGAGCTGGGCTTCCTCGCCGGCCGGGCCCGGCTGGAGCCGGGCCTGAAGGGCGCTCCGCTGGAGGCCCTGATCACGGTCTGAGCCGACCTCACGCCTCACCTCGGCACCAGGGGCCCCGGAAGAATTCGGGCGCCCCTGGTGCTGTGTCATGTACGGAATCATGGCCGCGGGAGAGCCGCGCCCATGAGGTCGATACCATGGCACCCCGACCCGATCGTGGTCTTGTGGTCCGGAACCGCTTGAGGAGTGCTCTTGCCAGACGAGGCCCAGCCGCTCTCCCCCGGACCGCGTCCGGCGGGATCCCCCGCCGCGCGCCCGGACGAGCCGAAGCCCCAGGACGCGGCTGCCTCGGACACGCCGAAGCCCGAGCGGCAGAGCGAGTCCGACGGCAACGCCGCGCCCCGGCCCTCGGCCGACCGGCCTGCCGCCGCGTCCCCGCCTCCCGCGGACCGCCCCGCCCGGGACGCCTCCGCAGCAGGCCCGGCGGGCTCCGCGGCCCCGGCGTCGAAGGCCGGCCCGCCCGCCAAGGCAGGTCCGTCCGCGACACCGGCCCCGGCGTCCAAGCCGCTGCCGCCCACCCCGGCCGGCCGCTCCGGATCGCCCAACCGCGTCCGCGCCCGCCTCGCCCGGCTCGGCGTCCAGCGCTCCAGCCCGTACAACCCGGTCCTGGAACCGCTGCTGCGGATCGTGCGCGGCAACGACCCCAAGATCGAGGCGGCGACGCTGCGCCAGATCGAGCGGGCCTACCAGGTCGCCGAGCGCTGGCACCGCGGCCAGAAGCGCAAGAGCGGCGACCCGTACATCACCCACCCGCTCGCGGTGACCACGATCCTCGCCGAGCTGGGCATGGACCCGGCCACCTTGATGGCCGGCCTGCTGCACGACACCGTCGAGGACACCGAGTACGGCCTGGACACCCTGCGCCGTGACTTCGGCGACCAGGTCGCGCTGCTCGTCGACGGCGTCACCAAGCTGGACAAGGTCAAGTTCGGGGAGGCCGCGCAGGCCGAGACCGTCCGCAAGATGGTCGTCGCGATGGCCAAGGACCCGCGGGTACTGGTCATCAAGCTCGCCGACCGGCTGCACAACATGCGCACCATGCGCTATCTCAAGCGGGAGAAGCAGGAGAAGAAGGCCCGCGAGACGCTGGAGATCTACGCTCCGCTCGCCCACCGCCTGGGCATGAACACCATCAAGTGGGAGCTGGAGGACCTCGCCTTCGCGATCCTCTACCCCAAGATGTACGACGAGATCGTGCGGCTGGTCGCCGAGCGGGCGCCCAAGCGCGACGAGTACCTGGCGATAGTGACCGACGAGGTCCAGGCGGACCTGCGCGCGGCCCGCATCAAGGCCACCGTCACCGGCCGGCCGAAGCACTACTACAGCGTCTACCAGAAGATGATCGTGCGAGGCCGCGACTTCGCCGAGATCTACGACCTGGTGGGCATCCGCGTCCTCGTCGACACCGTCCGCGACTGCTACGCGGCGCTCGGCACCGTCCACGCCCGGTGGAATCCGGTACCGGGGCGGTTCAAGGACTACATCGCGATGCCCAAGTTCAACATGTACCAGTCGCTCCACACGACGGTCATCGGGCCCAACGGCAAGCCCGTCGAGCTGCAGATCCGCACGTTCGACATGCACCGCCGCGCCGAGTACGGCATCGCCGCGCACTGGAAGTACAAGCAGGAGGCCGTCGCCGGCGCCTCCAAGGTGCGTACGGACATCCCCAAGGGCGCGGGCAAGGGCGCGGGCCAGGACACCGTCAACGACATGGCCTGGCTGCGGCAGTTGCTGGACTGGCAGAAGGAGACCGAGGACCCGGGCGAGTTCCTCGAATCGCTGCGCTTCGACCTCTCCCGCAACGAGGTCTTCGTCTTCACGCCGAAGGGCGACGTCATAGCGCTGCCGGCGGGCGCCACCCCGGTGGACTTCGCCTACGCGGTGCACACCGAGGTCGGCCACCGCACGATAGGAGCACGGGTCAACGGGCGCCTCGTACCGCTCGAATCGACCCTGGACAACGGCGACCTGGTGGAGGTCTTCACCTCCAAGGCGCCCGGCGCCGGGCCGTCCCGCGACTGGCTGGGCTTCGTCAAGTCACCGCGCGCCCGCAACAAGATCCGCGCCTGGTTCTCCAAGGAGCGCCGGGACGAGGCCATCGAGCAGGGCAAGGACGCCATCGCGCGGGCCATGCGCAAGCAGAACCTGCCGATCCAGCGGATCCTGACCGGCGACTCCCTGGTCACCCTCGCGCACGAGATGCGCTACCCCGACATCTCCTCGCTGTACGCGGCCATCGGCGAGGGCCACGTCACCGCGCAGAGCGTCGTGCAGAAGCTCGTGCAGGCGCTCGGCGGGCAGGACGAGGCCACCGAGGACATCGCCGAGTCGACGCCGATCCGGCCGCGCTCGAAGCGGCGCTCCAGCGCCGACCCGGGCGTCGTGGTCAAGGGCGTCGACGATGTGTGGGTCAAGCTCGCCCGCTGCTGCACGCCTGTCCCGGGCGATCCCATCATCGGCTTCGTCACCCGCGGCAGCGGCGTATCGGTGCACCGCGCGGACTGCGTCAACGTCGACTCGCTGTCGAAGCAGCCCGAGCGGATCCTGGAGGTCGAGTGGGCACCCACCCAGTCCTCGGTCTTCCTGGTCGCCATCCAGGTCGAGGCGCTGGACCGCTCCCGGCTGCTGTCGGACGTCACCAGGGTGCTGTCCGACCAGCACGTCAACATCCTCTCCGCGGCCGTCCAGACCTCCCGCGACCGGGTCGCCACCTCCCGGTTCACCTTCGAGATGGGCGATCCCAAGCACCTGGGGCACGTCCTGAAGGCCGTGCGCGGTGTGGAGGGCGTCTACGACGTCTACCGCGTGACCTCGGCGCGCAGGCCCTGACGGCAGGCGGCCGCCGCCCGTGCGCGGCGGCCGCCCACGACATGACGAGGGCCCCGGCAGGCATCGCCTACCGGGGCCCTCCGCCGTGTGCGGTGGTCAGCCGCCGAACTCCTCCAGGCCCTTCAGCGCCTGGTCCAGCAGTGCCTTGCGGCCCTCCAGCTCACGGCCGAGCTTGTCCGCCTTGGCGTCGTTGCCCTGCGCACGCGCCGCGTCGATCTGCTTCTCCAGCTTGTCGACGGCGTCCTGGAGCTGGCCGGTCAGCCCCGCGGCGCGCGCCCGCGCCTCGGGGTTGGTACGCCGCCACTCGGCCTCCTCGGACTCCTGGATGGCGCGCTCGACGGCGTGCATCCGCCCCTCGATCTTCGGGCGGGCGTCCCGCGGCACGTGGCCGATGGCCTCCCACCGCTCGTTGATCGAGCGGAACGCCGCCCGCGCCGTCTTCAGATCGGAGACCGGAAGGAGCTTCTCGGCCTCGGTGACCAGCTCCTCCTTGCGGGTCAGATTCTCCCGCTGCTCGGCGTCGCGCTCCGCGAAGACCTCGCCGCGCGCCTGGAAGAAGATGTCCTGCGCGCCGCGGAAGCGGTTCCACAGGTCGTCCTCGTGCTCGCGCTGGGCGCGGCCGGCCGCCTTCCAGTCCGCCATCAGCTCGCGGTAGCGGGCGGCCGTCGCCCCCCAGTCCGTCGACTTCGACAGCGACTCGGCCTCGGCGACCAGCTTCTCCTTGGCCTTACGGGCGTCCTCGCGCTGCGCGTCCAGCGACGCGAAGTGCGCCTTGCGGCGCTTGGAGAAGGCCGAGCGGGCGTGCGAGAAGCGGTGCCAGAGCTCGTCGTCGGCCTTGCGGTCCAGACGCGGCAGCCCCTTCCAGGTGTCGACCAGCGCCCGAAGCCGCTCGCCCGCCACCCGCCACTGCTCGCTCGTCGCCAGCTCCTCGGCCTCGGCGACCAGCTTCTCCTTGGCCTGGCGGGCCTCGTCGCTCTGCTTGGCCTTCTGCGCCTTGCGCTCCTCGCGCCGCGCCTCGACCGTGGACACGAGCTTGTCCAGCCGCTTCCTCAGCGCTTCCAGATCACCCACCGCGTGGTGCTCGTCGACCTGCTGGCGCAGATGGTCGATCGCGGTCGTGGCGTCCTTCGCCGACAGGTCGGTGGTCTTGACCCGTCGCTCGAGGAGGCCGATTTCGACGACCAGGCCCTCGTACTTGCGCTCGAAGTAGGCGAGAGCCTCCTCGGGAGATCCCGCCTGCCACGATCCGACAACCTGCTCGCCGTCGGCGGTACGCACGTACACGGTCCCCGTCTCATCGACGCGGCCCCATGGGTCGCTGCTCACAGCGCCTCCTCCACATGATGCCGACGAGGGCGTGCGGCCCCCCGGCATCGTCCACAGTTTCTGTCCGGCAGAGCCTCGCCCTGGCCGGTCCGACGGGCTGTCTTGCGGTGAGGGTGGCAGGCCGTCGGAGCAGGCACCCTACACAACGCCAATCTAGGCGAACGGCGGTCGGCTGTCCGCATCCAGCACGACCAAAATTCCGTGGTTCGCACACAGGGGCGACACCACTTCGCCCCCGGCCGGCCGGGCATCCGTCAGGATTTCGTGACGGTGGCCCGGTCGATGACGACGGTGGCGTTCGGAGCGGTGTTGTCGGTTGCCGGATCGGCCGTCGAACCCGCCTCGGCGATCTTTCGCAGGACGTCCATACCGCCGGTGATGGTGCCGAACGGTGTGTAGTTGGGTGGCAACTGGCTGTCCTGATAGACGAGGAAGAACTGGCTGCTGCCGGAGTCGCGGGTCCTGTCGTTCTTGCCGTCGTAGCGGTTGGCCATCGCGACCGTGCCCGCCGGATAGACGTTGCCCTTGATCCGGGGGTCCTTGAGGTTCTCGTCCGGGATGGTGTAGCCGGGGGAGCCCTTGCCGGTGCCGGCCGGGTCGCCGCACTGCAGGACATAGATGCCCTGGTCGACCAGGCGGTGGCACTTGCTGTGGTCGAAGTAGCCCTGGCGGGCGAGGAAGGCGAAGGAGTTCACGGTGTGCGGCGCCTTGCGGGCGTCCAGCTTCAGCTCGATCCGGCCGCAGGTGGTGCCCAGCTTCACGGCGTACGAGGCGGAGGTGTCGACCGTCATCGCCGGCTCCTTCTTCCACGTCTTGCGGGACGGGGAGCCCTTCGCGGGCTTGCCGCAGGGGTCCTTCGTGGGACTGGCCGCGGCCCGGTCGGCGTCGTCCGTGCCGCCCGCCAGCCCCGCCGAGGCGTAGGCGGCGGCACCGGCGGCGAGGACCACGGCCAGCGTGGACGCCATGATCACGTTGCGGCGTTTGACCTTCCGGCGGGCCGCGGACCGCCGTTGCTGCTGGCGCTCGAACTTCTCCCGGGCGAGCTTCCGCCGCCGCTGATCGCTGCTGACCACCGGTCGTCTCCTTGTCGTGAGCGTTGCGCCGCTCTTGTCTGCCGTGGCCGTACCGTATACGGGTTCGCCCCGCCGGGAGTCCCGCCGGTAGGCTCTGGAGCTGCCGAGATGTTCCGGGAGCGATCCCGCGGGCCGCTCTCCGCCGACCGTCACCGACCTTTAAGGACGAACGTGCTGATTGCCGGGTTCCCCGCCGGGGCCTGGGGGACCAACTGCTATCTGGTCGCCCCCGCCGCCGGCGAGGAGTGCGTCATCATCGACCCGGGCCACCAGGCTGCCCAAGGAGTCGAGGACGCCGTCGCGAAGCATCGGCTCAAGCCCGTCGCGGTCATCCTCACCCACGGCCACATCGACCACGTCGCCTCGGTCGTCCCGGTGTGCGGCGCGCATGACGTCCCTGCCTGGATCCACCCCGAGGACCGCTACATGATGAGCGACCCGGAGAAGGCCCTCGGCCGCTCCATCGGGCAGCAGCTCATGGGCGAACTCACCGTGGGGGAGCCGGACGACGTCAAGGAGCTGACCGACGGCGGCGCGCTGGAGCTGGCCGGCATGGAGTTCTCCGTCGCGCACGCGCCGGGCCATACCAAGGGGTCGGTGACGTTCAGGATGCCCGAGCAGGCCGACATCCCGCCGGTCTTCTTCTCGGGCGACCTGCTGTTCGCCGGCTCCATCGGACGTACCGATCTGCCGGGCGGCGACCACGCCGAGATCCTGCAGTCGCTGGCGCGTGTGTGCCTGCCGCTGGAGGACTCCACCGTCGTGCTGTCCGGCCACGGCCCCCAGACCACCATCGGCCGCGAGCGCGCCGCCAACCCCTATCTCCGGGAAGTGGCCGCCGGCTTCGGAGACGGCTTCACCGCCGCTCCGCGACGAGGAATGTGACGAGACCTTCCGTGAGCACCTTTCAGGCCCCCAAGGGCACGTACGACCTGCTCCCCCCGAATTCGGCGACCTATCTCGCGGTGCGCGAGGCCATCTCCTCGCCGCTGCGGAACTCCGGTTACGGCTACATCGAGACGCCCGGCTTCGAGAACGTCGAGCTGTTCGCCCGCGGTGTCGGTGAGTCCACCGACATCGTGACCAAGGAAATGTACGCCTTCGAGACCAAGGGCGGCGACCAGCTCGCGCTGCGCCCCGAGGGCACCGCGTCCGTGCTGCGCGCGGCGCTGGAGGCCAACCTCCACAAGGGCGGCAACCTCCCCGTCAAGCTCTGGTACTCCGGCTCCTACTACCGCTACGAGCGTCCGCAGAAGGGCCGCTACCGCCACTTCTCGCAGGTCGGCGCCGAGGCGATCGGCACCGAGGACCCCGCGCTCGACGCCGAGTTGATCCTCCTGGCCGACCAGGCGTACCGCTCGCTCGGGCTGCGCGAGTTCCGCATCCTGCTGAACTCGCTCGGCGACGCCGAGTGCCGCCCCGTCTACCGCGCCGCCCTGCAGGACTTCCTGCGTGGGCTGGAGCTGGACGAGGAGACCCGCCGCCGGATCGAGATCAACCCGCTGCGGGTCCTGGACGACAAGCGCGACACCGTCCAGAAGCAGCTGGTCGGGGCCCCGGCCCTGCGTGACTACCTGTGCGAGGCGTGCAAGACCTACCACGAGCAGGTGCGCGAACTGCTGACCGCGGCGGGCGTGCGGTTCGAGGACGACGAGAAGCTGGTCCGGGGCCTGGACTACTACACCCGCACCACCTTCGAGTTCGTCCACGACGGCCTGGGCTCGCAGTCCGCGGTGGGCGGCGGCGGCCGCTACGACGGCCTGTCCGAGATGATCGGCGGCCCCGCGCTGCCGTCCGTCGGCTGGGCGCTCGGCGTGGACCGCACGGTCCTGGCGCTGGAGGCGGAGGGCATCACGCTCGACATCCCCGCCGCCACCGCCGTCTACGCCGTCCCGCTCGGCGAGGAGGCCCGCCGGGTGCTGTTCGGCACGGTCACCGCGCTGCGCCGGGCCGGCGTCGCCACCGACTTCGCGTACGGCGGCAAGGGCCTGAAGAACGCCATGAAGTCGGCCAACCGCTCCGGCGCGCGGCTGGCGCTGGTGGCCGGCGAGCGGGATCTGGCCGAGGGCCTCGTCCAGATCAAGGACCTGGAGAGCGGCGAGCAGACCCCGGTCGCGCTGGACGGTGTCGTCGACGAGATCCGGCGCATCCTGGGCTGAGGCACCGCGCGGCAGGCAAGCGCAGGAGGGGCCCGGACGGTGACAGCACCGTCCGGGCCCCTTCGCGTCGCGCAGGGGACTGCCCCGTCAACGCGGGGCCCGGCCCTTCATCCCGCCGCATGATTCGTCCGCCGGTCCACCGGCGGCCGGGGCGGCGTGGCCAGGGCTGGAAACCGCCGGTGGCGCCGGTCAGGGCGCCCCGCGGCCGTTCGTCTTTATGTTCATCGAACGGTGACCCGTCGAGGAGTTGAGGCAGAATGAAGGACGGCCGCGGCCCCGCGGCTCCGCTAGCTCACCCTCATCTCCCATGGGATCGACGGAACGGCGATATGACGACGACAGCGATTGACGGCGACGTGTCCACCGAAGACGACCGCGCGAGCGGCGCGGGCACCATTGGCTCGGGTCGCGGTCTCGCCTGGCTCTTGGTGATCACCGGTGCGCTGGGCGTCCTGGCCTCCTGGGTCATCACGCTCGACAAGATCGAGCTGCTGAAGGACCCGAACTTCAAGCCGGCCTGCAGCCTCAACCCGATCATCTCCTGCGGCAACGTCATGAAGAGCGCGCAGGCGGAGGTCTTCGGCTTCCCGAACCCGGTCGCCGGGCTGGTCACGTTCGGCGCGGTCGTCGCGATCGGCATGGGCCTGGTGGCGGGCGCCCGCTACCGCCGCTGGTTCTGGATCGGCCTGAACATCGGCACCCTGCTCGGCACGGTCTTCTGCATGTGGCTGATGTCCCAGTCGCTGTACGAGATCAACTCGCTCTGCCTGTGGTGCACGCTGACCTGGTGCGCCACCATCCTGATGTTCTGGTACACCACCGTCCACAACCTCAAGCACGGCATCATCCCGTGCCCCGAGGGCCTGCGCAGCAACGTGCTGGAGTTCCACTGGGTCGTGCCGGTGCTCTGGTACGGCGTGATCGCGCTGCTGATCCTCACCAAGTGGTGGTCGTACTGGAGCACCCTGCTCTGAGTCCCCGTCGCCGGTCAGGACGTGGCCGGCGGCGTTGTCAGTGGCGTGACATAGGCTCGTGAGCGTGGAGCCCGACCTGTTCACCGCTGCTGCCGAAGACCGCCAGGAGAAGGACCCCGCGGGGTCCCCTCTCGCCGTGCGGATGCGTCCGCGCACCCTCGACGAGGTCGTGGGGCAGCAGCATCTGCTCAAGCCGGGCTCGCCCCTGCGCCGCCTGGTGGGGGAGGGCAGCGGAGGACCCGCGGGGCCGTCCTCCGTCTTCCTGTGGGGGCCGCCGGGCATCGGCAAGACGACTCTCGCGTATGTCGTCAGCCAGGCGACGAACAAGCGCTTCGTGGAGCTCTCCGCGATCACCGCGGGCGTCAAGGAGGTCCGGGCGGTCATCGACGGCGCCCGGCGCGCCTCGGGCGGCTTCGGCAAGGACACCGTCCTCTTCCTCGACGAGATCCACCGCTTCAGCAAGGCCCAGCAGGACTCCCTGCTCCCGGCGGTCGAGAACCGCTGGGTCACCCTGATCGCCGCGACCACCGAGAACCCGTACTTCTCGGTGATCTCCCCGCTGCTGTCCCGCTCGCTGCTGCTGACTCTCGAACCGCTCACGGACGACGATCTGCGCGGTCTGCTGCACCGTGCCCTGACCGACGCCCGGGGGCTCGCGGGCTCGGTGACCCTCCCCGAGGACACCGAGGCGCATCTGCTGCGTATCGCGGGCGGCGACGCCCGGCGGGCGCTGACGGCCCTGGAGGCGGGCGCCGGGTCGGCGCTGTCCAAGGGGGAGAAGGAGATCACCCTCCAGACGCTGGAGGAGTCCGTCGACCGCGCGGCGGTGAAGTACGACCGCAGCGGCGACCAGCACTACGACGTCGCCAGCGCACTGATCAAGTCCATCCGCGGCTCCGATGTCGATGCGGCCCTGCACTACCTCGCCCGCATGATCGAGGCGGGGGAGGACCCGCGTTTCATCGCCCGCCGGCTGATGATCTCGGCGAGCGAGGACATCGGTCTGGCCGATCCCTCGGCTCTGCAGACCGCGGTCGCCGCCGCCCAGGCCGTGGCGATGATCGGCTTCCCGGAGGCCCGGATCACCCTCGGGCAGGCCACCATCGCCCTCGCCCTTGCCCCCAAGTCGAACGCCGCCTACACCGCCATCGACGCCGCGCTGGCCGACGTCCGCGCGGGCAAGGCGGGCCCGGTGCCGCCGCATCTGCGCGACGGCCACTACAAGGGCGCGGAGAAGCTGGGTCACGGCAAGGGCTATCAGTACCCCCACGACCTTCCGGGCGGCATCGCGGCCCAGCAGTACGCGCCGGATGAGGTGCACGGCACGCGCTACTACACCCCCACCCGGCACGGCGCAGAAGCGCGCTACGCCGACGTCGCCGACCGGGTCCGTGCCCGGTTGCGCGGCGAGACCGGCGACTGACGACCTCGCCGGCCGCTGCCGAGCTCCCGTCCGGTCAAGGCGATGCGTCAGCCCCGGCGGCCGTCGTGTCGCCTCTTCGGGTCATTCCGGTGTGGGAGTCATTCCGCCGCGGCCTCGAAGAGCGTGTGCATCGCACGGCGGAGTTCGACGACATCCCGGACCGGCTCCGGAAAGTCGAACCGCGCATCGAAGGACCGGTGGTCGGTGTCGGTGAAGCGGACCCGCAGCCCGAACCGGTCGAGCGCCACCGGGACGGCCCGGTCGCGCACGCCGCAGATCTGCGACCGGTCGCCGAGCAGCGCGCACAGCCCCCGCACCTGCTCGTCGTGCGCCGCGTGCAGATGCTGCAGCAGCTCCGCCTCGTGGGCCACCAGCGGATCGGGAACCGCGGCGGCGAACTCGTCGGGCTCGACGGGCTCCGCGCCCCACAGATCGTCCACCGCGCCCTCGCCGACCTCCAGGCGGAGCATCATCCAGGCGGCCCGCCCGGACAGCCCCGGCGCCGGCTGGGGCTGGAGTGCCTCGCCGATGCCGAGCAGCTCGCCGACGGGGTGCCGCTCGGCGAGGAGCATCGCCGCCTCGGCGCGCTGCTCGTTGCGTACGGCGGTCAGCCAGCCGGCCACCCAGGCCCGTCCGCGGATGCGGTGCGGTACGGAAACCGGCGCGACATCCGTGATCTCCATCACTGCGGTAAGGTCGTCGTCCTGCGCGTACGCAGCCGCCCGAGCCGCCGCACAGTCGCCAGGGACCAGCAATAGCAGGTCTCCGTCGGGTGTCACGGTTCGGCAAACCGGTGCCGAGAGGCCGCTCTCATCGAGGTCCTCGACACCTGGGATGCTCAAAGACGCCATACCATTGGACTCGACGAGGGTTCGTACGCGCTCGGCGGCAGTGGGCTGCTGGGCGTCTTCCACGGGACGCGGCTGACCCGCCTCGGTGCCTTGGGCACTGGGCAGGGGGATCCCAGGTCGAAACATGCGTTCTCCTCGCGATAAGGTAAGCCTCACCTAACTTACACGGAGGTCCGTTCCACGTGAACCAGTCGCGTCCCAAGGTCAAGAAGTCGCGCGCTCTCGGCATCGCCCTGACGCCGAAGGCCGTCAAGTACTTCGAGGCCCGTCCCTACCCGCCCGGCGAGCACGGCCGTGGCCGCAAGCAGAGCAGTGACTACAAGGTCCGTCTGCTCGAGAAGCAGCGCCTGCGTGCTCAGTACGACATCAGCGAGCGCCAGATGGCGCGTGCCTACGACCGCGCTCGGAAGGTCGAAGGCAAGACCGGCGAAGCGCTGATCATCGAGCTTGAGCGCCGTCTGGACGCGCTCGTCCTGCGGTCGGGCATCGCCCGCACCATCTACCAGGCCCGCCAGATGGTCGTCCACGGCCACATCGCGGTCAACGACCGCAAGGTCGACAAGCCGTCCTTCCGCGTCCGCCCCGGCGACGTCGTGATGGTCCGCGAGCGCAGCCGCGAGAAGCACCCCTTCCAGGTCGCCCGTGAGGGTGGCTACGACACCGACGGTGAGACCCCGCGCTACCTCGAGGTCAACCTGCCGGCTCTGGCGTTCCGTCTCGACCGGGACCCGAACCGCAAGGAGATCCCGGTGATCTGCGACGAGCAGCTCGTCGTCGAGTACTACGCCCGATAAATTCAGGCGCAGTCGCTCCGGCGAACGGCACTCAGCCCGCCGTCTCCCCACCGCTCGCGGAGGGGGAGGCGGCGGGTTCGTTCGTGAAGGACGCCGTGACGCGCACCGAGCGGCGGGGGCCCGGCACCCCTCGGGTACGGCCGACGACCCTGGCCACCGTCGCATCGAGATCCAGCCGGCCGCCCGCGGTCAGGCAGTCCTCGTAGCGCTCGGCGCCCAGCTGGGCCCGCGCCCGCTCCTCGCACAGCGCGTGCGGCTGGTTGTAGTAACGCGAGCCGAACAGCGGCAGTCCGACCGACGGCCAGATCCGGCCCGCGGCTCCCTGGAGCACCGCGGCCTCCTCCGCGTCCCCCTCGCCGAGGGTCACCAGCGCCAGCAACTCGATCGCCAGCACCGACCCCAGCAGATCGTGGAAGGTGTGGTCGATGGTCAGGCACTCCTCCAGCAGCGCCCGGGCCCGTCGGCCCTCACCGCGGGTCCACGCCGCGTAGGCCAGGACGAACTGGGCGTACGCCAGCGTCCAGCGCTCGCCGTGGTCGTCGCACACCTGTTGGACTTCCTCGCACAGCTGCACCGCGCCATCCAGCTCGCCCTGGAACGCCACCGCCATCGCCAGCTCGACCTGCCCCATCAGCACATTGCTGTTGAGTTCGCCGATCTCCCGGTAGCGGCCGAGCGCGTCGCGCAGCAGCGTCTCCGCGCGCGGCATGTCGTCGCAGACCAGTGCCAGGCAGCCGGTGCGGTGCAGGGCGTACGCCGCCGCCGTGGCGTTGCCGGTGCGTTCGGCGTCCTCCCGGCACTCCTGGAGCGCCCCCAGCGCGCCCACCGTGTCTCCTTGGAGCACGGCGACATAGCCGAGCACCCACAGCGCCTTCAGCCGCGCCTCGTCGTGGCCGCTGTGCAGCTCCAGTGCCCGTTCGAGCCAGTGCCTGCCCTCCGAGAGGCGGCCGCAGCCCACCCAGTAGAACCACAGGGTGCCCGCGAGGTACTGGCCGAGGTGCGCGTCGAGTTCGCTCTCCAGGCTCTGCTCCAGGGCCACCCGCAGATTGGGCAGCTCCGCCTCGATCCGGGCCGCGATCACCGCCTGCCGAGGGCTGAACCAGTCCAGTTCGCACCAGGTGGCCAGGCCCAGGTACCAGTCGCGGTGCCGGCGACGCATCCGGTCGGCGTCGGCCGTCGCCTCCAGCCAGTCCGCGCCGTACGCCCGCACGGTGTCCAGCATCCGGTAGCGCACCCCGGTGCCCGTCTCCTCGCGCACCAGCACCGACTGGGCGACCAACTCCCCCAGGACGTCGAGGAGTTCCTCGGTCGGCAGCTCCGGGCCCGAGCAGATGTACTCGGCCGCCTCCAGGTCGAACTGCCCGGCGAAGACGGAGAGCCGGGCCCACAGCAGGCGCTCCTCGGCCGTGCACAGCTCATGGCTCCAGCCGATCGCCGTCCGCAGCGCCTGGTGGCGTGGCGGTCCGCCGCGGGTGGTACCGGTCAGCAGCCGGAACCGGTCGTCGAGGCGGTGCAGCACCTGTTCCACGGAGAGGACGCCCAGCCGCCCCGCGGCCAGTTCCAGTGCGAGCGGAATGCCGTCGAGACGGCGGCAGAGTTCGGTGACGGCGGCCTCGTTCGACTGCCGTACGGAGAAGCCGCTCACGACGCAGGCGGCACGGTCCGCGAAGAGGCCGACCGCGTCGGCGCGGCTCATCGGCCGCACGGGCAGGTTCTCCTCGCCCGCAACTCCCAGCGGGCGCCGTCCTGCGGCGAGCACCCGCAGGCCCGGGGTGCGGCGCAGCAGGGCCGCGACCAGCTCGGCGCACCCGTCCACCAGATGCTCGTATCCGTCGACGACGAGCAGCAGTTCGCGGTCCGCGAGATGGTCGAGCAGGGCCGTGCGCGGCGGCCGTCCGGAGTGATCGGCGATCGCCAGCGCCTCCACAAAGGCGTGCTCCAGCACCCCGGGGTCGCGTACCGCGGACAACTCGACCAGCCACGCCCCGTCGCAGAAGCGATCCTGCAAGATCGTGGCTCCGTGGGTGGCGAGTCGTGTTTTTCCGATGCCGCCGAGGCCGGTCAGGGTCACGAGCCGGGCGGCATCCAGCCGCTGCGCCAGCACGGCCAGTTCGTCGTCCCGGCCGACGAAGCGATTGAGTTCGGCGGGCAGATTTCCCGGCGCCCGCACAGGGGCCGGAGCGGAGCGGGAAGGGCGTTCGGGGCGCGTGAAGCGTCGCATGGGACACGGAGCGTACTCGGAGGTGTGCGGACCGTACAATCACTCCTTCCGATTCCCCCTCGGGGCGCGGCGAACGGGGTGCGGACGGACAGTCACGGCGCGATAAGGTCAAGGTTGCCGTTCGAGTGGGACAGCCGAGCGGGCCGATCCCAGATCAAACCAGTCGGAGAGTGGTGCCAACGTGTCCGGTGGAGAGGTGGCCGGGATCCTCGTGGCCGTCTTCTGGGCGATCCTCGTGTCGTTCCTCGCCCTTGTGCTGGTGAGGCTCGCGCAGACGCTCAAGGCGACCACCAAGATGGTGGCCGAGGTGTCCGACCAGGCCGTCCCGCTCCTCGCCGACGCGTCCGAGACCGTCCGCTCCGCGCACAGCCAGCTCGCCCGGGTCGACGCCATCGCCGCCGATGTCCAAGAGGTCACCGCCAACGCCTCCGCGCTCTCCTCGACCGTCTCCTCCGCCTTCGGCGGACCGCTGGTCAAGGTCGCCGCGTTCGGCTACGGCGTACGCCGCGCGATCGGCAAGAAGGGCGCACCCGAGCCGCAGCGCACCGTCGTCGGCCGTACCCTGCCCGGCGCCCGCCGCGGCGGGCGCCGCAACCGTCGCTCCAAGGACTGATCACAGCGATGTTCCGCCGCGCATTCTGGTTCACCACCGGCGCCGCCGCCGGCGTCTGGGCCACCAACAAGGTCCACCGCAAGCTGCGCAAGCTGCAGCCCGACAGCCTCGCGGCACAGGCCGCGGACAAGGCCGTCGAGACCGGCCACCGGCTGCGCCAATTTGCATTGGACGTACGCACGGGAATGGCGGACCGTGAAGAACAGCTGCACGACGCCCTCGGTCTCGGTGAGACGGGTGAGGCGCGCGAGCTGCCCGGACCGCGCTCGCGCGCGGTGCTCGAAACGCAGTACCGAACCACGAGAACAACCGGACCGACCGGGCTCGCCGGACCGACTGGAAATGAGGACCACTGATGGAGTCGGCTGAAATCCGCCGCCGCTGGCTGCGCTTCTTCGAGGAGCGCGGGCACACCGTCGTGCCGTCGGCGTCGCTCATCGCGGACGACCCGACGCTGTTGCTCGTCCCCGCGGGCATGGTCCCCTTCAAGCCGTACTTCCTCGGCGAGGTCAAGCCTCCCTTCGACCGGGCCACCAGCGTCCAGAAGTGCGTGCGCACACCGGACATCGAAGAGGTCGGCAAGACCACCCGGCACGGCACGTTCTTCCAGATGTGCGGCAACTTCTCCTTCGGCGACTACTTCAAGGAAGGCGCCATCAAGTACGCCTGGGAGCTGCTGACCAGCTCGCAGGCCGACGGCGGCTACGGCCTGGACCCGGAGAAGCTCTGGATCACCGTCTACCTCGACGACGACGAGGCCGAGCGCATCTGGCACGAGGTCGTCGGGGTGCCCAAGGAGCGCATCCAGCGCCTCGGCAAGTCGGAGAACTACTGGTCGATGGGCGTTCCCGGCCCCTGCGGCCCGTGTTCCGAGATCAACTACGACCGTGGCCCCGAGTTCGGCGTCGAGGGCGGCCCGGCCGTCAATGACGAGCGGTACGTGGAGATCTGGAACCTGGTCTTCATGCAGTACGAGCGCGGCGCCGGCACGGGCAAGGAGGACTTCGAGATCCTCGGCGACCTGCCCAGCCAGAACATCGACACCGGTCTCGGCCTCGAGCGCCTGGCGATGATCCTGCAGGACGTCCGCAACATGTACGAGACGGACACCCTGCGGGTCGTCATCGACAAGGCCACCGAGCTGACCGGCGTCCGCTACGGCGCCGCGCACGACAGCGATGTCTCGCTGCGCGTCGTCGCCGACCACATGCGCACGTCCACGATGCTCATCGGCGACGGCGTCACCCCCGGCAACGAGGGCCGCGGCTACGTCCTGCGCCGCATCATGCGCCGCGCCATCCGCAACATGCGCCTGCTCGGCGCGAGCGGACTGGTCGTCGGCGAGCTGCTGGACGTCGTCATCAAGACCATGGGTCAGCAGTACCCGGAGCTGCTGGAGGACCGCCGCCGCATCGAGACGGTCGCCCTTGCCGAGGAGGCCGCCTTCGTCAAGACGCTGAAGGCCGGCACCAACATCCTCGACACCGCCGTCACCGACACCAAGGCCGCCGGCGGCACGGTCCTGGCCGGCGACAAGGCGTTCCTGCTCCACGACACCTGGGGCTTCCCGATCGACCTCACCCTCGAAATGGCCGCCGAGCAGGGCCTTTCGGTGGACGAGAACGGCTTCCGCCGCCTGATGAAGGAGCAGCGGGAGCGCGCCAAGGCCGACGCCCAGGCCAAGAAGAGCGGCCACGTCGACCTGTCCGCCTACCGCGAGGTCGCCGACAAGTCCGGCACCACGGAGTTCACCGGCTACAGCGCCACCGAGGGCGAGTCCAGCATCGTCGGCCTGCTGGTCAACGGCGCCCCGGCGCCCGCCGCCCATGAGGGCGACGACGTCGAGGTCGTCCTGGACCGCACCCCCTTCTACGCCGAGGGCGGCGGCCAGCTCGCCGACACCGGCCGGATCAAGCTGGACTCCGGCGCCGTTGTCGAGGTCCGCGACGTCCAGCAGCCGGTGCCCGGTGTCACGGTCCACAAGGGCGTGGTCCAGGTCGGTGAGGTGGTGCTCGGCTCGGCCGCGTACGCCGCCATCGACATCACCCGCCGGCGGGCCATCGCCCGTGCCCACAGCGCCACCCACCTCACCCACCAGGCGCTGCGTGACGCCCTCGGGCCGACGGCCGCCCAGGCCGGTTCGGAGAACTCCCCGGGCCGCTTCCGCTTCGACTTCGGCTCGCCGAACGCGGTGCCCGGCGGGGTCCTCGCGGACGTGGAGCAGAAGATCAACGAGGTGCTCTCCCGGGAGCTCGACGTGCATGCCGAGGTCATGAGCATGCAGGACGCCAAGAAGCAGGGCGCCATCGCCGAGTTCGGTGAGAAGTACGGCGACCGCGTCCGCGTCGTCACCATCGGCGACTTCTCCAAGGAGCTGTGCGGCGGCACCCACGTCCACAACACCGCCCAGCTGGGTCTGGTGAAGCTGCTCGGCGAGTCCTCCATCGGCTCCGGCGTCCGCCGGGTCGAGGCGCTGGTCGGCGTGGACGCCTACAAGTTCCTGGCCCGCGAGCACACCGTCGTCTCGCAGCTCACCGAGCTGGTCAAGGGCCGCCCGGACGAGCTGCCCGAGAAGATCTCCGGTGTCCTGGCCAAGCTGAAGGACGCCGAGAAGGAGATCGAGAAGTTCCGCGCCGAGAAGGTGCTGCAGGCCGCCGCCGGGCTGGCCGAGGGCGCCAAGGACGTACGGGGCGTGGCGCTGGCCGCCGGACAGGTGCCCGACGGCACCTCCGCCGACGACCTGCGCAAGCTCGTGCTCGACGTGCGGGGCCGGATCCCCGGTGACCGCGCCGCCGTCGTGGCCCTCTTCACCGTCGCGAATGGCCGCCCGGTGACGGTCATCGCCACCAACGAGGCCGCCCGCGAGCGTGGCATCAAGGCCGGCGAGCTGGTCCGTACGGCTGCCAAGACGCTCGGCGGAGGCGGCGGCGGCAAGCCGGACGTCGCCCAGGGCGGCGGGCAGAACGCCGCCGCGGTGCCGGAGGCCATCGAGGCCGTCGAGCGCCTCGTCGCCGAGGCGGCCTGAGCCACGTGAGTTCCATGCGACGTGGCAGGCGCATCGCCGTGGATGTCGGGGATGCCCGTATCGGGGTCGCCTCGTGCGACCCCGACGGGGTCCTCGCGACCCCCGTCGAGACGGTGCCGGGACGCGATGTCCCGGCGGCTCACCGCCGTCTCAAGGCGATCGTCGAGGAGTACGAGCCGCTGGAGGTCGTGGTCGGCCTGCCCCGCTCCCTCAACGGGGGAGAGGGGCCGGCCGCGGCCAAGGTGCGGGCGTTCGCCCAGGAGATGGCGAAGAACGTGGCCCCCGTAGGGGTCCGGCTGGTCGATGAGCGTATGTCGACGGTCACAGCGACCCAGGGCCTGCGGGCCTCCGGAGTCCGGAGCAAGAAGGGCCGTTCGGTGGTCGATCAGGCCGCTGCCGTGGTCATTCTGCAGAGCGCGCTGGAGACCGAACGCACCTCGGGGCGGCCTCCGGGCGAGAGCGTCGAAGTGGTCATCTGATCGCGGTACGGTAACGTTCCGCGCGATACGGCGGTGGTTCGAACAGCCGCGCGTGCAAGAAGAGGCGGATCGTTACAGCAGGCGCGCTGCCCGTCAGGAGCGCACCGCCTCTCGGCTCTAGGGGATCGATGACCGAGTATGGCCGGGGCTACGGCTCCGAACCGTGGCATCCGGAAGACCCGCTCTACGGAGAACAGGGGTCCTACGGAAGCCAGGCGCAGCAGCCTCAGTGGGGCGCGCAGCAGCCCGACGCCTATCCCCAACAGCAGTACAACGGGGGCTGGGACGGCTCGCAGACCGGTCAGGTGCCGTACGACCCGTACGACCCCTACGGGCAGCAGCAGCCGCCGGTCGATCCGTACAGCGGGGCGAGCCCCGACTACTACGGCACTCAGGACGCCTACCCGCCGCCGCAGCCTCAGCATCTGCGTCAGCAGGCGCCCCAGGAGCAGCAGCAATTCCAACAACAGTTCCACCAGCAGCACCAGCAGCCCGAGCCGCCCTACGCCGACGCCGCCGTTGACGACTGGCGTGCCGAACCCGAGCCCCGTGAGCACGAACCGGAGCCGGAGCACTCGTTCTTCGCGGGCGACGCCGACGAGGACGACGACCGTCCGGCCGGTCGCCGCGAGGAGCGCCGGGCCACCCGCGACCGCCGCTGCAAGAAGAACAAGCGCCGCAGCGGCAGGACCTGCCTGGTCATCGCGGGAGTGTTCGCCGTAGGCGTCGGCACCGTCGGCTATTTCGGCTACGACTTCTACATGAGCCACTTCGGCTCCGCCCCGGACTTCGAGGGCGAGGGCTCCGGCGCCGTGCAGGTGAACATCCCGGACGGCTCGTACGTCTCCGACATGGGGCTGATCCTCAAGCGCGAAGGCGTGATCAAGAGCGCCGACGCGTTCACCGAGGCGGCCGGCGAGAACAAGAAGGCGAACAGCCTCCAGGGCGGCGCGTACTCCCTGCGCAAGCAGATGTCGGCGGCCGCGGCCATCGAGCTGATGCTGGACCCCAAGAGCCGTAACGGTCTCACGATCCGTGAGGGGCTGCGCTCGGGATCGGTCTACGAGCTCATCGACAAAAAGCTCAAGCTCAAGACCGGCACCACGAAGAAGGTCGCCAAGAGCCAGGTCAAGAATCTGGGGCTGCCCGCGTGGGCCTCCCGGTCCGCCAAGCTCAAGGACCCGCTGGAGGGCTTCCTCTATCCCTCGACCTACAGCGTGGGTGACGACGCGAAGCCGGCCGCGGTCCTGAAGCAGATGGTCGCGCGGGCCAATCAGGTCTACGAGAAGTACGACCTGGAGTCGAATGCGCGAAAGCTCAAGCTCGAATCGCCGATGCAGCTGCTCACGGTCGCCAGCCTCACGCAGGCCGAGGGCAAGTACAAACACGACTTCGTGAAGGTCGCGACCGTCGTCTACAACCGTCTGAAGCCGGACAACACGGAGACCTACGGTCTGCTCGACTTCGACTCGACGGTGAATTACGCACGGTCCCAAAGCACGCTGGACACCGGGTCCGTCGACGATCTGCGGAATTTCAACGACCCGTACAACACCTACAAATTCAAGGGGCTGCCGCCCGGCCCGATCGGGAACCCGGGCGAGGAGGCACTGAAGTCGGCCATCAACCCGGCACACGGCAACTGGTACTACTTCGTCTCGATCAATCCGGAGAAGACACTGTTCGCCGAGACGAACGAAGAGCACGAGCGCAATCGCCGTCTCTATGAACAGGAACGCGAGAAGGCCAGCGAATGAGCGCCCCACGCAGAGCGGCGGTCCTCGGATCGCCCATCGCCCACTCCCTCTCCCCGGTGCTGCACCGTGCCGCCTATGACGAACTCGGGCTGACCGACTGGGAGTACGGCCGGCACGAGGTCGACGAAGCGGGGCTGCCCGCCTTTATGGAGCGACTCGACGCGCGCTGGGCGGGCCTGTCGCTGACCATGCCGCTCAAGCGCGCCGTGATTCCGCTGCTCGACGAGATCAGCGAGACCGCGGCCTCCGTGGAGGCGGTCAACACCGTCGTGCGGACCGCCGAGGGGCGCACCGTCGGCGACAACACCGACATCCCGGGCATGATCGCCGCGCTGCGCGAGCGCGGCGTGGAGCGGGTCGAGCGGGCGGCGGTCCTGGGAGCGGGAGCCACCGCCTCCTCGGCGCTCGCCGCGCTCTCGCGGATCTGCACAGGCGAGGTGACCGCGTACGTCCGCAGCGACGCACGCGCGGCGGAGATGCGCGGCTGGGGCGAGCGCCTGGGGGTCGCGGTCCGCACCGCGCCCTGGGAGGACGCCGCGGAGGCGTTCGGGGAGCCGCTGGTCATCGCCACCACGCCGGCCGGCAGCACCGACGCGCTCGCCGCCGCCGTCCCGCACGCGCCGGGCACCCTCTTCGACGTCCTGTACGAGCCGTGGCCGACCACGCTGGCCACCGCGTGGGCGGCGCACGGCGGCTCGGTGGTCGGCGGCCTCGACCTCCTGGTGCACCAGGCGGTGCTCCAGGTGGAGCTGATGACCGGGCGGACGCCGGCTCCGCTGGCCGCGATGCGCAAGGCCGGAGAGGCCGCGCTCTCGGCGCGCTGACCTGTCGGTCGGCCGCCCCGCCCGGCCCTTTCTCCCGTCCCTGCGTGGTCCGCACCCTGGACTGCACGCCGCCCGCCACGTGCGACGTGGGAGGATCAGGGGGAGACCGTACGCGGATGAGCAGTACATGAGGAGCACCGTTGAGCAGGTTGCGCTGGCTGACGGCGGGGGAGTCGCACGGCCCCGCATTGGTGGCGACGCTGGAGGGCCTTCCGGCCGGCGTCCCGATCACCACGGAGTTGGTGGCGGATGCGTTGGCCAGGCGGCGGCTGGGGTATGGCCGTGGTGCCCGGATGAAGTTCGAGCAGGACGAGATCACGTTCCTGGGCGGTGTGCGGCACGGTTTGTCGCTGGGTTCGCCGGTCGCGGTCATGGTGGGCAACACCGAGTGGCCGAAGTGGGAGCAGGTGATGGCGGCCGATCCGGTGGATGAGGAGGAGCTGGCGGCGCTGGCGCGTAATGCGCCGCTGACCCGCCCGCGTCCTGGTCATGCTGATCTTGCCGGTATGCAGAAGTACGGCTTCGACGAGGCGCGTCCGATCCTGGAGCGTGCGTCGGCTCGTGAGACGGCGGCGCGGGTGGCGTTGGGTGCGGTGGCGCGTTCCTTCCTCAAGGAGACCGCCGGCATCGAGATCGTTTCGCATGTGGTGGAGCTGGCGGCGGCGAAGGCGCCGTACGGCGTCGTGCCTGAGCCCTCGGACGTGGCGAGGCTGGACGCGGATCCGGTGCGTTGTCTGGATGCGGATGCGAGCAAGGCGATGGTCGCGGAGATCGATCAGGCCCACAAGGACGGCGACACGCTGGGTGGTGTGGTCGAGGTGCTGGCTTATGGCGTGCCTGTGGGTCTGGGTTCGCATGTGCATTGGGACCGTCGGTTGGATGCCCGGCTGGCGGCGGCTCTCATGGGGATTCAGGCGATCAAGGGTGTTGAGGTGGGGGACGGTTTCGATCTGGCGCGGGTGCCGGGTTCGAAGGCGCATGACGAGATCGTGTCGACGGGTGAGGGCATCAGGCGTACTTCGGGTCGCTCGGGTGGTACCGAGGGTGGTCTGACGACGGGTGAATTGTTGCGGGTGCGTGCGGCGATGAAGCCGATTGCGACGGTGCCGCGGGCGTTGGCGACCGTTGATGTGAGCACGGGTGAGGCGACGAAGGCGCATCATCAGCGTTCGGATGTGTGTGCGGTGCCGGCGGCGGGGATCGTGGCCGAGGCGATGGTGGCGCTGGTGCTGGCGGATGCGGTGGTGGAGAAGTTCGGTGGTGACAGCGTGCCGGAGACCCGTCGCAACGTCCGCAGCTACCTCGACAACCTGGCGATCAAGTGACGACCCCGGTCGCCGTACTGATCGGCCCGCCCGGCGCGGGTAAGTCCACGGTGGGCGCGTTGCTGGCCGAGCGGCTGGGCGTCGCCTACCGGGACACCGACGCCGACATCGTCGCCACGGCCGGCCGGCCGATCCCGGAGATCTTCATCGACGAGGGTGAGCCGCACTTCCGGGACCTGGAGCGGGAAGCCGTACGCGTCGCCCTGGAGAACCACACCGGCGTGGTCGCCCTCGGCGGCGGCGCCATCCTCGACGCCGACACCCGCAAGCTGCTTGCGGGCCTCCCGGTGGTCTTCCTGGACGTCCAACTCGCCGATGCCATCAAGCGGGTCGGCCTCGACGCGCCGCGCCCGCTGCTCGCCGTCAACCCGCGCAAACGGTGGCGCGAGCTCATGGAGCACCGCCGCCCGCTGTACACCGAGGTCTCGCGCGCCGTGATCGCCACCGGGGACCGCACCCCCGAGGGGGTCGTCGACGCGATCATGGACGCTTTGGAGCTAGGGCAGGCCACGGGAGACGCCCGGCGGGCCGCCGACAGGGAGGAACAGGCATGACGGAGCAGGCCACCCGTATCCAGGTGGGCGGTACCGCAGGTACCGACCCCTACGAGGTGCTCGTCGGGCGGCAGCTGCTCGGTGAACTGCCGAGCCTGATCGGTGAGAGCGCCCAGCGGGTCGCGGTGCTGCACCCGGAGGCGCTGGCCGCCACGGGCGAGGCGCTGCGCGAGGACCTCGCCTCCCAGGGCTACGAGGCGATCGCCATCCAGCTGCCGAACGCCGAGGAGTCCAAGACCGTCGAGGTCGCGGCGTACTGCTGGAAGGCGCTGGGGCAGACCGGGTTCACCCGCAGTGACGTGATCGTCGGCGTGGGCGGCGGCGCCACCACCGACCTGGCCGGCTTCGTGGCCGCGACGTGGCTTCGCGGGGTGCGCTGGATCGCCGTCCCCACGACGGTCCTGGGCATGGTCGACGCGGCGGTCGGCGGCAAGACCGGCATCAACACCGCCGAGGGCAAGAACCTCGTCGGCGCCTTCCACCCGCCGGCCGGTGTGCTCTGCGACCTGGCCGCCCTCGACTCGCTGCCGGTGCACGACTACGTCTCCGGTCTGGCCGAGGTCATCAAGGCCGGCTTCATCGCCGACCCGGCGATCCTCGACCTGATCGAGTCCGACCCGGAGGCCGCCAAGCGTCCCGACGGCGCGCACACCGCCGAGCTGATCGAGCGGGCGATCCGGGTCAAGGCCGAGGTGGTCTCCGCGGACCTCAAGGAATCGGGTCTGCGCGAGATCCTCAACTACGGCCACACGCTGGCGCACGCCATCGAGAAGAACGAGCGCTACAACTGGCGGCACGGCGCGGCCGTCTCCGTCGGCATGGTCTTCGCCGCCGAGCTCGGCCGGATCGCCGGCCGCCTCGACGACGCCACCGCCGACCGGCACCGCTCGGTCCTGGAATCCGTCGGCCTGCCGCTGACCTACCGCGGCGACCAGTGGCCCAAGCTGCTGGAGACCATGAAGGTCGACAAGAAGACCCGCGGTGACCGGCTGCGCTTCATCGTGCTGGACGGCCTCGCCAAGCCGACCGTGCTGGAGGGCCCGGACCCGGCGATGCTGCTGGCCGCACACGCCGAGATCGCCGCGTGAGCCGCGTGAGCCGCCGCGTCCTGGTGCTGAACGGCCCCAACCTGGGCCGGCTGGGCTCGCGTGAGCCCGATGTGTACGGCGCCACCTCCTACGCCGGTCTGGTCGAGCAGTGCGCCACGCTCGGCAAGGAGCTGGGGTTCGAGGCGGAGGTACGCGAGACCAACGACGAGGGCGAGATGATCCGCTGGCTGCACGAGGCCGCGGACGGATCGATTCCGGTGGTCATCAACCCCGGTGCCTTCACGCACTATTCGTACGGCATGCGCGATGCGGCCGCCCAGCGGACCGCGCCGCTCATCGAGGTGCACATCTCCAACCCGTACGCCCGCGAGGAGTTCCGCCACACCTCGGTCATCGCTGCGGTCGCCAGCGGGACGGTCGCCGGCTTCGGTATCGGCTCCTACCGCCTCGCGCTGCGGGCGCTGGCGGAGGAACTGGACGGCTGATCCCGCACCCGGGCACTCCTGGCCATCCCCGGCCGTTCACACCGCGAACGCCGGGGGTGGCAGAGTACCGTTCGCACTAATACCGCCCGTGCCGACGGCCGCCGGGCACAACGGCCCCTGAGGGCCGGTCGGTTACCGCACGACACCCCGGGCGGCCCGGCCCGGCGCCCGGGGGCACCCCACCCGGCGTGAGCCGGGGGAGTACCGCACCACGTCGACCGCACGAGACGGAGAGCCACCGGATGCAGCACGCAGTGGGGGCTCCGCTGCCACCGCCCCACCGGCAGGGACCGGGCCATCCGGGACAAGGCGTCAGCATGAACTGGAACCCCCAGCAGGGCGGGCCCGTACCGCCCGGCCCGCCGCCTTCCCCCTCGCCGCAGCCGGCTCCCGCCGCGCCCCCGGCGCTGCCCGCGTCGGCCCCGCCGGCCCCCGGCGCCTCCGGGCAGGGCTGGAACGGCTCCGCGCCGCACCAGGCCCCGCCCACCCCGCACAGCACGGACATCACCGGCCACATCCAGCTGCCGCCGGGCGCCCCCGTACCGCTGCCCAGCCCGCCCACCGACACCGCCGCCCCGGACGTCGCGAACGCCGCGGTCGCGGTGCTGCTCATCGGCCCGGCGGGCGCGGGCAAGACCAGCGTCGCCCGGCACTGGGCCGACACCCGGCGGGTGCCCACCGCGCACATCAGCCTCGACGACGTCCGTGAATGGGTCCGATCCGGCTTCGCCGACCCGCAGACCGGCTGGAACGACCACTCCGAGGCGCAGTACCGCCTCGCCCGCCGCACCTGCGGCTTCGCGGCCCGCAACTTCCTCGCCAACGGCATTTCCTGCATCCTCGACGACGCCGTCTTCCCCGACCGGCCCGTCGTCGGACTCGGCGGCTGGAAGCGCCACGTCGGCCCCGGCCTGCTGCCGATCGTGCTGCTGCCCGGACTGGAGATCGTCCTGGAGCGCAATGCCCGGCGCAGCGGGAACCGCAGGCTCTCCGACGAAGAGGTGGCCCGTATCCACGGCCGGATGGCCGGTTGGTACGGCTCCGGGCTGCCGATCATCGACAACTCCGCACACGATGTCCCGACGACCGTGCGGGTGCTCGACGACGTCGTCGCCCGGAGCATCGCCAGCCCGCCCAACTGGTAGCCGAAAACCCCGCGTCCCCCGGGCGGCTGCTCTCGACCGGCCGTCCGCGGAGACCCGCCGTAGGCTCGTGATATGTCCGAGTTGTACGCGGTCCGACGCACGCGGCTGCGCGACCGCTGCGCCGCAACCGGAAGTACCGCCGCCCTGATCTCGCGCCCCGCCAACGTCCGCTACCTCACCGGCTGCGCGCCGCCCGGCGCGGCACTCCTCCTGGGCCCCCAGGAGGACCTCCTGCTCTGCGGAACGCCGCTGAGCGGTGACCCTTCCGAAGGCCGGCCCGCCGAGGACGTGCGGGTGAGCGTGCTGCCCACGCGCGGTGGCGACCCCGTCGTGGCCTGCGCCGACCAGGCCGCGAAAGCCGGCGCGGACACCCTGGCGGTGGAGGAGCACCATCTCACCGTCACCCGCCACCGGGCGCTCTCCCAGGTCGCCCCGCGGATGCGGCTCGCGGACCTGGCCTGCGCGGTCGAGGCGCAGCGGCTGGTGAAGGACGACGACGAGATCGCCTGTCTGCGGATCGCCGCCGAGATCACCGACCAGGCCCTCGGCGAACTCCTCGAATCGATTCTCGTCGGCCGGACCGAGCGGCATCTCGCCCTGGAGCTGGAGCGCCGGCTGGTGGATCACGGGGCGGACGGCCCGGCCTTCCCCACGTCCGTGGCCACCGGCCAGAATTCGGGACGTCCCGGGCACCTGCCCACCGACCGCAGGGTGGAGGAGGGTGACTTCCTGACCGTCGGCCTCGGCGCCAACTACCGCGGATACCGCTGCGAGATCGGCCGGACCTTCGTCATCGGCACCACCCCCGCGGACTGGCAGATCGAGCTCTACGATCTCGTTTTCGCAGCCCAGCGCGCCGGCCGGGAGGCCCTCGCGCCGGGTGTGGAGTGCCGCGAGGTGGACCGGGTGACGCGTCATGTGCTGGACGCAGCGGGGTACGGTGAGGGCGTCGGGCCGTGGACCGGCCACGGCGTGGGGCTCGAAATCGACGAGGACCCTCAATTGTCGCCTGCGGCCATGGGTAAACTGGACGCTTGCGTGCCGGTCACCGTCGAACCGGGGGTTCACCTCCCGGGCCGCGGAGGTGTCCGGATCGACGACACACTCGTCGTCCGCCCCGAGGCGGACGGCGGGCCCGAGCTACTCACGATCACGACCAAGGAGCTACTCGCACTGTGAGCCACAGGGTTCACCGCGGCGGCTTCTAGGTACCCACCACCTGCAGTCCAGGAGATTCCGCAACCGTGGCTTCCACGAACGACCTCAAGAACGGCCTGGTGCTCAAGCTCGAAGGGGGCCAGCTCTGGTCCGTCGTCGAGTTCCAGCACGTCAAGCCCGGTAAGGGCCCGGCCTTCGTCCGCACCAAGCTGAAGAATGTGCTCTCCGGCAAGGTGGTGGACAAGACCTTCAACGCCGGCGTGAAGGTCGAGACGGCCACTGTCGACAAGCGCGGGATGCAGTTCTCGTACATGGACGGCGACTACTTCGTCTTCATGGACATGGACACGTACGACCAGCTGCACGTCGACCGCAAGGCCGTCGGCGACGCCGCGAACTTCCTCCTCGAAGGCTTCGAGGCCGTCGTGGCGCAGCACGAGGGCGAGGTGCTCTACGTCGAGCTCCCGGCCGCCGTCGAGCTGGTCATCCAGCACACCGACCCGGGCGTCCAGGGCGACCGCTCCACCGGCGGCTCCAAGCCCGCCACCCTGGAGACCGGCTACGACATCCAGGTGCCGCTCTTCATCACGACCGGTGAGAAGATCAAGGTCGACACCCGCTCCGGCGAGTACCTCGGTCGGGTGAACAGCTAACCGTGGCTGCCCGCAACAAGGCCCGCAAGCGCGCCTTCCAGATCCTCTTCGAGGCCGACCAGCGCGGCGCCGACGTGCAGTCCGTGCTCGCGGACTGGATGCGTCACGCCCGGACCGACCCCCGGCAGCCGCCGGTGAACGAGTACACCCTGCAGCTGATCGAGGGGTACGCGGACCACACCGATCGCATTGACGAACTGATCTCCACCTACTCCGTGGACTGGGCGCTGGACCGGATGCCGGTCGTGGACCGCAGCATCCTGCGGCTCGGCGCCTACGAGCTGATCTGGGTGGACGACACCCCGGACGCGGTGGCGATCGACGAAGCGGTACAGCTCGCCAAGGAGTTCTCCACGGACGACTCCCCGGCCTTCGTCAACGGCCTTCTGGGCCGTATCAAGGAGCTGAAGCCGGGCCTGCGGCGCGAAACGCAGTAGGCGGACGGCAGAGAGCGTGAACGGGCCCGGAGCGATGCAGGATGCTCCGGGCCCGTCGCATGCCCGCAGAGGGCCGCCTGGGCACGTTCTTCGCCCCATGCGCCACACGCGTCCCGGGCGTTCCGGACAAAAAACAACCGCCGCCCCGGTGGCCCGGGGCGGCGGTACGTTTCTGCAGGTGACGGTCAGGCGTCAGATGTCGTCGTGCGCCACGGCGCGGCGCGCGTCGGCGTCCAGCACGCCCCAGCTGATCAGCTGCTCGGTCAGGACCGAGGGCGACTGGTCGTAGATGACGGCGAGGGTGCGCAGGTCGTCCTGGCGGATCGAGAGGACCTTGCCGTTGTAGTCACCGCGCTGGCTCTGGATCGTCGCGGCGTAGCGCTGCAGCGGTCCGGCCTTCTCCTGCGGGACATGGGCCAGGCGCTCCAGATCGAGCACCAGCTTCGGGGGCGGCTCGGCCGCTCCGCCGGGCGTCGTACCCGGCAGGAGCTCCTGCACCGGTACGCCGTAGAAGTCCGCCAGCTCGGCGAGGCGCTGCACGGTCACTGCACGGTCGCCGCGCTCGTAGGAGCCCACCACCACGGCCTTCCAGCGACCCTGGGACTTCTCCTCGACACCGTGGAGAGAGAGGCCCTGCTGGGTACGGATGGCGCGGAGCTTTGCCCCGAGCTGTTTGGCGTATTCGCTGGACATAAAGCTCCCCAGACGGCTGTATCGATATGCGGCTCCGCCGCGTGGCCGGTAACTCACTGTGAGGTTACGCAGCGTAATTTGGCTTCGTCAAGCCGAATGGGCCAGACCTTCGACCGTAGGGGGTGCCCCCGGGTCCCCGAGCGGCCCCTGGTAGTCTGGGCTGCGTAATTTTGACGTCCTTTAAGGTCCGTCCCGTGAGGCGGAGAAGGAGGTCCGTTTCGTATGGACGCAAGCAGTTCCGACACAGGGGATCAGATCCCCGCGCGCCCGGTGCTCGAAGGCCCGGACATCGCGCGGATGCTCACCCGCATCGCCCACGAGATCGTCGAACGCGCCAAGGGTGCGGACGATGTGGTGCTCCTCGGCATTCCCACCCGCGGCGTCTTCCTCGCCCGGCGGCTGGCCGCCAAGCTCCAGGAGATCACCGGGCGCACCATCCCGGTCGGCTCGCTCGACATCACGATGTACCGCGACGACCTGCGTCTGGGCCCGGCCCGCACGATCGGCCGCACGGAGATCCCCGCCGACGGCATCGAAGGCCGCCTCGTGCTGCTCGTCGACGACGTCCTGTTCTCCGGACGCACGATCCGAGCGGCGCTGGACGCCCTGGGCGACATCGGCCGGCCGCGCGCCGTGCAGCTCGCGGTCCTGGTCGACCGCGGACACCGCGAGCTGCCCATCCGCGCCGATTACGTCGGCAAGAACCTCCCCACGTCGCTGCGGGAGACGGTCAAGGTCCAGCTCACCGAGGAAGACGGCCGGGACGCCGTGCTGCTCGGCGTGCGCCCGCCCCGCCCCGGCTCGTCGGACGGGTCCGCGGAAGCCGAGCAGACCACCCCGGCAGGCGAGCGATAGCGCACCGCGTACGGACCCGGTGATCCCGGGCCCGCGCTCCCGCCTGCTCGACGGACATTCCCGCACACCTCCTCACTCACGGAGTACCCGGATGAAGCGTCACCTCATCTCGGCCGCCGACCTCACCCGCGACGACGCCGTCCTGATCCTCGACACCGCCGAGGAGATGGCCCGCGTCGCGGACCGGCCGATCAAGAAGCTCCCCACCCTCCGCGGCCGCACCGTCGTCAACCTCTTCTTCGAGGACTCGACGCGCACCCGCATCTCCTTCGAGGCCGCCGCCAAGCGGCTCTCGGCGGACGTCATCAACTTCTCCGCGAAGGGCTCCTCGGTCTCCAAGGGGGAGTCGCTCAAGGACACCGCCCTGACGCTGGAGGCGATGGGCGCGGACGCCGTCGTCATCCGGCACGGCGACTCCGGCGCCCCGCACCGCCTGGCGACCTCCGGCTGGATCGGCGGCTCGGTGGTCAACGCCGGTGACGGCACCCACGAGCACCCCACCCAGGCGCTGCTGGACGCATTCACGATGCGCCGCCGCCTGGTCGGTGCCGACGCCGGACTGGGCAAGGACCTCGCCGGGCGCCGCATCACCATCGTCGGCGACATCCTGCACAGCCGGGTCGCCCGCTCCAACGTCCACCTGCTGACCTCGCTCGGCGCCCAGGTCACCCTCGTCGCGCCGCCGACGCTGGTGCCCATCGGCGTGGAGAAGTGGCCCTGCGAGGTCTCCTACGACCTGGACGCCGTGGTCGCCGAGTCGGACGCGGTGATGATGCTGCGCGTCCAGCGCGAGCGGATGAACGCCGCCTTCTTCCCCACCGAGCGTGAGTACGCCCGGCGCTACGGCCTCGACGGCGACCGGATGGCCCGGATGCCGAAGGACGCGATCGTCATGCACCCCGGCCCGATGAACCGGGGCATGGAGATCACCGCCGAGGTCGCCGACTCGCCCCGCTGCACCGCCGTGGAACAGGTCACCAACGGTGTCAGCATCCGTATGGCGGTCCTCTATCTGCTTCTGGGCGGCAACGAGCCCGCCATCACCGCCGGCACCGGCACCAGCACGCGCACCGAGGAGACCAAGTAACCATGAGCAAGATCCTTATTCGCGGGGCCAAGGTCCTCGGTGGCGAGCCGCAGGACGTGCTGATCGACGGCGAGACCATCGCCGAGGTCGGCACCGGACTGAGCGCCGAGGGCGCCCGGGTCATCGAGGCGGACGGCCGGATCCTGTTGCCGGGCCTCGTCGACCTGCACACCCACCTGCGCGAGCCGGGCCGCGAGGACTCCGAGACGGTGCTGACGGGCACCAAGGCCGCGGCGGTCGGCGGTTTCACCGCCGTGCACGCCATGGCCAACACCTTCCCCGTCGCCGACACCGCCGGCGTCGTCGAGCAGGTCTGGCGGTTGGGCAAGGAGTCCGGCTACTGCGACGTCCAGCCGGTCGGCGCGGTGACCGTCGGCCTGGAGGGCAAGAAGCTCGCGGAGCTGGGCGCGATGCACGACTCCGCGGCCGGTGTCCGGGTCTTCTCCGACGACGGCAAGTGCGTGGACGACGCGGTGATCATGCGCCGTGCCCTGGAGTACGTGAAGGCCTTCGACGGTGTCGTGGCCCAGCACGCCCAGGAGCCGCGGCTCACCGAAGGCGCCCAGATGAACGAGGGCATCGTCTCCGCCGAGCTGGGTCTCGGCGGCTGGCCCGCGGTCGCCGAGGAGTCGATCATCGCCCGCGATGTGCTGCTCGCCGCGCACGTCGGCTCCCGGGTGCACATCTGCCACCTGTCCACCGCCGGTTCCGTAGAGCTGGTCCGCTGGGCCAAGTCCAAGGGCTGGAACGTCACCGCCGAGGTCACCCCGCACCACCTCCTCCTCACCGACGAGCTCGTACGGTCCTACAACCCCGTCTACAAGGTGAACCCGCCGCTGCGCACCGAGGCCGACGTCCTCGCGCTGCGCGAGGCGCTCGCCGACGGCACGATCGACTGTGTGGCCACCGACCACGCGCCG
Organism: Streptomyces sp. Pv4-95; assembly: GCF_045782725.1. Taxonomy (NCBI): domain Bacteria; kingdom Bacillati; phylum Actinomycetota; class Actinomycetes; order Kitasatosporales; family Streptomycetaceae; genus Streptomyces; species Streptomyces sp. Pv4-95. The sequence continues at coordinate 6,861,500 of NZ_CP127172.1, forward strand.
CACCCGCACGAGGACAAGGACTGCGAGTGGGGCGCTGCGGCCATGGGCATGGTCGGCCTGGAGACCGCGCTGTCCGTCGTCCAGCACACGATGGTCGACAGTGGGCTGCTGGACTGGGCCGGCGTCGCCGACCGGATGTCCTTCCGCCCCGCCCACATCGGCCGTCTCGAAGGCCACGGCCGTCCCATCTCGGCTGGTGAGCCTGCCAACCTCACGCTGCACGATTCCGCTTACCGTGGAGTGGTGGACCCCGCAGGCTTCGCCTCCCGCAGCCGCAACACCCCCTACGAGGGCCGTGAGCTGCCGGGACGCGTCACCCACACCTTCCTGCGGGGCCGGGCAACGGTCGTCGACGGGAAGCTGGCGTGACTCCTCATCTGATCCCTCTGGCCGCCGCGCAGAAGTCCGCGGAGGTCACCGACTGGGCCGCGCGGATCGGCTGGGTCGTCGGCCTGCTGCTCTTCATCGCGCTGGTCTACTGGCTGATGCGGGAGGGCTGGAAGTGGCGCGGCACGCTCCAGGGCGATGTGCCCGAGCTGCCCGCCGCGCCCGCCGAGGCCGGCGAGCCGCGGCTGACGCTGAGCGGCCGCTACCACGGCTCCACCACCGCGGGTCAGTGGCTCGACCGCATCGTCGCGCACGGCCTGGGTACCCGCAGCCGTGTCGAACTGACCCTGACCGACCAGGGCCTGAACGTCGTACGGCCGGGCGCACAGGACTTCTTCGTGCCGGCCGCCGCCCTGCGCGGCGCCCGGCTCGACAAGGGCATCGCCGGCAAGGTCCTGCCCGAGGGCGGCCTGCTGATCGTCACCTGGGAGCACGGGAACAAGGAGATCGACTCCGGTTTCCGCTCCGACCGGGCCGCCGAGCACCCGGCGTGGGTCGCGGCCCTCACCACACAGAGCACCACCGAGCACACCGAAACGGAAGGCGCACGATGACGACCTCCACCAGGGGAACTGCGAAGGTTCCCGCCGTACTCGTCCTGGAGGACGGCCGCAGCTTCCGCGGCCGTGCCTACGGGGCCGTGGGGGAGACCTTCGGCGAGGCGGTGTTCTCCACCGGCATGACCGGCTACCAGGAGACCCTGACCGACCCGTCGTACCACCGCCAGGTCGTCGTCATGACCGCCCCGCACATCGGCAACACCGGCGTGAACGACGAGGACAACGAGTCCGGCAAGATCTGGGTCTCGGGCTACGTCGTGCGCGACCCCGCCCGTATCCCCTCCAACTGGCGCTCGGTCCGCACCCTGGACGACGAGCTGGTCGCCCAGGGCGTCGTCGGCATCAGCGGGGTCGACACCCGGGCGCTGACCCGCCACCTGCGCGAGAGCGGCGCGATGCGCGTCGGCATCTTCTCCGGCGACGCGCTGCCCGACGCGGGCACGATGCTGGCCAAGGTGCGCCAGGCCCCCGAGATGCAGGGCGCGGACCTCTCCGCCCAGGTCGCCACCAAGGAGACCTACGTCGTGCCGGCCATCGGCACGAAGAAGTTCACCGTCGCGGCGATCGACCTCGGCATCAAGGGCATGACCCCGCACCGCATGGCCGAGCGCGGCATCGAGGTGCACGTGCTGCCCGCCACGGCCACCGTCGAGGACGTCTACGCCGTCCGGCCCGACGGCGTGTTCTTCTCCAACGGCCCCGGCGACCCGGCCACCGCCGATCACCCGGTGTCCGTGATGCAGGGCGTGCTGGAGCGCAAGACGCCGCTGTTCGGCATCTGCTTCGGCAACCAGATCCTGGGCCGCGCCCTGGGCTTCGGCACCTTCAAGCTCAAGTACGGCCACCGCGGCATCAACCAGCCGGTGCAGGACCGTACGACCGGCAAGGTCGAGGTCACCGCGCACAACCACGGGTTCGCCGTCGACGCCCCGCTCGACAAGGTCACCGACACCCCCTTCGGCCGCGCCGAGGTCTCCCACGTCTGCCTCAACGACAACGTGGTGGAGGGTCTGCACCTCCTCGACCAGCCGGCTTTCAGCGTCCAGTACCACCCCGAAGCCGCAGCGGGGCCGCACGACGCGGCCTACCTGTTCGACCGCTTCGTCTCTCTCATGGAGGGCCAGCGTGCCTAAGCGCACCGATATCCAGTCCGTCCTGGTCATCGGCTCCGGCCCGATCGTCATCGGCCAGGCCGCGGAGTTCGACTACTCCGGGACCCAGGCCTGCCGGGTTCTGAAGTCGGAGGGCCTGCGGGTCATCCTGGTCAACTCCAACCCGGCCACGATCATGACCGACCCGGAGATCGCCGACGCCACCTACGTCGAGCCGATCACCCCCGAGTTCGTCGAGAAGATCATCGCCAAGGAGCGCCCCGACGCGCTGCTGCCGACCCTGGGCGGCCAGACCGCGCTGAACACCGCGATCTCCATGCACGAGCAGGGTGTGCTGGAGAAGTACGGCGTCGAGCTCATCGGCGCCAACGTCGAGGCGATCAACAAGGGCGAGGACCGCGACCTCTTCAAGGGCGTCGTCGAAGAGGTCAAGAAGAAGATCGGGCACGGCGAGTCCGCCCGCTCGTACATCTGCCACTCCATGGACGACGTCCTCAAGGGTGTCGACGAACTCGGCGGCTACCCCGTCGTCGTCCGTCCCTCCTTCACGATGGGCGGCGCGGGCTCCGGCTTCGCGCACGACGAGGAGGAGCTGCGCCGCATCGCCGGCCAGGGCCTGACGCTCTCCCCGACCACCGAGGTGCTCCTGGAGGAGTCCATCCTCGGCTGGAAGGAGTACGAGCTGGAGCTGATGCGCGACAAGAACGACAACGTCGTGGTCGTCTGCTCCATCGAGAACTTCGACCCGATGGGCGTGCACACCGGCGACTCGATCACCGTCGCCCCGGCGATGACGCTGACCGACCGTGAGTACCAGACGCTGCGGGACGTGGGCATCGCGATCATCCGCGAGGTCGGCGTCGACACCGGCGGCTGCAACATCCAGTTCGCCGTCAACCCCGACGACGGCCGGATCATCGTCATCGAGATGAACCCGCGGGTCTCCCGGTCCTCCGCGCTCGCCTCCAAGGCGACCGGCTTCCCGATCGCCAAGATCGCGGCCCGGCTCGCGGTGGGCTACACGCTCGACGAGATCCCGAACGACATCACCGAGAAGACCCCGGCCTCCTTCGAGCCGACCCTCGACTACGTCGTCGTCAAGGTTCCCCGGTTCGCTTTCGAGAAGTTCCCGGCCGCCGACGCCACCCTCACCACGACCATGAAGTCGGTCGGCGAGGCCATGGCCATCGGCCGCAACTTCCCCGAGGCGCTCAACAAGGCGCTGCGCTCCCTGGAGAAGAAGGGCAGCCAGTTCGACTTCGTGGGCGACCCCGGCGACAAGGCCGAGCTGCTGAGCACCGCCCAGGTGCCGACCGACGGCCGGATCAACACGGTCATGCAGGCGATCCGGGCCGGCGCCACCCAGCAGGAGATCTTCGACCACACGAAGATCGACCCGTGGTTCGTCGACCAGCTCTTCCTGGTCAAGGAGATCGCGGACGAGATCGCGGACGCCGAGAAGCTCCACCCGGAGATCCTTGCGGAAGCAAAGCGGCACGGCTTCTCCGACGCCCAGATCGGTGCCATCCGCGGTCTGCGCGAGGACGTCGTCCGCGAGGTCCGGCACGCGCTGGGCGTCCGCCCGGTCTACAAGACCGTCGACACCTGCGCCGCCGAGTTCGCGGCCAAGACGCCGTACTTCTACTCGTCCTACGACGAGGAGACCGAGGTCGCCCCGCGCGAGAAGCCGGCCGTGATCATCCTCGGGTCCGGCCCGAACCGCATCGGCCAGGGCATCGAGTTCGACTACTCCTGCGTCCATGCCTCGTTCGCGCTCAGCGACGCCGGCTACGAGACCGTGATGGTCAACTGCAACCCCGAGACCGTCTCCACCGACTACGACACCTCCGACCGGCTCTACTTCGAGCCGCTCACCCTGGAGGACGTCCTGGAGATCGTGCACGCCGAGACCGCGGCGGGACCGGTCGCCGGTGTCATCGTCCAGCTCGGCGGCCAGACCCCGCTGGGCCTGGCGCAGGCGCTCAAGGACAACGGCGTGCCGATCGTCGGCACCTCGCCCGAGGCCATCGACCTCGCCGAGGAGCGCGGCGCCTTCGGCCGGGTGCTGACCGACGCCGGTCTGCCCGCTCCCAAGTACGGCACCGCCTTCTCGTTCGACGAGGCCAAGAAGATCGCCTCCGAGATCGGCTACCCGGTCATGGTCCGCCCCTCGTACGTCCTGGGCGGCCGCGGCATGGAGATCGTCTACGACGAGCCGTCGCTGGGCGAGTACCTCACCCGCCACGCCGGACTGATCGACCAGCACCCGGTTCTCATCGACCGGTTCCTCGACGACGCCATCGAGATCGACGTCGACGCCCTCTACGACGGCACCGAGCTCTACCTCGGCGGCGTCATGGAGCACATCGAGGAAGCCGGCATCCACTCCGGCGACTCCGCCTGCGCGCTGCCCCCCATCACCCTGGGCGGCTTCGACATCAAGCGGCTGCGCGCCTCCACGGAGGCCATCGCCAAGGGCGTCGGCGTCCGCGGCCTGATCAACATCCAGTTCGCGATGGCCGGGGACATCCTCTACGTCCTGGAGGCCAACCCGCGCGCCTCGCGCACCGTGCCCTTCACCTCGAAGGCCACCGCGGTGCCGCTGGCCAAGGCCGCCGCGCGGATCTCGCTGGGCGCCACCGTCGCCGAACTGCGCGCCGAGGGCATGCTCCCGGCGACCGGGGACGGCGGCACCCTGCCGCTGGACGCGCCGATCTCGGTCAAGGAAGCCGTCATGCCCTGGTCGCGGTTCCGTGACGCGTCCGGACGCGGCGTGGACACCATCCTCGGCCCGGAGATGCGCTCCACCGGCGAGGTCATGGGCATCGACTCGGTCTTCGGCACCGCCTACGCCAAGTCCCAGGCCGGCGCCTACGGAGCGCTGCCCACCAAGGGCCGCGCCTTCGTCTCCGTCGCCAACCGCGACAAGCGCTCGATGATCTTCCCGGCCCGTGAGCTGGTCGCGCACGGCTTCGAGCTGCTGGCCACCTCCGGCACCGCCGAGGTGCTGCGCCGCAACGGCATCAACACCACCGTGGTGCGCAAGCAGTCCGAGGGCGAGGGCCCGAACGGCGAGAAGACCATCGTCCAGCTGATCCACGACGGCCAGGTCGACCTGATCGTCAACACCCCGTACGGCACCGGCGGCCGACTGGACGGCTACGACATCCGTACCGCCTCGGTGGCCCGCGGAATCCCCTGCCTGACGACGGTCCAGGCGCTGGCCGCCGCCGTCCAGGGCATCGAGGCCGTGTCCCGCGGCGATGTGGGTGTGCGTTCCCTCCAGGAACACGCACAACATCTCACCGCCGCCCGCGAGGAGTAAGGCGCACGAGGGGGACACCGGTTCCGGTGTCCCCCTCTTCATGGCCCCCGCCCGGTTCTCCGGTGTCCGGGCTCCCTTCCGGGACCGCCCCGTCCCGCACCCCCTCGCGCCCGCTCTCTCGCGTGGAAGGCACGCCATGTATCAGCTGTTCTTCAAGCTCTTCTTCCATCGGATGGACCCCGAGCAGGCCCACCACCTGGCCTTCGCCTGGATCCGCCGCGCCGCCCGCGTCCCGGTCCTGCGCACCTTCGTCGCGGCCGCTCTCGCGCCCCGCCACAAGGAGCTGCGCACCGAGGCCCTGGGCCTGCGGATGCACGGCCCCTTCGGCCTGGCCGCCGGCTTCGACAAGAACGCGGTCGCCATCGACGGCATGACGATGCTCGGCTTCGACCACGTCGAGATCGGCACCGTCACCGCCCACCCGCAGCCCGGCAATCCCAAGAAGCGCCTGTTCCGGCTGGTGCCGGACCGCGCGCTCATCAACCGGATGGGCTTCAACAACGAGGGCTCCGCGGCCGTGGCGGCCCGTCTGGCGGCCCGCAACCCGGTCTTCAAGGCCACCGTCGGGGTCAACATCGGCAAGACCAAGATCGTTCCGGAGGAGGAGGCGGTCGGCGACTACGTCACCTCCACCGAGCGGCTCGCCGCCCACGCCGACTACCTGGTCGTCAACGTCTCCTCCCCGAACACCCCGGGGCTGCGCAACCTCCAGGCCGTCGACCACCTGCGCCCGCTGCTGACCGCCGTCCGCGAGGCCGCCGACCGCACGGTCACCGACCGCCGGGTCCCGCTGCTGGTCAAGATCGCCCCGGACCTCGCCGACGCGGACGTCGACGCCGTCGCCGACCTCGCCGTCGAACTCGGCCTCGACGGCATCATCGCCACCAACACCACCATCGCCCGCGACGGTCTCGGCCTGACCTCCGACCCGGCCCTGGTGGCCGAGACCGGCGGCCTGTCCGGCGCACCCGTCAAGGAGCGCTCCCTGGAGGTGCTGCGCCGCCTGTACGCCCGTGTGGGCGACCGGATCACCCTCATCGGGGTCGGCGGCATCGAAACCGCCGAGGACGCCTGGCAGCGCATCCTGGCCGGTGCCACCCTGGTCCAGGGCTACAGCGCCTTCATCTACGAGGGCCCCTTCTGGTGCCGCGCCCTGCACAAGGGCCTGGCCGCCCGGCTGCGCAACAGCCCGTACGCCACCCTCGCCGACGCCGTCGGCGCCGAGCATAAGAAGGTGACCGCATGACGGCCGGCTCCGCGCCCGACCACAGCCCCTCCACGGCGCCCTCCGGATCGCGGCAGTCCCCGCCGGCCTTCGGGGCCCGGCTGCGCCGCGCCATGGACGAGCGCGGGCCGCTCTGCGTCGGCATCGACCCGCATGCCTCGCTGCTGGCCGACTGGGGCCTGAACGACGACGTGGCGGGCCTGGCGCGGTTCACCCGCACCGTCGTCGAGGCACTGGCCGACCGCGTCGCCGTCCTGAAGCCGCAGTCCGCCTTCTTCGAGCGTTTCGGCTCCCGGGGCGTCGCCGTCCTGGAGACGGCGGTAGAGGAGGCCCGGGAGCGCGGCGCGCTGGTCGTCATGGACGCCAAGCGCGGCGACATCGGCTCCACCATGGCCGCCTACGCCGCCACCTACCTCGACCCGGCCTCCCCGCTGTTCTCGGACGCCGTCACGGTCAGCCCCTACCTGGGCTACGGATCGCTGTGCCCCGCCGTGGACCTCGCCCGCGAGCACGGCTGCGGTCTGTTCACGCTCGCCCTCACCTCCAACGAGGAGGGCCAGGAGGTCCAGCGGGCCGTACGGGCCGACGGCTCCTCCGTCGCCGCCACGATGCTCGGCCATCTCGCGGCCGAGAACGCCGGCGCCGAGCCGCTGGGATCCTTCGGCGCGGTGGTCGGTGCCACGCTCGGCGATCTCTCGTCGTTCGACCTGGCGATCAACGGTCCGCTCCTCGCGCCCGGAATCGGCGCCCAGGGCGCCACCCCCGCCGACCTCCCCGCCGTCTTCGGAGATGCGGTCCGCAACGTCGTTCCGAGCGTCAGTCGAGGGGTCCTCCGGCACGGCCCGGACATCGCCGCACTGCGCGCGGCCGCGGCGAAGTTCGCCGACGAAGTGCACGCGGCGGTCCCTCAGCGGTGAGTTTGGTCCCGAATTGTCCTGGTCAGCAGAGTCTGACCAGGACTTTTCGTCTGTTCTCGCTGACTCTGGCGCCGTCGGCCGCTAGTCTCCGTCGAGAGCACTGCACGTAAGCGCGTTGCTCGTTGCTCCGCAGGTGCGGGGCGACTAGGTTCCACACCGGTCCGTATCCGACAGTTCGACATCCGAGGTGACGTAGGCGTGGCTCTTCCGCCCCTTACCCCTGAACAGCGCGCAGCCGCGCTCGAGAAGGCCGCCGCGGCTCGCCGGGAGCGCGCCGAGGTCAAGAATCGGCTCAAGCACTCCGGCGCATCCCTCCATGAGGTCATCAAGCAGGGGCAGGAGAACGACGTCATCGGCAAGATGAAGGTCTCCGCCCTGCTGGAGTCCCTGCCCGGCGTCGGCAAGGTCCGCGCCAAGCAGATCATGGAGAGGCTCGGGATCTCCGAGAGCCGCCGCGTACGGGGTCTTGGCTCCAACCAGATCGCGTCGCTGGAGCGCGAGTTCGGCAGCCCGGCTTCCTGAGTTTCCCGGGACCACCGGGAAGCTGGAATAATCGCCCCATGGCTGCAACATCCCGGGGGACGACCCCCGCGCCCCCGGACGCTCGTCCGCGACTGACCGTGCTCTCCGGCCCCTCGGGGGTCGGCAAGAGCACGGTCGTCGCTCATCTGCGCAAAGTCCACCCCGAGGTCTGGCTCTCGGTTTCGGCCACCACCCGCAAGCCGCGCCCCGGGGAACGGCACGGCATCCACTATTTCTTCGTCGAGGACGAGGAATTCGACAAGCTCATCGCCAACGGTGAGCTGCTGGAGTGGGCGGAGTTCGCGGGCAACCGCTACGGCACCCCGCGCCAGGCGGTCCTGGACCACCTGGAGGCCGGGGAGCCGGTCCTGCTGGAGATCGATCTGCAGGGCGCCCGCCAGGTCCGCGAGTCCATGCCGGAGGCGGAGCTGGTCTTCCTGGCCCCGCCGAGCTGGGACGAGCTGGTCCGCCGGCTCACCGGGCGGGGCACCGAGGCCCCCGAGGTCATCGAGCGCCGCCTGGCGGCCGCGCGGGTCGAGCTGGCCGCGGAGAAGGAGTTCGATGTGACCCTTGTCAACACCTCCGTCGAGGACGTCAGCCGTGAGCTGCTAGCCTTGATGCTGCGTCGACCTGGGGACCAGAAGAACAGCGGCTGACCCCGCGGGCCTCCAGACCGCCCAAGATTTTTGCGTTGCACCCGCTTCATCCCCCTTCGGAAGGTAGAGAGTGTCCTCTTCCATGACCGCACCCGAGGGCATCATCAACCCGCCAATTGATGAGCTTCTCGAGGCCACCGACTCGAAGTACAGCCTTGTGATCTACGCCGCCAAGCGCGCGCGTCAGATCAACGCGTACTACTCGCAGCTCGGCGAGGGCCTGCTCGAGTACGTCGGCCCGCTCGTCGACACGCACGTCCACGAGAAGCCCCTGTCGATCGCGCTCCGCGAGATCAACGCGGGTCTGCTGACCTCCGAGGCCATCGAGGGCCCGGCTCAGTAAGCAGCACCATCTGCACACCGAGGGCCCGGTGGGGGCACCTGTCAGCGTCCAGCTGGGGGAGCGTCTGCCGGGCCCTTGGTATGTCACCGTACGGACGGACCTAGCTCGGGGAGCAGCGAAGCGATGGACATGCGGGAGCGGGACAAGCCCAAGGTCGTCCTGGGGGTCAGCGGTGGGATCGCCGCGTACAAGGCGTGCGAGCTGCTGCGGCGGCTGACCGAGTCCGGCCACGACGTACGGGTGGTGCCGACCGCCGCGTCGCTGCATTTCGTCGGCGAGGCCACCTGGTCGGCGCTGTCCGGCAACCCGGCCTCCACCGAGGTCTGGGAATCCGTCCACGAGGTCCCGCACGTCCGCATCGGCCAGGCGGCCGACCTCGTCGTGGTGGCCCCCGCCACCGCGGACCTGCTGGCCAAGGCCGCCCACGGACTCGCCGACGATCTGCTGACGAACACGCTGCTCACCGCGCGCTGTCCGGTGGTCTTCGCCCCGGCGATGCACACCGAGATGTGGGAGCACCCCGCCACGCAGGAGAACGTCGCCACCCTGCGCCGCCGCGGCGCCGTCGTCATCGAGCCCGCGATCGGCCGGCTGACCGGTGTGGACACCGGCAAGGGCCGCTTCCCCGACCCGGTCGAGATCTTCGAGCTCTGCCGCCGGGTGCTGGCCCGGGGCGCGCGGACGCTGACGCAGGACCTGGCCGGCCGCCATGTCGTGATCAGCGCCGGTGGCACCCGCGAGCCGCTGGACCCGGTGCGCTACCTGGGCAACCGTTCCTCGGGCAAGCAGGGCTACGCCCTCGCCGGGATCGCGGCGGCCCGCGGCGCCCGAGTCACGCTCGTCGCGGGCAACACCGAGCTGCCTGATCCCGCCGGGGTCGATGTGGTGCGCGTCGGCACGGCCGTCCAGCTCCGCGAGGCCGTGCTGAAGGCCGCGGCGGACGCCGACGCGGTGGTCATGGCGGCCGCGGTCGCCGATTTCCGGCCGGCCGCCTACGCCACCGGCAAGATCAAGAAGCGGGACGGCCAGGAGCCGGATCCGGTCACCCTGGTCCGTAATCCGGACATCCTCGCGGAGATCTCCGCCGAGCGCGCCCGACCGGGCCAGCTCGTGGTCGGCTTCGCCGCCGAGACCGACAATGTCCTTGACAACGGACGCGCCAAGCTCGCCCGAAAGGGCTGTGACCTGCTGGTCGTCAACGAGGTCGGGGAGCACAAGGCCTTCGGCTCCGCGGAGAACGAGGCAGTTGTCCTCGCCGCCGACGGGAGCGAGACCCCGGTGCCGTACGGGCCCAAGGAAGCGCTGGCCGAAACCGTGTGGGACCTGGTGGCGGCGCGATTCGCCGAGCCCTGTCCCTGAGTCCCCCGTTACGCCGTATTCACCGCACGACTGCCGGTGCGCCCCCTTGACCCAACCGATTCTCAAGGTGATCGTCCTACCGTGAGCCATGGTGTCCCAGGTCACGGGGGTCCATAAATCGAGACTGCGTGCCCCAACGTCACCTACGACCGATAAACTGGCCGTGGATCGGGCCGAGCGCAGCTCTCGGCCCTTCCGCCAATGATCAGCCAGCAGCCGCTGCAACCCCAGGGAGCGATGTGTCCCGCCGCCTGTTCACCTCGGAGTCCGTCACCGAGGGCCACCCCGACAAGATCGCTGACCAGATCAGCGACACGATTCTCGACGCTCTCCTCAAGGAGGACCCGACATCCCGGGTCGCCGTGGAGACGTTGATCACCACCGGCCTGGTGCATGTGGCCGGCGAGGTGACGACGAAGGCGTATGCCGACATCCCGAATCTTGTGCGCAACAAGATTCTCGACATCGGCTACGACTCGTCCAAGAAGGGCTTCGACGGCGCTTCCTGTGGTGTCTCGGTCTCCATCGGCTCGCAGTCCCCGGACATCGCCCAGGGCGTCGACACCGCGTACGAGAAGCGGGTCGAGGGTGACGAGGACGAGCTGGACAAGCAGGGCGCCGGCGACCAGGGCCTGATGTTCGGGTACGCCTGCGACGAGACCCCGGAGCTGATGCCGCTCCCGATCAATCTCGCGCACCGCCTGTCCACCCGCCTGTCCGAGGTGCGCAAGAACGGGACCATCCCCTACCTGCGCCCCGACGGCAAGACCCAGGTCACCATCGAGTACGACGGTCACAAGGCCGTGCGCCTGGACACCGTCGTGGTCTCCTCGCAGCACGCCTCGGACATCGACCTGGACTCGCTGCTCGCTCCGGACATCCGCGAGTTCGTCGTCGAGCACGTGCTCAACCAGCTCGTCGAGGACGGCATCAAGCTGGACACCGACGGCTACCGCCTGCTGGTGAACCCGACCGGCCGCTTCGAGATCGGCGGCCCGATGGGCGACGCCGGTCTGACCGGCCGCAAGATCATCATCGACACCTACGGCGGCATGGCCCGTCACGGTGGCGGCGCCTTCTCCGGTAAGGACCCGTCCAAGGTCGACCGCTCGGCCGCGTACGCCATGCGCTGGGTCGCCAAGAACGTCGTCGCGGCCGGCCTGGCCTCCCGTTGCGAGGTCCAGGTGGCCTACGCGATCGGCAAGGCGGAGCCCGTCGGCCTGTTCGTCGAGACCTTCGGCACGGCCACGGTCGACACGGACAAGATCGAGCAGGCCATCGGCGAGGTCTTCGACCTCCGTCCGGCCGCGATCATCCGCGACCTCGACCTGCTCCGCCCGATCTACTCCCAGACCGCCGCCTACGGCCACTTCGGCCGTGAGCTGGAGGACTTCACCTGGGAGCGCACCGACCGCGTCGAGGCGCTGCAGAAGGCCGCCGGCCTCTAGGCACGCCCTGCCGTACGGCATACCCCACGGCCCGGACCGATCGGTCCGGGCCGTGGGTTTTTGCTGCCGGGGGTGCGGTCCTCCATGGCGCCGCTCCCATGCCCGCGGCGAGTGGACCGACCGCCCGTCGGAGATCAACAGCGGCAGAATGATCGGCATGCCGATACCGGACACTCCGAAGGAAGCGACGGTCGACGACGCTTACCTGGTCAGCCGTACCCTGGCCCGCGCCTTCGACGACGACCCGATGATGCGCTGGTTCTCCGACGCCGCCTTTCGCGGGGCTGGGCCGGTCCGGTACTTCACCACGCTCTTCAGCCGGCAGTACGCCCACCACGGAGTGCGCGAGCGCATCGAGGCCGCTGCCGCCTTCTGGGTACCCCCGGAGGGGCGGGCCAAGGCTGTTCCCGACGCGGAGACCGACCGTCCAGGAGCTCAAGGACATCCTCGGGGACCGTGCGCTGCTGTTCCGTGACGCGGTCGAGGCGGCGGCTGAGCACGCTCCGCAGGAATCCCCCCGGCACCTGGCGGTGACCGGCGCCGATCCGGCCGCCCAGGGACAGGGGCATGGGGCCGCCCTGCTTCGCTCGGGTCTGGCCAGGGCCGATGCGGCGGGCCTGCCCGTCCTTCTGGAGTCCTCCAAACCGTCGAACCTCCCCTTCTACGGGCACTTCGGCTTCACTGTGCGCAAGGAGATGCGACTGCCCGGGGCGGGCCGGCGCTGTGGAGCATGCGGCGCGAGCCCTGCTCTCCGGCAGTTGTCTGAAGGTGGTTCGGGCGGTTGTTGTGGGGAGGCCGCAGTCGAATCACTTCCCCGAGGGCCGTGCCGTGGACGACGTGAGGCCGGGCCCGGTGCGGCGGTCGCCGCGGCTGCCGCATCGGTGTGCCGGCCTTCGGGGCGGTGGGCGACCGCGTGCGGTGATGTGCGGGGGGCGTCCAGGCTGTGGAGCGTGGCCCGGCGTTGTCATAGGCGTCTGGTAGGACTGATGCTGTGAGCAGGCAGAACGGGCGACCGGAGGCGGGGGCGGAGTCGGGCGGGGGCGAGCAACTGGCCCTCATCCGGGAGACCGTGCGTGAGACCAAGGCGGAGCGGGCGAAGCCGCGGACCTGGCGAGGTGCGGAGCTCGCCGCCGGGCTGCCGGTGGCGCGGGTGCTGGTGGACAAGGGGCTGGTGCACCTCGACCGCTATTTCGACTACGCGGTCCCCGCCGCCATGGACGCCGAGGCCCAGCCCGGGGTGCGGGTGCGGGTGCGGTTCGGGGCGGGGGAGAAGGGCGGCCGCCGCGAGGGCGGCAAGCTGGTCAGCGGGTTCATCGTGGAGCGGGCCGCGGAGAGCGACTACCGCGGGGTGCTCGCCCCCCTCGCGCAGGTGCTGTCGACCGAGCGGGTGCTGACGCCCGAACTGCTGGCATTGTGCCGGTCCGTCGCGGACCGGTATGCCGGCACCCTCGCCGATGTGGTCCAGCTGGCGGTGCCACCCCGTCGGGCGCGCGCGGAGGCCAAGCCGTCGCCCGCCCCGCTGCCTCCCAATGAGCCACCGGAACCCGGCAGTTGGGAGCGATACGCGGCGGGGGCCGGTTTTCTGACGGCGCTGGCGCGGGGAGACGCGCCGCGCGCCGTATGGACGGCACTGCCCGGCCCGACCTGGCCGCAGGAGCTGGCGCGGGCGGTGGCCGCGGCCTTGGCCTCGGGGCGTGGCGCGCTGGTCGTGGTGCCCGACGGGCGGGCCGCGGCGCGGGTCGACGCGGCGCTCGGCGAGCTGATCGGGGAGGGCAGGCATGTGCTGCTCACCGCCGATTCCGGCCCCGAGGAGCGCTACCGCCGGTGGCTCGCGGTCAGCCGCGGCTCCGTACGTGCGGTGATCGGCACGCGCGCCGCGATGTTCGCACCGGTGGCCGACCTCGGCCTGGTCGCCCTGTGGGACGACGGCGACGCCAGCCACAGCGACCCGCACGCCCCGCAGCCGCACGCCCGCGAGGTGCTGATCCAGCGGTCGGTCAACGAGCGCGCCGGATTCCTGCTGGGTGGCCTGAGTTGCACGGTCGAGGCGGCCCAGCTCGTCGAGACCGGCTGGGCGCGCCCCTTGGCCGCGGAACGGGAGCAGGTGCGGGCCGCGGCCCCGATGGTGCGTACGGTCGGCGATGCAGACGAGGCGCGGGACGCCGCGGCCCGGGCCGCCAGGCTGCCGACGATGGCATGGCAGGTGGTGCGGGAGGGGCTGCAGCGCGGACCGGTGCTCGTCCAGGTCCCGCGCCGCGGGTACGCCCCCCGGCTGGCGTGCGAACGGTGCCGGGCCCCGGCCCGCTGCCGGGCCTGCGCCGGGCCCCTGGAGTCGCAGGACGCCGGAGAGCTGGCGTGTGCCTGGTGCGGTCGCGCCGAGCCCGACTGGCACTGCCCGGACTGTGGTGGCGCCCGGCTGCGGGCCCAGATCGTGGGGGCGCGGCGGACGGCGGAGGAGTTGGGGCGCGCGTTCCCCGCCGTCCCGGTGCGCACCTCGGGCCGCGACCACGTACTGACGTCGGTGCCCGCTGCGCCCGCCCTCGTGGTGAGCACGCCGGGCGCTGAGCCGGTGGCCGAGGGCGCCGGGTATGCGGCGGCACTGCTGCTGGACGGCTGGGCGCTGCTCGGGCGGCCGGACCTCCGGGCGGGGGAGGAGGCGCTGCGCCGCTGGCTGAGCGCCGCCGCGCTGGTCCGTGGCCAGTCCGAAGGCGGCACGGTCGCCGTCATCGCGGAGGCGACCCTGCGTCCCGTGCAGGCCCTGGTGCGCTGGGATCCGGCCGGGCATGCGGTGCGTGAGCTGGCCGAGCGGGCCGAGCTGGGTTTTCCGCCGGTGTCGAGGATGGCCTCGGTGGCCGGTCGCGGCGACGATGTCGTCGAGCTGCTGAGGGCGGCGGAACTCCCGCAGGGCGCCGAGGTGTTGGGCCCGGTGCCGCTGCCGGTTCCCGACCCGGGCCGTCCCCGCAGGCCGGGCGATCCGCCGCCGGGGGAAGTGTGGGAGCGCGCTCTCGTCCGGGTTCGCCCGGGGCAGGGTGCCGCCCTCGCCGCGGCACTCAAGGCCGCGCGTGCCACGCGGCTGGTGAAGCGCGAGGGGGAGCCCGTGCGGGTACGGATCGACCCGCCTGACCTCGGCTGAAGGCGGGGCGGGCACGGGGGAGGATCCGCCTCGGTCGCCGGCCGTTGTTCGTTGCGAGGTGACCGTCGAATGCTGCGCTCGGCGGTGGCTGACGGCTGTGGCCGCGTGCAGGGCTGCGACGCATCGGGCTCGCAGCCCTGCGTCGAGCGGCCGTCATTCGATCCGTACGAGAACGGATTGACCACCGCTCCACGGGAGTTGGCAGACCTCGCCACCCATCTCCCGTACGAGGAAGGCGTCGAGCTGTCACTCGTACAGGGAAATCACCGCCTCCAGGGGAATCGCCGCCTCAGGACGCCGAGCCTCTTGCGGATATGGCGCCGCCCCGGGACCGGTGTCGGCGGGCGGTCCCGGGGCGTTGGCGAGCGTCGGGGGAGTGCTGCTCCCCGGCGTCGGTGTCGGCGTCAGCCGTTGCGGGGCCCGGGGAAGGCACCGGAACGGGCGTCTTCCCTGGTGGACACGGACGGCTGGGCGGGCAGGGAGCGGGCGGGGCCGGCCGGCGCGCCGGGCATGCCCGCGGCCACGGTCACTGCGCGGGGTGCGGGCGTCTCGGACGAACGGACTGCCGATTCGCCGCCGTCTACGGCGGGTTGGGCGGCGGCGCGACGGGCGCCGTAGCGGCGGTGCACCGCCTGCTTGGTGACGCCGAGCGCAGAACCCACCGCGTCCCACGAGAAGCCCAGCGAACGGTCGAAGTCGACCGCTGCCGTGACGAGTGTTTCGACGCTGTCCCGCAGCTCCTGGGCAAGGCGCACGGTCGGTGCGGGCGCGCGTCCGTAGACGACGAACCCCGCGGAGGGACCCGTCCGCCGCGGCCGGTAGACGTTGCCGAGCTGAGCGGTCAGGGTGCGCAGCGCGTCCACCTGCCGGCGGACCCGCTCGATGTCCCGCACCAGGAGATGCAGGCTGGCGCGCGCCTGGGCGTCGTGGGTTGCGTGGTCGGCCATGAGCAAGCCTCTCGAACCGGCGTGGAAAGGAAGGGTGATGGAGACCGGGCCGTGAAACCGCCCGATCAAGGTCAATGCTGTTTGACCAACGCGGCAGCAGCGGCTCTGGTCACGGTATGGGGGCGTACGAGCTTCCATGCGGGGCGCGGGCAGGACCGCACGCCCCCTTGCGCGGAGGTGGGAGTCACCGACCGGCCGTCGGGGCCGCGCCCCATAGACTGGTGCGTCGTTCCGTTGCGTGTGAGAGGTAGTGCGCCACCCATGAGGCTCGTCTTCGCCGGCACCCCCGAGGTCGCCGTACCCGCCCTCGATGCCCTGCTCGCCTCGGACAGGCACGACGTCGTGGCCGTTGTGACCAGGCCGGACGCCCCCGCGGGGCGTGGCCGGCGGCTGGTCGCCAGCCCCGTGGCTGAGCGTGCGGAGGAGGCGGGCATCGAGGTGCTCAAGCCCGCCAAGCCGCGGGACGAGGACTTCCTGGCCAGGCTGCGGGAGATCGCGCCGGACTGCTGTCCGGTGGTCGCCTACGGAGCGCTGCTGCCGAAGGCCGCGCTCGACATTCCCGCGAAGGGGTGGGTCAATCTGCACTTCTCGCTGCTCCCCGCGTGGCGCGGCGCGGCGCCCGTCCAGCACGCGGTGCTGGCCGGCGACGAGGTGACCGGCGCCTCCACGTTCCAGATCGAGGAGGGGCTGGACTCCGGCCCCGTCTACGGCGTGTTGACCGAAGAGGTCCGGCCCACGGACACCAGCGGGGACCTGCTGACGCGCCTGGCGTTCGCCGGCTCCGGGCTGCTGGCAGCGACGATGGACGGCATCGAGGACGGCACCCTGCGCGCCGTGCCGCAGCCGGCCGAGGGCCTCTCGCTCGCGCCGAAGATCGAGGTGGAGGATGCCAAGGTGGACTGGACGGCGCCGGCCCTGCGCGTCGACCGGGTGATCCGCGGCTGCGCTCCCGCGCCCGGCGCGTGGACGGTCTTCCGCGGCGAGCGCCTGAAGCTGATGACGGCCACCTCGGCCGCGCAGCACGCGGAGTTGAGCCTCGCGCCCGGTGAACTCGCGGTGACCAAGCGGGCGGTGTACGTCGGTACGGGGAGCCACGCGGTCGAGCTCGTCTGGGTGCAGCCGCAGGGCAAGAAGCCGATGAAGGGCGCCGATTGGGCGCGCGGGGTGCGGATCGAGGCCGGGGAACACCTGGGGGACTGACGTCGACGGCGGCCGGCAGGGTGGGTCGCGGACGACCGGTTCCGGCACGGCGGTGGCCCGCACCGGATGCCGCTCCCTCCTGCCCCCGCTTCGTGCAGCCGCGCCCGGCCGGACACCAATCTCCGGATCTGCCCGGATCGGTTGCGCCGGGCCGGGTGGGGGAGGCAGCTACCCGCAGCGCCCCGTCCCGGCGCGTGCCCTCGCGGGCCTCCGCGTAGGCTGGGGACGCACCTCTCCTCTCGTATCCGGAGCACCTTTTCTGTGACTGAGCAGCCGCGTCGTCGCCCCAGCAAGCCCTATCGCCGCCCGCAGAAGGACCCGGTCAGGATCCTCGCGTTCGAGGCACTGCGGGCCGTGGACGAGCGGGACGCGTACGCGAACCTCGTGCTCCCGCCCCTGCTGCGCAAGGCACGGGAGAAGGACGACTTCGACAACCGGGACGCGGCGCTGGCGACGGAGCTGGTCTACGGAACGCTGCGCCGCCAGGGGACGTACGACGCGATCATCGCGCAGTGCGTGGACCGGCCGCTGCGCGAGGTGGACCCGCCGGTGCTCGACGTGCTGACACTCGGCGCGCATCAGCTGCTCGGGACCCGTATCCCGACGCACGCCGCCGTCAGCGCGAGCGTCGAGCTGGCGCGGGTGGTGCTGGGCGACGGGCGGGCGAAGTTCGTCAACGCCGTACTGCGCAAGGTGGCGGCGCACGACCTGGACGGCTGGCTGGAGCGGGTCGCCCCCGATTACGACGCGGATCCCGAGGATCACCTCGGCATCGTGCACGCGCACCCCCGCTGGATCGTCTCGGCCCTGTGGGATGCCCTCGGCGGGGGGCGTGCGGGCATCGAGGACCTGCTGGAGGCGGACAACGAACGCCCCGAGGTGACCCTGGTGGCGCGTCCGGGCCGGGCGACCGCAGAGGAGCTGCTGGACACCGTCGGCGAGGACAGCGCGCTGCCGGGACGGTGGTCCCCGTACGCGGTGCGGCTCGCGGAGGGCGGCGAGCCGGGAGCGCTGGACGCCGTCCGCGAGGGGCGTGCCGGCGTGCAGGACGAGGGCAGTCAGCTCGTCGCGATCGCGCTGGCGAACGCGCCCGTCGAGGGCCGCGACCGGGCCTGGCTGGACGGCTGCGCGGGCCCCGGCGGCAAGGCCGCGCTGCTGGCCGCGCTCGCCGCGCAGCGCGGTGCCGCGCTGCTGGCCTCGGAGAAGCAGCCGCACCGTGCCCGCCTGGTGGCCAAGGCGCTCGAAGGCAATCCCGGTCCGTACCAGGTCATCGCCGCCGACGGCACGCGTCCGTCGTGGCGGCCCGGCGCCTTCGACAGGGTGCTCGTGGATGTGCCGTGCACCGGTCTGGGTGCGCTGCGCCGCAGGCCGGAGGCCCGTTGGCGCCGCCGCCCCGAGGACCTGGACGGCTTCGCGCCGCTCCAGCGCGAGCTGCTGCGGCAGGCGCTGGCGGCGGTGCGGGTGGGCGGCGTGGTCGGCTATGCGACGTGCTCGCCGCACCCGGCGGAGACGCGGGCCGTGGTGGAGGACGTCATCAAGGGGCGGGGCGGTCCGGCCGTGGAGGTCGAGTGGATCGACGCGCGGCCGCTGATGCCGGATGTGCCGGCCCTCGGCGACGGGCCGGACGTGCAGCTCTGGCCGCATCTGCACGGCACGGACGCGATGTATCTGGCGCTGTTGCGGCGAACTGCCTGAGGCGGAGACGAGAATTCGTCGCTCTCTGTGCCGAGGGGCTGTCAGCCGGGCTGTCGGCGAGGAGCCTTGAGGTCCCCGCGTGGTCGATGAGTCGACAAAAGGGCCTCGGTGCCCGCCCTTGAGGGCGGGCACCGAGGCCCTTTGTCATGACCTACGCGACTGCCGGCACTCAGTGACCGTGGCCGCAGCTGGAGCCCTGGTGGGTGTCCTGCGCGCCGGGGTCGCCCTCGCCGTTGATCGCGTTGCCCAGCAGGCCGTTGAGGACGCCGACCTCGCCGAGGACGTCGACATTCATGTCGTGCGACTTGCACCAGCCGCCGTTTGCGGGCTGGGCGGTGGCGGTGCCGGCGCCGAGGAAACTGACACTGGCAAGGGCGGCGGCCACGACGGCAGCCTTGCGAAGGTTGCGCATTACTCCTCCATCGATTGAGCGGTTGCGTTCTGCAAGAGATCCACTTCGTGCAGTGACGAGAAGTTAATACGAAATATGCTGATATGTCCTTTAGGTTCGCTCTCAGAGTGTCGGGCGGGTCGGATCGGGCGGGCGTGCGAGGCGCCGGGCCCGGCCGCGGGATGACCGGGGGCGTGCGAGCGTTACGCCGCCCGGGTCCCTCGGGCGATGGAGGTCGCGCCATACTGGGGCCATGGCCTTGATCAACCCCAGCATCCTGTCCGCGGACTTCTCCCGCCTCGCCGAGGAGGCGAAGGCCGTCGAGGGCGCCGACTGGCTCCACGTCGACGTGATGGACAACCACTTCGTCCCGAACCTCACGCTCGGCGTCCCGGTCGTCGAGTCCCTGAGCAAGGCGACGGACACCCCTTTGGACCTGCACCTGATGATCGAGGACCCCGACCGCTGGGCGCCTCAGTACATCGAGGCGGGCGCCGGGTCGGTCACCTTCCACGTCGAGGCGGCGGCCGCGCCGGTGCGTCTCGCGCGGGAGATCCGGGCGCAGGGTGCGCGCGCCTCCATGGCGCTCAAGCCGGCCACGCCGATCGAGCCGTACGAGGACCTGCTCCCCGAGCTCGACATGCTGCTGATCATGACGGTGGAGCCGGGGTTCGGCGGCCAGGCGTTCCTGGACATCATGCTGCCGAAGATCCGCCGCACCCGTGAGCTGATCTCCCGGCACGGCCTGGAGCTGTGGCTGCAGGTGGACGGCGGGGTCTCGGCCGACACCATCGAGCGGTGCGCGGAGGCCGGCGCGGACGTCTTCGTCGCGGGCTCCGCGGTGTACGGCGCGCAGGACCCGGCGAAGGCGGTCCGGGAGCTGCGGGACAAGGCCGACAAGGCCACGGCCGCCGGATGGGGCTGCGCGCACTGACGCCAGGCCCGTCGGGATGCCGGGCCGCCCGTCACCGGCTCCGGCCGATGACGGGCGGCCGCTTTCCGCACTCGCCCGTCGTGGAACGGGCGCCTCTTCCTTTCGGGACGGACGCGATCCGTCCGGACCCACGACGGTCTCAGCGGGCGGGCGTAGGGCCCATTTTCGGCGGCCGTACGCCCGGTTGGCCCGGTTCTCCTCGGTGCGCCATCGAGCGTTCACACCCGCCGGGGCGGCCATGGTCCCCGCCGACCACGGGTTTCTGAAAGGATGAGCAAAGACTCGATCAGATGCGCCAAAGGGGAGAATTTCGTGGTAGCCAGCCGCCCACAGTCCGGAATGGGCCCTGCCGAGCTGGTGCAGGCCGCGGCCATGGCCCGCCGTTTCTATCTTGAGGGCAAGTCCAAGATCCAGATCGCGGAGGAGTTCGGCGTCAGCCGTTTCAAGGTCGCCCGCGTGCTGGAGACCGCCCTGGAGCGCGATCTCGTACGGATCGAGATCCGGGTGCCCTCGGAACTGGACGCCGAACGCTCCGATGCCCTGCGTGCCCGCTACGGCCTGCGGCACGCGGTCGTCGTCGAGTCGCCCGCGGACGCGTCCGAGGACGCGGCCGACCCGGAGAACCTCGGGGAGGTGGCGGCGGACCTGCTGGGCGAGTTGGTCGCCGAGGGGGATGTGCTGGGCCTGGCCTGGGGCCGGTCGACCATTCACATGGCTGCCGCGCTGCACCGGCTCCCGCCCTGCACCGTCGTGCAGCTGACCGGCGTCTACGACGCGGGCACCGCCGACCGCGGGTCGGTCGAAGCGGTCCGCCGGGCCGCCGATGTCTCCGGCGGTGAGGCGCACCCGATCTACGCACCGATGCTGCTGCCCGACTCGGCGACCGCCGCCGCGCTGCGCGGCCAGACCGGGATCGCCCGCGCGTTCGAGTACTTCGACAAGGTCACCGTCGCCTGCGTCTCCATCGGCTCCTGGGAGCCGGGCGTCTCGACCGTCTACGACATGCTGTCGGAGCAGGAGCGGGAGCACTACGCCTCGCTCGGCGCCGCCGCCGAGATGTCGGCGCATCTCTTCGACGCCGACGGGCGCCGTATCGGGCGGGACCTCGGCGAGCGCTGCATCACCGTCGAGGCGGACCGTCTGCGCCGTATCCCCGAGGTCGTCGCGATCGCCGGTGGAGCCCGCAAGGCCGCGGCGATCGGCGCGGTGCTGCGCTCCGGGCTGGTCACGAGCCTGGTGACGGACACCGCGGCCGCCGATCACCTGCTCCTGGAGACGGGCCCCGGCCCGCGCCCCGCCCTCGACCGGACGGACCCTGACGGGGCGTGAAGGACCGGTAGGGCCCCGGGACATGAGTCACCGGCCGGCGGCGGGCGTGCAGCCCGTCGCCGGCCGTTTTGTTGCGCGTCGCCGGGCAGCAGCGGCCCCTCGCGTCCGGACGGTGCTTCCGCGCTTCCGCCGTTCCGCGCGGCGCGTGCACCGGCGGGCGGCCCGGGCGCTGCTGTGACAGCATCGGCGCCATGGTGATCCGTCCCGCCCCGCGCCGTGCCGCCGCCGTCCTCGGCGCGCTGCTCGCCGGGCTGCTCCTGGCGCTCACCGGCTGCGCCACGGGCGAGAGCGGCAACGGGAGTTCACCCGGGTCGTCGCCGTCGCCCACCGGCGCCGTGAGTACGGGTTCGTCCGGCGCGTCCGGCCCGTCCGACGTACCGGCCTGGGCGAAGGGGATGCCCGGGGTACCGGCCGACCGGCTCCCCGTCCAGGCGCAGGACACGCTGAGGCGCATCGACGCCGGCGGGCCCTACCCGTACGCGAAGGACGGGGCCGTCTTCGGCAATTACGAGCGGCTGCTGCCCCGTCAGCCGCGCGGCCACTACCACGAGTACACCGTCCCCACGCCGGGATCGCGGGACCGTGGCGCCCGCCGTCTCATCACGGGCGAGAGCCACGAGACGTACTACACCGATGACCACTACCGGACGTTCAAGGCGGTGCTCCGATGACGGGTTCTGTGCCCAGGCCGCTCGCCGCGGTGCTCGAAGGCAGTACGCCCGCGGGGGTGCTGCCCTGGCCCCCCGACCGCGCGACTTCGGACGCGCTGAACGCGGCGCGGGACGCGGGCTGGAGCGGTGCGACCCTCGACCTCGAAGGGGTGCTGGACAAGGACGGGTTCATGGACCGCTGCGCCCGGTCGCTGCGGCTCCCGGACTGGTTCGGACGCAACTGGGACGCCCTCGCCGACTGCCTCACCGACCTGTCGTGGTGCCCCGCGGCCCGCGGCCGGCTCCTGGTGATGACGGGCTGGCACGGGTACGCGGCCGCGGCGCCGGAGGACTGGAGCATCGTGGAGGGCATCCTGGCGGACTCGGTCGGCTACTGGCGCGGCACGGAGACGGCGCTGGCCGTGATCATGGCCCGGGGGCGGCCGGGGCCGGGCCCCCGGCCGGCGTTCGGGGAGCGGGAGGCGGGAGCGGGGCAGGGGGCCTGCGATACCCCAGGGTGAGGGGCGGACGGGCATTCCGTACCGCAGGGTGACGGCCGTTTGGCGGATCACACACACGGCTCACCGACTGGTCGGACAATCGCATGAGTGCTGGTCAGGGCCCGTATCCTGGCGGTATGCGATTCCTGAATCCGAAGAACGGCGCCCTCGAAGAGAGTTCTTCGGTGCCCTACGACCTGACGTACGACGACGTGTTCATGGTGCCCAGCCGCTCCGCGGTGGGATCCCGCCAGGGCGTGGATCTCTCCTCCCCCGACGGGTCGGGCACGACGATTCCGCTGGTGGTCGCCAACATGACCGCGATCGCCGGCCGCCGGATGGCCGAGACGGTGGCCCGCCGCGGCGGCCTCGTCGTCATCCCGCAGGACATCCCGATCGACGTCGTCACCGAGGTCGTGACCTGGGTCAAGCGCCGTCATCTCGTCCTGGACACCCCGATCGTGCTGTCGCCGATCGCGACCGTCGCGGACGCCCTGTCGCTGCTCCACAAGCGGGCGCACGGCGCGGGCATCGTCGTCGAGGGCGGCCGGCCCGTCGGCGTCGTCACCGAGCACGACCTGGCCGGTGTGGACCGCTTCACGCAGGTCTCCGAGGTCATGTCCAAGGACCTGCTGGTGCTGGACGCGGACATCGACCCGCGGGACGCCTTCAATCGCCTGGACGCCGCGAACCGCAAGCTCGCCCCCGCGGTCGACAAGGACGGGATGCTCGTCGGCATCCTGACCCGCAAGGGCGCCCTCCGCGCCACGCTCTACACCCCGGCCACCGACGCCGAGGGCAAGCTGCGCATCGCGGCCGCCGTCGGCATCAACGGCGATGTGGCGGGCAAGGCCAAGGCGCTGCTGGACGCGGGCGTGGACACCCTCGTCGTGGACACCGCGCACGGCCACCAGGAGTCCATGATCACCGCGGTGAAGGCCGTCCGGGCGCTGGACCCGCAGGTCCCGATCGTGGCGGGCAACATCGTCGCCGCCGAGGGCGTGCGCGACCTCGTCGAGGCCGGCGCGGACATCATCAAGGTCGGGGTGGGCCCCGGCGCGATGTGCACCACCCGCATGATGACCGGTGTCGGACGCCCGCAGTTCTCCGCGGTGCGCGAGTGCGCGGCCGAGGCCAAGAAGTTCGGCAAGCACGTCTGGGCCGACGGCGGCGTGCGCCACCCGCGTGATGTGGCGATGGCGCTGGCCGCGGGCGCGTCCAACGTGATGATCGGCTCCTGGTTCGCCGGCACGCTCGAATCGCCCGGCGACCTCCAGCACACCGCCGACGGCCGTCCGTACAAGGAGAGCTTCGGCATGGCCTCCGCACGTGCGGTGCGCAACCGTACGAGCGAGGAGTCGGCCTACGACCGGGCCCGTAAGGGTCTCTTCGAGGAGGGCATCTCCACCTCGCGGATGTTCGTCGACCAGTCCCGCCCCGGTGTCGAGGACCTGATCGACTCGATCATCGCGGGTGTCCGCAGCTCCTGCACCTACGCCGGTGCGGGCTCCCTGGAGGAGTTCGCCGAGAAGGCCGTGATCGGCGTGCAGAGCGCCGCCGGCTACGCCGAGGGCAAGCCGCTGCACGACAGCTGGAACTGACCCGCCCGGGGCCGCTGTCGGCCCCGTGGCAGCGCGTCGCCCGCGTACGGTCCGCAGGCCCCGCACCGATCACGGTGCGGGGCCCGCTGCCGTTCAGGGGGCCTTCCGGGCTGTCGGTGCCGTGCCCGCTCTCCGACGGCGGCCGGGAGTTCGTATGCTCGGTGGACGCCCGGCTGGGCGCAATGAACCACCGTCGCCCGCGCCGGTGCGCAACGATCGGCCGCGGTTGCGCAAGGAACCTGCATTACGGCAGGTCAGGGGCGGCCCGTAAGGTCAAGCGCTGTACGTGGAGTGGCGGTGACCGCCTGCTCGGCGGTCTCCTGCAGCGGGCTGTTCTGCCCTGCCCGCGCATGCACCCGCCGTCGGTCGCCGTCATCTGACCGGCAGCGATGAAGGAGCCACCCCAGTGTTGGAGCACGGCGCAGCCCCACCCGGAGGGGACCGCAGTCCGCGGCCGCCCTCCGCCGGAGGTCTCGGTACCCGGCTGATGCGACGCAAGCCGGTCGAGCGGCTGGTCGCCGAAGGGGGCCAGGGTGAGGGCGGAACGCTCCGCCGTTCGATGGGCATGTGGCAGCTGACCATGATCAGCATCGGTGCCACGCTCGGCACCGGCATCTTCGTCGTCCTCGGCGAGGCGGTTCCGGACGCCGGGCCCGCCGTCGTCATCTCGTTCGTCATCGCCGGCATCACCGCCCTGTTCTCCGCCCTGTCCTACGCGGAGCTGGCCGGCAGCATCCCGGTCTCGGGGTCGTCGTACTCCTACGCCTACGCCACTCTCGGTGAGCTGGTCGCCTGGATCTGCGGCTGGTGTCTGATCCTGGAGTACGGCGTCTCGGTCGCGGCGGTCGCCGTCGGCTGGGGCCAGTACCTCAACGAACTGCTCGACGGGACCCTGGGATTCACCATTCCCGACGCGCTCTCCGCCCCTCCGGGCGACGGCGGCATCTTCAATCTGCCGGCCCTGCTCGTCGTGGTGCTCGCGATGGTCTTCCTGCTGGGCGGTGCCAAGGAGAGCGCCCGCGCCAACACCATCATGGTGGCCGTCAAGATCCTCGCGCTGCTGCTGTTCTGCGGCGTCGCGGTGCAGGGCGTGAAGTCCGGCAACTACGCCGACTTCATGCCGATGGGCATGGCGGGCGTCAGCGCCGCCGGCGCCACCCTCTTCTTCTCCTACATCGGCTTCGACGCGGCCTCCACGGCCGGCGAGGAGGCCAAGAACCCGCAGCGCGATCTGCCGCGCGCGATCATGCTTTCGCTGGTGATCGTCACCGCCCTGTACTGCCTGGTCGCGGCCATCGCCGTGGGCGCGCTGCCCTGGAAGCAGTTCGAGGGCTCGGAGGCGGCGCTCGCCGGGATCATGAAGGAGGTCACCGGGCAGAACATCTGGGCGGTGCTGCTGGCCGTGGGCGCGGTCGTCGCCATCGCCAGCGTCGTGCTGACCGTGCTGTACGGCCAGACCCGCATCCTCTTCGCGATGTCCCGGGACGGCCTGGTGCCGAAGGTGTTCTCCAAGGTGCACCCCAAGAGCGGCGCGCCGCGGGCCAACACCGTGATCGTCTCGCTCTTCTGCGGTGTGCTCGCCGCGGCGGTGCCGTTGGGCCAGCTGGCCGACGCCACCAGCATCGGCACCCTCTTCGCCTTCGGCCTGGTCAACGTCGCGGTGATCGTGCTGCGCCGCACCCGGCCGGACATGCCGCGATCCTTCCGTACGCCGCTCTCCCCGCTGTTCCCGGTGATCGGCTTCCTGCTGTGCGTCTACATGATGGGCAGCCTGGACGTCGTGACCTGGGTGGTCTTCGGCGTCTGGATGGCCGTGGGCCTTGTGGTCTACTTCGGATACGGCATGCGCCGGTCCCGATTGGCCACGGCAGAGAAGTGATCCACCCGCAGTGCGACTGAACGATCTCGACGAACGCATCGTCCACGCCCTCGCCGAGGACGCCCGGCGCAGCTACGCCGACATCGGCCAAGAGGTCGGCCTGTCCGCGCCGGCCGTCAAGCGCCGGGTGGACCGGCTGCGGGCGGACGGGGCCATCACCGGCTTCACGGTGCGGGTCGACCCGGCCGCGCTCGGCTGGGAGACCGAGGGCTTCATCGAGCTCTACTGCAGCCGCAACACCTCCCCGGAGGCGATCCACCGCGGCCTGTCGCGCTACCCGGAAGTGGCGTCCGCCTCCACCGTCACCGGTGAGGCGGACGCCATCGTCCAGGTCTTCGCCGCCGACATGCGGCACTTCGAGCGGGTCCTGGAGCGGATCGCGGGGGAGCCGTTCGTGGAGCGGACGAAGTCCGTGCTGGTGCTCTCGCCGCTGCTGCGGCGGTTCGGGTCCGGGGCACCGCGCTAGGTCACTCCGTCCCTGGGGAGACCAGGGCGCCCGGCCCCGCGGCCATGTCCTGCGGTAGGCGGGGCGGAGTGCCCCGGGTCCATACGATGCGCAGCGACGTGGCATGGATCCGCCAGCCCTCCGTGGTTCTCAGCAGTTCGGTGTCGGCGAGACCGGCGGAGACGAAGAGGCTCTCGGAGCCGTCCGCCAGGATGTGCGTGCTCAGCTGGGCACCGCGCGAGGTGGCGCGGTCGCCGTCGATCTCGATGGCGGCGTTGGTGCCCAGGTGCACGGTCCGGTCGAAGAGAGTCATCGCACGGCTGACGTGTGCCAGCAGCTCGTCGCGGCCGTGGACGGTGCCGATGGGCAGGACGGCCGTGACGTCCTCGGTGTGGAAGGCGCGGGCCCACTCCTCGTCGAGGACTCCTTCGTCGAAGGACCGGGTGTAACGGGCCATCAGGTCGTCGATCTCGGCGCGGTCGGTGAGGTACTGGAGCTGGTGCCGCATCGCTGCGGTGGAAGTGTCCATGACGGTGATCCTGTTACCTCAAGCGGACTTCAGGTCAAGCCTTCGCCAGGCGCCGGGCCGGGTGCCGTGCCGATCACCGGGCCTGCCGTCAGCGGCTCGTCGGCTCGGAGATGAGGTCGTGAGCCCCGAGCCGTGAGCCGCACCCCCCCCTGCGAGCCCCCAGCCGTGAACCCGATCCGTGAGCCCCGAGCCGGGGCGCCCTCCCGCCCCCGCGTCGCGCCCGCCACCCCCTCCCGACCTGCGATAACGCCCCGCGCAACAAATCGCCGCCGAGGCGCTTCAACGCGCAACGAATGCTCCATCGGCGCGCAACGGTGGCGCCTTGTCCCGGGTCACCGGAGGCCCGTACCGTCAATGCGTCCCGCCCGAACCGTCCCGCCGAGGGGTCCCATGTCGTCGCTCCGTACCGCCCTGCTCCAGAGTTCGGGACGGCCCGGCGATGTCGCGTACAACCTGCGCGTGCTGCGCGACGCGGCGCGCGAGGCGGCGGCCGCGGGCGCCGGCCTGCTGGCCTGTCCCGAGCTGTTCCTCACCGGCTACGCCATCGGCGACGGCATCCAGCGCCTCGCCGAGCCCGCCGACGGCGCCGGCGCCCGCGCCGTCGGCGAGATCGCCGCCGAGCACGGCATCGCGGTGCTCTACGGCTACCCGGAGCGTCCCGTCCCGGAAGAGGGAGCGCCGGTCTACAACTCCGCGCAGCTCATCGGCCCGGACGGCGCCCGGCTCGCGAACTACCGCAAGACGCACCTCTTCGGCTGCTTCGAGCGCGAGTGGTTCACCCCCGGTGAGCAGCCCGTGGTCCAGGCCGAGCTGGACGGCGTACGGGTCGGCGTCATGATCTGCTACGACGTGGAGTTCCCGGAGAACGTCCGGGCGCACGCGCTGGCCGGCACCGATCTGCTCCTGGTGCCCACCGCCCAGATGCACCCCTTCCAGTTCGTCGCCGAGTCCGTCATCCCGGTGCGCGCCTTCGAGAACCAGATGTACGTCGCGTACGTCAACCGGGTCGGTGCGGAGGGCGAGTTCGAGTTCGTGGGGCTGAGCTGCCTGGCGGGTCCCGACGGGATCGTGCGCACCCGCGCCGGCCGCACCGAACAGCTGGTGCACGCCGATGTCGACGCCGCCTTCCTGAAGGAATCGCGGGAGAACAACCCGTATCTCCACGACCGGCGCCCGGAGCTGTACGGCCCGCTGACGTGATCCGACCCGCCGCACCCGCCCTGGAGTGAACCGGCCGCCCCACCGGCCCTGCCCCCCTGATTCGCCGCGCCCGCCCCCGGCGCGCCCGCCCGCCCCGGCGCAGTCCGCGGACTGCTGCCCGCCGACCGCCCGTTCGCAAGGAGTCCGTACCCGATGACGTCCACGGTGCCCACCGCCGCCACCCCCCACGCGGATGCCCAGCCGCCGATCACCATGTTCGGCCCGGACTTCCCGTACGCCTACGACGACTTCCTCGCCCACCCGGCGGGCCTCGGCCAGGTCCCCGCGATCGAGCACGGCAAGGAGGTCGCGGTCATCGGCGGCGGTCTCTCCGGCATCATCACCGCCTACGAGCTGATGAAGATGGGCCTCAAGCCCGTCGTCTACGAGGCGGACCGGATAGGCGGCCGGCTGCGCACCGTCGGCTTCGACGGCTGCGACCCGTCCCTGACGGCCGAGATGGGCGCGATGCGGTTCCCGCCGTCGTCCACCGCGCTGCAGCACTACATCGACCTGGTGGGGCTGGAGACCAAGCCGTTCCCCAACCCGCTGGCGCCGGAGACCCCCTCCACGGTCGTCGACCTCAAGGGCGAGTCCCACTACGCCACCTCCGTCGACGACCTGCCGCAGGTCTACCGCGACGTCATGCACGCCTGGAACGCCTGCCTGGAGGAGGGCGCGGACTTCTCCGACATGAACCAGGCGCTGCGCGAGCGCGACGTCCCGCGCATCCGCGAGATCTGGTCCCGGCTGGTGGAGAAGCTCGACAACCAGACCTTCTACGGCTACC
Source organism: Streptomyces sp. Pv4-95 (assembly GCF_045782725.1). NCBI lineage: Bacteria > Bacillati > Actinomycetota > Actinomycetes > Kitasatosporales > Streptomycetaceae > Streptomyces > Streptomyces sp. Pv4-95. The sequence goes on from NZ_CP127172.1 coordinate 6,890,577, forward strand.
TCTGCGAGTCGACCGCCTTCAAGTCCTTCCGGCACCGGGAGATCTTCGGCCAGGTCGGCTTCGGCACCGGCGGCTGGGACACCGACTTCCCCAACTCCATCCTGGAGATCCTGCGGGTCGTCTACACCGAGGCCGACGACCACCACCGGGGCATCGTCGGCGGCAGCCAGCAGCTGCCGCTGCGCCTGTGGGAGCGGGAGCCGGAGAAGATCGTGCACTGGGCGCAGGGCACGTCGCTGTCCTCGCTGCACGACGGCGCGCCGCGCCCCGCGGTGACCCGGCTGAACCGGACCGCGGGCAACCGCATCACCGTGACGGACGCCGACGGGGACATCCGCACCTACGAGGCGGCCGTCTTCACCGCGCAGTCCTGGATGCTGCTGTCGAAGATCGCCTGCGATGACGCGCTCTTCCCCATCGACCACTGGACGGCGATGGAGCGCACCCACTACATGGAGTCCTCCAAGCTGTTCGTGCCCGTCGACCGGCCGTTCTGGCTGGACACGGACGAGGAGACCGGCCGGGACGTGATGAGCATGACGCTCACCGACCGGATGACCCGCGGTACGTACCTCCTCGACGACGGTCCGGACCGGCCCGCCCTCATCTGCCTCTCCTACACGTGGTGCGACGACAGCCTGAAGTGGCTGCCGCTGGACGCCAACGAGCGGATGGAGGTCATGCTCAAGTCGCTGTCGGAGATCTACCCGAAGGTCGACATCCGCTCGCACATCATCGGTAATCCGGTCACCGTGTCCTGGGAGAACGAGCCCTACTTCATGGGCGCGTTCAAGGCCAACCTGCCGGGCCACTACCGCTACCAGCGGCGGCTCTTCACGCACTTCATGCAGGACCGGCTGCCCGAGGACAAGCGGGGGATCTTCCTCGCCGGCGACGACATCTCCTGGACGGCCGGCTGGGCCGAGGGCGCCGTGCAGACCGCGCTCAACGCGGTGTGGGGCGTGATGCACCACTTCGGCGGCGGCACCGACGGCACCAACCCGGGCCCCGGCGACGTCTACGACGAGATCGCGCCGGTGGAACTCCCGGAGGACTGACCGGACTCCGGTACGGATGAGCAGGCGGCGGACCGAGCGACGGTCCGCCGCCTCTGCCGTTCGTACGGGCTCGTCCGGGGGCGGTCCCGGACCGGCGGTGCGCCGACGGCGCGGTGGGTACGGCGCGCCGGGTGCAGCCGTCGCCTCGGCCGGGGTCAGTTCAGCGGGGTCAGCAGACACCGGCCGACCAGGCCGACACTCGCGTCCAGCCGCTCGGTGAACTCCTCGGCGACCTCCGGCAGCCGGCGGGCGCCCCACAGCATCCGGGCCGAGGCCCACGCCCCGTCCCTGGCCATCTCCAGGCTCCAGGAACCCGCGAGATGGGTGAGCGGATCGGCGATGTCCAGCACGTCCGGGCCGGGCATCAGGCTCTCCCTGATCCGTTCCTCCAGGCCCGTCAACACGGCCCCGATGCGGTCGAAGTCCCCTTCCAGGAAGGCAGGTTCGCAGTCCAGCGTCCGGCAGGTGTCGACCACCGCGAGCGCCAGGTCGTGGCCGATGTGCGCGTTGATGCCGGCCAGCGCGAACTGGAGGGGACGCACCCCGGGATGGCGGCGCAGCTGGAAGAGCGGCCGCCAGCAGGCCGGCGGTCGCAACCCGGCGATATCGGCGTCCACGGCGCCGAAGTACCGCCGCGCGAACCGGACGTCCAGCTCGCCCGCGGCCACCGGATCCTGGAATTCGCCCTGGTCGATGCGCCGCGCCACCTCTTCGGTGACACCCAGGTAGATCCGGTTGAAGACGGCGAGTCCGTCCTGCTCGGGCAGCGCCGCGTCCAGGGCCCGCATCCGCGCGAGCACGTGCCCCACGCCCGCGGTCGTCGCCGGCGCCGCGCCGGCGCGCACCGGGGTCGTGGCCTGCCGGCCGGTTCCACCGCGCTGCTGAGTCGTCGTCATCCGCTCAGCGTGACACCCGGCGGGCGAATTACGGGGGGAGCCGTGTGGCGATGACCGGAACGGGGTAATAACGGCGCACCTCTTGTGACTTTCGCACGAGACGCCGCTACGAGCGGCAACGGCCTTTGAAAAGCGCATCAATTCGGCATTCCTGGATCCGCCGCGGGCAACGCGGTGCCGCATTCCGGAGGTTGACGCATGGCCAGAAGACTCGCCGCCGCCCTCTCCGTTCCCCTTCTGAGCGCCACCGCCGTGCTGGTGGCGGCCGCCCCGGCGCAGGCCGCGCCCGCCGACAAGCCTCAGGTGCTGTCGGGCTGGACGCAGACGAGCACGAGCAGCTACACCAAGTGGGTGGCGGCCCGCGGAAACCAGGCCGCGTGGGCCGCGTACCGCTTCGACTGGACCACCGACTACTGCTCCAAGTCGCCCGACAATCCGTTCGGCTTCCCCTTCCAGATCTCCTGCGCGCGGCATGACTTCGGCTACCGCAACTACAAGGACGCCGGGACCTTCGACGCCAATAAACCGCGTCTGGACAGTGCTCTGTACGAGGATTTGAAGCGGGTCTGCGCGCGCTATTCAGGCGCGAAGAAAGCCTCCTGCAACGGGCTGGCCTGGACGTATTACCAGGCGGTCAAGAAGCTGGGCTGACGACGCCGGGCGCGCCGGCCGGAGAGCATCACGACCGTCCCCCTCCGCACGCCCCTGCCGCGCAGCCGGGCGGCAGGGGCGGTGTCGATCATGAGCCCGCGGCCCGCGGCCCGCGGCCGGTGGCCGGTGCTCAGTGATCCGGGTGCCGGCGATCTCGGACGCATATGGGAACCTTCGTACGGGCGGACTGCGGTCCGCCCGTCGTGGCGCAGTCATGTGAGTGGCTTCGGTTTGCCCGGGTGGAGGCGTTCGACTATTACTCACTCGGCTCTGTGACGTGCAGGGCGTCGCAGAGATGGAGCGTGATCATGGCGAGCTTCGGGTGGAAGCTGCACGGGGACGGCAAGCACCTGAAGCCGGGCGAGGTGGTCAGACCGGGCGAGCGCCTCACCTGGGGCCGGACGATCGGGCTCGGCGCTCAGCACGTCGTCTCGATGATCGGCGCGTGCTTCGTGGCCCCGGTGCTCATGGGCCTGGATCCCAACCTCGCCCTGATGGCCTCCGGTGTGGCGACCGTGCTCTTCCTGGTGATGACGCGCGGGCGGGTCCCCAGCTACCTGGGCTCCTCGCTCTCCTTCGTCGGGGTGTCCGCGGTGATCGCCGGGCAAGGGGGAGACGCCGGCACCTTGACCGGCGCGATGCTCGTGGTGGGTGCCTGCCTGGTCGGCTGCGGTATCGCCATCCAGGTCCTCGGGCCCCGGGTCATCCACGCCGTGCTCCCGCCCGCGGTGACCGGCGCGGTCGTCATGCTCATCGGCTTCAACCTGGCGCCGGTGACGGCCCACACGTACTGGCCGCAGGACCAGTGGACGGCCCTCGCCACCATGTTCTTCACCGGCCTCGCTCTCGTCGTCCTGCGGGGTTTCTGGTCGCGTATCGCGATCTTCCTGGGCCTGGCCTTCGGTTACGTGCTGTCCTGGGTGCTCGACCGGACCGCGGGGCAGATCCACTCGGTCGACGGCTCGGGCAAGCTCACGGACCACTGGCGTATCGACTTCTCCGGAGTCGCGAAGGCCGACTGGATCGGCACGCCTGCCTTCCACGCTCCGAACTTCTCGGCCTCCGCGGTGCTGGTCGCCCTGCCCGTCCTGGTCGCGCTGGTCGCGGAGAACGCCGGACACGTCAAGGCGGTGGGGGAGATGACCGGTGACTCCCTGGACGACACGATGGGAACGGCCGTCCTCGCCGACGGCGCGGCCACGGTGCTCTCCACCGCGGTCGGCGGCCCGGCCACCACGACGTACGCCGAGAACATCGGCGTGATGGCCGCGACCCGCGTCTACTCCACCGCGGCCTACTGGGCGGCCGCCGGCTTCGCGCTGCTCTTCGGCCTGTGCCCGAAGTTCGGAGCGGTCGTCGCCGCCATCCCGGGCGGTGTGCTGGGCGGCATCACCGTCATCCTGTACGGCATGATCGGCCTGCTCGGCGCGCAGATCTGGGTGCGGAACAAGGTGGACTTCACCGTGCCGCTGAACCTCATCCCGGCCGCGGCGGGCATCATCGTCGCCATCGGCGGGGTCTCGCTGGAGTTCACGGACACGTTCGAGTTGAACGGCATCGCGCTCGGCACGCTCATCGTGCTCACGGGCTACCACGGTCTGCGCTGGCTGGCGCGCGCGGCCGGCGGGAGCCAGGGACCGCTCCTGGACGGCGGAACCGCCGGCTACGACGATGCGGCGGGGAAGTCCGACTGAGTCCGGCCCGGAACGGGACAGTCGTGGTGCGGCGAGACGGGCAGGCATCCGCCGGCACGTGACCTGTGCGACATCCCCCACCCCCAAGACCATCCCCGTGTCAGTCCGACCGGCACGGGGATTTCATCTTTTCTGCGTGCGGTCGCGCGTGCCTGAGGGGACATTTCGCGCACGCACGTAGGTGCGGGAGCGTGCATGTGCCGTACCGTGCCCGGCAGTTGAAGGTCCGTTGGAGGGGAGCGGCGCAGGGCCGGAGGTCGGCAGGCCCTCCCGGACCCGACGGCACGCGGACGCGTCGCGCCTGTTCCAGACAATGGACAGCGGGTTGGTGAAGCGCCGCGGCTGTTGTAGAAATGGGCCTCATGACCCACGAGCCCCTGGTACGACGCCTGGTCATCGACCTGTGCCGTCGCCCGGCTGCGTGTTGTCGCTGACCTCGCGTCCTTGAGGTGCCCCGCCGTCCGCGGCGCCACCAACCGGTGAGGCTTCCCGCGCCCCGTCGCGGCGTGCACTCCCCGCTCTCGCTGCTCTCTCCCAGCTCCCGCCGTTCTCGGCCGTGGTCTGCCCACCTGGGCTGATCACGCCTGCCGAGCACGCCGGCTCCCCATGTCCCGGCGCCCTACGGAGGCGACCCCTTGTCCACCGCATCAACCGTGTCGGAAGCCGTCCCCGGCACCGCACCCGACGAGCCGCCGGTTCGGCGTCCCCCACGCGCACGCGGCAGCCGGACCTCGGTCCGGCGGCTCCTGCTGCCGTTCGGCTCACTTCTGCTGTTCCTCGTGCTCTGGCAACTGCTCGCGGCGAGCGGGACATGGAGCGAGACCCTGGTGCCGCCGCCGGCCAAGGTGTGGGACGCGTTCATCGACGTCTCCACCACACACGACGGGATGCGCGGCTACAACGGCACCTACCTCGTCGAGCACCTGGACATCAGCCTGCGGCGGATCGCGCTCGGGGCCGGCCTCGGCATCGTCCTCGGGGTGCTCTTCGGCCTGGTCATGGGCACCGTCGGCTGGGTGCGCTCGCTGTTCGAGCCCTGGATCACCTTCCTGCGGACCCTGCCGCCGCTGGCGTACTTCTCGCTCCTCATCGTCTGGCTGGGCATCAACGAGGAGCCGAAGGTCACGCTGCTGGCCGTGGCCGCTTTCCCACCGGTCGCGGTGTCCGTCACCACGGCCGTCACGGCCGTGCCGCAGAGCCTGCTGGAAGCGGCCCGCGCCCTCGGCGGGTCGCGGTGGGACGTCATCAGGGACGTCGTCGTCCCGTCGGCGCTGCCGGAGACGTTCACCGGCATCCGGCTGGCCGTGGGAGTGGCCTACTCCTCCCTGGTGGCCGCCGAGTTGGTCAACGGGCTGCCCGGCATCGGCGGCATGGTCAAGGACGCCGCCAACTACAACAACACGCCGGTGGTGCTCGTCGGCATCATCGCCATCGGTGTCTCCGGCCTCGTCATCGACGGCCTCCTGCTGCGGCTGGAACGCGCTGTCGTGCCCTGGCGGGGCCGCGCCTAGGCCCCTGAACCGCCACCGCCCACGCCGCCACACCTCTCCCGTACAACCCCTCGCACAGAAATGACCACACATGACTCGTTCGGTGACCAGAGTTTCGTCCGGCCCCACAGCGCACCGGCCGACTCGCCGCGCGGTGCTCGCCGGCGCCCTCGCGGCGGCGGCCTCCGCGGCCGTCGCCGCCTGCTCGGCAGGTGGCGGTGAGTCGTCGGGCGGCGCGAAGCAGCTGCGTATCGGCTACTTCGCCTTCCCCAGCGGCGACCTGCTCGTGAAGAACCGGAAGCTCCTGGAGAAGGCGCTGCCGGAGTACACGATCACCTGGACCAAGTTCGACTCCGGTGCCGGCGTCAACCAGGCGTTCCTCGGCAAGTCGCTCGACATCGCCGCCCTCGGCTCCAGCCCCTTCGCCCGCGGACTGGCCGGCTCCTCGCCGATCCCGTACAAGGTCGCGTTCGTGCTCGATGTGGCGGGTGAGAACGAGGCCCTCGTCGTCCGCAAGGGAATCGGCGTCTCCGATGTCGCCGGCCTCAAGGGCAGGACCGTCGCGACCCCGTTCGCCTCCACCTCGCACTACAGCCTCCTGACCGCGTTGGAGAAGGCCGGCTTGAAGGCGTCCGACGTCAAGCTCGTCGACCTGCAGCCGCAGGCGATCCTGGCGGCGTGGCAGCGCAAGGACATAGACGCCGCCTACGCCTGGCTGCCGACCCTGGACGAGCTGCGGGAGTCGGGCGACCAGTTGACCAGCAGCAAGGAGATCGGTGCCGCCGGGAAGCCGACCCTGGACCTGGCCGTGGTGTCGGACGAGCTGATCGCCAGGGATCCCGGCGCGATCGACACCTGGCGCAAGGTGGAGGCGCAGGCGCTTCGCACACTCAAGTCCGACCCCGAGGGCTCGGCCAGGACCATCGCGGCCGAACTCGGGATCAGCGTCAAGGACGCCACGGCGCAGCTCTCCCAAGGGGTGTTCCTCACGCCCGAGCAGGTCGCCTCCGCGGAATGGCTCGGCAGCGCCGGCAAGCCGGGCGAACTGGCCTCCTACCTCACCGATACCGGCCGGTTCCTCGCCGGCCAGAAGCAGATCGGCGCCGCGCCGTCCGACGCGCGCGTCCGCAAGGCGCTGTACCTCAAGGGGCTGCCCGATGTCCTCAAGTAAGAGCCCCGGTCAGGCGGTTCCTACGGGGGTCGACACCCCCCGACCCGGTTCCGTCCGGCTCGACCGGGTCACCCACCGGTACGGCCGGGGCAGCGCGGAGGTCACCGCGGTGGGGCCGATCGACCTGGACGTCTCCCCGGGCGAGTTCCTGGTGCTCGTGGGCGCCTCCGGCTGTGGCAAGAGCACCTTGCTGCGGCTGATCGCCGGATTCGAGCAGCCCGCCCACGGCTCGGTGCGGGTGTCCGGCGCCGAGCCGCGGCCGGGTGAGGCGGCGGGCGTGGTGTTCCAGCAGCCCCGGCTGTTCCCGTGGCGCACCGTGCAGGGCAACGTCGATCTGGCCCTGCGCTATGCGGGGGTCGAGCGCGACCTGCGGCAGCAGCGCCGTGCGGAGCTGCTGCGGCGGGTCGGCCTGGAGGACGCGGGGAAGCGGCGTACGTGGGAGATCTCCGGCGGACAGCAGCAGCGCGTCGCCATCGCCCGCGCGCTCGCCGCGGAGAACCCGCTGTTCCTGCTGGACGAGCCGTTCGCGGCGCTGGACGCCCTGACCCGCGAACGGCTCCAGGAGGACGTGCGCCGGGTGACCACGCAGACCGGGCGGACCACGGTCTTCGTGACCCACTCGGCCGAGGAGGCGGTGTTCCTGGCTTCCCGCATCGTGGTGCTGACCAGGCGCCCCGGGACGGTCGCCCTCGACCTGCCGATCACCCTGCCGCGTGGTGAGGTCGACGCCGAGGAGCTGCGGAACTCCGGTGAGTTCGCCGAGCTGCGGGCGCGGGTATCCCATGCGGTCAAGGAGGCCGCCGCCGCATGACGGCGGTCAGGAGGGGCAGTTGGACGTCCCGCGAGGAGGGTGTTTGTCCGCTCCTTGCTGCCGGGCGGGGGCCCTTCGCGGCCGGGGCTCGCCCGCGAGGGAGGCCGCACCCCCAGGGCAGCGACGCCCCGCCGTTTCACTCGCTGACCGAATCCGGCTGTTCCGCCGCCGGGCGCGGGCCCCCGGCTCCGGCGGCGCGCGGCGGCGGCAACCGCCCCTCCGGCATGTCGTAGGTCACCCCGCCCACCGGCCAAAGCATCCTAAGCGTCCGCTTACGATGGCACCGTCCCCGCGTTCCCCGTACCGGCAGCAGCAACTGCACCAAGCACTTCAGGAGCACCACCCGTGAGCGTCGAATCCCTGCAGGCCGCCCACCCCGTCCCGTATGGGCAACTGGTCCCCGTCACCGTTCACTTCGACGACCTCGACGCGCTCGGCATGCTCCACAACTCCCGCTACCCGCTGATGGTCGAGCGCGCCTGGGCCCAGTACTGGCACGCTCAGGGCTTCGGCTTCGACGGCGACTGGGCGGCCGCGGGTGACATGTGCAACGTCATCAAGGAGATGCACGTCTCGTACGAGCGACCGGTCACCCGGCCCGGCCGGTACGCCGCGCACCTGTGGGTCGAGCGCCTCGGCCGCACCGGCATGACGTACGGATTCCGGCTCTGCTCGGCCGACGGCGGCGAGACCTACGCCCACGGCCACCGGGTGCTGGTCCGCGTCGACCCGCAGGCCCTGCGCCCGACGCCGTGGTCCGACCGCGCGCGTGCGGTCGCCGCGGACCTGGTGCGTCCGGAGGCCGACGCGGCGGCGATGACCGAGGCCGACGCGGCCTGAGGCGCCGACGCCCGGCACGCCGCCGACGGCAACGTACGGCCGGGCCGCAGCCGGTCGCGTGCGGTGGTGGCCGCCGGGCGGCGCCGGTCAGGGCTGCTTCGCGTCGCTCGCCGGCGCCGCCAGATGCCGGCGCGTCTCGCGGCCCGGCACCCGCAGCACCCCCGCGCCCACGACCAGCCCGAAGGCGAGCAGGGTGACCAGCGCGAACGACGCGGTCAACGAGGTCGCCTGGGCGATCCCGCCGATCGCCGAGGGCGCGATCAGCCCGGAGGCGTAGGTGATCGTGGCCACGCCCGCGATGGCCTGGCTGGGCGCCGGCCCGCTGCGGCCCGCGGCCGCGAAGGCGAGCGGGACGACGACCGCGATGCCGAGGCCCACCAGGGCGAAACCGCCCATCGCCATCGCCGGATGCCGCGCCGCCACGATCAGCAGTCCGCCGGCCGTCGCGAGCACCCCGCCGACCCGGACGGTGCGTACCGCCCCGAAGCGGGCCACCACCCTGTCGCCGGCGAGCCGGGCGGCCGCCATGGTGCAGGCGAAGGCCGTGGTCGACGCCGCCGCCAGGCCCGCGTCGGTGCCCAGCGCGTCGCGCAGATAGACCGCCGACCAGTCCAGGCTCGCGCCCTCCGCGAAGACCGCGCAGAACCCGACCGCCCCGATGATGAGCGCCGACCGCGGGGGCAGCGCGAAGCGCGGTGGCGGATGTTCCTCGGGGGTGCTGCGCAGATCCAGCACCCCCTGGCAGGCGAGGGCGCCCAGGGTGGTCAACACCAGGGCGGCGCCGCCCAGATGGAGCCGGGCGTCGGTGCCGGCATGCGCGGCGACCGTGCCCGCCGCGGAGCCGAGGAGCGCTCCGACGCTCCACATGCCGTGCAGCCCCGACATGATGGGCCGGTCGAGCCGGTTCTCGGTCTCCACCCCCAGTGCGTTCATCGCGACGTCCGACATGCCCGCGGTGGCGCCGTAGAGCAGCAGGACCGGGCAGAGCACGTACAGGCCGGGGGAGAGGGCGGGCAGGATCAGCGCGAGGGTCCAGAGGGCGAGCAGACCGCGCAGCGCGGTGCGGGCGCCGAAGCGATGGCTGATCCGCCCGGCCAGCGGCATCGCCAGCGAGGCGCCGATCGCGGGGAAGGCGAGGGCCAGTCCGAGCTGCCCGGGGCTGATGCCGGTGTGCTCCTGGATCCAGGGGATGCGGGTGGCGAAGTTGCCGGTCACCGCGCCATGGATGCAGAACACCGCGGCGACGGACCAGCGCGCGCGGCGCAGCTCCGCCGGGGAGAAGAGGGAGGGCTGCGGGGAAGGGCTGGCGGAGCTCTCGGTACCGACCATGGGCGCTAAATTATCAGGAACCCTGCCTGTTAATACGACGAACGCCGCAGGGGATGCAAGGATCCCGCCATGCACGCACCCCGCGCGGCGACCGCAGGCCGCACCGCCTCACCGAGCACCGCACGCCTGATCAACGACCGGATCGCGCTGCAACTCCTGCAGTCCGAAGGGCCTTTGACGGCGCATCAGCTCAAGACGATGACCGGCCTGTCCCGCCCGACGGTCGCCGACCTCGTCGACCGGCTCCAGGAGGCCGGCCTGGTCAGCGTCGTCGGCGAGAGCGGCGCGCGGCGGCGCGGACCCAACGCCCGCCTCTACGGCATCGTCGCCGACCGCGCCCACCTCGTCGGCCTGGATCTGCGCACCCACAGCGCCACCGTCGCGGTCGCCGATCTGCTCGGCCGGGTGCGGGTCGAACGCACCGTGCCGATCGGCCCGGACGACGCCCCCGACGAGGCCGTCGAGAGGTCGCTCGCCGCCGTGCGCACGGCGCTGGAGACGGCCCGCGCGGGCACCCCGCACACCGTCGCCGTCGGCGCTCCCGGCCTGGTCGACCCCGCCACCGGACGGTTCGGGGACACCGGCTGGATCCCCTCGTGGCATGCCGCCCTGGTCGCCGCGCTCCGCGAGCGGACGGCCGTACCGGTGCTGCTGGAGAACGAGGTCAACCTCGCCGCCATCGCGGAACAGCGGGACGGGGCCGCGCGGGACCGCGACACGTTCGTGCTGCTCTGGCTCGGGCACGGCACCGGCGCCGCGGTCGTGCTGGAAGGAAAGCTGCGGCGCGGCGCCTCCGGCGGCACCGGCGAGATCGGCTTCCTGCCGGTCCCCGGCACGGCGGCCCTGCCGTCCGCCGACGGCTGCGACGGCGGCTTCCACTCCCTGGCCGGCTCCGCCGCGATCTGCGCGCTGGCGGCGGAACACGGCTTCCTGGACGCGGCCGGCACCGTGCCGGGGAGGCCCGGCGCCGACGATGCCCCGCCCGCCGAACACCTCGTGCGGGCCGCCGCTGAGGGCGACGCGGGCGCCGCGTTCCTCGACGCGCTGGCCGCACGGATCGCCCTCGGGGTGGCGGCCGTGTGTGCCGTACTCGACCCCGGTTGCGTAGTCCTCGGCGGCGAGATCGGCTGTGGCGGCGGCGATGTGCTCGCCGGTCGCGTCGCCGGGCACCTGGCCCGGATGTCCCCGCTGCGCACCGACGTGCGCGCGGGGACGGTCGGTGGGCGGGCGGTGCTGCGCGGCGCGGTGCTCGCCGCACGGGACGCCGCCCAGGCCGAGTTGTTCGCGCCCGCGGGCTGAACCCGCCTACGGGTCGCGGCCCGCGGCCCGTCGAGTCGCGCCCACCTCCACGGACCGGCGCGAGGCGCACCCGAGGGGGAGAACTACGGCTAGAACAGGGCAAGTTGGGGTGCGGGCGGGACCGTAGGTCGCCCCGGAACCCTTCGCCGGACGGAGGGTCGTCAGGCGAAGGGCGCAGGGCGGACCCTCACCGTGCCGGCCCGGCCCCCGACCGCTCGGCAAGGAACTCCGCGTACGTACGCCGACCGTCGGCCTGCTCCGGCGTGAGGTTCTCGCCCCGGCGCACCGCAGCGAACGTCGAACCCGGCAGCCACAGCGGCACCAGAAGCCGGCGCCGTCCACCCGCCTCCAAGGTGGCCTGTGCGAGCTCCTTGAAGTCCAGCACCTCCGGCCCGCCCATGTCGGGAACCCGCCCGGCCGGCTGGCCGGCCGCCAGCTCCGCCAGCCGGTCCGCGACCTCCCGCACGTCGACGGGCTGCAGCCGCACCCCCGCGAGGACCGGCAGCACGGGGGAGCGGGCGCCGGACTTCACCAGCCCGAGCACCAGATTGTGGAACTGCGTCGCGCGCAGCACCGTCCAGCCCAGACCGGAGTCCTCGATGGTCCGCTCCACCGCGAGCTTGGCCCGGTAGTAGCCCAGCGGGATGCGGTCCACGCCGACGATGGAGATATAGACCAGATGGGGGACCCCGGCCGCCTTCGCCGCGGCCACGAGCCGCCCCGCCGCCTCGGTGTCGCCGCCGGCCGGGGCGGTTGCGCAGTGCACGATCGCGTCCACGCCCGCCACCGCGTCGTCCAGCCCGGTACCGTCCCGCAGGTCGACCGCGAACGCCCGCAGCCGGGGCCGCTCCGTGAAGGTGTGCGGCCGCCGGCTCAGCGACCGGACGTCGTGGCCGTCGTCGAGCAGTCGGTCGACCAGGGCCCGTCCGAGCGTGCCCGTGCCGCCGGTCACCAGAATTGTCGCCATCGCGCATCCGTCCTCGAGAAGGGGGGGCGGGGCGAGTGTTTCCCCCGACTGCGACGAAACACGCCCACTTGCTGTGACACCCGGCCCCCACGTGGTCCTGTGAGGCACCCCACAAAGCTTCGCCCGCATGGGCGAGGGCCCGACGTGGCAGACTGAAGCCGTACTGACATGAAAGCAGCAGCGCACTCCGGGGTCGGTGTAATTCCGAACCGGCGGTAACAGTCCGCGACCCGTCCGCAGCCAGTGGCCGGTTGAGCAGGTGAAATTCCTGCACCGACGGTGAAAGTCCGGATGGGAGGCAGTGCGCGGCGGGCGAGTTTCGGTACACCGCCGTCGGCGGCGCGTCCGGTTTTCTCTTCCGGACGGCCCGCACTTCCGGCTCGCGGTGTTCCCGTGGCTTCTGTTTCCGCTTCTGTCGTTCCAGACAGCCCCGGAGTCCATGCCCTGAGAGGCAGGAGGACCCGGTGGCCACCCCAGCCCCCGTCGAGACCGCGGCGATGCGCCGGGCCATCGAGCTCGCCGCCCGCGGACTCGGGCACACCAGCCCCAACCCCGTGGTCGGCTGCGTCGTGCTGGACTCCGAAGGGCGTACGGCGGGCGAGGGCTGGCACCAGCGCGCCGGTGGGCCGCATGCCGAGATCCACGCGCTGCGCGCGGCCGGCGACCGCGCAAGGGGCGGCACCGCGGTGGTGACCCTGGAGCCCTGCAACCACACCGGCCGCACCGGCCCCTGCGCCCAGGCGCTTGTCGAAGCCGGTGTCGCCCGCGTCGTCTACGCCGTCCCTGACCCCTACCCGGCCGCCACCGGCGGCGCCGCCACCGTGGCCCGGGCCGGGATCGACGTCGAGGGCGGGCTGCTCGCCGACGAGGCCGCCGCAGGCAACGAGGCATGGCTGACGTCGGTGCTGCGCGGCCGCCCCTTCGTGCTGTGGAAGTACGCCGCCACCCTGGACGGCAGGATCGCCGCCGCCGACGGCACCAGCCGCTGGATCTCCTCGCCCGCCGCCCGCGCCGACGTGCACCGACTGCGGGCCGCCGCGGACGCCGTCATCGTCGGCTCCGGCACCGCCCGCGCCGACGACCCGCAGCTCGGCGCGCGGATCAGCGGGCTGTCCGACGACGAGATCAGCCAGCCGCTGCGGGTCGTCGTCGACTCCGGAGCCACCGCGGTCAAGGCCGGCGCCCGCGTCCTGGACGGCACGGCGCCCACCCTCGTCGCGGTGGCCGAGGACGCCGACGCCGCGCACCTCGAAGGACTCGCCCCGCTGCTCCGGCTGCCACGCGCCGCCGACGGGCGCGGCCTGCACATCCCCGCCCTGCTCCAGGCCCTGTACGAGCGCGACGTGCGCTCCGTGCTGCTGGAGGGCGGCCCCACCCTCGCCGGTGCCTTCCTCGCGGCCCGGGCCGTCGACAAGGTCGTCGGCTATCTCGCGCCGGTCCTGCTCGGCGCGGGCCCGGCGACCCTCGGCGACGCCGGAATCGGCACCATCGCCGACGCGTTGCGGCTCGATGTGACCGACACCGAGCGGCTCGGCCCCGACCTGCGCATCACCGCCACCCCCATCCGCCACGCCCTGCACGAGGAGAACTGAAGTGTTCACCGGAATCGTCGAAGAACTGGGCGAGGTCGTCGCCGTCGAGAAGCTCGCCGACGCCTCCCGCTTCCGACTGCGTGGCCCGGTCGTCACCGAGGACGCCGGGCACGGCGACTCGATCGCCGTCAACGGCGTCTGTCTGACGGTCGTGGACACCGCCGACGGCGAGTTCACCGCGGATGTGATGGCCGAGACCCTGAACCGCTCCAGCCTCGGCGCGCTGGCCACCGGCTCGCGGGTCAACCTGGAGCGCCCCATGGCGCTGGGCGGCCGGCTCGGCGGGCACCTCGTCCAGGGCCACGTCGACGGCACCGGCACCATCACCGAGCGCGTGCCCGGCGAGAACTGGGAGATCGTCAAGGTCTCGCTGCCCGCCGCGCTCACCCGCTACGTCGTCGAGAAGGGCTCCATCACCGTCGACGGCGTCAGCCTCACGGTCGTCGAGGCCGCGCAGGACTACTTCACCATCAGCCTCATCCCCACCACCCTCGCGCTGACCACCCTGGGCATCAAGAAGGTCGGCGACCCCGTCAACCTGGAGGTCGATGTGCTCGCCAAGTACGTCGAGCGGCTGCTCGGCAACGGCGCCACGGTCACCGAACCGGTCGAAGGGGCCGCTTCATGAGCGCCCTGACCTGGCTGAACGGCGAGGCGTTCACCGCCTTCGGGCAGCACGTCATCTGGTCCGACATGGTCGGCAACACCATCGGCCTGGCCGCGCTGGCCCTCGGCTGGCGGCGGTCGCTGTGGACCTGGCCCGCCCAGTTCCTCTCCGGCGTCATCCTCGTCGCCGCCTACGCCTCCGCCCACCTCAGCGGCGGCGTCGGCAAGCAGCTCCTGGTCATCGGCGTGGCCGCGTGGGGCTGGCGGCAGTGGCAGCGCGGCCGCCGGCAGGCACAGGACGGCTCCATCGCCGTCCGCTTCGCCACCTGGCGCGAGCGCGGCCTGCTGCTGGGCGGCACGGCCCTGGGCACCGTCGCCGTCGGCAGCCTGTTCACCCTGCTCCCGCAGCTGTCCTGGAACCCCTGGCCGGACGCCTACATCTTCGTCGGCACGCTCGCCGCGATGGTCGCCCAGGCACGCGGACTGGTCGAGTTCTGGTTCGCCTGGCTGCTCGTCGACCTCGTCGGGGTACCGCTCGCCTTCAGCAGCGGGCTGGCCTTCTCCGGCTTCGTCTACGTCGTCTATCTCGTCCTTGTCCTGTGGGGCATGCGCGACTGGTGGCTGCGCTCGCGTGCGAGCGGCCGCCCCGTCCTGGAAGGAGCACTCCCGTGAGCGACGTACGCGTGGCCGCAGCGCCGCAGGCAGTACAGACATCCGCACTTCAGCGCCGCACCGGCGGGGAAGCGAACGAGGGGGCACAGGCATGAGCGCACTGCAGAGCTGGTACGACCCGGAGGCCTTCGACGGTTCCGAGGCGGCCGAGTTGGCGCTCGACCCGGTCGAGCGGGCCATCGCCGACATCGCCGCGGGCCGACCCGTGGTCGTGGTGGACGACGAGAACCGCGAGAACGAGGGCGACCTCGTCCTCGCCGCCGAGAAGGCCACCCCCGAGATCGTCGCCTTCATGATGAGCGAGTGCCGCGGTCTGATCTGCGCCCCCATGGAGGGCCCGGAGCTGGACAGGCTGGAACTCCCGCAGATGGTCGAGCACAACACCGAGTCGATGCGGACCGCCTTCACCGTCTCCGTCGACGCCACCGCCGCACACGGCGTCACCACCGGCATCTCCGCCGCCGACCGCGCCGCCACCCTGCGGCTGCTCGCCTCCGGCGAATCCGTCGCCGGGGACTTCGTGCGGCCCGGCCACATCTTCCCGCTGCGGGCCCGGCCCGGCGGCGTACTGGTCCGCGACGGCCACACCGAGGCGGGCGTCGACCTGGCCCGGCTCGCCGGACTGCGCCCGGCCGCCGCGATCGTGGAGATCGCCGGCGAGGACGGCACGATGCTGCGGCTGCCCGAGCTGGTGCCGTTCGCCCGCAAGCACGGGCTGGCGATCATCTCCATCGAGGACCTGATCGCCTACCGCCGGATGTCGGTGCCCACGGTCCGCCGCGAGGCACAGACCCGGCTGCCCACCGCACACGGCGAGTACACCGCCTACGGCTACCGCTCCACCGTCGACGGCGTCGAACACATCGCGCTGGTCGCCGGCGAGATCGGCGACGGCGAGGACGTCCTGGTCCGGGTCCACTCCGAGTGCCTGACCGGCGACATCTTCCATTCGCAGCGCTGCGACTGCGGACCGCAGCTGGAGGCCTCGCTGGAGCGCATCAGCGAGGTCGGCCGCGGCGTGGTGATCTACCTGCGCGGCCACGAAGGACGCGGCATCGGGCTGCTGTCCAAGCTGCGCGCCTACGAGCTCCAGGAGCGCGGCCGGGACACCCTCGACGCCAACCTGGAACTGGGACTGCCCGCCGACTCCCGCGACTACGCCGCGGGCGCGCAGATGCTCCAGGACCTCGGTGTGCGCTCGCTGCGCCTGATGACCAACAACCCCGAGAAGACGGCCGCCATGGTGCGGTACGGCCTCGACGTCACCGGCCGCGAGCCGATGCCCGCCAAGGTCGGCGAGCACAACCTCCGCTACCTGCGCACCAAGCGGGACCGGATGGGGCACGACCTGCCCTGGCTGCCCGGTGCGGGCACCGGCTCCACCGGAGCGGCTGACGCCGGGCCCCCGACTGCCGCGTCCACCTGCGGCAACCAGTAGCCCGCTGCCCGCCCGCGGGCAGCGCAACAGCAGCACCACAGCAAGAACGCACCGCAACAGCAGCAGACCGTCAGCACCACCAGCACCATCACCCGTACGAGGAGAATCGTGAGCGGCAAGGGCGCACCCGAACTGACCGTGAAGAACTGTGGCGACCTGCGGGTGGCCGTCATCGCGGCGCAATGGCACCAGCAGGTCATGGACGGCCTCGTGGACGGCGCGCTGCGCGCCCTGACCGAACTCGGCATCGACGAGCCGACCCTGCTGCGGGTGCCCGGCGCCTTCGAGCTGCCGGTCGTCGCCAAGGTGCTGGCCGGCCGCGGCTACGACGCGGTCGTCGCCCTCGGCGTGGTCATCAAGGGCGGCACCCCGCACTTCGACTACGTCTGCCAGGGCGTCACCCAGGGCCTGACCCAGGTCTCGGTGGACACCGGCGTACCGGTCGGCTTCGGCGTACTGACCTGCGACACCGAGGAGCAGGCGCTGGACCGCGCCGGCATCGAGGGGTCGTCCGAGGACAAGGGCCACGAAGCGGTCACCGCCGCGGTCGCCACCGCGGCCACCCTCCGTTCGGTCTCCGAACCCTGGCGCTGAGAGGGACGGGGCGACCGCGTAGGGTAGGCAGCACCATGTCCAAGAAGACGTTCGAGGAGCTCTTCTCCGAGCTCCAGCAGAAGGCCGCCACCGGCGACCCCGCCACCTCCCGCACCGCAGAACTGGTGCAGGCCGGTGTCCATACCATCGGCAAGAAGGTCGTCGAAGAGGCGGCCGAAGTGTGGATGGCCGCGGAGTACGAATCCGACGAGGCCGCCGCCGAGGAGATCTCGCAGCTCCTCTACCACCTTCAGGTGATGATGGTCGCCAAGGGAATCTCCCTCGACGACGTCTACGCCCACCTGTGATCAACGCCCCGTTCTCCCCAACACCCCCTCGCACGAAGGAATCCGCTCTCATGCTGCGCATCGCTGTCCCCAACAAGGGTTCACTGTCCGAGCCTGCGTCGGCGATGCTCCATGAGGCCGGCTACCGCCAGCGCAAGGACCGCAGGGAACTGGTCCTGGTCGACGCGGACAACGAGGTCGAGTTCTTCTTCCTGCGCCCGCGGGACATCGCGGTGTACGTCGGCTCCGGCAAGCTCGACATCGGCATCACCGGCCGTGACCTGCTGCTGGACTCCGGCTCGCAGGCGGAGGAGATCCTCCAGCTCGGCTTCGCCGGATCGACGTTCCGCTACGCCACCCGCCCGGGCACGGCGAAGGACGTCACGGAGTTCGGCGGCATGACGATCGCCACCTCCTTCTCCGGTCTGGTCACCCAGCACCTCGCCGACAACGGCGTGGACGCCTCCGTCGTCCACCTCGACGGCGCCGTCGAGACCGCCATCCAGCTCGGCGTCGCCGAGATCATCGCGGACGTCGTGGAGACCGGCACCACCCTGCGCAACGCCGGCCTGGAGATCATCGGCGAGCCGATCCTGAAGTCGGAGGCGGTCGTCATCCGCCGCACCGGCGCCCCGGACGACGACCCGAAGGTCCGCCAGTTCCTGCGCCGTATGCAGGGCGTCCTGGTGGCCCGGCGCTACGTGATGATGGACTACGACATCCGCGTGGAGCACGTCGAGAAGGCCGTCGCCCTCACCCCGGGCCTGGAGTCGCCGACCGTCTCCCCGCTGCACCACGAAGGCTGGGTCGCGGTCCGCTCGATGGTCCCCTCCAAGGACGCCCAGCGCATCATGGACGAGCTGTACGACCTCGGCGCCCGCGCGATCCTGACCACCGGCATCCACGCCTGCCGGCTCTGATCCGCCGACCCGGTACGCCCCGCCCACGACGGAAGACCACGACGTGTCCGCGCCTGACGCCTTGCCCAGCCTCCCGGTGACCTTCCGGCCGACCCGCACCCGGGTCGTCCTGTATGCCGTCGGCATCGCCCAGCTCGCCGCCCTCGCGGCGATCGCGGTGCTGCTGCCGAAGCTGAGCGGCGGCGAGCGGACCAGCTTCGTGCTCACCGGTGTGCTGGTCCTGGCCGTCCTCCTGCTGCTCGGCCGCCCCAAGGTGGTCGCGCGCCAGGAGGGCGTCACGGTCGTCAACCTCACCACCAAGCGGGAGCTGGCCTGGCCCCAGATCCTGCGCGTCAATCTCCGCGTCGGCGACCCCTGGGTCCATCTGGACCTCGCCGACGGCACCAGCCTGCCGGCGATGGGCATCCAGCCCGGTATCGCCAAGGACCAGGCCATCCGTGACGCCCGTGCGCTGCGCGGACTCACCGAGACGCACGGCAGCGGCCGCCACACGGCGCCCTGACCCTGCCCCAATCCGGGCCCTGCTGATTACTCTGTTCCCCGGGGTGCGCTCCGCGCCCCGCCCTTCAGAGGGCCGAACTGCGACCCGAGGAGTGACTCCCTCCGGCAATGGACGGATCGTCCTGTAGTACCTGCGCCGCCCCTTCCAGACCCCCCAGTACCACGGAGGCGGCGGCATGACCGGCCCTCTGCTGCTGCTCGCAGCGGCACTCGTCCTCATCCTGGCCAACGGGTTCTTCGTGGCCGCGGAATTCGGACTCGTCACCGTCGAGAAGGCGGACGCCGAGCGAGCCGCGGCCGACGGCGACCGCCGGGCCCGCACCGTCGTCTCCGCTCTGCGTGAACTCTCCTTCCAGCTGTCCGGCACCCAACTCGGCATCACCATCACCTCCCTGGTGGTCGGCATGCTCGCGGAGCCGGCGCTGGCCCAGCTGCTGGCCGGCCCGCTGCTGGCGATCGGCCTGCCCAAGGGCGCCGTCCCGGGCACGGCGGTGGTCATCGGCATGCTGCTGGCCTCCGCCGTCCAGATGGTCGTCGGCGAGCTGGTGCCCAAGAACTGGGCGGTGTCCAGGCCGCTTCAGGTCGCGCGCTTCGTCGCCGGCCCGCAGAACGCCTTCTCGCGCTTCTTCCGCCCGGTGATCACACTGCTGAACACCACCGCGAACCGCCTCGTCCGCTCCCTCGGCGTGGAGCCGACCGACGAGCTGGCATCCGCCAGGACGCCGGGCGAGCTGGTCTCACTGGCCCGCCACTCCGCGCAGGCCGGCGCCATCGAGCAGGACACCGCGGACCTCTTCGTGCGCACCCTCTCGCTGGGCGACCTGACCGCGGAGAACGTCATGACGCCGCGGGTGCGGGTGAGCGCCCTGCAGGCGTCCGCCACCGCGGAGGACGTCGTGAACCTCACCCGCGCCACCGGCCTCTCCCGCTTCCCCGTCTACCGCACCCGGCTCGACGAGGTCGTCGGCATGGTGCACCTCAAGGACGCCCTGGCGGTTCCGGCCCACGAGCGGCTCCGCACCCCCGCGAGCCGGATCGCGGTGCCGCCGCTGCTGGTGCCCGAGACACTGCCCGTACAGCCGCTGCTGGAGCGGCTGCGCAGCGAGCAGCCGATCGCGGTGGTCGTCGACGAGTACGGCGGCACCGCCGGCGTGGTCACGCTGGAGGACATCATCGAGGAGCTCGTGGGCGAGGTACGCGACGAGCACGACCGGGTGGACCTGCCCGAGCTGGGGCAGGCCCCGGCCGAGGAGGGCCGCGCCGCGTGGGACGCCGACGGCGGCTGCCGGGTGGACACGCTGCGCAAGATCGGCCTGGCGGCACCCGACGGGCCGTACGAGACGGTGGCAGGACTGGTGGCACACATACTCGGCCGGATCCCGGCCCCCGGCGACATCGCCGAACTCGACGGCTGGCGGCTGCGGGTGCGACTGGTGTCCCACCACCGCGCCGAGCGGATAAGGATCGTACGGACGGCGCCCCTCGCCTCCGCCACCGCGGCGCCCGCCGCACCCGAAGCCTCCCGCGAGCGGGTCCCGGCCGGCGCGGAGGTCGCTCGATGAGCCTGGTCCAACTTCTTTTCGCGCTGCTGCTCGTGCTCGCCAACGGTTTCTTCGTCGGCGCGGAGTTCGCCCTCGTCTCGGTACGCCGCAGCCAGATCGAGCCGCTGGCCACGGAGGGCTCCAAGCGGGCCCGGCAGGTCCTGCACGGTCTGGAGAACCTCCCGCAGATGATGGCCGCCGCGCAGTTCGGCATCACCGTCTGCTCCCTGACGCTCGGCGCGGTGGCCGAGCCGACCGTCGCCCATCTCCTGGAGCCGGTCTTCCACGCCGCGCATCTGCCCGAGCCGCTGGTGCACCCGCTCGGCTACGTCATCGCCCTGGCGCTGGTGGTCTTCCTGCACCTCGTCATCGGCGAGATGGTGCCGAAGAACATGGCGATGGCGGCGCCCGAGAAGACCGCCCTGTGGTTCAGCCCCGGCCTGGTCGCCTTCGCGCGGCTGTGCCGCCCGGTGACCGCCCTGCTCGGCGCCTGTTCCCGCGGTGTGCTGCGGCTCTTCGGCGTCGAGCCGAAGGACGAGGTGGAGGCGGTCTTCACCAGCGAGCAGCTGACCCATCTCGTCGAGGACTCAGGTCAGGCGGGGCTGCTCGGCCCCGCCGAGCAGGAGCGGCTCTCCGACGCCCTGGAGCTGGGCAGCCGACCCGTCACGGACGTGCTGCTCGACCCGGCGGGCCTGGTCACCGTCGACGCGACCGTCACGCCCCGCCAGGTGGAGGAGCTGACGGTCAAGACCGGCTACTCCCGCTTCCCGGTGTGCGCGTCCGGCGGTGCGTACATGGGCTATCTCCACGTCAAGGATGTTCTGGACCTGGAGGAGCGGGACCGTGCGGTCCCGCAGCGGATCTGGCACCCGATGGCGACCCTGCGCGCCGAGCTGCCGCTGGACGACGCCCTGACGGCGATGCGCCGGGCCGCCTCCCATCTGGCTGCGGTCGCCGACGCGACCGGCCGGGTGCTGGGCCTGGTCGCGCTGGAGGACGTGCTGGAGATGCTGGTGGGCGAGGTCCGTGACCCCGCGCACCGCGACGGTCCGGGCGCCCGGCCGGCGCGGCGGAGCGCGGCCGAGCGCATCGCCGAGCCGCGCGCGGAGACGCCGCTGCCGGCGGACGAGCGGGCGCTGGCCGGCTGACGGGGTGTGCGCCGGAGTGCCCGGCGCACACCGCTACAGGTCCAGGCCCCTGGGCGGCGTCTGGGGGTCGGGGCCGCGGCCGGAGAGCACCTCGCCGTACGCCTGCATGAGGTCCGGCAGACGGAGAGTGGCGAGGTCGTCGCGGCCCGGGGTGCCACGCCAGGTGGACAGCCGCAGGTCGCGGTAGGCGCAGCTCTTCTCGTAGAGGGTGCGCAGGAAGCGGCCGTTGCCCAGCTCGTCGATCCAGCCCTGCTCGACGACATGGCCGCTGATGCTGGCCAGCTCGTCGATGGCTTCCTCGTCCCAGCGGTCGCCGTTCTCCGCGGCCAGCACCTCACCGATCGCGGTCAGTTCCGCGGGGCGGTAGCTGGGGAAGTCCACACGGCTGGTGAAGCGGGAGGAGAGCCCGGGGTTGACGGCAAGCAGCCGGTCCATGCCCTCCGGATAGCCGGCCAGGATGACGACCAGCCGGTCGCGGTTGTCCTCCGCGCGCTTGAGCAGCACCTGCAGTGCCTCGTCGCCGTACGCGTCGCCCTTGCTGTAGCCGGAGTTGGACAGGCTGTACGCCTCGTCGACGAACAGCACCCCACCGAGCGCCGAGTCGATCAGCTCATTGGCCTTGACCGCGGTCTGGCCGAGGAACTCCCCGACCAGATCGGAGCGTTGGGCCTCCACGAGGTGGTCACCGCCGAGCAGGCCGAGGGCGTAGAAGACGCGGCCGAGTATCCGGGCGACGGTCGTCTTGCCGGTGCCCGAGGGCCCGGAGAAGACGAAGTGCCGCTTGGGCGGCTGCACCGGCAGCCCCTGGCTCGCCCGCAGCCGCGCCATCCGCAACTGCGCCGACAACGCCCGCACTTGGCGCTTGACCGGCTCCATGCCGACCATCCGCTCCAGCTCACCCAGGGCCTTTTCCAGCAGTACGGGGTCGGCCGGCCCCGCGGGCAGCCGCTCGGCGCCGCGCGGCCCCGGTGGGGTGGCCTTGACCCGGGCGGCGGTGTCGCTCCCGGACGGCGGGCCACCGAGGTCGGCGAGGTCGCCGTCCGGCGCGTCGGCGTCGCCGGTCGCCAGCAGCTCGCGGCCGTCCACCGGGTCGAGCGGCGAGAGGGGGTCGAGGTCGCCGCCCGCTTCCTGGCCGAGGCCGGAGGCGGAGACCGTCGCCAGGTCGGAGCCCTCGTCCAGGCCGTCCGCCTCGGCGATGGCGGCCAGCCGCGCCGCGGTGTCCATGAAGGCAGGGTCGACGCGGTGCACCGCGCGGTAGAGGGGCAGGGCCGCGGCGCTGCGGCCGGTGCCCTCGTGGGCGCGGGCGAGCCAGTAGCGCAGCTCCTTGCGCTGCGGCTGCTCGCTGCGGCAGCGCATCAGCGCGGCGGACAGCAGCGGCTCGGCCTGGCCGTACATCTCCAGCCGCACCCTGGCCATCCCCCCGAACAGCCCGGCCTCGATGCCCAGGACCGGGTCGTCGAGCAGCGGCTCGGTGTGCCGTACGAGCTGGTCCCAGTCCTTGACGAGGTAGGCGCGGCAGGCGTGCAGGAAGCGGACCTGCGGATCGGTGTCCACCGGCGGGCAGCCGGCCAGCGCCTGGTCGAGTTCGGCGACATGCCGTCCGTCCAGCCAGTGGGAGGCGTGTGCCAGCAGCAGATCGCGGCCGGATTCCAGCACCGGCTGGACCCACCAGCCCAGCCAGTACCAGGAGTTGAGGGTGCGGCGATGACGGGCGCGCTGCTCACCGAAGCGGTCGCGGTGCCGGTGCATGCGCAGCAGCGCGGTGGAGGTGTCGGCGCGCAGCGCGTGCAGGCCGAGCCAGGCGTCGGCCATGGTGGGGTCGAGGCGCACCGCGGCCCGGAACTCCTCCTCGGCCTGCGGATAGGCGCCGACGGTGTAGGCGTCGACCGCGCGCAGCCAGGCGAGTTCGGCCGGGGCGGGCGAACCTTGCGTGCCGAAATCCATCCCGTCCCCCCACAAAACGTCCCCCCGTGGTGTGCCGCCGGGCCAGTGCCGGGCCGCAGCCCCCGAACCGGCGTGCGGCGGGCGGAAGTTGCTCCTCCACAACGCACATCGGTCCGCGCCCTTGGTGGCACAGACACGCATCGTACCTGCGGGAGAGGGTGGTGCCGTAGAGGGCGGCACGGCGCAGAGGGATACAGGATTCGCAGCTCGGCGGCGCGAAGATTGCGGTGACCGAGGGTGAGGGATTGGCGGGGAACGACACCGCCGAAGGAGGTTTTCGCACAGTACGAAGCCCCCGATCACGGGGGAACAACCGGGGGCTTCGCGCCTGCGGGCGGTCCGTAGAACCGCACATTGAGAACGTAAGTCCTGTACGCCCCACAGGTCAAGCCGAGTTGGGGCACTCGGCGGGACCCTGTCGGCGTCGCCCCGCGCCCCGGCCGCCGTCCGCTACGGAGGGTGAGAAGCGGGGTGGGTCAGAGCGCGCCTGACGGTCCCACATGTATCTCGTACCCCGTCTGTCCCTGCCGCACCAGGAGATCGGCATACGGACGCGAGGGATCGGCCGCGAAGTGCCCGCGCTCCGCCGGAATCCAGCCATTCCAGAAGGCGGCGAGCGCCGGACCGTCCCGCAGTTGACCCCTTTCCCAGGAATGCTCGGGCGCCAGTTCCATCCACAGCAGGCACGCCAGGTGCGGGCGCAGCGTGCGGCGGCCGGTGCCGACCCCCTCGACCACGACGACGGGGGCGGGCGGGAGCTCTCGCTGCTCGGTGAACTCCCGGCGGACCCAGTCGTAGATCCCGTAGCGGGCGTGTTCCCCCCGGGACAGCGGCTCCAGCACCTGTTCCCGGAACCGGTCACCCCAGGCGAACAGCTCCTCATGGGTGGCGAGGTCGTCGGTGTGCAGCACCGGCGCACCGCCGAGCGCGTCGGCCAGCAGCCCGGCGAAGGTGCTCTTGCCCGAGCCCGCGTGACCGTCCACCGCGACCAGCCGCACCGGCCCGCAGGAGGGCGGCAGGGCACGCAGCCGGGCGGCGAGCGAGGTCAGATCACGGTCCATCGCGTCAGCGTACGCCAATGGTCCACACCAATATTCGTTGCGCGACGCGCACCGAACCGCCTTCCGCAGGCCGCGCGGAACGGTGATAGTTGAGCCACTGCCGATCTGCCCTGCCCGTCCGCTGCCCGGCCCGACTCCTCGTACCGGCTCGCCCGAATCCGACTGGGGGATCTCACCATGACCAGCTCAGCGCCCCGGCGTACCCTCCTGGCCGCCGCGCTCGCCGCCGCGGCCGGCGTCGCCACCCCCTTGGCACACGCGGCCGGTGGGCCGCGCAAGGCCGCCCCGACCGCCGCCCGGCCCGAGCCCGTGGGCGCCCCGGAAGCCGCCGCGCGCCGATCGAAGAGGCTTGTGGACTATCACGCCTGGACCACCGCCGCCGACTGGAACCGAGGCAAGGACGACGGCACCGGCGTCGCGCACGGCGCCCGCCCCGGCATCCGGATCGAGCGCCCCGCCGGCGCCGTCGACTACCGCGACCCGCACACCGGCAAGAGCGCGACCTGGGAATACGCGACGTGGACCGGCCCGGTGTACACCCTCAAGGTGCCGGCCACCGAGCTCGTCGCCTCCTGGAACGCCCACACCCCCGCCGGCACCTGGATCGCCATCGAGCTGCGCGGCACCTACAGCGGCGGCGGCCGCACCCCCTGGTACGTCATGGGCCGCTGGACGGCGGGTGACGGGGACGGCGACATCAAGCGGACCTCCGTCGACGACCAGAAGGACGGCAAGAGCAGCGTCTACACCGACACCTTCGCCATCGACGATCCGGCGAACGGCCTGCGCCTGGCCGCGTACCAGCTGCGCCTCACGCTCCACCGCAAGCCCGGCGCGACGCGCACCCCCGTCGTCTGGCGGGTGGGCGCCATGGGCTCGGACGTCCCCGACCGCTTCGAGGTGCCTGCCTCCACACCAGGCCCCGCCGCCGGCCGGGAGCTGTCCGTGCCGCGCTATTCGCAGGAGATCCACAAGGGCCAGTACCCGGAGTACGACAACGGGGGAGAGGCGTGGTGCAGCCCCACCTCCTCCCAGATGATCATCGAGTACTGGGGACGCAAGCCCAGTGCCAAGGATCTGGCCTGGGTCAACCCCGACTACGCCGACCCGCAGGTCTGCCACGCGGCCCGCCACACCTTCGACAGCCAGTACGAGGGCTGCGGCAACTGGCCCTTCAACGCCGCCTACGCCGCCACCTACAAGGACATGCAGGCCGTCATCACCCGCCTCGGCTCCCTCACGGACGCCGAGCGGCTCGTCCACGCGGGCATCCCGGTCATAACGTCACAGTCCTTCCTGAAGACCGAACTGGACGGCGCGGGCTACGGCACGGCGGGCCACCTGATGACCGTCATCGGCTTCACGAAGGACGGCGACGTCATCGCCAACGACCCGGCGTCCCCCGACAACGCCTCGGTCCGGCACGTCTACAAGCGGCGTCAGTTCGAGAACATCTGGCTCCGGACGAAGAGGAAGAACGCCGAGGGCAAGGTCGTCAGCGGCACGGGCGGCGTCTGCTACCTCTACTTCCCGGCACGGCCCACCGCTGTACAGCGGCGGGTGCTGGGGGAGCTGGGGATCCGCTGAGCGGGTGCACCCCTGAGGCCGCTGCGACGGCCTGACGGCGGCGCTCGCCGCCGTCGAGGTGGGGTGGCCGTATTCGGTCCACCGCGGTCTTGATCGAGCTGTGTGCCCATCCCCGGGAGGCCCCATGGATGGGCACACAGCAGGGGGCCCGGCAGAAGGCCACTGTCCGCATTCACAGTGGTGCGGCGCCGCGCGTGCCACCGATGACTCGGTGCCTCCGCGCGTCACCGGCACGGATGCTCCGGCCTGGTGGCAGGGTGAGCAGTGCGTGCGTCTGGTTGCGCGCCACGGGGCAAGCGTGCCGCTATCGAGGAGTCACGATGCACGTCACCGGCATCACAGCGGACCTGCGCGTCCCGGACATCGCCGCCGCCCGCGACTTCTACACCGGCTACCTCGGTCTGAGCGTCGCGGGCTTCGATCTGGGCTGGGTTGCCCAATTCCGGTCACCCGATGGACGTGCACAGGTGCAGCTCCTGACGCGCGATGCCACCGCGCCCCGGGATCCGGTGGTCTCGGTCAAGGTCGGTGCGGCTGTCGACGAGGCGTACGCCGAGGCGCAACGCCGCGGATACGAGATCGTGCACCCGCTCACCGAAGAACCATGGGGCCTGCGGCGGTTCTTCGTCCGCGCACCCGACGGCAACATCCTGAACATCGTCAGCCACCGGGACGACTGAGCGCGGGGCGCCGTCGTCCCGCTGTCGACGCTGATTCCGCGGGTCCTTCGGGGCGGGCCGACTTCCCGGCGTCATTGGCCGGAGACGCGAGCTTGCTGGAGGCCGGGGCCCGCGCCCTCACAGCGATTCGCCGGGTGCGAGATAGCGGTAGCCGTGACGGGTCTCTTCGGTGAGCCAGCCGTTGACGCTGCTGAGGCCGCGCTCGTTGATCTGGGCGTCGTGAATCGCGAACGCCCGCCGCGGGTCGACCGCCTTGACGAAGTCGATCGCCTCCGACGTCTTCATCCACGATCCCTGCACCGGCACCAGGAGCGTCTCGACCGGCTGCTCGGGCACGTGCAGCGAGTCCCCCGGGTGGTAGATCGCGTCGTCGACGACGTAGCCGAGGTTCGCGCAGTCCGGTTGGCCGCCGTAGATGACCGCGTGGCGACCGCCGACCGCCCGTACGCGGAAGCCGGCCGCGGTGAACTCCGCACCGGGGGAAACGCCGTTGACCTCCAGCGCCGCGGGGATATCCGCCTCCCTGGGAGCGTGGACCGGCACGCCGAGGCCGGCCAGGCGGAGGACATCGATGTGATCGGTGTGTTCGTGCGTCACCAGCACGGCGTCGGCTCCCGTCAGGGCGGCGGGCTCGCTCCACGTCCCGGGATCGATGACCAGTACCCGGCCCTCGTGTTCCAGCCGTACGCACGCGTGGGTGTACTTCGTGATGCGCATGACATCGCAACGTACCGCGTCCCAGAAGGGTGCCCTGCCGGGCGGGCATGGGGTCGGCAAGGCACCGGCCATGGCCTGATGGTGGTCCTCGGCGCCGTGGTGCCGGTCCACGCCGCCCCGTCGTGGACCCGGCTCCGGGGACGGCTCCAGGTCTAGTCGCCGGATGGACCGGTGGAGTCGGGGCGCTCGGTCGGGGGGAGGTGCAGTTCGTGGGTGAGGGCGTCCTCGACCCATGCCTGCATCGTGCGGCGGGGCAGTGCGCCCGCGTAGGTGATCGTCTGTACGGCGAAGCCGTCGAGCAGGGCGGTCAGCCGCCAGGCCGCGCCCTCCGCGTCGGTGCACGTGAACTCGCCGGCGGCCGCGCCCTCCGCGATGACCTCGGCGAGCGCCGCCTTCCACCGCCGGTCGAGATCCTGGGCGACGTCGCGCAGGACCGGCTCGCGCAGTGCGGCCGCCCAGCCCTCGATCCACAGCTTCCAGCCCTTGGCCTGTCCGGTGGGGGAGTACCAGCGCAGCGCGGCGCGCAGGCGGCGCAGGGCGCTGCCGCGCCGGCCGAGGAGGGACTTGAGGTGGGCCAGGTCGGCCTCGGCGGCGTAGCGGAAGGCCGCCGCGACGAGCTTCTCCTTCGTCGCGAAGTGGTAGAGCACCAGCGCGTTGCTCACTTCGAGTTCGGCGGCTACGTCGGCCACCCGCAGCGCCGCGACGCCGCGCTGCTCGATCTGCCGCACGGCGGCACGCAGCAGTTCCTCGCGCCGCTCTTCCACGCTCAACCGTACCCTCGCCACTCCGTCACCCTACTCAGTGGCCGGAGCCCGGCGTCCGCCGTCGTTCCCGAAACATCGTGACGACCCCTTGACCGGCCTGTGCGGCGGCCCCCACAGTCTGCTCTTACTGACTGTGCGTTCAGTCAGTTTTGTTGGTCGCCGCTGAACGCCACGCCCGTAGGAGGCCGTGCCCGTGACCCCATCCTCGTCCCCGCCGGAAGGCAACGCCCCTGATCTGTCCGCCGGTTGGCGCGAGCAGCGCTCCCGCCTCCGCAAGGACCTGCGCCGGCTCGATGTCTTCTTCTTCCTGGTCTGCACCCTCGTCGGCCTGGACACCATCGGTTCGGTGGCCGCCGCCGGGCCGCAGGGGCTGACCTGGATGGCCGTGCTGGCCGTCGTCTTCTTCCTGCCGTACGGCCTGCTCGTCGCCGAGCTCGGCTCGTCCTTCCCCGTGCAGGGCGGGCCCTATGTCTGGACTCGGCTCGCCTTCGGGCGGCTGACCGCCGGTGTCAACCAGGTCCTCTACTGGCTCTCCAACCCGGTCTGGCTGGGCGGCAGTCTGTGCATCATCGCGCTGACCACCTGGGAGCAGTTCTTCACGCCGCTGCCGGGGCTGTGGAAGTACGTCGCCGGGCTGGTGTTCATCTGGGCCGGTGCGCTCGCGGTCGTCCAGTCCGTGCGGATCGGCAAGTGGGTGCCCATCGCCGGTGCCGTGGCCCGGATCGTGCTCCTCGGCTTCTTCCTGGTCTCGGTGATCCTCTACGCCGTCCGGCACGGCGTGCACCCGCTGCCTCCGGCCGAGTTCGCCCCCACGTACGTCGGGTTCGTGGCCCTCGTCCCCGTCCTGATCTTCAACTACGTGGGCTTCGAGCTGCCCAGCACCGCCGCCGAGGAGATGACCAACCCCAAGCGCGACATCCCGCTGTCGATCCTCCGCTCCGGGACGGCCTCGCTGGTGCTCTACGGCGGTCCGATCCTGGGCATCCTGTTCGTCCTGCCCGGTGAGCGGATCGGCAGTCTCGGCGGCTTCATCGACGCCTGCAAGGCGGTGTTCACCGTCTACGGCGGGCACATCTCGGCCGACGGCGCCGTCACCCTGACCGGTTTCGGAGCGGTCCTGGGCAGCATCGCGGCGGCCGGGATGATCGTCGGCGTCCTCACCAGCGGCGTCACCTGGGCCATGGGAGCCCACCGGGCACAGGCGGTCGCCTGCGCCGACGGCGCGGGGCCCGCCTGGCTGGGCCGGTTCTCCGAGCGCCACGGCACTCCGGTACGGGTCAATCTGCTGTCGGCGGTGCTCGCCTCCGTTCTGCTGGTCGTGGCGC
This sequence comes from Streptomyces sp. Pv4-95, assembly GCF_045782725.1. Lineage (NCBI taxonomy): Bacteria > Bacillati > Actinomycetota > Actinomycetes > Kitasatosporales > Streptomycetaceae > Streptomyces > Streptomyces sp. Pv4-95. The sequence goes on from NZ_CP127172.1 coordinate 6,920,160, forward strand.
TGAACCTGACCGACGGAGACGGGGAGAAGTACTTCGCGGCGGGCCTCGGTCTGACCATCAGCACCACCTTCATCTCCTACGTCATCACCTTCCCGAGTCTGCTCGTGCTGCGCCGCAAGTACCCGGACGCGCCCCGCCCGTACCGCGTGCCGGGGGGCCGTGCCGGAGCCTGGTTGGTCACCGCCCTCGCGACCGGGCTGGTCGCCTTCACCGTCGTGGTGCTGATCTGGCCCGGCTTCGGGGTCGGCTGGTTCGGTACGGAGGGCTCGTCGGCGGCCTCCCTCCCCGAGAGTTTCGCGGGGGAGCGGCTGCAGTACACCCTCAGTCAGGTCCTGCCGCTGCTCCTGTTCATCGGGGTGGGACTGTTGTTCGCCGTACTGGGGGCGCCGGCCCGCCGCCGTGGCCGGGCCGCGGAGGCCGCCGCCCGCGCCGAGCGGGGTGAGGGTACAGGGGAGCCGGCCGCGTTGCCGGTGGAGCCGTAGCGGCGGGTGCGGGGACCGGGCAGGGGGCCGGGGCGGTGGAGCGCCTCCGGCTTCCTGTCATGGTCGGTAGGGCGCCCCGGGGACGACGTTCAGGCGACCCCTCCGCACGTGAAAGCCCCGCGGCCCGCGCCCGGTTCGACGGGTGCGGGCCGCGGCGGCCGACGGGGGCGGCTACGCGCCCGGGGTGGTGGCCCGCCCGTAGACCTGCTTTCCGAGCCACTGCCCGCCGTCGACGGTGAGGCACTCGCCGGTCACGTACGCCGCGCGGTCGCCGAGCAGGAAGAGTGCGGTACCGGCGATCTCCTGCGGGGTGGCGAAGCGACCCGCGGGAACGCCGGAGAGGACCGCCGCACGGACCTCCTGCGTCGCCCACAGTGCCGCCCCCGCGCCTCGGTCTCCGTGGGGGCCCGGGGCGACGCAGTTCAACCGGATGCCGCGCGGGGCGAGTTCGACGGCGAGGGTGCGGGTCATGGCCGGCACGCCGGCCTTGGCGGCGGCGGAGTGCACCGCGCCGGGGTGGCCGTGCCAGGCGTAGGCCGCGATCACCGAAAGGATCGCGCCGGGCGTGCCCTGCTCGCGGAGCTGCCGGGCGACCGCGCGGGTGCAGAGGAAAGAGCCGGTGAGCACGATGTCGACGACGGCGCGCCAGCCGTTGGGGCTGAGGTCGATGCCGGGCGTGACGAAGTTCCCGGCCGCGTTGTTGACCAGGCCGTCCAGGGCGCCGAAGTGGTCCACGGCGCGGGCCACGAGTACGTCGACGGCTTCGGGGTCGCGTAGGTCGGGCGGTACGGCCAGCCCCTCGGCGCCCGGCGCGACGGCGCGGCCGATGCCGCTGCTGCCGCCGGTCACGACTTAGGTGCGGCCCGGGAACTCCTGGGTGGCGGGTTCATGGTCGATCGCCTTTCGAGCGGTGCGCCGCCGGAACGGCGTGGGCGTCCAGCGCCAGCACGCCACCGGGATGGCAGAGCAGGGGATTGATCTCGATCTCCGACAACTCGCCGTGTTCGCAGGCAAGTTGGCCCAGAGCGACCAGTGCGTGTGCCGCGGCGTCCAGATCGACCGGCGGCGCACCCCGCCAGCCGGCCAGCAGGGGCGCGCCCCGCAGCGACCGCAACAGGTCGCGAGCGCGGTCAACGGTCAGCGGGGCGAGCGCGAGCACGGTGTCGGCGAGCAGTTCGGCGGTCACCCCGCCCATTCCGGCCATCAGTACGGGACCGAATGCCGGGTCCCGGCGCACGCCCGCGATGAGCTCGACCGCGTGCGGCGGTGCGGCCATCGCCTCGACGGAATAGGCCGAGGCGCCGGTCACGGCCGCCATCCGGGCGTACGCCGCACACAGCGCTGCCTCGTCGCGCAGGTGCAGAGCAACGCCGCCTGCCTCGGTCTTGTGGGCCGGCCCCATGGCCTTGAGGGCCACGGGATAGCCGATCCGGCGGGCGGCGCGCACCGCCTCGTCGGCGCCGTGCACGAACGCCGCCTCCGGGAAGTCCACGCCGTACGAGCGGAGCAAGGCGCGCGTCACCGGGTACGAACCGTCGGTGACGGGCCTCGCGAGGCGGCGAGGGCCCGTGTCCGTCGGCGGCGGCAGCGCGGAACTCCGCTGCCACAGCGCGGCGTTGGCGAGGGCGGCGGCGGCCTGCTCTATCCGTTCGTAGACCGGTATGCCGTGGTCGCGCAGGACGGAGAGGGCGGCGGTGTCCCGCGCCATCGAATGCACCAGCAGCGGCCGGCCGTGTGCCGTCACCAGCGCCGCCAGCTCACGCGCGGCCTCGCACTCCCGCTGCTCCTGGGCGGCGTTGGCCGTCGCGTAGTCCCCGAAATAGCCCGTCAGCACGGCGGCATCGGCCTCGCCGCTCGCGAGCAGGGCCCCGCTGACGCGAGCGTAGTTGCCGAGGTCGGCCTCGCCCGCACCGGCGAGGTCGACGGGATTGCCGGCCGGGGCACCGGGCGGCAGGTGGGCCGCGACGGCCGTCGCGGCGTCCGGTGAGAGCCGCGGCACGTCGAGACCGTGCGCCGCCAGCGTGTCCGCCGCCAACGCGCCCTGGCCGCCGCTGTCCCCCGCGACGGCCACCCGTCGCCCCCGGGGCAGCGCGGGGGCGAGCAGGGCGACGGCCGTGTCGACCAGCTCGCCCGCGCTGTTCAGCAGCAGTGCGCCCGCATCCCGGCAGACGGCCGCGACGGTGGCGTGCGCGCTGACCAGGGCGCCGGTGTGGGAGGCGGCGGCCCGCCCGGCGGCCTCGCTGCGGCCGGCCGACAGCAGCAGCACGGGCTTGCCCGCCGCCCGCGCCGCCGCCAGGGTCCCGGCCATGCGGCGCCCGTCCCGGAAGTCCTCCACGTACGCGGCGATCACCCGGGTGGGCGGGTGCGGGATCAGTGCTTCGAGGGCGTCGGCGGCGTCGAAGTCCGCCTGGTTGCCGAGCGAGACGAAGCGGGAGACGCCCTGCCCGGCACGGGCGAGCAGCCGCGCCGCCTCCAACGCGAGGTTGCCGCTCTGGGAAACCATGCCGACGTTCCCCCGGGGGAAGTCGCCCCAGGTGAGCCGGAGTTCGCTGTCGGTGTCGACCACGCCCATGCAGTTGGGGCCGAGCAGCCGCGCCCCGTGCGCGGTGACCAGCGCGGCCAGTTCCCGGTCCTCGGCCGCCGTCCCGGGGCCCGACGTGATGACGGTGAACCAGCGGGCGCCGGCGGCCACCCCGTCCGCGACCACCTGCCGGACGCCGGACCGCGGCACAGCCACGACGATGTGCTCGGGCGCGCCCGGCAGCGCCGAGAGAGCGGGCAGGAAAGGCACGCCCCGCAGGCTTCCGCCGCGCCGGTTGACGAGGTGGACGGCGCGGCGATGGCGTCCCGACAGGGCGCCGACCGCGAGCCGGTAACCCCATTTCTCCGGGTTGTCGGACGCCCCGACGACGGCGACGCCGCGTGGATCGAACAGTGGCTCCCAGGCCGTGGCGTCGGGTGGGGCGCCGGTCACCTGTGGCATCCGTAGCGCTCGGTGATCTCGGGGAGCCGGTCGGCGACCAGCGCGTGCGCGGCGGCGCGCGGCGTGCTGCCGTCGGCCGCGGCACGGGCCAGCATCCGGTCGATCAGCCGCCGCATCGACGTGCGGATATGGGCGAACGCCTCCTCCGGATCGGCGCCGATGTCCCCGAAGAGGGTCCACCACCACCACGCGTTGGTGCCGGAGTTGACGACGACGTCCGGCAGTACGGTGATGCCGCGGGCCGCCAGCAGCGCCTCGGCCTCCGGCACGACCGGCATGTTGGCCGCCTCCACGATCCAACGCGCCGTGATCCGCTCCTGGTTGGCCGCGTGCACGCAGTAGGAGACGGCGGCGGGGACGAGGACGTCGGCGTCGGCGGCGAGCCACGCCTCGGGCGGCAGTTCCACATCGCCGGGGCGCAGGGCCGTACGGTCCATGGCGCCGAAGGCGTCGCGGCCGCGCAGCAATGCCTCGACGTCCAGACCGCGCGGATTGGCGACCGTTCCCTTCACATCGGCGACGGCGACGATCCGCAGACCTGCGCGGGCCAGGAAACGGGCGGTGGCTCCTCCCATCGTGCCCAGCCCCTGGAGCGCGACTCGCGTGCCGCGGTGCGGCGTTCCGGCCCGGTCGAGGGTGGCCAGTACCGCCTCGGCGACCCCGCAACCGCCGGCCAGCTCGTCCAGTCCGATGCCGTCCACCTCGGCGGCGAAGGCGTCGGCGAGCCGCTTGCGGGCGGCACGTTCGTCGTCGAGCAGCGGATAGACGGCCTGGATCGAGGAGACCAGCCCGGCCTCCGCCGCCGCCTTGTCCACCAGGTCCTGGGTCAGGCCCAGGTCCTCGCCGGTCGTCCAGAACTGCTCGATGTAGGGGCGCATCGCCTGGAGGTAGCGGGTCAGCACGCCGTACGCGGCGGGGTCGTGCGGATCGCAGTCGATGCCGCCCTTGGCGCCGCCGAGCGGGATGTAGCGGGCCGCCGGATCGTAGTGGAGGGCTTCCTTCATGGTCATGCCGCGGGCGAGTCCGGTGACCTCCTCCAGGGTGCAGCCCGCCCGCATCCGCAGTCCTCCGCTGGCCACACCGCGCACCAGCCGGTCGACGACGAGGTGGCCACGGTGGCCGGTGAGAGGGTCGGTCCAGGTCAGGGAGATCAACGGGGCGGTGCCTGCGCTCATGGGTGTGCTCCTCCGGTGGGGGCGGCGACCGGGGCGGGGCCGGTGCGTCGGGTGAGCTCGGTCGGTGCTGTGGACCCCGTCGGCTCGGGAACGGTGATCACGGTGGGGCCGGGCACCGTCAGCGCGGTGCGCAACGCGTCCGCCAAGGCGGCGGGCGTGTCCGCCCGGGTGCCGTGCCCGCCGTAGGCCCGGGCGAGGGCACTCAGATCGAGCGGCGGATGGTCGACGGCCACCGGGGCATCGCCTCGGGCGGCCATCTCGTCGCGGATCTCGCCGTAGCCGCCGTTGTCGAAGACCACGACGGGCAGGGGCAGGCCGAGGCCGGCCGCGGTCGCCAACTCCTGGACGGTGAACTGGAGTCCGCCGTCGCCGCTGAGCGCCACGACCGGCCGTTCGGGGGCGCCCGCCTTGACCCCGACGGCCGCGGGCAGCGCGTAGCCCAGCGTGCCGAAGCCCGTGGGGTGGAGGTAGCGGCCCGGCGGGTCGACGGGGAGGTGCGGGAGCGCGCCGTAGTAGCAGCACTGCGCGCTGTCGGAGGTCCAGACCGTGTCCGGCGGCAGAACGGACCGCATCGCCGCGAGGAAGGGCAGCCGCCTGGTGTCGCGGGGGTCGAGCGTGGCGTCGGCGGCAGACCGCAGTGCGGCAGCCGAGCCGAGGAGGGGAGCGGGCCCGCCCGGTTCCGTGGCGGGGCCGGATTCGCCGTCCGGCAGGGCGAGTTCGACGAGGAGCCCGCGCAAGCTCTCCCGCGCGTCACCGACCAGCGGGATGTCCGCGGGGTGGCCCGCGTACATCTGGGCGGGGTCGATGTCGACACGGATCAGCGCGCCGGTCAGCACGGGCAGCGCGGACCACAGGTCGGATTCGGCGAGTTCGGTGCCGACGGCCAGGACGGCGTCGGACTCTGCGAGCCATTTGTGGACCGCCGCACTGTGCAGGCGGACCCCGAGCGCGAGCGGATGCGACTCGGGGAACGAGCCCTTGCCGTTGGCGGTCGTGGCCACCGGTGCGCCGAGGCGTCCGGCCAGCTCCAGCACCTCGTCCTTCGCGCCGTGGGCGCCGCCGCCGAGCACCAGCGCCGGCCGCCGGGCCCGCTTCAGGGCCGTCGCCGCCGCCCGCAGGCTCTCGGGCCGGGGGCGCGCCGGCAGGTGCGGCGGCGCGAGGCGGGGCGGGCCTGCGGGCGCCTCGGCCGTGAGCAGGTCGAGCGGGACCTCGATGTGCACGGGCCGGGGCCGGCGGGAGCGGAAGCGGGTGAAGGCCCGGGCGACCGCCGCGTCGATCTCCTCGACCGAGGTGACGCGGTGGCTGAAGGCGGTGAGATGCCCGAACGCCTCGCTCTGGCCCGGCATCTCGTGCAGGGCGCCGGTGGCCAGACAGGGGTGACGCAGCGGCATGCCGGGGGAGACGACCAGCAGCGGCACGCTGTCGGAGTGGGCCTGGCCGACCGCCGCCGCGATGTTGAGCAGGGCGGGCCCGGTAGTGGTGATCGCGACGCCGGGGCGGCCGGTGGCGCGGGCGTAGCCGTCCGCGGCGTAACCGGCGCCCTGTTCGTGGCGGGGCGCGACGTGCCGGATGCCGTGGGCCGCGAGATGCCGGTAGATCTCCAGGTTGTGCGTGCCCGGGATGCCGAAGGCCAGGTCGGTGCCGTGCAGGGCGAGGGCGCGGACGAGGGACTCGCCCCCGGTGACGGTGTCCGCGGCCATCACAGGCCCCGGGCGATGACGAGCCGCATGATGTCGGAGGTGCCCTCCTCGATCTCCTCCAGCCGGGCGTCGCGCATCCACTGCTCGACCGGGTACTCCCGGGAGTACCCCCAGCCGCCGAGGGTCTGGACCGCCGCCCAGGTGCAGTACGCGGCTGTCTCGGAGGCCGTCAGCTTGGCCATGGCGGCCTCGGCCGTGGCGTCCAGTCCGGCGTCCAGCCGCTTGGCGGCGCGCCAGGTCATCAGCCGGGCCTGCTCCAGCCGGTTGCGCATGTCGGCGAGCCGGAAGGCGACGGCCTGGTGCTCGATGATCGGCTTGCCGAACTGTGTCCGGGTACGCGCGTAGTCGACGGCGTACTCGTAGGCGGCGCGGGCAACTCCCGTGGCGGCGGCACCGAGCACGGTGCGGGAGATGTCGAAGGTGCGCATCAGCCCGCCGAACCCCTCGCCCTCCGCGCCGAGGCGGTTCCCCGCGGGCACGAAGGCGTCCTGAAGGAAGATCTCGCGGCACACGATGGCGCGCTGGCCCATCTTGCGCATCGGCTCGCCGAAGGTGACGCCCGCGGTGTCCTTGGCCATCAGGAACGCGGACACTCCTCGCGCGCGTCGGGTGGGGTCGGTCTTGGCGAAGACGACGTAGCGATCGGCCTCACCGGCGTTGGAGATCCAGGCTTTCTGGCCGTTGAGCAGGTAGCCGCCGTCCGTCCTTGTCGCGGTGGTGGTGATGGCCGCGGCGTCCGAGCCCGCACCCGGTTCCGTGGTGGCCAGCGCCGTCATCGGGGTGTCGGCCCGGGCCAGGGGTGTGAGCCAGGTCCGTTGCTGCTCCTCGGTGCCGAGGGCGAGCACCGGGTCGGCGAAGAAGCCGTTGGAGCACAGCAGATTGCCGATGCCGAGGTCGCCGACGCACAGCTCCTCCTGGACCAGGACCTGGGTGAAGACATCCGTGAAGCCGCCGCCTCCGTACGCCTCGGGGAGCATGAAGCCGGTGATGCCGACCTCGGCGGCGGTCCGCCACAGGTCCCACGGGGTGACGGTGTCGGCCTCGTCGACGGCGCGGGCGCGCGGCCGGATCTCCTCGCGCGCGAAGGCCCTGGTGAGGTCGACGATGTCGGACTGCTCGGGGGTGAGCGGGACCAGTTCGAGGGGGAGCACGGACATGGTGCCTCCAGGAGTGGCGGGTGCGGCAGGAGCGTTGCCGAGCCGGAAGTTACTGAACCGCCAGTCAGTATCCGGAGCGGTGAAGCGGAGTGTCAACGGATGCGGTGCTGAATTCCCGTTCAGTAATGTGGGGGAGGCGTGATCCGTCGGGAACGGCGGCAAGGCGGGACGCCCGTACATCCGGTCACGTGGCCAGGCCCCGCCGCCTGCCCCGCCCGCCGACGGACCCCCGAAGCCCCCGAGGTGACAGGCCCGTCCCGCTTCAGCCCACCAGGTCGAGAACCGGCCGCAGGCCGTCGGGGCGCCGGTGCACCGGAAGGTGGTCGACCGGCAGGAACGCGCAGCCGACCTCCGTGGCGCCGCCGTCCGCCGTGCGGTCGTCACCCACCATCAGGACGTCTTCCGGGGGGAGTTGCAGAGAATCGCAGGCCAGGCTGAAGAGCCGTGGGTCCGGCTTCTGCATGCCGTGCTCGTAGGACAGGACGAAGCTGTCGACGTACCGGGCCAGGCCGTGGGCGCGCAGCACCGGCCGCAGGTCCCAGCCGATGTTGCTGAGCACGGCGGTGCGGATGCCGCGCCGGTGGAGTTCCGCCAGCACCTCGGCGGCATCCGGGTAGGGCACCCAGGCGTCCGCCGTCATGTGGCGGTCGTAGAGCGCGTCGTACAACTCGGGCCGGGGGAGGGGCACCTGGCGGGCCAGACCGGTGTACACCTCGCGATGACGGGCGGCGTCGCTGTCGCGGACCCGCCACAGGTCCGCCAGTTCGGCGGGCAGTTCCTCCGGCGCGGCTCCGCCGGGCAGGGCGCCGGCCCTCTCCAGGGCGGCGGCCAGGCGGATGATCTCGGCCTCGTCCAGGGGGATACGGGACGCGGCCGAGGACGCGCGCAGCCAGGACTCGGCGGACTCGATGCGCAGCAGGGTCCCGGAGAAGTCGAAGAGCACACCTTTGATCGTCGTCATGCCGCCATCCTGCCGCGTACCGGGTCCGCCCGCGGCGCCCTCAGTGATCCGCCCCTGTCACCGGCCCCGTTCCCGTTTCTGTCACCGTTCCGGTTCCTGCCCCGGGGCCGGGGTGTCCGTGCGGCGCGGCAGCGCCCCGTACGCGCTCGCCGCCCCGGCCACCAGGGCAGCGCCCAGCAGCCACCCGCCGACCACGTCGGAGAGCCAGTGCACGCCCAGGTAGACGCGGGTGAAGCCGACGCCGACCACCGAGATCCCGGCCACCGCGCCGGCGGCCCACTGCCAGCGCGGGCGCGCCCGGTGGAGCCGCAACAGCCACAGCAGCAAGGCGCCGGCGACGAGTACCGACATGGCGTGTCCGGAGGGGTACGCGGCGTAATGCGCGTGGTCGACCGGGTCCTCCCACACCGGCCTTGCCCGGTCCACCAATGCCTTCAGCGCCTGCTGCAGCGCCGTACCGGCGAGCGCGGTGCCCGCCACCCACCAGGCGAGCCGCCGTTCACCACGGCGCAGGAGCCACCAGACCGCCGCGGCCAGCATCGCGCGCATCGCCCATGGGTCCCACACCCAGTCGCTGAACAGCCGGTTGACTCGCGTCCAGCCCGGGGAGGACACCGCGACACGGTGCAGCGCGTTCGTCACGGCCGTGTCCACGGACATCAGCGGACCCCAGCGCAGGACGACCAGGACGGCGAGCAGTCCGGCGGCGGCCGCCGGCAGGACGGCGAACGCGGCAGGTGGGAAGGGGGCCGCAGGGGTGCGGGCGGCGGAGGTCTCGGTGGCGGTGGACGTGTGGGCGGGGGGCTGCGGCGTCGGTGCCATACACCGATCCTCACCGATGGACGCCCGGACATGCCACGACCGCTCCGTTCCGGCACGCCGGGCGGCACCACGACGGAACGCGGGGATCCCCCGCGCCACGGCCGGCGCTACGCCAGCGCGCTGAGCCCCGGCACGAAGGTCACCAGCAGTGGGACGGCGGGGACCAGCGCCGCGCAGGCCGTCATCCGCAGCCGGCGGCCGGGGGTGAAGCGGGGCGCGGGGGTCAGCAACCGGTCCACCCGCTGCGGAACCTGTGCGAGCTGCGTCGGGCACGGGCCGAACACCCCGCGGTCCTCGTTGAGTTCGACCAGCGCCAGGGCGAACGTCATCCGCCCGAAGCGCCGCGAGGCGACATCGTCGGCGGCCAGCTCGACCAGACGGTGCACCTGGTCGCGGAACGCGGCGAAGACCGGGACCTGCGGGAAGCCGACGGCCAGCGCCGAGGCCCAGTGCAGCAGAAGGTCGTGACGGGCCCGTGCGTGTCCCTGCTCGTGGGCGATCAGCGCATCGAGCTGACGTCCTTTCAGCCGGCGCAACGCCGCCGTCGTGATGACCAGTTGGGGCGAGGAGTGCTGCAGCCACCACGCCTCGGGGCGGTCGCCCTCCAGGACCACCAGGCGCTCCCCGGCAGGCTCCTCGCCCGGCAGCAGCGGCGAACGGCGGAGGAGCTCGGCCCGGCGGTGCCGCAGCCGGGCCCGGACGGCGCGCACCTCACGGGTCAGCGCGAACGCGGTCCATGCCGCGCCACCCGCCAGGAGAAGCGCCAGTGCGCCGGCCCACGGCCCGTGCGCCTTGAGGGCGTACGCCTCGACGACCACCTGCGGGGCGAACCCGAAGACCGGACCCCGTACGGCTTCCCAGGCGGCGGCCGCGCTGAGCGACATGGCCAGGGCGCAGCACAACAGGACACCGGCGACCACGCACTGCCACACCCACAGGGCGAGCACCGGTTCGCGGTCGGGCCAGTCGGAACGGGCCATCAGCCGCGGCGCCGTCGCCGCGGCCAACACGCCGAGAAACATCAGCGCGAGGGGGACCATCATGGCGCCAGCCTATGAGCGCCCGGCTACCAGTGGGTACGGTCGGGCCGGTGAAGTGACGTACACCACCCTCGTCGGAGAAGGGTGTCATCCGCGGCCGCGCGGCCTGCCATCGCGCCGCGGCAAACCGTTCGCCGCAGGTCAGAGAGTCAGCAGCATCGCGAACATCGCCATGCCCATCGCCACCTGGCACGCCCGCACCATGGCGGGCCGCTCCGGGGGCGCCGCGGCCGGGCCGTCGGCCGCCACGGCCGCGGCGGGGACCAGCCGGACGCCCGCCGCGAGCACGAAGACGATGTAGTAGACCAACAGCAGCCCGGTGAGCAGCGGCGCCCCGCCCGGCGCCGTGTGCTGCGTGTGCGTCAGGTCCGACGTGTGCCCGTCGGCGCCCCGGCCCGCCGCCATCGCGAGCGCCATGTAGACCATCGCCAGCGCGCCCACCGCGTGGTGGCCGTGCCGGCGGACCAGCGCCCACAGGCCCACCGCGCCGAAGACGGCCGTGAACACCCATGGGGACCACCAAGGCGCTGCCACCGCCGATACCGGCAGCGCCATCGCCGCCATGCCCAGTCCCATCAACGCCTCACCGCGCGCCACCACCCGGTGGGCGGCCGGGCCGGTGCGGACCTGCGCCAGGCAGTAGCCGCCCGCGGCGGCGCACAGCAACACCAGTAACCAGCCGACCAACGGCGGACCGTGCACGGCGTACCTCCCCGGGGGCGTACGGCTCACGCGTACGGCTCACTTCTGCCCGCAGGCTGCCCGGCGGGGACACCGCGCAGGGGAGCGCACGGGCGCAACGGGGGAGCACGAAGGCGGGCGCGTGCGCGCATACCGGGAGCCGCCGCGGCCAACGCCTCCGGATCCGGCAGACGGGAGGCCGCGGACGGCAGCCGCGCACGCGGAATCGCGGGGCCGCAGTCCGCTGCCCGCAGCCCGGGGCCCGCAGGCTCAGGGGCGGTAGCGCAGCGGGTGGTCCGCCGGTACCTGGGTCAGGACGATCCGGTGGCCGTCCGGATCCGCGATCCACATCTCGATCAGTCCCCACGGCTCCTGAACCGGCGGTCGCAGCACCTCCACGCCGCGTGCCGCCAACTCCTCGTGGGCGGCTGCCGCGTCCGCGACCTGGAGCCACAGCTGGAGCGTGCCCGTGGCGGGCTCCGCGGAGCGCCCGGAGACCTCCAGGAAGCCGCCGCCGAGGAAGTACACCGTGCCGCGCTCGGGGCCGGTGCCGAATTCCCGGTAGATCGCCAGACCCAGCTTCTCGCCGTAGAACGCACGCGACCGCTCGGGATCCGACGGCCGCAGAAGCACCCTGCTGCTCAGTACCTGCACCATGGCACGGACCCTACGCCGCCGGGCCGCGCGGCTCCGGGACCCGTGCCGGGCCGAGCCGGGCGAGGGACGGCGGCGTGCGGTGCCCTGGGCGGGGATTCCGGCTGCCGAAAGGCCCTGACATGGACGGCAAACGACTTGTTAGCCTCCCTTCCAGCCCTTCGTCCGGCCCGAGAGGACCCCGCCCGCCATGCCCACCAGCCAGCTGACCTTCCGCACCGCCACCGACGCCGACATCCCCGAGCTCGTCGGGCTCATCGAGTCGGCCTACCGCGGGGACACCAGCCGGGCCGGCTGGACGACGGAGGCGGACCTGCTGGAGGGGCAGCGCACGGACCCCGACGGCGTCGCCGCCGTGGTGCGCAACGAGACCGGGCTGCTGCTGATCGCCGAGCGCGACGGCGAGCTGATCGCCTGCTGCCAGCTCGAACACCGCGGTGAACACGCCTACTTCGGCATGTTCGCGGTGCGCCCCGCGCTGCAGGGCGGCGGCCTCGGCAAGGTGATCATCGCCGAGGCCGAGCGGACCGTGCAGGCCACGTGGGGCGCGCGCGAGATGCATATGACCGTCATCCGGCAGCGCGAGGAGTTGATCGCCTGGTACGAGCGCCGCGGCTACCGGCGCACCGGACGGCTCACGCCGTTCCCGTACGGCGACGAGCGGTTCGGCATCCCGCAGCGCGACGACCTGGAGTTCGAGCTGCTGGTCAAGCCGCTCGGCTGAGCCGCGACCGGCCGCCGCGCTCCGTATCGCGCCGGCCCGCTCAGGCGGTGAACCGCACCGCCCTGCGGATCTCGGGCTGGTCCGTCACCACGCCGTCCAGGCCCAGGCCGCGCGCGAGCCGGAGGTGGTCGTGGGTGTTCACCGTCCAGCCCAGCACCCTCAGCTGCGCGGCGTGCGCGCGCTCGACGAGTTCGAGGGTGAGCCGGCGGATGTTCAGCGAGAGCATCGACGCGCCGACCGCCTGCGCGCGGTCGACGATGTCGGCGCCGTAGCGGCTGCCGACCAGGGCGGTGCGCACGCCGGGCAGGAGGGTGCGGATGGCGGCGAGGGCCTCGTCGTGGAAGGAGATCACGTCGACGCGGCCGACCAGATCGCGGGACCGCATCACCTCCGCCAGCGCCTGCGCGGCCGCGACGTCCTTGATCTCCGCCTGGAGCGGCGCCCCGACCGCCTCCACGACCTCCTCGAACACCGGGATCCGCTCACCGCGCCCGGCGTCCAGCTCGCGCAGCTCGGCAAGGGTGCGCTCGGCGATCGGGCCGGTGCCGTCCGTCGTGCGGTCCACATCCGCGTCGTGCATCACCACGAGCGCGCCGTCCTTGCTCAGGTGCAGGTCCAGTTCGATGACGTCGAGGCCCTCGTGCTCTGCGCGCACGAAGGACCGCAGGGTGTTCTCCGGCTCCACGCCCATGATCCCGCGGTGTCCGATGGTGAGAAAGGACAAGGCTGCCTCGCTTCTGTCGGCTCGATGAAATGGCGACTGTTCGACAAATGGCTGGACGAAATGGCGCACAGCCTAACGGGCCCGGATCGCGGCGAACCGGTCGTCGGACGGGCCGTCCGGTGTGTCCGGGACACCTACCCGGCACATCCGCGATCAGGCCCCCGAAGGCGGTGGGGCCGTGACGGTACCGGCCCCTCACGGACGCCGGCCACGGCCCGGCGGGACGGCGGAGCGTGCCGTACGGGCTCCATCCCCTGGCCGGGCCGGGAATCGGCTCACCCGTGCGTGGGCGATTCCTCCCCGCGCTGACGACGCTCCGCCGCGAGCCGGTCGAGGTCGGCGAGCACGGCCTCGGCGAGCTCCAGCTCCGCCTGCTGATGGCGCTCGCTCCAGCCCAGCGCGACCTGCGGGAACTCCCACTCCGCGACCTGCCCGGCCCGCTGCTGCGCCTCCCGCACCGCCGCCAGCTCGGCGCGGGTCCGCTCGATGTGGCGTTCGACCAGGCCGCGCAGGGTGCCGGGGGCCGCGAGGTGGCCCAGCCAGAGGCGCAGCACGAGCGGATGCTTGAGCACCGGCGTACCGGGGTCGTCGGTGCCGTCCGCCCATGCGGCGAGGGCCGCGCGCCCCTCGTCGGTGATCGTGTAGCGGCGGGTGGCCCGTGGCTCCTCCGGGCCGGAGCGCCGGGAGGAGGCCAGGCCCAGCTCCTCCAGGCGGCGCAGCTCCGCGTAGATCTGGCTGATGGCGGGCGACCAGTAGAAGAACCGCAGCGAGGAGTCGGCCCACTTCTTCAGCTCGTACCCGGTGCGCTCGCCGCGGAAGGACAGCAGGCCCAAAACCGCCCAGGCGGTGAGCGGCAGCCGGGGCGGGGGCGGCTGCCCGCTCGTGGGTCCGCGCGGTCGTACCTCTTGCTTCTTCGATATCTGACGGCTAGTCATATTCCTGATTGAAATAAGGAGTTCGCCGGAACGCAACCCCCGGGAGGCGGAATGAAGTTCTCCATCATCTTCGAGGCGCAGCTGGCCGATCCGACGGCCGAGCGCGAGCACCAGCTCTTCCACGACAGCGTCGAACAGGCCGTCCTGGCCGAGCGGATGGGCTTCGACCGCGTCTGGGCCGTCGAGCACCACTCCCTGAAGTGGTACGCGCACATGAGTGCCCCGGAGATCTTTCTGACCTGGGTGGCGGCCCGGACCAGCACCATCCGCGTCGGGCACGGCGTGGTCTGCATGCCGTTCGCCTTCAACCACCCGGCGCGGGTCGCCGAGCGCGCGGCCACGCTCGATCTCCTCTCCGGCGGCCGGCTCGACCTCGGCGCCGGCCGCGGCGGGACCGAGCAGGAGACCTCGCTGTGCGGCGTCGACCGGGACCGCACGGCCCAGGAGGTGGAGGAGGCGCTGCGCATCATCGGCAAGGCGTGGCAGCACGAAGAGCTGGAGTACCACGGGGAGTTGATCGACATCCCGCCGCACCCGATCCTGCCCCGGCCACGGCAGACCCCGCACCCGCCGCTGTTCCTCGCGTGCAGCCGCACCGAGACCCTGCGGCAGGCCGCCGAACTGGGTATCGGCGCGCTCGTCATGGGCTTCGCCGGGCCGGAGGCCATCGCCGGGATGCGCACGGCGTACGACGCCGCACGTGCCGAGCGGCGCGGTGACCGGCTGGTCTCCACCGAGATCAACGACCACTTCTCCGTGCTGTGCCCGACCATCGTGCTCGACGACCGCGAGCGGGCGCGCGCCGTCGGCCTGCGCGGCCAGCGCTTCTTCGCCCAGTCCATCGGCCACTGGTACGGGGGCGCGGGGCTGCCGGACGAGGCCGTGGTGGAGGGCGCGGGCTCCGAGCAGGCCGCGGCCGAGCTGAGGCAGGCCGCCGAGCAGGTCGTGGCCCGGCTGAACGAACAGCGCATCCCCGTCCGCCCGACGTCCACCGCCACCTTCCACGCCGACCACGCCTACGGCACGGCCGACGATGCCATCGCCTACGTGGAGCGGCTGCGGGCCGCCGGTGCCGACGAGGTCATGTGTCTGATCCAGATGGGCACGGTCCCCCAGGAGGCGTGTCTGGAGACCATCCGCCAGTGGGGTGAAAAGGTGATCCCGCACTTCGCCACGGACGGTCGGCGCACCGCGGACCTGGCTACCGGGGACCGGACGTGAAGCCGGCGCCCGACCGGCTCGCCCCGCACGCCCGCCCCTACGCCGACGCGATGAGCGCCGTCTTCCCGGACCTGGGCGGCGCCGTCACCGACGCCGGGGAGGCCCGCCGGATCCTCGCCGCGGCACCCGTCGGCGACCGGCCCCCGCCCGGCGTCGTCTCCGTCCGGGACCGGACGGTCCCGGGCCCCGCGGGCGCGCCCCCGCTGCCCGTACGCGTCTACCGCCCGGCGGGGGCGCGCGGGCCGCGGCCCACCGTGGTCTTCTTCCACGGCGGCGGCTATGTGCTCTGCGGCCTGGACACCCACGACAGCACCTGCCGGGCGCTGTGCCGGGAGTCCGGCGCGGTGGTCGTCTCCGTGGGATACCGGCGGGCGCCCGAGGCGCGGTATCCGGCGGCGGCCGAGGACGCCTACGCGGCGCTGCGGTGGGCCGCGGCGCACGTCGCCGACCTGGGGGACGATCCGGCCGCCCTGGTCGTCGCGGGGGACAGCGCCGGCGGCGGGCTGGCTGCCGGCACCGCGTTGCGCGCCCGCGACCGGGGCGGTCCGCCCCTGGCCCTGCAACTGCTCGTCTACCCGATGCTGGACCCCGCCGCCGACACCCCCTCGTACGCCGCCAACGCCACCGGCTACTACCTGACCGCGTCCCATCTGCGGTGGTTCTGGGACTGCTACCTCGGCCCGGACACCGACCGGAGCGATCCGTACGTCTGCGCTTCGCGGGCGGAGCCGGCGGGCCTGCCGCCCGCGCATGTGATCACCGCGGGCTGCGATCCGCTGTGCGACGAGGGTGTGGGATACGCCACGCGCCTGCGGAGCGCCGGGGTGCGGGTGACCGAGGGGCACCACCCCGGGATGTTTCACGGCTTCATGGCCCTGCCACATGCGCTGGAGGAAGCGCGGGAAGCCTTGGCGTCACTGGCAGAAAGCGTCGCCCGGACCTCTCGTCACAGGAAAAATGTGCGTGACCGGGGGGTGTCCACAGAATAATTTTCACCGCCTCCACTTGAGCGGGCGATCCTTTGTTGGTTACCGTGAGCTGACAACACGATCTACCGCCGGAGGGCAGTCATGACGGAAATTCTTTCGCCTGTGGGTGTCCCGGGGGGCACCGCGGCCCGCGTCGTCGAGCACCCGGCCTGGCCCGCGCTCAAGGATGCGGTCGAGACCATCCGTCCCTGGCAGTCCAAGGACGGCTCGATCGACCTCGCGGCCGAGGGCGCGCCGGCTGCCGACGACGTCCGTCGTGAGGTGGACCGTGCGATAGCCGCCGTCGAGCAGCTCGCCCCGCTGCTGCCGCACGACGCGGCCTACCACCAGGCGCTCACCGTCGATCTGCGCCGCTGGGCCGACGACGGCTTCGGGGTGCCGGACTTCCTCGACTCGCTGCTCGCCTTCCAGCCCGCCCAGCAGCGCGCCGACGGCCTCCAGCACCTCGTCCTGTTCCCGATGTACACGCAGAACGGCAACCCCGACCGCAACTTCGAGGCCGTCGTGCTCCGGATGGTCTGGCCCGACTGGCTCGCCGAGCTGGAGCGCACGCGCTACGACAACCCGCTGTTCTGCGGCATCAGCTTCGAGGACTTCACCGCCGGCTACGACACCAACTCCGCGGTGCTCTTCCCGGAGACCATCGCCGTCCGCGAGGCCCCCGAGCGCTTCACCTGGGGCGGCATCTTCTGCGACCGCGAGGCCGCGCGCTTCCGCCGGGTCAGCGAGGCCGCCGTCGAGACGCTCGGCGTGGAACTGCCGCAGGACGTCCGCGAGATGCTCGGCGACCAGGACCGCTGCCAGCAGGCGTTCGTCCTGTGGGACATGGTCCACGACCGCACCCACAGCCACGGCGACCTGCCGTTCGACCCCTTCATGATCAAGCAGCGCCAGCCGTTCTGGATGTACGGCCTGGAGGAGCTGCGCTGCGACCTCACCGCCTTCAGGGAGGCGGTGAAGCTGGAGGCCGAGGGGTACTCCCAGGCGCGTGACGTGCAGTTCGCGGTGATCTTCGACCGGATGTTCCGCTTCCCCGTCACCGGCGACCGGGTGCGCAACTACGACGGCCTCGGTGGGCAGCTGCTCTTCGCCTACCTGCACAAGCACGACGTCGTACGCTGGACGGACAACACACTGCACATCGACTGGGAGCGCGCGCCCAAGGTCACCAATCAGCTGTGCGGCGAGATCGAGCAGCTCTACCGCGACGGCATCGACCGGCCGAAGCTGGTCCACTGGTTCGCCGCGTACGACCTCGTCTCGACCTACCTCGCACCGCACCCGGGCTCGGTCTGGGCCAAGGGGCCCGACGCTCTCGACCTGGACCAGCCGCCCCGCAAACTCGTGGACGACGTCCTCCCGGACGAGTTCCCGCTGAGTATGTTCTATGAGGCGCTGCGCAAGAAGCTGCGTTCGGTGATCGCTTCGACCAAGGGCATCACGGCCGACAGCGACGCGTTGGCGGCGGCGTGAGTACCGACCGGGACACCGGCCGGACGGCCGTCCAGGAACAGCAGGAGCAGAGGGAGGCGACGGAGATGACAACTTCGACGGGCGGACAGGGGCCACTGGAGGGCGCCGTCGTCGCGGTGGCCGGAGCGGCAGGACCGGCCGGCCGGGCCACGCTGCTGCGACTGGCCGAGGCGGGCGCGATCGTCGTCGGCTCGGACTCCAACCCCGAGCGCCTCGCGGATGCCGTGGACGCGGCTCGCTACGCGCACGGCGGGGCGACCGTCATCGGTGACACGGTCGACCTTCTCGACCTGGAGCAGACCCGCGAATGGGCGAACCGCACCGAGAAGGAATTCGGCCGGATCGACGGTCTGGTGCATCTCGTCGGCGGCTGGCGTGGTTCCGCGACCTTCGGCGAGACCGACCTGTCGGACTGGGACCTGCTGCACAAGCTCCTGGTCCGTACCGTCCAGCACACCTCGCTCGCGTTCCACGAAGCCCTCGAACGCAGCGGCAACGGCCGCTTCCTGCTGACCAGCGCGGCCGGCGCGAGCAAGCCCACCGCGGGCAACGCCGCCTACGCCTCCTCCAAGGCCGCGGCCGAGGCCTGGACGCTCGCCCTGGGAGACGCGTTCCGCAAGTCGGGGGGCGAGGCCGGGCCGCGTGCCGCGGCTGCCATCCTGATCGTCAAGGCGCTCGTCAACGATCAGATGCGCGCCGAGCGACCGAACGCAAAGTTCGCGGGCTTCACCGATGTCACCGAGCTGGCCGAGGCCATCGCCGGGGTCTGGAGCCGGCCCGCCCAGGAAGTGAATGGAAAGCGTCTGTGGCTGACCCCCGAGCCGTGACCGGAGAGAAGACCGACGCCCGGCAGCACCACGACAACCGGGTACGCGGCTTCGCCAGCGACAACTACGCGGGTGCGCACCCGGAGATCCTCGCGGCCATCGCCCTCGCCAACGGCGGCCACCAGGTCGCCTACGGCGAGGACGACTACACCGAGCACCTCCAGCGCGTCATCCGCAGCCACTTCGGGCAGAGCGCCCAGGCGTTCCCGGTGTTCAACGGCACCGGCGCCAACGTGGTGGCGCTGCAGGCCGTGACCGACCGCTGGGGCGCGGTGATCGCAGCCGACAGCGCGCACATCCACGTCGACGAGTGCGGTGCTCCCGAGCGGGTCGGCGGCCTGAAGCTGCTCACCGTCCCGACCGAGGACGGCAAGCTCACGCCTGACCTGATCGACCGTGAGGCGCACGGCTGGGACGACGAGCACCGCGCCATGCCGCAGGTCGTCTCGATCACCCAGAGCACCGAGCTGGGCACCGTCTACACCCCGGACGAGGTCCGGGCGATCTGCGAACACGCCCATGAGCGCAACATGCTGGTGCACCTCGACGGCGCGCGGATAGCCAACGCCGCGGCGTCGCTGGATGTCCCGATGCGGGCCTTCACCAACGCCGTCGGCGTCGACATCCTCTCCTACGGGGGCACGAAGAACGGCGCGCTCTTCGGCGAGGCCGTGGTGGTCGTCAACCCCGACGCGGTGCGCGCGATGAAGCACCTGCGGAAGCTGTCCATGCAGCTGGCGTCCAAGATGCGCTTCGTCTCGGTGCAGTTGGAGGCGCTGCTCGCCCGCGACCTGTGGCTGCGCAACGCCCGGCACGCCAACACCATGGCGCAGCGGCTGGCCGCCGGGGTCCGGGAGATCGACGGCGTCGAGATCCTCTATCCGGTGCAGTCCAACGCGGTGTTCGCGCGGCTCCCGCACGACGTCAGCGAGCGGCTGCAGAAGCGCTACCGCTTCTACTTCTGGGACGAGCGGGCCGGCGATGTGCGCTGGATGTGCGCGTACGACACCGCCGAGGAGGACGTCGACGGATTCCTGGAGGCCCTGCGCGAGGAGATCGCCCGATAGTCGAGGCGGACCCCCACCGTAGATTGAATGGCTATGCGTTCGACCGGATATTCATTGGCATCCGGTCGGGCGCATCGCTACGCTCCCGGGCCATGGAGCTGATCCAGAACACCCCCGGACTCACGGCCTACTTGGCGCGCTGTGACGTCATCGACCATGACCATCCGCTCGTCCGGAAGACGGCGGACTCGCTGCGCGCCGACGCCCCCGATGCATACACATACGCCGAAGCCGCCTTCACCTTCGTCCGCGATGTCATCCCGCACTCCATGGACGCGGCCGATCCGCGCGTCACCTGGCGCGCCTCGGACGTCCTCGCCCAGCGCACCGGCATCTGCTACGCCAAAGCGCATGCGCTGGCCGCCCTGCTGCGCGCGGAAGGCATCCCCGCGGCGCTCTGCTACCAGAAGTTCGATGTCCTGCACGGGCTGATCGCGCTCAAGCTCCCCGGGGAGCGCTGGGCGCGTCAGGATCCGCGGGGCAACAAGCCCGGCGTCGACGCGCAGTTCCGCATCGACCGCGAGCAGCTGGCCTTTCCGGTGCGGCCGGAGTTCAATGAAGTGGACTATCCAGTCCTGTTTGCTGAACCACACCCTGCCGTGCTCCAATGCCTCCAGGAGGCCGCCGACGGGCCACGTCTCCAGCAGACGCTCCCCACCGATTTCTGAGGAATGCCCCGATGTCCCGCCCCCTGCACGTCTCCGACGAGGTCCACGCCCTCGCCCCCGGCTTCGCCTATCTCCCCCTCGAAGCGCACGGTCTGACCAACGGGCCCAGCGACGCGGCCGGTTCGGCGCTGCTGGACGAGGCCGGGCGCCGCCTGGTGGAGCGCCTCGGCGGCCGGCCGCCCCAGGAAGCCCCGCACATCGCCGCCTGGCGCGCCGCGTACACCGCCTTCGGCTGCAAGCCCTCGCGCACCCGAAACTCCGCCGAGGCGCTGGCCAAGCGAGCCCTCGCGGACGGCGGCCTGCCGCGCATCAACCGCCTGGTCGACGTCTACAACGCCATCAGCGTCGCCCACCTGCTGCCGGTCGGCGGCGAGGACCTGGACCGCATCCAGGGCGGCATGAGGCTGGTGCGTGCCACCGGCGAGGAGCCGTTCGTGACCGCGGCGGGCGGTGCGGAAGTCGTCGAGCACCCGGAGCCCGGCGAGGTCGTCTGGTGCGACGACGAGGGGGTCACCTGCCGCCGCTGGAACTGGCGGCAGGGTGTGCGCACCCGCCTGACCGAGCAGTCCGTGAACGCGCTGTTCCTGCTGGAGGGGATGGACCCCGTGACGACGGCGGAGCTGGAGACCGCGGGCGCGGAACTCGCCGAGGCGCTGCACAAGGCGTGCCCCGAGGCGCGGATCGAGATCGGCGACGTCCGGCACCGGTGACCCGGACACCGGGCAGGGCCGGTAGCGGACCCGGCCGGTGGCGGGCACTCCCGCGGCTCGGCGGCGGAAACACCTCGGCCCAGGAGCGCTGTTGAGGCGGATCCTGGGCCGGGAGAGGGTGAGGGGCTGGTGTGCCGTCAGACGGTGCTTCCGGGAGCGGCAGGTGCGGTGCCACCGAGGTGAGCCGGGACCCACCAGGTGTCCTCGGGGCCCCTGGGGCGTACGGGGTAGGCGCGCTGCGCCGCCTCGACCAGGTCCTGCACCCGGGCGCGCAGCCGGTCGGTGACCTTCTCGGCCTGCTCGGCCGGATCGGCCTCCATCGGCTCGCCCACCCGAATCGTGATCGGGAAGTGGTTGCGGCCCAGGTCGCGCTTGTGGCCCTTGGTCCACAGCCGCTGGGTGCCCCACAGCGCCATCGGCAGCAGCGGCACACCGGCCTCCTGCGCCAGCCGCGCCGCACCGGACTTGAAGTTCTTCAGCGTGAAGGACTCCGAGATCGTCGCCTCGGGGAAGACCCCGATGATCTCGCCCGAACGCAGGGCGGACAGGGCGTGCTTGTAGGCGTGCATGCCTTGCGCGCGGTCCACCGGGATGTGCTTCATGGCCCGCATCAACGGCCCCGACACCTTGTGCCGAAAAACCGATTCTTTCGCCATGAAACGCACCAGCCGCTTGGCCGGTCGCGCCGCCAGACCGCAGAAGACGAAGTCCAGGTAACCGATGTGATTGCTCACCAGCACCGCGCCGCCGCGGCGCGGGATGTTCTCCGCTCCGGCGATGTCGAACTTCAGGTCGAGCGACTTGAAGACGGTGCGGGCCGCACCGATCACCGGGGGATAGACGAGCTCTGCCATATCGGGGGACCCCTTCTCTGTGCCTGGGGAGGGTTCTCCCGGCGGAAACCTACGCAGCCGTAAGTGTGCGGCCTTCGGGAGATCGTGCCCGATGACGGCCCCGGCGGCTACCGCGTGAGCCGCTGAGGCCGGGAGATTCTCGTCACGTGAGGGCCCATGCCCTCCGCGTCCCTGCCGCCGCTGACGGTATCCCGGACGGTCCCGGTGCGACAGGGAGACGGCCCGGCCGGGAATCATTACGGTCCGCCGGGTGCTGCACCCGGCGACGGCCGGACGTACGGTGCCTCTCGCGCGTGACGCGGGGAGAGGCAGAGGACGGCCGCGGCCATGACGAGCGGCAAGAAGCAAGTGGGAGAGGGAGACCGACGGTGCAAGCGCGAGATGCGGACGAGCGGCTGGGCGCCGCGGAGATCGGCACGGCACTCGGCGAGCGCGCCACCCTCGTGCAGTTCTCCAGCGCCTTCTGTCAGCCCTGCCGGGCGACCCGGCGCACGCTCACGGAGGTCGCCGACATGGTCGAGGGGGTGGCACATGTCGAGATCGACGCGGAGGCCCACCTGGACCTCGTGCGGACGCTGAACGTCCGGGCCACCCCGACGGTTCTGGTGCTCGACGCGGACGGCGCGGTGGTGCGCCGGGCCTCCGGCCAGCCGCGAAAAGCCGACGTCATCGCCGCTCTGGGCGCTGCTGTCCGTGATTGATCTCCCAGATGCTGGGCGCCACTTGACGCTGTGGGTCACACATCGTCACTCTGACGTGATGCGGCCAGTAATCCTTCTGTACGGACGCGCGCACGTGGACCTTCTGCGGACCGCCAGCGCGCGCTGTCCGAGCGTGTGAGCAGCGACGACATCAGCGCTGCCGGTAGCTGCACTGCTGTCGGCGGCTCCGCTCGGGTTCGTACACCACCTCAGAAGGACAACTCCATGACGGCCTCGCCCGACCTCGGCACGCCTCGCACCGCCACCCCCGAACTTCTGCGCTCCGTCTTCCGGCAGCATGCCGCGGGCGTCGCGGTGATCACCGCGCACGGCTCCCGGCCGGTGGGCTTCACCGCCACCTCGCTCACCTCCGTCGCCGCCGAGCCGCCGCTGCTCTCCTTCGGCATCGGTACCGGCTCCTCCAGCTGGCCCGTGGTCGCCGAGGCCGAGTACGTCGGCGTCCACATACTCGGCGAGCACCAGCAGGATCTTGCGGCCACCTTCGCGCGCAGCGGGGCGGACCGGTTCGGCCCCGCCACCTCCTGGCGCTCCGGCCCCGAAGGGGTGCCCCTCCTCGACGGCGTGCTGGCCTGGCTGGTGTGCAAGGTCGTCGCGCGGGTGCCGGCAGGTGATCACCGCATCGTGCTCGCACAGCCCACCCTCGGCGACCCTGCGGGGCCCGGCCGGCCGCTGCTTTACCACCAGGGCCGCTTCAACGCGCTGCGGGACTGAGAGGTTCCCGTTCCGCTTCGTCGTCACCGGGTCGGGGTCGTTGGCAAGGTCACAGTTCGGCGGCCTTGATTCGGGGCACGAGACTGTATGTACTGGCGAGTAATATGACGGTCGGCGTGGGGAACCGCCTCCGACCGGGAGCCGCCCCAACAGGCGCCTATGCTGCCAGCACAAAGGCAGTTCAGAAGAGACGAAGCAGGTAGGAGAGTCGGCGTGAGCTTGAGGATCGTTGTCTGTGTGAAGTACGTGCCCGACGCCACCGGCGACCGGCACTTCGCCGAGGACCTGACCGTCGACCGCGACGACGTGGACGGCCTCCTCTCGGAGCTCGACGAGTACGCCGTCGAGCAGGCCTTGCAGATCAAGGAAGCCGCTGACGACGCGGAGATCACGGTGTTGACCGTCGGTCCCGAGGACGCAAACGACGCGCTGCGCAAGGCTCTGTCGATGGGTGCCGACAAGGCCGTCCACGTCGAGGACGACGACCTGCACGGCACCGACGTCCTGGGCACCTCCCTCGTGCTGGCCAAGGCCATCGAGAAGACCGGCTACGACCTCGTCGTGTGCGGAATGGCCTCCACCGACGGCACGATGGGCGTCCTGCCCGCGCTGCTGGCCGAGCGGCTGAACGTCCCGCAGGTCACCCAGCTCTCCGAGGTCGCCGTCGCCGACGGCACGGTGACCGGCCGCCGTGACGGTGACACCGCCAGCGAGCAGCTTCAGGCCGCGCTGCCCGCGGTGGTGTCGGTCACCGACCAGTCCGGTGAGGCGCGCTACCCGTCCTTCAAGGGCATCATGGCGGCGAAGAAGAAGCCGGTGGAGTCCTTGGATCTGGAGGACCTGGAGATCGAGGCGGACGAGGTCGGTCTCGAGGGTGCCTGGAGCAAGGTCGAGGACGCGGCCGAGCGTCCGGCCCGCACCGCCGGCACGATCGTCAAGGACGAGGGCGAGGGCGGCAAGCAGCTCGCCGAGTACCTCGCGGGCCAGAAGTTCATCTAAGCCCCGACGGCCCCCTCAACCTTCCTCATCTCTTCCCGCAGGAGTCATCTCATGGCTGAAGTCCTTGTCTTTGTCGACCACGTGGACGGCGCCGTCCGCAAGCCCACCCTCGAACTGCTGACCCTGGCCCGCCGGATCGGTGACCCGGTGGCCGTGCACCTGGGTGCCGGCGCGGATGCCGCCGCAGGCGTGCTCGGCGAGCACGGTGCGGTCAAGGTGCTGGCCGCCGACGCTCCGGAGTTCACCGACTACCTCGTCGCCCCCAAGGTCGATGCGCTGCAGGCCGCCTATGAGGCCGTCTCACCGGCCGCGGTGCTGCTGCCGTCCTCCGCCGAGGGCAAGGAGATCGCGGCCCGTCTGGCGCTGAGGATCGGCTCGGGCATCATCACCGACGCCGTCGACCTGGAGAACTCCGATGAGGGTCCGGTGGCGACGCAGTCGGTGTTCGCGGCGTCCTTCACCACCAAGTCCCGCATCACCAAGGGCACCCCGGTCATCACCGTCAAGCCGAACTCCGCCGCTCCCGAGGCCGCCCCGGCCGCGGGCACGGTCGAGCAGCTCACGGTGAACATCGCCGACGCCTCCAAGGGCACGAAGGTCGTCTCGCGTACGCCGCGTGAGTCGACCGGGCGTCCGGAGCTGACCGAGGCCGCGATCGTGGTCTCCGGTGGCCGCGGCGTCAACGGCGCGGAGAACTTCCCCGTCATCGAGGCCCTCGCCGACTCCCTCGGCGCGGCCGTCGGTGCCTCGCGCGCCGCGGTCGACGCCGGCTGGTACCCGCACACCAACCAGGTCGGCCAGACCGGCAAGTCCGTCTCGCCGCAGCTGTACATCGCCGCCGGCATCTCCGGCGCGATCCAGCACCGCGCCGGTATGCAGACCTCCAAGACCATCGTCGCCATCAACAAGGACGCCGAGGCCCCGATCTTCGACCTCGTCGACTACGGCATCGTCGGCGACCTCTTCGAGGTCGTCCCCACCCTCACCGAAGAGGTCAAGACCCGCAAGGGCTGACCCCCTTGGGCCCACCCGAGCCCACAGGCACTGAAGACCCGCGCACCACCGGGCCTGTACCGCCACACGCGAACGGGCCGGTGGTTCGCGGGTCTTCGGGCTTCGGGCCCTCGCCGCTCTCCCGAAGGGCCCCGCTCAGCCCTTGGCCAGTACGCCCTTCGCGGGGTCGCCGGCCGGCACCGGATCCAGGACCGCGACGTCCACCGGCGCGGCCATCGCGTCGGTGATGTCCCCGATGAGTGCCGCCATCGCCGGGCCCGCCGAGTGGGCGTCGAGGGCGGCCTGGTCCGTCCAGTGCTCGACGATCGTGACCCGGTCGTCGCCGGAGTGTGCGGCGTAGAGCAGGCAGCCGGGCTCGGCGTGCACGGCGGGCGCGTGTCGTCGAAACGCCGCGAGAACGTCCTCGCGACGGCCGGGCTTGGTCCTCATGGTGGCGACGACGACGGGCACGGGGCCTCCTGGTGTTCGATGGCGGACGCTTCAGCCTAAGGCGCTGCCGGACCGCATACGTCCTGCTCGGACCAGGCGAGCACGCGACTGATCAGCGCCTCCGGGTAGTCGCGCCGCCACGGCCGGGCCGGGGGCCGGTCAGCGACCAGGGCCGGGAAATCATTGGGCGGACCGGGCGGCCGACCGGCAGAATGCCCGGCATGAACGACCCGCTCGATGACGTCACCGGAGCCCCCACGGCGGCCCGCGCGACGGACTGGATCACCACGCCCCTCACCGCGGATCTGCTGCGCGGCGCGCTCGACCTGGAGCGCACCGAGCACGGTGTGCTGCCGCACCGGCTGCCCGCCCGGGCCCGTGCCCAGTGCGCCGACGGGCAGCTGGCCATGGCGGAGGCCCAACCGTCCGGCGTACGGCTGGTGTTCCGCACCCGAGCCACCGCCGTGGAACTGGACGCCCTGCGCACCAAGAACGCCTACCAGGGTGCTCCGCCCCGCCCCGACGGCCTCTACGACCTGCTCGTCGACGGCAGGCCGGCGGGGCAGGCAAGTGTGCCCGGCGGCAATGTGCTGATGGTGGACATGACCGCGGGGACCTCGGAAGTCCGGCCCGGCCCCGTCGGCACCGTCCGGTTCACCGGCCTCTCCGACCGCGTCAAGGACATCGAGATCTGGCTGCCGCACAACGAGATCACCCAGCTGGTCGCGCTGCGCACGGACGCCCCCGTCGAGCCCCTGCCGGACGCCGGCGCGAGGACGTGGCTGCACCACGGCAGCTCGATCAGCCACGGCTCCGACGCCGCGAGCCCCACCACGACCTGGCCGGCGCTGGCCGCCTCCCTCGGCGGTGTGGAGCTGACCAACCTGGGCCTGGGCGGCAGCGCCCTGCTCGACCCGTTCACCGCCCGCGCGCTTCGCGACACCCCGGCGGATCTGATCAGCGTCAAGATCGGCATCAACATCGTCAACTCCGACCTGATGCGCCTGCGCGCGTTCGGCCCGGCGGTGCACGGCTTCCTCGACACCATCCGCGAGGGCCACCCCCGCACACCCCTCCTGGTCGTCTCGCCCCTCCTGTGTCCCATCCACGAGGACACCCCCGGCCCCGCGGCCCCCGATTTCAGCAACCTCGGCGCGGGACGCCTGCAGTTCAAGGCGATGGGCGACCCCGCGGAACGGGCCGCGGGGAAGCTGACGCTCAACGTCATCCGGGACGAATTGACCCGCATCGTGCAGCAGCGGGCGGTCGACGACCCGAACCTGTCCTACCTCGACGGCCGTGATCTCTACGGCGAGGCCGACTTCGCCGAACTGCCGCTGCCCGACCAGCTCCACCCGGACGCGGCAAGCCACCGCCGGATCGGTGAGCGCTTCGCTGCGCACGCCTTCCGCTCCGGCGGGCCGTTCGCCGCGGAGCGTGCCTGAGACGCCTGCTCCGCGGCAGTCCCAGGGGCCTTCACAAAGGCACCGGTGAGCGGCGGGCAGGACCCCTAGTCGCCGGTCGCGCCGTCGATCCGCTCGCGTAGCAGATCCGCGTGGCCGTTGTGCCGCGCGTACTCCTCGATCATGTGGACGTAGATCCAGCGCAGGTTCAGCTTCCGGTCGCCGTGGGGGTTGTGGAAGAGCTCGTCCAGGCCGCGGTCGGCCACCGCCGCGTCGCACACCTCGATCTCGGCGCGGAAGGCGGCGAACGCCGCTTCCGCGTCGGCCGGATCGATGTCGTCGAGATCGGCGTCCGCGTTCTCGTCGGTGATGTAGTGGGTGGCGACCTGCTCACCGGCGAAGCGCTGCCGGAACCAGACGCGCTCGACGTCCGTCATGTGCCGCACCAGGCCGAGCAGGGTGAGCGTGGACGGCGGGGAGCTCGCCTCGGCCAGCTGCTCCGGGGCGAGCCCGGCGCACTTGGTGAGCAGGGTGTCGCGGTGCCAGTCGAGCCAGCCCTGCAACATCTCCCGTTCGGCGGCCGCCGTCGGAAGGTCCCTGCGGTCGATCTGTGGTGCGATCCATGTCATGAGGGCGAGTGTGACCGCCCCGAGGCCCCCGGCGCCACAGAGTTAGGCCGTCCGTGGGCCCGTGACCTGCGTCGCTGCGGGGGAGAGGGTGTTGACCTCGGCACTCGACACGGTTAACTTCGCTATACGGATTGTTGATTCCGCTAGACGGAAAAACGCTCGATCGTCGGGCTGGAGCACCGGGAGGGTGTCGAATGGGGCAGCAGGAGACCGTGGCAACGAGCCTTGCGCACACCGTACGTGAGGGAATCGGAGCCGCTCTCGCCGAGGTCGACGCCGACCTGGCCCGGCGCTACCCGGGCGACCCCGGCACCCGCCAGCCCGTTCACACCGTCTACGTCCCCGGGGACGCCTTCACCGCGGGCACCCTGCGCTCCTGGGGCGACCAGGCGCTCGCCGCCCTCGACGAGCACGCCCCGGACGCCGCCGCCCTCGCCGCCGTCCTCGGCATCTCCGACGAGCTCGCGGGGCCCGTCCACGACCGCGTACGCGCCAAGCTGGAGCGCGAGCCCATCGAGGACCTGCGCATCGACTTCGAGGACGGCTACGGCCCCCGCCCGGACGCCGAGGAGGACGAGGCGGCCGCGCGCGCGGCCGCCCTGGTGGCCGCCGCGTTCAAGAACGGCACCGCCGCTCCGTACATGGGAATCCGGATGAAGTGCATGGAAGCCGCCGTCCGCGACCGCGGCATCCGCACCCTCGACATCTTCCTCACCGGCCTGATGGAGGCCGGCGGCCTGCCCGACGGCCTGGTCCTGACGCTTCCCAAGGTGACCTACGCCGAGCAGGTCACCGCGATGGTGCGGCTGTTGGAAGCCTTCGAGAAGGCCCGCGGTCTGGAGAGCGGCCGGATCGGCTTCGAGATCCAGATCGAGACGACCCAGTCGATCCTGGGTGCCGACGGGCGGGCCACCGTGGCCCGCATGATCGAGGCCGCCGAGGGCCGCGCGACGTCCCTGCACTACGGCACCTTCGACTACAGCGCCTCCTGCGGTGTCAGCGCCGCCCACCAGTCGCTCGACCACCCCGTCGCCGACCACGCCAAGGCCGTGATGCAGGTGGCCGCGGCGGGTACCGGCGTCCGCCTCTCGGACGGCTCGACCAATGTCCTGCCGGTCGGCCCGACGGCCCAGGTGCACGACGCCTGGCGGCTGCACCACGGCCTCGTCCGCCGGTCGCTGGCCCGCGCGTACTACCAGGGCTGGGACATGCACCCGGGCCACCTGCCGACCCGTTACGCCGCGGTCTACGCCTTTTACCGCGAGGGCCTGGAGCAGGCGGCGGCCCGGCTCGCCGCGTACGTGGCCAAGGCCGGCGGCGACGTCATGGACGAGCCGGCCACCGCCAAGGCGCTCAGCGGCTACCTGCTGCGCGGCCTCGACTGCGGCGCCGTCGACACCTCCGAGGTCGCCCGCCTCACCGGCCTGACCCGCGCCGACCTCGACGCCCTCGCGGGCCGCCCGGCCAAGTCCGCCTGATCCCGGGCCGGCCCACGGCCGGTTGCTGCCCGCTGCCCCGGTCGACGTCCCCCGGCGTCCAGGCCGGGGCGGTGGCGTTCCGCGGGGCGCCGGCGTCACCTTGTATGAGACGCCTCGTCAAATGGGCTACGGGTGAACGCAGTTGGGCGCTCCAAGCGCCTGCGAGCCGCTGCTCGCGCCTGGCCGTGCCGAGGAGGGACGACGGGGCCGCGGTATGCCGACCCTGCCGCCCGGCGGCGGCCAGGATCGCCGAGGTCCCCCAGCTGGGGTCCCATGCCGGGCCCCGGCCCGCGCGGGGCTGCCGTCGCCGCCCGCCGGTCCGCGCGCTCTCAACTCTCCACGGGGCGCAGCTCGCCCGAGCCGCGGGCGATCAGGCGGGTCGGGATGTCCACCCGCTGCGGCAGGTCGTCGACGCCCTCCAGGCGGCGGAAGAGCAGCTGCGCGGCCGTCCGCCCCAGGCGGGCGGCGTCCTGGGCGACGACCGTGATCGCCGGCTGGACGAGATCGGCCAGCTCGAAGTCGTCGAAGCCCACCAGGGCCACCTGGTGCGGGCGTTCACCGAGGACGCGTACGACGGTGACGGTGACCCGGTTGTTGCCCGCGAAGAGTGCGGTGACCGGCTCGGGGGAGTCCAGCATGGCGGTGGCGGCGTCCCGGACCCGCTCGGGGGCGGTGGGGCCGAGCGAGACCCAGGAGTCGTCCACCGGCAGTCCCGCCGCGGCCATCGCCGTGCGGTAGCCGCGGAGTCGCTCGCGTGCGGTGTGGATCCGCGGCTGGTCACCGATGAATCCGATCCGGCGGTGGCCGTGTGCGATGAGATGCGCCACCGCGTCCTGGGCGCCGCCGAAGTTGTCGGAGAGCACGACATCGGCGTCGATCTTGCCGGCCGGGCGGTCCACGAAGACCGTCGCGATACCGGCCGCGATCTCCGGCTCCAGATAGCGGTGGTCGTCACCGGCCGGGATGACGACCAGGCCGTCCACCCTGCGCGCGCACAGCGCCAGGGCCAACTCCTGTTCGCGGGCCGGGTCCTCGGCGCTGGAGCCGTTGATCAGCAGTGCGCCGTGGCTGCGGGCGACCTCCTCGACGGCGCGGCTGAGCGGCCCGTAGAACGGGTCGGCGAGATCCTCCAGCACCAGTCCGATGCTGGCCGTCCGGCCCTTGCGCAGGATGCGGGCGGAGTCGTTGCGGCGGAACCCCAGGGACGTGATGGCTTCCTGGACGCGTCGTTCGGTGTCCGGAGTGACGCCCGGTTCGCCGTTGACCACGCGGGAGACCGTCTTGAGCCCGACCCCGGCACGCGCCGCGACATCCTTCATCGTGGGCCGGGTGCCGTAGCGGCGGGAGGTGCCCCGGGCGGTGTCGCTCACGGTGTGCGGTCCTGATTCTGTCGGCGTCGGGGGATGCCGTCGAGCATAGCCTCTAGACAACGTTGTCAACAGAGGGGAGACTGGGTGTTCTCATGCCGGGCCGGCACCCCCCGGCCCCCGGGCCCACCAGGAGATTCGACACCGATGCAGATGGACCTCAGCGCAGCGTTGGACATTGGCGGTACCAAGATCGCCGGCGCTCTGGTGGACGGACGCGGCAGGATGATCGTACGGGCGGCGCGGCCCACGCCCGCCGACCGGGACGGGGCGACCGTGATGCGCGCGGTCGCCGAGGTGGTGTCGGAGCTGGCGGCGGGCCAGGACTGGGCACGGGTGGCGGCGCTCGGCATCGGCAGTGCGGGCCCGGTGGACGCCTCCGCGGGCACCGTCAGCCCGGTCAACATCCCCGGCTGGCGCGACTTCCCGCTGGTCGCCGGTGTGCGGGCG
The DNA here is from genome assembly GCF_045782725.1 of Streptomyces sp. Pv4-95. Taxonomy (NCBI): domain Bacteria; kingdom Bacillati; phylum Actinomycetota; class Actinomycetes; order Kitasatosporales; family Streptomycetaceae; genus Streptomyces; species Streptomyces sp. Pv4-95. Next base: position 6,951,209 of record NZ_CP127172.1, read on the forward strand.
CTGGTCGGTGAGCGCCCGGTGGTGCTGGTCGGCGACGGGGTGGCGATGACCGCGGCCGAGCATTGGCAGGGCGCGGCCCGCGGCCGTGCCAACGCGCTGTGCATGGTGGTCTCCACCGGCGTCGGGGGTGGCCTCGTCCTCAACGGCCGCCTGCATCCAGGCCCCACCGGAAACGCCGGCCACATCGGACACATCAGCGTCGATCTGGACGGCGATCCGTGTCCGTGCGGTGGCCGTGGCTGCGTCGAACGCATCGCCAGCGGGCCCAACATCGCCCGCCGGGCGCTGGCGAACGGATGGCTGCCGGGCGCCGACGGCGACACCAGCGCGGCCGCGGTCGCCGCCTCGGCGCACGCCGGCGACCCCGTCGCCCTCCGCTCCTTCGAACGGGCCGCGCAGGCGCTGGCCGCCGGGATCGCCGCCACCGCGACGCTGGTCGAGATCGACATCGCGGTCATCGGCGGGGGCGTGGCCGGCGCGGGCGACGTTCTCCTCGTCCCGTTGCGTGCCGCTCTGCGGGACTACGCGACGCTGTCCTTCGTGGCGGATCTGACGGTCGTACCCGCCCAAATGGGCACCGACGCCGGGCTGGTGGGCGCCGCCGCGGCCGCCGCACAGGAGTCCCGCCTCGAAGCCTTCGCCGCCACGGGCTGAGGGCGCGGCGCCCGCTGCGCCCCGGTGGGAGACCCACCGGCCGGCGGCGCCCGCCGGAGGACTTGGCGGAGATTTTGGATGCCGGATGCTCACCCTGCCCACCAGGTCGCTTACGTTTCCCCTGCCTACTCATCACGCATGTCCACGGGGGAAGAATGACCGCGCAGGAAGTCAACGGAGCCCGTCCCGCACCGCCGGCCCGTTCCGGGCCCGCCGCCGCGCTCGGATGGATCCTGACCATCGGGCTCAATGTCGTCGCGCCGATCGTCACCTACAACGCGCTCACCGACCACGGCTGGAGCGAGTTCTCGGCACTGCTGCTCAGCGGCGCCTGGCCGGTGCTCGACAGCGCAGTGCACCTGGCCTGGCGCCGCCGCATCGACGAATTCGCCGTCGTCACCCTGGTGTTCCTGGCCATCACGGCCGTCGTGTCGCTGATCGGCGCGCACTCGGCACGGGCACTCATCATCAAGGACTCCGGCGTGACCGGGCTGTTCGGGGCTCTCTGCCTGGCCACCCTGCTCGCGCCGCGTCCGCTGATGTTCTACTTCGGCCGCAAGTTCGCCACCGACGGCACCCCGGAGAGCACCGCCTGGTGGAACGGCATGTGGCAGTACGAAGGCTTCCGCCGCACCATGACCGTGATGACGTCCGTCTGGGGAGTGGCCTACCTCGCGGAGGCGGGGGTGCGGATCGCCCTGGCCTACGTCGTGGGCACCGGCGCCATGGTCGTCATCAGCCCGGCCATGGCCTACGGCGTGCTCGGTGCGCTGAGCCTTTGGACCGCCCTGTACGCCAAGCGGTCGCAGGCCGCGGGCGAGCGGCGTGCTGCCCAGGCGGCGGCCGCCGCCTGACCGTAGGACGCCGGTGGCCGGGCGAGAGGTGAACGCGCCCGGCCTGCCCCGGAGAAGCCGACTTCGCGACGGGGTTAACGGCCCCGGACGACGCTTTGGGCGTCCGACGCGCTCACCGGCGCCGGACGGTACGACGTTGCCTCCCTCGCGGCAGCGGAAAGTCTCTAGGCTGTAGCCCACGACGACGGGCAGAGCTACGGGCAACGAGGGGAATCGGCGACGGTGACAGCGGGGGAGCGTGAGCAGCGCGGAGCGGATCAGGCCGGCGGGGCGGACGGCGGGCACGAGCCCGGTGCGGCGGGCGGCGCACCCGGGCCCCAGGGGGGCGGCCCACCCGGCGCCGCCGCCGTGAGCGGTCCCAAGCGGGGGCAGGACGCCGACCTGACCGGCCGCGTCCTGGGCGGCAGATACCGCGTGACCGGCCGGATCGGACGCGGCGGCATGGGCGTGGTGTGCCGCGCCGTCGACGAGGTGCTGGGCCGCGAGGTCGCGGTGAAGGTCCTGCGCGCCTACACCGACGCCTCGGCCCCGGAGCTCGCCGACCTGCGCACCCGTATGCAGCGCGAAGCGCGTGCCGCGGCCCGTATCCGGCACTCCGGCGTGATCACCGTCCACGACGTCATCGACGAGGACGGCCGGCCGGTCATCGTGATGGAGCTGGTCGACGGCCCGTCGCTGGACGATGCCATCGGCAGCCGCGGCGCCCTGGACCCCAGGGAGATCGCCCGGATCGGCGCCCAGGTGATGGACGCGCTGGACGCCGCCCACCGGGCGGGTGTCCTGCACCGCGATGTGAAGCCCGGCAACGTCCTGCTGGACAGCAGCGGCCGGGTGGTCCTCACCGACTTCGGTATCGCCAGCATCGAGGCGCCGGGCGACGGTGCGACCACGAACATCACCCGCAGTGGCGAACTCGTCGGCTCCCTCGACTACTTGCCGCCGGAGCGGGCGCAGGGCATGGATCCCACCCCGGCTTCGGACATCTGGTCGCTGGGCATGACGCTGTACGCCGCCGTCGAGGGCAGCGGCGCGCCGTTTCGCCGTACGTCGGTCTGGTCGACGCTGACCGCGATCGTCACCGAGCCGTTGCCGGAGCCGCGGCAGGCGGGTCCGCTCGCGCCGGTGCTGTACGCGCTGATGGCGAAGAACCCGGCCGACCGGCCGTCCGCCGCCGCGGCACGGAGCATGCTGGAGGCGGTGGCCGAGGGCCGGGAGCCGGCCCCGGTGCAGGCTCCCGGGGCGGCGCCGGTACCCACCGCGACGGACGTCCGCGCGACTCCTTTGCCGGCTCCGCCGCAGGACGTCGGCGCGCAGGGCGAGGACCGGTCGGGCGGCGGGCAGACCGGGGGGAGTGTGCCAGGTGCGGTAGGCCCGGCCGCGGGGGCAGTGGCGGCAGGCGGCGGCGTGCCCGCCGGGCCACCGAACGGCCAGGCGTCGCCGATGAGTTGGCTGTCGGGGCCCGGTGCGCAAGGAGCGCCGGGGAGCCCGGCGCAGCCGGTGCCGCCGTCCGCCGGTCCGGCCGCACCCGGCGACCGCGACGCCACGAGCGGATCGGCTCTCGCCGGCTCGCCGACGGTCGGGGCCGGCCATTTCCCGGCCCCTGGAGTCCTCGACGGCGCTCCGGGCCCGTCCGCCGCCGCGGTCGGCTACGACCCGCCGGGTGTGGTCGCTGGCCCGCCCGTCGGCAGCACGGGCAGCTACCCGCACCCCTCGGGCCGGTCCGGGCAGGACACCGCGAGGTTGCCTGCCCGGCGCCGGCGCCGCGTGGTGTTCGCCGTGGCCGCGGTGCTCGCCGTGCTGGCGACCGGTGGTGGGACGTACGCACTGGTCGGTGGTGACGCGGGCAGCACCGTCGCGGAACGGGGCCGGCAGGCGGCGGAGAAGGCCGGGAAACCTGCGCCGGGCACGGAGCAGCGCGCGACGGCCGGCAAGGACGATGCCAAGGGCACGGACAAGGGAGACGGCAAGAGCCCGTCGCCCTCCGCGTCCGGAAAGCCCGCCGGTGGCGGTGCTTCCGAGGACGCCGAGGCCGGTGCCGGGGACGGCGGTTCGGGCGGGAAGGACGGCGGGTCGGGCGACGGAGGCGACGAGGGCGGCACCGACGGCGGCACGTCCGGCGGTTCGGACGGCGGCAGCGACACGTCCGGAGGCGGCGGAGATGGCGGCGGCGCGAGCGGTGGCGGTGGCGGCGACCCGACGGAGGGGCCGTCCTGCGTGGGCATCGGGGGCGGCAAGGCCAACTGCCAGGTGTGGCGGACCGCCACCTCCTACACCGAGTCCTTCCAACAGGTCGGCACGCTCAACGCGGGCACCAACTACTTCTACTGCCAGGCGAATCTGGGCCGCCGCGAGACGAGCGGGAAGTGGACCAACGTCTGGTGGGCCAAGACCGACGACGACAGCGGCAACTCCGGCGTCTACATCAGCGTCGTCTATCTCACCGGCGGCGAGAACGACCAGCCGGTCCCCGGGCTGCGCACCTGCTGAGTGCCGGGCGGGCCGTGGGCCCGCCCGGCGGCAGCCGCCCCCTCAGCAGCTGAACCTGGCGTCGCCCCAGTCGGCGTGGTCGTGGTCCACCCCGTCCCCGCCGTCGGTCACGACGAGGCGGACGGTGCGGGCCCCCGAGACGTCGGCGTCGACCGTCCGGGCGGTGTCCTTGCCGGTCATGGTGCCGCTCTCGGTGAGCCGCTCGCCGTCGGCCCAGACCTCGAAGCCGGCCGATCCCTTGTCGCCCGACTCGTCGTCGATACCGACCCGGGCGTGGAACGCGGTGCACCGCCCGCCGGTGTAGAAGCTCACCTCGCTGGGGGCGTGCGCGCCCAGCCCCTTGGCGAAGGCGGCCCCGCCGATGGTGAGTTGCCCGCCGTCGCCGGCCTCGCTCTCCCCGACGCTGGTGTTCCGCTCCACCGGGCCCCAGCCGTTGGCGGCGGTGAGCCACGGCAGCTCGGCGGCGTACGCCGTCCCGGCGGGCGGGGGCACCACGACATGGGCGCTACCGGGCAGGGTGGTGGTGATCCGCTGTCCGTCCGGCGCGCGGTGAGCGGCGGTCAGTGTCAGGTCGTAGGCCCCTGGCCGCGCCCCGGCCGGCGCCGTGATCTCCCAGTCGGTACGCAGCGTCGCGCCGCCGGGCAGCGCGCGGGCGGTGGCGGGCGAGGTCGCCGTGACCTGCCAGCCGTCCGGGGCCCGGAGCGCGACCCGCACGTCCCTGGCGGGGGTGCCGCCCAGGTTGCCGACGGTCGAGCGCAGGGCGGTGGGGGTGCCGGTCTCGACCAGCGGAATGCCGTCGGTGCCGGCCTCGACGGCCGGCGGGTGGTCGGCCCAGCGCCGGTCGGCGGAGACCCGGTAGACGGTGGTGCCGTGGGCCGGGACGGTGGCCGAGATCGTGCCGGTGGTGTGCTGGTCGCGATGCTGCCAGAGGTCGCGCAGGCGGTAGCCGTCCGCCTGCGGGAGACCCACCTGCCGGGCACTGGTGGTGATGCGCTGCGGCTGCCCGGTCTCGTTGAAGAGGGCGACCGCGCGGTCACCGTTCGCCAGCTCCTTGACCAGCGTCCAGCGGCCGTCCTCGGATGCCAGGACGGTGGCCTGCTTGCCGGCCGCGTCCTGATCCAGCGCGATGAGGTCCTTGTTGGCCAGGATCTCGAAGGTCTCCGGCGTCGCCTTGCGCAGATCGGAGCCGATCAGCAGCGGGGCGGACATCATCGACCACAGCGCGAAGTGGCTGCGGTACTCGGTGTCGGTCATCCCGCCGTTGCCGACCTCCAGCATGTCCGGGTCGTTCCAGCGGCCGGGGCCCGCGTACGGCGCGAGCGGCAGATTCTGCTTCAGGATCCCGAGCATGCTCGACCAGCTGTCGCTGATGTCACCGGTCGTGCGCCACAGGTGCCCTACGTCCGACGCCCACTCCCAGGGCCTGTTCTCGCCCCATTCGCAGATGCTGTAGACGATGGGCCGCCCGGTGGCCTTCAGAGCGTCCCGCATGGCGCGGTAGCGGTACCGGGCGTCCACGCCCTGGTTGTTGCAGTTGTCGTACTTGAGGTAGTCGACGCCCCAATCGGCGAACTGACGGGCGTCGGAGACCTCATGCCCCAGGGAACCGGGGAAGCCGGCCTCGTTGCAGGTCTTGGTCCCTGCGCTGGTGTAGATGCCGAACTTCAGGCCCTTGGAGTGGACGTAGTCGGCGACGGCCTTGATGCCGTGCGGGAAGCGACGGGGGTCGGCCACCAGCTTGCCGTTCGCGTCCCGCTCGGGCAGCGCCCAGCAGTCGTCGAGGTTGACGTACCGGTAACCCGCGTCCTTGAGGCCCTTCGCGAGGAAGAGGTCGGCGATGCCCTTGACCATCTCCTCGTCGAACTCCGCCCGGCAGTGCGTGGAGTTCCAGTTGTTGAAGCCCATGGGCGGCGTCTTGGCGAGCCCGTCGGGGAGCCGTGGTGCGGGGGAGCGCGCGGTGTCGGTGCTGACCGGGGTGGTGGCCGGGGTGTCGGGGGTGCGGGCCGCGGCGGGCTGGGCGCTCATCCCTGCCGTGCAGAGCAACGCGGCGGACAGCGCTCCGACGATTCTTCGATGGCCTCGCAGTGGGGTGGTGCGGATATGAACGCGCATGATTCGCGTCCTCCGTCCTCGCGAGAGGTGTGGGGAGTCGGGTACCGCTCACTGACGGGTGTTTACGGTAGGGCTTGTTGGACTCTGTTGTAAGGGGAGCGGTAACGGTTGTTCCCTCGCCTGCAAAAAGCCTTGACTGGGCCTGCCGTTGCGAGTGAGATCCCACCCACTCGCGTTCGGTTCTGTTGGTTCCACCCCTGAGGAGGGGGACATGGCCCAGTCAACGTTCGGCGGATCAGGCTCACACGGGGAAGCGGCAGGACGTCGGATGTCCCGGCGAACGCTGCTGCGAGGTACGGCACTCGGGGTGGGGGCGGTCACCTTGCCGTCCGTCCTCACCGCCTGCGGAAGTGGACCGGGCGGCATCTCGGTCGGTTCCAATGCCTCGGACGCCGTCCCGAAGAAGGCTTTCGCGGACGTTTTCCGGGCCTACGAGAAGAAGTCGAAGAAGACGGTGCGGGTGAACACCGTCAATCACGAGAACTTCCAGGAGAACATCAACCGCTATCTCCAGGGCACGCCGGACGATGTCTTCATGTGGTTCGCGGGCAACCGCATGCAGTACTTCGCCCGCAAGGGTCTGCTCGCCGACATCAGTGACCTGTGGCGGGGCTTCGACGGATTCACCGACGCGCTGCAGAAGCAGTCGACGGGCGCGGACGGAAAGCAGTACTTCGTGCCGCTTTACTACTACCCGTGGGCGGTCTTCCACCGCAAGAGCGTCTTTGAGGAAAAGGGATACGAGGTCCCCAAGACCTTCGACGAGTACCGGGCACTCGCCCGGCAGATGCAGAAGGACGGGCTGGTGCCGTTCGCCTTCGGCGACAAGGACGGCTGGCCGGCGATGGGCACCTTCGACTACCTCAATATGCGGGCCAACGGCTACGACTTCCACCTCGCGCTGATGAGCGGCCGGAAATCCTGGAACAGCCCGCAGGTGAAGCAGGTCTTCGACCTCTGGCGCGGCCTCATGCCGTACCACCAGAAGGGCGCCAACGGACGGACCTGGCAGGAGGCCGCGCAGACCCTCGCGCAGAAGAAGGCCGGCATGACGGTCCTCGGACTGCCGCACCCGGGCCAGCAGTTCAGTGCGGCCGACCGTGCGGACCTCGATTTCTTCCCCTTCCCGGAGATCGACCCGTCCTTCGGCCGGGACGCGGTCGAGGCACCGATCGACGGGTTCCTGATGTCGAAGAAGGCCAAGGACCGGGACGGCGCGAGGGATCTGCTGAAATACCTCGCCACTCCTGGAGCGGAGGACATCTATCTGCGCTCCGACCCGAACAACGTCGCGGTCAACAGCGGCGCTGATACCGGCTCCTACACACCGCTCCAGAAGAAGGCCGTCGAACTCGTCGCCGGCGCACGGCAGATATCGCAGTTCATGGACCGCGACACCCGCCCCGACTTCGCGTCGACGGTGATGATCCAGGCGATCCAGCAGTTCCTCAACGAGCCCGATGACATCGACGGACTGGTGAACGACATCGAACGCCAGAAGAAGCAGATCTTCGCGGCGGAATGACGGCCGCCGAGGACAACCGCCGCATGACCGCCGCTGACGGGCCCCGCCCACCGGCCACCGCCACCGGGTCACCGCCGGGCGACCACGGACACGACGGGGAGCGCAGAGCCGTGCCGAACCCTCGCACACCAGCCGCGCCGGACGCCCGCGTACAAGGTGTGCTCCGCACCCGCGTACGGCGCGCCGGGCGGCGGGGGCCGCGGAAGTACACCCGCCGCGACCTCGCCGTTCTCGGCCTGCTGCTGGGCATTCCGATCCTGCTCGACCTCGCCCTGATATGGGGGCCGACGCTCGCCTCCGTCGGGCTGTCCTTCACGGACTGGGACGGGATCGGCGATATCCGATGGGCCGGCCTCAAGAACTACGACAACCTCTTCACCAACTACCCGCAATTCTGGCCGGCGGTCCGCCACAACCTTCTCTGGCTGGTATTCCTCGGATTCCTCGCCACCCCGTTCGGACTGCTGCTCGCCGTCCTCATCGACCGCGGTGTCCGCTTCAGCCGCTTCTACCAGTCGACGCTCTACATGCCGGTGGTGCTCTCACTCGCCGTCGTCGGATTCATCGCCCAGCTCATCCTCTCCCGGGACCAGGGCGCGCTCAACGCCGTACTCGGCGGCAAGAACCCCACCGACTGGCTGGGAGACCCGGACCTCAATATCTGGATGGTGATGCTGGCGGCCTGCTGGCGGCACACCGGATACGTCATGATTCTCTATCTCGCCGGCCTCAAATCCGTTGACCCGAGCCTCAAGGAGGCCGCCGCCATCGACGGCGCGAGCGACCGGCAGAGCTTCTTCCGCGTCGTCCTGCCCACGCTGCGCCCGGTGAACGTCATCGTCGGCGTCATCACCGTCATCGAATCACTGCGCGCCTTCGACATCGTCTACGCCGTCAACAAGGGCCGCAACGGCCTGGAGCTGCTGTCGGTGCTGGTCACCGACAACATCATCGGCGAGGCCGGCCGGATCGGATTCGGCTCCGCGATCGCCGTCGTCCTCCTCCTCGTCTCCATGGGATTCATCGTGACCTATCTCGTCCAGGAGCTGCGAGGGGAGCAGAAACGATGACCGCCCCCGCCACGCCCCCTGCCGCGCGTCCGGTGCCCGCCGCGGCACCCGCCCCGCGACGCCGCCGCGGCCGCTTCGGCGTGCACGCCTTCCTGTTCGTCGTCTCGCTGGGATTCCTCGCGCCGCTGCTGCTGGCCGTCTATGCCTCGCTGCGTCCGTATGAGGAGACCGCGAAATACGGCTACTTCTCCCTCCCGCGGCACCTCTCCTTCGACTACTACGTAAAGGCGTTCGTCGATTCCGGCATGACCAGGTACTTCATGAACTCACTGGTCATCGCCATCCCCGGCGTCCTGCTCACACTGTTCCTGGCGTCCTTCGTGGCATTCGCCGTGGCCCGGCTGAGGATGCGCGGCGGAATCGTCCTGCTGATGGTCTTCACCGCGGGAAACCTGCTGCCCCAGCAGGTCATCGTCACTCCGCTGTACGTGCTCTTCAACAAGATCCCGCTGCCCTATTGGATGTCCGACTCCCTGACGATGTACGACTCCTTCTGGGCCGTCATCGCCGTGCAGATCGCCTTCCAACTCGGTTTCTGCGTCTTCGTGCTGGCCAATTTCATGCGGACACTGCCACGGGAGATCCTGGAGGCCGCGATCGTCGACGGCGCGGGCGTCTGGGCGCAGTACCGGCGCGTCACCCTCCCGCTGTGCCGCCCCGCGCTCGCCGCCCTGGGAACCCTACAATTCACGTGGATGTACAACGACTTCCTCTGGGGCCTGGTTTTTCTCTCCGACGGAGACAAACTTCCCGTGACCTCGGCCCTGAACAATCTGCGCGGCCAGTTCTTCACGGACTACAACCTGCTCGCGGCCGGTTCCGTGCTCGTCGCACTCCCCACGATCCTGGTCTTCCTGCTGCTGCAGCGGCATTTCATCGCCGGGCTGACCTTGGGCGCGAACAAGGGGTAGCGGCGCGGCGCAATAAAGGCTGGTGACGCCGTGATGCGCCGCCGTCATATGCGAGGGACGGCGAGGTGTCCAGGGCGCCAACTTCGTTGTACGGATGGGGGTTTCGGTACGGAAGGGGCGGGGGAGCGCTTGTTTGCCGGGGGCTTCGCGGCGGGGGATCGGTGACCGGAATCCCTCGTCGTGGCGCAGTGCGCGATCGGCGCGTCCACGGAGCCGCGAGGTGTCCCTGGCCGTGCCGCCCGTCGCAGAGGTGCCGTCCCCGGTCGCGCCCGCGGCCCGTGGTCCCGAAGGGTTTCCGTGGCAGGGTGTTGCGGGCAACTCACCTGGGTCCTAGGGAAGAGGGGAAACCGTGATCGTCTGGCTGAACGGCACGTTCGGTGCGGGCAAGACCACAGCGGCTCATGAATTGCTCGACCTGCTTCCCGGAAGCACGCTCTACGACCCCGAAATCCTCGGCAGCGGGCTGCGGCTGATGCTGCCCGCGAAGCGATTCGAGGAGATCGACGACTATCAGGACCTGCCGGCCTGGCGCCGGATGGTCGTGGACACCGCTGCCGCTCTGCTCACCGAGGTCCCGGGCCCCCTCGTGACACCGATGGCCCTGCTGCGCCAGGAGTACCGCGACGAGATCTTCGGCGCTCTCGCGGCCCGCCGCATTCCCGTGCGGCATGTATTCCTGGATGCGGAGGAAACGATCCTGCGGGAGCGAATATCCCACCGCGCGCACGGCGCCCCGGAATCCGCGGCCGGCCCGTCGGCACACAAGGGACATCCCGGGCACTCCGCGTACCGGCCCGCCCCCGACTGGATCAAGGACGACGCCCACCTCGTCGACACCACCCGGCTGACGCCCCGGCAGGCCGCGGAGCAGATCGCCGAGGCCGTACGCGTCGGCGCCGGCGCCTGCGACATCGTCCAGACACCCGAGCCGACCGCGGAGACGCTCGCCGCCGGTGTGCTGCTCTTCGACGACCGGGACCGGGTGCTCCTCGTCGACCCGACCTACAAGCCGGGCTGGGAATTCCCCGGCGGCATCGTGGAGCCCGGCGAGGCCCCCGCTCACGCCGGAGTGCGCGAGGTCGCCGAGGAGCTGGGCATCGCGCTGCCCCGTGCGCCCCGGCTGCTCGTCCTGGACTGGGAGGCGCCCAAACCCCCCGGCTACGGCGGTCTCCGGCTGCTCTTCGACGGCGGCACCCTGACCGCCGACCGCATCCGCGAGGTGCTGCTGCCGGGAGCCGAGCTGCGCGACTGGCGGTTCGCGACCGAGGCGGAGGCGGAGGACATGCTGCCGCCGGTGCGCTGGAACCGCCTGCGCTGGGCGCTGCGCGCCCGCGAACAGGGCTGCCCGCTCCACCTGGAGGCGGGCGTCCCCCTCGGCTGAGGCGCCCGGCCGGGCGCCGCGGTCGCGGACCGCGGCGCCCGAGCCCCGATCAGGCCCGGCAGCGTCAGGCCCGGCTGTCCGCGTACCGCCGCAGGAACAGTGCCTCGGCCAGCGACAACCGCTCCAGCTCCTGCGGCGAGACGCTCTCGTTGACGGCGTGGATCTGCGCCTCGGGTTCGCTCAGCCCGATCAGCAGGATCTCCGCGTCCGGGTAGAGACCGGCCAGGGTGTTGCACAGCGGAATCGAGCCGCCCATGCCTGAGGTCTGCATCTCCTCACCGTCGTACGCCTCGCGCAGGGCGGCCGCCATCGACGCGTATGCCGGGCTCCCGGTGTCGGCGCGGAACGCCTGGCCCTGCCCTATCTGCTCCACCCCGACCCGCACACCCCACGGCGCGGCGTTCTCCAGATGCGTGGCGAGCAGCTTCGTCGCCTCCCCGGCGTCGGTGCCTGGCGGCACCCGCAGGCTCACCAGCGCCCGAGCCCCCGCGTGCACGGACGGGGTCGCGCCGACCACCGGCGGGCAGTCGATGCCGAGCACGGTGACGGCCGGACGCGCCCAGATGCGGTCCGCGATCGAACCGCTGCCGATCAGCTCGACACCGTCCAGCACCTTGGCGTCCTTGCGGAAGTCCTCCTCCGGGTACTGCAGCCCCTCCCAGGTCGCGTCCGCGGCGAGCCCGTCGACCGTCGTCGAACCGTCCTCGGCGCGCAGCGAGTCCAGCACTCGGATCAGCGCCGCCAGCGCGTCCGGGGCGGCGCCACCGAACTGGCCGGAGTGCAGATTGCCCTCCAGGGCGTCGATGCGTACCCGCACCAGCGTCATGCCGCGCAGCGTCGCGGTGACCGTCGGCAGACCGACCCGGAAGTTCCCGGTGTCACCGATGACGATGGCGTCGGCGGCCAGCAGCTCGGGGTGTGCCTCGGCGTACCGCTCCAGGCCACCGGTGCCCTGCTCCTCCGAACCCTCCACGATCACCTTGACGTTGACGGGGACGCCGCCGTGCTCCTTCAGCGCGCGCAGCGCCGTCAGATGCATGATCAGGCCGCCCTTGCAGTCGGCCGCACCGCGTCCGTACCAGCGGCCGTCGCGCTCGGTCAGCTCGAACGGCGGCGAGACCCAGGCGGACTCGTCCAGCGGCGGCTGCACGTCGTAGTGGGCGTACAGCAGAACCGTCGGCGCGCCGGCCGGGCCGGGCAGGAATCCGTACACGGACTGGGTGCCGTCCGGGGTGTCCAGCAGCGCGACGTCCTCGAAGCCCTCCGCCCGCAACGCGCCGGCCGTCCAGTCGGCGGCCGCCTCGCACTCGCTCCTGGGGAACTGCGCCGGATCCGCGACCGACTTGAAGGCCACCAGCTCGGCCAGTTCGGACAGGGCACGGGGCTGCAGCGAGGCGACGGTGAGCGCGAGCGGGCTGTCAGACATGGAACGCTCCTTGTAGGCGCGGCGTTGTGTACCTACGGGCCGTCCGGCGGGGTGTGCGGACGGGCCGGACGTACGGGTATGGGTGCTCCCGATCTTCCCACAGGCGGTCCGCGCGGAAGCGGCCCGTAGGATGCGGGCGGTACGCGCAGCCAGGCATCGAACAGGAGCAGAAGCACAGGTGAGCAGCGAGCAGGCAGCCGAGGACAACCAGCAGGTGTGGGACGTGGTGGTGGTGGGCGCGGGGCCCGCGGGCGCCGCGGCCGCGCACGCCGCGGCCTGTACGGGCCGCCGGGTGCTGCTCCTGGAGAAAGCGGAACTGCCGCGGTACAAGACCTGCGGCGGCGGCATCATCGGCCCCTCGCGGGACTCCCTGCCCCCCGGCTTCGAACTGCCGCTGCGCGACCGCGTCCACGCGGTCACCTTCTCGCTGAACGGCAAGCTCTCCCGCACCCGCCGCTCCAAGCAGATGCTCTTCGGGCTGATCAACCGCCCCGAGTTCGACGCCGCGCTGGTCGAGTCCGCGAAGGACGCCGGCGCCCGGATCCGTACCGGTGTCACCGTCTCCCGGGTGGAGCAGCACGGCGCCGAGGTCCCCGACCGGCGGACCGTCGCCGTGGTGCTCGGCGACGGCGAGGTGGTGCTGGCGCGGTCCGTGATCGGGGCGGACGGCAGCGCGGGCCGGATAGGCGCCCATGTCGGGGTCAAGCTCGACCAGGTCGACCTCGGCCTGGAGGTGGAGATCCCGGTGCCCGAGACGGTCGCCGAGGACTGGGCGGGCCGGGTGCTCATCGACTGGGGCCCGCTGCCCGGCAGCTACGGCTGGGTCTTCCCCAAGGGCGACACCCTCACCGTCGGTGTGATCTCCGCCCGCGGCGAGGGCGCGGCGACCAAGCGCTACCTGGAGGACTTCATCGGGCGGCTGGGGCTCGCGGGCTTCGAGCCGAGCATCTCGTCCGGGCATCTGACGCGCTGCCGCGCGGAGGATTCGCCGCTGTCCCGCGGCCGGGTCCTGGTGTGCGGCGACGCCGCGGGACTGCTGGAGCCGTGGACCCGCGAGGGCATCTCCTTCGCGCTGCGCTCGGGGCGGCTCGCGGGGGAGTGGGCGGTCCGTGTCGCCGAGGCCCATGACGCGGTGGACGCGCGCCGGCAGGCGCTGAACTACGCCTTCGCCATCAAGGCGGGCCTCGGAGTGGAGATGGGGGTGGGCCGGCGGATGCTGCAGGTCTTCTCCCGGCGGCCCGGCCTGCTGCACGCCGCGATCACCGGCTTCCGCCCGGCCTGGCACGCCTTCGCGAAGATCACCCGAGGCACGACGACGCTCGGCGAACTGGTCCGCACCCACGCGATGGCGCGACGGGCGCTGGAGGCGTTCGACCGCTGAGGCGGGGCCGGGGCTTGGGTCCGGAGTCGGGTCGGGACTGGGTCGGGGCTTGAGCCGGGGGCCGGTCCGGAGTCCGGTCCGAGGACTGGGGCGGGGCACCCGGGTGTGCGCCGGGCGTCGGTCGGGTGCTGCCGGGGCCGCATGCCGGTCGCCGGGCCGGTGCGGGGCGTGCTTGTCATGGTGTGCCGGTGTGCCGGTGTGCCGGTGCGCCGGTGTGATGGGTGGAGCCGGATGGCTCGTGAGAAGGGTGCGCCGTTGGCCGGTCGGCCCTCGGTCCTCAGCGCTCGGCCGTGAGCCCTCGGACCCTCGGAGCCTCGGAGCCTCGGAAGGGTGCCGCGCGTGCCGGGCGGCCCGGGGGATGGTGGCCCTCCCCGGAGGGGACGGTGGCCCTAAGACGTTGTTTCACTTGGTGAGTCGGCGGTAGCAGATGAGGGTTGCGGCTATCCCGACGAAGGCGAGGAAGTGCTCGGGCTTGCGTTCGTAGCGCCGGTGGAGGCGTCGGCAGCCGGCCAGCCAGGACACCGTTCTCTCGACTACCCAGCGGTGGCGACCGAGCCGCTGCGAGGGCTCGACGCCTTTGCGGGCGATGCGATGAGTGATGCGACGCTCGCGGAGCCATCGCCGAAGGTGCTCGTAGTCGTAGCCCTTGTCCGCGTGAAGCTTGGCCGGGCGCCTGCGACGAGGACCGCGCCGAGAGCGGATGGGCGGGATTCCTCGCACGAGCGGCGCCAGGCCGAGACTGTCGTGCATGTTGGCGCCGGAGATCCCTAGCGACAGCGGCAGTCCGTTCCGGTCTGTGACCAGGTGAATCTTCGACCCCAACTTGCCACGGTCGGTCGGATTCGGTCCGGTCAAAAGCCCCCTTTTGCCGCCCGGACACTGACGGAATCGATCGCACACCGAGACCAGTCCAGTTCGCCCTGAGCGCCGAGCTCATCCAGGACGACGCGGTGAAGGCGGGCCCACACGCGCTCCCGGCTCCACTGCGCGAAGCGCCGGTAGACCGTGGGCCAGGCCGGCCCGAACACCGGCGGCAACTGCCGCCACGTACAGCCCGTAGTCGCCACAAACAAGATCGCTGCCAGCACCTCACGGTCGCCCGCCCGGGCCCGGCCACCACCCTGCGGACGTATCACCACCGTCGGCGGAACGACCCGACGAAACAATGCCCACAACTCATCCGGCACCAACCGCTCAACCAGATCCGTCATGCACCACTCAACGAGCCAACGAACCATAAGAAACGACGTCTAAGGGGAACTATGGCCCGGTGGGACCACGGGCCCGGCGGGAACCACGGTCCTGCGGGGATGGCGGCCGGTCGGGGAGCGAAGGGCGATGCGCCAACGTCGGGTACTGGCCCGGCCGTTGCGAACGGCCGGGCGGGGCCGAGGTCCGGTGCCACGTCCCCCTTGCCTCCGCTGCCGCCGCGCCAACGTCACTTCCGCTTCCGCTTCCGCCCCTGCTTCAGGCGTCCGCACAGGCGTCGGCACGGGCGTCCCAAAGGGCGTCAGGGCTCAGGATTCGGTGATCCGGAAGACCGGGTGGCGGGGGGCCGCGGCGAGGAGTTCCTCGTCGGTGGAATCGGGGGTGATCTCGCCGAAGAACGACTTCACCTCCCAGCCCCAGCGCGCGAGATAGGCCCGTAGCAGGGCCGGGGTCTCGGCCGGCGGGACCTCGACGGCGGTGAAGGGGCGGGACCGGCGGCCGACGCGCAGTTCCCCGCCGCCCGCGGCACGCATGTTGCGCACCCACTCGGAGTGGCCGCGCGCCGAGACGAGATAGCGGCCTCCCTGGAAGGTCATCGGGTTCACGGGGACCCGCCGCCACTCCCCGCTCTTGCGACCGCGGACGGCCAGGTCGGCCGCGCCGGCGAGGCTGATGCCGCGGCGGGCGAGCCAGCCGATGACGCTGTTGAGGCGGACGGCGAAGCGGTTCGGCTTGAGGTACTGGGACATGGTTCCTCCGTTGTCGACGCCCGCGGAGCGTGAGCGGCATTCTCCTTCGAGAGCAGTGCTCTCGCTTACGAGCAGTGTGCAGGAGGGGCGCGCTCCAAAGCAAGAGCACTGCTCTCGTTTTTGTGCGGTGCTCCGAACAGTGGCAGACTGCTCTCATGACGGCGATCCGAGGGGCCAGGGAACGGGCCCGCAGCGAAATCACCGCGGCGATCAAGGACGAGGCCCGCAGACACCTGGCGGCCGAGGGCGCCGCCAAGCTCTCCCTGCGCGCCGTGGCCCGCGAGCTGGGCATGGCCTCTTCCGCGCTCTACCGCTACTTCCCCAGCCGCGACGACCTGCTCACCGCGCTGATCGTCGACGCCTACAACGCGGTCGGCGAGGCCGCGGAAACCGCGCGGGACGCGCTGCGCGGCCCCCGTGCGGCCGAGCCCCTCACCCGCTGGCGCGCGGTCTGCGGCGCCGTCCGCGACTGGGCCCTGGCCCATCCGCACGAGTACGCCCTGATCTACGGCTCGCCCGTACCCGGCTACAGCGCCCCGCAGACCACGACCGAGCCGGCCGCGCGAGTCGGTCTCGCCCTGATCGGCGTGGTCCGTGACGCGTACGCCGCGGGAACGCTCAAGGAGCCCGCGGAGCCGCTGCCCGACGCGGTGATGGGCGAGGCGCTGGCGCTCGCCGCCGAGCTGGGTGTGGAACTGCCGGGTGCGGTGACGGTGCGGCTCGTCGCGGCCTGGGCGCAGCTCTTCGGCCTGCTGAGCTTCGAAGTCTTCGGCCAGTTCAACGGTGTGGTCGAAGCCCGCACGGAGTTCTTCGACCAGTCGGTGCGCCAGCTGGCCCGCGGCATCGGCCTCCCCACACCCCGCTGAAGGGCCCCGCCAGCCAACCGCCGCGCCCGCTGAGGGCCCTGACCGCCAACCGCCGCGCCCGCTGACGACGCCAGCCGGCCAGCGAGCCATCCGCCGCCCCGCCCCTCCCATCCCCGCCTACTCCCCCAGGAGTACGGCTGATCACTGCGTCGGGGGGACGCCGTCCGCGGCCGTTGCGGTCTAGCGTTACCGGCATGGACAACGCACGGCCGCCGTGGGTGCGGCGCCGCCTCGGCCGGCTTCGGGGCCGGTGGCCTTCGCCCGCCCATGAGGAACCGAGAGGCTGGGCGGGTACCCGGCTGCCCTGGCTCTCGACGCTCGCCGTGACGGTCTTCGTCCTGGTCGGCTCCGGCTTCGCCGGGCGCAACCAGCCCGATCGCGTCCCGCTCGATTCCCTCGGGCGGGCCCTGCTGTTCGTGGGCGCGGCCCTGCTCCTCTTCCGCCACCGTTTCCCGCGCGCTGTCTGCCTCGGCGTCGCGGCGTCCGTGGCGGTGTACTTCGCCGCGGGCTTTCCGTACGGTCCGGTCTTCCTCCTCGTGGCGCTGGGGACCTTCGCGGCGATCGTCGCCGGGTACCGCGTCGTCGCCTGGAGCGCGGTCGCCGGGCTCTGGCTCAGTCATCTCCTCGTCGCCCACTGGCTCTACCACCGGCTGCCGCCGCACGAGGGGCCTGCGCCGTGGAGTCAGGAACTGTTCATCGCCGTGCTGGTGGTGGCGGTGGTGGCCGTCTCCGAGCTGGTGCGGGTGCGCCGTGAGCAGCTCGCGAGGGCACGGGCCGAGCGGGCCGCCGCCGAACGGCGCCGGGCCGATGAGGAACGGCTGCGGATCGCCCGTGAACTGCACGACGTCCTCGCCCACAGCATCTCCGTCATCAACGTCCAGGCGGGTGTGGGGCTCGCCCTCCTGGACAGCGACCCCGAGCAGGCCAGAAGCGCGTTGAGCACCATCAAGTCCGCCAGCAAGGAAGCGCTCGGCGAGGTACGGCAGGTTCTCGACACCCTGCGCGCCCGCGGTGCGGCGCCGCGCGCCCCCGCGCCCGGTCTGGACCGCCTGCCCGAGCTCACCGAGCAGGCCACGGGAGCGGGCCTGGACGTGAGCGTGCGCACCGAGGGCCGCCGCGTCGCCCTGCCGCCCGGAGCCGATCTCGCGGCCTTCCGCATCGTCCAGGAGGCGCTCACCAACATCGTCCGGCACTCCGGCTCGCGCACCGCCCGGGTCCGGCTCGGCTATGCGCCGTCGGAGCTGGAGATCCGGGTCGACGACGACGGGCCCGCGACGTCCGAGGCGGCGGAGCCTGCCGGTGGCGGAAACGGCCTCGTCGGGATGCGGGAGCGGGCGGCGGCGCTCGGCGGAACCGTCGAGGCGGGCCCGCGCCCGGACGGCGGCTTCCGGGTCGTGGCGCGGATTCCGCTCGCCCCGGCCGAGCGTCCGCCCGGGGGTGCGGATCCCGGTACGGTGGCCCCGACCGCCGAGGAGGAGTCGTGATCCGGGTACTGCTCGCCGACGACCAGCTGCTGGTCCGCGCCGGATTCAAGGTGCTGCTGGACGCCCAGCCGGAGATCGAGGTGGTGGCCGAGGCGGCGGACGGCCAGGAGGCGCTGGCCGCGGTCCGCGAACACCGCCCGGACATCGTGCTGATGGACATCCGGATGCCGGTGGTGGACGGGCTGGTCGCCACCCGCCGCATCACCGAGGACCCGCGGCTCGCCGACGTGAGGGTCGTCATGCTGACCACCTTCGAGCTGGACGAGTACGTCTTCGAGGCGATCCGCTCCGGGGCGTCGGGCTTCCTCGTCAAGGACACCGAGCCGGAGGAGCTGGTGCGGGCGGTGCGCGCGGTCGTCGCCGGTGACGCCTTGCTCTCGCCCGGGGTGACCCGCCGGCTGATCGCCGAGTTCGCGGCGCGCTCCAAGGAGCCGGCGGCGGCCGACGCGCTGTCCGTGCTGACGGAGCGGGAGCGCGAGGTCATGGCGCTGGTCGGCATCGGGCTGTCCAACGAGGAGATCGCCCGGCGGCTGGTCGTCAGTCCACTGACCGCCAAGACCCACGTCAGCCGCACGATGGTCAAGCTGGGCGCCCGCGACCGCGCCCAACTGGTCGTGCTGGCCTACGAGTCGGGGCTGGTGCGCCCCGGCTGGCTGGGCTGACCCCGCCGCAGCACCCACACCACGCGGACGGCGCACACCGCACCGCCGAGGACGCCACTCGCCGTCAGCCATGGACCTTTCCAGGGCGTGGGCAGCCCGCCCCAGAGCGCCGGACTGCCCACCGCCAGGAAGCAGATGCCGCCCGCCAAGGCGCCGCTGAGCAGCGCGAAAACGATCTCGACGGTGAGCGCGTCCTTCTCGGACCGGCTGCGCGTGGGTGACATGCCGCAAGTCTGCCCCGTGCACACCCATTGCCAGGGGAAGTGGCGCAAACCTAGCCTGTGTTCGTTATTTCGGCCAACGAGCGGCCTACCGAACGAAGGAGGGGGACGCACATGGGACGACTGGTACCCGCGGTGACCCGGGCCCTGGACGTGCTCGAACTGTTCCTGGAGGGCGACGGGACACTGTCCGCCCCGGAGATCACCCGCAAGCTGCAACTGCCCCGCACCACCGTGCACGAGCTGGTGTCCACCCTCACCGCTCGCACCTACCTGGTGCCCGTCCCGCAGCAGCCCGGACGCTACCGGCTGGGGGTCCGCGCCTATCAGCTCGGCAGCCGCTACGCCGAGCAGCTCGACCTCGCCGCCGAGGGGCAGCGGGTGGCGCGTTCGGTCGCCGAGACCTGCGACGAGACGGTGCATGTCGCGCTCCTCGAAGGCGCCGACGTCATCTACGTCGCGAAGGTGGACTCCACGCACGCGGTCCGCATGGTCTCGGCCGCCGGCCGCCGGCTGCCCGCGCACTGCACCTCCGTCGGCAAGATGCTGCTGGCCTCGCTGCCGGAGGACGAACTGGCCGCCCGGATCCCGGACGGCGCCGAGCTGGCCGCCATGACGGAGAACAGCATCACCGACCCCGCAACTCTGCGCCGGCATCTCGCCGAGGTCCGCGAGCGCGGAATCGCCGTGGAACAGCGCGAGTCCAACGCCGATGTGAGCTGCGTGGCGGCCCCCGTGAAGGACTCCGCGGGGCGGGTCGTGGCGGCGCTCAGCATCTCCGTACCGGTGGTGCGCTGGAGCGAGGAGCGGCGGACGGAGCTGGAGGAGCTGACGGTGAAGGGCGCCGGGCTGCTCTCCGAGGCGCTCGGGCACCGGGGTCGGCGGTGAGGCCGTGGGAGGTGGCGCTGGCAGCCGGGGCGCGCCTGGGGGAGGGGCCGACCTGGGACGCATCGGCCCGGAGGCTGATCTGGGTGGACATACTCGCCTCCCGGGTCCACACCTTCGACCCGGCCACCGGCCGCCGCACGGTACTGGCCACCGAGCAGCACGTCGGCGCCGCGAAGCCGCGTGCGGGCGGCGGCCTGGTGGTCAACCTCCGCGACGGCGTGGCCTGTTACGACGCCGACGGCGCGCTGAGCTGGCTGCACCGGGAGGTCGTGCCCGGCCGCCGTGGCAACGATGCCGGTGTCGCCCCCGACGGGTCGCTCTGGGCGGGCACGATGCGCTACGACGAGGCGCCGGGCGGCGGCACGCTGATCCGCGTCGCGCCGGACGGCCGGGCCACGCCGCAGCTCACCGGCGTCACCGTCAGCAACGGCATCGGCTGGAGCCCGGACGGCGGGCGCATGTACTACATCGACAGCCCGACCCGTCGGGTGGATGTCTTCGACGTCGGGCCGGATGGCGAGGTGGCCGGCCGTCGTCCGTTCGTCACCGTCGAGGAGGGGGCCGGCTTCCCGGACGGGCTGACCGTCGACGCGGCGGGCTGTGTCTGGGTGGCGCTGTGGGACGGTGCCGCGCTGCGCCGCTACGCCCCCGACGGGCGGCTCGACCGGGTGGTGGACCTGCCGGTACGGCGGCCCACGGCCTGTGCGTTCGGCGGCCGGGGTCTGACGGACCTCTATGTCACCTCGGCGAGCGAGGGAGTGGCGCCCGGCGGCGCGGCGGGGGCGCTGCTGGTGCTTCCGGCAGCGGGTGAGGGGCTGCCCCAGCCGGCGTTCGCCGGGTGACCCCGCCGCGGCTCCGGTCGCTTCCCGAACGGGCCGGTGCGTGGGCGAGAGCGGGGCGCTCGACCTGATCGGGCGGCCGGCGCGCGGATTCGGTACGAAGTGCTGACGGCGCATCAGTTGGCGCCGGTTTTCACGGCCGGAGGTCCGATCGTTGTTCGAGATCACGAACGGTATGTGCGGGCAAGCGGCAACCGAGAGCGAGACGCCGGGCATCCGGCCGTGAGGGAAGGCCGGATGCCCGCGCGAAGCCGTGGCCGCGGGGGACTCCCGCGGCCACGGCCGGGTGGCCCGCTCTTGGGCGGGCTGCCGCCACCCTTGGGCGGCACCCTCCGCTCAGGAACCGACGCGCCTCTTGTTCCAGACGTCGAAGCCGACCGCGGCAAGCAGCACCAGGCCCTTGATGACCTGCTGGTAGTCGGTGCCGATGCCGACCAGCGACATCCCGTTGTTGAGGACGCCCAGCACCAGGGCGCCGATGATGGCGCCCAGGACGGTGCCGACGCCACCGCTCATCGAGGCGCCGCCGATGAACGCCGCGGCGATCGCCTCCAGTTCGAAGTTGATGCCCGCCTGGGGCGTACCGGCGTTGAGCCGGGCCGCGTACACACAGCCGGCCAGCGCCGCCAGGGTGCCCATGGTGACGAACACCCAGAAGGTGACCCGGCGGTCCTTGACGCCCGACAGCTTGGCGGCCGCCTTGTTGCCGCCCAGCGCGTAGACGTGCCGGCCCACGACGGCGTTGCGCATCACGAAGCCCAGGACGATCAGCAGCGCGCACATGATGAGCAGGACCACCGGCACCCCGTGGTAGCTGGCGAGCGTCAGCGTGAAGGCGACCACCGCGGCCACGATCGCCACGCACTTGAGCAGCCAGAGGTTGAACGGCAGCACGTCCAGCTCGTAGGCCAGCTGCCTGCGCCGGTCGCGCCACTCCTGGAGGAGGACGAAGGCGATCACCAGCAGGCCGATGACCAGCGTCGGGTTGTGATACTGGGTGTAGGGCCCCATCTCGGGCAGGAAGCCCTGCGCGATGTCCTGGAAGCCGCCGGGGAACGGCGCGAGCGACTGGCCCTCCAGCATGATCTGGGTCGCGCCGCGGAACAGCAGCATCCCGGCCAGCGTCACGATGAACGACGGGATGCCCACATACGCGATCCAAAAGCCCTGCCAGGCCCCGGCGATCGCCCCGATCAGCAGCGACACCACGAGGGCGACGCCCCAGGGCATGTCGTGCCTGACCATCATCACGGCGGCCGCGGCGCCGACGAAGGCGGCCAGTGAGCCGACGGACAGATCGATGTGCCCGGCGATGATGACGATCATCATGCCCATGGCCAGGATCAGGATGTAGCTGTTCTGCTGGACGATGTTGGAGACGTTGTTGGGCAGCAGCAACGTGCCGTCGGTCCAGATCTGGAACAGCACCACGATCAGCGCCAGCGCGATGATCATGCCGTACTGCCGCATGTTGGCCCGCACGGTGTGCAGGAGCAGCGCCCCGGTCGAAGGACGCTTCGCGCGCGGTGGCGGCGCGGAGCCGGTGGAGTGTTCGGTTGCGGTCGTCATGGGCGGCCTCAGCTCTTGTCCATGGTCATATGGCGCATCAGTGCTTCCTGGGTCGCGTCCGCGCGCGCGATCTCGCCGGTCAGCCGGCCGGCTGCCATGGTGTAGATGCGGTCGCACATGCCCAGCAGCTCGGGGAGTTCGGAGGAGATGAAGACCACGGCCTTGCCCTGCGCGGCCAGTTGGTCGATCACCGTGTAGATCTCGTACTTCGCGCCGACGTCGATGCCGCGCGTCGGTTCGTCGAGAATCAGCACGTCGGGATCGGCGTGGATCCACTTGCCCAGCACGACCTTCTGCTGATTGCCGCCGCTGAGCCGCCCCACCTGCTCCTGCACGGTGGGTGTCTTGATGTTCAACGAGCGGCGGTAGCGCTCGGCGACCCGCCGCTCCTCGTGCTGGTCCACGATGCCGTGCCGGGCCATCGTCGGCAGAGAGGCGAGCGAGATGTTGCGGTGGACGGTGTCGATGAGGTTCAGCCCGTACGTCTTGCGGTCCTCGGTGACATACGCGATGCCGTGCGCCACCGCCTCGGGGACGGACCGGGGCGCCACCTCGCGTCCGCCGATGTGCATGGTCCCGCCCGCGTAGCGCCCGTAGGAGCGGCCGAACACGCTCATCGCCAGCTCCGTGCGGCCCGCTCCCATCAGGCCCGCGATGCCCACGATCTCGCCGCGCCGCACCTCGAGAGAGACGTCGTCGACGACCTTGCGCTGCTGGTCGATGGGGTGGCGCACGGTCCAGCCGGACACCGCGAGCGCCCGCTCGCCGGCGTCCGCGCCCTCGTAGCGGGTGCGGTCGGGAAAGCGCTGGTCGAGGTCCCGGCCGACCATGCCGCGGATGATGCGGTCCTCGGAGACCTCCGGTGCGGCGTCCGGATCGTCGCGGACGGTCAGCGTCTCGACGGCCCGTCCGTCGCGCAGGACGGTGACGGAGTCGGCGACCCGCCGGATCTCCCCGAGCTTGTGGGAGATGAGGATGCAGGCGATGCCCTGCGCACGCAGCTCCAGGATGAGATCGAGGAGATGCTCGCTGTCCTCGTCGTTGAGGGCGGCCGTGGGCTCGTCGAGGATCAGCAGCCGCACCTCCTTGGAGAGCGCCTTGGCGATCTCCACCAACTGCTGCTTGCCGACCCCGATATCGGCGACCCGGGTCTGCGGCGTCTCGTGCAGACCGACCCGTTTGAGCAGCGCCGAGGCGTGCCGCAGCGTCTCGCTCCAGCTGATGACGCCACGGCGGGAGCGCTCGTTGCCGAGGAAGATGTTCTCGGCCAACGACAGATAGGGAACCAGCGCCAGTTCCTGGTGGATGATGACGATGCCGCGCTGCTCGCTCGCCCGGATGTCCTTGAACGCGCAGCGCTCGCCCTCGAAGAGGATCTCGCCCTGGTAGCTCCCGTGCGGGTGCACCCCGCTGAGCACCTTCATCAGCGTCGACTTGCCCGCGCCGTTCTCGCCGCAGATGGCGTGGATCTCCCCGGCGCGCACGGACAGCCGCACGTCGGACAGCGCGGTGACCCCGGCGAAGCTCTTGGTGATGCCGAGCATTTCGAGCACCGGGCCCGCCGTCTCGCCGGCGACGTCGCCCCTCTCGCCCCTCTCGCCCCTCTCGCCGGTCACTTCAGCTCACCCGCCTTGAAGTAGCCCTCCTTGACCAGGAGTTCGGTGTTCCTCCGGTCGATGCTGACCGGGTCGAGGAGGAAGGCGGGGATCACCCGGGAGCCGTTGTCGTAGGTCGTGGTGTCGTTGACCTTCGGCTTCTTGCGGTGCAGCACCGCGTCGGCCATCCGGACGGCCTGCCGGGCCAGTTTGCGGGTGTCCTTGTAGACGGTCTGGGTCTGCTGCCCGGCGCGGATGGACTTGATGGACGCCAGCTCCGCGTCCTGGCCGGTGACCACCGGAAAGGGCTTGTCCGCCGACCCGTAGCCGACGCTCTTGAGGGCGGAGATCACGCCGATGGAGATGCCGTCGTACGGGGAGAGCACGGCGTCCACCCGCGCATCGCCGTAGTTCTTGCTGAGCAGGTCGTCCATCCGCTTCTGCGCGGTACCGCCGTCCCAGCGCAGTGTGGTGGCCTGGTTCATCTTCCGCTGCCCGCTGCGGACGGTCAGCTGACCGCGGTCGAAGTACGGCTTGAGGACGGCCATCGCGCCGCTCCAGAAGTACTTGGTGTTGTTGTCGTCGGGCGACCCGGCGAACAGCTCGATGCTGAACTTGTCGTCCTTCTCCTCGTCCAGGTGCAACGCGTCGACGATGTACTGGCCTTGCAGCCGCCCGACGCGCTCGTTGTCGAAGGACGCGTAGTAGTCGACGTTCGGGGTGCCGAGGATGAGGCGGTCGTAGGAGATGACGCGGACGCCGGCCTCTTCGGCGCGGCGCAGCACATCGGTGAGCGCGGAGCCGTCGATCGCGGCCACGACCAGCAGCCGGTGGCCCTTGGCGATCATGTTCTCCAGCTGGGCGACCTGGTTCTCGACCTTGTCGTCGCCGTACTGCAGATCCGCCTTGTAGCCCTTCGCCTCGAACTGCCGGGCCATGTTCCTGCCGTCGGCTATCCAGCGTTCGGAGGACTTGGTGGGCATGGCGATGCCGATGGTGCCGCCTCCGCCGCCGCCGGGCCGGTAGCGGCTGCCGCCCTTGGCCTCCTGGCCGCATGCGGTCGCCGAAAGGGCGAGCGCGGCCGCCAGGGCGACGGCGGGGACACGGTGAACTCTGTGCACAGCCATGGTCAGTTGGTCCTCTCGGGAAGCGGGAACCGGCGCAGCTCACCGGGCAGCCGGGACCCCGGTGGCGACATCCCGCCGTCCGCGCCCAGCCGGGCCAGCAGGTCGAGCACCAGCCGGCCGCGCCGCACCCGCTCGCGTGCGCTGTTCAGCGCCGTCTCGCGCAGCTGCGCGCCGTAGGGGTAGATGCCGGGGGAGCGGCTCAGACCGAACTTGAGGTAGAGGGGCGCGCCGCGCCGGATGAGCTGCGCGGCGTCGTACATGCGGATGTAGCCGCCGAGGTCGTCCGGCGCCTCGATGTAGAAGTCCATCGGTGCACGCGAGACCCGCCGGATCTGCGTCAGATGGTCGAGGGTGAGGTCCGAGGGGACGTTGACGGAGTCCGCGCCCAGGCGCTCGTAGACCTCGTACGCGGCGGGGTTGACCGGCCCGATCAGCGCGGACACCTTGAGGGTGGTGTCGGCGGGGAGGGCGCCCTCGGCCCGCAGCCGGTGCAGCAGCCACAGCACACCCTCGTCGGCGACGAGCAGGCAGCGGACGCCGAGTTCGACGGCGCGCAGCGCGTCCTCCACACAGCCGGCGACGGCTTCCTGCCCCCGGGCGCGCAGTCCTCCGCCGCCGGAGTCGGAGCGGGTGGCCCCTCCGATGTCCCAGGTGCCGCGCGGGCCTGTGAACAGGCACAGCTCGGTGTCCCGTTCCGCACAGGACTCCACCATCTCCGTGATCTCCGCGTCGCCGAGCATCCAGACGCCGCTGCCCTGGCTGACGCGGTGGATCGGTACCTCCAGCCGCCCGGCCTCCTTGAAGACGGCGGCCAGCGCCTCGGGCCCTTCCACGGAGGGGACTTCGGTGCGCCAGGTCCCGCCGTCGGGGAAGGCGTAAGGGGAGGTGTCGGCCGGATCGTCGGCGGGCGCGGCATGCCCGAGCGGGGCGAGGACGTGGGCGGCGGGATGCCGGGGACCGGTGCCTGCGGCGGGCCCGGGCGCGGTGGAAGGGGAGGGCATGGGCATGGAGCTCCTCGGGAGGCTGGGATCGCCACGGATCGTCCGGGGACGTGCCGGGAGAGTCGTTCGGTAACAGCGTTCGATATTTCGTACGTCGTTCGGTGTTTCGTGCATGCTGACGGCGGCCGCGGGCCGGGTGCGGCCGGTCAGCCCCCGGCGCTGCCGGGCTCCAGGAGGACCTTGCCGACGGACGGGTCATCGCCGCCCACCAGGGCGACGGCCGTGGCGTACTCCACCAGCGGAAAGGCGTGGGTGATCAGCGGGGCCGGGTCCAGCAGCCCCGCGTCGAAGGCGCGCACGGCGTGCGTCCACGCGGCGGACGGTGCGCCGAACACGCTGTGCACGGTGATCTGGCTCATCGCGAGATGGATGGGGTCGATGCCCCGCGCACCGGGCGCGGGCAGTCCGACGAGGACGACGCGGCCGCCACGCCGGGCCATCAGCGCCGAGGCGGCGGCACTGCCCTGCGCGCCGGCCGTCTCCACCACCAGGTCGAACCCGGACGGCAGCCGGTCGTCCGCGGGGGTGTGGATCTGCGTCGCGCCCATCGTCAGAGCCTGCTCGGCGCGGCCCGTACGGGGATCGACGACGACCAGTTCCGACGGGGAGGCGGCCGCCAGCAACTGGACGGCGAGCAGCCCGAGCGTCCCCGCGCCCACCACCGCGACCCGCTCGCCGGGCAGTGCGTTGCCCATGAGCGCAGCAGAGGCGGCCACGGCGGCCGGCTCCAGGAGCGCCGCGGCCCGCAGGTCGGCGTCGGCGCGCAGCGGGTGCAGCAGACGGGCGGGCAGCACCAAGGTGTCGGCGAAGCCGCCGGGCTCGGTGAATCCGGTCTCGGAGTAGCCCGCGGTGCACAGGGAGGTGTCGCCGGCCCGGCAGCGGTCGCAGGTCCGGCAGTTGCGGAAGCCTTCGCCGACGACCTTGCGGCCCACCAGGGCCGGATCGACGCCGGGGCCGACCGCCTCCACCGTGCCGGACCACTCGTGGCCGGGCGTCACGGGGTAGCGGACATAGCCGGCCGGCCGCGTCCCGTCGTACACCTCGCGGTCGCTGCCGCAGATGCCCGCGGCCGACACCAGCACCCGGGCCTCGTCCACGCCGGGCTCGCGCGCCGGGCCGGACACCAGCCGGTGCTGCCCGGGGCCGTCGAGGACGACGGCGCGGGAGAGACGGGAGAGGCGGGAAGGAGCTGTCATGCCGCCACCGTCCCGCGGGGGCCCGGGCCGGCGGGCCGGGGGCGCCTCATGACCGCTTCCGGTCGGGGTCGCGCTGCTCCCAGCCCTCGGCCCAGAGATCGAAGCGGGCCGCCTGCTGCGGGAATTCGGCCGCCGCGTCGGTGTCCAGCTCCACGCCGAGGCCCGGTGCGTCCGACAGCGGGAAATAGCCGTCCACCACCTCGGGCGCGCCCTTGACCACCTTCTTGATCTCCGCGTCGGCGAAGTCGTTGAAGTGCTCCAGGATCTTGAAGTTCGGTGTGCAGCCCGCGAGTTGGAGCGAGGCCGCGGTCAGCACCGAGCCGCCGACGTTGTGCGGCGCCACCATCATGTAGTGCGTCTCGGCGGTGGCGGCGAGCTTGCGGGTCTCCAGGATGCCGCCGATGTGCCCGAGGTCCGGCTGGATGATGTCCGCGGCCTGCGACTCGAACAGCTCCCGGAATTCGGTCCGGTCGTGGATGCGCTCGCCGGTCGCCAGCGGAAGATCCACCTTCCCGGCGACCTTGGCCAGCGCCTTGAGGTTCTCCGGCGGCACCGGCTCCTCCAGCCACGCGGGCCGGAAGGGCGCCATCTCGTGCGCCAGCCGCACCGCGGTGGACGGGCTGAACCGGCCGTGCATCTCCAGCATCAGTTCCCGCTCCGGGCCGATCGCGTCCCGGACGGCCTCGATGAGGGAGACCGCATAACGGGTCGCGGCGTGGTCCAGTTCGAAGTGCCCGGTGCCGAACGGGTCGATCTTCAGGGCCTGATAGCCGCTGTCCACCACCGTGCGGGCGGCGCGGTGATACGCCTCGGGGGTGCGCTCGGTGGTGTACCAGCCGTTGGCGTACGCCTTGACGCGGTCGGTCACCCGGCCGCCGAGCAGCTGCCACACCGGCACCCCGAGGGCCTTGCCCTTGATGTCCCAGCAGGCCATCTCGATGCATGCGATGCCGGACATCACGATCTCGCCGGCCCTGCCGTAGTCGCCGTACTTCATCCGGCGTACGAGGTCCTCGACCGCGAACGGGTCGGAGCCCGCGATGTGATGGGCCTCCGCCTCGCGCAGATAGCCCACCAACGCGTCCGTGCGGCCGAGCATCCGGGTCTCGCCGACGCCGGTGAGTCCTTCGTCGGTATGGACCTGCACATAGGTGAGATTGCGCCAGGGGGTGCCGACGACATGCGTGCTGATTCGCGTGATGCGCACGGGAATTGACCCTTCGCCGTGTTCGATATTTCGTCACTCGTTCGAAATGGTGGCGTGACCGTAATGACGTGGCGAGAGCGGTGTCAATGGGTGTGCGCGGACGGCGCGAACGACGTCGCGGGCGCGGACACACCCTGGTGTGTCCGCGCCCGCGACGTCCGGCACCTCAGATGCTGCCGCGCTCCTGCCACAGCAGGGCCGGAGCGTCATCGCCGGTGATCTTCAGGGTGTCCCACGGCAGGCGGTTCCACAGCGCCAGATACAGCTCCTCGGCCGGCCCCTCGATCGTGCAGTCCGCCGGGGGCCCGGCCTCGCCCCGCTCGGCGTCGACGGCCGTGCGCACCGTGCGCGGCGGCGCCTGGGAGAGGTGCACCGTCCACTCCGCTCCGGCCTTGTCCGTCGCGCGCACCCGAAGGGTCCGGGGCACCTCCGTACGGACCCGGCTGCGGTCCCGGGAGTGGAAGCCGGACAGCAGCTCGTCGATGCCGTCGACCGCGAAGGCGGACGGCAGGGGGGTGAGGGAGGCGCCGGCCGCCTGCTGGGCGTCGACGCGGTGCACCGAGGTCTCGTGCGCCTGCCGCCGCGCCCAGAACGCCAGCGGGGAGGGGGCGTCCAGGAACGTCCAGGCCGTCAGGTCCGCGGGGGCGGAGTCCAGTGCCAGCACGAGGTGGTGATGGCCTTCGCGCAGCCAGCTCACGAGCTCTTCGTCGTCCATCGCGGGGGCCTCGACCGGCCGCTCGGGCTGCTGGATGCCCTTGGTGACGAACTCCGTCGCCCAGCGATGGATCTGCCCGACATGGGTGACCAGGTCCCGCATCTGCCACTCCGGACACGCCGGAATCCGGGCCCCGGCCCCGGCCTCTTGTGCTGCGTCGGCGAGCAGCCCACCGTCCAGCCGCAGACTTTCGACGAACTCAGTGATCTCCATGCCGACGAGTGTGCCAGCCGGTACCGACAGCGGACCTCCTCGGGCCCCGCAGCGCACGGTGGGCCAGCCCCAGCAGCAGGGCGTTGACCAGGGCCGCAAGGACGGCCGCGGCCGTCAAGTAGGCGTCAGGGGCCCCGGATCCGCCCCAGAGCGCGTCGCCGGCGAGCCACAGCGGGAAGATCGTCGGCGCGGTGAGCAGGAGTGCCCAGATGCCGGAGAAGGAGGCGTCGGCAGGCTCCGTGACCAGACCGTCGAGCACCGCGAAGCCCACCGCGGCGAGCACCAGCGCGAGATATCCGAGCGATACCGGGTTGCCGAACGTCAGGCGTGCCACCCGGCGCAGCGCGCTCCGGCCGTCGGGCGATGCCGCGGCCCCCGTGGTCCCGGGCGAGTCCTCTTCCATCGCGCTGCCCCCTCCGTCGGCCACGCCGTACGCCGGGATCATCCTGCGTACGGACGTACGGTGCGCGTACCCCCGGGCCGGCCCGCGAATCACCCCCGCCCGGTGTGGTGCGCCCCACGGGTCGTATACGAGAGAAGCACCGCGACCGCGGAGAGCACCGCCACGGACGTCAGGGCCGAGGGGAGGGTGAACGCCTCGGCCAGGAAGCCGATGGCGGGCGGGCCGAGCAGCATGCCGCCGTACCCGACGGTGGATGCCACGGCGACGCCCTGCGGGCCGCCGGCCTCGCCCGCCCGCGCGATGGCGACGGGGAAGATGTTCGCCAGCCCCAGGCCGGTGATCGCGAACCCGGCGCAGGCCGCCCAGGCGGTGGGTGCCCACGCTCCCAGCAGCATGCCGGCGGTCGCCGTCGTACCGCCTGCGATCAGCGCGCGGGCCGGCCCGAAGCGCTGGACCACCGACGTTCCCGACAGCCGCCCGATGGTCATCGCCAGCGCGAACACGGCATAGCCCGCGGCCGCGAGGCCGGGCCCGGCGTGCAGATCCTCCGACAGGTGCAGCGCGCCCCAGTCGGCCATCGCGCCCTCTCCGTACGCCGTGCACAGCGCGAGCAGCCCGAACCCGAGGACGGGGCCGGAGAGCCGTCCCGTACGACGGCGCGAGCGGCCGCTCCCCTCGGGCCCGGCACCGGCGCCGCGGTCCTCGGCGGGCAGCCGCTCCGGGACGGCCGGTGCCGGGTGGGCGTGCAGCGCGCGACCGGCGAGAGCCGTCACCAGCAGTCCGGTCACCGCGAGCAGCAGCAGATGGACGGTGGGGGACACCCCGCCGGCGATCAGCCCGCCCAGCCCCGCGCCGAGCATGCCGCCGAGGCTGAAGGCGGCGTGGAAGCTCGGCATCACGGGGCGCCGCAGCGCGGCGATCAGATCGACGGCGGCACTGTTCATCGCGACGTTGAGCGAGCCGTAGGCGGCGCCGAAGACCAGCAGCACCAGTCCCAGCGCGGTCGCCGAGTGGGTGAGCGGGGGCAGCGCGATGCTCAGCGACAGGGCCGCGGCCGAGGCGATGGTCACGGCATGACTGCCGAACCGGCGGCACAACCGTCCCGTGAGCAGCATGAAGGCGACCGCGCCCGCCGATACGCCGAGCAGCGCGAGCCCGAGGGTGTTCGCGCCGGCGCCCGTCTGCGCCTTGATCGCCGGAATGCGGACGACCCATCCGGCGAAGAGGAAGCCGTCCACCGCGAAGAACGCGGTGATCGCGATGCGGAGCCGGACCAGCCGCGGATCGGTGGCATGCTGGGGTCCGGCACGGAAAAGAGCACTCCGTGTTTTGTTCAGCAGTGGCACAAAGTCAGAATAGAGCCGTGACCCAGACTCGGACAACCAAGCTGGAGCGGGGCCGTGGCGCCCTCGGACCCGCACTGGAGCTCGTACACACCCAACGCGCGCCCACCCGCGCGGTCCTCACCTCCGAACTCGGCGTGACCCGCGCGACGGCCGGAGCGGTGGCCGCCGAACTCGAAGCGCTCGGCCTGATCACCGTCGACTCACGGCCGACCGCCATCGCCGGCTCCCAAGGGCGCCCCTCCCACCGGCTGTTCATCGACGAGCGCGGCCCCGTCGTGCTCGCCGCGCAGATCCACGCCGACGGCTACCGCGTCGCCCTGGTCGGCCTCGGGGGGCGGATCGCGGCGACCGCGACCGGCCGTGGCGCCATCCCCGCCGACCCCGCGCACGTCCTCTCCGACGTCGTCGCGACCGGGTCGCGGCTGCTGCGCGAGACCGGCCGGCGCTGCCTCGGCGCGGGTCTCGCGGTGCCCTCCGCGGTCGCGGAACCGGACGGCGAGGCCCTCAACCCGCTGCACCTCGCCTGGCCCTCGGGCGCCCCGGTACGTGAACTCTTCCTGCGCTCCCTCGCCGACGCGGGCATCCCCGGCGTGACCGAGCGGATCGGCTTCACGGGCAACGATGTCAACCTCATGGCGCTCGCCGAGCACCGCCACGGCGCCGGCCGCGGCGCCCGCGACCTGCTCTGCGTGGCGTCCGGGCACCGCGGGGTCGGCGGGGCGCTGGTGCTGGACGGGCGTCTGCACAGCGGCAGTTCCGGCCTCGCGCTGGAGGTCGGCCATCTGACCGTCCACCCCGAGGGCGCGCCCTGCCACTGCGGCAGCCGCGGCTGCCTGGACGTCGAGGCGGACCCGCTCGCCTTCCTCGGCGCCGCCGGCCGCGAGGCGGGCCCGGAGGTCTCCCTGCTCCAGCAGGCCGTCGATCTGCTGCGGCACGAGTACGCCGACCCGGCCGTACGCGGCGCCGCCGACCTCCTCATCGACCGGCTCGGACTGGGCATCGCCGGCCTCGTCAACATCCTCAACCCCGACCGGATCATCCTCGGCGGGCTGCACCGCTCCTTGCTGGAGGCCGACCCGGACCGGCTCCGGGCGGTGGTCGCCGACCGCAGCCTGTGGGGGCGCAGCGGCGGTGTGCCGATCCTGCCGTGCAGCCTGGACCACAACAGCCTCGTCGGGGCCGCGGAGCTGGCCTGGCAGCCGGTGCTCGACGATCCGCTGGTGGTCGTCGAGCGGTAGCCGGCCGCGGCGTGCCCGGGGCCGCGGGCAGGAGCCGGCCGACCCAGGGGTTCCGCCGAACTCCCGCCCCGCCGTTGGCGTCCGGTACGGCACGGGCACGGCACCGCGCGCCCAGCAGGCGCCGGGTCGCCGGACGGGCGGGCGCCGGCAACTGCGGGCACCAGGGGGCGTCGGTCGCCTGCGACTCCCTCTAGGCTGCGGCCATGATTCCCGAAGCGATCGCCCGCAGCCCCTACGTCAGCCTGGTCACCTTCCGTAAGAACGGCACGTCGGTGGCCACCCCGGTCTGGGCGGTTGCCGAAGGGGAGGAGTTGCTGGTCTGGACGCGGGACGACAGCTGGAAGGTCAAGCGGCTGCGCAACGACTCCCGCGCGACCGTCACCCCGTGCGACGTCCGCGGCCGGATCGACGAGGGCGCCGTGACCGCGGAGGGCACCGCCCGGCTGCTGGAGGGCAAGGCCGAACTCGGCCGCGTGCGCAAGGCGATGGCGCGCAAATACGGGCTGCGGTTCCGCCTGATGGACACCGGTGGCGCGCTGCTGCGCGGGGGCAAGCGGCCGCACGTGGGGATCTCCGTCAGCCTCTGAGCGGCACCCGGACGTGCGCCCCTCAGGGTGACCCGGACCGGCCTCGTCAAGAGGGGCCGTGTGTCCGTCCCCACTCGGCGGCGAAGGCGCGTGCTGGGTTGACCGTCAGGAAGCGCGTCACCCTCTCCTCGCCCAGGGCGAGTGCGAGGCGTCGGCGGTGCCCGCGCAGCAGATAGGGCATGCCGGGGCCGCCGTTCACCGACCTGGCACCGGCCGTCGTGGTGTCGCCGCCGAGCAGGACGCGGTCGCCGTGCCCCGCGTCGGCGAGGGCGGCCAGCGCGTCGGGCAGCCGCCAGTCGGTCGCGTGATGGGCGCGCGAAGGGCCGTCGAAGGCCAGGTACGCGCCCGCCTCGGCCGCCATCCGGTGCACGGCCGGGTCAGGCGAACGGTTGAGGTGACCGAGGATCACCCGGTCCGGCGGGACATCCAACTCCCCGCACAGCAGGTCGAGTACCTCCGGCGCGCCGGTTCCCAGCTCCAGGTGGACGCCGATGGCCGCCCCGGTGGCGTGCTGGGCCTCGGCGGCCGCGGCCATGGTGTGCCGGGCGTGCCGGTCCAGGCCGTGGAAGCCGCCCGCCACCTTGATCATCCCCGCGCGCGGCCCCGCGCCGCCGATTCCCTCCGTCAGCTCCCGGACGAACAGCCCCGCCAGGTCCGCCCCGGCCTTCTCCAGAAGCCCGGGGGTGTAGTGCGCCGCTTGGTGCAGCCCGGTCGCCGCGACCAGATGCACCCCCGAATCCCTTGCCAGCGAGGGCAGTTCGGACGCATGGCGCCCCATTCCGTACGGCGTCCACTGGATCACCGCGGCGCCGCCCGCCGCGCGGAAGGCGGCCAGCTCCGCGGCCGCGAGCCGGGCGTCGGCCAGCTCCTGGCCGGGTAGCTGGGGGCTGCGGAGGAAGAGATGGTCGTGCGCGTCGCAGATGCCGAGGGCGTCGGGGGCGATGTCGCCGAGCACGGTGCGGACCGTCCGGGAGACGCGGCCCGGCGCCGCGTCCGGCGAGTCCCGCTCCGGGGTCACCACTGCCGTCCCGCGCCCAGCCGGCCGGTGCCCGGCGCCGACAGGTGCAGCACCTGGTAGCGGTCGCCCGCGGCGGCGGGTACGGCGTCCGCCCAGAGGGTGAAGTGGACCAACTCCCAGTGCCGGGGGTCGAGGCCCAGTGCGGTGGAGTGCACACCGTCCGCGGTGGCGAGTTCCTCGTGCCGGGCCACCGCTTCGGTGAGCACGGTGGCCGGGTCCGCGCTCTCGGGGACGGTCTCGGTCCGGAGGGAGAAAGCGGCCGGAAGGGTGCCGGCGGCCGGGCCCGGACAGTGGAACAGGCCCTGCCAGTGCTGGACGGCCGGGCGCCCGAAGTCCCGGATCACCCCGCGGAATCCGTCACCGGCCAGGAAGCGGCTCATGGCCTGCGGATCGGCCCAGAGATAGAACGGCGCGTACTGGTTGACGGGCGACCCGTCGATCCCGCGCTCGCGGATTCCGTAGCCCTTCAGGCCGAGCCCCTCGAAGTCGTCCAGCAGGTGTCCCCTGGATTTCACGCGGTGCCGGATGATCTCCATGTCGTAGTCGGCGGGCAGGGTGATGGCGTAGCGCATGGCGTGCACGGCGGGCTCCGATCGGGACGGGTTCGGCTTCGGCGGTGTAGCTGTACGGCCGGCGGGTTCGGCCGGGGCCGCGCGGTCCGGTGGCAGGCCACCGGGCAATCGCGTCTCGGCTCCAACTCCACGCCGGACAGCCGACGTTGGCGCCGACAGGACAGAGAAGCCGGCTCAGCCGGAGGTGGGCGGTGAGGGTGTGGTCGCCCCTCCGGGCGTGGCTCGGGCGGCGAGCAGCGCCAGCGCGCCCTGGACGGCGGCATCGAACGGGGCGGTGTCATCGGCCGCCCGCGCCAGCACATAGCCGCCCTGGACGACCGCCGCGACGGTCGCCGCGGTGGCCACGGGGTCGAGGTCCGCGGCCAGTTCGCCGCGCCGTCGGCCGTCGGCGAGCACCTCGGCGAGCCGCGCCCGGAGCCAGTCGAACATCTCGTCCAGGGGCTGCCGCAGCTCGGGACTCTCCGCCACGTCGCGGTCCTGCGTCATCCGGCCGATGGGGCAGCCGCGCAGCACCCGCCGCTCACGCAGCAGGTAGGCCGCCACCCGGTCGTACGCCGTCCCGGGGCCGGAGAGGCACTCCTCGGCGGCGGCCCTCAGCTCCTCGGCGCTGCGCCGGATCGCCGCGAGCGCGAGGTCGGACTTGCCCGCGAAGTGGTGGTACATGCTGCCCTGGCCGACGCCCGCGCGCTCCAGGATCGCCTTGGGGCTGGTGCCGACGTAACCCCGCTCCCACAACAGCTCCTGGGTGCTGCGCACCAGCCGTTCCCGTGTGTCCATGAGGGCACTGTACATACCAGTAGTTACAGAATCCAGGGGCGGCCGGAGCAGTGCCGCACGCACCGCGTACTTCCTGCGTGGTACGCGCGAAGCCGCTGGCCGTACGACGACGCGCGGCGCCTCGCGGACGAGGCTCGAAGACGAAAGAACGCACCGTTCCCCGAGGAGCTGAGTCCCATGTTCGAGCTGGCACATCCCTGGTCCGACGGCGGCCCCGGCCTCTGGATCCTCTTCGTCCCCGTGCTCTGGGCCCTGGTCATCTTCGGCGTGGTGACCCTGCT
The DNA here is from genome assembly GCF_045782725.1 of Streptomyces sp. Pv4-95. NCBI lineage: Bacteria > Bacillati > Actinomycetota > Actinomycetes > Kitasatosporales > Streptomycetaceae > Streptomyces > Streptomyces sp. Pv4-95. Next base: position 6,986,773 of record NZ_CP127172.1, read on the forward strand.
GCGCCGCACCGCCCGGCGCCACGGCGGCCCCGGCCGGTACTTCCGCGGCCCGCAGGGCACGGCCAGGAGCGACACCCCCTCGCCCATCGCCGTGCTCGGCCGCCGCTTCGCGGCAGGCGAGATCGACGAGGAGGAGTACTGGCGACGGCTGTCGGTCCTGGAGGAGCACTTCGGCACCGGAGCGAAGGGAGACACGGCATGACGTCCACCGGCCCCACCCCGCCTGCTGCCGCCCGCGTCGTCGACGCCGTCAAGGTCTACGGATCCGGCGACGCGCGGGTGCGGGCCCTGGACGGGGTGACGGCCGGCTTCCCGGCCGGCCGGTTCACCGCGATCATGGGCCCTTCCGGTTCCGGAAAATCCACGCTGATGCACGTCGCGGCCGGCCTGGACAGCCTCACGTCCGGGTCGGCCTTCGTGGCCGGCACCGACCTCACCACCCTCGACGACCGCCGGCTGACCCTGCTGCGCAGGCAGCGCGTCGGCTTCGTCTTCCAGTCCTTCAACCTGCTGCCCACCCTCACCGTCGCGGAGAACATCACCCTCCCGCTGGACCTCGCCGGACAGCGGGGTGACCCCGAGTGGATCGACACACTCATCGACGCCGTGGGTCTCCGGGACCGGCTGCACCACCGGCCCGCCGAACTCTCCGGCGGCCAGCAGCAACGCGTCGCGGTCGCCCGCGCGTTCGCCGCCCGCCCGGAGGTGGTGTTCGCGGACGAGCCGACCGGCAATCTCGACTCCCGCTCCGGCGAGGAGGTGCTGGGCCTGCTCGGCCGGGCCGTACGCACCATGGGCCGCACCGTCGTCATGGTCACCCACGACCCGGTCGCCGCCGCACACGCCGACGAGGTCGTCCTCCTCGCCGACGGGCGGCTGGTCGACACGATGGCCGATCCCACCGCGGAACGCGTCCTGGACCGCATCAAGGCATTCGACACCAGGACCCGCGACTCCGCGCCGCACGCCGAACAGGCGGTCCCGTCATGACCACCCGGCCCGCACCCCTGCTCCTCGGCCGCTCCGCGCTGCGCGGCCACAAGCGCCGGTTCGCCGGCACCTTCCTCGCCGTGCTGCTCGGGGTCGCCTTCCTCAGCGGCACCCTCGTCATGGGCGACACCCTGCGTGGCAGCTTCGACACGATGTTCGGCGACGCCACCCGCGGCACCGCCGCCGTCGTGCGCAGTGCCGACGTCGTCACCGTGCCCGGCGCCGGCCAGGGCAGCCGCAGCCCCGTCAGCACCTCCCTGGCCGCGGCCGTCGAGAAGGTCCCGGGCGTCGCCGCCGCGGAACCCGCCGTCCAGGGCGAGGGACGGCTCATCGGCACGGACGGCAAGGTCGTCGGCGCAGGCCAGGGGCCGCCCTCGCGCGCCGCCAACTGGATCACCGATCCGCAGCTGAACGCCTATCGACTCGCCGAGGGACACGCTCCCCGGGCGTCCGGCCAGGCCGTGATCAACAGGGGCGCGGCCAAGGCCGGTGACCTGCGGATCGGTGACCGCACCGTCCTGCGCACACCGGACCCGGTCCCCGTCACCGTCGTCGGCATCGCCACCTTCGGCGGCGAGGACGGCATGGGGCAGAGCACCTTCACGGCACTGACCCGGTCCGACGCGGAGCGCCACCTCGGCCCCGAGCCCGGCCGGGCGTCGAGCATCCTCGTGCGGGCCGCTCCCGGCGTCTCCCAGCAGCAGTTGGCCGACGCGCTGCGACCCCCCCTCCCCGACGGCGTGGAGGCCATCACCGGCGACCGCTACACGGAGGAGAGCAGCGCCGTGGCCGGTGGTTTCCTGAACCTGTTCACCACGCTGCTGCTGGTGTTCGCGGGCATCGCGCTGCTGGTGGCGACCTTCTCCCTGCACAACACCTTCGCCATCCTGGTGGCCCAGCGCACCCGCGAGAACGCCCTGCTGCGCATCCTCGGCGCGTCCCGGCGCCAGCTCATCGGCGCCACGCTCGTCGAAGCCGCGGTCGTCGCGGTGGTCGCCGGTGCCACCGGGCTCCTCGCCGGTATCGGCATCGCGGCCGGTCTGCAGGCGCTCTTCCCCGCCATCGGCTTCCCCTTCCCGGGCGGCCCCTTGGTCATCAGCGCGCTGTCGATGACGCTGCCGGTCGCGGTCGGTGTGCTGGTCTGCCTCGGCTCCGCGCTCGTGCCCGCCGTGCGTGCCGGACGCACCGCCCCGCTGGCCGCCCTGCGCGACGCCGCCGTGGACACCTCGGGTGGCTCCCGCCGCCGCGTGCTGATCGGCGCCGTCATGGGCGCGGCAGGGATCGCGCTGACCGCTCTCGGCGCCGCGGGCACCCCGAACGTCCAGCTCACCGGCGCCGGCGCGCTGCTCACCCTCGTCGCGTTCGTCGTCCTGGGGCCCGTCGCGGCCACGCTCGCGGTACGGGTGCTGGGCGGCCCCGTCGCCAGGCTGCGCGGAGTGACGGGAGCCCTGGCGCAGCGCAACGCACTGCGTTCCCCGAAGCGGACCGCGGCCACCGCCACCGCCCTGATGATCGGCGTCGCGGTGGTCTGCCTCTTCACCGTCTTCGGGGCCTCCCTCAAGGCCACCGCCGACCGCTCCGTCTCCCAGGCGTTCGCCGGCGACATCGCGGTCGGCACCACGTCCTTCGGGCCCGGTGGCAGCGGCATCAGCCCGCGCCTCGCCCCGGCCCTCGACCGGCTGCCCGAGGTGGACGCAGCCGTGGGCCTGGGCAAGGGCGTCGCGGAGGTGGACGGCGGCGGGCGTTCGCTGACCGTCCGTCTACGAACAGCCCGATCTCACCGGGGACTACGTCATCTCCCGCCAGGCATGGCGGCAGCACCGCGTCCAGGACTCCGACAACCTGGTCGCGGTGGCCCTCGGGGACGGTGTGACGACTGCGGAGGGCAAGGCAGCGGTTCAGCACACGGCCGCCGCCTACGGCAATCCCGAGGTGCAGACCAGGGACGCCTACGCCGCGTCCGCCGCGAGCGGGGTGGACACCTTCCTGACCCTGGTCTACGCCCTGCTCGCGCTGGCCGTGCTGATCGCCCTGCTCGGCATCGCCAACACCCTCACGCTCGCCCTGCACGAGCGCACCCGCGAACTGGGCCTGCTGCGCGCCGTCGGCCAGACCCGGGCGCAGTTGCGGGCCATGGTCCGGTGGGAGTCGGTGCTGGTCGCCGCCTTCGGGACGGCCGGCGGGCTGTTGCTCGGCGGATTCCTCGGCTGGGCACTGGTGCGCGCGTCCGACAGCGCGGGCGGCAGCGTGTTCGCGGTGCCGCCGGTGCAGCTGGCGGCGGTAGCGCTGATCGGGTTGGCCGCGGGTGCGGTGGCCGCGCTGCGTCCCGCGCGCCGGGCCGCGCGGCTCGATGTGCTCCGGGCCGTGGCCACCGAGTGAGGGCCGCCGTTCGACGCTGGTGTCAGCTGACCTTCGTGCCCCGCACCGGGGCGAGGGGGTCGGCCGGCGCACAGGTGGGCTCGGGCTCCAGCCCCACGGTCTCCCAGTGGGTGGTGACCGCGATGGCCTCCTCGACGGCGGGCGTGAGGGCCGGAAGGGTGAACCAGACGACCTTGCCCTCCCCGTCCGGGCGCACCCCCCAGCTCTCGCTGAGCGCCGCGATCAGCGCCAGGCCGCGCCCGCACGTCTCCCAGCTCTCGGCGGCGCGCAGGTGCGGCAGCCGCGGATCCAGGTCGTGCACGGAAACCGTCAACTGGTCCAGAAGTACGCAGAGTTCGACCGTGCACTGCTTGCTGGGCCGGGCGTGCCGGTGCACATTGGCGAGGAGTTCGGTCACGCCGAGCGTCGCGGGGTCCACCAAGGCGTCGAGACGCCAGTACCGCAGCTGTGCGGAAACGATTCTGCGCACATGTCCGATGCGGGACGGCAGGGCGTGGAGCCCCACCGTGCAATGCCTGCTGGGCTGCCTGATCACGACCACGACTCCCTGATGAGGCCGGGCGCCCCCCGAACCGGGCAGGGGCGAAGATCGGATCCAGCGATGTCGGCTGCACCACAGCGTCACCGCTGGTGAACCCTCAGTGATACGTGTCCAGGGTCGGGCAGGTGGTGCGCTCCCGCAACCGCACCACCGCGCCGGGGCAGGGGGTCAGGCACGTGGCGGACGCGCCGCCTCCAGGGCCTTCAGGAAGAGTTCCGGGGCGCCGAGGGTGAGGGAGTAGCGGTGGCCGTTGAGGGTGGCGAGCGCCCGGTCCCGGGCCGCGAACAGCGGTTTGTGTGCCTGTACCGCCGTCAGCGGCGCACTGTCGATCTCCGTGCCGTAGCTCGTCAGGAGCGCGAGTCTGCCGTCCGCGATGACGACCTGCCCGGCGCGGGTCATGGACCGCAGCCACCGCTCGATCCGTACGCCGGTCGCGTTGTACTCCGGCTCCGCCATGGCCACCACCTCCTCGGTGAAACGGGCAGGTGCCCTCCACCGCCCCTTGAGGGGAGTCTGCCGGTAGGACGGCCCGGACACCAGTGCCCCTGGCGCCCGGCGCCCGCAACAGCCCGCTCCCAGGGCTTTCTTGGGGGTTCTCAAAGGGTTGTTTATGCAGGTGAGAAGGTTGCCGAGGGTGGCTATAGTCGAAATCGGCCCGGCGTCCCCGCGCGGGCTCTTTGACCCCTTGAGGAGCGCCGGTGAGCACCGCACAGCAGCCGCAGAGCCGGCCGGACGGTACGGCCGCGGCCGATACCCCGATGCCGACCGTCGACGTCGACCGCACCGATCCGGACTACCGCGCCTGGCTCAAAGAGGCCGTCCGCAAGGTGCAGGCCGACGCCAACCGGACCGCCGACACCCACCTCCTGCGCTTCCCGCTGCCCGAGCGGTGGGGCATCGACCTCTACCTCAAGGACGAGTCGACGCACCCCACCGGCAGTCTCAAGCACCGCCTGGCCCGCTCGCTGTTCCTCTACGGGCTGTGCAACGGCTGGATCCGTCCCGGCAAGCCGGTCATCGAGTCCTCCAGCGGCTCCACGGCCGTCTCCGAGGCGTACTTCGCGAGCCTGATCGGGGTGCCCTTCATCGCGGTGATGCCCGCGACGACCAGCCGCGAGAAGACCCGGCTGATCGAGTTCCACGGCGGCAGCTGTCACCTCGTCCAGGACCCGCGGACGGTCTACGAGGTCTCCGCCCGGCTCGCGGCCGAGTCCGGCGGCCACTACATGGACCAGTTCACCTATGCCGAACGGGCCACGGACTGGCGCGGCAACAACAACATCGCCGAATCGATCTACCAGCAACTGCGGCTGGAGCGCTATCCCGAGCCCGCCTGGATCGTCGCGACCGCCGGCACCGGCGGCACGTCCGCGACGATCGCCCGGTACGTCCACTACATGCAGCACGACACCCGCGTCTGCGTCCCCGACCCGGAGAACTCCTGCTTCTTCGACGGCTGGCTCACCGGCGACGCCGGGACCGACTGCGCGACGGCCTCACGCATCGAGGGCATCGGGCGGCCGCGGATGGAGCCGAGCTTCGTTCCCGGCGCGATCGACCGGATGATGAAGGTGCCGGACGCCGCCAGTGTCGCCGCCGTACGCGCCCTGGAGAAGGCCATCGGCCGCAAGGCGGGCGGCTCGACCGGCACCGGGCTGTGGAGCGCCCTGAAGATCGTCGCGGAGATGGTCGCCGAGGGCCGCAGGGGGTCCGTCGTCACGCTGCTCTGCGACCCCGGTGACCGCTACCTGGACAAGTACTACTCCGACGAGTGGCTGGCCTCCCAGGGCCTGGACATCGCGCCGTACGCCGACACCCTCGACACCTTCCTCGACACCGGCGCCTGGCCGGACTGAGGCGGCCCGCCCGCCGGGCTCAGAGCTCGGCGAGGAGGCGGTCCAGCGAGCGCACCGACTCACGGAAGGCGCGCCCCAGGCCCGGCCTGGCCAGCGGCATCACGAAGCGGAACGCCGCCGGGCCGTCCGCCGCGAACATCCAGCGCACCCGGGTCCCCCCGCCCACGGGGGTCAGCCGCCAGTCCTCCAACAGGGCCTGCAGGCCCGGGGCGTTGGTGGTGTCACCGCGGTAGGCGTAGTGGACGGCGGGCTCGGCGGCCAGGACCGTCTCCACGAAGCGGGTGCCGCCTGTGAGGCGGATGTCGCGGCCCCGGCCGCCGTCCGTCGAGGCCGAGCGGGACACGCCGGAGAACCAGCGGGACCAGCCCGCGACATCGTCCGCGAGCGCGGCGTAGACCTCTTCGGGCGGCGCGGCGATCTCCTCGGCGAACACCAGCCGCACGGGGGCGTACGAGGTGAAGTCGAGTTCTACGGGGCGGAGTCGGTGCGCCATGGACGAGCACCCCTTCACGGCGGCGGCGGTGGATCTGCGCCGCACACCATAGCTGACGAGTTATCAGATGTCTGTGTCGTCCGGCTGCTCGCCCGCCACCAGCAGCTCGGGGGGCAGCTCGGCGAACTGCGCGCGCGCCTCGGCGGACAGCCCGGCATCCGTCACCAGCACGTCCACCTCCTCCAGCGACGCGAACGAACTCAGGCCGACCGTACCCCACTTGGTGTGGTCGGCGACCACCACCACACGGCGCGCGGACCGCACGAAATGCCGATTGGTCTCGGCCTCCGCGAGGTTGGGCGTGGACAGGCCCGCCTCCACCGATATGCCGTGCACACCGAGGAAGAGCACGTCGAAATGGAGCGACCGGATCGCGGCGTCCGCCACCGGCCCCACCAGGGTGTCCGACGGCGTCCGCACCCCGCCGGTCAGGACGACCGTCGCCGCGCCCGCCCGCGGACCGGAGCCGCCGGTCGCCGCCGCCCGCTGCGCGGTGTAGAAGACATCGGCCACCCGCACCGAATTCGTCACCACCGTCAGATCCGGCACCTCCAGCAGCTGCTGCGCCAGCGCGAACGCCGTCGTGCCGCCCGCCAGCGCGATCGCGCTGCCCGGTGCCGCCATCTCCGCCGCGGCCCTGGCGATGTCCTCCTTGGCGCTCAGCTCCAGCGCCGACTTCACCTCGAAACCCGGCTCGTGCGCGCTCGGCTCGCTGACCGGCACCGCGCCGCCGTGCACCTTCTCCACCATGCCCCGGCGGGCGAGTGCGTCCAGGTCGCGACGGACCGTCATGTCCGACACGTTGAGCTTGCGGGTCAGCTCGTTGACCCGGACTCCGCCGCGCCGCCTGACCTCGTCGAGGATCAGGGCCCGTCGCTGCTCCGCGAGCAGGTTCTGGTTGTCGCTCACCCCGGCCCGTCCCTTCCGCCCGGCTCGCTGAGTCCGGTCTCTCGCGCCGGCTGCCGCCCGCGATCACTGGTTCCCTCATCCTCGCACGGAGCACCGACAGCCGGACCCGGTCCGGCTCTGCCGTCGGAAGGACGGTGACGTGTGTCGCAGAGGTGGATGGACGCTCGCGCGGGGGAAAGGGACAATCCTGGGGGCGCCGCACAGCGCCGCACGGACAACGGGGGAAGACCAGTGGAGACCGCGGACACGACACCGCACGACCGCCCAACGCCGCGACGGAAGACGGCAGATGGGCCGCCGGCCGAAGCGCCGCAGCTCGCCCTGGAACTGCTGGTGCACGGCGTCGGCGGCACGACACCCGCGGAAATGCTCGGCGACCCGCGCGTCCAGCGGATCACCGGCGACGACACCGCCGCCTGCTACCGCCGTACCGACGACGCGGACGCCGAGGAACGGCCGGGCGACTACCGCGACCAGCCCGTCCGCGAGGCGTACTGCTGGTCCAACCTCACCTCCGGCAACGGCGCCCGCGCCCTCTGGCTGATCCTGGTGCCCTTCATGGTCGCCAACCTCGCCCACTGGATGCGCCCCGCCGCGCCCCCCGAGCACCGTGCCCAGCGGCTCTACGACGTCCTGGTGCGGATCCTGGCGCTCACCCTCACGGTCCTGCTCGCCGCCGCGGCCTGCGAGGTCGCCCTGGACCTCATGGCCTGGCAGTGCGCGGGCACCACGGTCTGCGTCGCCGGCAAGTCCTGGATGGGCTTCCTCAGCCCCGACAACGGCGGCTGGTGGAGCGCCCCCGGCCGCCGCCTCGTGCTCGCCTCGGTGGCGCCTCTTGTGGTCATCGGCTTCCTGTGGTGGCTGTCGTACCGCACCTGGAGCGCGTACGAGTCCGCCTCGCCGCCGCCCCGCCGCCCCGGCACCTCGCGCCACACCCCCGCCGCCGAGCGCACCACGCTGAGCCTGGACGGCTTCTGGTACGGCCGCCGGCTCGTCGCCCGGCTGCGCGCCGCGCACACCGCCGCCGGTGTGCTGACCATCGCCGCCGCGCTGCTCGTCGCCACCGCCGAGGCCGACCGGCGCACCGGCACCGCCCTGACCCTCACCGGCCGGGCGCTGACCGTCCTGATCGTGCTGCTGGCCGCTGCCACCCTCGCCGTCGTCTGGCGCACCGCCCGCAGCGAGGCCGCACCGGACGACGAGTCCGACCGCCTGGTCGTGCGGGCGCTGCCGTACGCCTGCCTCGGCGCGCTGGTGCTGGTCGCCGTGCACACCGCCTGGGCGCGCCCCGGAGCGCACAGTTCGGGCCCGCTGCCCGGCGCCTCGGCCTTCGGCGCGATCGCCGTCTTCCAGGGCGCCATGGTCCTCGCGCTGGCCGTGACCGCATGGGTGCTGCAGCGCGCCGCCCGCGACGACGCCCGCACCGCCCTGCGCGGTATGGGCGGCCCGGCCGTCGCCCTGCTGGCCTGCGCCGTCGGCGGGGTGCTGTCCGGGGGAGTGGCCCAGCGGTTCGCCGACTGGCTGGACGGCGGCGCGACCCCCGGCCAGGCGCACGCCCCCATCGCGGGCCCGCCGGTACTCCTCTCCTGGCAGGCCGCGGTCATCCCGGCGCTGCTGGTCGTCGTCGCCGTCGTCGTGGTGCTCGCCGGCATCCGGGTGCTCGTCGTCCGCAGCAAGGTCTCCCATGACGTCCCCGGACTCTTCGACCCGCAGGAGCGTCCCGACGACCTGCGCACCAAGCGGATCGCCGGCACCATCGCCCGCGCCGGCCTGACCGACTCGGCGCCCGTCCTCGTCGCGGCCACCGCCGCCGTCACTCTCGTCCTCGGCGCCGGCGCGGTGGCCGGCGCCTGGCTCACCGGCCGCGCGCCCGGCCGCGCCACCGAGGCAGCGCCGCCCTTCGTGCACGCCGCCGCGCAGACCGCCGAGGCGCTCGGCTCGTGGCTGATGGGCGCGGGCGTCATAGTCCTCGTCACCATGGGCCGACGCGCCTACCGCGACCACTCCGCCCGCCGCACCATCGGCATCCTCTGGGACGTCGGCACGTTCTGGCCACGGGCCGCCCACCCCTTCGCGCCGCCCTGCTACGCCGAGCGCGCCGTCCCCGACCTCACCTGGCGGATGGCGACCTGGACGGAGCGGTTCGACGGGCGCCTGGTGATCTCCGGGCACTCCCAGGGCAGCGTGCTGGCCGCGGCCGCCGTCTGGCAGCTGGACCTGGTCACCCGCAGCCGCGTCGCCCTGCTCACCTACGGCTCCCCGCTGGAGCGTCTCTACGGGCGGTGGTTCCCCGCCTTCTTCGGCCCGCCCCTCCTCACCGGCCTGCACCGCGAGATGGACGACTGGCGCAACCTGTGGCGCTTCACCGACCCCATCGGCGGCCCGATCCGGCTCACCTGCGAGGGCGGCTGCCGTGTCGACGAAGGCCCGCTGCGCGACCCGCTCGCCTTCGGCCGCACCCTCCAAAACCCGCTGCCCGCGCAGATCCTGGGCCATGGCGACTACCAGGCCGACCCGGTCTTCGCCGAGGTGCGCACCGGGCTGATCGCCCGGCTCGACCCCGGGCTGCCCGGCCAGCGGGACGACGAGCCGGAGGACGGCCCCGACGGCGGGCCGGGACCGCGGCCGCCGTTCCCTCAGGGCAGTTCGGGCAGATCCTCCGCGTAGAGCAGGGTCAGGTCGTCGGTGCTCGTCTCGGTGAGCTGCGAGACCCGGCCCGCGTGCCGCTCGACCATCGCCTCGAACGTCTGCCGCGCGGTACGGCCGTTGCCGAAGGAGGGGCCCTTCGGCAACGCCGTGAAGTACTTCAGCAGCGCCTCGCCGGTTCCCTCGGCGAGGCGGTACTCGTGCTCCTCGCCCTGCTGCTCGACGATGCGCAGCAGCTCCTCCGGCGCGTAGTCGCCGAAGGTGATGGTCCGTGAGAACCGTGACGCCACACCGGGGTTGACGGCGAGGAAGCGCGCCATCTCGGCGGTGTAGCCCGCCACGATCACCACCACCGCCTCCCGGTGGTCCTCCATCAGCTTCACCAGCGTGTCGATGGCCTCCCGGCCGAAGTCCCGCCCGGAGTCCTCGGGGGACAGGGCGTACGCCTCGTCGACGAACAGCACCCCGCCGCGCGCCCGGTCGAACGCCTCCTGCGTACGGATCGCCGTCGAGCCGATGTGCTCGCCCACCAGGTCCACCCGGGACACCTCGACCAGGTGCCCGCGCTCCAACACCCCCAGTGAGGCCAGGATCTCGCCGTAGAGGCGCGCCACGGTCGTCTTGCCCGTGCCGGGCGAGCCGGTGAACACCAGGTGCCGGCGCACCGACGCCGCCTTCAGCCCGGCCTCCTGCCGCCGGCGCCCCACCTCGATCATGTTGATCAGGCTGCGCACCTCGCGCTTGACGCTGTCCAGGCCCACCAGGGTGTCCAGTTCGCCCAGCACCTCCTCGGAGGGCCTGCGGGCGACGGGCGGCTCGGGCGCAACGGCCGGGGCCTGCGGGGCGCTCTGCGTCGGTACGTTGCCCAGCAGCCCGGCGGTCTGGGTGGCGGTCTGCACGGCCGGAGCGGTCCCGGCACCGGACGCCGGAGCGGTGGCCGCCAGGCTCTCGTCGCTGGTGCAGTCCTGGACGGTGGGCCCGCCTGTCGTGCCGTCACCGAACCCGGAGCCGCCGTCGGCGAACTCGTAGCCGCCACGGGCACACCGCTCCGTGCGGCAGCGCGTCAGCGTCGTACGGCAGCCGTCGATCACATGGAAGCCGAAGCCCGAGCTGCCGGTGACGCGGCAGCCGTGGAACGTGCCGCGGCCCTCCGCCGAGACGTAGAACCCGGCCTCGGCCGGTGAACTGACCGTGCTGCCCTCGATGGTGGGGTCGGCGCCCTTGGTGACGATCACGCCGGTCTGGGCGCCGTCGATGGTGCAGTTGGCGAGGGTGCCGCCGCTGCCGTGGTCACGGAACCAGGCGCCGGTGGCCGCCTCCCGGATCCGGCAGTCGTCCAGCTGCACGGTCGCCCCGTCGCTCACCGACACCGCGGTGTTGCGGACCTGGGAGATGTCGCAGTCCACCACATCGGCCCGCGAGCCGCGGTCCAGGACGAACAACGCGTCCGGCACGTCGTGCACCCGCGTCGAGTCCAGCACCGCGGTGGCGCCGTCGCTCACCCACACCGCCGGGTAGTCGCCCGTACTGTCGTGGATCTCGCACTGGTTGGCGTCCACGCGCGTGCCGGGATCCCAGACGGACAGGCCGTTGCGGCCGAAGTGCCGCACCGTGCTGCGGGTCAGGGTCAGCACCGACCGGGACCGCAGGTCGATGGCGTTCTCCGGGATGTCGTGGATGTCGCAGTCGGCGAGGGTGAGAACCGCGTCGGTGTCCAGGGTGACGCCGTCCGCCGAGGTGCGGTGCACGGTGCAGTCGGTGAGGTGGCCGGTGGCCCGAGCCGCGACCTGGATGCCCGCACCCTTGATCTCGTACAGCTCGCAGCCCACCGCCTCGACCGCGCTGCCCTCGCCGTTCAGGGACAGACCGGCGCCGGAGGCGTGGTGGATCCGGCAGTTCTCCAGCCGCGGATGGGCCCCGCCGCGCACCGCCACCCCGGCCTGCCCCGCGGCCACCACCTCGCACTCCTCGAAGACGCCGCCGGCGCCGTCCAGGACGCTGATGCCGACCCCACCGGCGTTGTCGACCGTGCAGCGGCGCACCGTCGGCCGGGCGCCGCCACGGACCTCGATGCCCGCCGCGGACCGGGTCACCACGCGCAGACCGGTCAGCTCCGGCGCGCCGTCCTCCACCAGCAGCGCGGGCGAGGCCGAGTCCGTCGCCTCCAGATGCAGATCGTGGACGGTGGCCGAGGCACGTATGGTCAGCGCCACGCCGTCGGCCGGGGCGATACGCACCGAACCGCGCGCCCCGTCCGGCCCGCGCAGCGTCACCGCGCGCACCAGCACCAGATTCTCGCGGTAGGTACCTGCCGGGACGGTGAGTACATCACCGTCCCCTGCGGCCTCCAGGGCGGCGGCGAGCGAGCTGTACTCCCCTGTGCGGCGCCGCCAACGCGACGTTCCGGAGTGCGTCACCTGGACCGAGCCCTGTGCCATGGCGCTGTCGTGCCCCCACCTCGTGCGGCTGTTGTCGGCCCGGCAGGCATCCGTCCGCGGATGTCCGCATTCGGGTCTGCGAGGCCCCAGCCAGGAGGCTGGATGCACCACCGTAGCGCGCCCGACGGGGGGCAGTTGACATGGTCAGCCGGTTGATCAGCTGCCCGCGCCGGCCCGTCCCCAGTCCTGGCCCGCGCGCTCCCACTCCTCGTCCCAACGGCGGTAGCGGCGCACCCGCAGCCGCCAGACGACCAGCCGCCGGCCGCCCTCGATCAGGCCGCCGGCCGCCGCCGCGGCACCCAGGCCGGCGAGCACCGCGTGGGTACCGGCCGTGCTGACGTCCATCGGCCGCGGCATCACCCGGCCGCCGTGGTCGGTCCAGATCCGGAAGTGCTCACCGGGCTCCACCGGCCGCGGGGAGGCGAGCCGTCCGGTGTGCAGGCTGCCGTCGTACGCGGTCCAGCGGGCGATGACCCGGCGGTGTGCGTCGCGCTCCGAAGAGGTCTCCGGGTCGGGGTCGAGCGGGGTGCGGGAGACCAGCCGGTCGACGGTGACCCACACCAGATGCCGCTGCGCGTGCTGGAGGCGGACGGTCTCCAGGAGCGCGCCGTGCGCGGCCTGCCCGGTGAACCAGCCGACGGAGGGTGCCCCGAGCGTGATCAGGAGGGCGGCGGTCAGTGACACCCACGCCTCGATCCGATCCGTCCGGCGCCGCAGCGGATTGCGCCGCCAACGCCACATACCTGCCATCGCTCGCATCGCTGCACCCCCTTCCGTGTCCGTGAATACCTCATCGCGCCTCGTCCATGCGCGAGTTCCGCAAAGAGAGAGGAACATCACTTCGCGAGGGGCGGACCGGCCGGAGCGCGGACACTGTACTCCTGCTCCGATCCGGCGCCGTCGGCGCGTGAACGCCCGGGTGTGCGGGGCCTGTTAGGACGCGCCGCCCGCAGGGCCGACGAGCCGGCCAAGGGGGACCGGGCGGACGAGGGCCAGGTGGCCGACGGTCCGGAAGCGGTCCTGGTGGGAGGGGTGATCCCGCCGCCGCGCGACCGCCCGTCGACCCTCGAAGGCGGCTTCGGGCCCGGACGGAGCGAGTGCGTCGAGCCGGAGCCCGCCCATGGCACGCCGCGGCCCCGCGCCCGCCGGCCTAGGGCAGCCGCACCGCCACCGTCACCACGGCGCCCCCCAGGCCCGTGTCCGCCGCGACCGCGAACCGGTCCGTCACCAGGCGCGCCAGCCACAGCCCGCGCCCCTTCGGTGCCCCGTCAAGACCCGGCAGCAGCTCCGGAATCACCGCCTCGCTGAACCCGGGCCCCGCGTCGCTGATCCGGCACTCCAGCTCGTCGCCGACCCGGCTCAGCACCAGCCTGCCGGAGCCTCCCGCGTGCTCCACGGCGTTCCCGGCGATCTCGTCCACGGCCAGCACGAACTCGCCGCGCCGCGGCTCGCCCAGGCCCTCGCGGGCCGCGCACTCCTCCACCAGCAGCCGCAGCTGGGGCAGCAGCCGTGCGGTGAAACGGCGCTGGAGCAGCCGGCGGCCGGCCTCCGCCGGCCTCGACTGCGACGGCCCGGCCGGTTCGTGACTCACCACGACCGCGACACCTCCTTCGCGGCCAGCCTCGGCACCGCCCCGGCACCGAGCCGCCGCAGCATCCCGGACTGCACCTGGTCGCAGCGCACCTCGACCAGGTCGTGCCCCGCGGCGTCGCGCACCAGGGAGAGCAGGCCCGTCGCGCAGCCGACCGACAGGAAGTGCAGCCGGGTCAGATCGATGGTCAGCCGGCGGTTTCGCGTCGTCCGGGCCAGGGCGATCTCCAGCGATCTGGTGAACGCGGCCCGGTTCGCGGTATCCGCCTCGCCGATGAAGTGCAGTGCGTCGTCCGGGCCCCGCTCGGACCGCAAGCTGCCGATGCGCTCCAGCAGGGCGCGCGGATGCGCCCGCTCCATGGAGCGGACCACCGAGCGGTCGAACCGGCGGCGGTCGTAGGCGCAGATCTCGGTGTACGGCCGGCCGGTGAACAGCTGGTCGGCGTGTGTCTCGCGGTGGGCCATCGCGCCGACGTCCGCGCCGAGCGCGGCCACCCAGCCCATGTCGATGAAGGCGCGCAGGCCGGTGTAGCCCTCGGCGGTCGCCCGGTCCGTCTCCTCGCTCAGCCTGCCCATCTGGCGCGCGGCGGTGAACTCCCTGTCCGGCCGGATCACTTCGCGCATGCTGGTCAGCACCAACTGGCCACGCTCGCGGGCCGGGACCGTACTGCGGCTGGGGAAGTCGATCCGGGCCAGTACCTCAGCCTCGGACACGCCGGGGCAGGGGAGCAGCAGGACCTTCTCGCCGCGGGCCAGTCCGAGCCGCACGAAGGCCGTGACGACCTCCCAGCGCACTTCGTCATTGCCATAGCTCACAAAGGCGTGGTCCCCGGGTCGCAGATGCTGGACAGGGATGAGGTGATCGTTCCTGGTGTCCCTCTCAGGCATCGACACCTGGTTCTTCGTCTCCCCCCGTACGGCCCTCCCGCAGGTGGCGTGGAGCGCTCACTCTAGGCAGGGTGTGGGCGGCCCGCAATGTGCCCGGCAACCGTCATCGGTGCCCGCCCCGGGGGGCCGCGGAGGGCCCGAAGGCCACGTCAGGCGACCACTTCGAAGGGGTCGCCGACGCGGATCGTGCCCGGCCCCTGGGGGATCAGATTCTGGCCGAAGACCAGCCGGTCACCGAAGCGGCGATGGCGGGCGAGGGTGCGCAGCGGCTCCTTGCCGCGCTCGGCGGTGCGCTGGTCGGTGGTGGTGACCACACAGCGCGAGCAGGGCTTGGCCACCCGGAAGGCCATCTCGCCGATGCGGACCGACCGCCAGTCGTCCTCGGCCCAGGGAGTGGTGCCGTCGACGACCACATTGGGCCGGAAACGGTTCATCGGCAGCGGGCCCTCGTCGGCGTGGTCGCCCTGCGCGATGAGGGAGTTGAGGGCGTTCAGCGACGAGGTGGTGGTGAGCAGCAGGGGATAGCCGTCGGCGAAGCTCACGGTCTCGCCGGGCAGGGCGAACTCCGGATCGATGGGGCGGCGCATGTCAGGTGCGTCCAGATGAACCAGTTCGGCCTCGACACCCAGATACGCGCGAAACCAGTCGGCTGCCTGCCGTCCGGCCGGCACCGCCTCGACCTTGTCCCTCCAGAGCTCGACCACGACCGTCTCGCCGGGCTCGGGCACCTCGACCGTCAGCGGCTCCATGCCGGGCGCGGTCAGCGCGAGGGCGCCGCTCGGCAGCACCTCGGCCGAGGCCAACGCCAACGTCGGCTGCTGCCGTTGGGACAGCATTCTGCGCTGGGTGTCCACGACCATCCACCGTCGGTCCCCGGCGAGCCCCCACGGCTCCACGACCGCCTCGCCGGGACCGGACCCCGCAATGGATTTGACCGGATAGAGATGGATCGATTGCAGCGCTGGCGTCGGCATGGAATCCATCCTGCCAGTCGCCTCGGACAGTTGGCCGGTGGGCCGGTTCAGTACCCCCGCGGGTACTGGCGGCCGTACGGATCGTCGTACGGCGCGGCCGGGCGCGGGGCCGCGGGACGCGGTGCGACCGGAGCGGCCGGACGCATCTGCTCGTAGCCCGTGCCGGCCGGGCGCTGGGGGTACTGCTGGGGCTGCTGGGACTGGTAGCCGCGGTTGCCGGCCTGCTGCGGGATATAGGGCGCAGGAGCCTGCTGGAGCGGCGCCGCCTGCTGCCCGTTGCCCTGATAACCCTGCCCCGCCGAGGGGTACGAGGGAGCGGCGGGCAGTGCGGGCAGCGCCGACGGAAGGGCGGGCAGGTAGGACGAGCCGGTGTCGTAAGGGGAGGGGGATACCCGGATCGGGGCGATCTGAGGGGTACCGCGTTCCGCGACGAGGCTGTCGTAGATCGGAGTGTCCGGGAAGGAGGGCGAAGCGTAGTAGCCGCCGCCGTAGGTAGAGCGGGGGGAGGTCATGCCTCTTAAGTTAAGCCCACGATGTGCCGATTGGGGAGCCTGAAAAGAGGGTTGTTTTACGCGTTGCGAGTGGCCCAGGTTCCTCAATGTGAGCGAACTTGGGAAAATCGGTCGCGATCGGCCGTAGGAATCCTGTAAAGGATCGGCTTCCCGCAGGTGAACGCGGGGCACTCGCAGGGGCGTCGGCCCAGTAGGTTGGAGGTGCCACCACCGACGGGGCATGGCGAACGACAGAGAGGGCGCAGCGATGTCGATGCTCAAGGGCAGCAACGTTCCGGTTCCGGCCCCGGCGGTCCGGGTGGAACTGGGCTGGCAGGCCGCTCCGGGGATTCCGGATGTGGACGCCTCCGCGCTGCTCCTGGTGTCGGGAAAGGTTCGCGACGACACCGACTTCGTGTTCTACAACCAGGCCGTGCACGCCTCCGGTGCGGTCCGCCACGAAGGCAAGCGGCCGGCCGGCGGCGCGATGACCGACAGCCTCGCCGTCGACCTGGCGGCCGTCGAGGGCGGTGTCGAGAAGGTCGTGCTCGCCGCCTCCTGCGACGGCGGAACCTTCGGGACGGTCCCCGGGCTGTACATCCGGGTGCTGGACGCGGCGAGCGGCTCCGAGATCGCCCGTTTCGACAGCCAGGACGCCGCCGCGGAGACGGCCTTCGTCCTCGGCGAGCTCTACCGGCGCCAGGGCGCCTGGAAGTTCCGCGCCGTCGGACAGGGTTACGACACCGGGCTCGCCGGCCTGGCCACCGACTTCGGCATCAGCGTCGAGGAGGAGCCGGCCGCGGACCGGGCCCTCGCCGCCGCTCCGCCGAGCACCGCGCCGTCCGCCCCGCCGTTCGCGCCCGCGCCTCCGGCGCCCCCGATGGCGTCACCGCACACGGCCCCCGCGCCCCCGTTGCCGACCGGTCAACCCGCGGCGTCAATTCCCCCGCCGCCGGGTCAGCAGGCCGCGCCCCCCTCCGCGCCCCCCGTTCGTCTGACAAAGGTCACCCTCACGAAGGACGCCCCGGCCGTCTCCTTGACGAAGCAGGGCGGTACCTCCGGCGCGATGCGGGTGAACCTCAACTGGAGCGGCGGCAAGGGCGGCAAGAGCCTCGGCAAGAAGCTCGGCCGCAAGGCGATGGAGGCCATGGGTGCCCGCGGCGCGCTGCTGCCCCGGTCCGACGGGCTCGACCTCGACCTGTGCGCGCTGTACGAACTCAGCGACGGCAGCGCCGGCGTGGTGCACCCGATCGGCAACAACTTCGGCTCGCTGCAGGCCCCGCCGTTCATCCAGCTGGACGGCGACGACCGCACCGGCGCCGTCCAGGCGGGCGAGAACCTCACCATCAACCTCGACCATCAGGCCCGCATCAAGCGCATCCTGATCTTCGTCACCGTCTACGCCGGCGCCCGCAGTTTCGAGGGACTGGACGCGACCGTCACCCTCCAGCCGCAGCACGGCGCCCCCGTCGACTTCGCCCTCGACGCGTGCACGGTCCCCTCCAACGTCTGCGCCCTTGCCCTGATCACGCACACCGGCAGCGAACTCGTCGTCCAGCGCGAGTCCCGGTTCCTCGTGCCACCGCCCGGCATCAGCCCGCAGCGCACCGTCGACCAGGCCTACGGGTGGGGCCTGGACTGGTCACCGGCCCGCAAGTGACGCCGTTTCGCGGCCCGTGGACGGACACCGCGGCCGCGCTCCTCGCGGGCGCGGTCAGGACGGCGCTCCGTACGTCCGGCCCTTCCAGGCCGCCCCGCGCCCCCGGTAGTGCTGCACGGCCGAGTCCATGGTCATCAGCAGATAGAGCAGCGCGGTGAACGGCAGCAGCAGCGCGGTCCACGGCGGCTGCCGGTAGTAGCGCAGCATCGGCAGAAACGTCCCGCACATCACGAGCCAGGCCGCGCCGCCCAGTGCCGCGGCCGCGGCCTCACCGGCGGCCGCCCCGGCCAGCAGCACGGCGGGCGGCGCGAGATAGACCAGCGCGAGGCCCGCGACGGTCCCCACCAGGAGCAGCGGCTGGTGCAGCAGCTGGGCGTAGGCGCTGCGCGCGACCATCCGCCACAGCTCGGCGAGCCGGGGATACGGCCGCACGCTCGTCACCCGGTCCGCGAGTCCCAGCCAGATCGTGCCCCCGGAGCGCTGGACCGCGCGGGCCAGCGTCACATCGTCGATCACCGCGTGCCGGATCGTCTCCGGGATGCCCGCGCGCTCCGCCGCCTCCCGCCGCAGCAGCACACAGCCGCCCGCGGCCGCGGCGGTCCGTGCCCCGGGGCGGTTGACCCATCGGAAGGGGTAGAGCTGCCCGAAGAAGTACACGAAGGCCGGCACGATCAGGCGCTCCCAGAACGTCACGACCCGCAGCCGGGCCATCTGTGAGACCAGATCCAGGTCCGCCGACCGTGCCGCCGCCACCAACTCCCGGAAGCTGTCCGGTTCGTGGGCGATGTCCGCGTCCGTCAGCAGCAGATACTCCGGCGCGAGCCGCTCGCGCGCCTGCGCGATGCCGTGCCGTACGGCCCACAGCTTGCCCGTCCAGCCCGGCTCCGGCTCACCGGGGGAGCAGACGGTCAGCGGGAGCCCGCCCCGTTCCGCCGCCAGCGCGCGGGCCACCGCGCCCGTCCCGTCCGTACTGCCGTCGTCGACGAGGAACACCTCGGCCCGTCCCGGGTATTTCTGTGCCAGCAGCGAGGGCAGGCTGTCCGGCAGCACCTCGGCCTCGTCCCGCGCGGGCACCACCACCGCGACCGACGGCCAGCGCGCCGGGTCCCGGCGCGCCGGGAGCCGCTGGTCGGTCCGCCAGAAGAAGCCCTGTCCCAGCAGCAGCCACGCCCAGGCCAGCAGTGACCCCGCACCGATCCACTCCATCGCTCCCACGGCCGCAGTCTGCCGCACCGGATCCGCCGCGCGGCGGTCATCGACGGGGTGTCCCGGAGCGGGCGGCACGCGACCGTGCGCGGTGCTCCGCAGGGCTCCGGCTGCCGCACACAGCGCCAGCTCCGGGGCCGGGCTGACGGGGCCGGTATGACAAGTCGGGCGCCGTCCTGAGTAAAGTGTCCGCGTGAAGATCGCGCTCATGGACTCCGGGACCGGGCTGCTCGCGGCGGCCGCCGCCGTGCGGCGACTGCGGCCGGACGCCGATCTGGTCCTCTCCTCCGACCCCGACGGCCTGCCCTGGGGCCCGCGCACCCCCGACGATGTCGCGGCGCGTGCGCTGGCGGTCGCCCGTGCAGCCGCCACACACCACCCCGACGCCCTGATCGTCGCCTGCAACACCGCTTCCGTGCACGCCCTGCCGGTGCTCCGCGCCGAGCTGGAGCCCGTCGTGCCGGTCATCGGCACCGTGCCGGCCATCAAGCCCGCGGCGGCCGGCGGCGGTCCCGTCGCCATCTGGGCGACACCGGCCACCACCGGAAGCCCCTACCAGCGGGACCTCGTGGAGCGGTTCGCCCAGGGCGTGGACGTCACGGGCGTGCCCTGCCCGGGACTCGCCGACGCCGTGGAGGAGGCGGACGGCAGGGCGATCGACGCTGCCGTCGCCGCCGCCGCCGACCTCACCCCGCGGGAGGTCAAGGCCGTCGTCCTGGGCTGCACCCACTACGAGCTGGTCGCCGAACGCATCCGGGCGGCCCTGCAGCAGCCCGGCGCCCCCGCCCTCGTCCTGCACGGTTCCGCGGAGGCCGTCGCCGCCCAGGCACTGCGCCGCATCGGGGCCGAGCCCGCGCCCGCGGCCGCGCCCACCGGCAGCGTGAGCGTGCTCCTCAGCGGCCGCCCGGGCGGCATGCCCGCCGCGGCGCTGGCCTACGCGGAGGGGCGACTGCTGGCGGAGAGCGGCGCCGCGGCAGGTCCGGGCGAGGCCGCGACGGCCCTGCGCGGCTGACGCCGACGGGGTGTCGGCGCCCCGGGGTTCCGGGCCGCGCGGGCACGGCGCACCACGGTGCCGTGCTGTGCAAAGACGCGTACGCTGCGTTCCATGAGGGACCACCCCCCGGAGGGGGCAGCAGCCCCCGATCAGTACGACAGCACCGTAGGCGACGGCGTGCCCCCCGGCGGAGGCGGCGCCCACGCGGAACTTCCCGAGGTCTGGCACGGCGGCGCCACCAACCGCGTGCAGTGGCTGCTCGCCGGTATCGGCGCGGCCTGCATGGCCCTCGGCGTCGAACTCGCCGTCGACAGCTCCTGGACGTCGAGCCTCGCGCCCCTGGTGATGTCCGTCGTCGGCTGCGTCGCGGCCGGCCTGCTGGTGCTCTTCGGCACGATCGCCTTCGTCCATGTAGCGGTACGCGTCGACGAGGACGCCCTGGAAGTCCGCTGCGGCCATATAGGGGTACCGCGTCGCCGCATCCCGCTGGACGACGTCGTCGGCGCCGTCTACGCGCCGCAGGTCACCCCGCGGCACTGGGGCGGCTGGGGCTACCGCTGGCGCCCCGAGCAGGGCACCGCCGTCGTCGTCCGCCGCGGTGAGGCCCTGGTGCTCGAACTCCACGACGGCCACACCTTCACCGTCACCGTCGACAACGCCGAGGCCGCCGTCCGCTACATCCGCGGCCGGCTCAGCGTGCGCCGCAACGGCACCCCGGCAGGCGCCTGAACGCCGGAGCGGGCCCTCCCCCGACGCGTCGCGGAAACGGTGGGGTCTTCCTTTAGGGTTCAACACATGGCAACACCCGAATTCATCCGTGACCTCCGCACGTCCGTCGGCCGGCAGCTGCTGTGGCTGCCCGGGGTCAGTGCGGTCGTCTTCGACGACGAGGGCCGGGTCCTCCTGGGCAAGCGGGTGGACACCGGTGGCTGGTCGGTGATCGGCGGCATCCCCGAGCCCGGGGAGCAGCCGGCCGAGACCGCGGTGCGCGAGGTGTACGAGGAGACCGCGGTACGGGTCGTCCCCGAGCGGGTCGTCCTCGTGGAGACCATGCCGCCGACGCGTTACCCCAACGGGGACGTCTGCCAGTTCATGGACGTCACGCTGCGCTGCCGCGCGACCGGCGGCGAGGCCGTGGTCAACGACGACGAGTCGCTGGAAGTGGGCTGGTTCGACCTGGACGCTCTGCCGGCGCTGGAGGACTACGCGCTGATCCGCATCAAGCGGGCGGTGGAGGCCGGGCCGACGTGGTTCCGGGGCATGTCGGAAGCGGACGCCTAGGACCCGCTCGCCGCTACAGCTCCTCGTTCGACGGCTCGTCCAGCGGATCGCCGGGGTCCTCCGGGATCGGCGGCAGCTGGGACTCGTCCGGGCTCTCCCCGGGCTCCCCGGGTTCCTCCGTCGGGTCGGGCGCCGGCGGCTGGCCGGTCGGCTCCTCGGTGTGCATCTCCAGGGTGTCCTTGCGGCAGCTGGTGACCCAGGTGCCGGTGGGTCCGCTCTCGTACTGGCAGAACCAGCCCCGCACGGCCAGCGTCCCCTCGCTGCCGCCGCCTGCCTGCGGCGCCCGCAGAAAGAACTCGGCCATCACGTCGTGGGCCTCCTCGCAGCCCACCGTGCCCGCGGCACCGGGGTCCGCGAACAGGGCGACGTTCCGTGCCTTGCCCAGCGCGTCGGGGATCTCCCCGCAGCTGACCGGCTGCCCGGGGACGGTGGACGTGTCGGGGTTCGGCGAGCCACCCGGGTCCGGAGGGTCGCCCCCGTCGGGGCCGGTGCCCGGGCCCGACGAGGTCGTGGCGGAGGCCGTGGCGTCCGCGTCGTCACCGGCCCCGCATCCGGCGGCGGCGAGGGCGAGCAGTACGGTCGGCACGGCGAGGAGCCTACGCATGATCGAACTCCCTCGTGGCGGCGGTCGCAGGCGGCGCGCTGCGTCGTCTGACGCTAGGAGGCCGCGGGGTGCTCGGCGATCCGGGACGGCCGATCGGGTGACCGAGGGACACGAGTGGCGCCGAGAAGATGCGGCGGCCGGGCACAGGGGGCGGACACCGGCCGACGCCCCACCCCTCGCGGCAGGGGTGCGCGGACGCCACCCCCGGCTCACGAAGTATGGGGCGGTGGCACATCGGTGAGGTACGGGCGGCTGCCTAGGGTGCGGTCATGACCGTGATCGGCACCCCAGGCCAGGTATCCCTCGACCTCGACGGCCGCACCGCCCTCGTCACCGGCGCCGCCAGTGGCATCGGGCGCGCCTGCGCCCTGCGGCTGGCGGCGGCCGGCGCCACCGTACGGGCCGTGGACCGCGACGCCGCGGGGCTCGCCGGCCTCGCGGACGCCCTCCCCGCAGACAGCCCCGGCGGCATCGAGCCCCGCCCGCTGGACCTCGCCGATCTCGACGCCGCCGAACGGGCGGCCGCGGGCAGCGATCTGCTGGTCAACAACGCGGGGATCCAGCTCGTCCGCCCGATCGAGGAGTTCCCGCCCGAGGTCTTCCACGAGGTGCTGACCGTCATGCTGGAGGCGCCCTTCCGGCTGCTGCGCGGAGCGCTGCCGCACATGTACGAGCGCGGCTGGGGCCGGATCGTCAACATCTCGTCCGTGCACGGCATCCGTGCCTCCCCCTTCAAGTCCGCGTACGTCGCCGCCAAGCACGGCCTGGAGGGCCTCTCCAAGACCGCCGCGCTGGAAGGTGCCCCGCACGGTGTGACCTCCAACTGCGTCAACCCCGGATATGTCCGCACCCCACTGGTCGAGCGGCAGATCGCCGATCAGGCCGCCGCGCACGGCATCCCCGAGGAACGCGTGGTGTCCGACATCCTGCTCGCCGACTCGGCCCTCAAGCGGCTGGTCGAGCCGGCCGAGGTCGCCGAGGCCGTCGCCTACCTCTGCAGTCCGCAGGCGTCCTTCGTCACGGGTACCTCGCTGCTGTTGGACGGCGGCTGGGCCGCGCACTGAACGCACGCCCGCCCGGGGCGGCCGGCACGGCTCGGGAAGCGTCCGGACACGGGCGGGCCGCGGCGCACCTGCTGACGGCCCGCGGCGCACCTGCTGAACGGAAGGGGCGGCAGAGGCTGGCGCGCCGCGATGGACCGGAGGTATCCCTGTGACCATGTCCACCGAACAGCCGATGCCCGAGCCCGACCCGCCGTCCGGGCGCCCCGCCGAGGTCCCGGCAGCCCCGGACGACCCGGCCGAGACGCCCTTTCTCGGCCTCTTGGCCACCGGCGCCTCGGCGGAGGAGTACGAGCGTGCGGTGCTGCGCGCCCGCGCCGAGGGGGCGACCGCCGAGCGGCTCGCCGCCCTGGAGCGGGCCAAGCTGGTGGCGCTGCGGGTACGGACCGAGATGGAGGGCCGGCGCAGGCGCGAGGCGGAGCTGTCCGCGCTCTACGCGACCGCCCACGACCTCGCGGGGCTGCGCGACCTCGACGCGGTGCTGCGGGCGATCGTGCGCCGGGCCCGCTCCCTCCTGGCCACCGAGGTCGCCTATCTGACGCTCAACGACCCCGCGGCGGGTGACACGTACATGCGTGTCACCGACGGCTCCGTCTCCGCCCGGTTCCAGCAGCTGCGGCTCGGCATGGGGGAGGGGCTCGGCGGGCTGGTCGCGCAGACCGCTCGCCCGTACGTCACCGACAGCTATTTCCACGATGAACGCTTCCGGCACACCGGCCCCATCGACTCGGGTGTCCAGGACGAGGGCCTGGTGGCGATCCTCGGCGTGCCGCTGATGCTCGGCAGCGGCGTCATCGGTGTGCTGTTCGCCGCCGACCGGCGCGAACGGGTCTTCGAGCGCGGCCAGATCGCCCTGCTCGCCGCGCACGCGGCCCACGCCGCCGTCGCCCTCGACACCGCCAACCTGCTCGCCGAGACCCGTAAGACGCTCACCGAACTGGAGGACGCGACCGCGATCATCCGCGACCGCAGTGCGGTCATCGAGCGGGCCTCCGACATCCACGACCGGCTGACGGAGCTGGTGCTGCGCGGTGGCGGAGTGCAGGACGTGGCCGCCGCGGTCGCCGAAGTGCTCCGCGGTGAGGTCGAGTTCACCGATCCCGAGCGCGCACCCGCAGAGGCGCTGGACCGCTCCCGCGCCGACGGCCACGCCGTACGGGACGGCGCGGACTGGGTCGCGGCGGTGTGGGCCGGCGGCGAGGTCCTCGGCGCCCTCGTCCTGCGCGGCCACCCGGAACTGGACCCCGTCGACCAGCGGACCCTGGAGCGCGCCGCGATGGTGACGTCCCTGCTGCTGCTCGCCCGGCGGAGCGCGGGCGAGGCCGAACAGCGGGTCAGGGGCGAGCTGCTGGACGATCTCCTCGACGCGCCCGACCGCGACCCGCGCCTGCTGCGGGAGCGCGCCGCCAGGGTGGGCGCGAACCTCGACGCGCCGCACGTCGTCCTCGCGGCGCGCATCGAGACGTACGAAACCACTCCGCAGGACGGCGGCAGGCCCGGCTCACCCGCCGCTGCGCCCTCGGGGGCCACAGCAGGCCCGGTCGGCGCCGGTCACTCCTGCCCTTCGCCGCGCACACCGCACGGAATCCGCCCGCACGAGCCGGGCGAGCCCCCGGCCGGCGCCCCGGCCCCACCGCCGCTCGCCGCCGAACAGCGGATCGCCGCCGATCCGTCCGCCGAGCCGTACGGATACGAAGCGGCGGCCCACCCCGGCGGCGCCGACCGGCAACGGCTGTGGTCGGCGGCCTCGCATCTCGCCGCCACCCGGCACGGGCTCGCCGCCGTACGGGATGGCGGCGCCGTGCTGCTGCTGCCGCTGGACGACGACGGCGACCCGGCGCGGGCCGCCCGCGAGGTCGCCGGGCGGCTCGGCGCCGCCCTGCACGTCCCCGTCTCGGTCGGCGCGTCGGAGCCCGTCCCGGCCCCGGCGGCCAGGCCCGCGGCGGTCGCGGACGCGTACGCGGAAGCCAGGCGCTGCCGGGAGGCGCTGCGCGTGCTGGGCCGGGACGGCGAGGGCGCGGCCGCCGCCGACTTCGGGTTCCTCGGCCTGCTGCTCGCCGACACCCGCGACGTGGACGGTTTCGTGCACCGCACTCTCGGCGAGGTGGCGGACTACGACGAACGCCGTGGCACGGACCTGCTGCGCACCCTCGGCGCCTACTTCGCCGGCGGGATGAGCCCGGCCCGCACCAAGGACGCCTTGCACGTCCATGTGAACACCGTCGCCCAGCGCCTGGAGCGGATAGGCCGTCTGCTCGGCCCCGACTGGCAGTCGCCCGCCCGCGCGCTGGAGATCCAGCTGGCCCTGCGGCTGCACCAGCTCTCGTCCGCCGTCGCGCGGCATCCGGAGGGGTGAGGGCGCCATCCGGCGTACGGCGCGCCGGGGGTGCGTACCGATGGCCCCCTCCGGGTGCGAACCGCACCGACCTGCGGCAGCGTGGTGCCGGAACTTCCCACCCTTCCCCGCCGAACAAAGGAGTTCGCCATGGGTGACGACGGCAACATGGACAAGATGAAGGGCAAGGCCAAGGAGGCCACCGGCAAGATGAGCGGCGACGATCGGATGGCGAGCGAGGGCCGCACCGACCAGGCCAAGGGCAAGGCCAAGGAAGCCATGTCCAAGGCGAAGGACAAGGCCGCCGGCATGAAGGACTCGCTGAAGGACCGCGACAACTCCTGACGCCAGGGCGCCGCGGCCCGCCGCCCCGCTCGCGCGGAGCCCGGCCCGGCCCACTGCGCCCCGTCGCACGGACGCCGCGTATCCCGGCCCGCCCCTACGGGCCCGCCGGGATACGCGGCGCTTCGTGTCGTTCTCGCGACGGGCCCCTGAAGGCAGCCGTCACTTCGCGACGGTTTTCGCCACCCCCGCCGACTCCCCCGCCCCGCGGGCTTCGACCGCCCCGAGATCCCGGCTGCGGGTCTCCTTCGCCACCCCCACCGCGAGCAGCGTGAGCACCGCCGCCGCGATGACGTACAGGGCGATCGGTGTCGGGCTGTCGAAGTCGGCGAGCAGCGCCGTCGCGATGAGCGGGGCGGGCGCGCCGGCCGCGACCGAGGAGAACTGGGCGCCGATCGACGCACCCGAGTACCGCATCCGGGTCGCGAACATCTCCGCGAAGAACGCCGCCTGCGGCGCGTACATCGCGCCGTGGAAGACCAGCCCCACGCTCACCGCGAGCAGCAGCAGCCCGAAGTCGGCGGAGTCCACCAGCGCGAAGAACGGGAACGCCCACACCGCGACCCCGGCCGCGCCCAGCAGATACACCGGGCGCCGCCCGACGCGGTCCGACAGGGCGCCCCAGGCGGGAATGACCGCGAAGTGCAGGGCGGAGGCGATCAACACGGCGTTCAGCGCGGTCTGTTGGGACAGTCCGGTGTGGGAGGTCGCGTAGACCAGCACGAAGGCCGTGATGACGTAGTACGAGATGTTCTCCGCCATCCGGGCGCCCATCGCGACCAGCACATCGCGCCAGTGGTACTTCAGGACCGCGACCAGCGGCATCTTCTCCACCGTGCCGCCCTCCGCCCGCCGGGCCTCCGCGCTCGCCAACGCCGCCCGGAACACCGGCGATTCATCGACCGAAAGCCGGATCCACAGTCCGACGATCACCAGCACGCCGGAGAGCAGGAACGGCACCCGCCAGCCCCAGGAGAGGAACTGTCCGTCCGACAGCAGCGCCGTCAGCGCCGACAGCACGCCGGTGGCCAGCAACTGGCCGGCGGGGGCACCGGTCTGCGGCCAGGACGCCCAGAAGCCGCGCCGCCCGGCATCGCCGTGCTCGGATACCAGCAGCACCGCGCCGCCCCACTCGCCGCCCAGCGCGAACCCCTGCACGAGCCGCAGCACCGTCAGCAGCACCGGCGCCGCCGAGCCGATCGTGGCATGTGTCGGCAGCAGCCCTATCGCGAAGGTCGCGCCGCCCATCATCAGCAGGCTCAGCACCAGCAGCTTCTTGCGGCCGAGCCGGTCGCCGAAATGTCCGAAGACCAGGGCGCCGACGGGCCGCGCGGCGAAGCCGACGGCGTAGGTCAGGAAGGACAGCAGCGTGCCGACCAGCGGATCGGACCCGGGAAAGAACAGCTTGTTGAAGACGAGGGCGGCGGCGGATCCGTAGAGGAAGAAGTCGTACCACTCGACGGTCGTGCCGATGAGGCTCGCGGCGACGACGCGCTTGAGCGAGGCGGGGGCTGGGGGAGCGGATGCCGAGGCAGCCATGGTCACCACTTCCGGGTGCGGGTCGGGTCGGGGACGGTACACGTGTCGCCACACCGTAGGAATGCCCTGGTCACCGGCACATGTGGTGGGACACCACACTTCGTCCTGCGAGTGTGCGCGCGATCGCCATGAGCAGCCGGCTGCCGGGTCCTCGCATCCTTCCTCCTCCGGAATGCGGCCTCCGTCGCGTTTCCGGCCTCGGACGACGCCACATACATCACCGCAGCGAACCCTGCCGCGGACCGCGGCGGGCCCGTGAAGAAGCGGCAGGCCCGTGAAGAAGGAGTCCGAGTGAAGATCACGTCACTGTGCACCTACCTGGTCGCCCCCCGCTGGTGCTTTCTGCGCGTCGACACCGACGAGGGGATCACCGGCTGGGGCGAGCCCGTGGTCGAGGGGAGGGCGCACACCGTCGCCGCGGCGGTGGACGAACTCGCCGACCATCTCGTCGGCAAGGACCCGATGCGCATCGAGGACCACTGGCAGGTGCTCACCAAGGGCGGGTTCTACCGCGGCGGCCCGGTGCTCTCCAGCGCGGTCGCGGGCATCGACCAGGCGCTGTGGGACATCGCCGGCAAGGCCCTGGGCGTGCCCGTATGGCAGCTGCTGGGCGGCAACGTCCGCGACCGGGTCCGCGTCTACAGCTGGATCGGCGGGGACCGTCCGGACGAGGTCGCCGAAGCGGCCCTCGACCGCAAGGAGCAGGGGTTCACGGCGATCAAGATGAACGCCTCGGCCCAGCTGCGCCCGATCGACACCCCGGAGGCCGTCCGCGGCATCGTGGACCGGGTGGCGAGTGTCCGCGAGGCGGTCGGGGACCGCTTCGACATCGCGGTGGACTTCCACGGCAGGCTCAGCAGCGCGATGGCCAGGCGGGTACTTCCGCTGCTGGAGCCGTATCTGCCGTTCTTCGTCGAGGAACCGCTGGTCCCCGAGATGAGCGATCACCTCGGCGAGATCGTGCGCTGCACCGGCATCCCGATCGCGACCGGTGAACGGCTCTACTCCCGCTGGGACTTCAAGCGGGTGCTCCAGCAGGGCATCGCCGTCGCACAGCCCGATCTGTCCCACGCGGGTGGCATCTCCGAGGTGCGGCGCATCGCCGCCATGGCCGAGGCGTACGACGTCGCGCTCGCGCCGCACTGCCCGCTGGGGCCGATCGCGCTCGCCGCCTCACTCCAGGTGGGCTTCGCGACGCCGAACCTCCTGATCCAGGAGCAGAGCCTGGGCATCCACTACAACAAGGGGTCCGATCTGCTCGACTACCTCGTCGATCGGTCCGTCTTCCGCTACGAGGACGGGCATGTGGCCCTGCCGACCGGCCCCGGACTGGGCATCGAGATCGACGAGAAGGCCGTGGAGGCGGCCGCGCGGACCGGCCACCGCTGGCGGAACCCGGTGTGGCGGCGGGACGACGGCTCCCTGGCCGAGTGGTAGACGGGGGCCCACGTCGGGAGTGGCAGGGAGACACAGGAGCCACCGGTTCTTCCGTCCGGGGAGACGGCCGCGAACGCCCTGGACGGACGCCGCCGGTCGGCGGAGCCGGTGGCCGGAATCGGTGGGCCGCAGGCGCTCTGGACCAGCCCCTGCCCATGCCCTAACTTCGAGGTGCATCGTCAGCCGGCACGTGCCCGAAGCAGGCGTCAGCCATCGGCTGCCGACGGCCAACAGGCCGTGCCGGAAGCCCTATTGGCCGACGCGGGCCCACCCGACACCCGCCTCGATCGCGCCACCCGCGCGATCGGACTCCCGCTCACGAACAGCTCCCGACCGGACCCCGAGACGCTTCCCGACGGTTCCCGAGCGGGCCCGGGGTCCGTACGGGGAAGAGGAGGACATGCCGTGACCACTCTTCCGCAGCCGCCAGACATCCTCTCCGCGGAGTTCGCGGCGGACCCCTACCCGGCGTACCGCGTACTGCGGGAGTACTACCCGCTCTTACACGACAAGGGAACCGACAGCTATCTCCTCTCCCGCTACGAGGACGTCCAACGAGCCTTCCGTGAAGCGGTGTTCACCACCGACAACTACGCCTGGCAGCTCGAACCGGCACACGGCGGCCGGACCCTCCCGCAGATGAGCGGGCGCGAACACTCCGCTCGCCGCGCCCTGGTGGCGCCGGCGTTCCGGGGCCGGGAGCTGCAGGAGCGTTTCCTGCCGGTGATCGAGCGCAACGCGCGCGAACTGATCGATGCCTTCCGGGACGCCGAGGAGGCCGATCTCGTCGCGCAGTTCGCCACCCGCTTCCCGGTCAACGTCATCGTCGACATGCTCGGCCTGGACCGGGCCGACCACGACCGCTTCCACGGCTGGTACGTCGCGGTCGTCGGGTTCCTGGCGAACCTCGCGCAGGACCCCGCCGTCGCGGCCGCCGGCCGGCGCGCCGGAGAGGAGCTGGCCGCGTATCTGCGCCCGGTCCTGCGCGAGCGGCGCGCCGCACCCGGGGACGACCTGCTGTCCGTGCTGTGCGCCGCCGAGATCGACGGCACCCGCATGAGCGACCAGGACATCACCTCGTTCGTCAGCCTGCTGCTCGCCGCGGGCGGCGAGACCACGGACAAGGCCATCGCCGGCACCTTCCGCAACCTGCTGAGCCACCCCGATCAGTTCGCCGCGGTACGGGCCGACCGCACTCTGGTGCCGGTGGCCTTCGCCGAGACGCTGCGGTACACCCCGCCGGTGCAGATGATCATGCGGCAGCCCGCCGAGGACGTCACCGTCAGCGGCGGGACCGTCCCGGCGGGCTCCACCGTCACCTGCCTCATCGGCGCCGCCAACCGCGACGAGCGGCGCTACGCCAGGCCCGACGAGTTCGACATCTTCCGCACCGACCTCACCGCGGCCAACGCCTTCAGCGCTGCGGCCGACCACCTTGCCTTCGCCCTGGGCCGGCACTTCTGCGTCGGCGCGCTCCTCGCCAGGGCCGAGGTGGAGGTCGGCATCAACCAGTTGCTCGACGCCTTCCCCACCATGGACTTCGCGAGCGGCACCGCGCCCGCGGAGGCCGGGGTCTTCACCCGCGGCCCCGAGAACTTGGCACTGCGGCTCACACCCGCCGCCGCGCCGGGCTCCGACCGGGGGCTGACCGCCCGCCGCCCCGGAGGGCCCCGCACGTCGCCGTAGGGCGACCTGCGGGCCCCTGCCCCCGGGGGTGCCACGGAGCCGCGCCGCCACGGAAAGGAACGCGGTACGGCGGATCCGGGATGCCGCGCTGACCAGCGGAAACGTCGGCGCGCGCCCATCGGGCGCGCGCCGGTCGCCGCACCGGCGCGCCGCGACCGCTCCAGGTGCCGAACGGACCGTTCCCAGGGCCGAACGACCCAAGGACGGCGGCGCGCGCCGGTGTCACAGTGAGTCCAAGGTTGCTGACGAAAGCGCGCAGGTCAGTGACGCGGCATCCGCATCGAAGGAGCTAGACATGGTCACTCATGTCGGAACCGGGCACGGGCACACAGGTGCCGCCCGCCGTTCCTCGAGTACCACGATTTCCGGCTGGACCGCCTTCGCCGGCACCCTGATGATCTTCGGTGGGGCCATGGCGATCCTGGAGGGCGTCTCCGCCATAGCCAAGGACAATGTCTTCGTCGCGACGAACGACTACACCTTCGCGTTCAACGTGACGGGCTGGGGCTGGGTGCACCTCATTCTCGGCATCGTGATCGCAATGGCCGGCGTCGCACTCTTCACCGGGGCCTTCTGGGCCCGGGTCGTCGGTGTCGCCCTCGCGGGGCTGGGAATGATCGCGAACTTCCTCTGGGCCCCGTACTACCCGTTCTGGGCCGTGGCGCTCATCGCCGTGAACGCCTTCATCATCTGGGCGCTGTGCACCGGAAGCAGAGAGACGCGGGCCCGATAGGCCACGACCTGCGCAGCCTCCGGGTGCGACCGGAGATATCGGGGAGGGAGACCGGACGGTCTCCCTCCCCGATACGGGTGCGACGGGCCGCCGCACGGTGAGCTGTGGCGGCGCGACCGGGGCCCTGCCGCCACGGCTCGGAGCGTCATCACGCGCCCACGGCTCGGTGGGTTGTCCCACCCGCCGCGTCCTCAGGGCGCGGATTCGGCGCGGTCGGGGCCGTTGGGCGGGAAGAGCTCCAGCAGTCGGGCGCGCTGGCGGGGCCCCAGCCCCTTCACGCGCCGGCTCCCGGCGATGCCGAGTTCGTCGAGGTAGCGCGTGGCCAGGGCCTTGCCGACACCGGGCCGGCATTCCAGCAGCCGCCGCACCGGCGTCCTGCCGACCATGTCGTCCTTGCGCTCCAGTACGTCCCGCAGCGTGATGCGGCCGGCTGCCAGGTTGGCCAGCATCTCGCTGCGCTCGCGACGGACCTCGGCAGCCCTCCGCAAGGCCCTGGCGCGCTGTGCGGGAGTCAACGGGGGAGGGGGAGCGGCCATGTGGGGGTTCCTTCGTCGTGTCGGTCCGGCTCTTGCCCCGCGCCGGGCGGGATCTCGCCGCGTGGTTCCGCACCTCGGGTCCGTCTCGGAGCGGCGCTGCCCGAGCTGCCGCGCCCGGCCGGCCGGCGGACGCACCGAGCGACGGTGCGCCCCGCTCCCGGCCAACGGGGGGTGAGCGGGGCGCACCGGGCCGTTCCAGCGGGGGAGTTGGGACGACCGGGCACGAGAATGGCACAGCGGGGCGTACCTGAAGATCGAACGGAGCGGCTTCGGTCATCCGCAGGCAGCACACGGGCGGCCCGGAGTTCGCCGCCCTCGTGCACGCCACCGCAACCCGGCAGGTCGGGGGCCCGTCGGAACGCTACGACCGGCTGGAGGGGGCCGGTTCGACACCCGGTTCGGTCGGCAAGCGGTCATCGCTGAGCACCATTCGGGCATGCCCCGGGGCGGATCGGGCGCCCCGCGAGGAGGAGTGTTGGGTAGGGGGAAGACGTACCGAGTGCGAGAGGGCGGGACCACGACGTGAGCGGCAGCGGCGACAACGGCAGCGGCGACAGCGACAGCGGGGAGTCTTCCGGCGGCCCTCTGCGGCACGGCGGGCCCTCCGGCACGGACCAACTGTCCCTGCTGTGCAGGGCCATGCGCTGGGAGACCCTGGTGATCCTCCTCGTGCTCGTGGTCCTGGCGGCGGTCGCGTCCTAGGTCCTGGACCGTGCCGCCGGGCCCGGCCCGCGCGCTGCGCCCCGTCGCCCGGCTCCTCGCGCCCCGTTCCTCGCTACTCGCTACTCGCTACTCGCGCACCGCCGACGCGCGGATGCCCGGTGACGCGCTGGTTGAACCCCGTCAGCTCCTCGCCCGCTTCCCGGATGCCTGGCTTGATCGCGGTGTTTCGCGCGTCGCACGGGTTTTGGGCCGTGTGACCGGGAGAAGCGCAGTGGACGGGGGTTGAGCAGCAGGGAAGGCAACGGACGGAGGCGACGTGGCTGACGAGGTGCGAGGGCTGACCGGTGGGGCCGACGGGCATGGTGGCCGTGCGGCGGTGCCTGCGGGGGCGCGACGGCGGAGCGTGCTCGCGGTCACGGCGGCGGCGGGCCTCGGCCTGTTCGCCGGATGCGCCAAGCCGTCCGAGCGTGCCGACCCGGCCCCCGGCGCGTCGCCGCCCCGAGGGCGGAGCCACACCCCGTCGGCGAGCGGCAGTCCGTCGCCGCGCCCGACGAAGCGGCGTCCCGAACTTCCGCGTGGTGGACGGGAGTTGTTTCCTCGGTACCGTCTCGTGGGGTTCTGTGGCCTGCCCGGTGCCGCGGCCCTCGGCCGGCTCGGCACCGGTGACCCCGACAAGCGGGCCGCCGAGATCGAGAAGGTGGCGGGCTCCTACGCCGAGGAGCGCGAGCCGCTGCCCGTCTTCGAACTCCTCGCGGTGGTGGCGAATTCCGCGGCGGGCCCGGACGGCACCTACCGCTCGCGCACGCCCGACGCGACCGTTCGCCGCTTCCACAAGCTGGCCCGCGAGCACCGCGGTCTGCTGCTGCTGAACATCCAGCCGGGCCGTGCGGCGATGCTCGACGAGGTCAAGGCGTTGCGTGAGTGGCTGGTCCACCCGGACGTCGGCGTCGCGCTCGACCCGGAGTGGGAGATGGGCCCCGGCGAGGTGCCCGGCGACACCTACGGCCACACCAGTGGCCATGAGCTGACCGAGATCGCCCACTACCTGTCCGACCTGGTCCACGAGCACGATCTGCCGCAGAAGCCCCTCGTCTTCCACCAGGTCGCCAAGTCCGTGGTGCGTGAGGAATCCGCCCTGCGGCCGCAGCCCGGCGTCGCGCTGATAAAGAGCGCGGACGGCATCGGCTCCCCGGGGCTGAAGCGCGGCACCTGGCGGCAGCTCGTCAGCGATATGCCCGACGGCCTGCACACCGGCTTCAAGCTCTTCTACGACGAGGACGCCGAGAGTAGCCGCCTGATGACGCCCAAGGAGGTCCTGGCGCTCAAGCCGCAGCCGGAGTACGTGATGTACGAGTGACCGGGCGAGCGGCTGGACGCGGGGCGGACGTGTGACCGCCTGACCGGGCGCGGGCCGGCCTCAGCCGTCGGTCCGCGCGATCAGCCGTTCCGCCGCCGAGCGTGCCACGGTCAGCGCCTGCCGGCGGTCGGTGCCCCGCTGGCCCAGCACCACCCGGGTGCTCAACCCGTCCAGCAGCGCGAGGAGTTCGCCCGCGCGTGCCGGCACGTCCATCGGCGCGAACCTGCCCCGGTCCACGCCCTTCGCGAGCAGGGTCTCCAGGTCGTCCTGCCAGCCCTGGTCCATCTCCTCCTGGGCCTGGTGCAGCGACTCGTTCGACGGTGTACGGGCCCACAGCTCGATCCAGAGCATCCAGCGCGCGTCGCGGGGCCCGCGCGGCAGGTAGAGCTGCAGGAACAGATCGAGTTTGCGCTCCGCGGCGAGCCGGCGGGCCAGCAGGTCCCGCCGCTCGCCGGTGAGCGCTGCCTCGCTCCAGCGCAGGGCCTCCAGCAGGAGGAGGTCCTTGCTGCCGAAGTAGTACAGGATGTGGCCGCCGCTGGTACCCAGCCGCTCGGCGAGCGCGGACATGGTGAGGGCGGCCAGGCCCTTCTCCGCGATGGCCGCCATGGCGCCTTCCAGGATCCGCTCCTGGGTGAGGTGCCCGTCTCGTCGTCGTACCGCCCCTGCCACCCGTGCCGCCTCCGCTCTCACCGTGCGTCGTCCCGACCCTATCCGCGGATTCGCGCAGAGGTCTTGACGGGTGGGGGAGCCGTCACACATCTTGAATGTCGTTCTAAAAGTTAGAACAGCATTCAAGATCTCTGGGTGGGACGGAAGGGCGGGACGCGGATGGCACAGCAGCAGCCGGAATCCGGCAGATTCGGCAGCACCGGCACCAGCACCGGCACCGGCACAGGCACCGGCACGGAATCGGAGCACATGGCCACGGCGGCCTCCACCGCCGTGGACGGACCCACGGCCCCCGCCGGCGACGAGGTCTTCAGGGTCGAACGGCACGGCATCGACCCGATCCCCGACGACGAGCGGCACGGCAGCGCCAAAGACCTCTTCTGGCTCTGGTTCGGCTCCAACCTCACCTTCACCTACGTGATCAACGGTGCCCTCGCCGTCGCCTTCGGCCTGTCCTTCTGGCAGGCGACCGCGGTCGTCGTCATCGGCGGTCTGGCGTTCTTCGCCATCAGCGCCGCGGGCCTGAGCGGCATCCGCACGGGAACCGCGACCCTGGTGATCTCCCGCGCCGCCTTCGGCGTGCGCGGCAACTGGCCGGCCGGCCTGCTCAACTGGGTGGTCAGCATCGGCTACACCATCGTCAACACGGTGGTCGGCACCCTCGCCCTCGAAGCGTTCTTCGCCGACCTGGGGCTGCGCGGCGGCGACCTCACCCGCGCACTGGCCCTGCTGATCACCCTGGCCCTCACCTTCGCGGTGGCGATGTGGGGCCATGCGACCGTCCAGTTCGCCGAGCGCTGGATGGCGTACGTCCTCGCCGCCGGCTTCGCCGCGCTCCTGGCCTTCGTCGTCCCCGGTGCCGAGACCGCCGCGCCCGGGTCAGGACCCGGGGCGGCCGGCTGGAGCCTGGCGTTCGTCGTGATGCTGGCGGGCCCGTTCTCGTACCTGCCGATGCCCGCCGACTACACCCGCTACCTGCCGCGGACGACCTCGCTGCGCGCCATCACCTGGAGCGGCGCGCTGGGCGGCTTCCTCTCCTCCGTGGCGCTCGGCGTCATCGGGGTGGCCGCCGCGACCCGTACCGATATGACCGACGCGGTCGCCGGCACCGAGCAGCTGCTGCCGGGCTGGTTCCAGCCGGTCTTCCTCGCCCTGGTCCTGGGCGGTTCGGTCACCAACTCGATCATCACGCTCTACTCCTCCAGTCTGAACCTCCAGGTCCTCGGCATCCCCTGGACCCGCGCCAAGGCCATCGTGATCAGCGCGGTCGTCACCGCCCTCGGCTCGCTCGGCGCCCTCTTCCTCGCCGACTTCACCGCGTCGCTGCTGTCCTTCCTCTCCCTGCTGATCATCGTCTTCGCCCCCTGGGGCGGCGTCTTCCTGGCCGACATGTTGCTGCGCCGCTGCCGTTACGACACCAGTGCCCTGCATCTCGGGCGCGAAGGGAGCTACTGGTACCGCGCGGGATTCCGCCCCGCGGGGGTGATCGCGTTGCTCTCCGGCATGGTGTTCGCCGCCCTGACCTGCGACTCCGAGCTGTGGACCGGCCCCCTGGTCGCCCCGCTGGGCGGCGCCGACCTCACGCTGCTCGGCGCGGTCGTCGCCGGGCTCGTCCACATGCTCCTCGCCCGCCGGGAATCCACGCCCGTCGCCGCACCACCGACAGAAGCGGCGTGACCCGCCGCCCGCAGCCCTCCCCGAACCACCGCGTGCCACGCCCCACCGTTTCCCCCGCCCCACTGCTTCCCCCGTACCAGCGCAGGAGTTCACGCCGCATGCCCCGCACCGCACCACCCGCCGGCCCCGCAGACCTGGTCCTCACCGGCGCCCGGATCCACACCGTCGACCCCGACCTCCCCGAGGCGCAGGCCCTCGCCGTACGCGAAGGACGCCTCGTGTGGCTGGGCTCCGACGCCGACGCGGCACGCTGGACCGGGCCGGACACGGAGGTGATCGACGCGGGCGGCCGGCTGGTGCTCCCCGGTTTCGTCGACGCCCACAACCACGTCCGGCTCGGCTCCGACGACGCCTGCGTCCAACTCGCGGGCGCCCGCAGCCTCGACGTGATCCACCAGCGCCTTCGCAGCTGGCACGACGCCCACCCCGACGCCGAGTGGATCGAGGGGGAGGCGTTCGACTACTCGGCGATCCCCGGCGGCCGCATGCCCACCGCCGCGGACCTCGACCCGGCCACCGGCGACACCCCCGCCTTCGTCCTGAGCTACGACGTGCACACCGCCTGGCTCAACACCGCGGCCCTGCGCCGCCTGGGTATCGACCGGGACCACACGAGCCTGCCGTTCGGCGAGGCCGAGACCGACCCGGCGACCGGCGAACCCACCGGATTCATCAAGGACTTCGCGGTCAAGGGCCTCTCCCGGGACGGCCACCGCACCCTGCGGGCGCTCGGCGTACCGTGGGCCTCCACCGACCGCCAGTACGGACGCCTCGCCAAGAGCCTCGACGACGCCATCCGCTTCGGCATCACCACCGTCGTCGAACCGCAGAACTCCCTCGACGACCTCGCACTCTTCGACCGCGCCCGCGCCGAGGGCCGGCTCAGGTCCCGGATCGTCGCGGCGCTCTTCCACCCGCGCGGCACCACCGAGGCAGATCTCGACGACTTCGCGGCGGCCGCCCGGCGCTACGACGACGACCGGCTGCGGGTCGGGCCGCTGAAGCTCTACATCGACGACGTCGTGGAACCGCGCACCGCCGCCCTGCTGGAGCCCTACGCGGGCTGCCGCCACCACCGCGGGGAGACGTTCTACCCCGCGGCCGACTTCGGTGAGCTGCTCACCGCACTCGACGCCCGCGGCTTCCAGTGCTTCGTGCACGCCACCGGCGACCGCGGTATCCGTACCGTCCTCGACGCCGTCGAGCAGGCCCGCACGCGCAACGGCCCGCGCGACGCCCGCCACCAGGTGGTGCACGTGGAATGCCTCGACCCGCGCGACACCCCACGCTTCGCCGAGCTGGGCGTGGTGGCCTGCATGCAGCCCCGGCACTGCGCACCGGAGATCGCCGGACCCGGGAAGGACTGGGCGGAGAACGTCGGCCCCGACCGCTGGCACAAGGCCTGGCCGATGCGCAGTCTGCACGACGC
Organism: Streptomyces sp. Pv4-95; assembly: GCF_045782725.1. Taxonomy (NCBI): domain Bacteria; kingdom Bacillati; phylum Actinomycetota; class Actinomycetes; order Kitasatosporales; family Streptomycetaceae; genus Streptomyces; species Streptomyces sp. Pv4-95. The sequence continues at coordinate 7,024,177 of NZ_CP127172.1, forward strand.
CGGAGCGGTGCTCGCCTTCTCCAGTGACTGGAACGTGGCCGAGATGGACCCCATGGTGGGCATCTACACGGCGGTGACCAGGCGCTCTCTCGACGGGGGCGCGGCCTGGCAGCCGGAGGAGACGGTCGACGTCGAGACCGCCGTGCACGCCTACACGATGGGCTCCGCCTACGCCAACTTCCTGGAGGAGGAGCGCGGTTCACTGACGGTCGGCAAGGCCGCCGACTTCGTGGTGCTCTCCCGCGACATCCTGCGGATCGCCCCCGAGGAGATCCCCGGTACTGTCGCCGAACGGGTCGTCGTGGGCGGCGAGACCGTACACAAGGCGTGACCAGACCCCGCACATGAAGCAGCCCCCGAGGCCGGCGCGTGACGCACGGCTCTCGGGGGCTGCTTCATGCCGGGACTCAGGAAGTGGCGGCGTTCCTGCGCGGCGCCGAACGGTCCCCGCCGCCCGCGCGGCGGGCCTGTGCGGGACGGCTGCGCCGGCCCCGCGAGGAGGAGGCGCTGCGCTTGGGGCGCTCGGTGACCGGTGCGGCGATGACGACGGGGATGCCGGAGGGGGCCTGGGCGCCGGTGATGCGGTTGAGCTCGGCGTCACCGGAGCGGACCTGGGTGGTCTGCGGGGTGATGCCGGCGGTCGTCATCAGGCGGGTCATCTCGCGGCGCTGGTTGGGCAGGACGAGGGTGACGACGCTGCCGGACTCGCCGGCGCGGGCGGTGCGGCCGCCGCGGTGCAGGTAGTCCTTGTGGTCGGTGGGCGGGTCGACGTTGACGACGAGGTCGAGGTTGTCGACGTGAATGCCACGGGCCGCGACGTTGGTGGCCACCAGCACGTTCACATGGCCGGTCTTGAACTGCGTCAGGGTGCGGTTGCGCTGCGGCTGGGACTTGCCGCCGTGCAGCGCGGAGGCACGGACACCGCTGGCGAGCAGGTCCTTGGTGAGGCGGTCCACGGCGTGCTTGGTGTCCAGGAACATGATCACTCGGCCGTCACGGGCCGCGATCTCGACCGTGGTGGCGTGCTTGTCCGCGCCGTGGACGTGCAGGATGTGGTGCTCCATCGTGGTGACCGCGCCCGCGGAGGGGTCGACGGAGTGCACGACGGGGTCGTTGAGGAAGCGCCGGACGAGCTTGTCGACGTTGCGGTCCAGGGTGGCGGAGAACAGCATCCGCTGGCCGTCCTCGCGGACCTGGTTGAGCAGTTCGGTGACCTGGGGCATGAAGCCCATGTCGGCCATCTGGTCGGCCTCGTCCAGGACGGTGATCTTCACGTCGTCCAGGTGGCAGTCCCGGCGCTCGATGAGGTCCTTGAGGCGGCCGGGCGTGGCCACGACGACCTCGACGCCGCCGCGCAGCGCGCCGGCCTGGCGGCCGATGGACATGCCGCCCACGACCGTGGCCATCCGCAGGTGCAGGGCCTGGGCGTAGGGGGTGAGGGCGTCGGTGACCTGCTGGGCCAGCTCGCGGGTGGGCACCAGGACCAGCGCGAGCGGCCGGCGGGGCTCGGCGCGCTGCCCGGCGGTGCGGGCCAGCAGGGCGAGTCCGAAGGCGAGGGTCTTGCCCGATCCGGTGCGGCCGCGGCCCAGCACGTCGCGGCCGGCGAGGGAGTTGGGCAGCGTCGCCGCCTGGATCGGGAACGGCTCGGTCACACCGAGCCGCGCCAGGGTCGACAGCAGGGGCGCCGGCATGTCCAGCTCGGCGAACGTCTCGACGGCGGGCAGCGGCGGGGTGACGGTGACGGGCAGCGCGAACTCGCCCTGGGGCGCGGCCGCCTTGGGACGGCGCGGGCCCTGCGAGCGGAAGCGGCCGCCGGAGCCGGAGCCGCTGCCGCCGGAGCGGCCGGCGTAGCCGCCACCGGAACGGGAGCCGCCGGAGCCGCCCGAGCGGGAGCCGCCGGAGCGGGCGTAGCGGTCATTGGAGCGGGTGTTGGGGTTCATGCGGAACCTTCCTCGATGCGGCGCGTATCGAGGGAGACCCGGCGGACAGGAGTCGCACGGAGAATCGCAAGAACGAGCCGGAAAAGTGGAGACCGGAGAGGGACGGTGAAGTCCTCGCTTCCGGAACCTCGAAAAGCGGTCGGCGCCCGCCGGGAATGCGGCGGTCGAAGAGCCGGACCGGGGACCGGGCAGTCGCGGTGCCGCGCTGCCGGTCGGTGAGCGGAACGTCGTTGTCCGCTGCCGGGTGATGCGAGGCCGTCGTACGGGGCCCCCGAGGGGAGCCCCGCCGGGCCATCGGTCCGACGGGAGGGTCCCGCACCGGTGAGGTGCGGGACCCGGTGGTACTGCGTCCGGGTCAGGCCGGGACGATGTTCTCCGCCTGGGGGCCCTTCTGGCCCTGCGTGACGTCGAAGCTGACCTTCTGGCCTTCCTGAAGCTCGCGGAAGCCCTGGGCCTGGATGTTCGAGTAGTGGGCGAAGACGTCGGCGCCGCCACCGTCCTGCTCGATGAAGCCGAAGCCCTTTTCCGCGTTGAACCACTTCACGGTGCCAGTCGCCATGTGAAATCTCTTTCGATAGGGAGTGCCAGGACCCGCCCTGTGCGGGTCCTCAGTCGCTGATGAGCCCATCCGGAGATGACCGGCAACAAAAAATGCGCCCGCGGGTCACTGCCCGTCAGGCGCACACAAAGTCATGGGTACCAAAACTGCAACTGATATGAACGTAGCACGGATCTTGTCGACGTGCGGGCGGATACGGGGAAGCCGCTGGTGGCGGGCGTCACGGACCGGCTTGACCGGGCCCGCGCCCTGCCAGGTAGCGGGAGCGTACACGTACATGGAGGTATCCGCCGGTATGTACCGGTAGGGCCTTGTATGCGGGGTGGCGCGGAGAAGACTCGCGGGGAGGGGAGGGGCGCCGCGCGGACGCCGGTCCGTGGCAGCCGTCGGGGGCGAGGAGGCCCCGCATGGTCATCCACCGGCTGGGACGGGACGTCAACGTCCTCAACGACCACCTGCCCATACCCGGACACTGGTCGGTTTCCGGCCACCGCTGTTCGACAACCCCGCGACCGTGGGGTTCTTCGACACCGCTTCGCACACCTGCTTCAGCTCCGACTGCTTCGGGCGCCCATGCCCAGCTCGGACCTCGCCACCTGCGACGACGTGGCGAGCGTCCGGCGGACGATCTCCGGGAAGCTCAGCTCCTGTGGGCGACGGTCGACCGTCCCTGGGGGCGCCTGACCGGTCCGGCGGCGTTCCTCGCCTCGGCCGGACCGTTGCGCGCGATGAATCCCGTGCGCATCCTCAGCGCCGACATGCTCGCCGCCGCGCCGGGGGCGGACCCGTTCGTCGGCCCGGACCAGCGCGGCCTGGAGCGGATGCCGGCCGGCTTCGAACCGCGGCACCGACGACCGTCCGGCCCACCGTGACGTAGCCATGGAAGCCCCCGCGTAAGGGGCGGGCACGGCGTCGCGGGGGCAGGATGACCGTATGTTGCTGGCCGAGCTTGCACGGGTGTCCAAGGACGTCGCGGGGACCTCGGCGCGGTCGCGGAAGACCGCGCTGCTGGCCGGGCTCTTCCGGGACGCCGCACCGGAGGACGTACCGGTGGTCATCCCCTACCTCGCCGGGCGGCTGCCGCAGGGACGGATCGGGATCGGGTGGAGCGTCCTGCGCGAGCCCGTGGCGGCCGCGGCGACCCCCACCCTGACGGTGCGCGGCGTCGACACGGCGCTCGACGCGCTGGCGGAGGTGTCCGGCGCGGGTGCGCAGGCCGAGCGCCGGCGTCTGGTCCAGGAGCTGATGGCCGCGGCGACCGAGGAGGAGCAGCGCTTCCTGGTCGGGCTGCTGACCGGCGAGGTACGCCAGGGCGCCCTCGACGCCCTGGCCGTCGAGGGGCTCGCCGCGGCGACGGACGCGCCCGCGGCGGACGTCCGCCGCGCCGTGATGCTGGCGGGCTCCCTGCAGGACGTCGCTCGGGCGCTGCTGGCCGAGGGGCCGGGGGCGCTGGCGGAATTCCGGCTCACCGTCGGGCGGCCGGTCGGGCCGATGCTGGCGCACAGTGCCAGGACGGTGGGGGAGGCGCTGGACAAGCTCGGGGCGTGCGCCGTGGAGGAGAAGCTCGACGGCATCCGGGTGCAGGTGCACCGAGACGGCGCTGACGTGCGGATCTACACCCGCACCCTGGACGAGGTCACCGACCGGCTGCCGGAGGTCACCGCCGTCGCCCGGGATCTCCCGGTCGGCCGCTTCATTCTGGACGGCGAGGTGATCGCCCTGGACGCCGACGGCCGCCCGGTGCCGTTCCAGCGCGTCGCGGGCCGCTTCGGTTCACGGGTGGACGTCGCCGCCGCGCACGCCGCGCTGCCCCTGTCCCCGGTGTTCTTCGACGTGCTGTCCCTGGACGGCCGGGACCTGCTCGACCTGACCGCCGCCGAGCGGCACACGGAGCTGGCCGCACTGGTGCCCGAGCAGCTGCGGGTGCGCCGCACGGTGGTCGGTGACCCGGCGGACGGTACGGAGCGTTCCGCGGCGGAGGAGTTCTGGACCACGACCCTGCGGCGCGGGCACGAGGGAGTCGTCGTCAAGGGCCTGGACGCCCCGTACAGCGCGGGCCGCCGCGGTGCCTCCTGGCTGAAGGTGAAGCCGGTGCACACCCTGGACCTGGTCGTCCTCGCGGCGGAATGGGGGCACGGCCGGCGTACCGGAAAGCTGTCCAACCTCCATCTCGGCGCGCGTGCCGCGGACGGCGGGTTCGTGATGCTCGGAAAGACCTTCAAGGGCCTGACCGACGCGACCCTCGCCTGGCAGACCGAGCGGCTGCGGGAACTGGCCGTGGAGGAGAGTGGCCATGTCGTGACCGTGCGGCCGGAACTCGTCGTCGAGATCGCCTACGACGGTCTCCAGACGTCCTCGCGCTATCCGGCGGGGGTGACCCTGCGCTTCGCCAGGGTGGTGCGCTACCGGGAGGACAAGACGGCGGCCGAGGCGGACACGGTGGAGACCGTGCTCGCCGCGCATGCCGACGGGGCGGCGTAGGCCCACCGGAGACCTCCCGGCAGTCCCCGGCCGGGCGGGCCGGGCAGACTGGAGCCATGGCGGGAAAGCGAAGTGCCGGACTGCTGCTGTTCCGCGGTGGCGGCGGCGAGGTCGAAGTGCTCCTGGCCCACATGGGCGGCCCCCTCTGGGCGCGGCGCGACGCGGGCGCCTGGTCCGTGCCCAAGGGCGAGTACCTCCCGCCGGAGGAGCCGTGGGCGGCGGCCGGGCGGGAGTTCGAGGAGGAGCTGGGGCTGCCGCCCCCGGACGGCCCGTACGTCGCCCTGGGCGACACCCGGCAGTCCGGCGGCAAGGTCGTCACGGTCTGGGCCGTCGAGAGTGACCTCGACCCGGACCGCCTCGTGCCCGGCACCTTCACCATGGAGTGGCCCAGAGGCTCCGGGGAACAGCGCAGCTTCCCGGAGATCGACCGGGTGGCGTGGTTCTCCCCGGACCGCGCCCGGGAGCGGATGGTGGCCGGCCAGCGGGTCTTTCTGGAACGGCTGGCCGCGCACCTCGCGGGCGGGTGAGGACCGGGCGCCGTCCGGGCCCGCGGTGGTGCCCGCGAGGCCCGGGGACGGCCCTGCCCGACGCTCCTACGGCTGGATCTGGATCTTCCGGCCCTGTCCCGCCCTGAAGCGGTCCAGCGCCTGCGCGTACCCGTCCAGCGGCAGGCGGTCGCTGATGAAGATCTCCGGATCCAGCGCGCCGGCCGCGAAGAGCTCGGCGGCGCGTTCGTAGCTGTGCAGCACCGCCATCGACCCGGTGATGGTGATCTCCTGGTTGTAGATGCGGTACGGCTCGATGACGGCGCGGGCGGCGTAGTCGGCCACGCCGAACTGCAGGAAGGTGCCGCCCTTGCCGACCCGCCCCAGCGCGTCCTGGATGGCGCGCTCGTTGCCGGTGGCGTCGATGACGACGTCCCAGCCCCGCGGCCGGTCCAGCTCGTCGGCCGACGCCGCGGCGTTGCTGCAGCCCAGCGTGCGGGCGGTGGCCAGGCGCTCGGCGTTGATGTCGATGACGTCGACGCCCGCGGCCCCGGTGCGCTTGGCCAGTTCCAGCATCATCAGGCCCATCGTGCCGGACCCGTAGATCAGGACCTGGGTGCCCAGTTGCTGGGAGCGCAGGATGTCGTAGCCGCGGACCGCGCAGGAGAGCGGTTCGATCAGCGCCGCGTCCTCGGTGCGGATGTGGTCGGGCAGCTTCACGCAGTTGGCGGCGGGTGCGACCGCGAACTCGGCGGCGCCGCCCGCGGTGGTCACGCCGATCGCGGCCCACCGCTCGCAGAGGTTGTTGCGGCCGATGCGGCAGTAGTGGCACGCGTAGCAGTACAGGGAAGGATCGACCGCGACCCGGTCGCCCTCGGCCAGCCCGGTGACCGCGCTGCCGGTCGCGACGACCGTGCCGGCGAACTCGTGGCCCGGGACCACCGGCAGCGTGGGCGCGAACTCGCCCTGGAGGATGTGCAGATCGGTGCCGCACAGCCCGCAGGCGGCGACGGCGACGACGACGTCCCCGGGCCCGGGGGTGGGGTCCTCGACGGTGGTGACCTCGACCTTGCCGGGTGCGCTGATCACTGCGGCTTTCATTTCACGGCTCCAAGCGAGAGGCCCTGGACGAGCTTGTCCTGGGCGGCGAACCCGGCGATGAGCACCGGGAGGGAGATGACGGTGGCGGCGGCGCACACCTTGGCCAGGAACAGGCCCTGGCTGGTGACGAATCCGGTCAGGAAGACCGGCGAGGTACCCGCCACGATCCCGGTCAGCACCCGGGCGAACAGCAGCTCGTTCCAGCTGAAGATGAAGGAGATCAGGGCGGTGGCGGCGATGCCCGGCATGGCCACCGGCGCGACGATCCGCGTCAGGGTGGTGGTCAGCCCCGCACCGTCGATGGCGGCGGCCTCCAGCATCTCCACCGGGACCTCGGCGAGGAACGAGCGCATCATCCACACCGCGATCGGCAGATTCATCGAGGTGTAGAGGATGACCAGCAGCCAGATGCTGTCGAGCATCCGGGTGTTCTGCGCGACCAGATAGATCGGCAGCAGACCGGCCACCAGCGGCAGCATCTTGGTGGAGAGGAAGAAGAACAGCACATCGCTCCACTTGCGCACCGGCTTGATCGACAGCGCGTACGCCGCCGGGACGGCCAGCGCCAGCACCAGCAGCGTGGAGACGACCGAGGCGGTGAAGGAGTTGATCAGCGGCGGCCAGGGGCTGATGCCGGTGCCCGCGCCGAAGAACTCCCGGTAGCCGTGCAGGCTCAGTCCCGCGCCGACGCTCGGCGGGTTGGTCGCCGCGTCCGTCTCGCTGTGGAAGGACGTCAGCACCATCCAGGCGACGGGCAGGAAGAAGGCGATCCCGCACAGCCAGGCCACCAGGCCCAGCAGACCGCCGGTGCGCCGGCGGCGCCGCGCGGACGGTGGGGCCGGTCGCCGTGACCGGCGAAGGGTCAGGGGTGCGCTGCTCATCGGGTGGCCTCCTCGCGCAGCAGGGACGACACCGCGCGCAGCGCGAAGGTCGCCACCAGCAGCGAACACAGCACGACGACGACGCCCTGTGCGGACGCCCGTCCGTAGTCATGGGCCTGGTAGAAGGTCTGGTAGATGGTGTACGGCAGGTTCGCGGTGCCCAGCCCGCCCGAGGTGATGGTGAACACCGCGTCGAAGTTCTGCACCACGTACACGGTGCCCAGCAGGGCGGCCAGTTCGAGATAGCGCCGCAGATGCGGCAGGGTCAGATAGCGGAAGATGTCGAAGGTGGAGGCGCCGTCCATCCGGGCCGCCTCGACCGCGTCCGAAGGCCGGCTCTGCAGCCCGGCCAGCAGGATCAGCATCATGAACGGCGTCCACTGCCAGATCAGCGAGACCTCGACCGCGGCGAGCGGGGAGTCGGTCATCCAGTCCGGCTGCGGCGGATCGTCACTGCCGAACAGGCCCCAGATCCACGTCAGGGAGCCGTTGAGCAGCCCGTACGAGGCGTTGTACAGCGCGTGCTTCCACAGCAGCGCGGAGGCGACGGGAACCACCAGGAACGGTGTGATGAGCAGGGTGCGGACGAGGCCGCGGCCGCGGAAACCGCGGTCCAGCAGCAGTGCGAGGCCCAGTCCCAGCAGCAGACTCACCAGCACCACGGTCACCGTCAGCACCACCGTCGTGACCACCGACTCGCGCATCGCGGGGTCGGTGAAAACCGCCCGGTAGTTGTCGAAGGCGGCGAAGCCGCGGTTGTCGGGGGCCAGCGCGTTCCACCGGACGAAGGAGATCACCACGGTGGCCAGGAACGGCAGTTGGGTCACGATGATCAGGAAGACCAGCGCGGGCAGCAGCGGCGCGCGCCGGGCCCAGTCCTTCGCCCGCTCCGTTCGCCGGGTGCGCGCCGCCGGGCTGCCGGACGGCGGGCCCGCGGCCTCGACGGGTCGGGGCGGTTCAGTGGTCTGCGTACGCATCGGACACCTCCTGCGCCAGCCGCTGGCTCTTCTTCAGGGCCGCCGGCACGCTCTGCTTGCCGGCGATGGCCGAACTCACCTCATGGGAGACCTTCGTGCCCAGGTCGGAGAACTCGGGGATGCCGACGAACTGGATTCCGGGGGCGGGGCGTTGCTGCACGCCGGGATCGTCGGGACGGGCCGAGCGGATGGCCCGCTCCGTCGCCCCGGCGAAGGCGCCGGACTTCTCGCGGTACTCCGGATCGCGGTAGATGGACGCCCGCTTGCCGGCCGGTACCTTCGACCAGCCCAGCTCCCGGCCCACCAGCCGCTCGTACTTCTTGCCCGACGCCCAGCGGATGAACTGCCACGCCGCGTCCTGATGTGTGCTGGCCTTCTGCACGCCCCACGCCCAGGTGTAGAGCCAGCCCGCGCTGCGCGTCCGCTCGACCGGTGCCGGCGCGTAGCCGACCTTCCCTGCGACCTTGGAGTCGGCGCTCTCCAGCGACCCGGCTCCGGCGGTCGCGTCGTACCACATGCCGACCTTGCCCTGCTGCATGTCGTTGAGGCACTCGGTGTAGCCGGCCTGCGGCGCGCCGGACTGGCCGTGCTCACGGATCAGGTCGACGTAGAAGCGGGTGGCCTCGGTGAACCGCGGGCTGTCGAGCCGGGCCTGCCAGTCCTTGGTGAACCAGGTGCCGCCGAAGGTGTTGACGACGGTCGACAGCGGCGCCGCGAGCTGCCCCCAGCCGGGCTGGCCGCGCAGGCAGATCCCCTTCATGCCCGGACGTGCCCCGTCCAGTTTCGCGGCCAGTGCGGCGACCTGGTGCCAGGTCGGCCGCGCGGGCATGCTCAGGCCCTCGGCCTTCAGGACGTCCTTGCGGTACATCAGGAACGACGACTCGCCGTAGAAGGGCTCCGCGTAGACCTCGCCGTCGTCCGCGGTGAGCGAGGCGCGGACCGGTTCGAGGATGTCCTTGTGGTCGAACTCCGGGTCCTTGGCGGCGCGCCGGCCGAGCGGGGAGAGCCAGCCGTTGCGGGCGTAGATCGGGGTTTCGTAGTTGCTGACGCTGGCGACGTCGTACTGCCCGGCCTGGCTGGAGAAGTCCTGGCTCATCTTGTCGCGCAGGTCGTCCTCGGGCAGCACGGTGTAGTTCACCTTGATGCCGGTCCGCCGGGTGAAGTGCTCGGCGGTCAGCCGCTGCAGGTCCGTCATCTGCGGGTTGTTGACCATCAGCACGTTGATGGTGTCGGCGCCTTCGTTGCCCGCGTCGCCGGCGCCGCGGTAGCAGCCGGCGGTGGACAGCGACAGGACCAGGGCGGCCGCGGTCGGCCATATGACGCGGCCTGCGCGGCCTCGTCCGGGGGATCGTGCTCTCACGGCTCGTACCTTTCTGGGACATCCGGGGCGGATCCGTCGCGCTTCCGGCGGGGGACCGGAAGCGGGGGAGCGGTCCGTCGTGGGTGCGTTCGCGCGTCATGTGCGGGGCGTGCCGCGCGGTCGAGGGCATGCTCGGGGGACCGTCCGCGGGCCGGGTGCGGCCTGCGGCGGTGTGTGGTGGTGCGTCTTCACGGGGCCGGTCGTCCCGGGCGGCCCCTGCCCGGTCAGACCCGGAGCACCTGCGGCCCCAGGAGGGAGTAGCGGTGGGCCTCCGGCGCGGAGAGGCCGGCGTCGGTGACGATCGTGTCGAAGTCGCCGACCTCGGCGAACCGGCAGAAGCTGCTCGCGCCGAACTTGCTGTGCACCCCGACCAGCACCCGCCGCCGCGACGAGCGGACGGCCTGCGCCTTCACGTCGGCGACCGCGGGGTCGGGGGTGGTCAGGCCGTGCTCGCGGGAGACGCCGTTCGCGCCCAGGAACGCCAGGTCGATCACGAACCGCGCGAGCATGTCCCGGGCCCAGGACCCCACCGTCGCCTGCGTCCCGGAGCGGACCCGGCCGCCGGCCAGCAGCACGGTGGTGGAATCGGACGCCGAGACCAGCGAGGCGGTCCGCAGCGAGGCGGTCAGGACGGTCAGCGGACGGTCGGTCGGCAGCAGCATGGCCACCAGCTCGGGGGTGTAGCCCTCGTCGACGAAGACCGTCTCGGCCTCGCCGACCAGTTGGGCGGCTGCCGCGGCGATCCTCCTCTTCTCCGCCACCTGCTGGGTCTCGCGGCGGGCGAGCGTGGTCTCGAAGCCGGCGCTCTCGACCGGGTAGGCCGCGCCGTGGGTACGCCGGACCAGCCCGCGGCGCTCCAGTTCGCTCAGATCGCGCCGCACGGTCTCCCGCGACACCGCGAATTCCTCCGCCGCGTCGGCGACCTCGACCCGGCCCGACTGCCGTGCGAGCACGAGGAGGCGGTGCTGGCGTTCCTCGGCCCTCATGTCTGTGCTCCCTCGCCCTCTCCGTGTCATGTCCGCGGTCCTGCCCACGCCATGTTCACGTTCCGTACGGTCACGGGCCTGCCCGTTTCTGCCCGCATGAAGGTTTATAGCAAGCGTGGAGGCGCCTGTTCATGCCCGCAGCAGGGGAAAACTTGCCCGTTTCTGACCGGCCCGGTGGCCCGCCGGACCGATGCGACGGCCTCGGCGGAGCCCGTACGGCCGCCGAAAGCGTTCCGCGCGCCCGTCTGCCCGCCTGCCACACGGCCCGTGTCACCCGTTCGGCGTACCCCCTGGTCCCCGTGCGGAGCAGCCGGAAAACGGAGGCGGGCCGCGGACGCCGACGGCCCATACCGATCGTGTGAAGGAAAAGTGCGCTTAGTCTGGACGGCATGAGTGCGGAAATGCGGTCGTTGGCGGTCACTGCGATCGTGCAGGAGGAGCAGTGCGCGGTCCTGCGCGTGAGCGGAGAGCTGGACCTCCGCACCGAACAGGCTTTCCTGGCCGAGGCGCGGGCGGTGGTCTCGGCGGGGCACCGCTTTCTCGTGCTCGATCTGACGGCGCTGCGTTTTTGCGACTCCCGGGGCCTGAGCTGCCTGCTGGCGCTGGAGTGGCTGTGCCGGCGGCTGGAGGGCCGGCTGCTGCTGGCGTCGCTCGGCGTCCGCATGCTGCGGCTGCTGATCGGCACCCAGTCGCTGGGGGTCTTCTCGTGCTTTCCCACGGTCGGCCACGCCCTGGCCGCGGTCCCGGACGCCAGCCGCCCTGCCTGGCCGCCGGCCGTCGAGGACTCGTCGGCGGGCTGACCCGCCGTCCGTCCGGTCCACCGGTATGACCGCGCCCTTCACCCGGCGGGCCGTCGGTCCTGGCGTCACCCGGTCGGGCAGTTCACCCCCAGCCAGGCACCGTCGAAGCGCGCGAACGTGATCTTCCGGTAGGGCCCCGACTCGTAGAGCAGACCGAAGGTGCCGTCCCGCAGCCGGGTCAGCGTCGAATACGCCGCCGGGCCGGGAGCGACGACCCGGGCGACCGGCCAGCTGCGGCCGTCGTCGCAGGACAGGCGCACGGTGAGGTTCTCGCGTGCGGTGGTGCTCGCCGTATTGCTGAAGAGCAGCCAGTGCGACCGCGCGCGGTCCGGCGGCGCGTCGGGGGCGTAGCGCAGCAGGGCCGCGTTGTTGACCGGGTCGATCAGTGCGTCGTCCGCGACCGGCGCGCTGTAGGTCAGCCCGCCGTCGTGGGAGAAGGCGACCAAGCGCCTTCGGGTGCTGTGGGTGCGGCTGTTGAGCATGATGCGTCCGTCGGCCAGTTCGGCTGTCTTGTTCTCGTCCATCAGCGGGCCGACGGGGGTCCCCAGGCGCCAGCTCCGGCCGTGGTCGTCGCTGTACGCGCTCGCCGCCCACATGCTGCCGTCCGCCTTGCGGAGCGCGTACTGCTGCAGCAGCCGTCCGGTCGAGAGCTGGATGCCGGTGCCGGACGAGGCGAACATGCCGAGCCACGACGGGTCCTTGAGGTCCCGGGTCAGGCGCCGGGCCCGCCAGGTGCGGCCGCCGTCGTCGGAGTAGCGGTAGTCGGTGTGCAGCACGGCGGTGCTGTCGTGGGAGTTGCCGGCGCCCGGGGACCGGAAGCCCACTCCCCGGGGCGCCGAGGCATGGAAGAGGAAGACGCGGCCGGTCTCCCGGTCGGTGAGCAGGCTGGGGTCGCCGGCGCCCGCTCCGCCGTCGAAATCGGCGACCGCCTCCGGGGCGCTCCACGTCCGCCCCTCGTCGGTGCTGCGCCGCACCATCACGTCGATGTCGCCGGGCAGGTCGCGGGCGTTGTCGTTGCGCCGGTCGTAGGCGGCGACGAGGGTGCCGTCGGGCAGCGTGGTCAGCGCCGGGATGCGGTACGTGTGCGCTCCCCGGCCGGAGACCGCCAGGTCGGTGGACCGGTAGAGGGGGGAGGCGGTGGCGGGGCGTGGCCGTGTGACGGGTGGTTCGGCGCCGGTCGCCGGCGTGGTGGCCGACAGCAGGAGCGCGATGGCGAGCAGGGCTGCCGACGGCAGGGAGCGGGGGGCTTTCACCGGTACCTCCGGGCGGAGCGCGGCAGGCGACCGGCGGCGGTGTCGCAGATCGGACCCAGGGCTTTCCGGCGAATCTAAGCTCCGGGTGTTACCGGGGCAATCCGGGTGTTCGGTACGGGTGATGGCGTGGCGATGACCTGTCCGCGGGCCGGCCGGCGCGGCCGGATGGGCGCCGCGGGGGCATGGCGTGCCGGCGGTGCGGGGCGCTCTGTTGCCGCGGCCCGTGGTCCCGGACGGCCCCCGGCGGGCCGCGGGCCCGGCAGCGCCCGTGGGCGGCCGGTCCGCGCACCCAGGGGGACGGCCGGAACCCCGGGTGTCAGCGGGCGCGTCCGAGGTCCTGGACGAGGGTCGCGGAGGGGCGGGGGATCTCGCCGAAGTCCTCGTCGTCGCTGTCCACGACGAGGCGGTTGATCACGCTCTCCAGGGCGGTCGGCAGGGTCGGGGCGAGCCCGCTGTGCCACTGGACGAGCAGATTGTGCCGGGCGTCGTCCGGCAGCAGCTGCCGCTCGTCGAAGGCGGCCGCGGCCGGGCGGTCCTCGTCCGGCGCGTGTGCGGCCTGCTCGCGCCAGTACGCCGCGTCGCGGTACTCGCCGTTGCGGCGGTGCGCGAGGTACAGGCAGTAGGCGGCCGTACGGCTCCCGGCGCCCGCCCCGAAGTGCCACCAGAAGTGCGCCGCGTCCCCCCGCCCGGTGATGTGCAGCAGGCACGCGAAGACCAGCGCGCCCTCGGGGTCGATGTGGTGGTCGTCGACCAGCCGCTCCAGGCTGGCCGCGGCGGCCGCGGCGTTGACGACCAGGGCGCAGGCCAGCTCCAGTTCGTGGGTGGCCTCGTCGCGGGCGCTGGGGTAGGAGGTGGGTGCCCCGCGGTCCGCGCGGGGCGCCCCCGGCGGGCCGCTCGCCGCGCCGGTGGCGCCGGCGAGGCAGCCGAGGCCGTCGAGGGTCCCCGCGTCGTCGAGGTGGCTGAAGTCCGCGAGGCCGTCGATGCCGGCCACATCGGCGGCTGCGCTGAGCAGCGTCTCGACGGTGTCGCGGCGGCCGGAGTGCGGGCTGTGCGGGCTGTACGGCATGGTCAGTTCCCCCTTGTGGTGGTTCCTTGGTCGATGCCGAGCGCCGTGGCGAGTTTGCGCTTGCCGCGGCTCGCGTGGGAGCGGACGGTGACTTCGTCGACGCCCAGCAGCGCGGCGATCTGCCCGTCGCAGTACCCGATGACATGCCGCAGCACGATCACGTCGCACTGCCGCTCCGGTAGCCGCGCGATGGCCGCGTACAGACCCAACTGGCTTTCCAGGAGGGCGAATTGCTGCTGGCACTCGCGGAGCAGCGCTTGGGTGACGACGGCGAAGGCGGCGGTCTCGGTGAGCGCGGTGGGCTGCTGGTGGTCGTAGAGCCACTCCACGACGCGTTCCTTCAGCACCGACCAGGCGAAGGCTTCCACCGACGCCTGACGCAGCGCGTGCGGCCACAGCCGGCCCAGTTGTTGGTAGGCGGAGCGGGTCACCTGGCGGGCCGCCGCCTCGTTGCCGGTGTGCAGATAGGCGTAGGTCAGCCACTTGCGGGCGTGCGTCGCGTGGAAGGCCTCGAAGGTGATCGAGAGGTGGTGGCGGGAGGGTTCGGGCCGGGCGGGTGCCCGCCCGTCGTGCTCGTGGAGCGGCGCACCGGACGGGCTGCGGCGGTTCATGCGCGCCCCTCGGGACCGCGGAGGCGGCTCCCGGGCGCGCGACCGGTGACCCGCAGCCGCCCGGCTATCGACTGGCGCCGGCCGGCGGTCGTATCGGGACGGCGGGGGAGTGCGGCTAAGTCTGCGGTGATGGCGCGCGCCTGCGCGTGCGCCGGCAGAAGTCGGTCCCGGTCTGTGCCCACGAGCCGTCCTCGTTCCGTTCGCCGTGCGCCGCCGCTCCGGCACCGGGCCGGTGACGGCGGGAGAGCGGATTGCCCTCACCTCCAATGAACCCGAAAGCGGGCCCATTTGTGGCACGGCCGGGAAAGAAATCTCGCCCAGCGTATTCATATGACTACGCGTGACCGGGGCATGGTCGGACGTCATACCTGCCCAAGGGGTGCGTGGCGCGGAGGCGGACACCTGCGGTACGCGCCCGCCGAGCGACCAATACGCCGCGCCGGGGCGCATTTCCCGACCGGTGCGCCATCGGGAGCCGCCGGGGCATGGGACCGCTCACCGCATGATCCGGGGCGTACGGGGCAGGGTCCAACCGCCGTGGCGGAAGGGGGCGTTCGGGAGCCTCCGGGGAGTGCGCGGCGCACGGGGCGACACCGGCCACCGGGAGAGCCGGGCCACCGGGGAGGCGGAGCACGATGAGTGACCACGAAGAAGCCGTGGTGGACCTGCAACTGGACCGGGCCC
Source organism: Streptomyces sp. Pv4-95 (assembly GCF_045782725.1). Lineage (NCBI taxonomy): Bacteria > Bacillati > Actinomycetota > Actinomycetes > Kitasatosporales > Streptomycetaceae > Streptomyces > Streptomyces sp. Pv4-95. The sequence continues at coordinate 7,039,361 of NZ_CP127172.1, forward strand.
ACTCGTCCCGCATCTACGACTACTTCCTAGGGGGCAAGACCAACTTCCTGGCCGACCGGATGGCCGCCGGCAGCGTGCTGGGGGTGTTCCCCGCCGCGCTGGTCGCCGCACGCATCAACCGCGAGTTCATGCACCGCGCCACGCGTCTGCTCGCCCGGTCGGGGATGCGGCAGTTCCTGGACATCGGCACCGGCATCCCCACCCCGCCCAACCTCCACGACATCGCCCAGGGCATCGCCCCCTCGGCCCGCGTGGTCTACACCGACAACGACCCCATCGTCCTCGCGCACGCCGCGGCGCTGCTGCTCAGCACACCCGAGGGACGCACGGCGTACGTCCAGGCGGATGTCACCGACCCCGTGGGCATCCTCACGGCGCCCCAGCTGCTGGACACCCTCGATCTGCGCCGACCGGTCGCGCTCAGCCTGAACGCGCTGATGCACTTCGTCACCGACGACGGCAGCGACCGTGCGCACACCATCGTCGAGGCCCTCAAGGACGCGCTGCCCAGCGGCAGCACGCTGGCCATGACGCATGCGACGCCCGACATGGACGCCACCGCGATGCACAAGATCATCAAGATCTACGCGGACGCGGGAACACCTCTGCAGTTCCGCTCCCGCGCAGAGTTCCGCCGCTTCTTCGACGGCTGGGAACTGCTGGAGCCGGGCGTCACCCTCTCCCATCAGTGGCGCCCCGACCGTCCGGAGGACGCCACCCACGTCACCGACGCCGAGGCGGCCTGTTACGCGGCCATCGCCCGCAAACCCTGAACTGCCCCGGGAGCACGGGCGGTACCGGACGACGGGCGGTGCGGCCCCGTCGCCGGAGCCGCACCGCCCGCCTCATCCCTCCCGCTCACTCCTTGCGGTAGCCGTACGCTTCCTCGGCCGCGGCAGCCACCGCCGCCACGTCGGCGCCCGAGGAAGCGGTCACCACGGCCGCCACCGCGCCCTCCACGAACGGCGCGTCCACCATGCGCGCGCCGTCGGGGAGTTCGTCCCCCTCGGCGACCAGGGCCTTGACGGTCAGTACGGCGCTCCCGAGGTCGACCAGGATCACCACACCCGCACCCCGGTCCACCTTCCGTGCCGCCTCGGTGATCAGCTCCGAACTCGTCCCGAGCCCCCCGTCCGGGGTGCCGCCCGCGGCGGCGACGGGCGCCTTGGCCCCGCCGCCCGCGAGCCCGGTGGCCATCGCCGCGACGGACTCGGCGACCGGCCCGCTGTGCGAGACCAGCACGATGCCGACCAGCGAGGCGCCGTCCCGCGTCGTCTCCCCGCTCACTTGGCCACCTCCGCGAGGGTGGTGAAGAGCAGGGCCGAGGACGTCGCGCCGGGGTCCTGGTGCCCGATGCTGCGTTCGCCCAGGTAGCTCGCCCGGCCCTTCCTCGCCTGCATCGGAACGGTCGCCACCGCGCCTTCCTCGGCGGCGGCCGCCGCCGCTTCGAAGGACGTCGCCAGTGCCGCGACACCCGGAATCAGCGCGTCGAGCATGGTCTTGTCACCCGCCGCCGCGCCACCGAGCTGCGCCACCGCGTCCACCCCGGCACCCAGACCCGTCCGCAGCTCCTCCGTGCTGATCTCGGGCGCCTCGCCCAGAGCCTTGCCGGTGCGCCGCAGCAGGCTCCCGTACAGCGGCCCGGACGCCCCGCCCACGGTCGAGATCAGCCGGCGTCCGGCCGTCATAAGGACGGCGCCGGGCGTCGCCGGCGGCTCGGCCTCCAAGGCCGTGACGACGGCGGCGAAACCGCGCTGCAGGTTGCTCCCGTGGTCGGCGTCGCCGATGGCCGAGTCGAGTTCGGTGAGCCGGTCGGCCTGCTCGTCGACCGCGGCGGCGGTCGCTGCCATCCAGCGGATGAAGAACGCGGCGTCCAGGACTGTCTCTGACACGGATTACTCCTCTTTCGTACAAGGCACGCGGGCAGGCCGCGCTGCTGCGGTGCGAGCGGTGGCGTGGAAGGGCGAGCGGGGCCGGCTCAGCGTCCCCAGCGCAGCCCGGGGGTCTGCACCGGCGCGTCCCACAGTCGCAGCAGCTCCCCGTCGACCTGGCACAGCGTCACCGAGCAGCCCGCCATGTCCAGCGACGTCACATAGTTCCCGACGAGCGTACGGGCCACCGCGACCTCGCGTTCGGCGAGCACCCGGCGGACCTCGGCGTTGAAGCCGTACAGCTCCAGCAGCGGGGTCGCGCCCATGCCGTTGACCAGCACCAGAACCGGCAGGTGGGGCTGGAGGTCCTGGAGGACCGCGTCCACCGCGTAGTCCGCGATCTCCCGCGAGGTCATCATCGCGCGGCGCTCGCGGCCCGGCTCGCCGTGGATGCCGACGCCCAACTCCAGCTCGCCGGGCGGCAGGTCGAAGGTCGGGCTGCCCTTCGCGGGCGTCGAGCAGGGGCTGAGCGCCACGCCGAAGCTCCGCGAGGAGCTCACGACCTGACGGGCCAGCGCCTCCACCCGCTCCAGTGGCGCACCCTCCTCGGCGGCGGCGCCCGCGATCTTCTCGACGAAGAGGGTCGCCCCGGTCCCGCGCCGCCCCGCGGTGAAGGTCGAGTCGGTCACCGCCACGTCGTCGTCGACCAGGACGCTGGCGACCTGCACACCCTCGTCCTCGGCCAGCTCCGCGGCCATCTGGAAATTGAGCACGTCACCGGTGTAGTTCTTCACGATGAACAGCACGCCGCTGCCGCTGTCCACGGCCGCCGCGGCCCGCACCATCTGATCGGGCACGGGAGAGGTGAAGACCTCGCCCGGACAGGCGGCGTCCAGCATGCCGGGGCCGACGAAACCGCCGTGCAGCGGCTCGTGTCCGCTGCCGCCGCCGGAGATCAGGCCCACCTTGCCCTCGACGGGCGCGTCCCGCCGCACGATCACCCGGTTCTCGGCATCCACCACGAGCTCCGGGTGCGCCGCAGCCATCCCGCGCAGCGCGTCGGCCACGACCGTCTCGGCGACGTTGATCAACATCTTCATCTGTACCTCCTGGTGAGGCTGGCGGTGCGGCGGGCCCCGGCGCGGCGTCCCACAGGTCGGCCCGCTCGCGCTACTGATGCCGTGCCAGCTCCTGCTCGTCGGGATCTCTCGGCCCGGACCCAGTATCGAGCCAAGGTCGTCCAGGGTCACGGACTGCGCCACGCGTCCCGTGGGCAACACGCCGGGACACGCGCGCCGATCACACACCCACCGTTCCGCCGGTGCCCCGGGCACGGCAGCGGACAGGGCCCGGGCATACCCGCCACGGGCCCTGTCCACGAGCTGTCGCGCATTCCTCCTGGCAATCCCTACGGGCAACGCTTCCCGTACCGGTCAGTGCTGGTCAGTACCGGTGTTCCTCGACATCGACCACGGGAGCGCCGGGAGACGGAGGCTGGGTGCGCCGCCGCTTCAGGATGCTCACATAGGTCGCGAGCCCGATGATGCCGACGATCATCATGATGAGGCCCACCAGGTCGAGGTTGATCCCGGCAATGTGCCAGTCCACCGCGAAGGTGAGAATGGCCCCCACCGCGAGCAGGCCGATGCACCCACCGATTCCCATGGTGTCCGCCTCCGTAACTCTCTGGACAGAAAGGTCTGTTGGTTCAGCGCGTACCCGCCGGCGGGCGCCTCATGTCCCGGCATGTGTCCCGGCCGTCGGCGCGGGGCGTATCGGCACCCGTGCGGCGCCCCTGCGGCGGCCGGGTCGCTGCCGCCCCACGCCTTGCCCGGGCCCCTGACCAGCAGCACTATGAGGGCAGGACGCCACCGGGAGGACGATCTACGTCGTCACCGTTCTCCTCGGCGCCGCCACCACGGGCGCGCTCACCGGGCCGGTCACCCTCCACCGCCTCGTCACCGGACGCCGCGTCAAGCCGCAGACGGTCATCCTCGCTTCACGGCTGACCGTCGTCGGGGTGATCCTGCTGCCGGAGACCGTCACCTCGGCGCTGCTGCTCATCCTGCGCGTCGCCATGCACAACAGCGCCGTCCCCTGGATCGTCGGGGGATTGGTGGGATGGTTCGTCCTGTGCTGGTTCGCGCCCGTCCGGGCCCGCCACCGCTACGCCGCGGACGGCTCCGATGGCGCGTCCGACGCTGTCGCCGCAGGCCGCGACGGCCGGTGACGGCAGGTCCGGGGTCAGCCGGCCCGGCGCCCCCTGCCGGTGGACTTCTTCGCCGCCGCGGTCTTCTTGGCCGCGGTCTTCTTCGCCGTGCTGGTGGACTTCTTGCCGCCGGTCGCCTTCGGCGCACGCGCCGCGGACTTCTTGGTGGCGGAGCCGCCGGCCGCCGTGCTCCCGGTGGTCTTCTTCGCGTCCGCCTTCTTGGCCGCGGTCTTCTTCCCCGGACGGCCCGACGCCCCGGACAGCGACGTGACGGTGGCGTGCTCGGCGTCCTCCTCGCCGCGTGACTTCTTGGCCGCGCGGACACTGTCCTGCAGCGCCGCCATCAGGTCCATCACCTGCCCGGCGGGCTTCTCCTCGGTCTCCTCGAAATGCGGCTCGCGGTGCGCCAGCTTCGCCGCGACGATCTCTTCCAGCGCCTCGCGGTAGTGGTCGTGCACATCCTCCTCGGAGAGGTCGCCGTAGGAGTCCATCAGTGTCTCGGCGGCCTCCACCTCATCGGCCGGGACGTCGACCTCCCGGTCGGGCAGCACCCCCTCCATCGGCCGGATCTGATGCGGCCACAGCAGCACCTGCATCACCAGGGCGCCCTCGACAGGGCGGATCATCGCGAGGGTCTCCCTGCCGTGCAGCGCGACCTTGCCGAGTCCGACGCGTTCGTGGCGCTCCATGGCGTCGCGGAGCAGCACATATGGCTTGGAGGCGGCCGCGCCGTCGGCCGACAGGTAGTAGCCCTTGTCCATCTGGAGGGGGTCGATGTCGCCGGCCGCGACGAACGCCAGGATCGTCAGCGTCTTCGCGGTGGGCAGCGGCAGCGCGTCCAGATCCTCGTCGCTGAGGGGGACGACGGTGTCCTTGTCGACCTGGTATCCCCGGCCGATCTCGTCGGGGGTGATCTCCTCGCCCTCCAGCGAGCACACCGGCTGATTGCGTACCCGTCCGCCGTCCGCCGTGTGGATGCGCACGAAGGAGACGGAGGCCGAGCTGTCCGTGGCGTTGTAGGCGGCCACCGGGATGGTGACCAGGCCGAAGCTGATGGAGAACTTCGCCGTGGGACGCATGGGGCCCGCCTTCATCGGTGACTGCGCGGTGAGGAAGCGGAGCGGTGGGGCTGTAGGGACGGCCGGCACCACGGGGGCGACCCGCGCCGTGGCCGGGCGGCTCCGGCGGCCTGGCTGAAAACCATGCTAGGCGGGACCGTCCGGGCGCACATCCCGGCCGAGGCCGTACGGACCCGTCGGGCGAGCCGGGCGGGTCCGTACGGTCCTCGGGTCCCGGCACGTCAGCGGGACGCACCGCCGCGGTGCTCGGCGGTGTGCTGGGCGGCGAGGCGGACGGTGGCGTTCTGCGCGCCGTATCCGCGGTAGCCGCCGGTGCGCTGGACGATCTCGAAGAAGACCCGGCCGACGGTGGCGGTGTAGCAGTGGTGGAACTCGCCGTACTCGTCGCGGTCGTAGAGGATGCCCAGCTCACGCAGGGTGGACAGGGCGCCGGGAGCCATGTCGTAACGGGCTTCGAGGTCGTCGTAGTAGTTGTCGGAGATGGGCAGCAGGCCGGCCCCGTGGTCGCGGATCCGGCGGGCGGTGGCGGCGATGTCGTCCGTGGCCAGCGCGATGTGCTGCGGGCGGACCTCCTGGTCTCCCGGGCCCGGCGCGACATTGAGCGCGATCCGCAGGCCGCCGTCGGCGCCGGCCACCGCCCGGCTGCGGAACAGGCCGTAGGGATCGGCCAGATCCAGGCTCTCCTTCGGCTGGAGACCCAGCACGCTGCGGTAGAAGAGGGACGCCTCGTCGAAGTGGTGCCAGGGCTGGGTCAGTGCGACATGGTCGATGTGCGTGATGCCGGCCGCCGGTGCGTCCGCCGCGTCCCGACCCGGCCGGTCGGCGACCGGCGCGAAGTCGTCCGTCCAGTCGGCGTGGTCGGCCCGCGCGGTGCGGCAGAAGAACAACTCGGTGCCGTCCGGGGCGGCCACCGCGTCGAGCGGGACGTCCTCGCCGGTCCTGCGGCGCGGGAGGACGGGCGCGAGCAGCGACTCGGCCCGGCGCACGGCGGCCGCGGGCTCGGGGCTCTCCAGACCGAGCGCGACCAGCGCGGGGCCTTCCCTGCGGTCGGCTCCGGCCGTGTTGAGCAGGATGCGGGCGTCGCCCTGCTCCCACAGCTCCACCGGCTTGCCCAGGTGCCGGCCGGTGCGGGTGAAGCCGAGGGAGCCCAGCAGCAGCCGCACCGGCTCGGTGTCGACGGCGGCCAGCTCGGCGAAGGCGAAGCCGCTCGGGACCACGGGCGCCGGGGGCGAGGCCAACTGCGCGGACTCCTCCAGGCTGATCAGCGAGCGCAGCGCGTCCACCGCCGTCCGGCCCGCGTCCGCCTGCCGGAAGACATCGTTGAACACCTCCAGGGAGAGCGGTCCCGTGTAGCCGGCCCGGACGGCGTGGCCCACCAGGCCGGCCAGGTCGAAGCTGCCCTGGCCCGGGAAGCAGCGGTAGTGGCGGCTCCACTGGAGGACGTCCATCGCCATGTGGGGCGCGTCCGCGAGCTGGAGGAAGAAGATCTTCTCCCCGGGAATGTCCTCGATGCCCTTGGGGTCCGAGCCCCGGGAGAGGATGTGGAAGCTGTCCAGGCAGGTGCCCAGCGCCGGGTGGTCCGCCTCCCGGACGATGCGCCAGGCGTGGTCGTAGGTGCTGACGTGCCGGCCCCAGGCGAGCGCCTCGTACGCGATGCGGATGCCGTGCGCCTCGGCCCGCTCGGCGAGCCGGCGCAGCTGCGCGGCGGCGAGCGCGTCGTCGTCGCGGGCCGCGGGCGAGACGCTGGAGCAGACCAGCAGCAGATCCGCCCCGAGCCGCTCCATCACGGCGAACTTCCGCTCCGCGCGCCGCAGGTTGGCGTCGAGGGTGTCCTGCGGGACGGCCTCGAAGTCCCGGAAGGGCTGGTACAGATCGATGCCGAGCCCCAGGTCGGCCGCACGGGCACGGACCTCCTCCGGGCTGAGGGGCGACGCGATCAGATCGTTCTCGAAGATCTCCACGCCGTCGAAACCGGCCGCCGCGACGGCGGTGAGCTTCTCGGAGAGCGAGCCGCTCAGGGAGACCGTGGCGATGGACTTGCGCATGGCGGAGGCCCTCACAGACCGGGGGTGGCGACGAGGTCGGCGAGATCTTCGAGCATCCGCTCGGCGTGCGGCTCCCGGCCCGTGAACAGCCGGAAGGCGTCGGCGGCCTGAAAGACGGCCATACCGCCGCCGTCCAGCGTGCGGCAGCCCAACTCGCCTGCCAGTTGCAGCAGTTCGGTCTCCAGCGGGCGGTAGACGACCTCCGCGATCCAGAGCTCGGGGTGCACCAGGGCGGCCGGCAGCGGAAGGCCGGGGTGCGCGGCCATGCCCGTAGGTGTCGCGTGCACCAGGCCGTCGGCGTCCGCCAGCGCGGCGGGCAGCTCCGCCATCGGCCCGGTGGTGGCGCGCCCCCCGCCGAACCTGGCGTTCAGCGCTTCGGCCAGGGCGGCCGCGCGGGCCGGGTCCCGGTCGGCGACGGTCAGCCGGTCCGTGCCGAGGGCGAGCAGGGCGTGCGCGACGGCCGCGCCGGCGCCGCCCGCGCCGAGCTGGACGACATGGCCGGTGGCGGCGCCGGGCAGGCCGCGGCTGAAGGACTGCGCGAAGCCGGTGACGTCGGTGTTGTGGCCGATCGCCCGCCCGTCGCGGAATACCACCGTGTTGACCGCGCCCAACGCCGCGGCCTCCGCGGAGAGTTCGTCGAGATGCTCGATCACCAGCTGCTTGCAGGGGTGGGTGATGTTGAGGCCGTCGAAGCCGAGGGCGTGAGCGGCGCGGACGATCTCGCCGACCGACTCCGGCCCGGCGCCGAGCACGTCGATGTCCAGGGTGCGGTAGAGCAGCCGCAGGCCGTGGCGGTCGGCCTCGCGCTCGTGCAGGGCCGGGCTGAGCGAGGGGCCGATACCGGATCCGACCAGGCCGGTGAGGTAGGCGGGCATCGTCACCGGGTTCCTTCCAGCAGACGGGCCAGGTGGGCCAGGGCGAGGGCGTAGCCGTGCGGGCCCGCCCCGCAGATCACGGCGTCGGCGACCCCGGAGACGTAGGAGAAGTGCCGGAACTCCTCCCGCCGGTGAATGTTCGACAGGTGCACCTCGATGACGGGCAGATCCACCGCGGCGAGGGCGTCGCGCAGGGCGACGGAGGTGTGGCTGTAGCCGGCCGGGTTGATCACGATGCCGCGGTGCGCGGTGCGCGCCTCGTGAACGGCGTCGATCAGCTCGCCCTCGTGGTTGCTCTGACGCAGATCGGCCCGGAGTCCGTGCTCGGCGGCGGTGGCGCGGCACAGCGTCTCGATGTCGGCGAGGGTGTCGTGCCCGTAGATCCGGGGCTCCCGAAGGCCGAGCAGATTGAGATTGGGCCCGTTGAGGACCAGCACGGGGGCGGCGGGCGCCCCTTCGGCCGGGTTCGGCATGTTCTCTCCAGTGAATGTACGAACTAGTTAGTTCATTGTGCCCGCAGTGCGGTGCCGGGCACAACGACGCGGGGGAGGGGCGGTCAGGCCGAGGGGGTCGGCACCGAGGTGACAGGCTCCGACGCCGCCCCGGCCGGCTTCGCGCCGAGCTCCGCGGTGGGCACCCGGTGCGTCTCCCGGCCGGTGAGCGCCGCCACGGCGCTGATCAGGCAGACGGCGGCGGTGAAGCCCGCGACGCCCGGCCAGTTCTTTCCGTCCGGGCCGGCGATCTGCTCCGCGAGGGAGACCGCGAAACCGGCGACCGCGAAGCCGATCTGGGTGCCGATGGCCATGCCGGACAGCCGGACCCTGGTGCTGAACATCTCGCCGTAGAACGCCGGCCAGCTGCCGTTGGCCGCGCTGTAGACCACGCCGAAGAAGAGGACGCCGGAGAGGAATACGAGCGGATAGCTGCCGGTGGAGATCGCCCACAGGTAGACGAAGATCATCACGGCCGAGCCGATGGCGCCGGTCAGGAAGACGGGCTTGCGGCCGATCCGGTCCGAGAGCCGCGCCCACAACGGAATGGCCAGCAGGGCCACGGCGTTGGCGAGCGCGCCGACCCACAGCATGGCCGACTTGTCGAGACCGGCGCTGTCGCTGGTGGCGTAGGCCAGGGCCCAGACGGTGAAGATGGTGCTGACGGTGGCGATGAGGGAGGCGGCGACCACGCGCAGCACGTCGGCCCAGTGGTGGCGCAGCAGGTGGGCGAGCGGCAGCTTGGCCACGTCCGCCTCCGCGGACGCCTTCAGGAAGTCGGCGTCTCCTCCAGCTTCCGGCGGATGACGTAGCCGACGACCGCGACGACCGCGCTCAGCAGGAACGGGATGCGCCAGCCCCAGGTATAGAGGTGCTCCTCGGGAAGCGCCGCGACGGGGATGAAGGCCAGGGTCGCCAGGATCTGGCCGGCCTGGGTCCCGTTCAGCGTGAAGCTCGTGTAGTAGCCCCGCCTGCTCTCCGGGGCGTGTTCCAGCGTCATCGAGTTCGCGCTCGCCTGCTCGCCTGCCGCCGAGAGGCCCTGGAGGACGCGCATCAGGACCAGCAGGACCGGGGCGGCCGTCCCGACCTGGGCGTAGCTGGGCAGACAGCCGACGAAGAAGGTCGAAAGCCCCATCAGCATCAGGGTGAAGACCATGATCTTGCGCCGGCCGAGCCGGTCGCCGTAGTGCCCGAGGATCAACGCGCCCAGCGGCCGGGCCGCGTAGGCCACACCGAAGGTGCCGAGCGAGATCAGGGTCGCGGTCGCCGGGTCGTCGGGGCTGAAGAAGACGTGCGGGAAGACCAGGGCGGCGGCACTGCCGTAGATGAAGAAGTCGTAGTACTCCAGGGCGCTGCCGATCCAGGCGGCGATGGCGGCCTTGCGGGGCCTGCCGTGCGGGGGTGCGGACGGTGCCGGGTCATCGAGCGGGTGAGCGGACACACGTGCTCCTGTGGGAGGGCCGCCGGGCTCAGGGGGAGAGCCGCCGGGCGGCGGGGGAGGACAGAAGGTCGGGCAAGGGGGCGCGACGGCCGCTGACGGGGGTGACCGTGCGGGGACGGCGTCGGGCGCGCTCCGGGCCGCTGGGTGTCACGGCGAATTAACGTACTAGGTAGTTAGTTGCGTTCCAGGGATCGTGCTGTTCGGCAGCCGTCACTGTCAAGACATCCGGGGGAAACTCTTGCGCCGGGATCCGCGACGCCACGCGGCGGTGCGACCGCGTGGCGGGGGAGACCCGAGGGGAGCGGACGGCAGGCGTTCCGGGCGGGCGGGGACATGCCGACCAGAGCTCCTCGGCGCTGCCGGGGAGCGGTGGACCAGGGGTGGAACGGACGCATCAGCCCTCGGCGGGGGCGCTTCCGGTCAGATAGGCCAGCACCATGTCGCCGAGCATCGTGCGGTAGTGGTCCCGGCGGTCCTTGGCGGTCAGATCGCGCCCGAAGAGCGCGCCGAAGGTGTGCCGGTTGGCGACCCGGAAGAAGCAGAACGAACTGATCATCGCGTGCAGGTCGACGGCGTCCACGTCGGCGGTGAAGACGCCCTGCGCGCGGCCCTCCGCGAGGATGCGGCCGATCACCTCGATCGCCGGGGAATTGAGTTCGCCGAGCGTCGGCGAGGCGGCGAGATGCTGCGCCTCGTGGATGTTCTCGATGGTCACCAGCCGGATGAAGTCCGGGTGCGCCTCATGGTGGTCGAAGGTCAGCTCGGCGAGGTGGCGCATGGCGGCCGCCGGGTCCAGATGCCCGACGTCGAGCCGCTGTTCCTGCTCCCGGATCACGGCGTACGCGCGCTCCAGCACCTCGCTGAAGAGCTGCTCCTTGCCGCCGAAGTAGTAATAGATCATCCGCTTCGTGGTGTGGATGCGCGCGGCGATCTCGTCGATGCGGGCGCCGGTGTAGCCCAGGCGCGCGAACTCCTCCGTGGCGACGTCCAGGATCTCCGCCCGGGTCCGCGCCGCGTCACGCTGCCGTCCGGCGGGGCGGGACGGCGGGCGAACGGCACTCATACGGCTCCTCGGACGGGATCAGTGCCGGTCAGTCTAATGGCCGAGGCCCCCGGTCGGCCCGGAGACCTCGGCCGCCCCCGCCGGGTACGCGCGGGGGCGTGGCGGATCCGGACGAGAGTCCTTAGGCGGGCCCGGGCTGCGGCGGCGGGACCGGGTCGGGCGCAGGGCCCGGCGCGGGGCCGGGCGTCGGTGGCGCCGGGTTCGGGGGAAGGGGGTCCGGCTCCGGGTGCGGCGCCGGCGGGGGCACCGGGTCGGGTCCGGGGGCCGGCACGGGGCCAGGACCGGGACCCGGCTCAGGGCCCGGCGGGCCGGGACCGGGACCGGGGGTGGGCGGCACCGGGTCCGGATGTGTCGGCCCGGGCGGCCCGGGAGGCTGGGGCACGGTCATGGCGTTCTCCAATCGCGATGGCACCACTCGGCAGCTACCGCGGCCCGCGGCGCGGACACACGTCGCTCCGGCGTTCTTCGCCTACGCCCCTCGGGTTCCCGGGCGCCGCGGCTCCATGCCTTCCGCGTACGGAGCCGGTGCGAAACGGTCCACCCGGGTGCGGCGGCGGCCGCGGGCCACCCGGCCGCCGTGAGTACGCGCCGTCCGAACGGGTACTCCGGCTCGCATGAGTGATACGGACACAGGCACCGAAAAGGTGCGGGCGGGGCGCCGCACCGTGGAGATCCACCGCCCGGACAAGGTGCTGTTCCCCGATGACGGTCTGACCAAGTCCGATCTCGTCGGGTACCACGAGCAGGTGGCGGAGTTCATGGTGCCGCACCTGCGGGGGCGCCCCCTGATGCTGGAACGGCTCCCCGGTGGCCTGGACGGTCCGCACTTCATGCAGAAGGACACCCCCGACCACTACCCCGACTGGATCCGGCGCGAGACCGTCACCAAGGAGGGCGGCACGGTCACGCACACCGTCTGCGACGACAAGGCGACCCTCCTCTTCCTCTCCGACCAGGCGTGTCTGACGCTGCACCGCTGGCTCTCCCGTGCCGAGCGGCCCGACCACCCCGACCGGCTGGTGTTCGACCTCGACCCGCCGGGCCCCGACTTCGAGGCCGTCCGCGAGGCCGCCCGCCATCTGATGGAGCTGCTCGACGAACTCCGGCTGCCGGCCGTCCTGATGACCACCGGCTCGAAGGGGCTGCACGTCACCGTCCCGCTCGACGGCAAGAGCGACTTCGACAGCGTCCGGGCCTTCGCCCAGGAGACGGCCGAAGTGCTCGCCGGGCGCTACCCGGACCGCCTCACCACCGCCGTGCGCAAGCAGGCCCGCGAGGGGCGGCTCTACCTGGACGTGCAGCGCAACGCCTACGCGCAGACGGCCGTCGCCCCCTGGTCGGTGCGGCCGAAGCCCGGCGCCCCGGTCGCCACGCCGATCAGCGGGCAGCAGCTCGACGACCCCGAACTCACCTCGCAGAGGTGGTCGTTGCGGGACGTCGAGGGTGTGCTGCGGCAGGCGCGGTCGGGTCCCTGGGCGGACGTGACCAGTCGCGGCCGCTCCCTGAAGACCGCCGCGAAGCGGCTGGAGGCCCTGCGGTGACCTGGCCGGCACGGGCCGCCGCGCGATCCGGTATGGCACCGGTGCCGGTGACGTTCAGCGCCGGGCGTCCGCCACACCGCCCTGCTCCGCGGTCCCCGCGTCGTCGGCCGCCACCGCCTCGTCGAGGCGCCTGCGCTCCAGCCGGGCCCGCGCACGGTCCCTGGGCGAGGCGTCCGTGATGTCGAGGAAGATCTGGTCGGCGACCGGCCACCGCTGGTGCAACTGCCGCTTCACCCGCACCAGGACCTCCTCCACCTCTTCGCTGTCGAGCCCGCCGACGAGATCGATGCGCGCCGCGACCAGCGTCGACTGCGTGCCCATCCGCATCGTCAGCAGCATGGTCACCGTGTCGATCTCCGGCTGTTCGTCCAGGAACTCCTGGATCGCCTTCCGCAGCGCCGGGTCGGCGGCCTCCCCGATGAGCTGCCCGCGCGACTCCTTGGCGAGCTGGAAGGCCACATACACCAGCAGCGCGCCGATGATCAGCGAGGCCCACGCCTCGTACCGCACGTCGCCGGTGGCCATGTGAAGTCCCATGCCGGCCATGGCGACCAGCACCCCGAAGCAGGCGGTGGAGTCCTCGGCGAGCACCGTCCGCAGCGCGGGGTCCTCGCCGGTGCGGATCGTGGCGAGCATGCCGCGGCCGGCCCTCCGCGCCTGGCCGCGGACCTGCACCAGCGCGCGGACGAGCGAGGAGCCCTCGGCGATCAGCGCGACGCCGAGCACGATGAGACCTGCGATATACCCGCTCCGGGTTTCCGAACTGCCGGAGCTCATGGCCTCGATGCCCTGGAAGAAGGAGAAACAGCCGCCCATGACGAAAATACCGACGGCGGCGAGCAGGGACCAGAAATAGCGCTCCTTTCCGTAGCCGAACGGGTGCCGGGCATCGGGGGCACGTTTACTGCGCTTGAGCGAGGCGAGCAGAAAAACCTCGTTCAGCGAGTCGGCGACGGAGTGCGCGGCCTCGGAAAGCAGCGCGGGGGAGCCGGCGAGGAATCCGCCCAGCGCCTTCGCGACCGCGATGACCAGGTTGGCGGCCAGGGCTACGAGGACGGTGACCGCCGTCCTGGAGTCGTCGGACGCGGGCGCGCCCCCTCGGCCTTCGCCCGGCGCGGCGCCGGAGCGGGCGGTGGTATCGGCCTGCTGGGACAAGGGGTTCCTCCCCCGAAGGTCGGTCGTACGGGCGGCGCGAGAGCTGCGGACCGAGCGGCGGGCGCATTCCTTGCGCCGCCTGTGCGCCGCAAAGAGCAGTACCCGTTTCCGTGTCCGCGAACCGGGGACTCTGGGAGGGAACGGTTCCGCGGACGTCACGACAATGGAGGGTTCCCGTGGTCGGAATTCCGGCGATCGGCGAGAAGGGTTACGGGCATATCCGCCCGGCCCCGACGCGCGGTGGCGCACGGTGACCCGGCGAGGCGGGCAGCGGGAAATTGCCCGGACCCTTCTGGACCGGCACGGCCGGACCTATGCCGAGGAAGCCGGTATCCGCGTGCGGAACACCCCTCAGCCGCTTTATCAGGTTCTCGTCCTGGCCACGCTCCTCAGTGCGCGTATTCGCGCCTCGGTGGCGGTCGCCGCGGCACGTGCCCTGTTCGGCGCGGGCATGCGCACCCCGCGCCGGATGGCCGAGGCGACGTGGCAGCAGCGCGTCGACGCGCTGGGCGAGGGAGGCTACCGGCGCTACGACGAGCGCACCTCCACCCAGCTCGGCGACGGGGCCGACCTTCTGCAGGACCGCTACGGCGGCGACCTCCGGCGCATGCGGGACGCGGCCGACGGCGGCCGCGACGCGCTGCGCCGGGCGCTCCAGGAGGTGCCGGGCGTCGGCCCCGCGGGTGCGGACATCTTCCTGCGCGAGGTGCAGCAGGTCTGGCCCGAACTCACCCCGTACCTCGACGCGAAGGCCGTGCAGGGCGCGGAGCGGCTGGGCCTTCCGGCGGACGGCAGGAAGCTGTCCCGCCTGGTCGCCGACGAGGACGCGGCGGCCTTCGCCTCCGCGCTGGTGCGTGCGGCGCTGGACCGGTCGGTCGTCGACGACGTGCTGCCGGCCGAGTGACCGGAGCGCACCCGCCGGGCTCGCGGGCTCCGCGTACGGCCGCGCGCGTCACACCATCAGAGCCGCGACCAGGGTGATGCCCGCCAGGAACCAGGCGACGTAGTCGCCCACATGACCGGAGTGCAGTCGTCGCAGGGGTCCGGTCCACCCGGCCGGCTCGGGGTGCAACGGCCTTCGCACCGCCGCCGTGGCGAGCGCCACGGCCAGGGCGGCGGACAACAGCCCGAACAGAACTCCCGTCGCCGACCAGTGCGGTGGCGGAGTGGCCTCCGGCGCCGCCGCACCGCCTCGCAGAACGGACGCGGCGTAGCCGGCGTGGTCGGTGAACGCGTCCGCGGCCCGGCCCACGGCCGGCAGCAAGGCCGGCACGACGCCGACCGCCAGTGCTCCGGCCAGCAGCACCGCGGGCACCGTGAGCATGGTGTCCGGGATCCGGGAGAGCCGGCCGCCGAGGGTCTCCGGCTCCTCCTCCTTGCCGGTCGTCTCCTCGGCGGCGTCGGCCGGACGCGGGCCGAGCCCGAGGAACACCCGTGCGGCGGCGCGCAGTACGGCCCCGCCGGTGGCCGCCGAGACCAGCACGAACAGCGCGGTCGCCCAGGCGCCCGCCGCCTCCTCCGTGACGGCCTTGCCCAACGCGGTGCCGAACGGCGGGAGCCCGGCCAGCGCGAGCCCGCCGAGCCCGAACAGCACACCCACGCCGGGGAGTGCGCGGCCTCGGCCGTGCAGCTCGTGCTCGTCGATGCTCCCCAGCCGGTCCAGAAGAAGGCCGACGCAGGCGAAGAGCGCGGCCTTCACGCCCGCGTGCGCCAGTACGTACAGGGCGACGCCGCCGAGGCCCTGCGGGGTGAGGACCGCCAGCCCGACGAGGAACAGTCCGGTGTGCGCGACGGTGGAGTAGGCCAGCAGGCGTTTGAGGTGGCGCTGCAGCCAGCACATCACCGCGCCCAGCACGGCCGTCAGCACTCCCAGTGCCATCAGCGCGCGGTGCGCGTCGGGAGCCGCGACGCCGCCGGGGCCGGCGAAGACCGTCCAGTACACACGGGCCGTGCCGTACACGCCCAGTTCGACCATGACCGCCGACATCAGCATGCAGACGGGCGTCGGGGCCACCGCGTGCGCGTCGGCGAGCCAGAAGTGGAAGGGCACCGCCGCGGCCTTGACGAGGAGACCGGTGACGACGAGGACGAAGCCGGCCGTCACCAGGGCGTCCTGGCCGCCGGGGTGCGCGTCGAGACGGGCGCCGATCTGCGCGAATCCCAGTTCCCCGGTGCGTGCGTACAGCAGGCCGATGCCCAGCAACGTGGTGTAGCCGCCGAGGGAGTTGACGATGCCGAAGACCAGGCCGCCCTGGACCGCGCGGGCCTCCTCCACGCGGTAGCCCGTCAGCGCGTAGGCGACGACGCTCATCAGCTCGAAGAAGACGAACGCGTTGAAGAGGTCACCGGTCAGCACGAAGCCGCACATGCCTGCCTGGAAGAGCAGCACCAGGGCGGGAAACGACCCCGCGTGGCGCACCGGCGGTTCGTCGAAATACCGCCAGGCGTAGACGAGGGCGGCCACGACCAGCAGCGAGATCAGGGCGGCCATACCCAGTCCGATGTGGTCGCCGACCAGCACGATGCCCACGCTCGCGCCACCGTGCGGACGCCAACCGCCCAGCCATTCGACGGACCGTCCCGCGGGGCCCGCCGCGCCGCTCAGCGCGATCAGCGCCGTGGCCGCCGTGCCCCCGGCGAACAGGCACCCCGTCACCTCGGCGGCGAACCGCGGCAGCCGCCGGCCCGCCCCGACCAGGAGCGCCGCCCCCAGCAGCGGGATCGCCACGATCAGCGGCAGGAGCCCGGCGACGCTCACCCCCGCAGCTCCGACAGCTCATCGGGGTCGACCGTGCGGTGCCGCTTGGCGACCTGGATGACCAGGGCGAGCAACAGCGCCGTCACCGTCGCCCCGATCACCACGTCCGTGAGGACCAGCGCCTGTACGACGGGGTCGACGACGGGACGGGAGCCCGGGGTGAGATCGGAGAACACCGGGGCGGTGGCGCCGTCGCGGTAGCCGACGGCCAGCAGCAGGACGTACGTCGAGGACTGGCAGACGGCCAGGCACCCCACGGCGTGGATGAGGTTCCGGCTGGTGGCCAGGCCGTAGCAGCCGATGAGGAAGAGCCATCCCGCGATGAGATAGGGCAGCACGCTCATCGGTTCGCCTCCTTCGTGCCGGGGGCGTCGTCCTCGATCTCGACGGCCTGGTCGAGGAAGCGGGCCAGCAGGACGACGACCCCGCACGCCACCTCCACCCCGATGGCGGCGTTGAGCAGCGGCACGGTGCCGCCCGAGGACAGGGTGTTGAAGGTGCCGAAGGGCAGGAAGTTGGCGAGGAACGCCGATCCGGCCACCAGGGCCGCCGCGCCCGTCATGAGATAAGCGGCCTCGCCCGCGGCGTCCGCGACCTCGTACAGGCCGATCGGCCGGATCCGCTCCAGCGCGCGGTAGTCCACCGCGATGTAGAGCAGATGGAGCGCCGTCGCGACCACCACCCCGCCCTGGAAGCCGCCGCCGGGGCTGAGTTGGCCGTGCGCGACGATGTACAGGCCGACGAGCAGCGCGACGGGCAGCGCGATCAGCGCGTAGCGGCGCACCGGCGGCGCGACCCGGAACGGCTCGGGTGGCCGCCGGTCCTCGTCGCGGGTCTGGCGGAGCAGCACCACGGTGCCCAGCACCGCACCGAACAGGATGCTCTCTTCCCCGAGGGTGTCGAAGGCGCGCTGGTCGAAGTTCACCGACGCGATCGTGTTGGCGGTGCGGTGGTCCAGGGCGGCGCGGACGGCCCGGTCGCCGTAGGGGTGCCAGGCCCCGCCGAACTGCGGCAGACCGAAGCAGGCGGCGGCGAAGAGGGCGGCCGTGCCCAGCGCGCCGAGGGCCAGCACCCAGCGCCGCAGCGTCATGCTCACTCGTGCTCCTCCCGGCTCTCACTGCGCGCCCGGCGGCGCACCTTGCGTACGGACAGCAGCACCATCAGCGGAGTCAGTGCGGAGCCGACGGCGAGCTGGGACAGCGCGACATCGGGCGCCTGGAGGAGAAGGAACAGCACCGCGAGCGCCAGACCGAGCAGGGACAGCAGGAAGGACTGGCGCACAGGTCCCGGACCAGCACGGTGGCGGTCCCGGCGGCGGCGACCAGGACGAGGCCGAGCAGCAGCGGCAGATCAGCCATCCGACATCCCTTCCGCGGGCCCGCCCAGCCCGTGGCCCGCCGTGCCCGCGGCGGTCACCGCGCGGGCCGAGACCCAGCTGCCCGACACCAACAGCGCGCCGATGACCAGGAGTTTCACCAGTGCACGGCCGGGCCCGGTGACCACGCACAGCGGCACCACCACCAGCGTCACGGCGCCGTAGCACAGCCACGTCGTCACCCGGAGCGGGCGCGGGCTCGTTGGCGCGGCGGCCAGCTCGTCCGCCAGTAGCCGCACGTACAGCAGCGTCCCGACGGGGCCGAGCACCGCGAGGGTCAGGGCCAGGTCCTGATAGGCGCTACGGTCGTAGCCCTGCGACAACAGCAGTACCACCAGGGCGACCAGAGTGGTCGTCAGGTTCTGCGCCGGGATCCTTCGGCGGATCCGGCCGGTGGCGGCGCCGACCGCGGCGGGCACCGCGCCGCACACGAGCAGCGCCGTGCCCGCCGCGATCCAGCCGTTCACCGGCGGCCGGCCGCCCGCCGGGCCCCGCAGGCCGCGCAGGCGGCGAGGAACGCGGCGGCGGCACCGACCAGCCACTCCAGCGGGTCGATGGTGGAGATCAGCACGAGCCATAGGCCGGTCAACGCCGCCCACCAGCAGAGGAGTTCGGCGCCCGTCGCGATCCGCCGGTTCATCCGCCCACCTCCTGCCGCCCGGGTACCCCGGCCTCAGGCTCACATGCGCGGCTCCGGACTCCCGGTCACCGCGCCGCGCATCACTCCGACGGGGGCGCGGCCGGGCCCGGCCCCCGCCGCCCCGGTGTCAGCCGGTCCAGGACCAGTCCGCGACCTCCGGCAGGTCGGTGCCGTGTTCCCGGATCCAGGCATGGTGGCGGGTGCGCACGTCCGCCATCTCCTGCCGCAGTGCCACAGCGCGGACACCGAGCCCGGGCACCCGGTCGATGACGTCCATCACCAGGCGGTAGCGGTCGAGGTCGTTGCGGACGACCATGTCGAAGGGCGTGGTGGTGGTGCCCTCTTCCTTGTAGCCGCGGACATGCAGCTGGTGGTGTCCCGTGCGGCGGTAGGTGAGCCGGTGGATCAGCCAGGGGTAGCCGTGGTAGGCGAAGATGACCGGCCGGTCGCGGGTGAACAGCGCGTCGTACTCGGAGTCCGGCATGCCGTGCGGGTGGTCCCCTGAGGGCAGCAGCCGCGCCATGTCGACGACGTTGACCACCCGCACCGCCAGCTCCGGCAGCTGCCGGCGCAGCAGATCCGCCGCGGCCAGCGTCTCCTGGGTGGGCACATCTCCCGCACAGGCCAGCACCACGTCCGGTTCACCGCTGCCGTCCTCGGTGCCCGCCCAGTCCCACACGCCGGCCCCGCGGGCGCAGTGCGCGCGGGCCTGCTCCAGGGTGAGCCAGTCGAAGCCGGGCTGCTTGCCGGCCACGATGACGTTGACGTAGTCCCGGCTGCGCAGGGCGTGATCGGCCACCGAGAGCAGGGTGTTGGCGTCCGGCGGCAGATACACCCGGACGACTTCCGGGCTCTTGTTGAGGATGTGGTCGACGAATCCGGGGTCCTGGTGCGAGAACCCGTTGTGGTCCTGCCGCCACACATGGGACGTGAGCAGGTAGTTCAGGGAGGCGATGGGCCGCCGCCAGGGGAGCTGCCGGGAGGTCTTGAGCCATTTGATGTGCTGGTTGACCATCGAGTCGACGATATGGGCGAACGCCTCGTAGCTGGAGAAGAGCCCGTGCCGCCCGGTGAGGAGATAGCCCTCCAGCCACCCCTGGCACAGGTGCTCGGAGAGCACCTCCATGACCCGCCCGTCGCGCGCGAGGTGCTCATCGGTGCCGAGGGTCTCGGCCTGCCACGCCTTCCCGGTGGCTTCGTAGACGTCCTGGAGGCGGTTGGAGGCGGTTTCGTCGGGGCCCACGATGCGGAAGTCGCGGCGCTCCGCGGTGGCCTCCATGATCGCTTCGAGCAGACCGCCGAGCACCCGCGTCGGCTCGTGCACGGAGTTGCCGGGCTGGTCGACGAGGACCGCGTGCCGCTCCAGGGGCGGCACCGGCAGGTCGCGCAGCAGCAGACCGCCGTTGGCGTGCGGCGAGGCACCCAGCCGGCGCGTCCCCTCCGGCACGCAGGCGAGCACCTCCGGCCGTGGCGCGCCGGCCGCGTCGAACAGCTCGTCCGGCCGGTAGGAGCGCATCCAGCTCTCCAGCTGCCGCAGATGGTCGGCGTTCTCGCGGACGCCGGACAGCGGTACCTGGTGCGCACGCCAGGTCCCTTCGACCGGCAGCCCGTCCACGTCGCCCGGGCCCGTCCAGCCCTTGGGCGTCCGCAGCACGATCATGGGCCAGCGCGGCCGCTCCGTCACTCCCTCGTGCCTGGCCCGGCGTTGAATGGCGGCGATGCGGTCCAGCGAGGTGTCCAGCGCGGCGGCCAGATCCTGGTGCACCGCCGTGGGGTCGGCGCCGCTGACGTACAGCGGCTCGTGGCCGTAGCCGCGCAGCAGGGCGTCCAGCTCGTCCTGCGGGATCCGGGCGAGCACCGTCGGGTTGGCGATCTTGTAGCCGTTGAGGTGCAGGATCGGCAGGACGGCTCCGTCGTGGACCGGGTCGAGGAACTTCGTGGTGTGCCAGGAGGCGGCCAGCGGGCCCGTCTCCGCCTCGCCGTCACCGATCACACAGGGGACGAACAGCTCCGGGTTGTCGAACGCCGCGCCGTAGGCATGCGCCAGGGAGTAGCCCAGCTCACCGCCTTCGTGGATGGACCCCGGGGTCTCCGGCGCGACATGGCTGGGGACACCGCCGGGGAAGGAGAACTGCCGGAAGAGCCGCTCCATCCCCGCCCGGTCCCGGCTCACGTCGGGATACGTCTGCGCGTACGTGCCGTCCAGCCAGGAGTTGGCGAGGACGGCGGGGCCGCCGTGGCCCGGACCCCAGACACACATCGCGGCCAGGTCGCGGGCCGCGATGACGCGGTTGAGGTGCGTGTGCACCAGGTTGAGCCCGGGGGACGTCCCCCAGTGGCCCAGCAGGCGCGGTTTGATGTGTTCGGGGCGCAGGGGCTCTTCCAGGAGCGGGTTGGCCATCAGGTAGATCTGCCCGACGGACAGGTAGTTGGCGGCGCGCCAGTGGGCGTTCAGCCTTGTGACCTCTGCGGGGTCGAGGGGCCTCGCCGCTGCCGTCTCTGCGTCGCGCATGCTCATCTCCTCATCAACAAGTCCTCAACAGACGGGACCGGACACCGCGGCAGTGGGCACCGGGTGGCGCCCGTCCCGCTGTCCGCACCACTCGACGCCGCACCCCTCAGAGGTGGCGCAGCGCGGGCAGCAGCTTGGTCTCCGCCCATTCCAGGAACGGCTCCTGGTGGCCACCGCCGACCTGCACCAGAGCGATCTCCGTGAAGCCCGCGTCCACGTACGGGCGTACCGCGTCCATGAACCGGCCGACGTCGTCGCCGCAGGGGATCGCCTCCCCGACGTCCTCCTGCCGGACGTACCGGGTGGCCACGGAGAACCCGGAGGGGCCCGGCAGCTCGGAGTTGACCGGCCAGCCGCCGACCGCCCAGCGGAACTGGTCGTGGGCCCGCGCGAGTGCCGCCTCGCGGTCGGGGTCGTAGCAGACCGGGAGCTGACCGATGCGGGGCTTTCCGGTGCCGCCGTGCCGGTCGAAGGAGGCCAGCAGCCCGCTCCTGGGCTCGGTGGCGATGACGAGATCACCGAGGCGGCCGGCGATCTCGCAGGACCGCGCGCCCGACACGGCCACGCCGATCGGCACCGGCTCGTCGGGCAGGTCCCAGAGCTTGGCCTGCTCGACGTCGAAGTGGGTGCCGTGGAAGGTGACATCGCCGCCCTCGAAGAGCGCGCGGATGATCTCGATCGCCTCCTCCAGCTTCTCCAGCCGGACGGGCGCCCCGGGCCAGCCCCGGCCCACCACATGCTCGTTGAGGTTCTCGCCCGACCCCAGGCCCAGCCGGAACCGCCCGCCGGACAGCAGCTGCATGGTCGCGGCCTTCTGCGCGACCACGGCAGGGTGATAGCGGGTCGTCGGGCACGTCACGTACGTCATCAGCGGGATACGCGAGGTCGCCTGCGCCGCCGCACCGAGCACGCTCCAGGCGTACGGCGAGTGGCCCTGGGAGGCCAGCCACGGGAAGTAGTGGTCGGAGGTGACCGAGAAGTCGAAACCGGCCCGCTCGGCTCCGACGACATGCCCGACGAGGTCCCGCGGGCCCGCCTGCTCGGTCATCATCGTGTATCCGAATTGCACCATTGAATACCCGTAGCCGTTCCTCGGCCACCGAAACGCGCCTGCCGCCGAATCGCACCCGGACGCCCGTCAGTGGCGTTCACCGGCCATGCCGACGGCTCTCGGGGCGCTCCGCGCGAGGTAGTTCTCCGCCGCGATGATCGCCTCCCGGGCCGTGCGGCGCCCCATCAGCACGCACAGGGTGTAGGCGACGTCCTCCAGGCGCCGGCGCCGGGCGGGATCGTGCGGCTCCGCGAGCGACAGGCGCTCCCACACGCGATATCGCCGCAGCAGCGACGCGAGCACGGTCTTGTCCGGCAGCAGCATCCTGATCTTCTCCCGACGTCGGCCCGGATGACCGGGATACGGCCCTGGCGGCGGCGCATGCGGTGAACACGGCCGAACCGAGGGGGCGACCGGCGCGCCGCGAGCGATGCCGGGCGGGCAGAGCTGCCCGCCCGGCATCGCTCGCGGCGGCCGTCATGATCTGTGTCGCCGGCCGGGGCGCTTGCGCGCGGCTCCGGCGGGCCCTGCCCGTGCTCCGAGGCCGGGCGGCATACTCACCTTGCGCCGCGCCCCGGGCGCCTGCAACCGGACGTGGACCCGGGCCCGGTCCGTGTCGCCCGGCCGGCTCAGTCGGGGGGTTCGGGCGCCGGATGGTGATCCGGCGTGGCACCGGGCGGCTCCACCGGATCGGGGCCCGGCTCGTCCGGCTCCGACTCGGGCGGATGCGGGTCACGCGGCAGGGGGCTCGGATCGCTCGGCACGGGCCCCGGCCCGTCGGGCTTCGGTTCGGTGGTCATCACGACCGCCTTTCCTCGTTGGCCTTGCTGGTCTTGTCGGCTTCGTCGGCCTTGTCGGTTCGTTGTTCCCGTCGGCCTGGCGGGTCCTACCGTTCTCGTCGGCCTGCTCCCGGATCCTCCTGCGCTCCCGGAGCAGCGGGCTTTCGAACGCCTCCCGGGGGCGATCCCGGGCTTCCTTCCGGCCTGATGCCGGGGAGAGCGGTGCCTCTCCATCGTGCGTCGGATCCCGGATCGGCCGCACCGGCGACCTCGTGGGCGCGCCCGCCGGGATTCCCCCGCACCGGCCTCCTGCCCGTGAGCCGTCCGGGTAAAAGGCTCAAGATCGATTGATTCGCGGAAGCGTTCGCGGGGCGCCGTCCGGACCCGCGGCAGGCGCACCGCCACGGCGCCCCTGCCGCCGAACGAGCGGGGGCGCCGGTCCCGGCCGAGCCCTCACGCGGCCGTGCCGGGGGCGTCCAGCAGATCGGCCAGCGGCACGCTCGTATCGGCGAGGCGGCCCGGGTCGATCCTGCGGCCGCTCGTCACCAGCGCGCGGATCGGGTCGGTGACGTCCCAGATGTTGACGTTCATGCCGGCCAGCACCCGGCCGTCCGCGAGCCAGAAGGCGATGAACTCGCGGGCCTCGGGATTGCCGCGGAAGACGACCTGGTCGTAACCGTCGGGCTCGACGTGCCCGGTGTACTCCATGCCCAGGTCGTACTGGTCGGTGAAGAAGTAGGGCAGCCGGTCGTAGCTCACGTCCTGGCCGAGCATGGCTCTGGCTGCGGTCTGCGGCTGGTGCAGTGCGTTGGCCCAGTGCTCGACCCGCAGGTGTCGGCCCAGCAGCGGATGGAAGGCGTTGGCGACATCGCCGGCGGCGTGGATGTCCGGGTGGGAGGACCGCAGTTGCGCGTCGACCAGGACGCCGTTGTCCACGTCGAGACCGGCCGCCTCGGCGAGGCCGCTGCACGGAGCGATGCCGACACCGACGACGACCGCGTCCGCGGGGATGTGGGTGCCGTCGGCCAGCCGTACGCCGTCCGCCCGGCCGTCGGTGCCGGTGATCTCCGCGACCCGGACCCCGCAGCGCAAGGTGACGCCGTGGTCGGTGTGCAGCGTGGCGAAGACCTGCGCGACCTCGCGGCCGAGCACCCGCAGCAGGGGCAGCTCGGCCATCTCCAGCAGCGTCACCTCGACGCCCGCGGCGCGGGCGGCGGCCGTGGTCTCCAGCCCGATCCAGCCGCCGCCGATCACCACGATCCGGGTGGCGGTGCGGAAGGTCTCCTTGAGGGCGTCGCTGTCCGCCAGGCGGCGCAGGTAGTGGACGCCGCCGAAGTCCGCGCCGGGCACCGGCAGGGGGAGCGGGGCGGAGCCGGTGGTCAGCAGCAGCTTCGCGTAGCCGTGCCGGCTGCCGTCGTCGAGGGTCAGGGTGTGCCCGGCCGGGTCGATGCCGGTGACGGTGGTGCCCAGCCGCAGCTCGACGTCGTGTTCGGCGTACCAGTGGGGCGGGTGGGCGTAGATGCCTTCCAGCTCCGAGGTGCCCATGAGGTAGCCCTTGGACAGCGGCGGGCGTTCGTAGGGCCGCTCCTGCTCGTCGCCGAGCAGCACGAGGGGCCCGTCGAAGCCCTCCGCGCGCAGCGTCTCCGCGGCCTTCGCGCCGGCCAGACCGGCTCCGGCGATCATGAATGCGGTGTTCCCGGCCATCTCCGGCTCAGCTCCTTCGTCGCCCTGCCCCGGGCGGGACGACGCCGTCGCGTGCGCCCGGGTTGTGCCACTCATCAAGCCCCGGCGGCAGGCCCGTGAGGTACCGCTGATGGTGTTGCGTGCCCTCTGTCCTTGCCCTCCGGCCGTGCTCCTGGCCCGTACTGGCTCCACGGCCGTCCGGCAGGGGGCCGGCCCGCGCTCTCACCCCTCCCGCAGGGCTGTGAGCTGCGAAGGTTACAATTCGAACGGACTGCGCGGCCCGAAACCCGGGCGTTCGCGCACGGTCGGATTCCCGTGGACCACGGGGGTGTGCGTGTGGATGTCCTCTGCAGCACCGGACCTCTCCTCCTCCCGCCCGCCCCGTCGGCCCGCACCGCGCCGGCACAGCCCAGAAGTGTCGTATGAGCCTCGATCACGCCCCTGCGCCGGCCGCGCCTGCCCGCGCGGCGACCGCCTCCGCACCGACGGCCGCCTCTCCCGAAACCGCGGTCCGTCCGCTGGCCGGCCGGGCACCGGCGCCGCCCCCGCCCGCGACCGCGCTGTACATCGTCGGCGCCGCGGCGGTCGTGCTGCTGGCGCTGGTGGGCATCGGTGCGCTGATTCACGAGGCGGTCCTCATCGCGCCGCTGGCCGCGAGCGCCGCCCTCGTGCACAGTGCGCCCGCGCTGCCCCTCTCGCAGCCGCGCAGCGTGATCGGCGGACATCTGCTCTGCGCGGGGATCGGTTTCGGGGTCCTCGCCGTGTGCGGCAGCACCCCGTGGGCGGCCGCCGTCGCGGGCAGCCTTGCGCTCGCGGCCACGATGATCGCCCGCACACCGCACAGCCCCGCGTGCGGTACCGCCGTCGTCGTGGTGCTGCAGCGCCCCGAACCGCTGGAGTTCCTCGCGACGCTGGTCGGCGCGTGCGTCCTGCTGGTGGTGGCGGGGTACGCCGCCTCCCGCGTCCGGCGCAAGGCACCGGCGTACCCCGCCTACTGGTGGTGACGTAGCGGTCAGCCGCCGCCGAGCGCCCGGTCGAGCTGTCCGCGCAGCGCTCGCGCGGTGAGATCGCGGTCCTCGCCGAGGACGAAGGCCCGCACCCCGTCCGCGTGCCACTCGGCCCGGCGCTCCGGCGTGGTGGACATCGCGCAGAACGGGACGCCGTGGCGGGCGCAGCCGGCGCGGAGGGTCCGCACGGCTTCCTGGACGCGGGGGTGGCGGACCTGCCAGGGGACCCCGTAGGACTGCGAGAGGTCGCCGGGGCCCGGCAGCAGCAGGTCGACGCCGCCGGGGGAGAGGATCTCGTCGATCGCCGTCACGCCCTCCGCGTCCTCGACCAGCGCGATGACCATGATCTCGGCGTTGGCCCGCTCGATGTACGTGGGCAGGTCGATCCGGCCGAAGCCGGGGCCGCGGCCGCCGTTGAGGGAACGCATGCCCTCGGGCGCGTAGCGGGCGGCCCTGATGGCCGCGTCCACGTCGGCGCGCTCGCGTACGTGCGGAACGACGATGCCCATCGCCCCGGCGTCCAGGGCGCGCAGTATCGCGCCGGGGTCGGCCTCGGGGACGCGGACGAACGGGGTGAGCCCGGTCGTCTCGGCGGCCCGGATCAGATGCTCCAGCTGCTGCGGGTCGACGAGGGTGTGCTCGCAGTCGAGGATCACGAAGTCGTAGCCCGCGCAGCCGATCATCTCGACCATGGCGGTGTCGGGGACGGTGCTGAACAGGCCGTGCACCTCCTCGCCCGCGGCGAGCCTGCGCCGGACCTCGTTGGGGCGCAGCATCTAGACGTCCTCCGCACTGCCGAGGAAGTGGAAGCCCGGGCGGGGGTGCATCAGGAAGTCGTGGTGCGAGATGTTCCAGGCGTACGCACCGGCCACTCCGAACACCACCCGGTCGCCCGCCCGCAGCCCCGGTGCCGGCACGTCACGCGCGAGGACGTCCTTGGGCGTGCAGAGCTGGCCGGTGACGGTGACGCGGTCGCCCTCGGCCGCCGACCGGGGCCAGGGGTGCGGCCAGGGCTCGTCGGAGGGCAGCACCGTGCAGGGCTGGTCGTGTCCCTTGGTGGCCGGTGTGCGCAGGTGGTGGGTACCGCCCCGGACCACGGCGAAATCCTCGCCGTGGCTGCGCTTCACATCCAGCACCTCGGTGGCGTACCAGCCGCAGTAGGCGGTGAGTGCGCGGCCCGGCTCGATGCGCAGAGTGAGGCCCGGCTGCGCGGCGGCGAGCCGGTCGAGCCCCGCGCCGAACGCCGCCCAGTCGAAGCGGGCCTCGGGCTCGGTGTAGTCGACGGCCATCCCGCCGCCGATGGTCACCTCCGGCAGGGCGATGCGGTGCCGCTCGGCGAGCCGTACGGACCACGTCACGATGGCGCCGGCGACGGCGAGCTGCTCGGGAGCCTCCAGGCCGCTCGCCAAGTGGGCGTGGATTCCCCGCAGTTCGAGGTGCGGGTAGGTGCCGTCGGTGAGCAGTGCGACGACCTCGTCGGCCTGTGCCGGGTCCAGGCCGAAGGGGGTGGGGCGGCCGCCCATGGCCAGGGAACTGCCGTCCAGCGAGCCGTCGTCGACGGACAGGTTGAACCGGGCCAGCACCGCGATCCGGTGGCCCGGGGCGAGACGGGCGGCGAGGTCCGCGAGCATGTGCAGCTCGTAGACGCTCTCCACATGGAAGCGCTGCACGCCGAGCTCCAGCGCTTGGGCGACCTCCGCGGGGGTCTTGCCGGGGCCGCCGAAGGCCAGCGGCGCACCGGGTACGGCCTTGCCGACGTGCGCCAGTTCGCCGCCCGAGGACACCTCGTAGCCGTCGACGTACGGGCGCAGGGCGGCCAGGATCTCCGGTTCGGGGTTGGCCTTGGCCGCGTAGTACAGCTCCACCCGCTCGGGCAGCGCGGCCCGCACCCCGGCCACGTGCTCGCGCAGCGCCGTCAGGTCGTAGAGGTAGGCGGGCAGTTCCTCGGGCCGCAGCGCCGTCGCACGGGCGCGGACCGCGGGCGTGGGGAGGGTCATCGTGCGCTCCAGGGGGTGGTGTCGTCGGTCCGCACGGCGCCGGTCAGGACGGCTTCGGCGAGCGGCGAGGGCAGCGGGACGTAGCCGGCCTCCCGGTCGGCCTTGCGCTCCCAGCGGGTCAGCAGATTGGCCTTGGCGGGCAGCGGCACCCCGGCCAGCAGGGCGGCCAGCCGCGGCGGGCAACCGTGGCGGTCGGCGTGCGCCTGGAGGGTGCGGCGCACCTGCGCCCACAGCTCGGCCTCGGTGCCCGGGTGCAGATCGGCGAGCGCGGCCAGCATCTCGGCCACGTGGTTGACCAGCAGGCAGTACACGACGCGGTCCCAGCCGCGCTGTGCGTCGTACGTCATGGGCCCCGCGATCGACTCGGGCAGCGACGCGAGCAGGTCGGTGTGGTGCTCGGGGACGAGCTTGGTGCCCTCCAGGTCGCGGAAGAGCACCTGCGCGGGCATGCCGTCGCCGTCGACGCACACCAGCACGTTCTGCAGGTGCGGTTCCAGGACGACGCCGTGGTCGAAGTAGGCGGCGAGCACCGGCGGCAGGAGCAGATTGAGGTACGCCGCCCACCAGTCCAGCGCTGCCTGCGGGCCGGCGCCGTCCAGGAGGCGGGAGACATGGGCCGCGCTGGTCGGGTACTCGTCGGCGACGGCGGCCGCCAGCAGCGGGGTGGTGCCGGGCAGCAGCCGGCGGGACAGGCCCTCGCGGACGATGACACCGAACCCTTCGAGCAGCTCGGTCTCCGGCCGGCCGTCCGGTCCCGGCAGCGCCAGGCTGCGGTAGGCCGGCTCGCGGAGAACGGCACTTCCGGGGAAGCGGGCGGCGAGGTCGGTGAGGACGGGCTCCAGCAGACGGGTCAGTGCGACGGCGCCTGACAGCTCGTAACTGGCGTTCTTGCGCAGGCAGTTGGTGATCCGGACGTTCAGGCTGAACTTCAGGAAGGACGCGCCGTCGAAGAGCGTGCGCACGGACGCGGTCGCCGCGAACGGCGTCGTGCCGGTCCCCAGCACCCGGATGTCGTCCCGGTCCAGCGCCTCCCGCAGGCCCGGGTGGTCGCGCAGCAGCTCGAACTGCCAGGGATGGACGGGCAGCAGCCGGAAGCCGTCCGGCACATCGGTGTGCAGCGCGTCCAGGGCCGCGGTGGCGCCGGCCTCGGCGGCCTCCTCGGCGATCAGCTCGTCGCGGACTGCGAGCAGCAGCAGCGGGAAGGACGCCCCGGCCTCCGGCGCGTACGACTGCCAGGAGGCGGGGTCGCCGGTCCGGGCCTTGGGGGTCGGGTGGAACCGGTGGCCGAAGAGCAGCGCCTGCTCGGAGGCCAGGTAGGCGGCGAGCCAGTCCTCGTCCTCCCGGCCCGTGTCGGCCTGCGGCGGTACGCCGCGCGAGGCGAGCGCGGCCGCGACGGCCTGATGGCTGGAGGCGATCTGCGCGAGGAACTCGTCGTTGGCCACGCCGGTGCGCAGCGACAGCTCCGCGTGCACGTACTCGGCCAGCCGGCCCCAGCCGACCTCGGCCCAGCCGTCCTCGGCCTGCTCGGTCACCGGGCCGGTGAAGCGGTGGGCGCCGATCAGGGACGTACGGCGCAACGCCACCCGCAGCAGCACCCCGCGCCGGGGGAGCCTGATCAGCAGATGGCCGGTGTCGACGGCGGTCTGGTGCTCCGGGCCGCTGACCTCGCGGAGCAGGCAGTTCAGCAGGGTGTGCGCCACGACGTGGTCGGCGGTGGGCAGACCCGCGGGGGAGGCGGGGGCCGGGGCGGTGCCGGGCGAATTGGTCAGCGAGGGCATCGGGGGCTCCAGCGGGTGCGGGGGAGACGGGG
This sequence comes from Streptomyces sp. Pv4-95, assembly GCF_045782725.1. Taxonomy (NCBI): domain Bacteria; kingdom Bacillati; phylum Actinomycetota; class Actinomycetes; order Kitasatosporales; family Streptomycetaceae; genus Streptomyces; species Streptomyces sp. Pv4-95. Next base: position 7,068,743 of record NZ_CP127172.1, read on the forward strand.
CGAGAGAGCGGGGAGGGTGGTCGCGAGCACGGTGACCACGGCGATCGCGGTGCCGGTCAGGACGGGTGCGGACGGGCCGAACCAGTCGTTGCCGGCCGCGGCGGCCACGCCGGCGGCGACCGCGCCGGCCTTGGAGAAGAATTCGATCGAGCCGAACAGACCGCCGGGTGCACGGCCCTTGGCGCAGTCCGCGGCCATGACCGACAGGCAGACCAGCCCGAGGGTGAGGCCGGCGCCGAGCACCAGCCGTACGGCGATGAAGGCGGGGAGCGAGTCGGCGGCGCCGTGGCCGGCCAGACCCAGCGCGATACAGCCGAAGCCGAGCGCGATGCCCAGGCGCGGGCGGGTCCGGAAGACCGAGTGCACCGCCATCGCCGCGAGCAGGTAGCACATGTGCGGCAGGGCGAACAGCACGCCGGACACCATCGGACCGGTCCCCGGGATCCGCTCCTTGATCAGGGAGATCAGGTACGGAAAGGAGATGACGGTGGAGAACACGAACGCGAACTCCAGTGCGTACAGGGTGCGCAGCGAGCCGAACCGGGCGCGCCGGGCGGGCTGCGCCGCGGCGGCCTCCGCGGCCATCGCCACCTCGGCCGACTCGGTGGCCTCGGCCTCCCCGGCGGACCTGTCCGGTGCCGGCGTGGCGGCCGGGGACCGGGGCGGCTCCGGCAGCGCCGCCAGCATCAGGGCGGCGGCCAGCGGAAGCACGGCCAGCAGGGCGTACTGGCGGTGCGGTGACAGCCACGGCGTCAGCGAGCCGACGACGATCGGTGCGAAGACCAGCGCCGCGCGGGCGCTTCCCTGCATCAGCGTCAGTGCCCGGGACAGCGCGTTGCCCTCCAGCGCCGCGCCCAGATAGCCGTTGGACGCGGCGAAGGTGCCGCCCAGGACTCCTTGCAGGCACAGCGCCGCGGCGAAGGTGCCGATCGAGTCCGCCCAGCCGGCCAGCAGGAACGCCGCCGCGAGCCCCAACTGGGCGCGCAGCAGCAGCCGTTTGCGGCCGAAGCGATCGGCGAGCCGCCCCCACAGGGGGGCGCCGAGGGCGCCGAAGATGGTGGGCACGATGTAGAGCAGCCCGGCCCAGCGGGCGGCACCGTCACCCAGCTCGGGCAGGATCTCGGTGAGGTAGGGCGGCAGTCCGAGGGCGGCGAAGGACGCCACGAAGTAGCAGCCCGCCACGGCGTGCACCTGGCGTCGGGCGAGAGCGGGACGGGGCTTGGTCTCGACGGCGTCCGGAGCGGCCTGGCGCCGTCGGGTAGCGGTGATCATCGGCAAGTTCCCGGGGAAAGCAGGTAGTTGGGGCCGGTCGTGTAGTGCTTGTTGATGTCGGCGGCGCCCGAGCGTTCCTTGGACAGCAGGGTCCCGGCGCTGACCATCGCCTTGACGGGGAGTTCGGGTGCGTCCAGGAGATGGGCGCGGAGCGCGGCGCCGGGCTCACCCGGTGCGGTGCCCTGCCGCTCGACGGCCTCCGCGAGTCTCTCCCGGACCGGTCCCAGGAGCCGTGCGAGGGGCGCGCGGCCCTCGCGGGCGAGCCCGAAAGCGTAGGACCCGGCGCACAGATGGACGGTGATCGTGGCGAACATGTCCAGGATCGGCCGGTCGCTGTCGGCGAAGATCCGCGGGTCGGCGAAGGCGGCGGGGTCCGGGGCGTCGTCCCCGAGCGTCTCCCGCAGGCGGGCGGTGTGCAGCCGCGGCGCGTCGTTGTCCTTGAACAGCAGCCGCAGCCGGGTCGATCCCGCCACCCGGTCCAGTACCAGCGAGATGTTCTGCTGGTGGGACTCCAGGGCGATGCCGTAGCCGAAGAGGGTGGCCTGCCAGTCGAAGAGCAGGGCCAGGCAGGCGTCCAGCAGGGCGAGCGGGTCACCGTCGTAGAAGCGCTCGGCGAGATGGTCGATGACCGCCTCGCCGCCCGGCGCCCGGCTCAGCAGGGCGGCCATCGGCACCACGGCGCTGCCGTCGAGGCCGGCCGGGTAGCGGCGGCACAGCACGGCGAGCAGCTCGTGCTCGGCGTGCGCGTAGACGGTCTCGTCGGCCTGCAGAATCGATTCAGCAAATCGCGGCTCGCGGGCCAGCACGGTCTCCAGGAGCCGTTGGCCCGCCGCGCCGTCGATGAGCGTGCGGGGCTTGATGGTCCGCCGGTTGCGCAGCCCCAGCGTGGCCGTGGCCAGCGGCAGCTTCAGGTGCAGCCGCGGGTCGGCGTCGGGCGCCACGGTGCGCATCGACAGCGTCGGCACCGCGGAGAGCAGTGCGCGCTCGGACAGGACGGCGTCCTGTTCGAGGCCGGTCTCGCGCAGGGCGTCGCGCAGCGGGCCGCCGAGGCTCAACGGGTGTACGGGCAGCGCGAGATGGCTGCCGTCGAGATGCGGCAGGCCCAGCGCCGCGGGCGTCGGCCAGAAGTCGGGCAGTGCCGCTTCGCCGCCCGTCACGGTCACGGCGGTACGCGGCAGGGCGAGCCAGCGCAGTGCGAAACGCGGGTGGAACTCCGGCGCGTAGGAACGCAGCTGCCGCTCGTCCAGGCCGGAGCGGCCCCGTGCGGTGGGGTAGACGGGGTGGTCGAGCCGAGCGGCCAGCGTGTCGTACGCCAGACCGCCGGAGAGCCCCGACCAGGCGCCCGGGTCCGACCCGTGACGTACCGTCAGCTCGGCGTCGGTCTCGGCCCGTGTCCGGCTGTGCAGCCGCATGGTCGCCAGCGTCTGCCGGCACTCCTCGGCGAAGGCGTCGAAGCCCTCGTGGTCGGCGGGGTCGGCGAGTGCGCGCAGCGCGGCCAGCACGTCATCGGTGGTGGTCAGCCGGGCGCCGTCGGCCTCGCGGACCAACAGGGGCAGCCGGGCCGCGTAGGTGCTCTGGTAGCCGTCCTCGCCGAGCGGAAGCAGCAGGGCCGCGGCGGCCGGGTCCGCCGGAAGCCGCAGCCAGGGGCCGTCCGGCCGCTCCAGCAGCGTGCTCCGGCTGCGCAGGCCGACGACGTCCTCGCGCAGCAGCGCGCTGAGCACGCGCCGCAGCAGTTCCGCCTCCTCGTCCGCGCCGCCGTCCGGGTACGCGCCGAGGTCCTCGGCGGTGTCGAGCGGGGCGGTCATGACGATATCTCCCAGCGCTCGGCGGCGAAGAACCCGTGGGACGCGCGGTCCACGGCGCCGCCGTCGGTGCCGGTGGCCCGCAGCACACCGAGGTAGTCGCGGTTGGTGCGGTACAGCGGGTGCTCCGCGCCGACCGGGCGCAGCGGCCGGTAGCTCAGCCGGACGCCGTCCACCGTGCGGTCGGTGGCGCCGGGCGCCGTGGTGAGCGTCCCGGCCCGGTCCGCGCGGGCGTACTCCAGCCGGCCCGCACCGTCGCGCCGCGCACCGAGGCCGGCGGGCAGCGGCTCGCCCAGATGCGTCCGCAGGATGTGCTCGAACAGCGGGATGTCCAGGACCTGCGCGAGGAGCAGATCGCACTGGTCGCCGATGGCGCGGTAGTTCACCTCGATCAGCCGCGCGCGGCCCTCGTGCACCACGAATTCGGTGTGGCACGCCCCGAACCCGACGCCCAGCGCGTCGAGTTGGGCCAGCACCTGCGCCTGGACCGGCTCCGGGTGCGCGGCGACGAAGTCGTGCCGCTCCTCGATGAACGCCGGCGGCGCCGAGACGGTCGTGTGGAAGCCGCCCAGGACGTGCCGCACCCGGCCGTCGCCGAGCGTCTCCAGGGTGTACAGCTCACCGGCGAGGAACTCCTCCGCGACCAGCGCGGCCTGCGGGCGCCGCGCCTGGATCTCCGCGGCGCGCGCCACCAGCTCCTCGGGACCGGCGGCCAGCGTCACGTCCTCGCTCGCCACTCCCTCACGGGGCTTGACGACACAGGGGTAGGGCAGGCCGGCGGCGGCGAGGGTGGCCGGGTCCTGGCCGGCGGAGAGCTCCACGGACCGGACGGTGTCGGCGCCGGCCGCGGCGAGGTGGCGCCGCATCTCGGCCTTGTTCTTGGCGCGCAGCGCGGCCCGCCAGTCCTTGCCCGGAAGCGCGAAGTAGTCGGCGGCCAGAGCCGCTTGGGTCTGCAGGTGGTCGCTGTTGGTGAACACCGCGTCCGGGCGGTGGTGGGTGGCGATCCGGCTGATGACGGCGCGGAAGTCGTGGACGTCGCACTCCAGGACCTCGGTCTGCGGACAGGCCCGGCGGTGCGCCTCGGGCTGGTCCGTGAGGATCGTGACCGTCAGCCCCAGGCGGGTGGCGGCGGGCAGGAAGCCGTCGGTGACCGAGTCGGTGGGATTGAGAGCGAGCAGATACATCCGCATGAGCGGGGCGCCTTCGGGATCGGGGGTGGTGCGTGGGGAGGACGGGATGCCGGGCGGGGGTGGGCCGTGGGGACGGCGGCCCACCCCCTGGGGCTCAGCTCTTCGGCAGCTGCACGCCGGTGGCCTTCGCCACGTCGGCGAGCATGTGCTCGGCGGCCTGGATGCCGATGCCGGACATCCAGGTCTCGTCCGGCACGTCGAAGACCTTGTGGCCCTTGACGGCGCCCAGGTCCTTCCAGACCGGGTTGGACGTGACGTCCTTCTTCTGGGTCTTGTCCGGGTCGTCCGCGACGGTCACGAAGACCATGTCCGCCTCGGCCTTGTCGATCTCCTCCGGGCTGACGTCGAGCATCGTCTTGACCGGGTCGGTGGAGCTCTGCGACTTCGGACGGGCCAGACCGATGTCGTTCAGGACCACGCCGCTGTAGGAGGACTTCTGGTACAGGCGCGTCGGGCCGGCCACGAAGCGCACGACCGAGGCGGACGGCATCTTGCCGTCGTACTTCTTCTTGATGGCCGCGCCCAGGGCCTTCGCGCGGGTCTCGTACTCCTTGAGCTTGCGGTCGGCTTCCTTCTCCAGGCCCAGCGCCTTGGCGTGCACCTTCAGGTTGGCCTTCCAGGGCCCGCCGGTGGTCTCGGTGAAGACGGTCGGCGCGATCGCCTTGAGCTTGTCGTAGATCTTCTCGTGCCGGACCTTGGAGGAAAGGATCAGGTCGGGCTTGAGGGTGGCGATCTTCTCCAGGTTCGGCTCCAGCAGCGGGCCGACGTCCGTGACGCCCTTGATCTCGTCCTTGAGGTAGGTGGGGAAGCCGCCCTCGGTCTTCATGTGCGGGGAGACCGCGCCGACCGGCGTGATGCCCAGCGTGGTGACGTCGTCGAGCTCGCCGGTGTCCAGGACGACCACGCGCTTGGGCTTCGCGGGGATCTCCGCGCCGCCCATGGCGTCCTTGACGGTGCGCGGGAAGGCGCCGGAGCCGGCGCCGTCCTTGCCGGTCTCGTCGGAGGACTTGGCGCCGCCGCAGGCGGCCAGCGCGGCGGTGCCCAGGACGACGGCGAGCAGCGCGGCGATCAGCCGGCTGATACCGCGGAAGGTGAATCTGCTGAACATGAGGGTGTCGGTTTCCTTAGGGGGAGCGGAGACTGACGCTCTTTCGAGCGCGGGACGGTGCTCGTGGGGGAGAGCGGGGACGTCAGGCGGAGACGGCGGTGTGCCGCACCGCCCGGCCCTTGGGTACGACCAGCGGGGTGCCGGTCTCGGGGTCGGGGATCACCCGGCAGTCCACGTCGAACACGGACTTGACCAGCTCCGCGTCGAGCACATCCGCCGGGGCGCCGGCCGCGGCCAGCTGCCCGTCCTTGAGGACCACGAGGTGGTCCGCGTAGCGGGCGGCCTGCCCGAGGTCGTGCAGCACCATCACCACGGTGCGGCCCGCCTCGGCGTGCAGCGCGGCGACCAGGTCGAGGACGTCGAGCTGATGCCGCAGGTCGAGGAACGTGGTGGGCTCGTCGAGCAGAAGGAGGTCGGTGTCCTGGGCCAGCGCGAGGGCGATCCAGGCGCGCTGGCGCTGGCCGCCGGAGAGCTGGTCGACGGGCTGGTCGCGCAGCACGTCGGTGCCGGTGCGCGCCAGCGCCTCCTCCACGGCCTGCTGGTCGGCCGCCGACCACGGGCTCAGCAGCCGCTGGTGCGGATAGCGGCCGAGCCGTACGAGGGCCTCCACGGTGATCGCGTCCGGCGTCACCGGCTGCTGCGGGAGCAGGCCCATGCGCAGCGCGAGGGCGCGCGCCGGCATCCGGTGAATGTCCGCGCCGTCCAGCGCGACGGTGCCGGCGGACGGGGCCAGCAGCCGCGTCAGACCCCGCAACAGGGTCGACTTGCCACAGGCGTTGGGGCCGACGACGGCCGTGACGGCGCCGCCGGGCAGCACCAGTTCGAGGTTCTCGACGATCAGCCGGTCGCCGTAGCGCAGGTCGAGTCCGTGCGTGGAGAGCTGGTTGGCGGTCATCGGGCACTCCTGTTCACGGAACTGCTCTGACGGATCATCAGGGCCAGCAGCCACGGCGCGCCCAGGGTGGCGGTGACCACCCCGACCGGCAGTCCGCTCACCGGCAGCAGATGCTGCGCCACCAGGTCGGAGGCGAGCAGCAGGATGGAGCCGGCCAGGCCGGAGAGCGCCAGGGTCCCGGCGGTCGGCGGTCCGGCGGCGAACCTCACCATGTGCGGTACGGCCAGTGCGACGAAGGCGACCGGGCCGGTGAGGGCAGCGGCCAGGGAGGCCAGGACCACGGCGGTCACCAGCACCTGGAGGCGGGCGGCGCTGGTGTGCAGGCCGAGCGCACCGGCCGAGTCGTCGCCCAGGTCCAGCACCGCCAGCCGGCGGTGCAGCAGGAAGGCGACGGCGAGGGCCAGTGCCACCGCCGTACCCGCGACCCATACCTCGGTCCAGGTCCGCCCGTAGACCGAGCCGGTCGTCCACTGGAGCGCGGAACCGGCCAGCTCGGTCGGGAAGCTGACGACCATGAAGTTCACCGCGGCGGCCAGCCCCGCCTGCACGGCGAGCCCGACGAGCACCAGCCGGGTGACGTTGACCCCGGCGCGCCAGGCGAACACCGCCAGCAAGACCGCGGCGAGCAGCCCGCCGCCGAGCGCGGCGAGCGGGATCAGAGCCTGCGAGGCCCCGGTGGCGAGCATCGCCACCGCGCCGAACGAGGCGCCACCGGTCACGCCCATCACGTCGGGAGAGGCGAGCGGATTGCGGAACAGCCGCTGCAGGAGCGTACCGGCCACGGCCAGGCCGGTACCGGCGACGACCGCCGCGGCCATCCGCGGGGCGCGGAACTCCTGGACGATGAGCACGGTGCCGGGATCCCCCAGCCCGAGCAGACCCTTGACCGCCTCGCCCGGTGAGAGCGGCATGTCTCCGTTGGCGACGGAGACCGTGATCAGGGCGAGGAGTGCCACCACCCCGCCGAGGGCGAGGAGGGGGGTGCGCAGCGCGGCGGGGCGCCGCCCGGCGGGCCGGGCGGCGGAGAGCTTGCCGGCCTTCAGGGTCTCGGTCATCGGGCCACCTTCCGGGCCAGCAGCGCCAGCAGCGGCGCGCCGAGGAAGGCGCTGAGGATGCCGACCTGCAGCTCGGAGGGGCGGATGACGATCCGTCCGAGGATGTCGGCGGTGAGCAGCAGCAGCGGTCCCGCGATCAGGCAGCCGGGCACCACGATGCGGTGGTCGGAGGAGCGGAACAGCTGGCGTACGAGGTGCGGGGCCGCCAGGCCGATGAACGCCAGCGGGCCGGCCACCGCGACCGCGGATCCGGCGAGCAGTACGACGGCGAGGCCGCCGGCCGTTCTGATCCGGGCCACCGGCACGCCGAGCGCCTGCGCGGAATCGTCGCCGAGCGCCAGCGCGTTGAGCGCCGGGGTGATGGCGAGCGCGACGACCAGGCCGATCACCAGGGTCGGCAGCACGGGATAGAGCACCGAGAGGGGGCGCTCGGACAGCGAACCGGCCAGCCAGAACCGGGCCTCGTCCAGGGACCGCTTGCTGGCCAGCATCACCGTCGAGGTCCAGGAGAGCAGGACGAGTTGGAGGACGGTGCCGCCGAGTGCCAGGCGTACCGGGTCGAGGTCGCCGGCGCGCCGGGCGAGGGCCTGGGCGAACAGCGCGGCGGCCGCCGCACCGGCGAACGCGAACCACAGGTATTCGGCGGGGCGCGTCAGGTGCAGCGCGTAGATGGCGGTGACCACCGCGAAGCCGGCGCCCGCGTTGATGCCCAGGGTGGTCGGCGAGGCGAGCGGGTTGCGGGTGATGCCCTGGACGACCGCTCCGGCCACACCGAGTGCCGCGCCGACCGCGAGCGCGACGAGGGTGCGCGGCAGCCGAAGGCCCGTGACCACGATGGCGTCCCGCCCGTGCGCGGTGCCTGACAGGGCATCGATCACCGTGGACAGCGGCACGGACCGCGCGCCGAGAGCGAGGCTCAGGGCCGCACAGACCGCGAGCGCGCAGACCCCGACCGCGAACAGCGGAATGCGCCGCAAGGTCATCGCGGCGGTGTGCGTGCCGGGCACGGGGGGTGCTGTGGCAGCTGGCTTTGTCGTGGACACGCGTCGTTACATTAGGTTAGGCATACCTAAAACTGCAAGTACAGGTGTACGGACCGCCCAACTGTCCCTTTTGCCCACCGGTGGCCGCCGAGCCCGCGGATCAGGGGCTTTTGACCTCGCGTGAGCGAGAGGGCCCGCGGTGCGCGGGCGGCCGGCCACCCGCGTCCTCCCGCCTTCCCCGACTTCGCCCTTCGAAGCCTCCGGAGTGCTCGATCCCTCCGCGGTCGCCCCCGTACGCGTCCTCCGGTCCGATGGAGAGGGCAGCCGCGGGTGTCACCCGCGGAGGTCGCGTGTGTTCGGCGATACAAAGGGGAGTCGTTGCACCCTTTCGACCTTCGTTGTGCGCGTGCGAAGCGACGGCCCGCGGCGGCGCGCCGCCCGCCCGACGGTTTGCGGGCCCGCTCGGCCCGGCAGCTCGGACACGCCGACGCCCGGCCGCAGTCCCACAGTTGAGGAGCGATATGAACCCCAGCACTCCCCGGATCGCGGTCATCGGCGGCGGCCTCGGCGGCCTGCTCTGTGCCCGCGTCCTCCAGCGGGAGGGCCGGCCGGTCACCGTCTTCGAGCGCGAGGCGTCCGCCGACGCCCGTCCCCATGGCGGCACGCTGGAACTGCGGGCGGCCTTCGGGCGGGCGGCCCTGTTCGAGGCGGGTCTCGACGACGAGTTCCGCGCCCTTGCCCGCCCCGGAGGGCGGGAGGTGCGCCTGCTGGACCGCACGGGGGCCCTGTTGCACCGCGAGCTGCCCGCCGACGGCGTGGACGACGGGGCCGAGATCGACCGCGCGGACCTGCGGCGTCTGCTGCTGGACTCCCTCGCCCCCGGGACCGTCCGCTGGGGCCGGTACCTGAGCACACTCCACCCGCTCGGCGACGGCACCCACAAGGCCGTCTTCGACGGCGGTCACGCCGAGACCTTCGACCTGGTCATCGGTGCCGACGGCGCCTGGTCCCGAGTGCGGCCCCTGCTGACGGACGACTCCCCCCACTACTCGGGCGTCACCTTCGTCGAGGCCGGCTTCGACGACGTCGACGCCCGCCACCCGGCCGTCGCCCGGCTGGTCGGCGACGGCAGCATGCTGGCGCTGTCCGGCGACAGGGGCCTGATCGCCCACCGCGACCACCGCGACGGACACGACCGCATCCGCGCGTACATCGCCTTCCGCGGTTCGCAGGACTGGATGCTCGATCGCGGCGTGAACGTCCATGACGCCGAGGACGTGCGCGCCGCGTTGCTCGACGCCTTCGCCGACTGGGACAGCACCCTGCTCGCGCTGCTGCGGGAGAACGACGGCGGATTCCTCAACCAGCCGCTGTTCGCCCTGCCGCCGCACACCTGGCCGCACACCCCGGGCCTGACGCTCCTCGGGGACGCCGCGCATCTGATGACGCCCTTCTCCGGCAAGGGCGCCGATCTCGCCCTGCTCGACGGCTGCGATCTCGCTCGCTCCCTCACCCGCCACGCCGATCCGGAGGAGGCGCTGCGGGACTACGAAGCGACCATGCTGCCCCGCTCCGCCGAAGCGGCCGAAGCCGCCGCCCGCGACCTGGACAACGCCATCGCCGCCGACGCCGTTGCCCCCGAAGCGCCGCACGGCCCCCTGTGGCGCCTCTTCCACCGCCGCTGACCCACCCCGCCGCCCCTCTCCGAGGGTACGGTCGCGGCGGCCTCGGGTCCTGAGCCCGTTGCGAGCGCCCTCCGGTTGCGGCGCCGGCCCACCGACCGGACGATCGGCAGCGTACGGAAACGGACTGCGGCCCACGGATGCGCGAACGCCCCGTCAGGTGAAATGCGGGCGGAGCCCTCCGGCCGCGCGGACGGACGGAACAGACGGTGCAGACCACTGAGCCCACTGCCGGAGCACCGTGCTGGGTCGAGCTGGGTACGACGGATCCGGACGCCGCCAAGGTGTATTACCGCGAGGTGTTCGGCTGGCGGGTGGAGACCGACCCGCGCCCGGAAGCGGGCGGCTACACGATGCTCTCCCTGGCCGGTGCGCCGGTGGCCGCGCTGACCCCCCTGTACGCGCCGGGCCGCCCGACCGCGTGGACCGTGTCCTTCGCGACCCGGGACGCCGACGCGTCGGCCGCCGCGGTCACCGAGGCGGGCGGCACCCTGCTGAACGAGCCGATGGACGTCCTGGACCTGGGGCGCTTCGCCGTCCTTGCCGACCCGTCGGGTGCCGTCTTCTCCCTGTGGCAGGCCCGCTCCTTCGCCGGCGCCGCCGTGTTCGGCGTACCCGGTTCGCTCGGCTGGGTCGAACTCGCCACCCCGGACCCCGAGGGCGCCCGCGTCTTCTACCCACGGGTTTTCGGCTGGACCGTCAACGCCGGTGACACGTACACGCAGTGGGGCCTCGAAGGCGCCGATTTCGGCGGGATGAGCCCTCTGGACGAGCGCTACCCGAGCGGTACGCCCGCGCACTGGCTGCCGTACTTCGCGGTGGCCGACGTCGACGCGACCGCCGCCCGTGCCACCGAGGCGGGCGGCGCGCCGGTGGTGCCCCCGATGGACGTGCCGGGCGGCCCCCGGGTCGCCATGATCCGGGACCCCCAGGGCGGTGTCTTCGGGATCCACCGCGCCGGCCCCGTGGAGTGAGCCGTCCGTGGCCAGGGCGCTGTCGGCCCGACACGCCGGAGGCGCGGCAAGCTTGACGCCGTCGTCCGCCGCCGCACGCGTCCGTCCGAAGCCGGACGGCCCGACTCCCGCCGTACGTCCCGACTTCCCGTGCTCCGGGCGTACTTGATGCGTCACACGATCGGCTCCCTGGTCGTCGTTTCAGCACATTTTTCGATGATTTTGCGCGTAATGTCCTTCTCGCGCCCAATGGGTCGCATTGCGCGTCAAGAACAGGAGACACCTATGTCCACGACCGACATCCTCGTGGCCCGCGGCAGAACGCTCGCAGCCGGTGCGGGCGCACTGGTCACGGCTGCCGCTCTCGGTGCCACGCTGCTCGCCGCGGCGCCGGCCCAGGCGGCTCCCGCGAAGCCGTACGGCACCGTCACCGCCAAGTCCGGCCTCAATGAGCGTCAGTACCCCAGCACGGACTCCTCCGTGAAGGGCTTCCTCCACTACCGCGCGCAGGTCGGCCTGGTCTGCAAGGTCCGGGCCCAGAACATCGCGGGCAACGACGTCTGGTACCTGGTCCGCGGCCCGCACGCGAACTGGATCGCGGCCAAATACGTGACCAACACCGGATACGTGAAGTACTGCAAGGACGCCATGCCCAGCCGGATGCTGCCCGACGCGGCCGCGAAGAACGCCAAGGGCTGATCCCGGCCCGACCGCAGCCGCCGGGGCCGCGGGGCGCCCCGCGGGATGTGCGCAAGGCCCGGCTGGGCACCTCGGGAACGCTCCGGGTGCCGAGTCGGGCTTCGGTGCGGACACGCCGGCGGCCGCCCGTGAAAGGGCCCGGAGGCCCGGGCCGGCCGCGCCGGCAGGGCGCGCCGAGGGAGGTCCCGATCTCACGCACCCCGCGGTGGCCCGTGCAAGGGTGAGCCAGGATCAGCGGACCGCGCGAGGAAGGACGGAAAAGCCGTGCAGATCGATCTCGCCGACAAGACCGCTCTGGTGACCGGTTCGACGCAAGGCATCGGGGCGGCCATCGCCACCGGCCTGGCCCGTGCCGGGGCCCGGGTCGCGGTGAACGGACGCAGCGAGCGGTCCGTGGACGCCGCGCTGGAGGGGCTGCGCGAGGAGGTGCCGGACGCGGAGTTCATCGCCGCGCCGGGCGACATCGCGACCGACGGTGGGTTCCAGCAGGTCCTCGACGCCGTGCCGCAGGTCGACATCCTCGTCAACAACCTGGGCATCTTCGGCGCCCGGCCCGCCCTGGAGATCGACGACGCCGAGTGGCGTCAGTACTTCGAGACCAATGTGCTGACCGCGGTCCGGATGATCCGCGCCTACCTCCCCGGCATGATGGTCCGCGGCTGGGGGCGCATCCAGAACATCGCCAGCGACTCCGCCGTGGTGATCCCCGCGGAGATGATCCAGTACGGCATGTCCAAGACGGCGCTGCTGGCCGTCTCCCGAGGCTTCGCCAAGGAGGCCGCGGGGACCGGGGTGTGCGTGAACTCCGTCATCGCCGGCCCGACCCACACCGGAGGGGTGGAGGACTTCGTGTACGACCTCGTCGGCCGGGACGTCTCCTGGCACGAGGCGCAGCGCACCTTCATGCGGGAGCACCGGCCGCAGTCGCTGCTCCAGCGGCTGATCGAGCCGGAGGAGATCGCGCACATGGTGGTCTATCTCAGCTCCCCGTTCGCCTCGGCGACCACCGGTGCGGCGGTCCGCGTCGACGGCGGCTACGTCGACTCGATCGTCCCCTGACGCGGACAGGTCCCTCCGGGCCGGGCGCCGTCGCGGGTGCGCGGGGCCCCGCGGGCCCCCTTCCGCGCCCTTCCGTATTTCTGGAACGCGTTCTACTGTGCCCCTCGATCCGGTATCCGACGGGCCGTCAGGAGCCCGGTGGCCGCCGGGCCGGATGACGGACCGGACGAACTGGAGGGGCCGTGCACCTCGAATACACCCCCGAGCAGCAGCAGCTGCGCGCCGAGCTGCGGACGTACTTCGCCGAACTGGTGCCCGACAACGCCTATGCCCGCTCCCGAGGCTCCCAGGACCCGCTCGACGCTCCCGCCGACGCGGGCCGCACCGCCGCCGCCGCGCAGAAGCGCTTCTACCGCGAGACCGTGCGCCGGCTGGGCGCGGACGGCTGGCTCGGCATCGGCTGGCCCAAGGAGTTCGGCGGGCGCGGCATGAGCCCGATGGAGCAGTTCATCTTCTTCGACGAGGCCGCGCAGGCGGGCGTTCCGCTGCCGCTGATGGCCCTGAACACCGTCGGCCCGACGATCATGCAGTACGGCACCGACGAGCAGAAGGCGTACTTCCTGCCCAGGATCCTCTCCGGTGAGATCGACTTCGCGATCGGCTACAGCGAACCGGACGCCGGCACCGACCTCGCCGCCCTCAGGACCCGCGCGGTACGCGAGGGGGACGAGGAGACCGGCCACTACGTCGTCAACGGGCAGAAGATCTGGACCACCAACGGCGACACCGCCGACTGGGTGTGGCTCGCGGTCCGCACCGCCCCCGTGGAACCGGGGACCCCGCCCCACAAGGGCATCACCATGCTGCTCGTACCGACCTCGGACCCCGGCTACTCCTGCACGGTGATCAACACGCTCGCCTCGCACGACACCACCGCCAGCTATTACGAGAACGTCGTGGTCCCCGCCGCGCGCCGGGTCGGCCCGGAGAACAAGGGCTGGCGGATCATCACCAACCAGCTCAACCACGAGCGGGTCACCCTGGCCGCGCACGGCACCATGGCCATCCGCGCGCTGCACGACGTCCAGCGCTGGGCCGCCGACACCAAGCTCACCGACGGACGACGGGTCATCGACCTCGGATGGGTACGCGGCCGGCTGGCCCGTACGCACACCCGGCTGGACGCCATGAAGCTGCTGAACTGGCAGATGGTCGACGCCCTCCAACAGGGCACCCTCACCCCGCAGGACGCCTCCGCGGTCAAGGTCTACGGTTCCGAGGCCCGCCGGGACGCGTACGCCTGGCTGATGGAGATCGTCGGAGCCGCGGGCCCGCTCAAGGAGGGCTCGGCGGGCGCCGTCCTCCACGGAGAACTCGAACGCGGCTACCGCTCCGCGGTCATCTTCACCTTCGGCGGCGGCAACAACGAGATCCAGCGCGAGATCATCTCGTGGATCGGCCTGGGGATGCCCCGGGTACGGCGCTGACACCGCGACGCGGCACCCGCCGCCCCGGGCGCCGCGCTGCGACGCGCACCCGATGACCGCCCAGCGCCCTACAAGCTGCGCCGTTCCGCCGCCATACTGGACCGGCAGGACACGCAGGGGGAGCTGCGCGACGGAACGCGGGGACGGGGGCGGGGCTGCGCGATGGCGGAAAGCAGGCTGATCCAGGGGCGCTACCGGCTGATCGAGACGATCGGGCGCGGTGGCATGGGCGAGGTCTGGCGGGCCCGCGACGAGTCGCTGGGCCGCCAGGTCGCCGTGAAATGCCTCAAGCCGATGGGGCCGCGCCACGAACCGAACTTCCTTCAGGTGCTGCGCGAGCGCTTCCGGCGCGAGGCCAGGGTGGCGGCGGCCCTGCAGCACCGCGGGATCACCGTCGTCCACGACTTCGGGGAGGACGACGGCACCCTCTACCTCGTCATGGAGCTGCTCAACGGCCGCAATCTCAGCCAGCTGCTGGACGACAACCGGCGCCAGCCGCTGCCGGTCGCGGACGTCATCGAGATCGCCGAGCAGCTCACCGCCGCACTCGCCTACACCCATGAACAAGAGGTCGTGCACCGCGACCTGAAGCCGGCGAACATCGTGCGGATCGCCGACGGCACGGTCAAGATCTGCGACTTCGGCATCGCCCGCCTGGGCCACGACATCGGCTTCACCGCCCGGCTGACCGGCACCGGCATCGCCATGGGGACCCCGCACTACATGTCGCCCGAGCAGATCGGCGCCGGCACCGTCGACCACCGCAGCGACCTGTACTCCCTGGGCTGCGTGCTGTACGAGATCGCCACGGGGGCGCCGCCGTTCGACGTCGGCGACGCCTGGGCCGTGCTCATCGGCCACCGTGACACCACTCCGGAGCCGCTGCGGGCGCGGCGCGCCGACCTGCCGGAGGCCTACGACCACATCGTCCTCGACCTGCTCGCCAAGGACCCGGACGACCGGCCGCGGGACGCCGACGAACTGGGCAAACGCCTCGCCGACGCCCGCCGTTTCGACACCGGCCGCAGCACGGCAGGTGCGGACGCCCGACGGACGGCGCCGACCGTGCTGCTGCCCTTCTGGACCCGGGGGATGACGACGGGCGTCCCGGCGAGCGGCGCCCGGCCGCCCCTGCAGAACCCGCCGGGCCGCGCCACGGCCGCCCTCGTCCACGCCTGGACCACCGGCGCCGTCCCGCTGCGCGATGCGGCGGCCCCGGCCGCCCCGGCCCCCCACTCCGGGCGGCCCCTCGACCGGCTCACCGTCCTCGCCGAGCGGCACGGCGCCGGGCTGGATCTGGGCCGGGGCGGCCGCTGGGCCGAGGCGGCCGAGGTGCACCACGCGGTCGCCGCCGAACGCCGGCAGCTCCTCGGCCCCGACCACCCCGACACCCTCACCAGCCACTTCGAGGCGGCCCGCGCCCTTGGCCGTACGGGACGCCCGGACGCGGCTCTGAGCGCCTTCGAGCAGGTCGCCGCCGTCCGTACCCGCACTCTCGGGGCGGACCACCCCGACACCCTCGTGGCCCGGCACGAACTCGCTCTCGGCCTCGGCAGCCTGGGCCGGGGCCCCGAGGCGCTGACCGTCTACCGCGATCTGGTGGCCGCCCGGACCCGCGTGCACGGCGCGCTCGCCCCCGAGACGCTGCGTGCCCGGCACGGGCTCGGCGTGAACCTCGGGCGGCTGGGCCGCTGGGAGGAGGCGCTGGTGGAGGCCCGCGAGGTGGCGGAGGCCCGCGACCGCGTGCTCGGCGCCGACCACCCCGACACCCTGGTCAGCCGCAGGGAGGTCGCGGTGGCACTCGGCTGGCTCGGCCGCTGGGGCGAGGCGCTGGGCACATACCGCAGGGTCGCCGACGCCCGGGAACGGGTCCTGGGCGCCGCGCATCCCGACACGCTCGCCAGCCGCGGGGACGAGGCCCAGTGCCTCGACCGGCTGGGCCGGGCCGACGAGGCGGCGGCCCGCCACCGCCGGATCGCGCAACTGCGCCAGGAGCGCTCCCCGGGCCGGCGGTAGCGGGCTTCGGCCCGACGGGTCAGCGCGCGGTGACCCGGTAGAGGACGGTGGCGTGCGGCGGGACGTTCTTCGCGGCGATCTCCCCGCCGCTGTTCGTGATGCGGCCGCTGTGCAGCTCCCGCAGCCGGTAGGAGCCGGCGTCCGGCAGGCCCGCGTCCTTGGCCGTGGTGGACAGCGTGCGCGGCGTGTTGCCCGAGTTGAACAGGGCGACGGCCCGGTCGCCGTTGTGCAGCGGCTTGCTGAGCACCGCCATCCCCGTCTCCTGCCGCACGACCTTGCCCTGGACGCCCAGCGGGTCCTGGTCGACGGCGATGACCTCCTTGTTCCCGAGCACCTCCAGGGCAGCCCCGGAGAGCTTGGTCAGATCCGTGCTGGAGATCAGCGGCGCGGCCATCATCGCCCACAGGGCCATCTGGCTGCGCATCTCGTCCGTGGTCAGCCCCGAGTCCCCGGCGAGCAGGAAGTCGGGGTCGTTCCAGCGGCCGGGCCGCTGGAGGTCGGCGAGGCCGGAGTTGTAGGTGAAGTTGTAGAGGATGGAGGACCACTTCTGGGCCGGCGACTGCTTCTCCAGCGCCACGTCCCGACCACCGCGCCACAGGTTGCCGACATCGGCGGACCAGCCGATCACCCGGTGCCACAGGGGCCGCCCGTCGAACTGGAAATAGGCGGGCGCCGACACCGAGAAGGTCATCGGGCGGCCGGTGGCCGCCAGCGCCCGGCTCATCTGTCCGTACAGGTCGCGGTAGGTCTGCTCCTTGGTGCTCCCCGGGGCGGTGGGCACATTGCAGCCGTCGGCCTTGACGTAGTCGACCTTCCAGCTCGCGAACAGCTCGGCGTCCTGCCGGAAGTGGCCCATGCTGCCCGGGTACTTCTCGCAGGTGTGCGTGCCGACATCCGCGTAGATCCCGAACTTCAGCCCCATCGCGTGCAGTTGCCGGCCCAGATGGGCCATGCCGTGCGGGAATCTCGCCGGGTCCGCGAGCAGCTCGCCCTCAGGGCCGCGCTGCTTGGCCATCCAGCAGTCGTCGACGGTGACGGTGTTGTACCCCTTGCGCGCGAGGTCCGTACGCACCAGGGCCCGCGCGTTGTCGAGGATGACCTTCTCGTTGATGTCGCACATGTAGTACGACCAGTTGTTCCAGCCCATCGGGGGCGTCGGGGCCAGGTGGGGATACGGCTCCGCGGTGCGGGGGGCGAGCGGCGCACGGGCCGGGTCGGGAGCGGCGGAGGCCGGGCCGGTGGCCGCGACCAGCCCCACGGAACAGGCGGCGAAGGCGGTCAGTCCGGCGACGGTACGGCCGGTTCGGGAAGCCGAGGGGTGGAACACGGGTCACCTCACGAGTGGGCGGAGCGGCGCAGGGAGCGGGGCAACGGCCGGACGCTAGGAGCCGCCCGATGCCCGGTCAAGAAGCCCCACCGGCCGGGCCGGAGGATTCAGCCGCCTGCACCTGGCGACGGAGATCACCACGTGCTACGAAGAGGCATGCCGGAACGGACTTCGTATGACGCGGTCATCGTCGGCGGCGGCCACAACGGGCTGGTCGCCGCCGCCTACCTCGCACGCGCCGGGCGCAGCGTGCTCGTGCTGGAGAGGCTGGACCACACCGGGGGTGCCGCGGTGTCGACAAGGGCGTTCGCCGGCCTCGACGCCCGGCTGTCCCGCTACTCCTACCTCGTCAGCCTGCTGCCGCCGAAGATCGTGCGGGACCTCGGGCTGAACTTCGCGGTCCGCAAGCGCACCATCTCCTCCTACACCCCCGTCGAACGCGACGGCCGCCCCACCGGCCTGCTGGTGGGCGGCGGCCACGACCGCACCCGCGAGGCGTTCGCCGAACTCACCGGGTCGGACCGGGAGTTCGGCGCCTGGGAGCGCTTCTACGGAAGTACCCGGCGCCTCGCGGAGCGGGTCTTTCCCACGCTCACCGAGCCGCTGCCGGCCCGTGACGCGCTGCGCGCCCGGATCGATGACGAGGCCCTCTGGGAAGCGCTGTTCGAACGCCCCCTGGGTGAGGCGGTCGAGGCGGCCTTCACCGACGACCTGGTGCGGGGTGTGGTGCTCACCGACGCCCTGATCGGCACCTTCGCCGCCGCCCACGACCCCTCGCTGCGGCAGAACCGCTGCTTCCTCTACCACGTCATCGGCGGCGGCACCGGCGACTGGGACGTCCCGATCGGCGGCATGGGGGCGCTCACCGACGCGCTTGCCGGGGCCGCCCGCCGGGCCGGGGCGGAGATCGTCACCGACTGCGCGGTGACCGGCATCGCGACGGACGGCCGTACGGCGGAGGTGACCTGCGAACAGGGCACTTTCGGTGCGCGCCGGGTGCTGGTCAACGCCGCCCCACGGGAGCTGGCCCGGCTGCTGGGCGAGGAGCCGCCACCGGCCGCGGAGGGTGCCCAGCTGAAGGTGAACATGCTGCTCACCCGCCTGCCGCGGCTGCGCGATACCCGGGTGGATCCGCGGGAGGCGTTCTCCGGGACGTTCCATGTGGCCGAGGGATACGGGCAGTTGGAGACGGCGTATCAGCAGGCCGCGGCCGGCGAGCTGCCCGCCGCGCCGCCGTCCGAGATCTACTGCCATTCCCTGACCGATCCGTCGATCCTCGGCGCGGACCTGGTCCGGGAGGGCTGGCAGACGCTCACGCTCTTCGGGCTGCACACCCCGGCGAGCCTGTTCGCCACCGACAACGACGCCACCCGCGAGCGGCTGCTGGCCGCCACACTCGGGCAGCTGGACGCCCACCTCGCCGAGCCGCTCACCGACTGCCTGGCATACGACGCCGACGGCCGGCCGTGCATCGAGGCGCGCAGCCCGGTGGACCTGGACCGGGAGCTGGGGCTGCCGGGCGGCAACATCTTCCACCGCGAGCTGGCCTTCCCGTACGCCGACCCCGACGGCGGCGGCTCGGCGGAGACCGCGCCCGGCCGCTGGGGTGTGGCCACCACGCACGCCAATGTGCTGCTGTGCGGCGCGGGCGCGGTGCGCGGCGGGGGTGTCAGCGGGATCCCGGGGCACAACGCGGCGATGGCGGTGCTCGAAGGAGGCTGACGGCCGGAGCGGACGCGGCGGGTGGCGCGTTGCCCGGGGCGCACCCGCCCGCCACGGGCACGGACCCGACGCCTCGGCCGATGCGCGCCATTATCTGACGCTGCATCAGAAAATCTCTTCCCTCGTCCGGCTCGCTGCGGCATCCTTCGCCCATGCAGACGGAGTTGAGCAACACACTGGGAGTCGAGCACGCCGTCTTCGGGTTCACCCCCTTCCCCGCGGTCGCCGCGGCCATCACCCGGGCCGGCGGATTCGGGGTGCTCGGCGCGGTCCGCTACACCGCCCCCGACGAGCTGGCCCGCGACCTGGACTGGATGCAGGAGCACACCGAAGGGCTGCCCTACGGCCTGGATGTGGTGATGCCCGCCAAGAAGGTGGAGGGAGTCAGCGAGGCCGACGTCGAGGCGATGATCCCCGAGGGCCACCGCCGATTCGTCACGGACATCCTCGCCAAGCACCAGGTGCCAAGCCTCGCCGAGGGCGAGGCCTCCGGCTGGCGGATCACCGGCTGGATGGAGCAGGTCGCCCGCAACCAGCTCGACGTGGCCTTCGACTATCCGATCAAGCTGCTCGCCAACGCCCTCGGTTCGCCACCCGCCGACGTCATCCGGCGCGCCCACGACCACGGCGTCCTCGTCGCGGCGCTGGCCGGCAGCCCCCGCCACGCCCTGCACCACAAGGCTGCCGGCATCGACATCGTCGTCGCGCAGGGCTACGAGGCAGGCGGCCACACCGGCGAGATCGCCACCATGGTCCTCACCCCCGAAGTGGTGGCCGCCGTCGACCCGCTGCCGGTGCTCGCCGCGGGCGGCATCGGCACCGGGGAGCAGATCGCCGCGGGACTCGCCCTCGGCGCGCAGGGTGTCTGGCTCGGCTCCCTGTGGCTGACCACCGAGGAGGCCGAACTGCACTCCCGGCGGCTGACCGCGAAGCTGCTCGCCGCGGGACCCGGCGACACCGTCCGCTCCCGCGCGCTGACCGGCAAGCCCGCGCGCCAGCTGCGCACCGAATGGACCGACGCCTGGGACGACCCGGCAGGCCCGGGGCCGCTCCCGATGCCGCTGCAGGGGCTGCTGGTCGCCGAGGCCAACAGCCGTATCCAGAAGCACGAGGTCGAGCCGCTGCTCGGTACGCCGGTCGGTCAGATCGTCGGCCGGATGAACAGCGAGCGCAGCGTGCAGGCCGTCTTCGACGACCTCACCCGCGGCTTCGAGCGGGCCATCGACCGCATCAACCGCATCGCAGGACGCGCCTGATCCCGAGGAGGACAGCGGACATGACCAACGACTCCCCACCGCCGAACGGCTTCTGGGCGCAGGCCGCCGCCGACCCGGACCGCATGGTCCTGATCACCCCGGACGGCGAGGAGTGGACCGCGGGCCGGCTGCACGCCGCGAGCAACCAACTGGTCCACGGGCTGCGCGCGGCGGGTCTTGAGCGTGGCGACGCCTTCGCCGTGGTGCTGCCCAACGGCGTGGAGTTCCTCACCGCCTACCTCGCCGCCTCCGAGGCCGGTTTCTACCTCGTCCCGGTCAACCACCACCTGGTCGGCCCGGAGATCGCCTGGATCGTCGCCGACTCCGGCGCGAAGGTGCTGATCACCCACGAGCGGTTCGCCGACGAGGCCCGGAGCGCCGCGGACGAGGCGAACCTCCCCGCCACCCACCGCTACGCCGTCGGCCCCGTCGACGGATTCCTCCTGTACGCCCAACTCCTGGACGGCAACAGCGAATCCGCGCCCTCCGAGCGCACACTCGGCTGGGTCATGAACTACACCTCGGGCACCACGGGCCGGCCCCGCGGGATCCGCAGGCCGCTGCCCGGCAAGCCTCCCGAGGAGACCTACCTCGGCGGCTTCCTCGGCATCTTCGGGATCAAGCCGTTCGACGACAACGTGCACCTGGTCTGCTCGCCGCTCTACCACACCGCCGTGCTGCAATTCGCCGGCGCGTCCCTGCACATCGGGCACCGCCTGGTGCTGATGGACAAGTGGGTGCCCCAGGACATGCTGGCCCTGATCGACGCGCACCGCTGCACCCACACCCACATGGTGCCGACCCAGTTCCACCGGCTGCTCGCGCTGCCCGAGCGCACCCGCGCGGCCTACGACGTGAGCTCGATGCGGCACGCCATCCACGGCGCCGCCCCCTGCCCCGACCACGTCAAGCGCGCGATGATCGACTGGTGGGGCGGCTGCGTCGAGGAGTACTACGCCGCGAGCGAGGGCGGCGGCGCGTTCGCCACGGCCGCGGACTGGCTCAAGAAGCCCGGTACGGTCGGCAAGGCGTGGCCGATCAGTGAACTGGCCGTCTTCGACGACGACGGCAACCGGCTGCCCGCGGGTGAACTCGGCACCGTCTACATGAAGATGTCCACCGGTGGCTTCCAGTACCACAAGGACGCGTCGAAGACCGCGAAGAACCGGATCGGCGACTTCTTCACCGTGGGCGACCTCGGCCTTCTCGACGAGGACGGCTATCTC
Organism: Streptomyces sp. Pv4-95; assembly: GCF_045782725.1. Taxonomy (NCBI): domain Bacteria; kingdom Bacillati; phylum Actinomycetota; class Actinomycetes; order Kitasatosporales; family Streptomycetaceae; genus Streptomyces; species Streptomyces sp. Pv4-95. Next base: position 7,090,415 of record NZ_CP127172.1, read on the forward strand.
TTCCTGCGCGACCGCAAGATCGACATGATCATCTCGGGCGGGGTCAACATCTACCCCGCGGAGATCGAGTCCGCGCTGCTCGGCCACCCCGCCGTCGCGGACGCGGCCGCCTTCGGCATCCCGCACGACGACTGGGGCGAGGAGGTCAAGGCCGTCGTGGAACCCGCCGAGGGGCATCAGGCGGGGCCCGAGCTGGCCGCGGAGATCCTCGCGCACTGCGCGCGCCATCTCGCCGCCTACAAGCGGCCCAGGTCCGTCGACTTCCTCGACGCCATGCCGCGTGACCCCAACGGCAAGCTCTACAAGCGGCGGCTGCGCGAGCCGTACTGGGCCGGGCGGGACCGCGCCGTGTAGCGGGGCGATCGGGGAGGGCGGCCGGTCCCACCGGGCCGGCCGCCCTCCGCCGTCACTGGTGGGCGCGTACCACCCGAAGCTCCGGCGACGCGAGGATGTCCCGTTCGCAGAAGCGGGCCCGCACCATCCGGCCGGCCGAGTACAGCTCGGTCTGGTCGCGGTAGTGCGGGGATCCCGGGTCGGAGGACTGCGAGTAGGTCAGCAGCACCCGCGCGTCGGGGCAGCGGCCGCCGTTGAAGCCGACGGCCTGCAGATAGCTGGAGCCCGTGGTCACCTCGTGGTACCCGCCGGCCGCGGCATCCCACCGGCCCTCGGTCTTGTTCCAGATGCCGAGCCCCTCGGTGCCGCCGGCGATCGGGATCCGCTTGCCGCCCCGCACCACGAACTGGTGCGCACCGAGCGGCGCGGCCGGCGGGATCCGCGCCGCGCGCAGCTCGCTCACGGCATCGGCGAGCGCGGTGGCGAACCCGGGGGCGCCGGTGTCGAGGGTGCGCGGCGTGCGCACCGGATCGGACGGGTCGAAGGGGGTACGCCACAGTTCCGCTGCCGGGACCTTCGCGGTGAGCCCCCGCCAGAAGCGGTCGAAGAGCAGCGCCCCCTTGCTGCCGGTCCGCATCGTGCGGTCCCAGGAGCCGATCACCCGGCAGGCCGCGGAGACGTCAACCTCCTTGCCGTCACTGCCCGTCGCGGTGCCGCCGGGCAGGTTGCGGCAGGCGCGTGCGGTGTCGGCTGCGGCCAGATCCCCGGCCGGCGCGCGGTTGGCGAACTGCTGGCGCTGCAGATCGTCGAGGGTCAGCCCGCCGCGCGCCGCCATCGCCGAGACGTCCTGGAGGGCGCCACGGGTCCGCTGCGAGCGAGGGGTCGCCGTGGAGCCGAAGATCCTCGGATATCCGGTGAGGGGCCGGTCCGCGTTGGTCAGCCAGGCGCTGTCGTTGGAGTTCTCGACGTAGGGCGCGTCCTTCAGCGTGGGCATCGTGGACGGGCCGAAGACGCCCGGTTGCAGCGCGTCCGGATCCCGTCCGAGCGCGCAGTCGGAGCGGGAGCCGTCCAGCACGGCCAGGCCGGTGGACGGATAGGTGGTGCGGCCGAGGGCGGTGGAGCAGCGCCGGTCGAGGGCGTCGGTGATGCGGGGGAGCACCTGCGACTGGCTGTAGTAGGAGTGGCCGGCGGCGTCCGCGGCGATGGTGTTCGTCCAGGGCAGCCCCTGGGTGTCGCGCAGGGAGCGCGCGATGCCGTCCACACCGGTCGCCCTGCTGAAGCGGAGCGCGGTGTCGGCGGCCCGCAGATTCACCGCGTTGGGGTCGTTCACGGCGAACGCCGTCCCGCCGGTCCAGGGCAGTTGCAGCTGTCCGAGGGAGCTGACCACCGGGCCGTAGCGGGTCCACCACTGGACGCGGGAGACGTCCGGGCCGCCCTTGACGGGGACGGTGACGAGGCGTCGGGTCATCCTGTGGCGCCTGCCGTCGACCAGGTAGGTGGTCGGGTCCGTCGGGTCCAGGGTCAGCTGATGCAGATTCAGGGTCACGCCGGTGGCGACCGTGTGGCTCCAGGCGACCTCGGCGTTGTGCCCGATGGAGACCGTGACGGAGCCGAGCAGGGAGCCGCCGGAGGCGTTCAGTTCGCCGGGGATGGTGACCTGCGACTGCCAGAAGCGGCGGCCGCCGGACCAGGGGTAGTGCGGATTGCCGAGCAGCAGGCCGCGGCCGTTGGCCGTCGTGGAGCCCTTGAACGCGACCGCGTTGGACCCCATGTCGGAGCCGTCCTGCGAGAACAACTCGCGTACGGCGTCCACGGCGTCCTTTCCCGCGGTGGCGCCGTCCCCGCCGCGCGCGGACCGGTCACCGGACACGGGACGGTCGCCGGGTGGCGCGGCGGCCGTGATGCCGTCCACCACCCGGCCCTGCCCGCCGAGTACGGCCAGCGCGAAGGCCCGCCGGGCCACGTCGAGGCTGCTGACGGGCCGGACCCACGGCTTCCCCGCGCACGCGGGATCCTCGGTCCGATGCCGGCTCAGCCAGGCGTTGTAGCCCGCGGCCCAGCCCCGCATCAGATCCTTGACGGTGCGGCTCGGCCCGGCCGGTGCCGGCTGCCGCAGCAGCTTCTCGACCGTGCCCGCGCGCCGGACACCGGCGAAGTACAGGTCGCTGGAGAGGTTGGTGGCCGCGGAGGACAATGACTGGTCGGGGGCGGCGTCGGCGCCGAAGTACCGCGACCGCTCGCCCCGTAGGGTCACGAACCCGTCGGCGAGGGTGCACACCTGGTCGGCGGCCTGCGCCCAGCCCTCCCCGAACCCGAGGTTCGGGTAGTCCTTGGCCACGATGTGCGGGATGCCGTACTCGGTATAGCGGATGACGGCGGACAGACCGCCGGCCGACGGATGGTGCCGGTCGCCGCCGGCCGGTGGGTCCGGTGGCGCGGCCGCGGATATCAGCAGGGCCACCCCGGCGAGCGCGAACGTTCTCCAGCGGTTGCGCATGGTTCCTCCCAACAGGCTTGAGAGCAATGGCGGTTGAGCGTACCAAGCGGTCGGTCATCTGCCGGGCGGTTCGCGCGGACGGAGAGCCGGGACCGGGCGCCGCGGCCGCGCGGACGGCCCGTGCCGGTACGGCCGGGCGCCTTGACCCGCGCCGGACCGCGGCCGAGGATCGCGCCATGACGCAAGCGCGGAGCAACACGGTCGACGGAGTCCTGCGGCGCAGCGCCCGCCGGGTGCCCGAGCGGACGGCGATCCGGTACGCCGACCGGTCCTGGACCTACCGCGAACTGGACGACGCGGTGACCGCCGCTGCCCGGGTGCTGCTCGCGGACGGGATGATGCCCGGCGACCGGGTCGCCTCCTACGGGCACAACTCCGACGCGTACCTGATCGGCTTCCTGGCCTGCGCCCGGGCCGGACTGGTCCATGTGCCCGTCAACCACGGCCTCACCGGCGAGGATCTGCGGTACATCGTCGAGCAGTCGGGCAGTTCGCTGGTGCTCACCGACCCCGCGCTCGCGCACCGGCTGCCCGCCTCCGTGCGCACCATGCCGCTGAGCGACGCCGCCGACTCGCTGCTGGTGCGGCTCGCCGGGCCACCGGGGACGGTGGACGACCGGGCCGCCGACCGGGCGCCGGCCGCCGAGCTGCCGGACGACACCCTCGTCCAGCTCCTGTACACCTCGGGGACCACCGCGCTGCCCAAGGGCGCGATGATGACGCACCGCGCGCTGGTGCACGAGTACACCAGCGCCGTCATCGCGCTGGATCTGAAGGAGACGGACCGGCCCCTGCACTCGCTGCCGCTCTACCACTCCGCCCAGATGCATGTGTTCCTGCTGCCCTATCTGGCCGTGGGCGCCGAGAACACCATCCTCGACGGGCCCGATCCGGACCGGATCTTCGATCTGGTGGAGGCCGGCGGTGCGGACAGCCTGTTCGCGCCGCCGACCGTGTGGATCGCGCTGTCGCAGCACCCCGGGTTCGCCGTGCGGGAGCTGAGCGGACTGCGCAAGGCGTACTACGGCGCCTCGATCATGCCGGTGCCGGTCCTGGAGCGGCTGCGCGCCCGGCTGCCCGCACTCGCCTTCTACAACTGCTTCGGGCAGAGCGAGATCGGGCCGTTGGCCACGGTGCTCGGCCCCGAGGAACACGAGGGCCGGATGGACTCCTGCGGCCGTCCGGTGCTGTTCGTGGAGGCGCGGGTCGTGGACGAGACGGGCCGGGAGGTGCCCGACGGCACGACGGGCGAGGTCGTCTACCGCTCCCCGCAGCTGTGCACCGGCTACTGGGACAAGCCGGAGGAGACCGCGGAGGCGTTCCGCGACGGCTGGTTCCACTCCGGAGACCTGGCCGTGCGGGACGCCGAGGGCTATCTCACCGTGGTCGACCGGGTGAAGGACGTCATCAACTCCGGTGGGGTGCTGGTCGCCTCGCGGCAGGTGGAGGACGTCCTCTACGAGCATCCCGAGGTGGCCGAGGTCGCGGTCATCGGCCTGCCGGACGAGCGCTGGATCGAGGCGGTGACCGCCGTGGTCGTCCGGCGCGCGGACGGCTCCGGGCCGGGGGAGCAGGAGCTGATCGACGCGGCCCGCGCCCGTCTCGCGTCGTTCAAGGCTCCCAAACGCGTGGTGTTCGTGGACGCGCTGCCGCGCAACGCCAGCGGCAAGATCCTCAAGCGGGAGCTGCGGGACCGCTTCGGGGCGTCCTGACCGGTCACCGCGTGTGACGGGCTGGAAGGAAGGCAGCCGGTGCCAGGAGGGGCGGGACCGGCCCGGGTGCGCACGGAGAGCGGCTGTCAGAGCCCCCTGCCATGCTGAGAAGTGGCGGGACGGCGGCCGTGGCCGGCCCGCGAGGCGGACGGCCCAGGGACGCCGCCCGCGGGCGGACCGTGCGCCCGCCCGGCTGCACCGCCCGGCGCCACGACCAGCGCATCGGAGGATCACCCATGCTGACGACCGATTACGTTCCGGGTACACCCAACTGGCTCGACCTCGGCGCTCCGGACATCGACGCCGCCGTCACCTTCTACTCCGCCGTCTTCGGCTGGACCTTCCTGTCGGCAGGACCGGAAGCCGGCGGCTACGGCTTCTTCCAGCTGGACGGCAAGACCGTCGGCGCCGTCGGCCTGCTGACGGAGGAGGGGGCGGCCTCCGCCTGGACGGTGTATTTCCACTCCGGCGACGCGGATGCCACGCGCAAGGCCGTCGAGCAGGCCGGCGGCTCGGTCCGCGTCCCGCCGGGCGACGTCTTCACGGCCGGGCGGATGGCGGCCTTCACCGACCCGCAGGGCTCCGACTTCGGCGTATGGCAGCCGGGCGACGTCCAGGGCCTGGAGAAGGTGATGGACGCCAACGCGATGTGCTGGACGGAGTTGTTCACCACCGACGCGGCCGGGGCGAAGACGTTCTACACCTCGGTGTTCTCCTGGGAGTACCAGGACATGCCCATGGGCGACGACATGGTCTACTCCCTCGTCTCCTCGCCCGGCGGCGGCAAGCCCGATGACACGAGCCAGGGCGGGATCATGCAGCTGCCGCAGGAGAACCTCGACGCCGGCAACGCGCCGGAGTGGCACCCGTACTTCGGCGTGACCGACTGCGACGCCACCTTCGCCACCGCCGCCGAGCGCGGCGCCACCGTCCTGATGCCGCCGAGCGACGCCCCGGGCGTCGGCCGGCTGGCCATGCTCAAGGACCCGGCCGGGGCGCCGTTCGCACTGATCAAGGGCGACCCCACCACGAGCTGACCCGGCTCACCGAGGGGGCGTGCCGGACGGCGGCGGCCGCGCGTGGCACCGCGCTCCGCCGCCCCGGTGTCGTATGGGCCGCGCGCGTCGGTCAGGGGGCGTGAGGCCCGGTGTCCCGCGGCCGGGCGTCGACGATCCGCTTGATCTTGCCGACGGAGCGCTCCAGCGTCTCGGGATCGACGATCTCCACTGCCACGGACACCCCGATGCCGTCCTTGACCCCGCGGGCGATCCTGCCGACGGCCGCCGTGCGCTCCTCGGTGGTCGCGTCGGGCCGGGCCTCGGCGCGCACGGTCAACTGGTCCATCCGGCCCTCGCGGGTCAGCCGCAGCTGGAAGTGCGGGGCCACCCCGGGCGTCCGCAGCACGATCTCCTCGATCTGCGCGGGGAAGAGGTTCACCCCGCGCAGAATGATCATGTCGTCACTGCGGCCGGTGATCTTCTCCATCCGGCGGAAGGCCGGCCGGGCGGTGCCGGGCAGCAGCCGTGTCAGGTCCCGGGTGCGATAGCGGACGATCGGCATCGCCTCCTTGGTGAGCGAGGTGAACACCAGCTCACCGTGTTCCCCGTCCGGCAGCACCTCACCGGTGATCGGGTCGACCACCTCCGGATAGAAGTGGTCCTCCCAGATGTGCAGCCCGTCCTTCGTCTCCACGCACTCCTGCGCGACGCCCGGGCCCATGACCTCCGACAGGCCGTAGATGTCCACCGCGTCGATCGCGAAGCGCTCCTCGATCTCGCGGCGCATCTCCTCCGTCCAGGGCTCCGCACCGAAGATGCCGACCTTGAGCGAGGTGGTCCGCGGGTCGATGCCCTGCCGCTCGAATTCGTCCAGCAGCGTGAGCATGTACGACGGGGTCACCATGATGATCTCGGGACGGAAGTCCTGGATGATCCGGACCTGCCGGCTGGTCATCCCGCCGGAGGCCGGCACGACCGTGCAGCCGAGCCGCTCCGCGCCGTAGTGCGCCCCGAGGCCGCCGGTGAACAGCCCGTAGCCGTAGGCGATGTGGACGGTGTGGCCGGGGCGGCCGCCGGCCGCGTGGATCGAGCGGGCGACGACATCCGCCCAGGTCGACAGGTCGCGCTCGGTGTAGCCGACGACCGTCGGGAGGCCGGTGGTGCCGCTGGACGCGTGCAGGCGGCGCACCTCGCTCTTGGGGACGGCGAACATTCCGAAGGGGTACTGCGCGCGCAGGTCGTCCTTGACGGTGAACGGGAACGCGGCGAGATCGCCGAGCGAACGGCAGTCCTCGGGCCGCACCCCGGCCTTGTCGAAGGACTCGCGGTAGCAGGGGACGTTGTCGTACGCGTGCTGCAACGACTCCCGCAACCGCGTCAGTTGCAGTTCACGCAACGCGTCACCCGAGAGCCGCTCCGCCTCGTCGAACCTCTCGCCGCCCGTGGCCGCTGGCGCCATGCAGTGTCACCCGCCTCGTCTCCCTACCGATCATTCGGTAGCTGAATTCGCATCCAAGTAATCAGCGCGCGGCGAACACGTCAAGGGGCGTGACGCGGACGGCTCGCGGGTACCGTCCAGCGCATGAGTGACGTCCAGAAGGTGCAGGTCGGTGAGGTCCAGCTGGCATACCGGGTGTGGGGTGAGGAGGAGGCGCCCCCGGCCGTTCTGTTGCACAGCCTCGGGGAGGACGGTGAGGACTGGCGCGGCGTGGTCGCACGGCTCACCGCCACCCACCTCGTCTACGCCCTCGACCAGCGGGGTCACGGGCACAGTGACTGGCCGGGCGAGTACGGCTTCGAGCGGTGGCGGGACGATGTGATCGGCTTCCTCGGCGCGCTGGGGCTGGAGCGGGTGACGCTCATCGGCCACTCGCTGGGTGCGGTCGCCGCCCTGCTGGCGGCAAAGGCGAGCCCGGAGCGCGTGGAACGGCTGATCATCGAGGAGCCGGCGCCGCCGGTGCGCGCGGAGCCCCCGCTTGAAGCACCCGAGACGCCGGAGGGCCCGCTGGCCTTCGACCGGCGCGCCACGGCCGCGGTGGCCGCGGAGTGCGACGCCCCCGACCCCGCCTGGTGGTCCGACCTCGCGAAGATCGCCGCCCCCACCCTGGTCATCGGCGGCGGCCCGACCAGCCATGTCCCGCAGTCGCACCTCGCCGACCTGGTGGACCGGATCCCCGACGCCCGTCTGGTGACGATCGACGGCGCCGGTCACCTCGTCCACGAGGAGCGTCCGCTGGAGTTCCTCGCCGCGGTGAACACGTTCCTGACGCCGCACGCCTAGGCCGCTTTCGCGGCCTGGCGTGTGGTTCGCGCCGCCGTCCCGGTGGGGCTCTACGGACGCGGCCCGGATCCGCCCCCGGCGCGCGCCTGTTCGTCGGACGCGTCCCGCCGTTTCCCTTCCGCCTCAGGCGGGGCGGGTCGCGCTCCCGAGGAGGGCTACGGCGGGCAGTGCCACGAAGCCGTCGCCGACGGCGTGCGCGGCGACCTTGCGGTCGTAGATCCGGCGGACGGCCCGCTGCTCTTCCGGGGCGAGCCGGGAGATGACCGCGCCGGTCAGCGGAGTACCGGTGACCACATCGGTCCACCACTGCGCCGGGTCGACGCGGTGCAGCCAGCGGACGCTCTCGACATCGGCCGCCGCGAACCCCGTGCCGCTCAGCAGCCGGTAGAAGGCGGCCGGGCGGTCCTGGCCCTCGGCGTCCGCGAGGAACGGTCCGGCCGCCGGGACGTCGGCGGGGCGTGGCACCCCCGACTCGGCGACCGCCTCCCCGAACAGCGCGGTCGCCCGCATGGCCTCCTTCTCCCAGGCGGTCAGCGCGAGCCGCCCGCCGGGGGCGAGCACCCGGCGGATCTCCGCCAGGCCCGCCGCGGGATCGCCGAGGTGATTGATCACGAAGTTGCCGACGACGGCATTGAACTCGCCGTCCGCGAAAGGCAGTTCGTCGAGCAGAGCGATACGGACATCGAGGCCGGGGTGGCTCCGCCCCGCCAGAGCGACCATCTCGGGGGACGCGTCCACCGCCGTCACCTTCGCGCCCCGCCGCAGTGCCGCGGCGGCCACCGGGCCGGGCCCGCAGCCCGCGTCCAGTACCCGGCTCCCGGGACCCACACCCGCGGCGTCCAGCAGCGGCTCGACGAGGTGCGAGGTCACCCGGCCGAAGCCCGCGCGGTAGGCGTCGGCGCGGCCCGACCAGCCCGTCCGCTCGAACCGGTCGAACGACTCCGCGTCCCATATGGCCATGGTCTGCCCTCGCCTTCCTTCGGGGCTCAACATCGTGCCAGAGCACGGTGGCGCCCCGCGCGCGGCCGCCGCGCGGGGCCCTTCGCCGCTCCGGCTGCCGGTCCGCGCACTGTGTGATGTCGGGCTGTGGCAGGGTGACGCGCATGGGTACTACACCGGACGGGCGCCCGATTCCGCCCGCGCACGCCGACGAACGCGACATGCTGGAGAGCTGGTTGGAGTTCCACCGGGCCACGCTCGCGCTGAAGTGCGCGGGGCTCGACGACCGTCAGCTGCGGCTGGCCCCGATACCACCGTCGGCGATGACGCTGCTGGGCCTGGTCCAGCACATGGCGGAGGTGGAACGCAACTGGTTCCAGCGGGTGTTCGCCGCCAAGGACCTGCCGCCGGTCTTCGAGGCGGACAACGCCGACGGTTTCCGGCTCGACCCGGACCGCGGCATCGACGAGGCACTCGCCGTCTGGCGCGCCGAGGTCGCTCGCGGCCGCGAACTCATCGCCGGCGCTCCGCTGACCGCCTCCGGAAAGCTGCCGCGGCACGAGGCCGGGAGCGTCGGTGAGGAGGGCCTTTCGCTGCGCTGGATCCTCGTCCACATGATCGAGGAGTACGCGCGCCACAACGGCCATGCGGATCTGCTCAGGGAATGCGTCGACGGCGTCACCGGCGCCTAGGGCGTGTCCGCAAAGTCCCGCCTGGCCCGCGACGCCTGGCACACACGCTCGCTGCGTTGTCGGGATCGCCTACGTAGACCCACTACGAGGACGACCCTCCGCCTTGCGATCGCACGCACCGGACGCCGCGGACCCCGCCCTACGGGCGGACGGCGGGACTTTGCGGACACGCCCTAAGGCCCCCGGCGATCGTCGGCGAGCCACCGGGCGCGTGGTGCTCTGATCGCGCCACGGAAGGTGTAGTCGCCACGCAGGACCCCCGAAGGGCTTAGGCTCACGGCCGTACGACCTCGCACCCGCCCGTGCCGGCCGCGTCATCCGACCGCTGACCGGCGGGAAAGAGGGCGGTTCCGAAGGTTCGAGAGAGGCCGACCGTGCAGCTGACCACCTCCATGCGCCGTGTGCTGACCGCCGGCGCGGCCGCCGCTGTCCTGTTCACCGGAGCGGGTGGGGCCGTCGCCGCGCCGTCGGGCACTTCGACGGCCGCCCGCCCGGCCGTCGCCGAGTCCTCCCCCTACGGCCAACTGCGCCCGCTCGCCGCGCTGTCCGCGGAGCGGCTGGCGACCGGGGACCTGGTGGCCGCGGCCAAGTGGGGGACCGGCGGCCCGATCGACGACCCGGCCCGCGAACAGGTGGTGCTGGACGCGGTGGCCGCGCAGGCACGGCAGCTGGGGGCGGACCCGGTGGTGACGGTGCGGATCTTCCGGGACCAGATCGAGGCGAGCAAGGTCGTCCAGCGGGGACTGCACCGAGTGTGGGAGGCGGACCCCTCGCAGGCGCCGACCGAGCGCCCGGACCTCGACGAGGTGCGCCAGGAGATCAACCGCATCAACGGCGCCCTGGTGCGCGCGATCGCCGATTCGCCGGCCGCGCGCTCCGCGCCGTACTGCGGTCCCGTGCTGACCGCGGCCGCGGTGCGGGTAGGCCACGAGCGGCATATGGACGGTCTGCACGCGGTGGCGCTGGCCCGCTCGCTCCGGTCCGTCTGCGGAGCTGCCTGAACCGGTCCGGTCCGGGGCGCGTGCGGCGGCGGACACGCCGGGATGCCGCGCCCCGACCGCTCAGGTCTCCCGGTCGCCCGCCGCCACCGCTTTCGCCCAGCGGTAGTCCGCCTTGCCGCTGGGGGAGCGCTGGATGCGGTCGGTGAAGACGACGGCGCGCGGAATCTTGTATCCGGCCAGCCGTGAGCGGCAGTGCGCCTGGACGCCCGCCAGGTCCAACGGCGCGGCCTCCGGCCGCAGTTGGACGACGGCCGCGACGCGCGTGCCCCACCGCTCGTCGGGGACGCCGGCCACCAGCGCGTCATAGACGTCCGGGTGGGACTTCAGGGCCTGCTCGACCTCCTCCGGGTAGACCTTCTCGCCACCGGAGTTGATGCACTGCGAACCCCGGCCGAGGACGGTGACGATGCCTTCCTCGTCGACCGTCGCCATGTCGCCCAGCAGCACCCACCGGTCACCGTGGGCCTCGAAGAAGGTCTCCGCGGTCTTCTCGGGGTCGTTGTAGTAGCCCAGCGGTACGTGGCCGCGCAGCGCGATCCGGCCGACCTCGCCGACCGCGACCGGCTCGCGGCCGGCCGGGTCCACCACCGCGATCCGGGTATCGACGCGCAGCCGGAACCCCTTGTCAGGGCCGGAGTCGTCGGTGGCGGTGCCGTTGAAACCGGATTCGGAGGAGCCGAAGTTGTTCAGCAGCATCGCGCCGGGGGCCAGGGCGCGGAACTGGGCGCGTACCGTCTCGGACAGGATCGCGCCGGAGCTGCTGACGCTGAACAGCGAGGAGCAGTCGGCGTCCCGGAGCGGGCCGGCAAGCGCGTCGACCAGCGGCCGCAGCATCGCGTCGCCCACCAGCGAAACGCAGGTCACCTTCTCCCGCTCGACGGTCCGCAGCACCTCTTCGGGGACGAACTTGCGGTGGATGACGACCTTTTGGCCGTAGTGGAAGGCGATGAACGCGGTGAGGGTGGAGGTGCCGTGCATCAACGGGGGCGTGGGGAAGAAGACGAGTCCTTCGCCGCCCACCGCGACCCGCTCGGCCAGCTCCTGCGGGCGCTTCACCGGCTCGCCGGTCGGCGCCCCGCCGCCCATGCCGGAGAAGAAGATGTCCTCGTGGCGCCACATCACGCCCTTGGGCATCCCGGTGGTGCCGCCGGTGTAGATGACGATCTGGTCGTCCGCCGAGCGCGGACCGAAGCCCCGCTCGGGTGACCCGGCGGCTTCGGCCTCCGCCAGCGGGACCGGGCGGATGCCCGGCTCGGGGGCGTCCGAAGGGGGAGTGCCCACCCGGACGAGGTGGCGAAGCCGGCCCGCCCGGGGGAGCGCCGTGGCGACCCGCGCGGTGAACTCCGCGTCGAAGACCAGCGCCACCAGGTCCGCGTCGCGGTAGAGGTACGCCAACTCCTCCTCCACATAGCGGTAGTTGACGTTCACCGGGACGGCGCGGATCTTCAGGCAGGCGTAGAGGGCCTGGAGGTACTCGACGCCGTTGTAGAGGTGCAGCCCGACGTGGTGGCCGGGGCCGATGCCCCGGTCACGCAGATGGTGGGCGAGACGGTTGGCGGCGCGGTCCAGCTCCGCGTACGTCAGGCGCCGCTCGTCCCCCGTCCCCGGGTGGTCGACGTACACCAGTGCCTCGCGGTCGGGGACCGTGTCGACGATCGACTCGAAGAGGTCGGCAAGGTTGTACTCCACGTCTCCTCCAGACCGGGCGGACGTCGGCTTGGCGGCCATTAGAGCGCTGTGGGGAACAGCTGGGAAGGGCCACGGAGAAGAAAACTGACTACCTGTCAGAAAACTCTTGAAGTCGGTGTGCGGCTACTGCAACCTGTTCTACGTCGTGAGACGGGAGGACGGAATGGGTGGGACCGAAGGGGCCGAAGCGCGCGCCGCTGCCGACAGCGACGACGCCTCCGGGGCACGGGACGAGCGCACGCCGGGCCGAGGAGGGACACCGCCGGACGCCGGCACCACGGGCCGCGCGCTCGGCACCGAACACCTCACCGTGGAGCGCGTCGGCGCGACGCTGGTGCTCACCCTCGACCGGCCGGAGGCGAAGAACGCCCTCTCGCTGCCGATGCTGGTGGGGCTCCATGACGGCTGGCTCGCCGCCGACGAGGACGACGACATCCGCTCCATCGTCCTCACCGGGGCGGGCGGCACCTTCTGCGCGGGCATGGACCTCAAGGCCCTCGCGGGGGACGGAATGGCCGGCGACCGCTATCGCGACCGGCTGCGCGACGACCCCGACCTGCACTGGAAGGCGATGCTGCGCCACCACCGGCCCCGCAAGCCGGTGATCGCCGCCGTCGAGGGGTACTGCGTCGCCGGCGGCACCGAGATCCTCCAGGGCACCGACATCCGCGTCGCCGGTGAGAGTGCCGTCTTCGGACTGTTCGAGGTGCGGCGCGGGCTCTTTCCCATCGGCGGCTCCACCGTCCGCCTGGCCCGCCAGATCCCGCGCACCCATGCCCTGGAGATGCTGCTCACCGGCCGCCCCTACCCGGCGGAGGAGGCGGCGCGGATCGGCCTGATCGGCCATGTCGTCCCCGACGGCACCGCGCGGGAGAAGGCGCTGGAGATCGCCGCGCTGATCAACGCCTGCGGCCCGCTCGCCGTCGAGGCCGTCAAGGCATCCGTCCACGAGACCGCCGGCATGACCGAGGAGGAGGGCCTGAAGGCCGAACTCGCGCGCGGCTGGCCGATCTTCGACACCGCCGACGCCAAGGAGGGCTCCCGGGCCTTCGCGGAGAAACGCCCGCCCGTCTACCGGCGCGCCTGAGCCAAGGAGACCGCATGTCAGAGGTCCTCACCGCACCCCTCGTCGTGGAATTCCCCTTCACCCGCTCGCTCGGGCCGGTCCAGAGCGCCTTCCTCACCGGGCTGCGCGACCGCACCGTCCTCGGCGTCCGGGCGAGCGACGGCCGGGTGATCGTGCCACCCACCGAATACGACCCGGTCACCGCGGAGGAGATCCGTGACCTGGTCGAGGTCGGCGCGACCGGCACCGTCACCACCTGGGCCTGGAACCCCGCCCCGCGCCGCGGTCAGCCGCTCGGCACCCCCTTCGCCTGGGTGCTGGTGCGGCTCGACGGCGCCGACACCGCGCTGCTGCACGCCCTGGACGCGCCGGGCCCCGACTCCGTCCGCACCGGCATGCGGGTACGCGTCCGCTGGGCCGCCGGGCGCACCGGCGCGATCACCGACATCGCCTGCTTCGAGCCTGACGACGGGACCCCGGAGAGGGACCCGGAGGGGGAGAGCGCCCAGGCAGGGGAAGCAGGGGAATCGGGAGAAGCCCCCGTCACGGGCATCACCACCCACGCCCGCCTCGACTACACCTACGCGCCGGGCCGCACCCAGTCCCGCTACCTCAAGGCGCTCGCGGAGCGCAGGACCATCGGCGAACGCTGCCCCTCCTGCCGCAAGGTCTATGTGCCGCCCCGCGGAGCCTGCCCGACCTGCGGCGTCGCCACCGACACCCAGGTCGAGGTCGGCCCACGCGGCACCGTCACCACCTACTGCATCGTCAACATCAAGGCGCGCCACAGCGCGAACGACATCGAAGTGCCCTACGTCTACGCCCATATCGCCCTGGACGGCGCCGACCTGGCCCTGCACGCGCGCATCGGCGGCATCCCCTACGACCAGGTCCGCATGGGCCTGCGCGTGGAGCCCGTTTGGACCGAGGGCGGCCGCTTCCCCGACCACTACCGCCCCACCGGCGAACCCGACGCCGACTACGACAGCTACAAGGAGCTGATCTGATGCGCGAGGTCGCCATCGTCGCCTTCGGACAGAGCGACCACGTCCGCGACAGCGCGGAGACCTCCGAGGTCGAGATGCTGATGCCGGTGCTGCACTCCGTCCTGGAGCGGACCGGACTGAAGGCCAGGGACATCGACTTCACCTGCTCCGGCTCCAGCGACTACCTCGCCGGCCGCGCCTTCTCCTTCACCATGGCCCTCGACGGCGTCGGCGCCTGGCCGCCGATCTCCGAATCCCATGTCGAGATGGACGGAGCCTGGGCGCTGTACGAGGCATGGGTGAAGATCCTCACCGGCGAGGCGGAGACCGCGCTGGTCTACGCGTACGGAAAGTCCTCGCCCGGCGACGTCCGGGAGGTCCTCACCCGCCAGCTCGACCCGTACTACGTCGCACCCCTGTGGCCCGACTCGGTGGCGCTCGCCGCCCTCCAGGCCCGCGCCCTGATCGACGCCGGACAAACCGACGAGCGGGAGCTGGCCGGGATCGCGGCCCGCAGCCGCGCCGCCGCCGAGGGCAATCCGCACGCCCAACTGCGCGGCGTGACACCCGCGGGCGAGCATCTCGTCGCGCCCCTGCGCACCGGCGACTGCCCGCCGATCGGCGACGGCGCGGCCGCGGTCATCCTCGCGGCCGGCGACACCGCCCGCCGGCTGACCGACCGCCCGGCCTGGATCCGCGGCCTCGACCACCGCATCGAGGCACACAGCCTCGGCGTCCGCGATCTCACCGACTCCCCGTCCACCCGGCTGGCCGCCGAACGGGCCGGAGTCTTCGAACGGCCCGTCGACACCGCCGAACTGCACGCACCGTTCACCTCCCAGGAGGTCGTGCTGCGCCGCGCCCTCGCCCTCGACGACTCCGTCCGCGTCAACCCGTCCGGCGGCGCGCTCGCCGCCAACCCCGTCATGGCCACCGGGCTGATCCGCCTCGGCGAGGCCGCCGCCCGGATCCAGCGCGGCGAGTCCGACCGCGCCCTCGCGCACGCCACCTCGGGGCCGTGCCTGCAGCAGAACCTGGTCGCCGTTCTGGAGGGGGAGTCATGAGCAAGGAGCCCGTGGCCGTGGTCGGCATCGGCCAGACCAAGCACGTCGCCGCCCGCCGCGATGTCTCGATCGCCGGTCTCGTCCGGGAGGCGGCCCGTAACGCCCTGGACGACGCCCGACTGACCTGGGCGGACATCGACGCGGTGGTGATCGGCAAGGCCCCGGACTTCTTCGAGGGCGTGATGATGCCGGAGCTGTACCTCGCCGACGCGCTGGGCGCCGTCGGCAAACCGATGCTGCGGGTGCACACCGCGGGCTCGGTCGGCGGCTCCACCGCCCTGGTCGCCGCCAACCTCGTCGCCGCCCGGGTCCACACCACCGTCCTCACCCTCGCCTTCGAAAAGCAGTCCGAGTCCAACGCGATGTGGGGCCTCTCCCTTCCGGTCCCCTTCCAGCAGCCGCTGCTGGCCGGCGCCGGCGGCTTCTTCGCCCCGCACGTCCGCGCCTACATGCGGCGTACCGGGGCCCCGGACACCGTCGGCTCCCTCGTCGCCTACAAGGACCGCCGCAACGCCCTCAAGAACCCCTGGGCCCACCTCCACGAGCAGGACATCACGCTGGAGAAGGTCCAGTCCTCGCCGATGCTCTGGGACCCCATCCGGTACTCCGAGACCTGCCCCTCCTCCGACGGCGCCTGCGCGATGATCCTCACCGACCGGGCCGGAGCCGCCCGCGCACCGCACCCGCCCGCCTGGGTGCACGGCGGGGCGATGCGCAGCGAGCCCACGCTCTTCGCGGGCAAGGACTTCGTCTCCCCGCAGGCCGGCAAGGACTGCGCCGCCGACGTCTACCGGCAGGCCGGGATCACCGACCCGCGCCGCGAGATCGACGCGGTCGAGATGTATGTGCCCTTCTCCTGGTACGAGCCGATGTGGCTGGAGAACCTCGGCTTCGCCGCGGAGGGGGAGGGCTGGAAGCTCACCGAGTCCGGCGTCACGGAACTGGACGGCGACCTGCCGGTCAACCCCTCCGGCGGGGTGCTGTCCACCAACCCGATCGGCGCCTCCGGAATGATCCGCTTCGCGGAGGCGGCGCTCCAGGTACGCGGTCAGGCCGGGGAACACCAGGTCGACGGCGCCCGGCGAGCCTTGGGGCACGCCTACGGCGGCGGGGCCCAGTTCTTCTCGATGTGGCTGGTGGGCGCCGAGCCGCCGGCCGGGTGACGCCCTCCGGGGGCGGGCGCGAGGCCCCGGCGCGCCCCTCCCCGAGCGGCCGCACCACCTCCTCGCGCCGCACCCTGTCCGTCACCGGAGGCAGTGGTTAGGCTGACCGCGGACGACGAACCGGGAGGAGTGCGGCCGTGGCCGACAGCATGACCGAGGAGCGGCTCGTGGGCGGGCCCAGGCCCGAACTCGACCTGACGCACGCCCAGTGGCAGTCGAGCAGCCGGGGCGTGGGCGATGTCGAGGTCGCCTTCGTCGAAGGGTTCATCGCGATGCGCAACCGCCGCAACCCGGAGATCCCCGCGGTGATCTTCGCCCCCGCCGAGTGGCGCGCGTTCGTCGTCGGCGCCCGCGACGGCGAGTTCGACCTCACGTAGACGGGCCGCGCGGCAGCCGGGCCACTGCGGGGCGGGGGCACCGCGCTCTCACGTGAGCACCACGCACCCCCGCTCGCGCAGTGCCGCGACCGGCTCCGACGCGTCGTCCACGGCGTTCCACCGCAGGTCCAGCTTCTCCAGGGACGGCAGCTCGCCGATCCATGACGGCAGCTCCTCGATCCGGTTGCCCCGCAGGTCGATCCTGCGCAGCAGCGGCAGTGCGCGCAGCGCCTCGGGGACCCGCGGCAGGGCGTTGTCCCGCAGCTCCAGGAGCCGCAGTTCGCCCAGGGCGCCGACGCCTTCCGGCAGGTCCGTCAGGGCGTTGCCGCCGAGCCACAGCTCCCGTACGAGGGAGAGCTGCCCCACCGAGTCCGGAAGAGCGCTCAACTCCGCTGTCTGCGCCCGGAGTTCCACAAGGCCGGCCATCGCGCCGAGCGCCTCGGGCAGCCGGCCGAGAGGATTGTGGCCGACATTGAGGTAGCCGAGCCGGTCCAGGGCGCAGAGCGCGCCGGGCAGCCGGGTGAGCCGGTTGTCGTGCAGGTAGAGATACCGCGTCAGCCCGTGCAGCTCGCCGATCTCGTCGGGTACGGCGCGCAGGGCGTTGTGCCCGAGGTCGAGGGTGTGCAGCGCGCGGAGCCGGCCGAGCACCGCCGGGATCTCGGTCAGGTCGTTGTCGGCCAGGATCAGCACTTCCCAGTCGTCGCGCCGCCAGATCTCGGGCGGCACCGACGACAGCCCCGCCTTCCAGAGATTGACCGTCAACGGTGGCGTGGGCCGGCTCTTCGGCATCGGGAAGCTCTCTGTCGTGGGGCGGAGTCGGGGCCGGCCGGGTGTGGCGGCCCGGCCGGCCTGCTGGTGCTACGGCCAGTCGAGCAGCTCGGGCAGCGGGGCGCGTGCGTCCGCACGGCGGCAGTCGAGTGGTCGGTGCCCGTCACGGCCCGCCAGCCAGGCCGTGAGAGCGCTGAGCGGCCCGCGGACCGTGACCGTCGGCGCGGTGCCGGGCCCGTACGAGCGCGAGAACGTCTCGTCAGTGGCCTCCAGGACGAGGCGCGACTCCCGCGGCGCACGGGGAGCCAGGAAATCCATGAGGTGCAGGCACAGTTCCCGCGGCCAGTCCTGCGGGCCGGGTCCGAGCCGGGCGTCCGCCGTGTGGATCTCCAACTCCCGCCACCAGCACAGCAACGCCGTGCGCAGATCGCCGTCGCGGTAGCGCACCGGGCGTGACCAGTCGGCCGGTCCGACCGCCGACCAGGTCGCCGCCGCCTCGGCCAGGGCGTCGCCGACGGCCCGCCGGAGAGCGGCCGCATCGCGTACCGCCCCTGCCTCGATGGCGGCGGTACGCGCCGGCCGTCCGCCGTCGTACGGCTCGATCAGCTCGCCGCGCAGTGCGTAGCGGGCCTGCCGCGCCATGGCCAGTGCGATGCCTTCGATGTGGGAGAGGACATGGGCGCGCGACCAGCCGGGCAATGCGCCGGGCTCGCGTACGTTCCGGTCCGTCAGGCCCGGGAGCAGGGCGAGCAGCCGGGCATGGCCGGCCCCGATGCGGTCACGCACGTCGTCCTGGGACATCACGGCCACAGCAGCTCCTTGGTCCAGCGCGATGACGTGCGGCGGTAGGCGAGCCTGGTGTGATTGCGGTCGTTCGCGCCCTGCCAGAACTCCACCGATCGGGCCTGAACGGTGTAGAGCGTCCACCCGGGTGCGACCAGACCGGGCTCCCGGGCGAGCCGGGCCGCCGACTCGGCCACCGCGGCGTCCCGCTGGGCGAGATCCGCGAGGGGTTCGCCCTGCCGGCCCAGCAGCGCCTCGGCGCGCGCGTCGGCGCCCCGGGCGAGGAAGTCCGCGGCCGCGCGCTCCGCGCTCTCCCGCACCACCGGGCCGCGGACGCGTACCTGCCGGGCCAGCGGCTGCCAATAGAAGGTCAGGGCGGCGTACGGACACTCCGACAGCTCCCGCCCCTTGGCGCTGCCGCTGTCCGCGGCGAAGCGCCAGCCGTCGGTGTCGATGTCCTTGAGGATCAGTGTGCGGGCCGAAGGAAGGCCGTCGGCATCGGCTGTCGAGAGCGTCATCGCATGCGGCTCCGGCACCTGCGCCCGTATGGCGCCGAGCAGCCATGCGGTGAACAGCTCCACCGGGTCGTCGGGCGTGTCCGATGGATCGAACGTCGGCAGCTCACCCCCGAAAACCGTTAGACCGCGCAGCAGTTGTCGTACCTCGGCCATGACGCCCCCTCAGGTGTTAATGGTTAATCGGGACGCTACCATTAGCGTCATGACCGCCACACGGCTCGCACTCGATCTCGCCGTCACCCTCCGCCACGACGGTCAGGGCGGGGTTGCCGACGACCTGGCCGATACGGCAGGGCTCACCGCATGGGTGCGCGATCGCGCCACCCTGCTGGACTGCGGCGCCCACCCCGGCACCATGGACCCGGCGCTGCTCGATACGGTGCGCGAGCTGCGCGCCGCCGTCCGTGCCCTGTTCGCACGTGCCGTCCTTCCGGGGCCGCCGAGCCGCGCCGACGACCGGCGGCTGCTCCCCGAAGGCGAGGCCATCAGCCGGCTGAACGCCGCCGCGGCCCGGGTCGCGACGGTGCAGGAGTTCACCTGGGCGCCGGGCGCTTCGCCCGAGGTACGGCTACGGCCGACCGGGGACCCCTCGGCCGCCGACCGGCTCACCGCCGCGCTCGCCCGCGCCGCGATCACCTTCCTCCAGGGCCCCGAGCGCGAACTGCTGCGGGCCTGTCCCGCCCCGCGCTGCGTGCGCTACTTCGTCAAGGAGCACGCCCGGCAGGAGTGGTGCGCCCCCTCCTGCGGCAACCGCGCCCGGGTGGCCCGCCACCACGAACGCCGCAGGTCCGCGCAGGGCGGCCGTAGTGTGGAGCCCCATGAGCGGTGAAAGCGATCTGCGGCTGTTGCTGAGCGGCATGCGGCCCCGGCTGAACGAAGGACGCTACGTCTTCACGACCGTTCCCGGCACGGCTCCCGAGGGCCTGACCCCGGTCGTCACCGTCGCCGAGCAGGAGGGGCTCACCCTCGTCGCCCGCCAGGAGGAGGCCGACCACGCCGGCCTGGCGTACGACTACGTCGCGGCGTGGATCACGCTGCGGGTGCACTCCGCGCTGGACGCCGTCGGCCTGACCGCCGCCGTCGCCACCGAACTCGCCGCCGCGGGACTCAGCTGCAACGTCATCGCCGGCTTCCACCACGACCATCTCTTCGTGCCGCACGAGGCGGCCCAGGAAGCGCTCCGCCGGCTCACCACCCTCGCCGACCGGTCGTGAGAGACGGAGCGCCCGACCGTCCGCGGGCGCCCTCCGGGCCCTGGGCGCACCGGTCGATGCCGATGCCGACGTCGGCGCGGCGAGCCGGGCCCGGCCACGTACGATGGCGGCATGTCCTTCCTCCGCCGCCGCAGCGCAGCCACGCCCGCCGGGCCTGACTTCGACGTCCTCGCCATGGACCCCGGGGACTGGCCTGGCAACCTCGGAGCCGGGCTGCTGCCCGCCCCCGACGGAAGCTGCCAGGGCGTCTTCCTCCGCTACGACCTGTTCGGCGGCCGCGGTCCCGCGATGATCATCGGCAACCTGCCGGAGGGCTCCCCGGCCCGTGAGCTGGACGACGACCAGGTGCCCTTCGAGGTGGCGCAGCTGCTGGCGGCGCTCGGCAACGACGAGCCCGTGATGGTCGTCGAGACCGAGGACACCCCCGTGATGCACGAGGACAACCTGCTGATCGTCAAGCGGATCAAGTGCTCCGAGAGCCGGATCTCCTGCGCCCAGTTCGACCGCAGCGACGGGGTGCTGGTCACCATCGCCAGCTGGGACCGGCCGATCACCGACGACCTCTACGCCCTCCTCAAGCCGCTGCCGGCGGAGCTCTTCCAGCAGAGCTGACCCCGGCGCGTACGGGAGCGGACACACCTCGCGCCCGGTGGACGGTCCGCCGTCCACCGGGCGCGAGGTCTTTCACCCCACCGGGGCGCGCCGCTGCCTACTCCTGGCCGGCCCCTCGGACGTCGACATCCGCCGCCCGGACGTAGCCGACCCGGTGCCCGAGCTGGATCTCGTAGTACACGTCCTTGCCGCGCACGATCGCGTGCTTGGTGACGTCGAACGTCGGGGCGTAGAAGTACTCGCCCCTCATCCGCTCACCGACGACGTATTCCTGCCCCGCGGCCAGCTTGTAGGGCAGCGGCGACACGGTCTGGACCGGGACACCGGCCGGATAGGCCTCCTTCTCCGGATACGCCCGGCCGTAGACCGGGATCTCCGCCGAGCCGTTCTTCGGCGTGACGACCCGGCCCCTGGCGGGCACCGCCGTCGGCTGTCCTGCCGGGTTGTGGAACCACGCCTTCTGCCCGAGGTACCAGATCGCCGTCCAGTCGCCGGAGCGGCCCGCCACCGCGAACTGCTGCCCCGTCGTGGCACGGGCCCCGGTGTCGTTGACGCCGGTCGTCGAGTCCGCGCCGTCCGGGTGCAGCCCGATGTCCTTCACCAGCGGTGCGTTCCCGCTCGGTCCGGTGTGCAGCCGTACCGCCGCGGAACCGTGCGGGGCGCAGGGCTCACCGGCCTTCTCGCAGCCGGTGTAGACCGGCTGGTTGCGGTCGTAGTCGGGGCGGATGGTCACCACGCCGTCCTTGGCGCTGCCGGTGGACCGGAACGGCTTGCCCAGGAGGGAGAAGTAGTGCTGCCAGTCCCAGTACGGCCCCGGGTCGGTGTGCATCCCCTTGATCGTCGAGGTCGTCGTGCCGGGCACGGTGTCATGGCCCAGGATGTGCTGGCGGTCCAGCGGCACGTCGTACTTGCGCGACAGGTACTTCACCAGGCGCGCCGACGTGCGGTACATCGCCTCGGTGTACCAGGCGTCGGGCGCGGCGAGGAATCCTTCGTGCTCGATGCCGACGGAGTGCGAGTTGATGTACCAGTTGCCCGCGTGCCAGGCGACGTCCTTGGTCGGGACGTGCTGGGCGATCAGCCCGTCCGAGGACCGGATCGTGTAGTGCCAGGACACATACGCCGGGTCCTTGATCAACTTCAGCGTGGTCTCCCAGGACCCCTCGGTGTCGTGGATGACGATCGCGTCGACACGCTGGTCCTTCGGCCGGTCGGCCTTGTCGTGGTTGCCGTAGTCGCCGTCCCCGAACTCCTCGTACGGCGCCGGAACCGACTCGCAGGCGACACTCGCCGGGCACTCCGGCCGGGCCTTGCCGCCTTCCGACGCCTGCTGCGAGGAGGCGGTGCCCATGCCGAGACGTTTCTCCTGGGTGCCTACCGTCAGCGACGGCATGGCGGCCAGCGTGATGCGCTGTCCGGTGTCGGTGGTCCGCGCCAGGCCCCGGCGCATCACGTCGAACACCTCGTCGGCGAAGGCGGTGCCGGCCCTCGCGTTGTCCTCACCGGCATAGCGGGCGACCGCCGGGTACCACGCGGCCGGGTCGGAACTGCGGGCCGGCCCCAGCTTGCGCTGCTCCGCGGCCAGCAGCGCGGCGCCGCCGAGCACATTCGCCACCGGGTCCGTGCGCAGCTTCTCGGCCGACAGCCCGGTCAGCTTCGCCGCCGCGAGCAGGGTCCGCAGCCGCGCCGGCAGATCCCGGGGCACCACCGCGCCCTGTGCGGCCCGCACCGTTCGCCGGGTGCGTGAGCCGTCGCCGCGCGCGTCCTCGGCGTGGTCACCGAACCTCGGCGTTCGTGCGAGGGCGGTGCGGGCGTCCGTCAGGTGCATCGGGCCGTAGCCCCCGGAGACGCTGGGCGCGCCGCCGTGACTGTCCCACCGGGACTCCAGGTAGGAGACGCCGAGCAGCACACTGCGCGGCACGTGGAAGCGCGCGGCGGCGTCGGTGAAGGCGCGGTCCAAGGCATCGGGACGAGGCTGTCCGGCGCTCTCGGAGGGTGTGGCCGAGACCAGCGGCAACAGGAGCGCCGCGGCGGCGACGGCGGTGGCGGACCTCCGCAGGGCGGAGCGGGGAGTTCTCTTGACGTCCTTGGGGGCGGATCCTCGCAAAACAGCCTCCTCGAGCCGGCCCGAGCCGGGGCGGTGTGACGATGGGTGCGCAAACGGCCGTGCGGGGCGGGACCCGACACAAGAGCCCCTCTGGGGCTTAGGGGTATCGGTTCGCCGACGATCCGTCAATCATCGAACACGATCGGAATTTTGCATGTCAGGGCGTATCCCGAGGAGCCTTCCCGGTCCGGACGGCGGGCCTGCGGGGCGTCAGTGGAATGGACCAATCTCCGACCGCGAACCGGGGAGCGCGAGAACCTGCGCACATGGGTGAGCGGCGCGCCCATGACGGGTGCGCCGCTCACATTCCCCCCTCGGCGGTCAGCGCGTGCCGACCGCCGCCCTCACCGCACGACGCGCCATCTGGCAGTCGTCGTGCAGCCGGCGGAGGAGCAGCCGCTGCTCCTCGCCCGCCGCGAGCACCCCGGGCTGTCCCGGACCCGGTGTCCCCGTCGGCGTGGGTTCGCGCATGGTGCGCTGGACCGCGGTCTCGTAGCGCCGGATCTCGCGGGTCAGCACCAGCATCAGATTCACCAGGAACGCGTCCCGCGAGGCCGGTCCGGCCGCCTGGGCGAGCTGACTGATCTGACGGCGCGCCACGGGAGCGTCACCCAGCACCGACCACAGCGTCGCGAGGTCGTACCCCGGCAGATACCAGCCGGCGTTGTCCCAGTCCAGGAGCACCGGCCCTGCGGGCGAGAGCAGCACGTTGTTCAGCAGGGCGTCGCCGTGGCAGAACTGGCCCTGGGTGTGCGACAGGCCGTGCAGCAGTTTCTGCAGGTCGCCCAGGTCCCGGTCGGTCAGCAGCCCCAGGTCGTGGTACCGGCCGATGCGGCCCGCGTAGTCCAGCGGGGCGTCGAAGAGCCCGGCCGGCGGACGCCAGAGGTTGATCCGGCAGATCGCGCCGAGCGCGGCCCGTACGTCCGCGCGGGGAGGCGCTTCGGACGGGTGCCGCGCCGCGGCCGCGATCCGGCCCGGCATACGCTCCACGACCAGGGTGCAGTTGTCGGGATCGGCCGCCACGAGCCGCGGCACCCGTACCGGCGGACGATGCCGGACGAACGCGCGGTAAGCAGCTATTTCCTGCCGGAAGCTCTCCGCCCACGCCGGGGACTGGTCCAGTAAACACTTAGCGACCGCGGTCGTCCGGCCCGTCGTACCCACCAGGAGGACCGATCTGCCGCTGCGGCGAAGCACCTGGACCGGGTTGAACTCCGGACAGATGCGGTGCACCGAGGCGACGGCGGCGCGCAGCTGGGCGCCCTGGGGACCGGACAAGTCGAGTCTCCCGCTGAGCGGTTGGCCCCCCGTCCCCTGTGCCCGCCGGGCACGGCCGCCGGCGAGACCGGTGACCGCCCCCGCGGCAGGGGAGGGGTCGAGGTACGGCCCGCTGCCGGAGGGGCGGGGGCGGTACTGCCGGACGGGGGCGGTCACGGCGGACGATGCTGCATACATGGGTGAGACAGATCCCTTCGTGCGCCGACGAGTTGCGTGCGCTCCCCGGCCCGGTGGTGAGAACCCGTTGAACGGGCCCCGTGCAGGAGGCCGATCCAGGGTCCCTGTGAAGGGCACGCACCCTGGGGAATGCGGTCCCGCCACCGGGCCGGGGGCTGCACATCTACAGAACACGCGGGCGCGGGTGGCAGACCATCTGGCGCACCCTGGCGAACCCTGGCGAATGGTCGCAGCCCACGTCACGGGCCGTTACTGTCAACTCAGTCGAGGAACCTGGGGGCTTGACGTGGACAGGGAGCCGAACACCCGTCTCGCGGACCTTTTCGGCCTGGCCGGATGGTCCAAGGGAGAACTGGCAAGACTGGTCAACCGGCATGCGGCGGCCATGGGTCATCCGCAGCTGGCGACCGACACCTCGCGAGTGCGGCGCTGGATCGACATGGGGGAGACCCCCCGCGATCCGGTGCCCAAGGTCCTGGCTTCCCTCTTCACCGAGCGACTCGGCCGTGTCGTAACCATCGAGGACCTCGGGTTCGCAAGAACCGGTCGCTCGGGGAAACGGCAGGCCATGGACGGTCTGCCGTGGGCACCCGAACGGACCGCCGCGGTCCTCACGGAATTCACGGGAATGGACCTCATGCTCAACCGACGCGGCTTGGTGGGTGCGGGCGCGGCGCTCGCCGCGGGCTCCGCACTCACCGGCGCCATGTACGACTGGCTGCACACCGACCCGGCTCCGACCTCGAACGCCGCTCCCCACGACGCGTTCGCCGCCGACTCCCTGGAGGACCTCGACCAGATCGGCCTCGACCGCTACGAGGCGGCGCCCGTGGGGTCGCAGGAGATCGACGCCCTGGAGCGGTCGGTGGAGGTGTTCCGCGCCTGGGACGCCGCCCGCGGTGGCGGACTGCAGCGCAAGGCGGTGGTCGGCCAGCTCAACGAGGTCGGCGGCATGCTCGCCTATCGCCACCCCGATCATCTGCAGCGCAGGCTGTGGGGGGTGGCGGCGAATCTGGCGGTGCTGGCCGGCTGGATGTCCCACGACGTGGGTCTGGAGCCCACCGCCCAGAAGTACTTCATCATCGCCGCCCATGCGGCGCGCGAGGGCGGCGACCGGCCGCGGGCCGGCGAGGCGCTCTCCCGGGCCGCCCGTCAGATGGTGCACCTCGGCCGCCCCGATGACGCTCTGGATCTGATGAAGCTGGCGAAGTCCGGTTCCGGCGAGGAGACCCTGCCGCGCACCCGCGCCATGCTGCACACCATCGAGGCCTGGGCGCAGGCGTCCAAGGGGCACGGCCAGGCGATGCGCCGCACCCTGGGCGAGGCGGAGGAACTGTTCGTCTCCGACAAGGGCGATGTGCCACCCCCCAGTTGGATGCAGATGTTCGACGAGGCGGATCTGCACGGCATGCAGGCGCTGGCGTTCCGTACGCTCGCCGACCACGACCCGTCGGCCGCCCGCATCGCCCAGCAGCACGCCAAGCAGGCCCTCCGACTGCGGGAGAACGGCCGCCAGCGGTCACAGATCTTCGACTACATCTCCCTGGCCTCGGCATGCTTCATCGGCAACGACCCCGAACAGGCCGACCGCTACGCCAGGTTGGCACTGGTGTCCATCGGCGAGAACAGCTCCCACCGCACCTGGGACCGGCTGCGTGAGATGTTCCGGCTCACCGGGCAGTACGCGAACTTCGCCAAGATCCAGGACCTGCGCGAGGAGATCCAGCATGTCCTGCCCAAGGAGAAGAGCAAGCCCAAGGGCAAGGGCTCCGGTCTCGCGCCGGGCCTCGGGGCGGAACTCGGCCGGAAGTTCTCGGTCTGAGCGGTCCGAGCTCCCTCGGCCCGGCACCACGGCTGACGACAGCGCTGACGACAGCGCTGACGACAGTTCATCTGCGGGCCCAGCCGGCTCAGCGCCGGCCGGTCCTCGCTACGCGGCGCTGCCGGAGCCGGCCGGATCGCCGGTCTCGACCCTGCCGGTGTCCACGCTGCTGCCGGAGTCGGCGGTGGGGTGTGTCAGTCGCCGATCCTGGCGATCAGGACGCACGCGTCGTCCTCACGCTCGGTGCTGCCGAACTCCTCGACGACGATGCGGACGCTGTCCTGCGCGCTGCGGGCCACAGCGAACCGCGGAGCGAGTGCGAGGAGCCGCTCGGCGCCCTCGTGGGCGCTGTCCGTGGTGGGCGTACGGCGCGGTACGAGGCCGTCGGTGTGGAGGACGAGCAGATCGCCCGGCTCCAGCTGCTCGGTGCACTGGGCGTAGCTCGCGCCCGTGGTCGCCCCGAGCAGGACGCCCTCGGGCGGGTTCAGCGCGCGCCCCGTGCCGCCGCGGAAGAGGAGCGGCGCGGGGTGCCCGGCCTGGGCCCATTCCAGCCGGCGGGTGGCGGGGTCGAAGTGGGCGCACAGCGCGCTGCCCAGGGCGGGCTGCGCGGTGGTGTCCAGGAGCTGATTGAGGAAGCCGAGCAGCGGTCCCGGCTGCTGGCCCGTGACGGCCATTCCGCGCAGCGCGCCGAGCATCATCGCCATCCCCGAAGTGGCGGCGACGCCGTGACCGGTGAGATCGCCGACGCTCAACAGCGTTTTGCCGTCGGGGAGTTGGAGTGCGTCATACCAGTCGCCGCCGATCAGGGCGCTGGTACCGGACGGGAGATAGCGGCCCGCGAGGTCCAGGGTTGCCGGGCCGCCCTGCGGGAAGTGCAGGGAGTCACGCCACGGCGGGAGAACGGCCTCCTGAAGCTCCACCGCGATGCGGTGCTCGGTCTGCGCGATCTGCCGCTGGCGCTGGAGCGAGTCACCGGTCTCGCGCACCGCCTGCTGGCTGCGGCGCAGCTCGCTGACGTCCCGCAGCACGGCCCACATGCAGGCGGTACTGCCGTCGGCGTCGAGCACCGGCTCGCCGACCATGTGCACCGTTCGGATGTCGGAGTCCGGACGCACGATGCGGAATTCACCGTCGATCGGCCGGCCGTCCACCAGACAGTCCGTGACCATCGCGGCCAGCCGCTCCTGGTCCTCGGCGAGGATCAGCGACGGCAGCTCGTCGAGCGTCAGCGGGCCGTCGGAGGGCTGCCTGCCGAACATCGCGAACAGCTCGTCGGACCAGCTGACCTCGTCGGTGAGGAGGTTCCACTCGGCGCTGCCGACCCGGCGCAGCAGCGAGCCGCGCTCGTGCGGCTCGGACTCGGGCGGCGCGACCGGCAGCCCGGGGTGCGGAGTGCCGCCGTCGTCGTACGCGAGCTCGTCACAGTCGGCGGGCAGGCCCTCTCTCAGCTGGTCGAGATGCCCGCCGAGGTCATCGAGGTGGTGGACGGCGAGGTCGCACAGGGCCCGCTGCCAGCGCAGCTGGGGATCGGCCGTGGCGACATCGGCATCCGGCGACGACTCCCGGCGCACGGCGTCGAGGCCACCGCGCAGGCGGCGGGCCTGCGTGATGAGTGCCTCGACCGTGTCCCGCTCGGGAGGCCGGTCGGCTGGATGGTCCGCGAAGAGAGGGGACGGCATGACGTACTCCGTGATCAGGCGGCGCCGGGGCCAGGTCTGACAGAAGGGCCGGTAACGACTGTTGCACAGGCTGCGACTGTCCGTAAGGGATTTGGCATTACCCGATACGGTGGTGCAGCTGGCATATGCCCCAGGCCTTCCTGGCGCAACCCTGGGGCGAATCGGCGGAATGACAGCTTCCAGGCTAGGCTGCGGCCGCCGTACAGCAGTCATGCCCGCCGATCCACGGTGGGAACGACGCATACGGCCCGCGGTCACCGGCAAGAATGCCGGTCAGCGGAAATCCCGTTGCCAGCCTGCCCCCCGCACCGGATGCTGACCTCATGTTCGATCCAGACATAGCGCCCAGTGGCACCCTCCTCGGCCTCCTCCAGCGAGGCCGCGGCGACGGGACCCTGCATGCCCTCGCGGCGCCGCGGGCCGAGGCGCTCGCGGAACTCAACACCTGCGTGCTGCGTGACCCCCGGCGCGACTGGCAGGTGGAGAACCGCTCGCTCTACTACGCACGCCTCTACATGCAGCTCGACGGCGGGCTCGAAGAGATCGAACGGCACCTCTTCCACTCCGACGACCGCATCGACACCGGCGAGGAGCGCACCGGACTCGCCCTGTCCGTACTGGGCCACCTCGCCTCCTACGGCCGGGACGCCGCCCGCCTGCTGCTGCGCAGCTACGCCGCGGTCGGCAGCAACTGGCGCTGGGCTCTGGACGAGCTCGCGCTGCGTGACGACGACGCCGGGCTGATGACGCTGGCCCCCGCGGTCCTCGCGCGCTTCCCGGAGACGGCGGAGGGCGAGACGGAGCTGGCCGCCGCCGTCCGTGACGCCTTCGAGCCCCGGCCCTGGCGGCTCTGGGCCGAGGACGCGCGCTACGCCGCTCGTCTGGCCGCCGCGGGGGAGCAGGGCTCCTTCGACCGATGGCAGCGGCAGCTGCGGCCTCGTGGGCCGCGCCCCGGCTGGAGCGTGACCGAGGTGTTGCAGTGGGCCCAGCAGGGCCTCGACCTGCACTCGGAAGAGCACCGGCACGCCGCCGCGGCGCGTTGCCTGTCCGCCGTCGCGGGTCCGGAGGACCGCCCCGAACTTTTGGGGGCCGCGCGTGGCGGGCCGGACGCCGCCCGAGCCGCCGCTCTCCACCACCTCGCCGAGCGTGGTGACCCCGATGTGCTCGACCTGATCGAGCTCGCGGTCGTCGACCCGCTCTCCGGCGGCGTGCTGATGTCGGCCGCACTTGCCGCCTTCGAGCGTATGTGCAGTGTGGCCGCCGTCGAGCGGGCCCGGATCTGGGCCCGGCGGGCGGATCGCCTGGGGGCGTCCGCCGCCGCGATGCTCGCCCGCCGCGGCGCCAAGCGCGACAGCGAGCTGGTGCTGGCCGCGCTGCGCAGGACCGTGCGCGAGGAGGGACCGGACGCGGACCGCCTGTGGGAGCTCGTCGACGGGGCCGGCCGCCTGGGCGTCGCCTGCGCCGCCCCCGTATTGCGTCACGTCTACCGCGAGACCTCCTCCTCCCACCTGCGCGGCCGGGCCGCCGGCGCGCTGGCGGCCGCCGACCCGGGATTCGCGGCCGGGTTCGCCGTCGAATGCCTGTGGGACTGTGAGGAGACCACCCGCGAACTGGCCGCCCGGCATGCCGCGACCGGCGACGACCGGGTCGTGGAGCAGCTCCGGCGCCTCGCCGCGGACCCCGCCGAGGAGGCCGAGGTCCAGACGGCCGTGCGGGCCAGATTCGGACCGGACGCCTCGGCGGTATGAGCCGGCTGGGCCGCGTCCGGGCCGGAACGGCCCTCTGAACGGTCCGTACGAAGCGTTCGGCCGCCCGTACGGACCGTCCGCCGTGACAGGACGGCCCGGGGCGGCCTGGAGCGGAACGCTCATGGGGTGTTATCCGGTTGGAAAGATCCCTTTGGTGCTGCCCACGCACGGTGCGTCGACAACAGCGGTATGCGAGTCGTCATCGTCACCGAATCCTTCCCGCCCGATGTCAACGGCGTCGCCCGCTGCGCCCTGGAGACCGCCCGCCATCTCGTCCGGCGCGGCCACGATCCGCTCGTCATCGCGCCGTTCGGCGGCTCCGGACCGGTCGGCGGCGATCTCGACGGCCCGTGCGCCGTCGTACGGGTGCCGTCGATGCCGCTGCCCGGCTATCCCCAGGTGCGGATCGCGCTCCCGGGGCGCCGGCTGTCCGCGGCGCTCGACGGGCACCGGCCCGACCTGGTGCACCTCGCCGGCCCCTTCGTCCTGGGCGCGCGGGGTATGGCGGCGGCCGCCCGGCGCAGGCTGCCCACCATCGCCGTCTACCAGACCGACCTGGGCAGTTACGCCCGTACCTACCTCGGGGGCGGTGGAGCCACGGCGTGGCGGCGGCTCCGTTCGGTGCACTCCGCCGCGGACCGCACCCTCGCGCCCTCCAGCGCCGCGCTGCGGGAGCTGACCGAGCGTGGCGTGCCGCGCGTGAGGTTGTGGCCGCGTGGGGTCGATTCCGCGCGCTTCCACCCGGGGCGGCGGGACGCGGTGCTGCGCAGCTCGCTGGCCGCGGGGCGGAAGCTGCTGGTGGGGTATGTGGGGCGGCTGGCGCCCGAGAAGGAGGTGCGGCTGCTGGCCGAGACCTCGCGGCTGCCCGGGGTGCGGACCGTCGTCATCGGGGACGGGCCCAGCGCGGCCGGTCTGCGTGCCTCTCTGCCCGAGGTGCGCTTCCTGGGCCGCCGCACCGGCGACGAACTCGCCCGTCTTTACGCCTCGTTGGATGTCTTCGTCCACACCGGCCCCTACGAGACCTTCTGCCAGACCGTGCAGGAGGCGATGGCCTCCGGTGTGCCCGTGGTCGCGCCGCGTGCCGGCGGCCCGCTCGATCTGGTGGACCACGGCCGCACCGGGCTGCTGGTGACGCCGGGTGACGGAGGGGCCTTCCGGGACGCGGTGCGGCGGTTGGCGGAGGGCACCGAAACGCGCATCCGGTTCGGCGCCGCCGCCCGCAGGGCCGTCGAGGACCGCACCTGGGAGGTGGTGGGCGATCAACTCCTCGGCCACTACGACGAGGTGCTCGCCGGCAGGACGGCGGTGGCGGCATGAGCGCGCGACGGGACACCGCGGCGGCTCCCTGGACGCCGTCGCTCGGCGGGACCGGGCTGCGCATCGTACGGATCGCCAACTTCATCGCCCCGGCCTCCGGCGGACTGCGCACCGCGCTGCGCGAACTCGGCGCCGGTTACCGGGCCGCCGGGCACGAGCCGGTCCTCATCCTGCCAGGACCGCCGACGGCCGGCAGGGGAACGGGAGAGGCGCTCGGCCTGCCGGACCTCGGGATCCGGTCCGAACACACCGAGCAGGGGCGGGTGATCACCGTTCCGGCGCCGGTGCTGCCCGGGACCGGCGGCTACCGCGTACTGACCGACCGCCGCAGCCTCCAGCTCCTGCTCCGGGCGCTGCGACCCGACCGGCTGGAGGTCTCCGACCGTACGACGCTGCGCTGGACGGGCGAATGGGCGCGGCGGGCCAGGGTGCCCTCGGTGATGGTCTCGCACGAGAGCGTCGACGGGGTGCTGCGGACCTGGGGAGTGCCGCGTTCCGTGGCACGGTCCACCGCGGACCGGCTGAACTCCCGTACGGCGCATGCCTACAGCCGGGTGGTGTGCACGACCGAGTGGGCGGCGGCCGAGTTCACCAGGGTCGGGGCGCGCAATGTGGTGCTCGCGCCGCTCGGCGTCGACCTCGCGGCCTGGCATCCCGGATGCCTGAGCACCGCGTTGCGGCAGCACTGCGCCGGGCGTGCCGCCGTGCTGCTGGTGCTGTGTTCGCGGCTGTCGCCGGAGAAGCGGCCCGGACGCGCTCTGGACACGCTGGCCGAACTGCGCCGGCGCGGTGTCGACGCGGCGCTGGTCGTGGCCGGAGACGGGCCGCTGCGCGCCCGGTTGGAGGCCCGGGCACGGGCCGAGCGGCTGCCCGCGGCGTTCCTGGGGCATCTCGCCGACCGCGCCCGGCTCGCGGCGCTCCAGGCGAGCGCCGATGTCGCCCTCGCCCCCGGTCCTGCCGAGACCTTCGGGCTCGCGGCCCTGGAGGCGCTCGCGTGCGGCACCCCGGTTGTCGTCAGCGCGTCCTCGGCGCTCGCCGGTCTGGTCGGCGGTGGCGGCGACACCGCGCTCGACGACGGGCCGTCCTTCGCCGACGCGGTCCAGCGTGTGATGGCGCGGCCCGAACCCGCTCGCCGCGCGGCCGCTCGCCAACGGGCCGAGGGCTACGGCTGGCGGCCCGCCGTCGACGCCTTCCTGGCGGCCCATGACGCTCCGGTGGATCGGCAGGGCGTGGAAGCGGGGCCGGCCGGGCTCCCCTACCCGAGCGGGTGGTGACGCGCGGCGCGGGCCGGCGGCCGCTTCGCCCCGGTCGGCGGGTCACCCGGACAGGGCCTGGCCCGAGGCGGGCGCGCTGGGACAATGGCCGGATGACCGGACGCTGGGAGTTCTGGATCGACCGCGGTGGCACCTTCACGGACGTCGTCGGCAGGCGGCCGGACGGCAGGCTGGTCACCGGCAAGCTGCTCTCGCACCACCCCGAGCGCTATCGGGACGCCGCGGTGGCGGGCATCCGGATGATGCTGGGGCTGGGCCCTGACGAGCCGGTGCCCGCCGATCTGGTCTCCGTCGTCAAGATGGGCACCACCGTCGCCACCAACGCGCTGCTGGAACGCAAGGGCGAGCCGACGGTGCTGCTCACCACCGCGGGGTTCCGCGACGCCCTGCGCATCGCCTACCAGAACCGGCCGCGCATCTTCGACCGGCGGATCGTGCTGCCGGAGGCGCTGTACGACCGGGTGATCGAGGTGCCGGAGCGGGTGGACGCGCACGGCACGGTCGTGCGGCCCCTGGACACCGACGAGGTGCGCGGGGCGCTGGCCGGCGCCCGCGCGGACGGGCTGCGCAGCGCGGCCGTCGTGCTGCTGCACGGCTACCGCCACGCCGACCACGAGAAGGCGGTCGCCGAGCTGGCCAGGAGCGCCGGATTCACGCAGGTGAGCTGTTCGCACGAGGTCAGTCCGCTGATGAAGCTGGTGCCGCGCGGGGACACCACCGTCGTCGACGCCTATCTCTCGCCGATCCTGGGCCGCTACGTCGACGAGATCGCCGCGCAACTCCCCGGAATCCGGCTGATGTTCATGCAGTCCAACGGCGGGCTGCGGCAGGCCGCCCACTTCCGCGGCAAGGACGCGGTGCTGTCCGGGCCCGCCGGCGGGGTCGTCGGCATGGTCCGGGCCGCCGCCGAGGCGGGCCCCGGTCACGACCGGGTGATCGGCTTCGACATGGGCGGGACCTCCACCGATGTCTCGCACTACGCCGGTGAGTTCGAGCGGGTCTTCGGCAGCGAGGTCGCCGGGGTGCGGATGCGTGCCCCGATGATGAACATCCACACCGTCGCGGCGGGCGGCGGCTCGGTGCTGCACTTCGACGGCCGCCGCTACCGCGTCGGCCCCGACTCCGCCGGTGCGGACCCCGGTCCCGCCTGCTACCGGCGGGGCGGCCCGCTCACCGTGACGGACGCCAACGTGATGCTGGGCCGCATCCAGCCGGAGCACTTCCCGGCGGTGTTCGGTCCGGACGGCGACCTGCCGCTGGACGACGAGGTGGTGCGTACCCGTTTCGCGGAGCTGGCCGACGAGGCCGCGCGGGCGGTGGGCGACGACCGCGGCCCCGAGGAGGTCGCCGCGGGGTTCCTGGACATCGCCGTGCTCAACATGGCCAACGCGGTCAAGAAGATCTCCGTCCAGCGCGGCCACGACATCACCCGCTACGCCCTCACCACTTTCGGAGGCGCGGGCGGCCAGCACGCCTGCGCGGTCGCCGACGCGCTGGGGATCGACACCGTCCTCGTCCCGCCGCTCGCGGGGGTGCTCTCCGCGTACGGCATCGGGGTCGCCGACGCCACCGCGATGCGGGAGCAGGCGGTCGAGGCGGAGTTCGACGACGCCGACGCCCTCGCACGGGTGCGGGAGGTCTGCGACACGCTCGCCGAGCAGACCCGCGGGGAACTCCTCGACGACGGCGTGCCGTCCGGCAGCATCACCACCCGGGCGCGGGTGCTCGTGCGGTACGCCGGGACGGACTCCACCATCGGCGTGCCCCTGGCCGACGCCGGGACGATGACGGACGCGTTCCTCCGCGCGCACCGCCTGCGGTACGCCTTCACCATGGACAAGCCGCTGATCGCCGAGGCGGTGTCGGTCGAGGCGCTCGGGGCGGCGGGCGGCGCGGCCGGGCACGAGGCGGGGCCGGCCGCCCGGGAGGGCGCGTTGCGGCCCGTGGCCACGGTCCGGATGTACGCCCGGGGCCGCCGCCAGGACACCGGCCTGTACCGGCGTGCCGGCCTGCTTCCGGGCGACACCCTCACCGGCCCGGCGATCATCGCCGAGGAGGACGCGACGACGGTCCTCGATCCGGGCTGGCAGGCGGCCATGGGCGAGCGGGGGCATCTGCTGCTCACCCGTGCAGAGCCACGCCCCGGCCGGGTCGCGGTCGGCACCGAGGCGGACCCGGTGATGCTGGAGGTCTTCAACAGCCTCTTCATGGCCATCGCCGAGCAGATGGGGGTCCGTCTGGAGCACACCGCGCACTCCGTCAACATCAAGGAACGCCTCGACTTCTCCTGCGCGCTCTTCGACGCCGACGGCAATCTCATCGCCAATGCCCCGCACATCCCCGTACACCTCGGCTCCATGGGCGAATCCATCAAGGAGGTGCTCCGACGCCGCGCCGGCGCGATGCGTCCAGGCGATGTGTACGCGATCAACGACCCGTACCACGGCGGCACGCACCTGCCCGATGTCACCGTCGTCACCCCCGTCTTCGACGCGCCGTCCGGCGACGCCGCGGAGGACCCACAGCTGCTGTTCCTGGTGGCATCCCGCGGCCACCACGCCGAGATCGGCGGCATCACGCCGGGGTCGATGCCCGCCTTCAGCCGCACCGTTCAGGAGGAGGGCATCCTCTTCGACAACTGGCTGCTGGTGCGCGACGGGAAGCTGCGCGAGCAGGAGACCCGCGAACTGCTCGCCTCCGGCCCCTACCCCTCCCGCGCGCCGGATGCCAACGTCGCCGATCTGCGGGCACAGATCGCCGCCAACGAAAAGGGCATCGAGGAACTGCGGCGGATGACCGGGCAGTTCGGGCTCGATGTCGTCCGGGCCTATATGGGACACGTCCAGGACAACGCCGAGGAGTCGGTGCGGCGGATCATCGCGGAGCTGTCCGACGGCTCCTACCGCTACGAGACCGACAGCGGCGCGGAGATCAACGTCGCGCTGAGCGTCGACCGCGCGGCCCGCAGCGCCGTACTGGACTTCGCCGGTACCTCACCGCAGCAGCCCGGCAACGCCAACGCCCCCAGCTCGGTGGTGATGGCCGCGGTGCTCTATGTCTTCCGCACCCTGGTCGCCGAGGAGATCCCCCTCAACAGCGGCTGCCTCAAGCCCCTGACGGTCCGCATCCCGGAGGGCTCGATGCTGGCCCCGGTCTTTCCCGCGGCCACGGTCGCGGGAAATGTGGAGACCTCCCAGGCGGTCACCGGTGCGCTGTACGCCGCGCTGGGCATCCAGGCGGAGGGCTCGGGCACGATGAACAACGTCACCTTCGGCAACGACCGTGTGCAGTACTACGAGACGGTGGCCTCGGGCTCGGGCGCCGGCGACGGCTTCGACGGCGCGGACGCGGTGCAGACCCATATGACCAACTCCCGGCTGACCGACCCCGAAGTGCTCGAATGGCGCTACCCGGTCCGTGTCGACAGCTTCGCCATCCGCGCGGGCAGCGGTGGCGCCGGCCGCAGGCACGGCGGCTGCGGCGTCGAACGCCGGCTGCGCTTCCTCGAACCGATGACCATCGCGCTGCTCACCAACCACCGCCGGGTGCCGCCCTACGGCATGGCGGGCGGCGACCCGGGTGCCCTCGGCGACAACTCCGTCGAGCGGGCGGACGGCTCCACGCAGCAGCTGCAGGGCTGTGACACGGCGGAGGTCGGCGTGGACGACGTACTGGTGCTGCGGACGCCGGGGGGCGGTGGCTACGGGGCGGGCTGAGCCGGTCGCGCGCGCAGGCCGGCGCCGCGGGCCTGAGCCGCCACCGGCCGGCGCAGCACGAAGCGCACCGGCGTCCCTGGTACGGCCTGGGCCGCGGGAGCCAGATAGCGCTCCGGAACGACACCGATGACCGGGTAGCCGCCGGTGGTGGGATGGTCGTGCAGGAAGAGCACCGGCAGGCCGTCGGGTGGGATCTGGAGGGCGCCCAACGGCATTCCCTCGCTGGGGAGTTCACCGGTCCTGGCGCGTTCCAGCGGCGGCCCTTCGGTGCGCAGGCCGATGCGGTTGCTCGCGGGGGAGACCCGGAATCGCCCGGTGGTGAGGGTGTGCATTCCCGTGTCGGTGAACCAGTCGTCGCGCGGGCCCGGGACGAACGGCAGCAGCAGCTCCCGCACGGGGCCGGGATGCGGGACGGCGTCGGCCCCGGCGGGCGGGCCGCAGGCACGGCCGAGGGGCAGCACCGCGCCGTCGGTGAGCGGCTCGGTGCCCAGACCGGAGAGGAGATCGGCGGCGCGGCTGCCGAGCACGGGTTCGGTGGTGACGCCGCCGGCGAAGGCGAGGTAGGAGCGCAGGCCGTGGGTGGCCGGGCCCGCGTCGAGGACAGTGCCCGCAGGCACCAGGACCGGAGCGCCCCAGGGGGCGGGCCGGCCGTCGATCGTCACCGGGCAGGGGGCGCCGGTGACGGCGACGGTGGTGGCGGTGCGGAGCCGGACGGCGCATCCGGTGAGCGTCGTCTCCAGGGTCGCGGCCGACTCCGGATTGCCCACGAGCCGGTTGGCGAGCCGGTGCGCGGGCTCGTCGAGGGCGCCGGCGCGGGGCACCCCGAGGTGCGCGTTGCCGGGCCTGCCGAGGTCCTGGACGGTGGTGAGCGCTCCCGCCCGGGCCACCGAGAAGGCGCGGTCGGTCATCGGGCGCTCTCCTCGACGCGGGGGCTGCCGTCCCGGGACGACGCGTCGCGCGCGGCGGGGACGGAGCGGTCGCGGACCTCCTGCGGCACGAACCGGACCTGGGTGCCGGGCGCGAAGAGCGCCGCGGGCTCCCGCCGCGGGTCCCACAGAACGGCGTCGGTGGTGCCGATCAGCTGCCAGCCACCGGGGGAGGAGCGGGGGTAGACGCCGGTGTACGGGCCGGCCAGCGCGACCGAGCCGACCGGGACCTTCGTCCGGGGGGTGGCCCGGCGGGGTACGTGGAGCGGCTCGGGCAGGCCGGTCAGATAGCCGAAGCCGGGGGCGAAGCCGCAGAAGGCGACACGGAAGGTTGTCGCGGAGTGCAGACGCACCACCTCGTCCTCGGTGACGCCCCACAGCGCGGCGACCTCGGCGAGGTCGGGACCGTCGTAGCGGATCGGGATCTCCACCGCGGGGCGGTCGCCCGTGGTGAGTGCGGGGATGTCCCAGGCGGCGAGTTCCGCGGTGAGGCCGCGGGGGTCGTCGAGCCCGTCCAGCAGGACCGTCCGGGCGGCCGGCACGATCTCGCGCACCGGCGGGAGGGTTCCGGCGGCGGCCCGGCGCAGCAGTTCGGCGTGCAGCGCCTCGACCTCCTCGGCGGAGTCCAGTTCGATGAGGAGCCCGTGCTCCCCGACGGGCAGCGGCCTCATACGAAGCTCCGCACGAGCACGCCGGCCGCGGCCAGTTCGGACCGGACACGGCGGGCGAGCGCCGCGGCGCCCGGGGTGTCGCCGTGCAGGCAGAGGGAGCGGGCGGCGATCTCGACGGGCCGGCCGTCCAGCGAGGTGACGGCGCCGTCGAGGGCCATGCCCAGGGCGCGCTTGACGACCTCGTCCGGGTCGTGGATCACGGCGCCCGCCTCGCGGCGGGGCACGAGGGTGCCCTCGGCGGTATAGGCCCGGTCGGCGAAAGCCTCGCCGACGACGGGCAGTCCGGCCCGCAGGGCGGCCTCGTGCAGCCGGGAGCCGGTCAGCCCGAGGACCGGCAGGGCACCCCCCGCGGTGGACACGCCCTTGATGACGGCGGCGGCCTGCTCCTCGTCGTGCACACAGCGGTTGTAGAGCGCGCCGTGCGGCTTGACGTAACCGACGCGGGCTCCGGCGGCGCGCGCGAAGACCTCCAACGCGCCGATCTGGTAAGCGATTTCGTCGGCCAGCTCGTCGGGCGGTACGTCCATCGCGCGGCGGCCGAAGCCGGCCAGGTCGCGGTAGGAGACCTGGGCGCCGATGACGACACCGCGCTCGGCGGACAGTTCGCACACCCGCCGCATGGTGCTCGGGTCGCCGGCGTGGAAGCCGCAGGCGACGTTGGCGCTGGTGACCGTGGACAGCAGGGCGTCGTCGTCGGTGAGCTGCCAGCGGCCGAAGCCTTCCCCGAGGTCGGCGTTCAGGTCGATGACGGAGGGGGCCACCGCGTCGCTCATATGTGTCCGTTCCAAGGGTGCTCGGTGCCGATGGTGCGCGCTGCGTGCAGGGCGGCGGTCCGATTGCGGGCGGGGGCGGGCGGGAGCTTCGGGGCCGGCCGGCCCGTATCCGTAGTGGCTCTCCCCCGAGGCACTCGAGCCGACCGGCGTTGCGCTCCAACGTAAAGGATCGTTGAACGATCCGACAAGAGGTGTGTTGTCTCCTTCCCGTATCTGGGGTTGACTTCCTACGAAAATGACGGTCGGAGGGGCCTCGAACGGGTGGTCCGGGGCGGGCGAGAGCGGGGAGCGGCATGACCGGCGGAGTGACGAAGAACGATCGGCGAAGGCTCGCCGAGGTCTCGGGCCTGGAGGCGGACCGCGCCCTGCTCGGGCGGGCCGGCACCGCCGAGCGGGTGGCCGACATCCTGCGGGACAGGATCGCCGAGGGCTATTTCCCGCCCGGCGCCCGGCTGTCGGAGGAGAGCATCGGCGGCGCGCTCGGTGTCTCCCGCAACACCCTGCGGGAGGCCTTCAGGCTGCTGACCCATGAGCGGCTGCTGGTGCACGAACTCAACCGCGGGGTCTTCGTCCGCATGGTGACGGTCGAGGACCTCGACGACATCTACCGCGTGCGCACGCTGGTGGAGTGCGCGGCGGTGCGCCGCCTGGGCAGCGAGCTCAAGGGGGGCGATGCGGCAGCCGCGGTGGGCGGTGTGGCGGCCGCCGTGGAGGCGGGGGAGGCCGCCTCGGTGAACCGGTCCTGGCAGGATCTCGCGACCGCCAACATCCGCTTCCACCAGGCGATCGTGGCCCTCGCCGACAGCCCGCGCACGGACGAGCTGATGCGCGGGGTGCTGGCAGAGCTGCGGCTGGTCTTCCATGTCATGGACGACCCCCGCCGCTTCCACGCGCCCTATCTGACCCGCAACCGCCAGATCCTGGAGGCGCTGCAGTCCGGCGCCGTCACCGAGGCCGAGGAGCTGCTGGCCTCGTATCTGGAGGACTCGCGAAGCCAGCTGTCGGGGGCGTACGCACAGCGCATCGCGGAGGGGTGAGTTTCACCCCCGCACACCCCTTGTCGGATCGTTCAACAATCACCTAGCCTCTGGGCATTCTCCTCACGGCCCGCGTGAGGTCCCGTACGCGGAAGGCGGGTCCATGATCGTGCTTCTCGGCGTGCTCGTGGTCGTGATCGGCTTCGCCACGAAACGCAATCCCCTGCTGGTGGTGGGGGTGGCCGGTATCGCCACGGGCCTCCTCGGCGGCCTGACACCCGGCAAGGTGCTCGCCGCCTTCGGCGAAGGCTTCGCGAGCAGCCGGGCGGTGACGATCTTCGCGATCACGCTCCCGGTCATCGGCCTCCTGGAGCGCTACGGCCTCCAGGAGCAGGCCCGCAACCTGATCTCACGGTTCGGCAAGCTCACCACGGGGCGCTTCCTCGCGCTCTACCTGGGCCTGCGGCAGATCGGTGCCGCCGTCGGGCTGACCAATGTCTTCGGGCACGCCCAGACCGTCCGCCCGCTCGCCGTCCCGATGGCCGAGGGGGCCGCCGAGCGCAAGTACGGCGCCCTCCCGGACAAGACCCGGGAGAAGGTCAGGTCGTTCTCCGCCAGCGCGGACAACATCGGCCTGTTCTTCGGCGAGGACGTCTTCCTCGCGGTCGGCTCGATCCTGCTGATCACCGGCTTCGTCAACACCACCTACGGCACGCATCTCGAACCGCTGCACCTCGCACTCTGGGCGATCCCCACGGCGCTGTGCGCCTTCGCCGTCCACGGCTGGCGACTGCTGCGCCTGGACCGCGCCCTGGAGCGCGAGCTGCTGACCGCCGACGTCGCACCCGCCGCAGTGGAGGCCACCAAGTGATCAAGGCAGAGTGGTTCTACTGGCTGGTCGGCCTCAGCTTCCTGGTGATGGCCGCCCAGATGGTCACCGACCGCAGCAACCCCAAGCGCATCGGCACCGGAGCCTTCTGGGGCCTGATCGGCGCCGGCTTCGTCTACAGCAGCTGGGTGGTCGCCGAGCGGGCGCCCGCCGAACCCCTGGGCGTGGCCGTCCTGCTCATGGCCTGCCTGGCCGGTTTCGGCTTCACCGGCCGCGGCACGCCCCGCACCACCACCGGCGAGCAGCGGGTCGCCAGTGCCGCCCGGCTCGGCAACAAGCTGTTCGTCCCGGCGCTCACCATCCCCGCCGTCGCGATGGTCTGCGCGATCGGCGTCAAGCACGTCTCCTTCGGGGGCGAACCGCTCCTCCAGGAGGGCAGCGAGACCATCCTGGGCCTCGGTATCGGGGCCGTCGCGGCGCTGATCGTCGGCATGGTCATGCTGCGCGAGAAGCGGATATCCGTGCCCGTGCAGTCCGGCCGCTCGATGCTGGAGGCCATGGGCTGGGCGATGCTGCTGCCACAGATGCTGGCCACGCTGGGCGCCATCTTCCAGGTCTCGGGCGTCGGCGACCAGGTGGGCAAGATCGCCACCGCCGCACTGCCCAAGGACTCCCTCTACATCGCCGTCGTCGTCTACTGCGTGGGCATGTTCCTGTTCACCATCGTCATGGGCAACGCCTTCGCCGCGTTCCCGGTGATGACCGCCGCCGTCGGCTGGCCCGTGCTGATCGGGCACTTCGACGGGAACGCCGCCGCCGTCCTGGCCATCGGCATGCTCGCCGGTTTCTGCGGCACGCTCGTGACCCCGATGGCCGCCAACTTCAACATCGTGCCGGCGGCCCTGCTCGAACTGAAGGACCAGTACGGGCCGATCAAGGCGCAGCTGCCGACCGCGGGAGTCCTGCTCGGCTGCAACATCGTGATCATGTCGCTGTTCGCCTTCTGACCGGCGGCCCGCCGCATTCCGATCCGCTATCCGACCCTTGGAACGAGCACATGACGCGGGTACTTCTGACCGGATTCGAACCGTTCGACGGTGAGTCCGCCAACCCCTCCTGGCAGGCGGTGCGCGCCGCCGCGGCCGAGCCGCCCGCCGGACTGGAGATCTTCACCGCCGAGCTGCCGTGCGTCTACGGAGTCGCGCGGGAGGCGCTGCGCGACGCGATCGAGGAAGCCCGGCCGGAGATCGTGGTGTGTGTCGGCCAGGCCGGCGGCCGCCCCGACATCACCGTCGAACGGCTCGCCGTCAACGTCGACGACGCGCGCATCCCGGACGTCTCCGGCGCCCAGCCCGTTGACGAGGTGATCGTGCCCGGCGGCCCCGCCGCGTACTTCTCCACCCTGCCGATCAAGGCATGTGTGGCGGCCGTCCGCGCCGTCGGCCTGCCCGCCTCCGTCTCCAACACCGCGGGCACCTTCGTCTGCAACCACGTCTTCTACGCCCTCGCGCACCTCATCGCCACCGAACTCCCCGACATCCGCGGCGGGTTCGTGCATGTCCCGTTCGCGCCCGAGCAGGTCCTCCGGCGCGTCCAGCCGTCGCTGCCGGTCGTCTCGGTCGCACAGGCCCTGCGGGAGATCGCCGTCACCGCCGCGACCGTCCGTACCGACATCCGCGTCGCCGAAGGCGCCACCCATTGACCGGCGCGGCAGCTCAGCCAGAGGGTGAACTCGCCCCGTATGCAAGCCAGTTCGCGGACGTCGCGCTGAGCAATGTCACCCGTCCCTATCCCTACGCCCCGATGCACCTGCTGGCGGGGCCCGAGGATCTGGTGCCCCCGCGGTCCCACCACCCCGCCTTCTACGGCTCCTACGACTGGCACTCCTCGGTCCATATGCACTGGCTGCTGGTCCGGTTGCTGCGCCGCTGCCGGGATCGGGTGGACCACGAGCGGGTCACCGAGGTGCTCGACGCCCATCTCACACCCGCGCACCTCGCGGCCGAGGCGGCCTATCTGCGGGCCCACCCGTCGTTCGAGCGACCCTACGGCTGGGCCTGGCTGCTGGCGCTCACCGCCGAATGCCGGGCCCTGGGCGGCCCGCCGGGCGAGCGCTGGGCCGCCGCGCTGGCGCCGGCCGCCGAGACCGCCGACGTACTGCTGCGCGGCTGGCTGGAGCGCGCCACCTATCCCGTGCGTCACGGCACTCACACCAACAGCGCGTTCGCCCTCGCGCTCGCCCTGGACAGTGCGGCGGCGGCCGGGCGGCCGGCGCTCACCGAGCCGGTGACCGGGGCGCTGCTGCGTTGGTTCGCGGACGACCATGACGCCCCCGCCCACTGGGAGCCCTCCGGGCAGGACTTCCTCTCCCCGGCGCTCTCCGAGGCCGAGGCGATGAGCCGGGTGCTGCCGGGCGCGGAGTTCGCCGACTGGCTCGCCCGGTTCCTGCCCGGCACCGACCACGGCGCCCCGCGGGCGCTGCTCACCCCGCCCACCGTCTCCGACCCCGCCGACCCGCAGATCGGCCACCTCATCGGGCTGTCGCTCAGCCGGGCGGCCGCACAGCGCCGTATCGCCGCCGCGCTGCCCGCGGACGACCTCCGAGGCGCCGCGCTGCGGTCCGCGGCCGGCCGTCACCTGGCCGCCGGACTGCCGCGGGCGATCTCGGGCGATTTCACCGCGGACCACTGGCTCGCGTCCTTCGCCGCCCTCGCGTTGGACGGCCCGCCCGCCACCGCGTCCGGTGTGCGAACCGCCCGCCACCGGACCGCGGACGTGCCCTTCGAAGGCGACGCCGTAGACTGATGCGTCGGCCGACGTGCGGCTCCCGTCATGAGCGGATCCGCGCCGTTTCGTCCGTTGTCAGTGCAAGCGCCTACTCTGTGCGACGTGACTTTTCCTGCCCCGAGGGCCGCTGCGCCCCAGCTCAACGGGCCCAACCGGCCCGCGCCGGGCCCGGCCGCCGACGAAGGCCTGGCCCGCCGTCTGCGTGCCCTGGCGTGCACCGCGCCGCTGCACGACCTCGACGTGCGCAAGGCCAACCTCGCGGGTGAGTACGGGGTCTACGCCATGGCCGAGGTGGCCCTCGCGGTCATCGACCTGGTCACCCTCAACATGGACTTCGACACCGGCGCCGACCACGAGGAAATAGTGGCCAGGGTGCTTCCGCGGATCGCCGCGCAGGCCCCGCGCCGCCCCTCGGGCGAGCACGAGCGGGTGGCCCGCTGGGTGCTGGAGAACCTCATCAACGTCGGCAGTGTGGACCGCGGCTTCCGCGCCGTCTACGGCACTTTCAACCCCGAGGGCGAGTACGTCCGGCGCGACTACGACTTCAAGCTCATCGAGGAGGTGCCGGGCGCGGGTGGCAGCGTCTACCTCCGGGCCACCGACGAAGCGGTCAACGTCCTGGTCGGCGCGCTCGACACGGACGTCACCAGCGCCCAGATCGCCGCCGAGGTCAAGCTGGAGGTGCTGATCAGCCGAGGCCGGCTGGCCGACGCCCAGCTCGCCGCGGAACAGGCCCGCTACCGCACCGTGCAGTACGCCGAGACGCTCCGCAGGACCCTGGACGCCACCCGGCGCAACGTCCGCGCCGTCG
The DNA here is from genome assembly GCF_045782725.1 of Streptomyces sp. Pv4-95. Lineage (NCBI taxonomy): Bacteria > Bacillati > Actinomycetota > Actinomycetes > Kitasatosporales > Streptomycetaceae > Streptomyces > Streptomyces sp. Pv4-95. The sequence goes on from NZ_CP127172.1 coordinate 7,134,000, forward strand.
ACTGGCTGCAGACCGTCCCCGACATGATCACCGAGGCGCTGGACCACGTCGCGGACCGCTACCGCCACGAGAACGCCATCCTCACCAACATCCGCAAGGCCCGCGACGAGACCGAGGAGCCCGAGCACAAGCGGCGCGCCGCCGAACTCGTCGACATCGTCAAGGACTGCATCCGCCGGCACACCCAGCTCCAGTCCCGCCTCCTGGAGGCCGGCCCGCTCTTCCGCGCGGAACAGGACCGGCAGGCGTTCGCCACCCCGGCCGCGCACGCCGGACTCGACCTCTACGGCCAGCTCCTCGCCCCACTGCTGCCGCTGCCCGCCGAGCACGCCGTGCGCGTCACGGACGCCTTCTTCGCCCGCGGCACGGGCCTGCGCACCCCCTCCGCCGTCCGCGTCGGCGACCTCGTCGAGGTGCTGCTCACCCCGCCCGTGGAGCGTGAGCACCTCGGCGCCGAGATGCCCGAGCCCGACCTGGTGGCGACGCCCGACGACAGCCGCTTCAGCGAGGAACAGCTCGACGCCGCCATGCAGTTGCTCGACCTGCCCGCCGACGCGCCCCGCAGGCTCTCCGGTCTGCTCGCCGACGCGCGCCGCGCGGACCCCGATCTCCCCTACCTCGTCGCCCTGTTGGCGGTGCACGCCGCCAGCCCCCCGGTCGGCACCGCCTACCGCCAGGGCGAGCAGCAGCTGCTCTTCGCCGTCGACGACGGCACCGAGCTGTCCGACCCCGAGTTCGGCGGTGCCGACCTCATCGTCGGCACGGCCCTGCTGGACGCGGCGGGGATGGCCGCGGACCGCTCGGAGGTGGCCTGATGCCCCGGGCGCACGACGCAGCGCAGACCACCGCATTCCACCCCGGCGCCGCCCGGAACCCGCACAAGGAGCCACAACCGTGACCGAGTACGACGCCGCCGAGCCGGCAGCGCCGGAGCCGACGTCCGCCCCGGGCGAGACGGCCGGCCGGTTCCTGCCCGCCGACGCGGTCCCCGGCGCCGCGGTCACCGCACCGGTCACCCCGGCCGACGCCGCGGACGCCGCACGGCTGGTCTCCTTCGGGCTCCAGCCCAAGCTGCTCCCCGCACGCGACGCCGAGTACGCCGAACTACTGCGCCGCTACCGCGACGACCCGCCCTTCGCCCGGCTCGCCGACGCCGTCGCCACCGGCCTGGGCCTGATCGTCCTTGAGGTCTCCACCCGCGCGGGCATGGCCGTCACCGCGGCCGACGACTCCGTCTTCGCGGTCCGGATGGGCGACTACGCCCGCCGCGCCTCCGCCGACTCCGCGGACCGTTTCCTGCACGGCCTGGCGCATCTCGCCGTCGCCGCGCTCGCCTTCCCGCGCCCCGAGGACCTCGCCGACGACGGCTACATCGGCCGGATCACGGTCAACGGCGTCGACGCCTTCGTCCGGCAGGCATGCCGCCGCCTGGAGGAGCGCGCCGAGCAGGAGGGCGAGAACACCGACCCGGCCACCGACGCACCCGGCCTGGAGTCCGCCTGGCGGGTCTACGCGCGCCGCAGTGCGACCGGCGCCACCAAGGACGCCCGGCGGCTGGCCGGCTCCACCACCGGCATCATCGCCAAGGCCGTCACCTTCCTCGTCGACTCCGGCTTCCTGCAGCGCACCGGCGACGACGCGGGCGGCGCCTACCGCACCACCGCCCGCTATCAGCTCCAGGTCCGCGACATGGCGGGCAGCGCGGCCATGGCCGAACTCCTGGAGCTGGGCGTGGTGCCCGTCGCCGACGGCAGCGCCTCCCTGATGCCCGGCGAGGACACCGACGACCTCGACCTGGTCTCCGACGCCGGGCTCCCCTTCCACTCCGGCTGACCGCACCGCACCATCGCACCACCACCCCGCCCACCACGTCGCCCGACCACCGCCCGACACGACAACGAAAGTCCGCCATGTACGAGCTGTCCCGGGTCCGCCTCTATTCCATCGGACCCGCCGGTGCGCGCTACGCCGACACCGTGCTTGACCTGCGCGGAGTCGGTGCGCCCGTACCCCACCCGGCCCCGGCCCAGGCGGACTTCTTCGAGGACGAACCGGTCGGACCCCCGCGCCGCCCGGCCCCCGCGGGTGTGCTGTTCCTGGAGAACGGCGGCGGCAAGTCGGTCCTGCTGAAGCTGATCTTCTCGGTCATGCTCCCCGGCCACCGCAACACCCTGGGCGGCGCCAGCTCCGGCGTGCTGCGCAAGTTCCTGCTCGCCGACGACTGCGGGCACGTCGCCCTGGAGTGGCAGCACGTCCTGACCGGCGAGAGCATCGTCGTCGGCAAGGTCAGCGAGTGGCGCGGCCGGCAGGTGTCCAACGATCCCCGCAAGTTCGCCGAGGCCTGGTACAGCTTCCGGCCGGGGCCCGGCATGAGCCTGGACTCGCTGCCCGTCGCCGAGGCCACCGTCGTCCGGCCCCGCCAGGAAAGCGGCGAGGGCGCGTCCGGCGCCCAGGGCCGCCGGCGCACGATGAAGGGCTTCCGCGACGTCCTCACCGAGGCCGGCAAGAACTACCCCAACCTCGACGTCGTCTGGGAGGAGATCCACGAACGCTGGAACGAACACCTCGGCGTCCTGGGCCTCGACCCCGAACTCTTCCGCTACCAGCGGGAGATGAACGCCGACGAGGGCGAGGCCGCCGGCCTCTTCGCCGTCAAGAACGACTCCGACTTCACCGACCTGCTGCTGCGCGCCGTCACCGACACCCGCGACACCGACGGCCTCGCCGACCTCGTGCACGGCTTCGCCCACAAGCTCGGCCGCCGCGCCGAGCTCACCGCCGAGCGGGACTTCACCGCCGGCTCCCTCGACCTGCTGTCGCGGATCGCCGAGGCCGCCGAGCACCGCGAGCGCGCCCGCGAGGTGCACACCGGGGCCGAGCGCCGCACCCGCGGCCTGGCCCAGCGGCTGCACGCCCGCGGCACCGAGGAGCGCGGCCGCGCCGCCGAGCTGGCCGAACAGGTCGCCGCCGCCGCCCACCGCGTCACCGACGCCGAGGGCACCCGTGAGCGCCGCTCCCTGGTCTCCGCCGAAATCGCCTACCGGCACGCCTCGCTGGCCCTGGCCGCCGCGGAGAAGGGCGCCGCCGCCCAGCGCCGCGAACTGAACGACGCCCGCACCCTGCACAGTGCCTGGCAGGCCGCCGAGATCGCGCTGCGGCACCGCGCCGCCGCCGACCGCTCCGCGCGCGTCGCCGCCGCCATCCGCGAGGCCGAGCGGGACGCGGCCCCGGCGCTGGCCGCCCGTGCCACCGCCGCCGCCGACCTCGTCCGCGCCCTGCACACCGCCGCCGAGGCGGGCGAGCGGATCGCCAACGAGGAGGAGGAGCGTTCGGCGGCCCTCCAGGAGGCCGGTGAATCCGCCCACCGCGACGCCACCGCCGCCGCCACCCACGCCCAGCGCGCCCGCAGCGAGGCCGACCACCTCAAGCAGCGACTGGTCGAGGTCGAACAGGAAACGGCCGAGGCCGTCGAGGCCGGCTGGCTGGACGACAGCGCGCCGGACGCCGACCCCGCCCGAGCCGCGCTCGCCGCATCCGACGCGGAGAAGGCCGCCGTCGAGGCATGGGACTCCGCCCGCGAGGCCGCCCGCGTGGCGTCCGACCGCGCCCGCGAGACCACCGCACGGCACGCCGCGGCGGAACTCGCCGCCGCCCGCGCCGAGGACGCCGCCCAGGCCGCGGAGCGCGCCCATGACGCCGAGCGGCATGCCGCCGAGGCGATCGGTGCCGAGCAGCGTCTCGCCGACCTCCTGGGCCTCCCGCAGTCCGAGGCGAAGTCCATCGGACTGCCCGGCCCGCGGACCTCCACCGGTGGCGGGGAGCCCGCGCAGCCCCGCCGCCCCGCGGCCGGACCGCTCACCGCGGAGGAGCTGGACCGCAACGCCGACGAGCTGGCCGAACTGCTGGAGCAGGGCGTCGCCACCGCCGAGCGGCAGCTGTTCGACCTGCGCACGGCCGCCGCCGACGACTCCCGCATCCTCGGTGCGCTGGGTGACGGCGGGCTGCTGCCCCCGGGGCCCGATGTGCTGGCCGCCGTCGAGTACCTCGGTGAACACGGCGTCCCGGCGCTGCCCGGCTGGCGGTATCTCGCGCAGTCCGTCGACCCCGCCGACCACGCGCGGGTGCTCGCCGCCCGGCCGGAACTCGTCGACGGCGTGATCATCACCGACCCCGCGACCCACGCACGCGCCCGCGACATCCTCGCCCAGGCCGCGCTGCTGCCCCGCTCCGCCGTCGCCGTCGGCACCGCCGCCGCGCTGCTCGCCCCCACCCCCGCACCCGACGGCCGTGACACCGGCGTCTTCCTCGTCCCGCCGAACCCGGCGATGCACGACGAATCCGCCGCCGACGAGGAGCGGCAGGCGCTGCGGGCGCGGGCCATGGAGCGGGACGACGAGATCCGCGCACTGGCCGCACGGCTCTCCGGCGACCGGGCGCTGGTCGCCCGCCTCGGGTCGTGGCGCAGCGGTTGCCCGGCCGGCCGGCTCGCCGAACTGTCCGCCGCCGCGGAACAGACCCGCGCGGACGCGGACGAGGCCGCGGCCGAGCTGTCCGAGGCCCGCTCGGCGCGTGACGACGCCGAGGCGGCCGCGGCGGAGGCCACCGGCGCCCGTGACGAGCGCCAGGAGACCGCGCAGCGCGCACGCCGGGTCGCCGACGTGCTGGCAGGGCTCGCGCACCGGCTGCGCGAGCGCTCCGCATGGCAGTCGCGGCTGCGGGAACTCTCCGACGAGACAGCCGAGTTCGAGGCCCGCGCCGAGGAGTGCGTGGACCGTGCGCGCGCCGCGGACGAGGATCGCAGAGCCGCCCAGCGCGCCGCCGACGACGCCCGCCGCACGGCTCGCGCGCTGCGCTCCGAGCGAGCCGAGATCGCCGGCGTGCCGGATGATCTGGGCGAGGCACCGGAGGACGCGAGTACGTCGCTGCCCGCGCTGCGCGAGGCGTACCGCGCCGCCTCCCAGCTCTACGAAAAGGTCGGTGTCGGCGCCGACCTCCGGGCCGAACAGGCCCGCGCCGAGGGCGACGAGAGCGCCTCCCTAGCCGAGCTGAACCGCCTCACCAACAAGGTCCGCACCCGCGCCGAGCAGCTGCTGCAGAGCCCGGACGCCGCCGACGGCCCGTCCCGGCAGGCCGCCGCGTCCCGTGCCGAGGCGCTGGTGCAGATGCTGGAGACCCGCGCGTCCGCAGCCAGCGAGCAGCTGGGCCGGCTGCGTGGCGAGGCCGAGCGACTGGCGCCGACCGACGGCGAAGCGCACACCGAGCTGCCGGCGGAGATGGTGCCCGCCGACGCCGACCGCGCCAAGGAGCTGCTGCGCCTGGCGGCCGGTGAACTGGCCACCGCCACCGAGGCGTTGGACACCGCCCGCGACCGGCACGACGCGCTGCTGCGCGACCACCGCGCGGCCGAGGACGCGGCGGGCGGTTTCGACGAGACCGCCGCCCTGCTGCGCGATCTGCTGCGGGACCACCACGACACCGCCGCCGGTGCGGAGGGCGCTGAGGAGGCCGAGCCGTACGCCGGCCGGCTGGAGGAGGCCCGGCAGGCCGCCGCGGAGTCCCGCCGCTCGCTGCGCGGCTGCGCCGCCGACCTCTCCGCCGCCGAGGCCGCTGTGCGCGAGGCGAGCGACATCCTCGTACGGCACGCCAACTCCACCCGCTACGAACAGGTCCGTACCCCCGCCCGGCAGCAGATCCGTGAACTGCCCGCCGCCGCGCTGCCGGACCACGCCGCGAAGTGGGCCGATGCCTTCGCTCCGCGTCTGCGGGTGCTCACCGACGAGCTGGAGCAGCTGGAACGCAACCGCGACAGCATCGTCGACCGCCTCCGCGGCCTGGTGGAGTCGTCGCTGACGACGCTGCGCTCGGCGCAGCGGCTGTCGCGTCTTCCCGAAGGGCTGGGGGAGTGGTCCGGGCAGGAGTTCCTGCGGATCCGCTTCGAGGACCCCGACCAGGCCACGCTCACCGAGCGGCTGGGCGAGGTCATCGACGAGGCGACCCGCTCCGCGGTCAAGAAGAACAGCGACCTGCGGCGGGACGGTATGACGCTGCTGCTGCGCGGGGTCGGCGCGGCGCTCCAGCCGCGCGGGGTGGCCGTGGAGATCCTCAAGCCGGACGCGGTGCTGCGTGCCGAGCGGGTGCCGGTCGGGCAGATGGGCGACGTCTTCTCCGGCGGTCAGCTGCTGACCGCCGCCATCGCGCTGTACTGCACGATGGCGGCGCTGCGCAGCAACGACCGGGGCCGCGACAAGCAGCGGCACGCCGGCACGCTGTTCCTCGACAACCCCATCGGCCGCGCCAACGCCACGTATCTGCTGGAGCTCCAGCGAGCCGTCGCCGACGCGCTGGGCGTCCAGCTCCTCTACACCACCGGCCTCTTCGACACCACCGCGCTGGCGGAGTTCCCGCTGGTCATCCGGCTGCGCAACGACGCGGACCTGCGGGCCGGGCTGAAGTACATCAGCGTCGAGGAGCATCTGCGCCCCGGCCTGCCGCAGCAGCAGGACCCGGGCGAGGAGGCGGTGCACGGCCAGATCACCGCGACGCGGATGTACCGCAGGCCGGAGCAGCAGCCGGAGGAGCCTGCCCAGCAGGAGACCGCTCCCGACGGGGCCACGGATCCGGTGCCCGGCGCGGAACCGGACGACGCCGACAGGTGACTTCGGGAGCCGGCTGTGGTGCCCGTGCCGAGGCTCCACAGCCGGCAGCCGGGGGCGGTCAGAGCACCACGACCGACCGCAGCACCTCACCCCGCCGCATCGTGCCGAAGGCGGATTCGACGTCGTCCAGGGCGACGGTCTCGGTGACGAACCGGTCCAGGTCGAGCTTGCCGCTCAGATACAGGTCGATGAGGACGGGGAAGTCGCGGCTGGGCAGGCAGTCGCCGTACCAGGAGGATTTCAGGGCGCCGCCGCGGGAGAAGAGTTCGATCAGCGGCAGTTCGATGCGCATGTCGGGGTCGGGGACGCCGACCTGGACGAGGGTGCCGGCCAGGTCGCGCATGAAGAAGCCCTGCCGGTAGGTCTCCGGGCGGCCCACCGCGTCGATCACCACATCCGCGCCGTGTCCGCCGGTCAGGCCGCGCACCGCCTCGACCGGGTCCGTGCCACGGGAGTTGACGGTGTCGGTGGCACCGAACCGTTCGGCGGCGTCCAGCTTGGCATCGTCGATGTCGACGGCGATCACCCGGCGCGCCCCGGCCCGGGAGGCGCCGGCGATGGCGGCGTTGCCGACGCCGCCGCAGCCGATGACGGCGACGGTGTCGCCGCTGCCGACGGCGCCGGTGTGCACGGCCGCGCCGTAGCCGGCCATCACCCCGCAGCCGATGAGACCGGCCGCCTCCGGCCGGGCCGAGGGGTCGACCTTCACCGCCTGCCCCGCGGCGACCAGGGTCTTCTCCGCGAACGCACCGATGCCCAGGGCCGCGGTCAGCGCGGTGCCGTCCAGCAGGGTCATCGACTGGGTGGCGTTGCGCGAGTCGAAGCAGTACCAGGGACGGCCCCGGCGGCAGGACCGGCAACTCCCGCACGGCGCACGCCAGGCGAGCACCACATAGTCACCCGGCGCCAGATCGGCCACCCCCGCACCGACCGCCTCCACCACACCGGCCGCCTCATGCCCCAGCAGATAAGGGAAATCCTCCCCGATCGCCCCCTCCCGATAGTGCAGATCGGTGTGGCAGACCCCGCACGCCTGGACGGCGACCAGCACCTCTCCCGGGCCGGGATCCGGCACCACGATCGTCTGCACTTCGACCGGCGCGCCCTTCTTGACGGCGACGACGGCGCGGGCTTCGTGCGGCATGTCTCACTCCTAAACAGCGCCTGCGCGGGTGGCAGGGGCGGGTGCGCGTGGAGTTGGCACGGGTGCCTGTGAGGGGTTGGGGTGCGCTCGCTGGTGACGGGGGAAGGGCGGTGAACAGCGGGCCGCCCGCAGCCCGTAGCGTGTTGCCTATGGCGCGCTTCGTTGCGCCATAGGAGACATGCTGGAAGTTCGCCAGGAATCCGTCAAGAGGCGATTTTTCGCAGCCCCGGCCTCAACCGGCGTACCCCATGCGGCGGGAGAGATCCGCGGCCGCCTTCGCGGAGCGCTCCGCCAGCTCGGCGAGCAGCGGCTCCTCCATGCGGTACGCCGGTCCGGACACGCCGATGGCCCCGATCACCGCCCCGTCGTGCGCCCGCACCGGCGCCGCCACGGCGTTCAGTCCGATCTCCAACTCCTCCGTGGAGCAGGCGAATCCGTCGTCCAGCGCGGCGCTCAGCTGGTCGCGCAGCGCGGCGGGTGTGGTCAGGGTGTTCTCGGTGAAGCGCGGGAGTTTGCGGGCCAGCAGCGTCTCCCGGCGCTCCCGGGGCAGATGCGCCAGCAGCACCTTGCCGCTCGCCGTGGCGTGCAAGGGGGTGCGGCGGCCGAGCCAGTTGTAGGCGGTCACCGCGGCGGAGCCTCTGGCCTGCATGATGTTGACCGCCGCATCGCCGTCCAGCACCGCGATGTTCGCCGTCTCCCCGGTGTCGTCGGCGAGTGCCCGGCACACCGGCTGGCCCTCCTGCGAGATGTCCAGCCGGATCGCCGCCGCGCCGGCCAGCCGCAGCACCCCGGCGCCCAGGAAGTACTTCCCGCGCTCCTTCTCCTGCTCCACCAGCCCGCGGTTCTCCAGCACGCCGAGGATCCGGAACGCGGTCGACTTGTGGACCTCCAGCTCCTCCGAAATCTCGGTCACTCCGGCCTCGCCCAGCCGCGCGAGGATCTCCAGAACGCTCACCGCGCGGTCCACGGACTGGACGGAGCCCGCGCCTGCGCGCCGCTCCTCGGAACGCTCCTCCGGTGTATCGGTCGTGTTCGGCATGGGTCTTTGCGTCACCACCCGGTGGCCCCTGGAGGGGCACGTCTGAGGCTCTCGGCGGAAAGCTCTTGACGGCCCGCTTCCCGACTTGGATTCTGTTGCGTATCGCGCTCTGCGATGCGTTATTCAAAACGCCATGATACCGATCAGTGCCAGGGGGGCCAGATGTTTCCCGTCTGCCGTGTCGAGGACCTGCCCGAGGGCGAATCCGTACGGATCGAACTCGGTGACGCCATGCCGGCCATCGCCGTCTTCCATGCCGAGGGCGCCTTCTACGCCGTCGACGACACCTGCAGCCATCAGGACGCCTCGCTCTCCGAGGGCTGGGTCGAGGGCTGCTTCGTCGAATGCCCGCTGCATGCGGCGCTGTTCGACCTGCGCACCGGAGCGCCGACCTGCCTGCCCGCCCGTCGGCCGGTCCGGACGCACGAGGTCAGCGTCCTGGACGGAATGATCCACGTCCGGCCCGCGGTCAGGGAAGAGGCCGTGGCGTAAAGCGGCGGGCGGGGAGCCGAAGTGCCCTGACCGGCTCCTGTGCCGCTCTCCTCAGCCACAACTCGTGAGGCACGCGCCGCCGGTGGGGCGTACGGCCGCCCCGCTACGCCGCTCGCTGCCGCGGCGGCGAATCCACCTGCGACCCGCCGTCCCGCGACGCCCGCCGCTCCTGGCGACGGGCCTGTCGCCGCTCACGGCGCAGCTCTCGGGCGGTGCTGCTCGGCTGCGACTGCACGCCGTTGCGCTGCACCCACACCTGCCGGGTCACCCAGACGTCCAGGACCGCCCAGGTCGCGACGATGGTGCCGGCGACCGTGCAGAGCACCGCGGGAAAGGCGAGCCACGAGCCCGCCAGTGTGCTCAGGAACGCCACCATGGCCAGGATCAGGGTCAGCGCCACGACGATGACCGCGCGCACCGCGGCGGTGCGCACCGGATCGGCCATCCGGCGCCGGGTCGCCGGCTCCTCCTGCCACAAGGGGCGCCTGCCGGTGTCCATGAACGCGTCACACTCCCCGTACTCTCCCCGCCCGTCCGACACTTCGGTGGCTGCCCGGATTCACCGGATACATGCCCGCGGCGCCGGACCCCGACGCCCTCATCGTCAGGCATCGACAGGACCTGGCGTTACCCGGGGTAGGGGAAAATCGGCCAACCAGGCGTGAATGACACCCCGTAGCGGCGCGAATCCGATGCTGTCACCGAGGGTGGGTTGTCCGTTAATCGGCGGACAACTCATGACGATCCCGCCCCGCCCCCTTTCCGGAAGGCTCGGACAGGTCTTCGGCTAGGTCACCCGACAGTAGTAGGCTCGCGCCGTTTGTTGACGGAACACCACCCCCGTGCGCCGGGGTTGACTAGGGGAGGCCATGCGCTTTCGCGGGAAGTCGATCCGCCGGAAGATCGTGGCGCTGCTGCTCGTGCCGCTGGTGTCCCTGACGGCCATGTGGGCGTTCGCGACGTACCTCACCGGGCGTGAGGCCAACCAGCTGCTCGATGTCGGCAACGTCATCCGCAGTGTGGGGTATCCGGCCGAGGACATCGTCCAGGCACTCCAGCGCGAGCGCCGCGAGAGTCTGCTGTATCTCGCGGACCGGCGCGGCGCCGACGCGCTGACCGCCCTGCGGCGGCAGGCCAGGACCACCGACGAGAGCGTCGACCGGCTGCGGGCCAACGCCCAGGACCCCTCCGTGCGCCAGGACCTGGCCGGGGACGCCGGCTACCGGTTGGACAGCGTCGTCAAGGGGCTGTCCGGCCTTCCCGCGCTGCGCGCCCAGGTCGAGGACAACACCGTCACCCGCGAAGAGGCCATGGAGGCGTACAACGCCCTGGTCGACCCGCAGTACGACTTCCTCGCCGCGCTCCACGCCCTGGAGAACGTGGAGATGGACAAGCAGGGCCGCGCGCTCGTCAACATCACCCGCGCCCGCGAGGCGTTCTCGCGCGAGGACGCCCTGATGTCCGCCGCCCTCGTCTCCGGCAGCATGAGCAAGCGCGACCTGCGGTCCTTCTCCGACCGGATCGCCGAGCGCCGGGTGCTGTACGCCACCAGCCTGCCCATCCTGCCGGTCAAGGACCGCGGCCTCTACGACGACTACTGGCGCACCGCCACCGCGCACGAGCTGACCGACTACGAGGACCGGGTGATCGCGGCCGGCGCCCAGGCGGGTCCGCGCAGCGTCAACGCCGAGCGGTGGCACACCGCCGCCCGCAAGGTGCTCGGCGACCTCCAGCGGATGGGCAAGGACGCCGGCGACCGCTACCAGGAGCGCGTCGAACCGGTGGCCACCGCCGTCGTGCTCAAGGCGGGCATCGCCGGGGTCCTCGGCTTCGCCGCCCTGCTGGTGTCCGTCATCGTCTCCTTCCGTATCGGCCGCAGGCACGTCAAGGACCTCACCCGGCTGCGCAAGGCCGCCCACGAGGTCTCCGGCGTCCGGCTGCCGAGCGTCATGCGCCGGCTCGCGGCCGGCGAACAGGTCGACGTCGAGACCGAGGCGCCCCGGCTCGAATTCGGCCAGGACGAGACGGGCCAGGTCGGCCAGGCGCTCAACACCCTCCAGCGGGCCGCCGTCGAGGCCGCCGTCAAACAGGCGGACATGCGCCGCGGCGTCTCCGAGGTGTTCGTCAACCTCGCGCGCCGCAGCCAGGTCCTGCTGCACCGCCAGCTCACCCTGCTGGACGCGATGGAGCGGCGTACCGAGGACACCGACGAACTGGCCGACCTGTTCCGCATCGACCACCTGACCACCCGCATGCGGCGGCACGCCGAGGGCCTGGTCATCCTGTCCGGCGCGGCGCCCTCACGGCAGTGGCGCAAACCCATCCAGCTGATGGACGTGGTGCGCGCGGCCGTCGCCGAGGTGGAGGCCTACGAGCGGATCGAGGTGCGCCGGCTGCCGCGCCTGGCGGTGGACGGCCCCGCCGTCTCCGACCTCACCCACCTGATCGCCGAACTCCTGGAGAACGCCACCGTCTTCTCGCCGCCGCACACCGCCGTGCAGGTGCTCGGCGAGCGGGTGTCCAACGGCTTCACCCTGGAGATCCACGACCGTGGCCTGGGCATGGCCCCCGATCAGCTGCTGGACGCCAACCTCCGGCTCGCCGAGACCCCGGAGTTCGAGCTGTCGGACACCGACCGGCTCGGATTGTTCGTGGTCAGCCGGCTCGCCCAGCGGCAAGGCGTCCGGGTCTCGCTCCAGCCGTCGCCCTACGGCGGCACCACCGCCGTCGTGCTCATCCCCGGCACCATCCTGACCGAGTCCTCCGAGGGCGGCCGTGAGGACCGGGAACTGGACCCCGCGGACCCGGCGGGCCTCCGGTTCGGAAACGAACTGGAGCACGCGGCCGGCAAGCTCGCCGCACTGTCCCAGGCGCCCGTGCCGTTCCCCGAGCGGCAGACGCGTACCCCCGCCGCCATCGACGGGCCGGTCGAACTGGAGGCGCCGCTCGGGCTGGACGAGCTGGACTCCCTCGACGACGAGGACAACATCTTCCGTGGCCGGGAGCGCGGACGGGGCCGGGGCCGCCGCGGGCCGTCCGCCGGGCAGAGCAGCGGGCCGGCCAAGACACCGGGTATCACGTCGGTGCCCCCGGTACCGTCCGGTGAACAGCACCAGCAGGCCCGCGACCAGGCGCCCGGCGGGCTCACGCCACTGCCGCGCCGCCCCCGGCCTCCGGTCCTGGTCTCCGACCACGGCAGGACGGTGGAGGACGGCGAGACGCGCGCAAAGGCGGCCGCCGACCGGGCGGACTCCGACCGCCCGGAGTCCGAGCGCCCCGGCCGCCGCGCCCAAGAGCCCGCGGAGGGCGGTTCGGACGCGTCCCGGGGCGCTGACGACGCCGCGCCGCCCGAGGAGGCCCCGCCGTCCACGACGCCGGTCGGGCTGCCCCGCCGGGTACGGCAGGCCAGTCTCGCGCCCCAGTTGAAGGCCGACCCGGAGCGTCGGGCCGAGGCGGACCGGCGGGTCGAGGAGCCCTTGGAGGATCGCGACGCCGACGCGGTGCGCGCGCGGATGGCCTCGCTCCAGCGGGGCTGGCAGCGGGGTCGGCAGGACAACGGCGAGGCCCCGGAGGAGACCCGCAGGACGGGCCGGCGGACACCGCGCGAGGACGCCGGGAGCGAGGCGGCAACAGGGCGGGCCGACTCCGGGCACCACGACGAAGCACCTCGCCCGGGCTCTGCCCGTGACGAGACCGTGCGGGACGGCGATGACGCCGGCTCGGACACAGCACCAGGAACCACATCGGGAGGGGACGGTCCATGACCGCACCGAAGGCAGCAGCTTCCACCGCATCGGCCGCGACGAAGGGAACCGGCGAACTGAACTGGCTCCTGGACGAGCTGGTCGACCGGGTCGGCAGCATCCGCAAGGCACTCGTCCTCTCCAGCGACGGGCTGGCCACCGGCGCGTCGAAGGACCTGACCCGCGAGGACGGCGAGCATCTGGCCGCGGTGGCCTCGGGCTTCCACAGCCTGGCCAAGGGCGTCGGCCGGCACTTCGACGCGGGGCGGGTCCGCCAGACGCTGGTGGAGCTGGACGACGCGTTCCTCTTCGTCAGCGCGGCCGGCGACGGCAGCTGCCTGGCCGTCCTGGCCGACGCCGACGCCGATGTCGGCCTGATCGCCTACGAGATGACGCTGCTCGTCAAGCGCGTGGGCGCGCACCTGGGCACCGCGTCCCGGTCCGGGCTGCCCACCGGAGGGTGACGACGGTGACGCCATGAGCGACCAGGACGGTCGGGACGTGCCGGAGCGGGGAGCGGCCCGTTGGTTCGACGACGACGCGGGGCCGGTCGTCCGCCCGTACGCGATGACGCGCGGGCGCACCCGCACGCCTGCGGAGGGGCGGCTGGATCTGATCGCCTTGGTGATCGCCGAGTCCCGCGCGGACGGGGATGTCCCGGACCAGACGCTGTCGCCGGAGCATGTGGAGATCGTCGAGCTGTGCCGCGGGGCGCCGCTTTCGGTCGCCGAGCTGGCGGCCGAACTGGACCTGCCGGTCGGGGTGGTCCGGGTGCTCATCGGCGATCTGCTGGACGTGGAACTGGTCCATGTCAGCAGGCCCGTCCCGCCGGCCGAACTGCCGGACGAGAAGGTATTGCGCGAGGTGATCGACGGCCTTCGCGCCCTGTGACGCGGGCGGCGTGCGACGCCCGTGCCACCCACCCGGAACGACGGGCGGGCGGCACGGGCGTCGACGTGCGAAGGGGCCCGGCTTCAGGGGCGGATGAGGATGCGGAGGGGGTTGCCCTCGTGGGTCTCCAGGCGGCGCACCCCTTCGGCGACGTCCTCCAGGGGCAGCTGTGCGCTGACCGAACCGCTGATGTCCAGGCGTCCGGTGGCCACCAGCCTGACGAGCTGCTCGATGTGCGCCTTGCGGTAGCCGAGGTGGCCGGTGACGGTGTGCCGGTCGCGGACGAACGGGGTCTGCGGGCCGAGGTCGAACCGGTCCATGGACATCCCGATCATCACCAACCGGCCCCGGTAGCCGAGCGCCCGGTTGGCCTGGGCGTAGGTCCGGCCCCGCCCGACCGCGTCGATCGCGACATCCAGTCCACGGCCGCCGGTCAGCGCGGCGACCTGGTCGAGGGCATCCGCCGCGGTCGGGTCGACGGCGTGGTCCGCGCCGCGTTCCAGGGCCCGCTGCCGGGCCGCGGGCAGCGGGTCGAGGGCGATCAGGGGAGCGGCCCCGGCCAGCCGCGCGCTCTGGACGGCGTGGATGCCGATCCCGCCGAGGCCCCACACACCGACGCTCTCCGCGGGACGCACCGCCGCCGTGTCGACCACCGCGGCGTACGGCGTCGAGACGGCGTCGGCCAGCACCGCGGCCTGCTCCAGCGGGATGCTGTCGGGCACCCGGACCAACGAGGTGACCGGTACCAGCACATATTCGGCCCAGGCCCCGTCGAAGTCGAAGGCCATGATCTCGACGCGTTCGCAGTCGTCGGCCGCGGCGCCCGCGATGCAGGCCGGGCAGGAGCCGCAGGCGCGTCCGGCGTGCAGGACGACACGGTCGCCCGGCTCCCATCCGGCGGTCGGGGCGCCCAGCCGCTCGATCACCCCGGCCGCCTCGTGGCCCGGGGTGATCGAGGCCAGCGAGGTGGTGAAGACACCGCCGAGCAGGCTCAGATCGGAGTGGCAGATGCCGCAGGCGGCGACCTTGACCAGCGCCTCGCCGGGCCGCGGCGACGGCACCGGCACGTCCTCGACGGTGAGCTTGCCGGCGGCGGGGGTGAAGCGGGCGGCGCGCATGGTGGTCATCGGAGGATCTCCTCAGTGCCCGGCGAGGGCTCGGCGAGAGGCGGCCGGCTTCCGTCCGGGGCGGGGCGGGCGCCGGACATGCGCGGCCGGGGGCTTGTTGAGCAACGCTCAGCACCGTTGTACGGTCGCTGTTAAGCAGTTGTCAACAAGAGGAGACGCCGCCATGGCCACGGACGACACCCCGGCCCCCGCCTTCGAGCAGCTGAAGATCGAGGTCGGCCCGCACGTCTACGACGCGCTCGCGGCCGGCCCCGCCGACGGCGAGTTCGCCCTGCTGCTCCATGGCTGGCCGGAATTCGCCGACTCCTGGAGCGCCGTGCTCACCGCCCTGGGCGCGGCCGGCTACCGCGCCGTCGCCGTCGACCAACGAGGCTACTCCCCGGGCGCCCGCCCGCCCCGGGTCGCCGACTACGCCGTACCCCAACTGGTCGCCGACGCCCTCGCGTTCGCCGACTCCCAGGGCGCGGGCCGCTTCCACCTCATCTCCCACGACTGGGGCGGCCTCGTCGCCTGGGCGCTGGCCGGCGCCCACCCCGAGCGGCTGAAGTCCCTCAGCGTGCTGGCCACTCCCCACCCCGAGGCGCTCAACCGGGCCATCGTCGAGGACTCCGACCAGTACCGGCGGCTGGACTACGTCCGCTTCTTCCGCGGTGCGGACGGCGCCGCGGAGGAAGCGCTGCTCGCCGACGGCGCCAAGCGGCTGCGCTCCGCCTACCGGGGCAAGGTCCCCGAGGCGCTGGTGGCCGAGAATGTCCGCAGGCTCGCCGAGCCGGGTGCGCTGACCGCCACCCTGAACTGGTACCGCGCTCCCGAGGACGTCATCTCGGTGCCCGCGGGCCGCATCAGCGTGCCCACCCTCTTCCTGTGGGGCAGCGAGGACAGCGCCCTGGGCCGCCGCGCCGCCGAGTCGACCGGCGGGTGGGTCGACGGCCCGTACCACTTCGAGGCCCTCGAAGGCGCCAGCCACTGGCTGCCCGAAGAGGTCCCCGAGGTGGTCACCCCCAAGATCCTCGACCACCTCGGCCGGAACGCCTGAACGCCCGAATGCCCGAGGCGGGCCGGGGCGCACCGCACGCGTCCCGGCCCGCGGCGGGTACCGCGGGCCACGGCCCTTCCGCGGTACCCGAGAGGCCCGTCCCCCCGCCGTACACTGCGGGCATGTCCGGCAAGCGCGTCACCCGCCTCACCCCCGACCAGCGCCGGGAGCAGCTGGTCGGCATCGGTCTGGAGATGCTCGCCGAGTGCTCCCTGGACGAGCTGTCCACCGACGAGGTCGCCCGGCGGGCCGGTATCTCCCGCGGACTGCTCTTCCACTACTTCGACTCCAAGCGCGACTTCTACCGCGCCGTGGTCCGAGCCGAGTGCGCGCGCTTCACCGCGGCGACGGAACCCGACGGGACGCTGGAGCCGGTCCCGTGGATGCGCGCCTTCATCGCCGGCTTCGTGGACTACGTCCTGGAACACCGGCAGGTGTACCTCGCGCTGGTGCGCGGCGCGGCCGGCAGCCATCCCGCGGTGACCGACATCGTCGGCGAGACGCGCGAGACGCTCGCCCGCCGGATGCGCGACGGCCGGCGCCGGCTGGGCATGTCGGAGGCGCCGCGGGTGGAGCTGGCCTCGCGCGCCTGGATGGCGTTCGCCGAGGAAGCGGTGACGAACTGGCCGGTCGAGGAGGCCGACGCCCGCGAGGAGCTGTGTGCCTTCCTGGAATCCAGCTTCGTGAGCCTGCTGGGGCTGCTCGACCGGCCCACGGTCCTCGCCCCGCGCTGAGCCGCCGCCCGCGAACGCGTCCGACCTGGCCCTTTCGACCCGGTTGGCGGCGTGGGGGGATTGCCCGCCGATAACGATGCCGCACCGCAAGTGAGCACTCCCGCACGCACGTTGTACCGTTCCAGTGCAGCTGCCGATCGTCCGCCGACGACCGCCGACAGGCGTGAGTTCCCCTGCACACACGGCAATTCAGGAGAAGAGACCCATGGCCTTCGGGCGTTCCGAGCGCCGTCGCCGGTCCACCGTCGATCCGCTGTCGCTCAAGATCCTTGTCGCGGGCGGCTTCGGCGTGGGCAAGACCACCTTGGTGGGCGCCGTCAGCGAGATCAAACCGCTGCGCACCGAGGAGCAGCTGACCGAAGCGGGCCGCCCGGTCGACGACCTCGGCGGTGTGGAGACCAAGACCACCACCACCGTGGCCATGGACTTCGGCCGGATCACGGTCAACGACGAACTGCTCCTCTACCTCTTCGGCACACCCGGCCAGGACCGCTTCTGGTTCCTGTGGGACGAGCTGTCGCTCGGCGCGCTCGGCGCGGTGGTGCTCGCCGACACCCGCCGCCTGGCGGACTCCTTCGCCTCCATCGACTACTTCGAGCGGCGCGGGCTGCCCTTCGTCGTCGCCGTCAACTGCTTCGACGGCGCGGAGCGCTACCCGACCGAGGTCGTCCAGGACGCGCTGGACCTGCCCCCCGAGGTGCCGGTGATGCTGTGCGACGCCCGGTGCAAGGAATCCGTCCGGGATGTGCTGATCTCCGTCGTGAAGCACGCCGGGCAGGTCGGCGCGCAGCAGCGGGAGCCCGCGCTGCCCTGACCTCGGACGCGGGCACGGCCGGTACCCCGCCGTCCGGGATACCGGCCGTACGTCTGCGCGTCCGGTCGCGACTCGCGTCTACGAGGTCCGGCCGCCGTCCTCCGCCAGCCACCCGAAGCTGCGCTCCACGGCCTTGCGCCAGTTGCCGTACTCGCGGTCCCTGACCTCCCCGTCCATCCGCGGGGTCCACTCCGTGTCGCGCTTCCAGTGGGTCTTCAGCTCGTCCAGGTCCTGCCAGACACCGGTGGCCAGGCCCGCCGCGTACGCCGCGCCCAGACACGTCGTCTCCGGGATCACCGGGCGGATCACCGGCACCCCCAGCACGTCGGCCTGGTGCTGCATCAGCAGGCTGTTGGCCGTCATGCCGCCGTCGACCTTGAGCTGAGTGATCCGCACCCCGGAGTCCTGGTACATCGCGTCCACCACCTCCCGGGTCTGCCAGCTGGTCGCCTCCAGCACCGCGCGTGCCAGATGCGCCTTGGTGACGAATCCGGTCAGGCCGGTGATCACACCGCGCGCGTCGGAGCGCCAGTACGGCGCGAACAGGCCGGAGAACGCCGGGACGATGTAGGCACCGCCGTTGTCCGGGACGCTCGCCGCGAGCGCCTCGATCTCGTCGGCCGAGGAGATGATGCCGAGCTGGTCGCGCAGCCACTGCACCAGAGCGCCGGTGATGGCGATGGAGCCCTCCAGGCAGTACACCGGAGCCTCGCCGCCGAGCTGGTAGCCCATCGTCGTCAGCAGCCCGCTCTTGGACGGGACCGGGCGGTTGCCGGTGTTCAGCAGCAGGAACGATCCGGTGCCGTAGGTGTTCTTGGCCTCGCCGACGCCATAGCAGGTCTGCCCGAAGACGGCCGCCTGCTGGTCGCCGAGGGCCGAGGCCACCGGCACGCCGTGCAGCTGGCCGACGGCCGTGCCGTACACCTCGGCCGAGGACCGGATCTCCGGCAGCATCGCCTCGGGCACGTTCATGGCCGACAGGATCGACGGGTCCCACTGGAGGGTCGAGAGGTTCATCAGCATGGTGCGGCCGGCGTTGGTCACGTCGGTGACGTGCACGCCGCCGTCGGTGCCGCCCGTCAGGTTCCAGATCAGCCACGAGTCGATGGTGCCGAAGGCGATCTCGCCACGCTCGGCACGGGCCCGCAGACCGGGCACCTCATCCAGCAGCCAGGCCGCCTTGGGCCCGGAGAAGTAGCTGGCCAGCGGAAGTCCGGTGGCCTCGCGGAAGCGGTCCTGGCCGTCCGCCCCGCCCAGTTCGGAACAGAGCTGCGAGGTCCGGGTGTCCTGCCAGACGATGGCGTTGTGCACCGGCCGGCCGGTCGCCCGGTCCCACAGGACCGTGGTCTCCCGCTGGTTGGTGATGCCCAGGGCACTGAGCTGGTCCGTGCGCAGCCCCGCCTTGGCGAGCGCGCCCGCCACCACGGCCTGCACCTTCGACCAGATCTCGGTGGCGTCGTGCTCGACCCAGCCCGGCCGGGGAAAGATCTGGCGGTGCTCACGCTGGTCGACGGCGACGACCGCACCGGCGTGGTTGAAGATGATGCAGCGGCTCGACGTCGTGCCCTGGTCGATCGCGGCGACGTACTTCTCGGTGTGCTCCGTCATGACGTCATGTCTCCTGAGGTCTCGGTGCAGGGAGTACGGGGCCGGCTCACCGGGGTCAGAACGCCGCCAGATACACCAGCCCCGAAAGCACCGCGCCGATGAGCGGACCCGCTACCGGCACCCAGGCGTAACCCCAGTCGGAGGAACCCTTGTTGGGGATCGGCAGCAGCGCGTGCACGAGGCGCGGACCGAGGTCGCGGGCCGGGTTGATGGCGTAGCCGGTGGGCCCGCCGAGCGACAGCCCGATGCCGACCACGAGCAGCGCGACGAGCAGCACGTTGATGCCGGATCCGTAGACGCCGGCGTCCTCGCCCGGGACCTGACCGATACCGATGCCCTTGTTCTCGCCGAAGAACAGCAGCGGCAGCACCAGCCCGATGGTGGCGATCACCTCGGTCACCAGGTTGGCGACGGGATTGCGGATCTCCGGTGCGGTGGAGAAGATCCCCAGCGTCGGCTGGGCGTTGGCCTGCTCGGCGTTGGCGGCGAACTGCGCGTAGTACAGCGCCCAGGCCAGCACCGCGCCGATCGCCGCGCCGACCATCTGCGCCAGGATGTAGAGCGGCACCTTCGACCACTCGGTGCCGCCGGCGACGGCCGAGCCGACCGTCACGGCCGGGTTGAGGTGCCCACCGGACAGCGGTGCGGCGGTGTAGGCCCCGGCGAGTACGCCGAAGCCCCAGCCGAAGGCGATGGCGACCCAGCCCGCGGCCTTCGCCTTGGAATGGTGCAGGGTGACGGCGGCGCACACGCCGGCGCCGAAGAGGATGAGTATCGCGGTGCCGATCACTTCACCGACGAAGATGTCCCCATTGGAATACATGGCGGCTCCTAGGCCCTCGCCCGGGGACGTCCCCCGGTCCTCCGTGCAGGGTGCGTACCACCCGTGCCGCGGAGCCGGTGGCGGAGGTGGGACCCCGCTGCCCCGTGCCCCGCCCGCATGGGCGTCGAGCGTGCCAGAGCGTCAGCAAACCGCCGGTGGACGAGGCGGGCAGCGCGCAGCCGCTGCCACGCGGCCGGGGTGCCTGGGTGCGGCGATGCCGACTGACACCCGGAAGTGTTCACCGCACGTCATGGAGCGTCAAGGTCACGCACAGCACCGTCTGCCGATCGCAACCGACGGTGCCGGGACGGGTGCCGCGTCCGGCCGTACGCCCTCAGCCGCGCGTGCGTACGCCTCCGTGACCGGCCGGGCTGCCGCACGGCCGTCCTGCCGGGCCCGGCACCCGGGCGACGGTGCCACGGCGCAGTTCCGTCCGCTCCGAGTCCGGCCGGCCGAGCACCCAACTCGCCCCCGCCAGCGCCTTGGCCGCCTTCTTCAGCGGGGCGAGCGCGGCCGCGGCCTGCTGATGGCCGGTGACGCTGCCGGGCGGGCAGATCACCGTCGCCAGCGAGAGGGTCACCGGCAGCCCGCCCGCGGACCAGGGGGCGTCCAGTACCGCCTCGGCGAACGGGTCGAGCGCCTGCGGCTCGGCGAGCACCAGGAAGTCGTCGCCTCCGATGTGCCCCACCCGGGCGGCCGGCTCGCGGGCGGCGACGGCTGCCAGCGTCCGCCCCACCGCGCGGATCAGCTCATCGCCGGCCGCGAATCCCGCGCCGTCGTTGACCTGTTTGAAACCGTCCACATCCAGCCAGCTCAGGGCGAACGCCCGGCCCTGGGCGATCCGGCGGTCGACCTCGCCGTTGACCGCGTCGGAACCGGGCAGCCTGGTCAGCGGGTTGAGCCGCGCGGCCTCCTCCACCCGGCTCTCGGCCAGCGCCCGCAGGATGTCGGCGAGGTGCACCACCCCCATGCAGCGGCCGCGTTCGTCCACCACTGCCACATCGTCGCCCGCCCGGACGCGGTCGCCCTCGGCGATCACATCGAGCACCTGCCAGGCGGTGGCGTCCGCGCCGACCGTCCGCGGCCGGTCCGCGAGCCGCAGCGCCGGCCGGTCGGCGTACAGCGCGTGCCCGTACCGCCCGGAGAGGGACAGCAGGAACCGGTCACGGTCGATGGCCCGGACCGGAACACCGTCGGGGTCCACCAGCAGAACCCCCGACACCGCGGGGAAGCCGGTCAGATGGCTGCGCACCGCGCCCGCGGACGCGGACATCGGCAGCAGCGCGGCGGGTTGCAGGAACTGCGCGACGGGTGGCCCTTCGGGCGGGCCGTGCGGCGCCGGGGGACCGCCCAACGCTGCCGGTCGGTCGGGCGGAAGATAGATGTCGGCGGCCGGCCGCCGGGCGGGAGGGGCGAAGAGGTGGCCCTGCGCCAGCTGGACCCCGGCCTCGCGCACCGCCGCGTACTGCCGTTCCGTCTCGACCCCCTCGATGGCCAGTAACCCGCCCACCTGCTCGCAGAGTTGGCGCATCGCCGTCACCACGGCCCGTCGTCCCCGGTCGCCGGCCGGCCCCGCGCACAGGGATCCGTCGAGCTTGACGAGGTCCGGTGCGAGGTCGCCGAGGAGCCGCAGCGGCATGTCCCCCTCGCCGATCCCGTCGGCGCAGATCCGGTACCCCTCGTCGCGCAGCCCCGCCACCGACTCCAGCAGCGAACGGTGCGGGACGTGGGTGAAGGGCCCGACCAGGTCGAGCGTGATCTCCCACGGCCGGCGGCCCACGTCCCGTACGGCCTTGCCGAGCGCGGTGAGCGCCGGCAGCTCGGCGACCGTCGCTGCGAACACGTTGACGTGCAGCGGCAGCAGCGTCTCCTGGCGCGCCGCGGAGCGTACCGCGAGCGCCGCCAGCTCGACGTCCAGCTCGGGGTGGCGGCGCGCGGACGCCAGCACATCGACCGCACTGTCCTCCGGGCGGGCGAGTATCTCCAGCGCGGCGATCGAACCGGTCGCGAGGTTCACGACGGGCTGGAAGGCGAATCGAAGCTGGTCGGTCCAGGCAGGCACGGCAGCAGCATGCCGCTTCCGGGTCCCCGACGGCGCCCGGTTCACGCACTGTTCATGCATCCTTCCGGAGCGTACGGGCCGCTGTCCGCCGCACACACAAGGTCTTCGAAGAACAGCGGCCGGAACGCACTGGTGAGCCCACCGGCGTATGCGGCCGCCACTCGGTGGTGTCATTCCAAGAGGGTCCCAACCCGCCCTATCAGTACACCTGTTGACCCGCCGACGGGGTACGCCTCACCGCACGGCGACCACCGAGGAGCCGTGTCCGAACAGGCCCTGATTGGCCGTCACACCCACCCGTGCCCCCGGTACTTGCCGCTCGCCCGCCCGTCCCCGGAGCTGCCACGTCACCTCGCAGACCTGCGCGATGGCCTGAGCCGGCACCGCCTCGCCGAACGACGCCAGCCCGCCGCTGGCGTTCACCGGCAACCGCCCGCCGAGTGCCGTGACACCGTCGCGCAGCAGTTTCGCCGCGTCCCCGGCACCGCACAGCCCCAGATCCTCGTACCACTCCAGCTCCAGGGCGGTGGACAGGTCGTAGACCTCGGCCAGTGAGAGGTCCTCGGGCCCGACGCCGGCTTCCTCGTACGCGCGCTGAGCGATCGACGCCCGGAACCCGGTCACGGGTTCCGGCACCGCGGCCGCGGAGTCGGTGGCGATGTCGGGCAGGTCCAGAGCCGTCCGGGGGTAGTGCGGGGTGGCGGTGGAGACCGCGCGGATGCGGACCGGGTCCGCGGCGCCCTGCCGCCGGGCGAAGGCCATGCTGCTCAGGACCAGCGCCGCGGCGCCGTCGGAGGTGGCGCAGATGTCCAGCAGCCGCAGCGGATCGGCGACCACCGCCGACGCGGCGACCTCCTCCGCGGTGACGGGCTTGCGGTAGCGCGCGTAGCGGTTCGCCGCGCCCGCCGCCGCGTTCTTCACCTTCACCTGGGCGAAGTCCTCGACGGTGTCGCCGTACAGCGCCATCCGGCGGCGCGCGTACAGCCCGAAGTACGCCGGGTTGGTCGCGCCGAGCACCCGGAAGCGCAGCCAGTCCGGGTCGTCGGGGCGGTCGCCGCCGGCCGGGGCGAAGAACCCCTTGGGCGCGGCCTCCGCCCCCACCACCAGCGCCACGTCCGCCAGGCCCGCCAGGATCTGCGCCCGCGCGGTGCCGATGGCCTGCGCCCCGGACGCGCAGGCCGCGTACACGCTGGTCACCCGGGCCCCCTGCCAGCCCAGCGCCTTCGCGAAGGTGGCGCCCGCGACATGGCCGGGGTAGCCGCCGCGCACCGTGGCCGCGCCGACCACGCTCTGCACGTCACGCCACTCAAGACCGGCGTCGGCGAGCGCGTCCCGGGCCGCCTTCGTGCCGTACTCGACGAAGCTGTGCCCCCACTTTCCCCAGGGGTGCATGCCGGCGCCCAGCACCGCCACGTCGCCGGTCATGACGCGTCCTGCGGCCCGGCCGCGACCGGCCGCCAGTGCCAGGTCGTCCAGGTGTGCTCGGCGTCCTCGTTGAGCACGCCCGGCACCAGTTCGACCTCGGTCCCGACCGCGAGATCACGAGGGGTCACCCCGGGCGCGGCCTGCCCGAGCACGACCGTCCTCTCGGCGGCGAGTTCCACGGCGACCAGGGTGTAGGGCTGCCACTCCGTGCCCGGGTCGGACACGTAGGGGGCGGGTGGCCGGTAGCGGCCGTCGGTGTACGACCAGACCGTGCCGCGGCGCGACAGCGGCACCTCGTCCAGCTCTTCGCCCGCGCAGCGGGGGTTGCGGCAGAAGGAGTCCTCGCGCGGGAAGAACACCGCGCCGCAGGCCCGGCAGCGCGTCCCCAGCAGCCGGAAATCCGCGGCGTCCTGATCGAACCAACCCGGCACCACAGGCTTGCGCGTACGTGCCACGGACCCTCCCCGGCAACAAATCTGACGGAACGTCACAAGTGTGCCACGCGGCCACCGGGTGGGGAACCCCGTCCTCACCTCTGGACCACCGCCACCCCCGGTGCTATGTTGTTCTCGTTCCGAGAAAGACTCAAAATGAGAATGACGAACGGGGGAGCGGCCGTGGACGCGGAGCAGGCGCACAAGGGGAGTGACGGCGCACCCGACGGCGGCGACGGCGCGTTCCTCGCGGACTACGACCCGCGCGAGTTCCCCGCCATCGCCGTGACCGTCGACATCGTCGCGCTGACCCTGCGCCACGGCGCGCTGCACGTCCTGCTAGTGGAGCGCGGCAGCCGGCCCTTCCAGGGCACCTGGGCCCTGCCGGGCGGCTTCGTGCGGCCCGGCCGCGAGACGCTCGACGAGGCCGCCGCGCGCGAACTGGCAGAGGAGACCGGCCTGGACGCCGCGGCCCTGGAGCGCGTCCACCTCGAACAGCTCGGCTCGTACGGCGATCCCGGCCGCGACCCGCGGATGCCGGTCGTCACGGTCGCCTACCTCGCCTTCGCCCCGGACCTCCCCGAGGCGCGGGGCGGCGGTGACGCCTCCGCCGCGGCCTGGGTCCCGATCGCCGACGTGGATCTCGGCGCGGCCGCCCGAAACGCCGCGGCGGAACCCAAGGCGCCTGCCCGGACCGCCGCTGAACCGGACGCGTCCGCGCTGCGTCCCCCAGAGCAGGGCCGAGGGCACGGGATCGACGGGGGTGGTTCCGTGCCCCGGCCCGCAGCCGGCGCCCCGCCCGCCCGCTCCCCGCTCCCGCCGGCCTTCGACCACGCGCGGATCATCGCCGACGGCCTCGACCGCGCCCGCGCGAAGATCGAGTACACCCCGCTGGCCACGGCCTTCCTCGGCGAGGAATTCACCGTCGTCGAACTCCGCGGTGTCTACGAGTCCATCTGGGGCAGCACGCTGCACGCGGGCAACTTCCACCGAAAGGTGCTCTCCGTCCCCGGATTCGTCGAATCCACCGGCGCCACCGCCGCCCGCGGGGGAGCGCGGGGCGGCCCCCGCGCCCGCCTCTACCGCGCGGGCGACGCCCGCCTGCTGCACCCGGCACTGCTGCGCCCGGACCGAGAGGAGGGCGTGCGATGACCACCCCCGCGGACGCGGCCGCCCTCCGTGACCGCGCCGCCGCCCGCGCCGCACTCGCCGCCGCCCACGGACCCGCCGACCTCTTCCCGCCGGACGACGCCCGCGCCACCCGCGTCTACCGCAGGCTCGCCCGCCTGCTCCACCCCGACGCCGCCCCGATCGCCGAACGTCCGCTCGCCGAGACCGAGTTCGCCCGGCTGGGCGCGCTGTGGCGGCGCCGCGGCGACACCGCGCGGCCGACCCTGACCACCCGCCGCCACACCTACGTCCTCGGCGACACCCGAGTCACCGGTGATCTCACCGTGCTCCGCGAGGCGACGTACGAGCAGGAAGGCACCCGCCGGCCCGCCCTGCTGAAGATCCCCCGCGACGCCGCCGACAACGACCTGCTGGAACGCGAAGCCCGCTCACTGGAGCGCCTGGCACGGTACGGCGAACCCCGCCACCGCGCCTACGCACCCCGCCTGATCGCGTCGTTCCGGCACCGCGAGGCCGGCACCGGTGTCGAGCGCCGCGTCAACGCCCTCGTCCCGCTGGCCGGCTTCCACACCCTCGCCGAGGTCCGGGCGGCGCACCCCGAAGGGCTCGACCCGCGCGACGCGGCCTGGATGTGGCGCAGACTCCTGGTCGCCCTCGGCTGGGCGCACCGCGCGGGCCGTGTGCACGGCGCCGTCCTGCCCGAGCACGTCCTCATCCACCCCGGGCTGCACGGCCTGGTCCTCGTCGACTGGTGCTACAGCACCACCCTCGGCAGCCGCGTCCCCGCCCTGGTCGAGCGTCACCGCGAGCACTACCCGCCCGAGGTCACGGCCCGCCGGCCGGCGACCGAGGCCACCGACATCCACCTGGCGTCCCGCACGATGGGCGCCCTGATGGGGGAGCGCACGCCGCAGCCGCTCCGTGCCTTCCTGCACGGCTGCACCCTCCCCGCCGAGTCCCGCAGGCCGCACGACGCGTGGCGGCTGCTGGCCGAGCTGGACGAGCTCCTCGACCGGCTCTACGGACCGCGCACCTTCCGGCCGTTCACGATGCCGGAGCCCGCCGTGCGCGCATGAGCACACCCCGCACCACCACCCACGCCTCACACACACCGACCGGCTGAACGCGCCGGTCCACCACACAGGGGGAAACACCATGGGCAGCGGAACCTGGTCCACCGACGTATACGGCGCCGCGGCGAGCTACCGCGCCGCCGCCGGTACCGGCGCCTTCGACTACAGCGATCGCGTCACCGCCTCGGCGCCCCGCCACACTTGGAAGGCGCACCCCTCACTCGCCCCCGAGGGACTCTCCGTCCGGGAGAGCCGCGACTCCGACGAGCACCCCGCCTCGCTCGCCGTCTCCGTCCTCTTCGACGTGACCGGTTCGATGCGGTCCGTACCGCGTGTCTTGCAGACCAAGCTGCCCGAACTGTTCGGCCTCCTGCTGCGCAAGGGATACGTCGCCCACCCGCAGATCCTCTTCGGCGCGGTCGGCGACGCCACCTGCGACCGCGTCCCGCTCCAGCTCGGCCAGTTCGAATCCGACAACCGCATGGACGACGACCTCGGCAACATCCTGCTGGAGGGCGGCGGGGGCGGCCAGATGACCGAGTCCTACGAACTCGCCCTGTACGCCATGGCCCGCCACACCAGCATCGACTGCCACGAG
This sequence comes from Streptomyces sp. Pv4-95, assembly GCF_045782725.1. NCBI lineage: Bacteria > Bacillati > Actinomycetota > Actinomycetes > Kitasatosporales > Streptomycetaceae > Streptomyces > Streptomyces sp. Pv4-95. Next base: position 7,160,830 of record NZ_CP127172.1, read on the forward strand.
AAGCGCGGCCGCCGCGGCTACCTCTTCCTCATCGGCGACGAGATGCCCTACGGCAAGGTCAAGGCGCGCGAGATCCGCGCCGTCCTCGGCGACCGCGTCACCGAGGACATCCCGCTCACCACGATCCTCGACGAGGTGCGCCGGAAGTTCGACGTCTACTTCATCATCCCGGCCGGTGCCACCCACGTCGGCAACTCCTCGGTACAGGGCACCTGGCGCAAGCTGCTCGGCCAGAACGTCATCGAACTCGACGACCTCTCCGCCGTCTGCGAGACCATCGCGCTGACCATCGGCCTCGGCGAGGAGGCCATCGACCTCGCGGCCGGCCTGGACGACCTCGCCGACCTCGGCTCCGACGCGGGCGCCAGCGTCGGCAAGGCCCTCGCCCCCCTCAGCGGTCGCCGCGGCACCGTCGCCCGCTCCTCGGCCCCGCTGCTCGACGGAGCCTCCGACGCCGGCAGCGGAGGCACCACCCGGCTCTGAAGTCCCTTTACCGCCACCGCAATCAGCCCCGGGATCCGACCCGGGGCGCGTCCGAGAGAGGTTTCCCCGTGCACACCATCGTGGTCGACCTCGGCTACGGAGACGCCGGCAAGGGCACCGTCGTCGACCGGCTCTGCGCCTTCCCACCGGGCGCGGCACCGGTGGCGGCGGTGGTCCGGTTCAACGGCGGCGCCCAGGCCGCGCACAACGTCGTCACCACCGACGGCCGCCACCACACCTTCGCCCAATTCGGCTCGGGCACCTTCAGCGCCGTCCCCACCCACCTCTCCCACCTGATGCTGGTGGATCCCCTCGCCCTCGCCGCGGAGGCCCGCCACCTCGCCTCCCAGGCCGTCGCCGACCCGCTCGCCCTGCTGACCGTCGACCGACGGGCCCGCCTCACCACGCCGTACCACGCGGCAGCCAACCGGGCACGCGAACGGGCCCGCGGCAGCGCCCGGCACGGCTCCTGCGGCATGGGCATCGGCGAGACCGCCGCGTACGCACTGGCCCACCCGGCCGACGCGCCCACCGCGGGCGACTGCACGTCCCGCACCGCGCTGCGCCGCACCCTCACCCTGCTCCGTGACCGCCTCACCGACGCGCTGGGCCCGCTCGACGCCCCGCCGGTCGACGTCTGCGTGGACGCCTTCCGCGCCTTCGCCGACCACGTCACGCTCGTCGACGAAACCCATCTGCCCCGGCTGCTGCACCAAGGCCCCGTCGTCTTCGAGGGAGCCCAGGGTGTCCTCCTCGACGAGTGGCACGGCTTCCACCCGTACACCACCTGGTCGACGACCACCTTCGACGGCGCGGAAACACTCCTCGCCGAGGCCGGCCTGCCACGGGCCGCGCTCCGCCTCGGCGTCGTACGCACCTACACCACCCGGCACGGGCCAGGACCGCTCGTCACCGAGGACCCGACCGTGACGACGGCCCTCCCCGAGCGGCACAACGGGCACGGCCGCTGGCAGGGAGCCTTCCGCGGCGGCCACTTCGACGCCCCCGCGCATGCCTACGCCATCGCGGCCTGCGGGGGAGTGGACGGGCTCGCCGTCACCCACCTCGACGCACCGGCCCGGCACGGTGCGCTGCGGATCGTCCGCCGCTACCGCACCCCCGACGGCCCGATGGACCGCATCCCGGCCGCACGGCCCGGTGACCTCAGCCGCCAACAGCGGCTCACCGACCGGTTGTCGAGCGCCCGGCCGGACCACTGGCAGTCACCGGGCGGCGACCCGGGCGCCTGGACCCACGCCCTCACCGACGCGTTGTCCGCCCCCGTCCTGCTGACGTCCCACGGTCCGACCGCCGCCGACAAGGCCGGGCCGCTCAGCGTCCGCCCAACGACCTCCGGGAGACCGGGAAGTCGAAAGCGGTGTCCGGAAACGTCTCCGGCGTGAAGGTGTAGTGCCACCACTCGCTCGCGTAGTTCACGAAACCGGCCCGCTCCAGACCGTCCTTGAGCAGCAGCCGGTTCGCCCGCTGCCGGCCGGTGATCCGCGGGTCGAGGGTGTGCGCCAGGGTGTCGAAGCAGTCGAAGCCGGTGCCCATGTCCAGCGAGTTGTCCGGGAAGCGGACCTCCTTCGGCCCGTAGCACGCGGCGAGCGGCTCACCCGGAACGTACGGCCGGGTCGGCAGCGCGGGCAGCCGCACCAGCGTCAGATCGACGGTGCTGCCCCGGCTGTGCCCCGACTTCTCCGCGATATAGCCGTCACGGAACAGCGCCGACTTCTCGACCCGGGGATAGAACTCCGCCTTCATCCGCTCGTCGTCGAGGTCCTTCGCCCAGGCCACGAAGTGGTCCACGGCCCGCTGCGGCCGATAGCAGTCGTAGACCTTGAGGGAGTAGCCGCGCCGCAGGAACGACAGCTGCGCCCGGTGCAGCGCCCGCGCCGTGTCCCGCGTCACCAGGCATGTCGGCGCGCGGTAGCCGGTCACCCGCACACCCATGAAGTTGTGGGGGGTGAAGTAGCGCATCTCCTGGATGATGGTGCGATCCACGTCGCGCAACGCGACGAACTCCTCGGGCGCCTTGGGGCCACCGGCCGCGGGGGAGCGCGGCTCCGTACGGGCCTCGGCGCCCACCGCCGCGCTCGACGGCACGGCGGTGACGGTCATCAGGGCGGCGGCTGCGACGGCGAGGCCGCGCAGCGCGGCAGCAAGTCTCGGCATGGCCCCCGTCTACCAGTCCCACTGCCCCAGGGGAAGACCGCCGCCCACTCCACCACCCGTGCCTCGCGGCCCCCGACGCGCCTCCGGAGGGAACGGCGGGACGGCCTAGGCGCCCGATATCCCCCGGACCCGCACCGGATACTCCACCGCGCTCCCGTCCTGCCGCGCCACGACCACCCGGTCCCCGTCCCACTGCGCGGTGTAACGCCGCACGTCGGGCCGGCGCCACCCGTCGCCGGCGTCCGGCACCACCAGGCCGCCGCCCCGCCGCCCCGCGGCAGGCGCCCAGACCTCCAGCTCCGTGCCGCCGTCCGCACCCACCACCGGCAGCACCGCACCGGCCCGCGCCAGCACCGGTATTCGCGACAGCGGCGCGTCGACCAGCACCTGCCCCGGCCCCTCGTGGACCTCACCGGTCGCGGTGTCGTACCAGCGCCCGCGCGGCAACTGCACCGCCCGCCGCGTGGCCCCCTGCTCCAGCACCGGCGCCACCAGCAGCGCGTCCCCCAGGAGAAAGGCGTCCTCGCAGTTCCGTAGCGCCCGGTCCCGCGGCGAGCTCCACCACACCGGCCGGACGTACGGCGCGCCCGTCAGCCGCGCCAACTGACCCAGAGTGTCGAAGTACGGCAGCAGCCGGGCCCGTTCGCGCAGGGCCGCACGGGCGTGCTCCAGCACCTCGGGCCCGAACTCCCACGGCTCCCGCCGCCCCGCCCGCAACGCCGTGTGCGTACGGAACAGCGGCAGGCGGGCGCCCAGTTGGAACCACCGCAGATAGAGCTCCGGCGACGGCGCCGCACCCCCGCCGACATCGGGACCGCTGTAGGGCACCCCGCACAGCCCCAGGCCCAGCACCACCGACAGCGACGCCCGCAACCCGGGCCAGCCCGTCGCCACCTTCCCCGGCCAGGCGCCCCCGTACCGCTGCAGGCCCGCCCAGCCCGACCGCGAGAGGAGGAACGGCCGCTCCGCGGGCCGCACTTCACCCCAGCCGTCGTAGGCGGCACGCGCCATCGTCAGGCCGTAGACGTTGTGCGCCTCCCGGTGATCACCGCCCCGTCCCTCCAGCGCGTGCCGGGCCGACCGCGGCAGGGTCCGCTCACCGAACGCAGCACAGGACACCGGCTCGTTCCGGTCGTGCCAGACACCGGAGAACCCCTGCGCCAGCCGCTCCGCGTACAGCCCGCCCCACCACTTGCGCACCCGTGCGTCGGTGAAGTCCGGGAACACCGACTCACCCGGTCCGACCACACCCCGCACCTCCCGCCCCCGCGCGTCCCGCACGAACACCCCGGCCGCGACCCCGCCGTCGTACACCGCGTCACCCGACCGCGCCCGCACCGCCGGCTCCACGACCGACACCAAACGCACCCCGTCGGCCCGCAACTCCCGTGCCAGACCCGGCAGATCGGGATACCTGTTCCGGTCGACGGTGAAGGCCCGGCGCCCTTCGTGATGACCCGCGCCCAGGTGGACGGCGGACAACGGCAGCCCGTGCTCCTGGTAACCCGCGACCGCCCGGCGCACCTCCTCCGCACCGCCCGAGCCCCCCAGGGCGTGCTGCGGACCCAGCGCCCACCGGGGCGGCAGCGCGGGCGCCCCGGTCAGCGCCGTCCAGCCCAGCAGCACCCGCGCCGGGGTCCCGGCCAGCACCCAGTAGCGCAGCGGCCCGCCGTCCATCCGCACCTCGCAGGTGCCGGGCCGGTCGTGCCCGGACCCGGCACCCTCCGTCCCCTCGCGCAGCACCACCCGGCCGTCCCAGGAGTTGTCGTGGAACACCAGATGCGTCCCGGCGTCGGCCACCACCAGCTGCACCGGCATCGTCAGCGACGCCGGATCCTCGTCCGGCGCCGCAGTGCCGTCCGGAGCGGAGTTCCACAGGCGGTACGAGCCGTCACGGAGCCGCGGACCGCGAGCCCGGCCGCCCAGACCGAAGAACCGCGCGTCGGCCGCCACCTCCGAGCGCTGTACCCACCGCGACCCGGCGCCCTCCTCGGGTACCGCTGCCGTACCGCCGCCGTCCCCGCCCGCCGCCTCGTCCGTACGGTCCCACCAGCGCGGCGGCAGCTCCCGCCGCAGCACCACCCCACCGGGCGTACGCACCTCCACCGCGCCGAACCGCGACACCGCCACCGTCACCCGCTCGGAGACGACCCGCCAACCGCCCTCCCGGTCCGGCTCCAGCACCGCCCTGCCGTCGACCTCGGGACAGGCCGCCAGCGCGTACGACGGCTCCGGCCCGGCACCGTCCCAGCCGCAGAACACCGCGCCGCCCGACGCCACCCGCACCCGCAGCGACGACCGCGCGAAGTGGACCACCCCGCCACCGGGCAGCGACTCGGCGCCGCTCGCGGTTCCCGGCACCCGCGCCCGCTCCGCCCGCTGCCGCGGAAGGGCCAGCGCGTCCGCTCTCCGCCGCTGCCACGCCGCCCGCGCGGACCGCAGCCCCTGCGCCGCTCCGATCGCCCTGACCATCCGTACCGACCGCACCAGATCCCGCCCGTCCATGCCGGTCAGCCTGCCATCGACATCGCCGCGATCGGGCTCCGTTCAACTGCCGTTCACCTCCTGTGCGGCAGGTCCGGCCACCCGCCGGTCACCCCGGCGCCCGACAATGTCCGAAACCGGCTCCCGCGGCCCGCACCGGCGTGGCCGCACCACATCCGCCACGCCCCGAATGTGGGGGGCCCGCCCTGGTGCACAAGACGATCACATGGCATCGTCCTGCCAAGCCGTGTCACGCGCACACCCCCGCCACGCCGGGGAACCACGCTGTGCGCGCCCGACGCACACGACGCGTACCGCCCGGGAGCCGCATCATGACCACCGCACCGCAGTCCGACGACCTGCCGGAGCCCCTCTGGCAGCCCGGGCAGGACCGCATCGCCGGCGCGCAGGTCACCCGCTTCCACACCTGGGCCGCGGAGCACCACGGCGCACCGGCCCCCGTCCCCGGCGACCCCGCCGCGAGCTACGCCGCCCTGCACCGCTGGTCCGTCGACGAGCTGTCCCGCTTCTGGGAAGCCACCGCCGCATGGTTCGACGTCCGCTTCGCCACCCCCTACGACACCGTGATCGCCGACCGCGCGATGCCCGGCGCCCGCTGGTTCCCTGGCGCCACCCTCAACTACGCCGAGCACGCCCTGCGCGCCGCGGAGGACCCGGCGCGCGCCGACACCCCGGCGCTGCTGTACGTGGACGAGACCCACGAGCCCACCCCCGTCACCTGGGCCACCCTCCGCTCCCAGGTCGGCGCGCTGGCCGCCGAACTCCGCCGCCTCGGCGTCCGCCCCGGCGACCGCGTCAGCGGCTACGTCCCGAACATCCCGCAGGCCGTCGTCGCCCTCCTCGCCACCGCCGCGGTGGGCGCCGTATGGACCTCCTGCGCCCCCGACTTCGGCGCCCGCAGCGTGCTGGACCGCTTCCAGCAGATCGAACCGGTCGTCCTGTTCACCGTCGACGGCTACCGCTACGGCGGCAAGGAACACGACCGGCGCGAGACCGTCACCGAACTCCGCGCGGAACTTCCCACGCTCCGCGCCGTCGTCCACATCCCGCTGCTCGGCACCGAGGCCCCCGAGGGCGCCCTGAACTGGTCGGATCTGACCTCGCAGGACATCGAACCGGTCTTCGAGCAGGTCCCCTTCGATCACCCGCTGTGGGTCCTGTACTCCTCCGGGACGACCGGCCTGCCCAAGGCCATCGTCCAGTCCCAGGGCGGCATCCTGCTCGAACACCTCAAGCAGACCGGCCTGCACTGCGACCTCGGCCCCGACGACCGCTTCTTCTGGTACACCTCCACCGGCTGGATGATGTGGAACTTCCTCGTCGCCGGCCTCCTGGTGGGCTCCACGATCGTGCTCTACGACGGCAGCCCCGGCCACCCCGACATCTCCGCCCAGTGGCGGGTCGCCGAGACCACCCGCGCAACAGTCTTCGGCACCTCTGCCGCCTACGTCATGGCATGCCGCAAGGCCGGCATCCACCCTGCCCGCGACCTCGACCTCTCGGCCATCACCTGCGTCGCCACCACCGGCTCCCCGCTCCCGCCGGACGGCTTCCGCTGGCTGCACGACAGCTTCGCCGAGAGCGGCGCCGACCTGTGGACGGCCTCCGTCAGCGGCGGCACCGACGTCTGCAGCTGCTTCGCGGGCGCCGTCCCCACCCTCCCCGTCCACATCGGCGAACTCCAGGCACCCTGCCTCGGCACCGACCTGCAGGCGTGGGACCCCCAGGGCAAGCCCGTCATCGAGGAGGTCGGCGAACTCGTCGTCACCAACCCGATGCCCTCGATGCCCATCCGCTTCTGGAACGACCCCGACGGCAGCCGCTACCACGACAGCTACTTCGACATGTACCCCGGAGTCTGGCGGCACGGCGACTGGATCACCGTCACCTCCCGCGGCAGCGTCGTCATCCACGGCCGCTCCGACTCCACCCTCAACCGCCAGGGCGTGCGCATGGGGTCCGCCGACATCTACGAGGCGGTCGAACGGCTCCCCGAGATCCGCGAATCCCTCGTCATCGGCCTCGAACTCCCCGACGGCGGCTACTGGATGCCCCTCTTCGTCCACCTCGCCCCCGACGCCACCCTCGACGACGGCCTCCGCGACCGCATCAAGCGGACCATCCGCGAGCAGCTCTCGCCGCGCCACGTCCCCGACGACATCATCGAGGCCCCCGGAGTGCCGCACACCCTGACGGGCAAGCGGATCGAGGTACCCGTCAAACGCCTCCTTCAGGGCACCCCCCTCGAAAAGGCCGTCAACCCCGGCTCCGTCGACAACCTGGAACTGCTCCGCTTCTACGAGCGCATCGCCGCGGACCGCGCCGAGCAGGGCTCGTCCGGGCGGCCGTGACAGCGCCCTGAGCATCCGGCCGGGACGCCGTTGTCAGACCCCGTGATTACTCTCAGTGACAAGTGACGTTCGATGCAGAGCATCTCACTGAGGGGGAGTCATGACATCCGCATCCCGGCCCACCGACCAGGCCCGCGCCCGCCGCACCCTGCGCCGCGAAGTCCCCAGCACCGCCGCCGTCCTGGCCGACGAGCGGGACTTCGCGGCGATGCGCCGCTACCGCACCTTCCCGTTCGACGACCACCGCAGCTACCTCCAGCAGATGGAGGCCCTGCTGCGCACCCTCGCCTCCGAAGGCGTCCTCACCACCCTCAGCCTCTTCGACCCGGCCGCTTACGAGGACTACTGCGCCGACCTCGCCCTCGACCCCGACCGCCCCGACAGCCGCACCCGCTACACCGCCGAGGTCGCCTGCACCGGCGCCACCCTGCCGTACGCCGGCGAGCCCCTGAAGCAGCTCCTGCCCTTACTGGTCGAAGAAGCCGACCGCCAGGCCAACTGGGAGCGCGCCTCCGCCCTTCTGGCTCGCGCCGGCACCTGCGAGGACTGCGGCGAGGACCTCGCCCACGCCGCCTTCGCCCGCGCCACCCACGTCCTCAGGCACCTCCTCGAAGCCCTCGGCGAGGGAACTCACCACCTCGTGTGCAGCATCCCGGCGGGCGAGCCGTCCCTCCTGGCCATCCTGCACGCCACCAGCAGCGACGACGGCCGCCTCCAGCTCTCCGAAGCCACCACCCTGGTCTTCTGCACCGTCCTCGCCACCGGCCTCGCCCTGCGCACACCGGGCGGCATCGTCTCCCGCACCACCACCGCCGGCCCCACCGCCGGCCCCACCGCCGGCACCCACGACACCGTCCGCGGCTGGTCCCTGCGGGACGGCTGGCCCTGCCCGCTCACCGCGGCCGAGGTCTTCACCGCCTACTGCACCGATGCCGACACCGGCGAACCGATCCCACCCGAGCACGGCGTCGACTACGCCCCCGGGCTCACCCTCACACCCCCGACGGAAGAACACCGCCACCGCTGACCGGCCTCCGCCGCAGACCGCATCGGCGCACGACGCGCACAACGGCAGATGGCCGCCCCGCCACAAAGGGCGGGACGGCCATCAAGACTCCTGCGACGCACGGGCGCCGCGCGGGATCACTCCCCGGAGAGCACCGCCTGCGCGGCAGCCCGCGCGTCCTCGGCGGTGTCCGCCGCACGCGCCGCGGACGCCGCACGCTCGCACTGCGCCAGCGTGTGCTTCGACAGCGTCGAGCGGACGTAGGGAATGGACGCCGCACCCATCGACAGGCTGGTGACACCGAGCCCGGTCAGCACACACGCCAACAGCGGATCGGAGGCCGCCTCGCCACAGACACCACAGCTCTTGCCCTCGGCCTTCGCGGCCTCGGCCGAAGCCGCCACGAGGTCCAGCAGCGCCGGCTGCCACGGGTCCTGCAGACGCGAGACGGCACCCACCTGACGGTCCGCCGCGAAGGTGTACTGCGCCAGGTCGTTGGTGCCCAGCGACAGGAACTCCACCTCCTGCAGAATCGAGCGGGCGCGCAGCGCGGCGGACGGAATCTCCACCATCGCGCCGAACTTCGCCTCGAGACCGGCATCCCGGCAGGCATCCGCGAACGCCTTGGCGTCGGTCCGGTCCGCCACCATCGGGGCCATGACCTCGAGGTAGACCGGCAGCCCCTCGGCGGCCTTCGACAGCGCCGTGAGCTGCGTGCGCAGCACGTCCGGGTGGTCCAGCAGCGTCCGCAGACCCCGCACACCCAGCGCCGGGTTGGGCTCGTCGCCCGGCGTCAGGAAGTCCAGCGGCTTGTCGGCACCGGCGTCCAGCACCCGCACCACGACACGGCCCTCGGGAAAGGCCTCCAGCACCTTGCGGTACGCGTCGACCTGCTTGTCCTCGGACGGCGCCTTCTTGCTGTCGTCCAGGAAGAGGAACTCGGTCCGGAAGAGACCGACGCCCTCGGCGCCGGCCTCGACCGCGGCCGGCACATCCGCCGGGCCCCCGACGTTCGCCAGCAGCGGCACCTTGTGCCCGTCGGAGGTCGCGCCCGGACCGGACGACGCGGCCAGCGCCGCCTTGCGCGCCGCCGCGGCCTGCTCCAGCGACGCCCGCTTGTCGTCACCGGGCTCGACGAAGATCTCACCGGTGCTGCCGTCGACCGCGATCACGGTGCCCTCGACGAGCTCACCCGCACCGGGCAGCGCGACGACGGCCGGCACACCCAGCGCACGCGCCAGAATCGCGCTGTGGCTGGTCGGCCCGCCCTCCTCGGTGACGAAACCGAGCACCAGCGCGGGGTCCAGCAGCGCCGTGTCGGCCGGCGCCAGATCGCGGGCGATCAGTACATACGGCTCGTCACTGTCCGGCACACCCGGCATCGGCACGCCCAGCAGCCGGGCGACGATCCGGTTCCGCACGTCATCGAGGTCGGCGACCCGACCGGCGAGGTACTCACCGGCACCCGCGAGCAGCGCCCGGTACGCCGCGAACGCGTCGTAGACACCGCGCTCGGCGGTGCTGCCGACGGCGATCCGCCGCTCGACGTCGGCCATCAGCTCAGGGTCCTGCGCCATCATGGCCTGGGCCTCGAGCACGGCCTGTGCCTCGCCACCCGCCAGGTTCCCCCGCGCGATCAGGTCGGCGGCCACGGCCTCCACGGCCTGGCGGGCGCGCCCCTGTTCGCGCTCCGCCTCTTCGGCCGGGATCTGCTTGGCCGGCGGTTCGAGAACCGCCGTGCCCATGTGGCGCACCTCGCCGATGGCCACGCCGTGGCTCACGCCGACGCCTCGCAGCGTTGTCTCCATTTCACCCGTCTCCGGTTGATGCGGCGGCCCGTGCCGCCGCGGTGGATGTCGTACCTGCCGTCAGGAACGGCGCCCGGCTACTGCCAGGTGAAGAGCGAGTCGCCCGACTTGATGTCGCCGTCCTCACGCACATCGGCGAGCGAGTCGGCGGTGGCCTCCAGCGCGACGACGGGGCATACCGGCGACTTGCCGGCCTCCTCGACCGCGGCCGGGTTCCAGCGCACGACCGCCTGGCCCCGCTGCACCGTGTCGCCCTTGTTGACGAGGAGCTCGAAGCCCTCGCCGTTGAGCTGAACGGTGTCGATGCCGAGGTGCGTCAGCACTCCATGGCCGGCCGCGTCGACGACCACGAAGGCATGAGGGTGCAGTGAAACGACAACGCCGTCAACGGGCGCAACGGCCTCGGACGGCTCACGGACCGGATCGATGGCGGTACCGGGACCCACCATTGCTCCGGAGAACACCGGATCGGGCACAGCCGCGAGTCCGATGGCGCGTCCTGCGAGCGGGGACGTCACGGTGGTCATGGGAAGCCTCCCAGGGGTGGAGATCTATCAGGCCGCCGTCACTACCTGTCCTGGACAGCGCACCGTTCAGAAGCGTAAGTCATAAGAACTGACGGTTCCGCATGAGCGACACCGGCTGAAGGCCACCTGGCTCCGCCGAATCGATTTGCCTCGCCCACAGCCGAGCTGTACTGTCTGACACCTGCCCCGGACAGCCAGGCCGCAAATTACTGCGGAAGGCGAGAGTGGGCGGCACCCCATCAGAGTCTTGATCGAGATTCTCGAACGCGTGCCTTTCTGTATGTCTACAGAAAAGCGGTGGTTCGGAAGAGCGAAAAGCCCTGATAGAGTGTGAAACACCGAAGGGAAGCGCCCGGAGAGCCTGGTGAAACAGGCGCAAAGGAAGCGTCCGTTCCTTGAGAACTCAACAGCGTGCCAAAAGTCAACGCCAGATATGTTGATACCCCGTCCACCTCGGTGGATGAGGTTCCTTTGAAAGTCCATCCCGTCCATGTGGCGTGGGTGGCACACACAGCGAGGACGCTGTGAACGAGCAGACTTATTCCGTCCGCTCGTTCCGCTCTCGTGTGTGTTTCGCCGGATTACCGGCAAACATTCACGGAGAGTTTGATCCTGGCTCAGGACGAACGCTGGCGGCGTGCTTAACACATGCAAGTCGAACGATGAACCTCCTTCGGGAGGGGATTAGTGGCGAACGGGTGAGTAACACGTGGGCAATCTGCCCTTCACTCTGGGACAAGCCCTGGAAACGGGGTCTAATACCGGATACGACTACCGACCGCATGGTCTGGTGGTGGAAAGCTCCGGCGGTGAAGGATGAGCCCGCGGCCTATCAGCTTGTTGGTGGGGTGATGGCCTACCAAGGCGACGACGGGTAGCCGGCCTGAGAGGGCGACCGGCCACACTGGGACTGAGACACGGCCCAGACTCCTACGGGAGGCAGCAGTGGGGAATATTGCACAATGGGCGAAAGCCTGATGCAGCGACGCCGCGTGAGGGATGACGGCCTTCGGGTTGTAAACCTCTTTCAGCAGGGAAGAAGCGAAAGTGACGGTACCTGCAGAAGAAGCGCCGGCTAACTACGTGCCAGCAGCCGCGGTAATACGTAGGGCGCAAGCGTTGTCCGGAATTATTGGGCGTAAAGAGCTCGTAGGCGGCTTGTCACGTCGGATGTGAAAGCCCGGGGCTTAACCCCGGGTCTGCATTCGATACGGGCAGGCTAGAGTTCGGTAGGGGAGATCGGAATTCCTGGTGTAGCGGTGAAATGCGCAGATATCAGGAGGAACACCGGTGGCGAAGGCGGATCTCTGGGCCGATACTGACGCTGAGGAGCGAAAGCGTGGGGAGCGAACAGGATTAGATACCCTGGTAGTCCACGCCGTAAACGTTGGGAACTAGGTGTGGGCGACATTCCACGTCGTCCGTGCCGCAGCTAACGCATTAAGTTCCCCGCCTGGGGAGTACGGCCGCAAGGCTAAAACTCAAAGGAATTGACGGGGGCCCGCACAAGCAGCGGAGCATGTGGCTTAATTCGACGCAACGCGAAGAACCTTACCAAGGCTTGACATACACCGGAAACGCCTGGAGACAGGCGCCCCCTTGTGGTCGGTGTACAGGTGGTGCATGGCTGTCGTCAGCTCGTGTCGTGAGATGTTGGGTTAAGTCCCGCAACGAGCGCAACCCTTGTTCTGTGTTGCCAGCATGCCCTTCGGGGTGATGGGGACTCACAGGAGACTGCCGGGGTCAACTCGGAGGAAGGTGGGGACGACGTCAAGTCATCATGCCCCTTATGTCTTGGGCTGCACACGTGCTACAATGGCCGGTACAATGAGCTGCGATACCGCGAGGTGGAGCGAATCTCAAAAAGCCGGTCTCAGTTCGGATTGGGGTCTGCAACTCGACCCCATGAAGTCGGAGTTGCTAGTAATCGCAGATCAGCATTGCTGCGGTGAATACGTTCCCGGGCCTTGTACACACCGCCCGTCACGTCACGAAAGTCGGTAACACCCGAAGCCGGTGGCCCAACCCCTTGTGGGAGGGAATCGTCGAAGGTGGGACTGGCGATTGGGACGAAGTCGTAACAAGGTAGCCGTACCGGAAGGTGCGGCTGGATCACCTCCTTTCTAAGGAGCATTTCTTACCGACTTCGGTTGGTCAGAGGCCACTTCGTCGGCAAATGTTCGACGGTGGTTGCTCATGGGTGGAACGTTGACTATTCGGCACATTCGGTTGGTTGTCATTAGTACTGCTTCGGCGTGGAACGTGAGGATGGATCGGGTGGGCCGGGCACGCTGTTGGGTATCTGAGGGTACGGACTTTCGAGTCTGGACCTTCGTGATGCCGGCCCCAGTGAACTCGCCTTGTGTGGCGGGGTGATGGGTGGCTGGTCGTTGCTTGAGAACTGCACAGTGGACGCGAGCATCTGTGGCCAAGTTTTTAAGGGCGCACGGTGGATGCCTTGGCACCAGGAACCGATGAAGGACGTGGGAGGCCACGATAGGCCCCGGGGAGCTGTCAACCAAGCTTTGATCCGGGGGTGTCCGAATGGGGAAACCCGGCAGTCGTCATGGGCTGTCACCCGCTGCTGAACACATAGGCAGTGTGGAGGGAACGCGGGGAAGTGAAACATCTCAGTACCCGCAGGAAGAGAAAACAACCGTGATTCCGGGAGTAGTGGCGAGCGAAACCGGATGAGGCCAAACCAGTCACGTGTGATACCCGGCAGGGGTTGCGTGGTTGGGGTTGTGGGAGTTCTCTTTCATCGTCTGCCGGCGATGAGGCAAGTCAGAAACCGTTGGTGTAGGCGAAGGGCATGCGAAAGGCCCGGCGTAGAGGGTAAGACCCCCGTAGCTGAAACATCAACGGCTTGCTTGAGAACCACCCAAGTAGCACGGGGCCCGAGAAATCCCGTGTGAATCTGGCGGGACCACCCGTTAAGCCTAAATATTCCCTGGTGACCGATAGCGGATAGTACCGTGAGGGAATGGTGAAAAGTACCGCGGGAGCGGAGTGAAATAGTACCTGAAACCGTGTGCCTACAAGCCGTGGGAGCGTCGCTGTATGTGCTTGCACATGCAGTCGTGACTGCGTGCCTTTTGAAGAATGAGCCTGCGAGTTTGCGGTATGTTGCGAGGTTAACCCGTGTGGGGAAGCCGTAGCGAAAGCGAGTCCGAATAGGGCGTTGAGTAGCGTGCCCAAGACCCGAAGCGGAGTGATCTAGCCATGGGCAGGTTGAAGCGGAGGTAAGACTTCGTGGAGGACCGAACCCACCAGGGTTGAAAACCTGGGGGATGACCTGTGGTTAGGGGTGAAAGGCCAATCAAACTCCGTGATAGCTGGTTCTCCCCGAAATGCATTTAGGTGCAGCGTCGTGTGTTTCTTGCCGGAGGTAGAGCACTGGATAGGCGATGGGCCCTACCGGGTTACTGACCTTAGCCAAACTCCGAATGCCGGTAAGTGAGAGCGCGGCAGTGAGACTGTGGGGGATAAGCTCCATGGTCGAGAGGGAAACAGCCCAGAGCATCGACTAAGGCCCCTAAGCGTGTGCTAAGTGGGAAAGGATGTGGAGTCGCAGAGACAACCAGGAGGTTGGCTTAGAAGCAGCCATCCTTGAAAGAGTGCGTAATAGCTCACTGGTCAAGTGATTCCGCGCCGACAATGTAGCGGGGCTCAAGCACACCGCCGAAGTCGTGTCATTGCAGTACATACCCCCAACGGGGACTGTGATGGGTAGGGGAGCGTCGTGTGCCGGGTGAAGCAGCCGTGGAAACGAGTTGTGGACGGTTCACGAGTGAGAATGCAGGCATGAGTAGCGATACACACGTGGGAAACGTGTGCGCCGATTGACTAAGGGTTCCTGGGTCAAGCTGATCTGCCCAGGGTAAGTCGGGACCTAAGGCGAGGCCGACAGGCGTAGTCGATGGACAACCGGTTGATATTCCGGTACCCGCTTTGAAGCGCCAAACATTGAATCAGGCGATGCTAAGTCCGTGAAGCCGGCCTGGAGTCTTCGGACAAAGGGACGTGGTGGAGCCGACGAACCAGACTTGTAGTAGGTGAGTGATGGGGTGACGCAGGAAGGTAGTCCAGCCCGGGCGGTGGTTGTCCCGGGGTAAGGGTGTAGGCCGTGTGGTAGGTAAATCCGTCACACGTTAAGGCTGAGACCTGATGCCGAGCCGATTGTGGCGAAGTGGATGATCCTATGCTGTCGAGAAAAGCCTCTAGCGAGTTTCATGGCGGCCCGTACCCTAAACCGACTCAGGTGGTCAGGTAGAGAATACCGAGGCGTTCGGGTGAACTATGGTTAAGGAACTCGGCAAAATGCCCCCGTAACTTCGGGAGAAGGGGGGCCATTTCTGGTGATCCGATTTACTCGGTGAGCTGGGGGTGGCCGCAGAGACCAGCGAGAAGCGACTGTTTACTAAAAACACAGGTCCGTGCGAAGCCGTAAGGCGATGTATACGGACTGACGCCTGCCCGGTGCTGGAACGTTAAGGGGACCGGTTAGTCACATTTCGGTGTGGCGAAGCTGAGAACTTAAGCGCCAGTAAACGGCGGTGGTAACTATAACCATCCTAAGGTAGCGAAATTCCTTGTCGGGTAAGTTCCGACCTGCACGAATGGCGTAACGACTTCTCGACTGTCTCAACCATAGGCCCGGTGAAATTGCACTACGAGTAAAGATGCTCGTTTCGCGCAGCAGGACGGAAAGACCCCGGGACCTTTACTATAGCTTGATATTGGTGTTCGGTTCGGCTTGTGTAGGATAGGTGGGAGACTTTGAAGCAGCCACGCCAGTGGTTGTGGAGTCATTGTTGAAATACCACTCTGGTCGTGCTGGATGTCTAACCTGGGTCCGTGATCCGGATCAGGGACAGTGTCTGGTGGGTAGTTTAACTGGGGCGGTTGCCTCCTAAAGAGTAACGGAGGCGCCCAAAGGTTCCCTCAGCCTGGTTGGCAATCAGGTGTTGAGTGTAAGTGCACAAGGGAGCTTGACTGTGAGACTGACGGGTCGAGCAGGTACGAAAGTAGGGACTAGTGATCCGGCGGTGGCTTGTGGAAGCGCCGTCGCTCAACGGATAAAAGGTACCCCGGGGATAACAGGCTGATCTTCCCCAAGAGTCCATATCGACGGGATGGTTTGGCACCTCGATGTCGGCTCGTCGCATCCTGGGGCTGGAGTCGGTCCCAAGGGTTGGGCTGTTCGCCCATTAAAGCGGTACGCGAGCTGGGTTTAGAACGTCGTGAGACAGTTCGGTCCCTATCCGCTGTGCGCGTAGGAGTATTGAGAAGGGCTGTCCCTAGTACGAGAGGACCGGGACGGACGAACCTCTGGTGTGCCAGTTGTCCTGCCAAGGGCATGGCTGGTTGGCTACGTTCGGAAAGGATAACCGCTGAAAGCATCTAAGCGGGAAGCCTGCTTCGAGATGAGTACTCCCACCCCCTTTGAGGGGTTAAGGCTCCCAGTAGACGACTGGGTTGATAGGCCAGATATGGAAGACCGGTAACGGTTGGAGTTGACTGGTACTAATAGGCCGAGGGCTTGTCCTCAGTTGCTCGCGTCCACTGTGTAGGTTCTGAAGTAACGACCTGTGTTTTTGCCGGGTTGGTTAACTTCATAGTGTTTCGGTGGTCATTGCGTTAGGGAAACGCCCGGTTACATTTCGAACCCGGAAGCTAAGCCTTTCAGCGCCGATGGTACTGCAGGGGGGACCCTGTGGGAGAGTAGGACGCCGCCGAACAATCTTTGTGTGTAAGCCCCGTGGGAACTTCGGTTCCTGCGGGGCTTACACGCGTTTGTAGACCCCCGGCTCTGGCGGTGCCGGCGGGCCAGGTAAGGTCAGTGAGCATCATCGGCACATTTCCCACAGGAGGCCCCCGCGTGGAGGTCCAGGAGACGCGGGTCCAGACGGATCGCGTCCTCACCATCCCCAATATCCTGAGCATGGCTCGCCTCGTCGGCGTGCCGGTGTTCCTGTGGTTGATCCTGTGGCCGGAATTCGGCGGCCCGAAGGCCGCCGACGGGTGGGCCCTGCTGGTCCTCGCCCTGAGCGGAGTCAGCGACTACCTGGACGGCAAGCTCGCCCGACGCTGGAACCAGATCAGCAGCCTGGGCCGGATCCTCGACCCTGCGGCCGACCGGCTCTACATCCTCTCCACCCTCGTCGGCCTGACCTGGCGGGAGATCCTCCCGCTCTGGCTCACCGCGGCTCTGCTGGCCCGCGAACTGATGCTGCTGATCGCGGTCGGTTTCCTGGCACGGCACGGCTATGGCCCTCCCCAGGTGAACTTCCTGGGCAAAGCAGCTACCTTCAACTTGATGTATGCCTTCCCGTTGCTCTTGCTGAGCGACGGAAGCGGCTGGCTTCACACACTCGCTGCCATTTTCGGATGGGCGTTCGCCGGTTGGGGTACGGCGCTCTATTGGTGGGCAGGGATCCTCTACGTGGTCCAGGTCCGCCGCATCATCAGGGCGGACGTCCACGGCCGACTGAGCTCGCCGAATGGCCGTAGTGCATAGGCCCAGTGCCCGTAGGAACGTTGCGTGGGCGATCTGGACGGGTGAGGTCGGCAAGACCGTCGTCTCTTAGAGGAGGACGCTTCCGACATGAAGGCCGTTGTGATGGCCGGCGGCGAAGGCACGCGACTTCGCCCCATGACGTCCAGCATGCCCAAGCCGCTGCTGCCTGTGGCCAATAGGCCGATCATGGAGCATGTGCTGAGGCTGCTGAAACGGCATGGTCTCAATGAGACCGTCGTGACTGTGCAATTCCTTGCCTCCCTCGTCCGTAACTACTTCGGCGACGGGGAAGAGCTCGGCATGGAGCTCACGTATGCCAATGAGGAAAAGCCACTGGGCACCGCGGGCAGCGTGAAGAACGCGGAAGAGGCCCTGAAGGATGATGCCTTCCTCGTGATCTCCGGTGATGCCCTCACCGACTTCGATCTCAGTGATCTGATTCGCTTCCACAAGGAAAAGGGAGCACTCGTCACCGTCTGTCTGACGAGGGTTCCCAATCCGCTGGAGTTCGGCATCACCATTGTCGACGAAGAGGGCAAGGTGGAGCGCTTCCTGGAGAAGCCCACCTGGGGACAGGTCTTCTCGGACACCGTCAACACCGGCATCTACGTCATGGAGCCGGAGGTGTTCGACTATTTCGAGCCCGACGTTCCGGTGGACTGGTCCGGAGATGTCTTCCCGCAGCTCATGAAGGAAGGCAAGCCGATCTACGGCTATGTCGCCGAGGGCTATTGGGAGGACGTCGGCACCCACGAGAGTTACGTGAAGGCCCAGGCCGATGTGCTGGAGGGCAAGGTCGACGTCGATATCGACGGCTTCGAGATCTCCCCGGGCGTATGGGTCGCCGAGGGTGCCGAAGTCCACCCGGACGCTGTGTTGCGCGGGCCGCTGTACATCGGTGACTACGCCAAGGTCGAAGCGGGCGCCGAGATCCGCGAGCACACGGTCGTCGGCTCCAACGTCGTGGTGAAGGACGGTGCGTTCCTGCACCGCGCCGTCGTGCACGACAACGTCTATATCGGCCAGCACAGCAATCTGCGTGGCTGTGTGATCGGCAAGAACACCGACATCATGCGGGCCGCCCGGATCGAGGACGGCGCCGTCATCGGCGACGAATGCCTCATCGGCGAAGAATCGATTGTCCAGGGCAACGTACGGGTCTATCCCTTCAAGACCATCGAGGCCGGTGCGTTCGTCAACACCTCGGTGATCTGGGAGTCCAGAGGCCAGGCGCATCTGTTCGGCGCGCGCGGCGTGTCCGGCATCCTCAATGTCGAGATCACGCCCGAACTCGCCGTGCGGCTCGCGGGTGCCTACGCCACCACGCTCAAGAAGGGCTCCACGGTCACCACGGCGCGTGACCACTCCCGTGGCGCGCGAGCGCTCAAGCGCGCGGTGATCTCCGCGCTCCAGGCCAGTGCCATCGATGTGCGCGACCTGGAGAACGTGCCGCTGCCGGTGGCCCGGCAGCAGACCGCCCGGGGCAGTGCGGGCGGCATCATGGTGCGGACGACGCCCGGTGTCCCGGACTCCGTCGACATCATGTTCTTCGACGAGCGGGGCGCGGACCTCTCGCAGGCCGGCCAGCGCAAGCTCGATCGGGTCTACGCACGTCAGGAGTACCGCCGTGCGTTCCCCGGAGAGATCGGTGACCTGCGCTTCCCGGCCAGCGTCTTCGACTCCTACACCGGGTCCCTGTTGCGCGCGGTGGACACCACGGGCATCAGTGAGGCCGGGCTGAAGGTCGTCGTGGACGCCTCGAACGGCAGCGCCGGCCTGGTCCTGCCCAGCCTGCTCGGCCGGCTCGGCGTGGACTCCCTGACCATCAACCCCGGTCTCGACGAGTCCCGTCCGACCGAGACGGCCGACGCACGGCGCTCCGGACTCGTCCGGCTCGGCGAGATCGTGGCCTCGGCGCGAGCGGCCTTCGGCGTGCGCTTCGACCCCGTCGGCGAGCGGCTGTCGCTGGTGGACGAGCGCGGAAGGATCATCGAGGACGACCGTGCGCTGCTGGTCATGCTGGATCTCGTCGCCGCGGAACGTCGCAGTGGCCGGGTCGCGCTGCCGGTGACCACCACCCGGATCGCCGAGCAGGTGGCTGCGTATCACGGCACCCAGGTGGAGTGGACGACCACGTCGCCGGACGATCTGACCCGGGTGGGGCGGGCGGACGGCACCGTCTTCGGCGGTAACGGCATGGGCGGGTTCATCATCCCGGAGTTCAGCAGCGTCTTCGACGGCGCCGCGGCGTTCGTCCGGCTGATCGGCCTGGTGGCGCGTACGCAGCTCACGCTGAGCCAGATCGACGCGCGGATCCCGAGGGCGCATGTGCAGCGACGTGACCTGGCGACGCCGTGGGCGGTCAAGGGTCTGGTCATGCGGCATGTGGTCGAGGCGGCCGGTGACCGGGACGTGGACACCACCGACGGTGTGCGCGTGGTGGAGTCCGACGGACGTTGGGTGCTGGTGCTGCCCGACCCGGCCGAGGCCGTGACGCATCTGTGGGCTGAGGGACCGGACGACGCCTCCGCACAGCAGCTCCTGGACGAGTGGTCCGCCGTGGTGGACAGCGCCGGACGCTGACCCCAGGGCCCCACCGGCGTGCCGCGATCCGGTACGTCGGTGGGGCCATTGGGATCACGTGTCGCCGACGTGCGACGATGTGCGGCATGTCGCAGGAGCGCCCCGATCGGAGCACCACCAAGAAGCCCGCCGCGCGCCCCGATGCGTCCATGTCGCTGCTGACCAACGTGATGGACCACAGCCTGGACGACGGATACGCGGAGGCCGCCGAGCGGAAGTCCGCAGCGGGCGTGAGCGGGCTGCCGCGCACCCTGCGTGCGAAATTGGGCCTCGCGGCCGGCCTGGTGCTTGCGGCGGTCGTGGTGACCGTGGGTGCGGCGCAGGCGCGGATAGCTGCGCCGACGCTGGCCAAGGAACACGAAGAGCTGATCAACCGCATCCAGCGGGGCACCGCCGAGGCGGACAAGCAGCAGAAGCGGGTCGACGCGACGCGGGACGCCGTCAGCAAGATGCAGGCCGAGGCGCTCAAGGCGCACGGCGGCGGCAGGGCCGAACTGCTGGCGCTGCTGGCCGGTTCGACCCAGGTCACAGGACCCGGCGTGAAGCTGGTCGTGGACGACGCCAAACAGGCGGAGTCCAGCGGCGGCGGGCCGCGCGAGAGCAGCGGTTTCTCGGACACCGGCCGGGTACGGGACCGGGACATGCAGCGCGTCGTCAACGGCCTCTGGGAGTCAGGGGCGGAGGCCATCTCTGTCAATGGGCAGCGGCTTACGTCACTCTCGGCGATCAGAGCCGCAGGAGACGCCATACTGGTCGACAACAAGCCACTGGTGCCGCCTTATACGGTGCTGGCGGTGGGGGACGGGCAGCGGCTCAGCACCGCGTTCCAGGACAGTGCGGACGGTCAGTACCTGCACGTGCTCCAGGAGAACTACGGCGTACGGACCAGGATTTCCGCCGAGTCCGAGGTCACGCTGCCACCCGCACCGAGCTTGACCGTACGAACCGCAAAGCCACAGGCCGGTGCCGCGAAAGCGGACGGCACCGACACAGGGAAGGGCACATCGTGATCGCCGTACTGGGCCTCATCGTGGGAGTCGTGGTCGGACTTGTGGTCCGACCCGTGGTGCCGACGGTGGTCGAGCCCTACTTGCCGATCGCTGTCGTGGCGGCGCTGGACGCCGTGTTCGGCGGACTGCGCGCGATGCTGGATGGCATCTTCGACGACAAGGTCTTCGTTGTCTCCTTCCTCTCGAACGTGGTCGTCGCCGCGCTGATCGTCTTCCTCGGTGACAAGTTGGGCGTCGGCGCACAGCTCTCCACCGGTGTCGTCGTCGTGCTGGGTATCCGGATCTTCTCCAACGCTGCCGCGATCCGCCGGCACGTCTTCAGGGCGTGAGGCGGATGGCAACCGACGAGACACCGGAGCCGGAGAACAACGGGCCGGGCCCGGAGAAGAGCGAGCCGGAGTCGCCGACGAGCAAGCCGGAGCCGCCGAAGGACCGCGGTCCGGCCGACCGCCGGCCGCTGCCTCCGGAGAGCCGGGACGCCGCCGAGCGGGCTTCGGTGGAAAACGAGCCGAAGGCGCCGGAACCGGACGGCGAGGCGCGCGACGAACGCAAAGCGGCGGACGCCGCCCCCGAGCCGGGGGAGGGCGCTTCCGAGGAGCCGGCCACCGCGTCGGAAGCGCCGGCGGCGGACGAGCCGGAGGGTCGCCGGGAGAACGGTCGGCAGCGGCTTTTCGCGAGCCTGTGGCCGCCGCGGCTGACGCGGGCTCAACTGATCGTCGCCCTGCTGCTGTTCATTCTCGGTCTGGGCCTGGCGATTCAGGTACGTTCCACAAGTGACAGCAGTGCGCTGCGAGGGGCGCGCCAGGAGGACCTGGTGCGGATCCTGGACGAGCTGGACAACCGCTCCCAGCGGTTGACGGACGAACAGCGGCGTCTGGAAGGGCAGAAGACCGAGCTGGAGAACAGCTCGGACCAGGCCGAGGAGGCCCGTAAGCAGACCGTGGAGAAGGAACAGCAGCTGGGTGTGCTGGCCGGGACCGTCGCGGCTCAGGGGCCCGGCATCACCCTGACCATCAACGACCCGACGCGCTCCGTCGAGGCGGACAAGCTGCTGGACACCATCCAGGAGCTGCGGGCGGCCGGAGCCGAGGCCATTCAGGTCAATGATGTGCGCGTCGTCGCGGACACCTATCTCTCGGATGTCCGGGGCGGGGTGGAGATCGACGGCAAGCGGGTCACCCAGCCGTATCGCTTCAAGGTCATCGGCAAGCCAGAGGACCTGGAGCCTGCGCTGAACATCCCTGGTGGGGTGGTCCAGACGCTGGAAAAAGAGCAGGCCACGGTGGCTGTGACCCGTCAGGGGAAGATCATTGTGAACGCCTTGCGAGAGGCGAAGCGGCCTGACTACGCTCGGTCGTCATCGCAGTGAGGCGTAGACGTATGTCGACGGCCCGGGAGGGCATGACGTAGCGGGGGGTCGACGCACCGTGCGCGTGGTGTGTGGTGGAAACTGTCTGAAGGCCACGGACGTTCACAGGATGTCCGGATGGGCCGGTGTGTGCATCGAGGGTTCGTCCTGCCCCACGGGCGGGTCTGTTTCGTTCAAGGGGAATCGCCCGTGAAGTTGTTTGGAAAGCTGTTCGGCAAGAGCGCACGTCAGGAGGGCGGCAGCGGCTCTGCGCGGCACCGCGCTCCGCGCCAGCCCGACGAGAGTGCGGTGGGCGAGGACCGTCCGCTCTTCCGTGACGAGGTCGGCGGTCCGTCCGGGGGGTACGGGGCGGGTTCTGTTGACCCCTCGGGTGCCGCCCGCATAGGTTCCCAGGAACCATCAGCCTCAAGCACGGGTGGAGGGTTGGCCTTGCCGGTATGTACGAGGTGTGGGCACCGGAACGCCGAGGCGAGCCGGTTCTGCTCCAACTGTGGTGCGCCGCTGCGCGCGGGGGCTCAGGCCGAGCGCCCGTCGGAGACGACCTCGACCATCTCCATCTCGGGGCTCGAGGCCTACGACGCGGAGGCGACCGGGCAGACCCCGACGCCGTCGCTCTCTCCCGAGGCTCAGGCGGCGGTCGACGCTCTTCCGCTGGGCTCGGCGCTGCTGGTGGTCCGCCGGGGTCCGAACTCGGGCAGTCGCTTCCTGCTGGACAGCGACCTGACGACGGCGGGTCGTCACCCGCAGAGCGACATCTTCCTCGACGATGTGACGGTCTCGCGCCGCCACGTGGAGTTCCGTCGTGGCCAGGACGGTGGGTTCACGGTCGCCGATGTCGGCAGCCTGAACGGTACCTACGTCAACCGTGAGCGGATCGATTCGGTCGACCTCGCGAACGGCGACGAGGTCCAGATCGGCAAGTACCGCCTGGTCTTCTACGCGAGTCAGCGAGGCGTCGGTATCTGACCGACCAGGGAAGGCATATGCGCCATACACCGACAGGCGGTGCCGGTTCTGCCGGCACCGCCTCCTCGGCCGGCAAGCCGGTGAGCATCGGCACGGTGCTCACCTTGCTGCGCGAGGAATTCCCCGAGGTCACCATCTCCAAGATCCGGTTTCTGGAGGCCGAGGGGCTGGTCGAGCCGAAGCGCACGCCTTCCGGGTACCGCAAATTCACCCAGGAGGACGTCCAGCGCCTCGCAGGCGTCCTGCGGATGCAGCGGGACCACTATCTGCCGCTGAAGGTCATCCGGGAGTATCTGGACGCCCTGGAGCGCGGTGAGCGGGTGCAGCTGCCGGCCCAGGCGACACCCTCCCGGGATCTGGTGGACGGCGTCCACGTCCCGGACGAGGAGCGGCCCACCGCTGCCCGGATCGGCCGGGAGGAGCTGCTGGCCGCCGCCGAGGTGGAGGAGGCGGCACTCGCCGACTGGGAGTCGTACGGCCTCATCGCCGCCAATGACGACGGAAGCTACGACATCGAGGCCGTCACCGTCGCCAGACTTGTCGCGGACCTCGGACGCTTCGGTCTGGAGCCGCGTCACCTGCGTGCCGTGAAGGCCGCCGCCGAGCGCGAGGCGGGCCTGGTCGAACAGGTGGTCGCACCCCTTCGGCGGCATCGCAACCCACAGACCAGAGCCCATGCCGAAGCCACCGCCAAAGAGCTGGCAACGCTGTCGGTGCGGCTGCATGCGGCATTGGTCCAGACCGCTCTGCGGGTGCGCCTGTAGTCGGCAAACGAGTGCCCGACTACCCAAACCGGCCGGGCACGTCCTAGGGTTGCTGTGTGAACGAGCTCGATGTCGTGGGTGTCCGGGTGGAAATGCCTTCCAGCCAACCGATCGTGCTCCTGCGGGAGGTGGGAGGCGACCGATACTTGCCCATTTGGATCGGGCCAGGGGAGGCCACCGCCATCGCTTTCGCCCAGCAGGGCATGGTCCCTGCCAGGCCGCTGACGCATGACCTTTTCAAGGACGTGCTCGAAGCGGTGGGCCAGGAGCTGACGCAGGTCCGCATCACGGATCTGCGCGAAGGGGTGTTCTACGCCGAACTGGTCTTCGCCAGCGGCGTGGAAGTGAGCGCGCGTCCGTCCGACGCGATAGCACTCGCCCTGCGCACCGGAACGCCGATCTTCGGTACCGACGGTGTGCTGGACGACGCGGGAATCGCGATCCCGGACGAGCAGGAGGACGAGGTGGAGAAGTTCCGTGAGTTCCTCGACCAGATCTCGCCCGAGGACTTCGGTACCAACAGCCAGTGATGCCGACAGACCGGACGCCTAATTCCGGCCAAACTGTTAGCCCTTCCCCGTGTCAGGTCACGAGAAACCACTCGTAGGGTGATTATCACTCGGCGTGGCGAGCGCGGCGATCGTTGACGCACCCGGGGTGACTGCATACCGTCGATATGGCAGGTCCCGTCCGGGACGTGGAGGACGGAGGGCGGCGTGGCAATCACCGGCGACGGTATGGCGGCGGAAGGGGCGTTGCCGCTCCACTCGGGTGCAGCAGCGAATCGTGCACCCGCGCAGGTGGCCGCAGTGTCGGCGGACGGCGAGACGCAGACCATCGGCTACCGCGGACCGACCGCGTGTGCGGCGGCGGGGATCACCTACCGGCAGCTGGACTACTGGGCCCGTACGGGCCTTGTGGAGCCCAGCGTTCGGCCGGCGTACGGCTCCGGCACCCAGCGGCTCTACAGCTTCCGGGACGTCGTCGTTCTCAAAATCGTCAAACGGCTGCTCGACACCGGTGTCTCGCTGCAGAACATCCGTACCGCCGTTCAGCACCTGCGCTCGCGCGGGCTGGCGGATCTGACGCGGATGACGCTCATGAGCGATGGCGCGACGGTCTACGAGTGCACCTCGCCCGATCAGGTCGTGGATCTCCTCCAGGGCGGTCAGGGCGTCTTCGGTATCGCGGTCGGCGTGGTCTGGCGGGACGTGGAGGGCGCGCTCTCCCAGCTGCACGGCGAGCGTGTGGACACCGGCGAGACGCTCATCGGGAAGAACCCCCACGACGAGCTGGCGCGACGCCGCAACCGGGCGGGCTGAGCGCCGCACGCGCTTTCCGGCCCGGCGCGTGGGGCGATTGTCAGTGGTGTGCGGGAGCATCGATGGTGTGAGACCTGCGCCGACGATCCTGCATCTGGACATGGATGCGTTCTTCGCGGCCGCCGAACAGGCGGCCAAGCCGAGTCTGCGCGGGAAACCGGTGGTGGTCGGCGGGATCGGGCCGCGCGGGGTGGTCTCCACGGCGTCGTACGAGGCCCGGGTCTTCGGCATCCGTTCGGCGATGCCCACGGCTCAGGCGCGTCGCCTGTGCCCCAACGCCGCGTATCTCAATCCCCGTTTCACCCTCTACCGCCAGGTGAGTGAGACGGTGATGCAGCTCTTGCACGCGCTGTCGCCCCTGGTGGAGCCGCTGAGCCTGGACGAGGCATTCGTCGATCTGGAGGCGGGCGGTGTCGAGGCGGAGACGGCCGCCGTCCGCGCGGTGGGGGAGCGGCTGCGGCGCGACATCCGGGAGGCCACGGGTCTGACGGGCTCGGTGGGGCTCGCGGGGGCCAAGATGCTGGCGAAGATCGCGTCCGAGGCGGCGAAACCGGACGGGCTCGTGGTGATCGAGCCGGGCACCGAGCGGGAGCTGCTGGGGCCGATGACGGTGCGGACCCTGCCCGGGGTCGGGCCGGCCACTGCCGAGGCGCTGCGCCGGGCCGGGATCACGACGGTCGCGGAGACCGCGGAGGCCGGTGAGGCGGAGCTGGTGCGCCTGCTGGGGAAGTCCCACGGCGCCGGGCTGTACGCGATGGCGCTGGGCCGGGACGACCGGCCGGTGGTGGCGGAGCGGGACGCGAAGTCGATCTCGGTCGAGGACACCTTCGAGGTCGATCTGACCGACCGCACCCGGGTGCGGTCGGAGGTGGTGCGCCTCGCGGACCGCTGTGTGCGGCGGCTGCGGGCCGCCGGGCGTTCCGGGCGTACGGTCGTGATCAAGGTCCGGAGCTATGACTTCTCGACGCTGACCCGCTCCGAGACGCTCCGCGGGCCCACCGACGACCCCTCGGTCGTGCGGGAGGCCGCCGCACGGCTGCTGGAGACCGTGGACACCACGGGCGGCGTGCGGCTGCTGGGGGTCGGCGTGAGCGGGCTGGCCGATTTCACGCAGGAGGACCTCTTCGCCCAGGTGGCGACCGAGCGCGAGGCCGCGGAGACCGCGAAGGCGGCTCGGGAGCACGCGGCGGACGAGGCCGGTGAGCGGGAGCCGCCGGAGCCGCTGCCGCGTCGCTGGCTGCCGGGGCTCGACATCGTGCACGACGAGTACGGCGCCGGGTGGGTGCAGGGGAGCGGGGTCGGGAGAGTGACCGTCCGCTTCGAGACGCCGTGGTCCGCACCGGGAAGGGTGCGGACCTTTGCCGTCGAGGACCCCGCGCTGCGGCCCGGGGAGCCACTGCCGCTGGTGCGGGAGAAGCCGACCGGGTCTCAGTCCTCCGAACCGGCGATCTTGCCGAAGTCCTTGTCGCCCGCCGAGGAGACCGCGTCGGCGTCGGGGGAGGAGATATCCAGCCGGTAGTGGTGGTAGAGCTGCAGCTCCTGCTCGGGGGAGAGGTGCCGGCCGACACCGAAGTCGGGGGCGTCCTTGATCAGCTTGCGGTCGAAGGGGATGCGCAGGCCCTCGTCGGCCAGCTCGCTCGGCTCCAGCGGGACGAAGGCGTCCCTGCTGAACAAGCCGGTGCGCACGGCCGCCCACTCCGGTTCCCCGGTCGCGTCGTCGAGATAGACCTCGTCGACGGTGCCGATTTTCGTGCCGTGTCGGTCGAACGCCTTGCGGCCGATCAGGCTCCGGGGATCGATGTCGGTTTGCACGGCCCCTCCATGTGGTCGCAACTGCCCTGTCACCACTACCAAACGGTACATTTCGCGCCCCGGCCACTCGAAAGTTCCTCCGGGGGGTGCGCTGGTAGGCTGGCGAATGGCTGCAGACCCCATGCGGGAGAGTCCTTTGTCGTTCGCGACGGGGGCGCCGAAGGAGCAAATCCTCCCCGGAATCTCTCAGGCACACGTACCGCATGGACGAGGTCACTCTGGAAAGCAGGGCGGGCCACGGACGGGCACAACGCCGGAACCCTTCCTCACCGACGGTGAAAATCGGACCGCAGCGCGCGGGCCGGTGAAGCTCTCAGGTTGAGATGACAGAGGGGGAGGCCGTCCGGGCACCAGCGCCGTGGTGCCCCTCGTAGGTCGTATGACCAGGAGGCCCCCGCAGATGACCACCAATCGCATCTCCTTGACCGAGCTGGAGCGCGGTACCCCCTTCGAGCGCCGGCACATCGGGCCTGACCACGAGGCGCAGGCGAAGATGCTCGCGCACGTCGGATTCGGATCGCTGGACGAGCTCACCGCCACCGCCGTACCCGATGTGATCAAGAGCGCCGAGGCGCTGGGGCTGCCCCAGGGCCGCTCCGAGGCCGAGGTCCTGGACGAGCTGCGCAGCCTCGCGGACCGCAACCAGGTCCTGTCCTCCATGATCGGCCTGGGGTACTACGGCACGTTCACGCCGCCGGTGATCCTGCGCAACGTCATGGAGAACCCGTCCTGGTACACGGCCTACACGCCCTACCAGCCGGAGATCTCGCAGGGCCGGCTGGAGGCGCTGCTGAACTTCCAGACCATGGTCGCCGACCTGACGGGCCTGCCCACCTCCGGCGCCTCCCTCCTGGACGAGGGCACCGCCGCGGCCGAGGCCATGTCGCTCGCCCGGCGGGTCGGCAAGGTCAAGCAGGGCGTCTTCCTGGTCGACGCCGACTGTCTGCCGCAGACCATCGCCGTGCTCCAGACCCGCGCCGAGCCGACCGGCGTCGAGGTCGTCGTCGCGGACCTCGGTGACGGCATTCCGGCCGAGATCGCCGAGCGCGGCGTCTTCGGCGTGCTCCTGCAGTACCCCGGGGCCTCCGGTGCGGTCCGCGACCCGCGTGCGGTGATCGCGCAGGCGCAGGAGCTGGGCGCGATCGTCACCGTCGCCGCCGACCTCCTCGCGCTGACGCTGCTGACCTCGCCCGGCGAGCTCGGCGCGGACATCGCCGTCGGCACGACCCAGCGCTTCGGCGTCCCGATGGGCTTCGGCGGGCCGCACGCCGGCTTCATGGCCGTCCGCGACAAGTTCGCCCGCAGCCTTCCCGGCCGTCTGGTGGGCGTCTCGGTCGACGCCGACGGCAACAAGGCATACCGCCTGGCCCTGCAGACCCGTGAGCAGCACATTCGCCGCGAGAAGGCCACCAGCAACATCTGCACCGCGCAGGTGCTGCTCGCCGTCATGGCCGGTATGTACGCGGTCTACCACGGCCCGGACGGCCTGGCCGCCATCGCGCGCCGCACCCATCGCTACGCCACCCTCCTCGCCGAGGGCCTGCGGGCGGGCGGTGTGGAGATCGTGCACGGCGCGTACTTCGACACGCTGACCGCGCGGGTGCCCGGCCGCGCCGCGGAGGTCGTGGCCGCCGCCCGCGAGGCCGGCATCAACCTCCGCCAGGTCGACGCCGACCTCGTCGGCATCGCCTGCGACGAGACCACCGGCCGCGGGCAGCTGGCCGGTGTCTTCGGCGCCTTCGGTGTCCAGGCGGACATCGAGCAGCTGGACGCGGCCGCGGTCGAGGGACTGCCGCAGGAGCTGCTGCGCACCGACGACTACCTCGGTCACCCGGTCTTCCACCAGCACCGTTCCGAGACCGCGATGCTGCGCTACCTGCGCACCCTCGCCGACAAGGACTACGCGCTGGACCGCGGCATGATCCCGCTCGGCTCGTGCACGATGAAGCTGAATGCCACCACCGAGATGGAGCCGGTCACCTGGCCGGCGTTCGGGCAGCTGCACCCCTTCGCGCCGGCCGGCCAGGCGCAGGGCTACCTCACCCTGATCCAGGAGCTGGAGGAGCAGCTGGCCACGGTCACCGGCTACGACAAGGTCTCCATCCAGCCGAACGCCGGCTCCCAGGGCGAGCTGGCCGGCCTGCTGGCCGTGCGTGCCTACCACCGCGCCAACGGCGACGAGCAGCGCACCGTCTGCCTGATCCCCTCCTCGGCGCACGGCACCAACGCCGCCAGCGCCGTGATGGCGGGGATGAAGGTCGTCGTCGTCAAGACCGGCGAGGACGGTGAGGTCGACACCGACGATCTGCACGCCAAGATCGACAAGCACCGCGACGAACTCGCGGTCCTGATGGTCACCTACCCCTCCACGCACGGCGTGTTCGAGGAGCACATCACGCAGATCTGCGCCGCCGTGCACGACGCGGGCGGCCAGGTCTACGTCGACGGCGCCAACCTCAACGCGCTGGTCGGCCTCGCCGAGCCGGGCAAGTTCGGCGGCGATGTCTCGCACCTCAACCTGCACAAGACCTTCTGCATCCCGCACGGCGGCGGCGGCCCCGGCGTCGGCCCTGTCGGTGTCCGGGCCCACCTGGCGCCGTACCTGCCCAACCACCCGCTGCAGCCCACCGCCGGCCCGGAGACGGGCGTCGGCCCGATCTCCGCGGCGCCGTGGGGCTCGGCCGGCATCCTGCCGATCTCCTGGGCGTACGTCCGGCTGATGGGCGGCGAGGGCCTCAAGCGCGCCACCCAGGTCGCGGTGCTCGGCGCCAACTACATCGCCAAGCGTCTGGAGCCGCACTACCCGGTGCTCTACACCGGCCCGGGCGGTCTGGTCGCCCACGAGTGCATCATCGACGTCCGGCCGCTGACCAAGGAGACCGGGGTGAGCATCGACGACGTGGCCAAGCGGCTCATCGACTACGGCTTCCACGCGCCGACGATGTCCTTCCCGGTGGCCGGCACGCTCATGATCGAGCCGACCGAGAGCGAGGACCTCAGCGAGCTGGACCGGTTCTGCGACGCGATGATCGCCATCCGCGCGGAGATCGAGAAGGTCGGCTCGGGGGAGTGGGACAAGGACGACAACCCGCTGCGCAACGCCCCGCACACCGCGGGCGCGCTGACCGGCGAATGGGAGCACTCCTACTCCCGCGAGGAGGCCGTCTTCCCGGCGGGCGTCGTCGCCGCGGAGAAGTACTGGCCGCCGGTGCGGCGGATCGACGGCGCCTTCGGCGACCGCAACCTCGTCTGCTCCTGCCCTCCGCTGGAGGACTACGACGGCTGACGTCCGTCATCGCACATCAAGGGCCCTCGGCAGATCCTGCCGGGGGCCCTGTTGTTCTGCCGGTGCGCCCGGGTCAGGCGGCGGAGACGACCCGGGTGCCACCGAGCGGCCGGTTCGGGGCGATGACCTGCCCGTCCGGAAGGAGCTCACCGGTGTCCTCGAAGAGGAGGACGCCGTTGCACAGCAGGCTCCAACCCTGCTCCGGGTGGTGTGCCACGGGATGCGCGGCTTCCCGGTCGGTGGAGTCTGCTGACGGGCAGGGTGGTTGGTGCTGACACATGGATGAAGTCTTTCGCTGCGGTGTGGTGAACGTCGTCGTGCGGCTCGATGAGGTGTTCATGGCCGCTCCCCCGTTTCCTCGGTCGGTCCCAGTGTTGCCCTCCGGAGGCGTTTCCGCAGGGATTTCGCAGCAGCGGTACTCACTCGATACTGACGTGTCACCCATGCGGGCGGTTGCTCCCAATTACGCAGTTACTCAGGCGGGTTGGGAGTGGTAGGGGTGGGCTAGGCCGGGCGGGTGAGACAGCGAAGCGCCCCGCGGCCGGACGGGGCCGCGGGGCGCGCTCCTGAGGGACGGCGTGCGTCGGTGCGCCGGTCCGCGGACGGAACCGGCGTCCCGGGGTCAGGCGGGCGAGCCGAGCAGCGGTCCCGGAGTCACCCGCAGGGTGAGCCGCGGCAGCAGATCGGCGACCCGCTGCGGATGGTGGGCAATGATGCCCGGCGGTGCGGGCGCCAGCGGTACCAGCAGGTCACCGGGGGCGGGGGTGCCGTCGGCGCCGTCCGAGGTGATGTCGTGGTGCAGCCACAGCGTGAGCATGTAGAGCTCGGGTACGGACAGCAGCCGCGGCTGATACGGCGTGGGCAGCGCGTCGGCGTGCTGCAGGGCCTGCTCGGTGGCGGTGACGTAGGGGCCACCGGCGAAGTGGGAGAACGTCCAGCCGTCCGCCGTGAGCATCGCGTCCGCGGTCGCCACGGCACGCTCGCCGCCGCGGACGAGGTATCGCCAGCCGGCCAGGCGGGTACGCGAGGATCCTCCGGCGCGGCTGAGGTGGTCCCAGACGTGCACGGGCAGCGGGTGCTCGGGGCTCAGCGGGCCCTGATGGGAACGGAGGGCGGAGGTGGGAGCCTCGCGGACGGCGGTGGGTGAGCCAAGGGCGGCGAGAACGCTGCGCAGGGCGGGCGCGGGTGCGGCGGGAACGTGCAGCGGCATGGTGGGTCGCCTCTCACTTCGGAGACACGGTGGAGCTGGGCAAGTGCGGACGGCGCTGTCAGCGTGGCGGGGTCAGAGCATGGCCGACCGGGGCTGCGGCCCGGCGGGGTCAGCCGCTGTGCCCCAGAACCGGTGAGAACACCGAAACACTGGGTGCCAACTCTCTGCCTCGTCAGCGGAGTTTATACGACACATGTTCTGTCGGTGTTTCCGCTAGTCGCTCCGTGGATTTCCGGCAAGGCGGAATCCGGACTCCTGTCCCGGGTGGTATCCGCCGCTTTGCGCGGGGCTTTGGGACGCCACCTCGTATTTCCTCGCCGACGCGGTAGGCGAGAACTCGTCGGTGTTTCTCACGAGAGAAATGCGGACGGCGATCGCCACCGAGATATGCCTACTGAATGTGCCAGACATTCCGTCCCTACGAGCCTATCGTTACCGGCACGCCCCGTACGCGTTATCGATCAGATCACTGGGGCATCATCGACCGTAGCGTGTACCCCGGTGGTGCCGGGGACGGCTCCACGCGGCCCGTGTCCGCGGGCCGCTCACTCGAGGAGGGACCCTTCGATGGGCGAGAAGGTCGCCGCGGACGGGATCGACCTGGCGGACCGGGAGCGTTATCGAAGAAAGCTTCACGAGTGTCTGGAGGGATTGGAGAGACTCCTGGCGGAGAAGAGGTTCGACCGTCCCAAGAATCTCATGGGGCTGGAGATCGAACTCAGTCTCGCCGGTTCCGACGGTCTGCCGCGCATGCTGAACTCCCAAGTTCTGGAGCGCATCGCCAGTCACGATTTCCAGACCGAACTCGCGCAGTGCAATCTCGAAGTCAACATCACCCCGCACCGGTTGCACGGCCGGGTCCTTGACCAACTCGCAGAAGAACTCCGTACGGGCCTGTCCTACGCGGACAGAAAGGCCCGTGAGGTGGCCGCCAGGATTGTGATGATCGGGATACTGCCGACACTGACTTCCGATGACCTCACGGCTGCCAGCATCTCCGAGAGCGATCGCTATGTGCTGCTCAACGACGAGATGCGGGCGGCCCGCGGCGAGGACTTCACGATCGACATCCAGGGCGTCGAGCACCTGCTCTCCCGCTCGCCCTCGATCGCGCCGGAGGCCGCCTGCACGTCCGTTCAGCTGCACCTCCAGGTGACGCCGAGCCGCTTCGCCGCGGTGTGGAACGCGGCGCAGGCCGTCGCCGCGGTGCAGATCGCGGTGGGCGCCAACTCGCCGTTCCTCTTCGGGCGGGAGCTGTGGCGGGAATCCCGTCCGCCGGTCTTCCAGCAGTCGACCGACACCCGCGCGCCGGAACTCCAGGCCCAGGGCGTGCGCCCGCGCACGTGGTTCGGCGAGCGCTGGGTGACCTCCGCGTACGACCTCTTCGAGGAGAACGTGCGGTACTTCCCGCCGCTGCTGCCGATCTGCGAGGAGGAGGAGCCGCTGCGGGTCCTCGACAAGGGCGGGGTGCCCGAACTCGCGGAGCTGGTGCTGCACAACGGCACGATCTACCGGTGGAACCGCCCGGTCTACGACGTCGCCGACGGTGTCCCGCATCTGCGGGTGGAGAACCGGGTGCTGCCGGCCGGGCCGACGGTCGCCGACGTCATCGCCAACACCGCCTTCTACTACGGCCTCGTCCGGGCGCTGGCCGAGCAGCCACGCCCGGTGTGGTCGCGACTGCCCTTCGCCGACGCGGCCGACAACTTCGACACCGCCTGCCGGTACGGCATCGACGCCACGCTCCGCTGGCCCAGGTCCGGGCGCGCGGGGGGCGTCGCCGAGATCCCGGCGGTACGCCTCGTACGCGAGGAGCTGCTGCCGCTGGCCGCTGCCGGGCTGGATGCCTGGGGCGTGGAGCCGGCCGACCGCGACCTCTACCTGGGCATCATCGAGGAGCGCTGCGCTCGCCGGGTCAACGGGGCGTCCTGGCAGGCCGCGGCCTACCACCACGCGTCGCGGCAGGGCCTGGAGCGGCATGCCGCACTCGCCGCGATGACCCGTCGCTACCGGGAGTTGATGGAGGCCGGGGATCCGGTGCACACGTGGCCGGTCGCCTGGGACGTCGGGAAGCCCGCCGCACCGGAGGAGTCCGCGCCGGATGAGCCCGGGTCGGCGGGCGGGCGCGGCGGCCGGTAACCGGAGCCGCACCGGTCGGTGGGCCGTCCGGTGCGGCGGGGCGCTCGCGGACGGCTTCCACCGCCCGGTTGCTAACGCGGCCCGGCGCTGCCCGCCTTGGTGATGGCCTTGAGCATCACTTCGTGGATCTGCGACGGGTCGCTGACGAGGTGCGCGGAGCCGCCGGTCGGGGCCACCATGCGATCCAGGGCGGCCTGATCGGCCTCCGGGCCGATCGCGAGGGCGATCAGCGGTACCGGCCGCGCCGGATCGGTGGCCTTCTTCAGTTCGGCGACGAGCTGGTCGAGCCCGATGCTGCCGAGGTCGTCGTCGGTGCCGTCGGTGATGATGACCACGGTGTTGAGCTTGCCGTTCACATAGCGCTTGGTGGCCTGTTCGTACGCGGCGAGCGTGGTGTCGTACAGCCCGTCGGCGCCCGCGGGCACCGGGGCCAGCGAATTCAACGCGGCCGTCAGCTCGTCCCGGTGGGTTTCGCCACCCTCACCTCGCTCGCCGAGCCGGGTGGTGGGGGACAGCTCGACGTAGTCCTTGGTGCCGTCGAGGAGGGTGGCGAACTTCCACAGTCCGACCTCGTCGTCGGGCGTGAACGATTCCACCGCCTTGAGCAGGGAGCCCTTGGCGAGCTCCATCCGTGACCGGCCCAGGCCGGGGACCTGGCCGGCCATCGAGGGCGAGGCGGCCACGACCGTGGTCATCCGCGCGCTCTGGACCGTGCTCGTCCACTTGCCCAGCAGTGCCTGGAGTTCCTTGGACGCGGGCGGGGCGTCGAGGCCGGGGGCGTACGGCTGGGGGACGCGTCCGCCGGCCGCGCGCGTGATCTCGTCGTTCGGCTCGCCGTTACCGGCTCTGAACCCCAGCTCGCGCAGCGCTCGCTGTCCGTCGACACCACCCAGCAGGGTCATGAAGCGGTTGGCGGCACGTGTCTGGGCGGAGGTCAGCTGGTCGTCGTCGACCAGGGTGTAGGGGTAGTCGAGCTGTGCGCCGCCGTCCCGGGGAGAGAAGAGTTCCAGGTCGGGGCCGTTGCCGTCGCCGGTGTTGTGGGCGTGCGCGGCTTGCTCGGACAGCAGCAGCGCTTCGTTGCGGCGGGAATTGCCCTGCGCTCCGGAGCTGTCGTGAGGCAGTGTGGACAGCGCCTGTCTGTCGCTGTCCGCCGCCCGCTGGTACAGCAGCTTCGCCGCGGAGGCGGTGCGGATGTCGGCCTCGTCGCCGTCCTTGGCCTTCTTGGCGTTGGCGGCGTTGATGCGGGCCAGTGCGAGCAGACCGGTGGCGCTGTGGGCGGGGTCGGCCATGCCCAGCCGCAGCTCGTCGCCGGAGGTGGCGGTCCGGCTCAGCTCGGACCAGGAGAAGTCCCGCTCCGAAAGGGCCAGCGCCTTGGCCGCCCCGGGGACGGCGCCCAGGCCGATCGGCGACGAGGCGATCGTGCCCGCGGCCGTCAGCGGAGTGCCGCGCTCCGCGCCGACCTGGTCCACCCACAGGCTCGAATCAGGTATCCACACCTGGAATTCCGACCGGGCCGGCCGCTGCCCGAGCGAGTCGGCGACCTCGTAGGCGACCCGCGAGGTGACCTTGACGTCCAGGCACTTGCCGTCGGTGCGGACGGCGTCCTTGCGGGCCTTGTCGGCCATGGCCTCGACGGCCGGCGCGATATCGGGAGAGGCGACCACGTTCAACGGCACCGAGTCGCCGCCGCACGGTCCGCTGAAGGGCAGCAGACCGCTGCGCAGTGCCACGACGGAGCCGGCGGCGACGGCGAGGACCAGGGCGGTGGAGATGAGGACGGTGCGGCGGCGGGAACTCGTACCGGCCCCCGTGGTCTCGGGTTCCAAGCCGTCGGGCAAGCTGTGACGTCCCATTGCGGTAGCGCCTCTCCTGACTCTCGGAGCTCGAGCGGATTCGATGGTGAGAGGGAATGCGCCACGTGGATGGCGCCCGTCCCCGGCCTGTCGCGCGCGATCTTCGTACCTGCTTTCGAGACCCTAGCGGGGCGGTGGTGGCGAAGAGGCGGAATTGCGGAAGTGGAGGAAGCCGTGCAGTCGGATACAAGTCCCGTGGCCGATGCGGACGTGCCAGGTCAGGGACCCGGTACGAAGGCCGGCGCGGGGACGGCCGAGGGGCCCGCCCGGCGCATTCTGCGCAGCGAGACGCTGCTCGTCCTGGCGCTCTCGCTCGGCGCGAGCGCGGCGTCGGCGCTCATCAGTTTCCTCGGCTCGGTGACCAAGCCGGGCGGCCTCAAGGACCAGGCGGCCACGCTCAACGGGTCGCATGCGCCGGGCCGGCCGTGGCTGGATCTCGCCTGGCAGCTGTTCGGTATCGCGACGGCGCTGGTGCCCGTGGCGCTGGTCGCCCATCTGCTGCTGCGCGAACGCGCCGGAGGGCTGCGCGCGATCGGCTTCGACCGGCGCCGGCCCGGCTTCGACCTGAGCCGCGGCACCGGGGTGGCGGCCGTCATCGGGGGCAGCGGCCTGCTGCTCTACCTGGGTGCGCGGGCGGCCGGATTCAATCTGACGGTGGTCCCCGAGGCGCTGCCCGACGTGTGGTGGAAGGTCCCGGTGCTGATCGCGTCGGCGGTGCAGAACGCCGTCGTGGAGGAGGTCATCGTCGTCGGGTATCTGCTGCGCAGGCTGGGGCAGTTGGGCTGGGGGCCGATGGCAGCGCTGGCGGCCAGCTCGGTGCTGCGCGGCTCGTACCACCTCTACCAGGGCATCGGCGGATTCTTCGGGAACCTGGTGATGGGCGTCCTCTTCGTCCTGCTCTACCGGCGGTGGGGGCGGGTCGGCCCGTTGGTTGCCGCACATGCCCTGATCGACATCGTGGCGTTCGTCGGTTACGCGCTGCTCGCGGGCAAGGTGGGGTGGCTGCCGACCCCGTGAGCGGAGGGGGCGGCGCGCTTGCGCGCCCCGCCCCTGACGTCCGGAGGGTGAAGCGTCCGAACGGCCCCCGGTCATGCCAGGCCGGGGGAGCGTGGAGAGCCCCGTCGGCCTGTGGCCGGATCGATGAGCGGCGTGAACCGCTCGGATTCAGCGGGCAGGCAGCAACTCGCCGTCGATGACGGTGACGGCTGTGCCGGTCAGATGGGTGCGCTCGCCGCGGAGCGTGGTGCGTACGAAGCCGGTGCGGGCCGCTCCCTGGAGGCCGACGAGGCTGTCGCGCCCGAGCCGCGCGGACCAGAACGGGGCGAGCGCGGTGTGCGCGCTGCCCGTCACGGGGTCCTCGTCGATGCCCACGGCGGGGAAGAAGCAGCGCGAGACGAAGTCGTAGCCGCCGTCGGGGTCCTCGGCCGGCGCGGTGGCGATGACGCCCCGGCCGCCGTGTCCGGCCAGCGCCCTCAAGTCCGGTGAGAGGGCCCGTACGGACTTCTCGTCAGCCAGCTCGACCAGCAGATCGCCGACCTGGGGGCCGGTGTCGTGTGCGGAGCGGATCTCCGCAGCCAGCGCTTCCCTGACGACGGCCGGGACCTCGACCGGCAACAGGGGTGCGGTGGGGAAGTCCATCGTGATCGCTCCGCCGTCGCCGACCGTCGTGGTCAGCACGCCGGAGCGGGTGCGGAAGCGGACCGTGCCCGTCGCGGTGCCGGTGGAGTGCAGGACGTGTGCGGTGGCCAGGGTCGCGTGCCCGCACATGTCGACCTCCGCGACCGGGGTGAGCCAGCGCAGCGCCCAGTCGGCGTCGCCGCCTTCGGGCAGCGGGTGCGCGAAGGCGGTTTCGGCGAGGTTGACCTCGGCGGCGACCTGCTGGAGCCAGGTGTCATCGGGGAAGGCGCCGGAGTCGAGAAGCACGACCCCCGCGGGATTGCCGGCGAATGGACGCTCACTGAAGGCGTCGACGATGCGAATCCTCATGGCCGTGAGCGTAGAGCGGCCACAAAGCCGCAGGCCAAGGCCAATCTCAGGTGATTGGACCCGAAGCGGGAGCTGTTGTCGCGTCTCAAGGGGAGTTTGACCGGTCTCACCGAAGCTTGATCACCGGGCGGTGGTGGGCGAAGAGGAGCCACCCCCTACGGGCCCTCGGGGATGGTGTCCTCGGCTCGCGCGGCGGCCGCCGGCTCCAGCAGCAACCAGCCGTCGACCTCCACCGCCCGCCGCTCCTCTGGCTGCCACCCACCGGCCAATGCCACGTCGAGCAAAGCCCGGACGGCGCCCGGCTCGTGCAGGTTCAGTTCTGCACCCCGGATGAGGCCCACGTCCCCGGAGCCGAAGGGGGCGCCGCCCGGGACGTACCGGCCGGGACCGGCGGCAAAGACAATGCGCAGCGGGCCGCCGGTGCCAACCGGTTGCGGGAACAGGGTCAGGGTTTGGCGGCAGTCCACGGACCGGCCGGCGGCGTCCTTTCGGTGGCTGTGGCGCATCGTCCACACGTACACGCGCCCGTTGGCGACCAGCCGGCGGGGCTTCTTCGAAGGGCGAGGCACGCAGCCAAGGGTACGCAGCCTGATCTACGGGACGCCCTGGCAGTGATCAAGCTTCGCTGAGACGAACAGCTGTCGGCCATGCCAAAGGGATTGCTCGACGAACAGTTCCGATATATCGTTGAGGCATCGCGACCGATCAATGAAGGAAGGAACGACATCATGCGTTCACAAGGAAACGATCACGGACACGAGCACCGGCACGAGCACTGCGGCCCCGGACGCCATGGCGGCCGAGGCGACTTCCCGGGCGGCTTCGAGAGGCGACGCGCCGCCTTCGGCGGATTCGGCCCGCCCTTCGGCGGGCCTCCGTTCGGCGGCGGCCGGGGCCGCGGCGGCCCCCGGGGCCGGGCGCGGCGCGGCGATGTACGCGCCTCGATCCTGGCGCTGCTCAAGGACCGTCCGATGCACGGCTACGAAATGATTCAGGAGATCGCCGAGCGCAGCGGCGGGGCGTGGAAGCCGAGCCCCGGCTCGGTCTACCCGACCTTGCAGCTGCTGGAGGACGAGGGGCTGATCACCAACGCCAGTGACGGCGGCAAGAAGCTCTTCTCGCTGACCGACGCCGGACGCACCGAGGCCGACAACGGCTCGGACGCGCCCTGGGAGGACGCCGGGCGCGGCGTCGACTGGGAGGCCATGAACGAGATCCGCAAGGCGGGCGGCGGCCTGGTCGAGGCGTTCCGCCAGGTCTGGGCCACCGGCAGCCCCGAGCAGCGGGAGAAGGCCATGGCGGTGGTCAACAAGGCGCGCAAGGAGCTGTATCTGATCCTCGCCGAAGAGGACTGACCGATCGGCTCGGGCGGAGACCCGAGGCGGGGGCGGCCCTCGGGAGGGTTGACTGCGAGTGGGGCCACGGCCGGGTGACCGGTCGTGGCCCCTTCGTGTCTGCGTCGCGCCGTTGGTCTGCTGCCGGCCTGGGCGGTCAGGGAGTGCTGCTGGGTGCCTTGTCCTGGCGGGGCGCTGTCCCTGTGCCCAGCCGTTGCCCCTTAGTGGTTCGTTTCCACCAGGGCCGTACGCGTACAGCGGCTCAGGTGACCAGGCCGGCAAGATTGCGCAGGGACTCGTTCAGCGCGGCGCCCGCGGAGTCCTTCAGTTTGCCGCCCATCAACGACACTGCGGCCCCGGTGAAGGACCCGTCGATCGTGACGGTCGTCGCCCCGCCCTCAGGGGCGAGCGAATAGCGCATCCCCAGGGTGACGCCCATGGGCCCCTTGCCCTGGAGGGCCAGCAGCCGGCCCGGCTCGACTTCCCGCACGGTCCAGTTCACCTCGGCCGGGAAGCCCATGAGCTTCATGTTCTCCTCGTACCCGGCGCCCACCGCCAGCGTTTCCGGGCCGCCCTTGGGGAAGCCGGTGTGGGTGGCGTTCCACTGTCCGTACGCGTCGAAGTCGGTGAGCCGGTCCCAGACCTGCTCGGCCGGTGCCTCGATGCGGGCCTGAGCGGTGACTTCGGCCATGCGACCACCCCTTCGGTGACTGTCCCGGCTGTGCGGGGGAACGTATCCGCGCGGGGATGAAGGTTCAATACCGATGGCCGTCAATTCTGACGTAGCGTCAGTTTTAAGCGCCGGGGCGGCCGCGGCGGCTCGGAGAGCAATCGGTCCACATGGTGACGACGCAGGCCGTGCGCCGGATCGACGGGCAGCAGCAGCCGGTCAGGTCGCCAGCGGTTGCTCCGGACCAAGCTGTCGGGCATCACGTCGTCCACCCAGGCGAACGGCCGACCGTCCGCATATCGCAGCAACGGCGCCCACTTGCGCCCCAACAGGCTCTCCACCCCCTCGAATTGAGGGTCGTCAGGTCTGTCGCGGTAGCCGGTGAACGCGACGACCGGCAGTTCCGGCAGCTCCAGCAGTGGCGCGATATGGGTGTTGGCGTGCTGCTCCCAGGTCGTGGCCCAGACGAGTTCGTACGTGCCGGAGAGCTCGCGCAGCCAGTCGGCGTGGTGGACGGAGAGCAGCACGGTGTGGTCCAGCAGGTCGTGCGCGGTGAAGCCAGGGGTCGGCAGGACTGGGTTGAGTACGCCGTCGATGTCGAGGAACAGCAGGGGTCGGGTGGCCATCGAAATCCTTCGCCGAGGCGGTGTCGGGACGGACGGGACGGATGGGGTGGGGCAGGACGGGCGGCGTGGGGCGGCGGTGGTTTCTGTGAGTGGTTCGGTAGACGGTCCTTTCGGGAAGGACGTACCGCGAGTGGCGGCCGGTTGCCGCGCGAGGGCGCACGGGGCGGATGCGCGCCCGCGTACGCCACCGGTAGGGCTCGCAACCGCTGCACGTTTCGTCCCGCACCGTATGTCCGCCCTCACACTTTCCCCGTGTCTCCTCCGTAAGGATGAGTCGGGCATGGCCGTGCCCAACCAGCGTGGGATGCGCAAATGCTTCCCGCCGGGGATGCTGCGGCCCCCTGGTGACTGGTGGGGTGGAACCGTGCAAAACGGTACTGCGTATTGCGGCGGCGACGGCCCCGCCCAGGGGGAGCTCGAAGCCCAGCTCACTGTCGAGCTGGCTTCGGTGGTCTCCGCTGCCCGCAGACGAGCCACCCGCGACGGCGACCGGCAGGTCGACACCGCGCACCTGCTGCACGGCCTCCTGGAGTCGGACCCCGCGGTACGCGCCTCCTTCGGCAGCGGGCCGCAGGTCGCCCGGCTGCTCGGCTACCTGGTCCAACGCAGCATCGGCTACGGGCTCCAGTGGCACGGCACCGTCGAGGACTCCGGAGCGGTCCCTCTGGTCGCCGAGGGAGTCGTCCCCGGGTGGTCACCGGCCGCGGCAGCCGCCATGGACGGCGCGCTCGACCGCGCCCGCGCCCGGTACGCCACCGGTGCCGACTGCCTCGACCTGCTCGCGGCTCTGGTGGACGACCCCGAGTCCCGGGCAGTCGAAGTCCTGCGCCGGGCTTCCGTCGACACCACGGTGCTCGCCGCCCGCCTGGACGGCGAGTGCGCCCGCCTGGACTGATGCGGTCCGGTGGACTGGGGCGGTCCGGTTCGATCGTTCGGGGTCGGGTCCGCCTGCCCGACCGGTCGTGAGTGATCCGTCGAGGTCCGCCGGATTGTGCAGGTGACGGCCCTGCGGCCGGTGGCTCAAGCCTGTGACGGCTATGCCGGGGGAAGGCCCGGCCGAGCCGGCAATCGACAGGGGTATCGGGGATGACGCT
This sequence comes from Streptomyces sp. Pv4-95, assembly GCF_045782725.1. Classification (NCBI taxonomy): domain Bacteria; kingdom Bacillati; phylum Actinomycetota; class Actinomycetes; order Kitasatosporales; family Streptomycetaceae; genus Streptomyces; species Streptomyces sp. Pv4-95. Next base: position 7,202,229 of record NZ_CP127172.1, read on the forward strand.
GCTGACGACGGCTGTCATGATGACCCGATGCACGCGTCATCGGCGAGCCCGCAAGGTCCTTCGACCGCCCCGGGCCAGGGAACCACGGGGCCCCGGGGGGCCCAGCAGCCGCACACCGGCTCCGGGCCGCGGGGCGCCGGTGCCCCTGGGGGCCGCCGCGCCGGACTGGGCATCGCGCTGCTCTCCGCAGTCGCCTTCGGCGGTTCCGGCGTCGCCGCCAAACCCCTGATCGAAGCCGGACTCGAACCGCTGCACGTCACCTGGCTGCGTGTCGTCGGTGCCGCGCTGGTGATGCTGCCCGTCGCCTGGCGCCACCGCGACCTGCCGCGGCGCAGGCCCGCCCTGCTCGCCGGTTTCGGCCTGCTCGCCGTCGCCGGCGTCCAGGCCTGCTACTTCGCCTCGCTCTCCCGCATCCCCGTCGGGGTCGCGCTGCTCATCGAGTACCTCGCCCCTGCCCTTGTCCTGGGGTGGGTGCGCTTCGTCCAGAAACGGCCGGTGACCCGTGCCGCTGCAGTCGGCGTCGTTCTGGCCGTCGGTGGGCTGGCCTGTGTCGTCGAGGTGTGGTCGGGGCTGAGCTTCGATGTGATCGGGCTCGCCCTCGCGCTGGGGGCGGCCTGCTGCCAGGTCGGCTACTTCGTGCTGTCCGACCACGGCAGCGACGGCGAGGACGCGGTGGATCCGCTCGGCGTGATCGCCTACGGACTGCTCATCGGTGCCGCCGTGCTCACCGTGATCGCCCGGCCCTGGGGGATGCGGTGGGAGGTGCTCGGCGGCAGCGCGGGCATGAACGGCACCGAGGTGCCGGCCGCCCTGCTGCTCGCCTGGATCGTTCTGATCGCGACGGTGGCCGCGTATCTCACCGGCGTCGTTTCGATTCGCCGACTCTCGCCGCAGGTGGCCGGGGTGGTGGCATGCCTGGAGGCGGTGATCGCGACGATCCTGGCGTGGGTGCTGCTCGGCGAGCATCTCTCCGCCCCGCAGATCTTGGGCGGTGTGGTGGTGCTGGTCGGCGCCTTCATCGCACAGTCGGCCACCCCCAAGGCCGTCGAGCCGCACATCGTCGAGCGCGGTGGTCCGCACCCCACGGACGAGGCGATGGGTGAGGCCACTCCACACCCCGCGGCCACCGGGGAGGCCGCGCCCTCGGGACGCCCCGGGGCGACGTGTCGGCCGAGACGCCCGCCTCGTAGGGGCGAGTGCGCGGCCGCCCGTGCCGGGGTGCTGACCCGTGCCGGCCGTGCTGTCCATGGGCGCCGGTAGTGCGGACGGGCCCGGGCAGGCCCCCCTCACCGTTCAGCTCCAGGCTGTTCACCGCCCATCGCTGCTCGGGCCTCTCACGCCGGGCGCCGGAGCGGCCCGGGCGTTCAGGCGGCGTTGCTGGTGAATGCGGGCCGCTGCGTCGCCTGGTCCGTTGCGTTCGGCGAGGCGTTCCGAGATGCGTTGGCGAACCTGCTCGCTGCGCTTTCCTCCGTACTTGAACTTGGCGCGGACCTCCCGCACTTCCAGACGCAGTCCGCGGATCCCGGACAGCAGCCGTCCGTAGGGCGCCTCTCCCGCGATGACCGGGGCGGAGCCGCCGGCCGGCTGGAAGTGCCCCACCTGCCGTTGCAGCAGCGCGGCCTTGGCTTCCGGGTCGTCCACGACATGGGCCGTGCAGGTGAGCTGGACCGCGGCGTAGAAGCTGGTGGGGACGCCGTGCTCGGGAGGCTGGTCCTCGGCCGCCTGCCAAGGGCCAGGGATGAACGCGTAGTCGTCCACGACACTCAGCAGGACCGTCGGCCGGTCCTCCAACGCGCCCCAGATGGGGTGGGGGCGCGCCAGGTGCGTCACTGCCTCGCGGCGGTCGCGGTCGTAGGCGAAATGCAGCGGCTGGAGCATCGGGGGCTCGCCCGGCAGCCCGTTCGCGGCCAGCTGCCCGAAGTCGTGCGTGGCGAGGAAACCCTGCCACTCGGCGTCGTCGGCGGGTGCGTCCCAGGGGTGGATCAGCATCGCGGACCTCAGCGGGCGGAGAGGTAGGCCGGCTGGGCGGTACCGGGAGCGAGGTCGTCGGCCGGTATCGGTGCGCCGTAGGCGGGAGCCACCGGGAGGACACCGCTCCAGTACGGCAGCGCGAGGTCCTCCGGCTCGTCATTGGGGCCGCCGCTGCGGATCTTGGCGGAGACCTCCCGCAGGTCGAGGCTGATCACGGCGGTGGCGGCCAGCTCCTTGGCGTTGGCCGGGCGGGAGTCCGCCGCGCGTCCCAGCAGGACCTGGTCGACCAGGGCATCCAGCGCCGTCGTCTTCTCGCCGGCGTCCGTCACCTGATGCGCGGTGCCGTGGATCACGACCGAGCGGTAGTTGATCGAGTGGTGGAAGGCCGACTTGGCCAGGACCAGGCCGTCGACGTGGGTGACGGTGACGCAGACGTCCAGGCCGGGGTCCGCCTGTCCGCCCGCCATGCGCAGCGGACGCGAACCCGTCGAGCCGTGGAGGTAGAGGCGGTCGCCGATACGGCCGTAGAGGGTGGGCAGGACGACCGGTCCGCCGTCGCGCACGAAGCCCAGGTGGCAGACGTATCCCTCGTCGAGGATCGCGTGCACCGTCTCATGGTCGTAGGAGGCGCGCTCGCGGGCGCGGGTGGGGATCGTGCGCTCGGTTCGGGCGTACGACGCGGCGGATGACATTGCGTTCTCCATTGCACTAGTGCATAATCTTGTTTGTGCTAGGAGAGTATCTGATCGAAGGGCGGCGCGCATCGGAGATTGCCGCCAGTGTCGAGCGAGCCGTCGGTGCGGGCGAGCTCCAACCGGGCGAAGTCCTGCCCCCGCTCAGGGAGTTGGCGGTCTTTCTGGAGGTCAATCCGAATACGGTCGCGGCCGCGTACCGCACGCTGCGTGACCGGGGCGTGATCGAGACCTCGGGTCGGCGTGGCAGCCGAGTGCGGGCCAGGCCGTCCAGCACGCCGCGCGAGGCGCTGCGGGTGGAGGTCCCGCCCGGGGTGCGGGATGCCTCGGACGGCAATCCCGACCGGGCCCTGCTGCCTCCCCTGGAGCGGGCGCTCGCCGAGGCCGCGGCGCGCAGCGCGAGACAGCCCGTGCTGTACGGCACCCCCGCTGTCGACGACGACCTCGCCGCGCTGGCCCGGTCGGCTTTCGACGCCGATGGCGTGGCAGGCGGCCCGGTCGCCGTCACGAGCGGCTCGCTCGACGCCATGGAGAGGGTGCTGTCCGCGCATCTACGGCCCGGCGATGTCGTGGCCGTGGAGGATCCCGGGTGGGGCAGCCTGCTGGATCTCATTCCGGCGCTCGGATTGCGCCCGGCGCCGGTCGGTGTCGACGACGAGGGGCCGCTGACCGAGCAGTTGGCGCGCGTCATCGAGGAGGGCGCGCGGGCGGTCGTCATCACCGACCGGGCGCAGAACCCTACGGGCGCGGCCATCAGCAGCGAGCGTGCCACCGCGCTCCGGGCGCTCCTCGCCGAGCACCCGGACGTCCTGCTCATCGAGGACGACCACGGGCACGGCATCGTCGACCTGCCCCTGCATCCGCTCTCCGGCGTCACGACTCATTGGGTGCTGGTGCGCTCGACGGCCAAGGCGTACGGCCCGGATCTACGGCTGGCGGTTCTGACCGGTGACGCGGTCACCGTCGACCGGGTGCGCGGACGACAGCGACTGGGCCCGGGATGGGTCAGCCACCTCCTCCAGGACACCGTGGCCCACTTGTGGCGGACGTCGGCGGTCGACCCGAAGGCGGTGTCGCAGGCGTACGGCCGGCGTCGGGACGCCCTGATACGGGAGCTGGCCGAGCGAGGAGTGCCGGCCCGGGGGCGCAGCGGGATGAACGTCTGGGTGCCGGTCCCGGATGAAACCGGTGCGGTGGCCCGGCTCCTCCACTCCGGCTGGGCGGTGGCTCCCGGCGCCCGCTTCCGAATGCAGTCCCCGCCGGGTGTCCGGATCACCGTTTCCGGCCTGACGGACGACGACATCACACCGGTGGCGGAGGCCGTCGCCGCGGCGACGGGAAGAGCGGAGGCGCGACGGTACGAGTGAGCGGCCGAGGCGGCCGCTCGTCGGGCGGTTGTTTCGGGGGCGGGCCGGGTGTCGTGCTCCGGCCGCGACGGCTTGCTTCGCCTCGGTGGCGCCGGCTCGTCGGCCGTCACCGAAGGGCCGGCAGTTACCCCGGCCGCGAGCCCAGTCGTCACGCGCCTGCCGCCAGGGCGAGAACCTCCCACGGCGCTTCTTGCGTGCGTTGGGGAGTCCTCCTGCCTGCCTGCCGGGCGGGCGGAGGCCCGGAACTGCCCGGTCGGCCCGCGTGGTCCGCCGGCTGCGGACGCTCGGGGCCGGGACGCTGTGCTCAAGGTTTGGTGCGGCGGGGCTTGCTCTGGGTGAGGGCGGCGCCGGCGAGGACGATGACGGCACCGACGGGTGTGTTCCAGCTCAGCTGTTCGTTGAGGAGCGCCACACCGGCCGTGGTGGCGATGACCGGGATGAAGTAGGTGACCATCTGGGCCGTGGTGGGACCGATTTCCGCGACCAGACCGTATTGCAGGAGAAACGCGAAGCCGGTGCCCAGCGCACCGAGCGCGACGACGGAGAGGAGGGGGATGACCGGGTAGGAAGTCGGCAGAGAGGTGAACAGGGGCGTCACCACCGCAAGTTGGAGGGTCGCCAGCAGCAGTTGCGCGCCTGACATCGACAGGTGGGAGTGCTGCACACCCGCCAGGGTGCGGCGGACGTAGATCCAGCCGACGGCGTAGCTGAGTGATGCGCCCAGGGCCATCGCGGTCCCCGCCAGGTCCGTGCCCGCGAAGCCCTGCCAGGCGCCCAGGACGGTCAGGACCCCCAGGAAGCCGATACCCAGTCCGGCGACCCGGCGCCGAGTGGGGCGGTCCTCGGAAAGCGCGACGACCGAGAGCAGCATGCCCCACAGGGGAGAGGTGGCATTGCAGATGCCGGCGAGGGTGGAGGGGATCGTCAGTTCCGCATACGCGAAGAGGGAGAAGGGCAGAGCGTTGAGGAAGAACGCGGCGACCGTCAGATGGGCCCAGGTCCGGGCGGAGCGCGGAAGACGCTGACGCTTGAGCGCGAGCATCGCCAGCAGTACGGCCGCGCCGAATCCGACGCGGCCCAGGGTGACCTGCAGCGGGGCAAAGCCGTTGGTGCCGACCTTGATGAAGAGGAAGCTGAAGCCCCAGATCAGGCTGAGCACGGCGAAGCGGAGCGGCCAGCCGTACGCGCGACGTCGGGCGGGGCTGCCACCGGTGTCGCCAGAGGTCGTTGCGGCTGTGATCGACGAGGTCGAGGAGGAGTGAGGGGCGGCGGCTGAGGCCGGAGGCTCTGCGTTGCCGGAGTCGGCGGCCGCGCGGGTGGCGATGCTCATGGCCTCTACGATGCTGCGCACCACTGCGTAGCACAAGCGAGTATTTGTGGCCGGTATCGCTTAGCATCGCTTATATGTTGAACCTTGATCGTCTGCGGACGCTGAGCGCGGTGGCCCGCCATGGTTCGGTGAGCGCGGCGGCCGACGGGCTGCATGTCACGACATCCGCGGTCTCGCAGCAGATCGCCAAGCTGGAGCGGGAGACCGGGCAGCAGCTGCTGGCGAAGAACGGGCGAGGGGTGCGGCTCACCGATGCGGGGCGGTTGCTCGCCGAACACGCCGCACGCATCCTCTCCCAGGTCGAGCTGGCCCAGGCCGAGCTGGAAGCGCACCGTGGTCAGGCCGTGGGTGAACTGCGTATCGGCGCGTTTCCCACCGCGGCCCGCGGACTCTTCCCCGAGGCGCTCGCTGAACTGCGCACTGCCCATCCGCAACTCCGCGCACGGCTCACGGAGATGGAGCCGGACGATTCCGTACGCGGTGTGGTGCGCGGCGACTTCGATCTCGGCGTCGTCCTGGACTGGTACAACCGGCCGTTGTCGCTGCCCGAGGGGCTGGCCAAGGCTCCGCTCCTGGACGATCCGGCCGATGTGGCGATGCCTTCGGATCACCGGCTGGCCCAGCGCCGGTCCGTGGATCTGGAGGAGTTCGCGGACGACGAGTGGATCTCTTGGCCGCAGGGGGAGTTCTGCCATGAGTGGTTGATGTTCACCTTGCGCGGCAAGGGCATCGAGCCGCGTATCGCGCATATGGCCGAGGAGCATCACACGCAGCTCGCGCTGATCGCTGCCGGACTGGGGGTGGCGGTGGCACCTCGTCTCGGGCGCGGCCCGGTGCCCGAGGGGGTGAGCGTGGTCCCCGTACGTCACACCATGCGGCGTCACGTGTACGCGATTTGGCGTGCGGACGCCGATCGCAGGCCGTCGATCCGTGCGGCGGTGGGAGCGCTCCGAGCAGCGGGCAGGCGGGTGCCGGGCTGCTGAGGTTCGGTGTGGGGGCGCTCTTGAGTGGGGTCGGACCGGAGTCAGGAGTCAGGAGCCTGGAGCCAGGAGTCAGGCAAGGGCCAGGTCCGGCCCGGAGCGCACGTTCCCGAGCTCGCGGGCCTGGGGCGTCGCGGCCTGACGGAGGGACCGTACTGCTGGACGGTCCGGCCTGATGGACGGACCGGCCCTGCTGGGTGCCCGCCCCCGTACTCCGTCTCCGTGGCACTCCGTGGGGGCTCGTGCCCCCAGGCTGGTCAGGGTGGTGTGACGATGCCGCGGATGACTCCCAGCTCCAGCAAGTCCTGAGGGCGGATGTGGAGTTGGTCGGCGGTGTCGTGCACCTGCTGGGCGTCGCGTTTGAGGATGGCGGCGGCCAGTTCCGGGGCGATCACCGAGAAGTAGCTGTCGGGTGTCGCCCATAGCCGGCCGGGAGCGGCGAGCGCGAGAGCGCCGCCCGAACCGCCTTCGCCGATCAGCAGGGAGGTGACGGGGACACGGACCGAGGCGAGTGCGGCGAAGGTGTCCGCGATGGCCGCGCCGGCGCCGGAGCGTTCGGCTTCCGGGTCGTTGGCCGCGCCGGGAGTGTCCACGAGGGTGAGGACGGGGATGCCGAGCCGGTCCGCGAGGCGGATAAGGCGCGCTGCGGTACGGAATCCGGCGGGGCGGGTGGCCGTGCCGCACTGGGCCGCGAAGGCGATCGTTCGGCCGTCGCGCTGCCCGAACCCGCACCGCATGCCGGTGTCGACGCCGCCGCAGCGGTCACCGCTGATCTCTTCCCAGTCGTCGAAGTAGGACCGTAGATACGCCTCGGCGCGCGGGCGTCGCGCGTCGCGGGCGCGGGCCACGGCATCCCAGCCGGTCTCCGGGAGGGTGCCCGCGCCGAGAGGGTGCGGGGGCGGCGCCGCTTCCGGAGCGGCTGCGGCGTCCGGCTCCGTAGCGGAAGCGGACCGCTCTGTGGCGGAAGCGGACCGCTCTGTGGCTCCCAGGAGTTGGAGCCAGTGCACCAGGGTGTCGCGCAGGCGGTCCGGCGGGACGACGGCGTCGATGTGGCCCGCCGCGAGCTGCCCTTCGGCGGAGTAGGCGTGCGGGTCGGCGCCCTTGGGGCGGACGCGGGAGCCCGCGAAGCCGATCTGTGCTCCCGGCAGGGCGAGGGTCACATCGGCTCCCGCGCCGAGTGTGGCCCATCCGCCACCGGTCGTCGGGTCCCGCAGCACGGCGATCTGCGGCAGTCCCGCCGCGCGGTTGAGCGCCGACTGGGCGGCCACGCGCTGAAGTTGGGTCAGGGCACGCATGCCTTCCTGCATCCGGCTGCCGCCCGTGGCGATCAACGACACAACCGGCAGGCGCCGTTCGCGGGCCTGGGTGTACGCGGCCACCAGGCGGTCACCGGTGCGTTCGCCCAGGGAGCCGCCCAAGAACCCGAACTCGAAGGAAATGAGTACGGCTTGTCTGCCACCTATCGTGGCGAGGGCGGTCACCACCGACTCGTCCTCACCGGTCCGGGCGCGGGCGCGCTCCCGGGCGGCGTCGTAGCCGTCCCAGCGCAGTGGTCCGTCCGGCCGTCCCGGAGCAGAGCTGACCGCGCTGACCTGCGCACCCGCGCCGCCCGGCCGCACGGCTCCCTCTCCTTCGGCCTCCTCCACCTCAGCCGCTGCGCCTACCCCGGTCGGCGCAACTGCCCCGGACTCTCGCTCCGTGGCTCCGGTGCCGGGCGCTCCCGCGTCGTCGGGTGAGGCAGGTTCGACGTAGGAGTCGGCGACGAGTTCCATGGCCTGACGGGCCGTGAGCCGTGCGGCGGGCTGGGCAGCGGGCGGCACCACGGGCGGGGGAGTGGCGAGGATATCGCTCCCGGGCTCCGCTCCCACGCCCCCGGCCGGGCCGTCGGCAGGCAGGTTGCCGGGCCCCGGTTCCCAGGACGCTCCCCGGGCGTCGTCGGTGGGCTCACCGTCGGTGCCGCCTCCGGGGAGGCCGCCGCTACGCACGGAGTTCCCGCTTGAGGATCTTGCCCATGTCGTTGCGCGGCAGGGAGTCCAGGAAGTGGACGGTTCGGGGCCGCTTGTGCGGGGAGAGTTGGCGGGCGACATGGTCGGTGAGTTCCTGAGCGGACGGCGGCTCGGCGTCCGGCCGGCTCTCGGCCACGATCCAGGCGACGATCCGCTCGCCGAGGTCCTCGTCGGGCTCGGCGGTGACGGCGGCCTCGGCGACTCCAGGATGTGCGAGCAGGGCGTTCTCGATCTCACCGGCGCCGATCTTGTAGCCGCCGCTCTTGATCAGGTCGGTGGCCTTGCGGCCGACGATGCGGTAGTTGCCCGTGGCGTCGCGGATCGCCATGTCGCCGGTGCGGAACCAGCCGCCGTCGAAGGCGGCGGCGGTGGCGTCGGGCCGGTTGAGGTATTCGACGAAGAGGTTCGGGCCGCGGACCTGGATCTCACCCACCGTCTCGCCGTCGCTGTCCGTGATCGCCTGACCGGCGTCGTCGACGAGGCGTACGTACACGCCCGGCAGGGGCACGCCGACCGTCCCCGTGGCATCGGGGCCGTCCGCCCGGACGCTGGTGTTCATCAGCGTCTCCGTCATGCCGTACCGCTCGATGACCCTGCGGCCGGACGCGGCGGCGATCCGCTCGTGGTCGGTCAGCGGCAGTGCGGCGGAACCGGAGACCAGCAGCCGGGCGCCGGCGAGCGCCTTGGCGAGCACCGGGTCGTCGCCCGCCTCGACGGCCAGCCGGTGGTACATCGTCGGTACGCCGAACAGCATGGTGCCGTCCGCGGAGAGTTCCCGCGCGACGGCTTCGGTGCTGAAGCGCCCCAGGTGGTGGACGCTGCCGCCGCGGCGCAGCGGGCCGAGGATGCCGAGAATCAGGCCGTGGACATGGAAGAGCGGCAGGGCGTGCACGAGGACATCGTCGGCGGTCCACTGCCAGGCGTCCTCCAGCGCGTCCAGCGTGTGGGCGATGGCGCGGCGCGGGAGCACGACGCCCTTGGGCGGCCCGGTGGTGCCGGAGGTGTAGACGATCAGGGCCGGGGACTCGTCGCCCGGCTCGTACGGGAACGGGGCCGGCACGGCGTCCTCGGGAGGCGCGATGACCTCGATGTCGAGGCGGGGGAGTGCGGCGAGAGCGTCCGGCAGGTCGGCGGCGGGATCGGCCACAACGAGCGTGGGGGAGCTGTCCGCCACGATGTGCGCGAGCTCGCTCTCCCCGATCTTCGGATTCACCGGCACCACGGGCACTCCGGCGAGCAGCGCGGCGATCACGCCCACCGAGGTCTCCAGCGTCGCGGTCGCCCAGATCGCCACTCGTGTCTCGGCGCCGATCCGTTCGGCGAGCGGGCCGGCCACCGCGGCGAGCTGGCGGTAGCTGAGCGCGCGGTCACCGAAGCGCAGCGCGGGCGCGGTCGAAGCGTCGTGCAGCGCGGGGAAGAGCACGTTCACCGGATCTCCTTCGTCCTCGTCGGCTCCCGGCCCGTCGCGGCCGGAGCTGTCCCGCTCCCGCACCCGTGGCGGCCGAGAACGGGCTGACCCCACCACTCTCGCAGAGACCACTGACATCGCGATCACTTCCAGGGCGTCAGGCGGGGTGCGGGATGCGTCCGCCGGGTGCCGGGGAAGGGGAAGGCGAACGCCTGGCCGCCCGCCGGGTGCCGGGCAGGTTGCGGCAGGGCATGGCCCGGCCGGGCTCGGGTGCCTCTGCTCAGTGGTGCGCTGTCAGCGGTGCGGAACGCCTGGGACCGGCTGACCCGGCGCTCGAATTTCCGGTACGTACGGATGGGGTGCGGGCAAGGGCGGCGCGTCAGGTCACTGCCGCTCGCCCCGCCCGGCCTGGTCCAGGCTGTGAGGCACTGACGACCACGTAACCCGCGCGGGCCCCGGGGCGCGTCGTCCGCCTACCGGCTATCACCTACCGCCTTTCGCCGCCCATCAGCCCTCGGCCCGGATCGGCCCCGTCGCCCTTCGGTCGTCCTCCGCCCTCACCCCGGTATCTTGCGGAAGTCCCAGGAGGTGACGGTCTCCGGGGTCAGGCGCACCCACGCGTGCCGGCCGTCGTGCGGCATCTCGTTCATTCCGAAGTACTTTGCCGCGAACAGCCGCTCCGGCGCGTCCAGTTCGGGGCATGGCTCGCCGGTGCGCGGTGCCTCGCCGACGAATACCGCGCGGCCGGCCAGTTCGACGCCCCGCAGCTCTCCGTACTCGTGCCCGTCGTCGACGACCACCGCGAGCCGCGCGTCCTTGCGCAACTGCGCCCATCGCTTGCTTCGGGTGATCGAGTACAGCCACAGCGCGTCGCCGTCCCAGACGAACCACAGGGCCCCGACGTGGGGTGCGCCGTCCCCGCTCACCGTCGCGACCCGGCAGGTCCGCTCGCCGGCGAGGAACTCGTCGCGCTCGCCCCGCGTCATCATGATCCGTCGCCCGCGCCGCTGTGTGTCGGTCATCCGTCCTCGCCCTCCGCTGTGCGGGCCGTGGGCGGGCAGTATGCGGCCCGCGACGACACCGTCCTCCGAATGCAAACTGACTACCTGTCAGAAATCATGGGCGCTCTTCCTAACAGGCGCAATGGCGGATAGCCTCGCGCGCCTCGACCTGGTCCGTGGAGGCGACGCATTCCGGCGCATCGGGAAGCGATCAGGACGCCGGCGCGCGGGCGCAAGGCATTTCGGCAGGTAGGGCATGGGGCCCTGCGGCGGTACGGGTGGCACTCCGCAGCACGGGCGGATCGCAGCAAAGCCGTCACAGGCAGGCACAGGCAGACACGCACAGGTAGACACAGGCACAGACAGGCACAGACAGGCGTAGGCAGACCCAGGCAAGGCAGGTCGCGGGAGGATGGCGATGGCATCGGACGCACGGCTCATCGAGCAACTGGATCCGGCCTCGACGGTTCTGCTCACCGTCGAGTGCCAGCGCGGCGTGGTCGGCGTGGACAGTGCGCTGCCGGAACTCGCCGCCGTGGCAAGGAAGTCGGGAGCGCTGACGCATATCGCCCGACTGGTAGTGGCTGCCCACGAAGCCGGCGTCCAGGTGCTGCATGCCGTCGCCGAACGCCGTCCCGACGGTCGGGGGGCCAACAGCAATGCCCGCTTGTTCAAGGCGGCCCGGCGGCTGCCCGTACAGCAGATCGTCGGATCCACCGCCGTACGGATCGCCGATCCGATACCGGTCTCGGAGGATGACCTGGTGGTGCGGAGGCTGCACGGGCTCTCGCCCCTGGCGGGCACCGATGTGGACGCGCTGCTGCGCAACTTCGGGTGTCGCACACTCGTGGTCACCGGGGTGTCGGCGAACGTCGCGATCCCCAATGCCGTGTTCGACGCGGTCAACCTCGGCTACACGGCCGTCGTGCCCTCGGACGCCATCGCGGGAGTGCCTGCCGACTACACACCCGCCATGATCCGCAACACCCTCGCCCTGGTCGCCACCGTCACCACGACGGACGAGGTTCTGACCTGCTGGAAACGGCCGCGCCGCGCTTCCTGACCCGGCGGGGGTGGGTCCGGGGCGTGGAGCGCGGCGACGGCGCTGTAGGAGCGGCGGCGTCGGGGGAGGAGCCAGGGACGCTTCGACGCCGCCGCTCGCCGGTAAGGCGCTATGGCGGTGATGCGGTCAGGGGCCAGGGGCCAGGTGTCAGTTGTCAGGTGGTCGGATCGGCGGGTGGTCAGCCCAGGGTGACCGAGCCGCCGTCGACGTTGACCTTCGCCGCCGGCAGACCCCGGGGCGCGGGCCCGTCCTTCACACTGCCGTCGGTGATGTCGAACTTGCTGCCGTGGCACATGCAGTTGATGGTGCCGCCGGAGATTTCACCGACCAGGCAGCCCGAGTGGGTGCAGACCGCGGAGAACGCCTTGAACTCCCCGTCCTGCGGCTGGGTCACCACGACCTTCTCGGCCTTGAAGATCTTGCCGCCGCCCTTGGGGATGTCCGCGGTCTTCGCGAGTTCGCTGCCGCCCCCGGCGGTGCCGCCGTCGCTCTCACCCGCCGCCCCGTCGTCCGCGCCCCCGTTGTCCGGCGGCGTGTCCTGGCCGGAGTCCTCCGCTCCGCCGGCCGCCGGGACCTCCGGCTGCGTTCCGGTCTGCTGCGTGCCGCCGCCGCAGGCAGCGAGGGCGGCGGTCAGCCCTGCCGCGCCGACCGCCGCGACGACCGCGCGCCGCGCCGTGCCACGCCTTGCGCCCTGCCCCGTCCCGACCAGGGCCAATGGAGGCGTTCCGCGCGGGGCGTCCGCCGCGGCAGCGGATTCCTGGGCCGGATCCTGCTCTGGCTCTGTCTCCGCTGTCACGGTCGTCTCAGCCGTCACATCCGTCCGCACCGATGCTGCGTGTCGAGCCATGGTGTGCCTCCGGTTCGGGTCCTCGTCCGCTTCTGCTGCCGTGTTCGTTGAGCCTGTTGCTGTTGCTGTTGCGGTTGCTGTCGGCGGTGGCGGGTGCGCGGCCGGCGGGTCCTCATGCCGCCACGTGAGGCCGTACGGCGTGTGCCGTATGGCCTCACGGCTTCACGGCCCTGAGGAGCCGGTCGCCGGTCGCCTGGCGCTTGACGACGTGCCGCGCACCCGCCACCCAACGCCCATGAGGGTGTGCGCTCCCCGGGGTGCTGAACGGGGCCGGCCTCAGCCGTGGGCGCCATGGACGCTGCGCAGATGAATACGGACGGCCCGTTGCCCGTGTTCAATCCGAGTTGAGGAAAACCGGATCGGCCGGCGAACGGGACGGCGACGGGGAGCGCAGGGAGGGGCTGACGGGGCGGACTGCGCAGTGGCGGCAGCGTGCTCGCATCGGAAGCGGTTGCCGCCGTGCGCCGTCCCGGCGCGCGGCGGGTGGTGCTTCCGTAGGCCGTGTCTCAGCCCTCGCCGGCGGTCTCCTCGGACGTGTCCTCAGGCTCCGCTCGACCCTCCGGGCCGCTCAGGCCGCCCAGCGCCTCGCGCAGGAATGCCAGCTGGTGGCGCAGCAGGTTCTCGTTGACGGCGTCATCGGACGGCGCATGCGTCGCCCCGGGCAGTGGCAGCACGCTGTGCGGTTTGCCCGCCGCGAGCAGTTCGGCCGAGAAGCGGAGGGTGTGTGCGGCCGCCACATTGTCGTCCGCGAGGCCGTGGACGAGCAGCAGCGGGCGGCGCAGCAGGTGCCCGTGTCCGACCAGCGACGAACGTGCGTAGTTCTCCGGCTGCTCGTCCGGGTGGCCCAGGTACCGCTCCTTCCAATGGGTGTCGTAGAGCCGCTGATCGGTGGGCGGAGCGCCGGCGACGGCCGCGTGGAAGACATCGGGACGGTGGAGTACGGCGGCCGCCGCAAGGAAGCCGCCGAAGGACCAGCCGCGGATCGCCACGCGCCCCAGGTCGAGGTCGCCGAACCGGTCGCCTGCGGCCAGCAGAGCGTCCACCTGATCCTCCAGCGCGGGCGTGAGCTGGTCGCCGTGGACGGCCTTTTCCCAGGCGGGGCCGCGCCCGGGAGTCCCGCGCCCGTCGACCACGAGAACCGCGAAGCCCTGTTCGGCGAACCACTGGGACACGCACGAGAACCACCCACGGGCCCGTACCGCGAGCTGCATGGCCGGGCCCCCGTAGGGATCGAGCAGCACCGGCAGCTTCCCGGAGCCTTCCCTGTGCCAGGAGGGGAGGTAGAGGGCGCCGCGCAACTCGCGCTCGCCGAGCGTCAGATGGACGGGCCGAGGAGTGACGACGGGCTCCTCGGCGAGCGAGGCGATGACGCCGTAGGGGGCGCCGTCGTCGTCCGAGTCCCGGACGAATTGGACCTCGTTGCCACGCGGTGTCATGCCCTCCAGGACGATCGTGCCGCCGCGCCCCACGCCCCGGTACGTGCCCGGGTCCCGGCTCAGCCGGCGGATGCCGTGCACGGGGTCGTAGCGCCAGACATGGGTCTCCGTGGGGTCCTCACTCGCCGCGAACAGCACCTGCTCGCCGTCGACGCCGAGCACCTCGTGCAGCTGTAGCCCGTCGGGTGTGACCCGTCGGCCGCCGATGGTCAGATGCCGGGTGCCGCCGGTGTCCTCGGGCAGGACGAGGGCTCCGGACGCGGTACGGGCAGGAGTGCCGGGGACGATCTCCACCCAGGCCGGGTCGGTGCGTTCGTGCAGCACCTCGGTGGCGCCGGTCGCGGGATCGACCGCCAGGGTACGCAGCGTGCGCTGGTCGCGGCTCTGGACCGCGAGATATGGGCCGTGTGCGTCCCAGCCCGCGTCGACGAGGTATTCGTAGGCTTTGCGATCGAATTCCACGTCGACCCGGTCGCCGTCGACGGACAGCAGCTGGAGCGTGACCTCCGCGTTGGCCGTGCCCGCGGCCGGATAGCGGATCGCCTGCGGCGGCTTCGTCGGATCGGAGGGGTCACTGATGAACCGCCGTTCCACCGGGCCGGTGTCGACCCTGGAGACCAGGACATGGCGGCTGTCCGGCGCCCACCAGTAGCCACGCGACCGGTTCATCGACTCGGCCGCCGTGTATTCGGCGAGCCCGTAGGTGATCTCCGGGCCTTCGGCACGGGCCAACTGGCGGTCGGTGCCGTCCAGGTCGACGAGGTGGAAGGACCGGCGGCTCACGTAGGCGATGTGGCGGCCGTCGGGGGAGGGCCGGGGGTCGACGACGGGACCGGCCGCCGATACGGAGAACGGAGCGCCACCGTCCGTACGCACCGCCCACAGCGCCCCCGACAGCGCGAAGGCAACGAGTCGGGCTGCGTCGTCGGTCGCGTACGTCACCACCCCCACGGACCGCTCGCGGGCTCGCTCCCGCCGCAGCCGCTCCTCCTCGGGCACCGCCCCAGGACGCGTTCCCACCAGGAGCGTCGGATCGGCCAGCATGCGCTCCGCACCGTCTTCGTACTGCCACAGCCTGCCCACCGGATCCGTGCCGGACCCCGTACGGACGAAGAGGACACGGCGACCGTCGGGGGAGAGGGTGAGATGCCGTGGGACACCCAGGGAGAAGCGGCGGCTGCGCGCGAACTGACGGGGAAATGCGGCGGCGTTCGGGATGGGCTTTTCCAAGGTGCGGTCCTCCGAGGTGGTGTCTTCCAGGGGTCTGTAATGCGTCAGGCGAGTCGGGTATGGAGCAGGGATTCAGGGTTCAGAGATCAGGTGTGCTTCAGGCGGGGAGCAGAGGCATCGGGTAATGCCTACGCCAAAAGGAAGGTGCTGCAAAGACTTCTTTGTGCAGCGCTGTGTGCCGGTACGGGACCGGGTGAAGTGGCAAGGACGCGAGTGGTGCTGCCGCAGCGGGCGAACCGCGGGGAAGCCGCAGTGAGGATGTTCGCCGTGACGAGCGGTGTCACGCCCATTTCGTACGGGCGGATCGCTCCTGGCATCGCCGAGGCGGAGATCTTGATACGCGGTACTTATATCACGAGATTCGGTGTCGTGCCCGTGCCCGCGCTCAAACGCACCGGGCCCGCCGTCCTCTTCGGCGACAACCGGGACCTCATCACTCCGCACGTCGAGGCCCGGCCACTCCAACTGCACCAGGAATACCGGTAATTGCCGCGATGCCGAGCCGAGGGGAACCGATCGGGGGAGCGGTACGCGCTGGCTGCGGCTCGCTCTACGACGCCCGGATCGCCCAGCCCCAGCCCGACCCCGGCTGCGATCTCGCGTCCCTCGCTCTTCAGGGCACGGGGCCCGCCCCCCCCGGCTGTACTCCGGAGCCGGCCAACACCGCCGACTGAGAGTGACCGGACCGTGGTCGGCGCCCTCTGCGCCCCGCGTTCCCTGTGCTGCCGATGGGCGTGGCCCGGGGCCGCACCCGGGCCCGCGGGACGCGCCCCCTACAGCCCTCCCGCCCCTACCCCAGCCGTCGCCGGGCGGACGTACGCCATCCCCGCCGGGCAGGCGCCCGCCGTCCGCGCCCCCGATTTGCCCGTAGGTCGGTCGAGCCCGCCCCCCCGGTGCCGCGCTGCCGTCCCGCCGGCGCAGGCGGCAAGGCGCGGTTCGTTCCTGACCTGCGCGCCCTGAAGGGTGAACCGGTCGGTGCGCGACCGCGTGTCGCCGGGCAGGATCGGCAGAACGACCTAACGTTCTAGACACCCCCATGTGTTCAGGGGGGAACCGAATCCAATTCTCTGGTGAAGGTGAAGCCCTCCGCACGCCGGAGATGACGCGAAGAGCGCCCCCGCACCAGAACTCCGGTGCGGGGGCGCTGTCGTACTCCCGCACGGGCCATCGCCCTCCGATGGCCTTCCGCCTCAACACAGCATGTCGCAGAGAAGGAGCCGCCGCCCGCTCCGGGAGTCGGGACGGACGGGAGGGCTCCTGCGCGGTGCACCCACGAGCGGGCCGCAAGAAGGACCGCGAGGACCAGCATTGAGGAGGAGACACCCATGAACGAAATCAACCGGCGCCCGGAAAGGCTGTCCAAGGCAATCGTCCGCCGCCGGTGTCCTCGCAGCCGAACGGCTGAGCAGCGTATGAGTCCGCTGTGGCACGACCTGGTGCGCGGTGCCGCGTACACGGCCGGCGGCACCCTGGTCACCCTGCTCACGGCATGGATCCAGACCTGGCACTGACACCTGACGAGGTGCCATTCGGGCGCCACGACGCGGAAGGAGTGGTGCGTGCGCTCGGCTCAACCTGCGCATAACGAAGGGTGGTTGGAGGAGAAAGTCCGGCGAGAAAGGAGCGGGCCCGGGGGCGTAGCCTGCCCCCGAGCCCTTGAATGCCACCCGACTGCGCACGCCGGCTCGGTTAAGAGCGCGGGTCAGTCATCAAGTCGTCGTGTTCTGCCTTTGAACTACCGCGCATCGGAAAAGAGAGCTGCACGGGCCGGACTTGAACCGGCATCCGACGACGCGGGCCCGGCCCGGTCGATCCGGCGATCGGTGGCGAATACTGAGACTGGAGCAAGAGTCTGAGATTGATCGCGGTCTGCCTCTGCCGAGTTGGGCTACCGCGGCTCGTGAATGCCGCGGGGAGGATTTGAACCCCCACTGAAAACCGCGTTCGTCACGACAAGCTTCAGTTTCAGCTTGCGCTCCTCGCGCACCCCGGCCGCACAGAGGCGCCCGGGGAGTTGTAGACGCTACCCGAACAGGTAGCCGAAGACGAGCTCGCCCACCCGTTCGTCGGTGATCTCGACGGAGTTCGCCTCCTCGCGGGCGTACTTCACCGCCTGCTGCAACTTCTCCACCCTGTCCAGCAGTTCGTTCACGCGTCGAGCGGGCAGCGCGCCGGAGAACTTCACGGTCGTCCAGTAGCCGACCGGAACGTCCTCGTAGTACACGTCGACCTGTGCCGGGTGCTTGTCGGTGGCCTCCGCCTTCACGTGGTTGCGGGGCACCTTCTTCGTCCGCACCGTCCGGACAGGCTCGGTCTTCCAGGCATCCGTCGAGGGGTCCTGCACCCACGACTCGGACGCGTCCAGCACCGGCAGCTTGCGTATGAAGGTGTTGACGTCGGTGAGCTGCTTCTCCAGGAACAGCAGATACGACACGGGGACCTGGCTGAGCAGCGTCCGGCCGTCCACCTTCACGTCGGCGCGCGCCGTGCAGTTGGCCCAGTCCTTGGTGGCGGTCACGTCGAACAGCCGCGTCAGGGTCGCCGCCGTCTCGCGGAGCACGTCCTCCGCCTGCACCTGCACCCGGGTGGACTCGGGCGGCAGTTGCTCACCCTCCTCGTCCTTGGGCTGGTACGTACGGGAGATCCCGGCCAGCAACGCCGGCTTCTGCAGGCCGTGATGAGCGGACGTCAGGTCCTGGTGGGTCTTGGACTTGACGCCCTTCTCCACGGCAATGATCTGGTTGAGTTTCGCCACTCGGGCAACGTACCAGCGCTGATCACCGCAAGCCGAATGCTTTTTCGAGTGCGCGTCCCGCCCTGTTCGCGTCCCGTCCCGGGGCCGGGCGGTGGGGGTGTGAGGCGTGATCGGGAGCCGCACGTGCCGTGTGCGACGGCGCGTGCGGGGAGTGGCGGTAGCGGGGGCGGCGTCGATGCCGCCGTCGATCCCACGGAATGCGTACGGGTGTGGCCGGCGAAATGCGGTATCGGCGGCCGATAACCGATACGAGATCGGGTACGGCCGGAATCCGGTCCGACAATGGTCACTCAGGAGAATCCTCCGACCGGCCAGGCGCGGGAGCATTCACGGATGCCCGCATTCCCTCGCAGGAAACAAGCAGGTTTTCCGGACTAGGCGAAGTGGGTGGGGGCACAAGGCTGCTCGGAGGTTGATAACTATGGTTCCCCTGCTACTCGTCCTGCTCCTCGCACTGCTGCTCTTCGGTGCCGGCTTCGCGCTGAAGGCCCTGTGGATCGTCGCGGTGGTCGTGCTTGCCATCTGGCTGCTCGGCTTCGTGATGCGCTCCGCCGGGGCCGGCGGCAAGCGAGGTCGATGGTATCGCTGGTAGCCACGCGCCGAACGGTGCCGGTTAATACAGAAATCCAGGGGTGCGGCAGCAGAAATTGCTGCCGCACCCCGTTTTCCGGTTCCGGCCCCGATTGCCGACGCCACCGGGCCCATGCCGGATGGGCAGGTGCTGCCCGTATCACCGGTTTCGCCGTACCGAATCCTCCGCGGAGGCCCCTCATGCCGAGTCGGGTTCGTCCGAACGGCGGGTGTCGAAATGGCGATTTGATAGCGTCACCCGTGCGGCGAAGATCCGTTTCACCCCGTCCGCGCAGAGCGTTTTTCCGGTGCGGAATCTCGGATCGAGAGGCGGAATTCAGGTGAGGCTAGGCACTGTCCGCGACGCTGTCGTCCCGGACGGCGGGGCCGCCCTCGTCGGCCGCGAGCCGGGCGAACGCCGCGTGAAAGGCTTCCAGGCCGGCCGCGAGCTGGGCGACGTCGGCGGGCTCCATCCGCTCCAGGGTGGCCGTGATCTCCCGGCTCCGGGCCGCGCGGTACTCCTCCAGCAGCACCCTGCCGCGCAGGCTCAGCCGCAGCTCGACCTCACGCCGGCTCGTCGCGCTGGGGCCCCGTTCGGCGAGACCCATCGCTTCCAGGCGGTCGCACAGTCTGCTGACCGCCGGTGGACGCGAGGCGAGCGCCTCGGCGAGCGTGCGCAGATTCGTGCCTTCCCGTTTCTCGATCACCAGCAGGGCGCGGAGCTGGGAAGGGGACACCTCCGCCGAGCGCGCCGCCTCCTGTCCGCGCCCCCACAGAACCTCGAGCAGCTCGGAGGCGGCAAGGGCCGCCGCGCTCGCTTGCTCGCGGGAAGGGGGCCGGCTGGTGAAACGGGACACACGAACACTCTGTCACCCTGTGCGTCCCGTTGTCAGACCGACCCTGCCCTTGACGCGCTACGAAGGGGGTCCGCGAAACCATGACCGAAAGCTTCGACGCGGGGAGGGCGCTGCGTGCGTCCGCACCTCACGCCCTGCTCGACACCGTGCGTGACCACCTTGCCACCGCCTACGGCGCCACTTCGGTCCGCCTGTATCTGACGGACTACGGCGGCACGGTCCTGAGCCCTTTCGACTCCTCGGAGGACGAGGCGCCCCTGTTGTCCGTCTCCAACAGCCCGGAAGGGCGCGCGCTGGGCAGCCAGGAGCGGCGCGAGCAGCAGGTGCCGCACGGTGACGCCGTCGACCACCATCTCCCCGTGACGGTGCGTGGCGACCGGATCGGCATTCTCACGGTCCGGCTGCCCGGCGACCGCTCCACGCCCGCGGTCCTCGACGAGCTCAGAGAGGTGACCGACCAGCTCGGGCACGAGATCCTGGTCGCCGAACGGGACACCGACGCCTATCAGCGAGTACGCCGTGTCAGTCGCCTCACCCTGGCGGCGGAGATGCAGTGGCAGCTGCTGCCCGCCCGGGCGTGCACCGCCGAGCGGTACGCCCTCGGCGCCCAGCTGGAGCCCGCCTACGCCGTGTACGGCGACAACTTCGACTGGGCCGCGGACGGTGAGGAGCTGAACATCACCGTCACCAACGGCATGGGGCAGGGCGTCGACGCCTCACTCCTCACCCACCTCGCCGTGAGCGCGCTGCGCAACGCCCGGCGGGCGGGCATCAGCCTCGCCGACCAGGCGGCACTGGCCGACCAGGCGGTTTACGACCATCACCAGGGCGCGTCCCACGTGTCGACGCTGCTCGTGCGCGTCGAGCTCGCGACCGGGCGGATGGAGATCATCGACGCGGGGTCGCCGCAGATGTGGCGGCTGCGGGGCAAGACCGTCGAGCGCATCGAACCGGACAGGCAGCTGCCACTGGGCATGTTCGAGGAGTCCCACTACACGGCGGAGAGCTTCACGGTCCTACCGGGGGACCGGCTGATCTTCGTGAGCGACGGTGTGTACGAGGCGCCCGCGCCGAAGGGCGGACACTACGTGGAAGCGGCGCTCGCGCGAGCGCTGCACGCCACGCGTCTGCTGCCTGCCGCCCTGGTGCCGGGGGCGCTGCTGCGCGATGTGGCCGAATACCGTGCCGCGGAGACGCTGGATGACGCCTTGGTGCTGTGTTTCGACTGGTTCGGGAACGATCGCGACTGAGCGCGGTTCGTCGTGCGTCCACCTTCGGCGCCCTTGAGTTCGCCGCCGCCGTGAGGTCCGCCATCGGGTCACTCTGTGGGAGGCTGTCCTCCGGCCGTGGAACGGGTCCGTGGCCGCCGACCTGCTACGGCCCTCGTCGCCGGTCGCCGCCCGTGTGATCACCCGCGATGTGCGGCCCCGCCGCCCCTCGCCAGGGTCGCCGTACGGACGGATCCCCGGAATGCGGAAGTCTCATATCCGCTCTCCGGCCGCAAAATCACCGCACCGATCCGGCCGTCCGGCCATTCTCGGCCTCGGCGGGTGAAGAGGGGGCCCGCGGGTTACAGGGCTTGATCGCGCTCGATAACATTTGCCGGAAGGCAACTATCGACGAGCGTGGGTCGGCCCGGCCCCGCCACCCGGGCGAACAGCCCGAAGGTCACCACGGGCCGGCCGGACCGAAAGGATGAAGAGTTGGGTTCCGCTGAGGCTGCCGCACGCGAGCGTGTCACGAGCGTGCTGCGCGAAGAGGCCGATGAGATCTCGGACCGCTGGGTGCAGTTGCAGCTGGCGCAGCCGTCGCTGGACGGGGAAGTGAGCGAGGCCGAGCTCGGCGAGGAGGCCGACGCCCTGGTCGGCGCCCTGCTCTCCGGCCTCGACCTCGGGCTCCCGGTGGAGCGCGTGGTCACCTCGCACGAGGAGATGCACCGGACGGTGTCCGAGATCTCCATGCGCCGTGCCCGCAGAGGTGTCTCCCCGACCGCGACCTCCCTGGCGGTGCTGTCGCTCAAGGAAGCCCTGCTGGAGGCCGTCCAGCGGCGCACCCGCGAAGGGGACGACCTCTTCCCCAGCGCGGTGCTGATCAACCGCCTGCTGGACAGCGCCGGCGCGCTCTCCTTCGAGACCTTCGTCGAGGGCCGCGAGGAGATCATCCGCCGGCAGAGCCAGCAGCTGCTCGAGGTGTCCACGCCGGTCGTCAGGCTGTGGCGCCAGGTCCTGGCCGTACCGCTGATCGGCACCCTCGACACCGCACGCACCCAGGTGGTGATGGAGAACCTCCTCCAGGCCATCCAGGAGCACGAGGCGCTGGTCGCCATCATCGACATCACCGGCGTGCCCACCGTCGACACCGCTGTCGCCCAGCACCTGATGCACACCGTCAACGCGGTGCGTCTGATGGGCGCGGACTGCGTCATCAGCGGCATCCGCCCGCCCATCGCCCAGACCATCGCGCAGCTCGGGATCGACTTGTCGACGATCCTGACCCGCGCCACCCTCGCCGACGCGCTCGGGGAGGCCGTGAAGCTCACCGAGGCCGCCGCGTCGGACCACGAGCGCCTGGACAAGCGATGAGTGCGCCCGCCTCGGGCGGTGTCCCGATCCTGCGCCTGGGGGACGTGCTGGTCACGGGCCTGCTCAACGAACTCGACGACAAGACCGCCGTCGCTTTCACCGAGGAGCTCACCGCCCGGATCAGCCGTGACGGTGCCCGGGGTGTCCTCATCGACATCTCGCGGCTGGAGATCGTCGACTCCTTCGTGGCGCGCACGTTGATGGAGCTGACCACCATGGCGCGACTGCTGGGCGCCCGGGTGATCGTTGCCGGGATGCGGCCGCCGGTCGCCATCACCCTGGTCGAGCTGGGGATCCAGCTCATCGGGGTGGAGACGGCACTCAACGCCGAGCAAGGAATGGCTGCGATGGGCTGGCGTCAGAGCCTGCAGCCGTCCGGAGGGGGCCGGGGTGAGTTCCACCCGGAACACTGACAACGCGGTGGCTCTGGCCACCACGCCCGGCGTCGCCGACCGCGACGCGCGGACGGACCGGACGGTCCAGATCGTCCATACCGAAGAAGACCTGCTGACCGTCCGCCACGCGGTGCGGGCGGCGACGCTGCGCGCCGGATTCAGCATCGTCGACCAGACGCGGGTGGTCACCGCCGCGAGCGAACTGGCGCGCAACGCCTATATCCACGGCGGAGGGGGCACCGTGATCATCGACCAGCTGGCGCTGGGCGGAAGGGCCGGGTTGCGGCTGACGGTCAAGGACGACGGCCCCGGCATCCTGGACGTCGACGCGGCGCTGGCCGACGGCTTCACCACCGGGGCCGGACTCGGTCATGGGCTGGGGGGCGCCAGGCGCCTGATGAACGACTTCGAGCTGCACACCTCGCCCGGGCAGGGCACGACCGTGATCGCCACGCGATGGGCGGGGCGTTGACTTCGACCGAGGCCCTGCCGACGGCACACATCGCTGTGGACCACTACAGCGCCGTTCATCTTGCCGCCGAGACGGCCCGCGCCGTCGCCGAGCGCTGCCGCCTGCCGGGCGCGCTGCCCGACCAGGCCGCCGTCATCGCCTCGGAACTGGCCAGCAACCTCGCCAAACACGCGAGTAGCGGGGCACTGTTCATCCAGCCGCTGCCCCTGGGCGGTGGGATGGAGATCGTCGCCGCGGACAGCGGTCCCGGCATCGGCGAACTGCAGCGGTGCCTCGCCGACGGTTACACCACCAGCAACACCCTCGGAGCCGGGCTCGGCGCCGTGAAGCGGATAGCCACCGCCCTCACCATCCGTACGCAGCCCGGGGTCGGCACCCTCGTCTGCGCGCGCCTCGCCGAGCCCGACGCCGCACCCCCGGCTGCCCAGGAGGTGGGAGCCATCTGCCTCCCGGCGGACCGTGAGCAGCTCAGCGGCGACGCCTGCGCCGTCGTCGATCAGGGCGCCGTCCGCACCGCGGTCGTCGTCGACGGCCTCGGGCACGGCCCTCAGGCGGCGGAGGCCGCGCAGACGGCCATACGCTCCTTCCACCGGGCACCGGACCTTCCCCTGCCCGACCTGCTCACCGTCATCCACCGCGCGCTGCGCCGCACCCGGGGGGCGGCGGTGGGCCTGCTGCGCCTGCACCCCGGCCGTGCGGAGTACAGCGGCATCGGCAACGTCCGGGTCCTGACGCTGACCCCGCTCGAGGTGGGCCACCGCCTGACCGGCCAGCCCGGTATAGCCGGCCTGAACATGACAGCGCCGCGGGTGCGAGCGTTTCCGGTGCCGCCCGGCGCCACCGCGGTGCTCCACTCCGACGGCATCGACCAGCGATGGGCCCGGTCGCCCTCGGCGTTCGTGCACCGGCTGCCGCCGCTCCTGCTCGCCGCCTCCCTCGCCCACAGCCACCGCCTCATCCGCGACGATGCGACCGTGATCGCCGCCCGACCCAGCCAGAGACTTCCGTGAGCCCCCACACCTTCCACACCCTGCCGGGCCTGCGCCGCGCCGTCCGCGGAATCTGCGAGGCGCACCGGCTTCCGTCCCACAACGGAGCGCGTCTGCTGCTTTCCGTGTCCCGGATGGCCACGGCCGCCTTGGACGCCGGCGGCCCCGTCCGCCTGGAGGCCGTCGAGCACACCGCGCCCGGCGGAGAGACCCTCCTGGCCGTCACGCTGCACGCCGGACGGACACCGCAGTCGCCGAGCACGGCCGATCTGCCGCTGCCCGGGCAGGCCACCACCGAAGGCACCATCGCCTGGCACCTCCCGCTCGGTGAAGGGGAGGACCCGCCGTCGGCCACGCTGCCCGCGCCGCGCGGAGCCGCGCACGCCCGTGAGGCGGCGGGCGCCGAGGCGTACGAGGCGGAGATCGCGGCACTCGAAAGCGATCTCGGCGTCGCGCTCTCCCGGGTCGACACCCTCAGCACCGAACTGCACCGGCTCAAGGACGAACTCGGCGAGACCAACAGCGGCGTGCTCGCGCTCTACGTCCAACTGGAGGAGCGTGACGAGCAACTGCGCCGGGCACACGGTCAGACCCTGCGCGAGTTGGAGGACGCGCTAAGGCCCCCGCCGATCACCGTCAGCGGTGTGGATTTCGCCGTCCACTACGCACCGGCCGATCCGGACGCCCCCACGGGAGGCGACTTCTACGACTGGCTCCTGCTGCCCGACGGCACGGTGCACATCACGGTCGTGGACGCACTGGGCCACGGCGTGCGCAGTACCCGCAGTGCGCTCAATGTCACACACGCCGTGCGCACCCTGGCTCTCGAAGGCCATCCGCTGGAATCCATCGTGGCCCGCACCCACGACATCCTCGCGCCGTTCGACCCCGAGCTGATGGCCACCGTCCTGCTGGCCCGGATCCACCCGGAAACCGGGGCACTGCGCCTGGCCAACGGCAGCCACCCGCCGGCCCTGGTCGTCCGCGCCGACGGCACGTCCGACTATCTGGAGGTCCGCGGCCGGGGCATCGGATTTCCGCTGCCCGGCAGCGAATCCGTGCTGGAGGACACCCTCCACCAGGGCGACCTCCTCATGCTCTACACCGACGGCCTCACCGAGAGCCGACGGGACCCCATCGAGGGCGAGGCGCGACTCGTCAAGAGCGCCCAGGCCCACGCCGGGCGCCCGGTGCAGGAGATCCCGGGCGCCGTCGCGGCGGACATGCACACCGTCATCCTGCACCCGGACGACACGCTGGCCCTGGCCGTCCGCCGGGTGGAGAATCAGCAGGACGGGCACCCCCTGGCACGGCAGCCGTGAGCAGCGCACACCAGAGTGGACCGAACACGCCCTTTTCCCGATCGATTCTCTGGGTAGGCGCGTCTCGGACAGCCGCCGAGAACGGGACCCTACGAGCGGGGGGAAGAAGGCCATGCAACGCCAGCTAGCGATCGACGACCAGCCGTCACAGCCGGTGCAGCGTGTCTGCCACCCCGGCTCCGCGGCGGACGCCCGCGACTTCGTCCGGAGCTTCGCCGCCCTGCTCAGCCCCGAGCCTCCCGATCTGACCACCCAGAACCTGCTGCTCCTGGTGTCCGAGCTGGTCGCCAACGCGCTACGGCACGCCGGCGCCGTCACGGCCCTGCACCTCCGCGCGGACGTCGAGAGAATCGAGGTCTTCGTCGAGGACCCCAGCCCCGCACTTCCGCAGGAGCGCAGCCCCGACCTGTCCGGCAGCAACGGCGGTTTCGGATGGCCCATGGTGCACGCGCTGGCCCTGGACGTCGCTGTCCTGCCGGGTCCCGGCGGCGGCAAAACGGTACAGGCGGCCCTGCCACGCTGAGGCCCCGTCCGCCTGCCGTCGTGCCCCGGACGTCGGAGCCGTGTGATCAGGACAGCGAGGACGGGATGCGCTCATGCAAGGCCACGGCGCCGAACCGCCGAGGGAGCCGCAGCGCGAGGCTGCGGAACAGCTGGCTGACGCGGGCGAGGCGATCGCCGGCCTGATGAGAGAGGTGGCGGCCTCGGTGGAGCCGCGCCTGACCCCGCCCGGTCTGAGGGTGATGACCGTCGTGTCGGACTCTCCCGGACGGAACCTGACCGCGGTGGCGACCGCCGTGGGACTCAGTGTGCCGCGCGCCAGCCGCGTCTGTGCGGCCTTGGAGTCCGCTGGCCTGCTTCTGCGCCGGCCGGCGGCCACCGATCGGCGCGAGATCGGGCTGGAGGTGAGCCCCGGGGGCCGTGCGCTGCTGGATCGGTTCGGGGCGATGCGACGGGAGCGGATGGCGGCGGTGCTTCGGCGGATGCCCGCGGAGGAGCGGTGCGCGCTGGTCGCGGCGTTGGAAGAGCTAGGTCTCGCGGTCGCCGCCGTCGGCTCCGAGGGGGGATGACGGCTCCGCGTCGATGGCTTCGGCCACGGAATCGTGGAGCGGCAGGACGGTGTCGAGTCCGGTGAGCGCGAAGAGCCGTTCCAGGAAGGCCGAGGGGGTCGCGAGGCGCAGGGCAGGGCCCAGCGCGGTGTGCGCCCGGAGCAGGACGTTGACCGTGGTGGAGTCGGCGAACGTCACCGCTGACAGATCGACCACGACCGGGGCGACGCCGTCCTGGGCCGCCTTCCGGAGGGTCTCGTCCAGGGGCGCGACGTTGTCGACATCCAGCTGTCCTGTGACGGTGACGACGCGTGCGCCGCGCTCCTGCCACACGACCATCTCTCTCACGATCGGTCGGCCTCCGCTGGGCTGGGGCAGCACGGTGAACCTCGCTGTACGGGCTGACGGTTTGAACAATGCGGCGGTCCGGGCACTCCACACGGCCGCGTGACCAGCTCGGACCAGGATAGAAGCGATAGTTGCCGTTTGACAACATTCGCCATAAGGCAACAATCTGTTCTCGTCACATCACAAGGCGGCTGCGCCTGGCGTGGCTTGGGACGAAACAGCGGCCTGAGATCCGCTGCACGCTGTCAGAACATGAGAGCGGCCGCCGACCATGAGTGGGCTGTCAGCCTCATATGCGAGTGGGGAGGAGGCCGCCGCGTGGAACGCATCGAGCCCCGCCGCCACGCTGTTGACGGCGGACGCCCTCCTGCGCCCGGCAGGATCCGCGAACTCCCCTGTACGCGCCACCGGGTGGCTCCGGCGGCCCGTGCCCGCCACGCCGCGAATCCGTCCGCCGCCAAGGCCGTCGCGCGTCGGAAGGGCACGCGGCTGTGACTGCAAGGCCCCCTCCTGGCGGGAGGACTCCTTACCCACCCCTACGCGCCTGCACCGGTTCAACGGCGCCAGGGGCGCCCGCTCTTCCGTGCTCGCGGCGGGCCGTGCGGCCACCGTAGCGGGGCACCGGCCCACTCCGTTCCGTCGTGCGGCGCGGTCCCGTCAGTCCCCGCCTTTGCCCTCGTCCACCGGACGAAGAATGCCTGAGAGACCGTGACTCAACGTCGTGAGGTAGAACGAGCTGTCCGGGCGTCGGCCCCGCACGCTCTGGTGGACACGCTTCGTGATGTGCTCGCCGAACGCTACGGAGCGCTCTCCGTGGAGTTGCTGCTCGCGGACCACGGGGCGACGGCGCTCGCTCCCTTCGGTGCGACCGGTACGGCGGGTGCGGCCACCGCACCCGTCCCGGTCGCCAACAGCGCCGAGGGCAGGGCCTTCGGCGGCCGGCAGCCCCACCAGCAGACCCGGCACGGAGACGTCGTCGAGCACCACCTCCCGGTGACCGTCCGAGGGGAGCGCACCGGCCTTCTCACCGTGCGGCTGCCCGTCGAACGGTCCGTTCCGGAAGCCGTCGACGGCCTCGTCCACGCGGCCGGGCTGCTCGGCCACGAACTCCTGGTCGCCGAGCGGGACACCGACGTCTACCGGCGGGCGCGACGCCTCAGCCGGCTCACCCTGGCCGCCGAGATGCAGTGGCAACTCCTCCCGGCCAGGGCCTGTTCCGCCGACGAGTACGCCATCGGCGCCCAGCTCGAACCCAGCCACGACACCCACGGCGACAACTACGACTGGGCCTCGGATGCCGACGAGCTGACCCTCGCGGTCACCGACGGCATGGGCACCGGCGTCAACGCCTCGATGCTCACCCACCTCGCCGTCAGCGCGCTGCGCAACGCACGCCGGGCGGGAATCAGCATCGAGGACCAGGCGGCACTGGCCGACCAGGCCCTCTACGCCCAATACCGGGGAGCCGCCCACGTATCCACCCTGTTGCTGCGCTTCGACTTCGCGACGGGCCTCGTCCGGGCCGTGGACGCCGGGTCGCCCCAGTTGTGGCGGATGCGGGGCAGAGCGATCGAGCGCATAGAACTCGATCCCCAGATGCCGCTCGGCATGTTCGAGGAGACGCATTACAAGGCGCAGGAATTCGAGGTGCTGCCCGGGGACCGGCTGCTCGTCGTCAGCGACGGCGTCTACGCGGCGCAGTCGCCCCACGGGGAGGCGTACGCGGAGCGTGCCCTGGCCCGCGCCGTACACGCCGGCAGGCTGCTCCCGGCCGCTGCCGTGCCCCGCGAGCTGCTTCGCGACCTGGCCGACTTCCGTGGCGCGGAGTCTCCGGACGACGCGCTGGTGCTCTGCGTCGACTGGTTCGGAAGGCCCGGGGAGCGGGGGCGCCGGCCGACGAACGCGGAGAACGGCGCCCGTTAGAAGCCGAGGATCCGGGTACGAGGGCCAAGGCACCGCTCCGAGGGCGCAGTTGGTGCCGCCACCGGAGCCTCGAACGCGTCGGCAACGCGACGCGTCGGCTCCCTGCCGTCCCCGATACGGAAAGGCGGAGCATGCTTTTCTTGGTCGTAGCCCTGTTCCTCTTCGGCGCGCTGATAGGGACCGCCGGGCATGTCCCCGTGCCGGTCACTGTCGTCTCCGGAATCGCCATCGCGGCCTGGCTGGTGATCTTCTTCACCAGGGAGCGCCGTAAGGCCGGCAGCACGGCGAAGGGGGCCGGCCGATGACCTCCGCCCGGATCCCCCTGAAGACCGGACCGCACCCGCAGGCCGACCGCATGGCGGTCGCCGCGTTCGTCTGCGGCCTGCTGGGTGCCCTGGTGTTCAACATCGTGCTGGGCCCGTGCGCCCTCTTCTTCGGCGCCCTGGCGCTCCACCGCGGGACCATCCGGCGCCTGCGTGCCTACTTGGGCCTGCTGTTCGGCACCGTCGACATCGTGCTGCTCGCGGTGCTGTCCGCGCACAGCGGGACCCTCAGCTGGCATCTCTGACGGCCGACGACGGGTGGGGTGCCGGTGGCCGGTGCCCCGACACCCGAGGCCCGGTCCGCGGTCGGCCTGGTCCGCGGGCGGTGACACACCACGGCGACCCTGGCGCTTCGCCAGGGCCGCCGTCGTCGCCCGCAGGGACCGCCCGTTGTCGCCCCCAGGGGGAACGGCCTCTCCTGGGGGCGACCTGACTAGGCAGCGGCCTTGCGCGCCCGGTGACGGGCGGCGCGGCGCCGCATCGCATGGCGTTCGTCCTCGGTCATGCCACCGCAAACCCCGTACGCCTGACGGGATTCGAGCGCCCACTCCAGGCACTCCTGCATGACCGGACACCGGTGGCACACGGTCTTGGCCTCCTCCGCCTGGAGCAGGGCAGGACCGGTGTTTCCGATGGGGAAGAACAGCTCGGGATCTTCGTCACGGCAGGCGGCGTGATGACGCCAGTCCATGGGGGGCCTCCGTTCTCCGCGAATACGCGCGGTCAGTTTGGGTTACCGGGAGCGCGGCGACGAGGTTCGTCGGCTTCGCTTCATCGGACCTGCGGTACTCGCGTGCCCCACAAGGCCGTTGGGATGCGGATGGGCGGCCGCTTTCTGAATCGATGCCTTCGCCGGGGGAGCGGGGCGTCCTCGGCGCCGCGAGCGACGCGAGGCGCGGCGGTCAGTTCGTCGTCGGTCCCTTCCGCCGCTCGTGACGTGAACGTGCGAGGCGATGGGCGGTGCGGAGCAGTTCGCGGACCGCCGCCCCGGTTCGCGGACCCGGATTCACCACGGCCAGCCAGCCGACGGCGCCGTAGACGGGATGGGCCATCACGGCATCGGTGATGCCGGGGTCGTCGTCGGGGGCCGGGTCGCGCGGTGCGTGACCGGTCCACCGGATGAAGGCTTCCTTGCCGGCGGCGACATTGACGCGGAACGCGTCCGGGCGCTCCAGGCGGGACCGCTCGTCCCCGGGGTAGTTCTTCGTCACGATCGTCGCGAAGGGCTGCGCGGCGGTCGCGGTGACGCCGTCGGGGGAGTGGAAGAAGTAGGTGTCCCCCCAGCTGATCTCAGGTGAGCCGTCGCCCGGGCCCGGCGTGACGGCCAGGACTTCCTCCAGGTCCGTCACGAAGTCGATGATCTCGTCGATGGTCATGTGCTCAAGCGTTTCATTAAGGTGCTTGTGGAGACTTCGAGCCGGAAGAGAGAGGAACGGCGGGTGAAAACTCTCAAGTCGACGGTCATGCGCACGGTCGATGTCGCGCGGCGCGCCGGGTACTCCGTTCAACAGGTCCGCAATCTCGAACGCGCCGGAGTGCTGCCGCCGACGAAGCGCACGGCCTCCGGTTACCGCACCTACGAAGAGGTGCATCTGCAGTCCGCACTGGCCTACCGGGCCCTCGCGGCCGGCACGGGGCCGGTGGAGGCCAAGCGGATCGTCCGCGCCGTGCACGAGCGTCCCGCCTCGGAGGCCCTCGCACTCCTCGACGCGGTCCACGCCCGGCTCGACCGGGAGCGTACGGACCTCGCACTCGCCAAGGAGGCGGCAGCGGCGATCCGCGCCGAGCCGATCGGGGAGGTCCGCCCCTCGGATGCGATGAGCGTCTCCGAACTTGCCGCGGCACTCGGGGTGCGCCCGTCGACGCTTCGGCACTGGGACGCCGAAGGGCTCGTTGTTCCCGACCGGATCTCCCCGCGGGGCACGCGACGGTACTCACCCGCGCACACCCGGGACGCCCGGATCGTCCACCAGCTGCGCAGCGCCGGATACCGCATCGACCCCCTCCGAGCCTTGATGCCGGGACTGCGGCGTGGGCACGGGGCGGAGGATCTCGGAGCCGCGCTGGCGGCGCGGGACGCGAGTATCGCGGCGCGCTCCCACGCCCTGCTGGACGCTGCGGTCGCACTCAGCGCGCTCCTTGCCGCACAGAAGCGGGACTGACGCAGAGGACCGGCGTCGGGACGGGCCTCGTCGAGCGGCCTTGCGGGCTCCTCACCAGCGACGATCCCGCGATCGTCGACTTCCGGGGGGCCCGGCGCCACGGCGCGCATATGCTCGATGCCGCCCACGATGTTCTCCTGGACTCTGGAGCACACCATGACCGATCCCTCGCCCACCGACGCCTCCGGCACGCGGACGGACCCGCTCGTCCAGCTGTCGCTGGAGCAGTTGCGGCAGCGCACCAGCATGAAGTGGCGCGCGTACCCGAAGGACGTCCTTCCGCTGTGGGTGGCGGAAATGGACGTGCCGCTGGCCCCTGCCGTCGCCGAGGCGCTGCGGCGCGCGATCGCTGTCGGTGACACCGGCTACCCCTGCGGCACGGCCTACGCGGAGGCGTTGGCCGCGTTCGCCGGCGCACGCTGGCAGTGGAACGACCTGCGCGTGCAGAACACGGCCATCGTGCCCGACGTCATGCTGGGCATCGTCGAAGTGCTCCGGCTGATAACCGACCCCGGCGACGCGGTCGTGGTGTGCTCACCGGTCTACCCGCCCTTCTACGCATTCGTCGCGCACGACGCCCGCGAGGTCGTCGAGGCTCCTCTCGGTCCCGACCTGCGGATCGACCTCGACGCTCTGGACGACGCCTTCACCCGGGCCCGCCGCCACGGACGCCGCGCGGCGTTCCTCCTCAGCAACCCGCACAACCCCACCGGTGTGGTCCACACCCGCACCGAACTCGAAGCCGTCGCCGGCCTCGCCCGGCGGCACGGCGTGCGCGTGGTCTCCGACGAGATCCACGGCCCCCTGGCCCTGCCCGGTGCCGCCTTCGTCCCCTTCCTCGCCGTCGAGGGCTCGGAAGACGGCTTCGCGCTGACCTCCGCGTCCAAGGCGTTCAACCTCGCGGGCCTCAAGGCCGCCCTGGCCATCGCGGGCAGCGAGTCCGCCGCGGACCTGCGCCGGCTGCCCGAGGAGGTCGGGCACGGCCCCAGCCATCTCGGCATCCTGGCCCACACCGCGGCGCTGCGCGACGGCGGCGAGTGGCTCGACGACCTGCTGCGCGGACTCGACGCCAACCGGCAGCTCCTGGGCAGCCTGATCGACGAGCACCTCCCCGGCGTGCGCTACAGCCCGCCCGAGGGCACCTACCTTGCCTGGCTCGACTGCACCCACCTCGCGCTCCACGACGACCACACCGACGGGCCGGGCATCGTCAGCGACCTGGCCGGGCCGGCGAAGATGTTCCTCGACCACGCGGGAGTGGCCCTCAGCTCCGGACACGTCTTCGGGACGGGCGGTGCCGGATGCGTGCGGCTGAACTTCGCCACCTCCCCGGACATCCTGCGGCAGGCCCTCACCCAAATGGGAACCGCCCTGCGCCGACTGAACGGCGCCCGGTAGGCGTACGCTCAACTGCCGCCGGTACGCAGCCGGAAGCCGACTCCCCACTCCGTCGTGAGGGTCGCGGCCGGACCGGGCCCCAACTTCCGCCGGATGAGGTGGACATGGAGGTCCACGGACCGGCTGTGGCTGCCCGCCCAGTCGCCGATGCAGGCTCGCAGCTCGTCCCGCGAGACCACCCGGCCGCTGCTGCGAAGCAGTTGGGCCATCACCTTGAACTCCATACGGGTCAACGGCACCGAGCGGCCGTTGACCACCATCCGTTGCTCGCCGTGGTCCAGGACTATCGTGCCGCCCTGGGCGCCGACGTAGGAGCCGGTCATTGAGCCCCGCAGCTCGAACAGGTCGGCTGGGGCCAGGACACCGTCGAGCGGTTCTTCGGCCATCAGGCCAACATCCGTATCCTGCATGCTCGGCGGCGTCCATTCCGCTCGCCCTCGCGGGCACCGCCGAAGCGGGTCGCTTCCACGCCGGGGAGCGCGTGCCGGCTTTCGGGGCCGGCTTCAGCGGGGGCTACCGCCGCCCAGCAGCTCGTGCAGATCCTGTCCGAGAAGTTCGACCTCGGGGACGACATCACCCCGACCACCCCATTCGCTGAACTCGACCTGGATTCCCTGGTGCTCGTCGAACTCGCGGTGATCCTCTCCCGCACGTACCAAGCCCCGTTGGACGAGGAGGAATTGACCGAGGCAGGGAATATCGACGGAGTCATCGCCCTGCTGGAATCCAAGCGCGTGGCAGCGGCCTGAACCCACGTGATCGGGCGCCCGCCCGCACCGGGCCCCCCGCGGCACTCGTCCACCCGAGGAGATCGACCATGGCCGCCGCCTCCCCGCCCACACCCGCCACGCCGGTACCGGCATCCGTACCCGCGTCCCTCTTCGACGTCGACGGCACTCTCACCCACAGCACGACGATGTTCACCTTCCTCGAATACAGCCTGGCGGAAAGGGGATTCGGGCCCGACGCCGATCGCGACGCCCGAGCCCATCTGGCCGAGTTGACCGAGTCAGGAGTACCGAGGGAAGAGGCGTGCCGCAGCTGCTACCGCCTCTACGCGGGGCTGGATGCGGAGTCGCTCGCGCAACAGGGCCGTGACTGGTTCCGGCGTGAATTGAGCAGCGGTCACTTCTTCGTGGAAGAGACCCTGACTGCCTTTCGCCACCACGTCTACAGAGGCGAGCTGACCGTGCTGGTATCCGGCTCCCTTCCCGTCTGTCTGGACCCCATCGCCGAAT
The DNA here is from genome assembly GCF_045782725.1 of Streptomyces sp. Pv4-95. Taxonomy (NCBI): domain Bacteria; kingdom Bacillati; phylum Actinomycetota; class Actinomycetes; order Kitasatosporales; family Streptomycetaceae; genus Streptomyces; species Streptomyces sp. Pv4-95. Next base: position 7,235,943 of record NZ_CP127172.1, read on the forward strand.
TCCTGGGCGTGGACGCGGTGTTGTGCTCCCGGCCGCTGGTGGAGGGCGGCCGCTACACCGGGGAGATCGCCGTTCCGATGATCGGCGAGGCGAAGGCGGCGGCGGTCGCCGGCCTCGCCGCACAGCGGGGAATCTCCCTGCCCCGCTCCACGGCCTACGGCGACCACGACACCGATCTTCCGCTGCTGCGTCTGGTCGGCTCCCCGGTCGTCGTCGGCGCGGATCCGGACATGGGCGCGTGCGCGCAGCGCAACGGCTGGCGGCACATCACGCTCTGAGGAGTTCGGTGAAGCCCGGGGGCAAAGTGGCCGAACCCGGGCTGGCCAACCATCCATCACATCCTTTAATTTAGGTAAGGCTAACCTAATGGAGGTCGTGGATGAGCCCTACCCATGCCTGCGCGGACGGGCCGACGGCGGCGGAGCGGATTCGTTCCGTGCTGGCCCGCGCGGGGTCGCTTTCCGTCACGACGAACGGTCATCGCCTCGATCTCGTCGGCCTCCACGCGGTCGACGGCAAAGGCCGGTTGGGGCTGCGGCTGCCGGCCGACAGTCCGTTGCGGCCGCCCGCCGCGTGTGCGCCTGGTGCCACCCAGGCCGCTCTCGTGGAGTTCACCGACATCGCCCCCACCGCCGTGCGTGAACGCGTGCGGGCCAGGGTGTCGCTCTCGGGATGGCTCACCCCCACCGGCCCGCAAGGGAGCGCGGACGATGGTGCGGACCACCGCCTCGACCTCGCGCGCGCCGCCCTCGAAACGGCCTCGGACATCGTGGCTGTCCGCCCTGACGAACTGGCCGACGCCACCGCGGATCCGCTCGCGTTGGCGGAAGCGGCCATGCTGACGCACCTGGCCGACGGGCACCCGGATGTGGTGGCGCGGCTGACCAGGCTGGCCGACGCCCGTCTGCTCCTCGGCGCGGTACGCGTGCAGCCCCTCGCTCTGGACCGGCACGGCATCACACTGCGCTGCGAATACGCTCGTGGTCACGGCGACTTCCGCTTCGCGTTCTCGAAACGTGTGAGGACCGCCGCAGAAGCCGGTGATCAGGTCCGATTGCTGCTCGCAACTGCGCGCCGTTGTCCGCGCCGCCGCACCTCCTCCCGTTCATGACGGCGCCCGCCCAACAGCCCGCCGAGGAACGCGAGACGGCCCCGGACCTCTCCGGCTCCGACAGCGCACCACCACCTCGCCCCGGCACACCCGCACACCCACCGTGGACAGCAGAGGGACCGGGGCTGACCCCGGCGCGTGCGCGCATGTTCCTGGAGGCTCTGCGAGAGGGGGAGACGGTCCGGCGTTCGGCGGCGCGTGCCGGTGTATCCAACGACACGGTGTACAAGCGCAGAGGAGTGGACCTGGCATTCGCCGAGCTCATGGAGGAGGCGCAGCGAACGGGGAGGCAGGCCCGTTCTCGCCTCCGGCAGCGCAAGCGAGCGCCCTACAGGGCGATGCGGTACCGCCTGGTTCAAAGGGACTCGGACGGCTCGTGACATGCCGTCCAAAAGCCCTGCCGCCGCGCGGATCGGTTGATCCGCGCGGCGGCAGGAACCGGTCGGCCCCGGGGCATGGCGGGGCGCGCCGGCGGATCAGTCGGCCGAAGGCGTGGAATGCAGTTCCATCGTGCAGCACTTCACACTTCCGCCGGCCTTGAGCAGTTCCGACAGGTCGACGCCGATCGGGTTGAAGCCCCGGCTCTGCAGGACCCCGGCAAGGTCCGTCGCGTTGTGCGGCAGCACGACGTTGTGGCCGTCGGAGACCGCGTTGAGGCCGAAGACCGCGGCCGTGGCGTCATCCGCGACGATGGCGTCCGTGAAGAGCCGTTGCAGGACGGCGCGGCTGCCCGGGGAGAACGCCTCCGGGTAATAGGCGATGGTGTTCCTGTCGAGGACTGCCAGCGCGGTGTCCAGGTGGTAGTAGTTCGGATCGACGAGGCGCAGGCTGATGACCGGGCGTTCGAAGAACTCCTGGGCCTCGGTGTGTGAACGAGGATCGCTGCGGAAACCGGTGCCTGCCAGTATCCAGTCGTCGGTGACGAGGTAGTCGCCCTCGCCCTCGTTGACGAACCCGGCGGTGCGCAGGCGGCCGAAACCGCGGTCGCGCAGCCAATTGTGGTGGGCCACGGCCTCTTCCGCGCGCTCCGCGTTGCGGAACTTGGCGACGAGAGCGCGGTCGCCGATGACCGTGGCGCCGTTGGCGGCGAAGACCATGTCGGGCAGACCTGGCACCGGGTCGATCGTGTCGACGGTGTGGCCCAGGCTCACGTAGACCGTGCGGAGCTGCTCCCACTGGGCGATGGCCAGTGGGGTGTCGACGGGTTTCGTCGGGTCCATCCACGGGTTGATGGAGTAGACCACGTCGAAGTGGGCGGGGCGGCACATGACGTAGTGCCGCGGCCGTGCGGTACGCCGCATGGGTGTGGGTCCCTTGGTCGACAGGGTCAGGGACGGCCGGTGAGGTAGCCGCCCATCGAGGTGAAGTACTCGGTCGCGGGCAGTTCGCGGCCGTCCTCGGTCCGTACGCGGGTGAGGGCGAGGCCCTGGTTGCGCCCGGTGCGGGCATCGGCTCCGGCGACGATCACCACGCCGTCGCCCTCGCGGTAGAAGATGCGGCCGGGCGTACCGCCGTAGCGGCCCTGGGAGACCACGGCGGACACGACCTCGATGCGCCTGCCCTTGTGGTAGGTGAAGGCGGCCGGGTACGGGGCGGACTGCGCGCGCACCAGACGCTCCAGGACCTCGGCGGGCCAGTCCCAGTTGATCCGGATGTCCTCCTCGGCCCGCTTGTGGAAGAAGGTGGCCTGGGAGCGGTCCTGCTTGGTGAACTCGGTCTGCCCGGAGGCGATGAGGTCGAGGGCGCCGGTCGTGACGGGGGCGATGAGGTCGACCGTCTTGTGGAACAGGTCGGTGGCCGTGTTCGTCGGTCCGACGGTGACCGCCCGCTGGAGAACGATGTCGCCGGCGTCGAGCTCCTCGTCCATCAGGTGGGCGGTGACGCCCACCTCCGGCTCGCCGTTGATCACGGCCCAGATGATGGGGGAGAAGCCGGCGTACTTGGGCAGCAGGGAGTCGTGGACGTTCAGCGTGCCGCGGCGGGGGAGGCCGTAGATGCGCGGAGGGATCCACGTACGCCAGTTGTTGGCCACGATGATGTCCGGGTCGGCTTCCTTCAGCCGCTCGAACAACTCCTCGTCGTCGGGCCGGTTGCGGATGATGACGGGGACTCCGTGCTTCTCCGCCAGGTCGGCTACGGAGTCGCTCCAGATCTTCTCGTAGGCGTGCTCGCTCTTGGGGTGGGTCACGACCGTCACCACGTCGTGCTCGGAGTCCAGGAGCGCTTGCAGGGTGCGATGGCCCCAGGTCTGATAACCGAACATGACGACCCGCATAGGGGGTTCCTCCTCGGGAAGGCTGAGGTTGACTGCCGTCAGTAAAGCAAGGCTTACCTAAGCGTGCAACGCCCCCTGATCTCAAGGCCGTTCGGGCCTCGGCTTTTCGAGGTGCACCTCTGTGCGTGCCCGATTTATCCTGTCGACAGGTTGGCTGGATCAGGTTAGCTTTACCTAAGTTCCGCTCGGCTGCCGGTTGTTGACCACTGTCATCGGCGTGCCCTGGGCTCCCTGTTTCCTCCGCCTGCTGTCCCGCACGATGGGAGTGACATGTCTCAGGTTCTTCCTGGCGACGCACCTCTGATCCACGACCTCATAGGCATCGGCTTCGGGCCGTCCAATGTGGCCATGGCCATAGCGCTCAGTGAGCACAATGCAGGCGTCGGCAGGCAGGAGGCGGTCACGGCCCACTTCTTCGAGAAGCAGCCGCACTTCGGATGGCACCGCGGCATGCTCATCGACGACGCGACCATGCAGGTGTCCTTCCTCAAGGACCTGGTGACACTCCGCAACCCGGCCAGCGAGTACAGCTTCCTCTGCTATCTGCAGAGCAAGGGCCGGCTGATCGACTTCGTCAACGGCAAGAACCTCTTCCCGCTGCGGGTGGAGTTCCACGACTACTTCGAGTGGGCGGCGGCGAAGGTCGACGACATGGTCTCCTACGGCCACGAAGTCATCGCCATCGAGACCGTCGTGCGCGACGGGGTGGTGGAATACCTCGACGTCACGGCCCGGTCCGGGGCGGAGACCGTGGTCCACCGGGCCCGCAACCTCGTCATCGGTACGGGGCTGCGGCCGCTGATGCCGGCGGGGATCGAGCGGACCGACCGCGTCTGGCACAACTCCGACCTGCTGGCGAAGGTCGATGCCCTGGAGGGCACCAACCCCTCCCGCTTCGTCGTCGTGGGCGCCGGCCAGAGCGCCGCGGAGAACGTGGCCTACCTGCACCGCCGTTTCCCCGAGGCCGAGGTCTGCGCCGTCTTCTCCCGCTACGGCTACAGCCCCGCCGACGACAGCAGCTTCGCCAACCGCATCTTCGACCCCACCGCGGTCGACGAGTACTTCGTCGCCCCCGACGACGTCAAGCGCAAGCTGATGGACTACCACGGCAACACCAACTACTCCGTGGTGGACATCGACCTGATCGACGACCTGTACCGCCAGGCGTACCAGGAGAAGGTCCTCGGCACCGAGCGCCTGCGCTTCGTGAACGTGTCCCGGCTCACCGGCGTGGAAGAGCTGCCCGGCACGGTACGGGCCTCCGTCACGTCGCTCGTAACGGGCGAGGAGTCCGCGCTCGACGCCGATGTCGTGGTCTTCGCCACCGGCTACAGTCCCGCCGAGCCGATCCGCCTCCTCGGTGAGGTCGCGGACCACTGCCACCGCGACGACGAGGGCCGCGTCCGCGTCGAGCGCGACTACCGGGTCGCGACCGATCCCGCACTGCGCTGCGGCATCTACTTGCAGGGCGGCACCGAGCACACCCACGGGATCACGTCGTCCTTGCTGTCCAACACCTCGATCAGGGTCGGCGAGATCCTGGACTCGATCCTCGACAGGGGCCGGAAGGGTGTCTCCGACGAGACACGTCCGGTGGTGGACGGGATCCGTACGGCCGGCTGAGGCCCTGGTCCGATTCCCCCCCCCACACACACTGCCGTGTTCCGCCTGGCGGCACAGTGCTGACCAGGCAGGCGTGGCCATCACAGTGCAACCCCCTGAAAGAAAAGGAAAATCCGTGTCCGTTGGTACTGGTACACGCCCCGCGCTGACGCGGTTCGCGAGACATGTTCCCCGCGTGGCCGTCGCCGTCGTCGCCGCGTTCGCCCTGTCCGCCTGTGGGGGCGGCGCCGACACCTCCGAGTCGAAGCCCGCTGCCGAGGGAGGCGCGAAGAACGCCGCCTTCCCGGTGACGGTGCAGCACAAGTACGGCAGCACGAAGATCGAGACTGAGCCGAAGAAGGTCGTCACCCTCGGACTGTCGGATCAGGACGCGGTGCTGGCGCTCGGCGTCAAGCCCGTGGGCGCGGTGGACTGGTTCAAGGAGAAGCCGTACGGCAAGTGGCCCTGGGCCAAGGAGAAGTGGGGCTCCGAGAAGCCGCAGATCGTCGGTGAGCGCGACGAGTACAACATGGAGAAGATCGCGGCCCTCCAGCCGGATCTGATCATCGCTCAGTACTCGGGGATGAAGAAGGAGCAGTACGACACGCTCTCCCAGATCGCCAAGGTTGTGGCCCAGCCCAAGGGCCACCCCGACTACGCCGCCCCGTGGCAGGTCATGACCCAGCAGATCGGCAAGGCACTGGGCAAGGAGGGCCAGGCCAAGAAGCTGATCGCCGGTATCGACGCGCGCTTCGCGGCCGTTCGTGACAAGCACCCGGAGTTCGCCGGGAAGACCCTGGCCGTCGCCGACAGCTTCGAGGCGGGCAAGTACTCGGCTTTCACCAAGACCGACCCCAAGGCGATCTTCTTCTCCGAACTCGGCTTCGCGCTGAAGCCCGGGATCGACAAGATGGCCAAGCCGGGCGCGAACGTCGCCGAACTCAGCGCAGAGAAGCTGAACGTGCTGGACGTCGACCGTCTCGTCTGGGTCACCTCCAGTACCGAGGCCAACGACCGGATCAAGGCCGAGGCGCTCTACAAGAAGCTGAAGGTTCACAAGGACAAGCGCGACCTGTTCGTCCCCTACCAGGACCCGGACATCGGTGCGGCCTTCTCCTTCAACACCGTCCTTTCGATCCCGTACGCCATCGACGAGATCGAGCCGCTGCTGACGGCCAAGGACTGACCGCTCACACCTGTCGCAGCACCAGGGAGGAGTGACCGTTCGACGGCGTGGCGGGCCACCGGCACGCAGTCGAAGGGCCGGCCCCCTTGGGGCGCACGGCGCCACCCGAAGTCCGAGGCGGAGCCGCGACCTTCCCGCTCCCCCTGCCGGACCGGGACGCGGTGCCGGCGGCCCGGGCCGAACCCGTGGCCGCGACACGCCGTGCGGACCGCCCCTCACCGACGCCCACCAGGGAAAGGCCCTTGCGAACGATGTTTGACGTCGAGTCGGACCGGACGTCCGCTTCCGGGATGCCCCTCACGGGCGGGCAGTCCGGCATCTGGCTTGCCCAGCAGATCGAACCGGACAGCTCTGCCTACCACATCGTGTTCGCCCTGGACCTGCGTGGCGACATCGACGTCGACCGCCTCACCGGCGCCGTCCGCCGGGCCGTCGAGGAGGCCGAGTGCCTACACGTGAGCGTCGGCACGGAGAACGGCCGGCCCCGCCAGGTGCCCGCGCGGTTCGCCGTCGACGTCCCCGTCATCGATCTGCGCGATGCCCGGGACCCCGAGGAGGCGGCCGTCGACTGGATGGCCGCCGACCGCGACCGGCCGGCCGATCTGGCCCACGGACCGCTCTTCGGCCAGGCGGTGCTCCGGCTCGCGGACGACCGTGTGCTCTGGCACCAGCGCTACCACCACATCGTCCTCGACGGCATGGGCGTCGCGCTCCTCACCCGCCGGGCCGGGGAGCTCTACACGGAACGGCCCGGAGAGCAGGCGCCGGCGCCGCGCGACTGGGCACTGCCCCCGCTGGTGGACGCCGACCTGTCCTACCGAGGCTCCGAGCAGTACCAGGCGGACCGCGCCCACTGGCTGGACCGGATGGCCGGCCGGCCCGAGCCGGTGCGGCTCGTCGAGCGTGCGCCGGCACTCATGACGCGACGCCTGCGCCGCACCGCGCGGCTGTCCCCGCAGGACACCGCGCGGCTGCGCACCGCCGCGTCGGACGCGGGCGTCCGGACGTCCCGGCTCCTCCTCGCGGCCGTCGCCGCCTACCTGCACCGGGTCAGCGGCGAGCAGGACCTCGTCCTCGGCCTGCCGATCGCCGCCCGCCAGGACGAGGTGTCGGCGGTCGTCCCCGGCATGGTGTCCAACATCGTCCCGCTGCGGGTGTCCGTCCGCCCCGGCACCACCCTCGTCGACCTCGTGACGGAGGTACGGCACGCGGTCGACGAAGCCGTCGCGCACGGACGCTACCGCGCGGAGGACCTGGCCCGGGACCTCGGACTGGCCGACGGCACGGCGGAGCTCGTCGGCCCGACGGTCAACGTCCTTCCCCGGGGCGGGGACCTGGGCTTCTCGGACCACGAGACCGAGATCCGCCCGGAGTGGCTCGGCCCGGTCAGCGACCTGGCCGTCAACTTCGCCGAGTGCGAGGGGGGCCGCGCCCTCCGCGTCCACCTCGACGCCGACGCGGACGCCTGCGACGAACAGACGCTGCGCGACCACGAAAGGCGCTTCCTCGGGCTGCTCCGGGCCTTCGCCGAGGACCTGGACCGGCCCGTCGGCCACATCGAGCTGACCACGGGGGAGGAACGGGCGCACCTGCTCGACGAGTTCGGTGTGTCGCCGCGCGAGGTGGCCGAGCTGTCCTGGCCCGCCGCGTTCGAGCGGCAGGTACGCAGTTCACCCGACGCCGTCGCCCTCGTGTGCGAGGACCGGCAGCTTTCCTATGCCGAGCTGAACGCCGCCGCCAACCGGCTCGCCCGGCTACTCCTCGCCCGTGGCGTGCGCGCCGAGGACGTCGTCGGCGTGGCCGTGCCGCGCTCGCCGGAACTCGTCGTCTCCCTGCTGGCGGTGATGAAGGCCGGCGCGGCGTATCTGCCGCTGGACGCCGACCACCCGCAGGACCGGATCGCCTACATGCTGTCCGACGCCGGCGCCCGCACCGTCCTCACCACGCGCGAACTCTCCGCAGAACTGCCCGACGCGCCCGGCGTCCGCCAACTGCTGCTCGACGCACCGTCGGTGGCTGCCGAGTGCGCCGCCCTCGACGGGTCGGACCCCGGCCTGCCCATCGCCCTGGACCAGGCGGCGTACGTCATCTACACCTCCGGCTCCACCGGCCGCCCCAAGGGCGTCGTCGTCCCGCACGACGGCGTCGGCAGCCTCATCGCCACCGCCACCGACCGCATCGGCATCACCGCCGACAGCCGCGTGGTCCAGTTCGCCTCCGCCGGCTTCGACGTCACGGTCTGGGACCTGATCATGTCCCTGTGCGTGGGCGGCCGGATCGTCGTCGTCCCCGCCGAACGCCGGGTCGCCGGACCGGCCCTGACGGACTACATCGCACACCACCGCGCGACCCACATGATCCTCCCGCCGTCACTGGTCTCGGCGCTCCCGCAGGAGTGCGAACTGCCCGACGGAGCGGTGCTCGTCGTCGGAACCGAGGCGGTGCCCGGCGAGCTGATCGCCCGCTGGGCCGGACGGGTCCAGGTCGTCGTCGCCTACGGCCTCACCGAGGCGAGCGTGAACTCCACGCTGTGGCGCGCCGAGCCCGACCGGCCCGGCCCCGCACCGATCGGCAGGCCCGACCCCAACACCCGCGCCTACGTGCTCGACGCGGCCCTTCGGCCCGTCCCCGTGGGCGCCGAGGGTGAGCTGTACGTCGCAGGTCGCGGCCTGGCCCGCGGCTACCTGGGCCGTACGGGGCTGACATCGGAGCGGTTCGTCGCCGACCCGTTCGGCGCGCCCGGCAGCCGCATGTACCGCACCGGCGACCGGGTCCGCTGGAGCGCGGACGGCAACCTGGAATTCCTCGGCCGTACGGACGGCCAGCTCAAGATCCGCGGCCACCGGATCGAACCGGGCGAGATCGAGAGCGCGTTCATGGCCTGCCCCGGCATCGCCCAGGCGGCCGTGCTCGTACGCGAGGACCACCGGAGCGCGAAGCGGGTCGTCGCCTACCTCGTCACCGAGCCCGGTACGGACGCCGATTCCTCCGTCGCCGCGGCGCGTACCCGCGTCGCGGCGACGCTGCCGGATCACATGGTGCCGTCCGCCGTGGTCGTCCTGGACGGCTCCCTCCCGATGACGCCCAACGGCAAGCTCGACAGCCGGGCCCTGCCGGCGCCCCGATGGACGGCCGCGATCGGCGCGGACGCGGCCACCACCCCGGCCGAGAAGGCGCTCGCCGCGCTCTTCGCGGAGGTCCTCGGCCTGCCCTCGGTGGGCGTGCACGACAGCTTCTTCGAGCTGGGCGGGGACAGCATCGTCGCCATCCAGCTGGTCAACCGCGCCCGCGAGAGCGGGCTGGCCCTCACCCCGCGCGAGGTGTTCCGGCAGCGGACCGTGGCGGCGCTCGCCAGGACCGCGGGCCAGGTCACGGCCGACGGGAGCCCCGCCGCGGCCGGTACGGACCTCGACGAGGACGCCCTGCCCGTCTCCCCGCTTCAGGAAGGCTTCTTCTTCCACGCGGAGTTCGACCGGCGCAGCGCCGACCTGTACGTCGTCCAGGAGCTCCTCGACCTCGCCGGCCCGGTCGACCCGGAGCGGCTGCGGCGGGCGCTGCAACTGCTCCTCGACCGGCATCCGCTGCTGCGTGCCGCGTTTCGCCAGCTGCCCGGCGGCGAGGTCGTCCAGCGGCTCGCGGAGCGGGCGGCCCTCCCGTGGCGGGAGGCCGACACCGACGCGACCGGGCTGGACGACCTGCTGCGGCGGGACAGGGACGAACGATTCGATCTCACCCGGCCGCCGCTGCTGCGCGCCACCTTGATCCGGGACGGGCAGCGCCACCGGCTGCTCCTCACCCTGCACCACCTCATCGCCGACGGCTGGTCGGTCTCCGTCCTGCTGCGCGAACTGACCGTCGCCTACCGGGGCGGGGCGCTTCCGGAGCCGGTCGGCCCGCTCCCGTACCTGTCCTGGCTCGCCGGCCGCGACCGGGACGCCGCGCGTGCCGCCTGGGCCCGGGCCCTGGACGGTCTGGAAGGCCCGACCCGGCTGCCCGCCCTCGGCGCCGTCACGGGCGATGACGCGGTGACGCCGGCCGGGTCCGAGCATGTGGACACCCGGCTGCCCGAACAGCTCGTCGCCGAACTGACCGCGTACGCGCGGACCCACGGCCTGACCCTGAGCACCGTCGTCCACGGCTCCTGGGCGCTCCTGCTGGGCGGGCTCACCGGCAGCCAGGACGTCGTGTTCGGCACCACCGTGTCCGGGCGGACGACCGAGGTCGCGGGGCTGGACTCCGCCGTCGGGCTCTTCATCAACACCGTTCCGGCACGGGTGAGCCTGCGCGCCGACGAGTCGCTCACCGACCTGCTGCGCCGGGTCCAGGACGAGCACACCGCGCTGCTGGATCACCAGCACCTCGGTCTCGCCGAGGTCCAGCGGATCGCGGGTGGCGATGAACTCTTCGACACGCTGGTGGTGTTCGAGAACTACCCGAGCGGCGGTGAGGGTCCCTCCCCGCTCATGAAGGGTTTGGGGGATTCCCCCTCCGAGGAGCCCGACGCACTGCGTATCACCGGCGCCGAGGTGATCGACGCCGTGCACTACCCCCTCGCGCTGATCGTGGAGCCGGGCGACGGCCATCTGCTGCTGCGGTTCAAGCATGACGCCGCGCGGCTGGACCAGCTGAGCGTGGCCGTGCTGGCCAACAGGTTCGTGGCGTTGCTACAGACCATTGTCGGCGACCCGGGGCGCTCGGTCGCCCGGACCGGAGTGCTCTCGGACCGGGAGCACCGGCGCCTGACCGAACTGAACGCCACCACGCATCCGCTCCCCGAACCCGACGCCACCCTCGCCTCGCTGTTCGCCGCCCGGGCGGCACGGACGCCCGACGCCACCGCGGTCCGCTTCGAGGACACCACACTGACTTACGCCGAACTCGACGAGCGCGCCGAGGCACTGGCCCGGCGGCTGCGAGCCCGGGGCACGGGCCCGGAACAGTTCGTCGCGGTCGCGGTGCCGCGTTCCGCCGAGCTGATGGTCGCGCTGCTGGGCGTCCTCAAGGCGGGCGCCGCCTACCTGCCCGTCGACCTCGACTACCCCGCGGACCGGGTGGCGTTCATGCTCGGCGACTCGGGGGCGCGGACGGTCGTGACCACGACCGACGCGGCCGGGCGGCTGCCCGACCTGCCGGGTCTCGGCCAACTCCGCATCGACCACGACGCGGAAGGACCCGTCGGCGCCGTGCCCGGCAGCGCGGACGCGCAGGCGGGGCCCGACCATCCCGCCTACCTGATCTACACCTCCGGTTCCACCGGGCGCCCCAAGGGCGTTGCCGTCACCCACCGGGCGATCGTCAACCGGCTGGCTTGGATGCAGGGGGAGTACGGACTGGGCGCGGACGACCGGGTGCTCCAGAAGACGCCGGCCGGCTTCGATGTGTCGGTGTGGGAGTTCTTCTGGCCCCTCGTCGAGGGCGCGACCGTCGTCCTCGCCCGCCCCGACGGCCACCGCGACCCGGCCTACCTGGCCGAGCTGGTCCGCGCCGAGCGGATCACGACGATGCACTTCGTGCCGTCGATGCTGGCCGCGTTCGTCCAGGTCATGGAGGCCGGTGCGGACACGGCCGCGCAGGGCTGGGCGGACAGTCTGCGCCGGGTGTTCTGCAGCGGCGAGGCACTCACCGGCGCGGACGCCCGCCGCTGGTGGGAGCTGACCTCCCGGTCCGGCCAGCACGGCCCCGCGCCCCTGCACAACCTCTACGGGCCCACCGAGGCGGCCGTGGACGTGACCTTCTTTCCCTACGAGGGCGGCACCGAGCTCGCCGTTCCGATCGGCCGGCCCGTGTGGAACACCCGGCTGTATGTGCTCGACGCCTTCCTGCGGCCGGTACCCGACGGGGTGCCGGGAGAGCTCTACCTCGCCGGTGTACAGCTGGCGCGGGGTTACCACGACCGCGCCGGCCTGACCGCGGAGCGGTTCGTCGCGGACCCGTACGCCGCGCCGGGCGGGCGCATGTACCGCACCGGGGACCTGGTGCGGCGCCGTGCCGACGGCGCCGTCGAGTACCTCGGCCGCACCGACCGGCAGGTAAAGATCCGCGGCAACCGCGTCGAGCTGGGCGAGATCGAGACCGCCCTCGCGGGACTGCCCGGCGTCGCCCGCGCGGCCGTCGTCGTGCGCGACGGCGCGCTCGTCGGCTACGCCGTCCCCGCCCCCGGCGCCGCCGCTCCGGACTCCGACGCCCTGCACGCGGGGCTCGCCGGTGCGTTGCCCGCGACCATGGTGCCGGGCGCCGTCGTGGTCCTCGACGAGCTGCCGCTGACCCCCAGCGGCAAGCTCGACCAGAACGCGCTGCCCTCGCCCTCCGCCGCCCCCAAGGGCGGTGGTCGCGCGCCCCGCGACGCGCGGGAACGCGCCCTGTGCGAGATCTTCACCACCGTCCTCGGGATCCCGGGGATCGGCGCCGACGACGACTTCTTCGTCCTCGGCGGCGACAGCCTCACCTCGATCGCCGTCGCCACCCGGGCCCGGGAGAGGGGGTGGGCGATCAGCCCGCGCGACGTCTTCGCGCTCCGTACGCCCGCCGCGCTCGCCGCCGGCGCCGCCGACACGGCCCCCGCCCAGCCGGCACCGGACGGCGCCGGGGCTCCCGACGCTCCCGCCGTGACCGTCTCGGCCACCGACGCCGGGCAGGCCGCGGCCGCTCTGCAGGCCGTGCTGGCGCAGCAGAAACAGTCCGGTACGGCGGTCGACCCTGCTCTGCGGGCGCTGCTGGACCAGCTGACCGCCGCGGGCGCGCCGCAGGAACCTCCGGCCCCTGCCGCTCCGCTGGGCGGACTGGAACTGTCCGAGGAGGAGACCGCCCGCGTCGAGGCCGCCGCTGGACTGCCGGTCGCGGACATCTGGCCGCTCTCCCCCCTCCAGGAGGGCATGTACTTCCACGCCACGTACGACGCGGGCGAGGCACTCGACGTCTACCAGTCCCAGGAGACCCTGCACTTCGACCACCGGGTGGACGCGGACCGGCTGCGGGCGGCCTGCCGGGCCCTCCTGGAGCGCAACACCAGCCTGCGCGCCGGATTCACCAGTGATGGCCTGCCCCGCCCGGTCCAGTTCATCGCGGACGGTGCGCACATCCCCGTGGTGGAGGCCGACCTGTCCGGGCTGCCCGCGGCGGAACAGCGGTCCAGGGTGGAGGAGCTGCTGGCCGACGACCGCCGCAAGCGCTTCGATCTGTCCGCGCCACCGCTGTGCCGGATGCTGCTGATCCGGCTCGCCGACGGCCGGGACCGGCTCGTCCTCACCCACCACCTCATCCTCTGGGACGGGTGGTCCGCCTGGCTGTTCCTGGAGGAACTGTTCACGCTGTACGAGCGGGCCGGCGACGCCACCGGCCTCCCGGCCCCCGGCTCGTACCGCGACTACCTGGCCTGGCTGGACGAGCAGGACACGACCCGGGCCGTCGAGGCGTGGCGCGGCGCGCTCGCCGGGTTCGACGAGCCGACCCTGCTCGCGCCGACGGGCCGCGACGCCGGCCCGGTGATCCCGGCGGACTTCGACACGGTGCTGACGAAGGAGAGCAGTGACCGGCTGCGCTCCCTCGCCCGGCAGCACGGACTCACCCTGAACACGGTGCTGAACGCGGCCTGGGGGCTGGTGCTCTCGGCGATGACGGGGCGCGCCGACGTCGCCTTCGGAACGGCTGTCGCCGGACGCCCCGCGGAGGTGCCGAACGTCGCCGGCATCATCGGCATGTTCCTCAACACCATCCCCGCCCGCGTCGCCCTCAGCCCCGACGAGCCCCTGCTCGACCTGCTGCGCCGGATGCAGTCCGAGCGGGCCGCGGTCATGCCCTACGAGCACGTGGGTCTGGGGACGCTCCAGCAGGAGACCGGTCACCGGCGCCTGTTCGACACGCTGTTCGTGCTCCGCTCGGCCGACGGCGAGGGCCGGGCCGCCGCGCTGCGGCAGCGGCACGGCATCACCGACGTGTCGAACGTGGACGGCACCCACTTCCCGCTCACCCTGATCGTCACGCCCGAGACCCGGCTGAGGGTGACCCTGGCGGCCCGGCCCGACCTGTTCGACACGGAGGCCGCCGGCACCATCCTCGCCCGTTTCACCACCGTGCTGGAGCGGCTCGCCGAGACCCTGGCCGGCCCGGCCGCAGCCTCCGCCCGCACCGTCGGCGTCGACCTGCTCCTGCCGCACGAGCGCACCGCCCTGGCCGCCGACGGGGAGACCACCCGCGACCCGGTGCCGAACGAGACCATCGCCGACATGCTCACCGCCCAGGTCGCCCGCACCCCGGACGCGGTGGCCCTGGTCTTCGGTGAGCGCTCCCTCACCTACGCCGAACTGGACGCCCACATCAACCGGTTGGCCCGGTTGCTGCTCGCCCGGGGCGCGGGGCCGGAGCAGGCCGTCGCGCTGGCGCTGCCCCGCTCCATCGAGATGGTCGTCGCGCTGTTCGCGGTGCTGCGGACCGGCGCCGCGTACCTGCCGCTGGACCTCGACCACCCCGCCGACCGGCTGCGGATGATGGTCGAGGACACCGGGCCCCGGTGCCTGGTGTCCACGACCTCCGTCGCCCCCACGCTGCGCGGGGACACCGGCGCCCTCGCCCCCGAACTCCTCCTGGACGACGAGGCCGTGACCGCCGAGCTGACCGGCCTCCCGGGCGGCGCGATCACCGACGCCGAGCGGCCCGCGTTCGTCCACGACGTGCCGGACCGCCTGGAGCACCCGGCGTACGTCATCTACACCTCCGGCTCGACCGGCAGGCCCAAGGGCGTCGTCACCCCGTACCGGGGTCTGACGAACATGCAGCTCAACCACCAGAAGGAGATCTTCGACCCGGCGATCGCCTCGGCCGGCGGCCGGCGGCTGCGCATCGCGCACACCGTGTCCTTCGCCTTCGACATGTCCTGGGAGGAGCTGCTCTGGCTCGTCGAGGGACACGAGGTGCACGTCTGCGACGAGGAGCTGCGCCGCGACGCCGAGGCCCTGGTGGCCTACTGCGACCGGCACCGCGTCGACGTGGTGAACGTGACGCCCACCTACGCCCAGCTGCTGATCGAGGAGGGCCTGCTCGATCAGGACGACAACGCCGGAAGGCACCGGCCCGCGCTGGTCCTGCTCGGCGGCGAGGCCGTGTCCGACACGGTGTGGACGACACTGCGCCGCACCGAGGGGACCTACGGCTACAACCTGTACGGGCCGACCGAATACACCATCAACACCCTCGGCGGCTCCACCACCGACAGCGAGACCTCCACGGTCGGCAGGCCCATCCGCAACACCCGCGCCCATGTGCTGGACGCCATGCTGCGGCCCGTCCCGCCGGGCTGCCCCGGTGAGCTGTACATCGCCGGCACCGGCCTGGCCCGCGGCTACCACGACCGGCCGGGCCTGACGGCCGAGCGGTTCGTCGCCGACCCCTTCGGGGAGCCCGGTGAGCGGATGTACCGCACGGGCGACCTCGTACGGCAGCGGCCGGACGGGCTGCTGGACTTCCTCGGCCGCACCGACGACCAGGTCAAGATCCGCGGCTACCGCGTCGAACTGGGCGAGATCTCCACGGCGTTGTCCGGCCACCCCGAGGTGGCGCACGCGGCGGTCGTCGTGGCCGAGGCCGCCGGGACCAAGCGGCTGGTCGGCTATTTCGCCCCCGAGGACGGCGCCTCCGACGGGGGCGAGGCGCAGCTCAAGCGGCTGCGCGACCACCTGAAGGCCGTGCTGCCCGACTACATGGTCCCCGCGGCCCTGGTGCCCGTGGACACGCTGCCGCTGACCGTCAACGGCAAGCTGGACGTCAAGGCCCTGCCCGCCCCGGCCCTCTTCACGGACCCGGGGGGCGGTACGGGTGCCGGACGCGCGCCCCGCACACCGCAGGAGGAGACGCTGTGTGCGCTCTTCGCCGAGGTGCTCGGCATCCCCGAGGGCGGAATCGGCATCGACAGTGACTTCTTCGAGCTCGGTGGCCACTCGCTGCTGGCCACCCGGCTGGTCAGCAGGGCCCGGACCGCGCTCGACACCGAGCTGGCGATCCGGGACCTGTTCGAGGCACCCACCGTCGCGGAACTGGTGGAGCGCGCGTCCCGCTCCGGCGCCGCAGCCCGGCCGGTGCTCACGGCCGGGGAGCGGCCGGCCGAACTGCCGCTCTCCCACGCCCAGCAGCGGCTGTGGGTCATCCAGCAGATCGAGTGCACCTCGGCCGCGTACAACTTCCCGCTGGTGATGCGGCTGCGCGGCGCCTTCGACGCGGACGCGTGGTGCGCCGCGCTCACGGATGTGACGGCCCGCCATGAGGCACTCCGTACGGTCTTCACCGACCGCGACGGCCAGGTGTTCCAGCACGTCCTGCCCGCCGAGCAGGCGCGGCCTGTCGTGGAACGCGTCCGTGCCACCGAGGACGAGGTGCCCGGCATCGTCGACGCCGCCGTGAACCGCCCGTTCGACCTCGCCGCCGAACTGCCGATACGGGCGACCATCGTGGAGTCGGCCCCCCAGGACCACGTCGTCATCCTGCTGCTGCACCACATCACCACCGACGAGTGGTCGGACCGGCCGTTCCTGCGCGATCTGGCCACCGCCTACGCCGCGCGCCTCGACACCGGCAACGGACCCGACTGGGAGCCGCTCCCCGTCCAGTACGCCGACTACGCGCTCTGGCAGCAGCGCCTGCTCGGCGACCCTGCCGACCCGGGCAGCCTGGCCACTCGCCAGCTGGAGTACTGGCGTACCGCGCTCGACGGTGCCCCCGAGGAGCTCGAACTCCCCACCGACCGGCCCAGGCCCGCCCGCCCGGCGTTCACCGGAGCCGAACTCGACATCGCCTTCGACGCCCGGGTCCACGAGGGCCTGAGGCGACTCGCCCGGGAGACCGGCGCCAGCATGTTCATGGTGGTGCACGCGGCCGTCGCCACGCTGCTCCACCGCATGGGCGCCGGAACGGACATCCCCCTGGGCTCGCCGATCGCCGGACGGAGCGACGAGGCGCTGGACGACCTGGTCGGCTTCTTCGTCAACACACTCGTCCTGCGGACCGATCTGAGCGGGGACCCGAGTTTCACCGAGCTGCTGACCCGGGTACGGGAGACCGATCTCGCGGCCTTCTCCCAGGCGGACGTGCCCTTCGAGTCGGTCGTGGAGAAGCTCAATCCGACGCGTTCGCTGTCCCGCAACCCGCTGTTCCAGGTGATGGTCGGCCACCACGCCCGTACCGGTGAGGGCCTCGAACTCCCCGGCCTCCGCGCGGAGTACGTGCCGTTCCGAACCGGCTCGGCCAAGTTCGACCTGGTGTTCAGCTTCACCGAGCACACGCCCGCCGACGGCGCCGGCTCCCTGAACTGCCGCCTGGAGTTCGCCACCGAACTGTTCGACCCGGAGACCGCCGAGCGTCTGGGCGCGCGCCTGCGCGGACTGGTCACCGCGCTGGTCGCCGCACCCGAGCGGCCCGTCTCCCAGGCGGAGATCCTCGCCCCGCAGGAGCGGCAGCTGGTCCTGGAAGGCTTCAACGCCACCGCCCGTGAGGTCGACGAGGCGTCGCTGCCGGCCCTGTTCGCCCGGCGGCTCGCCGAGCGGCCCGACGCGGTCGCCGTCGTGGAGCGCTCGCGCTCGGTGACGTACGCGCAGCTGGACGCCCGGTCCAACCGGATCGCACGCCTGCTCGTCTCCCACGGCGTGGGCGCCGAGAGCGTGGTCGGCGTCGCCGTGCCCCGCTCGGTGGACATGGTCGCCACGGTCCTCGCCGCACTCAAGCTGGGTGCCGCGTTCCTGCCGCTCGACCTGGTCCATCCCGCCGACCGGCTGGCCTACATGATCGAGGACTCGGCAGCCGCGCTCGTCGTCGGCACCGAGACGGTGGCCGGGAAGATCCCCGAAGTGCGGGACGTGCCCGTGGTGCTGCTCGACGAGCCGGTCACCGCCGCCACGCTGGCGGAGCTGCCGGAATCTCCCGTGGACGGCCCACCCGTCGCGCTGGACCAGGCCGCCTACGTGATCTACACGTCCGGCTCGACCGGCCGCCCCAAGGGCGTGGTCGTACCGCACGAGGGCATCTCCAGCCTGGTGGCCACCGCCGTCGACCGGATGAGTCTGGAACACGACAGCAGCGTGCTGCAGTTCGCCTCGATCGGCTTCGACGTCTTCGTCTTCGAACTGTCGATGGCGCTGTGCCACGGCGGACGGCTCGTGCTGATCTCCGACGAGGCACGGGTCGCCGGACCCGCGCTCACCGACTTCCTCGCCGACCAGGGGATCACCCACATGATCCTGCCGCCCTCCCTCGTCTCGGCGCTGCCGCCCGGCTGTGAACTGCCCGCGGGGTCGACCGTCCTGGTCGGCACCGAGACGGTGCCGCCGGACCTGTTCGCACGCTTCGGCGCCACGGCCCACCTGATCTGCGCCTACGGGCTCACCGAGGCGACGGTCAACTCCACCCTGTGGCCCGCACGCGAACACGGTGGCCGGCCCGCCGGCCGGGTGCCCATCGGCCGGCCCGACCCCAACACCCGCACCTACGTCCTGGACGAGCGGCTGCGGCCCGTCCCGCCGGGAGTGGTGGGCGAGCTGTACGTCTCCGGCCGCGGCCTCGCCCGTGGCTACCTCGGCAAGGCCGGGCTGACATCGGAGCGGTTCGTCGCCGATCCCTTCGGCCCGCCCGGCAGCCGGATGTACCGCACCGGTGACCGCGTCCGGTGGCGCGCGGACGGCAACCTCGACTTCCTCGGCCGGGTCGACGCACAGGTGAAGGTGCGAGGCTTCCGCATCGAGCTGGGTGAGATCGAGGCGGCACTCGCCGGGCACCCGTCGGTCGGCCAGGCCGCCGTGGTGCCCGACCGCGACGGCGACATCGTGCGCCTGATCGGTTACGCCGTCCCGGAGGCCGGCGAGTCCGCGCCCCCGGACCTCGATCCGCAGGTGCTGCGCGCCCATGTCGCCGGCCTGGTGCCCGAGTACATGGTGCCCGCCCTCGTCGTACCGCTGGCCGGTCCGCTGCCGCTGACCCCCAACGGCAAGCTGGACAAGAAGGCGCTGCCCGCGCCGGACTGGTCCGCGATGACCGGCGACGCCCGCCCGGCCACCGGGACGCAGGCCCGACTCGCCGCGCTGTTCTGCGAGATCCTCAAGCTGGACAGCGTCGGCGTGCACGACAACTTCTTCGCGCTCGGTGGCCACTCCATGGCCTCGATGCGGCTCCTGGGCCGTATCCGCGCCGAGTTCGGGGCCGAGCTGAGCATCCGGGACGTCTTCGACGCGCTGACCGTCGCCGGGATCGCCGGCAAGCTGGAGGGGGCGGCGGCCGCCCGGCCGGCCCTGCGCACCGCCGAGGGCCTGACCGCGGCCGTCGATCCGCTTCCGGTCGCGCCCGTCCAGCGCCCGCAGTGGGACGCCTACCGCCGCGACCCTGGCTTCGATCACGCACTCGCGTTGCGGGGCGCCGGCGGAGGCCTGGACGCCGAGGCGCTGTCGGCCGCACTGGCCGACGTGGTGGCCCGGCACGAGCCGCTGCGTACGGCATTCGCGCAACGCGACGACGCGGTGCTCCATCGGGCCGCCGAGCCACCGGCCCTGGCCGTCGAACGGTGCGCCGAACTGGACGCACGGTTGGCCGAACTCGCCGGTCAGGCACCGGACCTGGAGCGGGAGGCGCCCTTGCGGGCCCGGCTGCTCACCGGCCCCGACGGCGGCCAGGCGGTCCTGCTGACCATGCACTACCTCGCGGTCGACGAATGGTCGGTGGTGCCCCTGTTCCGCGACCTCACCACGGCCTACGCCGCACGTACGGACGGCCGAGCACCCGTCTGGGAGCCGCTGCCGGTGACGTACCGCGACTACGCCCACTGGGCTCGCGAGGTGCTCGGCGACCTCACCGATCCGAACGGCCGGGGCGGCGGTCAACTCGCCTACTGGCGACGGACGCTCGCCGGCGTGCCACAGGAGCTGGCGCTGCCGGCGGACCGGCCCCGCTCCACCGCACCCGCCCTCCGGGGCCGGGCCGCCGGTCACGTCGGGTTCGTCCTCGACGAGCGGCTGCACGAGGACGTGGACCGGCTCGCCCGCGCGACCGGCACCAGCATGTTCATGGTGCTGCACGCGGCACTCGCGGCGCTGCTCACCGCCCACGGAGCGGGCACCGACCTGCCCATCGGGACCATGGTCGCCGGCCGCACCGACGATCAACTGGCCGATCTGGTCGGCTGCTTCTTCAACACGGTCGTGCTGCGCACCGATACGGCGGAGGACCCGACCTTCGCCGAGCTGCTGGCCCGCGTACGGGAGACCACGCTGAGCGCCCTGGACCGGCAGGAGGTTCCGTTCAACGAGGTGGTCCGTGCGGCGGGCCTTCCCCCGGAAGGCCCGCAGGTCATGGTCATCCACCACGAGCAGGCGGACCTTGAGCAGCTGGAGGGCGGCATCGGCGCGCTCGACGCGGTGCCGACCGGCTCGGCGAGTGCGGACCTGACGCTCAGCTTCTACGAGCCGCGCGGCGCCGGGCCGGTGCACTGCGGGTTGATCCACGCGACCGAACTGCTCGGCACCGCCAAGGCGCGGAAGCTGGCCGACGAACTCCAGGCGCTGCTGCGCACCGTGGCAGCCGATCCACAGCAGCCGCTCTCGGAGCTGTTCACCCGTACCGTCCATGAGGAGTGACCAGGCATGACGACCAACCCGTTCGAGGACCCCCAGGGCCGCTTCAAGGTCCTGGTCAACGACGAGAACCAGCACTCGCTGTGGCCCTCCTTCGCCGAGGTGCCGGCCGGGTGGCGGACCGTCTTCGGCGAGGACACCCGCGAGGCATGCCTGGCCTACGTGGAGACCCACTGGACCGACCTGCGTCCCACGAGTCTGATCGGCCGGCAGAGCTGACCCTCCGGCGCGATGTCGCCGCCCGGCCGTGTGCCGGGCGGCGAACTCCGGCACGAGGCGGGAGTTCCACCGGTGGGCGAGTGCCGGACCGGCACGCTACGTTCAGCGCATGACCGAGGGTGAGGGCAAGCCCGAACGCATCAGGCCGCAGCAGTTCCACGAGACCTCCGGCCTGGAGGACTGACGGTCGCGGACGACTACTACGGGCGACCGAGCGGCACATCGAACTGGCCCGGCAGATCTCGGCGGTGGCACGCGCCCTGGACCTGCCGGCCGGCCCTTCCATGGTGCAGACCGTCCAGGTCACCGTCGACGCGCTCGACGGTCCCGACGTGGTGGCGTTCTGGCGCGCCCTGCACCCTCGCGGCCGGCGGCCGCCTGGTCGACGACGCCGGCGCGCCGTCGAACCGGGTACTGGCCGACCCCGAGGGAACGAGGCGTGTGTCGGCGTGGCCGGTTGGGTCGGTCCGGACCCCTCCGGGAGCAGGTGAAGCGGGGAGGCCGGCTCCCTCAGCTCTCCACGGGCACGCGTGGCACCGGGACTTCCGGCTGCCGGCGGCTGTCGGACCACGCTGCCCAGAGTTCCGCGTAACGGCCGCCGACCGCGATCAGCTCCTCATGCGTGCCCGTCTCGACGACCCGGCCCTGGTCGAGGACGACGACGCGGTCCGCGGTGGCGGCCTGGGGGAGCCGGTGCGCGACCGTCAGACCCGTGCGCCCCTCCAGCGCCCGCAGAGCCGCCGTCTCCAGGACGCGGGCGCCCGCGCTTCCGGCGTCCGCCGTGGCCTCGTCCAGGATGGCGATCAGCGGGTCCGTCAGGACGAGACGGGCCAGGGCCAGGTGCTGGGCCTGGGCCACGGTGAGCCGGTGGCCGCCCTCGCCGACCACAGTGACGAGACCGTCCGGCAGGGCCTCCACCCACTCCAAGGCGCCGACCCGGGTCAGCGCCGCGCACAGCTCCTCGTCGGTGGCCTCGGGCCGGGCCAGCCGCAGGTCCTCGGCCAGTGGCCCGGCGAAGACATGGACCTCCTGGCTGATCAGCGTCACGGCCTTGCGGACGCCGGCCGGGCCCAGCTCCCCGACGTCGACCCCGCCGAGGACGACGGACCCCTCGGACGGCTCGTGCACACCGGCGATCAGCTTCGCGAGGGTGGTCTTGCCCGCTCCGCTCGCGCCCACCAGGGCCACCCGCTCGCCAGGCTGTACCTCCAGGCCGACATCGTGCAGGACCGGGTGACCGGAGAGGTACGCGTGGCTGAGCGCGGAGACCTTGACGGAGCCGTCCGTGGGGACGGCCCGGCCGTCGGCCTCCCGCTCGGCCGGCAGATTCGATACGCCGACCAGACGGGCGAGGCTCGCGCCCGCGGACTGCGCGTCGTCGATGAGGAAGAGCGCGGCGTTGATCGGGTTGAACAGGCCGTGGAAGTAGAGCGCCGCGGCGGTCGCCGTGCCGATGCTCACGGACTGGGCGTCGACCAGGAGGAATCCGGTCAGGAGAATGGACGTCAGGCCGATGAACTCCGCGATGTTCAGCCGGGAGAAGAACCCGGAGACCAGGCGCATGCCGCGCGCGGCGAGGTCGACGGCGGCCTGCGAGCGCTGCTCCAGCAGGTCCGCGTGCCGGCCGTTCAACCGGAACGCGCGCACGGTGCGGACACCGCCGACACTGTCGAGGAGCTGGTGCTGGAGGGCGCCGGTCGCCACGCGGTGTGTGGCGTAGACGGTCGCTGCCCGCGGGATGTACCAGCGCACCGTGAGGATGTGGACGGGGACGGCCACCAGTACGGCGAGCAGGAAGCGCCAGTCCAGTACGGCGAGTCCGACCAGCGTCAGCACGATGGTGAGGAAGGCCCCGGCGAACTCCGGCAGGGCCTGGCGCACCGCCTTCGCGATCAGGGTCACATCTCCGGTCACCCGCGAGGTGAGGTCGCCGGAACCGGCCTGCTCGACGCGTCCGAGCGGCAGGCGCAGGGCCCGCGCGATGAAGCGCTCACGCAGCCTTGCCAGGACGGTCTCGCCGAGCCTGGCGACGAGGGACTTGCCGATCGCGGTCGCGATCCCCCTGGCCACGGCCACCGCCAGAAGGAGCACCATCGGCACGGTCAGCGAGTCGGTACCGCGCTTGTCGACGACCAGGTCGACGATGCGGCCGAGAAGCGGGGCGGTCAGCATCCCGACGCCCGTTCCGACGACCAGGACGGTCACCGCGGCGACGGCCAGCAGCCGGTGGCGGCGCAGCAGCTCGCCGACGACGGAGAGGGTCTGGGCACCGGTGGCCGTGGGCAGGAGCTCGCGTTCCGACGTACTGGGTCCGCTCATCGTCCGTCCTTCGTCCGTCGCGTACGCACTGGCTTCGGGTCCCTCTCGCTCACGGAGGGGGCGTGCACCGGCGTCATGCCAACACCGCGGTGCGGTACGCCTCGTGGGCGGCGACCAGCTCGGGGTGAGGGCCTTGCGCGGCCACGGCGCCGCCGTCGAGCATCACCACACGGTCGGTCCCGGCGAGCAGCGCGGGGCTGGTGGTGACCAGGATCGTCGTACGGTCGCGGCGCAGGTGCCGCAGGCGGTCGGCGATGCGCGACTCGGTGACGGTGTCGACGGCGGTCGTCGGATCGTGGACGACCAGCACCGGCGGATCCGCGGCCAGGGCGCGGGCGAGTGCCACCCGTTGGCGCTGCCCGCCGGAGAGCGACCGCCCGCGTTCGCCGAGGACGGTGTCCACGCCCTGGGGCAGGGCCTCGGCGACCTCGTCCGCGGTCGCGGCGGCCAGCGCGGGTTCGACGTCGGTGGTGTCGTCCGTCGCGGCCCGTACGTTGTCCAGCAGGCTGTCCTCGAACAGGTCCGCGTCGTGGTGCGCGACGAGGATCGCGCGGCGGGCGTCCTCGGGGGCCAGCTCGGTCAGCGGTACGCCGTCGAGCTCGATGACCCCTTCACCGGGGTCGCGTTCGCGGCCCAGGCAGAGCAGCAGGTCGTTCGCCGCGGCCGGGTCCTTGGTGACCACGCCGACCAGGCTCCCGGGGGCGATGTCGAGATCGACCCCGCGCAGCGCGCCGTGTGTGACACCGCGCAGCCGGAGCTGCCCGGCCACGGGGTCGGGGAGAGTGGCCGTGCCGGCCGTGACGGACGGCGGCGAGGCGAGTACCTCGGCGATCCGGTCGGCCGAGGCGCGGCCCTGGGCGAACTCGCCGTTGACGTAGGTGAGGAGCTGGAACGGCCCGAGTAGATACTGGGCCAGACCGACGGCCGCCACCAGGTCGCCCACGCTGATCGTGCCGCGCATCGCCAGATGGGCGCCGACCAGCCCGATCACCGCGATGAAGACTCCGGTGAGGGCGAGGATCGCGCCGTCGTGCCAGGCCCGGCTGCGCGCGGCGCGCAGCGCGGCGGCCAGTGAGTCCCGGCTCGTCACGCGGTACCGGGACACCGCGGCGGGTTCGGCGCCGATGCCCTTGAGGACGCGGAGACCGGCGACGAGGTCGGCGGCGACGCCGGAGGCATGGGCGGCGCGCTCCTGCTCGGTCTCGCTGCGCCGTTCCAGTGGGCGGCTGATCCGGTGGCCGAGCCACAGCAGGGGCGGGACTCCGAGGAGGACGAGCAGACCGAGCGGTACCGAGACGCGCAGCAGGGCCACCGCGCTGATGGCCAGTCCCGCGAGCGCCGAGATGGCGTAGGGCATTGCGGAGGCGACCGAGCCCACCCGTCGGGCGTCGCCGGTCGCGACGGCCGTCAGCGCGCCGGGCAGGCGGCCGGCGTCGGCGCCGCCCCGCGGGTCGAGCACCCGGTCGCCGAGGTCGAGCCGGATCCGGTGCGCGGCGCGTTCGGCCGCCGACTCGGTGAGCCTGGCGGAGTTGCGGTAGCAGGTGGAGAGGATGAAGAAGAGCGCGGCGAGGACGAGGAGCCACCGCAGGAGCGCGCCGGAGGAGCCGGTCGCCACGGCCTCGTCGATGACCAGGCCGATGACCACCGGGACCATGGCCTCGCACACCTGATGTGCCATGCCGAGGATCGAGGCGACGGCGATGCGGCGCCGTTGGTCGCCGAGCGCTCTGCGGAGGACGTGTCCCCCCGTTGGTCCTCCAGCGGGCATGCGGGGCCTCCACAGAACAGGACTGGATGGTTAGGTAAGCCTACCTTGATTGAATTCCCTGCCAAGGCCCCGGTGGGCCGGTTGCGTGCCCGGTACGTCTGAACTCCGGCCGCGTTGACCGGTCTTGGACGTTCGGTTAGCCTCACCTAAGTCGCTTTGAGGCGTACCGCGTTGATGCTCCACAGCCGTCTGCGACGCATCCCGTTCGCTCGTGCACCACCGCCAGGGGGAGTTGTCGTTGTCGGTCGAAGTCCAGGCGGCATCCGGAAGCGAAGCCGGCGGGCTCGCCGCGCCCGAGGCGCGCAGGGGCGTGGGCACACTGCGCGGCATGGGTCTCTTCCTGGCGCTCGGCGCGCTGGTCCTGGTCTCGCTTGTCAGCGTGTGGGTGGGTACGCGGGGAATCCCGTTCACCTCGACATGGGGCCTGCTGTGGCAGCCCGACGGTTCAGAAGCCTCGGTCATCATCCACGACTACCGCATCCCCCGTACCCTGCTCGGACTACTCGTCGGCATGGCGCTGGGGCTTTCCGGCGCGCTGATGCAGGCGCTGACCCGCAACCCCCTCGCCGACCCCGGACTGCTCGGGGTGAGCCTGGGTGCCTCGACGGGCGTCGTCGTGGCCATCGCCTTCCTCGGGGTGGCCGCCCCCCTGGGCTATGTGTGGTTCGCCCTCCTCGGCGCGGCCGTCACCTCGGTGGTGGTCTACCTGCTGGGCTCCTCCGGACGGAAGCTGGCCACCCCCGAGCGGCTGGTCGTAGCGGGAGCCGCGGTGACGGCGGTGCTGTACGCCTTCAACTCGGCGGTGCTGCTGCTCAACCCGAAGGCGTTCGACCAGTTCCGCTTCTGGACGGTGGGCGCCCTCGCGGGCCGGTACTTCGACATCGTCCACCTCACCCTCCCCTTCGTCGTGGTGGGCCTGCTCATGGCCCTCGGGCTCGCCCCCTCGCTCAACGCCCTGGCCCTGGGCGACCAGGTGGGCCGCGCCCTGGGGGTGAACGTCGGCCGGACCCGGCTGCTGGGCGCGATCGCGGTGATGCTGCTGTGCGGCACCGCCACGGCCGCGGCGGGACCGATCGCCTTCGTGGGCCTCGCCGTGCCGCACGTGGCCCGCTTCATCGTCGGCCCCGACCAGCGGTGGGTGCTCGCCTACTCCATGCTGCTCGCGCCGGTCCTGCTGATCGGGGCGGACGTCCTGGGCCGGGTCCTCGGCGCCCCGGGCGAGATCCAGGTCGGCATCGTCACCGCGTTCATCGGCGCACCGCTGTTCATCGCGCTGTGCCGCCGCCGGAAGCTGGTCATGCTGTGAGTTCCGTACGGGAGGCGAACGCCCGAGTGCCAGGACCCGTCGATACCCCGAAGATCCGCGTCGTCAGCGGGCTGGTCATCCGCACCGGAAAGGGCGGAGTGTCCTTGCGGGTGCAGGGCCGTGCTCTCGCCCTGACGGCCGCGCTGCTCGCCGTTCTCACGGTGGTCATGGGCATCACCCTGACCACCGGGGACTTCCAGCTGTCCGTCGGCGAGGTGCTCCGGGCGGTGACGGGCAAGGGGACGGGCGCCGCCGACTTCATCGTCAACACCCTGCGCATGCCGCGGCTGCTGACCGCCCTGGGCGTCGGAGCGGCCCTCGCCGTCAGCGGAGCCATCCTGCAGAGCCTGACCGGCAACTCCCTGGGCAGCCCCGACATCATCGGCTTCACCAACGGATCCGCGGTGGGCGCGCTCGGCGTCATCATCGTGCTGCACGGCAGCATGACGCAGATCGCCATCGGCGCGCTGCTCGGCGGCCTCGCCACCGCGGGCGCGGTGTATCTCCTCATGCTGGGACGGGGGCTGCAGGGCTTCCGGCTCGTCGTCGTCGGCATCGGCGTGAGTGCCCTGCTTCTCGCCGTCAACTCCTACCTCATCACCCGGGCGACCTGGCAGGAGGCGCTGGAGGCCCAGGCGTGGCTCATCGGCAGCCTGAGCAACCGGGGATGGCAGCACGCGAGCGCCATCGGCCTCGCCGTGGCCGTCCTGCTTCCGCTCGCCGTCGTCCTCACCCGCCGGCTCTCCATGGTGGAGATGGGCGACACCACCGCCATGGCCCTGGGAGTCAACGTGGCCCGCACCCGCACGGCCATGCTCGTCATCAGTGTCGCCCTGGCCGCCTTCGCCACCGCGGTCACCGGCCCCATCTGGTTCATCGCACTGGCCGCACCCCAACTGGCCCGCAGGCTGGGCCGATCCTCCGGCCCCGCACTCCTGCCGTCCGCCCTCATGGGCGCGCTGCTGCTCGCCCTGAGCGACCTCGTCGTGCAGCGGGTCTTCGCCCCCACCCTCCTCCCGGTGGGCACGGCGACCGGCACCATCGGCGGGCTGTACCTCATCTGGCTGCTGATCACCGAGTCGCGAAAGAGCCGCGCATGACTGGAACGCACCCCTTGACCCCCCGGCTGCGAGCCGAGAACCTGACGCTGTCCTACGACCAGCGGACGGTGGCCACCTCCCTCGGCGTCGACATCCCCGACCACTCCTTCACCGTGATCATCGGACCGAACGCCTGCGGTAAGTCCACTCTCCTCAAGGCCCTCGCCCGGATGCTCAAACCCCGGGCGGGCCAGGTCTACCTCGACGGCGCGGCGATCGCGTCGTACCGCTCCCGCGAGGTCGCCCGCCGGCTGGGACTGCTCCCGCAGTCGTCGACCGCGCCCGGCGGCATCACCGTGGGGGACCTGGTCGCCCGTGGCCGCTATCCGCACCAGCGACTGCTGAAGCAGTGGTCGGCGGAGGACGAGACGGCCGTGGCCGAGGCGATGCGGCAGACCGGCGTACTGGATCTCGCCGACCGGCCCGTCGACGACCTCTCCGGCGGCCAGCGCCAGCGTGTCTGGCTCTCCATGGTGCTGGCGCAGCAGACATCCATCCTGCTGCTGGACGAGCCGACCACGTTCCTCGACATCGCCCACCAGGTCGAGGTGCTGGATCTGTGCGCCGGCCTGCACGCGCGCAAGGGACACACGGTCGTCGCGGTCCTGCACGACCTCAACCAGGCGTGCCGCTACGCCACTCACCTCATCGTGATGCGGGCGGGCGGGACGGTCGCGGCCGAGGGCGACCCGGCAAGCGTCATGACCGCCGAGCTGGTCGAGGACGTGTTCGGGCTGCCCTGCCGGATCATCGACGACCCGGAGACCGGTACACCGCTGATGGTTCCGGCGGCCCCCAGGGTCCACGCGCCCGAGGAGCGCGCGGCGGGCACGCCCGCCGCCGGCCCCGTGCGGGCCGCATCGATGGCCGAGACCCGCTGACACCGCCCAGGACGGACTGCCCATGCTCTGTACGAGGCTGACGAACGCGCACATTCTCACCATGGACCCGGACCACCCCGTCGCCCACGACCTGGGCATCTGGCGGGGCCGGATCGTGGGCCTGGACGCCGCGGTGACCTCCCTGCCCGCACGCGAGGTCATCGACCTGCAGGGCGCCACGGTGCTGCCCGGGTTCATCGACAGCCATGTGCACCTGGCGTGGGCCGGGTTCAAGGCGAACACCCCGAGCGTGGCGCCGTGCGAGCGGGTCGAGGACATCCTCGCGGTCGTGGCGCAGGCCGCCTCCCGGGAGAGCGCGCCCGGCGCCTGGGTGGACATCGCGGGCTACGACCAGCGGGCGCTGGGGCGCCATCTGACCGCCGCCGAGCTGGACCGCGTCAGCCACGGCCGCAAGGTGCTCATGATGCACGACTCAGGACACGCCTGCGTCGTCAACAGCGCCGTCCTCGACCTGTTGCCGGCCGACATCCCGCACCAGGACGGTTACCTGGTGGAGGGCGCCATGGGCGCCGCACGCCGGCTGCGCCTGCCGTGTTCCCAGGAAGAACTCGCCGACGCGATCGAGCACGCCGCCCGCACCTGCCTGGCCGAAGGGGTGACGGCCTGCGCCGAGGCCGGCGTCGGAGGCGGCCTGCTGGGCTACAGCCCCGTCGAGGCCGGTGCCTATCAACTGCTGCGCGATCAGGGCAGGTTGCCGCTGCGGATCCAGCTCATGGCGGGCGGCGACACCCTGCGGCCCGTCGCCGCGCACCGGGGCGACGGCATGCCGCGCGCCCTCGACCTCGGCCTGCGCACCGGGTTCGGTGACGACTGGCTGTCCCTGGGCGCGCTGAAGATCTTCACCGACGGCGGGATGATGGCCCGCACGGCCGCGCTCACCGCCCCGTACGAAGGCATGGAGCACTCCGGACAGCTCCAGGACGACCCCGGCCGCCTCGCCGACCTCATCGTGGACGGCCACCTCGCCGGATGGCAGCTCGCCGTCCACGCCATCGGCGACCGCGCCGCGGACCTCGCGCTGGACGCCTTGGAGCGGGCACAGGAGCTATGGCCCCGCCCGGACGCGCGGCACCGCATCGAACATGCCGGGCTGATCCGCCCCGACCAACTCCCGCGCTTCGCACGGCTCGGCGTCAGCGCCGTGATCCAACCGAACTTCCTGCGCTACTTCGGCGACGACTACGCGGCCGTCATGGGCACGGAGCGCGCGCCGTGGATGTACCGCGGCCGCGGATTCCTCGACCACGGGGTCACGGTCGTCGGCAGCTCCGACCGGCCCGTCACGCACGGCGCACCGCTGCGTGCCATCCAGTTCATGGTCGAACGCGCCTCCACATCTGGCCAGTTGATCGGCCCGGACGAGGGCCTCACCGTCGACGAGGCCCTGCGCGCCTACACCGTCGCCGGTGCGTATGCCTGCCGGTGGGACGACAGCGCGGGCAGCCTCACCCCGGGCAAGCGCGCCGACCTCGTCGTCCTGGGAGACGACCCACGGCGTGTCGACACCTCGCGCATCGGAGACATCGAGGTGGTCGCGACGTTCGTCGACGGCCGCGAGTCCAAGGAGGCGGCGCAGTGAGCACGCGGGACACCATCGAGCGTTACGCACACCTGTGGGAGGCGCCGCCCTACCCCCGCCGGTGGGTCATCTGGACCACGCAGGCGGAGTCCATGGTCTTCGACCGGCAGACCAACCGCCCCGAATTCATCGACGACGAGGCGACGCTGCACGAGATCCTGCGCAGAATGCGTGAGGTGGGCGCAGCGGAGAGCGACGAGTATCCGGGCGACCCCTGCGGTTGACCGGCCCCGGAGATACGCCGGTGCCGCATACCCGGCAAGGGGCGGCGGAGTCAGGTCGCGCGCCAGTAGCCCATGGAGTGCAACCGCTCCTTGGGGACGCCGAGTTGCCTGCGTACGAACGAGGTGAGGGCCCGGGTCGTCGATGTGTCGCACGCGATCCAGACGTAGGAGCCGTCGTCCAGGTGGGCGGGCAGGGCGGATCGCACCGTTTCGATCAGCAGCGCTCCGTTGTCGCGCCGCGGCACATGGTGCACCTCGTGGCGGGCGGTGCCGGAGCGCAGCGGCAGCTGCTCGTCGGAGGGGTGCGGAGTCTCGAACCAGATGGTGGCCGGTGTCAGCGGCATCGAGTCCAGGAGCGAGTTGATGGCGGGCAGGGACGCCGGGTCCCCGATCACGAGAAGCCGTGACGGCAGGGGGTCGGGCACGGTGAAGCCCGTGCCCTGGACGGTCGCCTCGATCGTGTCGCCCGGTCGCGCGGCGCGTGCCCACCGGCTGGCGCAGCCGTCGTGCAGTGCGAACTCCATCCCGAACGTCCCGGTTGAGGGGTTCGGGTCCAGCAGCGTGTACGCGCGCTGGTGTGGTGTGCCCGCGTTGTCGAACCACAGGCGCACCCACATGGTGGGGTGTGTCCCGGTCGCGCCGAGCATGCCGCCGTCGTTGAAACTCAGCCTGCGGTAGCGGTCGTCGAGGTCCTCCGCGGCCTGGACGGTGAGGGTGAAGTTCTTCCCCCGCATCAGCTTGAGGACGACGCCCTCCCAGCCATGCTTCATGCCCGTCCGCCTCTCCCATCACACCTTTAGTTAGGCCAGGCTAACCTAAGCGTGGTTGTACTCGTGCGGGAAGAGGCGGAGAGCAGTGACGGTCAAGACTTACCGGGATGCCTGGGGCATTCCGCACCTCAGGGCGTCCGACGCGCTGCAACTGGCCTTCGGCCAGGGCGAGAACGCCGCACTGGACAGGGCCTGGCAGATCGAGGTGGAGCGGCACCGCTCCCAGGGCACCACCGCCTCGTTCCTCGGCCCCGCCACCGTCGTCTGGGACCGGTTCGCCCGCCAGGCCAGGCTCGACGACACCGCACGACGCTGCTTCGCGAACCTCGACGACGAGACGGCGGCCTGGGTGTCGGCGTACGTCGACGGGGTGAACGCCGGTCTGGCACGGGGTGCGGCGGCCGCGCCCGAATTCGCCGCCACCGGACTTGAACCGCAGCCGTGGCAGCCGTGGACTCCCCTCGGCATCTGGCTCGCCCACCACATCCTCTTCGCGGGCTTCCCGACCAAGCTGTGGCGCGAGGAGGTAGCCCGCCGCCTCGGTGCGGACGCCATCGAGCTGTTCGCCACGGATGACCCCGGCACGGCAGGCTCGAACGGCTGGATGGTCTCGGGGGAACGCACCGCCGCCGGCGCACCGCTCATCGCGGGCGACCCGCACCGCTTCATCCAGGACCCCGGGTTCTACCAGCAGTTGCACCTGTCCTGCCCGGAGTACGACGTCGTCGGGTTCGCGGTCCCCGGCGTCCCCGGTATCGCCCACTTCGGCCACACCGGAACCGTGGCCTGGGCCATCACCAACGCCATGTCCGACTACCACGACCTGTACCGGGAGCAGCTGCGCAGGGCAGGCGGCGGCATCGAGGCGCTGGGGCCGGAGGGATGGTCACCGGCTGTCCGTCACCGGGAGACCATCGAGGTCGCCGGAGGCGAACCGGTCGAGATCGAGGTGATCGAGACGGAGCGTGGGCCGGTCGTCCTTGAGGCCCCGGCAGACCTGGCAGACCCCGCGGAACCAGGGGACTTCGCCGGCGCGGAGGGCGCCGGTCCGGAGGCGGACCCGACCGGCATGCCCGGGGGAATCAGTCTGCGCTACCCGCCGCGTGTCACGGGTGATCTCGGATTCGACGTGCTTCCCGCCCTGTTGCGGGCACGCACGGTCGCGGACGTGGACCGGGCGCTCGACCGCTGGATCGAACCCGTCAACGTCGTGCACGCCGCCGACACCACCGGAGAGCTGCTGCACCGCGTGGCCGGATACGTACCCGTCCGCCACCGGGACAACTGGCTGCGGATCGTGCCCGCTCGGGAGCAGGGACACAGCTGGCAGGGAAGCCACGGCACGCCACGCGCCGAGGTGGACGGCATCGCCGTGATGGCGAACGCCCGGGGACTCGCCGGCCCCCTCGGGGTGGACTTCGCACCGCCGCACCGCGCCGACCGTATCGACGCACTGCTGCGGAAGTCGCGGGACTGGACGGCCCCCGGCATGGCGGCCATTCACATGGACACCTACCTCGCGGCCGCCGGGCCACTGCTGGAGCAGGTGACTCGCCTCGGCGAACTCGGACCGGCCGCCGAGCGGTTGAGGGAGCGCCTGCTGTCCTGGAACCGTCATATGGACGCCGACAGCATCGCCGCGGCGGACTACGCCCGTCTGCGCTCGGCCGTCGCGCGCCGGATCGCGGCAGCTCCGCAGCTGAAGTGCCTCACCGTGCCCCTGACGTATCCCGCGGTGTTCGACACCTGGCTGAATCTCACCTCGAAGGTCGCCTTCGCGCTGGAGACCCTGCTGACCACCGACCGGCTCGCCGGCCTCGACGTGCCGGGAATCGTCGAGGCCGCCATGGACGAGGTCGCCGGCGCCGAGCCCGTCGCATGGGGCGAACTGCACCGCCTCGCCCCCGGCCGGGCCCTGCCCGCCGTCGAGGGCGAGCGGTGGCCCGGCCTCGGCGGCGACCACGACTGCGTACTGGCGACGTCCAGCACGCCCGGCGTCACCGACCTCAGCGCACGCGGCCCCTCCGCCCGCTATGTCTGGGATCTCTCCCGCCGCGAGAACAGCCTGTGGATAGTTCCCCTGGGCGCCAGCGGAGTCCCCGGGGGCGGCCATCATCGCGACCAGCTCCCCCTGTGGGTCCGCGGCGAACTGGCCCCCGTCATCACCGATTTCGCCCTCCTGGCCGAAGAGGACGGACCGGCCGAAGAGGGAAGTGGCCCGGAGGACGGGCCCGACCGGGGAGGCCGGTCGGGCTGACGTCTACCGGCGGCTGCGTACGAGCAGATGGAGGAAGTACGGCGTGCCGATCACCGCGGTCATGAGCCCGGCGCCGAGCTGCGCCGGTGCGATCACCGTGCGGCCCACCAGGTCGGCGGCGCAGACCAGCACCGCGCCGAAAAGTACCGCGACCGGAACGACCCGTGCGTGCTGCCGGCCCACCAGGCCGCGGGCCGCGTGCGGCGCCACCAGCCCGACGAAGCCGATGGTGCCCGCCGCTGCCACGGCGGTGGCGCTGAGCAGGACGCTCAGCACCAGGAATGCCAGGCGTCCGCGCGTCAGATCGAGCCCCAGGAGCCTGGGGGTGTCCTCGTCGAGCGACACGAGGTCGAGCTCGGTGCGCCGTGCGAACGCGACCAGCACGCCCACGGTGAGCACGGCCGCGAGAGGCGCCACGTCGGGCAGCGTCCGGCCGTATGTGGAGCCCGACAGCCAGGTGAGGGCCTTCGTCGCGTTGAACGGGTCGGTGAGCACGATGAGCAGGCTGATCAGCGCGGTGGTCCCGGTGGCGAAGCCGAACCCGACGAGGACGAGCCGGTTTTGCCGGAACCCGCCCCGCGCGGCGAGCCCGAAGACGAGCACGGCGCTGATCGCGGCGCCGACGAACGCGGCGCCCGCCATGCTCCACGAGCCGGCCGCCGGCACCGTGGTCACCAGGAGCACGGCGCCGAGCCCGGCGCCGCCGGAGACGCCCAGGACACCGGGCTCCGCGAGGGGGTTGCGCGTCACCGACTGGATCAGCGTCCCCGCCAGGGCGAGCGCTCCGCCGGCGAGCAGCGCGGCGAGGACGCGCGGCACACGGGTGTCGAGGACGAAGGTGACGGTCCGGCCGGCCCGGCCCTGGGCCCAGTTCGCCACATCGCCCAGCAGCAGCTTGTTGTCACCCAGCAGTACGGCCGCGATCGCCACACCGACGAGTGCGGCCACCAGGACGGCCGTGAGGGTGAGGAAGGTCGCCCGGCTCCTGACCCGCAGCCGGTCCTGTGCGGCCGCTCCTGCGGTGTCCCGGACCCGTGTGGCCATCACGATCAGGAACACGGCGCCGACGAGGCTGGTGACGACACCGGTCGGCACCGCGACCGAGATGTCCGTGGGCACGACCGCGCGCAGCAGCACGTCCGAGCCGAGCACCAGTGCCGCACCGGCGAGGCCGGCGACCGGAAGACCGGTACGCGTCCGTGAGAACGCACGGACCCGGCGGGCGAGGGGGCGTACGAGGGCGGGGGCGCACAGGCCGACGAAGCCGATGGGTCCGGCGAGGGTGACGGCCGCCGCGGACAGCAGCGCCGACAGCACGACCGCCGTGACCCGGGTGGCGCGGACCTTCACGCCGAGGCCGCGGGCGGCGTCGTCGCCGAGCGCCAGCGCGTCCATCCGGCGGGCGGCCAGCAGCAGCCCGATGAGCCCGGCCAGGCCGATCGGCGCCATCTGGAGCACGCCGTCGAACCCGTTCTGGGCGATGCTGCCCTGGTTCCACTGGTAGAGGCCCTCGGTCTGCTGGGGAAACAGCAGGAGCAGACCCTCGGTCACGGCGGTGAGGCCGAAGGTGAGGGCGCTGCCGGCGAGTACGAGGCGCACCGTGCCGGCGCCGAGACCCGACAGCCCCAGTACGACGGCGGCCGCCGCGAGACCACCGGCGAACGCGACACCGGAGGAGGCGAACAGCGGCAGGGACACACCGGTGACGGCGGCCAGCCCGAGTGCCAGGTAGGAGCCGGCGTTCACCGCGAGGGTGTCGGGTGAGGCGAGCACGTTGCGGCTGACGGCCTGCAGGGCGGCGCCCGCCATTCCGAGCACGGCGCCGACGAGCAGCCCCGCGGTCATCCTCGGGAGCCGGGAGGCGATGACGACGGACGCGTCGGCCGGGTCGGCCCGGCCGGTGAGCGCCTTCCAGACCTGGGCGGGGCCGACCGCGGCCGTGCCCTGTGCGATGTCCACGATCGCGAGTGCCGCGACGAGGAGGACCAGTGCGGCCGTCACCGCGGCCGCGCCCGTCCGGGAGGTGACCGCCGACGGACGGGTGGCGGGGGTTGTTGCGGTGACGGCCATGGTGCTACTTCGTCAGCGCTTCGACGACGGAGTCGATGTACTGGTTCAGCGACGCGGGGCCGCCGAACATCCAGACACCGTCGGGCAGTCGGTGCACATTGCCCTTCTTCACGAAGGGCAGCGACGTCCAGACCTTGTCCTTCGCCAGTGCGCCGGTGAACGGCGCGCTGCTCTTGTCGCCGTCATTGCCGATGTAGGCGAACTGCACGTCGTCGCGCAGCGCGGTCAGCCCCTCGACGTCGGTGGCGCCGAGGCCGTAGCTCTTGTCGCCCTTGACCTTCCAGGCGTTCTTCAGGCCGAGCTTCTCGTTGACCGCCCCGACGAGCGAGCCGCTGGTGAAGGGCCTGATCGAGACCTGGTTGGAGGTGACGTAGCCGTCGGCGAAGGCGTACTGCGCGCCGGCGAGGCCCGCGCCGGCGAGCTTCTTCCTCCCTTCGGCGAGCTTCGCCTCGAAGCCCTTCTTGAGCTTCGCGGACCGCTGCGTGGTGCCGGTGGCCTCGGCTATGAGGTCGAGGTTCTCGGTCATCCGCCCGATCGGGTCGGCGGCGTCCGCGGGGCGGAGCTCCAGAACCGGGGCGACCCTGCGCAGCTGCTTCACGGCGGCCGGCGGCAGGTCGCTGGTGGCGACGATGAGGTCAGGGGACAGCCCGGCAATGGCGTCCATGCTCGGTTCGCCGCGCGTGCCGATGTCCTTGGGGGCGTTCTTGAGCGGGGCCGCGGTGTCCCAGGTCTTGTACCCCTTGACGTCGGCGACGCCGACCGGGTCGACGCCCAGGGACACCAGGCTCTCGACGACGTTCCACTCGGTTCCGACGACCTTCTTGGCGGGGCCGTCGAGTCGGACCTTCTTGCCGGAGGCGTCGGTGAGGGTGATGGGCTTGCCGGTCGTCTTCTTCGCGTCGTCGGCGGCGGGCTCGGTCGTCCCGCAGGCGGTCAGGGTGAGGGCCGCCACGGCGGCGGCCGTGGCGGTGAGGAGGAGGCGTCTCATGAGGTGGCGCTGAGCCTTTCGGTTCGCGTGTGGTGGCGGCCGATCGCACGGGTGCGCAGCCGTCCGGTAAGGGGGTCGGTGTCGACTTCGATGCGGATGCCGTATGTGTCGGTCAGCCGCTGGGCCGTGAAGACGTCTTCGGGGAGGCCGGCGGCGAGGATCCGCCCCTCGTGGAGCAGGACGATCCGGTCGGCGACGGTCGCCGCCTGGTCGAGGTCGTGCAGGACGGCGCCGACGGCGATGCCGTGCTCCTCCGCCAGGTCACGTATGAGGTCGAGGAGTTCGACCTGATACCGCAGGTCGAGGTAGGTCGTCGGCTCGTCGAGGAGCAGCACGCCGGTCTCCTGGGCGAGACAGCCGGCCAGCCACACACGCTGGAGCTGTCCTCCGGAGAGGTGCTCGACACCCCGCTCGGCGAGCTCCTCGACACCCGTCATGACCAGCGCGCGATCCACCGCGGCCCGCCCGTCCGGGTCGGCCTTGCCCCAGCGCCCCCGGTACGGGTAGCGGCCGAACTCGACGACGTCCCGGACGGTCAGTCCGCTGGGGGTGGGGCGCCCCTGGGTCAGCAGGGCGACATGGCGCGAGAACTCACGGGGGCCCAGCGCGAGGCCGTCGGTGTCGGCGTCGAGGACGAGCGTGGCGGTCCTGGGCCGCTGCAGCCGGGCGATCGTACGCAGGAGCGTCGACTTCCCGCTGCCGTTCGGGCCCACCAGGACCGTCACTTCGCCGGGCCGCAGCGTCATCGAGGCGTCGTGGACGACATCGACGCCTTCGTACGCCACGGTGACACCCATGGCTGACAATTCATGACCACGGGGGAGCACGGCCGCGGAGGTCTCTTCACCTACATGCACGCCCAAAGGTTAGCCTAACCTTAGAAAGTCGTGAAGAGGGCCGGAACAATCGCCCACAAGCGCCAAATTCGGCCAAGATCCCTTCCTGGGGCCTCACGCTCGGCGACCAGCACGGCGCCCGCCCTGCTCCCGGCGGAGCGCTCAGTCGTGCAGGCCACAGGCGAACGGCGTCGTCCGCCATTGCTCGACGGCCGGCTTCACCGCCTCCACGAGCATCGGCAACTGCGGCGCGAGCGCGAGGCACGCCACCATCCGGACCATGCCCACGGCGTTGACGAAGCGCAGCACCCGCTCGTCCAGCTGCCGCATGCCCAGGCGTTGCGCCGCGGACCCGTAGGCGGCTTCGCCATCGGGGCCGAGGGCGGCCATGTCCCATTCGACCGGACCGAGCGTCGCCAGCTCGAAGTCGGCGTACAGCGCGCCGGCCGACGAGGCGACGATATTGACCGCCGGGGCATCCCCATGGATCGGCTGCAAGGCGATTCCCGGAAACGCGGCCTCGAAGGCCGCACGCGAGCCGACGACGGGTTCCAGGACCTGCCACTCCCGGCGCGCACGATCGAGATCTGCCGGCGTGACGAGGTCGGGACGCGCTTCGAGGTCCGCCAGCGCTTCCGTGACGAACCTCGGTTCGGCCGCCGACAGGAACGGCAGATCACCCGGGTAGTCACGCAACGCGGCGTGCAGGCCGGCGACCAGGCCGGAGTTGTGCACGAAATCGGGCTCGACGCTCGCGTCCTGCTCGACGAACTGCCAGAACGTCATCGAGAATCCGTCGCGCCGTACGGGTTCCGGTGGCACGAGCGGACTCGGCGGAATCACCGGGACGCCCTGCCCGGCGAGCCAGCGCACCACATCGAGCTCCACCCGCTGTCGTGCCGCCTGGGTGTCGAGGTCGGCGTACGGCGGCAGCACGGTGGGGACCCGGACCACCATGGGCGAGGGAGCGAGGTGCACGACAACGGAGAAGACGTCATGGAGCACCGTCGCGTCGGTCACCGCCAGCCCGAACTCCCGCCCCGCGGCCACGGCCGCGTCGAGAGCGCGTGACGTGCGGGCGGCGAGCTGATCGGGCGTCAAGAATCGGGCCATGCCGCCGACGGTGCCACACCGGACGGAGCGGCGCGACGGAGTATCCGACCGACCGCCTCCACCGAAGCGCCGCGCGGGCCGTAGGTCGGTGACTCGATGTCCGGCCCCAACGACGTGGCTTCGGGTGCAACCGCACGGCCGGCCCGCCGCCGCCATCGTGGCCGACCTCCTGCCTGCCGAGGACGTCGCCACGGCCCTGGCCCTCCTCGAACAGGCCGAGGTCGACGATGCCGCTGCCGGGGGCGTTCTCCCCGTCCCCGGCGCCCGGGAGCTGTTGGCGTCGTTGCCTGCGGACCGCTGGGCCGTCGTCACCTCCGGCACGCGCAGGGTCGCCGACGCGCGCCTGGCCGCCGCGGGTGTGCATGCCGCTCACGTCATCACCGCGGACGACATCACGCGCCCCAAACCCGACCCGGAGCCGTTCCTCGTCGCTGCCGGCCGGCTGGGCGTCGCCCCGGCCCGCTGTATCGCCTTCGAGGGACGCGCCGGCCGGGCTCGGCGCGGCCCGAGCGGCAGGCATGACCACCGTGGCCGTGACCACGGCACACAAGGCCGGTGACCTAGAGGCCGACATGGTGATACCCGACCTCTCCGCTGTCACGGCCCGGGCCACGCACGCGGGCGTGGAGCTGACGATCGCGGGCTGATGCGCCATCGGCGTCTGATGGCGGGCCGGCGCCACCGAGCGGTCGGTCAGGAGTGGGGACGAGGAATGCTCTTCGTCTGCTGGTTCCGCACTCGCCCTAAGGCTCCCGGCCGCTGACCAGAGATCCTCGCTCCGCTTCGCCCCCGGTCAGGGCGGTGCTCAGGGCGGTGCGCCGTCGGATGCCCAACTTGCGGTAGCTGTGCGTCAGATGGGTTTCCACGGTACGGCGGGCCAGATGCAGCAGATCCGCGATCTCCGCATTGGTGCGTCCCCCCGCGGCCAGTTCGGCGATACGGCGCTCGCTGTCGGTGAGCGAGGCGGCGCCGGTCCGCGTCGCCGTACGGCGCGCGCCGCCCGCCCGCAGCGCCTCCTCCGCCAGGTCCCGCAGCCGTATCGCGCCCAGGCGTTCGGCGAGCCCGGCCGCCTCCCGCAGGATGTCGCGGGCGCGGGACGACTCGCCCGTCGCGGTCAACTGACGGCCCAGGGCCAGCAGCGCCGCCACGAGCTCCGGTCCTGCCGGGCCGCCACGCAGCAGCCGCACCGCTTCCTGCGTCAGGTCCAGGCCCCGGCGCCCGCCGGTCGCGGCGCCGAGGACACGCAGCGCCCGGCCCACCGTGCGGGGCGTGTTCCACACCCGGGCCAGGCGCAGCTCCTCCTCGGCCAGGGCGAGCGCCTCCCGTGGGACGCCCAGGGCCAGATGGCACTCGGCGGCGGCGGTGCGCCACGGCGTGACGACCGGGCTGAACACCTCCCGGGCCGACTGGCGCCGCCCGCACTCCAGGAAGTCGTGCAGGGCTCCCGCCAGGTCACCTTTCGCGGCGCGCAGCCCTCCGCGTGCGTACAGGAACCGGTTCAGCTCCCAGGACTCCGGCGCCGTCCGTAAGTCGAAGGCGTCGGCCAGGCGTTCGGCCTCGTCGGCGCGGCCGGTCTCCACGAGTGCGGTCAGCGCGTGGGCATGGGCGTTGGTCGGGGTCGTTGCGGCGGGTAGCGGGTCGGCCAGGAGGCGCGTGTGGTCGGCCCGTGCCGCGAGGATGTCCATCCGGGTGCTGAGCAGCGCCTCCTGCATGGGGTGCAGGACGTCGGGGCGCTGCCCGGTCAGACCGCGCTCCACCAGCCGTTCGGCCTCGTCGAGTTCGTCGGCCCACTGAGCGACCGCGGCGGCCGTCCCCAGCAGGTACGGCTCGGACAGCGGGTCGGCCGGTTCCGCCATGAGACCGCGCAGGCGCAGCATCGCCTCCCTCGCCGAGGTCAGACCTGCCGTGACCGCGTATTTCACCAGGAACGCGTGACCGGCCGCGCTGATCGACTCCGGCGAGCGCTCGGCCGCCTCGGCCAGCCGTTTGTACGCCTCCTCGCGCACCAGCAGTTCCTTGTCGGACAGTTGCAAGAACGCCTGCCGCAGGATGCGTACCAGGTCGGGACGGTCGGCGAACGCGTCGTAGAGCGAGCGCAGCACCTCGACCCCTGCGCGGGTCCTGCCGCGGCCGGTCAGCGCCGTGCCCAGGGCGACCGCGGCGCGCACCCGTTCCTGCGGCGGTCCCGGCAGCCGCAGCGCCTCGGTGAGCCTCAGGATCGCGGCGGAGGAGCCGGGCACCGCGTACTCCAGTGAGCCCAGTTCGGTCAGCAGGCGTTGTCTGCCCTCGTCGGGGAGGGGTTCGTCCAGAGCGCGGCGCAGGAAAGCCACCGCGTCCTCGATGTGCCCGTCACGCAACGCCAGTGAAGCGGCGTCCTGGAGCACCGGCAGCGCCCAGGGCGCGTCCACCACGTCGGTGAGGAGCAGTTGGCGGGCGACGAGCTCGCTGGGGACACCGCGGTGCAGCATCGCCTCGGCGGTCGTCCGGTGTACGACGCGCCGCCGGTCCGCGGCCACGCCGGTGAGCATCTCGTCCCGCAGCAGCGGATGGGCGTAGCGGGGGCGGCCCGTGCCGTCGGCGCGCAGCAGTCCGAGGCCGGTCATCGCGGTGATCCAGCCCGCGACCCGGGCCGGGTCGGCCCCGCAGAGTTCGGCGACGAGTGAGGGGATGTGGAGGGCGGGGAACCCCGCGGTGGGGGCGGGTCCGTGGTCCCAGCCCTCGTCCAGGATCGCCAGCGTCCGCGCCACCTCCGCGGTACCCGGCCCGGCGCAGTCCAGCCACCACTGCACGGCCGCCGAAAAGGCTCCCCGGTACAGCGCGGCCGAGGTGACCGGCACGACCGGGTGACTGCCGTCGGAGAGGTCGTCCAGCAGGGCCCGCAGCAGCAGGGGATTGCCCGCACCGGCCCGTACGCAGTCCTCGATCCAGGAGTCGTCGGCGTCCGGGAAGGCCGAACGGGCCACCGCCACCGCCGAGTTGTCGGACAGCGGGGTCAGGGTGTGGGTGGTGACCAGGGCGGGGGAGAGGCTGTGGGCGAGACCCTGGGCGGGCGGGTCGACGTCGTACTGGCTGCGCTCGGTGGCCGCCAGGACGATCGGCAGCCCGTCCATGAGCCGGGCGGACTCCACCAGCCAGCGACGGGACGCCGGGTCGGCCAGGTGCACATCGTCCACGGTGATCAGCAGCGGCGACTGCTCGGCGTACCAGCGCAGCACCCGTCGCAGCCCGGCGCCGGTCGCCCGCTCGTCGCCGTCCCAGGCGGGATCGGCGAACTCGGCCGCGAGGCCGAAGAGTTGCAGGACCGCGGCGAAGGGGATCGCGGAGTCGCCGACGGAGCAGCGAGCGCGCAGCACCTGCATGCCGTGGGCGGCGGCGTCCTGGGCGGCGGCCTCCAGGACCGTGGTGCGGCCCGTGCCGGTGGCACCGCGCAGCAGGACCAGACGACCGGCGCCCGCATGAGCGCGCTCGGTCGCGGTGGCCAGCAGCCGTGCCGCTTCCCGTAATGCGCATGCCGGTAGGGACATCCCTGCCTCCTTGTGTGGACCTGAGTGTCCTCACCCACGAGGACGGACTGCGCGGGACATCGGTGGCGTGATCCACACCGTGAGAAGGACCACCTTGATCGCGCACCGGTGCGACGGAACCGGAATGTCGCTTTCGCCATCACGTTCCCACTGTCGTGGTTACGGCCGGCCGATCTCGTGGTCCGTGTTGTGGTGCTCCACGATTGCGCTGTTCACGAGCGTCGCATGATGGTGAACAGCCTCCGCCCGCCTCTGGCCCCACAGAAGTGGCGGGGTCGTGGAGGACAGGAGGCAGGGTGCTCAAATCGATCCGGATGACACACGCCGGTACGGCGGACGGCACCGCCGTGAAGCCGGCTCGGGTTCCCGTGACGGCGCACGATCGCGCGGTGAAACGGCGTCAGCCGATGCGCTGGTTACGTATGCCGTACCTCGTGACGGAGCATCAGCTCATCGGCCTGGCGGAAGCCCAGCGGGAGCCGGAAGTCCGGCCACCCACAGTGCGCGATGATCTCCACCCGGTGGCGATGGTCCGTGTGCGGCGACGTGCTCTCCACGGCAAGCCCCTCCCGCCAGGACCAAGCCGTAGATCATCTCGCTCACCGGCCAACGTGACAGCGTCCTTCGACGTCTTCCCGGCCGAAGCCGGACGGTGGACCACCGCCCGCTCGCTCCCGCCACGTGCCGGCACCTGCTTCCAAGTGCCGCATCCGTCACGCCGCTTGCCGTCGCACTCACCGAGAGTTAAACCTCGCACCAAGACTTTGGCGGAGATCGTCATGTTTGTGTCCTTGCTGCCAAATGGCGCGGCGGGCCATGATGATCCGGTGACCCAACGGCGCGTCGTCTTCCTCGTCTATCCGCAGTTTCAGGTGCTGGACCTGACGGGACCGCATGAGGTGTTCGCGCAGACGGCACGGTGGGTGCCCGAGGCCGAGGGCTATGCCGTGGAGATCGTCGCGGGCCGGGCCGGAGCGGTGCGGGCCTGCCACGGGATAGACGTTGAGGCCGGCAGCGGCGTGGCGCAGTGTCAGGGGCCGCTGGACACTCTGGTGGTCGTCGGTGGACCGGGGGAACGTGAGGCGGTGGACGATGAAGAGCTTGTCGGCTGGCTCAGGGCGGCGGCCGGCCGGGCCCGGCGGGTCGCCGCCGTGTGTACGGGTGCGTTTCTGCTCGCGCGGGCCGGGCTGCTCGACGGACGGCGTGCGGTGACGCACTGGGCGGCCTGCGAGCGGCTGGCCCACGGGTATCCGGACGTCACGGTCACCCCGGACCAGATCTTCGTCCACGACGGGGAGGTGTGGACCTCCGCCGGCATCACGGCGGGGATGGACCTGGCGCTCGCCATGGTCGAGGAGGACCACGGGCCCGAGGTCTCCCGGGCCGTCGCGCGGATGCTGGTGATGTTCGTCCAACGTGCGGGCGGACAGGCTCAGTTCAGTACCCAGCTCGCCGCGCAGCGGCCCACGCGTAAGCCGTTGCAGGACGTTCAGGCATGGGTTGCCGACCACCTCGCTGACGACCTGACCGTCCGGGTGCTCGCCGAACGGGCCGGTATGAGCGAGCGCAACTTCACCCGGGTCTTCCGCGCCGAGACCGGACTCACCCCGGCCGCCTACGTGGAGACCGTCCGCGTCGAGGCTGCCCGGACTCTGCTGGAGACGACGGACACCACCATCGACGCGATCGCCCGAGCCTGCGGCTTCGGCTTCGCCGAGACCCTGCACCGCCGCTTCAAGCGGACCCTGGGCGTCACGCCGGGCCAGTATCGCCACCACTTTTCCAGAGCAGGGTGAAGGAGCGTCCGGCCCGGCCGTCGCGTTGAGAACCCCGAGTGCCACCGGCACGTCTCCCTGGGTGCCTTCGGGTACCGCGCGTTGCGGAGCACCGTCAGCCCTTCGCTGATCCGGAAGCCCACCTGGTCGTGGCACTGCGCGTCAACGGCTGGACCTGGCACGCACCACACATGGAGCGCACGTTCAGGGTGAGTGATGCGGTACACCACCGACCTCGGTCGCATCCAGCGGCGCATACCGCACCTTTCTCCCGTCCCCGTCCCCCGTCCCAGTACAGCGCTGATCGGAGCAGTCCCGATGAACGACACCACGTCGGCGGAGTTCTCCCCGCCCAGGAACGCAACGGCGGGTGGGCATCCGTGGGACCGCACGTCGAAGGCGGCTGAACACGCGCCATGCCCGGCCCCGGCAGAGGCGGCACGGCTCCAACTGCCGTGCAGGCTCATGGGCCTCACCGGGCGACGGTCGGCGACAGCCGAGCCCTTGGAGGTGTACGGCGACGCGGCCAACGGCTACGGCTGAGTGGCCAGGTCGGTTCGAGTTCGTCCCACTTTGCAAGCCGGACCACATCGCCTGGCTGATACCCCACAGAAGCAGGTCATGCAATGGCAGTCTCGTCAGGTAACGACGGCAGCGGCGTAGCGGCAGCTCCCTTCCGGGTGCTCGGGCCGCTTGAGGTGAGCGGCGAGCTGGGGGCCGTATCCGTGGCGCCGGGGCGCCAAGAGATCGTCCTCGGGGCGCTGGTGCTCGAATTGAACCGGGTGGTGGAGACGACCCGTCTGGTGGATGTCATCTGGGCTCACGATCCGCCGAAGACGGCACGCGCCCAGGTGCAGATCTGCATCTCCCGGCTCCGCAAGGCCCTTTCGGACGGGGGAGTTGACGCCACCATCGAGACCCGCGCCGGTGGCTACATCCTGAGGGCGGCGGCGGATGCGACCGACGTGGGCACCTTCCGCCGCCTGGTGGCAGAGGCGCATGCGCTGGCCCGTGACGGTCTGAAGATGCCAGCGGTGGACACGCTCCGCTCGGCGATCGGACTGTGGCGGGGGCGGTGCCTGGCCGGTGTGCCCAGCGAAGTTCTGGCCGGTACGGCAGCGCAGTGGGACGAGAGCCGCCTGGAGGCGGTGGAGACCTGCATGCGGCTGTTGCTTGAGCTGGGCCGTCACGAGCACCTGGTCGGCGAGTTGATGCAGCTCGTCGCCGACCATCCGCTGCGCGAACGG
Source organism: Streptomyces sp. Pv4-95 (assembly GCF_045782725.1). NCBI lineage: Bacteria > Bacillati > Actinomycetota > Actinomycetes > Kitasatosporales > Streptomycetaceae > Streptomyces > Streptomyces sp. Pv4-95. The sequence continues at coordinate 7,280,711 of NZ_CP127172.1, forward strand.
CTGCGGGGCCACCTCATGGTGGCGTTGTACCGTTCGGGCCGGCAGGCGGAGGCGCTGGATGTCTACCACCAGGGCCGCGCGATGCTCACCGAAGAACTGGGCCTGGATCCAGGAAGGGAACTACGCGACCTGGCGCAGGCAATCCTGACCGACGACCCCGACCTGGCGCTGGACGAGCCGGCCGAACCACGTTCGGTCGTGGCGACGCCGCTCCCCGAGGTGGTCCACGAGCGTGCCGCCGATCCCGACCCGGTCGTGATACCGCGACAACTTCCCGCCGACACCGGCGACTTCGTGGCCGAAGGCACGATCGTCTCAGCGGTCTGCGACGCCGTCACCGAGGGACAGGAAAAGGGGCAGCTGAACGTGGCCTTGGTGCTCGGCCGACCTGGTGTCGGCAAGAGCACGCTGGCCAGGCACGTGGCGCACCGGCTCGCAGGCGAGTACTTCCCGGACGGGCAGCTCTACTGCGACCTCCAAGGGCCGGGCGGACAACCGGTCGGCCCCGCACAGGCGTTGGGACGGTTCCTCCGAGCGCTGGGCGTACCGGGCCAGGCCATCCCCGATGCGCTCGACGAGCGCGCGGAGATGTACCGCAGTCTGCTGGCCGGTCGCCGGATCCTGGTGCTGCTGGACGACGCGGTGAGCGAGTCGCAGGTGATGCCGCTGCTGCCCGGAAGCGGCAGCAGCGGCGTGCTGGTCACCAGCCGCGGCCGGCTCACGGCGTTGCCGGGCACACGCAGGTTCGACCTGGAGCCGCTGAGCCCGGAACAGGCCATCCAGCTCCTGGGGCGGATCATCGGAGAGCGCCGTGTGGAGAGCGAGCGGGAGGCGGCGCGGGTCGTCACACGCCTGGTAGGCGGACTGCCCCTCGCACTGCGCATCATCGGCGCGCGCCTGGCCGCCCGCCCGCACTGGTCACTGACGTCCATGTGGCACCGGCTGGAGAACGAGCAGCGCCGGTTGGACGAGCTGGCGCACGGCGAGCTGTCGATCCGGGCGAGTCTGTCGCTCAGCTACGACGGCCTGGCGGCGGCCGACCGTCGCCTGTTGTGCCTGCTCAGCCTGGCCGAGGGGACGGAGACCCCGAGCTGGCTGGGTGCCGCCCTCGTCGACGACCGCACGCCGCACCCCGCTGACCTGCTGGAACCGCTCATCGACAGGCGGCTCCTCGACATCACCGCCATGGACCAGGGCGGGGAGTTCCGGTGCGGACTGTCGCAGATCGTGCGGATGTTCGCGCACGAACGGCTGCCCGCGGAGATTCCCGAGGAGGAACGCGCCGGAGCGGTGCGGCGCATGGTCGGTGGCTGGATGGCGCTCGCCGAGAGGGCGCACAAAGAGATCCACGGCGGTGCGTACACCATCGTGGCGGGCCGGGGCGAGCGGTGGTATCCGCCGGAGGACCATGTCCAGCGGTGCCTCCGCGACCCGCTCGGGTGGCTGGAGAGCGAGCAGGCCAACCTGTTGAACGCGGTCGAGTTGGCCGCCCGGAACGGGCTGGACGAGTTGTGCTGGGAGCTGGCCACGACGCTGGTGACGCTCTTCGAGGCCCGTGGCTATCCCGAGCTCTGGGAGCGCACACACCACATAGCGCTGACCGCGGTGCAGGAGGCCGGCAACGAACGGGGCCGGGCGGCGGTACTCGGCTCTTTGGGGACCCTGCACCTCTACCGCGGCGAGCATGAGGCAGCAGGCCCGTACCTCAGCACCGCTCTGGAAATCTTCGAGCGGGTCGGGGAGCTGAGTGGCCAAGCGCTGTGTCTGCGGGACCTGGCGCGCATTCAGCGCCACCAAGGTGACGACGATCGGGCGCTGGCCCTCTACGAGAGCGCCGAGCGCAACTTCGTGCGGGCGCAGGACGTCATCGGCCGGGCCTACGTGCTCGGCGAGATGGCCCACATCACGATGCGGCGCGCGGACTTCGCGCGCACCCGTTCGTACCTCGACGAAGCTCTCGGGATCTGCCGGTCCGCAGGCTTCGACCGGGGCCAGGCCCTCGCACTGCGGCGGCTGGGCCAGATGCTGATGTACCAGCAGCGGTACGAGGAGGCGGAACGGACCCTGCTGGAGGTCCTCGCCATGGTCGGGGCGAGCGGCGACCTGGTCGGAGAGGGGTATGTGCTGCACGACCTCGGCCGGGTCAATGCCCGCCTGTGTCGCGTGGAACAGGCCGTCCGGTACTACTCGCGATCCGCCAGGATCCGGGAACGGATCCTGGACCACAGCGGGGCCGCGGCCGTACGGGCTGACATCGTTGCCATCCTGGGCCGGTCGATGACGTCGGTCGGCTGACACCAGGAGGCACGCCGGTCCGTCACGTCCACGGCGTGTTGCCGCCGGGTGTTTCGTCGGCCGGCGCCACGGCGACCGGGCCCTGCTCCACGCCGTACCGACTCTCCACGGCGACCGACATCAGGACGACGACGCCTCCCAGGGCGGCCGGCATCTTCTTGATGGTCATTCAGTTCCCTTTCTCCGCAGCCCGTTTCGCAATCCGTCCGGGCTTGCTGAAACCAGCGTGCACCAGGTGCCCATCGTGGCCGCATGCTCGCGCTATCACCGCCCTATCCCCGCCCTGTCCCGCCGTGGATGCGTCGTGATGCCGGGCCGATAGGGCGACACCGGAGATTGGGTCCTGGAAACCTCGCCGCCCCTTCAAGGGACGGCCTCAAGGAGTGGTCCGAATGACCGTAGTGACCCGGGAGGCGGTGACGCCCGCCGCGTTCTGCGTCCCGGAAACCGAATTGCAGCGCAGCCCAACCGTGGCTCAGGGAAAGGTGCACGGCCGATGACGATGGACGCGGAGTTCTACTCCCGGGTGGCCGAGCGGTTCGGCGGCTACTTCAGCGATGCGCGGAGCACCGACGTATTCGCCGACGGCCGCCCGGACGACGTCTTCGACGAACTGGCGATCGCGCTGGGAGCGCCGCACGCCCGACTGCTGGATGTCGGCTGCGCCGACGGCCGCAGTCTGCTGCGCATCTCCCGTCCGTACGGCGCCGTGACCGGGATGGATCTGTCGCCGTCGATGCTGGAATGCGCCGCGGGATATCGAGCGGAGGCAGGTCTGTCGCACGTCACGTTCGAGCTGCGCGATGCCGCCCGTACGGGGCTGCCCGACGGGTGGGCCGATGTGGTCACTTCCCGCCGCGGCCCGCTGATCGCCCGTGAATTCGAGCGGGTGCTGCGCCCCGGTGGAGTCGTGATGTACATGGGGATCGGGGAGCAGGACGCGCGTGAGCTGAAGGAAACGTTCGGTCGCGGCCAGGACTTCGAGAGCTGGAACGGCAGGCCCTTGTCGGAGGAGATTTCCCAAGAGCTGTCCGGCGCGGGCTTCGTGGTGACAAACAGCCAGGAGTTCCGGTTCGAGGAGTTCTACCACTCGGCGGGCGATCTGGATACTTTTCTGCACCAAGTGCCGATCGTCGACAACTACGATTCCGCGGCGGACAAGGAGGCATTCGATCGATATGCCGCCGCGGTGACCGTCGATCAGGGCGTCCGATTGAGTCGGCATTGGTTCATCGTGCAGGCGCAGAAGCCGGCGGCCGTCGAGCCGTCCCATTCATAGGAAACGGTGCGCCATGGAGCAGGATCTCGTAGTCAACGAAGTCTTCGGTCCGACCGTCCAGGGCGAGGGGCGGTCACTGGGTCGCAGATGCGCGTTCCTGCGACTCGGCGGGTGCAACCTGTCGTGCTCGTGGTGCGATACGCCATATACCTGGGACTGGACCGGAGCCGGTGAGAGCGGGGTCGCCCACGATCCGCGCAAGGAGCTGCACCGCCGCCCGGTCGAGGATGTCGTCGCGGAATTGCTCGAATTCGAAACCGAGCTGATCGTGATCTCCGGCGGTGAGCCCCTGGGTCAGCAAGAGCGACTGATTCCTCTGGTGGCAGCACTGACCGGACGCGGTAAAGAGATCGAGATCGAGACCAACGGGACGCACGCCGCGCACCCCGAACTCATCGCTGCCGGCGTCAGGTTCAACGTCTCGCCGAAGCTGTCACACTCAGGCGACGCCCTGCACCGCAGGATCGTCCCTGCGGCACTCACCAGTCTTTCGGCACTGCCGGACAGCACGTTCAAGTTCGTCTGCCGGAACACCCGCGATCTCGACGAGGTGGCCCAGCTGGTCACCACCTTCGATCTGCCCTCGGTATGGATCATGCCGATCGGGCGTACCGCCGACGATGTCACCAAACACATGGGCGAGTTGGCCGACGCGGTGGTACAGCGCGGCTGGAACCTGACGACCAGACTGCACACCTTGTTGTGGGACGAGAAACGCGGCGTGTGAGCAACGGCACGCGCAAAGGAGAGGGAACTCGGATCGATGGCATTTCGAATCACGAAGAAATTTGAATTCTCGGCCAGCCATCGGCTTGCCGGCCTTGCTCCTGACCATCAGTGTGCCCGAATGCACGGGCACAACTATGTGATCGAGCTGGAGCTCGGAGCCGATGATGCGGATCTGCTGCCCGTGGGCTTCGTGCGGGACTACGGAGAGCTTTCCGCATTCAAGGTCTGGCTCGACAAGAACCTTGATCATCGGCATCTGAACGATGTGATGGACGGAAATCCGACTGCTGAGAACATGGCAGCTTGGGTCTACAAGACATGGTCGATGGAGTTTCCCGAGTTGACCTGCGTACGTATATCGGAAACTCCCAAGACCTGGGCCGAGTACCGGCCGTCAGGTCAGTAACTCCCCAAGCCCGGACGAAAGGTGACCGCATGTCGGTGACAAAATTGGACCTCGATGGGGACGCGTCGGCGTCGAGGACGGCCGAGGACCCCCTGGTCGATCTCGCCCGCCAACTGTTGGTGGAGATCGGCGAGGACCCGAATCGCGACGGACTGCGCGACACACCTGCGCGGTTCGCCCGCTGGTGGCGAGAGTTCATCAACTACGAACCGGGTTCGCTGGGCACTCTTTTCGAGTCCATCGGCACGAGCCAGCTCGTGGTGGTCTCGGACATTCAGCTCTGGTCGCTGTGCGAGCACCACCTCTTGCCGTTCAACTGCTCCGTGACGATCGCCTACCGCCCGACGGGACAACTCCTCGGCCTGTCGAAGTTCGCCAGGGTCGCCCAACAGTACGCGCACAAGCTCCAGGTCCAAGAGCGCCTCGTGGACCAGATCGCGCTGGAGATCAGCACCCTGAGCGGCACCCCGGACGTCGCGGTCATCGCGAAGGGCGAGCACCTGTGCATGTCGATGCGCGGCATCAAGGCTGCCGCGCAGATGACATCGACCGCGTATCGCGGGGACTTCAGCACGGACCCCGAGCTGCGGCGCGAGCTGTTCGACCTGATCCGGGCGTGACGAGCCGGCCGACCCCGAAAGTGACCTCCTGCTCGCGCCGCCCGAGTACGCGGCGTCCGGCACGGCCCTGGGGATGGGCGTGACGCTGCTCGCGAGCGCGCTCTCCGGACCGCTGCGGGGCCGCATTCGGCTTGCTCGAAGTACCGGCGATCGTGGCAGCCGTCGGCCGGGTCCGGGTCGGAGCACAGCGAACAGAGGCCGTTCTCCTCGACACATGTGCCCATCCGGTCCGGTCGACATGAAAGGACAACGATGAACGAAAACGACTCCTCGACGCCCGCGGAAGCGGTTCGGCTGCTCCCCGTGCTGGACGCCGACCGGCTGCTGGCCGACCTCATGACCGCCCGCGACCACCTGTGGGACGAGCAGAGCTCGTACGTGAACGGCCGAGTGTCCAGGTGGGCCGAGCAGGACTGGCGCTGCCTGTCGGTGCGCAGCCCCGGTGGTGACAAGACACGTACCGACCCAGGGGGCCCCGGCAGCGCGGAGTTCGCCGACACCGAGTGGCTGGACCACATGCCGTACGTGCGGGAGGTCCTGCGCTCGATTCCCGGACCGCACTACGCGGCCCGATTCATGGATCTGGGACCCGGCGTCGTCGGATACCGCCACTGCGATCCCAGGTTCGCCCCGGACTGGGGTATGGCCCGGCTGCACATCCCGGTCATCACCCACGAGGAAGCCTCGCTGGACCTCGACGGAGGGATCTATCGCTGGCAGCCCGGTGAGTTCTGGTTCGGCGACTTCAGCCGTAAGCACCAGATCCAGAACCTCGGCCCCGAGCATCGGGTGCATCTCGTCGTGGACGTGCTCGTCACACCGGAGCTCGCGCAGCTGTTCCCGGCTGACTGGGCCGACTACTTCAACGGCTCGGATGTGCTCTACAACCGTCCGGCCGTGGCGATGACCGACGGAGAGCGGGAAGCCGCGCGGTGTTCCTTCGACGCGCCGGCGCACCTGCTGGAGGTGGAGGTGTTCGAGTCGCTCACCGGCCCGCAGCCGCAGGCCACCTTCAGCATCGTCGACAACGGCACGGGTCTTGCCATCCGGTCTCCCCAGGACCACCTCTTCCCGCTGACAGCCGTCGGCGGACACGAGTACCGCCTGGTCGGGTGGAGCGACGAGCGAACCGTCACCACGAGGCTGGACGGTCCGCGGCCCGAGGTCGAACTGACCTACCGCAAGGGCCGGCGATCGACCCGGCTGCTCGTCCCGGCCACGCCGGCGTCGTGACGGACGCCCGCACCTCCGCCGCTGTCCCGGTGCGCAGCACACCGCTGCCCTGATCGTTACGCACCGACCCTCCCTCCAAATCCCGTGCCGGAAGGCGACGCATGCCGAAAACTGTCGCAATCGTGTCCGGCGGCCTGGACTCGGTCACCATGGCCTACCACCTCCAGGCGCAAGGACACACACTCCATCTGCTGTCCGTGAACTACGGCCAGCGCCATCTCGTCGAGCACGAGTTCGCCGCGAAGGCGGCTCGATCGCTCGGGGTGCCGCACGACGTCGTCGATCTCAGCCCGGTCGGCAAGCTCCTGAGCGGCTCCTCGCTCACCGACCCGACCGTCGACGTGCCCGATCACCGGAGCGGGTCGTCCGGCGAGAGCCCGAACGTCGTACCCAACCGCAATGCCCTGCTGTTGTCCGTGGCCTTCGCGGTCGCCGTCGCCGAGAAGGCGGAAGCGGTGGCCGTCGGGGTGGTCGACGACCTGCAGGCCGCGCCCGACAGCAACGCCGCGTTCATCGATTCCTTCCTCGCCATGGAGCGGATCGCGACCCGCGGATACGCGCACCCCGACCTGACCCTGACAGCGCCGCTGGTCAGGCTGCGCAAGAGCGACGTGGTGTCGCTCGGTGAGGAACTCGGCGTCCCCTGGACCGACACCTGGAGCTGCTTTCGCGGCGACGCGCTGCAGTGCGGACGGTGCGCCGCCTGCAGGGAGCGGCAGGAAGCGTTCCGTGACGCCGGCGTGACCGACCCGACGGCCTACCAGACCAGCGATGCGAAGGAGCTGCCATGACCGACCCCTTTCCCGTACTCGACCTCCGTGACGCCGCCGGTTCGAAAGAAGCCAGGGCGGAGTTCCTGGACCGGTTGCGCAAGGCCGTGCACGAGATCGGCTTCTTCCAGCTCGTCGGCCACGGCATCGAGGACGCCGACGACATGCTGGAACTCACCCGCCGGTTCTTCGCCCTGCCCGAGGCCGATCGGCTCGCGCTGAACATCCTCGACTCGCCGCTGTTCCGCGGCTACTCCGAACTCGGCCGCGAACACACCCGGGGCGTGCCCGACCAGCGCCGGCAGCTGGACATCGGGCCGGAGCAGCCCGCGACGCCGTCCGCGCCCGGCGAGCCCGCCTACCGGTGCCTGATCGGCCCGAACGAGTGGCCCGAGGCGATGCCCGAGCTGCGTCCGGCCATCGAGTCCTGGATCACCCGGCTGACCGCTCTGTCACATCGACTGCTGCGGCTGATGCTCGAATCGCTCGACGCCCCCGCCGGGTTCCTGGACGATGTGGTCGATCCGGATCCGCAGATCCACCTCAAACTCCTGCACTACCCCGGTCCCGCGCAGGCGGACGACAACGCCGGCTCCGACCAGGGGACCGGCCTCCACAACGACCTCGGGCTGCTCACCCTGCTCGTCCAGGACGACAACGGCGGCCTCCAAGTCGCGGTCGAGGACGACCGGTTCGTCGACGTGCCGGTGATCCCGGGTGCGTTCGTGGTCAACCTGGGAGAGCTGCTGGAGGTGGCGACGAGGGGCTACGTGCGTGCCACCCTCCACCGGGTGGTCCGGCCCGCCCCGGGCGTCAACCGCTACTCGATTCCCTTCTTCTACAACCCTCGGCTGGACGCCACGATGCAGCCACTGCCCAGCCCCTATGTCGAGGGCGCCGGCGGAGTCATCGATGTCGCGGGCAACCCGTTGTTCGCCCTCTACGGCGACAACGTCATGAAGGGGCTGATCCGCTCCTTCCCCGACATCGTTGCCCGACACCACCCGAACCTGGCCGCGGGAGCCGGGTCCAGGAGTTCCTGACACCCGGTGGCCGAGCACATCCTCACCGCCCGGCCCGAGTGGCCGGGCCCGGCGGTGGCGTCGCCGGCCGGTCCGACGGGGACGGAACGAACATGAGGCAAGGCGAATTTCATGAGAATCAACCTTCTCGGGCCGCTCCAGGCCTACGGGGACGATCACCGCGTCGACATGGCGCCGGCCGCCCAGAAAGTACGTCAGACACTGGCAATGCTCGTGCTGAACGCGGGCCGGGTGGTGCCCTTCGAGCAACTCATGGACGAGCTGTGGAACGACGACCCGCCGGCCAGCGCGCACACCGCACTGCAGACGTATGTGTACCAGCTCAGGAAGCGGTTCTCCCTCGGCAATCCGCGGAGCGGCGGCGCGGTACGGGTGGCCGGGCCGCTGCTGGGCACGGTCGACGGCGGCTACCAGCTGTCGCTGCCCGCCGACGACGTGGATGTCTTCCGGTGCGAGCCGCTGCTCGCCCGTGCCCGTGCGGAGTTCCGTGACGCGGACTTCGCCCGGGCCCGTGGCACGGCCGCCGCGGCGCTGCAGCTGTGGCGGGACGATGCCCTGGTGGACGTACGCAAGGGTCCCACGCTGCGGGCCGAGGCGGCGCGCCTGAAGGAGTTGCGTACCGGCGCACACCACCTGCGGATCGAATCCGACCTGCACCTCGGCCGGCACCGCGAGGTGCTCGACGAACTCACCTCGATGGCCGGACGGGAACCGACGGACGAGCGGACCCAGGGCAATCTGATGACGGCTCTCTACCGCATGGACCGGCGGGCCGAAGCGCTCCAGGTCTACCGGCGGGCACGCGAGCGGATCGCCACCGAGCTGGGCCTCGACCCTTCGCCTCAGCTCCAGGCCCTGCACACGGCCGTGCTCACGTCGGACGAGGCGCTGCTGCGTCCCGCCGGGCGGCTCACGGCCGTGACCGCCGCCACCCGGGCGCCGTGCCATCTGCCCGCCCCGCGCGAGCCTCTGACCGGACGCGCCGGCCAACTGGCGCGCCTCACCGAGGTGCTGGCCGGCCGGGCGCGGCAGGACCGGCCGCTCGTGATCGTCGGAGGTGCCCCCGGCACGGGAAAGAGCGAGCTGTGCCTGCACGCCGCGCATCAGGTGAGCGGTCACTACCCGGACGGACGGCTCTACGCGAGTCTCCGCGACGGTGCCGGCCGGCGGGTGCGGCCCGCCGAGGTCCTTCGCTCGTTCCTGCGTGGACTCGGTGCGACGGAGGAGCAGTTGCGGCTGGGCACGACCGACCTGAGCCTGCTGTTCCGTACCTGGACCGCCGACCTTCGCGTCCTGGTCGTGCTCGACGACGTGTGCGACGTACGGGACCTGACGCCGCTGCTGCCCTCGGGCGCCGGCTGTGGCGTGGTGCTCGGCAGCCGTCGGCGGCTGTTCGTGTCCTCGTCGGCGGTCCACGTCGAACTGGCCGGACTGCCCTTCGACGACTGTCTGCACCTGCTGGCATCCTCCGTGCCGAGACACCGGATCACCATGGACCAGGAGGGGCTGCGGCGGACGGCCCGGTTGTGCGGAGGGCTGCCGGGCGCGCTCTTCGCGGTCGCTTCGCAGTTGCGCCGCCGCCCGCACTGGACGGCCCGGCAGGCCACTGCCTGGGTCCTCGCGTCCGGGGGCGCCGACAGCGATCCGCTGGGTGTGCGGGCCGGATTCGACCGGACGCTCGCGACGCTGCCCGCCGAGTCGCGGCCCCTGGCGTCCGCGCTGTTGTCTCCGGACGTCCCCGATCGGCTCACGCCGGCGCTTGCCGCGGCGGCCCTGGGGATCAGCGACCAGCAGGCCGAGGACCTGCTGGAGGAGCTGGCGGAGAGCTACCTGCTGCGCGCGCAGCACCCGTGCGTGAACGGCCGGTTCTCCTACGAATGGGAGCCTGGGATACGCCCGTTCGCGGCGCGGCCGAGCAGCGCGCCGGTCATGTGCTCCGCCTGACGGCCACCGCTTCCGTACAGCCTTGCCCGTCGTATCCGCGGCCTGACCAGGGCGCTGGGCCACCCCCTCCCGGTGCAGTCCGAGGAATTCACCTTTACCGTCCCGGCCGGCGCGCCTTGCCCGGACCCGTTCACGCAGTCGATTCTGGAGAACCGTCATGCCGCAGCGCCCGAAACTTGTCCTCGTCGGTCAGTTGTCCGTGTTCCCCTGGGTGTTCGAGGCCGCCGAGCGTGCGGGTATCGACCTGATCCTCGTCCCCAGGGGGGACGACACGGCGGAGTCCGCGGGCCGGGCCAACGCGGTGGTCGAACTGCTGCCACTGGACGTCGACGAGAACCCGGACGGTGCGTTGTCCGCGCTCGCCGACCGCTACCGGCAAGAGCCCTTCGACGGCATCATGTCGGGCAACGAGAGGGTCATTCCGTTCGTGGCGCGCGCGGCTCGGGAGCTGGGCCTCACCGGGCTGACCGAGGAGGCGGCGGCCGTGGTGCGCGACAAGCGCAGCATGCGCCAACGCCTGCTGGAAGCGGGCCTTGGCGTGCCCGGCTTCGTGGTCGTCAAGGATCCGGACAACTGGACCGACGCGCTGACCCTGCGGTTCCCCGTCGTGGTCAAACCGGCGAACGGACACTCCAGTTTCGGTGTGATCCGCGCGGATGACCGGGACAGCCTCGAACAGGCCGTGGCACGCACCTGGCAGCTCGTCGAAACCCACCTGGGCGCCGCCGACGGACCGGACTCGGACACCGGTGTGCTGGTCGAGGAGTACCTGGACGGGCCGGAGCTCTCCGCCGAATCCCTCGTGTACCGCGGGCAGGTACGAGTCTGTGCCGTCAGCTGGAAGGGAGAACTGACGGGGCCGTACTTCGAGGAGTCCACCTTGCGGGCCCCCGCCCAACTGCCGGCCGAGATACTCGCCGCGATCGAGGCGGAGGTGATCGGCGCCCACCGCGCCTTCGGCGTCACGGAAGGCACCACGCACACCGAACTGCGGCTGGTCGGCGGGGTGCGGCCGGTGCTGCTCGAGATGACCGCGCGCCTCGGCGGCGGGGGCAATATGCACCACCTCGCCCACGTCAGCAGCGGGATCGACCTGGCCGCCGAGGCGCTGCGCATCCACCTCGGCCGGGAGCCGCTCTGCTGGCGTGAGGAGCCGGCACCGGCCGGCCACGCGGCGGCCTATCTGGTGCCGATCGGCAGCGGCGGACGGGTCAAGGGGATACGAGGCTTGGACGCGGTGCGTACCGACCCGCGGGTGGACTACGTCGTGCAGACCGCGGGTCCCGGCGCACTGTTGCGCCCCTACCCGGACTGGACCGGCAACCCTGCGGTCGTGCTCTCCCACCACGAGTCGGATGCGGAGGCCGAGGCGTTCCTCGGCCACCTCGCCCGGACGCTGCACGTCGAGTACGAGGAGCGGGAGTGAGCACTCGGCACGACGCTGCCGGTGGTGAGCGCAGCCGGCAGCTGGACGTGCGACGTCACCCCGATTCGGCTGGACATCCGTTACGGGCCGCCGGCCCGCTTTCGTACCGAAGCATCCGGTCCACCGGTGATCTGTCGGTTGGCCGGGCCCGAAACGCCACACTCGGCGACCGTCGCTCCTGGGCGTGACCGGACCACCGGTCGCACCCGAAAAACCGCCACACCGGACATCAACCCCACCAGACATCAACCGCACCCGGCCCGCCGGAAACGCCGGCCCCGCCGGGGCACCCGCGCAGAGGGGAAACACCATGACCGACAGCACCACCAACACGCTGACCACCGGGCAGCAGCTCCGTGACGGCGTGCCCACGTTCTCGGAGCAGGTCCGCCGCACCGGCTTCGTCGTCATGCGCAGGGAGGAGCTCGCCGGGCTGATCAGCGACGCCGACCTCGACGAACTCCGGGGCGCCTGGGAGAACCTGCCGGTCGACACCCAGGTCGACGGTGTCGGCGTCTACCGCGAACGCCGCTACGGCCGGCTGCGCGTCGAGGTCGACGGCGACGACGTCACCTTCGAGGTCCTGCCCAACGCCGTCTTCCGCCAGGACTCCATCCCGCTCTGGGAGGGCAAGGACCGGGTCTTCGAGCCGATAGCCGAGGACGTCCTGCTCAGCGACACCATGCGCGCCCTGGTCAGCTTCAACGCCCGGATGGCGACCGCGGCCGACGGCAACACGTCGTGGCGGACCGGGGTCCACCTGGTCCGCGTCGTCGCCCGCGCCGACGTCGAGGGCCTGCCCACGCCCGAGGGCCGCCACCGCGACGGCCACTCCTACGTCGGCATGCACCTGATACGCCGCGAGGGCGTCACCGGCGGCCTGTCCACCGTCCACCCCAACGACGGCGGCGACATCGTGCGGACCACCCTGGTCGAGCCGCTCGACACCATGTTCGTCGACGACAACATGATCACCCACGAGGTCTCGCCGATCCTTCCCGTGGGCGCCTCGGGAGTGCGCGACATGCTCATCATCGACATGAACCCGATGTCCTGAGCCCATGGGCCGGGCGAACGCGGCGGAGCTGCTGCATGCCGTGGTGCGCATCCCATCGGTGTCGGGCTCCGAGCAGCGCCCTCGGCGACTTCCTGGCCGAATGCATGCGCGCGCTCGGCTTCCGGGCCTCGAATGACGGGGCCGGCAACGTGGGCGGGGAGGTGGGCGGCGAGGTCGAGCGGTCCCACTCTGCGCGGCCGCGGGGTTCGCCCGGCCCACCTGCCGGCCCGCCCCGTCGGGGTCGGCGCCCAAGACACCCGCGACCCGGAGCTGTGTGGGGCTGGTGCTCGTGGTCGCCCACCGGCCTACGGTGCCGCATCAAGCCCCGTAGGCGCGCTCCACGGCACACCGCTTGACCGGAGGAGCGAACCCGGTCTGCGCCGGTTGCGCTCCCACGCCCTCGACCTCGATGCCCACCTTCTCCCCCTGCGCGACGACGGCGTTCTTGCCGCCCTGGTCGCCCAGGGCCCCAGCCCCAGGACGTCAACGGCCAGGCCGCGCTTGCGGCCTGGCACTTTTTGTTGGTTCGTGGCATTCCTACAAGAGCCGGTCACGTCTGCGGCGTTGGTAAGCGCCTATTCCTGCGGGGTGGCAGTTTCCGTGCCTCAGCAGTACGGCTCCCAGAGCTCGTACTTCAGGGCGTCGGAAACCGCGGGCGAGGAGTCGCGCAGGCGGGCGAACAGGGCGCGGTTGTGCTCGCGGATCTCCTCGTCGTACCCGGCCAGCGGGCTGTCCTCGGACAGGTCAAGCAGCCACAGCGGCCGGAGTGCCGCGCCGCGCAGTGCCTTTGCTTCCGCGGTCTCCGTGCCCGCGTGAATCCAGCGCACTCCCGGTAGCCGCGCTGCCATGTAGTAGGTGAGGTTGAAGTACTCCGCGGCAGAGCAGAGTTGAGCGTGGTCGAGGCCGAGCCCCCGCAGGTACACGGTGTCGCCGCAGCGGTAGTACAGGCAGAAGCCGACGGGCGGTTCGCCGGGGCGCGAGCACAGCACCACTTGGGCGCGCGAACCGGCGAGTTCCCCCTGCTTGCGGAAGGACTCGGCCATCGGGGCCACGTCGACGGTCCTGCCGTAGCGCAGTAGCGAACGGGCCAGCAGTCGGGCGACGTCCTGCCAGGACTCGGCGAGCGTCCGGTGCTCCACCTCGTATCCGGCCTTCTCGAACTTCCTTATCTCGCTGCGGATACGGCGGGCCCGGTGCGCCGACAGTGATTCCAGCCAGGCGTGGTAGCCGCCGGGCGGGATCTCGATCCAGGCGTCGGTCTTCAGCGCGACCGGGGCGGTCCGCACCCCGGCCGCGCGCAGCGTCACCACGTCCTCGGTGGTCAAGTACATCGCCACCCGGGCGATCTTCGACTCCTCGTGCAGGGGGGAGCGCAGTGCGCGGACCGCGTCGAGCACCGCGGCGGCGGCCTCGGCCCGATCGGTTCCCTCGCTGCTCAGCAGGTGCGCCAGGTAGCCGCGGCGCTGGCCGATGAGCAGGCCGCCCGGCTCAGGCGCCGGGAGGCCGCGCGCGGCAAGCATGTCGTGCCACCGCAGGTCGGGGGTGGGCTCCTCGGTCACCGCCGCCACGGGGATCGCGGCCCGGCCGCCGCCCGGGATCGCCACGTGCAGTCCGCCGGAGACCGACCCGGGGTCGAGGGCGCACACCCGCAGCCACAGCGCCGACGAGTAGAACCTGCCGTCGGCGAGCCGGTCCCACTCGGTGTCCCCGAGCCCGCCGATGGCGTCGGCGAAAGTGTCCGTCGTGGCGGTCATGGCGCCTCCCATGGTTTCTGCCTGACCGTGCCGGCGAGTTCGCTGCGCGATCGGACGCTGAGTGTGCGGAAGATTTGCTGAGGAGATAACTGGCCGTGTGGGGCGTGCAGTTGATGCCGGTGCCGGTGCCGGTGCCGGTGCGGCTGTTGGTGAGGCCGTCGCTGACCAGGTGGCGATCACCCGGTCGATCTCCCCCCGGGCCGGGCCCGGGCGATCGCGGCGGGGTGCGTTCCACAGGCGTTCGCCACGCTTGCGGCATTGCCGAAACAGACGTTCCCTCACGACCGCAGAACTATTCTTTTTCGGGTGGTCAAGCATTCTAGTCCTCATGCAGTTGCTCAGTGTCCGCAGGGGCCATTATCCGGGAATTGAGCCACAATTGAGTCGCACGGGAAGTCGAGGTGAAACAGTGACCTCTGCGGGCCGAAGGGCCCAGTCACCATCAAGCGGGAGCGGAGACTTCATGTCGGCGGAGCGGGTAACGGCCCAGTACAACGAGGAGTTCCGCACACCGGGCAGCGACTTGCCCGCGGTCGCCCAGCACGTCAAGGACTTCCCGACGCTCGCACCGTGGCACGGCGAGTATTTGGCCCGACCCCTCTTCGTCGCCGAACGGGAGATTCGCGAGTTCTCCGATGACCTGCAGCACCTCGTCGAAACACTCTTTTCCTTGCCGGACCGGATGTTCGGCGGCGACCTGGACGCATTCCGGTCGGCGCTCGGCATCGGCGACGGGCACTGGGAAGCGATACGACGGTTCGGTGACATGCAGCCGCCCTCCTTCGGCCGGGCCGACATGTACCACGACGGCACCTCGTTCAAGCTCCTGGAGACCAATCTGGGGAGCGAGTCCGGCGGCTGGGGCCTCGCGAGTGAGATGTCCCAGGCGACGATGGAGGTCGACGCCTTCGCCGGCTTCGCGCGCCGCAACCGGCTCTGTTACGTGCATCCCATTCACGCCGTGGTGAAGGCGCTGCGCCGCTTCGGTGCCCCGGTGGCACCCGGGCGCGAGCCGGTGGTGGCCATGCTGGAATGGCGTGGCGGTCTGAAGGACTACGGCGAGCTCTGGCGCAACTTCCAGTCCGCACTGCGCTCGGCGGGCTTCGACATCCTGCTGGCCGAGGTCTCCGACGTGCACGAACGCGGCGGGGCGCTCTACCTCGGGGATACGAAGATCGACGTGGTCTACCGCGCCTTCGTCCCGGACCAGATCGCCGATGAACCCGACGGCTGGGACCTGGTCGCACCCCTGCTGCGTGCGCAAGGGGCGGGCGGGACGCTGATGTGGACCCCGCTTTCCACCAACATGTTCGCCAACAAGGCGTGTATGGCGCTGCTTTCGGACCCGGCGCGGCGACGCGACCTCGGCGAGGACGAGTGCCGGCTCATCGACCGGGTGCTGCCCTGGACCCGGCTGATCAACACTGACACGCTCAAGACCGACGCCGACCTCGTCGACGAATGCCGGGAGCGGCGCGAGCAGTTGATTCTGAAGGTCAACGCGCGCGGGGGAGGGGTCGGTGTCGTGGTGGGCTGGGAAACGGACGATGCCACTTGGCGGCGGGCTCTGGAGAGCTATGCCGCGGAAGGATACGTCGTACAGCAGAGAGTGGTCCCCCGGACCGAACTCGTGGTGGACCCGGTATCCGGGGAAACCGAGGAATGGCATGCGGCCTATGGCATGTTCTACACCCCGGATGGTTGTGCGGGAGCGTATGCCAAGGTGGTGCCGGCCGGTTCGGGCGGAATCATCTCCATCGCGGCGCATGCCAGGGCGCGCAGCGCGGCCGTCTTCCATCAGAGCGAGCTGCCCGCCTGGGGTGAAGTCCCTGCCGTGGGCGAATTGCCTGCCGGTGCGGCGAAGTAAAGAGAAGTCATGATGCCGCAGCATTCCCCCGCTCCTTCGGCGTGGCGGCGGGTTCAAACGGCCTGGGGTCTGCCGGACCTCGCGGGAAAAGGCCGATTCGTCACGGCCAATCTGATCGACAGCCTGGGAAATGGGCTGGTGATGGCGTTCACCGTCGTCTTCTTCGTGAAGACGACGTCACTGTCACTGGCCGCCGTCGGCGCCGCGCTGACCGTCGGCCAGCTGCTCGTCCTGCCCTTTCCGCTCTTTATCGGGCGCCTGTTGGACAAATACGGTCCGCGCATCGTGGTCGCTGCGGGCAACTGGATTTCGGTGGCCGGGTTCATCGGCTTCCTGTTCTCGCACGCGGCCTGGCAGATCGTGCTGTGGCAGTTCGTGGTGCAACTGGGTGCCACCGCCTTCTGGATGGGCAACAGCCCCCTCACCGTGCTGGTCGCCCGGGGCGTCGAGCGGGCCCGCTGGTTCGGCTTCGTCCGTGCCCTGCGCAATGTCGGCGTCGGGATCGGCGGCGCCGCGTCCGCGGTGGCCCTGAGCATCGGAACCGTCGCCGGGCTGCGGGCGGTCATGGTGCTCAACGTGGTCACCTTCGCCATCGCGGGCCGGCTCGTGATCACCTTGCGGGGCGCGGACACGAGCGAGGCGGCCGGCGGGTCCGCGGAGCCGAAGCCGGCCGACCCGGAGCCCGCCGACCCGGAGCCCGCCGAGCCGGAGCGGGCGACGGGCGAAACGACCGGACAAGCCTCGGGCGGCTATCGCACCGTGTTGAAGGACACCCGGTATCTGCGGCTGGTCGCGACGAACATCTCCTTCGTCTTCGCCTCCACGGTGATCTCGGTGCTGCTCGCCGTCTACGCCGTGGACAACCTCGATGTCGGCGCCTGGATCGTCGGCGCGGTCGTCGTACTGAACGCGGCCATGGTCGCGCTGCTCCAGACGCTCGCCAGCCGGTGGATCGAGACCCGCAGGCCGGTGACGGTGCTGGTGCTGGCCCTGCTGTTCAACGCCGCGGCGTTCGTCGTCTTCGGCACGCTGCTCGTGCTGCCAGGCTGGGCGGTGATCGCCGGGCTGCTGATCGCGATGGTGCTCTACACCGTGGCCGAGATCCTCAGTTCGCCGCCGACCAGCGAACTGAGCGTGGTGATGGCGCCCGAGCATCTGCGGGGCCGCTATCTGGGCGTCTACCAGCTGTCCTGGTCGATCGGCGGTGCCGTCGCCCCGGCGCTGCTCACCGCGCTGTTGGCGGGCGGCGCGGCGCTGCCCTGGGTGTTCCTCGCCGCGATCAGCGTGCTTGCCATACCGCTCGTGATCGGGCTCGACCGGCGGCCCGCGGCCACGAACTGGGCCGCACCGGCCGGGGACGTCGCCCCCGTGGAGCAGCTCGACGGCGACACCGTCGGCTGAGCCTGTGCGCACCTGTTGAGCGCCCCCCGCGCTCAACGCCGCCCGCCGCCCGGCAGCACACCGGGCGGCGGGCGGCGTTTCCCGTAGTAGCCAGTAGCCAGTAGCCAGTAGCCAGTAGCCAGTAGCCCCTAGCCAGTAGCCATTCGTCAGCTCGCGGCCCTGCGGCCCCGTGTTGTCCCGGCCGGCACGAGCGCTCCGACCGCGATGCCGAGCGCGCCGATCCGTTCGCCGCCGAGCGCGATGCCGACCGCGGCGGCCAACAGCGGCTCCGTGCCGAGTGGATCTCCCTCAGCAGCGGCCGTGCTCACGCGGAGGACGTGAGGGAAGGCCACGCGGATCCGCACCGGGAGACAGAGGCAACAGCCACCCGGCCGAGTCCTTGAGCCACGCCCGGCCGCAGGTGCCCGTGCGACCGCTGCCGTCTCGGGGGTCTCGCCGGACACTCACCCCGTCGTGCGCCGCGCCGGGCATCGGCGCGACCACGACCCGGCCGCCGGCCTCGCGAGGGAAGGTTCATCGCGAGGGAGGCCCATCAGGGATCCGGCGCGCACGACGAGCGGTTGCCGCGCGCTGTGCAGTCCCGCCGTCTTGCCTACTCCCTGCTCTGTACGTGGACGAAGGCGCAGCCGCGGTTCACGAACACCTACGCCGGCGCGTGACTCGACGGACAGACTCGACGGACAGCACAGGCGTCGACCAGGAGCCGACGCCTGTGCGGTCGCTGCTGCTCACCGCTCGGTGTCCGCCTCCAGGGCCTCGGCGAGGCCCGCCACGGTCGGGTTTCTGAAGACCAGGACCGGCGGGACCCGGCGCCCGAGTCGCTCGCCGAGCCGGCCCGCGACGGTGGTGATGGTCAACGAGGTGCCGCCGACGTCGAAGAAGTCGTCCTGCGGCCCGAAGTCCTCCTCGACACCCAGGCACTCCCGCCACACTTCGGCGACGAGGAGCTGCTGCTTGGTGACGGTCCGGCGGGTGGCCGGGGCCTCGGCGGGCACCGGGCGGGGGTCGGGCAGTGCGTCCCGGTTGACCTTGCCGTTCGGGGTGAGGGGGATCTCGTCGATCACGGTGTAGCTCTGCGGCAGCATGTACGGGGGCAGTTGCTCCGCCAGGTGGGCGCGGAGTTCCGCCGGGTCCGGGGCGGGCCGGTCGGGGTGCTCGGGGATCAGGTAGGCCGCCAGCTGGTCCACGCCGGTGCGGGTGCGGCGCACGGCCGCCACGCAGTCGGCGAGGGTGGGGTGGCTCCTGAGCGCGGACTCGATCTCGCCGAGCTCGATGCGGAAGCCGCGCACCTTGACCTGGTGGTCGTCGCGGCCGAGGAAGACCAGATTTCCGTCGGGCAGCAGCCGGACCACGTCGCCCGTGGCGTACATACGGGCGCCGGGCTCCGCGGCGTACGGGTCGGGCAGGTACGCCGCGGCCGTGCGGGCCGGTCTCCCGAGATAGCCACGGCCGACCGCGCTGCCGCCGACGTACAGCTCGCCGCGACAGCCCGGGACGACCGGGCGCAGCCGCGGGTCCAGTACGTAGAGGTGCGCGTTGTCGGTCGCCCGGCCGAACGGGACGCTCGGGAGATGCCCGTGCCGGTCGAGCAGCTCCTCGGTGATCGGGCAGTACGCCGAGGTGACGGTCGCTTCGGTGGGGCCGTACTCGTTGAAGACCTGGCATCCCGGCGCGGTGGCGGACAGGATGCGGCGGGCCACGTCGTGCGGCACGGCCTCGGCGCCGGTGAACACCAGGCGTACGGAGGCGAGTCGCGCAGCGGGATCCGCACCGGACTCCAGCAGGATCCGCATCTGCGAGGGCGTCGCGTTGAGCGTGGTGATGCCGCGCTCGGCGACCTCGCGCAGGAACTCCTCGGGGTCGTAGGCGGCGGTGGGGCTCGCCAGGTGCAGTTCGGCTCCGGACACCAGGCACTGGAAGATCTCCCAGACCGAGTTGTCGAACGCCACCGAGTGGTTGAGCAGGGCCCGGTCCCGCCCGGTGAGCCGGCACAGCCGCTGGTTCCACTCCAGGAACCCGGTGATGTTGGCGTGCGTGATCGCGACGCCCTTGGGGTTGCCGGTCGAACCGGACGTGTAGATAACGTAGGCGAGGTGGTGCGGTTGCGCCTCTGCGGCCGGGCCGGGGTCCGTCGCCGCGTCCGCCCCGGGGTCCGCCCCGGGTTCCTGGTCCACCGCCACGAGCCGCACACCCTCGCCGAGCAGAGCCGAGGCGGGGTGCGCCGGGTCCGCGACGACGAGGCGTATGCCCGAGTCGGCCAGCAGGTACTGCAGCCGGTCCGTCGGGTAGCCGGGGTCGAGCGGGACGTAGGCGCCGCCCGCCTTCAGCACACCCAGCAGGGCGACCACCAGCTCCACCGAGCGTTCCAGGCAGACGCCGACCAGGCTTTCGGGGCGCACGCCCCCGGCCCGCAGCTCCCGGGCAAGGGCCGAGGCCCGCGCGTCGGTCTCGGCGAACGTCAGCGACCGGCCGTCGCCCACGACGCAGATCGCGTCCGGGGTGGTCCGCACCTGGCGGTCCCACAGGTGGACCAGGGTGGTCGGCTCGGGCAGCGGCTCGGCCAGGTTGCCGAGGGAGTGGGCCCGCAGCTCATCGGCCGGGACGATCTCCAGCTCGGACAGGTGGGCCGTGGCGCCGGACACCATCTGATCGATCACCCGCAGGAAGTGCCGGCCGAGGCCCCGGACGAAGTCCGCGTCGAACAGGTCGGTGGCGTATTCGACGGAGATGCTGAGGTCACCGGCCCCGGCGGCGTGGTCCGTCACGTCGAGAGCGAGGTCGAAGCGGGCGGTGCCGAGCCGTCCCTCCAGCTCCTTGCGGTCGTACAGCTCGGTGAGGTGACCGGCCCTCGGTTCCTCGTGCAGGGCCAACAGCACCTGGAAGAGCGGGTTGCGGCTCAGGTCGCGCTCCGGGCTCAGCTCCGCCACCAGCTTCTCGAAGGGCAGCTCCTGGTGCGCGTACGCCTGCCCCGCGACCTCGCGGACCCGGCCCAGCAGCTCGCGCCAGGTCGGGTCGCCGGACAGGTCGGTGCGCAGCACGACGGTGTTCACGAAGTAGCCGACCACATCGTCCAGTTCGGGGCGCGGCCGGCCGCCTGTCAGGGTGCCGACGGCGACATCGCTCTCGTCGGCGTACCGGCCGAGCAGCACCTGCAACGGGGCGAGCAGGCCCATGAACAGGGTGACGCCTTCGGACCGGCAGATAGTGCGCAGCCGGTCCGCCAAGTCGACGGGGATGCGCAGCAGTTCGCGGCGACCGCGGTGGCTCGCGACGGCCGGCCGGGGGCGGCTGGTCGGCAGCTCCAGGACGGGCACGCCGGAAAGCCGGGTGCGCCAGTGGTCGAGCAGTCGCTCCAGCTCGGCGCCGGTGAGTCGCTCGCGCTGCCAGGCCGCGTAGTCGGCGTACGTCACGGGCAGCGGTGCCGGGGCCGGGCTGCGGCCGGCGGCGAGGTCCGTGTAGAGCTCTCCCAATTCCCGCACCATCAGGTCCACCGACGTCCCGTCGCACGCTATGTGATGGAACGTCAACAACGTGATGTCACGGCTCGGGGTGCGCAGCACGTCCGCGCGCAGCAGCGGTGCGCGGTCGAGGGCGAAGGGGGCGCGGATCCGCTCGGTCACCAGCGCGTCCAGGTCCTCCTCGGCGACCTCGGTGCGGCGCAGCGGCACCGGTCCCGGCTCGCGCAGTTCGGGGCGGCCCCGGCCGGCGACGGCGACGAGGGCCGTGCGTAGCGCCGGGTGCCGGTGCACCAGCGCGGACAGGCAGTCCTGCAGCAGCGTCAGGTCGACGCGCCCGCCGGGCAGGCCCAGGGCGACCGGCAGATGGTAGGCGGGCACCGCGTCGTTGAGCTGCTCGAAGAACCAGATCCGCTCCTGGCCGAAGGAGAGTTCGTCGGTCGCGGCCGCCGGGATCGGCTCGTCGTCCGAGGGCGCCACGCCGTCCAGGGCGGCGGCGAGCGTGGCGGGTGTCGGATGCGCGAAGACCGACCGGGCGTCTACCGGCACGCCGAGCTTCGCACGCAGCCGCGCCACGGCCCGTACCGCGGTGAGCGACTGGCCGCCCAGGCCGAAGAAGTCGTCGTACGGGGACACCTCGTCGAGCCCGAGCACCTCGGCCCACACGCGGCGCACCGCCTCGGTGTGCGGCGGCAGCGGGGCGTCGTCGGGCATCGGCCCGCTCGCCCGGACCGGGCTGTGCGGTATCCGCCGCACGGCGCCACGGTCGGCCTTGCCCGCGGGGGTGCGGGGCAGGGCGTCCAGCACCGCGTAGCCCTGGGCCACCATGTGGGCGGGCAGCCGCTGCGCGAGATGGTCACGGACCAGGCGGGGCAGATCCTCGGATACGCTCCGCGCGTCGGGCGCGGGCACGAGGTACGCCACCAACCGGTCGCCGCCGGACGCCTCGCGGTCGACGACCACCACGGCGTCCGCGACGAGGGGGTGGCTGCGCACACCGGCCTCGATCTCGCCGAGCTCGATGCGGAAGCCGCGCACCTTGACCTGGTGGTCATCGCGTCCCAGCACCTCCAGCATGCCGTCGGCGGACCACCGGGCGAGGTCGCCGGTCCGGTACAGGCGCCCGAAGGCATCCCCGAACGGGTCGGGCACGAACCGGTCGGCGGTCAGCGCGGGCCGGTCGAGGTAGCCGCGCGCCACGCCCGCGCCGCCGATCCACAGCTCGCCGGTGACTCCTGGGCCGGCCTTCCGCCCACTCTCGTCGACGACGTACAGCCGGGTGTTGGACAGCGCCGTGCCGACCGTGACCCGGTCGGCCACGGTGTCGATGCGGGCGGCGGTGGCCCACACCGTCGCCTCGGTCGGCCCGTACAGGTTCCACAGGGTGCCGCCGGTGGCGAGCAGGTCGCGGGCCAGCTGCGGATCGAGCGGCTCACCGCCCGACAGCAGTACCCGGCCGTGCCCGTCCGTCCAGCCGGACGCCAGCACCCATCCGCCAGGTGGTGGGGGTCGCCTGGACGACGCTCACACCCGCCTCGGCGATGGTGGCCGCCAGCAGCTCGGGGTCGGTGTTGGCGGCGCGCGGTGCCATCACCACCGTCGCTCCCCGGGTCAGCGGCAGGAACAGCTCCAGTATCGAGATGTCGAACGACAGCGGGGTCAGCGCGAGAACCCGGTCGTCCGCCCCGAGGCCGGGGCGTTCGGCCACGCTCCGCAGGAACGAGGCCATCGCCGCGTGGTCGACGGCCACACCCTTGGGCAGGCCGGTCGAACCGGAGGTGTAGATGACGTAAGCCAGGTGGTGCGGGCGTACCACCGGGGCCACCGGTGCGGCAGGCTCCGCGGGGAGGTCCTCGACCAGCAGGACGTCGGTCACACCGGACGCCAGGGCCTGCGCGCGGTGGTCCGCGTCGCACAGCCACAGCCGGGCCCCCGAGTCGCTGGTCATGTGCCGCAGCCGTTCGGCCGGGTAGCTCGGGTCGAGGGGCAGGTACGCGGCGCCCGACTTCAGGATGCCGAGCAGGGCCACGACCATCTCGACCGAGCGGCCGAGACAGACGCCGACCAGGTTCTCCGGCCCGATGCCGCGTGCCTGCAGCTCGGCCGCGAGAGCCGCGGCCCGGCGGTCCACGTCGGCGTAGGTGGCGCGGTGTGCTCCCGCGACGACGGCGACCGCGTCGGGTGTCGCGGCCGCCTGCTGCTCCCACAGTGTGACCAGGGTGGTCGTCGCCATGAGCGTTCCTTTCTCAGCCCCGTGCGGGGAAGGCGCGCGTGATCGTCTCCGCCAGCTGTCGTTCCGCGCCGCGCACATACAGGTGGGGGGCACCCGGGAACAGGTGCAGTTCGAAGTCGGCCGAGGTGTGCTTTCGCCAGTCGGCGAGTTCCGTCCCGTCGACGCTGTCGTCCTCCGAGCCGGCCAGAACGGTCAGGGGACAGGGCAGCGGTGCCTCGGCCCGGTGCGTGTAGGTCTCGCAGAGCGTCAGGTCCGCGCGCAGCAACGGCAGCAGCAGCTCCTGCAACTCGGGATGCACGCCGTCGAATTCGGCTGTGGCGAGCAGCTTGTCGTCCGGCAGCGTGTGCCGCGGGTCGCGGTCCGGCAGGCCGGGGGCGCGCATACCCGACAGGAACAGGCGGTCGGGTAGGAGCCTGCCGAGTGCACGGAGCCGCCGCGCCGTCTCGAAGGCGGTCAGGGAGCCCATGCTGTGCCCGAAGAAGGCGTACGGCAGGTCCGTGTGGTCCGCGATGAGCGGCGCGAGCGCGGCCACGGCCTCGTCCAGGGAGGTCAGGGCCGGTTCGGCGAACCGGGTCTCCCGGCCGGGCAACCGGACCGTACAGACTTCGACGGTGTCCGGCAGGTACGCCGCCAGCCGGTAGGCGGAGGTGCCGGCTCCGGCGTGCGGGAAGACGAACAGGCGCTGCTGCGCCGTGAGTTCACGGCTACCGAGCCCGCGCAGCCAGGTCTCCGCGAGGTCAGCGGCAGTCATCGCGACGCTCGCGCGGAGCGCGGGGTCAGGTCGGTCCACACCTGCTCGATGTGGTCCAGGCACTCCTGGCGGGTGCCCTGCGCGCCGGTGGCGGTCCAGCCGGCGGGCAGGGCACGATCGGCGAACCAGACCGAGTACTGCTCCTCGTGGTTCACCACGACGACGTACCGGTCCTCGGCGGGGCGCGGGGCGGATGAGGCGCTCATGCGTCAGATCCCCACCCCGGTGAAGAAGTCGCTCTCACGGCGGCCCCGGCCCGCGGCGACGACCCGGTCGTGCACCCACTTGCCGACGGCGAGGTCGAGTACGCCGAGTCCGAACGGTGAGAAGATCGCCGGGCGTTCGTGGTCCCTGCGCAGCCGCCCTTGCAGCAGGTCGCCGAGGGTGCCGTCGACGAAGTCCCGGTTGCCGGTGCGCTGTTCGGCCAGGTGCAGCGAGGTGCGCTCGCGTACGGCGTGGTCGACGTCGTCGGTGACGTTCTGGGCGGCGAGGATCATCTCGGGGGCGAGGTCGCGCAGGGACAGGTGCAGGACCACCGGGTTGTGGGACAGCAGTTGGGGATCGTGCAGGTGCGGTTCGCCGGCCACCGTGGTCAGCACCACCAGGTCGCAGTCGGTGAACGCGTCCTCCACCCTGTCGGCGACCACGATCTCGGCCTCGGTGTGCTCGGCCATGACGGCGCCGAAGTGGCTCGCCGCCGCCGGGTCGAGGTCGAAGAGCCGGAAGCCGTCGATCTCCCAGTCGAGATCACGCAGGAACCGCCATACGTGCTGGGCGATCAGACCCGTGCCCACGATGCCGACCCGGCGGGCACGTCGCGCGCCGAGCAGCGTCTGCGCGCCGAGCACCGCGGAGGCCGCGGTCCGCGTCGCCGAGACGATCGAGGACTCCATGCAGGCGAACGGGTAGCCGGTGACGCAGTCGTTGAGGATCAGCGTGGCCGAGGCGCGGGGGATTCCGTGCTGCGTGTTGTCCGGGAAACTGGCGATCCACTTGTTGCCGGCGACCTCGAACTCGCCGCCCAGATAGGCGGGCAGGGAGATGATGCGCGACCGGTCCTGGTGCGGGAAGCGCAGGAACGAGCTGTGCGGGTTCGAGCTCAGTCCGGCGTCGTGCGCGAGGTAAGCGGCACGGACGACCTCGATGAGCTCCGGACGGTTGCGGTCCGTCTCGGCGGCGACGTCGCCCGCGCCGATCACGGTCATGGGCGGTGGGGCCAGGGTGGACACGGGGTGCTTCTCCTTCAGTTGACGGCCAGGGCTTCGACGCCGGCGGGCTGTACCGCTTCCGCGCGCAGCTGCTGGACCCACGTGGGGTCGTAGACGGTCCGGGCGTAGGCATGGCCGCGGTCGGCGGCGATGAAGGCGACCCGGGGACGGTGTGCGCCGGGACGGTGACGAGCGAAGTGGTCCTGGACGGCGGCATAGGTGCTGCCGGTGGAACCTCCCGCGTACAAGCCGTACTTGGCGACCAGCGCGTCGCAGGCCTCGACGGCGCGCACTTCGGAGACGATCTCGACCTGGTCGATCAGCGCCTGACCGCACAGCGGCGGCACGATGCTGGAGCCGATGCCGGGTATCCGCCGCTTCTTCGGCGGGCCTCCGAAGATCACCGAGCCTTCGGTGTCGACAGCGACGACCACGCAGCCCGGGTACGTTTCCTTGATCCGGTGGGAGAGCCCGGCGATCGTGCCGCCCGTGCCCACGCCGACGAAGAGGTAGTCGAGCGGGCCGGCCTGCTCGATCAACTCGCCCGCGGTGAAGCGGTAATGCGCGTCACGGGCATCCGGATTGGCGTACTGGTTGGGCCAATATGCCGAGTCGAGTTCGACCAGCAGTTCCTGCACCCGGGACAGCCGGGTCTTCAGGTAGCTGCCCGCGTTGTCACGGAGGGCGACCTTCTCCACCCGCCCGCACAGCAGGCGGAGTTGGGCCTCGGTGGCCTCGTTGCAGTTCGGATCGATGACCGGGACGAACGAGATGCCGAGCATGCGGCAGTAGAAGGCCAGGGCCAGCGCGAAATTGCCGGACGACGACTCGACCACCGTCGTGCCGTGCGCTATCTCCCCCCGACCGATTGCCTGTTCCAGAATCCACAGTGCCGAACGGTCCTTGGTACTTCCGGCGGGATTGCAGAATTCCAGCTTGGCGACGATGTCGCACTTCTCGTCCGCCAGCGGAATCAGCGGGGTTCCCGTGAGGCCCCTGCGGATTTGTTTTGCCCGTTCGATCAGAGATTGATCAGCACGCCTGTGGAGCATGGGCCGAGTGTGGCACGGGCTTTGTCGAGGCGGCTCAATCGCGACTCAAGTGCGGTGCGGGAAAGGCCGGTCGGAGGTAGGGGAGGGACTGGTCTCCCGTCCACGACGAATGCTTGGACTGCCCTTCGGCGCCACTCGGCGGAGCCGGGCAGACAGCCGCGCCCGTACTGCCTGCACGCT
This sequence comes from Streptomyces sp. Pv4-95, assembly GCF_045782725.1. Classification (NCBI taxonomy): domain Bacteria; kingdom Bacillati; phylum Actinomycetota; class Actinomycetes; order Kitasatosporales; family Streptomycetaceae; genus Streptomyces; species Streptomyces sp. Pv4-95. Next base: position 7,307,414 of record NZ_CP127172.1, read on the forward strand.
GCCCTGAAGCGGCTTCGTCCCGCGAACGTGTGACCGCGGCGCGTGTAGTGAGAACGCCGGGCTCGTGGCGTTGTCAGCGACGCCATCGTGACCGGTTCACCGCATTCTCTGTCCATGCAGGAGAACGTCGGTCGCAACTGTCGGCAGGCGGCGGATATCGGCCGGGGTGGGGTCCACGAGGTCGGGGCGCGGACACCGTGAGCCGGGCTGAATCGCGTCGATTCCTGGAGATCTGCGCGCCCTGTCGACTTTCCGTGGGAAGGCTGGGGCCGGAAAGTCCGCGAAGGCAGTTCTCCCTCCTGCTCACCACCCGATTCGGCAATACCGTGGCCGTGAATGCTCGGCAATGCAGTGGCCTTGAATCCATGAACCACCTACACCTGGAAGCCGGCGTCGGCCAAGGCCCGCATCATCCCTCCGCGCCCAAGGGGGCGAGGTCGTGGCAGTGGGTGGCTCGGGGACTCCCCGCCGTCGGTCGCGCTCGGTTACTGTGCACACTTCACGCCGGAGACCGGGGCGCGGGGCCGCGCCGCCTCAGGCGGAATATCCTGGAGGCGGGGCGATCCGCAAGACGGTCAAAGCCCACCCGATTCCCGCCAAGCCTCAGCGCGGGCGACTCCGTGCAATTGCGCGCTTTGGGGGGAAGTGCGGATTGTAAGGCCGAACGGTCCTATAGCCTGGGGAAATGCTGACAGAAGTCACAGCGACCCGCTATGTCACGCCCCTTCGTGAGGGCGGCTCGCTTCCGGGGATCGTCGAGGGGGACGACCTCGGTACGTACGTCATGAAGTTCACCGGCGCCGGCCAGGGGCGCAAGACCCTTGTCGCCGAGGTGATCTGCGGGCAGTTGGGCCGTCGGCTCGGATTGCGTGTGCCGGAGCTGGTCCGGATGCAGCTGGACCCCGTGATCGGTCTGAGTGAGCCCGATCAGGAGGTCCAGGAACTGCTCAAGGCCAGTGGCGGGCTCAATCTGGGGATGGACTACCTCCCCGGGTCGCTCGGATTCGATCCGCTGGCCTTCGAGGTGAGCTCCCGTGAGGCGGGGCGTGTGGTGTGGTTCGACGCGCTCCTCAACAATGTGGACCGGTCCTGGCGCAACCCCAATCTGCTGGTGTGGCACGGTCAGCTGTGGCTGATCGACCACGGCGCCACGATGATCTGGCACCACAACTGGCCGAGCGCCGAGAAAGCCGCGGTCAAGCCCTACGACGCCGCCGATCATGTGCTCGCCACCTTCGCCCCGGACATCCCCTCCGCCGCGGCCGAATTCGGCCCGCAGATCACCGAGGAACTGCTGACCGAGATCGCCGCCGAGGTCCCGGCGGAATGGCTGGTCGACGAGCCCGGCTTCGACTCGCCGGACGAGCTGCGCCAGGCGTACGTGAAGACGCTGCTGGCCCGTGCGCGGACGATCGGCGACCACATCACCATCGGCGAACGCACCAAGGACACGGCCTCCCGGGCACCCGAGTGGCTGGCGGGAAAACCGCCGCGGAGGGCAGTGAAGTGAGCGGTCTGCACAACGGGCGCGACGTCTTCGAATACGCGCTGGTGAAGGTGGTGCCGCGCGTGGAGCGCGGCGAGATGATCAATGCCGGCGTGGTCGTGTACTGCCACGCCCGGCGCTTCGTCGAGGCCCGGACGCATCTCGACGAGGCTCGGCTGCTCGCCCTCGACCCCGCCGTGGACGTGGCCGGGGTCCGGGCCGCGCTGAGCGCCGTCGAGGGCATCTGCCACGGCGGTGAACAGGCCGGCCAGGCGGCGGGCGACGACCCCGGACGCCGCTTCCGGTGGCTGATCGCGCCGCGCAGCACCATCGTGCAGCCGGGCCCGGTGCACACCGGCCTGACCGTCGATCCCACCGTGGAGGCGGAACGGCTGCTGGAGCTGCTGGTGCGCTGAGCGGCAGGCGGACGGCCGGGCGCCGCCCCCTGTGGTGGGGCGCGCGCCCGGCCGTCCGCCCGGTCGGGTGACGCGATCGCACCCCTGGAGGTTCCTGTCGCAGGTGAGGTGGGTAACGGCGCGGCGGTGGGGCGTTGACAGCGGGTGGCCGGGCTTCTAGCGTCAGCCCTGCTGAAGCTACTAAGCGGTTGCTCACCTTCGGGATCGGTGCGGCGGACCGCTTGTCGAGGTTTCGAGGGTGAGGAGAACCCGCATGTCCACCACCGAGCAGCGCGTCGCCATCGTGACGGGCGCGGCCCGCGGTATCGGCGCGGCCACCGCCGTACGCCTGGCCGCCGAGGGTCGCGCCGTAGCCGTACTCGACCTCGACGAGGCGGCGTGCAAGGACACCGTCGAGAAGATCACCTCGGCCGGTGGCAAGGCCATCGCCGTCGGCTGCGACGTATCGGACTCGGAGCAGGTGGAGGCGGCGGTCGCACGCGTCGCGGCCGAGCTGGGCGCACCGACCGTGCTGGTCAACAACGCCGGCGTGCTCCGCGACAACCTGCTGTTCAAGATGAGCGACAGCGACTGGGACATGGTCATGAACGTCCACCTGCGCGGTGCGTTCCTGATGTCCCGGGCGTGTCAGAAGCACATGGTGGACGCCAAGTTCGGGCGGATCGTCAACCTCTCCTCCAGCTCGGCGCTCGGCAACCGCGGCCAGGTCAACTACTCCGCGGCGAAGGCCGGTCTGCAGGGCTTCACCAAGACCCTCGCCATCGAGCTCGGCAAGTTCGGCGTCACCGCCAACGCCGTCGCCCCGGGCTTCATCGTCACCGACATGACGGCCTCCACCGCCGAGCGCGTGGGCATGGGCTTCGAGGAGTTCCAGGCGGCGGCCGCCACCCAGATCCCGGTGCAGCGCGTCGGCCGCCCCGAGGACATCGCCAACGCCATCGCCTTCTTCACCGGCGAGGCGGCCGGCTTCGTGTCCGGCCAGGTCATGTACGTCGCCGGCGGCCCGCTCAACTGACCGCCCCCACCGACTTCAGGAGTACAAGGACATGACCGAGCAGGACAGCGGGCTCCCCGAGCTCTCGGGCAAGGCGGCACTCGTCACGGGCGGCAGCCGCGGAATCGGCTACGGCATCGCGCAGGCGCTGGTCGCCCGCGGCGACCGGGTCTGCATCACGGGCCGCAACGAGGACGCCCTCAAGGAGGCCGTCGAGAGGCTCGGCGCCGACCGGGCGATCGGCGTGCCCGGCAAGGCGCACGACGAGGACCACCAGGGCGTCGCCGTCGAGCGGGCGATGGAGGCTTTCGGCCGCGTCGACTACCTCGTCAACAACGCCGGTACGAACCCGGTGTTCGGCCCCATCGCCGACCTCGACCTGGGCGTCGCCCGCAAGGTGTTCGAGACCAACGTCGTCTCGGCGCTCGGCTTCGCGCAGCGCACCTGGCACGCGTGGCAGAAGGACAACGGCGGCGCGATCGTCAACATCGCCTCCATCGCGGGCATCAACGCCTCGCCCTTCATCGGCGCGTACGGCATGAGCAAGGCCGCGATGGTGAATCTGTCGCTCCAGCTCGCCCACGAGTTCGCGCCGACGGTGCGGGTCAACTCCATCGCTCCCGCCGTGGTGAAGACGAAGTTCGCGGCGGCGCTGTACGAGAACCGCGAGGAGGAGGCGGCGGCCGGCTACCCGATGGCACGGCTCGGCGTCCCGGAGGACATCGGCGGGGCCGCGGCGTTCCTGCTGTCCGAGGCGTCCGGCTGGATCACCGGCCAGACGCTGGTCGTCGACGGCGGCCTGTTCCTCAACGCCGGAGTCTGACGGCGAGCCCGCGGCCCGGAAGCCGCCTGCCGCACGGCGGGTCGGCCCGGCCGCGGGCCTGCACACGAGGCGCAGGGCCCACGGGGTCTTGCGCCTCGTGCGTGGCATGAGGCAGCTGCCGTGGTGCCGGGGCGGGCGGCCCGCGGGCGGCGATGTCAGTGGTCGCCGGTAGGTTCTGGGTGGGAGAACGGAACATACACCGGAGGTTGTTGACGTGCTGACCGACATGCTGCCCGAGTCCTGGCGTGGCGTCCTCGGCGAGGAGTTGGAGAAGCCCTATTTCAAGGAGCTGACCGATTTCGTCGAGCAGGAGCGGGCTCATGGCCCGGTCTATCCGCCCCGCGAGGAGGTCTTCGCGGCGCTGGCGGCGACACCCTACGAGCAGGTGAAGGTGCTGATCCTCGGCCAGGACCCGTATCACGGCGCCGGCCAGGGCCACGGCCTGTGCTTCTCCGTGCGGCCCGGTGTCAAGACGCCGCCGTCGCTGCGGAACATCTACAAGGAGATGAAGGACGAGCTGGGGCACCCGGTCCCCGACAACGGCTATCTCATGCCGTGGGCCGAGCAGGGCGTCCTGCTGCTGAACGCCGTGCTCACGGTCCGTGAGGGCGAGGCCAATTCGCACAAGGGCAAGGGGTGGGAGAAGGTGACCGACGCGGTGATCCGCGCGGTGGCCGCCCGGCCCGACCCGGCCGTCTTCGTGCTGTGGGGCAACTACGCCAAGAAGAAGCTGCCTCTGATCGACGAGGAGCGGCATGCCGTCGTCCAGGGCGCGCACCCCTCCCCGCTGTCCGCGAAGAAGTTCTTCGGCTCCCGCCCCTTCACCCAGATCGATGCGGCGATCGCCGCCCAGGGCCACACCCCGATCGACTGGCGGATCCCCGACCTGGGCTGAGGCGGCCGCCCGGTAGGCCCGGGCAGCTCCCGCACACCGCGCGGGAGCTGCCGCCGGCGGTTAGCGTCGTGGAAACGGCAATGGCGACGGCGAGCGAACGCGGGGAGTGTGCGGTGGCGGAGAAGCAGCGGCAGGAGGCGCCCGAGGACAGCGTCCTGACCCGGATCGGCCAGGCGATCATGTTGCATCGTGCCGGGGACCGGGAAGAGGCACGCAATCGTCTGGCGGAGCTCTGGCGGGAGATCGGGCCACAGGGAAACGCCTTCCACCGCTGCACCCTCGCCCATTACATGGCCGATACCCAGGACGATCCCAGGGACGAGCTCGCCTGGGATCTCCGTGCGCTGGCGGCGGCCGAGGGCTTCGTCACCGAGCGTTTCCCCGAGGCCGGCGGTATCCCGCGGGCAGCGGTGGCCGACGGCCCCGGGCCCCGGCACCCGCTCGTCGCCCTGCGGGCGTTCTTCCCCAGCCTGCATCTCAACCTCGCGGCCGACTACGCAGGGCTCGACCGGCCGGCCGATGCGCGAGCGCAGCTGCGGCGGGCGAAGGCGTCCGCAAACGCCCTGGCCGACGGCGACTACCGCCAGGGGCTCAGAGAGGCGATCGACCGCCTGGAGTCGCGGATCGACGGCGCCGCGGGCTATTCGGCGTAGGCGCCGCGGCAGATCCGCTGCACGGCGCTGCCCTGCTCCCACTGTCCGTAGGCCCGGCCCAGCGCGCAGACGTCCGTCCCGGACGGCGCGGCGGGCACGCCCGGGCGCGGGGGCCGGGGAGTCGCGGCACGGCCCGCGGGCGCCCCGCCGACGCCGGGGCCCTTCCGCCCGCCCGCGTCAGGAGCGGACGCGGACCGGCTCCCGCCGTGCTTTCGCCCGCCCACGGTCGTCCCCGCGGCGGCGTCCGCGGCCTTCCGCCCGTCGCCGGGTGCCGATGAGGGCCGCGGGCCCCTGCGGTCGTGACGCGGCGAGGGTACCGCCGTTGTCACGCGGTTCTTCGAGGGCGCGGAAACGCCCGGGCCGAGTGGTTCCACGGACGGCGCGGGCGCGGGGCGGGGAGGTGCCTCGGAGGCCGGGGGAGAGATGACGGTCATACATCCGGTGGTGGTCGCCGCGACCACCGTCACCAGAACCGCCGCTGCGGGCAATTGGTACACACCGACAACTCTCCACGGCGGTCGAATGCTTGGGAAGGCCCCGCAGGAGTGATCAGCGCGCCGTGGAGGGGACGCGCCGACCGGATTAACGGAACGGAGGATCGGGGGCGGCCGAGCCGGCTGCACCGCCGCCGTGGCCTAGCGGTTCAGCATGCCGCCCAGCAGCTCCGTACAGGACGTGCGCAGCGCGGCGCGCGTCGGGACGGACGCGTGGTACTGGCCGGCGGTGCAGGAGAACAGCACGCCGTCGCACCAGGCGATCATGTTCTGCGCGTGCCGTTCGGGATCGGCGGAGCCGGCCGCCGTCAGGAGGGCGATCATCGGCTCCCGGAAGGCCCGGCCCGTGCGGTCGTAGACGGCGCGCAACTCGGGCCTGCGGGTGGCCTCCAGGGCCAGCTCGTAGCGGGCGATCGCCAGCCGGTGGTGGCGTGAGAGGTAGCGGTGCATCGCGAGGGACAGTGCGTCGGCGAGCGCCGCCGTGGTGCCCCCGGCGGCCGCCGTCGCGGCCTCGTCGGGCATCTCTCGTGGCGTGAGCACCGCGGCCTCGCGTTCGGCGAGTCGCTGGACCGCGGCCTCCAGCAGTGCCGCGCGCGTGCGGGTGAGGTTCGAGGTGGAGCCCTGCGGCAGCCCGGCGGCCTCGTCGACGGCCCGATGGGTCAGTCCGCGCAGGCCCCGTTCGGCGAGCAGGGCGAGTGCGGTGTCGGCGATCAGTTCGTGCCGGGGCGCGGTGCGGGCGGTCATGGGAGGACAGCCTACGGGCGGACTACAGCTGTAGTAATCTCTAACTACATCTGTAGTGAAGCTGTGGGCCGGGGTGCGCTGCGTGCATCGCGGGTGCGAGGACGGGAGGGAACATGGTGCGGCCCAAGGCCATCGTGATCGGCGGGGGGATCGGTGGGCTCACCGCCGCGGTGGCGCTCGACCGCCGCGGCTGGTCGGTCACCGTCCTGGAACGCGCCGCGTCCCTGCAGCCCGTCGGTGCGGGCATCGCCCTCGCGCCCAACGCCCAGCGTGCCCTCGACACCCTCGACGCCGGTGACGCGGTCCGCGCCATGGCCGGGCAGCTCTCCGGTGAACTCCGCCTCCCCGGAGGCCGCCGGCTGGCCCGTACGGACAACGCCGCGGCGGTCCGGCGCTTCGGCGGCCCGGTCGTCGTCACGCACCGCTCCGAGCTGATCGCCCTGCTCTGCGCCCGGCTGCCCGAAGGCGTCGTACGGACCGGCGCCGCGGCCACCCTCGCCGACGCGGGCGACCCTGCCGTGACCGGCCGCCCGGCCCGTGTGCGGGTGCAGGGCGACGAGGAACTGACCGCCGATCTCGTCGTGGCCGCCGACGGCATCCACTCCGCCGCCCGCCGCGAGCTCTTCCCCGGCCTCCCCGAACCCCGCTACGCCGGCTACACCGCCTGGCGCTTCGTGGTCCCCGCCCCCGACCGCCCGTATCCGGCCGGTGAGACCTGGGGGCCGGGTGGCGCGTGGGGCACCGTCCCGCTGCACGACGGGCGCGTCTACGCCTACGCGACCGCGGCGGTGCCTCCCGGAGGGCGGGCCGCCGACGGCGAACGTGCCGAGCTGTTGCGCCGCTTCGGCGACTGGCACGACCCCATCCCCACGCTCCTGGGCACCGTCGACCCGGCCGCGGTGCTCCGCAACGACGTGTACACCGCCGCCGCTCCGCCGCCCGCCTTCCACCACGGGCGGGTCGCGCTGCTCGGCGACGCCGTGCACCCCATGACCCCGAACCTCGGGCAGGGCGGCTGCCAAGCCATCGAGGACGCCGTCGTGCTGGCCCACGAGCTCGCCTCGCAGGACGGTCTCGGTGCGGCTCTCGCCGCCTACACGCGACGGCGGCTGCCGCGCACCATGGACGTGGTGCGCCGGTCCCAGCGGCTCGGCCGGCTGACCACCTGGCGATCCCGGCCGGCCTGCGCTGTGCGCGCCGTTCTGATGGCCGCCGCGGGCCGTCTCGCACCGGACCTGGCGCTGCGCAGCTTCGACGGCATCGCCGACTGGCGGCCGCCGGAGGGCACGTATGCTTCCGGCACGCGGGGCACCCGGACCGCGGTACTACCCAAGGAGCATGAGTGAAGGTCGGCTGCATCGGACTCGGAGACATCGCCCAGAAGGCGTATCTCCCCGTACTGGGCGCGCAGCCCGGCGTGGAACTGCACCTGCAGACCCGCACCCCCGCCACCCTCGAACGGGTCGGCGGCGTGCACCGGCTGGCGGCCGACCGGCTCCACACCGACCTGGACTCGCTCCTCTCGGTGGGCCTCGACGCCGCGTTCGTGCACGCGCCGACCGCCGTGCACCCCGAGATCGTGACCCGGCTGATCGACGCCGGTGTGCCGACCTACGTCGACAAGCCGATCGCCTACGAACTCGCCGAGACGCAGCGGATCGTGCAGCTGGCGGAGGACCGGGGCGTCGGGCTCGCCGTCGGCTTCAACCGCCGCTTCGCACCCGGCTACGCCCAGTGCCTGGAGCACGCCCGCGATCTGATCCTGATGCAGAAGAACCGCATCGGCCTCCCCGAGGACCCGCGCACGCTGGTGCTGGACGACTTCATCCATGTCGTCGACACGCTGCGCTTCCTGCTGCCCGGCGAGATCGAGCACGTCGACGTGCGCGCCAGGATCCGCGACGGGCTCATGCAGCATGTCGTGCTGCAGCTCTCCGGCGACGGTTTCACCGCCATCGGCACCATGAACCGCCTCAGCGGCTCCGCGGAGGAGCTTCTCGATGTCTCCGGTCAGGACACCAAGCGCCAGGTCGTGAACCTCGCCGAGGTCATCGACCACAAGGGGCAGCCGAGCGTGCGCCGGCGCGGGGACTGGGTGCCGGTCGCCCGCCAGCGCGGCATCGAGCAGATCGTCCTCGCCTTCCTGGACGACGTCCGGGCCGGCCGCCGGCCGTCCGCCCAGGACGCGCTGCGTACCCACGAACTGTGCGAACGCGTCATCACCGAGGCGCTCGCGCAGGCCGCCTGAGCGCCCGAAACCCCGCGAACCCGGCGGCCGACAGCAGCGCGGCCACCGCGCCGTACACCGCCCAGTCGCCGAACCGGGTGTACGGGCTGGTGCCTTCGGCCAGCGGCAGGTCGTACACGGCGGCCGCGGCCCGGTCGGTGCCCAGCCGCCCGCCGACGGGTTCGCCGCGTGGGCCGTACACCGCGCTGACGCCGGTGAGCGTGGCGTGCACCATCGGCCGCCAGCTCTCCGCGGCCCGCAGCGCGGCGAGCGAGGCGTGCTGGTCGGGCGCCCAGCTGTTCTGGAACGTCGAGGTCGAGGACTGGGCGACCAACACGCGCGCACCGTTCTGCGCGAGCCGCCGGCTCATGTCCGGGAAGGCGGTCTCGAAGCACACCAGCGGGCCGATGCGCAGGCCGCCCGCCGTGGCGACGGGCATCAGCTCCTGGCGGGATCCGCGCAGCCGGTCGGTGGCGGCGGCCTTGCCGACCTGCGTCGCCCAGCCCAGGAGGGATCTGGCCGGGATGTACTCACCGAAGGGCACCAGCCGCATCTTGGCGTACCGGTCACCGGTCGGGCCGTTCGGTCCGATCAGCACCGCGCTCTTGTAGATGCCCGGCCCACCGGCGTGCGGCGCGTCGGCGTTGACGAGCAGTTCCGCGCCGGTGCGCCGGGACAGCGCGGCAAGCCGGGCGGCGAGCGCGGGGTGGTCCGCCGGATCCATGTTGAGGCTGCTCTCGCCCCAGACGACGAGACGTACCCCGCGGCCCGCCAGCCCGCGGGTGAGCTCTTCGCTCCGGTCCAGCCGGCCTTGGGGGCCGCCGGTGACACCCGGCTGGACCACCGCGACGCGCACCGTACCGGCGGGCCGGGGAACGGGGGCCGCGTACCAGGCCGCGGTGGTGGCGAGGGCGCAGACCAGGAGGCCGGCGACGGCGGGCGGCCAGGTGGCAGGCCGGGCGATCAGCTCGGCGACGGCGGTGTTCACCGCCACGATCAGCAGGCTCAGCAGCCATACGCCGCCGATCGACGCGAGCCGCAACGCGGGTGGCAGCTGCCACTGGCTTGCGCCCAGCAGCCCCCAGGGACCGCCCAATCCCTCCCAGGACCTGACCAGTTCGACCATCAGCCAGCCCGACGGCACCAGCACCAGGGCGGCGGCGCGTCGCCCCGCGCCGGGCGCGCCCGACAGCAGTTCCCGCACCAGCAGCCCCCACGGTGCCCACAGAGCGCCGAGGAACAGGGCCAGTACGAGGATGAAGACATGCAGGCTCGGCAGCAGCCAGTGATGGACGGCGAGCATGAACCCGGCGCCGCCGAGCCAGCCGTCCAGTGCCGCCCGGCCCCGCGTCGGGGCGCTGCGCACCAGCAGCAGCCAGGGGACGAGCACCACATACGCCAGCCACCACCACGACGGCGCGGGGAAGGTGAGCGCGGGCAGCGCCCCGGCGAGCGCCGCGGCGGCGCCCCGCGACCAGGGGGAGCCGAGCCACCCCGCCGGATGGCCGAGCGGTCTGTGCATGCGTCTCCCTGTTGCCGGGCGTGAGTCGGACGGTCAGTGTGCGCGGACGGGCCGATCATGAACAGGGTGCCCCGGCGAAGGTGGCTGATTCGCGCAGCCACCACGGTGATCCGCGCCCGAACGGCGCGCGGTGCGGGCACGCCGCGGACCGGTCAGGCGGCGGGAGGCACCTGGCGCCACTTCTCCTGGACGACGACCCCGCTCAGCCGCCAGCCGTCCGGGGTGCGGTGGGCGGTGAACGCGTAGCGGCCCCCGCAGGTGAAGTTGGGGGCGGTGGGGCCGCCGTCGCCGTCCGCCGCGGTACCCGCCAGTCGCATCGGGTTGAGATAGTCCGCCTGGACCGTGGCCGTGTCGCCGCTGGCGCCGTCGAGCGACCCCACGCGGATCCGGCGGTTGGTGATGAGGTGCTGGCGTACGGAGAAGAGGCGCAGCGTGTCGGCGAGCCAGGCCGCGATCTCCTCGACGGTGCCCTCGATCCCGCCGGCGGACCGGTAGTCGGCCCGGCCGTCCGGGGTGAACAGGGCCAGGTAGGCGGGCCAGTCGCCGTCGTCCACGGCGATGGCGTAGCCGGTGATCAGATCGTCGATCGCGAGGCGGTCCATGACAGTCGAGTGTTCCGCGCGCTGCGTCATCGCCTCAGTTTTCGGCATGGCGAGGCCCCCGCCAAGAGGCGGGGGCCGACCGGCGCGGCGTCACGGCACCAGCGCGGTCTCCTTGACCTGCTCGGGGCCGGAGTCCGGATCGGGGCCGAGGGCGGCCGGTGCGCTGTCCGCCGCGGGTTCCTGACCGGGCTCCGCATCGGAATCGGTGGCCGAGAACTGGGTCCGGTGGAGCTGCGCGTAGCGCCCGTCGGCCGCCAGCAGCGTCCTGTGCGTCCCGCGCTCGACGATCCGCCCGCCCTCGACGACCAGGATCAGGTCGGCGGCCCGCACGGTCGACAGCCGGTGGGCGATCACCACCGCGGTCCGGCCGGCCAGCGCCTCGGTCAGGGCTTCCTGCACCGCCGCTTCCGAGGTGCTGTCCAGGTGGGCGGTGGCCTCGTCCAGGATGACCACCCTCGGGTGTGCGAGCAGCAGCCGCGCGATCGTCAGCCGTTGGCGCTCGCCGCCGGAGAGGCGGTAGCCGCGTTCGCCGACGACGGTGTCCAGGCCGTCGGGGAGCGAACGGATCAGCTCCTCCAGCCGGGCGCGGCGCAGGGCGTCCCACAGCTCCTCCTCGGCCGACTCCGGCTTGGCCAGCAGCAGGTTCTCGCGCAGGGAGTCATGGAAGAGGTGCCCGTCCTGGGTGACCATGCCCAGAGTGTCGCGCAGCGAGGCGGCGGTGAGGTCGCGGACGTCCTCGCCGGCCAGCCGGATCGCGCCGGAGTCGGTGTCGTAGAGGCGCGGCAGGAGCTGCGCGATGGTCGACTTGCCGGCGCCGGAGGAGCCGACCAGTGCCACCATCTGGCCCGCTTCGGCGCGGAAGGAGATGTCGTGCAGCACGTCCTCGCCGCCCCGGGTGTCGAGGGTGGCGACCTCCTCCAGCGAGGCCAGCGAGACCTTGTCGGCGGAGGGGTAGGCGAAGCGTACGGAGTCGAATTCCACCGAGACCGGCCCGTCGGGCACCGGGCGGGCATCCGGCTTCTCGGTGATCAGCGGTTCGAGGTCGAGCACCTCGAAGACCCGCTCGAAGCTCACCAGGGCGCTCATCACCTCGATGTGCGCCCCGGACAGGGCGGTCAGCGGGGCGTAGAGCCGGGTCAGCAGCAGGGCGAGCGAGACGATCGCGCCGGCTTCCAGCTGCCCGCGCAGGGCGAAGAATCCGCCCAGCCCGTAGACGACGGCCAGCGCCAGGGCGGAGACCAGGGTCAGGGCGGTGACGAAGTACGTCTGCACCATCGCCGAGCGGACGCCGATGTCCCGCACCCGCCGGGCCCGCGAGGCGAATTCCGCGGACTCGCGGGACGGACGGCCCATCAGCTTCACCAGGGTGGCGCCCGGCGCGGAGAAGCGTTCGGTCATCTGGGTGCCCATGGCGGCGTTGTGGTCGGCGCCCTCGCGCCGCAGACCCGCCAGCCTGCGGCCCACCCGGCGTGCGGGCAGCACGAACACCGGCAGCAGGACGAGCGCGATCAGGGTGATCTGCCAGGACAGGCTCAGCATCACCACCAGGGTGAGCAGCAGCGTCACGATGTTGCTCACGACCCCGGACAGCGTGTCGCTGAACGCCCGCTGAGCGCCGATCACATCGTTGTTCAGGCGGCTGACCAGCGCTCCGGTGCGGGTGCGGGTGAAGAACGCCACCGGCATCCGCTGCACGTGGTCGTACACGGTGGTGCGCAGATCGAGGATCAGCCCCTCACCGATGCTCGCCGACAGCCAGCGGGTCAGCAGGCCGAGGCCGGCCTCGGCGACCGCGATGGCGGCGATCAGGCCGGACAGGCCGAGGACGACGGAGGAGGAGTCGCCGTTGACGATGGTGTCGACGACGTGGCCCGCCAGGAGCGGGGTGGCCACCGCGAGCATCGCGGTGACGGTGCTGAGGATCAGGAACCACACCAGTTGACGCCGGTGCGGGCGGGCGAACGTCAGGATGCGGCGCAGCGTCCCCCGGGAGAAGGGGCGTTTGTCCTGCTGCGCGTTGATCGTGCTGTGCAGCGAATGCCAGGCGGTGACTTCCATGTCCATCGCGGCCTCCTCAGGTGTCGTGGTGTCACGGCATCGCCGTGACGGACCGGCGACATGAAGGAAACTAGGACCTAAACCAATGTTGAGGTCAAGGGATTCCCGTCCGGTCACCCTCCCGCGCACCCGCACGGACCAGCCGCCACCCGGCCACGGCCTTCCGGCCTCGCCCGGGGCGACGTCGTCCGGCGGTCCCGCGGCCGATAACGTGCGCTGGTGAGCACCGCCATCGCCGAGACCCTGTCCGTTCTGCTGCTGCTGGGGGTGCTGGTATTCGCCGTGCAGCGGCCGCGCGGCGCCTCCGAGGCGGTCGCCGCCGTGCCGGCCGCGGTGATCGTCGTCCTGTTCGGCGCGGTGCCGCTGTCCGACGCCTGGTCCCAGGTGCACAGCCTGCTTCCGGTGGTGGGTTTTCTCGCCGCGGTGCTGGCGCTGGCGTATCTCTGCGCGCGCGAGGGCCTCTTCGAAGCGGCCGGTGCGGCGCTGGCACGGCTGTGCACGGGCCGGCCGCGTCGCCTGCTTGCCGGGGTGTTCGTGCTGGCCGCGGTGGTGACGGCGGTGCTCAGCCTGGACGCGACGGTGGTGCTGCTGACGCCGGTGGTGCTGGCCACCGCCACCCGCGCCCGCGCGCGCCCGCGACCCCACCTCTACGCCTGTGCCCACCTGGCGAACTCCGCGTCGCTGCTCCTCCCGGTCTCCAACCTCACCAACCTGCTGGCGCTGGGGGCCGCCGGGCTGTCCTTCACGCGGTTCGCGGCCCTGATGGCGCTGCCGTGGGTGGTGGCCGTCGCGGTCGAGTACGTCGTCTTCCGCGGCTACTTCGCCCGGGAACTCGCGACGGACGACGAGGCACGGCCGGATGGTCTGCCGGAAACCCCTGCGGCCGCCCCGGCCCCCGGCCTGCTCACCGCACCGGCCCACCTGTCGCCCTCGGCGGCCCTGCCGGCGCCGCCGCCACTGCCGGTCTTCGCCCTCGTGGTGCTCTCCCTCACCCTCGGCGGCTTCGTGGTCAGCTCCTTCGCCGAGGTGAACCCCGCCTGGGCGGCGCTGGCCGGCGCGCTCGTCCTCGCGGTCCGCGCGCTGCGCCGAAAGGAGACCACCCCGAGGGAGTTGGTCAAGGCCGCCAATCCGTTGTTCTGCCTCTTCGTCCTCGCACTGGGTGTCGTGGTCAAGGCCGTCGTCGACAACGGGCTGGGGGAGGCGGTGGACAGGCTGCTGCCGGACGGCGCTTCGCTGCCCGCGCTGCTCGGGCTCGCCGCGTTCGCGGCCCTGCTGGCGAACCTGATCAACAACCTCCCCGCGGTCCTCGCGCTGCTGCCCTTCGCCGCGCAGTCGGGCCCGGGACCGGTGCTGGCGGTGCTCATCGGAGTGAACATCGGCCCGAACCTCACCTATGTCGGCTCTCTCGCCACCCTCCTGTGGCGGCGCATCCTGCACGGTCACGGCGCGGCCCCGGACCTCGGGTCCTTCACGCGCCTCGGGCTGCTGACCGTCCCGGTGACGCTGGTGGCGTCCACGGTGGCGCTCTGGGCCGGCCTGCGTGTCATCGGCACCTGAGGTCCATCGCCGCCTCGCCGACGGCCGGTTGTGCACCCACCCGCCGAGGCCGGACCGGCAGGGAAGAGGAGTCCGAAGCGTCCGCACGCCCGCCCGTTCGGCGGTTTGCCTTGGAGAGCGCTCCAACTCGTAGCGTCCGGGGCACGACCTGACCGAAGGGGAACATCGTGCGGTACACACTGTTCGGCAAGACCGGCCTGCGGGTCAGCGAGCTGAGCCTCGGTGCCATGACCATCGGCGACGACTGGGGCTGGGGCGCCGCCAAGGAGATCAGCGGACGGATCCTCGACGCCTACGCGGACGCCGGCGGCAACTTCATCGACACCGCCGACATCTACACCGGCGGCAGCTCGGAGAGGATCCTCGGGGAACTGCTCGACGGCCGCCGGGACCGCTTCGTGCTGGCCTCCAAGTACACCTGCGCGACCCGCGAGGGCGACGTGAACTCCGCCGGCAACCACCGCAAGAACCTGGTGCGTTCGGTCGAGGAGAGCCTCGACCGGCTGCGCACCGATCACCTCGACATCCTGTGGGTGCACGCCCGGGACAACTTCACCCCCGTCGAGGAGGTCATGCGGGCCCTCGATGACCTGGTGCGGGCGGGCAAGACGCACTACATCGGTGTCTCCGACTGGCCCGCCTGGGAGATCGCGCAGGCGAACACCCTCGCCGAACTGCGCGGCTGGACCGCCTTCGCGGGCTCGCAGCTGCTCTACAACCTGCTGGAGCGGACCCCGGAGAGCGAACTGCTGCCGCAGGCCAGGGCCTTCGACCTGGCCGTCCTGGCGTGGAGCCCGCTGGCCGGAGGCAAGCTCACCGGCAAGTACCGCCGCGGGGGAACGGGGCGCCTGGACACCGTGGGCGCGGGTGCGGCGGCCCGCAACGAGGACGAGATCATCACCGCCGTGCTGGAGGTCGCCGAGCAGGGTGGCTGGAGCCCGGCGCAGGTGGCGCTCGCCTGGCTGCGGAGCCGCCCGGGCAACATCATCCCGATCATCGCCGCGACCAAGGAGAGCCAGCTGGCCGACAACCTCGCCGCCGTCGATGTCACGCTCGACGCCGATGCCGTCGAGCGGCTGGACGTCGCGAGCGCGGTGCCGCTCGGCTTCCCGCACGACTTCCTGCGGGAGCCCGGCATCACGCGGAACGTCTACGGCGACCGCTGGGCCGACATCGAGGACCGGCGTTCCACCTACCGCCGGACGACGAGCGAGATCCGCTGATACGGAAGCGCACGCGGGCCGGTCGCCGCGGCCTCGGCCGCGTGCGGCGGCCGACCGCGGCCCACTCCGCCAACAGGGCGATTTTGAGACAACTTCTTTACGGGCCCCCGGCCGGGTCTCGATCGCACGGCCGGAGGGTAAGCCGTAGACACGTAAGGGCACAGTCGACGACCCGGGCACGTCCGCACCCCAGCGGACCGGATCGCGCCGGGCGCTCCCCTCACCTTCCGTATGCCTCCGCCGCACCGCGCGTGGCCATACCGCGCGCCCTGGCACGAAAGTGGGTCGGGCCGATGGACGAAGGTCAGGACTGCCGTGGTTTCGCCGGGCGGATCCACGAAACCGGCGCCGTCACCGTACTGGAACTCTGTGGAGAGCTGGACATCTTCGCCGCGGGCAAGCTGTCCGAGCGGCTGGACGAGCTGACCGGTCACCGGCGCCCCGACCTGGTGCTCGATCTGCGGGCGGTGACCTTCATCGACTGCGCCGGCCTGTCCCTGCTGTGCCGCGCCCGCCGCCGGGCGCGCGAGCGCGGGGGCCTGCTGCGCCTGGCCGGCGTCGCCGAGAGCGACAGCGTCATGCGGCTGCTGCGCCTGACGGGAGCCGGCGAGGACTTCGTCATCGTGCCGGATCACGTCGTGGCCGACACTCTTCGCGCGGCCCGACGCGCGGTGCCCGACCTCGCCCCCGGCCGCGCCGGCGTGATCGTCACTGTCACGGACATCGCCGGGACCGCGGTCGGGTGACGCCCGGCCCTCCGGCGGGCCGGGCCGACGCCGGGCCGGCCCGGGACGCGGGCCGGCCCCTGGGCGCGCCGTGGATCAGGCGGGCAGGGCGGCCTCGATGGCGGTGACGACCTCATCGGCCTCCGGCTCGGTGCGTGGCCGGAAACGGCCCACGACCTCGCCCTGGTGGTCGACGAGGAACTTCTCGAAGTTCCACTGCACCTCACCGGCCGCGCCCTCGGCGTCCTCGTGGGTGGTGAGCCGCTCGTAGAGCGGGTGCCGCTCCGCGCCGTTGACGTCGGTCTTCTCGAACAGCGGGAAGCTCACGCCGTACGTCGCCGAGCAGAACGTCGCGATCTCCTCGGCCGTGCCCGGCTCCTGTCCGGCGAACTGGTTGCTGGGGAAGCCGAGCACGCTGAAGCCCCGGTCCGCGTAGCGCTCCTGGAGGCGCTCCAGCCCGGAGTACTGCGGGGTCAGCCCGCACTTGGACGCCACGTTGACCACCAGCAGCGCCTTGCCGCGGTAGTCGGCGAGCGAGGCGGGCTCACCGGTCAGGGTGCGCAGCGGGATGTCGTACAGGCTCACGGTCATGCTCCTCAATGCGGTTCCGCGGATAGGGACGTCCGTCGTCGGTGCCAACAGCGGCACCCGGCTTGATCTTCCCCGGTTCGTCCACCGGCCAGGAGACCACCGGACGCAGCGACCCCGCGCGCCACTCCTTGAGCAGCTGATCGAAGATCGGGGTCGCCTCCTCCGGGGGCCGCCGGGCCTGCGGGGGCGGGGGCGGCGGAGACTGGTGCGGAAGCGTGAGGCGCTGGAAGGGGTGACCGGCGGGCTGCTTGGCGTCCATGCCCGGACTCAACCCAAAGACGGGCTCGCTGGTTGCGGGACGCGGCCGGGACGGGCCGCAGAAGCCCCTGCGGCGGTGAAGGTCAGAAGATACGTTCCAGCGAAGCCGGCGGCAGCCCGCCGTTCCGCCCGACTCCTCCACTCCGTGCGATTCGCCGCCGCACAAGCCTTCTCGGCCTGCTCGGGCACCGGCCGCCGGCGTCGGCCGGTCAGCCGTTGCGCTCGCTCGCGCTGCGCTCCACGCAGAACTCGTTGCCCTCGATGTCGGCGAGCGTGACCCAGCCGGTGCCGTCGGCCCTGCGGTGGTCGGCAACCAGGGACGCGCCCAGTGCCAGCAGGCGTTCGACCTCCTCGTCCCGGCTGCGGTCCTGCGGCTGGAGGTCGACGTGGACGCGGTTCTTCACGGTCTTCCCGTCGGGCACCGTCACGAACAGCAGGGCGCTGCCCGCAGCGGTGACCGTCGCCTCCGGGTCGCCCGGCAGATCGTCCGAGGCCAGCGATCCGTCCAGAACGGACGCCCAGAACGTCCCGAGGCGGTAGGCGTCGCTGCAGTCGATGGTGATGTGGCGTACGAGTGAAGTCATGCGCGCCACTCTGTAGTTGGCGGGCCGGAGTGTCCAATGCATTGTGCCGCCGGACGACGGGCCAGCCGGTGGTGACCCTCCCGGCGGGGAGGCGTGGCCCCGGAGGCATCCGTTCCGCCACTCCCGTACGGAATCCTGGACCGCCGTCGCTTACAGTTGCAGAATTCTGCAATTCAACAGGTGACGCGACGGCCGGTCGGCCTGAATGCGGAGGGCATGCGTGGGCGGTTTCGCCGAGTCGGTACGGGAAAGAGTGCGCGCCGCGCGAGCCGCGGTCGAGGAGGCACGGGCCTCGGGTGACGCATACGCGCTGGCCGTGGCCGAGGACGAGCTGGACGACGCGGTGCGGGTGGCCCGCAGCGTCGACGTCGACCCGGGCCCGGCACCCGGCGACGAACCAAGGGACGGGGCAGGGGCGTGAGCGGCGCACAGATTCCCCTCTACCAGGCGAAAGCCGAATTCTTCCGGATGCTGGGGCACCCCGTCCGGATCCGGGTGCTGGAGCTGCTGCAGGACGGGCCGCTGCCGGTGCGCAGCCTGCTGGCCGCGATCGAGGTGGAGCCCTCCGCGCTGTCCCAGCAACTGGCGGTGCTGCGCCGCTCGGGCATCGTGACGGCCACCCGCACCGGCTCCACCGTGGTCTACGAGCTCGCCGGTGGTGACGTCGCGGAGCTGATGCGCGCCGCGCGGCGGATCCTCAGCGACGTCCTCACCGGGCAGCACGCCCTGCTGGCCGAGCTGCGGCAGGCAGAGGCCGGGGGCGTGCCGGCGCCGCGCGAGGTGGCGCCGGCCGACACGGTGGCGACGGTGCCCGGCGTGGGGGTGGTGTCATGACACACGCTGCCCGCACGACCGCTGTGGTCCGGCGGGGCGCCTCCCTGCCGTCCGACGACGGAGCCGGGTGACGCGTATGGCCGGACCATCGAGGCGTAAGGGGCCGCCGCCCTGGCGGGCGGTCCGCTCCCGCACCTGCATACCCCCGGCGACCGGGCCGGGCGCACGGCCGTGCCGTGGCCGCCCGCACGGCCGGGGCCCGCGCCGCACCACGGGGCGCACCTGCCCGGACCTCGCCCTTCGCCATCGCACGGCGCCCCGCTGCTTCGGGCCGAGGGGCCGTTGGACAGCGGTCCGCCCCGGCGCGCAGCTGGCGAGGCTGTCCGGCGTGACACTGCCGTCCCGGCAGGCGGTGCGGCGCAGCAGGTGGCGCCGGATCCTGCTCACCATCGTCGTCACCCACCTCGTGCTCGTCTTTCTGGCGCTGGTCGTCTACCTCGGCCGGCACGCCGGGACGTAGCACCCGCGCCGGACGTCACGACCGCGTCCCGCATTCCCGGTCGGGCTCCGAAGTGCCCCGCCCGCTGCCCCCGGCCCGCCACAGCCAGGCGACATCGCGGCCGAACGACCACATGAGGAGTCCCAGCGCCACGGCCACCGCGGTGCCCGCCGCCGGCCGTGGCAGCACCCCGGCGCCCGCCACGACCAGCACGATGCCCTGCAGTGCCGCCACCGTCTTGCGGGCGAACCGGGGCGGCAGGGCACCGCGCAGCCAGGGCAGGACCCAGGAGGCCGCGACGAAGGCGTAGCGCATGACGCCGATGCTCAGGGCCCACCCGCCGACCGACCCCGCGACGTGCGCGCTGAGCACCAGGATGAGGACGGCGTCGACCTCCATGTCGAAGCGTGCGCCCAGCGCGCTGGCCGTCCCGGTCCGGCGGGCGACCTGGCCGTCGGCCGCGTCCAGGAGCAGTGCGACGGTGGCCAGACCGGTCAGCACCGCGACCGGCGGCCGCCCGCCGAAGGAGTCGGCGACCAGCGCCGTCACCCCGCCCACGAGCACGGCGCGGGTGAGCGTGACACGGTTGGCCGGGCCGAAGGGCCCCGTCCCGGAGCGGCGCAGCGCGAGCGTGAGCAGCGCCGAGGTGGCCGCCGCGTACAGCCCGCCGGCCACCCACCCCAGGGGGCCCAACCCGGCCGTCCATCCCAGCAGGGCGAGCAACAGCAGCTGCCCGCAGGCGCCGAGTGCGAGGTCGGGCGCGAACGGCCGGGTGCCGTAGCGGATTTGCGTGGTCACCGTGCCTCCTCTGACGTGTGGCGGAGCCGATGAGTGCCGCGTATCGTAACGGCGTCCTTCAAGATCGCCCGCTCTCCGGAACGGGCGCGTCGCTGCGTCCAGGAGGGTCCCGATGCCGCGAGTCGCCCGTGCTTTCTGGCTCAATGCCCCGGGGAAGGGCGAGATCCGGACGGTCGAACTGCCGCGGCCCGGACCCGACGAGGTGCTCGTGCGCACGCTCTGCTCGGGCGTGAGCCGCGGGACGGAGACCCTGGTCTTCCGCGGCGGCGTACCGCGCAGCCAGTACGACACCATGCGGGCGCCGTTCCAGGACGGTGACTTCCCCGGGCCGGTCAAGTACGGCTACCTCAACGTCGGCGTGGTCGAGGAAGGGCCGCGCCGGTTGCTGGGCCGTACGGTCTTCTGCCTCTATCCGCACCAGACGCACTACGTCGTCCCGGCGGACGCCGTCACTCCCGTGCCGGACACCGTGCCCGCGCCCAGGGCGGTGCTGGCCGGCACGGTCGAGACCGCGGTGAACGCCGTCTGGGACGCCGCACCGCTGCTCGGCGACCGGATCGCGGTGGTGGGCGCCGGGATGGTCGGGTGCGGTGTCGCGGCCCTGCTGGCCCGTTTCCCGGCGGTCCGGGTGCAGTTGGTCGACGCGGACCCGGCGCGGGCCGCGGTCGCCGAGGCGCTGGGCGTCGGCTTCGCGCTGCCCGAGGACGCCCTCGGCGAGTGCGACCTCGTCGTGCACGCCAGCGCCACCGAGGAGGGGCTGGCGCGGGCGCTGGAGCTGCTCGCCCCGGAGGGCACGGTCATCGAACTGAGCTGGTACGGCGACCGGCGGGTGAGCCTGCCGCTGGGGGAGTCCTTCCACTCCCGCCGGCTGGTGGTGCGCAGCAGCCAGGTGGGCGCGGTCTCCCCGGCCCGACGGGCGCGCCGGACCTTCGCCGACCGGCTCGCGGTCGCCCTCGACCTGCTCGCCGACCCCGCCTTCGACGCGCTGGTCACCGGCGAATCGGACTTCGAGGACCTGCCGCGGGTGCTGCCCCGGCTCGCCGGCGGCGACCTGCCGGCCCTGTGCCACCGCATCCGGTACAGCGCGGGCGGCAGTACGTAGGAAGCCCAGGCCAACTTTCTTGCCACGGACGTCCACCGGTCCGGAACCGTCCCGGCCGGCACACTCGACTCCCCCTGGAGGAACACCGTGTTCAGCATCACCGTCCGCGATCACCTGATGGTCGCGCACAGCTTCCGTGGCGCCGTCTTCGGTCCCGCCCAGCGACTCCACGGCGCGACCTACGTCGTGGACGCCACCTTCCGCAGGGCCGAACTCGACGCGGACAACATCGTCGTCGACATCGGCCTCGCCACTCAGGAACTCGGCGGCGTGATCGGCGAGCTCAACTACCGCAACCTCGACGACGAACCGGACTTCGCCGGCATCAACACCTCGACGGAGGCGCTGGCCAAGGTCATCGCCGACCGGCTGGCCGACCGTGTGCACGCGGGAAACCTCGGCGAGGGCGCCCGCGAGCTGGCAGGGATATCGGTCAGTCTGCACGAGTCACACATCGCGTGGGCGAGCTACGAGCGGACGCTTTGAGCCGGCGGGGTGCCCCCGCGGTGGCGGAGCGCGTGGTGCACTTCTTCCTGCCCGGTGACGTCGACGATCCGGCGGTGCCCAGCGGCGGCAACGTCTACGACCGCCGGGTGTGCCGGGGTCTGCCGGCGGTCGGATGGCGGGTGCACCGCCACGCCGTGTCCGGCAGCTGGCCGCTGCCGGACGCGACGGACCGTGAGGAACTGGCGCGGCAGCTGGCCGCGTTGCCGGACGGTGCCGTGGTCCTGCTCGACGGGCTGGTGGCCTGCGGCGTCCCCGAAGTCGTCGTCCCGGCCGCCGCACGGCTGCGGACGGCCGTCCTGCTGCATCTGCCCCTCGGGGACGAGACCGGTCTCGCCGCGGACCGGGCGGCCGAGCTGGACGCCAAGGAGCGGCGCACGCTGCGGTCCGTAAAGGCCGTTGTGGCCACCAGCGAGTGGGCCGCCCGTCGGATCGTCGGTCACCACGGGCTGCCCGCCGCCCGCGTCCATGTCGCCCGCCCCGGCGTCGACCCCGCCCCGTGCGCTCCCGGAACCGACGGCGCAGGCCGGCTGCTGTGCGTCGCCGCGGTCACTCCGCGCAAGGGGCAGCACCACCTGGTGCGGGCCCTCGCGGCCGTCGCCGACCTGCCCTGGAGCTGCGTCTGTGTCGGAGGGCTGCGCCGCGATAGAGCGTACGTCGACCAACTGCGCCGGGACATAGTGGACTTCGGCCTCGGCGACCGTGTTCATCTCGCGGGTCCGCAAGCGGGCGCGGAGTTGGAGGCGAGCCGCGCCGCCGCCGACCTCGAAGTGCTCCCGTCGTCCGCCGAGACCTACGGCATGGTCGTCACCGAGGCGCTCGCCCGCGCGACCCCGGTGCTCGCGACCGCGGTCGGCGGCGTCCCGGAAGCGCTGGGACGGGCCCCGGACGGCAGCCTGCCGGGCCTCCTCGTCGCGCCGGACGCACCCGGGGACCTGGCCTCCGCGCTGCGCGCCTGGCTCGGCGATCGCGAACTCCGCGGCAGGCTGAAGGAATCGGCCGAACAGCGGCGTGCCATGCTGGAGGGGTGGGAGATGACGTCGCACGATCTGGCCGAAGTGCTGGAAGGTCTTCGGCTCGCACACCGGAGCGCCGGATGAATGCGGTCGGCGCACCTCGGTTCGCCGCGGAGTGGCTCGCGCTGCGGGAGCGCGCCGACGCCGCCGCACGCGCGCCCGAACTGCTGCACCCGCTGCGCTCCCGGCTGAACGCGCAGCTGCCGCGCAGCTCACCGGCTCCGGCCGGGCGGCCCGCCCCGGAAGCCGCCCCGGCCCCTCACGAGCTGGTGATCCGTGACCTCGGCTGCGGCACGGGCTCCATGGGGCGCTGGCTCGCCGTCCGACTGCCGGGCCCGCAGCGCTGGATCCTGCACGACCACGATCCCGCGCTGCTCGCCCACGCCGGTGACCGGCTGCCGGCAACGGCCGCCAACGGCAGGCCCGTCACGGTGACCACCGAGTGCGGCGACCTCACCGGCCTCACCGCAGGCACCCTCGCCGGTACGTCCCTGCTCACCGCCTCCGCGCTGCTCGACCTGCTGACCCACGACGAGATGGACGCCCTCGCCGAGACCTGCGTCGCGGCCGGGTGTCCCGCCCTGCTGGCGCTTTCGGTCACCGGCCGGGTCGAACTCACCCCGTCGGAACCGCTCGACGCCGCGATCGCCGCGGCGTTCAACGACCACCAGCGCCGTGCCGACCGCGGGCGCCGGCTGCTCGGCCCGGACGCGGTCGCCGCGGCCACCGAGGCGTTCGAGCGACGCGGGGCCACGGTGCTGACGCAGTCCAGCCCGTGGCGCCTCAGCGGCCCGGAAGCGGCGCTGACGGCCAGTTGGCTGCGCGGCTGGGTCGGCGCGGCCGTCGCGCAGCGGCCGGATCTCGCGCTGCGCGGGATCGCCTACCTCCGGCGGCGCCTGGCGGCCTGCGCGGCGGGCGAGTTGAGCGTCACGGTGCACCACACCGATCTGCTGGCGCTACCTCGGCCGGTCACCGGGACCGGCTGATGAACCGGCCCCACTGGGCGTTGCTCAAGATCTTCGGAGGCATGGCGATCCTCGCCGTGCTGCTGTGGCATCTGGGATCCGGCGCCTTCGTGGCCGGCGTGCGCAGGGTCGACGCGGCCACCCTGTCGGCCGCCCTCGCGCTCGGCCTGCTGACGACGGTGGGCAGCGCCTGGCGCTGGTGCCTGGTCGCCCGAGGGCTCGGCCTGCGGCTGCCGCTCGGCCGTGCCGTCGCCGACTACTACCGCGCCCTGTTCCTGAACGCGGCGCTGCCCGGTGGCGTCCTGGGCGACGTCCACCGCGCGGTAGGGCACGGCCGCACGGAAGGCGACATCGGGCGAGGTGTCCGTGCGGTCGTCCTGGAGCGGGTCGCGGGCCAGGTCGCCCTGCTCGCCGTCGGAGGCGCGGTGCTGTTCGTGGCCCCGTCCCCGGCCGGGGCACGGCTCCGTGGACTCTTCACGGCGGCCGGCGCCGCGCCGGTGGCGGCGTCGGTGTGCGCGGCGGCGGGACTGACGGCCGTTCTGCTGCACCGGCGGCGCGGCGGCTCGCGCTCACGCCGCGGGCCGGCCGCCCTGCTGTCCGAAGCGCGCCGGGGACTCCTCGCACCCGGCGTCTGGCCCGGCGTCATGCTCTCGTCCCTGGTGGTCCTCGCCGGCTACCTCGCGATGTTCCTGCTCGCCGCCCGGGTCGCCGGAGCGACCGCGCCCCCGGCCGTACTGCTCCCGCTGGTGGTGCTCTCCCTGCTCGCCATGGCCGTGCCGCTCAACGTCGGTGGCTGGGGTCCGCGGGAAGGCGTCGCCGCCTGGTCCTTCGGGGCGGCCGGGCTAGGCGCGGCGCAGGGCCTCACCGCCGCCGTGGTCTACGGGGTGCTCGCCTTCGCGGCGAGCCTGCCGGGCGCCGTCGTGCTGCTCGTCCGAGGCGTGGCCGGGCTGCGCTCCGTCGTCCCGCAGGTCGAGCGCGAAGAGCGTGTCCGCGCCGAGTGTGGCGCGCCGCAGCGGCGGCCGTAGCGCGTCCCGCATCACCGGGGTGCCGGGAAACCGCAGGCCGGGGACGCCGTCGCCGAGCAGGACCGGGGCGATGGTGAGATACAGCCGGTGCAGTGAGCGCTCCCGCAGAAAGCGGGACACGGTGACGCCGCCGCCCTCGACCAGCACCCGCCCCAGGCCGCGCCGGGCGAGTGTCCCCAACAGGCGCTCCGGGGCGAACCCGTCCGGGTCGGGCAGGACCATGGTCTCCACACCGCGCGCGTCGACCTCCGGGCCGGTGCCCACATCGTCCGCGCCGTTCGCGTGCCGTCCCACCAGCCACAGGGTCGGCGCCGCTCCATCGGTGAACACCTGGTGCCCGCGCGGCACCCGCCCGCGCGGATCGAGTATCACGCGCACCGGGTTGTCCCCGGCGCATGCCCGTACGGTCAGCCGCGGATCGTCCGCGACCGCCGTACCCGCCCCGACGATCACCGCGTCCGCCAGCGCCCGCAGCCGGTGCAGATGGGTGCGGTCCTCCGCGCCGGTGACGTAGTCCGCGTCGCCGGTACGTGTCGCGATGAAGCCGTCCAGGCTCTGCCCGAGCTGCGCGAAGGACACCCGGGGGCCCGCCAGGCACAGTGGCAGATAGCGCTCCGCCAGCTCTGTCGCCTCGGCGGTGGCGGGTGCCGCCCACCGCAGTCCGCCCTGCCCGTCCGCGACCAGGCCGGCGGCCTCGGCCTCCCGCCCGGAGCGGACACGGCGAAGCCGGTCCCACGCCTCCGCCGCGTCGAGTTCCGTCGTCGAGTCGGTCACAGCGCGCCCTTTCTCGCTCTTGGGTTGCCGGCCGGCGGAGTGCCGCCGGTCGTCAGAATCCGCATGGTGCGCGGCCGTCACGGCGTTGCCGCTCGGTGGACCTCTTCCGGGGCCAGCAGCGCGGCGTACTCGCCGAACGCGTCGACCAGGCCGGCCAGCAGTTCCTGCCCCTTCGTGGCCGAGGCCAGCGACGGCCGGCCGATCACCCCGGATGGGGTGTACGGCGTCAGGCCGAGGGTGAGCAGATGCTTGCGGTCGTCGGCGACGTGGTCAGCGGCGGTGTATCCGGGCCGGACCAGTGCGGGGTGGGCGTGCAGCAGGAGGGAGGTCTCCGCCTCTCCCGCGTGCATATCGCTGTGCGAGCTGGTCACCACTCCGGCCCGGCGGCGCGCCGCGTCCCAGTCGGCCGACCCCGGGAAGAGCGCCATGCGGGTGCCGGTGCCCGCGGACTCCTGCACCACATTGCGCAGCACGTAGTTCCCGCCGTGGCCGTTGACGAGGACGAGGGTGCCGATCCCGGAGCGCCGGAGCGAGGCGGCGATGTCCGTCACGACGGTGTGCAGGGTGGCCGCGGAGATGCTGACCGTGCCGGGCCAGGCGGCGTGTTCCTGCGAGCAGGAGATCGTCAGCGGTGGCAGCAGGAGCACCGGATGGGTGGCGGCGATCTCCGCCGCGATGGTGCAGGCGATGACCGTGTCCGTCGTCAACGGCAGGTGCGCGCCGTGCTGTTCGAAGCTTCCGATGGGGAGCACCGCCAGCTTCGGCTGCTGCTGCCGTACCTCCTCCGCGGTGTCCGTCGGCAGGAGGCCGGGGGGCGAGGTCCGTTGTCCCGAAGCGGTCATGGTGGGGCGGGCCTTTCGTCGCTCGGTGCCGGTGTCGGCGCAGCAGTCGCAGCATAGGCCGCGAGCGCCGCGCCGGGCTGGGCGGTGCACTCCGCCCTTGTGCATGCCACACACCCCATCGACCATGCAGGTGGCGGGCCTTGTCATCTTGTGAGTGATTGCCGCCTCCCGTTCTCCCGCGCACGTACGATCGCGGAATGACGGAGCCCGGTGCCGATGTCGCGTTCGACGATGCCGCTCGCCAGTCCGGTGTCGTACGGCAACTCACGGAAAACGAACGGAGAGCAGCGGTCAACCGCCTCGCGGATGCGGTGCGACCCGCGACCGTGCAGCGGGTCGCCGAGGTGCGTATGCCGACGGCGTACGGCGAGTTCCTGGCGGTCGGCTACCTGGACCGCCGGGGCGGCGTGGAGCACGTGGCGCTGGTGCACGGCGACGTGGCCGGCCGGACGGTCCTCGCCCGGCTGCACTCGGAATGCCTGACGGGAGACGCCTTCGCGTCCACGCACTGCGAGTGCGGCGAACAGCTGTCCGAGGCCCTTCGGGCGATCGTGGCCGAAGGGCGGGGCGTCCTGGTCTATCTGCGCGGCCATGAGGGGCGCGGAATCGGGCTGGTCGCCAAGCTGCGGGCGATGGGACTGCAGGAGGACGGTCTGGACACCGTCGAGGCGAATATCGCCCTGGGCCTGCCGGTCGATGCCCGCGACTACGGATCAGGCGCCGCCATGTTGCACGATCTCGGTGTCCGGTCCGTGCGCCTGCTGTCGAACAATCCACGCAAACGCGAGGCGTTGGTGCGGCACGGTGTCACGGTCGAGGCGCAGGTCCCGCTGCTGACGCCGCCCGGCGCCGAGAACCTCCGCTATCTGCGCACCAAACGCGAGCGGCTCGACCACGACCTGCCGCATCTCGACCACCTTCCCGGCCAGTCCTGAGGCTCAGGTGGCCCGCCGGGTTCGTCGCCCGAGTACGTGGAAGGGGCCCGCGACAGCCGTCGCGGGCCCCTTCCACGTGGTGCGGCACTGCCGTCAGGGTGTGACCGGCACACTCCGCGCGGCAGCAGCCTCCTTCGTCGGGACGACGCGCTCCGCGAGGTGGCCGAAGATCAGCCCGAAGGCGGTCCACAGCACCAGTTGGATGGCGATCGCCGACAGCCGGAACTGCCAGAGCAGCGTGCCGGAGAAACCGTGCGGCACCTCGTTCATGGACGGCAGGAAGGCGTACGCGATGCCGATGGCCACGACGAAGGCCGCGCCGCCCGCCACCGTGGCGTACCAGTTGCCCAGCTTGGGAGCGAGCCGCCGCCCGAGAATCGTCGCGGCGACGGCGAGCAGGATGCCCAGCAGCATCATCAGGAAGTACAGAGCCGTGCGCTTGCCGATGGTGTCGGGGTCGCCGACCGCCGGCGGATTGGCCGGGTACTTCAGGAACGGTACGAGGTAGACGGCCACCAGGGCGGCCGCGGACAGCAGGACGGCGGTGGCCCGGGCCCCGAAGCGGCCGATCCGGCCCAGGGCGAAGCAGAAGGCCAGCGCGGCGATCCCGCCCAGGGCCACGCCGTAGACCAGTACGCCGGTCGCCAGCCCCGCCGTGGACTGCACACCGCGGCTGACGACCTCCACCTCGTGCTCGTGGCCGTGGCTGTGTGTCTGCGCTTCCTCGAAGGCGATGGCGGCGTCCACCCTCGGTTCGCCCAGGAAGTAGGCGACGACGAGGGCGACGACACCGGCTGCCAGACCCGCGAGCATGCCGCGCACCAGGAGATTTCTGATGGTGACGGAGTTCATTTCCTCGGGTCCGATCAGTGGCAGGGGAAGCCGAGCAGGTGGCGGCCGTCGTGGACCCACTCGTGGACGTCCGTACCGGACAGCAGTGAGGTGGCGCCCTGCTCCGCGCCGATGAAGTACAGCAGGACGAGCATCAGGACGCCGAAGAACAGCGCCCACGGGGCGATCGCCTTGAGGGGGAGTGTTGCCGGGGTGACGGCGCCGGTCGTCGGCGGTGCGATGGTCTGAGCCATGGCGGAACCTCCTGGTAGGGGAACTCGCGTCCCGTGTAGCGGAGTGCGCAATGACATGGCGGGTCTGGCTCGCCCGGTCCCGGCCCCCGCGGGGGCCGAGTCGAAACCGGACATACAGTGGCGCGACCGCGCCGGGATCCCACCGGCTTCCGTCATGTCATCGTCAATATCCTCGGGAAGGTACCGCGAACCGGCGGGCGGGCCAAGGCCGAGCAGGGGGCGGAGAGGGGCAGTGCGGGGCGCGCGGTGTCGACAACTCGCCTTACCGGACGCTCTGTTGTTGCCGCGGCACATCGAAAGAGGGGTTCATGACAACTCGGGTGACGTTGCTCTCACCGGCTGCCGGGGACGCGCAGCGCGAGGTGCGGTTCGACGACGACGCGCCGCTGAGCGAGGCGGGGCTGCGCCGGGCCCGGGCCGCCGCGGGCGGCTTCCCGGCAGCCGACCGGACCCTGGTCTCCCCGTCCGTACGCTGCCGTCGCACGGCCGCTGAGCTGGGGCTCTCCGCGGCGACCGCGTCCGAGCTGGCCGGCTGTGGGATGGGCGCCTGGCGCGGCCGGACGCTGGCGGAGGTGGCCGAGGCGGATCCCGCGGCGGTGTCCGCCTGGCTGTCCGACCCCGGCTTCGCGGGGCACGGCGGGGAGTCGCTGCGGGAGCTGTGCGACCGGGTCGGAGGCTGGCTGGACGGCGTGGCCGACGTCTCCGGGCGGGTGCTGGCGGTGGTGGAGCCGGACGTGGTGCGGGCCGCGGCGGTGTGTGCCCTGCGGGTGCCGCTGGACGCCTTCTGGCGGATGGATGTGCCGCCGCTGACCGCGACCGAGTTGAGCGGTCGGGGCGGCCGCTGGAATCTGGCGCTGGGGCGGACGCCGGGGCGCCCGTAAGGGGTTTTCGGTGCGCCGGGCCCGTCGCGAGAAAATTGAAGGGCTGCACATCTACCCATAAAGGGGACATAAGTGCAGAATAAAGAGTGCGTGGCAGATGCCTCGCGGTACGGCCAAGGCTTGTGAACCAAGGAGGCGAGTCGCATGGCCGACGTCTCACACAGCAGGGGCGACCTCGCAGGTCACCCCGACGCTACCGAGATGCAAGCCCGATACGACCGGGTTCTCGGCGGGCGTGACGTGGTACTCGTGGACGGACCGGTGTTCCTCGTCGGCCTGTACTGCGCGGCTTCGCCATGGATCGTCCACTACACGGCCTCGCAGTCCGCGCTCGTGACGCACAACCTCATCGTCGGCATCGCGATCGCCCTGCTGGCCATCGGGTTCACCGTGACGCCGGACCGGATGTACGGCCTGAGCGGTGCGATGTGCGCGATCGGCGCGTGGATGATCGTGGCGCCGTGGATCGTCGGCACCAACCCGGATGCCGGCGTCATCTGGAACAACGTCGTCATCGGTGGCCTCACGTTCCTGCTGGGGGCGATGTGCGTCGCCGTGGCGTCGAGAAGCCGCCGCCTGACGTGAAGCCCGCTCCCGATAGGGGCTGGTGACAACCCGTCGACCCGCCTGCCGCCCGACGGACGGCCGGCGGGCCGGTGTGTGTCCGTCCGCCGCCGGATTGCGGTCATCCCGGCGGCGGTAAGTCCTCGCGAGGCCGTTCGCCGGCGCGGCCGGGGTACGGCGCGAAGGGGCGGCCGAAGTATCCGGCCAGCATCAGCCCGCCCGCGATGAGCAGGCCGTCACCGAAGGCGATGCCGACGGCGAGAAGGCCGGCCGCGGCGAGCAGAGCCGGCCGTGCGGCGCCGCGACGGTATGCCTCGCGCCGGTCCACGGGTCGCGGGCCGGCGGCGGGGGCCGGCCCCGTGTGCGGGGTGCGGTCGTGCCGGAACCGTTCGGCGGCGTCGGCGAGTTGGCGGTTCTGCTCGGGGGGCACGCGGCGTCCCTCCTGTTGCGGGTGCGGTCGTTGCGCGGTGGCGGCGTGAAGGAGGAGCGCCGCTGCGGGCGGACGGGAGCAGTGAGCTGAGGCGGGGGGAGTGCGCCCCGGGCCAACGCGCCCGTGGGCGTGCGCGGGTCACCACGTCACAGGCGTTGTTGTGCCCTGTGGCGCCCTGCTCGTAACTCTGTTGGCCCGACCGGTGACGCCGCGTGGACCGGCCCGGGGCCGCTTGGGAAGGGCCCCGTGGACCTGCGCGCCGTCCGGCTCTGTGGTCCATGTCAGGGATGGGGCGGGTGGGGCGTCGGCGTGCGTGCGTACGCGTATGCGCGAACGGGGCACAGTGGGGCACATCATGTTCAAGGGTCATCCGGCGGCGCCCTCCTGGGTGGCGATGGCTGATCCCCGTGGCGGAGGCGCCGGCGACGCGCCGGACCACCGTCCTGCCACCCGGAGAGGTAGTGCCACGTGAGTGCTGTGCCCGTCGATGACCACGCGGACTTCGCCGATGCCGACCGCGGATTCATCGCCGCGCTCGACCCGCCCCATGTCCTCGCGGCGGACGGCCGGGTGGTCTGGGACGCCGGGGCGTACGGGTTCCTGGCGGGCAACTGCCCCGATACGGCGAACGCGAGCCTGTGGCGCCAGGGCCGGCTGGTCGGCCGGCAGGGCCTGTACGAGGTGACGGAGGGCATCTACCAGGTCAGGGGGCTGGACCTGTCCAACATGACGCTGGTCGAGGGCGAGCACGGTGTCATCGTCGTCGACCCGCTCCGCTCGGCCGAGACCGCTGCCGCGGGGCTGGAGCTCTACCGCAGGCACCGCGGTGACCGGCCGGTCACCGCGCTGATCTACTCGCACTCCCACGAGGACCACTTCGGCGGCGGGCGCGGTGTGCTGCCGCACGGCCAGGACCGGGTTCCGGTACTGGCTCCCGCCGGCTTCCTGGAGCACGCGGTCAGCGAGAAGGTCTACGCGGGGACGGCCATGACCAGGCGTGCCGTCTACACGTACGGCACGGAGCTGCCCAAGGGGCCGGCCGGCCAGATCGGCTGCGGTCTCGGCACCACGGCCTCCACCGGTACCCGCACCCTCATCCCGCCGACCGTGGACATCACCGGCACCGGGCAGGAGGAGATCGTCGACGGGGTGCACATCGTCTTCCAGCTGACCGCGGACACCGAAGCGCCCGCGGAGATGAACTTCTACCTCCCGGCCCACCAGGCGCTGTGCCTGGCGGAGAACGTCACCCACACTCTGCACAACATCCTCCCGCTGCACGGTGCGGCCGTCCGCGACAGCCGGAAATGGGCACACCACCTCAACGAGTCCCTCGCGCTGTTCGGCGACGACGCGGAGATCGCCTTCGCGTCCCACCACTGGCCGACCTGGGGCAAGGAGCGGATCGGCAGCCTGCTGACGGGCCAGCGCGACCTCTACGCGTATCTGCACGACCAGACGCTGCGGCTGCTCAACCAGGGGCTGACCGGCACGGAGATCGCGGAGGAGCTGCGGCTGCCGCCGGCGCTGGAGCGGGAGTGGGCAAACCGCGGCTACTACGGTTCGGTGAGCCATAACGTCAAGGCGATCTACCAGCGCTACATGGGCTGGTTCGACGGAAATCCCGCCCATCTCTGGGAGCACCCGCCGGTCGAACAGGCCAAGCGCTATGTGCAGGTCCTGGGCGGCGCCGAGGCCGCATACGAGGCGGGCAAGCGGTACGCCGCCAACGGCGATCTGCGGTTCGCGGCCACCCTCCTCAACCATGTCGTCTTCGCCGACCCCGGCCATACGCGGGCCTGTCTGGAACTGGCGACCGTCTATGAGCGGCTGGGCCACGGCTGTGAGAACGGCACCTGGCGCAACTTCTATCTCACCGGAGCGATGGAACTGCGCGGCACTCCGGCGGAGGTGCCCCCGGACGCGACCGGTCCGGAGATTGCCATGGCGCTGAGTGTCGACCGGCTGCTGGATTCGCTCGCCATCCGCATCGACGGCCCCACGGCCGCGGAGTACCCGCTCTCCTTCGATGTGTACATCACCGACCAGGACCGCAGCTGGCGTCTGACGTTGTCCAACGGTGCGCTGACCCACCTGAGTTCGCCGGGCCCGCCGAGTCCGTCCGGGGAGCGGCGGCCGGATCTGACGCTGCGGCTCACCAAGGTCCAGTTGCTCGGTCTGCTCGCCGGCCGGGAGGCGGAGGGGGTGGAGCAGGAGGGGGACGCGGGGGCGCTGCAGCGGCTCATGAGTCTGCTCGTGGAGCCGGACCCCAATTTCTCCGTCGTCACGCCCTGATCGGACTCCCGCGGACCGCTCCAAGCTGTTAGGTTAGGCTTACCTAACCAATGAGTCGAGGGGTGAGGCATGCGGGAAGGGGAGCTCTCCGGGCGGACGGCGCTGGTCACGGGGGCCGGTGGCACTGCGGGGGAGGCCGTGGCGAGACTGCTGGCCGATCGCGGCGCGCGGGTGATCGCCGTCGACCGCGAGGCGGACGGCATCACCGCTCTGCAATCCGCGTACGGCGCCGCGCGCGTCATCGCCCGCGCCGTCGACATCACCGACCGCGCCGCCGTGGAGAGCCTGGTGGACGAGGCGGAGCGCACCGTCGGGCCCCTGGACATCCTCGTCAACGCCGCCGGTGTACTGCGCGCCGAGGATGTCGCCGCACTCACCGACCAGGACTGGGACGACCTCTTCGCCGTCAACACCACCGGCGTTTTCCACCTCTCCCGGGCGGTGGCCCGCCGGATGACCGATCGGCGGGCGGGCAGCATCATCACGGTGGGTGCCCACCCCGTCGGAGTGCCCCGGGCCGGTCTGGCCGAATACGCGGCCTCCAAGGCCGCCGCCGCACTCTTCACCAAGTGCCTCGGCAGCGAGCTGGCGTCCAGTGGCGTGCGCTGCAACGTCGTCTCGCCCGGCGCCCCTCGGGTCTCCGGAACCCGGCACCGCCCGGCCGCGGCGGGCAGGCGTGGCCGGGCCCGCGGCGCCGCATGGGCCGCCCAGGGTCCGGCCGCGCCGCCCGGACCTGCCGCCGACCCCCACGACCTCGCCGAGGCCGTCGCCTTCCTCGTCTCCGACCGTGCCCGCCACATCACCATGCACGATCTGCACGCCGACGGAGCCCTGGCGCTGCGCGCCTGAACACCGCTGCGCGCCCGCGGCCCGCCCGGCACCTGTGCCGCACCGGCCGAGCCCAGCGCAGGCGCCGCACCCCTCCGTCCCGACACCCGCCCCGCATCAGCGAAAGGCCCTGTCATGGCGCTGCCCGTCACCGCCCCTTCCCCGACGCACCCTCCGGACACGGTGCACGGGAACCGTGCCGCGGCAGCCGGACTGCCGCTCACCACCGCCCAGGCCGGGCTGTGGCGCAGAGCGGCCCTCGACCCCGGCAGCCCCGCGCTGAACAGCGCCGAGTGCATCGAGATCCACGGCCCGCTGGATCCGGTGGTCTTCGCCGAGGCGCTCCACCGGACCGTCGGCGAAACCGACGCCCTGCGCGTACGCATCGAGGAAACCCCGCACGGCCCGCGCCAGTTGCCCCTGGCGATCGAAGCGCCCGGACACGGCTTCCCGCTCCAGATCGCCTCGCTCCTCGACCAGGGAGACCCCGACGCGGTCGCCGGCGCCTGGATGCGCGACGACCTCGGCGACGCCTTCGACCTGCGCACCGGCCCCCTCTTCCGGCACGCCCTCTTCCAGGTCGGCGAGCGCCGCTGGCTCTGGTACCAGCGGGTGCACCGCCTCGCCTTGGACGGCTTCGGCCACGCGCTGGTCACCCGCCGGGCGGCCGAGATCTACAGCGCTCTCGTGGCGGGGGAGGAGGCCGGGGCCAGCCCCTTCGGCCGGCTGGCCGGCCTGGTCGCCGAGGACGCCGCCTACCGCACCTCCGAGGCGTACGCCGCGGACCGCGCCCACTGGAACCGCGTCCTGGCCGGCTGTCGGGAAACCCCCACCCTGGCCGGACGCCGCGCTCTGCCGTCGCGCACCTTCCTGCGCCGCACCGTATGGATCGGCGCCGACGTCACCGGCCGGATCGAGGCACTCGCCGGCGCCGTCCGTGCGACCTGGCCCGAAGTCCTCATCGCCGCCCACGCGTGCTACCACGCCCGCACCACCCGCACCACCGACGTCGTGCTCGGCCTGCCGATGCGCGGCCGGATGAGCCCGGCGGCGCTACGGGTCCCCGGCACGGTCGCCCACGTGCTGCCGCTGCGCCTCACTTCGGGGCCGCGGGCGACCTTCGCCGACCTCACCCGGCAGGTCGTCCTCGGTGTCCGCGCCGCCCGCCGCCACCAGCGCTACCCCTACGAGGACCTCCGCCGCGACCTCGGCATGCCCGGCACGGCCGGGGCGCCGGCCGGCCCCTTGGTCAACGTCCTGCCCTTCGACAACGGACCGGACTTCGCCGGAGCCCACTCCGACGCGCACAACCTCTCCGCGGGCCCGGTCGACGACCTCACCGTCCACGTCCACGACCGGGGCGACGGCGCCGGCCTGCGCATCGACCACGACGCCAACCCCGCCCTCTACGGCGAACGCGAGCTCGCCACCCACCAGGACCGGTTCCTCGACCTCCTCGGCCGGATCGCGGACGCCGACCCGCACGCCCCGCTCCCCACCGGGGGCGCGCTGCTCGATCGGGTACCGCGGCGCGAGGGCCCGCCCGGGCGTCTGGTGGAGTAGAGGGTGAGAAGATCGCCCGCGTCCGTCGCGGGCGCGTCAGATCGGAAGGAACCGACGAACCATGTGTGCCACTGCCGCACCCGCGTCGCCCGGAGCGGGCCGATGAGCGACGACTCCGTACTCCTGCACACCGAAGGCCGGGCCGGATATCTCACCCTCAACCGCCCGCGCGCCCTCAACGCCCTCAACCACGCCATGGTGCGCCGGATCGACGAGGCGCTGACCGCGTGGGAGCGGGACCCCGCCGTGGCGACCGTGGTGATCCGCGGGGCAGGTGAGCGGGGCCTCTGCGCCGGCGGCGACATCCGCAGCGTCCACGACGACGTCCGCTCCGGCGGCGGGGCGGCCTCG
Organism: Streptomyces sp. Pv4-95; assembly: GCF_045782725.1. Lineage (NCBI taxonomy): Bacteria > Bacillati > Actinomycetota > Actinomycetes > Kitasatosporales > Streptomycetaceae > Streptomyces > Streptomyces sp. Pv4-95. Next base: position 7,342,497 of record NZ_CP127172.1, read on the forward strand.
AAGGCTTTCTGGCGCGACGAGTACCACCTCAACGCCCGGATCGCCCGCTACCCCAAGCCGTACGTCGCCCTGATGGACGGCATCGTCATGGGCGGCGGGGTCGGCGTCTCGGCCCACGGCTCCGTACGGATCGTCACCGAGCGCTCCCGTGTCGCCATGCCGGAGACGGGCATCGGCTTCGTGCCCGACGTCGGCGGGACCTACCTGCTGGCCCGTGCCCCCGGCGAGCTGGGCACCCATCTCGCGCTCACCGGCGGCGAGATGGGCGCGGGCGACGCCTTGCTGTGCGGGTTCGCCGGCCACTTCCTGCCCGCCGAGCGGCTGCCGGAATTCACCGCCGCGCTGGCCGGCACGGACGTGGCCGAAGCGCTGCGGCTGCACACCGGCGCGGCGCCCGGTGGCGAACTGGCCGGGCACCGTACGTGGATCGACGCCTGCTACGCGGCCGACTCCGTCGAGGAGATCATCGACCGGTTGGAGCGCAGCGGCGACCAGGCCGCCAAGCAGGCCGCGCAGACCCTTCTGAGCAGGTCGCCCACGGCATTGAAGATCACCCTCGCGGCGCTGCGCAGGGCCCGCGCGCTCGACTCGCTGGAGCAGGTGCTCGATCAGGAGTTCCGGGTCTCGTGCACCGCGCTGACCGGACCCGACCTGGTCGAGGGGGTCCGTGCGCAGATCGTCGACAAGGACCGCGATCCGCGCTGGTCACCGCCCCGGCTGAGCGAGGTGCCGACCGCGGAGGTCGAGCGCCACTTCCGGTCGCTGGGCAGCGGGGAACTCGGCCTGGCCGGCGGCCCGGACACCCGGACGGAACCGGCCTGACACCGCCCGCGGCCGCGGGCCGGCAGGGGCGCTGCCGGTCCTCCCCGGGCCGGGCTCAGACCGTGGAGTCGCCGGCGAGCGCGTACAGCAACTCGTAGGCCGTGTGCACCATGCGGCAGGTGCGGCCGCGACGGGTCGCGGTGGCGGCGAGGCCGGTTCCGGAGGCGGGGTGGAAACCGAGGAACGCCTGCTGGCCGAAGGTCGCCCCGACGTGGAAGAGCATCGGCCCGCCGGCGGCCGGGTGCTGATACCAGGCCAGGGTGTGGGTGTGCCGGTGCTGCCAGCCGCGCCGCAGCACCGGCACCTGCACATCGCGCAGCGGCTGACGCAGCGGCGTGTCCTCGGCGAAGAGATGCGCTTCGAGGTACGTGAGCAGATCGCCCGGGACGGCGCGGACGGCGCCCGCCGCGACGAAGCCGGCCATGTCGGCGCCGGCGACGGGCGTCCGGCCGTTCGTCCGGTGCCCGATGGCGTCGGTCCCGGTGGTGCCGGGCCCCAGCGTGGTACCGCTCAGCCCGAGCGGGCGCAGCACCCGGTCGGTGAGCAGCGTCGGGTAGTCGGCGCCCGCGGCCGCGCTCATCACCGGACCGAGCAGCGCCAGCCCGAAGTTGGAGTAGTGCCAGCGGGTGCCGGGGCGGTGGGCGAGCGTGGTGCGGGCGAACGTCCGGACCAGGCGCTCGGTGTCGTAGCCGGCGTAGCCGTTGCGGTAGGGGTGCAGCAGGGCGCCGGCCACCAGATCGCGGGGGATGCGCGGCAGCCCCGAGGTGTGCGTGGCCAGCTGCCGCAGGGTGATCCGGCGCAGGTCGGCGGAGACCGGCGGCAGATCCGGCAGGTGGTCGGTGACCGCGTCGTCGAGGGACAGCACGCCGGACCGGGCGAGCACGGCGAGCAGCAGGACCGTGTACGTCTTGGAGAGCGAGCCGAGTTCGTAGCGCAGCGCCTCGCGGGGCATCGGCGGCGCGAGGGCGGTGCCCCCGCTGACGACGGTCCGCCGGCCGTGCCGGGTGAGGGCCAGTACGACGTCCGGGGCGTCGATCTGTGCCAGTGCGTCCGCGAGGCGGTCGGTGAGGCGGTCCGCGAGGGCGGCGGGTCGCGGTGCGCTCATCGGACGGCGGACAGCGCCCGGGAGGTGGCCATGGCGGAGGCGAACGCGGCGACCAGGGTGGGGTGGTGCACGAGGTCGAAGACCTCGGCCGCGTCGCCCTCCGGCATCTCCCGGTGAATGGGCATCGCCCCGGACTCGGACTGCGCGGCCGCGTACCGCTCCCACAGGTCCGCGTCGAGCGTGGGCCGGGGCAGGCAGGCGTCGACGACGAGGAGTTCGCCCAGCAGGTCCCAGTGTTCGAGGTCCGCCCAGTCCTCCATCCAGGCGGGCAGGTACAGCGCGAGATAGGAGGCGATGTCCGGCGGGATGCGGTCCGGCGCCTCACCCCAGTTGGTGAGGTGGAAGACGGTGTGGGTCACGTCGTAGGCGATGTGCAGCTGGACCGTCCAGGGCTCGGGCATCCGGCCGAGCCAGGTGCGCGCCACGCCCTCGCCGAAGTCGCTGCTGGGCGTCAGGCCGAGCTTGCGTTCGGCGTTGAGCACACCGAGCCTGCGGTTGGGCGCCATCTCCAGCGCCGACCAGGTGGTGGTCCGCCGGGCGACCTCCAGCGCCTCCTCCAGGCCGGGATGGCGGCGGCCCAGCTCGTGAAAGGTCGCATAGACCTCCAACGGCACCGGGGAGAGGGGCTCTTCGTACTGGAGGGCCGCCAGCACGTTGCCGCCGTCCAGCAGCTCCCGCCAGGCGAAGTCCAGCAGCTGTCCGGCCCGGGCGTGCTGCCGGGAGCCGGCCACGCCCTCCCGGAAGAGCACATGCATGTTGAGCGCCAACTCCCCGATCGGCTTGAGTCGTTCGATCACCGCGCTCCCGGAAGCGCGGTCCTCGGGGGTGAGCCGGAAGTGGTCGCGGTGGTCGTCGAGCCAGGCCAGAGCCCGGTCGCCGACGGCGTGCAGCAACGCGGGGGGAGCGGCGGTCACGGTCACGGGGGCTGCCTTCGCTTTCTCAAGGGGTCGCGGCCACCGCCGCAACGGCACCGCCGTCCGCCGTGGCCTCGTCCGAGGCGATGCGGGCGAGGGTGCCGGCGAAGGCGGTCACCAAGGTCGAGTGGTAGCAGGCCGTGAACGCCTCGGCGCCGTCACCCGGGCCGGGCGGCGGGCCACCCGTCTCGGGCACGCTGCCGTCGGCCGCCTGGGCGTCGGCGAGTCGCTGCCAGGCCGCCCGGTCGAACGGAGCCTCGGGCAGGCAAGCCGTCACGGCCAGCAACTCACCCACCAGATCCCACAGTTGCTCCTCCAGCCAGGTGTCGAGCCAGGCGGGCAGCCACAGCCGCAGATACTCCGCGAGCTCCCCGGAGAGCCGGTCCCGGGCGCGCCCCCAGTCGGTGAGGTGGAAGACGTCGTGCGTCACGCCGTACGCCGCCTTGAGATCCAGCGTCCACGGTTCGGGCATCGAGCCGAGCCCGGTCAGCTCCAGCACGGAGTCGAACGCGGCGTGCGGACGCAGGCCGATCCGCCGCTCCGCGTTGAGCACGCCGAGCGTACGGGTGTGGTCCTCGCGCGCGACCTGCCATCCGCGCAGTCGGGTCGTCGCCGGCAGCAGCTCCTCCACGGCGGCGCTGCGCAGCCCGGCCTGCGCGAACACCCCGTACAGCTCCACCGGATAGGTCGCCCGCGGCTCACCGCGGATCAGCTCGGCGAACAGCTCGCCGTCGCGCGTCTCCTCCCAGGCGAAGGCGAACAGCCCGTCCGCCTGCTTCCGGACGTCGGCGCGGGGATGCGACGTGCGGATCAGCTGGGTCAGCTCCGCCAGTTCGCCCAAGGGCTTCAGGGTCAGGTTGGGATCGGCGTCCGTCGTGACGTTCGGGGGCAGGCGAAAGTGGGCGTGTGCCCGCTCCAGCCACCCCAGACTGTCACCGACCATGCGGTCGAGCAGTTCCGGGGCGCCCCGGCCCCCGGTCACCCGCCCCGTCCGTAGAAGCGCCGGGCGGCAGCGACATGCAGCGTCACGCGGGCGTCGCCACCGCTCATCTGACGGATGAACACCAGCCCGGCGTCCAGGCCCAGCGAAGGCGGTGCCTCGGGCAGTCGGGCCAGCCAGCGTCCCAGTCCGGCCGCTTGCAGCCAGTCCCTGCGGCGCACCGCCCGGACGAAGCCGCGGGCCAGGTCGTCGGAGCGCGCCGCCAGGCTTTCGGCGAGCGTGGGCGCGAGTCCGGGGAGCGCGAGCGCGGCCAGTTGTGACACCCGGTGAGAAAGCTTTGGCCAGGGATCGTTGGCCACCCATGCCGCGCCGGCGTGTGGCGCCTGCGGCCAGTGGTCCGCTCCGCTGGGCAGAAAAGCGTGCGAGGCCTCGATCAGACCCCGGTAACTCCACACCGACACCTCGGAGGCATCGGTTCCCGGCGGGTAGGCCGCCAGCGCCTCCCGCACCACGGTGGTGTCGTCCTCGCCGCCGTGTACCGCCCGGTGATCCAGCGCGTACGGCGCGAGCGCGTCGGCGCCGAGCACCCGGATCGCGGCCAGCGCCAAGGCATCGCCCTGGCGCAGGACTCGGGACAGCGCATAGGGGTCGCCCTCACCTCGGAGGGCGAGGGCGACTCCTTGTGCGGCATCAGCGATCACAGCGCTCAGCGGGACTGCTCCCTGCGTCTGTTCAGCCAACGCCTGCTCCTTAGCGGGCGTCGGTCTTGGGACGGGGGGTGGGGGGTGAGATCAGGAGCAGGGCCGCGAGGAGCAGCCCGCCGCCGCACTCCCGCGTGTCGCGGAAGACACCGTGGGGTTCGGCGGAGTCCAGCATGCCTTCGACCTCTGCGGCGAGAGCGGTCGTCTCCACCGTGCGGTCCGTCACCATACGATCATCTCCTTCTGTTGCGGAGTTCCAGCGTTACATCAGCCCAAATCGGGCGCAAACGGAAGAAACCGTCTCAGCGGTCTTGTCCGCGTCATCGGGGTTGAACGATGGATGCCCCTCACCCGGGACCGCTCGTGAGGACCGGATCTGCTCCGCTCAACTCTCACCCGGATTCCGGGTGTTGAGGGCGGCCGAGGTGTACCTCGGGCCGTCGCCTTAGCAGGTTTCCACCGCGGGTGGCCCTTCGGGAAAGTCCCTCGGATGGCCCCGTACTCCTGTGCGGGCGAGTGCCGCCCGTGTCGGCCGATCGGGTGGTCGCGGCTGTTGTCGACCACTCAATTCCCGCCGAACAGCCGGACTCGGGCCATGTCCAGGCGATCCGCCGCAGGGTGCTCGGCGTCACCTGTCACGAATTCGACCGTATGAGTGGTGACTTGCTCAGCTGTGGCGAGCGGTGAGTGTTCCCGGGTGGTGTTGGAGGGGTCGGGGTGACGTTGCGGGCGCCGGGCGAAAGGGGGGCGCGGCGATCCCCGTCGGCCCTCACCTGGCGCCGGCGGGTCCGTGACAGCGCCACTCCCGTCCTCCGTGTGCCCGCACCGGGGTGGAGGTCACCGGGCCGGGCCGGAGTGCCGCCCGAGTCGCGTATCGCAGGACCGGGCAGGAATCGCCGGACCGCTCAGAGCTGCCGCACCCGCCCCGACGTCACCGCGCCGCTCCCGCGAGCACCCCCGCTCCGCTTCGGACGTTCCTCCAACCGGGCTGGCGCATGCTATGGAGACTCGCCTTATACATTGCACATGCGAGCCGACCACGCATATCTTGTCGCACATGCAGTCCTACACGATTGGTCAGGCGGCGCGTCTGCTGGGCGTCAGCCCCGACACGGCCCGCCGCTGGGCGGACGCCGGCAAGGTCGCGACCCACCGCGACGAGGGCGGTCGCCGACTGATCGACGGCCGCGACCTGGCCGCCTTCTCCACCGAGATTGCCCAGGACGGCGGCGACGAAGACGCCTCCTATACCTCCGCGCGTAACGCCTTCCCCGGGATCGTCACCGCCGTCACACTCGGCGACGTGGCCGCGCAGGTCGAGATCCAGGCCGGGCCGCACCGGCTCGTCTCCCTGCTGACCCGGGAAGCGGTCGAGGAGCTGGGACTGGAAGTGGGCGTGCAGGCCACCGCCCGCGTGAAGTCCACCAGCGTGCACATCGACCGCACCTGACCCCCACCGCAGCACCATCCCTCCCCAGCGGCGTCGCCGTCCCCGGCGCGGCTTTCCATCCGCTCGGGCGAGATCCCACGCCCGCGTACCAAGGAGTCACGCCATGTCCCCCGTAGTTCCGCGCGGCCGCGCCGTCGCCGCGATCGTGACCGCCGCCCTGCTCGTCCCGCTCGCCGCCTGCGGCAACGACAGCAAGAAGGACAGCGGCGAGGCGAAGTCCGACTCACCCCGGACCGAACTCACCGTGCTCGCCGCCTCCTCGCTGACCGACGTGTTCAAGACCGCAGGCGCCGCCTACGAGAAGGAGCACCCGGGCACCAAGGTGACGTTCTCCTTCGCCGGATCGCAGGAACTGGCCGCCCAGGTCAAGCAGGGCGCCCCCGCCGACGCCCTGGTCACCGCCGACACCAAGACCATGGACGGACTCAAGGCCGACGCCGGCCGGCCCACCGTCATCGCCAAGAACCGGCTGGTCATCGCGACCGGCGAGGGCAACCCCAAGAAGATCGATGAGCTGCAGGACCTCTCCGGCAGCAAGCTGAAGGTCGTCCTCGCCGCACCGGAGGTCCCGGTCGGCCGCTACAGCAAGCAGGTGCTGGACGCCCAGAAGCTCCGTGTCCGCCCGGTCTCCCAGGAGCCCAACGTCCGCGCGGTCCTCAGCAAGGTGGAACTGGGCGAGGCGGACGCCGGCATCGTCTACAAGACGGACGCCGCCACCGCCACCGACAAGGTCGACGCCGTCGACATCCCCGACGAGCAGAACGCAGTCGCCTCCTACCCGGCCGCGACGCTGAAGACATCCGAGCACGAGGCCGCGGCGGCCGCGTTCGTGAAGTGGCTCAGCACGCCGGAGGCGCAGAAGATCCTTCGGCAGGCGGGCTTCCAGAAGCCGTAGCCGCAGCTCGCGCGCGGGTGCTGTCCGGCTCGGGGGAGCGGACAGCGCCCGCGGCGGCACGCACCACAGGCCGCACCGGCCCCGAACCCAGGAACCCCGATGAGACGCCCCCGCACTCCTTCCCGGCCATCGGCGGGCCGCTTGCGTGCCCCCGGCGCCGGCACGCCGGTCGCCCTCGCCCTGCCCGCGCTCCTGGCGATCGCCTTCCTGCTGCTGCCGCTGATCGGCATCCTTGCCCGCACCACCTGGAGCGACCTCGGCAGCCATCTGAGCGCTCCTGGGGTCGTCGAGGCGCTCCGGCTTTCGCTGCTGGTCTCCTTCTGGGCGCTGGGGCTCTCGTTGCTGCTCGGAGTGCCGCTTGCCTGGCTGCTGGCCCGCGTCAGCTTCCCCGGCAAGGCGCTGGTGCGCTCCCTCGTCCTGCTGCCGATGGTGCTGCCACCGACCGTCGGCGGCGTGGCCCTGCTCCTCGGCTTCGGCCGCCGCGGGCTCCTCGGGCCGTGGCTGGAGGACACGTTCGGGCTCACCCTGCCGTTCCACAGTTCCGGCGCGGTGGTCGCGGCCACCTTCGTCGCGATGCCGTTCCTCGTCATCAGTCTGGAGGGCGCGCTCGCCGGACTGCGGCCGAGCTACGAGGAGACCGCGGCCTCCCTCGGCGCCTCACCGGTGCGTGTCTTCTGCACCGTCACGCTGCCCATGGTCGCCCCGGGCCTGGCCGCCGGCGCCGCGCTGACCTGGGCACGGGCGCTCGGTGAGTTCGGCGCCACCATCACCTTCGCGGGCAATCTGCCGGGCACCACACAGACTCTGCCGCTTCAGGTCTATCTGCTGCTCCAGGACTCCCCGGAAGCCGCCACCTCGGTCTCCCTGCTGCTGCTCGCCATCGCGATGGGCGTCCTGGTGGCGCTGCGCGGCCGATGGACCGCGGGGGCCACTGACCGGGCGAGCAGGCGGCCCGCAACGCCCCCTGCCGAGGACGCCGACCTCTCGGCACCGCACGCCGCCGGCCTCCCGCTTCCCGCCGATGACCCTCCGGGACCACAAGAGCGTTGGCCGCTGCACGCCGACGTCACCGGCTTCACCCACCTCACCCTCGATGCCGAACCGGGCACCACCATCGCCGTGGTCGGCCCCAACGGCGCGGGCAAGACCACCCTGTTGCGGGCCCTTCTCGGTCTGACCCCGCGAGCCCGCGCCACCCTCCGCCTCGGCGACAGCGATGTCTCCGCGGCGGCCCCGCACCGCCGCGGCGTGGCCTGGGTGCCGCAGGACGGCGCGCTCTTCCCGCACCTGTCCGCGCTGAGCAACACGGCGTACGGGCTGCGTGCGCACGGCGTCCCGCGTGCCCGGGCCCGCCGGCAGGCCCAGCGGTGGCTCGACCGGCTCGGCGTCGGAACTCTCGCCCACCGCAGACCCGCCCAGCTCTCCGGAGGCCAGGCCCAACGCGTCGCCCTGGCAAGGGCGCTGGCCGCCCGGCCGCGTCTGCTGCTCCTCGACGAGCCGCTCGCCGCCCTCGACCAGACGACGCGCGCCCATGTCCGCCACACCTTGCGCGGCCACCTCGCGGAGTTCGGCGGCGTCTGCCTGCTCGTCACCCACGACCCGGTCGAAGCGGTCTCCCTGGCGGACCGTGTCCTGGTGCTCGACGACGGCCGCGCGCTCCAGGACGCCACCCCCGCCGAGGTCACCCGGCACCCCCGTTCACCCTGGGTCGCCCGGATGCTCGGCCGTAACGCCTGGCCGGGGGCCGCCGCCGGCGACGGCCTCGCTCTGGCCGGTGGTGGCCACCTCGTTGTCGCCGACCGGTTGCCCGAGGGGACCCCGGCGCTGGCGATCATCGCGCCCGAGGCGGTCTCCGTGCACGTCAGCAGGCCCGCGGGCAGCCCCCGCAACGTCTGGCCCGGCACCGTCCGCGAGATCACCTCCGCCGGCAGCCGGCTGCGTGTTCTGGTGACCTCGCCCGAGGCCCCCGATCTCGTCGCCGAGATCACCCCGCAGGCCGCGCTCGAACTCGGCCTCGCCGACGGGGTTTCCGTATGGACCAGCGTCAAGGCCACGGAGGTCTCGCTGGTCACGCTGTGAGGGAGCGGGAAGCGGACGGGCGCTCCGGCCCGCGTTCGACCCGCCCCCCCCCGCGTCGTGCGGGCGCCGCCCCCGATCAGTGCGGGGTGGGAGCCGGGTCCAGGACGAAGACGGGAATCTCGCGGTCCGTCTTCTTCTGGTAGTCGTCGTAGTCGGGGTACGCCGCGACGGCGCGGTCCCACCACAGGGCCTTCTCCTCGCCGGTGACCTCACGGGCCGTCATGTCCTGCCGCGCCGGCCCGTCCTGAAGCTCCACCCGGGGGTCGGCGACCACGTTGTGGTACCAGACCGGGTGCCGGGGGGCGCCGCCGAGGGAGGCGATCACGGCGTAGGTGCCGTCGTGCTCCACCCGCATCAGCGGACTCTTACGGATCTTGCCGCTCTTGGCTCCCCGAGTCGTCAGAATGACGACGGGCATTCCCCGCATCGTCGTCCCCTCCGTGCCGCCGGAGCTCTCGTACGCCGTGACCTGGTCACGTACCCATTGGGTCGGGCTCGGCTCGTACTCACCCTGAAGAGGCATGCTGCGCGTCCCATCTGCGAAGTCTTGCGTCGGTCCCTCGCGGCCCCGGCCGATCCGCCGTTCTGGCCGCCACGACCTTCGCTCAACGACCGTGGCCGTCGCAATCATTCCGCTTCCGCCGTCGTGTCGGCCTCGGCCCGCCCCGTCCCGGGCGGCGGGGCGGGCAGACGGTCACCGTTCGAGGTCGCGGGTGTTCTGCCTGGCGATGTTGTCGGTCATCCTGCGCAGGACCTTGAGGGCGGTGACGTAGTCCTCGTCGGGGATGCCGTCGTGGATCTCCGCCCGCAGGCCGGTCACGAGCTGCTTGATACGGGCCTTGGCGTCGCGACCCGACTCCGTGAGGACCAAGCGGTGAGCGGCGCCGAGCGTGAGCCAGCCGCGGTGCAGCAGCTGGTCGACGGCGCGGGAGATCTCCTGCGGGCCGTCCCCGACGTGCGCCAGCCGCTCGATCACCTCTTCGCGGACCCGCCCGTCGCCGACGTCCACGGTGTTCAGGGTCCACCACTGGGGCTGGGTGACATCGATCCGTGCCATCTCGTCGCGAATACGCCCGATGACCGCCCGGTGGGCCAGGCCGCTCCAGTAGCCGATGGGCTGAGCGGCGAGGGCGTCGTCCGGGGCGGCCGGGTCGGCGGGCATGAGCACGGTCTCGCGGTCCATGTGTCGTCGATCCTCACGGTGAAGCGGTTGGTATGCGGAAACGCTAGAACCTCGATCGAACGTGAGGTCAACAGGCGGCAGAACGGCACCTGCCCGCCTGCCGGGTGAGCCGGCAGGCGGGCAGGTGGTCTGGCATTCGGCGCACTCGTCACCGAGGGGGGAAGGGGCAGGCCCCCGCGCCCCGCTCCGTCACGCGACGAGCTCCTGGGTCTGCAGATTGCGCTTGTGCTGTTCCGCCCAGTTGGTCAGGGCCGCACCACACGCGTGGTCGAGATGGCGCAGGCCGCTGAGGTCGAGATCCACCTCCCGGTCGGCGGGCAGCGATTCGAGCTGGTCGAGGAGCTTGGGCAGCCGCAGGAACGTGGCGTTGCCGATCGCCCGTACGCGCACCGGGCCCTCGTCCTTCGGGTCGTCGATCTCCAGGTGGACGTGGGAGGTCTCCCACGCCGTCTTGGCGACGGCCAGCAGCAGTCCGATGAGGACGCCTTCGAACATGTTGATCAACACGATGGAGAGCGCGGTGACGAACAGCACGACCGCCTCGCCGCGGTGTTCGCGCCACAGCGGACGGAGTTCGCGCAGCGGTATGAGCTTCCATCCCGCGTGCACCAGAACGCCGGCCAGAGCGGCGAGCGGAACCACGCCCAGTGCTGCCGGGAACGCCGCGGCGAACACCAGCAGCCAGACGCCGTGCAGCACGCGCGATGCCTTGGTCTTTGCCCCCGCCTGCACGTTGGCGGCACTGCGCACGATGACGGCGGTCATCGGCAGCGCGCCGAGGATGCCGCAGACGGCGTTACCGGCGCCCTGAGCCATCAATTCCTTGTCGTAGTTCGTGCGCGGCCCGTCGTGCAGCCGGTCGACCGCGGCGGCGCTGAAGAGGGACTCGGCGGAGGCGATCAGCGCGAAGGCGAGAACCGTGCCGATCACCCCGATCTCGGTCAGCCGGCCGATGTCGGACAGGCCGGGCGGCTGGATCGCGTCCAGCAGACCACTGACCTGCACGCGCCGAACGGGCAGATCCAGCACCCACACCGCGATGGTCGCGAGCGCGACGGCGGCCAGCGGAGCGGGCAGGACGCGTGCGGCACGACGCCAACGGGGCCACAGCACCAGGACGGCGATGGTGCTGACACCGATGGCCAGCGCGGCCAACGCGGACCCGGAACGGACGGTGGCGGTGACCAACTGCGGCAGGGAGCCGATGTTCGCCAGACCGCTGCCGGGGGCCTTGGCGTCCGCGAGGGCGTAGAGCTGACCTGCGATCAGCACCAGACCGATGCCGGCGAGCATGCCCTGGACTACGGCGACCGAGATGGCCCGGAACCAGCGCCCGAGCTTGAGGGCGCCCATGGCCAGTTGCAGTGCACCGGCTGCCAGCACCAGCGCGCCGAGCGCGCCGATCCCGTACTCCTTGACCGCCTCGAAGACGAGGACGGTCAGGCCGGCGGCGGGACCGCTGACCTGAAGGCTGCTGCCGGGCAGCAGGCCGGTGAGCAGGCCGCCGACGATGCCGGTGACGAGACCCAGCTCGGCGGGGACGCCGGAGGCGACGGCCACGCCGACGCACAGCGGGACGGCGACCAGGAAGACGACGAGGGACGCGGTGAAGTCCGCCCGGAGGGGGGCGAGACGCTTGGTGAGCTGCATGCCGGCCCTCACAGGGGGAGGAAGGAGTCGGTGGCCGGCGAATGCGCCGACACCATGCCGGTGTGCACTTCGTAGAACCAGCCGTGCAGCTTCACCTCGCCGGATTCCAGGCGTTCGCGCACGCACGGGTATCCGCGCAGCCGCTCCAGCTGTTCGCTGACGTGCTGCTGGACCGCGGCCTCGACCGTCGGCCCCTCGTCCTTGGGCAGCCCGTCGGAGAGCTGTTGCGCGAGCCAGTCGCGGACCGCGGGCACGCCGTCGAGGTCGGCGCCGCGGGTCTTCGCGCTGACAGCGCCGCAGTGCGAGTGGCCGCACACCACGATGTCGGCGACTTCGAGTACCCGCATGGCGTACTCGATGGTGGCGGTCTCGCCGCTGGCCGGCATGCCCTCCTGGTAGGCGGGCACGGCGTTGCCGGCGGTCCGCAGCTCGAAGAGTTCGCCGGGTCGCGCCCCGGTGATCAGGGACGGCACGACTCGTGAGTCGGAGCAGGTGATGAACAGGGCGAGGGGCGACTGGCCTTCGGCGAGCCGGCCGAAGCGCTCTCGTTCCTCGCGCCGGTCGGCGATGCGGGCCGTCAGGCCCCGGGCATGCGTGATGAAGGTCTCCATGAGGAGGTCTCCTGCTGATGAGTAATGCCACTGGGAGGGTGGCTTGAACGTGCTGTGGTGCGGGCGGGTGGCGTGGCCACCGAGGCCCTCCTCAGCAGCGGAAGACGCAGTGCAGGACCGGGAGTTCGAGTGGTCTGAGGGCGCTGGTGTCCCATCCGTCGACCGGTGGACGTCCCGCCGCCGGAGCGGGGACGGACGTCGGGTCCGTACGGCAGGGAGGCAGCAGCCGGCCGGTGTGCTGGGGTATCCCGACGGAGTTCCGCGCGACGCGGCGGGGCTGTCCACGCTCCGCCTCGCGGTCGACGCTGTCCTCGCTGCTGTCGGACGACTCGTCGGGGGCCTGCGCGGCCCCTGACGGCTTGAGCGCGGCGCCCGCAGGGACCGCGGGCGCCGCCGCGGCGGGGGCGGTTGCCGCGCTGCCCAGGAGAAACGTGAGAATGACCAGGAGTGCGGTCAGCGGAATGCGGCACAGGCGGATGACCGGTATGCCCGGTGCGCCGTTGTCCTTCCGCATCATCGCCCTCCGCGTCGGCCTGCCGACGGGGTGGCAGGCTGAATGATCACTGGGATCCGGCCCGTCATGGGGGATCGTCCACATGGTTAAAGCTGCCCCAATAGTGCAGCATCCAGGTTTCCGGCGTGATAACGAGAAATGAAGCCATCTTCAGGTTCTTGCGGCATCTGGCAAGAACGTGGCCGACTGCCGGGCACCGGACGTCCACCCGGCGCCGGGGCGCGGACCACCGGGCGGAAAACCGTGGCGGCACGGCGTTCCGCGCGCGGGCGGCGCCTCTCGCTGCCCCCGGTCGGGGCGTTCACGGCTGCCCCGCGGGCTCGGGCGTACGGCTGACGGGGCCCGCCGCACGGGCCGCGAGGGCGAGCACCGGCACGGTCGCCAGCGCGAGGATCCCGCCGGTCCACGCGAGGGTCGGATAGCCGCCCAGGGCGATGACCGGCCCGGAGGAGATGCCCCCGGCGGCGCCGGCGATCGCGAGGCCCACGTCCACCAGCCCCTGCGCCGAGGCGCGGCGGTCGGGCGGCAGTGCGTCGGTGACGATGGCGGTACCGCTGATCAGGCCGAAGTTCCAGCCGAGGCCCAGCAGTACGAGCGCGGTGGCGAGCGCGGGGAGGGAGTGCGCCGGTGCCAGGGCGGCGACCACGCCGGCGATGAGGAGCGTCAGACCGGAGGCGGCGGCCATCCACAGCCGGCCGATCCGGTCGACGAGCAGACCGGTGAGCGGGGACGGCAGGAACATCGCCCCCACGTGCAGGGCGATGACGAGGCCGGCCGCCTGGGTGCCGTGGCCGTGCGCGCGCATGTGCACGGGCGTCATCGTCATGATCGCGATCATCACCAGCTGGCCGATCACCATGACGGTGGTGCCCGTGACCACCCCGCGTCGTTGCGCGCGGGTCGCGGCAAGGTCCCCTGAGACCTTCGGGGCGCCGGTGACGGCTGTGCCTGCGTCAGGATCCGTGCCCGGCACGGTGGTGGTGGGCGACGGCGCCGCATCCCTCGACGGGCGTACCGGCGGCAGCGGATCGGGGCGCAGGAAACAGGCCAGGACCACAGCGGCCGCACCGAAAGCGACGACGGCCAGCAAAAACGGCCCGGCGAGCCGGGGGAGGCCCCAGACGTGCGCGAACTCCCCGGTCACCGTCACCAGGTTGGGGCCGACGACCGCGCCGAGCGTGGTGGCGAAAAGTACCGTGCTGACCGCGCGGCCACGGCGCTCGGGCGAGGCCCGGTCCGCTCCCGCGTATCGCGCCATCAGGTTCGTGGCCGTTCCGGCTCCGTAGACGAGCAGCGCCAGGAACAGCAGGAGCACGCTGCCGACGGTCGCGGCCACGACGACGCCGAGGCTGCCGAGCGAGCCGACGGCGTAACCGAGGGCGAGTCCGGGCCGCCGGCCGTGGCGCCGGCAGACCTGGCCGATGCCGACCGCGCCGAGAGCCGCGCCCGCGGTGAACAGGGCGCTGGGCACACCGGCCATACCCGTGGAGCCGAGCATCTCCTCGGCGAGCAGTGCACCGACGGTGATCCCGGCCGCGAGTCCCGCGCCGCTGAGGATCTGGGACAGCACCAGGACCGTCAGGATGCGGCGTTGTTCCGGAGCCTCCCCGGCCCCGGACGGCTGCGGGGCACGGGGGCCCTCCGCGTCTGCGGGCACGGCCGCGGCAGCGGGGTGCGGTGACGGGGCGCCGTTCCGAGCCCTCATGGTTCCTTCCCGGCGGTGACGGATGGGGTGGTGCGGCGGGTGTGACGGCGGCAGGCCGCGGGCGGCAGCGCCGGGGCGGCTGCCGGCGGGGTCACTGTGCTGCCGCCATGGGTTCCAGCGCCGCGATCTGCGCGAGCGACAGGTCCATCTGCCGGTGAAGGAAGCGGACGATCGTCCAGTGCGGCAGTGCGCCCTCGTCGAACGGACCGAACTCCCGGCAGTACAACGGGATCCAGCGCAGTGCCTCTTCGATGGCCTGCTCCCGGCCCGGCTCCTGCTGGTAGTCCTCGTAGGCGATGCTGCGGTGTTCGATGAAGAAGCGGCCCGGCAGCCGCTCCTCGCACAGCTGCCGGTATTCGCGGGTCTGCAGGATGAGGTAGTGCCAGATCTCGTCGATGTCCTGCTCCACGGGCAGGAAGAGCCCGCCGAGCTGC
The DNA here is from genome assembly GCF_045782725.1 of Streptomyces sp. Pv4-95. NCBI lineage: Bacteria > Bacillati > Actinomycetota > Actinomycetes > Kitasatosporales > Streptomycetaceae > Streptomyces > Streptomyces sp. Pv4-95. The sequence continues at coordinate 7,357,500 of NZ_CP127172.1, forward strand.
TCGCGGTGGCGCGAGACGAGATACAGATAGCGCAGGCACTCGGTGACCTGGCGCTGCACGAACTCCCGTGGCTGCTCGCTCGTGGCGGCGAAGTGCGCGACCACCTCGGCGTGCAGCGCGTCACCGAGCAGGGCCGTGAGGTCGTCGGCGGATATCTGCGGCTGGCTGGTCATGGTGCTCCTGTCCGGGAATCGGTCGTCGGGTCAGGCGTCGGGTCGGTCGTCGTGCGCGAGCCAGGCGTACTTCCCCGAGGGGCCGATGGGGAGATGCGCGCGGTGATCGAGCCGGCAGCGGCGGCCGGTCAGCTCCCCGATGCCGTTCTCCAGCGATTCGGCCTCGGCCGGTGGGACGGGCGCTCCGGTGAAGGTCGTGTACGCGAGCCGGGCCTCGCGCTCACCGGTGACCCGCAGTTGGTGGAGGAAGACGTGTGGGGAGGCGGCGCCGACGCACCGGTCGAGGTCCCCTTGCGCGACCGGGCCGTGCGGTGAGTCGAGCAATTCCTTTTCCCGGCCGCAGAATTGGGAGATCTTGTCGGGATCGGGAGTGCCGTCCGAGGTGCGTACGCAGTCTCCGGAGCGGTACCGGATCAGCGGCATATGGGGGTTGCGCACGCTGGTGACGATGAGCTGGTAGATCGTGCTCCCCGGTGTGACCGGCAGGAGTTCGACGCTCATCTTGTCCAGATGCGGCCAATAGCGGCCCCGCTGGTCGCTGAAGAAGAGATAGCCGAGTTCGGTGCTGCCGAACAGGTCGATGATCGGGCACGCGAAATGCTGTTGGAGGAAGCGCCGGACATTCACCGGGGTGTACTCGTAGGCGTGGACGATGCTGGCGGGCGGCGGAAAAGCGTCCCACAGCCCCCATTCGCCGATTTTCCGCACGAGATGCGCGAGGTGGTAGCCGGAGCAGTCGAGGTGGTACCAGCCGCGGGGGTGCGCTGCCGCGGCGGTGCGTATCTCCCGCAGCATCCGCTCCACCTCCTCGCGCTCCCACAGCGCCGGGTCGAGCCGCAGGTTGAGATAGCAGGTGCGCTCGTCGAGCCACCGGTCGTCGAGGACGGGCACGGGCTGCGGTTCCACGCCGCGCTTCCTGGCGTTCACCCGGGCCACGTGTTCCGTCGCGAGGACGGTGGTCAGCGATACCCGTCGGCAGCCCGTCTCCCAGGTCTCGGCGATGTCGGGGTGCTCGCTCCACAGCTGGTAGTAGGAGCGCAGCAGGAAGTACGGGGGCCGGATGATCTGCATACGGGCGTGGTTGGTGCCCGTGGAGAGCACGAATTCCGCCTCGCCGGCCTCCAGCGCCGCGGCCAGCCGGGGTGTCATCCAGTTGTCGGGAAAGCCGCGCGCGATCTCCGGCTTGTCGAGCAGGGGAAAGTGTCCTTGCTCAAGCGACTTGCGGTAGATCGGAATGTCGCGGATCTGCTCGATCATCTCGGCAGTCGGCTGACCGTCCATGGAATTCCTCTGGAGCTCGGGAAGTCGGTGCTTCGCGGGGCGATCGGGGCGTCCCACCCGGGGCGGGCCGGCGGTCGGTGAACCGCCCGGCCCGCCCCGGGCCGGTCAACGGCCGGTCAGGAGATACAACCGGTCTTGGGCGTGGCGCTGATGCAGCCGGTCTTCGGCGCGGCGCTGATGCAGCCGTCCTTCGCCGCCTGCGCCGAGTTGGCGGCCACCCAGCCCCGCCAGACGTCGTCCTGGGCCATCTTCTTGATGAGCTGCTCCATGGGATACCTCCGAGAAGAGTCGGGACATGCGGCGCTGACCTGCACTGATGCCGCAGTACCGAACGTAAAAGGATTGCCAATCGAATGTCAATAAAAGGCAATGTCGGTGCCGCGCGAACCGGGTCCCGTGCGCCAACTTTGGCGGATTCCGACCAAGACGATCACCGCGGGGAACCAGCTGACGACTGGTCAGAAAGTGGCGGTGAAGGGAGCGCCGTTGCGCCGCACGGCGGCCATCGATCGGGTGACCCGTCGCGCCGGTCCGACGGCCCCGGTCCCCTGTGGGAAACGATCGGGACCGGTTCACCGGTACCAGCTCCACGGGGGTCTGCCGTGCGCATTCTGCTCATCGCCGGCGCGTTCAACAGCCTGACGCAACGCGTCCATGCCGAACTCGGCGACCGTGGCCACCACATGAGCGTGGAGCTGGTCGGCCGGGACACACCCCTCGCGGCCGTCGTGCGGCGCCACGCCCCGGACCTGATCGTGGCGCCGATGCTCAAGACCGCCGTTCCCCGCGAGGTCTGGAGCGCCTGCACCTGCCTGATCGTGCACCCGGGCCCGGTCGGCGACCGCGGACCCTCCTCGGTGGACTGGGCGGTCCACCTGGGGGAGAGGCGTTGGGGCGTGACGGTGCTGCAGGCGAACGACGAGATGGACGCCGGAGACATCTGGGCCTTCGCAGAGTGCCCCGTCCCCGAGGTGGGCAAGAGCGACCTCTACCGCAACGAGATCGCGGACGCGGCGATCGAGGCGGTCCTGTCGGCCGTCGCACGCTTCGCGTCCGGCACCTACCGGCCGCAGCCGCAGGACACCCTCCCGGCCGCGCGGAAGGCCGGGCGTACCCGGCCGCCGATGCGCCAGGACGTACGCCGCATCGACTGGAGCGACCCGACGGAAACCGTCGTCCGCAGGCTGCGCGCCGCCGATTCGCAGCCCGGGGTGCGCGACGAACTGCTCGGCGCCCCGTGGTTCCTGCACGGCGGCCACCCCGAGGACACCCTGACGGGCCCGCCGGGCACGCTGCTCGCCACCCGGTGCGGCGCCATCTGCCGCGCGACCGGCGACGGCGCGGTCTGGATCCCGGAACTGCGGCCGCCCCGAGGCCCGGGGGAGCCGGGCACGTTCAAACTGCCCGCGACGCTCGCGCTCGGTGACCGGCTGCCACCGCTGCCCGAACTCCCGGCCCCCTTGGACCCGGGCCAGGGTCCCCGCACCTGGAGCGACATCCGCTACCGGGAGGACGGCCCGGTCGGATTCCTCGGCTTCTCCTTCCCCGGCGGCGCGATGAGCACCGACCACTGCCGGCGCCTGCTCGACGCCTATCGCCACGCCTGTTCACGCCCGACCTCCGTGCTGGTCCTCGGCGGCGGCCGCGACTTCTTCTCCAACGGCATCCACCTGAACGTCATCGAGGCCGCGGCCGACCCCGCCGAGGAGTCCTGGGCCAACATCAACGCGATGGACGACCTCGTGCAGGCCGTCCTGACCACGACGGACCGGTGGGTGGTCGCGGCCCTCGGCGGCAACGCCGCTGCCGGCGGCGTCATGCTGGCCCTCGCCGCCGATGAGGTCTGGTGCCGCTCGGCCGTGGTGCTCAACCCCCACTACCGGCTGATGGGGTTGTACGGCTCGGAGTACTGGACCTACTCCCTCCCGGGGCGGGTCGGCCCCGAAACCGCCGCGCGACTCACCGAGCGGGCCCTGCCGGTCACCGCGGCGGCCGCGCAGCGGATCGGTCTGGTGGACCGGACCGTCGACTGCGCCCCACGGGACTTCACCGCCCGGACCGCCGCGCTCGCCGCCCGCCTGGCGTCGGCCCCCGCCCTCCAGTCGCGGATCGCCGCCAAGAAGGCACGGCGGGAACGCGACGAGGCGGACAGGCCACTCGCCGCCTACCGCGACCACGAGCTCGCCCGGATGCACGCCATCTTCTTCGACCCGGAGCGGCCCTACCACGCCCTGCGCCGCGCCTTCGTCCGCAAGGAAGCTCCGGCCGGCACGCCGCCCCACCTCAGCGCCCACGCCCTTGGCGCCTCGAAGAGCCGGCTGCCGTAACGCGTCGGGCAGCCCCGGGGCCCGTACACACCGGCCCGTCATCAGGCCGAGGTTCAGCCGATGCCCGCGCCACGCCCCAGCAACAGTGCGACATCGATCGTGGCGACGACGACAGCACCGATGAACGGCACCTTCGGCAGCTTTCGGGCCGTCAGCGCCCCGCCGGCCGCCACGGTCATGGACGCCGCGATGGCGAAGGCCCCGGCGACACCGGCCGGTTCCGGCCCGCCGAGAACGAGCACCACGGTGGCCGCCACCAGCGGAAGCGGCAGCAGCACCGCCGTCCGGCGCGGGCCCAGCCGCTGCGGCCAGCCGCGTACGCCCGTCGCCAGGTCGGCGGCGATGTCCGGAAGCACATTGGCCAGATGCGCCCCGACGCCGAGCAGCGCCGCCGCCGTCACCACCCACCAGGCAGGCCACGGCCGACCGGGCAGCCCCAAGGTCACGAAGGCGGGCAGCGAGGCGAACCCCACGGCGTACGGCAGCCAGGACAGGGGTGTGGCCTTCAGCCGCAGGTTGTACGCCCAGCCCGCGGCGACCCCGACGAGGTGGACAGCGCCGGCGAGCGGGCCGTAGGCGAGGGAGAGCGGCAGACAGAGCATCAGGGCCGCCACGGCCGCGGCGCGTACCGTCCGGGCGCTCACCGCGCCGGCGACGACCACCTTGGACCGCCGCCCCACGGCGCCGTCGCGCACCGCGTCGACGGCGTCATTGCTCCAGCCGATGGACAACTGCCCCGCCAGCACGGCGGCGGTCGCCGACAGCACTCGCGCACCCTCCTGCCCGGTGGCCGCCGTCAGCCCGCCCACGAGGAGGCTCACCACGGCGGTCGGCCCGGGGTGGCAGGCCCGCAGCAAGGCGCCCGCCGTACGCAGAGTCCGAAGGAGGCGTCGTGCGGGCCGCGGGGGAGCGCCGCACGTCTTGGGCGGTGGCCCCGCGGTCGCGACCGGTGCCCCGGCGGCCGCGTCCGGGCGGTCCATGGCGTCCACCCGCTGATGCTAGAGCCGCCCCGCCCCGGCCCCGGTCCACGCCATGCCGCGGGGTGCCGGCTCCACCTCGGAAGCACGCGGACACTACCGCCGGACGGGCGACTTGAGCGGCGTCGCGGTGTCGTGCCATGGCACCCAGGGGCATCCCTTGTGAGGTCACCGCGTCACCCGGCACCCGCCCCGGCATCCCGGCACGGCCACACGGCCGCCGTCAATCCGGCCCCCTCACCCGCTTCCGACCTCGGACCGCAGATGACCCGCATCGCAGCTGTCCATGGAGCCCTCCCTCCCCACCGGCACACCCAGCGCGAGATCACGGATCTGGTCGCCCGGATCTGCCTGCCCGACGGCACCGACCGCAGGGTCCTCGACCGGCTGCACCGCAGCGCACGGGTGAACACCCGGCACATGAGCCTGCCCCTCGAAAGCTACGCCGCACTGGACGGCTTCGGCGCGGTCAACGACGCGTTCATCGCCGGCGCCGTGAGCCTGGGAGCGGATGCCGTCAGCGGCGCGCTGGAGTCGGCGGGGCTGTCCCCGCGCGATGTCGACCTGCTGATGTTCACCTCGGTGACGGGCATCGCCGCGCCCTCCGTCGACGCCCGGCTCGTCGGCCGACTCGGTCTGCGACCGGACGTCAAACGACTGCCCGTCTTCGGGCTCGGCTGCGTCGCGGGAGCGGCCGGCATCGCCCGCCTGCACGACTACCTGCTGGGCCGGCCGGACGACGTGGCGGTCCTGCTCGCGGTGGAGCTGTGCACACTCACCTTCCAGCGCGACGACGCCTCCACGGCCAACCTCATCGCCGGCGCCCTGTTCGGGGACGGCGCCGCCGCGGTCGTCGCCTGCGGCGCGCGCCGAAGTGCTCCCCAGGACGCCACGGCGACGGCCGGTCCGACGGTGGTGGCCACCCGAAGCCATCTCTACCCGGACACCGAGCACGTGATGGGGTGGGACATCACCTCCGCCGGCTTCCGTGTGGTGCTCGACGCCGGCGTGCCCGACGTCGTACGCAAGAACCTCGCCGGCGACGTCGACGCCTTCCTCGCCGACCACGGACTGCGGCGCGCCGACATCACCGCCTGGGTCTCCCACCCCGGAGGGCCGAAGGTGCTGGAAGCGGTGGCGGAGTCCCTCGACCTGCCCGACGGCGCCCTCGATCTGACCTGGCGCTCGCTGGCCGAGGTGGGCAACCTCTCCTCGGCCTCGGTCCTGCACGTCCTGCGCGACACCCTCGCCGAGCGCAGGCCACCGCCCGGCACTCCGGGGCTGCTGCTCGCGATGGGGCCCGGGTTCTGCTCCGAACTGGTTCTGCTGCGCTGGTAGGGACAACTCATGCTCTGGTACGCCCTGTTGGTACTGGCCGTCGGCGTGGAGCGGCTCTCCGAACTCCGCGTCGCCCGCCGCAACGCCCGCTGGAGCGCCGCCCGCGGCGCCGTCGAATCGGGACGCCGGCACTACCCCGCGATGGTCGTCCTGCACACCGGGCTGCTCGCCGGCTGCCTCGCGGAATCCTGGCTGACCGGGCGCCCCTTCGACGCCGCGCTCGGCTGGACGATGACCGCGGTCGTGGCGGCCTCCCAAGCACTGCGCTGGTGGTGCATCCGCACCCTGGGGCCGCGCTGGAACACCCGCGTGCTGGTCGTTCCCGGCCTGCCTCCGGTGAGCGCGGGACCGTACCGCCTGCTGAGACACCCCAACTACGTGGCCGTGGTCGCGGAAGGGCTCGCGCTGCCCCTCGTCCGCGGTGCGTGGGTGACGGCGCTGCTCTTCGGGGTCCTCAACGCGGTGCTGCTCACCGTCCGGATCCGCTGCGAGGACCGGGCGCTGCTCCGCGAGGGCGCCGCCACCGGTGGCGGGTCCGGCCCGTCCGCCCGGCCCGCGGGCGCGGGCCGGTGATCGACCTGCTCGTCGTGGGCGGCGGGCCCGCGGGGCTGGCCGCGGCCATCCACGGGGCGCTCGCCGGGATGGAAGCGGTCGTGATCGAGCCGCGTGGCACACCCGTGGACAAGGCGTGCGGCGAGGGCATCATGCCCAGCGGGGTGCGTGCGCTGCGCGCCATCGGGGTGGACCTCGGCGGCGGGCACCCACTGCGCGGCATCCGCTACGCCGACGGCCGCCACCGTGTCGAGGCCGCCTTCCGCGACGGCACCGGCCTGGGGATGCGCCGCACCGATCTGCACACCGCCCTCTCCTGGCGGGCCGCCGCACTCGGGGTAAAGGTGCTGACCGGCCGGGTCGGTGAGGTGCGGCAGAGCGCGGACTCGGTGACCGCGGCCGGGCTGCGGGCGCGCTGGCTGATCGCGGCCGACGGTCTGCACTCGCCGGTCCGGCACGCCCTCGGCCTGCACCTGCCCGGCTCCCGTCCCCGGCGCTACGGCCTGCGCAGGCACTACCGCGTACCGCCGTGGACGGATTTCGTCGAGGTGCACTGGCCCGAGGCGGGTGCGGGGCCCGGCGAGGTCTATGTGACGCCGGTGGGGCCGCAGTTGGTGGGAGTGGCGGTGCTCAGCACGGCGCGGTGTGGTTTCGACGCCCATCTGGCCGGATTCCCCCGGCTCGCCCCGCTGCTCGACGGTCCCGCGGCGGACGCGGTACGCGGCGCCGGCCCTCTCCAGCAGCGCTCCCGTCGCCGCACCGCGGGCAGGGTGCTGCTCGTCGGCGATGCGGCGGGCTATGTCGACGCGCTCACCGGTGAAGGCATCGCGCTCGCCCTGGCCTCGGCCGGGGCGGCGGTCCGCTGTCTGCGTGCCGGCAGGCCGCGGGCGTACGAGGGGGAGTGGCGACGGCTCTCCAGGCGGCACCGGCTGCTGACGGAGGGGCTGGTGCGGTGGGGCGGTCGTCCGACCGCCGGCCGGCTGCTCGTCCCGGCGGCGGCGAGGGTGCCGTCCCTCTTCGGCGCGGCGGTCCGTGCGCTGCAATGAGGTGACGGGCTCTTGACGGGTAACGGGTCCGCTCACGGCCCGAGTTGATGAGGTGGTGCCCCGCAGTCGGTCGCCGGGTGTCGGTCAGCGGTTGCGGGGCACCGGAGCAGGCACGGTCGCCCGGGTCGCGGGCGGGAGGTGCCGTGCTGGTCAACCACCCCTGTGCGCGGGGTTCATGGCGAGGGCGGCAGGTACTTGTAGCCGATTCCGAAGACGGTGCGGATCGAGGAGCGCAGGCCCGGCCCCAGGCGACGGCGCAACCGGGCGATGTGCACATCCACGGTGCGGTCGCTGGACTCGCAGGAGGGCCATACGGCGGCCATGAGCTGCTGCCGGGTGAAGGCGCGCTGGGGGTGCAGGACGAGATGCGCGAGCAGGTCGAACTCCAGCCGGGGCAGGGACAGCTGGTGCCCCCCTACGGATACGGTCCTGGCGGCGGTGTCGAGGCGGATCGGGTCGGCAGCGGCGGCGGTCCTGGCGGCGATACGGGCGTTCGACGGGCGGGTGAGCGCGTCACGTGCCGGCGCCAGGATGATGTGGACCTCGTCCGATGGCAGCCGGTGGACCGATACGGGTTCGAGGTCGTGCAGGGTGAGTTGCCACTTGCCGTCGGGGAGCCGGTCGACCGCCACGGGTGGCCCTTCGTCGGACCCGGCGTCCGCCGGCCGGCGGAAGTCGGCCTCCGGGCGCAGGGCGAGGGTCGTCGAGGGATTCATGAACATGATCTGGGCCCATTCCTCTTGCAAAGCAGGCGTGTACGGACAGACATGGCGGTGCTCGACGTTCGATGTGCGGATGTCGTGCGGGGCGTTCGCGACGCGGTCCGGTGCTGGGGCGGGGTCGGCGAGCCGGCACGGGGGATACGGGTGTGCCCGGGGGCCAACTCGCTCCGTCAGTGCCGGAGAACGCTCGCGTGCATGCCCGTGCTCAGCCATGACGGGGGTCTGAAGCCACGGCTCCGGTCGGAACGAACGCTACATGTGATCACGCGGTTCCGGAAAGTAGCTACTGCTAATCACACGTGCTCTTCGGTCGTTCGAGGATCCGGCTCCCGGCGCGCCCGGAGGCGGCGGGCCGCAATCGCCGGAGGCGCCGCGGCGTTGTAGGGCAAGCGCATGAGGAGCCCGAGAGGTGGCGGGCGCGGCCGAGCGTTCCGGTGCCCCCGCGGGCCAGGGCGGGCGTCCAGCAGGCGGGACCGGCGTGGCGGGAAAACGCCGATGAACTGGCCGATACGCGGCGGTGCATGGCGGCGGGTGCTCATTCAATGCTTCTCGTCGCCGAACTGGGAGAGCGTTCAACAACTCGACGTCGAAACGACGTTGTGCCCGAGTATGGAGGGAATGTGAAGGGGTGAATATGCCAAACGAACGCGCAGGGCGTTAAGAAATGGCAAAGTCGCCCGCCGGGAGGGATCAGCGGGGGGCTGATTCCGCATCAATCCCCGTGGGTCGGAATCGTGTGGCGGCAGGTGATCCCGGCGACTGTTTTCGCATTGTGATGATGATGAGTAGGGTGTGGCCCGCTGCCGTGCGGGTCCGGGGAAGGGTCCAGTTGAATTCGGCACCAACAGAATGCATGCGCGGGGATGGCACCTTCAGGACCAGGAGGGGATCGTGACGGCCGGCTCTTTCGAGGGGCAGTACGTGTGGAGCCCGGCGGCCGATGACCGACAGCTCGCCCGCGCCTGTATGGATGTCAGAACCGGTCGCTACTTCCGCGCGCACGAGGTTCTGAAGGAGACCCGCGGGGATTTCGAGGTGCGGGCGCACCGTTCGCTCGTGCTGGCCTCCGAGGCCGCCGACTCCGATCTCGCCGAACGCTGGTGGGCGGAAGAGCCGGGCCCCGAGGCGGCCTTGCTGTGGGCGCGGGTGGCGATGCTCCGGGCGCTGCGCGCGGCCGACGCCGGCGACCCGCGCCGAGTGGCCCTGGCGCGGATAGCGCGGACGGCCGGCGAGCGGGCCGCGCACCTGCTTCCCGGTGACCCCACACCGTGGGTCGCCCAGCTGTCCTTGGCGCGTCTGGACCGGCCGCAGGATCCCGCTCCGCGGGGGCTGCTGACGGCGCCGAGCGGGCCGTGGTACCTCTTCGCCCACATTCTCCGGCTCGACCCCTGGCACCGCGAGGCGCACCACCGGTTCCTGTCGTTCTTCTTCACCCGCTACGGCGGTTCGTCCAGCGAGAGCTGGGACGTCGCCGCGTTCCTGAGCCAGCGGGCACCGGCCGGTTCGCCACTCCGGCTGCTGCCGCTGGTGGCCTTGGTCGAGGACTACGACCCGTCCGCCCTGCTCGCGGACCACACCTGGGAGCAGCCCCAGTGGGTCTCCACGGCGACGAGCATCCACCGCAACTGGTATCCGAGTGTTGCCGAATACCGTTTCACTCCGGTGCTGGATCTCGCGTATCTGGCGCATGCGCTGTTCATGGCGAAGCGCGAATTCGAGGCGCGGGAAGTCTTCACCGCGATGGGCCCTTATGCCTCGCGTATGCCCTGGAGCGCGTTCGGTGATCCCGAGGAGCAATTAACCAGAGCCCGGCGCTCGTGCGGACTTCCCGTACCCGGCGCCACCTGAACCGCGCCCGCGCCGTCAAAGAAGTCGGCGCGTGGCGTCTCCGGGTAGCGGTATCGCGGGATTCCTGACCGAAATCCTGTAATGCCCGACCAGCCCGGCTCGCTTCACCAGCCCAATGAGTCGGGGCCTTTGATTCTCGGCTCTGTCAGAAAGGTAGCGGTTGTGTCCGAGCGCACGTCTGTCACACGCTCGAAAACCCCCCATGACGCAAACCCCGTCACCCTCGATGATGACGCGACGCTCCATGCCATGGGCTATCCGCGCAAACTCACCCGTCGATTCCGCGCGTTCGACAATTTCGCGATCTCCTTCACCATCATCAACATCATCTCCGGGATCTTCTCCTCCTTCGGTTTCGGGATGGGCGCGGGCGGCCCGCGCATCCTGGTCTTCGGCTGGATCGGCGTATCGATCATGGTGCTGTTCGTCGGCGCCGCGATGGGCGAGATCGCCTCCGCCTATCCGACCAGCGGCGCGCTCTACTTCTCCGCGGGCAAGCTCGCCAAGCGCCACCGCGGCGCCTGGTCCTGGTACACGGGGTGGCTGAACTTCGTCGGGCAGGTGGGCGGCACGGCCGCCACCAACTTCGCCGCCGCCACGTTCATCCAGGCGTTCCTCGCCATGCAGTGGCCCTCCTACGAGGCCACGCCGCAGCAGACCGTCGGGATCACCGCGGCCATCCTCCTGCTCCAGGCGCTGGCGAATACCTACACGGTGCGGTTGGTTGCGGTGGTGAACCGGATATCCGTGTGGTGGCTGCTGATCGGCATGGTGGTGATCGTCGCCGCGCTCACCCTGATTCCGACACACCATCAGGACCCCTCGTTCGTCACGCACTTCGCCAACAACACCGGCTTCACCTACGCCGTTTACGGCGGAATGCTGGGCCTGCTGGTCACCAGTTGGACGTTCACCGGCTTCGACGGCAGCTTCCACATGTCCGAAGAAACCGTGAAGGCCACCGTCAACGCCCCGAAGGGCATCATGCGGGCGATCGGATACTCCGCGGTCGCCGGACTGATCCTCATGCTCGCGCTGGTCTATGCGATCCGTGACTACGATCATGCCGCGAGCGCGTCGGCCCCGCCGGTGCAGATTCTCATCGACGCACTCGGCGCCGGCACCGCCAAGTTGCTGTTGTTGATCGTGATCGGCGCCATGCTGTTCTGCGGCCTCGCCAACATGACCAGCAATACCCGCCAGATCTTCGCCTTCTCCCGCGACGGTGCGATGCCCGGCTCCCGTTGGTGGCATTCGGTATCGCCGCGTACCCGCACCCCCGTCAAGGCCGTATGGCTGGCCGCGGCCTGCCCGTTGGTACTCGTTCTGCCGGGCTGGTGGTCCCACACCGCATTCACGGCCGTGGTGAGCGTGAATGTCGTCGGACTGTTTCTCGCCTACGGAGTGCCGATCTTTCTGCGGCTCCGGCTGGACGACTTCCAGGCCGGGCCGTGGAATCTGGGGCGCTACGGCCGCCCCGTGGCGGCGGTCGCGGTGGCGTGGATCGTGCTCAGCAATGTGCTCTTCATGCTCCCGCAGGCCTCGCCGATCACCCCCAGCACGTTCAACTACGCCCCGATCGCTCTCGCGGTGGTGCTCCTGATCGCCACGGTCTGGTGGTTCGCCACCGCCCGCCATCGCTTCCAGGGGCCGGTCAGCTACGGGCGGCCCGACGAGGTGGCCGCGATGGACCTGATCTGACCCACGCCCGGATGACGGCGGGTCCGCCGGTGCGTTGCCACCGGCGGACCCGCCCATCGGTGGCGCGGCTGTTGCCGACCCCGGGATGCGATGACGTCAACACCCCGGCGAAAGAGCGGGCTTCAGGCTCCGACGGTGCCGTCGATGCCCTCGCGCAGAAAGTCCGCATGACCGTTGTGCCGGGCGTACTCGTGGATCAGGTGCAGCATCACCAGCCGGAGCGATACGTCCGCCTCCCACTTCGGCATGTAGCCGGTCACGTCGAGCGACTCCGCCGCCCGCTCGATCCTGCGCGCGTGCGCGACCTCCGCCTGCCAGACGCCGAACGCCTCCGTCCGGGTGGTGCCGGTCGTGTCGTACGCCTCCTGGAAGTCGCCCTTCGCCGACCAGACGAGCGGGATGTCCTCGCCGTTGATCACCCGGCGGAACCAGGTGCGTTCGACCTCCGCCATGTGCCGTACCAGGCCGAGCAATGACAGCGTGGACGGCGGCATCGACTGAAGGCGCAACTCCTCGTCGCCGAGTCCGTCGGTTTTCATGGCGAGGGTCGCCCGGTGGTAGTCGAGGTAGGCGCGCAGGGATTCCCGCTCTCCCGCACGCAGGGGCGGGTCGACGCGTTCCGTGGTCACAGCTGTTGTTCTCCTGGGCGGTGGGTGCCCCGTCACTCCCGCAGCCCGGGTTCCGGGATGCGGCCGAACAGGGGTGGTGGAGGGTCACATTAGGCGGTGACGGCGGGCCGGGCAGGGGGTTTCCCGTGCGGCCGATCCGGTGCTCGTGCGCGGTCTCCGTCGCCGGTCCTCACGGCCGTGGCTCACGGCATCGCCCCCGGGCCGGGAGGGCCGCCGCCGACCGGATGGCCGAGCAGGGCGCTACCCCGGCGGTACAGCCGCCAGCCCTTGGTCTGCAGGGATTCCGGCAGGGGGGAGGCCGGCGCGCCGGTCAGATGGGTCCACCGTGAGAAGTGCTCCGGCGGGGTGTCGGCGCGGACCGTCAGGCGGGCGATGCGCAGCGGATCGTCGGTGGCCGAGCTGAACGCGTTGCGGATGGCGCATGCGGAGGTCCAGCCGGCTTCCCGAGTGGTGCGGCGTACCGCGCGGCTGGAGTACCCGTGCGGATAGGCGAAGGCGAGGACGGGATGGTTGAGCGCGTCCTCCAGACGCCGTTTGCTGTCGACGATCTCGTGCCAGGCCCGCTGGGCGGGCAGCGTGTCCAGCTGCGGGTGGGTGACCGAGTGCCCGCCGATCTCGAAGCCGAGCGCGTCCAGTGCGGCGATCTGACGCCATGTCAGCATGTTGGCGGGAGGCAGCAGGCTGCCTCCCGGCTCGCCGCCGGGGGCATGGATGGCGCCGGTGGTGACGTAGAGCGTCGCGGGCAGCGCGCGCTCGGTCAGGAGCGGGGTGACCGCCTGGTAGAAGTCGGCGAATCCGTCGTCGAAGGTCAGCACGGCGCAGCCGGCCGGCAGCGGCGGGCCGCCCCGCATCGCCGCGATCAGCCGGCGCAGCGGCACCACGGTGAGCCCGCCGTCGGCGATCCGGTCGAGGTGCTCGGCGAAGACCCGCGGCGTGACCGTGTACGGGGCGATCCACGCGGGCGGGTCGTCGCTCACGGAGTGATAGAGGAAGACGGGTACGGCGCTCATGGCCGGTCCCTCCCGGGTTCGCGTCCACTCCCGCCCGGTGGCCCGAAGGGGCCGCACCGAAACGCCGCCACGCCCGGGTCCGGCGCCACGGTGCTGCCACCGTCAGGAGTGCCACTCATGGGCGCCCTCCAAGTCGGCTGCGACGGGGACGGGTGGGGAGACCGGCAGTGGCGGCGAGCTGCGTGGCCGGGACACCCCGAGGGCCCCCGGCCGGCGCCGGTCTCACCTGCGCACCCCAGGGTGCCGGGAGACGTTGCCCGCGGGCCCCGCAGCACGGGGTGTGCCTCCGCTCCCGCGGGCCGCGCCCTCAGCACGTCATGGCAGATACCGCTCGATGGCGGCGGGTCCTTCTTCATCGATGAGCCGCTTTGCCCAGGCGAGGCTCGCGGGGGTGGGCTCGCGGCCGGACGCCTTCACCAGGTCTTCCGGGTCGAAGGGCCGCTCGCCGCCGGTGTACAGCTCCGTCGGCCTTCGTTCGGCCGAGCTTTCCCTGCCATTGGTCGTCACAGGTCCTCCTCTGTCCGCGCCCCCGGGACCACTGGGCGGGGCGCTTGGTTCCATCATGCGACCGGCCCCGAACACCCGCACGACGTGCCGCGTGGCGAGCCCGGCCGGGCCCGCGCGGGTGCCGATCAGCCGACCGGCCGCGGGGTCCCGGGATAGTCCGGCGGAAACGCCTGCTCGGTCCAAATGGTCTTGCCGAACGGTGTGTAGCGCGTCCCCCAGCGCTGCACCAGCTGCGCGACGATGAACAGGCCGCGCCCGCCCTCGTCGTCGCTCGCGCTGTGGCGCAGGTGCGGCGAGGTGTGGCCGGTGTCGGAGACCTCCGTCAGCAGCGTCAGATCGCGCAGCAGGCGCAGGTGCAGCGGCCCGGACGCGTGCCGCACGGCGTTGGTGACGAGCTCGCTGACCACCAGCTCGATCGCGTACGACAGCTCCTCCAGGTCCCAGTCCCGCAGCTGCCCTGTGGCCAGTTCCCGGGCTCGGCCCACCGCGGCCGGCTCGGCGGGCAGTTCCCATTCGGCGACCTGCTGGGTGCCCAGTTCGCGGGTCCGCGCCAGCAGCAGCGCCGTGTCGTCGGGTGCGGTGGCGCTCGGCAGCAGCTCGGTCAGAACCCGGTCGCACAGTTCCTCCAAGGGCCGCCGGTTGTCGCTGAGGACCCGGCCCAGAGCGCCGAGCCCCACGTCGATGTCGCGGTCCCTGGCCTCGACCAGTCCGTCGGTGAACAGCGCCAGGAGGCTGCCCGCCGGAAGTTCGAGTTCCAGGGACTCGAACGGCAGGCCGCCGAGCCCCAGCGGCGGCCCGGCCGGCAGGTCCGGAAACGTCAGAGCGCCCTCGGTGTCGACGATCGCCGGTGGCAGGTGTCCGGCGCGGGCCATGGTGCAGAGCCGGGAGACGGGGTCGTAGATGGCGTAGAGACAGGTCACCCCGATGGCCATGTCATCCGGCAGGGCGACGTCCGGGCCCAGGGCCGTCGCCTGGTCCTCCGCCGTCTGCCCCACCAGGTCGTCCAGCCGGCTCAGCAGTTCGTCCGGGGGCAGATCCAGCTGGGCCAGCGCGCGCACCGTCGTGCGCAGCCGCCCCATGGTCGCGGCCGCCTGCAGGCCGTGTCCGACGACGTCCCCGACGACCAGACCGACCCGGGCGCCGGACAGCCCGATGACGTCGAACCAGTCGCCGCCGACGCCGGACCGGTCGTCGCTCGGCATGTAGCGGTAGGCCAGGTCGACCGCGGACTGGGCGGGCAGGTGCTGCGGCAGCAGGTCGCGCTGGAGGGCCAGGGAGGCGGACCGTTCGCGCGCGAAGCGCCGGGCGTTGTCGATGCAGACGGCCGTTCGGGTGACCAGCTCGTCCGCGAGGTCGATCTCGCCGCTGTCGAAGACCGCGGAATGCCGGCTCCGCACGAAGGTGACCAGGCCCAACGGGCTGCCACCGACCCGCAACGGCACCACCATCGTGTTCTCGTCGTGCGCCATGCCGCCCGAGGACAGGCTGCGGTACTGGGACGACCCGGGCGGATAGTCGATGCGGTAGGGGGTCTCCGGCTCACCGAGGCCGGGCTGCGAGGCGGAGCGGGAGGCGACGCGCAGCAGCGGGGGCACCGTGCCGCTCGCGTGGTCCGGCTCCGCGCCGTCCAGGACCGCCCGCGACAGGTCGACGGTGACCGCGGTGGCGAAAGCGGGGACGGCCACTTCGGTGATCTCCCGGGCGGTGACCGTCACGTCGAGTGTGGTGCCGATCCGGAGGCCCGCCTCCACCAGGAGATTCAGCCGGCGCTGGGCCTGGTAGCGGTCCGTGATGTCGAAGGCGTCCTCACAGACCCCCAGGATCTTTCCCTGCGCGTCCTGCAGCCGGTAGTAGGAGCACGACCAGACGTGCTCGGTTTCGGGGTCGGTGGGCGGCTGGCCCACGAAGTGCAGGTCGAGGATCGATTCGCCGCTCTCCAGCACATGCCCCATGACCTCTTCGAGGCTGCGCGGATAGCCCTCGGTCACGAACACGCCCTTGGGATAGAGATCGTCGGCCCGACTGCCCAGCAGCTCCCGCAGGGGAACCCCGATCTCCAGGCCGTACGCGGCGTTGAACCAGGTCAGGCGCAGATCGGTGTCATAGGTGGCCAGGCCGACCGGGGACTGGGTCGCCAGGCCGTGCAGCATGGCCTGGCGGGACTGCCAGCTCCGTACGCCGTCCAGCTCCGCCACCACCAAGACCCGCGCGGACTCCGTCCCCTTGCCGGCCACCGGGCAGGTCGTCATCGCCACGTGCAGCAGTCGGCCGTCCCGGTGGACCGCCGTACGGGCCTCGCTGCCGCTCAGCGGGGTCACCGGCCGGCCGGTGAGGCCGGGGTCGGCGACGGGCGGCAGGAACGTCTCCAGGGGGAGACCGATGATGTCGTCCGGGGTGTAGCCGAGGAGTTCCTCCGCCGCCGCGCTCCAGCCGATGACCAGGTTCTGGGCGTCCAGGACCGCGGTGGCCGCCCTGGTGACGTCGAGGGGACCACGGAAGTCGGCGCTCTGCGCCGTGTTCCATGCGTTCATGGCATCAACCCAGCCCGGTTCCGTAACTACCAGCATCGAGCCGGATCACCACCGGCACAACCTGCGTCCGCCCTCCGTGCGGCTCCCCGGCCTCGCTGGCAGAGTGGGAGAAGCGCCCAGCACAGGAGGCAGATGTGAAGTCGGCCGAACGCCGCACGGCTCCCGTACGCGGTGCGCCGTGCTGGGTGAGCCTGCTGGCCCGCGATCTGGAGGCCGCGCAGGAGTTCTACGCCGCGGCGCTCGGCTGGACCTTCCGGCCGGCCGGCCTGGGCGAGGAATTCGTCGTCGCGCTGGCCGACGGCGAGCCGGTCGCCGGTATCGGCGCACTCGCGCCGAGCTTCCAGGTCGCCGTGGCGTGGACGTCCTACTTCACGGTGGACGACGCCGACGACACGGCCGCCCGGATCCGGGAGCGGGGCGCGACCGTCGCGGTCGGCCCGATCAAGATCGGTACCGGCCGGGCCGCCCTGGCGGCCGACCGCGACGGCGCGACCTTCGGCTTCTGGGAAGGCCAGACTCTGGCCTGGGCGATCGGGCACGGCAGGGCGCCGGTCTGCCTGGAGCTGCGCACGCGGGACGCCTTCGCCGCCGCCATCTTCTACGCGGAGGTCTTGGGCTGGGCCTCCGAGGAGCCGGGCGGCTGCGATGTGACGTACGAACACGACCGGGTGATCGTGCGGGACGGCTCCCGTGCGGTGGCCACGCTGCGCGGCGGCGGCGTCGAAGCCGCTCCGGACCCCAGGGTCCGCCCCCGGTGGCATGTGCACTTCCCGGTCGGTGATGTGGCCGCGGTGTCCGCGGCGGCCGAGGCCGCCGGCGGCACCGTGACACCGGAGGAACCGCCCCCGGGGGCCGGCGGACGCCAGGCCGTCATCTGCGACCCCGACGGTGGCCTCTTCACCGTTTCGGGCCCCTGAGCACCCCTAACCCAGCCCGATTTCAGGCGAGTTGACGGTGCTTTCCCTCACCGGCCTTTCTCCGGCTCCAGCGGGGGACACCAGGCCGTCTGCCGCTGACCGCCGACCCGGCCGCAGAAGCCCGCCTGTGACGGCCTGCCCATACCGTCGATGTGCTGGACGGACAGCAGCTTGTCCAGCGGCACCTGACGGTCCACGTCCCCTCCGAAGCCGATGATGCCGCTCTCCCCGTCGAGCGCCCCCTCCCCGTGCACCCCGCTGATCGCGTGCCACACCGCCGGAGGCGTCAACGGCATGTCCGAGGCGTCCTCCCGCAGCTGCTTCACGGCGTTGATGAACAGCTTGACGGCGTCGAACGCGAGCGCGGCATGGCCGTCCAGCGAGGAGTTCGCCACCTTGGCGCACTCCTCGGGGAAGAGCTTGTTCATCTCCGAGTACAGCTCGCTGGTGCCGTCGCAGCTCGCCGAGCCGAGCGTGAAGTCCAGGAAGTCGTAAGGGATTCCGGGATAGTGCGTCCTGCGGTCCGCGTCCGCGGCCAGCCGCGCCACATCGTCGCCGCCGATGAGGGTGGGCGGATCCGAATTGCAGGACTCGTTGATCCCGCCCAGCATCGACTCGAAGTCCTCGGCGCGGCCCGCGAAGAAGACGACACCGGGGTAGGAGCAGCTCCGCTGGCCGACGGTGCCGGGGCCCGGCGCGTCCGAGAGGGGCTCCCCGCCGGCGGCCGGCGGCGGGGCGAAGGCGGTCTTCTCCACCTCGAATCCGCGCGCCCGGAAGCTCGCCGCGACATCGTCCCGGAGATTCTTGCTGTAGATGTCCGTGGGGTCCGCGGAGCTGACGACCCGGACCTGCCGCGCCGTCTTCCGCCCGCCCTTGCCGACGAGGTGATCGGCGTACGCGGCGGCGATCTGCGCCTCCCGCTTGTTCTGGGGCGACACCTGGAAGTACATGGGGGACTGCCGCACCAGCGAGTCCGCCGACGGTGTGGTGGCGACCATCGGCAGCCCCACCGCGGTCAGTTTGCGGATGGTCCGGTTGGTCGCCTCGCGGCTCTGGTCGAGCCCGGTGACCCCGACGATGGACGGGTCCTGCCGCCGCAGACCCGCCAGTATCTCCACCGTCTCGGTGCCGAAGCGCATACCCGAACCCGCGTTGGCGGGGAAGATCCGCACGATCGGCTCCGCGCTGCCGGTGCTCCGCAGCTGCCGTGACTGGGCAGCGGCGACGCCCTGCAACGCCTCGCGCACGTACGCCAGTTGTCCGGTCGACCGGCCGGTGCTGCTGAGGAGCGCGGACAGATGGACGAGGGTCACCAGCGGACGCTCCGGGGCCGCCTTGTGCGCCTTGTCGGCAGTGGTGTTCTGCTCGGAGATCTTCTTGAGGGTGTTGTTGAGCGCGGCGTCGGGGGAGTGGAAGGTGAATCCGTGCCGCGACACACCGATGCACTCGCCCGTCGACGCGGTGCGCAGAGTGGCGGCGTCGTCCTCGAAACGGTTCAGGCCGCAGTGGGCCCGCCGATAGCCGCGCTCCCCCTCAAGGAACACCCAGCCCGTCCCGAGCAGCACCGCGGCGGCAGCGCAGGCCGCCACCAGCGACACCACGCGGCGCGCCCACAGCGGCGGTTCGGGAATCCTCAGCCGGGCGTCCTGGCCGACCTCCAGCCGCCGCGTCAGCTCGTACTGCTCCTTGACGGCCGGGTCGTCGGACGGCGGCATCAGCGGCGGGACGGAGACCGGCAGGTACCAGGGCGCCCGGTTGCGGGCCCTGCCGGTGTGCAGAAAGGCGTCCCGCCAGCCGCCGTAGAGCCGGTCGGTGAGTTCCCACAGCGAGCTGTGGCCCCAGTCGGCACGGGCCTGCGTACCTGCCGCGGGCGCCTCGGCACCGCAACTGATGATCAGCAGCGGGTCGAAGGCACCCGTCTCGTTGCGTACGTCGATGACGGTCCGCAGCAGCGGGTAGCCGCAGTTCCCGGCGCCCGTGCCGTCGAGCACCGCCACGCAGTACGCGGTGCGCCGGGCGGTCCCGGGCCGCCAGATGCGGCGGCGGAACGCCACGCGCAGATCCTCCAGAAACGCGTTGACCATCAACTTGCGTAACTGCTCGGGGTCTTCGACCTGGTTGTGCGGTGCGGTCAGCCGCTCGGCGAAGCCGATGAAGGTGCCCGGGTCGCGCGGTGCGAGGTAGGGCTGGTTCAGCAGCCACCGGTACTCCCGGCCCAGCCCCCGCCGCACCTGGAACCAGGCCAGCGGGAAGACGTGCACGGCGAACAGCCACACCCACCACGGCACCTTCCCGTCGACCGCCAGTTCGGTCTCCGGTGACCGCAGCAGCCCGAACAGCCGCCTGCGCCGGAACTCCCGCTCCCGCAGCCCCTGCAGGAGGGTGTGGTCGTTCCCCTCCAGTCCCCCTGCGTGGCCCGGCCCGCCGGCGCTCGACTGAATCAGCCAGTTGACCAGCCCGAACCGGCGGAAGCGCACCCGCCCGTCGCTGCCGTTGACGCTGAGGGCGAGCCCCTGCGCGAGCCGCTCCAGCGTCCGGCGGACCGCCTCGACGGATTCCGGGTCCGCCCCGGCCGCGCCCTCGCGGAGGTCGTACAGGCAGTGCGGCACCCGCCGGGGGTCGGCGTGGCTGAGGAAGTAGCTGATGCCTTTGGCGAGTTGGGTGTGATCGGTGCCGCCCACCAGGCACACCACGGGCAGGCCCTCGCGCCCCTGGGCCACCCCCCGGTGCCGCACCGGCTCGGGACACTCCCGGCGCCGTGGCCTGCGCACCAGGTCGGCTATCAGACGGAGCAGATGTCCTGCTCCACGGAACACGGGTATCTGCGAATCTGGTTCGTTCGACGCCATGGGATCCCTGAGGACGGGTCGGAGCAGGGCGCGTATTGTGCCACCGCTGCATGCCCCGCCGGAAGCCCTCCGCGCCCCACGGGTCGCGTGCCGAGCACCGGATCTGACGGTCTATCGTGTGCGCATGTCCGCCCCTGAGCTGATCCGCATCGTCTCCCGTGACTCGCCCATGGCCCTGGCCCAGGTCGAGCGCGTCCGCGCCGAACTGAGCGCGCTGCACCCCGGGACCGCCACCGAAGTCGTCCCGGTCAAGACCACCGGCGACCGGTGGATGGGGGCCCTTTCCCAGGTCGACGGGAAGGGCGCGTTCACCAAGGAGGTGGACGCCGCGCTGCTCGCGGGCGAGGCGGATCTCGCGGTGCACTGCGTCAAGGACATCCCGGGTGACCGCCCGCTGCCGGTCGGTACGACCTTCGCCGCGTTCCTCAAGCGCGACGACGTCCGGGACGCGCTGATCCATCCGGGTGGTCTCACGCTCGACGAGCTGCCCGAGGGGACCCGCATCGGTACGTCCTCGGTCCGCCGGATCGCGCAGCTCGCCGGCTCCCACCCGCATCTGCGGTGCGTTCCGATGCGCGGCAACGCCAACCGCCGCATGGAGAAGCTGGCCGCGGGCGAGGCGGACGCGCTGCTGCTCGCGGTGTCCGGGCTGGAGCGCATCGGCCGGACCGACGTGATCAGCCAGACCCTGTCGGTGGACCTGATGTGCCCGCCCGTCGGTGCCGGAGTCCTGGCACTGCAGTGCCGCGAGGACGACACGGCCACCATCGACGCGGTGAGCGGTCTCGGCGATCCGGAGACGTTCCGCGAGACGACCGCCGAGCGCATGCTGCTGCACGTCCTGCAGGGCCACTGCAACAGCCCGATCGCCGGTTACGCCAGGACCGACCGGAACGGCGAACTCTCGCTGCGCGCCTGCGTCTTCACACCGGACGGCAAGACGGTCCTCAACGCGCACGAATGGGCCGGACCGCTCACTCCCGAGACGCTCGGCACGTCCGTCGCGGTCACCCTGCTGCGGCAGGGCGCGCGCGAGCTGATCGACAGCATCACGCACTGACACGCCGCGGGGCGCGGCCGGGTTCCGTGTGTGTTCGTACCGGCTCGTGCCCGCTCGTGCCTGCTTCGTCCGGACCCACCGCCGGCCCCGCCCCCGGGTGCCGTCCGTTCCTCGGACGGTAACCGGCGGGCGGGGCCGGCGGAACATGGCCGGTGGCGGGGCCGGCCGGGCGGGCCGGGTCCTCCGCGCGCAGGCCGGGGTCAGTTCATGGCCTCGCCGCTGTCGATGCCGGCACCGCTGTCACTGCCGCTGCCGATCGCGCCGGGATCCTCCGCCCCGGCGCCCGGGTCCTCGGCGCCCGTACCCGGGTCCTCGGCGCCCGTACCCGGGTCCTCGGCACCCGCACCGGGGTCCTCCGCTCCCGGGTCCTCGGCCCCCGCGTCGCCGCCGGCACCCGGGTCCTCTGCCCCTGCGTCGCCGCCCGCTCCCGGGTCCTCGGCGCCCGCGTCGCCGCCGCCCGCGGCGGCGCCTCCGCCTCCGCCGGCGCCGATCTCGGCCCCCGTGGCTTCGAGAGCGTCGGTGACCGGCTGGAAGAAGGTCTCGCCGCCCTGTGTGCAGTCACCACTGCCGCCGGAGGTCAGTCCCACGGCCGAATCGCCGGAGAACATCGCGCCTCCGCTGTCGCCGGGCTCCGCGCACACATCCGTCTGTATCAGGCCGTTGACGATGTCGCCGTTGCCGTAGTTGACCGTGGCGTCCAGGCCGGTGACGGTGCCGTCGGAGAGCCCGGTGGTGCTGCCCGAGCGCTGCACCTTCATGCCCACGGCCGCCTCCGCGGCCTTGGTGATCTCCTGGGTGGTGCCGTCCTGCAGGTCGACCGCGCTCTGCGGCTGAGCGGCCGCGTCGTCGTAGGCGACCAGGGCGAAGTCGGTTTCGGGGAACTTCGAGTCCTGGACGGTGCCCAGCGGTTGGCTGCCCGCCTGATCGGCGGTCCACGTCTCGGACTCGTTGCCGCAATGGCCCGCGGTGAGGAAGGCCGGCGCGCCCTGCACCGTGACATTGAACCCCAGCGAGCAGCGGGAGCCGCCACCGAAGATGGCAGTGCCGCCCACGGGACCCGCGGCCGCGCCGCCGCCCCCTTGCCCGCCGTCTCCCGCGGACCCGCCGGCCGCGCCACCGGCCCCCTGTCCGCCGTCTCCGGCCGCCCCGCCGTCAGCGGCACCCGCGCCGCCGGCCCCTTGCGACCCGCCGGCCCCGCCCGCGCCCTGCCCGGCGCTCCCGGCCGCACCCTGGCCGGCGTTCTCGCCGTCGTAGCGACGGAACTCCCCCTGGGAGCGCTTGACGCTCACCAGGCCGTCCATCCCGTCGGTGGCCTTGGAGAGGGCGGCCATCTTCCGGCCGGTGACCGTCCGGTCGGCGAGCACCACGATCTTGTTGGTCCTGGGGTCGATCGACCAGGCGGTGCCCGGCACCGAGGCGGTGTCGGTCAGCGTCCGCGTCCCGGCCTTCAGGGCGGTCATGCTGTTGCGGACGACCTTGGCGACCGCACCCTTGGACGTGACGCTCCCGACGTCGTCCGCCGTCAGGACGTTCATCACCAGATGGCCGCTCTCGCCGTCCAGATACCAGCCGGCCGTCCGGTCCGGGAGGTCCGCCTTCAGCGACTGCGCGAGCCGCGCCGCGGACGGGGCGGACGCCGCGGTGAAGGTCCGCGGGGTCAGCGGCTTGTCCTGGCTCGCGTTGGCATTGGGCAGGATGACCGCCGCTGCCGCGATGGCGGCCGCCGCGGCGCCCACCATCGCACCGGTCCGCTTGTTCACATGTCGGTGGCTCAATTCACTGACCTCCAGCTGGGACCACAAGGAAGCACACGGGAGGCGCGCTGCGTCGCCCGGCACCCGTGCACCGTTGCCACCCAGTCCTACGTAGCCGGACGTGGGCCCCGCTCATGGCCACTCAAGGTGTGATGAATTCCGTCGCCGAATTCGCGGGCGCTCTACACTCCGCGACCCAACTCGCCCTGTGAACACGGTCGGTGAGGTGACGGCAGCGCGCCGGAGTCGCGCCCGAACGGACAAAGGACCGTGAACTCCCCTTCATGGGCGTCTCGTTGGCCTCCGACGGCGCACCCTTGAGGCGTCGGCCCGGATCGCCCGATCGGTCCGGCCGGCCCGGCAGCGCCGCTTCACGGCCGGCCCGCCGGCCGTCGCGTCGCCAGTGGTGCGCAGGGGGCGTAAAGGGTAGCTGTGGCCGCGCTTAAGAAAACCTCGATGGACCGGACGGCCCGCGTAGGGAAGATTCGCTGTCGGTGATCGGGCGGCCGGGACTCGTCCGGCACGTCACAGCACTCTTACGTACGGGAGCCGTCGCGGTGAAGGCACTGGTCAAACAGAAGGCGGAGCCGGGCCTGCGGCTCATGGAGGTGCCGGAGCCGGTCATCGGCCCGGGCGACGTCCTGATCAAGGTGCTGCGCACCGGCATCTGCGGCACCGACCTGCACATCCGGGCATGGGACGGCTGGGCGCAGCAGGCGATCCGTACGCCGCTGATCCTCGGCCACGAGTTCGTCGGCGAGGTCGTCGAGACCGGGCGCGACGTCGCCGAGATCGCGGTCGGCGACCGGGTCAGCGGCGAGGGCCACCTGGTCTGCGGCAAGTGCCGCAACTGCCTGGCGGGCCGGCGGCACCTGTGCCGGGCCACCGTCGGCCTCGGTGTCGGCCGCGACGGGGCGTTCGCGGAGTATGTCGCGCTGCCCGCGGCCAATGTGTGGGTGCACCGGGTGCCCGTGGATCTCGACGTGGCGGCGATCTTCGACCCGTTCGGCAACGCCGTGCACACCGCGCTGTCCTTCCCGCTGGTCGGCGAGGATGTGCTGATCACCGGCGCCGGCCCGATCGGGCTGATGGCCGCGGCCGTGGCCCGCCACGCGGGCGCCCGCAACGTCGTCATCACCGACGTCAGCCAGGAGCGCCTGGAGCTGGCCCGCAAGATCGGCGCCACCCTGGCCCTCGACGTCGCGGAGCACTCCATCGCCGACGGCCAGCGCACGCTCGGCCTGCGCGAGGGCTTCGACGTCGGCCTGGAGATGTCCGGACGGCCCGAGGCGATGCGCGACATGCTCGCCAACATGACCCACGGCGGCAAGATCGCCATGCTCGGCCTGCCGGCCGAGGAGTTCTCCGTCGACTGGTCGCGGATCGTCACCTCCATGATCACGATCAAGGGCATCTACGGCCGCGAGATGTTCGAGACCTGGTACGCCATGTCGGTGCTCCTCGAAGGCGGCCTCGACCTCGCCCCCGTGATCACCGGCCGCTACGGCCACCGCGACTTCGAAGCCGCATTCGACGACGCCGCCGCCGGCCGCGGCGGCAAGGTCATCCTCGACTGGACCGTCTGACCAGCCCTTTTCCTGGAGATTGATGTCTGATGTTCGACTCCGTACGCGACGAACTGCGCACCGCCCTCGATGAGATCCGCGCCGCAGGACTGCACAAGCCCGAGCGTGTCATCGGCACCCCGCAGTCCGCCACGGTCGCCGTCACCGCCGGTGGCGCGCCCGGCGAGGTGCTCAACTTCTGCGCCAACAACTACCTCGGCCTCGCCGACCACCCCGAGGTGGTCGCCGCCGCCCACGAGGCCCTCGACCGCTGGGGCTACGGCCTGGCATCGGTCCGCTTCATCTGCGGCACCCAGGAGGTCCACAAGGAGTTGGAGCGGCGCATCTCCGGCTTCCTCGGCCAGGAGGACACCATCCTCTACTCCTCCTGCTTCGACGCCAACGGCGGTGTCTTCGAGACGCTGCTCGGCCCGGACGACGCGGTCATCTCCGACGCCCTCAACCACGCCTCCATCATCGACGGCATCCGGCTCTCCAAGGCCCGCCGCTACCGCTACGCCAACCGCGACATGGCGGACCTGGAACGCCAGTTGAAGGAGGCGTCCGGCGCCGGGCGCACGCTGATCGTCACCGACGGCGTCTTCTCCATGGACGGCTACCTGGCACCGCTGCGCGAGATCTGCGACCTGGCCGACCGCTACGGCGCCATGGTGATGGTCGACGACTCGCACGCCGTCGGCTTCGTCGGCCCCGGCGGACGCGGCACCCCGGAGCTGCACGGCGTGATGGACCGCGTCGACATCATCACCGGCACCCTCGGCAAGGCCCTCGGCGGCGCCTCCGGCGGCTATGTCGCGGCCCGTGCGGAGATCGTCGCCCTGCTGCGCCAGCGCTCGCGCCCGTACCTCTTCTCCAACTCGCTCGCCCCGGTGATCGCGGCCGCCTCCCTCAAGGTGCTCGACCTGCTGGAATCCGCCGGTGACCTGCGTGAACGGCTGAACGCCAACACCGCCCTGTTCCGCGCCCGGATGAGCGAGGAGGGCTTCGACGTCCTGCCCGGCGAGCACGCCATCGCCCCCGTGATGATCGGCGACGCGGCCCGCGCGGCCCGCATGGCCGAGCTGCTGCTGGAGCGCGGCGTCTACGTCATCGGCTTCTCCTACCCGGTGGTCCCGCAGGGCCAGGCGCGTATCCGCGTGCAGCTGTCGGCGGCGCACTCCACCGAGGACGTGCACCGCGCGGTGGACGCGTTCGTGGGGGCGCGCTCCGCCCTGGGAGACTAGAGGCATGATCGAAGCACGGCGGCTGCACATCCTCCGCGCGGTGGCGGACCACGGAACGGTCACCGCCGCAGCCGCCGCGCTGTATCTCACGCCCTCCGCGGTCTCGCAGCAGCTGGCCGCCCTGGAGCAGGAGACCGGCCACCGCGTGGTGGAGCGCAGTGCCCGCGGGGTACGGCTGACGAGCGCGGGCGAGATCCTGCTCACCCACGCCAATGCCGTCCTGGCCCAGCTGGAGCGCGCCGAGTCGGAGCTGGCCGCCTACGGCTCGGGGGAGGCCGGCACGGTCACCGTCGCGGCCTTCGCGACCGGCATCGGGCTGGTCGTCGCGCCCGCCATCACCGAGCTGGCGGCTT
Organism: Streptomyces sp. Pv4-95; assembly: GCF_045782725.1. Classification (NCBI taxonomy): domain Bacteria; kingdom Bacillati; phylum Actinomycetota; class Actinomycetes; order Kitasatosporales; family Streptomycetaceae; genus Streptomyces; species Streptomyces sp. Pv4-95. The sequence goes on from NZ_CP127172.1 coordinate 7,383,884, forward strand.
CCTCGCCCGGGATCCGGGTCCGCGTCCGGGACGCCGAGGGCGACGCCAGCCTGCGCATGGTCCTCGACCGGCAGGTGGAGGTGGCGGTCGCGGTGGAGTACCGGGGCGCGCCGGGGGAGGACGATCCGCGGCTGACCCGTGTCCCGCTGTACGCCGAGCCGTTCGACGCGGTGCTGCCGGTCGGCCACCGTCTCGCGGACGGTGACCGGGTGGCGCTGGCCGACCTCGCCAAGGACCCGTGGATCGGACCGTACTCCGGTAACCCCTGTCACGACGTGGTCGTCCTGGCCTGCGAGTACGCCGGCTTCCAGCCCCGCCTGGAGCACTCCTCCGACGACTTCCGCGCCGTGGTCTCCCTCGCCTCGGCCGCGGCCGGTGTGGCACTCGTGCCGCGTTCGGCGCTGACCGGGATGGACCTCACGGGGGTGGTCGTGCGCCCGGTCGACGGCGTCGCCCCCACCCGTCGCGTCTTCGCCGCGGTACGCCGCGGCGCCGAGGCACACCCGTTGCTCCGCCCGATGCTGGCCGCCCTGGAGGCGGCGGCGGTGGTACGGGGCTGAGCCCCCTGGGACGAGCGAACGGGAGGCCGACCGAGGGCGTCCTTCCGCGGCCTGCCGCCTGACAGGCGAGGCCGGGCCTCCTCCCGGCGAGTCCCCGCCGCGGGCCCGCGGCCCGCGTGGCAGGCTCAGCACGCCGGTGGCCGGGTGGCGCCGGGGCGCGTCCGGTCCCGAGGAGGCGATGCGCATGTCCGTCGGCCCGCACGACGGAGCACCGGCGGCCCCGCCGCAGGACCCCTACGCGATGGTGCGGACCCGCGCGTACGCGAAGCTCCTGGCGATGGCCGCGCTGATCGGCGTTCCGGTCTGCGCCGTGGCGTTCGGCTTTCTCGCGCTGGTCGGTGAGCTGGAACCGCTGATCTACACGGACCTGCCCAAGTCGCTGGGTTTCTCGGGTACGCCGCTGTGGTGGCCGCTGCCGATGCTCGCGGTGGCCGGTGTGCTGGTGGGGCTGTCCATCCGTCACCTCCCGGGCGGCTGCGGCCACGAGCCCGCCGACGGTCTGGCGGTCGGCGGCGCGCCCGCGCTCTCCGCGCTCCCCGGCATCGCCTTCGCGGCCCTGGCGACCCTCAGCTTCGGTGTGGTGCTCGGCCCGGAGGCGCCGCTGATCGCACTCGGCGGCGGCCTGGCGGTGGGCGCGCTGCGGCTCGTGCAGCGCGACGCACCGGAGCAGGCAGTCGCGGTGGTGGGCGCCGCGGGCAGTTTCGCGGCGGTCAGCGCGCTGCTCGGCTCGCCGCTGCTGGGGGCCTTCCTCCTCATGGAGGCGTCGGGCCTGGGCGGGGCGATGCTCGGGGTGGTCCTGGTGCCCGGCCTGCTCGCGGCCGGCATCGGCGCCCTCATCTTCGTCGGACTGGGTGACTGGACGGGCCTCGGCACCTATTCGCTGGAGCTCCATCACGTTCCGCACGCGGCGCAGCCGACGGTGCCGGAATTCGGCTGGGCCCTCGTCATCGGGCTGCTCGCCGCCTTCGCCGCGACCGGTGTCCGGCGGCTCGCCCTGCTGCTCAAGGGACGGGTCGCCCGTAACCGGGTGCCGGCCAGCGTGGCGATGGGACTGGTGGTGGGTGCGCTCGCGGTGCTCTTCGCGGCGGTGACCGACAAGCCGTCGTCCGAGGTGCTGTATTCGGGGCAGACCGCGTTGGGCGCCCTCTTCGGCAAGAGCGGCGACTATTCGGCAGGCGTGCTGGTACTGCTGGTCGCGTGCAAGGGGCTGGCGTACTCCGTGTCGCTGAGCGCTTTCCGGGGCGGCCCCATCTTCCCGTCGCTGTTCCTCGGCGCGGCCGGCGGCATGGCTCTCTCGCACCTCCCCGGACTGCCGCTCACCTCGGGCTTCGCCATGGGCGTCGGGGCGATGTGTGTCGCCATGCTCAAACTGCCGATGACGTCGGTGCTGTTGGCCACCCTGCTGCTCGGCCACTCCGGGCTGACCGTCATGCCGCTGGTGATCGTCGCCGTGGTGGTCGCCTACGTCACCATCCTGCGGCTCACCCCGGGCCCGGCTCCGCAGCCCGCTCCGCAGCCCGCTCCGCAGCCCACCGGGTGAGCGGAGGCGAAGGGGGGCGGAGGCGGCCTGCCGCCGGACCATGGAAGCGGCCCACTGCCGGACAGCGGGCGCGCCGGGCGCCTGGAGGTCAGCCCGCGCTCGGTGTCGTCGCGCGCGGTGTCCTTCCGGTGCGGGTCCAGGTCGCGAGTTCCGGGGCCGTCCAGGTGTTGATGATCCGGTCCGCCGGGACCCCGCACTCCTCGGCGCGGGCGCATCCGTAGATCTGCCAGTCCAGTTGGCCCGGGGCGTGCGCGTCGGTGTCGATCGAGAACAGCGTCCCCGCGTCGAGTGCCTGCCGCAGCAGCCTGCGCGGCGGGTCGAACCGGTCGGGACGACAGTTGATCTCCACCGCGGTGTGGTGCTCCGCACAGGCCGCGAAGACCGCCCCCGCGTCGAACTGCGACTCCGGCCGCCGCCTGCCGGTGATCTGCCGGCCCGTGCAGTGGCCCAGCACATCGACGAGCGGGTTGCGTACCGCCGCGAGCATCCGCCGCGTCATCGGCTCGGCGTCCATCCGGAGCTTGGAGTGCACCGAGGCCACCACCACGTCCAGCTCTTCGAGCAGTTCCGGTTCCTGGTCGAGTTCGCCGTCGGTGAGGATGTCGCACTCGATGCCCGTCAGCAGCCGGAAGGGTGCCAGCCGCTCGTTCACCTCCGCCACCAGCGCCAGCTGCTCGCGCAGCCGCTCCGGGCTCAGACCGCGGGCGATGGTGAGCCGGGGGGAGTGGTCGGTCAGTACGCACCACTCGTGTCCGAGGTCGCGGGCGGCCTCGGCCATCGCCGCCACCGGACTGCCCCCGTCCGACCAGTCCGAGTGCAGATGGCAGTCGCCGCGCAGCGCGCTTCGCAGCCGCTGCCCCAGCTCGCCGTCGACGAGTGGCCCGCCCGCTTCCTCCTCCAGACGGGTCAGGTAGGCGGGCACCGAACCCGACAGCGCTTCTTCGATCACCCGGACGGTCTTGGGGCCCAGCCCTTTGACGCGGCCGAGCGAGCCGTTCCGCGCGCGCTGCCCCAGCTCCTCGCCGTCCAGCGTGCCGACCGCCGCAGCGGCGTTGCGGAACGCCTGTACGCGGTAGGTCACCGCCCCCTGCCGCTCCAGCAGGAAGGCGATCCGCTCCAGCGCCTCGACCGGCTCCACCTGCCGCTCCTTCCGGGCGTCGGGCAGCTCCCTCCCACCGTGCACCGATCCGTGGCCGGCTGCCACCGGCGTCAGCAGATGCCGTCGCCCGCCTTGGGGTTGGCCAGCCCGAACAGCGGACGCAGCTTCAGGCCCGCCCAGGTGCCGAGCAGGGCGGTCGCGCCCCAGATCCAGCCGTGCAGGCTGCCCGAGGCGATACCGGCGAGGTACGCGCCGATGTTGCAGCCCCCGGCGAGACGGGCGCCGATGCCCATCAGGACGCCGCCCGCGACGGCGGCGACAGCGGTACGCCAGGGCGTGCCCCGGTGCAGCGCCCAGGTCCCGCCGAGGGCCGCGGCGACCGCCGCGCCGATCATGATGCCGATGTCGGTGAGGCTCGTCTTGTCGGCCAGGACCGGCCCGGCGAGCATCCGGGCGTTGTCCGGCTGCTGCCAGAACGTCCAGTTCTCGGGGTGCCCGCCGAACAGCCGGACCAGCTCCGACCCCCACAGGCTGAAGGCGCTGGTGACGCCCCAGGCGCCGCCGGAGACGAGCAGTACCCCGCCGCCGAGCAGCGCCAGGGCCGGCGCGCCGACCGCCAAGGGCCAGGAGCCGCGCAGGACACGAGCCACCGCGCTCCTGGCGGAGGGGACCGGGCCCATCGGCGGGGGATTGCGGCGGGCCTGGACGGCCCGGCTGACGACCACGACGACCGCCAGCGCGAGGATCGTCACGGCCCAGGACCCGAACCAGCCCAGGTGGTCGGAGAGGAGCACCGGGTCGAGCGCCGGGAGGTCCTTCCACAGGTCGAACTGCCAGGCGGCCAGCGTGGCGCCGGCCACGAATCCGCCGAGGGTGAGCGCGATGGAGGTCTGGCCCGCTCCCACCGCGAAGAGGGTGCCCGAGGCGCACGCGCCACCGAGCTGCATGCCGATGGCGAACAGGAACGAGCCGAGGAGCAGCCCGATCCCCAACGGTCCGCCCGAAGGCGCGGGCACCGCGCCGAAGAGACCGGTTCCGCTGCCGATGACGAGGGCGAACAGCGTGGCGGTGGTGCCGAGCAGCAGGGCGTGCGCGCGCAGGCCGGCGCCGTTGCCGACGGCGACGAGCTGCCGCCAGGCAGAGGTGAAGCCGAAGCGCGAGTGGAACAGGGCGATGCCAAGACCGAGTCCCAGCAGGAGGAGCACGCCCGGCCGGGGGCCGTGGGCGGCCCACACGAAACCGGTCAGGGCCACCGCGAGGCCGGTGCCGACGGCGAGGGGCAGCCGGCGCACGGGCGGCGCGGCGGGGGACTCCGGCCGGGGGGCTGAGGTGGGGGCGGGGGCGAGCAGGGCGGCGGACGCCCGGGGCGTCGCGGCCGTCGGATCGGGTGGTGCGGTGGTCACAGCGGCTCCGTGCAGGGGGTGAGGGAGGAAGGAGGGCTACGCGTCTTCGGGCCGGGCCCCGCGAGCGGAGCCGTCCGAGCGGGACGGGGACCTGCGCTCACGCCGAGTCAGGCGGGAGCGCGGGCAGCGTTCAGGGGCGACAGAGCCCGTTGTCGACGCACCAGGCCGAGGTCGCGAAGAGCGCGAGACCGAGGAGCCGTGCGGGTGCGGACATGCGTCCGAGGGTAATGCGTGCCGTATGCATGGGGTTTCGCCGGTCCGAAATGTGGACGTGGGCGGCTTGTGCGCGGGGCGAGTTCCGCGATGCGCCGGTCTCATGTGCGGCCGTCCGGCCGCGCGGATTTCCAAGCCGCCGCCGCGGAAACCACCCCAGTCGGTACGGCAGCCCCATCGCGGCAGGTACCGGCTCTTCAGCGAGAAATCGCCCATTTACCCTGGGTCCGGCCTCGCGGTGTTATGCAGCTATGTCCGTTCTCCGGGTGCCCAATCCGATTCCGCCGGAATGACGGACCGATTCTGCAGTGCATTACCGTCAATATCGCCCACGGCCGCCGGCTGGTTGATGTTCCGGTAATGCGGGAGCAACGTTCGCCGGGGTTCGGCGGAAACACTCACCGCAGTTCTGTGGACGCGCTGCGCTCAGAGGCCGTAAAAAATGACGGCCTTCAACGAATCTACACACCGAATGCGCAGGCGGCGCCGCGTCTCCGTGACTGCCACCAGGCTCTGACCAGCGCTTCAGCGAGTTGGTGCGGGAATGTCCAGTTCACAACTGGCAGGCTGCGGCCGCCTGCCCGGTTGAAACCGTAGATCGTGTGAAGAACCTGCCACCAATCCATGGACATGTGTCCACGTCAGGTAATTCGGCGGAGGGATGGCGTCCGGATCCGCGGTTCACGGATTAGCTGCACAACGCGCCTGCATGCTTTGATCCTTCGCACCGCGGAAGTTTCGAGGGTTCTCGCTTACGGGTACCCCCGGCTGCCGCAGCCGTGGCAGGATCGCCCTATCAGGCGGCCCAGTTGGGGCATTTCGAGTTATTCATTCCGAAGGGAAACATCATGAACGAGGTTCAGACCCAGGTAATCGCCGACGCCGAGCTCGACGCCGTGGCCGGTGGCCTCGTCGGTGAGGCGCTGGGCACCGCCACCTCCACCGTTGACTCCATCGCCCCGGTCTCCGGCGTCGTGGACACCGCCACCGGCCTGGTCGAGCAGACCACCGGTGTCAGCACCTCCGGCGTCACGGGCCTGGTCTCCGGTCTCTGAGACCCTCATGTGCCGCCACGCGGCACAGGCTTGAGCGGTGATGACGGTTCGCCGGCGGACTACCCCGCCGATGAACCGGGCCCTGTGCCCCGGACCCGCCCGGCTTCGGCCGGGTCTCCGGGGCACTCGGCCGCCGCGGCCCGGAGGTACCGACGGCCGAACGGCCCGGGTACCGGCCGGGCCCTGCCGCGTTGTCCAGACAGAGAACTTCTTGCAGTTGAGGGAAGAGTGTCGTGCAGTTCCGCCAACAGGCCCTTTCCAAGCTGCAGTCGCCCGAAGAGATCGACCTGCCGGTGCGCTTCGCCCGGCCCCAGGGCCTGCTCGTCCTGATCGTCACGGTCGCCGTCATGATCGCCGCAGCCGTATGGGCGGTGACCGGCACCGTGTCCTCCACCCTCAAGGCCCCCGGCATCCTCACCCACGGCCAGGGCAGCTACGTCCTGCAGAGCCCCGTCGCGGGACAGGTGACCGCCGTACTCGCCCAGGAGGGCAAGCGGGTCCCCGCCAACACGCCCGTACTGAAGGTGCGTACCGCGCAGGGCACCACCGTGGTCCGCACCATCGCCGCGGGCCGGCTGACGACCATGGTGGCCACCATCGGCTCCGTCGTCACCACCGGAGCGGACGTCGCCGCCGTGGAGCGCGTCCGGGGCTCCGACGACCCGCTGACCGCGACGCTCTACGTACCCGCCGACAGCGGTGCGACGGTCCCGGTCGGCGCCTCGGTGGACCTCACCGTCCAGTCCGTGCCGACCCAGCAGTACGGCGTGCTGCGCGGCAAGGTGAAGGCCGTCGGCAGGACTGCCCAGACGCGCCAGCAGATCACCGGATTCCTGGGCAGCAGCCAGCTCGGCGAGCAGTTCTCGCGCCAGGGCCAGCCCGTCGCCGTCCTCGTGGAGCTGGAGCGGGCGCCGGGCAACAAGTCCGGCTACGCCTGGTCGAACTCGGACGGCCCGCCGTACGCCGTCGACTCCATGACCCTGGCCGGCGGCTCCGTGCACCTGGCCGCGCAGCATCCGATCGATTGGCTGCTCCCGTGACCGCACCACACGACTCCGCGGCCCCGCCGCAGCAGCAACTGCCGCCGTCCGGGCGCCGGCGGCACCGCCCCGAGCCCGCGTCCGGCGGCCGCCGCCGCGCGCGCCGGGACGTCCCGCCGCCCACCAAGACCCCCAAGCGCAAGACGGTGCGCACGCCCACGGTCCTGCAGATGGAGGCCCTGGAGTGCGGCGCCGCATCGCTGGCCATGGTGCTCGCCCACTACGGCAAGCACGTCCCGCTGGAGGAACTGCGCATCGCCTGCGGCGTCTCCCGTGACGGCTCGCGCGCCAGCAACCTGCTCAAGGCCGCCCGTAGCTACGGACTGCAGGCCAAGGGCATGCAGATGGAACCCGCGGCGCTCGCCGAGGTGCAGGCCCCGGCCATCTTGTTCTGGGAGTTCAACCACTACGTCGTCTACGACGGCATGGGCCGCCGCCTCGGCCGCCGGGGCGTCCACGTCAACGACCCCGACAAGGGCCGCCGCTTCGTGGCGATGGAGGACTTCGACACCAGCTTCACCGGTGTGGCGCTGGTCTTCGAACCCTCCGACAACTTCCGCCGCGGTGGCCGCAAACCGGGCATCATGGGCGCGGTACCCGCACGGATGCGCGGCACCAAGGCCACCCTGCTGGCGGCGCTGCTCGCCAGCCTCCTGCTCGTCGCGGTCGGCGCCGCGGTGCCCGCGCTCAGCCGCACCTACATCGACATGTTCCTGATCGGACACCAGACGTCGCTGCTGGGTCCGCTGTTCGCGGCCATGGCCACCATGGTCGTGCTCACCGCCGTACTGACCGGTCTGCAACAGGCGAACCTGCTGCGCGGACGCATCATCTCCTCCACCCTCAGCAGCGCCCGGTTCCTGCGCCATCTGCTCAGACTCCCGGTAACCTTCTTCGCCCAGCGAAGTCCCGCCGACCTCGTCCAACGGCTCCAGTCCAACGACGCGGTCGCCGAGACACTGGCCCGCGACCTCGCGGCCGCCGGCGTGGACGGCATCGTCGTCATCCTCTACGCCGTCCTGCTGTGGACCTACGACCCGCAACTGACCGTCATCGGCGTGCTCATCGCGCTGCTCAACGTCGTCGCGATGCGCATCGTGATCCGGCTGCGGGCGACCCACACGCAGAAGCTGCGCGCGGACAGCGCCCGGCTGACCAACACCTCCTACACCGGCCTCCAGCTCATCGAGACCATGAAGGCCACCGGCGGCGAGAGCGGCTACTTCCGCCGATGGGCCGGGCAGCACGCCACCACGCTTGAGGTACAGCAGCGGCTCGGGGTGCCGAGCGCCGCGCTGGCCGTCGTCGCGCCCACCCTGGCCACCCTCAACAGCGCGATGATCCTCTGGATCGGCGGGCTGCGGGCGGTCGAGGGCCATATCTCGATCGGTCTGCTGGTCGCCTTCCAGGCCCTGGTCACGCGCTTCACCGCGCCGATCACCCGGCTGAACGGCGTCGCGGGCCGCATCCAGGACTTCGCGGCGGACGTGGCCCGGCTGAAGGACGTCGAGAACTTCCCCGTCGACACCCTGTACTCCCGCCGCGAGCCGGACGCGAGCACCCGCAGGCTCAAGGGCCATGTGACGCTGGAGGAGATCACCTTCGGCTACAGCCCGCTGGACAAGCCCCTGCTCACCGGCTTCTCGCTGTCGGTGGGCCCCGGCCAGCAGGTCGCCCTGGTCGGCGGATCGGGCAGCGGAAAGTCCACCGTCTCGCGCCTGATCTCCGGCCTCTACAGCCCCTGGGAAGGCACCATCCGCATCGACGGGCAGCGCCTGGAGGACATCTCCCGCAGCGCCCTTGCCGCCTCGGTCTCCTTCGTGGACCAGGACATCTTCCTCTTCGAGGGCACCGTCCGGGACAACGTGGCGCTGTGGGACCCCTCGATCCCCGACGACGCCGTCGTCACCGCCCTCCAGGACGCCGCCCTCTACGACGATGTCATCGCCCGGCGCCCCGACGGCATCCACAGCCGCGTCGAGCAGGACGGCCGCAACTTCTCCGGCGGTCAGCGGCAGCGGCTGGAGATCGCCCGCGCGCTGGTGCGACGGCCCAGCATCCTGGTCCTCGACGAGGTGACCAGCGCCCTGGACGCACAGACCGAACAGACCATCATCGACAACCTGCGGCGGCGCGGCTGCGCATGCGTCGTGATCGCCCACCGTCTGAGCACGGTGCGCGACAGCGACGAGATCGTGGTCCTCGACCACGGCGTGGTCGTCGAACGGGGGCGGCACGAGAACCTCGTCGCCGCCGGGGGACCGTACGCCGAGCTGGTCAAGGAGCACTGACGTGTCATCCGTACACCCGTCCCCGGCCGTGGGACCGGGCGAGCTCGACGCGGTGACCCACGCGCTGGGCGGCCTCGGCACGCCCGTCGACTGCACCGGTCTGCGCAGCGTGCCCCTGGAGGGCCCGCACGTGCTGTGGCTCGTCACCGGCGGAGCCCTCGACCTGTTCGCCGTCGACGCGGCGCAAGAGGGGCACTGGCACTTCCTCGGCCGTCTCGAAGTGGGCACCCTGCTGCTCGGCCCGGTCGAGGGCCCGCAGCACACCCTGCTCGGCAGGCCCACGCAGGACTGCCAACTGCGCCGCATCGCTCTGCGGGAGCTCCAGGTCCCCGCGTACAACGAGTACGACGAATACGGCGGCTACCAGAACGGCTACCAGAACGGCTACGCCGACCCCTACGGAGGTCAGGGCGAGGTCCATACGCCCCTGGAGCACGCCTTCGCGCTCGGCACCGCGCGCGGCCTGGGTGTGCTCTTCGAGGCCCCGCTGGACGGCCGGCCCGGCGACGAGGCCGTGGCGGACGACGACATCCTGTGGATGCCCGTACCGCCCGGCAGCGTGCAGTACGGCGCCACCTACAGCGCGGAGGCCGCCCTCGACCTGCTGGTCGACGGCACGCTGTGGCAGCGGATGGTCAACCAGCAGTACCGGCTGCTGTCCGCCGTCGACCGCTGGATCGAACAGCTGGAGCGGGCGCACGAGGACCGCACGGCGGCCGGCATCAAGGCGGGCGAGACCGTCCGGGCGAAGGCCGACCAGGCGCTGCTGGCCTCCATCGGCCGGCAGGGCGGCACCGGCCGGGGCGGGGCGGCGAACACCGGCGACGACACCACCTTCGCGGTCTGCCGCCGGGTCGCCGAGGCGGCCGGGATCACCCTCACCGAGCCCTCGAAGAGCGGCGCGGCCAACGACCGCATCAGCCCCGTCGAGCGGATCGCGGTCAGCTCGCGGATCCGCACCCGCGCGGTCCGGCTCATCGGCCGGTGGTGGCGGGTCAACACCGGCCCGCTGGTGGGCCACCGCTCCAAGTCCGGCGCCCCGGTCGCCCTGCTGTGGCACCGCGGCCGCTACGAAGCGGTCAACCCCGCCTCCGGGCTGCGGATGCGCATCGGCAAGGACAACGCCGACGAGTTCGAGCCGCGCGCCGTCATGTTCTACCGTCCGCTGCCCGAACGGCCCATGACCCTGTGGCGGCTGCTGCGCTTCAGCATGCGCGACGCCCGCCTGGACCTGCGCAACCTCGCCCTCAGCGGGCTGGTGACGGTCGGGCTCGGTGCCCTGGTGCCGATCGCGACCGGTCAGGTCCTCGGTGTCCTCGTGCCGACCGCGGAGCGGAGCCTGATCGTCCAGGTCTCTCTGGCAGTCATGATCACCAGCATCGTGACGGCCGCCTTCATGCTGCTGCAGAACCTCACGGTCCTGCGGATGGAGGGCCGTATCGAGAGCGCCCTGCAACCCGCCGTGTGGGACCGGCTGCTGAGGCTGCCGACGAAGTTCTTCACCGAACGCTCCACCGGCGAACTGGCCAGCGCCGCCATGGGCATCAGCAGTATCCGGCGGGTGCTGTCCGGCGTCGGCCCGGTGGCCGTGCAGTCGGTCACCGTCGGCCTCATGAACCTCGTCCTGCTCTTCTGCTTCAGCGTCCCGCTGGCGATGGCGGCGATCGGCATGCTCATCGTCATCGGCGCGGTGTTCCTCGGCATGGGGCTGTGGCAACTGCGGTGGCAGCGGCAGCTGGTCGAACTCGGCAACAAGCTCAACAACCAGGCGTTCCAGACCCTGCGCGGGCTGCCCAAACTGCGCGTCGCCGCCGCCGAGAGCTTCGCCTACGCGGCCTGGGCCCGGGAGTTCGCCCGCTCCCGCGAACTCCAGCAGCGGGCAGGTCGGATCAAGAACCTGACCACGGTCCTCGACGCGGTGTATCTGCCGCTCTGCTCGCTCACCATGTTCATGCTGCTGGCGGGCCCCGCCCGAGGCAGCATGTCGGCCGGGTCGTTCCTGACCTTCAACACCTCCGTGACCATGCTGCTCACCTCGGTCACCCAGATCTCCGGCGCGCTCGTCTCGGCCGCCGCGGCGCTGCCCATGTTCGAGCAGGTCAAGCCGGTGCTGAACGAGACGCCCGAAGTCCGCGTGGCCAGCGCCCAGCCCGGTCTGCTCTCCGGCGGCATCGAGGCGCGGAAACTCTCCTTCCGCTACAGCGACGACGGCCCCCTGGTGCTCGACGACGTCTCGCTGCAGGTCAAGCCCGGCGAGTTCGTGGCCGTCGTCGGCCCCAGCGGCTGCGGCAAGTCGACGCTCCTGCGGCTGCTCATCGGCTTCGACAAGCCGGCCTCCGGCAGCGTGCTGTACGACGGCCAGGACCTCTCCGCCCTCGACCAGGCCGCCGTAAGGCGGCAGTGCGGCGTCGTCCTGCAGAACAGCCAGCCGCTGACCGGATCGATCCTGGACTGCATCTGCGGTGCCGAGGCCTTCTCCCAGGAAGAGGCATGGGAGGCCGCCGAGATGGCCGGTCTGGCCGAGGACATCAAGCGGATGCCGATGGGGATGCACACCATGATCTCCGGTGGCGGTCAGATCTCGGGCGGGCAGCGCCAGCGTCTGATGATCGCCCAGGCGCTGGTCCGCCGCCCGCGCATCCTCTTCTTCGACGAGGCCACCAGCGCCCTCGACAACGAGACGCAGCGCATCGTCATCGAGAGCACCCGCAAGCTGAGCGCCAGCCGGCTGGTGATCGCCCACCGGCTCTCCACGGTCATGGACGCCGACCGGGTCATCGTGATGTCGGACGGCCGGGTCGTCGAGCAGGGCCCGCCCGCGACGCTGCTGGCCGACACCGCCGGTCACCTCCACGAACTCGTCCGCAGGCAGATGACCTGAGCCACCGGCAGGTGTGCGCCCGGCGCCCCGGCTCGGCGCCGCCCGCGCGTCAGGCCCCGCCGTCGGCCGCTTCCTCCGCGGCGCTCGCCGTCGCCTGCAGGGTGTCGAGCACGTGCCGGGGGTTGCCGTCCGCCGTGACCGCCTGCCCGATCCGCTTGCGGATCGCGTCCCGGACCGTCGGCCACGAACTCCTGCCCACCGGCGGGAACTCGGCCTTCGGCATCTGGTCGAGGAACTCCCACAGGGGACGCTGCGATGTCCGCGCCCGCAGGGACTCGGCCCCGGAGACCGTCACCGGCAGGGTTCCCTGGCCCGCGGCGAACCGCGTGGCCACCTGCTCGCTGTAGAGGAAGTTCAGGAACGCCCCGCACTCCGTGCGGTGCCCGTTGCGCCGGAAGGCCATCAGCCAGTCGCTGAGTCCGAGCGGCGGCGCGGCTCCGCCGCTGCGCCGGGGGAAGGCGGTGTGCCCGTACGGGAGCCGGGCGTGATCGGCGGCCTTGATCAGGACGGGGTGCGCGGTCATCATCCCGACCTCGCCCTTGAGGAAGGCCGCATAGGCAGCGGTACGGCTGAACCGTGTGGGGTCGGCGCCGGCCAGCCCGGGCTCCACGAGCCGGCTCCGCACCCAGCTCAGCGCCTCGATGTTCTCCTGCCGTACGAAGTCGTAGCCGGACGGGCTCGCGCAGCCGCCGCCGGCCGCGAGCATCCAGGCCATGGCCTCGTCCTCGGCCGCTTCGGGGCCGAATTGCAGGCCGTACGGTGTCCGCACCCCGCTCGCCTTCAGGGCGACGGCGGCGTCGCGCAGCGCGGACCACGAGGTGGGCGGGCCGCTGAGACCGGCCTGTGCGAAGAGGCGCTTGTTGTAGAAGAGCCGGGGCGTGCTGGCGAGGAAAGGTATGCCGTACTGCGTGAAGTCGACCTCGCCGGCCCGCGCGAAGGTGGTGATGAAGTCGGCCTGGGCGGGGATGCTGAACAGCTCCTCGGCGCCGTAGAGCTGCCGGGCCTCGGCGTAGTCGGCGAAGACGTACGACTGGGCGATGTCGGGCGCCTGCCCGCTCCTGACCCGCCGGGCCAGTGTCCTGTCGATCTCCCCGATGGGGACGAGTTCGAGGTCGATGGTGATGGCCGGGTGCTTCTTCTCGAAGGTGCGGATGCCCGCGTGCCACTGGTCGACGATCGAGGAGCCCACGCTCCTGCCGTAGCTCGCCGCCAGCACCTTGAGGGTGACGTTCCGTTCGGCCGCCTCCCCGGAGCCGCAGCCTGTGAGTCCGAGCGCCGCAGCGCCCGCCATACCGGCCGTGCGGGAGAGAAAGTGCCGTCGACGCACCGCAGTTGCCACCTTTGCCTGAGCTGCCCGTGGGGGGATGAGGGGCCAACGGTACGCGTCGGCTGGCACATTGTGCCAAGTGGGCGTGAACTGTCAGTCCGGTGGGGTGGGTAGCCGTGGGGGGCGTGGGCGCCCGGCCACCGCGGGCCGGGGGCTTCAGGGGTGCGGGACGACGGCGACCGGCGCGGGGCAGTGGTGCAGCACGCCGTGGGCGGTGTGGCCGATGCGTGGCGCCCCGGCCCACGAGCGTGCGGTGTGCCGGCCGATGACCACCAGCCCGGCCGTGGCCCCCGCCTCCACCAGATGATGTGCGGAGTTACCGGTCAACGATTGTTCGAGCACCTCGACACCGGGGTACCTCTCGCGCCATGGCCGCAGCGCGGTTCGCAGCTCCTCCGCCTCCTGCGCCGCCATTTCCCCCTGCCAGTTCTGCTCCGCGCCGACGCCGTAGGCGAAGAAGGCCGGCGGGCTCCAGCCGTGGATCACCTGGAGCGGAGCCGCACGCACCGCCGCCGCCTCGAAGCCGAAGCGGATCACCTCGTCACAGGGCCGGCTGAGGTCGAGGCCCAGTGCCACCGGGCGGCAGGGCATGGCCGACGCCGGCCGGTCGTCGGGGCCGGGGCGGTGCTCGTCGTCGGCCGTGGTTCCGGCGCGCACCAGGACCACCGGCCGCTCGGTGTGCGCGACGACGCTCATCGCGACGGAACCGACGAAGAACCCGGCCAGGCCGCCGATGCCCGCGGTGCCGACCGCCAGCAGCTCGGCATCCCGGGCGACATCGCACAGGACCTCCGACGGCGCACCGGTGAGGTGGTCCCCGGTGATCGTCAACTCCGGGTGGCGCCGGCGCAGTTCGGCCGCGGCCTCGCGGGCCACCCGCTCGGACCACAGCCGGGGGCCGTCCGCCCCCACCGGCGGGGCGTGCGCATACGGCTGCCACTCCCACGCGTGGACGAGGCGCAGGGGCAGTTCCCTGCGTCGCGCCTCCCGGGCGCCCCATTCCGCGGCGGCGAAGCCGGCAGCCGAGCCGTCGAGTCCGACGGTCACCGGGCGGGTCATGGCGCACCTCCGTGGAGAGAGGGGTGGTGCACTCTTCACGGTCGTCCTGTCCGGTCGGGACGGTCAGGGGCCGCAGGGCCTTTTCGCGGTCCGACCGGCCCCGCGGGGCGGAAGCCGGGCGGGCGGGAGCGGCGCCCCCTCCCCCGACCGGCCGGGGGAGGGGGCCGGACGGCCCCTGTCAGGTGCTGTCCGCCGAAACCACGCTGGGGGTGGGACAGCCTGCCGGGGAGGCGGTCCGTATCGAGGAGGCATCATGCGGCACACCCCGCACATCGTCGGCGACGTGATGACACAGACCGTGGTCGCGATCGGACAGGGCGCACGGTTCAAGGAGATCGTCGAGACCATGGAGCAGTGGCAGGTGAGTGCGCTGCCGGTCCTGGCCGGTGAGAGCCGGGTCGTGGGTGTCGTCTCCGAGACCGACCTGTTGCCCGAGGAGGAGTTCCGCGGGGCCGGCCCGAAACGCCTGGAGCGGCTGCGGCGGCTGGACGACATGCGCCAGGCAGGGGCGTTGACGGCCGGTGAGCTGATGAGCGCGCCCGCCCTCGCCGTGCATGCCGACGCCACCCTCGCCCAGGCGGCGCGGACGATGGCACGCCGGGCCGTCAAGCGGCTGCCGGTGGTGGACGGCGAGGGGATGCTGCAGGGCATCGTCAGCCGTGCCGATCTGCTGAAGGTCTACCTGCGCTCCGACGAGGACCTCGCGGAGGAGATCCGCAGGGACGTGGTCGGCCACCTCTTCGCGGTCTCCCGCGGGCAGCTGCGGGTCGCCGTCGCCGACGGCGTGGTCGCCCTCGGCGGACAGGTCAGGGACACCTCGCTGATACCGGTCGCGGCCCGTCTCATCCGGGCGGTGGAAGGGGTCGTGGACGTCGAGTTCGACGTGACGGGGCCGACGGCGGCGCGGATGGAGCCACCGGCCGCCGGCCCGCCGGTCTGACCTCCGCCGGTCCGGCGCGGGGTGTCGCGAGCGGGGTGGCACGAGGTGTGGCGAGAAGTGCGCGCGTGAGGACCGGGGGGAGGGCTCATCCGCGACGGGGCGGCGGTGCGGAAGTCCCTTGTGACGGCCGGTGCCGGACGCTGTAGCCCGCGCGGCCCGGTTCGGACGGGACCGAGTCGACAACCTCGAAGGTGTCGCCCAGGCCGACGGCGCGCAGGATCCGCAGATAGTGCGGGTCGGTGATGACCAGGACCACCCGGCCGCCACGTTCCCGTGCCCTGCGCCGGGCGCGGCACAGCACCCCGATGCCGCTGCAGTCCAGGAACGTCAGCCGCGCCAGATCGACCACCAGGTCGGGGGACGGCCCGGACGTCAGGGCGTCGAGGTGCTCGGCCGTGGAAGCGGCACTCAGAATGTCCAGCTCCCCCTGGAGCCGCACGACCATGGGCGTCGGCGGGCGGCTCTCACGCGCGCCCCTCGTCGGCTCCCTCAGCATGTCCTCACCCGTTCGTGTCGTCCGGCCTTCAGGCCGCTGGCTATATCGAAGGCTGCGGAAGGTGTCGTTACGAGTGCCGGACGGGTCCGATTGCTTGGGACTTTCGGCCCATCCACGGCGATCGCCGTTCTCGCGCCACGGTGCGGGTGCAGCTGCGCGGGCTCGGGGCCGGTCGGTCCCGGGACGGGCCCCGGACGGCCCTGTGAGCCGGCCGCGCCGTGTCCGACGGTGGGAGCACGATCCCCTGAAGGAGGGACCGCGATGCCGCCTATCGCCTCCGGCTCCCGTGCGGCCTCCGCCCGGACGGCCCGTGCTCCCGTACCTCCTGTACGGCCGGCGCGGTCGGCTGACGGCGTGTGGGGCGGAGCCGTCGGGCGTGGGCCGGGAGAAGGCGCGTGATGAAGCGACGGGTGGTGGGCAGCGTGATGACCGGCGACGTCGTGCCGGCGCGTGACTCGACCCCGCGGGCGGACCTCGAACGCTGGCTGGCCGAGTACGACATCAGCGGCCTGCCGGTGGTGGACGCCGACGACAAGGTGATCGGCGTCGTCTCCGCGACGGACCTGCGGCGCGCCGGGGAGCGTACGGGGCGCGCGGGGCCGCTGACCACCGGCGAGCTGATGTCCGCGCCGGCCATCACCATTCGCGCCGACGATTCGGTCGTCCGGGCCGCCCGCGTCCTGACCGAGCGAGGCATCGAGCGGCTGCCGGTCGTCGACGAGGAGGCCCGGCTGGTCGGCATCGTCACCCGCCGCGACCTGCTGCGGATCTTCCTCCGGCCGGACGCCGAACTCCGTGCCGAAGTGCTGGACGAAGTGCTGGTCCGGGCCCTGTGGCTCAGCCCGCAGAGCGTCGACGTCGTGGTCCGCGGCGGTCTGGTGACGCTCAGCGGGACCTTGGAGCACGGCGGGGACGTGGCCGTCGCGGTGCAGATGACGCGCCAGATCGACGGCGTGCTCGGGGTCGTCAACCGGCTCGGACACCGCCGGCAAGCGGTGCACCGGCCCGCCGGCCACGCCCTTGGCCCCGGCCCTGACCGCGCGTCCCACCACGCATGACCGCCCCGATCGAGAAAGAGGTGCACCGCGATGACCACCGACCGACGCGTGCTGATCGTCTACGGCAGCAGGAACGGTTCGACGGCCGAGATCGGCCGGTGGGTCGGCCAGGCACTGCGGGAGCGGGGCCTCGTCGTGGAGGTGCGGGACGTGGCCGACGCGCCGGCCGACCTCTCCGCGTACGAAGCGGTGGTGCTCGGCGCCGGCGTCTACATGGGCGGCTGGCACCGTGACGCCAGGCGCTTCGCCCGCCGGCACCGCAGGGAGTTGGGCAGCATGCCGGTCTGGCTGTTCAGCAGCGGGCCGCTGGACACCTCGTGCGACGAACGGGAGGTGCCGGCCGTGCCCGGTGTGGCCCGGCTCGCCCACCGGTTGGGCGTCCGCGGCCACGCCACGTTCGGCGGCAGGCTCGCCCAGGGGGCGCAGGGCTATGTCGCACGCCAGATCCTCCGCGACGGCAAGGGCGGCGACTTCCGCAACCAGGACGCCGTCCGCAACTGGGCCCGTCGCGTCGCGGCCGAGCTGACGTGGGAGCTCACCTGGGAGCCGCTGACGCTCTGACGCCGGGGCCTGCTGGGAGGGCGGCGGGTCGTCGGGCGGCCCTTCCGGGACTCGGAGCGGAGCTGCCGCGGCCACCCCGGTGGAGGATCGCCCCGTGCGGAGGGGCGGAACTCTGCTTATGGTTCACCGCAGGTGCCGTGACGACGGTCCGACGACCCGGTCTCCCGGGCCGCGGGGCGCCGGTGGACGGAGGACCGTATGCCAAGGACCAGGACCCTGCTCGACGCGCTGCCCACCGAGGCGGGCGAGCGGCTGGCCACGATCACCCGCGAGGTCTCGCTGCCGAGGGCTACCCGCCTCTTCGAGGAGGGGCGCCGCGCGGACCGGTTCTGGGTCGTCCGCAACGGCCAGGTCGCACTCGACCAGCATGTCCCCGGACGCCGTCCCGCGATCGTCGAGACCGTCGGCCGCGGCGACCTGCTGGGCTGGTCGTGGCTGTTCCCGCCGTATCTGTGGCACCTCGGAGCGGAAACCGTCGGGCCGGTGGACGCCGTGGAGTTCGACGCCGCGGCGGTCCGCTCGCTGTGCGAGACGGACCCCGAGCTGGGGCGTGCGGTCTACCGGTACGTCGCGGAAACCGTCGCGGACCGGCTGCACAGCACCCGCGTGCGCCTGATGGAGCTCTACGGTCCCCCGGGCAGCGTGGACGAGCGATGAGCCGGCGGGCCCCGCAGGGCGCCGACGCCGGGCCCGGCGCCTCACGGCTGCCGGTGGCCCCACTGCGTACCCGCTTCCGCCCACTCCCGCTCCCACTGCGCGTAACGCCTGCGGTTGAGGAGGTAGGCGCCGCCGCGCTGCGCGCCGACGAGCAGCAGGACGGTGCCGCCCCCGGCCACCGTGCCCAGCGCGATGCTCTCGAACTTGGCCTCGGTGGGGGTGAGCGGATCACGCAGCAGCGCGCCCTTCGCGTCGAGCCAGGCGGTGGTCCGGTCGCCGGCGCCGAGGCCCGGCGCCACGGCGGTCTCACCCGTGCGGTGCGTACCGTCCGGCTGGGTCCACCGCACCGTCGCATGGACCCGTCCTCCCACGCCGCCGGTGGTGTCCACGCCGATCCGGGCCGGCGGATTCTCGGTCAGCACCGCCGACACGCTGTGCCGGTCGCGGCTCTGCCCGGCGGACGCGTCGGCCACCGCGTCGGCGGTGGTCATACCGGCGATCGGGGCCGTCACGGCGATCAGTACACCGGTGGCCAGCAGCAGCCACGACTCCGCCACGTCGGACCGGCGCCGGAGCGGACTGTGCCGCCAGTGCCAGAAGAAGTTCCTGAGGGTCATCGCGCACCCCCTTTCACCTGTGCCCCCGACCGTCGCACGGCACGGGGCCGCGGAAGAGGGGCCGAACGGCCCTGCCGGTGGCCGGGTGGGCGTGCGCCCGGGGCGGGCACGGACCCGTTCGGCCCTGGTACGGCCCTGCGGCGAAGGCCACGATGGGTGGGCGGGAAGAGGCGTACGACAGGGTGGAGGGCACCATGAGCGAGGCAGGCGCATTCTCACCGCAACGGCCGATCCGGGTCTTCCTGCTGGACGACCACGAGGTGGTACGCCGTGGTGTGCAGGACCTGCTGGACGCGGAACCCGACATCGAGGTGGTCGGGGACGCGGGCACGGCCGATCACGCGCTGGCCCGGGGCCCCGCGCTGCGGCCGGATGTCGCGGTGCTCGACGTGCGGTTGCCGGACGGCGACGGCATCTCCGTCTGCCGGGAGCTGCGCTCGCGGATGCCGGAACTCGCGTGCCTGATGCTGACCTCGTTCGACGACGACGACGCGCTGCTCGACGCGATCATGGCCGGGGCCGCCGGCTATGTGCTGAAGGAGATCAAGGGGGCGGATCTGGTCGCCGCGGTGCGCACCATCGCCTCCGGCCGCTCGATGCTCGACCCGGCGACGACGGCCCGGCTGATGCACAGCCTGCGGGGCGAGGAGGCCGGGGCGCAGCCGGAGGCGGACGCGCTGGCGGGTCTGTCGCCGCGGGAGCGGGAGATCCTCGGGCTGATCGGTGAGGGCCTGACGAACCGTCAGATCGGTAAGCGGCTCTACCTGTCCGAGAAGACGGTCAAGAACCACATCTCCCGCCTGCTCGCCAAACTCGGCGTCGAGCGACGCATCCAGGCCGCCGTCCTCGCGACCCAGGCCGCCCCGCCCGCCGGGGGCCCGGGACCGCACCACGTCTGACGGCCCGGGACGGCATCACTTCCCAAGCCTCGTGCGCCCCGCGGCCCCTCGCCCGGCCGAGGAGCGATCCTCAGTCCGCGGGGAGCGGTGCGCTCCAGACCAGGCAGGTACCGCCCTGCTCCGGCACGTCGACGGTCAGGCCGCCGCCGACGCTCATGGCGCGCTTGGCGAGGTTGCTCAGGCCGCTGCGACGGCTGTCCGGCGCCATGCCCACCCCGTTGTCGGTGACGGTCAGGGCCAGTTGCCCGCCGCGCACGATCAGGGAGACGGCCGCCGCGTCGGCATGCGCGTGCCGCGCGGTGTTGCTCAGTGCCTCCACGAGCACCGCCACCACGTGCTCGGCGATCTCCGCCGGTACGTCGGTGTCGATCAACCCCTCCATGTGCAGGGAGGGGGTGAACCCCAGGACGCGGGCGGCCTGTTCCACCGCGTTGACGGTCCGCACCCGCAGTCCGCGGCCGGTCCGCTTGGTGTCGTGCGCGCGCAGCCCGAAGATCGTCGACCGGATGATTTTGATCGTCTCGTCGAGATCGTCCACCGCGCGCAGCAAACGCTCGCTCGCCTCGGGGTGATCCACGAAACGCACCGCGCTCTGCAGCGTCATACCGGTCGCGAAGAGCCGCTGGATGGCCAGGTCGTGCAGGTCGCGGGCGATCCGGTCGCGCTCCTCCAGCAACGCGAACTGCTCGGCGGCCTGGCGCTGTTCGGCCAGCTCCATCGCCAGGGCGGCCTGCCCGGCGAACGTCAGCATCGGCGCGGTCTCGGCCTCGGTGAACGGCTCGCCCCGGTGGAGGCGCGCCAGCAGCAGCACCCCGCGCACCCGCTCGCCGGTGATCATCGGCACCGCCACGGCGGGCCCCAGGCCCATCCACCGCGGCGGGCCCGCGGTGATGCGGGGGTCGTGCTCGGCGTCGAGGGTGATGACCGGCTTCCCGGCGTCCAGCGCGGCACCGACGAACGATCCCTCCCGGGGCAGGACCAGATCGCGGTGCTCGTCGGCGTCGACACCCGACGCCAGCACCACCCGCAGCGATCCGCCGTCGTCCGAGGGGACCGCGATGACGCCCATGTCCGCCGCGAGAATGCGCAGCGCATGGTCCACGATCATCCGCAGCACCTGCACCTCGTCCGCCCCGGGCAGCAGACTCGCGATGATCTCGCCGTTGGCCACCAGCCACCGCTGGCGGTAGCGGGCCTCCTCGTACAGCCGGGCGTTCTCGATGGCGACGCCCGCCGCCACGGCGAGCGTCGACAGCACCGTCTCGTCCCCGGCGTCGAAGGCACCGCCGCCCCGCTTCTCGGTGAGGTACAGATTCCCGAAGACCTTGTCGCGCACCCGGATCGGCACGCCGAGGAACGAGCGCATCGGCGGATGGTTCGGCGGGAATCCGTAGGACGAGGGATGATCGGACAGCTCCGCGAGCCGCAGCGGCTCGGGGTGGCGGATCAGCTCGCCCAGGATGCCGTGTCCGGCCGGCAGCCGGCCGATCGCCGCGTGCTGTTCGGGGCTGATGCCGACGGTGATGAACTGCGAGAGCCGGGTGCCGTCACCGACCACGCCCAGCGCGCCGTACTCCGCGTCGACCACCACCACCGCCGCCTCGACGATGCGGCGCAGTACCTGCGGCAGCTCCAGCCCCTTGCCGACCGACAGCACGGCTTCGAGGAGCAGATGGGAAGGCGCGCCGGAACCCTGCTGCACGGCGTCGAGGCGTTCTTGCAGGTCTGCCGGCAAGGCGTCCAGCCGCCGCCGTCCCACGCCGTCCCGTTCGGTGCCGCGGTCGTCGGTCACACTGCCTCCACCGTGGCCCGCGGGGAGCAGGGCACGAGCCACAATTCCCACGGTAGACGCCATGGCCGATCCGGCACCTCGGAGAGCCTCCGCGGGCACTCCCGGGGCCTTGGGCCTCTCGGGCCCGTTGCCGAGCCGGCCGGCCCCTGCCCGCCGCGCCGGCGTGCGTGCACGCTGGTGGTCGGAAGGCGGTGAGGGCGATGCAACTGCCCCTGGTCGTGGGAGTGGACGGCTCGGCCCCGGCGCTGCGCGCCCTCGACTGGGCGGTCGACGAGGCAGCGCTCCACGGGGTGCCCCTGCGCCTGGTCTTCGCGTCCAAGTGGGAACGCTACGAAGGGGTGGCCCCGGCGGGCAGCGCGGAGCGTCCCGCCGAGGAGATCTTCGCGGACAACGTCGTCGGGGCCGCCGCCGAGCACGCGCACCTGCGGAACGCCGACGTACCGGTATCGGTGCAGGTCCTGGCCGAGGACACGGTGACCGCGCTGCTGCAGGAAGGCCGCTACGCGTCGGCCCTGATCCTGGGTTCCAAGGGCCGGGGCGAGTTCGCCGACCTGCTGCTCGGATCGGTCAGTCTCGCCGTGTCGGCCCGCGCCCGCTGCCCGGTTGTCGTCGTGCGGGGCGACAAGGCCGCGCTGGCCCGGTCGCACGGCCGGATCCTTCTCGGGGTCGGTGATCCGGCCAAGGCGGCGGAGGCGGTCCACTACGCCTTCCGGGAGGCCGAGGCCCGCGGCTGCGCCCTGGACGCCGTACGGTTCTGGCGCTGCCCGGCCCACGAGGACACCGACCACCCGACGGCCGCCGACTACCCCGAGCGCTACCACGACGAGCAGGCGTCGCTCCTGCTCGACCAGGCGCTGGACGAGTTCGTCGAGATGCACCCGACGGTGCATCTGCGCCGGGTCACCGCCGAGGGGGCGGCCCACAAACTGCTGGTGCGGCGCTCCGCCGCGGCGGACCTGCTGATCGTCGGGGCGCGGCGGCGGCACGGCCATCACGGCCTCCAGCTCGGCCGGGTCGGACACGCCGTCCTGCACCATGCGGAGTGCCCCGTCGCGGTCGTCCCGCAGGCGCAGGAGTGACCGGAGGGGTCCCTACCGGCTGAGCCCGGCCGCGTGATCGGGAACGTAGGACTGCAGATCCCTGGGCGGCCGTTCGTAGCCGGTGGCCGGCGGTCGCTCGGGCAGTTCCAGCGGGGGCACGGGCAGCTCACGGTAGGGGACCGTCGACAGCAGGTGGGCGATCATGTTGATCCTGGCCCGTCGTTTGTCGTCGCTCTCGACGACGTACCACGGTGACTCGGCGACGTCGGTGTGCACGAACATCTCGTCCTTCGCCCGGGAGTACTCCTCCCAGCGCGTGATCGATTCGAGGTCCATGGCGGAGAGCTTCCACCGCCGGGTGGGGTCGTCGAGGCGGCGCCGGAACCGTTTCTCCTGCACCGCGTCGCTCACCGAGAACCAGTACTTGCGCAAAAGGATCCCGTCCTCGAACAGCATCCGCTCGAACGCCGGGCACTGGCGCAGGAACCGCTGGTGCTCCTCCCGTGTGCAAAAGCCCATGACCCGTTCGACGCCGGCCCGGTTGTACCAGCTCCGGTCGAACAGCACGATCTCACCGGCCGCCGGCAGATGCGCGGCGTAGCGCTGGAAGTACCACTGCGTACGCTCCCGTTCGGTGGGGCGCGGCAGGGCCGCGATCCGTGCGATCCGGGGGTTGAGATGCTCGGCGACGCGTTTGATCGTGCCGCCTTTGCCCGCCGCGTCGCGGCCCTCGAAGACGACCACCAGCCGCGCTCCCTCGGCGCGGATCCACTCCTGGAGCTTCACCAGCTCCGTCTGGAGCCGGAGCAGCTCCCGCTCGTACAGCGCCCGCGGCAGCTTCGCCGTCCCGCTGGTGCCCCGCTCTTCGGCCATGCGACGAGACTACGGAGAAATCGGCGAGGGAGGAGGGGGGCCTGGGCCGAACGGGGCCAGGACGGCACGTTCGATCCGGCGCCGCACGTCCACGGTCAGTGTCGTCAGCGGCTCCGAGACGCCGGCCCGCACCGGCGTCGGCGAACGCACCGACCTGGCGCTGTCCGGCAGATCCGCGACATCCGCCGCGAGACGCCGCCTGGCGTCCTCCAGCCGGTCCGGGGGCGTGCTGCGCTCCCCGTCCCGCATCAGCGTCACCAGCAGCGGCACGCTGCCCGGGAGGGGCGGCTCCTCGGCCAGCGCGATCACATCGGCGCACCCCGCGGCGCGGTGGACCTGCTTGCGCCCGGGGGCCGTCACCTTCGCCGCCGACAGCTTCATCACCGGCCGGCCGTCGTACGCGACGAGCTTGTAGGCCGTGTCCAGGTACGGCGCGTCGGCGCTGACACCGACGCGCGTGCCGACGGCGTAGTCGTCGATCGGGGCGCCCGCCCGCACGAGATCGTGCACCGCGTACTCGTCCAGCCCACCGCTGGCGATGATGCGCACCTGGGGCAGGTTCGCGCTGTCCAGCATGCCGCGCGCATGCGCCGCGAGCGCTCCGAGGTCACCGCTGTCCAGCCGGATCGCGGAACCCTCCGCACGGTCCAGCTCCTGCAGTACGCGGGCCGCCGCCGCGATCCCCGACTCGGTGTCGTAGGTGTCCACCAGCAGCGTCAGGGGGCCGGGGTGGGCGCGCGCGAAGGCGGCGAACGCCTGCTCCTCGTTCTCGAACGCCTCGATGTACGAGTGGGCCATGGTGCCGACGGCCGTGAGATGTTCGGCGTAGGCCGCAGCGACGTTGCTGGTGCCCGCGAAACCGGCCACGGCGCTCAGCCGCGCCGCCTGGAAGCCTGCCTCGGTCCCATGAGTGCGCCGCAGCGAGAAATCCACCACGGGATGCCCCTCCGCGGCGATGACACAGCGGACGCACTTGGAGGCGACGGCCGTCTGATAGCTGATCTGGTTGAGCAGATAGGTCTCCACGAGCTGCGCCTGGGGGAGCGGGGCGGTGACCTCCAGGAGAGGCTCCCCGGCCAGCACCACCCGGCCCTCGGGCACGGCCCGCACCTCGCCGGTGAAGCGCATGTCCAAGAGTGGTGCCAGGTCCTCGACGGGCCGCCGCAACGTCTCGGCGAAGGCTTCGATGTCCTCGTTGCCGATGTGGAATCCGGCGAGGTAGTCCAGTGCCGACTCGATGCCGCCGGCAACCAGGAAGCCCCGCTCCCGCGGCAGCTCGCGGACGAAGCAGCTGAAGGTGGCGGGCCGTGTCATCTCCTCACGCAGATAGGACAGGGCCATGGTCACTTCGTACAGGTCGGTGGTGGTCGCCTTCGACATCGACGGCTCCTTCCCGGACCCGTCCGATGCGGGCCCTCGACCGGTTCGCCGGCCGCTCAGGACATCGCGTCGCTCCAGCCGTAAGCGGTCCGCCGGTCGGCGGGCGCTCCGGCTCCGACGCTCTCCAGATCACGGTCGGCCACCCGCATCAACTGCCCGGCCAGATGCTCCATGGCCCGGCCTGCCGCCAACTCGTCGCCGATCTCGGGCACATCGACATCCTCGGGATTGCAGCGTGCGGTGCCGTGTCCGGTGAGGGTGTGGGTTCCGGCGTCCAGCACAGCCCGCGCCCGCGTCGTCCCGTCCTCCTCGTAGAGGTGCAGGCGGACGTCCCACTCCACGGTCCTTCTCATGATCCCTCTCCGCTCCTCCCCCCCGGTCGGTTCCCCTGATCGGTCCTCCCGGCCGCGCGCTCCCGTCCACGGTCGGGCGCCGGGCCGCACCCTCCCCTGTCCCGGCCGTCCCTTCCACTGTGTGCGCTTATCGGAGGCGACGGGCAGGGGCCAAAGGTCCCCGAAGCGGTCGGCGCGGCCCTCCGCGCCCCTCACACCGCCGATACGTGGTGACCTGCCGCCGTGGGGCCGCCGGACGGGGTGGCCATGCCCTGGACACGGATCCGGCGGCCGGTGATCCGGGCGGGCCTCATGGCGATCCACTGCTGGCGCCCGCCGCCCATCCAGGGACCCGTGAACGCGTACTCCTCCAGCGCGAGGACGTCGTCGAGATCGGTGACCACATGGGCCGGGCCCACGGCCAGCACGCTCCAGCCCTGGCTGAAGGCGTCGTCGAAGTGATCGACTTCCAGAGCGACCTCCCTGCCCGCCGCCTCGGAGGGGCCGCTCCCCGGGGCGGTGCGGTAGGCGATCCGTTCACCGGCGACCGTGTAGCTGACCGGGAACACGGCGGGTTCGCCGTCGACGGTCAGTGCCACTCTGCCCACCCCGTGGGTGGACAGCCGCTCCCGGCACTCGTCGATGCCCAGTTCCAGCAGCTGGGGGCGGTTGCCGGCCCGGCCGAAGCCCTCCGGCAGTTCCGCCGTCCCGCCGGTCAGCTCATCGACGGTGGTCTGCAGCGCATGCGCGAGGCGCAGCATGAAGCCGATTCCGGGTGCCGCCGCACGCTCCTCCACGTACTGGAGATAGCCGGGCGCCGCCGCGGCCCTGGCCGCCACCTCCTCGCGGGTCAGCCCCAGCTGCTCACGTCGGAAGGCCGCCCGGCGGCCCAGATCGGCCTGGCCCGCGGCAGCCGGGCCGGGACCGGGAGGGGAGCCGGTCTCGTGGTTGATCATCGTGGGCACATCCCTTCATGAGTGCGGGGGACAGCGGCCTTTGCACCAGACTGTGGCGGGCGAAGCAGCCCGGCACAGGGCCGGTCGGCCCACACCTGGGGGCGGCCGTCGGCCCCACCCAGGGCGCCGCTCACTCGTGGGGGATCACCGCGACCGGGCACGGGGCGTGGTGCACGGCCGCCTGCACCATGTGGCCGATGCGGGGAGCCAGCAGATGCCGCTTGTGCCGGCGGCCGACGACGAGCAGGCCGGCGCCCTCGGCGTCCCGCAGGAGCGCCTGCGCGGGGCTCACCAGCTCCACCCGCTCGTCCACCCGGACCTCCGGGTACTTCTCCCGCCACAGCGCCAGCGCCTCGCCCAGCTCCCGCTGCGCGTCCTTTGTCATTTCCTCCACCACGTACGGCTCCACGCCGCCACCGCGGTTGTACGCGTGCGCCGGGAGGTGCCTGCCATGGACCGCGCGCAGGACCGCGCCGCGCCGCTCGGCAGCGGCGAACGCGAAGTCGAGCATCGCCTCGCACGGTTCGTGCAGGCTCACCCCGACCACCACATCGCCCTCCGGGGCGGTCGCCGCGGCGTTCTGCCGGGCCCGGACCAGCACCGTGGGAGTGACGACGTGCGCCACCACCTTCAGGCCGATCTCGCCGAGGGTGTAGCGCGACATCGGCCCGAGGTCGCGTGAGCCGAGCACCAGCAGGTCCGACTGCGCGGCGGCGTCCTGAAGCGCCTTGAATGCGTCCTCGGCGACCAGTTCGTGGTCCACCGGCAGGCCGGGGTGGCGCTCCAGGATGGCCGCACGGGCGTCTTCGACGATCCGGTGCGGCCAGTAGTTGCGGTCCTCCGCGTCGGTGGGCGGCGGCTCGTCGGCGGCGTGCGGTGCCGGTTCCTGCGCGAGCATGACCCACGCGTGCAGCAGGCGCAGCCGAACCTTCCGCAGCGCGGCCTCCTGCGCCGCCCACACGGCGGCGGCCAGAGACTCGGGCGTACCGTCCAGACCGACGGTGATGACGTCCTTCATGGCGCGCTCCCTTTCTGCCGACCGGCCGTGCGCGGGTTCCCTCCACCGCCGTCGGCGCATCGCCGCTGTCTCAAGGGTGGCGGAGTACGCAGGGTCCCCGGCATGAGCCATTTGGCCCCTACCGTGGACGGCGGGCCCGACAGGGCGGTGGTGCGGCGTGGGAGCCGGGCACGAGCGTCAGGCGGGCGGGCCGCGTTTCCACGCGCACGCCCGGCCCGCCGCGATCGCGTCCGCCGTCACGAGGTCTTCTTCCGCCCCCTGGGCACCTGGGCCAGCTCCGGTGTGGCGGTGTCGATCGGCACCGACCCGGAGCGGACCAGCCCCAGCTGCACGCCCTGACGGGGCAGCGCGGCGTCCAGCAGCCAGTCCGCGGCGACACGGACGCGGTTCCCGGGCATCGCCATCAGGTGGTAGGCGCGGGTGACGGCATTGGCCACCGGGCCGGAGAGCGGCACGTGCAGCGGGTTCGCCGCGGCCTGGACGCCCCCCAGGTCGACCATGAACCCCAGGTCGTGGTGCTCGTACCGGCGCAGCTCGCCCTGCCCGCAGGACGCCGCGATGTTGCGGGCCGCGACCTTGCCCTGCCGCTGGGCGTGCTGAGCGGTCATCGGGGTCACCTGGCCCGGCCGGGTCAGGTCCGGTACGGCGGCGGCGTCCCCGCAGGCGAAGACGCCGGGCTTGCCGGGCACCTGCAGATACGCGTCCACGCACAGGCGCCCCTTGTCCGTGGGCAGTCCCATCGATTCGACGAGCGGGTCCGGGCGCACCCCCACGCACCAGATCAGTGACCGGCTGTCCACGAACTCACCGTCGTCGAGCAGCACCCCCTTCGACGTGGCCTCCTTGACCGACGTGCCGGTACGCACCTCCACGCCCCGGCCGCGCAGGACCTTGTCGGCGGTGCGCGAGAGCCGCTCGTCGAGTTCGGGCAGGACCCGGTCGGCGATGTCCAGCAGCAGCCAGCGGGGCCTGGGGCCGTCGATCAACCCGGCGTTCTGCCGGGCCAGCTCTTCGGTGAACAGCGTGCCGTGCGCGGTGACTTCGGTGCCGGTGTAGCCTGCGCCGACGACCACGAACGTGGTCCGTGCGGCCCGCTCGTCCCGGTCGTCCGTCGCACCGGCCAGCTCGATCTGGCGGGTGATGTGGTCCCGGAGATAGAGCGCCTCCGGCATACCGCGGAAGCCGTGGGCGTGTTCGGACACGCCGGGGATGGGCAGCAGCTTGTTGACGCTGCCGACGGTCAGCACGAGCCGGTCGTACTCCAGCGAGCCCTCCCGGCCCTCGGGGTCGGTGAAAAGGACCCGGCGGCCGTCGAAATCCACCTCGTCCGCCTGTCCCAGGACCAGACGGACGCCCGGGATCGTCCCGGTGATCGATACCGAGATGCGGCGGGGCTCCAGAATTCCGGCCGCCACCTCGGGCAGCAGCGGCACATACAGAAAATAGTCGTGCGGATTGACGAGGATAATTTCGGCCGCGCCCTTGGCCTGCTTCATCAGGGTGCGCGCGCATTCGTAACCGGCGAATCCGGCTCCGACGATGACGATGCGGGGACGACGTCGGGTCACAGGGGCTCCTGCGGTCGAGGCGATGCACCCTCGGAGCGGTATGGCCGCCCGAACTGCATCGGATACGGAAAGGGCAGTGATCTCCGGTACCGCACCGGGGCCGATCGTCCGGCCTCCCCGGGCGGCGGTGGTGCCGGCTTCGGCCGCTACGGCCGAAGCGCGTGGCGCGGCACCCTCGGGGCTTCGGCTCCGGGGGCGTACGCGGCCGCGGCGGCGAACTCAGGAACTGTCGGCCAGTTCTCTGACACCTCGCATACGTGCGCAGTGCGCACAGCAGAAGAACTGGCCCTCTGCCTGAAGGCCGTGCCCCAGAATGCGGCACTCGCAGTTGTCGCACACCGGCGCCATCTTTTGTGCGGCACATTCGAAGCTGTCGAAGATGTGGACCTCACCGGCAGCCTTGACCTCGAAGGCCAGCTCGTAGTCGTTTCCGCAGACTTCGCACACGGCCATGGTGTTCCCTCCTCCACACAGATCCTGTGTCCGGTGCGGGTTACCGGCGGGACAACCGCGTACACATGGATTTCCGGGTGATTTTTCGCCGCGCGGGTGGTCGAAAGCGCAACGAAAGGAATGGGCGTGCGCCGCCCTCGCAGGCACGCCACAGTGAAAGGACGGCGGGACGGGCAGGCGTCCGAACAGCAGGAGCGCCCCGACGGAAGGGAAGGTCTCGTGCAGGGCAAGGACGAGCTGACGACGTACCGCGGCAAACGGCACTTCGACCGGACCGAGGAGCCGCAGGGCAGCCCCGCGCAGCCGGGCGACACCCCGAGCTTCGTCGTGCAGATCCACGACGCGAGCACCATGCACTTCGACTTCCGCCTGGAGGTGGACGGCGTCCTGAAGTCGTGGTCGGTACCGAAGGGCCCGCCCGCCGACCCGCGCGACAAGCGGCTCGCCGTGCCCACCGAGGACCACCCGCTGGACTACCGGGAGTTCGAGGGAGTGATCCCGGCGGGGGAGTACGGGGGCGGCACCGTCATCGTCTGGGACCAGGGCACCTACCGCCCGCACACCCGGAAGAAGAAGGGCAGGACCGTCTCCTTCGGCCAGTCACTGGCGGACGGTCATGTCTCCTTCCGGCTCGACGGGCGGAAGCTCCGCGGTGGCTATGCGCTCACCCGGTTCCGTGGCGGGGGAGACGGCGGAGGGCGCGAGTACTGGCTGCTGGTGAAGGAGACGGACGACCAGGCGGGGCGGCACGCCGCCCCCGACCCCCGGCGCGCACGCTCCGCGCTCAGCGGCCGGACCCTGAAGCAGGTGGCCGCCGAGGAAGAGGCGCGGGGCGCGAAAGGATGACGGGGCTCCTGGACGCGCTGCCTCCGGAGCAGCGCAAACCGCTGACCGACGCGGACAGCCATCTCGCGGAACGGCCGCTTCGGCGCGGTCGAGGACGTCCCGGTCGGGCCAGGCCCCCGTACGCCCGCGCCGTCGGGCACCCCGTGTGGTGAACTCGCAGCATGTCCGCAAAAGCCCTCATCGTGATCGACATGCTCAACTCGTATGAGCATCAGGACGCCGAAAGGCTGCTGCCATCGGTGCGAGAGGCGCTGCCGAACATCACCCGCTTGATCGAGCAGGCGAGGGAACACGATGCCGAGGTCATTTACGTCAACGACAACTTCGGGCTCTGGCGCTCGCACCACGACGAACTCCTGGACGTCGTCCTGCGCGGGCCGCACGCGGATCTCGTCGAGCCGATCCGCCCGGACGAGGAATCACTGTTCGTCGTGAAAGCCCGGCATTCGATCTTTTTCGAGACGCCGTTGGAATACCTGCTGCGTCAGCACGGCATCGACACGATCGTCCTGTGCGGCCAGGTCACCGAACAATGCGTGCTCTATTCGGCGCTCGACGCCCACATCAGGCACCTCAACGTCATTGTCGCCGAGGACGCCTGCGCGCATATCCATGGCGATCTCGCCACGGCGGCGCTGCAGATGATGGAACGCAATATGCGGGCCCGCCTCGCGGACAGTGCCGAGGAGATCTTCTGACGGTCCCGCACGCGGCGGCCGGCACCTGTTCAGCCCGGCACACGCGCCCGCCGGGGCCGGTCGGTGATGTGCAGAGGTCCGGCTACCAGCGATACCACCGTCCGCCCCTGCTACCGCTGCCGGACGACCTCGCGACAAAGCCGATCAGCCAGACCGCCAGCAGGACCATCGCCACGATCCACAGCGCCTTCACCACGAAGCCCACGCCGAAGAGGATCAACACGAGAAGCAGAGGGACCATCGGTATCCACCTCCGAACGGGCTGCGCCCTTCGTGTCACCATCATGCGCCCGGCCCGTGCCTTGGGCCAACCGCCCCGGACGACGGACACGGCCCCGCATCCGGGTGGACGGAAGGCCGGTGTGCGGTGCGTGGGGCGCATGCCCACACTCCGCACACCGGCCTGCCCTGCCGATCGATTCGCCGCGTCAGGGGCCGGCGTCCCCGCTGCCGAAGGAACCGCCCGAGTTCTCGTCCCGCTGCTGCCGCTCCGGCGACGGGCTCGGCCGGGACCCGACCGTTCCGCTGCCCTTGAGTTCATGCGGGGTGAGCCGGTTCTCCCGCTGGGGCACGGGGTCCGGCTCGCGCTCCTCCATCACCTGGCGGACCGGTCCGTCCGCGGGCAGCCTCGGCTGCTCCTGCGGCAGCGGCGGGCCGGGTTCGCGCGCCTTCCTGCGGCGCCCCCAGATGAAGGCGGCGATGAGCACACCCACAATGACCAGGCCGACGACGGCGAAGCTCATGGCCGCCGTGTTCTGCGTCTCTGCCAGCTCCCATTTCGATGTGTCCATGGAACGGGCGTACCCGGCGAAGCAGGGGTCATTCCTCGGCCGATATCCAGAGGGCCGGTGCGGAAACCATGGCGGGGCGTGCCCTGCGTGGAGATTCACCTCGCGCATTCGACTGCGGATTCGGGGCGACCGGTAAGTCCGCGCCCGCGCTCTCGGGCCCAGCGGAAACGGAGCGGGAAAAGGTACTGAGGCGGCGGGAAATGTGGACGGAGGGCGCCGCGGATACCGTCGTCACAGGTCCTGGGAATGCCGTGCGGCCCTTATCGGGAGCAACATCACCGGTGCGCCTGGGGAGGGGATCCGGTGCTGCGCCGGGGGCAGCCCGGGAACTCAGACGCACCGGTGATGGTTGCTCCGCGAGTCCACCTCATGGACCCACCGATGCCAAGCTTCGGCGGGCCTCGGCGTGGCGGAGCCGGGAGCTCCCGGCCTGCCGGGCGACCCGTCCGGCGTCCGGCTCATGCGCGGCCCCGGCGTGGCTGGCAGAGTGAAGAGGGGTACTCGAACCAGGAGGCGGATCCCCATGTCGGCCACGGTCCCCGTCACAGGTCCCGCCGCCGCCGGTGCCGTCCCGGGCGCGCCGTGCTGGGTGAGCTTGATGACGCACGATCTCGAAGGCGCCCAGACCTTCTACGCGGACGTCCTGGGCTGGAGCTTCCGGCCGGGCGACATGGGCGAGGACTTCTCCGTCGCGCTGGCCGACGGCGAGCCGGTCGCCGGCATCGGCGCGCTGGCGCCGCGCTGGCAGGTCGCCGTCGCCTGGATGCCGTACTTCGCCGTCGAGAGCGCGGACGAGACCGCTGCGCGGGTCCGCGAGCGCGGCGCCACCGTCGCCGTGGGCCCCATGGAACTGGGCGATGGCCGGATGGCTCTCGCCGCCGACCGCGACGGCGCGGTCTTCGGCCTGTGGGCGGGACAGATCCTGGCGTGGACCATCGGACACGGCGGCGCGCCCGCCTTCCTGGAGCTGCGCACCCGGGACGCCTTCGACGCGGCCATCTTCTACGCCGAGGTCTTGGGATGGGCGTCCGGGAAGCCCGGCAGCTGCGACGTCACCTATGAGCACGAGGAGGTGATCGTGCGCGACGGCACCCAGGTCCTGGCGGCGCTGCGCGGCGGGGGCGTCGAAGCGGCGCCCGACCCGCGCGTCCGGCCGCGCTGGCACGTCCACTTCCCGGTCGACGACATCGAGAAGGTCACCGCTTCCGCGGTGGCGGCGGGCGGCGTCGTCACGCCGGTCACTCCCACGCCTGACAGCCGCGGCAGTCAGGCCGTGATCCGCGACCCGGACGGCGGACTCTTCACCGTTTCGACTTCCCGGGCGCCGCACGGTCACTGAGCGCGAGGCCCGCCGGAGGCACGGCGCAGCGGGGACGGGAATCCTCCGATGGTCCGTGGCTGACAACTTGCCGTGTACGCAAGGAGTTTGGGCGGCCGGGGGAGGGAAGGCGCCAGACAGTCGACGCTGTCGCAGCGCAACTGACCGCACGCACCGACCGCAAGGAGTGATGGCACATGTCCTCGTCGTCCACGGCCCGCGGCACGGGACGAGAGAACATCCCCGACACCGCGGCCGCGTTCGCGGAACTCGCCGACCTGCCGCAGGAAGCGCCACGGCGGCGAGAGGTCCGTGAGGGCATCGTGTGCGCGTGGCTGCCGCTGGCCCACCGGCTGGCCGGGCGCTACGGGGGGCGGGAGGAGGGGGACGACGACCTGCGGCAGGTCGCCGCCCTCGGTCTCCTGAAGGCCGTCGACCGCTACGACCCGCGCACCGGCTGTCCCTTTCCCGGCTACGCGATCCCCACCATCCGCGGGGAGATCAAGCGCTATTTCCGCAACGACCTGTGGGCCCTGCACGTCCCCCGGCGCACCCACGAACTGCGCGCGCAGGTACACCGGGCCCGCAAGGAAGTGGAGATCCGCCCGGGAGTGACGGCACCGAGCGTGCGCGACCTGGCCGAGCACACCGGACTCACAGAGAACGAAGTCCTCCAGGGAATGCAGGCGCAGGAGTCCCTCAGCACACTGTCGCTGGAGCGGCCCTTGTCCACCGAGGCGGGCCGTCCGCGCACGCTCGCCGACACCCTCGGCGCCGACGATCCGGCGTTCGGCCTCATCGAGGAACGCATCACCGCGACGCCCGCCCTGCACCGCCTGCCGCGCCGCGAGCGGACGATCCTGTACCTGCGCTACTTCCGGGACCTGTCCCAGCGCGAGATCGCCGCCGAATTGGGAATCTCGCAAATGCATGTCTCGCGGCTGCTGGAGCGCTCCTGCGCCAGGGTCCGGGCCCGGGTGCTCGTCGATGGCTGCCGGCCCGCGGACGGCGGTTCGTGGGCCGGTCGGCGAGTGGTCCCCGTGCGGCGCCGGGGCGCCCGCGCCTGACCCGTACGCCGCGCCGACGCCGTCACGAAGTTTGGCGTCCCGGCCGTCTTGGGGTGGACTCGTGGGGCGGCAATCGCCGGTGCGTCGGGGCTCCCGGCCGGCCCGGCGCGGCACCGGCCCCCAACCCCGGGCACACCGGCGATGCCGCGCCAGGCGGGCCGGGATCCGCGCACGGCAGTCAGGGAAGTCAAGGCATGCACGCCGCCGGACGATCCGCGGGGGACGGCCCGTGCACCGTGCTCAAATGTCCTCGACCGTCGTCTCCTCGCCGCTGAACGGCGTGAGGTGCACGGCGGCTTCCTCCGCCGAGGCGGCCCCGCCGTCGATGCCCACGTCCCGCGCGACGATGTCGTTGCTCGACATGCGCGGGACTCCCTCGTCCGCGCCGACGATCCGCCCGGCGCGCTGGGAGGCGGCCTCGCCGTCGATCGGCTCCCCGTCGCCGCCCGGCTGGTCGCCGATCCCGTCCCCGTCCGGTGCCGTGATGTCCGGCACCTCCTCGCTCAGCCGCTGGTCGAGGGACTCCCGGTCGTGCTGTTCGCGGGCCGTGGTTCCCACGCCGTTCACCGCGTAGGGGCGTTCGGGCGGCGAATAACCCTCGTCCAGGATTTCGTCGAGCCCCGGCTCGTCGAGGGCGTCTTCCATATCGAGGTCGTCGGGGTTGTCCTGTGGATCGGACGCGGAAGGTTGATAGACCTCGTCGCCCATCGCTGCGTCTGACATGGCTGCCCTCCTTCTCCCGTAGGCGGTGATTCCCGTAGGCGATAACAGGCTCAGACCGCGCTGCCGAGTCTGTGCAGGATGTCGATGACTTCACTGTCCTGCACCTGATCGAAATTCTCGTACCACTCGCCCACCCCGCGAAAGTCGGGCGGCTGGTGCACGGCGAGGAATTCGTCCGCCTCCTGACGCGGATCGGCGGCGGACGCGGTACCGCATACGGGGACCGCCAGGATCAGCCGGGCGGGCTGCCGGCCCCGCAGGTGCCGCAGGGCGGCGCGCGCGGTCACCCCGGTGGCGAGCCCGTCGTCGATGAGCAGGACGGTTCTGCCGTGCACGGCGATCGGGGGCATGCCCGGGCGGTAGAGGTCCTCGCGCCGCCGCAGCTCGGCCCGTTCACGGGCCACGTCGGGCGCGAGCTGTGCCTCGGTGAGCCCGATCGCCTCCAGTGCACGTGGGGCGAAGAGCGGCGGGTCCGCGCCGACCACCGCGCCGATGCCGACCTCCGGGCGACCCGGCAGGCCGATCTTGCGGGCGACGAGCACATCCAGCGGCGCGTGCAGGGCTCGTGCCACCTCGGCCGCCACCGGAACACCGCCGCGCGGCAGCGCCAGGACGAGGGGATCGACGAGCCCTCCGTCGACTTGCCGGGCGCGCAGCCGGTCGGCCAGGGCTCTCCCGGCCTCCCACCGGTCGGCGAACTTCATTCGCTCGCTCCCTTCGCCCTCGGTCCGCTCCGGCCGCGCGGCGAGTTCGGGGGCGACGCCGCCGGAAACGGACGCGTCAGTTGCGGCGGTCCTCGGTGCCGAGCCCGAGAGACTCGACGATGTTCTGGACGTTGCCGAAGCGTTCGTGTGCCGGAAGGCTCTCGGCCAGTTCGATCAGCCGGTCCGGCGCGTGGTTGGTCCGCAGGGTCCGGAGGAGGGCGCTGCGTTCGGCCGGGTACACGCTCCGGCCGAGATACTGGGCGAGTTCGGAGCGCACGCCCACGTCGGTGGCGGTCATACCGTGCGGTGTGCCGCCGGTGAGGACGGTGTCGGGGGCCCGCGTCGCCATGGGCTGGTCCTCGCCCGCCGGCTGCAGCTCCTGCTGCTCCTCGGCCCGCAGGGACCGGCCTGCGGTCAATTCGCCCCGCAGTTGCTTCTTCATCATTTCGTCCCGGGCGGGGCCGATCTTGTCCGCGCCGTGTTCCATGGCCAATTCTCTGCCCTCCAGGGTCGTGCCGACATCACCCGGCACGCCTCCCGCCGTGCAGGCCGGTGTCTGCGTACCGAGTTCCCCCTATCCCCCCGCAATAACAGCCGTACGGAGCAGATTCAACGCCGGGCACAGAGGCCGTACGGGCGTACACCGTGGGTGACCGCACATCGGTTTCGGCGAGAGCGCATACGGGTTTCGATAACGGGCACCTGGGGGCTGTCCGACGAAACCGAGAGACCCCGAACAACCCCGGGCCACTCCGAGAACCCCCGAATCCCGAGAACCCCCCGAAAACCGAGGAGGCAGCGCCATGCGACTCTCGCTCCTTCAACCGGTCATCGATCGGCCGGGCCCCTGGGCGTCCGTCTACGCCGACATGTCCCACAGCACCGCGGACGCGGCGAAACAGCAGGAGCTGACGGCGACCGCGATCGCCGACAAGCTGTTCGGGCTCGGCGCGGACGAGGCCACGGTCGGAGCCGTCCACGAGACGCTGGCCACGCTGCGCACCGGAGAGCCCGGGGCAGCGGTCGGACGTGCGCTGTTCGCCACCCATGGCGAGGTCGTCGTGGACACCGCGCTGCCCGGGCGGCCCTCCGCGCCGTTCGCGACCTGGGGCCCGCTGCCCCGGATCACTCCGCTGCTGGAGGCGTTCGGCGACGACCCGGTCTGCCTGGTCGCCTACGTCGACCGCACCGGAGCCGACTTCGTGGTGCGCAGCGACCGGGGCAGCGACGACGCGGGACGCATCGAGGGCGCCGACTGGCCGATCCACCGCACCGCGTCGGCGGACTGGTCCGAGCGCCACTTCCAGACCAAGGTGGAGAACACCTGGGAGCACAACGCCGGGGAGATCGCGGACGCGGCAAGGGAGGCGTTCGAGAGCTGCGGGGCAGAGGTCATGCTGCTGGCGGGCGATCCGCGCGAACGCCGAGCCGTGCACGACAAGATGCCGGAACCGCTGCGCGCCGTGACCTACGAGAGCGATCACGGCGGCCGGGCCCCCGGCGCGGAGAGCGAGCGTCTGGAGCGGGACATCGCCCACGTCCGCGCGGCGCACGAGCAGGAGCACGTCCACGAGGTGGCGGGCCGCTTCCGTACCGGCTCCGGGCCCGGCGGCAGCGGCGCGCCCTATGCCGCGGCCGGGGTGCCCGCCCTGGTCGAGGCGGCGCGCGAACACCGCATCGACACCCTGCTGGTCAGCCCGGAGAGCGCGGACGCCGGCCAGGAGATCTGGGTCGGGCCGGGCGCCGACCAGATCGCCGTACGCGGCTCGGAGTTGCAGTACCTGGGTGAGGTGCACCCGGCCGCTGCCCGCGCGGACGACGCCTTGGTGCGCTCGGCCGTGGCGAACGGCGCGGAGGCCGTTGTGGTGCGCGACCCCGAGGAGGTGCCGGCCGGCGGGCTCGGGGCCATCCTGCGGTGGTCGGAGCCCCGGAACGCCTGAGCACGAAGGCGGAGCGGCCCTCCCCGCGGAAGCGGCGGACGCGAGATCGTGTTCGGCGCGCGACGGGTACCCGGAGGGCCCGTTGCATGGCCACGGGCCCTCCGGGCGGAGGAACGTGTCCGCCGGCGGGCGCAGGAAGCGAAGCCTGCACCCTGGCCGTACCCGAAGGACGAGGGGAGCACGTCATGACCGTGCCGCAGCCCCCGGGGCCGCCTGCCCCCGGCCAGGGCCCGACCCCGGGGCCGCCACCCGATCCACAACCTCCGCGCACACTCCGGGCCGTGGGGGAGAGACGCCACGGCACGACCCCGGCCTGACCGCCCACGCCGGCACAGAGGGAGGGTTCGTCATGCGCATGTCTTCCAGCGCTCCGAGTATCGAAGGGCTCACCGCCGTCGTCACCGGTGGCTCCCGTGGGCTCGGGCTGCTCATGGGCCGCCAACTGGCCCGGCGGGGTTGCGATGTCGTGCTCCTCGCCCGGGACGAGCCGGAGCTCGCCAGAGCCGTCGGCCAGTTGGCGAACACCGTCGGCGGGTCGGTGCGCGGCGCGGTCTGCGACGTACGGGACAGGGCGGCGGTGCAGGAGCAGTTCGAGAGCATCGCCGGCCGCCACGGCGGGATCGACATCGTCATCGCCAACGCCGGCATCATCCAGGTCGGGCCCGCCGACGCGTTGGGCCGCGAAGGATTCGAGGACGCGGTCGACTCCATCTTCCGCGGTGCCCTCAACACCGCGCTCGAAGCCCTGCCCTACCTCCGCCGCAGCGAGGCCGGCGGCAGGCTGGGGCTGATCGGCTCCATCGGCGGCCTGATCGCGGTGCCCCACCTTCTGCCGTACTCCTGCGCGAAGGCGGCGGTCGCCGCGCTGGCCGAAGGACTGCATGCGGAGGAGTCCCCGCACGGTGTGACCGTGACCGGCGTGCATCCGGGGCTGATGCGCACGGGCTCCCATCTGCACGCGCACTTCGGGGGCGACAAGCGCCGCGAGTACGCCTGGTTCTCGGCGCTGGCCGGCGCCCCCGTGCTCTCCATGGACGCCGAACGCGCAGCGGAACGCATCGTCTCCGGACTCCAGCGGCGGCGCACCCGCATCGTTCTGACCCCGGCCGCGCGCCTCGGTGCGGTGATGCACGGGGTGGCGCCCGTGACGACGACGCGCCTGATGTCGGTGGTGGTCCGCGCGCTGCCCGGCGGTGACGGCCGGGGAACGGACGAGGGCGCCACGGTGGAAGCCCTCGACCGGCCGCCGGCCCCGCGGCTCCGCGCGGTGGTCGGCGCCCTCAACGAGCGCGCAGCCGACCGATTCAATCAGCGGGGCGGCCCGGCCACCGGCAACAGGTGAACGGTCCGCACGAGGTGACACGGCGCCATGCCCACCGGCCCGTCGGCCCGGGCATGCGCCCGCGGGCTCAGGGCTCCTTGCGTGCCTTCGCGGCGGCTGCGCGGGCCGCGCTCTTCTCGCCGGTGGCGTCCGCCGTGCTGAGCTTTCCCCCGGCACTCTCCAAGTGGGCCCGCACGAACCACTGGAACAGCTCCAGCGACCTCAAGTGCTCGATCAGCAGGTCCTGGGTGACGAGATCGGTCTCGTCGGTCGCGGCCACCGCCGCACGGTGGTCCCGGATGACGCCGGTGTAGACGATGTCCAGTGCGCCCAGATGCTCGATGGCCTGGGCCCGGCCGATGGCGTAGTCCTCCCAGGTGCGCTCCGCGACCAGCGCGCCGGGAGTGCCGGCCGGTGAGCCGCCCAGCGTCGAGATGCGCTCCGCAGTGTCGTCGATCATGCCGCGCACCGCTTCGACCTGCGGGTCGAGCATCTCGTGGACCGCGATGAAATGGGGCCCCACAACGTTCCAGTGGACGTGCTTGAGCGTGAGCGCCAAGTCGTTGAGCGCGTGCAGCCGCAGCCGCAGCCGCTCGATGACCTGGCCGCCCTCCGACTCCGTCATACCGGGGACCGTGTAAGCAGGGGTCTTGCTCGCGGCCATCGTGACCTCTCCTCTTCGCAGGCATCCGAGTCCGGACGCGTGCCACCGCGGGTGGCACGACCGCAACCCACACCAGCACCGGCAGTGGGGCCGCGCCATCGCCACTAGGCCGACTGCCGGGCGGGTTCATACCGACCGCACCGCGGGCGCCCTGCCAGGGGCCCGCCCTCTCGACGGCCCCGCCACCCCATTGGCCCCGGCCGCATGCGGGCCCGCCCGTGATGGCGCAGCATCGCAGCAACCCGACCGGAAGGAAGCGTGCGATGACAGATCGCCCGTGGGGCCCGGATCGCGCGGCGGAGAGCAGCCCCGAATGGCTGCCCGTCCTGGACGTCCCCGAGCCGGGGCGGCAGCGCAGACTGACCGTCCTGCTGCGGCTGCTCCTGCTGATCCCGCACTTCGTCGTGCTGTTCGTCCTCTACATCGCGGCCTTCTTCACGGTGATCGCCGGGTGGTTCGCCGCCCTGGTGCTCGGACGTCTGCCGGAGCCGATCTTCCGGTTCCTGGGCGGGTACCTCGGCTATCACACCCGTATCGGTGCGAGCGCGATGATGCTGGTGGACAGCTACCCGCCCTTCGCGCTGACGCCGCCCCCGGATTACCCGGTCCGGATCGCGCTGCGCCCCGAGCCCCTCAACCGCCTCGCCGTGTTCTTCCGCATCATCCTGCTGATCCCGGCCGCCATCGTGGAGAGTCTGGTCACGTGGGGCTGGTGGGCCCTGTGTCTGATCTGGTGGCTGATCACCCTGATCCTCGGGCGCATGCCGCGTCCGCTGTTCGAGGCGTCGGCCGCCACCCTGCGCTACCAAATGCGCTACTACGCCTACGTGATGATGCTGACGTCGGCGTATCCCAAGAGGCTCTTCGGCGACCAGGCGACCGCCACCGGGGAACCGGCCAGGTCCGCCACCAGGCCCCTGCTCGTCAGCGATCCCGGCAAGGCGCTGCTGGTGCTGTTCCTGGTGGCCGGCGTCGCCTGCGGCTCGTCGTCCTCCTTCGCGTCCCGCACCGAGGACGACGAGTTCAAGTACACCGATCAGCGGGCCCAGCGGCAGCTTCCGCCGCACCCCGGTTGTCCGGCCGGTACCACGTGCGCTCACAGGTGATCCGGCGCTGCCGGTGAACTGCCTTCGCGCGACGGACCGTTACGGCTCGACGGGCCCGGGGCGCCGGGCCGCCTCCGCCGCTTCGACGGGGTGGTCGCGCATGCCGAGCCGCAGATGCTCGACGTGGAACAGCGCCTGGTCGAGGAGTTCGGCGACGTGGTTGTCGTACAGGGCGTAGATGATCGAGCGGCCCCGGCGCTCGCCGGTGACGAGGCCGAGATTGCGCAGCAGCCGGAGCTGATGGGAGCAGGCGGACTGCTCCATGTCCACGGCCTCGGCGAGATCTCCGGCCGGGCAGGGGCCCTCCTGGAGGCGGGCGAGGATCCGCAGCCGGGACGGGGTGGCCAGCGCCTGGAGGGTCGCGGCGACATCGGCGGTGCCCACGGCGTCGAGACGTTCGCGCGTCGTGGCAGCGGTGCTCTTGTCGTCGACTCCATGGCCCATGGGCGTCATCCTACAAGAGACACATGAAGAGCTGTTCATTCAT
This sequence comes from Streptomyces sp. Pv4-95, assembly GCF_045782725.1. Classification (NCBI taxonomy): domain Bacteria; kingdom Bacillati; phylum Actinomycetota; class Actinomycetes; order Kitasatosporales; family Streptomycetaceae; genus Streptomyces; species Streptomyces sp. Pv4-95. Next base: position 7,424,657 of record NZ_CP127172.1, read on the forward strand.
TCCTGTATGGTGGCCAGGTCGCGCCCGCCGTCTGCGAATGGGGCTCTCTCGTCATGTCTTCCACCGTCACCGAGCGCCCCGCACCGGCGGCGGGCGGCCGTGGGCCCTCGGCCCCCCGGCGGCGCACTCGTCTCTTCGCTCTGCCCGAAGTGCGCTGGGCCGCCGCGTCGTTGGTGCTGTTCCTGATCGCCCTGCCCCTGCAACTGGCCGGGGCTCCCGCCTGGCTGTCCGGGCCGCTCTGTGCGGCGGCCTATGTCACCGGCGGCTGGGAGCCGGCCTTGGCCGGGCTCCGGGCGCTGCGCGACAGGACGCTCGACGTGGACCTGCTGATGATCGTCGCGGCGATCGGCGCCGCCGCGATCGGGCAGGTGATGGACGGTGCGCTGCTCATCGTCATCTTCGCCACCTCCGGCGCCCTCGAAGCCCTGGCCACCGCGCGGACCGCGGACTCGGTACGCGGCCTCCTCGACCTCGCCCCGGCCACTGCCACCCGCCTCTTGGACGACGGCGGCGAGGAGACCGTGCCGACCGACGGCCTCGCGGTCGGCGATGTCATCCTCGTACGCCCCGGTGAACGCGTCGGCGCCGACGGCCGGGTGCTGGACGGCGCCGGGGAGGTCGACCAGGCCACCATCACCGGCGAACCCCTGCCGGTGGCGAAGGAAGCGGGCGACGAGGTCTTCGCCGGCACCCTGAACGGCACGGGCGCGCTGCGCGTGAAGGTCGAACGGGACGCCGCCGATTCGGTGATCGCCCGCATCGTGGCGATGGTCGAGGAGGCTTCCGAGACCAAGGCCCCCACCCAGCTCTTCATCGAGAAGGTCGAACAGCGCTACTCCGTCGGCATCGTGCTGGCGACCCTGGCCGTCTTCGCCGTCCCGCTCGGCTTCGGCGACGACCTGACGGGGAGCCTGCTGCGGGCCATGACCTTCATGATCGTCGCCTCACCGTGCGCGGTGGTGCTGGCCACCATGCCGCCACTGCTGTCCGCCATCGCCAACGCCGGACGCCACGGCGTCCTGGTCAAGTCCGCCGTCGTCATGGAGCGCCTCGGCCAGATCGACGCCGTCGCGCTCGACAAGACCGGCACGCTCACCGAAGGGACTCCGCGCGTCACCGCGATCCGATCCCTGGAGGGCGGCGCTCTGACCGAGGACGCCCTGCTGACGGCGGCGGCCGCGGCGGAGCACTCCAGCGAACACCCCCTGGCGCGCGCCATGGTGCGGGCGGCCCGCGAGCGCGGTCTTCAGCTGCCCGTCGCGGAGGGCTTCGGTTCCACACCCGGGACCGGAGTGACCGCCACCGTCCAGGGCCATGCGGTCGCCGTCGGCGCGCCGGCCCGGCTACGGCGTACGGCAGACGGTCCCTGGCCGCACCAAGTGTCCTCCCTCGTACGCGACTTGGAGGAGGATGGCCGCACCGCCGTCCTCGTCCTGCGCGACGCCGTCCCGGCCGGGGTCCTGGGGATCGCCGACCGGCTGCGCCCCGACGCGGCTGCCACCGTCACCGCGCTGCGTACGCTGACCGGCGCCGCCCCCGCCCTCCTGACCGGGGACAACCCGCGTGCCGCCGTACGCCTGGCGGCCGAGGTCGGCATCGCCGACGTACGGGCCGGGCTGCTGCCCCAGGACAAGGTGGCGGCCGTCCGGGAAATGGCGGCCACCGGGCACAAGGTGCTGGTCGTCGGCGACGGCGTCAACGACGCCCCGGCGCTGGCAGCCGCGCACACCGGCATCGCCATGGGGCAGGCCGGCTCGGACCTGGCCCTGGAAACCGCCGACGCCGTCATCGTCCGCGACGAACTGGCCACGGTCCCCGCCGTGGTGGCCCTCTCCCGCGCCGCCCGCCGCCTGGTGGTGCAGAACCTGGTCATCGCCGGGGTCTTCATCTCCGGCCTGGTCATCTGGGATCTGGCCGGCACGCTGCCCCTGCCGCTGGGTGTCCTCGGCCACGAGGGCTCCACCGTCATCGTCGGCCTCAACGGTCTGCGCCTGCTGCGGGACGCCGCCTGGCGCCGGGCCGCCGCACCGTCACCGTCCGGCACTCCCTGACGTGGCACCGGGCAGCGACGCACCGCGCGTCGCTGCCGTGGGCCGGGGCCGGGCCACGTGCCCCCTGTTCGCTCCCGGAGGGGCCTGAGGACGCCATCGCTCCCGCGCGACCGCCATCAGGGTGACGTCGCGAGCGGCCCGTTCACGTGCGGATCGGCGGTTCCCGCCCGTCGCGGTCCGGCGTTCGGGTGGGCATGTGGGGCCTCTGGTTGATAGGGAGGGGGTATGAGCGAAATACCTCCGGTTTTGACCGTGACAGCTGTCAGCACCATCGGGGCCACCGATCTCCAGGACGACGACGCCTCGGACTCGTGGATGGTGATCGAGACGGCTGAGGAGGGTCAGCTGCTGCTGAACCTTCCCGGCCCCCTCTACCGCGCCATGCGCCAGGCGACCGAGCTCCCCGCCGACGAGCCCGGCCCCGGCCGCCTGGCGCTCACCGACCGGGAGATCGCCGCCTACCGCGCCCGCATCGCCGAGCTGACCAGCGCGGAGCGCAGCAGGTAACACCTCAGGCCCGGGCCCCTTTCCGGGTACGCGGGCCGAGCGGCTCGCCGACGTGTGGAGTCGCGGGCCGGGTCGCGTATGCCCCGATCCTTCCGTCGTGTGGCTGCGCGGGCCGGCCGCCGTCGCCGAACACGACCCCGGGCCGAGGCGGTTCGGGCCCGAGACCGTTCGGGCCCGTAAGGTGCAGCTCCGGGACGGGATATCGCCGCGGGTGTTCTATGGGCGGGGCCCGATGATCGCGTCCCCCTCCCGGACGGTGATGGCCATGGCCGGGCAGACGTCGGCGGCGTCCAGCGCCCTGTCGTCGTCCGCGATCTCGGGATGCAGCGGACGTGAGTGCGGACCGTCCAGCGTGAACAGGTCGGGCGCGATCCCTGCGCACGCCCCGGACGCCATGCACTGGTGCGCGTCCACCTCCACCTTCCACGTCATGTGCTCACCACCCCACCGGCATGACGCGCGGCCCGCGCACCAGCATCTGGCTCTTCCACGCCACGTCCCCGGCGAGGTGCAGGCCGGGGAAGCGGGTGAGCAGCGCCCCGAGCGCCTCCTGGAGCTCCAGGCGCGCCAGCGGCGCCCCCAGGCAGTGGTGCACTCCGTGGCCGAAACCGAGGTGCTGGTTCGCGGCGCGGGAGATGTCCAGCGTCCCCGGGGCGCCGAAGCGCAGCGCGTCGCGGTTGGCGGCTCCCACCGCGACGAGGACGGGCGTGCCGGCGCGGACGAGTGTGCCGCCGACATCGATGTCCTCCTTGGCGTAGCGCGGCTGGCTCGCCCCGCTGCCCAGTGGGACGAACCGCAGTAACTCCTCCACGGCGCTGCCGATCAGCTCCGGTTCGGCGCGCAAGCGGGCGAGTTCGTCCGGGTGGTCCAGGAGGGCGAGCACGAAGTTGGGGATCTGGGTGGCGGTGGTCTCATGGCCCGCGACCAGGATCCCGACGCACAGATCGACGAGTTCGAGTTCCGAGAGCCGGTCGCCGACGTCCCGGGCGTCGATGAGCGCCGTCATCAGATCGTCCTGCGGGTGCTTGCGGTGCTCGGTGATCAACTGGCCCATGTACGCGCGGAGTTCTTCGAGATTGGCGTCGAACTCCTCGGCGGTCAGCGAGCTGGTCGACAGTGCCGCGTCGCTCCACACCCGGAACCGCGGCCGGTCCTCGGCCGGCACGCCGAGCAGCCGGCAGATCACGGCGACCGGGATGGGCAGGGCGTAGCGGTCCACCAGATCGGCCGGCGGGCCGGCGGCCGCCAGCTCATCGAGGAGTTCGTGGGTCAGCTCCCTGACCTGCGGCCTGAGACGCTCGACCTGACGGACGGTGAACGCCTTGGCCACCAGGGAGCGCAGGCGGGTGTGGTCCGGCGGGTCCATGCCCAGGATGCCGCTGGTGCGGCGGCCTTCGGACTGCCGCGGCTCGTCGTGCAGGGCGCTGTCGGCCCGGCTGAAGCGCTGATCGCCCAGGACGAGCCGCGCCTCGTCGTAGCGGGTGACGAGCCAGGCGGGCTCGCCGTAGGCCATCCGTACCTTCAGCAGGCCGGGGCGGCTGCGGGCCTGCTCGTACTCCTCGGACAGCTCAAGGCTCTCGGCGACGTTGAACGGGTAGGAGACGGGTGCTGCGTCGGCTGTGGTCATGGCGACCTCCCTTGTGTAAGCACCTGCTTACACAAGGTAGGACGCTCCCTCGGAGCGGTCAACGACGCATAGTGGCCGTCTGTGTGACGGCCCGTCGGAAAGGAGCTCGGCGAATGGGGCAGTCCCCGCACCACGGCTCGGCGGACGCACCCCGCCGGGACGCCCAAGGCACCCGCCTGCTGTTGCTCGACGCCGCCTCGGCACTGTTCGCCGAACGCGGCTACGAACGGGCGACGGTCCGCGACATCGCGGCGCGGGCCGGCGTCAACCAGGCCCTGCTCTTCCGCTACTTCGGTTCGAAGAAGGCCCTCTTCGGTGAGGTGATGGCACGCGGCGGCCACGAGCAGCTGCGTACCACGCCCGCGGAGCGGCTGTTCGAGGTCGCGCTGCGCGGCATGCTGGACGGCGGCGGGGGATCGGCGGACCGGGCCCTGGAGGTGTGCCTGCGCTCCATCGGCGGCAGCGACGAGATCGCGGAGGCGCTGCGGGGGCTGGGGGAGGAGTACGCCGAGGTCCTGTCGACGCTGGCCGAGAGCGATGACCGCGGTCTGCGCGGAGACCTGGCGCTGTCCTGGCTGCTGGGCATCGGCCTGATGCGGGTGGTGGTGGGGAAGGAGCCGCTGGCGAGCGCGGATCCCGACACCGTGTGCGGGCTGGTCGAGGGCGCGCTCGGACGGCTGATGGAGGGGCCGCCCGAGGAGAAGGCGTAAGGTGCCGCGTCCTGGGCGCGCACGCCGCCGGGTGGCCGGTTCCCACCCATGCGCCCCGGCCTCCCGGAGGGCGAGGCGCGTGGGAGGTCGTACGCGGCCGCGGGAGGCAACCGGGTAATCTGGATCTCTGCGGGGCCGGTCGGCCACCGCGCGGCGGTGGGGCCCGCCGTTGACGAACCGCAGCGAAGAAGCTGCCAACGGTCCCTACTTGCAAGGAAACGCGCCCGCATGCGGCGCACGGCGAGTAGGAGGCACACGGTGAAGGCCCGCAGCGCATGAGGAACGAACCCGTCGACCCCGATGTCGACCTGCACGTGCCCGCTCAGCGCCGGGAGCTGCTGCGGGACCATTGGTCGGTACCGGCCGTCATCGCGTTGGGCGGCGCGGCAGGGGCTGCCGCCCGCTACGGCGCCTCGCTCTGCTGGCCCACGGCCCGCGACGCCTTTCCCTGGACCACGCTGGGCGTCAACGTCGTCGGCTGCGCGGTGATCGGTGTGTTCATGGTCGTGATCAGCGACCTGTGGGAGGCGCACCGCCTCGTCCGCCCCTTCTTCGGCACCGGAGTCCTCGGTGGTTTCACCACCTTCTCCACCTACGCGGCGGACATCCGGCATCTGGTGGCGGCGGGCCGGGCCCGCACCGGTCTGGCCTACCTGGCCCTCACTCTGACCGCGGCCCTGCTCTCGGTGTGGATCGCCGCGACGCTGACCCGTCGCGCGGTGAAGTGGAGGCAGCGATGAGGACAACCGGGCCGGTGCTGAGCGGGGAGGAGAAGCGGTGAGCTGGCTGCTGGTCATCGTCGGGGCCGCGCTCGGTGCCCCGTTGCGCTACTTCACCGACCGGCTCGTGCAGTCCCGGCACGACACGGTCTTCCCGTGGGGCACCTGCGCGGTCAACGTCGCCGGGAGTCTCGTGCTCGGTCTGCTGACCGGCGCCGTGGCCGGCGGCGCAGCCTCCTCCTCGCTGCAACTGCTGCTGGGCACCGGCCTGTGCGGCGCCCTGACGACCTATTCGACCTTCTCGTACGAGACGCTCCGCCTGGCCGAGGACGGCGCGCGCTTCTTCGCCGTGGCGAATGTGGTGGTCAGTGTGGTGGCTGGTCTCGGCGCGGTCTTCGCGGGCGTGGCGCTGGCGGAGGCGGTGTGGGGCGGCTAGGGGCCGGCCGTCCCGTCCGGCGGCCGGCGCGTGACGCCGGCCGTGCTCCCGCGCCCGCCCAGCGGCGGCAGGGTGCGCGCTTCCGCCGGATGGTCGTTTCGGATGGCGCCCACGGGCGAACCGGGACTTGGATTTAGCCAGCATGCCTCCGGCCGGAGCCCGATTCGACACAGCAGGAGGTGAGTGCGCGTGGACGGGAGGCTCGCGGTGGACAGCGGCGAGAGTCTGCTCCAGGAGTTTCTGACGGACGTGCACACCACCGCGCCGATGAACCTGCCCGCCCTCGTCGACCGGTACGCGGCGAAGCTCGGCCTGCGACGGGTGGTGATCTACCTGGTCGACCTCCAGCAGCGACGGCTGACGCCCCTCCTGGGCGGGGACCAGCTCGCGGTGGACGCCTCGCTGGCCGGCTGGGCGTATCGCACCCTCGCGCTGCGCGTGGAGGAGACCCGCTCCGGCGCGTTGATCGTCTGGCTGCCGCTGGTCGACGGCGTGGAACGACTGGGCGTCGTCGGGATGCACATGGAGTCCCTGGACAGTGCGCGGCTTCGCCGCTGCCGGACGCTCGCCTCGGTCCTCGCGATGGCGATCACGTCCAAACGGGCCTTCAGCGACCGCTTCGTCCAGCAGGCCCGCACCGAGACGATGACGCTCCCCGCCGAGATGGTGCGCGCGCTCCTGCCGCCACGCACCATCGGAAGCGACCGGGTCGTCTCCACCGCAGTGCTGGAACCGGCCTACCGGCTGGGGGGCGACGCGTTCGACCACTCGCTGACGGAGTCGACCCTGCACGCCGTGATCCTCGACGCGATGGGGCACAACCTCGCGTCGGGCATGACCACGGCCATCGCCATGGCGGGCTGCCGCAGCGCCCGTCGCATGGGCGCAGGACTGCCCGAACTCGTCAAGACCGTGGACGACGTCCTCGCCGAATGGCTCCCCGACCAGTTCTGCACCGGCATCGCCACCCAGCTTGACCTGGCCAGCGGCGTGCTGAGCTGGTGCAACTGCGGCCACCCGCCACCGCTGCTCATCCGCGATCACAAGGTTCTGGAGAACGCCCTGGACCGGCCGGGCGAACCGCCCATGGGCACGCCGGCGAAGTTCGCCGGCACCGGGCGCGAGGTGCACCGGTCGGCGCTGGAGCCCGGGGACCGGGTCCTGCTCTACACCGACGGTGTGACCGAGGCGCGCACGGCGGGCGGGGCGCAGTTCGGGCTGGAGGGCTTCACCGACTCCATCATCCGGGCCACCGCCGCCGGTGAACTGGCCGCCGAGGCACTGCGACAACTGATGCACTCGATTCTGGAGCACCAGGACGACACCCTCAAGGACGACGCCACGATCCTGTTGATCGAGTGGTGCCCGCCGACCTGATGGGGCCGCTCACCGGCGCGACCGGGGCCCGGTGACGCCGGCCGCCCCCGTCATCCGGTGCCCGGGATGGGCGAGCAGTACGCCCGGTCCCCAGCGGAAGGTCCGCTCGCCCCCGGGAGAGTCGCCGGTCAGCAGTACCTGGAGATTCACCGCCCCGTCCGGGTACCGGTGACGTGCCCGGACGCACGCCCGGTGCCAGGCATCGTCGACCCAGATCCACGCGGCCGGTTCGTGCCCCGCCGCGTACACATCGGTGCGGACGCCGGCCGGGTCGTGCGCGGCGCGAGCCGTCACCTCGACGGGCTCGATGGCAGGGCGGTGCTGCGGACGTTCCCAATAGAACATGGGTTCGATATTAGAGTCGAGGGGTGCCCCGGGCGAGCACCGGGGGTCCGTGTCCCGGGGGAATCAGGTCAGACGGCCTCGGCTTCGAGGATCGAGGTCAGCGCCGGGGTCGGCAGGACGCGGTGGAGGCGGAACCCGGACCGGTTCAGCAGGTCCTCGAACTCACCGGCGGTGCGTTCGCGTCCCTGGAGCGTCATCAGCATCACGATGTCCGGTGCCACGGCGGGGTGCGGCGTGCCGTCCTCGGGCAGCACCGCGTCGATCACCAGCAGCCGGGCACCGGGAGCCATCGCGCGGCGGACGCCGGTCAGGATGCGCAGGCAGTCCTCGTCGGGCCAGTCGTGAAGGATGTTCTTCAGCAGGTACAGGTCACCGCCCTCGGGGACGGCGGTGAAGATGTCCCCTCCCTGGACGCGCCCGCGGTTTTTGAGGTCTTCGGTGTCGAGGAGGTGGTCGGTGACCGTCTCGGGCCGGTCGAAGAGGACGCCGGTCAGGCCGGGATTACGGGTGAGCACCTCGCGCAGCAGTCCGCCCCGGCCCCCGGCCACGTCGACGACCGTGCCGGCGTCCGGGAACCCGAAGCTGCCGATGATCTTCTCGTTCACCCCGCTGGTGAGCGAGGACATGGCCGTGTCGAAGAGGCGGCTCTCGTCGGGGGCGGATCCCAGGTGCTCGAAGAACGGGAGGCCGAAGGCGGCATCGAAGCCGGTGCGGCCGGTGCGGAGGGTGTCCTCGATGCCCTCGGCGGAGCGGCGGAACATCTCGTCGGTGAACAGCAGGACGGCGGGCCGCTGGGAGCCGGGCACGTCCGCGCGCAGGGCCTCGCCGCTGTCCGCCAGGGCGTAGGTCCCCTCGGCGTGCCGGCGGAACAGCCCGCGCATGGCGAGCAGCCGCAGTACGCGGTGCAGCGGGTCGGGCCTTGTGCCGGAGCGGGCGGCCAGCTCGTCGACGGTCAGCGGCCCGTCGGCCAGGAGGTCGGGAATGCCGTGGACCACGACGGCTCGCAGGGCGGAGGCGTGTATGTGGCCGTACATCAGGTCGTGGAGCGGCGAAGCGGGACGGTGGCTGTTCGGGGTGGTTGCGTCCGGGGTGGCGGCGGACAAGGGGGTGCTCCTGTCGTTGTGCCGGGGGATTTCCGGACCTCCGATTATCCCGTATCTGCGCAGCTCAGGGCCTGTTTGAGCGCAGGCGGGGAGCGGCTGTCGGGACGCTGGAGCGCCGGCTGGGGAGGGGGCCGCCCACCCCCCTTCGGGGGCGTTCCAAGGAGGCTCGCAGCCCCGCCCCCGGGGCGGCGCTGGGCCTTTCCCGGAAGATCCTGCGTCCCTTTCTCGGGTGCGTGCGCGACTCTCAGGTACTGACGCGACTGATCCCCGACGGCGGTTCCACGGAGGCCGGCCGGCCTCCGTGGCCGAGCGAGCAGGGGGCCAGGGGCGCACGCCGGAGCATCCGGCGTAATCCGCGCGGATGAGGCGTTAAGGGTCCGGAGGGAGGGGGCACCCGTGACGTGGCGCCCCGGACGGTCCGGTCGCGCGACATCACCGGAAGGCGGAACCATTCATGGGTCACGGCGGAGATGTCATCGCCGAGCTGACCAGCGACCACCGCGAGATGGACGGACTCTTCGCGCGCATCGAGCAGACCGTCCCGGGGCACACCGAGCGCAAGCGGCTGGCCGACCGGCTCACGATCGAACTGGTACGGCACTCCGTGGCCGAGGAGCAGTATCTGTACCCGGCCGTGCGCAGGCACCTGGCGGACGGCGACGCCCTCGCAGACAAGCAGATCGCCGACCACGTGCGGGTGGAGGAACTCCTCAAAGCCCTGGAGGGAGTTGACGCGGGCAACCCCGACTTCAACCACCTGATCGTCAAGCTGCGCACCGAGGTCTACGCACACGTCAAGGACGAAGAAGGTCGGGTGTTCACGGAGTTGCGGGCCGCCTGCCCTCAGGCGGACCTGGAGGACCTGGGGGACAAGGTCCGTACGGCGAAGAAGATCGCCCCCACCCGGCCGCACCCAGGAGCCCCCCTGACCCCGCCGGCCAACAAACTGCTCGCGCCCGGGGCCGGGTTGGTCGACCGGGCGCGTGACTTCGTCACCGGCCGGGGGAGGTAGGGCCCGTCGGCAGGGCGCCAACAGGCCCCGGAACGCACCTCCGGGGCCCAAGCAGAACCCAGTGGAGAAGCCCGGGAGGCGACCACAAGCCTCCCGGGACGAGGAAGGTGGAATACGAATGCCTACTGCTCGCGGAATCATGACGCCCGGTACGGAGTGTGTCGGGGCGGAGGACAGCGTGCTGGACGCGGCACGCAAGCTGACGTCGCTGGGCGTGGGCGCACTGCCGATCTGCGGATCGGACGACAAGCTCACCGGAGTGCTGACGGACCGGGACATCGTCACCAAGGTGCTGGGCGAGGGGAAGGATCCCGGCACGACCAAGGCCGGTGACCTCGCGCAGGGCAGGGCGGTGACGATCGGTGCCGACGACGACGCCGACGAGGTCTTCGCGACCATGGCCCGCCACCGGGTGCGCCGCCTGCCGGTGATCGACGGGCACCGGCTGGTCGGCATGATCACGCTGGCCGACGTCGCCCGCGCGCTGCCCGATCCGCAGACCGGCGACCTGCTCGAAGCCCTGTCGACGAACTGACGCACAGGGCGGTGCCGGCCGCGGCATGAGAAGCCGTTGCAGGACGCATCCGCGCCCCACCTGCACGCGGGGCGCGGATGCGGTCCGACGACCGCGACGCCCGAACCGAGCACCGCCAACTCGACCGCCACACCACACCGTTCGGGTCGGCCCGGCCGCCCGGCCGCCCGGCGGCGCACCCGCTGCCCGCCGGTCACCGGGCCGTCCGCCGCACCAGGCGGCCCAGAGTGCCGCCCCGGCTCGTGGGTGCTTCGCCCGGAGCCGGTGAAACGAGAGGACAAACCGTGTCGACCAAGGTTTCCGACCACCTTCTCCAGCGACTGCGTGAATGGGACGTGGAGCATGTCTTCGGCTATGCCGGTGACGGCATCAACGGCCTGCTCGCCGCGTGGGAACGTGCCGACAACAAGCCGGTGTTCGTCCAGGCTCGGCACGAGGAGATGGCCGCTTTCGAGGCCGTGGGATACGCCAAGTTCTCCGGCAAGGTCGGTGTGTGCGCGGCGACTTCGGGGCCCGGCGCGATCCATCTGCTCAACGGTCTGTACGACGCCAAGCTCGACCATGTACCGGTGGTGGCGATAGTCGGCCAGACCAACCGCAGTGCGATGGGCGGCTCGTACCAGCAGGAGGTCGATCTGCTGAGCCTCTACAAGGACGTCGCCTCCGACTTCTGCGAGATGGCGACGGTGCCGGAGCAGTTCCCCAACGTCCTGGACCGAGCCATCCGCACGGCCTACGCCAAGCGGACCGTGACCGCCGTCATCATCCCCGCCGATGTGCAGGAACTCGACTACTCGCCGCCCACTCACGCGTTCAAGATGGTGCCCTCCAGTCTCGGGGTCGGTTCCTACGCACCGGTCCCGGCCGACGCCGAGATCGCGCGCGCCGCCGAGGTGCTCAACGAGGGCGAGAAGGTCGCCGTCCTGATCGGGCAGGGCGCCCGCGGGGCCCGCGCGGAGGTCGAGCAGCTCGCGGACGTGCTCGGCGCCGGGGTGGCCAAGGCCCTGCTGGGCAAGGACGCGCTCCCGGACGACCTGCCCTATGTGACCGGGGCTATCGGCCTGCTCGGTACCCGGCCGTCCTACGAGCTGATGCAGGGCTGCGACACCCTGCTCGTGGTGGGATCCAGTTTCCCCTACACGCAGTTCATGCCGGAACTGGACCAGGCCCGCGCCGTGCAGATCGACATCGACCCGTTCATGGTGGGCCTGCGCTATCCCTTCGAGGTCAACCTCGTCGGCGATGCGCGCGAGACGCTCGGCCGGCTGCTGCCGCAGCTCAAGCGGAAGAAGCACGGCGCGTGGCGCAAGAAGATCGAGAAGGACACCGCCCGCTGGTGGGAGGTCATGGAGCGGCGCGCCGCCGTGGAGGCCGACCCCATCAACCCGGAGTACGTCGTGCACGCCCTCGACGCTCTCCTGCCCGACGATGTGATCCTCGCCGCCGACTCCGGTTCCGCGGCCAACTGGTACGCGCGCCACCTTCGCCTGCGCGGCTCGATGCGCGGCTCGCTCTCCGGGACGCTCGCCACCATGGGGCCGGGCGTGCCGTACGTCATCGGTGCGAAGTTCGCGCACCCCGACCGGCCGGGGCTGGCGATCGTAGGCGACGGCGCGATGCAGATGAACGGTCTGGCCGAGCTCATCACCGCGGCCAAGTACTGGCACGAGTGGCAGGACCTACGGCTGATCGTCGCCGTACTCAACAACCAGGACCTCAACCAGGTCACCTGGGAGATGCGGGCGATGTCCGGAGCCCCGCAGTTCCTGCCGTCGCAGGCGCTCCCGGACGTGCCGTACGCCGACTTCGCCCGTTCCATCGGCCTCGACGGCATTCGTGTGGAGAAGCCCGGTGAGGTGGAATCGGCATGGCGGCAGGCCCTCGCGGCCGACCGGCCGTTCGTCCTCGACTTCCGTACCGACCCGGCCGTACCGCCGATCCCCCCGCACGCCGACTTCGACCAGATCGAAGCCGCCGCCGCATCCATCGTCAAGGGTGACAGCGACCGGGCGGCCGTGATCCGGCAAGGGTTCAAGGCGAAGGTGCAGGAGATGCTGCCCGGACACCGCCACAAGGGCGAGGGGCCGGGCAAGGGCTGAGGACCGGTGGAGCGCCCGGCCGGCGCCGCGCCACGGCGCGGCTCTTCGCCCGCCGCGGTGCGCGGATCGCCCTGCTCGCACGTGGCCGGGCGGGCCTCGACACGGTCGCCGCGGAGGTGGAGGACCTGGGAGGCAGGGCACTGGTACTGCCCACCGACGTCGCCGACTTCGCACAGGTCGACGCGGCGGCCGAGGAGACAGAGCGGGCCTTCGGCCAGATCGACGTCTGGATCAATGTGGCGTTCACCTCGGTGTTCGCCCCCTTCACCGAGATCCGGCCGGAGGAATTCCGGCGCGTAACGGAGGTCACCTACCTTGGCTACGTCCACGGCACCAAGGCGGCCCTGAGCCGGATGCTGCCCCGGGACGAGGGGGTGATCGTGCAGGTCGGATCCGCACTAGGATCCCGCTCCGTCCCGCTGCAGTCGGCCTACTGCGGCGCCAAGCACGCCATCAACGGTTTCACCTCCAGCGTGCGCACCGAACTGCTGCACCGTCGTAGCCGGGTGCGCCTCACCGTGGTGCAGATGCCGGCCCTCAACACCCCGCAGTTCTCCTGGGTGCTCTCCCGGCTGCCGAACGAGCCCCGGCCGGTGGCGCCGATCTACCAGCCCGAGGTCGGCGCCCGTGCGGTGCTCTACGCGGCGGATCACCCCCGTCGCAAGCAGTACTTCGTGGGGGCGAGCACCGTTGCGACGATCCTCGCCGAGAAGGTGGCGTCAGGGCTCCTCGACCGCTGTCTCGCTCGTACCGGATACGCCGCACAGCAGGGGCCCGAACGGGCGGGGGCCGGACGACGGAGCAACCTCTGGGAGCCGGTGGACGGCGAGGACGGCCTGGACCACGGTGCCCACGGCGCCTTCGACGACCGCTCGCGAGCCCATTCCCCGCAAGCCGTCCTCGCCCGCTATCCGGCCCTGCTGTCCGCCGCACTGACGGGTGCCGCGGCCGTAGGAGGCGCCATGCTGCGCAGGCGACGTGGGCGGCCGGGCCCCCGCAACGGACTCACGAGCGGGGGCTGCCGGGCGGCGGGCAGGATCTCTCCCGCAGGACCTGGACCAGATGGGTCGCGTTGACGGCAAGGGTGCGCGTGGTGGCGGCGACGCCCCCGGGCCTCCGGCAGGTCCTGGTAGTCCGTGCCGTGCTGTGCCTCGCCCACCCAGTAGGTGACGGCGTTCGGCGCGAGGGAAGAGCAGAGGTCGCTGAGCCCTTGGAAGAGATCGGCACTCACCTTGTGCGCGCCGCCCTCGTTACCGACGACGGCTACGGCGCCGACCTTCCCGGTCATCAACTGCCGCCCCTCGTCATCGGTTTCCGAGATGTCCGCGTTGAGCCGCTCCAGGACGCACCGGCACACGCTGGAGGGGTGGCCGAGCCAGATGGGGGTGGCCGGCAGGAGGATGTCGGATGCCAGGACCTTCTCGCGCAGCGCTGGTCAGGCGTCGCCGTCGCCCACATCCGGGGCGACCCCCGGGGCGGACGTCGTGATCGGCGATGCGGACGGTCTCACCCTGCACGCCCAGATCCGCGAACTCGGCCATGACCTGATCCGCCAACAGCCGGCTGCTGGAGCGGGCCGGGGAGGTCTGTCCGTGGTCGGTCGTCAGAGGCGTGGTGGGTGAAGGGCACGCGGGGGCCGGATTGGCTGCCCGGTCGGCTACAAGGGCGTACGCAGCGAAGACCGGCCCGCTCGCCAGGAGTTGAGGAGGTGTTTCTCCATGCGGTCCTCCACCCATCCGGTGGCCGCGATCCCGAAGGCCACATCGGCGGCGAGCGCCGGTTCGTCGCGCAGAAGCCCCGCAACGACCTCTCGCCGCACGACTTGCTCATGAACGGCGTCCGCCTCCACGTGCTCGGTGTAGAAGTGCACGGCCGCCGGGCCGGCACCCAGCCGCTCCATCGCCTGCGCGAGCCTGCGTGAGCCGGGCGGGGAGGTGATCTCGACCCAGGCGAAGTGGCCGACCAGCGCTCCACGGTGTTCCCGGTGCAGGCCGAACAGCGACATGAGATTGATGACGGCGAGCATCTGCGGCGCCCCCGCGTCGAGGTAGCGCCCGTAGGAACTGTCCAGTTCGAGGTCTTCCATCAGATCCGCGAAGAGCCGGGCGTGCACCCGGTCGGCGCGTCCCGCCCCGAACTCGTCGTACTCCACCGCGGCCATCCCCGCCTTGGCCGCGCCGGTCAGCCGAGGGATCACCCACAGCTGCGGGTCGGCTTCCTTGAGGTGATAAAGGGACCGCTGTGCGGCGTACTCCCGTAGATGCCAGAGTCTCCCCTCGTCCTTGAGGAAGTGGGACACGCCCGTTCCGTCGACGGGTTCGAGCTGGAGCTGGGTCAGCAGGTCGTCGACGGTGCTGGGCTCGGACACGTCCTCGCGCAGGGCGCCGAGGAAGGCTCCCTCCAGCGCCGCTCGGAAGCGCAGCAGTCCGGGGCCCCACTCCCATCCGTCGTCCACCTCGTCGAACCCCCGATAGTGGAGTTCGTAGCAGAGGGTCAGCGCCAGCTGCAGGTCGTCGCCGTAGGGGTCGCAGCCGCGCAGGGCGCCGTCGTCGGGTGGTTCGGTGCTGCCTGGGGGCGTGCGCAGTGCCGAGATCACTGCCGCTGACAGATCTCCACGTGCCGCTGGAAGATCCACCATGCCTCCTTGAGGTGTGACGCCGTGACCCGTCCTCCGGACCGGCGTGCGCGGGAGCGCGTGATGTACAGGCCTGCGGCGAGTACCCCGGGCCGGAGGGTGAAAACGCCGCGCCGCCCTCCGTCGCCGGCGCCTGCGTCAGGCGACTTCCGTGACTTCAGGCAGGGGAGAGAGCAGTCCGCGATAGACCGTTTCGGTCGCCGCCGCGACGGTGTCCCAGCCGTAGCGCGCGAGGACGCGCCGCCGTCCCGCGACGCCACAAGCGGCACGATGCTCCGGGTCGGCGAGCAGTTCGCCGATGGCGTGTGCCAGCGCGCTCGGGTCGCCGGGCGGCACCAGCAGGCCGGAGACGGTGTCGACGACCGTGTCCAACTGGCCGCCGACGGCGGTGGCCACCACCGGGGTACCGCACGCCATGGCCTCCAGCGGCACCATCCCGAACGGCTCGTAATCCCCTGGGCACAGCACCACATCGGCCGCGCGGAGCAACGCCGGTACGTCCTCGTACGGCACGCCGCCCGCGAAGTGGACCCGTTCGGTGACCCCGGCCGCCCGGCTCAGGACGCGCAGCCGCTGGACCTCGGGGTCCTTGTCGATGTCCTCGACGGGTGGCCCGCCGGCGATGACGAGTTCGGCCTCGGGCAGCCGGGCGAGTGCGGCGACCGCGATGGCGGCACCCTTGCGGGGCACGAGCCGGCCCAGCTGGAGCAGCAGCGGACGGTAGGAACTGCGGTCCGCGACCGGGCCTTCGGGGGTGAAGACGTCGGTGTCCACCCCACAGGGCACCACGCTGATCTTCCTCGGTGGCAGGCCCATCCGCTCCAGTTCCGTGACCTCGTCCCGGCAGGTGGCGATCACCTGGTCGCAACCCTCGCCGACCTCGACCTCGTGGATGATGCGGGTGCGCGGGCTGGTGTCGACGTCCTGCCGGTAGCGGCGCTTGACCGTGCCCAGCGCGTGGTACGTGTGGGCCAGCGGCAGACCCAGCTCGCGCGTCGCCTGAAGCGCGGCGAGCCCGGACATCCAGTAGTGCGAGTGGACGATGTCAGGTGGCCGGGTGCGCCATTCCTCGGTCAGGAAGGTGCCGAACGCCGGCATGTAGGGCGGGAGCGCGTCTTTGGGCACGTGGCAGGGCGGCCCGGCCGGGACGTGCCGGACAGTGACTCCCGCGCGCAGTGTCACCTGGTCCGGCGCCTCGGGCGAGTCCCGTCTGGTGTAGACGGTCACCCGGTGCCCGCGGTCGGCCAACGCGCCGGCCAGCCGCGTGACATGGACGTTCTGGCCTCCGGCGTCGACTCCGCCCAACACCGCGAGGGGGCTGGCGTGTTCGGAGACGAGCGCGACGGACAGGCGCGGAACCGCGTCAAGGGCGGTCATGTGGATACCTCCGTCGTCAGGCGTTCCCAGCCGTGGAGAAGGCGTCGCCCGACGGGCCGCACGGCACCGTCGTGTGGGAGGAACTCCTGCGGCGGGTTTCCCGCAGCCGGCAGGTGGAGTCCGTGGGGGCCGGCGCCCTTCGGCAGCACTGTGTGGTGCCGAGTTCGCGCCCGAGCGCCGTCCATGGACTTCCCAGCTTTCGTTCCCGTGCTCCGCCCCCTTGGTCAGACTCCTACGGAACGTCACCGTCGGCGAGACGGCATCGGCCGGTCGGGTGAGCGCGCACAGTGATGCCGTCGGCGGACAGACCGGCCGTCGACGGCGCAGGGGAGTGCGGGGGCCGGCTGGGGAGGGCCGTGGGAGCGTTGTTGCGGAGGTCGCCAGGCGTGCGGTGGAGGTCTGCCCTCCACGGCGCGTGTCCGTCCCCGGAGTTTGGCGGACACGCGCCGTGGAGAGGTTTCAGGGAATGCGCAGTTCGGCGCCGACCGTGAGCACGTCCGGGTCGGAGCCGATCACGCTCTCATTGGCCTTGTGCAGCTCGGGCCAGCCGCCTCGCACCCCGTAGTGCAGCGCGATGGCCGACAGCGATTCCCCGGCCTGCACGGTGTGCGTCTGCTTGATGTTGTGCGTGCGCATAGGGGGGCCGGACTCCTGCTGGGCCCCCTGCGTATCCGAAGTCGCGGTCCTCGTACTCTTCGCGCAGTTCGGCCAGGCATTCCAGCCCTGTTTCGCGCGCACGGCCTCGGCGACCTTGATCTGTTCCTTGCGGGTGGCGAGGTCGGCGCGCGGCGCGAAGGCGAGCCCGCCGAACGCCCTCCACGTCGATTGCTGGAACTGCAGCCCGCCGTAGAACCCGTTGGAAGTGTTGGCGTCCCACCTGCCGCTGCTCTCGCACTCGGCGATGCATGCCCAGCGGCTCCGTCCCTCCGCGCACCCGTACGGCTCGTACCGTACGGACGTCTGGGCCGCGCTTGCCGTGACGCCTCCGGAGGCGCTTCCGGCCGCGGCGTTCCGTGCGTCGCCGGGGGTCGCGGCCTGCGCCGTCACCGGGGAGGCGGCCGAGAGCGCGACGAGGGCGAGCAGGGACTGTCGGATTACCTGATGAGTTGTCATCGCCGCACGTTAGGCATCCGCTCCCGACGCCTCGCCGTAGCCGCGCCCGTAGCCGGGCGGCACTCCACCCGAACGGTCGCGGTCACGGGAGCACGCCGTTCACCCCACTCTCACGACCGCCGCTTCCCCTGCGGACGTGAGGTCGGGCCCGGGCAGCTGGGCCACCGCGGTGAGCACCTCGGCCGCGGTGATGCGCAGCAAGCGGTCGTCCGGCCGGTCGCCGTGGGCGTCCCCGGGGCGTGGGCGGTCGATGTGGTCCGGGTGCCACAGGACGCGGTGCCGGGGCAGGTCCGGCGGGCCCCAGATCCGGGGGGCGACCGGGCCGAAGAGCACCACGGAGGGGGTGCCCAGGGCACTGGCGAGGTGCGCGAGTCCGGTGTCGCCGACGATCATCGCGCGGGCGCCCGCGACCAGCGCCGCCAGTTCCCCGAACGGGACCTCTGTACCGCCGCCCAGCACGACCGACGGGGGAAGGTCCGCCTGTCGGGCCACCCGGTGGGCGAGTGGCCCCTCGTCCACACCGGCCGTGATGACGACGTGCCGGCCCGCGCAGTGCAGGGCACGTGCCACCGCCGCGAACCGCTCCGGCGGCCACCGTCGGGCCGCCGCGTCGGCGCCGGGATGGATGACGACCGCCCCGGGGGCGGGGGAGGGGAGCGCGGGTGCGGCGATGTACAGATCGGCCGGGTCGGCGGGGACGCCGTACCAGGAGACGAGACGGCACCAGCGGTCGCGCTCGTGCTCGTCCTCGCGCCAGACGGGGCCGGAGAGCGCCGGCATCGCGGGGTGGGCGTAGCCGAGGAGACGGCCGGGCCGCAGCGCCTGCAGGAGGTTGTGGCTCGCCGGGCCGTTGCCGTGCAGGTTCACCGCGATGTCCGGCGGCGGGCCGAGCCTGCCCAGGATCCGGGGCATCTCCCGGCCGGGCGCGGACGTCGGCAGCAGTCGGTCGACGGCTCCGGTGGCCGCCGCGGCGTCGGTGAGCCGTTCGGGTGCCGCCAGCACCAGTTCATGGCCCGGGTGGGCCGCGCGCAGGGCTCGCAAAGCCGGGACCGCCACCAGCAGATCACCCAGACCGAGCGCGCGGAGCACCAGGATCTGCGGACGAGTGTCGCCGGGCGAGGTGGGCGAGTGGGGTGGGGCCGAGGTCATGCGGGTGCCTCCTCAGGGTGGCTCTCTTCCGCGCGCCGACCGCCGCGGTCCGACACCGCGCCGGCCGACCTGTGGCCGCCACCGTGCCCGGGCGCTCCCGGGCACGGTCCGCCGGCCACGATGTGTGCCATGGGCGACCTCCTCCAATGTGAGCGCGGTGACGTTCTCCCGCGACTTCTGACCCGCCAAGTACGGTGCGCGAGCGCCGTTCTGCCTGCCCGTCGAACGGCCTGAGGGGGCAGGCTCTGCCCACGGCGGGATCTGCGGCCGGCCGCCCCGGCGCTCGCCCTGGTTCGGCGCAGCCGCTGAGACCCGCCCTGGGGCTGCGATTCTCCGGCGCTGGGAACGAAGGTGGACGGGGGCGACGCACCAGTTCACCGGGATCCGGGCGAAGTTGGGATCCCGGTGGGAAGCCCCGCAGTGAACGGGAGCCGCCCGATGATCGCCGTATGCAACTCGCCTGGAGCAAGGCCGGCGCGGCCTGGGAGGCGCCGGGCTGTCAGGGAACCCACGGTGGGTTTCTGCGCTTCCGGCTTCCCGGCGGGAAGCCGGGGAGCCTGACGAAAGGGGCGCGAACCATGTCCGACGAAGCCATGGGCGACGAGGTCTACCAGCCGGACGCGAACGACGAGCAGGACGCGTCCCAGGGGCCCGACCTGGAGAACACCCTCGACGAGCGGGATCTGGACGAGACCCTCGACGAGGGCTACTCCCCGCCGGAGAAGCCCTACGGCGTGAACGAGGGGGTCACCGCCGAGGAGCAGCGTGAGGGCGAGAGCCTGGACGAGCGCCTGGCGGAGGAACGGCCCGACATCGCGCCGGGGGACCCTGACGAGGAGTCGGTGGGCGGCGAGGTCGGCGAGGAGCGGGCCGGCCGGATGGTCGGCGCGGACGAGGGATTCCCCCGCCGCAACGACGACGTGGTCGCACGGGATGTCGGCATCGACGGCGGCGCGGCCTCGGCGGAGGAGGCGGCCGTGCACGTGGTCGAGGACGAGGAACGCCACGGAGAGTGAGCGTCCCGCCCGGGGCGGGTCACCGAAGCATGAATGGGCGAAACCGGCCGTTTTGCCGGGCAAAGGAAAGGGAAAATAGTCGAAGGCGCCCTCCGTCCTGCGGAAGTGGCTCCTGCCGCAGCGGCATGACGTTCGGGCGGGTGGCCCGCGCGGGAGCCGACAGTTCGCGCGGCTCGGCATTCAAGGGGGCGGTCCGCGGTCAGCGGGCCGGGAGGAGAGTGACATGCGCAGAAGTCGACGGAACGTGCCCCACGCGCTCACGCCTTCGGGCACGGTCGTCGTGCGCCCCCTCGTCCTGGACTGCGCCGAGGCTGCCCAGGTGCGGGAGCAGTTGCTGATCCTGCTGAACCGCGGCGCCCCGGGTCTGCTGGTGGACCTGAGCGCCTGCGCGGTGCTCTGCCCGTGCTGTGGGGCGCCCGCTCTGGTGCGCGCCTACCGGCGCGCGCGGGCCCTTGGGGCGGGCTTCGAAGTCATCGCGCCCAGCAGCGCCGTGGCGCGCCTTCCCCTGGACCTCGCCCGCAGGACGAGCGAAGAGCCCTTCCCCGCCGTCTCCGAGCCGGAGGCCGCATGATCTTCCGCGCGCTCTACCGGCGCCTGCACGCCTGGCTCATCCACGCCGGCCGCGCCTTCCCGGCAAGCGCTCGTCGCCTGCACGGTTAGCGGAGGCCGGTCGATCCGGGCCGAGGCGCCGGGCTGCGGCCGACCCCGTCACGATCGCCCGCGGCCGGTCAGCGCGTCGCGTGCCCGGTCGACCAGGCCCAGGCCGGCGGCCAGCAGCTTGTTGGCCGGGGGCATGACCGGCGCGCCGGGGTGCGGCCTGGTGGGCGCCGTCTTCTTCGCCTTGCGGACCTTATCGCCCAGCTCCCTCAGGTCCTTCGGTGAACAAGCCTGGCGCAGCAGGACGAACACGCGCTGCTCCTCGTCCCGGGTGTGCGCACGTACCTCGTCGATGAGATCGTCCACCAGCCGGTCGAACGCGGCATCCTCCACCGTCCGTCCCGCGAGGTCCTTCAGCAGGCTCTCCATGCGGATGTGGTCGGCGAGTTCCTTGTCGGCGAGGACGTCGCCGTGCGCGATGCGCTCGCGTACGGCGGGGTAGAGGTACTCCTCCTCGGCGACCGCGTGGCGCACCAGGTCGATGGTCACCTCGTCGAGCAGATCCTTGCGTGCCTTGTCGCCGGATGGCAGCGCCTGGATGCGCTGGAGCAGTGCCAGCGCCTCGCGGTGGTCACCGGAGAGCTCGGCGATGACGTCTCGGCTGTACTCCATGGACATTCCCTTTGCTCGAAGGAGCGCACGGCCATGCCTGAGAACGGCAGGTGCCACCGGCGGAACTCCGCCGCCACTGCGCCGGTACCCGGCCTCATTTTCCCTAATCGGGCATGCGGCAGCATGCCGGTGCAGACCGGTCCGAGCGGGAGGCCCGCTCGGAGACCGCCGTGGGCGCGTGTCTGCCGCGCGGGCACCCGGCTTCCGGCCAGGGGAGTCGCCATGACGGTAAAGGTCATCGAGGGGGCGGGTGTCACCGCATGCCCGGCCGGCTTCTCTGCGCCGTACGAGGGCGTGGGCTACAAACGAGGCCGACCCCGGATGCCGGCGGGTGCTGATCGCGGACGAGCCGGTGCCGGATCCCAAAACATACGGCTTCGACGCCACGGCCGATTCCCTGTCCCTGGGATCTCGGTGGCTTCGACACCGAAGCGGGCCGGAGCTGGAGTCATCGATTCGCCTCGACGGACGCGTTCAAGGCGGAACTCACCCCGCCGGCCTTCGCCTGACCCTCCATGAGGAAGGCGTCGGTGACAGGGAACGGCGGGGGAGCGCCACGGGGTCGCACGACGGCGCGACCCTGCAAAGGAATGCGAGGCGGCCTACGCGGGGCTGGTGAGCGATCTGCGCGTGGCCGCAGGGGCGTTGGACTGCGAGGCGGGCCGGTCGGGCCTGCGGCCCCGCGGCGCCGTTCAACGGCGCACGGTCCCAACGGTGGCGGGCGCCGGACGGTCTCCGGCGGGCGCTCGGGGGAGGAGCGGGTTACGAGATGTGGTGCGACCTGCGCCCCGCCGGGAGCGCGGTAGAGGTGCGGATGAACCAGGTGTGCAGCCGACGGCCCAGAGCGCGAATGATCATGCCGCGGTCACCTCCTTTGTGGTGTCACCGGGGAGTCTGCACCACGAAGGTGCGTACCGGGAAGGGCTCTCGGCTTTCCGAGGTGCGGGCCCGGAGCCGCCGGATGACGCTTTCGCCGGAGATATGGGCACCCGGCCCCGTACTCCAGCGGCTTCCAGGCAATGGCCGGGCGGCGGGACGGGCCGAGCTTGCGGAGATGCGGAGCCGTGCCCCGTATGACGAAGATTGCCGTGTACGAGGGGGCGCGCGGCCGGAGGGGTCGGCCCCCTCCGGCCGCGCACCCCCGGGACAGGCGCCTGCCCGCCCGTTCCGTGCCGCCAGGGGACCGACGGGGCTGTCCGCAGGAGTAGCCGTGGTCACCGCGGGTACTCGCCGCCACGCCATGGCGTTAAGGCGGGAGCCGCAGGTCACGGCGGCGCCCACGAGGGATCATCCGTGAGGGAGGGGCATTGCCAGGGGCAGAGCAGCTGGCCATCGCATGGCGGTGGCTGGGGTGGGAGCTGGCGGCCATCGGTCGTGGGGTGCGCAGCGCGGTGCGGGAGTCGGGGCCGGAGCGCGACACCATGGTCCAGTCGCTCAAAGCGGCGGCAGCCGCCATTCTGGCGTGGGCACTGACCGGCTGGTGGCTGCAGGCCCCGTTGGCGCTGATGGCACCGTGGACGGCGCTGGTCCTGGTCAACGCCACCGTCTACCGGTCCCTGCATTCCGGTGTGCAGCAGTTCGCGGTGATCGTGGCCGGCGCGCTGTGGGCATCCGCGGCGATGGCGATCACCGGCGGCAGCACCCTCTTGGCGATGCTCATCGCGATCCCGGTGACGGTCCTGGTGGGCACCTACCGCAGGTTCGGCACCCAGGGGATCTACGGGGCCACCACAGCCCTGTTCGTCATCACCTACGGTGCGTACTCCCTGACCGAGGTCGGCCACCGCCTTCTGGAGACCCTGATCGGCGGGGTCATCGGGGTGACCGTCAACGCGCTGGTGCTTCCGCCGGTGCATCTGCGCAATGTGCGCGACCAGTTGCAGCGGCTGTCCCGGGAGAGCGCCGATCTGCTGGATACCATGGCGGAGGGGCTGCGCGGCGAGTGGAGCGAGTCTGACGCCGCCGGCTGGCACGACCGCGCGCGCCGACTGGACCAGGTGCTGCGCGGCCTGGCCGACGCCCGGCAGTGGACGCATGAGAGTTCCCGGTTCAACCCCGGCTCGCGGCTGCGGCGTTCCGTTCCGCCGCCGCCCCTGGAGGCCGACGCCGTGTGGGAGCGCACGGTCGGCCATCTCACCGCCATCACCCGGGTACTGGGCGGGACGGCGGGAGAGAAGGCCCGCCTGACCGCTCCGGGCACCGAGTTCCTCACCCGCTACGCCGACCTCGCCGCCCAGTCGGCGAGGCTCTGCGAGGCGGACCGCGACCTGATGCAGCAACCCCGGTCCACCAAGGAGGAGCGGGACCGGCAGAACAGGGCATGGAAGGAAGCCTGGGCCGTCTACGACGCCCTCGCCGCCGACTTCCGCAGGCAGACCGGTCCGGCCGCGGAGGTCAGCGGGGGGCTGCTGGTGGAGACCAAGCTGATGCTGTCGGGCCTCACGCCACAGGAGATGTACGAGGGCGACACCACCTCGACCGCCTGAGGCCGAGCTGCCTTGAGGCGGGACCGCGGCGCCTGCGGCCGACATATGTGCCGGTCGCAGGCATGGACGCCCACGGCTCCTGGATCGCAGCCGCTACGGCAGCGGCGTGCCGCCCGTCGCGTTCACGACCTCCGCCGTGATGTAGCTCGCCTGAGGAGAGGCGAGGAAGACGTACGCGGGGGCCATTTCCGCGGGCTGCGCCGGGCGGCCGAGCGGCGCCTGCTTCCCGAACTCGACGGTGTCGGGCAGCGTCGCAGGGATCAGCGGCGTCCAGACGGGGCCCGGCGCGACGGCGTTGACGCGAATGCCGTCCGAGGCGAGCATCTCCGCGAGCCCCTGCGTGAAGGTGACGATGGCGCCCTTCGTCATGGCGTAGTCGAGCAGGTGTGGGCTGGGCTTGTAGGTCTGCACGGACGCGGAGTTGATGATGCAGCTGCCCTTGGGCATGTGGGACAGCGCCATCTTCGACAGCTAGAACATGCCGTACAGGTTCGTCCGCACCACCCGGTCGAACTGCTCGGTCGTGATGGCGCCGATGCCGTCCGGCTGGGACATCTGGTAGGCGGCGTTGTTCACCAGGATGTCGATCTGCCCGAGTTCGGCGACTGCCCGCTCCACCAGCGAACGGCACTGCTCCTCCTCACGGATGTCGCAGGCAACCGCGACGGCCTTGCGTCCGGCCTCCTCGACCAGCCGCGCAGTCTCCCGTGCCTCGTCCTCCTCCTCTGCCAGGTAGGTGAAAACCACATCGGCGCCCTCGCGCGCGTAGGTGAGCGCAACCGCCCGTCCGATGCCGGAATCGCCGCCGGTCAGCAGTGCCTTGAGGTCGGCCAGTAGCCCATGCCGCGGTAGCTCTGCTCGCCGCGGTCGGGCGGCGGATCCATCGGCCCGGTCCAACCCGGGTGCGGCTGGTCCTGCTGCGGGAATTCCGGCTGCGGGTGCTTGGTCACCGGGTCCTGCGGACCGTGGTTCGCTGCCATGGGGACCTCCTGTCGCGTCTGCTCGGAGGGGCTTCTGGTGCCATTTCGCCGCCAAATGAATCACCGGCGTCCGGGCCCGCCGGCGGTCGACGCGAGGAGGGCCCCGAACCTACGCAGGACAGAGCACACCGCGGCCAGCAGGGCTACGCCCTCCCGGGGGAGTCCCGCGGCTTTCGCGCTTCGTCGGGGATCATGCGGGCACCCGTCACACCATGTCCCAATCTTCCGCGGCCACCGGCCGAGACGAGTCGTACTGGATGGCCACGACGGGCAGCACGTCCTACGCCCCGCTCACCGAGGACGCCGAGGCCGACGTGACCGTCATCGGCGGCGGCGTGGCGGGCCTGAGCTGTGCGTGGGAGCTGACCCGGGCGGGCCGCCGCGTCGTGCTCCTGGAAGCGGACCGGATCGCCGCCGGCGTCACCGGATACACCACCGCCAAGCTCTCGTCGCTGCACACCCTCGTCTACGAGCAGCTGCGCCGGACCCGGGGAGCCGACGGTGCCCGTGCTTATGCCCGGTCCCAGCAGGGCGCCGTCGAACGGGTCGCCGAGATCGCGGAACTGTTGGACGTCGACTGCGAGCTGGAACGCTTCCCCGCGTACACCTTCGCCCGCGACCCGTCCGGGACGGACGCGCTGCGGGCGGAGGCCGAAGCCGCCGGGGAAGCGGGCCTGACCGCGTCGTTCGTCACCGAGACCGGGCTGCCCTTCCCGGTGGCCGGGGCCGTGCGCGTCGAGGACCAGGCGCAGTTCCACCCGCGGAAGTATCTGCTCGCGCTGGCGGAGGACATCCGGGCGCGCGGCGGCGCCGTTCATGAGCGCACCCGCGCCACCGGACTGAGCGAGGGCACACCCTGCCGGGTCGAGACCGAGTCGGGAGCGGTCGTCACCTCGCAGGACGTCATCGTGGCCACGCACTACCCGGTCTTCGACCGCGCCCTGCTCTTCACCCGGCTCTCGCCGCACCGCGAACTCGTGGTGGCCGCGCCGATCGCGGCCGACCGCGATCCGGGCGGCATGTACATCACCAAGGAGGAGGGCAAGCGGTCGGTGCGCACGGCCCCGTACGGCGACGGGCAGCGGCTGCTGATCGTCACGGGGGAGACCTTCAAGCCGGGGACGGGCGACGCACGCGAGGGCTTCGCCCGTCTGACCTCCTGGACCCGGCTGCACTTCCCCGGCACCGAAGTGGCTTATCGCTGGGCGGCGCAGGACAACGATGCCACCGACACCGTCCCGCTGGTCGGCCACTTCCACCCCGGTGCCCGGCACACCTACGTCGCCACCGGATTCGGCGGCTGGGGCATGAGCGGGGGAGTCATGGCCGGGCGGCTGCTGACCGGGCTGATCACCGGGAACGAACCGCCATGGGCCGGGCTGTACGACCCCCGCAGGCTGTGGAGCGCCGTCCGTGAGGCGCCTGCGTTCCTCAAGCACCAGGCCGACGTCGCCCAGCACTTCGTCGGCGACCGGATGCGTTCCTCCCACGCCGACTCGGTCGCGGAGATCGCGCCGGGAAGTGGCGCGGTGGTGCGGGTACATGGCCGCCGGTGCGCTGTCTACCGTGATGAGGCGGGCACGACACACGCCGTGTCGGCACGCTGTACTCACCTCGGCTGCCTGGTCGCCTTCAACTCCGCGGAGCGGGCCTGGGAGTGCCCCTGCCACGGCTCCCGGTTCGCGCCCGACGGCTCGGTGCTCCAAGGCCCGGCCAACACTCCTCTGGAAGCAAGGGATATCTGACATCGAAAGTGCGGCGCACGTGCGAAGAAGCTATCCAGGGACTGTGTTCCTCATCCGGCCCCCTGGCGTCTACGCACCCCAGTGGGACACCGACGCGCTGGTGGCCGCACTGGCGCGGGAAGCGCTGCCGGCGGACGCCGCGGTGCTCGACGTGGGCACGGGGAGCGGCGCGCTGGCCGTCGCCGCCGCGCGGGCCGGGGCAGCGCGGATCGTGGCTGTCGACGTATCGGCCGCGGCGGTTCTCACCACCAGGCTCAACGCCTGGTTCGCGGGGTACGGCCGCCGGATCCGCGTCCACCGGGGTGAACTGCTGCGGCCGGTGGCCGGGCAGCAATTCGACCTGATCATGGCGAACCCGCCCTATGTTCCTTCGCCCGCTCCCAAGCTACCGAGGGGCGGTGGGGCGCGTGCCTGGGAGGCCGGGCCGGACGGCAGGGCGGTGCTGGACCGGCTGTGCGCACAGGCACCTTCGATGCTGCGGCCCGGCGGCGTGCTGCTGCTGGTCCATTCCAGCCTTTGCGGCACCGGGCCGACGGTGGAGCGGCTGGAGCGCACGGGGCTCGGTGTGACCGTCACGGACCGGCGGATGGTCCCCTTCGGGCGGGTGCTGCGCAGCCGAGCCCCCTGGTTGGAGGCTCAAGGGCTGATATCCCCGGGCCAGGACAAGGAAGAGCTGGTGGTCATCCGTGCGCGGCGACCGGAGTGACACCCACGACCCGGACGCCGACGAGGCGGCCCCGAGCCGGTCATCGGGCCGGGACGTCCGGCGCGTCACACAGGAGCCGGACGGGCCGATGCTGATCGAGGGGCCCGTCGAGGTATCGCTGGCGGACGGGACCGTGGCGCGTTCCGACCGTCCGACCGTGGCCCTGTGTGCATGCCGCCGCAGCAAGATCTATCCCTGGTGCGACACCAGCCACCGGCGTCGGACGAAGGCCACCGACGGTGCCGTGGACGAGGATCCGGGGCGGGACGGTGGGGCCGAGAGGGACGGTGAGTGAGGAGCTGACCGCGGGGCAGCGGGCTCGCGGAGAACGTCAGGTCCTTCCCCTCGCTTCACTCATTTGGCGTAAGGCTCCGGGTGTTCGCGCGCGTCCCGGGACCTGCTCAGCCGAGAGAGCCGCCAGGCGCCTCCTGGCCCGGCGGACGTTCCGCTGCCCTGCCGCCCGCTCCGAGCAGCCCGGTGGCCGCGATGTCGGAGCGCCCGGTGAGGCGTGCGAACACATGCCTGGAACGGCGCGCGACGATCCCCGGCAGGCCGGCCCGGACCGCCTGCGCGCCCCGCAGCCAGGGCTGGGCGTAAACGGCTGGGGCGCGTCGCTCGATGCCGTGGACCAGGCGGGCGGCCACCGGGTCCACGCGATACGTCTTCGAGGCGGGCCAGGGCAGCCCGGCGCGCAGCACCCGCATGGCCGCGTGGCCCTCGGCGGCTCTGATCATCTCCGTGTCGGCCCAGCTCAGATAGGCGACACCCACTCCCACACCGAGGTGCGCCACCTCAGCGCGCAGGGCGTGCGCGAACGCCTCAGCTCCCGCCTTGGAGGCGCAGTACGCCGACATCATCGGTGCGGCGGCGATGCCCGCCAGAGTGGAGACCTGCAGGTAGTAGCCGCGCGTACGCATCAGACAGGGGAGGAAGGCATGTGCGGTGACCGCGCTGCCGACAAGGTTGACCTCCACGACGCGGCGCCACGTCGCGGGGTCGGTGCCCAGGAACGGTCCGCCCGCCGCCACCCCCGCGTTGGCGATCACCACGGACGGCGGCCCGAGGCGTTCCGTCACCTCGGTGGCGGTCCGGGCCATCGCGGACTCATCGGTGACGTCGACCGGCCAATGCGCGCCTCCGCCGGGCAGCGAGGCCGCCACCCGGGCGAGTTCACGCTCCTCAGCCCGAGGAGGGCCACCGTGGCGCCCCGTCGTACGAGGGCGTGCGCCATGGCCTCACCCAGCCCCCGCGCGGCGCCGGTGACGACCGCGATGCGCCCGAGCAGGGGCAGCTCTTCCGCCATGGCCACGTCTCCACGTTTCTTCGCCGCCAGGTCCGCCGCGGGATGCCGGAAGGGCTGGTGGCGCCGGCAAGAGGGGGCTTCCAACGTAAGGCCGAAGCGACGGGAGTTCCTCCGCACGGCTCACTGTGCGCGGCCCTGGACGGCGGCCCGCGTAGGTCGAAGGCGCGTGTGCCGCCGGAAGTCTTCGGACGGCCGAGTGCGACGAGCCGTCCTAGGCTGACTTTCGACCGCTGACGACCAGCTCCATCGAGATGTCGGAGGGCGAAGCGCATGGCTGTGAGGCATCAGCTGATCAAGAGGGCTCCGGAAGCGGTCTGGGCGATCCTGGCCGATGGCTCGCGCTACGCGGACTGGGTCGTCGGCACGGACGAGTCGTGGCCCGACGAGGGACTCTGGCCCGCGGTCGGCTCCACCATCGGATACACCATCCGCGTCGGTCCTTGGCCGCTGAACGGCCACACCGTCGTCCGCCGCTGCGACCCGCCCCGGGAGCTGGAGCTGGAGGTCGACAGCGGGCCGCTGGGCACCGCCCGGATCGCCATCGATGTCCGCCCGTGGGGTGAGCACAGCCTCGTCATCGTCGACGAGCACCCCCTGACCGGGCCCGCCGGATTCCTGCACAACGCGGCCCTGGACGTCCTCCTTCAGCTCCGCCACCGCAGCATGCTGAGCCGGCTCGCCACGGTGGTCGAGAACTATCCACGGGACCTCAGCGACATGCACTGAGCCGGCCCGGCCGGTCGGGCGACGGCACGCGCCGCTCGCAGCCACGGTGAACAGGAGACAGCCATGCCCGACGCGGTGGTGATCGGCGCCGGCCCCAACGGCCTGGTCGCCGCGAACCTGCTGGCGGACGACGGGTGGACGGTCGAAGTTCTGGAGGCCCAGCCGGATCCGGGCGGTGCGGTCCGCAGCGACCGCGGCGTTCACCCCGACTACGTCAACGACCTGTGCAGCTCGTTCTATCCGCTGGCGGCGGCCTCACCGGTGCTGAGGGCGCTCCGCCTCGAAGAGGAAGGGCTCCGCTGGAGCCACGCTCCCCGGGTCCTCGCGCACCCCTTGCGGGACGGCCGGTGCGCGCTGCTGGAGCGGCATGTGCAGGACACCGCACGGGCCCTGGACGCCTTCGCCGCCGGCGACGGTGCGGCCTGGCGCGATCTGTGCGACGTCTGGGACCGCGTCGGTGACGACCTCATCGGCGCGCTCTTCACCCCCTTCCCGCCGGTGCGCGCCGGGGCGCGGCTGCTGGCCCGGCTGCGCGGGGCGGGCGGACTGCGCCTGGCACGGACGATGTTGCTGCCGGTACGGCGCCTGGGCGAGGAGGAGTTCCGCGGCGAGGCAGGCCGTCTTCTGCTCGCCGGCAACGCACTGCACGCAGACCTCGCCCCGGAGGCCGCGGGCAGCGGCGGATTCGGCTGGCTGATGTCGATGCTCGGCCAGTCCGTCGGCTTCCCCGTCCCCGTCGGCGGCGCCGGAGCCCTCACCGACGCCTTGGTACGCCGGCTGGAGCGGCGGGGCGGCGCGGTGCGGTGCGACGAGCGCGTCGTCGAGGTCGTGGTGCGCGGCGGCCGCGCGGTGGCGGTGCGCACGGCCGGCGGCGAGACGGTCCCGGCGCGGAGGGCCGTCCTGGCGGACGTCTCCGTACCGGTCCTGTACGGCGAACTGGTCGACGCCCGGCACGTTCCCGGCCGGGCGCTCGCCGATCTGCGCCGTTTCCAGTGGGACTTCGCGACCTTCAAGGTCGACTGGGCCCTGGACGGCAAGGTGCCCTGGACAGCCGACGCCGCGGCCACCGCGGGCACCGTGCACCTGGCCGACGGGGTCGACGCCCTGACCCGGTTCGCCTCCCAGCTGTACATGGGGCAGGTGCCCGACCGGCCCTTCGCCCTGTTCGGGCAGATGACCACCGCCGACGCCACCCGCTCCCCGGCCGGCACGGAATCCGCCTGGGCCTACACCCACGTGCCGCACCGCGTCCGCGGCGACGCGGGCGACGACGGGCTCACGGGGGAGTGGGACGAGCACGAGCGGGAAGCCATGGCCGATCGCCTGGAGGACCAGGTGGAGCGCTACGCACCCGGATTCCGCTCCCGGATCCGTGCCCGCCGGATCCTCGCGCCGCCCACCCTGGAAGCCATGAACGCCAACCTGCACGGCGGAGCGATCAACGGCGGCACCACCTCGGTCCACCAGCAGCTCGTCTTCCGCCCGATCCCCGGAACCGGGCGCCCGGAGACCCCCGTCAAGGGGCTCTACCTGGCCTCGGCCGGCGCCCATCCGGGCGGCGGGGTGCACGGCGCGCCCGGCGCCAACGCCGCCCACGCGGCGCTGCGCACCTGGTCGGCGAGCGGGCTGCTCAGCCGCGCCCAGCGCGCACTCACCCGCCGTGACCGCGGGGGCGTACGAACGGGCGGGTGGTGATCGGTCGCGGCGCACGTCCGCGCGGCGCTTTGCGTCTTCGCGTCTGCGCTTCTTCGCCGTCCGCGCTGAGCCAGGAACGGGCGCCGGTACAGCTGTCGTCAGGCCCCGGCTCCCGCTGTCGCACTCCGCGTCATTCGCCCGGTGTCAGGCCCGCCAGTTCGGCGGCGTGCGTGAGCAACTCGACGAGCATGGCGGAGGTGAGCCGCCCGGTGAAGGTGTTGCGTTGGCTCGGGTGGTAACTCCCCAGGACCCGCAGTTCGTCGTGTCCGTCGGCGGCGGGCAGTATCAGCTCAGCGCCGTGGCCGAACGCCGGCCGAGGCCGGGGGATCGTCCGGCCCGCCTCGGCGAGGACGGGCAGCAGTGCCTGCCAGCCGAAGGCGCCCAGGGCCACGATCACGCGCAGATGCGGGCGCAGCAGCGCGAGTTCGGCCGCCAGCCAGGGGCGGCAGGTGTTCCGCTCCGAGGGGGTCGGCTTGTTCTCCGGCGGCGCGCAGTGCACCGGGGCGGTGACCCGCACCCCGTACAGCTCCAGGCCGTCGCCCCGGTGCGTGGCGGTGGGCTGGGAGGCGAGACCGACCTCGTGCAGCGCCGCGAACAGGAAGTCGCCGGAGGCGTCCCCGGTGAACATGCGGCCGGTGCGGTTGCCGCCGTGCGCGGCGGGCGCGAGGCCGACGACGGCCAGCGAAGCGTCCGGCGGCCCGAAACCGGGCACCGGCTTCGCCCAGTAGTCCCAGTCGCGGAACGCCGCGCGCCGGGTCGCGGCGACCTCCTCCCGCCAGTCCACCAGCCGTGGGCAGGCCCGGCACCTGGCGACCTGCGTGTCGAGCTCGGCCAGTCCACCGCAGCGCGCCGCATGGTGGGCCGGAAAGCCGGCATCGCTGCTGGGCGGCGGTGGACCTGCCGCTGCGACCTCGTCCATTCCTCCACGCTAAGCGGTGTCCGGGCACCGAGTGCTCCGGTGCGGGCATGGGATGCGGTGACCGAGCCGGCCCGAGGTTCAAGGAGGCGGGTGGGTACCGGACGAACCCGCGTCCTTGAGCAGTCCCCGCGCGGAGCAGGGCCGCTCGGCCCCCTGGGTTCGGGACGGAAGTCCCGGGTGGGCCGCCGTCTCGCGGGCACATCGAGGGTGAGTCCAGGAAAGGTCCGCTCTGATGCCCATGCCCATGCCCGTCTCCGATGCGCAAGTACGCCCCTTCGCGATGCGGCTCCCCCAGGACGAGAGCGCTCCGGCGCTGGCCAGGGAGGCGCTTGCGGAGGTCCTCGATCCCCGGTCGCCCCTGTTCGACGCGGGACGCCTGTGCCTCACCGAGGTCGTCACCAACGCCCTCCGCCACACCGACACCAGGGGGCTCAGGCTGATGCTCATCGCCGACACCTCCGGCCTCTTCGCCGCGGTGGGTGATTCCTCGGCCGCCCTGCCCATGAGCAGGCACACCGGGGACGACCCGCTGCCGGACGAAGGCCGGGGAACCGAGGTCCTGGGCGCCCTCGCGGACTCCTGGGGCTACGACCGCACGCGCTCGGGAAAGTGGGTGTGGTTCCGGCTGCACGGCCGCTCCGGCGACCCGGAATCGTGATCGTCCCGACGCGCGGGTCCCTTCGCGTCCTCGCCATGCCGCGACCTTGATCCGCTCCCCCCCCGGACCACCCCACGTACTGTCGCCTCGTGCGACTGTTCCTCATCTCCGACACCCATCTGCCCAAGCGCGCCAAAGCGCTGCCGCCGGCGCTCCTCGACGAGGTGCCGCGCGCCGATGTCGTCGTGCACGCGGGGGACTGGGTGGACACCGCCACGCTGGACCTGCTTGAGGACCGCTCCCGGCGGCTGATCGGGGTGTACGGCAACAACGACGGGCCCGAACTCCGGGCGCGGCTGCCCGAGGTGGCGTACGCGGAACTGGACGGCGTACGGCTCGGCGTGGTGCACGAGACCGGCCCGGCACAGGGGCGCGAACGCCGCTGCGCGGACCGGTTCCCCGACCTGGACGTGCTGGTCTTCGGCCACAGCCACATCCCGTGGGACACCACCGCCGACGACCGGCTGCGCCTGCTGAATCCCGGTTCACCGACCGACCGCAGACGACAGCCGTACTGCACCTATATGACCGCGCGCGTGACGAAGGGCCGGCTCACCGAGGTGGAGCTGCACCGGTTGCCCCGCCGGCGGTGACCGCGCGGGGCACGACGGGCCGGGACACCGCTCCTGTCACGTGGCCGCGGAGGGCGTGGTGCTCCCGGCGCCGCTTCCGTCCTCCTCCCGGCCGGTGCGGAACGTCAGCTGACCGTCCTTGGTCTCCACGCGCACCCGGTCGCCCGCCGACAGCGCGCCGTCGAGCAGCATCCGGGAGAGCGGATTGTCGATCTCACGCTGGATGGTGCGCCGCAGCGGACGGGCGCCGTACTCGGGCTGATAGCCGTGCTTGGTGAGCCAGTCCACGGCCTCCGGCGTGAACTCGATGGTGATGTCCTGGGCGTGCAGCCTGCGGCGGTTGCCCTCCAGCAGGAGATCGGTGATCCGTCGCAGCTGGTCGTCGTCGAGCCGCCGGAAGACGATGATCTCGTCGAGCCGGTTGAGGAACTCCGGGCGGAAGTGTTCGCGCAACGTCCCCAGCGCCCGCTCCCGGGCACCGTCGTCGGCGTCCGCCCCGGAGCCGGCCGCGCCGAAGCCCAGCATGCCGCGGCCGCCGCTGAGGGCGTCGGAGCCGAGGTTGCTCGTCATCACGATGACCGTGTTCTTGAAGTCGATCGTCCGGCCCTGCGCGTCGCTCAGATGCCCGTCGTCGAGCACCTGCAGAAGCATGTTGAAGACATCCGGATGCGCCTTTTCCACCTCGTCGAGCAGCAGCAGCGAGTACGGGTGGTGGCGCACGGCCTCGGTCAGCTGGCCGGCGTCCTCATGGCCGACGTATCCGGGCGGCGCGCCGACCAGCCTGCTGACGGTGTGCCGCTCCTGATACTCGCTCATGTCCAGCCGCACCATCCGGTCCTCGCTGCCGAACAGCGCCTCGGCGAGGGCGCGGGCCAGTTCGGTCTTGCCCACACCCGTCGGCCCGAGGAAGAGGAAGCTGCCGATCGGGCGGCTGGGGTCGGCCAGGCCCGCCCGCGAGCGCAACACGGCCTCGGAGACGGCCGTGACGGCGTCCTCCTGGCCGATCACCCGCGTGTGCAGGCGCTCCTCCAGGCCGAGCAGCCGGCTCTTCTCCTCCTCGGTCAGGCTGCTGACGGGGACACCGGTCTGCCGTGACACGATCTCGGCGACATCCTCCGCGGTGACCTCCACGATCCGGCCGTCGCCCGAAGCCTGCTCCGCACTCTCGCTCGCACCCGCCTCGATCCGTGCGGTGATCTCGGCGATGCGGTCACGCAGCTCGGTGGCCCGCTCGTACTGCTCGGAGGCGACGGCCTGGTCCTTGTCCCTGACCAGTTGCTCCGCCTCGCGTTCGAGGTTGCGTGTGTCGCTGGTCTTCGTCCCCGACCGCAGCCGCACCCGGGCGCCCGCCTGGTCGATCAGATCGATGGCCTTGTCGGGCAGGAAGCGGTGCGTGATGTAGCGGTCGGAGAGTTCGACGGCCGCGAGCAGCGCCTCGTCGGTGTAGCGCACCTGGTGATGCGCCTCGTAGCGGTCCTGCAGCCCGCGCAGGATCTCGACGGTGTCGGCGACGGTGGGCTCCGGGACCAGGACGGGCTGGAAACGGCGGGCGAGCGCCGCGTCCTTCTCGATGTGCCGCCGGAACTCCTCCAGCGTCGTGGCGCCGATGATGTGCAGCTCCCCGCGGGCGAGCGCGGGCTTGAGCATGTTGCTCGCCTCCAGGGAACCGCCCTCCGAGCCGCCACCGCCGGCCCCGACGACGGTGTGCAGCTCGTCGATGAAGACGATCAGCGAGTCGGAGTGCGCCCGCACCTCCTCGATGATGTTGTTCATCCGCTCCTCGAAGTCACCCCGGTAACGGGTGCCGGCGACGACGCCGGTCAGATCCAGCGCGACGACCCGCCGCCCCGCCAGCTGGTCGGGTACGTCCCCGTCGGCCAGGCGCTGCGCCAGGCCCTCGACGATCGCCGTCTTCCCGACGCCGGCGTCGCCGACCAGCACCGGGTTGTTCTTCCCGCGGCGGGAGAGCACCTCGATCGTCTGCTCGATCTGCTCGTCGCGGCCGATGACCGGGTCGATCCGGCCGGCCCGTGCCATGTCCGTCAGGTCGCGGCTGTACTTGTCGAGGGTGGGGGTGTCGTGGCTCGGCGCGGGCGGGTGCTCCGCACCGGCGGGCGGTGACCCGAACGAGGCCGGGGGGCCGGTCTGCGGGTCGAAGTGGACGATGTTGAGGATGCGGCCCGCCGCCGAGTCCGGGTTGGACGCGAGCGCCCCGAGCACGTGCTCGGGACCGATGTACGAGGCCCCGGTGCCCAGCGCCAGGTCATGGGCGCCCAGCAGGGCCCGCTTGACGGCCGGGGTGACGGCGACACTCGTCTGATGCGGCCCCGTTCCGACCTTGCGGTCGATGTCGGCGGCCAGGGCGTCGGGGTCGACCCCCGACTGCTGCACCAGGCTGCGGGTCGGCTCGGTGGAGAGCGCCACCCGCAGGAGGTGCTCGGTGCCGAGTTCGGGGCTGCCGTGTTCCGCGGCGTAGGCGGCCGCCGCCGTGACCAGTTGCCGGGCCGGTCCGCTCATCAGCCGGGCGATGTCCGCCTGCCGCGGCATGGGGCGCCGTGCGTCCTTGGAGGAATTCGCAGCACGGCCGAAGACGCGCGCGAGGAAGTCGTCGAACGGGTCCTGGCCGAAGCCTTCCGGACCCATGAAACCGTTGCTCATGTGTGTCCGTTCCGCTGTCACGACGGCGCCGCGACATGCTGCTCTGTCGGGTTGCTGTCGGGTTCCTTGTGCCGCTGCCCTCGCGGGTGCCCAGGACGGGCGACGTCACACACGGCAGGCACGGGTGGCGGGGCCGGGATCTGTCAGTCGCTGTCCGTTGTGGGCACCACCGCGACGGGCGACGCCGCGGTGTGCAGCGCCGCCGCACTCACCGATCCCAGCATCAGCCTGCGCAGGCCGGTGCGCCCGTGCGAGCCGACGACCAGCAGAGCGGCCCGGCGCGAGGCTTCCGCCAGGATCGTCGCGGGGCGGACCCGCTCGACGCGCACGTCCACCGACACCCGGGGATAGCGCGCGCCACGCTCGGCGGCCAGCGCCTTCAGCCGGCGCCGCGCCGCGTCGTCGAGGGCCTTGAAGTCCGGCGCCACCATGCCGGGGCCGGTGGGCATCTCGCCGAGGTGGAAGTTGGCGTGCAGCAGCTCCAGGCGCGCACCTCGCAGATCGGCCTCGGCGAACGCCAGGTCGAGCGCTTCCTCCGACACCTCGGAGATGTCCACACCGACCACGATCCGGTTCTCCGGCGCGGCCGAGGTCTCTCCCGGTCGGACGACGAGGACCGGGCATTCGGCGTGGGTGGCCACCTGCCAGCTCACGGAACCGAGCGGCAGCCGCGCGAATCCGCCGCTGCCGCGATGGCCGAGCACCAGCAGCGCCGCCTGCGAGGAGCGTTCCACCAATGCCGCGGCGGGCCGGCCGGGTACCACCTCCGCCGTCACCGGCACCTGGGGAAAGTCGAGCCGCACCATCGCCGTGAGGGGTTCGACGACCCCGGCGCCGAGCGCCGTCGCGGTGGCGTGCCGCGCCTGGGCGTCCGCCGCCTCGGCCACGTGCAGGAGGCGCAGCGGCCTGCCGTGCAGCTCGGCTTGTCGTGCCGCGTGCCGCACGATGGTCTGCTGGTCTCCGCCTTCCTCGACTCCTACCAGCACGGGGCGGTCGGTTGCGGTGGCGTCGTACATCGAGACTGCTCCTCTGCTCCTGGACTTCGCCGGCAAACCTTTCTCCGGTCGTCCCGGCTACCCGTGCGCCGCGCTCTCACGCGCCGCGCGGGCCCGCCCCACCCCGCGAACGGCCTGGTTTCGGCCAACGACCGTCGAGGCCGATCGGGCGCCGCCGAGCCCCGTTCCGCGACGGCCCCCGCCGTCGACGTCGCGGGCTGCGGTTGCGACTTCGCCGCCCGCGTGCGAAGAGCCCCGACGACCCCGATCCTGAAAGGGACGGGGGAGCCGCCGATGCGTCGAGGAGGCCACGCATGAGCATGGCGGACAGGCTCAAGAAGATGCTGGCGGGGGACTCCCGCCATGACTCCCACCCGGCCGAGCCCGCCGCTCGTGAGGAGTCACCGGCCGCCGAGCAGTCACCCAAGCGCACCGGCACGTCCGGCTGGGAACGCAGGAGGCGGCTCAAGGAGGAATTCGAGCGGATGCACCGCCCGGATCCGCCTCCGCGGTAGCAAGCGGCCCCGCCGGGGCGTCACAACGGCCGGCGAACGGCCGGTGCGATGCCCCGACAGCCCGGGGGAGGCCCGGCGGGCGGCGTGGACGGCGTACTCCGGCGGCGGTCGCGGAGCGTGACCATTCGAGGTGCCGGGCCGGACGGGTGCTGATTCGCTGAGTGGCAGTTCCCCCTCTGACGAACGAGCAAGGAGTGACCATGAGCCCCGCAGACGAAGCCATGGAACGCGCCCGGCAGATGCGTGACAAGGCCAAGGAGCTGAACGAGGCCGCCGAGCGCGCCGGCGACCCGAAGGAGCGGAAGCGGCTCCAGGAGAAGGCCGGCAGGCTGGAACGGCAGAGCGAGCAGGAGAGCAGTATGGGCAGCGGGGACATCTACCCCTCTCTGTGAGTTCGGCCGCGTGCAGAGCACCGAATGCGCCGGGTGGCCTGCTTTCGTCCTCAGGGCGGAAGGCCACCCGGCGAGTGCGCGGTGCCCCTTCGATACGCCGAACGGGCCCCGTGAGCCTCCGGTCCGACGTATTCGGACCCGCTCAGGATGCGAGGGTCGAGAAGACGATCAGACTTGGAAATATGGCAGAGCAATCCCGAACGCGGACTCGGTCAACGTCGACGGCCGCCCGAAAACACAAAAAGCCGGAGAACGGCCCCGGAAGTGTGGCACGCGGTGCCGCCGAAACGCTGCAGAGCCTGATCAACCACCGGGTGGAGGGCGTTTCCGCTGTCCGGCGCACCGACAACGGGTGGTGCGTCGCGGTGGAGGTTCTCGAATTGGAACGCATTCCGGATACCACGAGCCTGCTGTCGAGCTACGACGTGCAGCTCGACCAAGAAGGCCAACTCCTGGAGTACTACCGGACCCGCCGCTATCGGCGAGGCGCGGCTGACGAGTGATCACATCGATCCGACCGGCTGAGAGGACACCCAGATGACCACGACCACCTATTCCGGCTACGCGGGCGAGGTAGTCCCCTGCCCGCCGAGGGCGGGCACGTTGTACGACGTGCTGGAACTCATCCTGGACCGGGGCATGGTCATCGACGTGTTCATCCGGGTGTCTCTGGTCGGCATCGAAATTCTCAAGATCGACGCGCGCATCGTGGTCGCCAGTGTCGATACGTATCTGCGTTTCGCCGAGGCGTGCAACCGCCTGGATCTGGAGCGGGATTCCGGCAGCGTCACGGTGCCCGAACTGTTCAGCGGCCAGGCGGCGAAGAGCGTCGGAAAGCGCAAGGTGCAAAAGGCGGCCAAGTCCGTCGGGGACACCGTCCGCACCGCCGTCGGAGGCGGCGACGACTCCCACGAGGACGACGAGGGCGACGAGCAGCCCCAGCGGCGCAGGCGGGCGCCTGCCAGGTCCGGAGCGGCCTCCCGCCGGCGCAGGTCAGAGGAGGACTGATCCGTGACGGACACCGGCGCTTACGTCTACGGCACGGTCCGGGCCGACCACCCGGTGCCCCCCGGCCTGCGCGGAGTGGGCAGCCCGCCGGGCGAGGTGACGACCTGCACCGTGGGGCGGTTGACCGCGGTCATCAGCGCCGCCCCGCCCGACCTGCGGGCACGTCGCCGCGATCTGCTGGCGCACCAGGAACTGCTGCTGCGGCTGGCCGAGGACGGGCCGGTGCTCCCCATGAGGTTCGGCATGGTCGCGGCGGACGAGTCCGCGGTACGCCGTCAGCTGGCCGACGCCGAGGACGGTCATCTCGCGGTCCTGGAACGGCTTGCCGGCCGTGTGGAGATGAACGTCAAGGTACTGCCCGCCAACGACGCGCTCGCGGCCCTCGTCCAGGAGGACGCCACCGTCCGCGGACTGCGCGACGCGGTACGCCGCCGGCCGAGCTACCAGGCCAATCTGCGCCTGGGCGAGGCCGTGGCGGCCGCGCTCGCCCGCCGGGCCACCGAGGCGGGGCGCGAGGCGGTGAGCCACCTGGCGGCCTCGGCGCACGCGGTCGCCGCCGGGCCGGAGGTCGCCGGATGCCTGGTGAACACGTCGTTCCTGGTGGACCGCCGCGACAGCGACGGTTTCCGCGCGGAAGTGGAGCGCCTCGCCGGGCACCACCGCAACCGGGCCGAACTGCGGGTGGCGGGCCCGCTGCCTTGCTACAGCTTTCTGGAGGCCGAGGTACCGGCCGGAAGTATCGGAGTGTGACATGGGGTTGCTCAGCGGGATTCTCACCCTGCCGTTCGCTCCGGTACGGGGCGTGGTCTGGGTCGCCGACCAAATGGCGCAGGCGGCCGATCGTGAACTGCACGACCCCGCCGTCATCCGGAGCCGGCTCGCCGCACTCAACCAGGAATACGAAGAAGGACACCTCAGCACGGAGGCGTTCGAACGCGAAGAGGATCGGCTGCTCGATCTCTTGCACGGGCGGCGATCGGTTGTCTGCCAATGAAGAGGTGACCTGCCCATGAATGACCGGACCAAGGTTCTGCTCGCTGCCGCCATCGCGGGTGGCTACGTACTGGGCCGTACGAAGAAGGGCCGGCTCGCTCTCACCGCCGCGACGTATCTCGCCGGGCGTCAATTCGGGCTCGAACCGCGCCAGCTGGTCGCGGAAGGGGTCCGCAGGATCAGCGAGATTCCGCAGGTCGCCGACCTGAGCGACCAGGTGCGCGGGGAACTTCTGGACGCCGGCCGGGATGCCGTCACCGCTGCCGCGAACCGCAGTCTCTCCACGTTCGCCGATTCCCTCCACGAACGCACACTGCGCATCGGCGCGGTTGAGGAGGAAGAACCGGAGGACGAAGAGGACGAGGAGGAGTACGAGGACGAGGAGGAACCGGAGGAGGAGTACGAGGAGGACGAGGAGCCGCCGGAGGACGAAGAGGACGAAGGCGAGGAGTACGAGGACGAGGAGGAGCCGGAAGAGGAGCCGGAGAAGCCACGCGGCTCCGGTAGGAAGGGAGAGAAGAAGGGCGGCCGGAAGCCCGCTGCCAAGAAGTCCGCCGGCTCCGGCAAGGCGGCGGCCAAGAAGGCGGCTCCCGCCAAGAAGACGGCCCAGAAGTCGGCCCAGAAGAAGTCGGCACCCGCGAAGAAGGCGGCGGCGAAGAAGTCCGCGCCCGCGAAGAAGTCCGCGCCCGCGAAGAAGTCCGCGTCGGCCAAGAAGTCCGCGGCCAAGAAGACCGCCGCGAAGAAGGAACCGGCGAAGAAGACCGCCGCGAAGAAGTCCACCGCAGGGAAGAAGGCCGCCTCGTCGTCGAAGACGACCGCCAAGAAGACAACATCGCGCGCCGATCGCCGGAGGTAACCGTCATGGCCAAGACGGGACGGGACAAGGACGCAGAAGAGTCGGGATTCGACCGGGTGCGTTCGGAACTCGGGGACTATCTGAGTGCGCAGGTGGGGAACCTGGCCGAGAAGGCCGGCGGCAAGCTGACCGATGTGACCCAGCAGCTCGCCGAGGGCGGCGAGAGCGGCGGAATGCTGAAGATGGGCTCCCGCCTCCTCAAGGGCGAGAACCCGGCCAAGGCGTTCCTCGCCGAGAAGGCCAAGGGCCTCAAGGACAACGTCGTGGGGAAGGCGAAGGAGGCCCTCGGCGGCGGCAGCGGAAACCGCAAGCCGGGGGACACGAAGGTCACCAACATCATCGAGGTCCTCGATATCGGCCTGCCCTTGCGCACCGTCTACGACCACTGGACCCGCTACGACAAGTTCAGCAGCTTCACCAAGGGCGTCCGCGATGTGTCGCAGAGCGACGAGGTGACGAGCGACTGGAAGGCCAAGGTCGGTCCGTCGACCCGGGGCTGGAAGGCGACCGTCCAGGAGCAGGTGCCCGACGAGCGCATCATCTGGACGTCCGAGGGAGCGAAGGGCACCACCCGAGGAGTGGTGACCTTCCATGAACTGACGCCGGGCCTGACCCGCATCGTCCTCGTCGTCGAGTACTACGCCTCGGGCTTCTTCGAGAAGACCGGAAACATCTGGCGCGCCCAGGGCCGGCGGCTGCGGCTGGACTTCAAACACTTCCAGCGCTACGTCACCCTGACCGACGAAGAGCCGGAGGGCTGGCGTGGTGAAATCCGCGACGGCGAGGTCGTGCGGACCCACGAAGAGGCCGTCGAGGAAGAAGATGCGGAGGAAGAAGAGGGCGAAGAGGGCGCCGAGGAGGACGAGGACGCCGAGTACGAGGACGAGGCGGAGGCCGACGGGGAAGCCGAGGAAGAGGATGGCGAGTACCCGGAGGACGAGGATGCCGAGTACCCGGAGGAGGACGAGGACGACGACTGGGACGAGGCCGACGAAGAGCGTGAAGACGAAGAAGAGGAATGAGTGACCACGTGACCGATGTCGACTTCAGGCAGGCCGCCGCGCCCGCCAACGGTCCCAGTACCACCAACCTCGCCGAGATCCTCGAACGCGTCCTCGACAAGGGCATCGTCATCGCCGGGGACATCAAGATCGACCTCTTGGACATCGAACTCCTCACCATCCGGCTGCGCCTGTTCGTCGCCTCCGTGGAGACGGCCAGGAAGGCCGGCATCGACTGGTGGGAGACCGACCCGGCGCTCAGCTCCAAGGCGGCACGCGACGAACTCCGGGAGGAGAACGAGCGCCTGCGCGAACGGGTGGAGGCGCTGGAGTCCGCCGACGAGGACCGCGCGTCCGCGCCCGCTCGCCGCAAGGACAAGGCCGGGGCATGACGACGCAGACCTCCCCCGGTGTCCCCGAGGAAGCGCCCGCCACCTACGTCTTCGCCGTGTGCCGCGGCGTCGATCCCGCCGCCTTCACCGGACTGCCCGGCCTCGCCGCAGGCGCGCCCGTACGTGTGCTGCCGTTCGGACCGCTCACGGCGGTCGTTCAGCACGTCCCCGCCGCGGCGTTCACCGAGGAGTCCTGGCAGCAGCGCCTGTCGGACCGCCAGGAGCTGGAGCGGTGCGCCCGCGCCCACCACGAGGTGGTGACCGCGGCTGCGGCCTGCGGGCCGACGGCGCCCCTGGCACTGGCGACCCTGTACCGGGGCGACGAGCGGGCGCGGCAGGCTCTGGCCGCGGACGTGGAGCGATTCGCCGCCTCGTTGGACCGCATCGAAGGTCACGCCGAGTGGGGCGTCAAGGTCTACCTGCCCGCCGCTGCCGGTTCCACGGCCACTTCCGCCGAGCCGTCCGGAGGCAGCACCACCGGCCCGCGGCCCGCCCGTGACGGCGTCGGGAGCGCCACCGCCGGTCGCGCCTATCTGGAGCGCAAGCGCGGACTGCAGCGAGCGCGGGAGCAGCACCATGACCGCGCGCTTCGGACCGCTGAGGACGTCGACGCCACCCTGTCGGGGCTGGCGACCGCGGCCCGTCGGCTCCGCGCGCACAGCCAGGAGGTGACGGGGGAGCAGAACCGCCTCCAGGTCCTCAACGCCGCTTACCTGGTGGCGGCGGAGCGCGAGCAGGCCCTCGCCGGCATGGTGGCGGCACTGCGCGACCGGACCGGCGCGCAGATCGAGATGTCCGGGCCCTGGGCGCCGTATTCGTTCGCCGGGGAGGTGTGAAGCGGTGTCCGCGCGTACGCCTGTTCCGTGGGAGACACCCGAGCCGCTGTCCGGACCGATCGGGGTGCCGTTGGTGGACCTGCTGGACCGTGTGCTCTCCACCGGTGTCGTCATCAGCGGCGATCTGGTCATCGCCATCGCGGACGTGCCCCTGGTGCGTCTGTCGCTGCACGCGCTCCTCTCTTCGGTCAGCGAACGGGTCCCCGCGCCCTGGTCGGACGGAGGGCCCCTGTGAGCGAGCGGGCCGCGCCGGCCGAGAACAGATTCGACATCGACCGCGATCAAGTCGGCCGCGACCTGGTCGCCTTGGTGCTGACGGTGGTCGAGCTGCTGCGGCAGCTGATGGAGCGGCAGGCGATCCGCCGGGTGGAGCAGGGCGATCTGAGCGATGACCAGGTGGACCGGATCGGCGAGACGCTCATGCTTCTCGACGAGCGGATGAACGAACTCTGCGATCAGCACGGCCTGCGCCTCGAAGACCTCAATCTCGACCTCGGACCGCTGGGCTCGCTCCTGCCGCGGGACTGAGGAGGCGGCCCGCCCGCCTCGTCCGGGAGCCGTACGCGGTCCCGAGGCGTGCGGTCCCGGCAGCGGAGCGTGGCCGGCGGTGGCTTCCCGAGGTCACCTCACCCATTTGCCCTGTTTTCGTGCTCGGTGTGCGATTCTTGTGAGTGGGCCGGATCCCGCGCCGACCGGAGGAGCGGGTCTGGGCCGGGTGATGAGGAAGGACCACGCCATGAGTCGGAGCGAAAAGGCCCGCGCACGGGCCGAGGAGCTGAAGGGCACGCTCAAGAGGCACGCGGGTCGTGCGGTGGGGAACGACAGGATGGCCGCCGAAGGCCAGGCCGAGCGGAGCAAAGGCGCCGCCCGCCAGGCCAAGGAGAAGGTCAAGGACATGTTCAGGCACAAGGGTTGAGCGAGGGGTGAGGGGCGAGGGCGTCATGGTGACGTCTCTCCCCATGCCGGTCGGGGGAGTGTCCGCTCTGCGGGCGCTCCCCCGACTCATGCCTCCGGGCGAGGGAAGAGCCCCCGGCCCTCTCAGCGCACCCGCTTCGCCCCTGCGGCCAGCTTCCGGACGTACTTCTCGCCGTCGGCGTAGGCCAGGTGGTAGGTGAAGTTCTCCGACACGTACTGCGTGCGTCCGGTCGTGACGTCGGTGACGTCCACCCGGTAGCCCAGCGCGCTGTTGCCGCACCTGAACCGGCCGCCGACCCCCGTCCGGTTCTCCGTCACGGTGATGGCGAACCGCTCCGGTGGGGGCGTCGCGTCGGCCCGCTCCGGATGGTGAGGCGTACCCGGGCGCCACCGGGAGACCGCGCGCAGGGCGAGGGCGCGAATGCTGAACGCGGAGCGCATACGGACCTCCTCGGCGAGCACCCCATGCCAGGCTTGCGCATCCGCCCGCCCCTTCAGGTGCGCCCGTACCTGCTGGTCTGGTCGGCGAACGCCAGCGCCATCTCCGTCGTGACGGTGGGCCGGGTGCGGCGGATGGCGTGGAGGTAGTCGTCGGTGACCGGGCGGCAGCGGTTCCCGGTGTCCAGGGTGCGCTCGAAGGCGGT
Organism: Streptomyces sp. Pv4-95; assembly: GCF_045782725.1. Classification (NCBI taxonomy): domain Bacteria; kingdom Bacillati; phylum Actinomycetota; class Actinomycetes; order Kitasatosporales; family Streptomycetaceae; genus Streptomyces; species Streptomyces sp. Pv4-95. The sequence goes on from NZ_CP127172.1 coordinate 7,468,732, forward strand.
CTGTGCCACCACCCGGGCCACCTGCGCGATGTCTGCCGGGGTGAACCCCTCGCTGGCCTCCGCGAGCACCGCGGTATCGGCCTCGGCACCCGCCCTGGCCAGGTAGCTGGTCCACAGCGCACCACGCGCTTCGGCATCGGGCGGGCCGACGGGCAGCACGTAGTCGAAGCGTCCGTGGCGCAGGAACGCCGGGTCCAACGTGGACACGTTGTTGGTGGCGCAGACCAGCAGCCGGCCATCGCGGTCGCGGAACCGCACGATCGACTTCAGGAGCTCGTTGACGACCCCGACGGACGCCGGGTCCGAGCCGCTGCGCAGACCGGCGACCTCCTCGACCTCGTCGATGAAGACCAGTGCGTGATCGAGCTGCGCGATCTGGTCGAAGTGCCTGCTCAGCCCCGTCGCCAGCCCGTCCTCCAGGGCGAGCCGGGACGGGAGGAGTTCCACGAAGGGCCACCCGAGGCGGCTGGCGACCGCCTTGGCGAAGGTGCTCTTCCCGGTGCCCGGCGGCCCGAAGAGCACCACGGCCCGGGGCGGTTCGACACCGTGGTCCGCCGCCAGCTCCGGGTGGGCGAGAGGCAGGACCAGACGGCGTTCGATGAGCTGCTTCTCCGCCGTCATCCCCGCCAGCTGCCCCCAGCCGCCGGCGGGCGGTACCACTCCGCCCAAGGAGGCCAGGAGGGAGGAGTCCTGCGCGGTGACCACTTCGGTCTTCTCGAAGTAGGTGAGGCCGTCGAGGGGCCGGAAGCCGGAATGGTGCAATGCCGTCGAGCCGCATTCGCCCTCGGGGAGGACGGCGGCCAGCGTGCTGGCGCCGGCTGTCTGGAGACGGTGCTCCAGGGCCGACAGCATGGCGCTGCCCATCCCCAGATTGCGCCACGACGGATGAATGCCGATCCGCAGGATCCAGGCCCGGTCGCCCTCGACGCGGCCCACCGCGGCGCCCACCAGGCGACCGTCGGCCACGGCGACGATGGTGGGGTGGAGGCCCTGGAGCGCCGCGACGACATCCGACAGACGGAACACGCCGCGCGGGTCGCCGTGAGCACTCTCGGAGTCGAGCCGGACGATCGCCTCCAGATCGTCCGGGGTGAAGTCCCGTAGATGCCAGCCACCCATGCGCAGCCTCCAGTCCGGCGCTGCCTTACCCCTTCCATGATGCGGCCGGCACCCGGGACCGGCACCCTGCGGCCGGCAGGGCCCGCGACCGGCGCCGCATCGGCCCCGCGCCCGCAAGGGATCACCACAGGGCTTCAGGGCTGCGCGATGCCCACGCGAGCGTGCCGGGGGAGAGACCCCGCCGCCCCGCTGACTACCCTTGACCCGTGTTCACCGCCGAGGGACCCACCATCCGAGAACTGACCGTGCAGGCGCTCTCCTCCGTCCGGCACGGATACGACCTGCTGGCTCCCAAGTTCAACCACACCTCGTTCCGCACGCCGGACCGGATCCTGGACGCGGTGGCAGGAACCCTCCGCCGCCTGGGCCCCTTCGAGGCGGGACTCGACCTCTGCTGCGGCACCGGCGCGGGCCTGCGGGCGCTGCAACCGCTGTGCCGCAAGCGGGTCACCGGCGTCGACTTCAGCGAGGGAATGCTGGCCGCGGCCCGGGACGCCGTCTCCTCGACCGGGTCACCGGCCGTGGAGTGGGTCCAGGGGGACGCCCGCGCCCTGCCGTTCACGTCGGCCTTCGATCTGGCCGTGAGCTTCGGCGCGTTCGGCCACTTCCTCCCGGCGGAGCGTCCGGGCCTGTTCGCCGAGGTCCACCGGTCCCTGCGCCCCGGCGGCGTCTTCGCCTTCCCGGTCGGCGCGCCGCCCTCGTTGCGCTCGCCCCTCTACTGGACGCTCCTGGGCTTCGACACGGCGATGCGCGTACGCAACGCGCTGTGGCGCCCGCCGTTCGTCATGTACTACCGCACCTGGCCGCTGGGACCGGTGCGCGAGGACCTGCTCCGGGCCGGCTTCCGCGTGGAGTTGCTGCCGCTGGAGGAGCTGGGCCGCCGCGCCGACAACAGCCCCAAATGCCGGCTGGTCGTGGCCCGGAAGGCATGAGGGGAGGGGCCGCGGAGGTGGCCGTTTCCCTCGCCGGCAGGTGTGCCCGGACTACCGGCGGCGCAGGACACCCCGGATGAAGGCGGCCTGACCGGCGTGCTGCAGGTCGTCGCCGATGACGCTGATGAGCCGCGCCCCCAGCGTCACCGGCGGTGTCCAGCCCCGGTCGATGACCTGCTCCAGATCCTTGTCGGTGAGCGCGCCGACGTACGCGACCGTGTTGTCGTGCACTTCCCGGTGGTAGTCGGTCAGCAGTTGGGCGCTCACCCGCACCGCTTCGACGTCCTCGGGCGAATGGCCGTAGCCGGTGGAGTCCGTGGCGAAGGGCAGGTCGAAGCGGTCGGACCACCCTTCGGCCACCCAGACCTGCTCGATGCCCGCCGCCGCGGCGATGTGGTCGTCCTGGATGCGGGTGAGGTGCCAGACGAGCCAGCCGATCGAGTTGGCGCCGTCGTCGAGACGGGTGCTCAGCTCGTCGGTGCTCAATCCCGTGACCGCGTCCTCCACGACCTCCCTGATCCGTCCGAAGGCATCGACGAGCAGGTCCGAGCTGGTGGTCATAACGGCTCCTCTACGGGCGACGGAGATGGGGCTCCCAGGGGCGCGGGGCTTCACGGACGCCCGAGCCGCTTCCCCGGGCGCCGGGCTCGTCCTCCGGACGGTCACACAGTCCCGAAGGGCGTCGCCGGAGCGGGCCCGTCAGGGGGACCGCCGCCGGCAAGGCCCGTCCGCCGGGGCCGGCAGGCTCCCCGTCCGCCCTGCATCCATGCCGTAAGGCAAGCAGAGGATTTCGTGGTGGTCAGGCTGACACGCGCTGGCGCGGGCCGATCGGCCCGCGGTGGCTGTATCCGGTCTCAGGCCCCGTCGAGGGCGGCGAGGTGGCCCGTGAGGGTGTCCAGGGACTGGAAGGTGGCGCCGAACAGGGCGACGTGCTTCCAGCGCAGGGTGCCGTCCGGGGCGATCAGGAACACCGAGCGCCGCAGCCCGATACCGGGCGCGGCGATGCCCAGGGTCCGGGCGACCTGTCGGTCGGTGTCGGCGAGCAGCGGCATGCGCAGGCCGTGCTTGCGGGCGAACTGCTCGTGGCTGTCGACGTCTTGGGGGCTGATGGCCCACACTTCCGCGTCCTGGTCCTGGAACTGTTCCAGGCCGGACGAGTAGGAGCACAGCTGCTTGGTGCACACGCTGGTGTCGTCACCCGGGTAGAAGGCCAGGACGAGCGGCCGGCCGCGCCGTTCGGACAGCGTGTAGGAGTTCCGCTCGAACCGGCCGTCGGTCAGGACACCACCGGGCAGGGTGAAGTCGGGTACGGGCATTCCGGTCTGCAGTGCTGGCGACATCACATGGTCCAATGACTCGGGAACGGGCTGCGGCGCATCGGACCGCGCCGGCCCGCGTGTCCCGGGCGGCGGCGCGGCAGCCGCCTCTGCGGCTCGCCCTCATCCTCCTCCTCGCCGCGCGGCACCCGACAGCGACCCCTCCCCGGGCCGCGGAGCGGCGTGACGCGGCGTCGGCTCCGTACGCCGGGTCCTGTTTCCGTCCCTCGGCCGCACCCGGGCCGGGCGGAGCCGGAGCTGCCAACTCCGCGGTGTCCACTCCACGGGACGGGCTCAGGTCACGGCCGGGCGGGGGGCGTCCGGCCGTCGGCCTCTTGTCGGCGTACCTGCTCGATGAGGCGGTGCAGCAGGGCACGGGCCCCGGCGATCTCGCTCGGAGGGATGTCGGCGGTCAGCGCGTGATGCACCTCGGCGGCGCGGGTCGTGATCCGGCTCAGCACCCGATGGCCCTCGGGGGTAAGGGCCAGCAGCGGTGACCCGCGGTGATCGGGGTTGGGGCGGAAGGCAGCCAGGTCCTCGTGGACGAGGTCGTTGGCGATGCGCTGGACCCCCTGGCGGGCGACGCCGAGGCGGCGGGCCGCCCGGGCCACGGTCAGAGGGGTGTCGGAAACCGCGCTGAGCAGCTGCCATCGCGCCTGCGTCTGCCCCTCGGTCCCGGCGATCGCCTCGCCCGACCTGCGCAGCAGTCCGGCCGCCTCGAACACGTCCGCCACCAGCAATGCCATCTCGTCCGCCATGCCCGCCACCCGCCTCGCTTTATTGACAACATGTTGTCTGTGTGTGAATCTATTGTCATTGTACGAGGCGGAAATCCCCGTCCGACCACCCTCCCCCGGAGACGATCATGAGTAGTGCCACCATGCGCCTGCACGCAGCCCTGGAGCGTGCGGCCGTTGTCCGCCCCGAGGTCGGCGGATTCCCCTATCTCGCGGAGGCCCTGCGGCAGGCCGGGGTCACCCGCTGCCGCATGGCCGTACCGTCGAACGCCATGCTCTACCTCACGGACGCCGGGCCGGTCGCCGTCCAGGGCGAGCCCCTGGCCACCGGCATGGTCGACGTCGCGCCGTTCAACCGCCAGGCACTCCTGACCGCACTCCGTACCGACCAGGCGGGCGAGAGCACCTTTCCCGAGTTCGTCCAGGGCTGCTGGAAAGCCGGAGTCGTCCGGTACGACGTCGACCTCGACGCGCGGCAGTGCGTCTACTACGGCGCCGACGGCGACAGTTACACCGAGAGCTATCCGGCCGTCGAGATCTGACAGGTCCGAGGTCGCGGTGTGCGGCCGACGAGGTCGGGAGCCCGCGGTGCGGTCAAGAGGGTGAACTCATCGGGCGCTTCTCGGTGCCTGATGCGGAAGCGAAGGGTGGCAACTGTGGGAACGCCAGGTCAGGACCGTTGGACACGCTCAGGGCTCAGGCTGCGTCGGATCTCGGCGGGCGCCGGGCGCCGGAACTGGCTCTTCCTGCCGGGAGGCCCCGGTCTGGGCTCCGATTCGGTCCTCGGGTTGGCCCGGGCAGCCGGGGTTCCGGGCGCGGTGTGGCTGGTTGACCTGCCGGGAGACGGTTCGAACCGTGCCCTGCCGTCGGTTCCCGGCACGCCCTACGACCTGTGGCCGGACGTTCTTGCCGAGGCCGTGGAGGACCTGGACGACGTGGTCATGGTCGGCCACTCCACGGGCGGCATGTTCATCCTGTCCGTCCCCGAACTGGAGCAGCGCCTTGTCGGCTTGGTCCTCGTCAGCAGCGCCCCGCATGCGGGCTGGCGGCCGACGTTCGCCCGGTGGGCCCAGGAGAACCCGCTTCCGGGGGCCGAGGGAGCCTTCGCGGATTACGCCGCGTACCCGAACGACGAGACCCTGCGCGCCCTGACACTCGCGGCCGCGCCATGGAACTTCACCCCGGCGGGCCTGGCCGAGGGGCGCGTCCTGCTGGAGGGTCTGCCGTACTGCCATGACGCGGTGGCCTGGGCGGACGCCCACTTCGACGACGCCTACCGGGCACGCTGGAAGCCGCAGACACTTCCGACTCTGATCATCAGCGGTGCCCGGGACCATGTGGTCGATCAGGGCCTGTGGCGGGAGGACGCCGCCTTCGGCCGGCCCAACGTCCTGCACCGCACGATCGGCGACGCCGGCCACTTCCCTTGGGTCGAGAACCCCCAGGAGGTCCGCACGGCCTTCGCCGACCTGACCGAGCTGCTGAAGACCGGGGCCGGCTAGGCGCGAGGCGGCGCAGGCGATGTCAGCGGCCGGCGGAACCGGCGCTGCGAGGTTCTCGGATGCCGGGATGGCGTCCGGCGGGGAGGAGTTGGGGATGAGTTTCCGGCTGGCGGCGTACGCCGTGTGCATCGAAGGGGGGCGGGTGTTGCTCGCCCGCCACGTGCCGCCGAAGGGCGAGAGCACCTGGACTCTTCCGGGCGGCAGGGTCGAGCACGCGGAGGACCCGTTCGATGCGGTGATCCGGGAAGTCGCCGAGGAGACCGGCTGCGACGCGGTGGTCGAACGCCTGCTGGGCGTGGACTCAAGGATCATCCCCGCGGCCGAACGCACCCTCCGCGGCGGGCCGGAGCATCAGAACGTCGGCATCTTCTACCGGGTCCGCATCACCGGCGGCCGGCTCCGCCCCGAGCCGAACGGCGAAATCGCCGAGTCGGTCTGGACCCCCATCCTCGATGTCGCCGGCCTGCGCCGGTCATCTCTCGTCGACATCGGCCTCGCCATGGCGCAGACCCTCCCGCCGACCGGCCATGTGGCGCCCATCCCGGTCGGCGGCCCGATCCGGCACTGAGGCAACCACCCACGTCTGCCCGCCTGATCGGCCGTCATCCGGCACGTGTGATCGCCCGTAGAAGCCCTGGTTGACGACGTATCGCACCGGCGCGCGGCCACGGGCGATCGGGCTCCGGCCGCGAGGTCTGCTCGACCTCGGTGGCACGCAGGGTGCAGCGGGTGACGCGGGGTCTGCTGCGTTCCAGTGACTCTCCGGTGGGTCGCAAGTCGTCACGGGGGATTCATCCTATTGTCTGCTTTGCAGGGAATGTCCATTTCCTGTCCCCTGAGATGAAGGTGGAAGCATGTTCCGTTCGATTCCTCGCGGGCTCGCCGTGGCAGGTCTGACCGTGGCCGCCGTCGCGCTGCCGATGGCGGGCGCCGCATCCGCCGCGCCCGGCGAAACGCAGAGCGTCACCTGCGGTACGGACCGCTGTGCGCAGAGCCAGGCGGAGCCTCGGTACCGCCAGGCCGACCGAATGAACCGCCAGGACCGCATGAACCGCCAGGCCGACCGTATGCACCGTCACGCCGATCCGCGCGAGTGCCACCACAAGAAGACCGTCAAGAAGCACAGCAAGCAGGTCGTGGACCGCGAGGCCCGCGAGCTCGGATCCGAGGGCAGCGGCCTGCTGGGCCTCGGCCTGCTCGGGCTCCTCTAGATCCTGACGAGCGTCGTCGTTGTGGGCCCGGGGACGCCCGGGCCCACACGCGCCGCACCGTGTGCAGGATCCGCGGTCGGCCGGTCTCTCCGCGCCATGGGCCGGGTGACCGGCCCCGGACTCCTTCTTCACCCCTGTCCCCATGGAGTTCGCGGCAATCCGGGGGCGGCGCCCGCCCATTGGGCGGATCGTTCCCTCCCGAGCGGCGTGAGGCGCGTTCGGCCGCCCCTTCCTGCAGCGCCGACGGCCCGCCGGCATCCCGCCGACGAGCCGTCATCGCTGCATGTCCGAGGGCCCTGGACCGGGGCCCCGGTCCACGAAAGGCGAGATGCCGTGAGCGAGCAGTTCTCCGTGCAGCACCCGATCCTGAAGCGGATGTACTCCCTCGACGGCGATGTCGAGCAGCGCACCGGCATCTATGACGACTGGGCCGTCAGCTACGACCAGGACACCATCGAGGGCCTGGGCTACCTCGGTCCGGCACTGGTCGCGGAACGGGTCGCGGACATCGTGCCCGCCGGGACCCCGATTCTCGACGCCGGGTGTGGAACGGGCCTGGTCGGCGCCGAGTTGGCGCGACGCGGGTTCTCCACGGTCGACGGCGTCGACCTGTCACAGGGGATGCTCGACGTCGCCCGCGGCAAAGGTGTCTACCGCCGGCTGGAACAGGCGGACATCACCCGCCCCCTGCCCTTCGGCCCGCAGAGTTACGGTGCGGTCGTCTGCGCGGGCACCTTCACCGCAGGGCATGTCGGGCCCGAGGGCATCGATCCGCTGCTGGCGGTCGCCCGGCCCGGGGGACATCTGGTCATGACCGTGCTCACCCTGGCCTGGGAGCGCATGGGGTTCCAGCGGCACATCGAGGAGTTGGCGCGTCGTGGGACCGCCCGCCTCGTCGAGGACCGGGCCGATCAGACGTACCACACGCAAGAGCCCGTCACCTGCCGCGTCGTGGTCCTCCGGACGACGTGACGCCGGCCCCGGCCCGTCGAAACGCCCTCAGCTCTCCGGCACGTCCATCTCGCCCAGCAGCGACCAGTCGTCCTGCGGCAGCTTCATGTTCACGATGCGGGGCGTGCGGGACAGGTGCGGCGGCAGGCTCTGCTGCGCGGCCTTGAAGTGCGCGGACTGTACGTGCGAGGCACCGGCCTCGTCGTCCCGGAACGCCTCGACCAGCACGTACTCCGTGGGGTCCTCGACGCTGCGGGACCAGTCGAACCACAGGCAGCCCGGCTCGTTGCGCGAGGCCACGGTGAAGTCGGCGGTGATCTCCTGCCAGCGGTCGGCGGATTCGGGGCGGACGCTGAATTTGGCGGTGATGAAAATCATCGGTTTCCTGTCCTCGTGCGGTCATCCCATGGTGCGCGCGGTGCGCCGCGTGCCGACGTACGTACGGACGCGGCCAGAAGCCTATCCACGGTGCCCGGGGCGGGCCGAATTCGCCGGTACGCAGGTGGGACCCTCCTCCGGAGCCCGCGGACACGGCAGCCGCCGCGAGGCAGCAGTGCCCTCGCGGCGGTCACCGGTGGCCGCTCGCCGAAGCGAGCGGGCCGCCGACGTGGAGCGGGCGGATGTGCCGGGCCCGGGGGTCAGCCGGTGCCGTCCCGTTGCCAGCGGTAGAACTCCTGGGCCATGGCGTCCTTGGGCCCGCGCCAGGTCTCCGGGTCGTACGGGCTGATGAACGTGGACAGCCGCTCGCTGATGCTGCGGAACTCGGGGTGCTCCGTCAGCTTGGCGATCTCGGGCCCGGCGGGCCGTTCCGATTCGATGAGGTGCAGATACACATCACCGAACTGGAAGAGGGTCCGCCGGGTGACGCCGACGAGATGCGGCAGTTCCGTGCGGTCGGAGGCCGAGAAGAGCTCGGCGATCTCCGGAGCCGATCCCGGTGCCATTCGAGCGACGATCAGAGCGTGGTGCATCAGGGAGATCCCTTCGTCGCCACCGGGCGTCCGGTGGCACGGTGGCCGGACGGAGCGTCGGGCGAGGGTCAGGTGGCCGTGACGGCGGCGGCCCGCAGTTCGCGGTCGCGCTGTTCGATCTTGTCCCGGATGAGTTCCATCTGGATCCGGGAGTTCTTGTTGATGTGGACCGTCATGCCCTTGTCGTCCACCGGGGCCTCGGGCTTCATCGCGAAGTCCTGGGTCCAGTGCATCCGGGTCCCGCCCGGGACCTCGGCGTACTCCCAGCGGATGTCCATGTGCTGGAAGGGGCCGGTCTCCACACGCCGGGCCTGGACGGCGAGCCCCTTGCGGTCGGTCACGCGCTCCGAGACCCAGCTCCAGACCTTGCCGTTGTCGTCCGGGTGCATCGTCAGGCGGAAGGTCGTCTTGTCGCCCTCCCGGGAGAGCACCTCGACCTCGGCGTACTCGCTGAACAGCCGCGGCCAGTTCTCCAGGTCGTTGGTCATGTTCCAGACCAGGTCGAGGGGCGCCGCGATGGTGATCTCGTTCTCGGTGTGACCGGACATGTCAGGCTCCTGTCGTGGGGGCGGTGTTGACGAGGTCGAGGAAGTCGCGCGGGGTCTTGCAGCGCTCGGCGTCGGTCGGCATGCTCAGCGCCAGCCGGTTCTCCAGCTCGCCCACGATGCCGAGGAGGCCGAGCGAGTCGAGGCCGAAGTCGGCGAACGGTGAGTCCGCCCGGTTGGAGAGTTCCTTCGGGTCGACGGTGACGCCGGCGGCCGATTTCATCAGCGAGGCCAGCTCTTCGAGGGTCAGTTGAGCGGTCATGAGCGGGTTCTCCTCTTCGCAGGGGGCTGGCTCGGTGCCGTGGCTCAGCGCGGGGCGTCGGGGCTCTTGCGCAGCACCAGGGCCGCGTTCGAACCCATCAGTCCACGGCTCAGCACCAGGGCCGTCCGCAACTCGGCCGGGCGTGCCCAGCCGGTCACGAGATCGAGGTCGTGGCAGACGTCGACGACGTTGGGGGCGGGCGGCACCAGACCGTGCTCCAGGGCGAGCACCGCGGCCGCCGTGTCGAGGACGGGGGCACCGCAGTACGCCCGTCCGGTACCGGTCTTGGGCGCGGACACCGGCACCCGCGACGCCCGCCGGCCCAGGACGTCCTCCAGCGCGAGGGCCTCGGCGTGGTCGGCAACGGGCACGCCGAGCGCGTCCGCGAACACCACGTCGATCTCCTCCGGGGCGCACTCGGCCTCCTCCAGGGCCCCGCGGATCGCGTGCGCCAGCCCGTCCCGGGACTCCTCCCAGCGGGAGGGACCGGTGAAGGTCGCGGCGTGCCCGGCCGCGACCGCGCGGATCGTCGCCCCGCGCGCGCGGGCCGCCTCCATCTCCTCGACGACCAGCATGGCGCCGCCCTCCGCGGGGACGAAGCCGCAGGCGCCGGAGCTGAACGGGCGGTAGGCGCGGGTCGGTTCCTCGACCGTGCTCAGCGCGTCGTAGCCGAGCTGGCAGACGACGGAGTAGGGGGCCAGCGGCGCCTCGGCCGCGCCCACGACGACGGCGTCGGTGCCCCGGCGGATCGAACCGGCGGCGTGTGCGAGGGCGTCGAGACCGCCCGCCTCGTCGCTGGCCACGACCCCGCAGGGCCCCTTGAAGCCGCCCCGGATCGAGATCTGCCCGGTGCTGGCCGCGTAGAACCAGGCGATGGACTGGTAGGGGCCGACGTAGCGGGAGCCCTGCGCCCAGAGGCGTTGCAGTTCCCGCTGGCCGAACTCGCCGCCGCCGGACCCGGCGGCGGTCACCACACCCACCGCGAACGGCGAGCCCTGGTAGTCGGCACGGCCGAGGCCGGCGTCGTCCAGGGCGAGGTTGGCCGCCGCCATCGCGAAGTGGGTGAAGCGGTCGGTCTGGACGAGATAGCGCTCCTCGATCAGCGCCCCGGGGTCGAAGTCGCGGACCTCGCCCGCGACATGCAGCGGCAGGTTCTGGCACCCCTCGCGGGTGACCACGTCGAGGACGCTGATGCCCTCCTTGGTCGCCTTCCAGAAGGCGTCGGTGCTCACGCCGTTGGGCGCGATCACGCCGATGCCGGTGACCACGCAACGCCGTTCATGTGAGGAACTCATCGTGTCCTCCCACCCGGTCGGGTCAGTGCGACCGCGGACTGGAAGCCGCCGAACCCGCTGCCGACGGACAGCACCGACCGCAGGGGCAGCTCCCGTGCGGTGCGCGGCACGTAGTCGAGGTCGCACTCCGGATCCGGGGTCGTGTAGTTGGCCGTCGGGGGGACGACCTGGTGGGTCAGCGCCAGGACGCACGCCACGATCTCGATCGCGCCGATCGCGCCGAGCGAGTGGCCGACCATCGATTTGATGGAACTCATGGGCACGTCGTAGGCGCGCGCGCCCAAGGACTTCTTGACCGCGGCCGTCTCGTGCCGGTCGTTCTGCTGGGTGCCGGAGCCGTGCGCGTTGACGTAGTCGATCTGCGAGCCGTCGAGCTGGGCGTGGCCGAGCGCACGGTTGATGGCCTCGGCCATCTCCAGCCCCTCCTGGGTGAGGCCGGTCATGTGGTAGGCGTTGCCGAAGGTGGCGTAGCCGCGGATCTCGCAGTGCACGGTCGCCCCGCGGGCGCGGGCGTGCTCCAGCTCCTCCAGGACGAGTACGGCGCCGCCCTCGCCCATCACGAAACCGTCGCGGTGGGCGTCGAACGGGCGGGAGGCGTGCTCGGGGTCGTCGTTGTTGGCGGACGTCGCCTTGATCGCGTCGAAGCAGGCCACGGTGATCGGGGAGATCGGTGAGTCCGACGCGCCCGCCACGCAGACATCGACGCGGCCGTCCTCGATGGAGTGGAAGGCGTAGCCGATCGCGTCGAGGCCGGAGGTGCACCCCGTCGAGACGGTCTGCACCGGGCCGCGTGCGCCGATCTGGCCCGCGACCTCGGCGGCGAGCGAACTGGGGGAGAACGCGCGTTGCAGATGGGGACCCGCCGGCCGGTGGTCGACGTCCCACCGGTCGCCGGAGCCGCTGACGGCGACGTAGTCGTGCTCCAGACGCGTGGTGCCGCCGACCGCGGTGCCCAGCGACACCCCGATCCGCCACGGGTTCTCCGTCTCCGTGTCCAGGCCGGCGTCGCGGACCGCCTCGTCGGCGGCCACGCGCGCGAACTGGATGTACCGGTCCGAGCGGTTCACCTGCTCCGGGGTCAGGCCGTGTGCCGCCGGGTCGAAGTCGCACTCCGCGGCGATGCGGGAGCGGAACCCCGCCGGGTCGAAGAGGGTGATGCCCCGGGTCGCCGTACGACCGGAGGTGAGGAGGTCCCAGAAGGCGGGCACGCCCACACCGCCCGGGGCGACGATGCCTACGCCGGTGACCGCTACGCGCCGCGTCATGACACCGGCTCTATTCGTTCGGGGGGCGCCGCGGGCGAAGCGGCGTCGGTGCCCTCGGTGTCCACGTGGCCGAGTTCCGGCCGCGGGGCCAGCGGGCCGAGATGGAAGACCATGCGGGCCTCCTCGTCGCCGACGTTGCGGAAGCGGTGCCGGATGTAAGGGGGGATCAGCAGCCCCTGGTCCGGCCGCAGCGGGTGCGGCTCGCCTTCGAGGTCCACTTCGAGCAGGCCGTTCACCACGTACACGAACTCCTCGGAGTACGGGTGGTAGTGCTCGCCGATGCGCTCACCGGGCTGCACGAGAGCCATGCCCATGAAGCCGCTCGTGGCGCCCACCGCGCCGGGTGTCAGCATGGCGCGCAGATCGCCGCCGCGCCGGCGGTTGGGCTGGGTCTGGCTGAGGTCCACGATGCGTGGGCTGTGGGTGGTCATGGCAGTGCCTCCAGAGGTGTGGTGGCGGCGGTGAGAGGCCCTGGTCGCGGTGGCGGGGGCCCATGCGGCCGGACGCGGGGTCAGGCGTCCGGAGCCCAGCGGTCGGTGATGAGGTCCATGTCGATGCGCGTGAGGAAGCGCGCGAGGTCCTGGTCGCTCGACAGGGCGCCGGCCACGTCGGTGTCGATCAACCGCGCCAGCACGGCGCGCTTGCGAGGACCGGTCACCCCGAGCGCCCGGACGGGGTCGCTCCCGAGGGGGACGCGGAGGTCGATGAGCCGGACGACGGTGTCGTCGCGCTGGAAGACGGTGCTGCCCAGGACGGGGCTCGCGGGGTCCTCCGCGGCCAGCTCGTCCTGCCGGGCCAGCATGCGGGCCAGCGTCATCCCGCAGCCCTCGCGGGCCGGGTAGGACAGCGCGTGCCGGCGCACCTCGCCGGTGCCCTGGTCGTCGGCCGTCACGTGATGGACCGCGGGCAGCGCGGCCCGGGTGAAGAACCGCCGGGCGGAGTCCGGGTCGCTGAGGTCGCGCTCCTGCTCCAGGAACGGGTCGATGGCCTCCTCGACCGCCCTGACCTCGGGCTGCTGGGCGACGTGCCGCAGCGCCGCGACGAGGTCGCCCTGGACCTCTACGGCGCGCACCACGCGGTTGCCGTGCATGAAGAGCGACGTACGGCGCAGCCGGGTGGCGTCGTCGACGCGTGCCTCGGGGGAGCTGTAGCCGGCCAGGATCTCCGCGACCTGCGCCTCGCTGCCCGGCTTCACGGTGAAGGTCAGTGCGTGCCGGACGACACCGTCGCCGACACGGGGCGAGGCCTGGAGGCCGCCCTTGGGGAGTTTCGCGGCGACCGTGGCGATGTTCGAGGTCTCCCGCAGCACGCTGAAGCGCAGCGACCTGGTCTCGCGCACGCAGCCGTGCAACGGCTGCACCATCTCGACGTGTTCCTCGCTGTTCACCCACGTCAGGAACTGCGGGGCGCTCTCCCATTCGCTGGTGATGAGCCACTGCGAGGGGTTCTCGATGGACTGGCACAGCTGGTCGGTCAGATGGCCGGGGACGGAGGCCACCTGGTTGCGCAGATGCTCGTACGCCGCGAGAAAGCGCTGCTGCGCGCCTTCGTAGAGGTCCAGCAGCAACACGACCCGAATCCGGGAGCCGTCGAAGGCGGACTGCGATATTCGGTCCGAGAGCCTGGTCATCGTCGTCATCGTCTACGCCTCTCCTTCGGGCCGGGTGGCACCTGCCGTAGGTGGTCGGTCCTCCCGCGGTGCCGAGCGAGGGACCCGGCGTGTGTGAACGGCCGCCCCTGGGGGTGGCCGTCCCGGAATCGATGGTGATCGGGGGCCCGGTGCCGCGCGATATCTGTGAGCCAGTCGGGTGAAACGCGAGCGAACCGGGTCCGGGCCGGGTACCACCACACCGCCAACTCCGTACGCACCTCGGGAGCAGGAGCCCCAATGAATCCCCACGCGCAAGCCAGGGTCCCGGTACTCATCGTGGGCGGATCCCTGGTGGGTCTGTCGGCCTCGCTGTTCCTGGGGCGCCTGGGCATCGACAACCTGCTGGTCGAGAAGCACTCCGACACCTCCCGGCACCCGCGCGGCCGCGGCAACAACGTCCGCACGATGGAGCTGTTCCGGGTGGCCGGCGCGGAGGCGCAGATCCGCGAGGCCGCTTCGGTCCTGGCGGACAACCACGGGATCCTGCAGGCCGGTTCGCTCACGGGTGAGGACCAGGAATGGCTGGTCAAGGAGATGGACGGCGGCGGGGCTCTGGCCCGCTTCAGCCCCTCGGGGTGGTGCCTGTGCAGTCAGAACGACCTCGAACCCGTGCTGGTGGACCGGGCCCGCGCACTCGGCGGTGACCTGCGCTTCGCCACCGAGCTGCTCACCTTCGACGAGGACGCGGAGGGCGTGACGGCGGTGGTGAAGGACCGGGAGACCGGGGAGCACACCACCGTGCGCGCGGACTACCTCATCGCGGCCGACGGCCCGCGCAGCCCGGCCCGGGAACGCCTCGGCTACGGCATGACCGGGCCGGGCGACCTGTTCCACAACGTCAGCATCACCTTCCGCGCGCCCGCTCTCGCCGATGTGGTGGGCGACCGCCGCTTCCTGGCCTGCTACCTGACGAACCCCGAGGCCGACGGCACGCTGCTGCCCGTGGACAACCGCGAACAGTGGGTCTTCCACGCCCCCTGGCACCCGGACCGCGGCGAGACCCTGGAGGACTTCACCGACGAGCGGTGCACGGACCACATCCGCAGGGCGGTCGGGGTGCCGGACCTGGACATCGAGATCACCGGAAGGGCGCCGTGGCACGCCGCGGAGCGGGTCGCCGAGCGGTACGCCTCCGAGCGGGTCTTCCTCGCCGGCGACTCCGCCCACGAGATGTCCCCGACGGGTGCCTTCGGCTCCAACACCGGCATCCAGGACGCACACAACCTCGCCTGGAAGCTCGCCGCCGTTTTGCAGGGCTCGGCAGGGCCCGGGCTGCTGGAGACCTACGAATCGGAACGGCAGCCGGTGGCGAGGGCGACGAGCGCGCGGGCCTCGGCCCGTAGCGCCGAGCACAGCCACCCCGGATACAGCCCCGCTCCCGGGGCGGGGGGCCGAGGCAAGCCGGGCGGCGTGCTCACCGTCGCGCTGGCCTACCGCTATCCGCGCGGCGCCGTCATCGGCGTCGACCCCGAACTGCCGGTCGTGCCGGAGCGGATGCAGCTGACCGGTGAACCGGGCAGCCGGGCCCCGCACATGTGGCTGCGCCGAGCGGGCGAACGGCTGTCCACCCTCGATCTCTACGAGCGGTCGTTCGTCCTGCTCACGGGCCCGGACGGGGCGCCTTGGCGGGCGGCCGCGGCGGACATGGCCGAGCGCTGGTCGGTGCCGCTGGACATCTACCGCGTCGGCCCCGGCCCCGACGACGATCTGGCTCCCGAGGAGGGCGCCGACTTCGCCGAGGTCCACGGCACCACGCCCGAGGGTGCGGTACTGGTCCGTCCGGACGGGTTCGTGGCCTGGCGGGCGGCCGGAGCCGCGGCCGACCCGGAGGCGGAGATCCGCGAGGTGCTCGGGGCGTTGCTGCACCGCGGGTGAGGCGGCTCCGGGGCTGTGCGTGGCTGTGGAAGTCACGACCCTGCCCCAACAGGCCCGACAACAGGCGGAGTTACGGTGATGCCCCCGCCGGGCTCGTCACTCGGTCGCCAGCTCCACGATGAGGGAGTTCATGGCCTCGGCTGCTGCCTTGTTGACCTCCGCGGCCGTGCCGGCGCGCAGGATGAGGTGGCCGATGCGCGCCATGTTGTCGTGCGGGTCGCCGACTTCGTCGCCGGGCATTTTCGTCATGGCGGTCGCGGCGATGTGTTCCCCCTGCGGGAGCGCCCCGACCCGGCGCAGAGTGCCCGCCCGGGGTGCGGTGATGAATCGGATGGCGGCCGCCGCGTCGCGCCGCGGTGTCACGTCGGGCTGTCGGCCCAGGACGGTCCGGAGGTAGGCGCGCGCCACGTCGATGCCGAGCGCGTCGTGGACCAGCCGCATGATGTGGTCGCCGGGCGGGCGCGCCCCCACCTCGATGACCTTCGGGCGCCCCTTGCTGTCGACCTTCACCTCGGTGTGGGCGAGGCCGTTGCGCAGTCCCAGTGCGGTGAGGGCCTTGCTGGTGACCGCGTACACGGAGGCGCGGACGTCGGGGGCCAGCTCGGCCGGGACGGTGTGCCCGAGTTCGGCGCGGCTCGTGCCGGCCGTGGTGAATTTCTCCGTGATCACCAAGTGGTGTACGGCGCCCTCGAAGAGGACCGTCTCGACGCTGAACTCGTCGCCGTCCACGTACTCCTGGGCGAGCAGGGTGGTGTCCAGGGCGATTCCGTGCGGGTACTTGTGGGTCTGGTGCCGGGCCAGCCGGGCGGCGTCGGGCAGTTCCTCGGCCGACCGGACGACGGACACCCCGATCGAGGCCGCGTTCTCGGCAGGTTTGACGACGAGGGGGTATCGCCAACCGCTCTCCTCGATCCGTTGCGCCAGGCCCTGCGGGTCGGCCGCGTGAAGCGTGCGCGGGCAGGGAACGCCGTGGGCGGCGAACGCTTCGGCCGTCAGCCGCTTGTTGCGGCAGTGTTCCGCGCGTTCGGGGAGGTGGCCGGGGAGCCCGAGCTTCGCCGCGAGGCGGGTGGCGAGGGGGGACAGGAACTCCCAGACGGCGACGATGCCGTCGATGCCCCGCTCGCGGCAGAAGGCCGTCAGATCGTCGAGAGCTCGGTCCGGGTCGGCGAAGTCGGTGAAGACCGTGCCGGTGACCTTGCTCCGCAGTGCGGGGCGGTACCGCTCGTACAGCTCCTCGTGGGTGGCCACGTAGGTCTCCAGGCCGAGTCCGGTGGCGGCGGTCAGCATGTCCTCGCCGGCGGCGACGTCGGCCTCGATCAACAGGACTTTCTGCACGGTGCATTCCTTCCGGTGCGGGGGAACGGGCTGCGGCGAGACCTCACGGTGCGGCTCGTCGGCGGAGTGCCGGGGCGAGCCCCAGCTGGCACAGCGCCGCCAGGAGGGCGAGGGTGGTGCAGCTGAGCCACAGCGTGGTGGAGCCGATGACCAGGAGGCGGGTGCCGACGATCGGCGCGATCAGGAAGCCCGTTCCCCAGGCCATGCCGATCAGGCCGTTGTAGCGGCCGCGGAGCCGGGCGGGTGCGAGGTCGGCGACGACCGCCGCGGTGATCGCGAAGACCAGGATCTCGCCCAGTGTCGACACCGCGACCGCGACCGCGTACCCGACGGCGCTCGCGGCGGCGGCCGCCACGGCGTTGCCGCAGGCCGCGACGGCGAATCCGGTGGCCAGCACCCGGCTCTTGTCGAAGGCGGCCAGCCGGTGGCCGATCAGCGGCTGCATCGCGATGACGACGACGCCGTTGATGCCCATGACGATGCCGTAGGCGCTGCTGGACATACCGCTGCTCGTCATCGCCAGCGGCAGGGTGGCGAAGGCCTGTTGGAACACGATCGCGTAGAGAACGATGATCCCGGCGAAGGCCAGCATCACCCGGTCGCGCCCGACGGTGCGGAACCCGTCGGCACCGCGCTCCCGGACTGCCGGGCGGGTCTCGTCGATGGCGAGCCACACCAGCACCCCGAAGACCGTGCAGGCCCCCGCGTCCAGCCAGAACAGCAACTGGTAGCCATGGGAGGCGAGGTACCCGCCGAGCACCATGGCGAGCGAGAAGCCGAGGTTGATGGCCCAGAGCAGCAGGCCGTAGGCGCGGGTCCGGTCGGCGGCCGGTACCGCGTCGGCGACCAGGGCCTGGGCGGCGGGACGGAAGAGGTCGATGGTGATGCCGAGCACGAAGCAGGCGGCCACCAGCACCGTGAGGCTCTGGGCGTGTCCGAGCGCGAGCAGCGTGGCGCCGTTGGCCAGCATCCCGCCGGTCAGTGCCACCCGGCGGCCGAAGCGGTCGGCGATGTAGCCGCCGAGCGGCTGGGAGATCACCGAGCCGATGCCGGACACCGCGAGGATCATCCCGGTGGTGGCGATCGGGACGTCCCGCACGCCCGTCAGGTAGAGGCTCAGGAACGGGTTGACCATGGAGCCGAGACGGTTGACGAGGGACCCGCCCCACAGCACCCAGAACGCGCCCGGCAGCCCGCCCACCCGCACCCGGACGAATGCCCGCAGCCGCCCTCCGCCGTCCTCGCCGGTCTTCGGGAAGGGCACGTCGGTGCGGCTCACGATTCACTCCTGGGGGACGGGCGGCAGGGCGCGGGGCGGTGGTGTCGCGCGGCGGCCGCGGGCCGTCCGAAGACCGTCCTGCTGCCCGGGGGGACGCGTGGGCACGCGGTCGTCGTCGGATGCGTGGGGGTTGTCGGGCGGCGTCGGTGCCGGCGTACGGGCCGGTCAGCGCGCACGGCTGTGCCCGGTGGCCGGTGTCGTGGTCGGCGACTCCTGCGCGGCCCGCCCTTGTGCGGGCGCGGCGGCCGGTCGGCCGGTGGGCGGCGGGTCCGCTCGGCCGTCGGCCGCCCGTTCCGCGAGCGCCGCGCGGTCGACCTTCCCGTTCGAGGTCGTGGGCAGGCTGTCCAGCAGGTGGATCTCCTGCGGAACCATGTACGCGGGCAGGGTCTCGGCGCAGAACTCCCGGAGGTCACCGACGTCCCGCAGGTCGTGATGACGGGCGAGGACCACGAAGGCGGCCAGCTGGAGCCCGCCGCCGGGCTGCGGCAGGGGCATCGCGGCCGCTGCGGCGGCTCCGGGGAATTCCGCCAACCGCCGCTCCACCTCGCCCAGTTCGACGCGGTTGCCGTTGATCTGTACCTGCGCGTCGGTCCGGCCGCAGAAGTAGAACCGGCCGTCCGGCCCCTGGAACGCGAGGTCTCCGGTGCGCAGGACGTGCCCGGACTGCGGGGACAGCGGATCGGGGACGAGTGCCGAGCGGGTGGCCTCCGGGTCGTCCCAGTACCCGGTGAACAGGGCGGGGCTGCGCAGATGGATCTCGCCGGGCACGCCGGGCTCCTCGACCACCTCGCCGTTGTCGTTGACGAGCAGCATCTCGGCGCCGGGGTGGGCGATCCCGATGGAGAGCTTCTCCACCGTGTCCGGGAGGGGCCGCGGTACCTCCTCGAAGGAGCAGGCCATCGACTCGGTGCTGCCGTAGCAGTTGATGACCCGGGCGTGCGGCAGCAGGCGCTGGAGCAGCCGCAGTTCCGGCAGCGGGAACTCCTCGCCGCAGAAGAGGATCCCGCGCAGCCGGTCGAGCCCGGCCAGCCGTTCGGGCTCGTGGCGCAGTGCCTGCCGCCAGATCGACGGTACGCCGTTGACCTGGGTGGCACCGGTCTCGCGCAGCACCCGCAGCAAGTGCCGTGGCCAGCGCACCAGATGCTGCGGGACGGGCACCACGGCGGCGCCGCTGCCCAGCGCCAGGCCGATGTTGAGCAGCGAGAAGTCGAACTGCAGTGGCGAGGTGCCGGCGATGCGGTCCTCGGGACCGGCGAAGCCGTACGCCAGCATGCCCCGGTAGAACGCGACCACCGCCCGGTGGCTCATCACCACGCCCTTGGGCCGGCCGGTGGTCCCCGAAGTGAAGATCATGTATGCCGGGTCGGTGACGCAGGCGGCCCGGCGCCGGGGCCTGCGGGGTGCGGGGGAGCGTTCGGTCAGCAGGCCGTCCGGGCCGAACCGGGCGGTTCCGACGGACGCGGGGAGGCCCAGGCGCTCGCCGTCGGAGGTCTGCAGATGGAGGTCGGGGCGGACGGCCTCGATGATCGAGAGCAGTCGCGGGTGCGGCGTCCCGGGACTCACCGGGACGAAGGTGAGGCCCGTTCGGGAGCAGGCGAGCAGCATCGCGAGGGACAGGGCGGTGGTGTCCGCCTCCAGGACGACCCGGCCGCCGATCCCGATGCCGAGGGCATCGAGCGCGGCCGCATAGCTGTCCACCAGAGCGCCGAGTTCCGCGTAGGTCGTCACGGCCGGCGGTTGGCCGGGCCGTACGGACTCGATGACGGCGGGGTCGCCGGGGGTGTGCCGGGCCGGGTCGAGCAGGAAGTCGTGGAGGAATTCCCCGACGGCATCGGGCCCGGTGTGCGGCTGCTGACTCACGTTGATGCGACCCCTCGTTTCTGCGTGAACGGTGAACCGTGCCGGGCGGGCCTGAGCCCACCGGCGTGTGGGGGCGTCGTCAGTCGGAACGGGCCCTGGTCATCGGCCCGGTCGACGAGTGGCATCGCCACTGCCCCAATGTTCCGTTGTCCGGAAAATGACTTCCGGAGATTGGCGATCAGGCTCTCATGTCGTCGGAGGGTGTGGCGTGTGAGGTGGGTCACTGTCGAGCTGAAGGGGTGCCGCCCACGCGAGAGGGGCTGGTGGGGGCTCGACCGGCTCGTCAAGTCGAGGAAATGTGACACCGGTTGAGGGTCGCGAGGGACTCGGCGGGTGCCTTCGTGAGGAATTCGTTCTGGACAGGCTTCAACGGACTGTGGCAGCGTCGGGCATGCATGGAACTTAGTTTTCGTATGCTGGAATTGCTCAAATGGGGGAGCGTATGTCCGAGGCGAGACCGCTTTCGTTGGGTCAGCTCTCGGTTTGGCACGACATCCGCGGCCTGCCGGCCGCGCGGTGGCACGAGCCGAACAACGCGGCGGTCTGGCCACTGCCGCCAGGTGTCGACCGGGCGCGGGCGGGTACGGCGCTGCGGGCCGTCGTCGCCCGCCACCCTTCGCTGAGGACGCGCTACGACCTCCAGGACCCGGACGCGCCAAACCAGTTGGCCCCCGACGACCCGCTGGACGACGACCTCCCGAGCATCGACGACGGCGGCGCCGACCCCGAGGCCGTCGCCGCCGAGCTGGCCGCCGAGCCCTTCCACCTCGGGCGCCGACACGGCTGGCGGGCACGGCTGCTCACCCACCGGGGCGCCGCCTCGCATCTGGTGTTCGTCAAGCACCACATCGCCGCGGACGCCTGGGCACAGGAACTGCTCCAGCAGGAGTTCCGGCAGGCACTCGCCGACCCCGACGGCCTCGGCCCGCTGCCGCCCGGCCCCGCCGAACTCGCCGCGGACCAGCACACTCCCGCCGGCCTCCGGCGGCAGTCCGCCGCCCTCGACCACTGGAAGCGGCTCCTCGCCCGCGCCCCGTCCGCCCCGCTGCCCCGCACCGCCGACACCGTCCTCCAGGGAACCCTGCGCTCCGGTGCCGCCCGCCGGGCCGCGCACGCCGTCGCCGAGCAGGCGCAGGTGTCGGTCTCCAGCGTCGTCCTGGCCGCTTATGCCCGCGGTGTGGCCCGGATCTGCGGCACCGACGCCCTGCTGGTGCAGCTGATGAGCGCCAACCGGTTCGCCGGTCGCTGGAAGGGCCTGGTCACCTCGATGAACCAGTGGGTGCCGGCCCTGCTCGACGACGCCCGCAACGACGACCTGCACGCGCTGGCCACGGCCGTCCACTGGAGCGGCCTCACCGCCGTCCGGCACGGCATGTACGACGTGACCGCCGTCGCGGCGCTGCGCGCGCGTCTGCCCGACGCCCCCGAGCCGACCTGCGCCTTCAACTACGTGGCCGTACCGGGAAGCACCCCGCCCGGCGACTCCCGGGACGGGCAGGCGGATTCGGGCGCCGACACACCCGTCATCACCTGGGAGGAGCCCTTCACCACGATCGGCCCACGGTGCTACGCCCGCGCACTGGAGACCGCGGACAGCCTCACCGTGCGGCTCACGGCCAAGGACGTCGGCCGGCAGCAGTGCGCGGACGTGCTCCTGGGTATCCATCAGGCCCTGCTGACCGCCGCCGGACGGCGCTGACCGAACGGAGGGTGCACCCGGATCGCGGACCGGACACGGCGACCGCGACGCCCGATCGAACGGGCCCGCGCAGCGGCCCTCCCCGCCCGCGCCCCGAGCGGAACCCGCCGCACCCGGCGCCTTTGTACCGACGAAGCCGGGCCGCCGCATCGCCACCCGGCAGCCGTGCCGCGCCGCGCACTCCGCCCTGCGGCCCGAAGCCGCGCCGCCCCTTCGCTTCGCCCCTGCCCGTACTGCCCCAGGAGCCCTCTCCGTGCCCGAACACGTGATGATCATCCATCGCTGGACCGACCACTACGCCGACTACGCCGCCTACATCGACCACGGCGTCCACCGTGTCAGCTACCTCACCACCGAGCGCGCCGCACGCCATCTGCCGACCGAACTGGCGGCCGGAATAAGGCTCGTGGACAGCACGGAGAACGCCAAAGCGGTCCGCGACGCCATCGCCTCCCTCGTCGAACGCATCGGCCCGCCCACCCGGATCGTCGCCCTTCAGGAGACCGACCTCGACCTCGCGGCCGAACTGCGGGGCGAGTTCGCGCTGCCCGGCCCGCGAGACGAGGAACTGGCGCCGCTGCGCGACAAACTGCTGATGGCGCAGCGTCTCGCCGAAGCGGGCATCGCGGTGCCCGCGACAGCCGGGGCGCCGGACCCCGACGCGGTGGCCGCCTTCGCCGACCGGCACGGCTGGCCGGTGCTGCTCAAACCCCGCCGCGGCACCGCGAGCGCCGGCATCACCCGGCTGGACTCCCCGGAGGCGCTGCGCGACCACCGCTTCCCCGGGGACGGCGACCTGCTCGTACAGTCGTGGCTGCCGGACCAGGTCCTGCACGTCGACGGCATCTTCACCGGTGAGGGGCTCGGCGCGTGGCGGGCCTCGCGCTATCTGAGCACCTGCCTGGAGTTCACCGCCGGCGCGGCCCTCGGTTCCGTCGAGATCGACGACCCCGAACTCCTGCGCCGGGTCGAGGAGATCACCACCGCGACGGCAGGCGCGATGTTCACCGGTCCCTCCGTCTTCCACCTGGAGCTCTTCGCGAGCGACACCGGCGCACTGACGGTCCTGGAGATCGGGGCCCGGCCCGGCGGCGCCGAGGTCCCCTTCATCTGGCGCGAAGTGCACGGCATCGACCTGATGGCCGCGGCCTTCGCCCACCAGACCGGCGCCGAGGACCCCTCCGCCCGCCGCGTCGACGACCCGGCCCGGGTGGCGGGCTGGCTGCTCGTACCACCCTCCGCGCCGATGCCCTGCCGGGTCCGTTCGCTCACCACCCGCGACGAGCCCGACCGGTACGCCGAAGTCCTCCCGGAGGTCGGCGCGTTGCTGACCGGTGGCGGTTACGAGCACGCCGGGGTGCGCTTCCGCTTCCGCGGGGGCAGCAGCGCCGAGGTGGCGGACGCCGTGCAGCGCACCGCGCGGGACACCGAACTGCGGTGCGTGCCTGTCGACCCCGGGGCCCCCGCGCAGCTCGTCGTTGTGGGCTGCGGCAACCCGCCGTACCGGAGGTACGCGCTGGACGCCGTCGCCGCGCGGGTCGATACCGCGCTCGTTCAGCACACCGACATCGACTGGCAGCGCGCGTACGTCGGGGACCGGTTCCGTGTCGCGGACCCCTCCGACCCCTCGGCCGTCACCGGGGCCGTGGCCGCCCTGCTGGCCTCCCACGCCGGCCCCGGCGCCGTACTGACCTGGGACGAGACGCTGCTGGAGAGCACCGCCGAGGCCGCCCGCCGGCTGGGCCTGCCGCATATGAGCCCGGAGGCGGTGCGGCGCTGCCGCGACAAGCTCACCACCCGCAGGCTGCTCGGTGCCGCCGGAGTCCCCTCCGCCGGATTCCGCCATGTGCGCACCGCACAGGAGGCGTTGGCGGCGGCGGAGTCGCTCGGCTGGCCCGTGGTGGTCAAGCCCCGTGCCCTGGCGGGCAGCATCGGCGTCACCCTCGCGGCCGGCCCCGACCAGCTCTCGCACGCCGTCGAGCAGGCGCTGACCGCCACTTTCCCCGGCATCGGCGCACGGGACGGCGCCCTCGTGGAGGAGTATCTGTCCGGGCCCGAAATCAGCGTGGACTGCGCGGTGTTCGACGGCGCGGTACGGGTCGTGAACGTCGCGCACAAGCGCCTCGGCTTCGCGCCGTACTTCGAGGAGACCGGCCACCTCGTCGCCCCCTGGCGCGCCGAGCCCTGGGCCGACGAGGTGCAGGCCGTGGTCACCGACGCCCACACCGCGCTCGGCATCCGCACCGGCCTCACCCACACCGAACTGCGCCTCACCCCCACCGGACCACGCGTCGTCGAGGTCAACGGCAGGCTCGGTGGCGACTTCATCCCGCTGCTCGGCACGCTCGCCACCGGCGTCGACCCGGTCGCGGCAGCCGCCGACATCGCCCTCGGCCGCACCCCCGATCTCCGGCCCACGCGTGATCGCTGCGCCGAGGTCCGCTTCATCTACCCCGAGTGCGACGGTGTGGTGCAGACCCTCGACCTGACCGCCGCCGCGGCCGAGCCCGGCATCGTCGAAGCCGTCGCGCTCGCCGCCCCGGGCAGCCGGCTGCTGCTGCCGCCCCGCGGGATCGTGCCGCGGCTCGCCGCCCTGCTCGCCGTCGGAGAGACCCCCGAGGAGTGCGCGGCCGCCCTCGACCGCGCCCGGCACGGCGTCCGGCACGCCCTCATCCCGCTTCCGTGACCCCACCACCGGCCAACGAAGAGAGAAACCCATGACCTGGATTCTGGGAGTCAACGCGCCGCCCACCGGCTGGCACGACAGCGCCGCCTGCCTCCTCGACGGCGACGGCGAGATCATCGCCTTCTCCGAGGAGGAGCGGTGCAACCGGCACCGGCACTCCCTCTACCGCAAGCCGCTGAGCGCCGCCCGATTCTGCCTGGAGCAGGCCGGCATCTCGCCGGCCGACATCGACGTCGTCGCCCTGGGCTGGGACAGCGAACAGCTCTACCCGCGCCGCTTCGCCGACGACGCCGCCTTCCTCGCCTACGCCGTCGGACTGGACTTCGGCGACCGGATTCCGGAGGTCGTACGCGTACCCCACCACCAGGCGCACGCGGCCTCCTCCTTCTACGCCTCCCCGTTCTCCAAGGCCGGCGTGCTGGTCGTCGACGGACACGGCGAGAACGAGTCCTCCACCATCTGGACCTACGAGGACGGCGCGGAACCCCGCCTGGAGCGCACCTGGCAGCGCACCGCCTCGCTCGGCTACGCCTACGACGCGGCCTCCACCTGGCTCGGCTTCTCCTTCCTCAACGCGGGGAAGACGATGGGCCTGGCCGCCTACGGCCGCGCTGGGCAACTCGATGTGGAATCCCTCGTGGACATCGAGGCCGAGGACTTCCGCCTCGCCGTCGAACCGCTCGCCGAGAGCCGGGGGAGCGCCACCGCCGAGGAGATCAAGGAGCACTACGACACCGTCGTCGGCCGGTGGCGGGAGCGCTATACGAAGATCGTCGGCGCGGACGGTCCGAGTGCCCCCGAGGAGCGGCTCACCGAGGACCCGAACGCGATCCTCGTCGCCTACACCGCGCAGCGCCTCATCGAGGAGACCGTCACCCATCTCGCCTCGCTGACCCGCAAGGCGTCCGGCGTCGAGCAGCTGTGCCTCAGTGGCGGCGTCGCGCTCAACTGCAGCACCAACGGCACCCTGCCCGGCCCGCTGTACGTCCCGCCGGTGCCCCACGACGCGGGGGTCGCCCTGGGTGCCGCCTGGACCGTCCGCCCGCCGAAGCGGCGCACCGGAGCGCTGAGCCCCTACCTGGGCACGGACATCGACGGCGCCGGTGGCACCCCGATCCGGGCCGGACTGGACACCTCGGACCTCGTCCGCGGCGACCTGGACATCGACCAGCTGACCTCGTTGCTGCTGGACGGCAAGGTCGGCGCGGTCGCCCAGGGCCGCGCCGAGGTCGGCCCGCGCGCCCTGTGCCGCCGGTCGATCATCGCCGTGCCGAACACCGCGGACGTCAACACCCGCGTGAACGTCATCAAGAACCGCGAGCAGTGGCGCCCCTTCGCCGGCGTCACCCGGCCCGGCTACGGCGCACGGCTCTGGGAGCAGCAGGAGCACCTCAGCCGCTACATGCTCGGCGCGGCCAAAGCCACCGCACTCGGCCGCAGCGTCGCCCCCGGAGTCGTCCACGTCGACGGCACCACCCGGCCGCAGGTGCTGCACGGTGACGAGGCACCCGCGGTGGGCGCCGTTCTGGACGCGCTGGAGCGCCAGGGCGTGCCCCCGGTCCTGCTCAACACCTCCTTCAACGACAAGGGCGAGCCGATCGTCAACACCGCTGCCGACGCACTGAGCGCGTTCCGGGCCATGGACCTCGACTTCCTGGTGCTCGGCGACGAGCTGTACCGCAAGACCGACCGGACGGGAGGTGTGCGCTGATGCCGGCCGCTCCGGCGGAACCGGCCAGGTTCCGTGCCTTCGGCCCGCGCCACATCGACGAGATCGCCGCTCGCCACGGGCTGCCGGACGACATCCGGGAGACGGTGCGCAGGATCTCGCTGGTGCTGCCCTTCCGCGTCAACTCCTATGTGCTGTCCCACCTCATCGACTGGGACCGGGTGCCCGACGACCCGATGTTCCAACTGACCTTCCCCCAGCACGGCATGCTGGCGGGGGCCGACGAGGACCAGCTGGCGAAGCTGTCCGCGGACCCCGCCGACAAGCTGCTGCTGCGGGAGACGGTCCAGGAGATCCGCGGCCGCCTCAACCCGCACCCCTCCGGTCAGCAGCAGCTCAATGTGCCGAGCCACGAGGGTGTGCAACTGCCGGGCCTCCAGCACAAATACCGCGAGACGGTGCTCTACTTCCCGGGCCAGGGCCAGACCTGCCACGCGTACTGCACCTACTGCTTCCGCTGGGCGCAGTTCATCGGGGACGCGGATCTGCGCTTCGCCGCCCCCGATCCACGCGGTCTCATCGACTACCTGGCCGGGCACCCCGAGGTGCACGACGTCCTGGTCACCGGCGGTGACCCGATGGTGATGTCCACCGAGCGGCTGCGCAGCCATCTGGAGCCCCTGCTCGGCGTCGAGTCGGTGCGGACGATCCGGATCGGTACCAAGTCGGTGGCCTACTGGCCCCAGCGGTACGTCACCGACCCCGACGCCGACGACGTCCTGCGGCTGTTCGAGCAGGTCGTGGCCTCGGGGCGGCAGCTCGCGGTGATGGCTCACTTCAGCCATCCGCGCGAGCTGGAGACCGACCTCGCGCGACGGGCGGTGGCCCGGATCCGGGCCACCGGGGCCGTGGTCTACTGCCAGGCGCCCCTGATCGCGCACGTCAACGACGACGCCCGGGTCTGGAGCGAGCTGTGGCGGGCCGAGCTGGCGGCCGGTGCGGTGCCGTACTACCTGTTCGTCGAGCGTGACACCGGGCCGTACGACTACTTCAAGGTGCCGCTGGGCCGGGCGGTGGAGATCTTCACCGAGGCGTACCGGACGCTGCCCGGGCTCGCCCGTACGGTGCGCGGACCGGTCATGTCGGCGACGCCGGGCAAGGTCGTGGTCGACGGCGTCGAGGAGACGCCCGAGGGGGCCTGCTTCCAGCTGCGGATGCTCCAGGCGCGCAACCCCGCCCTGGTGGGCAGGCCGTTCCGGGCCCGGTACGCGGCCGATGCCGCCTGGCTCGACGACCTGGAGCTGGACCCCGCGACCCCCGCCGACATCGCGGCAGCCGTGCGCGGCACCGCGCCGCCCGCGACGGGTGCCGCCCGCTCCGCGGACGCTACGGAAAGGACCGCGACATGACCGCCGTCACGGTGGCCCCGCCCTCCCCGAACCTGGCGCTCAACCAGCTGGTGGACCAGCGCCGCGCCGCCGGGGACCACCTGGTCCACCTCGCGTTCGGTGAGGCGCGGCTGCCGGTGCTGCCGCAGCTGACCGCACAGCTGGCCGCCGGTGCGGCGCGCTCGGCCTACGGGCCGGTCGCGGGCGCGCAGGACGTACGCGACGCGGTGGCCGGCTACTTCACCCGCCGCCGGCTGCCCACCGACGCCGACCGGGTCGTCGTGGCGCCTGGCAGCAAGCCCCTGCTGATGGCGCTGCAACTCGTCATCCCCGGCGATGTGCTGCTGCCGCGGCCCGCCTGGAACACCTACGCGCCCCAGGCGGAGTACGCGGGCAAGCGGGTCTTCGGCGTGCCGATCCCGGCGGAGTGCGGCGGAGTTCCCGACCCGGGCGTCCTGCGCGCGACGATCCGCCGAGCGCGGGCCGCCGGCGGCGACCCTCGGCTGCTGGTGCTCACCCTGCCCGACAACCCGACCGGCACCCTCGCGCCGCCCCCGGTCATCCGGGAACTGTGCGCGGTCGCCGAGGCCGAGGACCTGCTGATCGTCTCGGACGAGATCTACCGCGACATCGTCCACCACCCGGACACCACGCCCTTCCTCAGCCCGGCCGAAGTGGCCCCGGAGCGCACCGTCGTCACCACCGGGCTGTCCAAGACCCTCGGGGTCGGCGGCTGGCGGATCGGCGCGGCACGCTTCCCGGCGGGGGAGACCGGGGCGCTGCTGCGGGACGCGGTGGTATCGGCGGCCAGCGAGCTGTGGTCGACGCTCGCCGGGCCGATGCAGCAGGTCGCGCGGTACGCCTTCGAGGAGCCGCCGGAGATCGTCGAGCGGATGCGGGCGAGCGCGCGGCTGCACGGCGCGGTGGCACGGGCGGTGCACCGCATCGCCGTCGATGCCGGTGCCACCTGCCGCCCGCCCACCGGCGGGTTCTACGTCTACCCGGACTTCGAGCCGCTGCGCGGCCGGTTGGCCGGGCGGGGCGTCACGGACTCGGCGTCCCTCGCGGCCCGTCTCCTCGACGACTCGGGGATCGTCGTGCTGGCCGGCCACCTGCTGGGCGACGACCCGCGGGCGCTGCGCTTCAAGGCCGCGACCAGCCTGCTGTACGGAGACCCGCAGCAGCAGGAGGAGGCCCTGCACGCGGACGACCCGACGCGTCTGCCGCACATCGCGGGCGAACTGACCAGGATCGCCGAGGCTTTCGACCGGATCCGAGCCGCCGGATGAGCCACCGGCAGAAGCCGCCGTCCGACCTCCGTCCAGAGGAGACACGTTGAAGGAAATCCCGCCCACCCCGGAATCGTTCGCGGCCCTCGACACCGCGGCGGAGCGGCTGCTGGCCGGCTTGGCGAGCCTCGACGACGACGGCGTCGCACGGCCCTCCGCACTCCCCGGCTGGACACGCGGCCATGTCCTCAGCCACCTGGCACGCCAGGCCCCGGCACTGGAACGGCTGCTGGAATGGGCCCGTACGGGAGTGGAGACCCCGCAGTACGCGTCCCGCCAGGCCCGGGACGCCGAGATCGAGGCGGGCGCCCACCGGACGGCCGCCGCGCTGGTGGCGGACGTCAGGGAGACCGCGGCGCACTTCCGGCGCACCGTCGCGGAGCTGCCCGCGCCGGCCTGGCAGGCCACCGTCCGGCCGTTCACCGGTGAACTGTGCACACCCCGGCGGATCTTGGTGATCCGTCTGCGGGAGCTCGAACTCCACCACGTGGACCTGGCCATCGGCTACGGCGTCGATGACATCCCCGCACCCGCCCTGGAGATCATTCTGGCCGATGTGCTCGGCTACTACGCCGAGGCCGCGGGCGTACCGGACTTCGCCCTGCGCGACGGTCAGGGGACGGTGCTCGCCCGCTTCGGCGCCGGTGGCCCCCTCGTCACCGGCAGCCGCGCGGCCGCGCTCGGCTGGCTCTCCGGCCGTACCGCCGGGGCGGGGCTCACCTCGACGGGCGCGATGCCCGTACTGCCCAAGTGGCTCTGAACGCAATGGCGGAGAGCCGCTGCGCATCACCCTCCTCCCCCTCTCCCGGCTCTTGACGACCAAGGAACGTGAACGGAAATGGCAGACACAGCGGAACGGCAACAGCTCGCGCTCGACTCGGTCCACACCGGCCTGCTGGACTGCGTCCAGGTCAATCTGGCGGTGCTCGCCGACCACCACTACGGTCCCGGAACGCATCTGCGTCTCGGCGCGGCCCTGCACTTCCGCTCCTGGGAAGGGGCGAACGGTCTGCCGACCGTGGACCCGCCCCTGGCCGAGCACCTGGACGCGGCGCCCCGCCTCCTCGGGCTGCGGGTGGCCACCCGCGAACGGTTGCCCCGGGCCGCCATGGCGACCGCGCTCGCGGAACGGGGCGGAACGCACTACGCCGTCGCGGACTCCTTCCACCTGCCCTGGCTGCCCTATCACGGGCAGGCGCACATGGAGCACAGCTTCCTGATCGCCGCCGGAGACGGCGGCTGGCACATCACCGACGCCTACCGCAGTGAGACCCAGTGGGGGCCGGCCGAGCCCGGCCACTGGCTGCTGTCGGCCAAGGACCTGGCGGGTATCGAGTCGGCCGACGTCCTCACGCTGGAGAGGACGGGAGAGCCCCTCCCCGCCGCGCCGCCCGTACTGTCCGTGGACGAGGCCGCGGTGCAGGAGTACCTCGACGCCTACGACGCCTGCCCGGACCGCCCTCGCGCCGTCGAGCGACTCACCGTCGAGACCTGGCTGTTGGCCCGAGCGCGGAAACTGCATGCGAAGTACCGTGCGCGGTGCGCCGGCCGGAGCGAGGAAACCGATGCCGAGCGCGCGCACCTGCACGCCTGGGACAAGGTCGTCGAGCAGACCTACCTCGCCCACCGCCGGGTCGCCCGGGGCCGCGCCGAGCCGCCCGGCCTGGTGGACCGGCTGCGGGAAGCCCTCGCCGCCGACCGCACCATCTTCCGCGCCGGACCCGCCGTGTCCCCGGCACCGGACGACGATGCGCTGCGCGATCGTGTGGCCGCCGTCGCCGGTGCGGTGCTCGGCGTGCCCGCCGGTGATCTGCTCACCGGCGCACCACTCGACTCCTTCGCCTCCTTCAGCTCCTTCCGGCTGATCGAGATCATCGAGCGGCTGGAGAGCGAGCTGGACCGGGAGTTCGACGCCGACCTCCTCATCCCGGAAAACCTCCGCCGGGTCGACGACCTGTGCCGTCTCGCCCGTTGAAGCACCCCGCAACCCACGAGAGGACTCCCGTCATGGACTCCCGTTTCACCGAGCTGCTGCGCCCCTTCCTCAAGCACGCGGGCGCCGGCGAGCTCGTCATCACGCCCGACACCGACCTGCGCAAGCTGGGTGTCGACTCCATGCAGGCCATCGAGCTGCTCTTCGCCGTCGAGGACACGTTCGGGATATCCCTGCCGGACGAGGAGCTGAACGACGCCACCTTCGCCACCGCGGGCAGCCTCTGGGGCGTCATCCACGCCCAGCTCCCCGACGCGCCGACGGGTGAGGTGACCGCATGAGTAGCGCTTCCACCGGCCGGCCGGAGGGCGGCCACCTCGATGTGTCGGCCGCTCTGTCCGAGGTCGCCGAGGTCACCGAGCGGCACGCCGAGCGCACCGACGAGTCCGCGCAGTTCCCCGTCGAGGCGCTGGCCGCCCTGCGCCGCACCGGGCTGCTCGGCCTCCTAGTCCCCACCGCCCACGGCGGCCTCGGCGGCACCGCCCGGGATCTGGTGGCGGCGGCACAGACGCTCGGGCGCAGCGATATGTCCGTCGGGATGATCTTCGCGATGCACTGCCAGCAGACCGAGGCGGTCATCCGGTACGGGCACGAGCGGCTGCGCAAGGAACTCCTGCCGGGCATCGCGGCAGGGGAGATCTATCTCGCCTCCGTCACCACGGAAGCCGGCAAGGGCGGTCACCTGCTCAGCGCCGACGCCCAACTCGCCGATGAAGGCACGGACTTGGCGATCGACCGGTTCGCCCCCATCGTCACCGGCGGCCTGCACGCCGACGGCTTCCTCATCACCATGCGCAGTCCACACGCCGAGACCACGAACGAGGTGTCGCTGGTCTACGCCCACCGCGACGCACTCGACATCAGCGGATCGGGGGACTGGCAGCCGATGGGCATGCGCGCCAGCCACAGCGTCGCGCTCCGGCTGACCGGCAGCATCCCCGCGCACCACGTGGTGGGCGAACACGGCGAGTTCCACCGGATCGCCGCGGAGATCTTCGGCCCGCTGGCGCACCTGGGCTGGTCGGCCGCGTGGCTCGGCACCGCCGCGGGTGCCCTGTCGCGCGTGCTGCGGCTCCTGCGCAGCCCGGACGGCCGCGCCCGCTTCGACCTCACCTCGGAACTCCTGCTCACCCGCATAGCCCGCGCGCGCCAACGGCTGGACAGCGTCCACGCGCTGCTTCAACAGACCCTCCGTACGGTGGAGTCCGGTCAGGACCTCTCCGCCGCGGCGCGTCAACTCCAGCTCAACTCACTGAAGATCACCGCGTCCGAGCAGTGCTTCGCCGCGGTGGACGACCTGATCGCCGCGGTCGGTCTGCGGCACGGCTACCTCAAGGACTCGCCGACCCGGCTCGAACGCGCCCTGCGGGACCTGCGCTCCGCGGCGCTGAACTACAGCAACGACCGGCTGCTCCTCGCCGACGGCAGGCTGGCACTGCGCGACCAGGGAGTCAGCTTTGCCTGAAACGCCTCAGGAGCCGTCCGCGCCGGCGCCGTCCGCGCACGAAGCTCCCGCGCCGGCAGCCGCAACGGCCCCGGCCGCCACCGGCCATGCCGCACTCGACGCGCTGCCGCGTACCGCGAGCGGCGCCCAGGTCTGGGCCGCGCTCGGCCGGGCCGGCCTGATCACCCGGGCCTACCGGGACGGCGATGTCCGGGCGGGAGCCGATCCCGACGGGCTCGCGCAGCTGCTCGCCGCGGTCGACTCCCGCTTCTCCCTCGCCGCCACCCTGTCGGTGAGCGTGCAGCTGGCCACCGCGCTGCCCATCCTCGCCACGGGCAGTTCGCAGGTGGCGCGGCAGGCGCTCGCGAGCGCCCTCGCAGGCCGGGCCACCATCGCCCTGGCGGCCACCGACGTCACCGCCGGGACGGATCTCACCGCACTGCGCACCCGGGTACGGATCGACGACGACGGCCTGGAAGTGACCGGAGAGAAGAACTGGATCGCCAACACCACCACGGCGGCCTTCTTCCTCGTCCTGGCCCGGCACCGCCCCGGCCGGCACTTCACCCACTTCACCTGGGTCCTGGTGCCGGCGGACGCCCCGGGGGTCACCCCGTGCCCCGCCGATTCCGTCCTGTTCGCCGACTCGGGCGCGGGCCACGTCGTCCTTGACGGAGTGCGGCTCGACCGCGGCCACCTCCTGGGCCGGGTCGGATTCGGACTGCCGCTCTTCGCCCGCCACATCGCCACCGAACGGCTCGCCGGGGCGCAGTGGGGCGTCGCCCTGTGCCGCCGGGTGCTCGACGACACCCTCCGCCACCTCTCCGGCCGCCCGCACGGCGAGGGAACCCTGTGGGACCTGGACGGCGTGCGCCGGACCTTCGCGGCCTGCCTGGTGCGGGTGCGCGAACTCCAGGCGCTGGTGGCCTACCACGCTGAGCAGGTCGCGGTACGTCACGACACCACGGCCGCCGCCACCCTCAAGGCAGCAGCGGGGGCGACCGTCAACCACGTCCTCACCGAGTGCGGACAACTGTGGGGAGCGGCCGGCTTCGCGACCGGCGGCATCCAGGAACTCCGCGCGCAGGCAGCGCTGTTCGGCATCGGCGGCGGAGCGAACGAAGTGGTCCTCGGCGCGGTGGCGGACGCCGCCGAGGCCGTCCTCGCCGACATGGCACGGACGGCGCACACATGACGGCTCCGCTCATGGTCGAGGACCGCATCTGGGTAAGCACCTCCTCCGTAGGACGGGTGAAGCCCAGCGCACACCGCGACGACCTGCGCCGCGCGAGCACCCTGCCCGAGTGGCGTACCCGCGAGTTCCTCGCCGGTCGCGCGCTGCTGCGAGAGCTGATCGCCGCGGTGTGCCCTGACCTGGCCGCCGCCGACATCCCCGCGGACCCGCGGGGAAAACCCCGGCTACGCGGGCACGCCACGGTCGGGATCAGCGTTTCGCACAGCGAAGGCGCGCTCGCCGCGGGGGTCGCGATCGGACGCGACCTCGGAGTGGATGTACAGCGGCCCGGCTCCACCGTCACTCCGTCGTTCGCCCGCCGGCTGCTGCGCGGGCACGCCCCCAGGATCACCGCACTCCCCCCGGCACGGGCCGCCGAGGAGGTGGCATGGGTGTGGACCGCCCAGGAGGCGTGCGTCAAGGCCGGCGGGGCCGGCCTCTCCGGGCGCCCCTGGACCATCGACGTGCCACCGGGCGCGCGGGCCGGCCGCTGGGGCGACCACCGCTGGCTCAGCCTGCGCGATCACTCACCCCTTCCGCTGAGCTGCGCGTTCTCCGCGTCACCCAGAGACCCCGCACACGAGAAAGGCGAACGGTGAGCATGCCCGCCGAACGGCACACCCTCTACGACTGGTTCGCGACCTCGGCCGCCCTGCACAAGGACCGCTCGGCCCTGGAGGTCGGTGACACCACGCTGACGTACGCCGAGCTCTCGGCTCTCGTGGACGCCCTGGCGGCCCGGCTGCTGAGGCACCTGCACGACGCCCCGCCCCGCCGGGTGGGGCTGCTGGCCGGGCGCAGCGCCGTGGCCTACGCCGGCTACCTCGCCGTCCAGCGTCTCGGCGCCGCCGTCGTCCCCCTCGGCCCCTCCTTCCCGGCCGAGCGCAACGCCGCGGTGGCGCGGGCCGCGCGGCTGGACGCCGTACTGGCCGACGCGACCGCCGACCACCCAGGTCAACTAGGCGCCCCCGCGCTGGTCTTGAGCGATCCCGAACTCCTGGGCCTGCCGACCTCGCCCACGGTTCCGTTCCCGACTCCTCCCGCACAACCGGAAGATCTCGCCTACATCCTGTTCACCTCGGGCTCGACGGGCGTCCCCAAGGGCGTGCCCATCCAGCAGCGCAACGTCTGCGCATACCTCGGCCATGTCGTCCCCCGGTGCGGCGCCGGCCCCGGCGCCCGCCTCTCGCAGACCTTCGACCTGACCTTCGACCCCTCGGTCCACGACATGTTCACCGCCTGGGGGAGTGGCGCCACCCTGGTCGTGCCGACCCGCGGCGAACTGCTGTCACCGGTCCGATTCGTCAACCGGCGCGCGCTCACGCACTGGAACTCCGTGCCCTCGGTCATCTCGATCGCCCAACGACTGCGGGCCCTTGCCCCTGACAGCATGCCGACCCTGCGCAGCAGCATGTTCTGCGG
Source organism: Streptomyces sp. Pv4-95 (assembly GCF_045782725.1). Lineage (NCBI taxonomy): Bacteria > Bacillati > Actinomycetota > Actinomycetes > Kitasatosporales > Streptomycetaceae > Streptomyces > Streptomyces sp. Pv4-95. Next base: position 7,503,662 of record NZ_CP127172.1, read on the forward strand.
GGAGCCGCTGACGCTCCAGCAGGCGGCGGCATGGCACCGGGCCGCCCCGCAGAGTTCGTTGGAGAACGCCTACGGCCCGACCGAACTGACCGTCACCTGCAGTACCTACCGGCTTCCCGTGGACCGTGCGAGCTGGCCGGAGCCCGCCAACGGCACCGTGCCGATCGGCGCCCTGCACCCCGGACTCCAACTACGTCTTCATGAAGAGGAGTTGTGCGTACGAGGCCCCCAGCGCTTCCCCGGCTATCTCGACCCGGCGAACAACGCCGACCGCTTTCTCGCGCCGGACGGGGCCCCCTACGAACCCTTCACCCCACTGACCGACGACCACTGGTACCGCACCGGCGACCGCGTCGACACGCTGCCCGGCGCTCCTGGTGACCCGGGCGATGACGGTGCCCCGGCGGGTGGTCCGCTGGTGCACCTCGGCCGGGTCGACCAGCAGGTCCAGGTCCACGGCTACCGGGTCGAACTCGGTGAGGTCGAGGCGGCGATGCGGGCGGTGCCCGGCGTCATCGACGCGGCCGTCGTCCCGCTGACCACCCCCGCCGGCATCGAACTCGCCGCCGCGTACACCGGAGCCGTGCCGCAGGAGGACACTCTGCGTACGGCGCTGCGCCACCGCCTCCCGGCCTATATGGTGCCCGGCACCCTCACCGGGCTGGACGCCCTGCCCCTCAATCGCAACGGCAAGATCGACCGGACGGCTCTCGGCGAGGCGCTACGGAGCCCGGCCCGGCTCCCGTGACCGGACCGGGCGCCGAGACTGCCGGCCCGAGCGCCGCGACGGCCGGCAGTCCTGCCTACGGCTGGAGGGCCGACAGGGTGGCATCGAGGTCCGTGGCGCGCGGGCGGTTGTGGGGGAGCTTGGCGAGGGCGGCGGCCATGCCGCAGGTGTCGGTGGCCGCGGAGAAGACCAGGCCGCCGCCGATGGCGGCGGACAGCCAGCGGGCGGCTCGGTAGCGGGTGCCGACCGCGAGGCCCAGGAGGACGAGTGAACCGGCGGCGAGTCGGACCTGGCGTTCCATGGGCCACACCGCGGTGGTGTCGACGGCGCGCTCCAGCCCGTGCCCCTGGTCGGCCCAGGCGCTGGTGCCGCCCGTGAGGGTGGCGGCCCGGACATCGGCGGCGGCGAGCTTCTCGCAGGCCGAGACCGAGCGGGTGCCCGAGGCGCACACCAGCAGCAGGTCGCTGCGGGCCGCCGCGGCCTTGAGCGCCGGCAGTGCGGTGCCGAAGTGGTCCAGGGGGATGTTGTGGGAGCCGGGGAGATGGCCGGCGGCGTACTCGCCGGGCGTCCGCACATCGATGACGGTGTACTCGTCGAGGCGGGTGGCTGCCTGATCGGGATGCAGGGCGGTGGGCGCGATCATGGGTGGTGGTTCCTTTCCTTCGCCGGGGTGGCCCCGGACTGAACAAATTACCCGGAGGGCTGTGACCGACGAGGCAGGGCGCAGCCTGGCATGGCGGCCGGTGGGCCGGGCCGGTGCGAAACCGGCTGCGGCGGGCTCCTCTCCCTGGCCGACGGGCACAGTCGTCTCCGCCTCTCGTGCGGCACTCAGTGCGTGACGACGGCCGGCCCGGCCGCTTCGGTGTCCGCGAAGGCGTCCTCGACGGTCACCACCTCCCGCCCGGTGGCGTCCGTCACAGCCCCGGCGGTCGCCGCGCGCATCCTGGTCACGCAGTGCACCCACACCTGCCCGGCGGGCACCACCCCGCGCTGGGCACCAGAGGGTGCGCGCCCGTGAGCCGGGCCGGATCCGGGCCGCCGGTGAGGCAGCCGTTGTGCAGGTGGGTCTTCACCACGCGGCGGTATGCGCACCCCGCGCCGGACCGTGTCGTCTTCCACCCGTCGCGTACCCGACGGACGCCCCGGGAATCCAGCCGTGATCGCCGCCGTACTCGACGCCTTCCGGACGCTCCATCAGCCCGGAAGAGGGGTATCACCTCTGCGAATCCCCTTTCGCGTCTCCTGGAGCCGCACATGATTCATTCCGAACCCCTGCCCGGCGACATCGGGCTCACCCAAATATCCGGCCGGGTAGGCCGGTTGATCCGTATCGGCCAGTGGCTGAACGGCAACGGATTCGCCGACTACCAGCACGCGTTCCTCGTGCTGCCCGACAACCAGCTGCTGGAGGCGGAACCGGGCGGGGCCCGGGTCCGGCCCCTCTCGACCTACGAGGGAGCGGACGTGCTGTACGTCTGCCCGTCCGGCCTCTCGGAACAGCAGCGTGCGGACATCTGCTCCGCGTCCGGCGCGTACGTGGGCGTGCCGTACAGCTTCCTCGACTACGTGGCGATCGCCGCCCACCGGATCCATCTGCCCGTCCCCGGGCTGCGCCGCTATGTCTCCGCCACCGGGCACATGATCTGCTCCCAGCTCGTCGACCAGTGCTACAAGGACGCCGGCGTTCACCTCTTCGACGACGGCCGCTGGTCGGGATATGTGACACCCCTGGCGCTCCACCGCCTGCTGGCCGACTGACCCCGGCCGGTGTACGACTGCGGGCCCGGTGCACCTGCCGGACCCGCAGGGTCAACACCCGCCTCGTGCACAGGACATGCACCGCGTGTGCCGTTCAGGCCGTCACAGGTCGGCTTCCTCGCCGAGGTACAGCCCCGCGAACGCCTGCGCCGCGGACTCGGATCCCAGCAGCCGCCGGAGCCGGGCAGCGGCGGTGCCCGCACGGAACCGGTCACCGGACGAGGCACCGTGCATCACTTCCGACAGCCACTGCGAGAACTCCTGGTACTGCCAGACCCGCCGCAGGCACGCCTCCGAATAGCCCGCCAGGCCGCTGTCGTCCCCCTGGTAGTGCCCGATCAACGCACCGGCGAGCAGCAGCGCGTCGTTGATCGCGAGGTTCATCCCCTTCGCCGCGATGGGCGCGACGAGGTGGGCGGAGTCGCCCGCCAGGTAGAGGCGGCCGTACGCCATGGGCTCCACGACGTAGTCGTGCATGTCCAGGACCACCTTCTCGATCAGCGGCCCCTCGGAAATCGGCGGGGCCCCGGCCGCGCCGAGCCGGATGCGCAGCTCATCCCACACCCGCGCGTGCGGCCAGTTGCCGGGCTCGTCGCCGGGCGGAACCTCCAGGTAGTAGCGGGTGACCTCGGGGCTGCGGGCCATGTGGGCGCCGAAGCCCCGCTCGTGGATGCCGAAGACCACGCCGTCCGCGGACGGCGGTGCCTGGGCCAGCAGCGCCAGCCAGGCGACGCCGTGGTGGTGGCGGGTGATGACCGCCCGGTCGTCGGGTATCGCCGCCTGTGTCACCCCGCGCGCGCCGTCGCAGCCCGCGACGTGGTCGCACTCGACGCGGTGGCGCTCGCCGCTCGACGGATCGGTGTAGGTCACGGCGGGCCGGTCGCCCTCCAGTCCGCTCAGCCGCACGTCCCGCACACCGAAACGCACATCGCCTCCCGCCCGGTCCACGTACGACGCGGCGAGGTCGGTGACCAGCAGCGGCTGGGGGTAGACGAAATGGCGCCGGCCCGAGAGCTTCGCGGTCCGCACGGTGTGCCGCTCCCCGGCGACCCGGAACTCGAACTGCTCCTGCCTCTCGGCACGTTCGAGGATCCGGTCGGCGAGCCCGTGCCGGGCGAGCGCGTGCACCGCCCACTCCTCCATGAAGCCCGCACGTGGCCGCTGCTCGATGAACTCCCTGCTCTCCGCTTCCAGCAGTACGCAGTCCACTCCGGCGTTGCGCAGCAGATTTGCCACCGTGAGCCCGGCGGGCCCGGCACCGACGATCGCGACGGAGGTACGCGTGAGGGTGGGCGAGGAGGACACGTCGTGACGTTCCCTTCGGGACAGGGGAAGAAGGAGTCCTCGCAGTATGGCGGTTGGCGGCGGCGCGCTCCCCGGCACCCCGGCGCTGACCTGCCGGGTGTCTCAGGTGGCGGTGAGGATCAGCACGGCCTGGTCGTCGACGGTCGAGCTGCCGGCGAAGGCGGTGACCGCGGAGGTGAGGAAGTGCAGGAGGGCGGCGGAAGTGGTCGGCCTGGGCCGGAACACGGCCAGGGAGTCCATCAGGCGGTCCTCCCCGAAGAACTCGCCGTCGGCGGAGCGGGCTTCGGTGATGCCGTCGGTCACCATCACCAGGCTGTCCCCCGGATACAGCTCGACGCCGCCGGGCGACCCGTCGAAACCGGGGCGGATGCCCAACAGCAGCCCCGGCTGGACGAGTTCCTCCACCGTGCCGTCGGCGCGGCGTACGAGCGGGGGCACATGGCCGGCGCGGATCAGGTTCAGCGACAGATGGGAGGAGGTGTGCCGCAGCTCGCCGTAGACCAGCGAGACGAAGGTGTCGACGTCCGCCGCGTCGGCGTTGAGCGCGTCGTTGACGGCGCCGACCACCGCCGACGGGTCGCTCAGCAGCCGGGCGGCGGCCCGCGCGGTGTGACGCACCAGGCCGGTGGTGTTGGCCGCCCGGGCGCCGCGTCCGCACACATCGCCGATCATGATCGCCCAGCGCTCGTCGGGGAGCGGGAAGACGTCGTAGAAGTCGCCACCGACATCGAGACCTTCGCCCGCGGGGTGGTAGGAGGCCGCCACGTCGACACCGGGGATCGTCGGGATCTCGGGGGGCAGCAGGCCGGCCTGCAGATCGCGGGCGAGCTGGACACGGTCGCTGAACTGGTGGGCGTTGTCGGCGCTGGAGGCGGCCCGGCGGGCGAGCTCCTCGGCGAGGGCGATGAGGTGCCGGTCCAGGGGGCGGTCGGTGGCCAGGAGCGTCATGACGCCGAAGGTGCGGCCGCGGGTGGCCAGCGGGACGCACACATAGCCGCGGATACCCGCCTGCTCGGAGAGCCTGGCCGGCGAGCGGGCCTTGTGATCGGTCTCGGTGGCGCCGGATGCCAGCACCCGGGCGACCGCCGCGTCGACCTCGTCGCGGATGGCGGGGGAGGCGAGCAGGTCCTTCTCGGCCGGGCCGGTGGCGGCCACCGCGATCTGCCGGATCCGGCCCTCCTCCAGGACGTGGACGGCGCACAGCGGCGTCAGGGCCGGCACCGTCAGCCGGGCCAGGCACTGGAGGCACTCGGCGTAGTGCGGCTCGCGGGTGATCGCGGTGCTCGCCTCCAATATGAAGGCCAGATCCTCACGCGCGGCCCGTTCCCGCTCCTGGGCGGCACGCTGGGCCGCCAAGGTGTGGTGCCGTTCGATCGCCAGGGCCGCGATGCGGGCGAAGGCGATGCTCAGCGCGATGTCATTGGGCTCGGGGGCCTTGGGCTCCCGGTGGTACATCGCGAAGGTGCCGAGCAGCCGCTCGTCCGTGCCCTGGATCGGGGTGGACCAGCACGCCGCGAGTCCGGCCCGGCGTGCCAGGTCGCGGTAGTTCTCCCACAGCGCGTCGGTGGAGATGTCGCTGACGATGACCGTCCCGAGCGTGTGGGCGGCCGTCCCGCACGAGCCGACGCCCTCACCGATGGCTATGCCGTCGATCGCCTCGTTGTAGAACGGCGGCAGGCTCGGGCCGGCGCCGTGCCGCAGGTGCTGCCCGTCGACGTCGGCGAGCAGCACGGAGACGATGGTGTCCGGGGAGAGCTCCTCGATGGTCCGTGCCATGCCGCGAAGGATCTCCTCCAGCGGGGCGTCGCGGGCGATCTGCTCCAGCAGGATGCGCTGCTCGGAGGCCAGCAGCTGGGCGTGGTGGAACGCGGTGGTCTCGACGGCGAGCACGATCACCCCGTCGATGCTGCCCTCCGTGTCGCGGCGCGGCTCGTAGGTGACGTTGAAGAATCCCTCACGCTCGTCCCCGGGCCGGCCGATGACCAGCCGCCCGTCCCGGGCGCGGTAGGCGGTCCCGGTGCGGAACACCGCTTCCAGGTGATCCAGGACGCCCTGTGGTGCCAGCTCCGGGAGCACCTCACGCACCGGCTTGCCGACGCTGCTCACGTCGCCGCCGAAGACCTCGAAGAACGCCGGGTTCGCGGCCTCCAGCAGCAGCTTCGGTCCGTTGAGCGCCGCGAAGATCACCGGGGCCTGTGCGAACAGGTCGGCGTACTCGGCGTCCCGGGCGTTCGCGTACTGCTGAGGTTCCGCGACCGCCGCGGCACGCTCGGACCGTATGGACATGACCACCCTCTCTGCCCCGCTCCGGCACCATCCGGATGCTGCCCTGCGCTGTCCGGCTTGTACCGCATTCTCCGTGCTTATTCCACTTTGACACACGGGGAAACCGTTCCCGGAGGGCCGACCGGGCAGGGTTGATCTCCGCGGCGGCGCCGCCGACCGGAATATCGCGCCCGAAGGGAGGGGAGGCGAGGTCGCCGGGCTCGCGGTGACCTGAACGGCCTGGTGGGGAGGGGGGGCGGGCGGCAGGCGCCCCGTCCGGCCGGATGCGGGTCGGACGGGGCGTCGACGGGGGGACGGTGCCGGGGCGGGGGCCGACCAGGGCCCGGAGTGTGCCCGACGGGCCGGCTTCGGTCCCGATGGCCGATCCGCCTGCCCGCCGGAGCACCCCTCCGCCCCGTCTGCCGCCGACCGCCCCACCCGGCCGTCCGTCAGGCGCCCGGTGGCACCTGCGGCCGGGGCACCCGTGAGGGCCGTCCCGTGCCGCGGGTGAGGCGGTGTCCGCCGATGCCCGCGAGGGCGGCGAGGAGACCTCCCACCGCGGTCCAGATCCAGCGGTCGGACCAGCGCCCGGAGGACCAGCCGCCCTCCGGCTCGCTCATGGCTCCGGCCGCCCGGGACGCCGTGCTCCCCTCGGCCTCCGGCGAGGCGGTGGTGGCGCCGGGGACCAGGGGAGCGGCGAGCGAGCCGTCCACGGCCCGTGCGCCGCCCTCGTCCGTCGTCCTCGCCTCGACCTCGGCGTGTACGGGCAGCCCCAGGTCATCCCGCGGCAGGTCCACGACGGTCAGCCGGACGTAGTAGCTGCCCGGCAGGGGATCGTTCGCCCACGGCTCCGCCCACGCGCGGACCGTGCGCAGCGTGCAGGACAGCTCGACGGACGAGGTGCCCGCGGCCGCCGTCCTGGTCTGGGCGCCGTACCTGCACGCCTGACGCCGACGGAGCCCGTCGAACACATCGAGCTGCCAGGTGGCCGCGCCGTGCCGGGCCGCCTCGGGCAGCTTCACCTTCGCCGTCACGGTGGCGCGCTGACCCGTATCGACGGGGACCACCCAGTACAGGTAGTCGCCGGTGGACGCGTCGGCGGTGGCGCGCTGCCCCGGCCGGACGGCGGTCGCCGTGCGGAAGGAGGTGCCCGCCTCGGTCGGAGCCGCGGCCTCGGCGTCCGCACTGCCGCTCGGACTCGGTGCGGGGCTGTCGGCCGCGGCGGCTCGCGTCATCCCGAGCAGACCGGCACCCGCCAGCACCGCGCTCATCACTATGCGTACGGTGCGCATCAGTTGGTCCTCCATACGGTGACGCGCCAACGGGAGATCCAGCCCCACAGCAGCCCGGCCAGCAGTCCGGTGAGTGCGAGGAAGCCCAGCAGCCACCAGCCGCGGCCCAGACCGAAGGCAGCCACGTCGGAGGCGTCGCTCGGACCGTCCACCAGGTCGACGGTCAGCTCGACGGGCAGGCCCGGCTCCGTCTTGACCGATGCGGGCGCCGAGAAGGAGTTGCTGACCTGGAGGCAGACGGTCTCCGCCGCGGGCTCGGCCTCGTCGTCCGCAGCGTCGCGTGGCGCGGCCGGGTAGCGCAGTCCGGACGAGATGACGTCGGTGCGCCCGTCACCGGCCTCAGAGCCGCGGACGATCTCCCGGCCGTGCACGGTCGAGGCGCGCAGCATGACCCCGTAGTCGTTGTTGACCGCGCGGTCCGCGGCGATGCTCACCGAGGCCCGCAGCTCCTGGCCGGGCCGGACCTCCACCCGGTACCAGCGGTGCTCGGCGAACTTCTCGCGGTCGGTGTAGAGCCCGGCGGTCAGCTTCGGCGCGTCGGCGCACTGCGCGGTGCCCTTGGTGGCCACCGGCGTGACCACGGGATCGGCGGCGCGCTCCACCAACTGGTGTACGCGATCGCGCAGTTGCTCGGTGTGCTGCACGGAGGTGTAGGTTCCGCCGGTCGCCTCGGCGATACAGCTCAGCTGATTGCGGGTCTTGGCGTTGGGCAGCAGCCCGAGCGTGTCGACGACGAGGTGGATGCCCTCGGCGGCGATGTCGCGCGCCACCTGGCACGGGTCGAGCGGGGCGCAGGTGTCCTCGCCGTCCGTGATGAGCACGATCCTGCGGGTCCCGTCGCCCCCCTTGAGGTCGCGGGCGGCACCCAGCAGGGCCGGGCCGATGGGCGTCCAGCCGGTGGGCCGGAGGGTCGCCACCGCCGTCTTCGCCTCGGTTCGGTCGAGCGGGCCGACGGGGTAGAGCTGCCGGGTGTCCTTGCAGCCGACCTTCCGGTCCTCGCCCGGGTAGTCGGCGCCGAGAGTGCGTATGCCGAGCTGGACCTCGTCAGGCACCGCGTCCAGCACTTCGTTGAAGGCCTGCTTGGCCGCGGCCATGCGGGTCTGTCCGTCGATGTCCCGCGCGCGCATCGAGCCGCTGACATCGAGCGTCAGCTCGACCTTGGGGGAGGGGCGGGTATCCGGCTCATCAGCCGTGGCGGGTGTGGGAAGCAGCCCGACGGCCAGTGCGGCAAGCAGCCCGCACACCCCGGCTGCCCACCGTTTTCTTATGATCATCGCCGGATCGTAATGAGGATCCGGCTCCGGTCCAAAACGAGCCCCGATCCGCCCCGGAACGGAAGCAGTTCGGACCCGCGGCGACCTCGTCCCGGCCATCACCCGCTTCTCGGGCACCCGTTAGGCGCATCGATCACGAGCGGGTGCCCGCCGACCTCTTCGTTCGGTCGGCCGGGGCGCGCATGGCCCTCCCGGCGCGGATGAACGGCCGTCCCGGCGCGGGGCACGGCACCGGAAGGGTGCCGTGCCCCGCAGCCGCGTCAGCTGAGCGAGCGCAGCATCGCGGCGTCGAACGGCACCAGTTCGCCGGTGCGCCCCTCGAAGATCTTGGCGGCCCACTCCGGATCGCCGAGCAGCGCCCGGCCGATGGCGACGAGGTCGAACTCGTCACGCTCCATACGGTCCAGCAGCCGGTCGATGCCGGCGACCCCGGCCCGCTCGCCCTTGAACGTCCCGAGGAACTCGTTGTCGAGTCCCACCGAGCCCACCGTGAGGGTCGGCCGGCCCGAGAGCTTCTTGACCCAGCCGGCGAGATTGAGGTCCGAATCCTCGTACTCCGGCAGCCAGTAGCGGCGGGTGGAGCAGTGGAAGGCACTCACGCCGGCTTCGGTGAGCGGGGTCAGGAGCGCGTTCAGCTCCTCCGGCGTGTCGGCGAGACGGGCCTGGTAATCGCCCATCTTCCACTGGGACATCCGGAAGAGCACCGGGAAGTCCGGCGAGACCGCCGCGCGGCAGGCCGCCACGATCTCGGCGGCGAAGCGGGTGCGCGCGGTGAGGTCGCCGCCGTACGCGTCGGTGCGCCGGTTGGTCCCCGACCAGAGGAACTGGTCGATCAAGTAGCCGTGCGCGCCGTGCAGTTCGACGCCGTCGAAGCCGAGGCGTTCGGCGGTGGCGGCCGCGTCGGCGAAGGCCGCGATGACGTCATCGAGGTCCCGCTGCGTCATGGTGTGCCCGGCCGGCCCGCCGTCGAGGGAGATACCCGACGGCCCGGAGGCCGGCGCGTCGGGGAACGGCGGTGCGCCCGCCTTGCGGGCCATGCCGACGTGCCACAGCTGAGGCATGATCGTTCCACCCGCCGCATGCACCGCCTCCACGACGCCCTGCCAGCCGGCGAGCGCGTCCTCGCCGTGGAAGCGGGGGACGGCGCCGCTGGTCCCGGCGGCCGCGTGATCGACGTAGGTGCCCTCGGTGATGATCAGGCCGACGCCGCCGGCGGCGCGGCGCGCGTAGTAGTCCGCGACATCCGCTCCCGGGACGCCGCCCGGCGAGAACTCCCGGGTCATCGGCGCCATGGCTATCCGGTTCGGCACCGTGAGGCCGTCCAGGGAAAAGGTGCGGGAGAGCACCTGCGCCGCCCGGGCGGCGGTGTCGCTGGCATTCACGTGTGGGTCTCCTAGGTCGAGAGCGCAGTCGGGGAACGCCGCCTGCGGGCAGCGTTCCGCTGGCTCAACAACACAGGAGCGGAGGCATCATCCGTTTTTGGGTGTTGCCTGCGCCACATGTCCCGCCCGCGTCCGCGGCGGGCGCTCCGGGCGATGCCGGGCGCCGCCGACGGGTGCGCGGGCGGTGGGAGCTCTCCCTCAGGCCGGCGCCGGGAGGCCGCGGATCATGTCCGCCGCCTTCTCCGCGATCATGATCGTGGGAGCGTTGGTGTTGCCGCGCACGATGGTCGGCATCACGGAGGCGTCCACCACCCGCAGGCCGCGCACACCGTGCACCCGGAGGCGGGAGTCGACGACGGGGCCGATGGAACAGGTGCCCGCCGGGTGGTACAGCGTCTGCAACTCGCGTCGGGCGAAGGCCAGCAGACCGGCGTCGTCCAGGGAGCCGGGGACCAGGAAGTCCGCGCGGCGCTGTTTGCGCAGGCTGGGCCGGTCGGCGATATCGAGCAGCAGGCGGAGCGCGCGGACGACGGTGGCGCGGTCCTCTTCCGTGGTCAGGTAGTTGTGCAGGATGTGCGGCTTGGCGCTGGGGATCGACGACCGCAGCGAGACCTTGCCGCGGCTCGTCGGGCTGAGCAGCACCGCGCCGAACATGAAGGCGTGGTCGGTGACCGGGCTGATGCCCTCCTCGTGGAACATCACCGGAGTCGCGTGCACCTGGATGTCGGGCGCGGTCAGCCCCTCATGGGTGCGGTGGAAGCCGCCCGCCTCGCCGACGTTGGAGGTGAGCGGCCCACGGCCCTCGGTCTCCAGCAGCCGGACGTTGTCGGCGGTCTGCGCGGTCATCAGCGATTCGCTGTCGGTCAGGTAGCTCAGACCGACGTGCGGGTGGTCCTGCAGGTTCTCGCCCACCGGGAGGTCGGCGCGGGGCGTGATGCCACGGGCCTCCAGGTCACCGGCCACACCGATGCCGGAAAGCATGAGCAGCTGTGGGGAGTTGTACGCCCCGGCCGAGAGCAGCACCTCGCGTTCGGCGTGCAGGGCCAGCAGTTCGCCGCTCCGGTCCACCTCGACGCCGGTCGCGCGGTCGCCGTCGAACAGCACGCGTGTGCACTGCGCCCCGGTGAGTACATCGAGGTTCGGGCGGTCCAGCGCGGGCCGCAGGTAGGCGACGGCGGTGCTGCACCGCATGCCGTTCCGTTGGGTGAGGTGGTAGTAGCCGACGCCGTCCTGTTCCGGGCCGTTGAAGTCGGTGGTCAGGGGGTGGCCGGCCTCTTGTGCGGCCGCGACGTAGGCGGACATCAGGGGATGCCGCGAGCGGCCCTCGCTGACGGTGAGCGGACCGCCGGTGGCGTGCCACGGTGTCGAAGGCCCCTGGAAGTCCTCGGCCTTCAGGAAGTAGGGCAGGACGTCGTGCCAGCTCCATTGCTCGGCACCGGAGGCGGCCCACCCGTCGTAGTCCTGCCGGTTGCCGCGGATGTAGATCATCGCGTTCATCGACGACGAACCGCCGAGCATGCGGCCCCGCGGCAGGAACCGCCGGCGGCCGTCCAGGCCCGGTTCGCAGTCGCTGAGATAGCTCCAGTCGTACTTCGTCTGGAACAGCTTGCCGAAGGCGGCCGGAATGTGGATCTCCTGCGCGTCGTCCGGTGGCCCGGCCTCGACGAGCAGCACCCGGGTGTCGGCGTCCTCGGTGAGCCGGGCCGCGAGCACGCACCCCGCAGAACCGGCACCCACGATGATGTAGTCGTACATCCATCCCCCTCGTCGAACTCGGCCGTCCCACCACCCAAGTGGCAGCGTAGGCCCGCTTGCAACGGGAAACCGGCCATAGTCGAGGAGTTGGGGGCCGGGCAGGGGGCAGGGGGGGCAGGGACGGGGCGCGGGCAAGATCCCGGAGGCGCGGCAGGCCGCCGGAATTTCGCGGGCCCCTACAGCAATTGCGTGTTCAACGTTATGGTTTGGAAATTGACTTCCTCAGACCGGACGGTAACTCCCGTTCAGCAAATGCCCTGCGGCGCGGATAGCGGGTCGACATCGACGACAAGTCCGGCAATGGTCGGGATCGGCTGAGTCTCATTTCCGGTTCGAATCGGCAAATTCCCGGACCGAAGGGCGTTGCCGGCCGTCAGGAGTCGGGGCGGCGCAGGGGCGACGCCGGGGCAAGCCCGAGGTCACAGGGGCTGGGAATGCCAAGGAGATCCGCCAAAGGGGTGCCGCTTTCGGCGGCTGATCCGTATTGTCAGCACGCGCCGGATCATTGTCGCTCCGGGACTCCTCGCGGACTCTCCCCATTCCGGGACCCGCAATCCTTGGCAGTACCCGCATCAAGGGAGCAGTGGTGACACTCCTGATCGTACCCGTCATGATCATCTTCGGGGTATTCCTACTCGCGATGGTGACCGTAGGTATCTGGGCCTATCAGGACACCGTGACGTTCTCCGACTTCGCCCTCGGCGGGCGCCGTCTGAGCGCACCGGCGGCGGCCCTGTCGGCGGGGGCCAGTGACATGTCCGGCTGGCTGTTCCTGGGACTTCCCGGTGCCGTGTACGCGGCCGGTATCGGCGCCACCTGGATCGCCGTCGGCCTCGCCGCCGGCACCTACCTCAACTGGCGCATGGTCGCCCCGCGTCTGCGTACGTACACCGAGCTGGCCGGCGACGCCAAGACGCTGTCGGCGTATCTGGAGGAGCGGTTCGAGGACGGCAGCAGGGTTCTGCGCCTGCTCTCGGCAACCGTCATCGTCGTGTTCTTCACCGTCTACGTCGCCAGCGGACTCCTGGCAGGCGGCGTGCTGTTCGAGGGCATCTTCGGCGGCGGCTTCGAATTCGCCCTCACCGTCTTCGCCGCGGTCATCGTCTTCTACACCGTCCTCGGCGGCTTCCGCGCGGTGAGTGTGACGCACTCGGTGCAGGCCACGCTGATGTTCTGCGTGGCCTTGGCCCTCCCCGCCATCGGCATCGGCGTGCTCGGCGGCTTCGGTGCCCTGCGCGGCGCCATCACCGAGAAGAGCGCATCCCTCCTGGACATGGCGGGCCAGGCCGAGTTCGACGGGAGCCGCTGGACGACCGGCGAGCCGCTCACCGCCGTGGCGGTCATCTCCCTGCTCGCCTGGGGCCTGGGCTACTTCGGCCAGCCGCACATCCTGGTCCGCTTCATGAGTATCCGCAGCACGCGAGAGATCCCGCTCGCCCGTCGCATCGGCGTGGGCTGGGTGGTCGTCTGCCTGGCGGGCGCCTCCCTCGTCGGGCTGGTGGGCATCGGCGCGCTCGACCACACGCTGGAGAATCCCGAGACCGTCTTCATCGAGCTCTGCGCGCAGCTGGTCAACCCCTGGATCGCGGGCGTGCTGCTGGTCGCCGTGCTGGCGGCCATCAAGTCCACCGTCGACAGTCAGCTGCTGGTGTCGGCCATGGCACTCACCGAGGACTTCTACCGCGCATTCGTCAAGCGCCGGGCAGGAGACGCGGCGATGGTGCTGGCGGCCCGAGCGACGGTCGTGGTCGTCGCGTTGGTGGCGTACGTCATCGCGCTGAGCGGCGGTGCGGTGCTGGACATCGTCGCCTACGCCTGGGCGGGATTCGGTGCCGCCTTCGGCCCGGTGATCCTCCTGTCGCTCTACTGGCCGCGCATGACCCGGGCCGGCGCGATCGCCGGCATCGTGACGGGAGCGGCCACCGTCGTCCTGTGGAAGCACATCGACCCGCTCCTCGGACCGCTCCAGTCGGGCATCTACGAGATCGTGCCGGGCGTGATCGCGGCCACGGCCGCGGCCCTGGTCTTCGGAAAGTTCGTCGGCCTCCCCCCGCGGCGCACCTGGGCCGGCCCCATGGAGCGGAAGGGCGCCTCCACGGTGCCGGTCGGCTGATCACCGCGGACAGCGGCGTGTCGGCGCCCGGTTCCACCTGCACGACGTTCGCCCGTCGTCCAGGTGGAACCGGGCGCCTGGTCGTCTCCGCCTGCGCTGCGATAGGAAACACGTATGAGCAACCTCCCTGTCTGTGGCCCGGAAGGGCCCATCCGTGCCACGCCGTCCGGACGCCCGTCCGCCGTCCGGGCCGTCCTGTTCGACTTCTCCGGCACGCTGTTCCAGATCGGCACCTACGCGGACAGAATCCGGGCGGCGCTGTCGCAGCCGGTGGACGACGTGGCGATGGACCGCATCCTGAGCGGCCTCGAAGCCGGCCTGTCCGACCCTGCCGTGGTGGCGGCGCAGCCTGCCCGGGACGTGTCCTCGCAAGCCCACCGCCATGCGTTCACCACGTGGTATTCCTCGGTCCCCGAGCTCGCCCCGGTCGCCGATGAGCTCTACGCGCAGCTACAGGCCCCTGAACACTGGGTGCCCTATGCGGACGCCGTGTCCACACTGGATCAACTGACCGCGGCCGGAGTGGTGTTGGGGGTGGTCAGCGACGTGGGGTGGGATCTGCGGCCCACCTTCGCCCGGCACGGCCTGGACCACTACTTCACCTCCTGGGTGCACTCCTACCAGCACAAGACGGAGAAGCCGGACCCGGCGCTCTTCCAGCACGCGTGCCGAGAGCTGGGCGTCGAACCGGCCTCGACGCTCATGGTGGGCGACCACCCGGCGAAGGACGGCGGCGCGGCCGGATCCGGCCTGCGCTCCTACGTCCTCCCCGCGGGCGCCGCCGCAGGCTCTGTCCGAGGGCTGGACGCCGTGCTGCGGCTGGCCGGGCTCAGCGGTCTGCACGGCTGAGGAGGACGTGGGGACGGTGCGGGCCGCCGCCCGTACCCTGCGCCGGCCGAACAGGGGAGTGCCGACCGTGCGGACCCCCCAAGGTCCTCATATGGCGGTGCGGCGCGACGCGGCCGGGAGTAGCGTGTCAGATCTTCAAACAAGCCGCCGGAGCGCACAGTTGGGGGACACGTGGCCCGAGAGTGGCAGAGGTCTTTTCCGGACGGGGAGGGGTCGGATCCCTTCCTGCTGAAGTTCCGGGAAGCCGTCGTTCCCGGCACATGGCGCCGGTCCGTGCGGGAGGATGTCCTGCCCGTCCTGGCCCTGGACACCGCGGGCACGGGCGCCGGCCAGGCTGCCGGCACGCGGGCGAAGCGCGTGTTGGACGGGCTGGAGGACGTCCTGTCCCACAACGCCGGAGAGGGCGCGAAGCTCACCCCGTACGCCCGGCCCGCTCTGCCGGCCCTCCCTCCGCCGGGTACGGAGTACCTGACCCTGAAGGTGGGAGAGCAACTGCGCGCCGCCACCCCGCTGAAGGGCGCACGGTTCCCGGGCAGGAACCTCTGGCTCATGACCGACCTCACCCAGGAGCTGCGCGAGCACCCGGAGACGGTGAACCTCGGCGGACGGGCACTGCGCGACCGCGCCTACAGCCTGCGCGCCGAAGAGGCCGGCGGGGGAGTGCTGCACTGGCTGGCCGGAGCATCCGCGGTCTCGTTCAACGGAGCACTGTCCTGGCTCGGTGATCTGATCGCCCTCTTCGGGAAGTCGGTCCTCTACCGGTTCCCGCGGTGGTGCTGGTCGGCCTGGTGGACACGCAGGCTGCTCACAGCGAAGAGGCGCAACTGGTACGAGCAGTGGCGCAGGATGGGCAAGAGCGACCACTCGGTCTTCTACTGGGTCTCCGAGCTGCTGACGCGCCAGTGCCAGCGACTCACGGGCGGTGACGCGGACGCGGCCGAGGAGGCCCGTCAGGACCTGGAGGAGCTGCTGCTGCGCGCTCTGCTCGCGGATCTGCACGACGCGCGGCCCGGGTTGTTCGGGCCCTGGGCGCGGCGCCGGCGTACGCGCAGCGTGGTGCTGCTCGACCTGCCCCCGCAGAACACCCCCGCCTCCGCGGCCACCGCCCGCTTCCTCCGTGCCCTGCGGAACGCTGCCCAAGCACCGGGGAACGCCGCCCTCCTGGTGGTCGCCGCCGGTCCGACGGGCGCATTTCAGCAGGCCGACTGGCGCCGGTGCCAGAGCCTGCAGGACGGCGCCGGGCGCTTCGCGCCGGTTCAGGACGGTGGCGCGGCGCCACCGCTGCTGATCCCGCTGGCGGAGCAGCGGTTCGAGGAAGAGGGCATCCACGTCACGAGGATCGGCCCGCGCACGGCCAAGCCCCACATCAAACCCGCCACCGAGTTCGCGGTCGAGCTGACGGCCGTGACAGTGGCCGCCGCAGTGGCCTTCGGTCTGCTCTCCGTACCCGGCAGCGGGACCACGGACGGGTGCTTCGACGGACAGCGGCTCCCGGGCCAGCGCGCACCGCAGCCGCTACCGGCCGCCGGCTCCGGCCAGGAGACACCCCGGGAGCAGTTCCAGGCGGTCGTGGAGTCCATCCGGAAGCTCAACGACCGTGCGCTGAACGCCGAACGCAATCACCGGCGGCCCGTGCGCAAGGTCGTCTATCTGGGCGCCACCGTGCCGACGGACCTTGAGGAGGCGGTCGACAACGGGGCCATACCCGAGCTGCGCGGGCTCTGGCTGGCGCAGCAGCGGCTGAACGATGCGGCAGTCGACGATCCGAACCGCGTGCGGCTGTACATCGATATCCGCGACGCCGGGATCAAATTCACCCATGCGGTCGCGAAGGCGCGCCAAGTGGTCGGCGAGGCACAGGAGTTCAAGGACACCCAGGACCACCGCACCATCGTCGGCGTGGTCGGCTTCTCCGAGAGCAGGAACCAGACCCGGGACGCCGTGCAGGTGCTCGACCGGGGCAAGGTGCCGGTCATCGGCACCACCGCGACGGCCGACGCGATGCACAAGGACGTGACCTACTACCGGCCCATGTCCCCGAGCAACAGCCGTGAGTCGAGGATCGCGGCACGATTCGTCCGCTCCGAGCGCGTCGTCGCGACCGCCCCCCGCCGCTGCGAGCCCGCCGCGCGGGCCTTGGTGATCAAGGAACCGGGTGACCTGTTCAGCACCGAGATGGGCAGCATGTTCGCCAGGGAGTTCGGCGCCGGCACGGACACCCTGACGCTCTCCGCGAGGAGCGGCGGGGTCACCCCGTACGACATCGCGCGGACCGTGTGCGCGACGGTCAAGCGGGAGCCCCGTACGGTCGTCTACTGGGCCGCCCGGGTCCGCAACTTCTCCGCCTTCGTGAACCACTACGGGCCCGACTCCGGCTGCGCGGGGCTGCCGCTGACGGTGATGGGCAGCAACGAACTCACCAGCACCGCGCTGCGCGGAAAGTACCGGGGGCAGGACTGGCTGCGCCTCTACCACAGTGTGCATGTGCTCCCCGAGAACCACCCGGACAGCAACGGCGAGGCCGACGCCCTCTTCCGGCTCTATGTCCAGGCATACACCGCGAAGGACCCCTGGCTCAACGACGGCCATGTGGCGTTGGCCCACGACGCGTTGAAGGTGCTCTCCACCGCGAGGGACCGGGCGTACGCCAGTACCGAGACCGCGGACACCGAAGGGGTCAAGTCCAAACTCGACGAGGAGATCAGCTTTCAGGGGGCAAGTGGTGTCATCGACTTCCCGGAACGCAACGGTTCCAAGCCGCCGCTCGACAAGGCGCTGATCATCCTGCGCGCCACGCCGAAGGGCCCGTCGGTGGCCCTGTACTGCGGCGCCTTCAACCTCAACGACCCCCGGGCCACCCGCTGGGGGCCCAACGGCGAACACCCCTGCCCGGCCGACGACTGAGCCCGCCGAGGCAGGCCAGGAACCCACTGTCACCTCACCCTGACACCAACGCCCATGCCTGCATGTGCATCTACGCCCATTTCTCCGTCGCCTCACTCAGGCACTTCGCCTTGGCGTCGCTCACGTGCTGCCAAAAAGGTCTGCGGGGGGGGAGGCGGGCGGGAGGGTCCTCCCGCTGCCATGCCGCCGTTCGCCGGAGGTTCAGTGCGGAGTGGTGAGGGTTTCCGGCTGCTTCAGGGGCGCCGCGGAGGGGCCCGCGCGGCGTCCGCTGCCAGTTTGATGGCCACACACCACTCGCGGGCCGGGCGCTCCAGTTCGGGTCGGCACCACCGCACAGCGGAGGTCGCCGCGAGGGCCGCGCTGAGAGGCGCGCACGTCGTCCGTCGGACCGACGGTGCGCGCCTCCGCACTGCGACGAGGCCCGGCGCGTGACGGTTCAGGTCAGCGCCGGCCCGGTGCACGAGGTCACTTGGTGATTCGGCCGGTGTTGGAGGTGGTGACGCGGACGTGGTCGACGACGAGTTGCTGCGGGAAGGAGGTCGAGCCGTCGGGGTCGCCGGGCCAGTAGCCGCCGACGGCGAGGTTGAGGATGAGGAAGAAGGGCTTGTTGAACGCCCATTGCTTGCCGCCGAGGTCGGCGGGGGTCCGGCGCTGGAAGACGTTGCCGTCCACGGACCAGGTCACCGAGTCGGGTGCCCAGTCGACGGCGAAGGTGTGGAAGTCGTCCGCGAAGACCTGCCCGCCGGGCAAGGTGTACGCCGCGCCGATGCCGCCGCTGCCCGAGTAGCCGGGGCCGTGCAGGGTGCCGTGCACCGTGCTCGGTTCGAAGCCGACGTTCTCCATGACGTCGATCTCGCCGCTGTTCGGCCAGCCCACCTGGCCGATGTCATCGCCGAGCATCCAGAACGCCGGCCACATCCCCTGGCCGCGCGGCACCTTCATCCGGGCCTCGACATGGCCGTAGGTCTGGGTGAAGCGGCCCGCGGTGTTCAGGCGCGCCGAGGTGTACTCGCACCGTCCGTACCAGCACTGGTAGTTGTTGGGGTTCTCGCGGCGTGCGGTGATGACCAGCTGCCCCTGGCCGTTCAGGGCGGCGTTGGAGTTTCCGCCAGTGTAGTACTGGCGCTCGTGGTTGGAGACGTTGTCGCCGGTCTCGATCTGCCACTTCCCGCCGTCGACCGCTGATCCGGCGGGGCCGTCGAAGGTGTCCTCGAAGGCCACTGCGTGAACGTTCTTGTCGGGTACGGAGGTTGAGGGTGTTGCGGCGGCGGAGCCGGGTGCCCAGCTGAGCGCGGCGGTGAGCGCCGCGGCGGCGAGGGCGATGCCGCGGAGGGAGCGGGGGCGTTTCCAAGGGGACATATGACTCGCCTCGGTCTGTGGGGGAGGGGCGGCCGGGCCGAACGAGGAGCCACCGCGCGCAGGGGGACGCGGCGGACGCCCATCGGTGCGGTCGGGCCTGGTATGGACCTGCCTTCGGGAAGTGAAGCGTCGTTGGCGCGGCCCTGTCAATGACTTGGTGAGAGCGCTCTCGGCGCTATCTGCTCACAACGGCGTGGCCGCGAGCCGGAACGGTCGGCCGGCGAGCCGCCGACCGACCGTCAGTAACGGTGTCGCCCGTACGCACTCAACCCCGATCCCGGACTCCGCGCGATCGGGGCCGAGCTGACGCTGTGTTACCTGGGAGGACCGCCCCGTGCGGCTCCTTCTGCGGCACTCCGCCGGGAGCGTGGGCGGCCTGCTGCACCCCGTACGCGCCTGGCGCACCTCGTGCTCCGCATCGGTCTCGTGCTGACGCGAGGCCGCTCACCGTGTCCGCTACTGCGGATCCCGGGCAATGGCGCGTTGCTGCTGTGCGCCCGCTCCGTAGTGGTCCGCGAGCGCGTGGAACGCCCTCTTCGGTTCCCAGGGCATGTCGGGGTAGGTGCGCGCCGAGGCGGGAATGCCGCTGTTCTCGTCGAGGACCGTGACGATGCCGTAGGAGGCGAGGTCCGGATCCGGTCCGGACGCGCGGTGCGGCGTGCTGTAGCCGGCGAAGCTGAACCAGAAGAGGGTGTCGACGCCCTCCTCCTCGAACACGGTGATGAGGTCGTCGAGGTAGCGGACCTGTTCGCCCTCGTCGCGCACCAGATCCGGCTTGGGGGTCACGCCGTCCGGCTCCATGGCCACGTACCAGCCGGCGCCGCCGTGGTCGCCCGCTCCCCGATAGGTGCAGCAGCCGACCTCCAGGATCGCGACCGGCTTGCCGTGGGCGAACTCCTTGCGCAGGTCGTCGCGGTAGCCGGCGGCGTTACGCAGCCCCCGGAAGGCGTCCAGGCCGACGATGTCGAACGGGCTCCAGTCCACACCGTCCAGCGGGCAGGAGGCGTAGCTGACCGGACCGCCGAAGACGGCCCGTACGGCGGTGACCGCCTCGCCGAGGAACGCGTTGACGCGGTCGGGGATCCCTTCGAGGGCGGCATCGCGACCGGGACCGGCGAGGACCGGGACACGGGCGCCGAAGGTGTCGCCCGGCAGGTATCCGCGGGCGAACACGCTCAGTTCGCACCCGGCGACGAGGACGACGTCCGCGCCGCCCAGGCGCAGGCGTTCGGCCCGCTCGGCGCAGTCGACGAGAAACGGAAGCATCTGCGCGTTCGTCATCTCGCAGGGGAACGGGGAGAACCAGACCTCCAGGCCGGCGGCAGCGGCGTAGCCTGCGGCCGCCTCGATCCGGTCGGGATCGCCGCCGGTGATGCGGATCGCCGTGCAGTGCAGATCCTCGGCGATGACCCGTATCTCCCGCTCGACGACGCCGAGGTCGAACACGGGGCGCGAAGTGCCGCCGTCGGGAAACGTGCCCGTGTCGTAGTGGATGCCCTTGCCGCGCATGACGCCCCCATAAGAGTCAATGTGTATCTTATGTTTCCGGTTAAGGTACATGGCGTGTCTAAAGAAGTCACGCGCAAGCGACGCCGCGGAGCCGAACTGGAAGCGGCGCTCCTGGAAGCGGCCTGGGGCGAACTGGTCGCGGTGGGCTACGAGCGGCTCACCTATGAGGCGGTGGCCGACCGTGCCGGTACGAGCCGCCCGGTCCTCTACCGCCGCTGGCCGTCGAAGCGGGAGCTGGTCCTGGCCGCGCTGGGCCACCGGGCGCCGCCGCTGCCGGCCGAACCGCCCGACACCGGCGACCTGCGCGGCGACGTCCTGGCCCTGCTGCGCTTCGTCGTCACGCGGACAGGCGATCTCGCTCCCGTGCGAGAGGTGCTGGCCGCGGAACTGGGGCAGTCGACGGAGATGTCCGCATACATGGCGTCGCGCAACCACGGTCCGGGCCGCGACTGGATGCGAACGGTGCTGGAACGGGCGGCCCGGCGCGACGAGATCGACGCCGTGGACGCGCTCCCGGACCGGCTGGTCACGTTGCCGGTGGTGCTGGTCGTGCACGACCTCTTCATGGCCCGCCGCACCCCGGCCGAAGCCGACCTGGAGGACATCGTGGACCAGCTGTTCCTCCCGTTGGTCGGAAACCGGCCAAAGCAGACCTGAACGGACCTCGTGCCACGGGCGAGCAGAAAGCGTTCTTCGCCACGCCGGTGGCCGGCTGAGCGAGGGTGGACCAGGGCGCCGTCATGCACGGGCGCCAACTCCGGTGGCTGTTCGGCCCGGACGATGTCGTGGTCCTCAGGGCCCGCTGTGAAGTCCGCAACCCGTGGCGGCGGCCCGGTGAGGTTTCGGGTCGGGAGCGGGTTGTGGGACAGTGAAGTGATTCCACAGTCGGTCCGGCTCGTGCGTCTCACTCGCACAGCGCTCCGAGAGGCCGGATCCGGTCCGGCGATTGTCCGCCCGGAAGGCGGCTCGCGGATCCGGACCCACGCGGCCTTCCGCCGCGCACCCGGCAGAGATTCTGCTCCGGGCTGCTGCCACCCCAACTCATCGAGGAACTTATTCTTTTCACCGCCACTACGCAGCGTTTGGACGACACCCTCCTGCTCACGGCCCGCGGAGAGATCGACCGCGCCTGCGAGCCGGATCTGAACCGTCTTCTCGACGCGCTGCCCATATCGCTCTCCGACGTGGTGCTCGATATGCAGGATGTGCGGTTCATGGACGTGACGGGGCTGCACTTCCTGTGCGAACTCCACCACCGGACGGCCCGTCGCCATACGCGCCTGCACACCCGGGGCTGGCAGGCCCAGCCCCGTTACCTGCTGCATGCCGTGGCCCATCTGGGCATGCAGGGGCGGGACCTGAACACCGTCGTGCGGGCTGCCCTGGAGCGGCCGCAGGGCCTTTCCTGACGAGCCGAGTCGCCCGCGACGCCGTGGCCCCGCTCGGCTTCCGGGCCCGGGGCGCAGCCGCCGGTCCCGCCGTCAGGAGTGCGTCAGCAGGTGCGCCCGACGTGGTGCACGCCCTGGATCTTTGATACCGACCCGAGCCAGGTGTTCACTCGCGCGCCCGGAGAACAGTGCGTCAGGTGGCTCAGGTGCGTCGGGTGTGCCGGGGAGTCATGCGATCTCGCCCGTACGAGTGGCCCGGAGCACCGGAACGAGTGGCCTCCGTTCAGCTGATGCCCGACGGTCCGGCCGTCGAGAGACGACGCAACGCGGACGCACCGCCTGGCCGGAGCGCGCCGCGGCCCCACCGCCTGGGCGTACCGCTGTGTGAAAGACAGGGGCAGAGGGCATCCGCAGTGAGCGATGCCGGGGCGAGGGCCTCCGGCTCATCACCGAGGAGACCGTGATGGCGACTGCCGATCGAGGGGCTCTCGCCCCCATCGAGACCGACGTGCCCGCACGCCTGGACCGTCTGCCGTGGTCGCGATGGCACTGGATGGTGGTCATCGGGCTCGGCACCGTCTGGATCCTCGACGGCCTCGAGGTCACGGTCGTCGGCAACATCGCCGGGCGCCTCTCGGAGGAGGGCAGCGGCCTCGACATCACGTCGTCGCAGGTCACCGGCCTCGCGGCGGCCCTTTATGTCGCGGGCGCCTGCGTCGGCGCCCTCTTCTTCGGGCACCTCACCGACCGCTACGGACGGCGCAAGCTGTTCATGCTGACCCTCGCGGTCTACCTCACGGCCACGGCCCTCACCGCGGTCTCCTTCTCCTCCTGGTGGTTCTTCCTCTTCCGGTTCCTCACCGGCCTCGGCATCGGCGGTGAATACGCGGCCATCAACTCGGCCATCGACGAACTGATCCCCTCCCACTACCGGGGCCGCGTCGACCTCATCATCAACGGCAGCTTCTGGCTCGGGGCCATCGGCGGCTCACTGCTGTCGATCGTCATGCTGGACACCTCGATCTTCGCCGTGAACGTCGGATGGCGCCTGACCTTCGCCTTCGGCGTCGTCCTCGGCCTGGTCATCCTCCTGGTGCGCCGCAACGTTCCGGAGAGCCCCCGCTGGCTGTTCATCCACGGCCGCAGCGAGGAGGCCAACACGCTCGTGGCGGACATCGAGAAGGCCGTGACCTCGGAGAAGAGCACTCCCGAGCGCCGCTACGAGCTGCCGCCCGCCGAGAGCACCCTGACCATCCACCCGCGCAAGACCATCGGCTTCCTGGAGATCGGCCGCACCGTCTTCTCCCGCTACCGCAAGCGTGCCGTCCTGGGCCTGGCTCTCTTCGTCGGCCAGGCGTTCCTCTACAACGCGATCACCTTCGGCTTCGGCGCCATCCTGAACGAGTTCTACGACGTGTCCAACGAATCCACCGGCTACTACTTCGCCGTGATCGCCGCGGGCAACTTCGTCGGGCCGCTCCTCCTGGGCAAACTCTTCGACACCCTCGGCCGCCGGATCATGATCTCCAGCACCTACATCCTGTCGGGGATCCTGCTCTTCGCCACCGCCTGGCTGTTCGACGCCGGACATCTGAACGCTCAGACCCTGACCGCCTGCTGGTGCGTCGTCCTGTTCTTCGCCTCCGCGGGCGCCAGCAGCGCCTACCTCACCGTCTCCGAGATCTTCCCCATGGAGACCCGGGCCATGGCCATCGCCTTCTTCTACTCCGTGGGCACCGCGGCCGGAGGCATCAGCGGCCCGCTCGTCTTCGCGGAACTCACCTCGACCGGCGAGGTCGGCGACACCGCGCTGGCCTTCGTCATCGGCGCGACCCTGATGACGCTCGCCGGCCTCACGGCCGTCTTCCTGGCCGTCGACGCCGAACGCCGCTCCCTGGAGTCCATCGCCGAGCCGCTCTCCGTCGCACCGCGGGCATAGGCCGGTACCGGGACGCCCGCCGGTCCGCCGGCCGCAGGCCCCTGACCGTCGCGCGGTGAATTTCCCTGACGCGCGGGGTGCGGAGTGGGCAGGGGCAGCGCAATGATGGAAGGGCACGGCGCGATGCGGGATGATGGAAGAGCATCGCGCGATGCGGTACGGCGGGCATGCCGGAAGGGGCATCAGCACATCAGGCGGGGAGGCTGAGAGGAGCCGAGGGATGTGCTCAGCTGAATCCTTCCCGGCCGATGCGGAACCGCCGGGGAAGGTGACGTCGGAGCCGGGTGGGCTCCTGGACGTGCTGAGTGTGGCTGCCGTCGTGCTGGACGGCGAGGGGCGGATCATCCTGTGGAGCCCCTTCGCCGAACAACTGTTCGGCTACTCGGCGGGTGAGGCGCTCGGCCAGTTCGCGGGGCGCCTGCTGGTGCACGACGAGCACCTCGACCTGGTCCTGAAGCTGTTCACCCGTGTCATGGAGGGCGAGGGCAGCTGGTCGGGAGCCTTTCCCGTGCGCCACAAGGACGGCAGCACCCGACTGGCGGAGTTCCGCAACATGCGGCTGGAGGACGAGCACGGGGAGCTGTACGCCCTGGGCCTGGCCACCGGGCACTCGACGCTGCGCAAGGTGGAGCGGGATCTGGCCCTGTCCACCAGGCTGATCTCGCAGTCCCCGATCGGCCTGGCCGTCACCGACACCGAGCTGCGGTACGTCGCCGTCAACCCGGCCCTGGAACAGATCAACGGCCTGCCCGCCTCGGAGCATCTGGGGCGGCACGTGCGCGAGGCCCTCCCCTTCCTCGACGTCGACACCATCGAGGCCACGATGCGCGAGGTCCTGGAGACCGGCGTCCCGATCCTCGACCAGGAGTCCGTGGGGCGCATCCCGACCGACCCGGACCGCGAGCACGCCTGGTCGGTTTCCTTCTACCGGCTGGAGGCATCGAGCGGGAAGGTGCTGGGGGTGGCCGTCTCCGTCGTGGACGTCAGCGAGCGGCACCGCGCCGCCGCCGAGGCCGCCAAGGCCCGTCGCAACCTTTCCCTCGTCGCCGAGGCGTCCATCCGGATCGGAACGACGCTGGACCTCGGCCAGACGGCACGAGAGCTGGCCGAGACCTGCGTGCCGGAGCTGGCCGACGTGGCGGCCGTGGACATTCTCGACGGGATCCTGACCGGCCGCCCGGCGCTGGCCTCGTCCGGTGGTCCGGCCCTGGTGCGGGCGCTGGCCGTGGCATCGGCCGCCGATACGCCCATCGAGGCGGTGCGCGCCGCCGACCCGCCGGGACAGGTGGCCCGGTATGACGCCGACCGGCTCGTCACCCGCAGCGTGAACAGCCGTCGCCCCGTCCGCATCCCCCGCGTCGAGGAAGCCGACCTGCTCAGCATCGCCCGCTGCCCTGAGGACGCCGGTCTCCTGGGGCGGGCGGGCCTGCACTCCTACCTGGCCGTGCCGCTGATGGCGCGCGGTGAAGTCCTCGGCGCTCTCGACCTCAAGCGCACCCAGAACCCGGAACCGTTCACCCACGACGACGAAGTCCTCGCGGGCGAACTCGCCGCGCGGGCGGCCGTCTGCATCGACAACGCCCGCTGGTACGAAAGCCAGCGGCACGCCGCCCTGACCCTGCAGCGCAGCCTCCTGCCCGAGCACCCCGAGCCACGGCCCGGGCTGGAGATGGCCTACCGCTACCAGCCCGCCTCGATCGCCAGCGAGATCGGGGGCGACTGGTTCGACGTCATCCCCCTCACCGACGACAAGACCGCCCTCGTCGTCGGTGATGTCATGGGCAGCGGCCTGAGTGCCGCCGCCACCATGGGGCAACTGCGCACCGCGACCCGCGCGTTCGCCGAGCTCGACCTCGAACCCGCGCAGGTGCTGCACCATCTCGACCACATCGCCGACCGCATGGGGCAGACCATCACGACGTGCATCTACGCCGTGTACGACCCCCGCAACAACCGCTGTCTGATGTCCAACGCCGGGCATCTGCCGCCGGCGCTGATCCGCCCCGGTGAGGACGCGGAGCTGCTTGAGCTGCCGACCGGCGCCCCGCTCGGCGTCGGCGAAGTCCCCTTCTGCACCACCGCGTTCCCCCTGCTCCCCGGCGAGGAACTGCTCCTCTACACAGATGGCCTGGTCGAAACCCGCAACCAGGCCATCGACGAACGCCTGAACGCTCTCCTCGCCTTCCTCACCGGACCCCCGCGATCCTTGGAGGAGACCTGCGACGTGCTGCTGTACACCCTGCGCCACCCCGGCGAGCACGACGACGTGGCCATGCTCATCGTCCGAGCGGCCTCCCTGGCCGAGGGGTCGGCGCCGGGCCCGTCAGGCTCCTGAGGCGGTCGCGGGGCGGCACAGCGCGCACCGGTCGGTGCCGTCCCAGCCGTCCCACCCGAAGGCCGCCGGCGACAGGGACCGCCCCTCCAGTTCCTCACGCACGGCGACCCGGTACTCCCACACCGCGGCGATGTAGGGGTGGTGGGCGTCATGGAAGGCCGTCGACGAGGCCGAAGCCCCCGCGGCGATGGCCCGTTGCAGGGCGCGGAGCTGCTCGAACATCGTCTGCCCCGCGCCGGCGACGGCGGTGGTCGCGTCGATGAACAGCCTTTCGCGCGCTTCGTAGATCCCGGCATCGCTCAGCGCCGCACGGGTCACGGGCCCCAAGTCGGTTTCCCCGTCAGGGTTTTGCGCGATCTGACGCAACCGCGCATGGCAGACCCCGGCGGCCGAGATGAACTCGATGTACACCGTGCGCCGCCGTGCCCCGACGCCGCGGTCGTCCTCGCGGCGATGCCGCAGATAGTCGGCAAGCACGGTGCCGGTGATGGCGATCGAGCCACCGCTGACCGTCGCGACGAGCGTCCCCCAGTCCACGTCTGTCCCCCGTAGTGATCGTGACGTCGGAGTCTGAATCTACGGGCGCGGCGTGACCTACGGCAGGGACTTGCGGAGAACGGGAGGTCGGGCCGCGCCCGCAGGGGCCTCAGCTCACGAGGTGACGGGCGAAGCGCAGGGAGTGGGTGAAAATGTCCTCCACCTCGGCGTCGGACAGTCCGTACCAACCGTGGTCCGCCCCCGGGACCAGCCGGAGTTCGGCCCGCGCGCCGGCGTCGTTCAGAGCGGCGGCGAGGGCTTCGCTGTGGGTCCGCGACACCATGGTGTCCGCTTCGCCGTGGACGAGCAGGAACGGCGGCGCGCCGGAGTGGGCATGCGCCAGCGGGCCGGCCTCGTCGGCGCGATCCGGGCAGGTGGCCGGTGCCGCGCCCAACAGCAGCGCTTCCGGGCTACGGGGATCGTGCGGGTCGAAGCCCTCGCGGGGCGTCGACAGGTCGCTCGGCCCGTACCAGACCACGGCGCCCACGGGCCGCGGGTCGGTGGAGGTCAGGGCGAGGAGCGAGGCGAGGTGCCCGCCCGCGGACTCGCCCCACACCACGGTCCGGCCGGTGTCGATGCCGAGTTCCGCGGACCGCAGCCCGAGCCACCGCAGCGCGGCACGGAGATCGTCGAGCGCGGCGGGGAAGACGGCTTCGCCGCTGAGCCGGTAGTCGACGCCGGCCACCGCGAAGCCGGCGGCCGCGAGGCGCTCGAAGGGGCCCGGGGCCCAGTGGCGCATCCGCGGGCCCATGTCCTCGCGACGCCCGCGCCGCCAGGCGCCGCCGTGCACACACAGCAGCAGCGGGGCGGGGCGGGGACGGCCGTCCTCGGGGAGCCACAGGTCCAGTTCGACCGGGCGGCTGCCCTCGATGTGCCTGTACGGCACGCCGCGCAGCAGGCGGACGCCGGACTCGCACGGGGCGGCGGGCGGCAGCGGCGCGATGTCCGGGTGGGGCGCGGCGATCACTTCGCGCAGGGCGGGCCGGGCCTGCGTCACCGGGTCCGCCACTGGTGGTCGGGGAGGAAGCGCACGTCGTACTCCTGCGGCACCGTGCCGAACTTCTCGGGCGCGGGGACGACGGGCTCCCGCGGGAGACCCAGCTGTTCGGCCGGTGCGCCGAGGCTCTCGAAGAACCGCTCGAAGGTGCCTCCGGGCCCGGCGGCGACGCCGACGACCTGGCTGTGGTGGCGCTCCATGCGGTAGGCGTGCGGGCAGTTCTTCGGCACGAAGCCGAAGTCTCCGGGCGTCAGCACCTTCTCCTGTTGAACGCCTTCGGTGTCCTCCACGAAGAGCCGGACCGCGCCGTGGGTGATGTAGAAGACCTCGTAGGTGTCGCGGTGGAGATGGGCCGGGATGATGTCGCCCTTGGGGCCTTCGCAGGTGAAGAAGTTGAAGGTGTTCTCCGTCTGCTCGCCGCCCGCGTAGATGGTGACGAGATCGCCGAAGAGGTGCGCGCGGTCGCCCTCGCCCTTCTCGATGAAGTACGGCTTGCCCGGCTGGTCGGGGATGCGCGAGGCGCGGCGGTAGCGGGTGGCGTATTCGAGGGTCATGGTCTCTCCCTGAGCAGCCGACAGTCCGGGAGGCGGACAGCGGTCCGTCCGCCCCACCACCAGGAGTGTCAGGCAGGCTGACATATTGGATGTCAGGTAGGCTGACACAGATATCGGCCGGTAGCAACCGGCCCGGCAACCGGCTCACCACGCTGCCCGCCCGGGGCCGTGGAGTAAGGAAGCGATGACCGGCACCGACCGACCCCTCCCGCAGCTGCTCGGCGACGCCCGGCGCTGGTTCGACGAGGGGTTGCTGGCAGCTCTGGACGCGGCCGGCGCGACACCGGTGTCGCCGCCTCAGCTCCAGCTCTTCGCCGTCCTGGACGAGGAGGGCACCACGGTCTCCGAGCTGGCCCGGCGGATGGGGGTCACCCGGCAGACCGCCCACCAGGCCGCGCACGGCCTCGTCGACGCGGGGCTGCTGGAACAGGCGCCCCATCCCACCTCCGCCCGGCAACGGCTGATCCGGCGCACCGCGAAGGGAGCCCGCGCGCACCGTGAGGCCGAGCTGCTGCTCGAACGGCTGGAGGCGCAACTCGCCGAACGCATCGGCCAGGAAGCGGTCGACGCTCTGCGCGCGGCGCTGGAAACGCCGTGGGGCGAGCCGCCCGCTCCGGGGCGGGCCTGAGCGCCACGCCGGCGCGCCGGTAGCTCGCCATCCGGCTTCCGGGGCACCAGAAACCCCGGATGCCGCGTGCGGTCACGCCGGATACGGGTCTTCCTGGACCATCTGGAAGTAGTTGCCGTCCGGGTCCGTCCCGATGGAGAACAGGCCGATGTCGGGGACCGGGATCGTGGGAACGGTGATCAGGCCCCCGTGGTTCTCGACGGCCCGCGACGCCTCGTCGATGTCGTCCACCCGCATGCGCAGCATGAGCCCGCCGCTGAAGTCGCCGCGCGTGGCGGAATCCACCCGCTCCAGCATGCTGCCGTCGATCCCGGAGCCCGCGGTGCCGGTCCGGATCGCCCAGCGCTCGCCCTGCTGGACGAAGGACCACCCGAAGACGGACTCGTAGAAGGTGCGCATGCGCACGAAGTCGTTGGCGTACATCTCGAAGTGGACCGGGCGGGCCATGGAATTCCCTTCGGCGGACACGTCGGAGGCCGGAGCGCTTGATCCCAAGTGCTTGACCGGAAGGTAACCCGAGGTCGCCGGGCGGGCGGCCATGCTCGCCGGATGTGGTGGGGAGGCCGCGGGCAGGCCGACCTGTACGGGGTAGCGGCCGCGGCCTCCTCGGTGCCGTCGCCTACTCCTCGGTGTCGCTCCTCCATTCCCGCGGCGGGCTGTCGCTCGCCGGCGTGTCGTGGCTGTGTGTCCGACCGCTGCGGGGCAGGGCCAGTGCGGACCCCGCGTGCAGGGTGAGGTGCGCCGGCCGGTGGCCGGTGGCGTCGACCGCCGCCTCCCCGGTGCCGGGGCTCCGGGCGAAGCGCGGATGGGCGCCGCCGCTGATCTGGAGGCGAATGCGGTGGCCCGCGGCGAAATGGTGCGCGGTGGCACCCATCGGCACGATGGCCTGCGCGGGGTCCTGCCCATCGGTCCGCAGCCGGACCAGTCCGTCGCAGACGTTGCGGGAGCGGTTGTCGGTGTCGACATCGCAGAGGCGGGCGAACACGTCGGCGTGGCCGGTGTCGGTGGAGATCCGCAGCCGCGCGGAGACCGGGCCGAAGGCTTCGACGGGTTCGGTCAGCGGCGGGGTGGTGAACGTCAGGACGTCCTCCCGTGCCTCCAGGGAGGTGTTGTCCCGGGAGCCGGCGCCCCGGGAGAGCAGGGGTCCGCCCACGGAAGGGGTGGGGTCGTCCGGGTCGTAGCGAAAGGATGCCGGCGCCGTGGACTCCGCGGGGACCTGTCGGGTGAGCGTCCCGTGCGCCCCGGGGAACCAGGCCGCCGTGTCGGGCGCCTGCGGCCAGTCGTCGAGGTCCCGCCAGGCACCTTCGCCGCCTACGTGCACGCGCACCGTGGTGGGCCGGACGCCGGACGGGTCGGCGCACAGATGCGCACGCAGCCAGGCGAGGCTCTCGGCGAACACCTCGGGCCACCCCTGCTGGAATGCGGAGGTGTGCGTCCAGGGGCCGACGAGCAAGGAGGTCTCGCATCCGGCCTGACGCAGCCGGGCGTACTGTTCGAAGGTCTGGTCGGCCAGCCCGTCGTGCCACCCCGTGACCAAAGCGGTCGGCACACGCAACCGCTCCGCCGGCTCACCCAGGATTGCTCCGTCCCAGTACGGGTCGTCGGCGTCCGGGTGCGTCATCACGTCGTCCAGCCAGGGGACTTCGCCAAGGGCCGAGACGTGCGCCCCGCGCAGTGGCCGCGCGGTGCTGATCTTGCGCAGGCGGCGCTGAAGGCGCAGCGTCGCCTTCAGCAGGGCCGCGGTTCCCTGGTGCTGGTACGTCATGCCGACGCCGACCGCGAGGGCGTTCTCCAGGCGGAGTGCTCCGCCCGTGTGGAAGAGGGCATGCGGATCGTGCAGGCCGGCCTGTATCACCATCGCCTTCAGCTCGGGTGGCGGTTCCAGGGCGAGCGCCCACTGCACGTAGCCGAGGTAGCTGGGGCCGATGGTGCCCAGCGTTCCGTTGAACCAGGGCTGTTCGCGCAGCCAGGACACCGTCGCCTGGCCGTCGGCGGCCTCGTTGCGCCAGAGGTGGAAGCGGCCGCCCGAGCCGCCGGTGCCTCGGCAGCTCTGCAGGACCACGTGGAAGCCCTGTTCGGCGAAGAGGATGCCGTTCATGGGAGACCAGGGCAGGCCACGGCCGTACGGCGAGCGCACGAGGAGGGTGGGGAAGTCGCCCTCGGCGCGGGGGAAGTAGTGATCGGTCAGCAGCGGGCTGCCGTCCGCGGCCGGTACGGCGAGCCCGGGCTCCCATCCGACGTCGTACCGCTTGGGCGGAAGGTTGCGCCAACTCGCTCTCATCAACCGTGAGGACAGTGGCGGCTTCCTCGTCGGTTCCGTCCGGTCGGCCCTCGCCGCGGTCTCCTGCGGGTGCGCTGTCATGGTTCCCCTCCGCTATTCTCGTACGTCGTACGAGAATAGCGGATGCTTGGATGGGCACCGCAACATCCAGTGCTCAGGAGAGGGTGGAAAGAACGTGAGCCGTCGTGACGCGGCAGGCACCTCAGGCGTCGATCCCGAACAGCTCTGGCTGCGCACCGGTCAGCCGGCGAGGGGCCGCAAGCCCGCCTTCAGCCGTCAGGCGATCACGGCCGCGGCGGTCACCCTGGCCGACGCGGAAGGACTGGAGGCCGTCACCATGCGGCGGGTCGCCTCCGAGGTCGGGGCCGGTGTGATGTCCCTGTACAGCTACGCCCCCGACAAGGAGACGCTGCTGGAGCTGATGGTGGACCGGGTCAGCGGCGAACTTCCGACGGACGGACCACTCACCGGCGACTGGCGCACGGACCTGAAGGCCATCGGCCACCTCCAGCGCGCCCTCATGCTCCGGCACCCGTGGCTCCCCGCCGCGTTGACGACCCGCAGAACCCCCGGCCCGCACACGCTGGACTTCCTGGAGCACGCCCTTGCCGCGCTACGGCCCACCCGGCTCGACGGCGCCGCCAAGCTGGAGGTCTTCAGCCAGCTCACCGGCTTCGTCGCCGGACACGTCGCCCACGAGATCGCCCAGGCCGCGGTGGCGGACCGCCCCGACCGCGCCGCCGCCGAAGCCCGCTACCTCGCCGCAGTCGCCGCCGACGGCCACCACCCGGAACTGACCGAAGCCCTCTCGGCGCCGGGACGCCCCCTGGCCCCGGAAGCCACCTTCACCCGCTTCCTCGACCGCCTGATCGACGGCCTGGACACCGACTGAACCGGCCGTACTGGTGCCCAATGGGCAAGCCGGGTGCCCAGGGGCCCCGTCCCGCCTCGACCTCCCCGCCGGTCCCGCTTGCCTGCCGCAGGGACAAAGCCACCCGATGGAGCGTCAGTTGAGACCGTCTCCGGCATCGGCGGGAACATGGTGGCGGGCCACGAGGCGGCGGGCTTCTGACACGACCTCGGCATCGAGCAGCGCCGAGGTTCTGTCACTTCTCCTCTCGAACCCGAGAAGGTCGTACTCGTCGTCGAGCTCCGCGAGCCTTTCCGTCAGCGCCAGTTCATGGCCGCAACGCTGATGAACCCAGAAGGTGAATTCACGAGGTGTCAGGTCGCCCGCGAGTGTGCGCCGCGCAAGCGCCCGGGCAGCGGCTTCCCGGCCGTTGGCGCCGGCGACAGCGGAGAAGGTGAGGCCGAGGTCGGCGAGCGCTTCGGGAAGCAGGTCAGGAACGTCGTGGTCCGCCTCCCCTCGGGTGCAAGCTGCCAGGGCCCGCAGCCCGGGGCCGTCCCATCCGGCGACGAGCGCATCGCAGGCCGCAGCGACGACCTCTGCGGCGCGTAGGTCGCCCGTACTCCAGAGGGCTGCACGATCCAGGAGTTCACTTGCTGCTGCTTCGTCCGGTGTCACCGGCTCATGGTCTCGGCATGAGGTGGCGCGGTCGAGCCATTTTCAAAGCGGGTCCTGGCCGCTTCTCGCGGGCCGGGCGACTGCGGCTGCCGGGGTGGCCGCCGCTGCGCCGTGGCGTCGGCTGGGTAGTCTCGCGCTAACTCCGGCCGGGTGTGAGCGAGTTGGCTCGGCTGGAGATCATTACCCGACCGGACCCGAGCAGCGACCGAGCAGACGGTGGTAAGCATGGCAGATCATGACCTGACCGGTTTCGACCGTGGCACCTTCGCGCACAACGGCGTCAGTCGCCGGATTCTGCGGCGTGGGACCGGGCCCGCGGTGATCGTGATGGCCGAGATACCGGGCATCACTCCCAAGGTGTTGCGGTTCGCGGAACGTGTGGCCGCGATCGGCTGCACCGCCGTGCTCCCGGTGCTCTTCGGCGAACCCGGCCGCGATGCCGACCCCGCGACGGCCGGGCGGCTGAAGTCAGGTCTCTACACGGCCTCGTCGATGGTGAAGGTATGCGTGAGCCGGGAGTTCACCGTGCTGGCCAGGGGGAAATCCTCGCGCGTGGTGACCTGGCTGCGGGCCCTTGCCGCATACGAGCACGAGCGCTGCGGCGGCCCCGGCGTCGGGGCCGTCGGCATGTGTCTGACCGGCGGCTTCGCCCTGGCCATGGCTGCCGATGAGCGTCTGCTCGCGCCCGTCCTGTCCCAGCCGTCCCTGCCGCTTGCCGTCACCAAGAGCCGGGCGGGCCGCATCGATATCTCCGCGGAAGAACTCGCCGCCGTCCGTGGCCGCTGCGAGAGCGAGGACCTCCGCGTGCTGGGGCTGCGATTCTGCGGGGACCGGCTCGTACCGGGGGACCGGTTCGCCTTTCTGCGCCGCGAACTCGGTGAGGCGTTCACCGCCGTGGAACTGGACGACTCCGCCGCGAACCCCGACGCCGTGCTGCCGCCGCACTCCGTACTGACCGAGCACCTCATCGACGAACCCGGCGAGCCGACCCGCGCGGCGCTGGACGAGGTGCTCGACCTCTTTCGCACCCGCTTGCTCGAACAGGACCGGGGAACAGCTGAGGTCGCCGGGGGAGAGGGCTGAGCCAACGGGCCTGGCGCGCGCCACCCGGTGATGCGAGGCACGACGCGGGAGCTGCCGCCCGTGAAGGTGAGCGTCAGCGCGGCGCGGTGGCCGCGGGCGCCGGGCCCCTTGGCAGAGGCCCGGCGCTTGGCGAACGGCTGACGAAGAAGACGAAGAAGCGGAGTCCCGCTGCCGGTCAGAGCCGGTCGAGGATCTTCCGGAACTTGTCGACCTCGGCCGTCTGCCCCTTGATGATGTCGCCGGCGAGCTTCTTGGCCGACGCGTTGCGGCCGTCCTTCTGCTCGTTCTCGGCCATGCTGATCGCGCCGTCGTGGTGCGCGGTCATCAGCCTGGCGAACTTCTTGTCGTAGTCCGTGCCCTTGGCGGCCTTGAGTTCGGCCATCTCCTTGTCGGACATGATCCCGGACATTCCCGAGCCGCCGGCGCCGTGGTCCATGCCCGGCATGCCGTGCTCCATGGACGGCGAGGCCGGCTTGCCCCAGCCCTTCAGCCACCCCCGGAGGGTCTTGATCTCCGGCCCCTGGGCCTGCTCGATGGCCGCCGACAGCTCCTTGATCTCCTTGTCGGAAGCCCGGCTCCCCGAGAGCTCGGCCATCTCGATGGCCTGCTGGTGGTGCGGGATCATCATCTGCGCGAACGTCACGTCCGCGTCGTTGAACGCCCCCTTGGCCGACGGGCCCGACGAGCCCGGAGCGGCTGTCGCGGAGTTGCTGCTGCCGTGATCCGTGCCCGGCGTGCCGTGGTTCTTGTCGCTCTCGCCGCCGTTGCCGCAGGCGGCAAGCGTCAGGGCACCGGCGGCAACCGCGCCGACCATCGCCACCCGGCGACGACCGGGCCGGCTCGGGGCGCGCTTGATCGAATTCATGGCTCTACACCTCGTGTGTCATTGCTGCGGAAATGTGTGTTTCAAGGCATGCGTAGGCGACGGACGGCGATCCGTCCGTCGGTCGAGCAGCGGCCTAAATCCGCAGAACCGAGAGCTGTAGGAGGTCGGGAGCGCGCGGAGGCGGCAGTTTGGGGCGGAGCCCGGCCACGAACCGTGCGAGGGAGCGCAGGGACCAGTCACGGAATCGGCTCGGCAGACCGCCGAAGAGGATTCCGAGCATCCAGAGGCCGAGCACGGCCAGACACAGGGACGTCATGTCCATGGAGGGACCGGGGTGACCGGAGTGGTGCCCCGAATCGGATGTCGCACCGGACGCGACGGTGATGGCCGTGTGCCCCGGGGAGCCCGAGCGCGGAACCGCCTCTCCATGGAGCCCCGAGGGCGTGTCCTGCCGCTCGGCCATGGAGACATGCTGCGATGCGCCGCCGGTGCCGGCAGCTGCTTCCGGGTCGGTGGGATGACCGAGACCGTGCATGACGAACACGCCGAGAGCGAGTGCGACGACGACCAGGAGGTGTGCCACACCACCTGATCCCACTCGCCTGCCCACGCGGCTCACCCGCTCGCTCCTTGGTCTTCGGCCCTCCACGGGCTGCCCGGCCTCGACTGTACCCAACGCCACTTCGGGTCCTCGAAGGTCCTCGGCGGTCCTCGCGTGCTGAGGCGCCGCGGCCCCGGAGAGCACCGGATGGCCCCGCCCGCGGCTCACGACGTCGACTTCCCGACGGCCGGGCGGACGCCCCCGCGACCCCACTTCAACGTCACCCGACTGTTGGCGTGATGTTTGCGCCGGAAGGAGCGGAGCAGCTGCGGCCCGCTGCTAGTGTCACGGCATGGTCACGGCCCGGTCGTCCTCCCGCATGCCGTGGGCCCGCTCTTCGGCGGGTCCGCTGCGCGTGCTGTGGGTGGCCGTGCTGCTGTTGGCCTTCGTGTACGCGCACGTCGTGAGCGCCGATTGTGTCGCCGCCCATCTCGGCCCGAAGGTGACCGCCCACACAGCGGCGGCCGAGCACCACCACGCGGTCGACGACACGTCCGCGGACGACGCGGAGTTGCACGGCAAGCCGATGGAACACCCTGACGGTGGTCATGGCCCGTCCCACCCGGCACAGGACTGTGTGCCCGGACCGCCCCAGCACGGCCCTGCCCTGGACGCTCCTGCGGCCTGCGCCCTCGTCGTAGAGCATCTCTCCCCGATGCAGGGGCTCGGCGCGATCGTCGTCGGTGACGCCGCGTCGGCCGAGCTGTTGCCGGCGTCGGCCACAAGAGCGACGGTATTGCGGATTTAGGACCCGGAGGCTCTCCGCAGGCCCTGGAAACCGTCCCGCCCGAACACTTCCGGCGGGCCGACGGGCCGTCATCCGGCTGACCGACTGCCGCCCGGCCGCCACGTGAAACCCCGGCGCGCCCGTGAGCGCACCAGGGTGCCGCGAGGCCGACGTTGCGGCGAAGTCCTGACAGCGCCCCACCCCACCCCGCCCCGTCACCGTTGCTCGTGCGCCCTTGGCGCCACGACCGCCGTCCGCGGAGGAACCTGTGCTCTCGCACCCCCGCATCCGAGCGCTCCTCGCCCCGTCCCGGGAGAGACGCCGACTGCTCGCCCTCGTGCTCGGATGCCTCCTGCTGTGCGCATTCGACTGCGACCTGTTTCTGCACGAGCCCGGTCGCGCTCATGGCGCGCCCATCTCGTCCGGCACCGCGCAGACCATCGGCACAGCCGCACGCGCACCCACACCTGCCGAACCTTCCTGCACGTCGACCGGACTTGCTCCAGAAGCCCGGCGACGGCACAACGCGCCCGCTCCCGCCCTGTCGACGCCCCTACTCGTCACGGCAGTCGTCCGTGCGAGCGCGTCCGGCGCGCAAGGACGGCACACAGCCCCGGAGGCCCGAGGCAATTCCAGCCGAACCACGCTGCGCGCTCTGTGTCGGTGGCGCATCTAGGCCGCTTCCTCCAGCCGCGGCGACGCCGCGGCCGCAGCGCCGCAGGCCCGGGCCATCGGCCCGGACCGGGTGGCGCCGCGCAGGAGAGAACCGCACCCGCCGCGCCTTTCACCGAGAACGAGAGCGAACAGATGCACCCTCCCAAAGACACCGAGACCGTCACCCCACCCACCACCAGGCCCGCCCTCACCGCCTTGTCACGGCTGGTCGGCAATACTCCCGTGCTGCGCGTGGGTGAGCCCTTCGCCCCCGAAGGGCGGGGCTTCTGGGCCAAGCTCGAAGGCTTCAACCCCGGGGGCATCAAGGACCGCCCCGGCCTGCACATGGTCGAACGGGCCCGGGCCCGCGGTGACTTGCGGCCCGGGGGCCGGATCATCGAATCCACCAGCGGCACGCTCGGCCTCGGCCTCGCGCTCGCCGGTATGGTCCACGGCCATCCCGTCACCCTGGTCACCGACCCGGGCCTGGAGGCGTCCATGACCCGGCTGCTCAACGCCTACGGAGCCCAGGTCAACGTCGTCTCCGAACCCCACCCCACCGGTGGCTGGCAGCAGGCCCGCCGCGACCGCGTCACCCAGCTGTTGCTCCGGCACCCGGGTTCCTGGTGCCCGGACCAGTACAACAACCCCGACAACACCACCGCCTACGCACCCCTCGCACTGGAACTCGCCGATGAACTCGGCCATATCGACGTGCTTGTGTGCAGCGTCGGGACCGGTGGCCACTCCGCGGGGATCTCCCGGGTCCTCCAACAGCTCTCCCCACAGCTGCGGTTGGTCGGCGTGGACACCGTCGGATCGACGATCTTCGGTCAGCCGGCCCGCCCTCGGCTCATGAGGGGGCTCGGGTCGAGCATCTACCCCCGCAACGTGGCCTACGGCAGCTTCTCCGAGGTGCACTGGGTCGCCCCGGCCGAAGCGGTGTGGGCCTGCCGCCGGTTGGCTGCCTCGCACTACGCCACCGGGGGATGGAGCGTCGGCGCGGTAGCCCTCGTCGCAGGATGGCTCGCCCGGACCCTGCCCCAGGACACGCGGATCGCCGCCGTCTTCCCCGACGGGCCGCAGCGCTACCTGGG
Source organism: Streptomyces sp. Pv4-95 (assembly GCF_045782725.1). NCBI lineage: Bacteria > Bacillati > Actinomycetota > Actinomycetes > Kitasatosporales > Streptomycetaceae > Streptomyces > Streptomyces sp. Pv4-95. Next base: position 7,541,326 of record NZ_CP127172.1, read on the forward strand.
CACCGTCTACGACGACGACTTCTGCCTGGCCCACGGGCTGCTCGACGCGCCGCCCGCCCACGAACCGGACGTGATCGGCCGCGTCGACGAGAAGGAAGTCACCCGCTGGACCCGGTGCGTGGGCGTGGTCGATCCGCTCACCCGCTCCCTCGCCGGCAGTGCGGCGGCGGGCCGGCCGGCCACCGCCACCGGTACCGACGCCGATGAGCGCACCGCTGACACCGAACCCCAGGAGAACCGGTGAAGAGCACCCTCGCACAGGTCCGCACCTACGAACGCAGCGTCCAGCTGCTGATGGTCAATCAATTCACCATCAATCTCGGCTTCTACATGCTGATGCCGTACCTGGCCGCGCATCTGGCCGGGCCGCTCGGACTGGCCGGATGGCTCGTCGGCCTGATCCTGGGCGTGCGCAACTTCAGCCAGCAGGGCATGTTCCTGATCGGCGGCACGCTGGCCGACCGGCTCGGCTACAAACCCATGATCATTGCCGGGCTCGTGCTGCGCGTCATCGGCTTCGCGACCCTCGGCCTCGTCGATTCCGTGCCCGCCCTGCTCGCCGCCTCCGCCGCGACGGGTCTGGCCGGAGCCCTGTTCAACCCCGCCTCCCGCGCCTACCTGGCCGCTGACGCGGGCGAACGCCGAGTGGACGCGTTCGCCCTGTTCAACGTCATCTACCAGGCCGGCATCCTGCTCGGCCCGCTGGTGGGCATGGTGCTCACCGGCGTGGACTTCCGCGTCACCTGCCTGACGGCGGCGGGCATCTTCGCGGTACTCAGCGTGGTGCAGATCAGGATGCTGCCCGCCCGCCGTGTCGAGGAGACGAAGGCCGAAGGGGACGGGCAGCGGGAGAGCGTGCCGGCGCAGTGGCGGAGCATTCTGGCCAACCGGCCGTTCCTGCTGTTCTCGCTCGCCATGATCGGCTCGTATGTCATGTCCTTCCAGGTGTACCTCGCGCTGCCCCTGGAGGTCCGGCGTGTCGGCGGGGAGGGGGAGTTCGGAACGGCTGCCGTGGCGGTGCTGTTCGCCGTATCCGGTCTGAGCACCATCGTCGGACAGACCGGGGTCACCGCCTGGTGCAAGGCGCGCATGGAGCCGGGCCGCGCGCTGGCCTGGGGGCTCTTCACCATGGGCGTCGCCTTCGTGCCGCTGATGTCGGCCACGGCGGTGCCCGTCCCGGACGGCGGGATCGGGTTGTGGCTGCTCGCAGCGGTGCCACCTGCCCTCTCCGCCCTGCTGCTGTCCCTGGGCACGATGGTCGCGTACCCCTTTGAGATGGACACCATCGTCCGCCTCTCCGGTAACCGTCTCGTGGCCACTCACTACGGCCTGTACAACACGATCTGCGGAGTGGGCATCACCCTAGGGAACCTGCTGACCGGCGCCGCACTCGACGCCGCCCGTGCGGCGGGTGTCTCGGCGCTGCCGTGGATCGCGCTCCTCGGGCTCGGTCTCGCCTGCGCCGCCGCCCTGCACGGCCTGCACCGAACGGGACGCCTCGCAGCGCCCGCGCCGCAAGCCCGGCCCGAAACCGCCACAGCCTGACCGGGCCGCCTCACCACGACAGGGGCGGGCAGGCCGTCTGCCCGCCCCTGCTCAGGCAGCCGGTCGCCGTCCCTATTCGCCGCGCCAGACGTTGTCGAAGGCCGCCTCCTCGATGGCTCTCCGTTGCCGTTCGGCCTCCAGCTCCGTCCAGCACCGTCGACACCGCGTCGTCGTCCACGCTCGGGGCGTCTTCCGTTCGTCTGCCGCGGATCCCCAGGGCCGCCCCAAGGGTGGCGAGTACGGGCTCGTTCGATGTCCAGCGCTCCTCGGCCTTGCGGTGATCAAGCGAATCGACCAGCGTCTGACTTGTACGGAAGGGCATCCACCGGTGGCGTTGGCGGGTGAGCTGACCTTCCCCCTCCAGAACGGCCAGATAGGCCGATGACAGCCCGCGCCCCCTGCGCCACAGCCAGTCGTCGAGCGACTCGTAGGGCGACTCCCGGACGAGCGACGACGCGGCCTCTTCCAGCAGGCGATCACCCAGCGTCGGGCGGTAGCCGGGCACGATGAGGTCCTCATCCAGCTCGATGGCCCGGGCGGTCAGCAGGTCGATCACCTCGGCTCCGGCGAGTGCGAGGGACAGATTGCCCTGCTCCACGGGGTGATCGGGCGCCGCGTCCATGGCGATGATCATCAGGTCGCGCGGTGTGGTCATGAATGCCTCCACCTCGGGGGCGTCAGCGGCGATGGCCGTCTCCGCGAAGGGGTACGACAGCCCTCGGAACCAGCAGACCAGTTTCGGACCGATCGCGCGCGCCGAACGGAGAAGTGCGCGACGACGGCCGCGACCCGCTCGCCGCCCCACCCCTCACCGCTCACTCGAACGGCCTAATGGTGCGGCGGGCGACTACGGGAAACGGGGTGCCGCGTGGTCCCGCGGCACCCCGTGCTCGTCCTGGTGGCCGCTCGATGCCTCGCGATGATGGCGGGGAGTGTGGGCCCCTGCTCCTGCCGTCGCGGGATCGGACAGCAGAGTGGATCAGACCGCCGAGTGTTCCGTGCCTTCCGCGCCCGCCGCCTTGGCCGCCTCCCGGACCGCACCGGCCACCGCGCCCGCGACCTTGTCGTTGAAGACGCTGGGGATGATGTAGTTCGGGTTGACCTCGTCGTCCAGGACGACCTCGGCGAGAGCACCGGCCGCGGCCAGCATCATCTCGGTGTTCACCGTACGGGACTGCGCGTCCAGCAGGCCCCGGAAGACACCGGGGAACACCAGGACGTTGTTGATCTGGTTGGGGAAATCCGACCGGCCGGTGGCCACCACCGCCGCGGTCTGCCGCGCGATCGCCGGGTCCACCTCCGGGTCGGGGTTGGCGAGTGCGAACACGATCGCCCCCTCCGCCATCCGCGCCACATCCTCACCGTCCAGCACATTCGGCGCCGACACACCGATGAAGACATCCGCCCCGACCACGGCCTCCTTCAAGGTGCCCGTCACCCGCTCGGGGTTGGTGTTGTCCGCGATCCAGCGCAGCGGCGAGTCCGGATCGGCATCGACCAGATCCGGGCGCCCGGCGTGCACCACACCATGGATGTCGGCCACGACGGCGTGCCGCACGCCGGCGGCGATCAGCAGCTTGAGGATGGCCGTGCCCGCCGCACCCGCGCCGGACATCACCACCCGCACGTCCTCGACCTTCTTGCCCACCACCCGCAGCGCGTTCGTCAGCGCCGCCAGCACCACGATCGCGGTGCCGTGCTGATCGTCGTGGAAGACCGGAATATCCAGGGCCTCACGCAGCCGCGCCTCGATCTCGAAACAGCGCGGAGCGGAGATGTCCTCCAGATTGATCCCGGCAAACCCCGGCGCGATGGCCTTGACGATCTCCACGATCGCGTCGGTGTCCTGGGTGTCCAGGCACAGCGGCCAGGCATCGATCCCCGCGAACCGCTTGAACAGGGCCGCCTTGCCCTCCATCACCGGCAGCGCCGCCTTCGGGCCGATATTGCCCAGCCCCAGCACCGCCGAGCCATCGGTGACCACCGCGACACTGTTGCGCTTGATCGTCAGACGCCGGGCATCCTCGGGATTGTCCGCGATCGCCTGGCACACCCGCGCCACACCCGGCGTGTAGATCATCGACAGATCGTCACGGTTACGGATCGGATGCTTGGACGACATCTCGATCTTGCCACCGAGGTGCATCAGGAACGTACGGTCCGAGACCTTCCCCAGCGACACCCCCTCGATGCCCCGCAGCTCCTGGACGATCTCGTCGGCATGCGCGGTCGACGTCGCCGCGATGGTGACGTCCATCCGGAGCTTCTCGTGCCCGGACGCGGTGACATCCAGGCCGGTGACCGAACCACCGGAGGACTCCACGGCCGTGGTGAGCTGGCTGACGGCGGTGCCGCTCGCGGGAACTTCCAGTCGCACCGTCATCGAATACGAGACGCTAGGCGCCGTTGCCATGAGTGACTTCCTCTGCTGTTCCGTGGGGCTGTTGTGTTCCGCCGGGCAGTCCGAAGGCGGACCGGGGGGGGAGTTCCCGTGTCGTCTCGTCGAGCGGCAGCCGGCCCGCTGGAGCGCCGTTCACACGAGCCTGGCGATCTCCTTGGCCGAGGTTCCGGTCGGCGCATTGTGTGGCAGTGCTGGTGACTATGCAGCAGTAGGGGGCGCCAGTCACCCTTGCGTTCATTTCGTTCGGAGTCACGGACGCGACCGTGCCCTTGGGCCTCGGCCGGTAGCGCTCGGAGGTCCCCTTCAACGGCGGAGTGACCGGTCCGAGCCCTTGGCCGAATGCAGCCGTCGCTGTCGGCGGCGCAGGAAGCGGACCAGCAGTGGCGGCAGTACCGCGCACTGCACGGCGACGGCTGTCCAGAAAAGGCCGGGATGGCGGGAGCGCTCGGCCAGTTCGTAGCCCTCTCCTCCCGCGATGCCGCTGACGAACGCGCCGATTCCGGCCGCCAGCCGCTGACGGCCGAAGACGACGGCGGGTGTCCGGGGCGACCGGGCGAGGGCTTCGAGGTCGTTCTTGAGGAAGAGGACGATCTCGCCGAGGCAGATCAGCAGGGCGCCGGCCACGATGGCGGCGGGAGAGCCGAGGGCGAGGGTGCACATGCCGAGGGCCAGCGCGGCAAAGCCCAGGAGCAGGGCGCGGAGGTAGGGCAGGCGGGCGATCCGGTCGGACAGCAGCGGCTGTGCGACCACGAGGAGTGCGGCGTAGACGGCCAGGACCAGGCCGTAGAACACCGTTGAGGTCCGGGGCACGGCGTAGACCGCGAGGTAGTGCTGGAAGAACATGAAGACGTACACGCTCAGCACGGTGATCGCGAACGGCAGGGCCGGTGAGTCGGGCGGTCCGGCCCTCGCCTCGCCCCGGCCTTCCTGGGATCGGCCCCGGCTTTCCCCTTGTGGGGAAGGCCGTTCGGCGCCGTCGCTGTCCCCCGGTTGTTCCGGCCGTGGTTCGGAGTCTTCCACGGGCAGCAGGGCGTGCCCTGCCGTGATGACCGCGAACAGCCCGGTGACCGCGGTGAAGAGCCCCGCGGAGGCGCTGAGTACGAAGGGTGCGGCGGCCAGCGGGCCCAGCGCTATACCGGCGTTGAGCGCGGAACTGCTCGCGGACAGCAGCAGGGGGCGCTGCGCGTCCTCCACGCGGTGCACCAGATATGCCTTGTTGGCGGGCAGATAGAGCGCGGCGCCGCAGGAGACGAGGAAGAGCGCGGTCACGGCCGCGGCCGGATGGCCGAGCCCCGGCAGGAAAACGGCGAAGCCGGCCGTCCGGATGACGAGCGCGAGCAGCATGGTGCGCTGCAAACCGATGCGCTCGGCGACCGCGGCGCCGATGACGCCGCCGGAGAATTGCACGAACGACGCAATGGCGAGCACCACGCCGACGGTGCCGAGCCCCATGCCCAGCCTCTCGTGCAGCAGCACCGACATGAAGGGCAGTACCGCGAAGCTGCCCAGTGGGATCAGGAACGATCCACCCAGCAGGACGTACTGCGGGCCGGTGAGTTGGGTGAGCCGTGTGAGACGGGAGCGCGGACGGAGGCCCGGCGACGTGCGGCGTGGTGGTGTCATCCCTGGCCGTCGGGCGTGACCGCCGGCCGTATGCTTCCGGCCGCGCTGAGCGCCCGGTGCAGGGCCAACTCGGCGGTCGCGGCTTCGGCCAGCACGATCCCGGTGCAGCTGCGCTGGTCGCCCAGGTGCTCCACCCGTTGCCCGGGAGCTGCGGTGGGGTACCACTCGGGCGAGCCCGGGAAGGCGGACAGCCCGTCGAGTCCGGTCCAGCCGGTGAGCGTTCCGTGGCGGTCGGGGTAGATGAGCACGAAGCCGGTGGCGGGGCCCGGACGGGAATCCGTGGCGTCAAGGGCGTCCATCAGCGCGGGGCGGCGGCCGAGGGCGGTGTCGACCATGGCGTCGTAGACATTGGTACCCAGGGAGCGGCACAGGGCCTCGCCGACGAGCGCGCCGCCGATGCGGCGGTTGATCTCCACCAGTTCCGGTCCCTCGGTGGTGAGGACGAACTCCACGTGCGCGAAGCCGGTGTCGTGGCCCGCGGTCTTCAGGACACGTTCCACCCAGTGCTGGATCAGGTCGAGTTCGGCGCCGGGCAGGGCGACGGGGAAGGCGGCGGCCTCTTCGCGGACGGACGGCTCCGGAGACATCTGGCGGCTGAGGACGCCCAGGAGTTTCGCTTCCCCGTTCCAACTGAGCGTCTCCGCGCTGTAAACAGGGCCGGAGAAGAGAGGCTCGGCGAACAGCCCGCCGGTGAAGATGCGTTGGGCGGCCTGGGTGAGGGCGATGTGCAGTTGCCGCTCGTCGCGCACCAGCCAGACGTTGCGGGAGGAGGTGCCCGCCGAGTCCTTGAGGACCGTGGGCAGACCGATCTCACGCAGGATCTCGGCGGCCGCGGAGGGCTCGGCCTGGACGGTGAGGGCTCGGCCGCGGCTCAGGCCATGTGTGTGCAGAAGGGAGCGCACCCGGCTCTTGTCCCGGAGTCGGCGGACCGCGGTGGGGTCCGGCCCGGGCAGGCCGAACTCGGCGGCGAGGTCGGCGCCCGGGATGCTCCAGGTGTCGGTCGAGTTGACGATCCCTCGCAGGTCGGGCAGGGCGGCCAGAGCGGCGGCGCAGGCGGACTCGTCGGTCGTGTCGACGTCGATGATGTCGAGCGCCTCCGGGGCGAGGCGTGCGAGTTCATGGCGGTAGAAGGCCCGGTCGCCGGTGAGCAGGGCCAGCCGGTGCCCGGCGTTTCCGGCCGCCTCCGCCAGGCGTCCCAGTCCGAAGGTGAGTGCTTCCAGGGCGGCGATGGTCACGATGCCGGGTTCTCCTTGATCGGTGCGGCGAGCGGTGCCGGTGCCTGCGGGGGCTGTTGTGCCGACGGGGGCGTCGGCGTGTACGGGGGAGCCGGTGCCGGTGGGGATGCGACGGCTTGCGCGGGCACGGTTGCCCCGCGTACGTCGAAGCGCCGCCGTTTCCACTCCATCACCGACCAGGGAGGTGTGAGGTCGGCGAGGTTGGTGATCTGGTGGGGCTTGAGGGTGCGCGGGTCGAGGGCTTCGTGGTGGCGGGCGAAGACCCGTTCGGTGTAGCGGTGTCCGGTGTCGGCGCCGATCACCAGGTGCATGTGGTCGGGGTGGCGGGCGGCTTCCCAGGCCGCCACGAGGTGGGCGGCGCCGGTGGACAGGCCGGCGAACACGGCGTGTTCCCGCAGCAGGCCGACAGCGCCTGCCATGGCGTGGCGGAAGTCGAGCCAGTGGAGCGTGTCGTACAGGTCGTGGCGGACGTTGTCGAACGGGATCGAGCTGCCGATGCCGGCGATGATCGCCTCGGGGTCGCTGAACTCCTCGCTGCCGAAGGTCACACTGCCGAAGGGCTGAATTCCCCGTAGGCGTACGGACCGGCCGCGTCCGCGCAGCGGACGGACGAGGCCCCCGGTGGAGGAGCCGGTGCCCACGGCCCCCACCACGGTCAGCGGCGCATCGGGCAGCGCGCGGTCCACCAGATCGGCGAACTCGCGGTAGCCGGTGTAGTGGACGGCGTCGTGGTACTGGCGCATCCAGTGCATGCCGGGCTGCTCGGCCAGCAGCTGCCGGACCCGGCGGACCCGGCGTTCCTGGTCCAGCCTCAGGTCCTCGGAGGGCGGCATCTGGTCCACGGTGGCGCCGAGGACCTCCAGTTGCGCGCGCATGGCCGCGTCGACGGTCGTCGAGGCGACGATGTGGCAGCCCAGGCCGTAGCGGTGACATGCCATGGCCAGTGCCAGTGCGTAGATGCCGCTCGAACTGTCCAGGAGGGTCTGCCCCGGTCGGACGATCCCCCGGTCCAGCAGGGTGCGGACCGCGCCGAGAGCGGCGTAGACCTTCAGGGTCTCGAAGCGGGCGAGCACGACGTTCTCGGACAGCCGCAGCAGGTCGGGTGCCTTGATCGCATCGGTGATGTGCTCGTGGACGAGGGCGGCGGGGGCGGGTGCGGTACGCGTCGGGTTCACCGTCACCGCCCGACCGATCGCAGGTAGCGGCCCAGTTTCTCGGCGCCGGTGATGTTGCGTGGGCCGCTGACGGCGTCGCCGTAGGAGAGGACGAAGAAGCGGTTGTTCTGCACGGCCGGGACCGACTTCAGGGAGGGAAGCGAGGTGAGATAGTCGATCTTTTCCTTGGCGGGCCGGTCGGCATAGTCGATGATCACGATCACTTCGGGCCTGGCCTTGACCACGGGTTCCCAGCCGACCGTCGTCCAGCCCTTGTCCAGAGGGTGGAAGACATTGGCTCCTCCGGCCGCGGTGATGATGTCGTCGGGCGCGGCGTGGCGCCCGGCGGTGAAGGGCTGGTCGGTGCCCGAGTCGTAGACGAACACCTTGGCCGGGCCGCCCTTGTCGGCCCAGGTCTTCCGCAACGCGGCCACACGGGCCTTGAGACCGGTGACGAGCTTGTCGGCCCGCTGCTCCACGCCGAAGATCCGGCCGAGGTTCCCCAGGTCGGTGTAGAGGGCTTCCATCGGTGTCACGTCGACGCTCTTGTCGCCGTAGTCCCAGCAGGTCTCCGTGTGCAGATAGGAGGCGATACCGACCTTCTTCAGCAGCGCGGGCGTGATCCCGCGTTCCTCACTGAAGCCGGAGTTCCAACCGGCCAGCACCCAGTCGGCCTTGGCGTCGACGACGATCTCGCGGGTGATGCGGTCGGTGCCGAGGCGCTCGACCTCGGCGTAGTCCTTGCGCCAGGGCGAGCCCTTGATGGAGGGATCTCCGAGTTCGTTCATGACGTAGCCGCGCATCCGGTCGGCCAGGCCGAGGGAGAACATCTTCTCCGCGCCGCTGACGTCGTAGGCGACGGGGCGTTCCGGCCGGGGATAGGTGACCTTCCGGCCGCAGTTGGAGACCGTGACGGAGTCGGACGGGTTCTTCGCCGAGGGCTCGACCTCGGCGCCGCAGCCGGTGGCCGTCAGGAGCCCGGCCGCCAGCAGCCCGGCGGTCAGGGCACGGGGCAGGGCCCGGGGGAGTGGTCGTCGGGTTCGTCGGATCATGCGTGGGGTCCTTCCGAGGGGGCTTCGGCAGGTGTGCGGATGCCGGTGGGGGCCGGGGAAAGGTCGTAGAGCAGTTGGGGGATCCCGGTGCGCGGGTGAGGGACGATCGTGGCGTCGACGCCGAACACCTTGCGGACCAGCTCGGGTGTCAGGACCTCCGCCGGATCACCGCAGGAGACCAGGGAGCCGGAGCTGAGCACGGCGATGCGGTCACAGACCTGTGCCGCGAGGTTGAGGTCGTGCAGGGCCGTGAGGACGGTCAGTTCTGACCTCCGCAGGAATGACAGCAGCTCCACCTGGTGCCGTACGTCCAGGTGGTTGGTCGGCTCGTCGAGGACCAGGACGCGGGGTTCCTGGACCAGTGCCCGCGCGACGAGGACGCGCTGACGCTCCCCGCCGGAGAGGTTCAGGACGCTGCGGCCGGCGAGATGTGCGACGTCCAGCCGCTCCATCGCCTGCCGGCACAGCGCACGCTCGCGCGCGGTCAGGGGGCGGTTGCCCGGTGCGTGCGGGGCGCGGCCCAGTGCCACCAACTCCTCTACGGTGAAGTCGAGTTCGGTGTGGCTTTCCTGGGTCAGGGCGGCGATCGACCTGGCGCTGTCGCGCAGTGTCCGCGACGTCAGATCTCCGCCGTCGAGCAGGACGGCGCCCGACGTGGGCTTAAGCGCACGGTAGACGCAGCGCAGCGCGGTCGATTTGCCGCTGCCGTTGGGGCCGACGAGGCCCACGATCCGGCCGGCGGCCACCTCGATGCTCAGCCGGTCGAGCAGTGTGCGACCGGCCGTCTCGACCGTCAGGCCGCGCAGGGAGAGCACCGTGTCCATCTACCGGCCTCCGAACAGATAGCCGCGGCGGCGCATCAGCACGACGAACACCGGCACACCGATCAGCGCGGTGATCACGCCGAGCGGCAGCTCCTCGGGAGCGAAGACCGAACGCGCCACCAGATCGACCCACACCATGAAGCACCCTCCGGCGAGCGGCGCGACCGCGAGAACCCGCCGGTGTGTGGAGCCGACCCAGATCCGCACCACGTGGGGCAGGACCAGTCCGACGAAGCCGATCGCACCGCTGACCGCGACGATCAGCCCGGTGACGGCCGCGGTGAGCACGAACAGACCACGCCGCAGCGCCTGCGCGTCCACCCCCAGACCGGCGGCGGTCTCGTCGCCCAGCGACAGCACATCCAGGGACCGGCTCAGCCGCAGCAGCACCACGATCGCGACCAGAACCGCTGCCGCCGCCGGCGGCAGCGACTCCCAGGACGCCGACCCCAGACTGCCCAGCAGCCAGAACAGCACGGTGCGCGCGGCCTGGCCGTTCGGGGAGAGGAAGACCAGGACGCTCATGAGCGCCTGGAACCCGTACGCCAGGGCCACCCCCGTCAGGACGAGCCGCAGCGGAGTCAGCCCCAGCGGACCGCGCGCGGCCAGGTACACGAGCATCGTGGCGCCGAGGGCGCCGAGGAACGCCGCGGCCGAGAGGGCGTAGACCCCCAGCCCCGCGAAGACCCCGAACACCACCACCGCGGTCGCCCCGACGGACGCACCGGAGGAGATGCCCAGGACGAACGGATCCGCGAGGGCGTTGCGCACCAGTGCCTGGACGGCGACGCCGACGACCGAGAGCCCTGCCCCGACCACCACGGCCAGCAGCACCCTGGGGGTACGGACCTCCCAGACGATGGAGTACCCGCTCACCTCGTCCGCTCCGATGCTGCCGCCGGTCACGGCAGCGGACAGGAAGCGCACGACATCACCCACCGGTACGACCGTGGGCCCCAGGGCGATGCCCGCCAGGACGGAGACCACCAGGACCACCGAGAGCGCCACGAGCGTGGTCGGCAGCCTGCCGCGGCCTGCGGAACGGCCCTCCCGGTCCTGGGACTCACCCTCGGGCGGGAGAGCGTTGGAGGAGCCTCCTGGCGGGATCGCCGGTGGCGTCCCGGAGACCGTCTCGCTCATGAAGCCCCCACGCGGGTGCCCCGCACGATCAACCGCGGCGCGTGGTTGTCGTAGGGGGAGCCGTCGAAGTCCCCGTAGCACCGCACGTCCGTGAAGCCGACCGCTTCGAACAGCGCGCGCAGCTCGGCCGCGCTGTAGAGGAAGGAGGTGATGGACGCCTCCCGCGCCACCCCGTCGCGCACCAGCGTCCAGTCGGTGCGCAGCCGCGTCCAGCTGTCCAGCACGGTGTCGCGCTGCACCACGTACGCACCGTCGTCGAGTTCGACGAGCTTGGGCCGGCCGATCCAGCCCGCGAGGACCTCCTTGCCCATCACATCGACGAGCAGCTGTCCGCCCGGCACCAGCGAGTCATGGGCGTTGCGCAGCACCTGCTCGTTGTCCCGTGGATCGTCGAAGTAGCCGAACGACGTGAAGACGTTGAGCACCACGTCGTACGACCCGTGCTCGACGTGCGTCAGCATGTCCGCCTGCACCAGCCGGACATCGGCCCCGGCCTCCTCGCAGGCGAGGCGCGCCCGCTTCAGCATGACCGGGCTGAGGTCCACGCCCGTCACCACGTAGCCGCGGCGGGCCAGCGGCATCAGGTAGAGACCGGGACCGCAGCACAGGTCCAGGACGCGGCTGCCGGCCGGGAAGTCGAGCAGAGGCGAGCCGGCGACGACGTCCGTCGTCTCCGTGCGCCTGCGTTCGGAGAACATCGTCCCGGAGAAATCCGACCAGAATCCGTCGTCCTCGTACCAATGCATACGGCTGCAACCTCGCTCCAGTGCCGGGCCGGGTCGGACGCCGCAGCGCCGCGACCTCGTCAGTGCGGGCCTTTCACCACACGAGTCGGCTGCCAAGGGCGTTGAGTTCCCGGCAAGTTCACAATGGCTGGGGAGGGGGAGGCCGTTCGGGCGCGCCGTCGAGCGGGCTGGTGCAGCCGTTCACGGTGGTGCGCCGAAGGCACGTGCCCGTGCTGCGCGCGTCGGAGTGCGAGACACGTCGCTCGCCGGCGAGGAGGCGAGGAGGCGAAGGTCAGTCCTGCAGAGCGGTCGAGAACGCCTCGCGGTTGGCCGTCAGCCACTCCTGGATGCGGTCCCAGCGCCGCCAACCACCGTGCTCTGCATGTGACGGGACATAGGTCGGCTCGCCGTCGGCCACGCGGTCGGCGACGAGCGTCCGGCAGGCCGCGGTGGTCTGTTCGATGACGCCGGGCAGCTCGGTGTGTCCTGAGGGGACAGGCCGTAGCTGCCCGCGAAGATCCCCAACCGTTCGTGCCCCCTCGTCGTGGCACAGCATCGTTCCGCCCTCCGGATCGGCCAGGTCACGGGGCCAGTCGACGCGGGTGTCCACCGCGATTGCCGCGTTGGCCTCGCGCACGCGCCGCAGCAGCTTCCCCACCGACCGCAGCGCGACCTCCGTCATCACCCAGGGGGGAACGGCGGCAGGGCGACATCGCCGGGAACGAAGGTCAGCTGCTCAGGGCCGTCCGCAGTGAGACGGATGGAGGGTCGGAGCCCCATGCCCTCGAGCAGTGCTTCGCTGTCCGCCGGTCCGCTCTCACCCTCAGCCGTCAATGGACGGAACGCTTCTGCCCGCTCCGCGGTGGGCGGACGGTCTCGAACCCGGTGGGTCCGGGCCGGACACGGTGGTGTCCGGCCCGGACCCAAGGGGCGGTCAGGAGCCGTCGGCGGCCAGCTCGCTGCGGATCTGGCGGGCGGCGGAGACGAGGTTCTCCAGGGAGGCCCGGGTCTCGGGCCAGCCGCGGGTCTTCAGGCCGCAGTCGGGGTTGACCCACAGCCGCTCGGCAGGAATGGCCTCAAGTCCCTTGCGCAGCAGCTCCGCTGCCTCTTCTGCGCTCGGGACGCGCGGGGAGTGGATGTCGTAGACGCCGGGGCCGGCTTCACGGGGGTAGCCGTGCTCGGCCAGCTCGCGCGCGACCTGCATGTGGGAGCGCGCCGCCTCCAGGCTGATGACGTCGGCGTCGAGGGCATCGATGGCCTCGACGATGTCGCCGAACTCCGCGTAGCACATATGGGTGTGGATCTGGGTGTCGGGCCGTACGCCACTGGTGGTGAGGCGGAACGCCTCGGTCGCCCAGTCCAGGTAGCCGGCGTGCTCGGCGGCTCGCAGCGGCAGCGTCTCGCGCAGCGCGGGCTCGTCGACCTGGATGACGGAAGTCCCGGCCGCCTCCAGGTCGTTGACCTCGTCGCGCAGCGCGAGGGCCACCTGGCGAGCGGTGTCGCCCAGCGGCTGGTCGTCGCGGACGAAGGACCAGGCGAGCATGGTGACCGGGCCGGTGAGCATGCCCTTGACCGGACGCTCGGTGAGCGACTGGGCGTAGCGGGTCCAGCGCACCGTCATCGGCTCGGGGCGGGAGATGTCCCCGGCGAGGACCGGCGGGCGTACGTAGCGGGTGCCGTAGGACTGCACCCAGCCGTGCTGGGTGGCCAGGTAGCCGGTCAGCTGTTCCGCGAAGTACTGCACCATGTCGTTGCGTTCGGGCTCGCCGTGCACCAGGACGTCGATCCCGGCCTTCTCCTGGAAGCCGAGGACATCGCGGATCTCGGTCTTGATGCGCTCCTCGTAGCCGACCGTGTCGATCCGCCCGGCACGCAGGTCGGCGCGGGCGCTGCGCAGCTCGGTGGTCTGCGGGAACGAACCGATCGTCGTCGTGGGCAGCAGCGGCAGTCCGAGGTGCGCGCGCTGGGCCGCGGTCCGCTGGGCATACGGCTGGGAGCGGCGCCCGTCCGCGTCGGTGACTGCCGTGGTACGGGCCCGCACCACGGGGTCGTGGGTGAGCGCGGACCCGGCCCGGGAGGCGAGATCGGCGCGGTTCGCGGCGAGTTCGCCCGAGATGGCTTCCGTGCCGCGGGCCAGCCCGCGCGCCAGGACGGCGATCTCCTGCGTCTTCTGACGGGCGAAGGCCAGCCAGCGGGCGATCTGCGGGTCGATGTCGTGCTCGGCGGTGGCGTCCAGCGGGACGTGCAGCAGCGAGCAGGATGCCGAGACATCGACGTGGTCGGCGAGACCGAGCAGTGTGCCCAGCGTGGACAGCGACTTCTCGTAGTCGTTGATCCAGATGTTGCGGCCGTTGACGACGCCCGCGACCAGCCGCTTGCCCGGCAGGCCGCCGGCCGCCGCGAGGTCCTGGAGGTTGGCGGCGCCCGACTCGGTGAAGTCGATGGCCAGCCCCTCGACCGGCGCCTTGGCCAGGACGGTCAGCGCGTCGCCGAGCCGACCGAAGTAGGAGGCGACCAGGAGCTTCGGGCGGTCGGTGAGGGCCCCGAGCTCGCGGTAGGCGCGCGCGGCAGCATTCAGTTCCGCCGGGGTGCGGTCCTGGACGAGAGCAGGCTCATCGAGCTGCACCCACTCGGCGCCCGCAGCCCGCAGGTCGGCGACGACCTCGGCGTACACCGGAAGGAGCCGGTCGAGCAGGGTCAGCGGCTCGAAGTCGGCGGCGACCCCGGGAGCCGGCTTGGCCAGCAGGAGGTAGGTGATCGGCCCGACGAGGACCGGGCGGGCGGCGTGCCCGAGCGCGAGGGCTTCCTTCAGTTCGGCGACCTGCTTGGTGGAGTCGGCGGTGAAGACGGTGTCCGGGCCGAGCTCGGGGACCAGGTAGTGATAGTTGGTGTCGAACCACTTGGTCATTTCCAGCGGGACGACCTCCTGGGTGCCCCGCGCCATGGCGAAGTAGACGTCAATGGGGCATCCCCTGCTCGAGCGAAGCCGAGAGCTTGGGGAAGCGTCGGCGCCGACCGCCGCGCGATGCCGCTCGGGGACAGCGCCGACCATGACACTGGTGTCCAGGACGTGGTCGTAGTACGAGAAATCACCGGACGGCACCTCGTGGACGCCGGCGTCGGCCAGTTGTTGCCAGTTCGCCCGGCGCAGTTCTGCCGCGGTCTGCCGGAGGGCGTCGGCGCCGACGCGGCCTTTCCAGTAGCCCTCGATGGCCTTCTTCAGTTCCCGGTGCTGTCCCTGGCGGGGGTAGCCGTACACGGTGGCCCGTGCTGCCGCGGCTGCGGACTTCGCTGTCACGGAACTCTCCTTCGCGAGATGTCTCGTCGGTGTCCCGGAGACGGAACGAGAGCGCGAAGGAACGACTCACCGGGCGGGCCACGCGCAGGTGCTCTCGCGTGTGCCGCTCGATATGTACGTCGACCCGCCCACGAGGTCACCGGGATGGCCGCACGCGATCGGTCGCGTGCGGGCAACGGGCAGGTCTTCGGACTCGCGGGCCCGTCTCGTACACGTACGAGACACCTACTGGCCGTCGCTTCCCAGACCCGGCCGGGCCCAGTGCGTATGACGGCGTTCGTTCCCACTCACCGCTGCGGGGCAGTCCCGGATTCCCACCGGGTTCCCTCTTACGACGCTCCCGCCTGGCGGACGGGGCGAACCAGCTGCACTCGTCACCCTAGAGGGACAACCAGCGAGCGCGCAGCCCGCACCGCATGGTGGACGGTGATATGAGACACGGGCCGTGGACGCATATCCGGGGACACACAGCCGTACACGGGGGCGCGGAGCATCCGCGTCAGCCGCTCCGCACCCCGCACGCCCGGGCACAGCAGTCGCGACCCCTCAGCCCCGAGACGTCGCCAGGGTGGTCGCGCTGCTGCTCCCGCTCCCCGTGATGGGGCACGATCAAGAAGGTCTCGGGGGAATCAGGGCAGGTCAGGGGCGTTGTCAGTGGGGTGCGGCATGATGCGGGTACGAAGGTTTCACGGGGTGATCGCGGGCACCCCGTGAGGTTGCCCACCCATATTCCAACCACGCCTGTCGAACGGCACGTTGACGCCACTTCGGTGTACGGGACTTCGGTATACGAGTTCGCCCCGCCGGAGTCGATCACCGAGCGGTCTCGCCCGCACTTCGCCGCCGCACGTGGGTGACAAGGGCACGCCACACCTGGGTAACAAGCGGCGGTCGGGGTGCGCTTCGCCCCGTGCGACGCCCATAGGATGATCGCCGTACGGTCAACACGACTTGACGGTGCCGGACGGACAGGACAACGGGGAGACAATGACCAGCCCGACCCAGGCCCCGGAACAGGCCAAGACCCATGAGCCCCACCCCTATATCGGGGGGCGCAATGCCGCGCTGCGCGCGCTCACCGCGTGGCGGATGGAGCGGGCGGGCGCGCCCCGGGTCGTCATCCTGACCGGAAGCCCGGGCACCGGATGTTCGCGGCTGCTCACGGGGTTCCTGATGCTCTGCGACCCGGAGTATCGCAAGGGGATCGAGCTGGAGGCGCTCGATCCGGCGACCGTGCCTTCGGACTTGCCCGCACCTGCGGTACCGAGCGTCGCCGGACTGACGGCAGCGCAGACCCTGTGGCTGCTCGCCGGTCACTACGAGTTGTCCGCGACACGCACCGCCGACATCTTCTCGGAACTCGGTCAACTCCCGTTGTCCGGGCGGCCGGTGACGATCGTCGTGCCGGATGTGGATCGGGCCGGCCCGGTGCGGGGGACGGGTGAGCCCGCGCACGTGGTGCGGGACGCGCTGAAGCCCCTCGCCGCCGTCGACTCCATACGCCTCCTCGCTGACGTACCCCGGGAGTTGGCGGCCGAGCTCGCCGAGGGACTGCCGCCCGGCGTGGCCCAGATCATCGACCTCGACGCACCGGAGTGGGCCGACCCCGAAGGGCTTGTGCTGCAGGCCGAGGCACTGCTCAATCCCCAATTCGGCGCCCCGGCAATGCCGTTCACGATCGATCCTGACGCTCGACGCGCGCTCGCCGAGGCGATCGCCCGGCGCGCGGGGGACGGCGCGGGCAGCCGCCTGACCGTGCACCTCGCCGTGCAGTCGATCCTGATGCACCCGGAGGGCTTCGACCCGGCGGATGCGAGCCAACTGCCGGGCAGCGTCGGCGAAGTGCTCGATCTGCACGCCGAGCGGCTTGACACCCACCCCCGCATCCTGCGACAGATCCTCGCACCCCTCGCCCTGGCCGAGGGCGACGGCCTGCCCGTGCACCTGCTGACCCCGCTCGCCTCCGCAGCCGCAGAGCGGGACATCAGCGAGGACATGGCGCGGGGCATGCTGCTCGCCGCCCCCTTCATCCGCCCCATCGAGAGGGCCGGCGAAGGCATCCCCGAGGACGAGCGGACGCTCCTCGGATTGCAGCACCCGGGCATCGGCGAGGCCGTTCGGGCCGGTATTCCGGATGTTCCGGGCGCTCAGGCGCGTATCGCCATGGAGCTGCTGGAGGCCGTACCCGATCAGGACTGGGCGAAGGCAGGGGCGTACGTTCGCGATCACATCGCCGGACACTCCCTGGAGGCCGGTTTGCTCCCCCGGCTCCTCACCGACCCCGGCCTGTTCGCCCACGCCGAGCCGGTGCGGTTGCGCGCCGCGGTGGAGGCCGTACCCCCGGAGCAGCTGGACGCGCCGGCGCGCACCTATCTGCGTACTGCACCGCTGCTCACCCGCACCCAGGCACCCGCCCTCCTTCGAGCGGCGCTCCTGGAGACCGCGTTCGTCGAAGACGGACTGCCGGAGTACGCGGCGGTGTTGCGCCGTATGGTGCCCGAGCTTCCCTGGCACACCCTGTGGAGCGTGCCGGTCGTCGGGGTCGACGCCGTGACAATCGGCAAACTGCCCCCGGCCGCAGCGGCGTCGGACAGCGCCGCGGAGGCTCCTGCGACGCAGGAGCCTCCGGAGTCGGCCCCGCTCGCGGTCGCCGTAAGCGTGGTGCCTCAAGGCACACCGGGTTCGAATCCGTTGAAGGCCGACGATCCCGAGGCCCCCGCCGTGCTGGTGCAGGACCTCGCCACCGGCTCCGTCATCGATGCCGACCCGACCCGGATTCTGCGCCCCTCGGATGACGAGCGCGCCACGGGGCCGCTCGGGTTCAGCCGCGGCGCCGACTATGTACGCGTCTGGCATCGAGGCGAGCAGAACGGAGACGAGAAGGTCGTCACGGCTCTGGTCTCCGCCACGCCCTTCACGGGAACCGACCTCTCCCCGGACGGCATCCTCCTTGTTGCCACGGAAAGCGGTGTGAAGGCGCTGCAGATCCGCCCGGCGCAGCCCTCTGCCGCGACCGCACGGCGCTCCGTCCCCGACCCCCGGGAAGCCGAGCCCGCACAGGCCCCCGAGCCCCAGCCGGAAGCCGCACAGGCTCCACCAGCCCCCGGGCCTGATGTCCACCCGACCGCCTGACACCCACCCACCGCGGACCGTTAGGCTAAAAGGCTCAAACGCCCCAAGCTTCTCGAAGGCGCCCGCACCGGACCGCCTGCACTCAGGCCCACTCGGACGAGAGCCGCGCAGCTCGCCGGCACCGACCCCGGCCGCACCGGCACCGTCCGCCCGAAGACTCGAAGGGAGATCCCGTGATCAGCCAGGAGCAGGCGCTCGCGACCGCCGAGGGGTGGCTCAACCCCGAGGGGCAGGCGCGCCGTGAGGTGCGGATGCAGGAGTTCGATCTGGGCTGGGTGGTGTGGGCCGCGGCCCCGCCGATCGAGCGTGACCCGGTCACGGGCAAGCGCCGGCCGCCGGCCACGATCGGCCACTCCTGCGGTGTGGTCGACCGCCGCACCGGCGAGCTGAGCAGCTGGCCGTCCGTGCCGGTCGAGGAGGTCGTGCGGATGTACCAGCAAAAGCACGGCGGCGGCCAGGAGGCCGCGCAGCCGCCGGTCACCGGCCCCGGCAACACCACGGTCATCACGTACGTCGACCCGAGCACCGGCGAGGAGACGAGCCTCTTCAAGAACTCCGCTCCCGGGCTGCCGCACTCCGAGTTCCAGGCCATGGCGGAGATCCAGAGCCTCGGCGTGCCCGCGCAGAACGTGGTCGCGATCCACACCGACCTCAGCTCCAGCCTGCTCCCCGGCGGGTACCCGGGCCGGCTGATCGGCCGTGTCTACCCCAACGCCCGGTTCTCCTGCACGCAGGAGTACGGCCTGCGGGGCGAGGAGCGCGCCGAGGCGATCGCCGGGCTGCTCCAGCACGTCGAGATGATGCACCAGATCGCGGGCCGGCAGCCGCCGCCACGGCCTCACCGCGCGCCGGTGCCGACCGACGTCGAGCCGGCCGAGCCGCTCCGCGATGTTGCCCTGGGCCGACGGCTGACGGACGCCTTCGGCGCTGACGGCGTACGTCGCTACGACGCCGACGATGTGGCGGGCACCCCGCTGCCCGAGGCCGCCAAGGCCACGCTGACATGGGCCGGGCTTCCGACCGACATCCCGTTCTTCTTCACGGCCGACAGTCCGGAGGCGGAGCTTCCGGCCGGCCTGTTCGGAAATGCCGCCGCGCATCTGCGCGAGGTCGGCTCCCAGGCGAGCGCCGACTCCCTCGCGTTCCTGGAGGGTCACGTCAGGATCGGCACCGACGGGGTCGCTCTGATCACCGTCCAGTGCACGGGGTCCGATCTGGAAGGTGAGCCGGTCGGCCAGCTCTGGGCCGTCACCCCGGAAAGCGGCGCGGGCCGCCGCGTCAACGCCTCGGTGTCCGCCTTCGCCCGCTCCCTCGCGCTCCTGCACACCACACGCGAGGAAATGATCGCGCTCGACCCGATCATGGCCGGCAGGGCCGTCGCCGACTTCCAGGCCCAGCTCGTCGCCATCGACGCATCGTCCCTGGACGACCCGCGGAACTGGTGGTCGGCGATCGTCGAGCAGATGTGGCACGGGTTGTTCTGATCGACCCCAAACGCTGTGGAGGCGCGGCCCGTTGCCGACAACGCGCCGCGCCTCTTCGCATACGCCCGCACCTGGCCGGGCTGCTCGCCGCTCCCCGCTTCGCACGCGAGCTGCGCATCGCGCTCAACGCCGAACTCGAACTGGAAGAATTGCCGGAGGCCGGGGTGTCGCGCCACCGTCACTATCGCCCGCACCGGGAGGCGGAACTCAACAGCTGGCGCAGCACCCAGGCGCCGACATCACTCGTTGTGGAGCACGTACGACCAGGCGGGCTGATTGCCGCCCTGCTCCTCGACATCGGCCAGCTCCCCGAGGACCCAGTACGGGAGCTGCCCCCGTTCGGCGACCGGCGGCAGAATGTTCCGGGTGCGCAGCCCGGTGACCCACAGCGCCACCATGGTGAGGAAGTTGTCGAGGCTGTGCGCGGCGGGAAGACCGGCGAGATACTCCTGGTCGGGCCCGCTCGGGACGCGCAGGATGTGTCCGGTGGGGCCGTCGATGACGAGCTTGGCGCCCATCCACTTGCCGATCTGAAAAAAGGGTCCGGTTTCGGCAACGGGCTCGATCCCCTCGGGCCAGGAGGGCAGTTCGTCGAGAACGTCGGACTCCCAGTCCCCGCAGGGGAAGATTCCCATGCCTCCTTCGTTCCACATGTAGGGCAGCCCGAACTCCAGGAGGAGTTCGCGTGTCACCCCGTGGGTGAGGCCATCCGGGAGATCTTCGGCCTCGATGGGAAAGATGTCGTCCTCGCCGAACAGATCGACGAGGTCCTCGCGGCTCGGAGCCGGCGCATCGAGCGGACTGCTCAGGCCCGCGTCCGCGTAATGCCAACTCAGGGGCTGCTGCCGCACGCCGAAAGAGGAGATGTCCATGCCCTGCGCGGGCTGAAGGGCGATCACTCCCAAGTCGCCGCCGAAAACGATGACGTCATTCACGGCCAGCGGTTCGCAGGGCAGCACAAAGGCGCGGTCACGTCGGCGGGGGGACGACGAGGCGAACAACTCTTGGACAAGCTCGGGTGATGGGGAGCCGTCCCCGGGTGAGTCGGGCCAGGCGAGATCCGCACGATTCTCCTCCGGAATCTCGTCGTTTTCCCAAGGCCCTGCGACACGGTCTCCCGTTTCCGCGTCCCGGATCGAGACATACGACTGCTGTCCCTCGTCCCCCCGCCGCCGCTGCAAACCGGCGATGGCGGTTCGCCCCCGCCAACGCACTTCCGCCGACGCGGCGAACTCTCCGGCCCGGAGGAAACGTGCGTGATATCCACCCGGCTGGCGCCAATGCGCCCATTTGACTCGCCAGGGCAGTGCAACGCCTGAGGAGGTCACACCCGACGCGAAGGCGTGATCGTCGCGCGAAAAGGCCATCAGGTGCAGCCACGAGGCCCATTCCGTCTGGCGCTGTGGCGTGACTCCCCATCCCCACAGATGAAGCGCGTCGGCAGCCGCCGTGTTTCCGGGGATGAGGAACGTGATGCTTCGTGCCGCGTCCATGAGTGCCGTTTGCGGCAGATTGGCGATGACACGTCCGTCCCGAAGAACTTCGTCGTACGTTCCCGCCTGTACGGCGTGCATGGCGAGCCCGGTGGCCGCGTACAGGCCGACGGCACCCCGCCTGGCCCACCCTTCGGGGTGGCGGAAATCCGGGGCCGAGCGAAGGAGCCAAGCGACCACATGTCGATTGACACGGGCGAGTTCGGCGGAATCGATCTCACGGCGCACAGCCTCGGCCACGGCCTCGTCGACGAAGGAAGCACCGAGCGGCCCGAGTCGGAGAACGTCGGACTGTTCCGCTGCGATATCGGCGAGTTCCTCCTCGGATACCTCTGCATCGCTTAGCCCGGCGACAAGTTGGGCCCAGACGGGAAGGGGTACGAGGCGAGGCTCGGCCAGTGCCAATGCCCGCACGGCAACGGACTCCGTTACCGCCGGCGGTGTTTCGGCCGCCGCGGACAGCCGAAACACCGCCCTGGGTTCAACGCGTTCCGGCAGCAACTCGGGAGCCACATGGACCACCACGGCCAACTTGCCACGCGCCAGCCACGGAAGGGTCTGGGTCACCAACCGCTCGGGCTCGTACGACCGCCGTGTCGGCCCGGCACGATGGGCGTTGACGACCAGCAGCAACCGATCCTCCGGCCACGAGCCGAGCGCGAAACGCCAGTCGTCCCGCTTGTCCGCGGACAGATCGACTCCGAGCGCCGTGAGGGCCTGCTGCATGACCTGCTCGGCGGTGAGACCGGTGGCGTCGACGACAACACTGCCGGGCACGTGCTCGTGTATCTCCCGTATGACAGCCGAGGCATCATGGCCGGCCGGAGGGACAAGATAGGCCACTTGGCCGCCGAGCCCGCCCTCACGCCACCATCCGCCGACGCGACCGGCGACCCCGTCCTCGGGGATTCCGGGGGTGTGGGTGGTTGGCTCGGGCATGGTCCTCCTCAGATGCGCGATGACTCCTCGACCCTACGCGTGGCAGCGTGCGAATGGCCCGGGCTGCTGCTGTCGCATGGCACGGGCCGGCGGCGCGGCCTGCAGAAGTGGGTGGTGGCGGTCTCAGACGGGGGTCGTCGCGACGCGGCGCAGCACCACGGTCCAGTCGTCCTCGCTCGGCCAACCCGTCAAGTCGGCGAGCTGCCACGTCTCGTCGCCCACGGGGAAGTTCTCACCGATGCGGAGGATATGAGTCTGCTCCTCGGTGGCGAAGGTCACGAGCCGAACCCTGACCGCGGCGTCGGACTCCCTGTAGATGTCGTTCACTGAGAAGCTGGCGTGCTCGAGATTTCGCTGAATTCCTTGCCAGAGCTGAATCGTGTCAGCACTCACTTCTCATCCTCCAAAGACGCGTACTGGTTGCTGCAGTATTTCATGAATTCCTTGATGGTCAGCGGCTGGGGATGGTCCTTGTTGTGTGGGTTGCGCAACTGAATCATGCCCTTGTCGTCGACCGAGACGATCTCGTAGGCGTGAGAACTCCGGAGGTTCTTCTCCATCTTGTTCTCCACACCCGTGCCCTTGGGGCGGGTGCCGATGACGACCGGCCTGCCGCTTTCCGTGAGTTCCCGCAGGTGCGACAGCAGCTGCTTTTCCGGGCTGCGGCCGTGCATATCGTACTGCGTCGGGAATTCGTGGTTCTCCGAAGTGCGTCCCGTGAGCTGGGTGAGCAGCTCGGCACGGTCGCCTGATGTGGAGCCCTGGGTGATACGGGAGTAGCCCGTCAGCAGGTTGCCTTCGAAGTCCTTGTTGCCGGGGAACTGCGACTCGTGCTCGCGCTTCTTGTCGTCCCAGAACTGGTCCAGGCCCGCGATGGCCTTCTCCATGATCGCCGGCCAGGCCACACCCACCTGGCTGGCGTTGGCGTATGCGGTGGTGTTGGGGAACTCGCTGTACACGGGCACCTCGGGAGTGACCCGCACGGTCAGGATGCGCCCGGTCGGAGCCTGGTTGCCGTGGTTGTTGCGCGCGACCTCGTGGAAGCGGACCTCGTAGTTGCCGTCCTCGGTCTCCCGGATCATGTCCTGGAGGAGATCCGGGTACCTGCACGCGATGGCGCCCAAGGTGGCGATGATGCCGCAGTCGCCGATGGCACCCTGCTCCGTCTGCTCACGCGACGGAGGCCCGTCGAACAGCGGCACGCGCGTCCCGTCGGGACGGTCCAGTGGAGTGCCGTAGCGGTCGGGCTGGAACTCCGCCGGCTTCTTGTGGTTGCCGAAGCGCGGCTGGTCCACCTCAGTGGTGATCTCGGTGGGCTCGGCCGGGCCTGACTGGGTCAGGGACTGCCAGAGCTGCTTGAACCGGCCCCGCTTTTCCGGCTGGTTGTCCGAGGCGGGGGAGGCTTCGCGAGCCTCGCCGGAGGATGGGTTCGGGGTGCCGGCCTGCTCGCCCGTCCCCGTGGCGGCGGTGGTGGGGCGCGGGGCCTCTCCGGCGTCCGCGAGTTCGGTTTCCTTCCGCGAAGCGTCGCGGTTCGAGGGCTGCGAGTCCGCCGACGCGGAGGTGCCGTTGTCCGCAGTTCCGTTTCCCGTAGTCGCGTTGGCCACAGCGAAGTTGACGTGGGCGGGGTCTGCCGAAGGCGTGTGCTCGCTATCGGTCGGGCTGGTGGTCGGCGTGCCGGCCGAGTCCGCCGGGTGCCTGCGGTCTGTGCCTGCGGGGTCGGCGGGGGGCTTGCGGTCTGTGCCTGCGGGGTCCGATGGGGGTGTGCGGTGGGGGTCCGTGGGATGGGACGGGGCCGACTGAGGCGCCTGAGTAGGCGGTGTGTTCTGGTCGGGCGTGGGGGCCGTAGGCGTGTTCTGGCCCGGATTCGCCAGCGTCTGTGCCAATTCGTTGACGAAGTTCAGGTGGTGCTGAATCTCCGCGTCCTGGGGCTGCTGGTTCGGCGTGCGGTACCTGCCGAGCGCAGTTCTGATTTGGGACTCGGTCTTGCCTTCCGCGCGCAGCCTGTCCGCCTCGGCGGACTTGAGATTCTTGAGGCCAGGGTCCGCTCGATAGGTCGTGCTGTAGTAGACGGGAACACGGTCCATCGCCTGGGAATCGTTGATTGTCCTGGAGCAGTTGGCGTGGCCGGTGGGATGACCGGACGGGGTGGTGGGCAGGCCACAAGGCTCACGTTCGGTGTAGAGGCCCTTGACCTCGACCTTGGTCTGCTTCCGGTCTTCGCGATTCTCGTTGAGCTGGTCGATCCAATTGAGGATGTGGGACTCGGAGTGCATCGGGTCGGCGCCGTCCACGGCAGGGGGAACCGACGAATCGACGATGTAGTGACTTTCCTTGGTGACCGGGTCGAACACTTCCACGACCGCGTAGTTCTTGCCGGAGAAGTCAGGCGAATTGCTCTCCGTCTCCTCCAGCAGCCGCTTGAGGTCCTCCACATCCCGAAGGTTCGTCCCCTCCGGGTGCGATGCGAGTTCACGTCGCCAGGGAGCTGCTGATTCGTGGAACTTTCCGTCGCTGTACGCATCGTTGTTCGCGGCCGGGTCAGGGTTCACGCCCACGGCGTTGTTGGCATGGAAGGACTGGCTGATGCGGGCCAGAGTGGCGATCGCGGCGTACCGCTGGCCGTCGTTCATGTCCGACCACGCGGGATCAAGATGCTGCCGGAGATCACTGTCGGTGAAGTTTGTCGATGGCATCGGAACATTCCGGTGCGCCGTCATCGCGGCCTGGTGGGCGGCCCCAGCCTGGGGGAGGGCCTGCTGGGCATTGGCGAGCCGCTGCTCCGCCGCCGCCCGCTTGGCCTGAGCCGCCAGCCTCGCGTCGTCGGTCTTGGCTTTCCGCTCCGCGGTCGCCGCCCTGGTCCGCTCCGCCTTGGCGTCGGCGACTTCCTTCAGCGCCCTGTCATAGTCCTGTCTGGCTTCACGTACCAGCTGCGCCGACTCTGCATGCGCCTGGCGGCGGTCGATGGATTCCCGCAGTATGTCGGCCAAGGGCACCCGGGGCGGGTCGCCTTGCGGCTGGGCCCACTGCCGCATCTGTGCCTGGACCGGGTCCAGACCGATCCGATGGACGTCGCGCGCGTCTCGGAGGTCGCCCTGTGCCTTGTCCGGAGGAAGGTTCGCCTGCGAATCGGTCCGTGCTTCCGGGTCGGGAAGGCTCTGGTTGCGCCGCTTGCGAGTGGCTTCCGCACCGGGGTCGTTGGACTCGGCGGGCGAACCGGCCGGGCGCTGGGGCGCTGTGTGGTCGGTATCGGCAGGTGTGGTCTGGCTCTGGTTTTGCGTGGTGGGCCGGCTGGTGGCCTCGATGGGGCGGCGGTTGGCGTCCAGCGGGATCGCGAAGACGCCGTTGTTGCCGCTGTGGAGCGGGGCGGTGCTGTGCCGGCCCGTCTGCGGGTCGGCGTACACGATCTGGCCGTTGTGGTTGACGACGTTCCAGGCGTGGGCACGGCCGTCGGCGTTTTGGGTGATGATCACGGCCTGTGAGCCGTGGCCCTCGTTGAGGAGGGTGGTCTCCAGGTTGTTGTACGCGTCGCGGCCGTCGCCGAAGTCGTCGAACTCGGCGCCCAGGGCGTTCTCGATACGGTCGCGGCCGTTGGGCTCGGGAGTGTCGGCGGGAGTGCCGTCCTCATTCGTGCTGCGGCGGGCGGCTACCGTGGGGTTGCCCGCGTACGACTCGACGAACGCCAGCGATCCGTCGGGGCAGTTGACGTCGCGACCGGAATCGTCGGGGTTCCGGCCGCGCAGATCGTCGACCCAGGTGCCCTCGCGCGGGTCAGGAGCCCGCTGGAACGAGCCGTCCTCGTTGCGCGGGAATCTCTCCTGCTGTGCGCGGTTGTCGGCGTCGGTGGGGTCGTCGTAGCCATCCGGCGGACCGGAGGGGCGCGTGGCGGTGGACGGGAAGACCGGTTCCCTCGAGTCCGGTTGCTGGTCTTCGGTGTCTTGAGGGGCCTGGCTGTCGTCGGCGGCCTGCGAATCCTGGGAATCCTGGGCGGATTGGGATTCCTGGCCGTCCTGCGTGTCCTGAACGTTTTCGGGCTGGAGGCTGTCCTGGTTCGTCGCGTCCGGGTCCTGGGCCGTATCCGAGTCCCGATCCGTGGTGGAGTCGGTGTCCGGGGCGCTCTCCGATACTTGGTCCGGGTGGGACTCCTGGGTGGTGTTCGCGTCCGGAGAGACGGCCTCGTTCTGCGGTGATGTCGTCTCCGGGGTCGGCGTCGTCTCCGGGGTCGGCGTCGCCTCCGGCGTCGTCGAGGATTCCGGGGTCGTCGACGACGGTGCTGTGTCGGTGCTGCCGTCGCCGGCGGTCCGATCGGCGGTCGAGTCGTCGTTGCCGGAGGGCGCCTCGTCAGTGGACGGCGAGGTGTTGGAAGGCCCGCTCGGCTGGGTGTCGGGAGTTGTCTGACCCGTCGACGAGTCGGGGCCCGGGCTGGTGTTGGTGTCCGGAGTGTTCTGGGTGGACGGTTGCGGCGTCGACGGCGACAGGAAGTACGGAGTGATCGGATTCCGATTGGCGTCCAGCGGGGTGTAGAAGACCTCTTGGGCGCCCAGGTGGATCGGATTCTCGCTGACGACGCCCGTTTGCGCGTCGACGAACAGAACCTGGCCGTTGTGGTTGACCGCCGCGAAGGCATGGCCACCACCGCCGGGCCAGTTGACGCCGATCACGGCTGCTGAGCCATGCCCGGCCTGCGACAGCTCGTATGCGATACGTGCGTACGGGTTGGGATGGTCCTTGCCCGCGAACGTGCTGGGCGCGCCGGCCCAGCGTGCCTGGTTGTCGACCGAGTCGCGCTCCGCGGAGAAGGTGTTCAGGCTGCCGTCCGCATTTTGGTCCAAAGTGCGCGGGGCGGACACCGTCGGGCGACCGAACCATGTCTCCAGGAACGAGCGGGTGCAGTCGGCGCAGTTATTGGACCGGCCGGGCACCCCCGGGCCACCGTCGTTCTGCAGACCGGCCCAGTTTCCTTGCCGCGGGTCCGCGTACACCTGCGGGGTGCCGTCGGGGTTCCTCGGGTGGGCGTTCTCGAGGTCCTGCTGATGGGCTGGGTCGGGTGTGGTCAAGCCTTCGAACGGGATGTTCAGGCCGTTACGGATGTCCGAAAGGTTGTCCGCCTGGGGCGGAGGCGGAGGTGCCGTGGGTTGCCCGGGTGAGCTGTCGTCAGCGGGGGGCTGCTGTTGGCTCTGATCGGGTGTCTGGTCGGGGTTGGTGGCGTCCGGCTGCTGATGGTCCGGCTGTTGGTTGTTCGGTGCCGGCATCCCCTGGTCATGCGGCGTGGTGGGGGACTCGGCCGGTGACTGCTGGTTCGTGGGACGGTTGTCCGTCGGACGGTTCGTCGGCTGGTCGCCGCGGGGCGGCGTGGTCGGGCGCTCAGGCGTATCGGTGCGCGGAGTCTCGGCACGTGGCGCGTCAGTGCGTGGTGGTGTGGTGAGGCGGCTGGGCGTTTCGGTGCGCGGTGTGTCAGTGCGCGGCTGCGTGGAGGAGGGGCTCGGTGTCTCGCCGCGCGGCGTCTGGGTGCGCTGCGGTGATGCGGGACGGTTCTGCTGGGTGTCCCGCGACGGTGTCGTGGGCCTGGTGCTCGGCTGTTCCGTACGCGGCCTCGTGGTGCTGGGCGTGGTGGCCCGCGGTGTCCGCGTGGGGTTGCCTGCCGCCGGCGCTTGCGTCGGGATGGGGCCGGCCGCGGGGGGTGGCATGGCACCCGGGGCCGACGTTGAGGGCGTCGTGGACGACGGGGCCGCCTGCTGGGGGGTGCCCGCCTCGCCGGGCTGCGTACCGGCGGCCGGGGGCGTCGCCGTGGCGACGTTGCCCATGAGGCCCATGTTGTCGTCGTCCGGGTCTTGCGGGGTCGGAGTTGACGGTGCCGGCGCGTGGCCCTGACCCGGGCTGGGGTGTGCGGTGGGCGTGTTGCCTGGCATGGCACCGCCCGGCATGAAGCCGCGGCCGCTGCCCTGGTTCTGGTTGTCGTTGTTGTTGCCGTCGTTGGAGCCGCCCGGCACGGTGCCCTGGGCCGGTGCGGGCATCGTGGTTGCCGAGTCGCGGTCGACCTGGTGCACGCCCGGTTCGGGGCGGGAGTTGTCGGGAGCCGGGGCCGGTGCGGCCTCGGGGCGGTCTGTCGCCGGCGGCGGGGACGGCATAGGCGCGGGCTCGGTGTTGCGCGCGTCCGGGATCGACGCGCCCTGCTCCGGAGTGTGGACGTCGACGCCTTCCGGGCGGCTCGGGCGAGCGCTGTCCGGAGTGGTGTCCGGCGCCGCGGAGCCATCGACCTCAGGCGTGGTGCCCGGGCCCTCGATGGGCGAGGAGTTGGAGGGCATGGACGGTTCGTTGCCCGGTGCCGTGGTCAGCGGGGCGTCCGGTGTGCTGTCCGGACGGGCGGAGTCAGGTGTGGTGTCGGGGGCCGGTCCGCCCTCGACGTCCGGCCTCGTCGTGGTGGACGGCGTGGACGAGTCCGGAGACGAGTCGGGGGCGGACGGGTCGTCGCCCGGAGGACGACCGATGCTCTCGTTGTAGGCCTGGGTGCCCACGTCGAAGGGGCTGGGCGAGTCGGAGCCACGGCCTGGTGAGGGCGAGGACGGCGAGGGGCTCGACGAGTCCGGGCTGCCGGTGCTGTCCGTGCTGCTGTTGGACGGCGTACTTGCGGAAGAGGAGGGAGAACTCGAAGCCGCCGGGCCATCGGCCGACGAGGACGGGCTCGGCGACGAGGACGGGCTCGATGAAGGGCTGTCCGAACCGCTCGACGGAGACGAGGGCGATGCACCGCCGATATCCGGTGCCCTGCGCCCGGAGTCGCCGCCACTCGAACTCGGCGAACTACCGGAACTCGGCGAACTACCGGAACCCGGGGAGTTGCTCGACGAACTGCTGTCGTTCGATGACGAGTTGGAAGAGCTCGGCGAGTTCGAGGAAGGGGAGGAGCTGGGGGAGCTGCTGGACGAACTGCGCTCGTTGGAAGACGAGTTGTTGTTCGACGATGAATCGCTGGAGTTCGACGAACTGTCGCTGCCGGAGTCCGATGAGCCGTCGCCGCCGTCGCTTCCGCCGTCGTTTCCGCTGTTCGTCAGTCCGCCGCGAGCGCCATGCCCCGCGCGGGAGCCGGCGCCGTCGCGCAGGGACTCGCCGAAGGTGGAACCGGAATTCTTCAGAGCCTCCTTGCCCTCTTCGTACCCTTTCTTGGCGGTGCGGCCCAGGTCGTAGCCCGACTGCTTGCCGAAGTTCTGCTCGACGGTCTGGGCGACCAGGTCGGAGACCATGGCTTCCAGAGCGGAGACAAAGGGTTCCTTGGCGGTCTCCAACACCGCCTGCAAGATCTGTTGGGCTATCTCCTTGAGAAGTTTGCGCAGGATCAGCCGCGTGGCGGCGGCCGCGCCCATCGCGCCGAGTTCGGACAGGCCCAGGGTGAATGGCGCGGCGGCCTGGGCCGCGATTATCTCGATCGCCAGGATTATCAACTGGGCGATCACCGCCACTTTTAGCCCGATGATGAGCATCGCCGCGGCGTCCATGCAGATGGCGATCAGCTCGGCGCCCTGGCGGGCGTCGTCGAAGTAGCCCGAGCCGCCCGAGAACTTCTCCCAGGTCTTGTTGAAACCCTCGATGGAGTCGCCGGCGCTCTCGGCGAGGACGTTGCCGGCGGCGCTCATGCCTCGGGCCTGGAGGGCCTCCACATCAGCGGCGAACTTACGCCAGGTGTTGGCGCACTCCATCATCTTGTCTTCGTCGCCTGTGGGCCACTCGAAGCCACACATTTCGAGAACCCACTCAAGTGCGTCCGGCAGCATCAATGCCACGACGAAGACCCCCGTTATCGCCCATGTAGTTCAGGTTGTTGTTCCGGCCCTGTGGGCCGACCCGCCCCATCCGCCTCACCGCCGGCGGATGGCCCTGCTTCTCTGCTGCTGCCGGAGGCGCCATTCGGAGCCTCGTGAGCGCTCAACCGGCTTGCGTCGGCGCAGAGCCATGCCCATGCCAGAGCCTAGCCCAACGGCACCTCTGGCCCCTCAACTCTGTTGTGTCACAGTGCTGTAGTAGACATCCGGTCCATAGCCGTCCAGTCCTCAGGCGGCAGCCCTAGCCATTGGGCCGGCGCAGGCTGCGGTACAGCTCGATTGCGGAGTCCGGCGGAAAGTTGGGGACGTAGGTGACGGCTCCGTCGCTTTTGGAGATCACCATGTGACTGCCACCCAACGGCGCCTGAGTGCCGGGCGGAGGTGGGGGCATGACGGCGTGGACGAGGAAGCCGATGTCGAACTCCACCACGTACAGCGGCGCCGGGTTTCCTTCCAGATCCAGTACTTCGAATCGGGCGCGAGCGGCGGCCAATGCCTCTTCTGCAGTGGTGGGGACGGGCTGTACCGGTTCCGGCGCGTCGGGATGCGACACGGACTCTCTCCTATCAGTGAAGTGGTGGATGTGGGTCAGGCGTGGTCGTGCCGTTGAACTCGCTATTGGGGCCGGGCGGTTGACCGTCGAAACGCGAGCTGGAGCCGAGCCGTCGCCGAAGCCGATACCGCGCAAGCACTCGACCCTGGCTGCTGGGACCGTGCTGCTGTGGCGGCCTGCAAACCCGCTGTACGGTCGCCACCCACGCTCCCGTGGTGTGGGCCATGTCAGCTGCTCGGGGACTTCAGAATCCGCACCTCGCCGCCGAACTGGTTCTCCGGCTTCTGCTCCTTGATCAGAGCGTCGGTGAAGTCCTCGTTCTCCTCGTGGTTCTTCGCCATCCGCTCCAACGCCTTGCCGATTTCGTTGAGCTTGGTGGCGAGGTGCTCCATCGAGTCCGTCATGCCGTCGCGCAGGCCTTCGTAGACCACGCCGAACTTCTCGCCGAGCTCGTCGTCACCCCACGGTGGGGTGCCTGCCTTGTCGCTGAAGGTGGTCAGGCCCTTCCAGGCGTCCTGGGCGACACTCGAGAACGTCGTCTCCTTCGGCGCTTCGCCTCCGCCGCCTCCACCGTCACCTTGCGCGGCCAGGCCGTTCTTCAGCAGGCTCGTCGCCTGGTAGAAATCCCTGCCGATCTCGGAGAAGTTCTTCCCCTCGGCCTTCAGCATCTCCGGATTGCTTCTGAACCCGTCGCCCATCACTGCGCCCCCGTTCACCAACCGGCGTCATCGAGCAGCCGGTTCACGTCCGTTTCATGTCTGTGCCAGCGTACCCAGAGGCACTGACAAGCCCTCACTCCCTGGGTGTCACAGCGCCGTCCCGTGGGCCTCCGGCCGATATGTGTTCCGAGACAAGAGATCGGCATCTCCGTCTGTCCGGCCCAATAATGACCCTCACGTGGGCCATCGCGACACCGTAGGGCTGGGCGGTCGACAAGCTGAGCCACGCCGTGCGCGTTGCAGGACGTTGAATCCTTTGGGCAGTGAGGCGCCAAGATCCGTGGCTCGCTCGGGGCGAAGGCGCGGGCCATGAGGCGGCGCATGATCTCGGAGGCCGACGGGACGACGGGGCCGCGCAGGCGGCCACCGAGCGGACGTCGCTTCCCGTGGTGGGGCTCTTCGTCGCATGGCTGCTGATCGGCTATGAGGCCCTCGCCCACGTGATGGCCGTGATCTGACCGATCCGAACGCACGACACCTACGAACGAGCACCTGCCATGTTCGACATCAACACCATGGCCTGCATGCTCGGGCCCACCTCGTCGAAGCCGCCGGCACGCCAGCGGGGACGCGGGTACGTGGGCCACACCACCGAGACCGTTCTCGTCCCCGCCCTGCTGGTGCCCGTACTACGCCAACGCGCGGCGAGGGTGTCGTTCTGAGTTTGCGTACGCTCGTTCACGACGGGTACCTCCGTGAGCTGGAGGACGGCGGGTACGTCCTCGGGGGCCGGCTGGACACCCTGCAATCCGGCGGCCGTGACTCGGATCGGCGAGGCAGCAGCAACAAGCCAGTGCGGGATCAAGTCCTGCCTGCGGCGAGAGAGCCGGTGCTTCGGTGGCTGTCTCCGAAGCTCCCGGCCAGACGCGGCGAATTGCGTGAGCGAAGCGTGAGTGGACGGGACAGCACCCGATGGATCGGCCATCATGCCGGCGAGTCCGACAATCTCTGACCAGGCAAGCCCCGGCCGAGGAGGCCAGGTCCCCGCGCGCTCCCCTTCGGTCGGGCGAGAGCGCGGATGGAGGACCTGGCGGGCGCAGCAAGAGCCAACCAACCGGGGCGTCGCCGTCGGCGCTGCTCTGCTCCAGGTGAACTCGCCTCTGAACAACCTCACTTGGCCACATCCCGCCCTCGCCAGTACAAGTAGAACCCCGCCCCAGCCACCCCGCGTGCGAGCAGCGGGGGCGCGGAGCATCCTCGCCAGATCCTCCGCACCCCCGCAGCACAGCAGTCGTGGCCCCTCAGCCCCGACCTGACCCGGGTCCCTCAACCCCGGTCGTATGTGTGGAACCCGCGGCCCGTCTTGCGGCCGAGCAGCCCCGCCTCGACCATGCGCA
Source organism: Streptomyces sp. Pv4-95 (assembly GCF_045782725.1). NCBI lineage: Bacteria > Bacillati > Actinomycetota > Actinomycetes > Kitasatosporales > Streptomycetaceae > Streptomyces > Streptomyces sp. Pv4-95. The sequence continues at coordinate 7,573,794 of NZ_CP127172.1, forward strand.
GAAGCAGGGGAGGCGGTGCGTACAGGGGTTCCTTGAACTCTTCGTACAGCGATGCGGCGATGGAGGCGACCGTGTCCAGGCCGATCAGGTCGGCGAGCTTGAGCGGTCCCATCGGGTGCGCGCAGCCCAGCTCCATCCCGGCGTCCACATCGGCCGCCGAGGCGAAGCCGGATTCGGACATCCGGATCGCCGACAGGAGGTACGGGATGAGCAGGGCGTTGACCACGAAGCCGGCCCGGTCCTGGGAGCGGACCACGGTCTTTCCCAGCGCCGTGGCGACGAACTCCTCGGCCGTCGCGGCAACAGCCGGTGAGGTGTGCAGGGACGTGACGACCTCCACGAGGGGCAGCACGGGCACCGGGTTGAAGAAATGCAGCCCCAGGACGTGGTCGGCGCGCCGGGTCGCCATGCCCAGGCGCATGACCGGGATGGCGGAGGTGTTGGTGGCGAGGATCGCCTGCGGATCTTCGACGATCTTGTCGAGAGCGGTGAACACCTCCGTCTTCGCCTCGGCGTTCTCGACGACCGCCTCGACGACGAGTTGCCGGTCGGCGAGGTCGTCGAGGCTGCCGGTGAAGACCATCCGTGCGAGCGCGTCCTCCGCCGAGATCCGGTCCAGCTTGCCCCGCTGGACGGCGCGCTCCAGGGAGACGGCCACCCGCTCACGGGCGGCACGGGCGGCCATCGCGTCCGCCTCGCAGACGACGGTGTCCAGCCCGGCGCGGGCACACACCTCGGCGATGCCGGCGCCCATCTGGCCGCCACCCACCACGCCGACCCTGCGGATGTGCCGGCTCATGAGCGTGCCTCCGTCTGCCGGACGAGGTGCCGGGAGTAGGCATCCGGGGTGAAGAAGGGGGGCAACTCCTTGGCCATCGCCGTCCGTTCGAAGAGAGTCCGGACCTCCTCGACCCGGGCCCAGGGGAACTCGGAGCCCAGGGCGGCGGTCTCCTCGTCGAGGACTCGCAGGACCGTCTCCCGGTCCACGACGCGGTGCCGCAGCCATTGCCAGATCTGCACACGGGCGATCTCGGCGGTGGCCGCGTCCTCCATCAGGCCGTACAGCGCGACGGCCCCGCTGCCGCGCAACCACGCGTCGAAGTAGCGCAGCGCGACCGCGATATTGGTCCGCACGCCCTCCTGCGTCGGCGGATCGCTGATACGGCGCACGGACAGCAGGTTCGCGGCGGTCACCTCCACGTCGTCGCGGGTGCGCTCGATCTGGTGCGGCCGTCCGCCCAGTACGTCGTCGAACGCCGAGCGGCAGACGGGGACGAGGCCGGGGTGGGCGACCCAGGAACCGTCGAAGCCGTCCTCCGCCTCGCGCTCCTTGTCCAGCCGGACCTTGGCCAGCGCGGCCTCGTTGGCCTCCGCGTCCTTGGCCGGCACCTGGGCGGCCATGCCCCCGATCGCATGGGCGCCGCGTTGGTGACAGGTGCGCACCAGCAACTCGGTGTACGCCCGCATGAACGGCGCGGTCATCGTGACCTTCGCCCGGTCGGGCAGCAGGAAGTCGGTGCGGTGCCCGAATGTCTTGATCAAGCTGAACAGGTAGTCCCAACGGCCCGCGTTGAGCCCGGAGCTGTGCTCGCGCAGCGCGTGGAGGATCTCCTCCATCTCGAAGGCCGCGGTGATCGTCTCGATGAGGACGGTGGCGCGCACGGTGCCGCGGGGGATACCCAGGAACTCCTGGGCGAAGACGAAGACGTCGTTCCACAGCCGCGCCTCGTAGTGGTTCTCCAGCTTCGGCAGGTAGAAGTACGGGCCCTTCCCGGCGTCGATCTGGCGCTGCGCGCAGTGGAAGAAGTACAGCCCGAAGTCGACGAGCGCGGCGGGCACGGGCCGGCCGTCCACCTCCAGGTGCTCTTCGAGGAGATGCCAGCCGCGGGGACGGACAACGATGGTGGCGACCTGGTCACCGAGGCGGTAGGTCTTGCCCTCGGGGGTGGTGAAGTCGATGCGGCGCTCGATCGCGTCGAGCAGGGTGAGCTGGCCTTCGACGAGGTTTTCCCAGGTGGGGGAGGTGGCGTCCTCGAAGTCCGCCATCCAGACCTCGGCCCCCGAGTTGAGGGCGTTGACGGCCATGCGGGGTTCGGGAGGGCCGGTGATCTCCACCCGCCGGTCGCTAAGGCCGGGCGCCGGCGGTGCGACCCGCCAGGACGGATCGGCGCGGACCGCGGCGGTGGCGATGGAGAAATCGAGGCCGTGCCCGGAGGCGAGGCGTGATGCCCGTCGCGTGCGCTCCTTCAGGAGCTCGGAGCGGCGCGCTCCGAAGGCGGCGGCGAGGTGGCCGATGAAGTCCAGAGCCTCCGGCGTGAGGATCTCCTCATGGCGGTGCCCTGCTTCCGCGAGGACCTGGACGCGGTGCGTCAGTGCGCTGGTGGACATGCGGGTCTCCTGACGAGGGGAGGAGCGGGGCCGGACGGAGACGGTCGTCCGGCCCCGCTTGATCATGGGCCGACGGGATACGCGGGCGCGGAGGCGCGGCCGGGGACGTGACCGCTCAGCCCCGGCCGGCCACGGAAACGGCCTAGTGGAACTGCTCTTCCTCGGTGGAGCCGGCCAGCGCGGTCGTGGAGGACGCCGGGTTGAGGGCGGTGGAGACCTGGTCGAAGTAGCCGGTGCCCACCTCGCGCTGGTGCTTGACGGCGGTGAACCCTTGCGCCTGGGCGGCGAACTCCTTCTCCTGGAGGTCGACGTAGGCGGTCATGCCGGACTCGGCGTAGCCGCTTGCGAGGTCGAACATGCCGTGGTTGAGGGAGTGGAAGCCGGCCAGGGTGATGAACTGGAACCGGTAGCCCATCGCACCCAGTTCGCGCTGGAACTTGGCGATCTGGTCGTCGTCGAGCGCTGCCCGCCAGTTGAAGGACGGCGAGCAGTTGTAGGCGAGCATCTGGTCGGGGTGCTCGGCGTGGATCGCCTCGGCGAACTCGCGGGCCTGCGCCAGGTCCGGCGTACCGGTCTCCACCCAGATCAGGTCGGCGTACGGGGCGTAGGCCAGACCGCGGGCGATGACCGGGGCCATGCCGTTGCGCACCCGGTAGAAGCCCTCCGCGGTGCGCTCCCCGGTGACGAACTCGGCGTCGCGCTCGTCGATGTCGCTGGTCAGCAGGTTCGCCGCGAGGGCGTCGGTGCGGGCGACGATCAGCGTGGGCACGTCGGCGATGTCCGCGGCGAGGCGGGCGGCGTTGAGGGTGCGGATGTGCTGCCCGGTCGGGACGAGGACCTTGCCGCCGAGGTGGCCGCACTTCTTCTCCGAGGCGAGCTGGTCCTCGTAGTGGATACCGGCGGCGCCGGCCGCGATCATCGCCTTGGTCAGCTCGAAGGCGTTGAGCGGGCCGCCGAAGCCTGCCTCGGCGTCTGCGACGATCGGCGCGAGCCAGTCGGTGGTGTCGCTGCCGCCCTCGGCGGTGGCGATCTGGTCGGCGCGCAGCAGCGCGTTGTTGATCCGGCGCACGACCTGGGGGACGGAGTTGGCCGGGTAGAGGCTCTGGTCGGGGTAGGTGTGACCGGCCTGGTTGGCGTCGGCGGCGACCTGCCAGCCGGACAGGTAGATGGCCTGCAGACCGGCCTTCACCTGCTGCACCGCCTGGCCGCCGGTCAGCGCGCCCAGCGCGTGGATGTAGTCGCGCTCGTGCAGCTGCCGCCACAGTCGCTCGGCGCCGCGACGGGCCAGGGTGTGCTCCTCGCGCACACTGCCCGACAGCCGGAGCACATCCTCCGCGCTGTAGGTGCGCTCGATCCCCTTCCACCGCGGATCGGTGGCCCACTGCCGTTCGAGCTGCTCGGCCGCTGTCGTCTTCGCCTCTGCCATGACCTTCACCGTCTCCATGAGTCGCGTGGTCTGCCAATGCCTCCCTCAGCCGTGCACCGGATCTGAGGGACGTGGCACTGTGTGTCGTTGATGGGTGCGGCCCGCCGGTCCCTTCGAGGGCGTCGCTGAGCAATGCTGCCTGGCTGCCGGACAGAGGCTGCCGGGATCTCCGACGTCAGGGCATGAATCGCGCCCGGGTTTCTGCCTCGGCTGCCAGGATTCGGCGGGCCGCACTGGAACTCTGGCACTGGCACCGAGTGCCATCAATCGTGGACGCTTGCCAAGTTCTGCGAATCTTTTCCCTTCGGTTTGCCAAGTTTGCGAAGGGTCGCGAAGGAGAAGATCCGCGTACGCTGAACCCACGTCGACGGCTGCTCGCACGGCCCGGGCGACGGGTGGCCCGACGGGAGAGGAGCGCGGTGAGCAAGACATACGCGGGAGCGCGGCTGCGGCGCCTGCGCGAGGAACGGCGGATGAGCCAGGCGGAGCTGGCCCGGGTCCTGGGCATCTCGCCCAGTTACCTGAACCAGATGGAGCACGACTCCCGCCCGCTCACCGTCCCCGTGCTGCTCAGGCTCACCGAAGCCTTCGGTGTCGACCCCGGCTTCTTCTCGGAGCGCGACACCAGCAGACTCGTCGCCGACCTGCGCGAGGCGCTGGCGGGCGAGGTCGCAGAGGCCCGGGTCTCACCGTCCGACCTGGCGGAACTCGCGTCCCGGATGCCGGCCGTCGCGAAGGTGCTGCTGGATCTGGGCCGACGCGGTCAGCTCCTCGCCGAGCGGATCGCCGGGGCCGCCGACGACCGGGACGGTGAGCCCGTCGCTCCCCGCTCACCGCACGAGGAGATCCGGGAGTTCTTCTACCGCCGCCAGAACTACCTGCACGACGCCGATGTCGCAGCCGAGGATCTGGCCCGCCGCATCGGCATCCGGCCGGGCGATGTCGTCCGGGTGCTTTCCGAACGGCTCACCCAGACGCACGGTGTCCGTGTGGCGACCGAGGCCACCGAGCGCTTGCACCACTACGACGAGACCTCCCGCACCCTGCACCTCTCCAGCCGGCTCCGGCCCGGCCAGCAGGCCTTCCGCATGGCCACCCAACTCGCCCTGTTCGAATACGGCGACGAGCTGGACCGGCTGGCGGAGGAGGACTTCCCCGAAGGTTCCGCCACGCACGCACTCACACGCATCGGCATCGCGAACTACTACGCGGCCGCGCTGATCCTTCCGTACCGCGCCTTCCACGCGGCTGCGGAGAACGTGCGGTACGACATCGAGCGCCTCACCGACCACTTCGGACTCGGCTACGAAACGGTCTGCCATCGCCTGAGCACCCTCCAGCGCCCCCGCCTGCGCGGAGTGCCGTTCTCCTTCGTCCGCGTGGACCGGGCCGGCAACATGTCCAAGCGCCAGTCCGCCACCGGATTCCACTTCTCCCGCGCCGGCGGCACCTGCCCGCTGTGGAACGTCTACGAGGCGTTCGCGGCACCCGGCCGCATCCACGTCCAGATCGCCTCGATGCCCGACGGGCAGCGCTATTTGTGGACCGCCCGCGCGGTCACGCGGCACCGCGGCGGCTGGGGCGAGCCCGGCAAGACCTTCGCCATCGGCCTCGGCTGCGAAATCCGGCACGCCTCCCGGCTCGTCTACTCCGACGGCCTCGACCTCGACAACGCCTCCGCCGCGACCCCGATCGGCATGGGCTGCCGCATCTGCGAACGCCTCGACTGCCCGCAGCGCGCCGTCCCACCTCTCGGCCGCCCGCTGGCGATCGACGAGAACAGCAGCACGTTCGTTCCGTATCCGGTGGCCGACCGCACGCGGTGACCCGCGACGTGGTGTCACCGGTGCCGGCGGGGCGTTCAGCTCTGCGGTGCGGCGGACCGCGTGGCGGAACGAACGGTCACTGCACTCCCTGCGGCCGGAACTGGATGCTGATACGTCCGCCGGAGGCCCGGGCCGATTTGGGAATGGCGTGCTCCCAGGTGCGCTGGCAGGAGCCGCCCATCACGATCAGGTCGCCGTGCCCGAGCGGGCGGCGGACGGTCCGGCCACCGCGGCGCGGGCGGAGCAGCAGGTCGCGTGGTGCCCCGACGGACAGGATGGCGACCATGGTGTCCTCGCGGGCGCCCCGGCCGATGCGGTCGCCGTGCCAGGCGACGCTGTCGCGCCCGTCGCGGTAGTGGCACAGTCCGGCCGTCGTGAACGGCTCGCCGAGTTCGGCGGCGTAGTGCGCGGAGAGGGCTTGTCGCGCCTCGTCGAGAACGGCGTGCGGCAGCGGTTCGCCGGCGCCGTAGAAGGCGAGCAGCCGCGGCACGTCCACGACCCTCTCGTACATCTGCCGGCGCTCGGCCTTCCACGGGACGTCCGCGGCCAGCCGCTCGAACAGCATGTCGGCACCGCTGAGCCAGCCCGGCAGGAGGTCGATCCAGGCTCCGTCGCCGAGCACCGTCCTGCGGATCCCGTCCAACGGTCCCAGGCGCACGTCGTCGCTCTGATCGAAGAGCGATCCCTGGAGCTGGTGCGTTGCCATGCGGCAAGTGTAGACCCGTATTCGAACGTGTGCACTAATCATGCCCGTGGGGCCCTCGCGCACGTCGCGAGCGGCTGTGGCCCTGCCCGTCCGTGGAGACGGTCTGTCACCGGGTGCTTTCACTCCCGTACAGTCCGTGGTGCCTTCGCTCCACCAGGGACCCCGCACAGTCGGCCGACAGGAGAAGAACGTTGCCCGCCGATGCCACCGAAGCCACCTCCACCGGCCCCTCTCCGGCCGCCTCCCGATCCGGACTGCCGATCCCCGAAGTCGGGCCCGCGCTCGTGGAGCGGTGGCGTTCGGGAGGAGGCGAACTGGTCGATCTGCTGTCCCAGGTGCGCGAGCAAAGCGGCGGTGTCGCGGCCTTCCGCCTCGGGCCGGACCCCACCGTCCTCGTCACCGACCCGGAGGCGGTCCAACACGTACTCGCCCATCATGCGGACCGCTACGTCAAGCGGTCCCACCGCGCCCGCCTGCTGGTCGGCGACGGCGTCCTCTCCGCCACCGGCCCGGCGTGGAAGCAGCAACGCCGCCTGCTGCAATCCCAGTTCACCGGTACGGGGATGCGCCGCTACGAACAGCGGATCACCGACGCGGCCCGGACGACCGCCGCGCGCTGGGCCGATTACGCCCGCACCGGACAGGCCCTCGATGTCGGGCGGGAGATGCACCGCTTCGCCCTCGACACCATTTGGCGCTCCCTCACCGGCCACCCCCTCGATGAGGAGACCGAAGGCGAACTGGCTGCCATCGCCGCCGTGGTGGCCGCCCTGCCGACGCTGCCCTCGGACGCCACCGACGCCAGGAACGCCGTAGCCGCCGACCTCGCCCGGATCGACGTGGTCGCCCGGCACGCCATCGAAGCGGCCCGAGGCGGCGCGGCCGGGCCCGACGGCCCGGGGCTGCTCCATGTGCTGCTCGACGCCGCCACCGAGCGCCCCGAATACACCGACCGCCTGATCCGCGACGAACTGGTCACGCTGCTCGTGGCCGGGCACGAGACCACCGCCACCACCCTGACCTGGCTCCACCTGCTTCTCGACCAGTATCCCGGCGCCAGCGCGGAGGCCCTCGCGGCCGGTGGCGAAGGCTCCGCGGAACGACGCAGGGCCATCCAGGCACTGGTCCACGAGACCCTTCGGCTCTACCCGTCCGCCTGGATCCTGCCTCGCCACGCCACCGAGGACGACACCCTCGCCGGCTACACCGTCGAGGCGGGCACCGACATCCTGGTCTGCCCCTACCTCACGCACCGGGACCGCGAACTGTGGCCGGACCCCGAGCGCTTCGACCCCCGGCGCTTCACCATCCCCGACGGCCGGCCCACCCACCCGGGCGCCTACCTCCCCTTCGGCATCGGCCCCCGCGCCTGCCTCGGTCTGCAATTCGCACTCCGCGAAGCGACCGTCCTGCTCGAACACCTGCTGCCGGCCTACACCCTGTCCTTCCACTCCACCCCGAAGACGGCGGCGTTCGGCATCACCGTCCGCCCCGGCGGCCCCACGCCCGCAACCCTGGAGCCGGTGCATTGCGGGGCGATCTCGTAGCCGTGGTCGAGGCGGCGGCAGCCTGAAGCGCGGAGCCGGCCAGGTCCACGTGTCCCGGGAGGCGCCGGAGCAGCCGGAGCCACCGATTCCGAAAGTGCTGTAAACAGTTACGAAGTGGATTGAATCGGTCCGTCGCCGCTGGGGGATCAAGGCACGCAGCGGCGACGTCTGTGCCATCGAAATGCGCCGGTGCACCCGACGGCCGGGACTGGTCGCCGCGTGACACACGCGTTCGCATACCCTGGCTGAGGCGGGTGGACCTGGCAACGGGCCGGACCCGTGTGGACACGGACGTGGCATCGCGCCACGGACTCGGAACTCGGTTCCGCCCCCCGGCAGGCATGCGGGGACGGAACGGAAGCAGATGCAGGTGACCATGGAGACCGGGCTCGGGCCCGTCGCGGCTCCGCGACGGCGAGAATCGCGACACCGGGTGACGGGTGCAGCGGCCCGTGACGGGGGCCCGACCTTGGAGGAGAGGCGCCGTGGATAAGGTCGCGCTCACGGCCGCGGGCCTCTACGCCATCGTCCTGGTACGAGCCGGGGGGACGTTCGCGGTCGGCTGGCTCGCCGGCGCCGGCGTCCGGCGCAGCAGGCTCGCCGAGCGGGTCTCCTCGGCGAAGTTCCGGCGCCTTGAACGGGCGATCCAGCGGTGGGGTGCGCCGGTGGTGGCCGTCTCCTTCCTGACCGTCGGTTTCCAGACCGCTGCCAATTTCCTCGCCGGGAGCATGCGGATGCCCCTGCCCCGGTACCTCCCCGCACTGTTCGTGGGGGGAGCGGCCTGGGCCCTCGTCTACGCCACCGTCGGGATCGGCGCGCTGGACCTGTTGGCGAAGCTGTTCGCCGAACGGACGGGACTGGGCGTTGCCGCGGTCGTCGCCCTTCTGGCCGTGTGCGCCGCGGTCGTGTACTGGCGCAGAAGCGCCGCGTCGGCACCCCGCGAAGCCCAGGCCGACGAGTCCTGAACCTCCCAGGGCAGCGTGGAAGGGGACGACGGTCGGCGCGTCCTGGTCGGGATGCGGCGCCTTCGGAAGATGCAACGCCAAGCTCCTGAGCCGCAGCAGCAGTTGTAGCGCCCGGGGCGTCCGTTGAGGCCCCGGTGCGGCGTCCGGCATGTGGGCAGGACCCTCGGATGATCCGTCAGCCGTAAACCGATCGCCAAGCCCCGCCGACGCGTTGAGCTGGGCTGGCGTCGGGCGTGGAGGCCGCGGCCCCCGTTCGGGGACGCCGTCCGCGGACGGCCGGATGGAACCTCGGCCGGGGCTCAGTCGTCTCTCTTCTCGTCGAAGACACTCGAGCCGGTTTCGTCAAGAACATCGGCAGAAGCAATCAAAAAGAGCCACCTCTCGATCAATTTTGCAATGTTTCCCGTAGAGATAAGTCAGAAGGCGCTACTTGTCCCCGGCCCAGACCAACCGGATGCCGCAGCGCCCCGAGCTCTGAAGGAGAGGTATGCGACCCTTCGCTCTGAGCTTTGCTCGTCCGCCGGCCCAGTCGTCGTCTGCCGTGCCGTACACCTATGACGCCGCACGGCAGTTGAACGTCCTCCCTGACGGCCGGCCGGCGGCGCACAGCAGGGCGGTGCTGTTGGCCACCGGCACCACCGCCTCCACTGCCGGCTCCAAGACCCACTTCGACGACTGATCCGCGATGACCGTCCTGATACTCACCTGCGAGGAGGATGTGACGGCGGACATGGTGGTGGCGAGGCTGCACGAACTCGGCATCCCGCTCGTCCGCCTCGATCCCGCCGACCTTCCCGGGGACGTCGCCGTGTCGGCGGAGTACGTCAAGGGCGACTTCGAGGGCTACCTCAAGTCCGGTGAACGCGTGGTGGGTCTGAGCAGTCTGCGGTCCGTATGGGTCCGCCGCCCCGGCACACCCGGCGCGCATGCCCCGGAGTCGTCCGCATGGCTCACGGCCGAGTCCGGGCACGCCCTGCATGGCGTGCTCGACTGCACCCCCGCACGCTGGATGAACCATCCCGTCGCATCGCTACGAGCACGCCATAAGGCCTGGCAACTCCGCGCCGCCCACCACAGCGGATTCCCGGTACCTCCCACGGTGATCACCTCGTTCCCCACGGTCGCCCGGCAGTTCGCCAGGACGTACAGGGACGTGGTGGTGAAATCGGTGTCCGGTGGTCACCCCACCGACCCACCGATGGTGCTGCCGACCACGCGCATCAGCCCGGACATGGACTTCTCCGGGGTGGCGGCCGGTCCGACCCTGTTCCAACTGCACATCCCCAAGCAGGCAGATGTCCGGCTCACCTGCGTCGGAGGCCAGCTGTTCGCCGCCCGAAGGAAGGCCGATCCCGAACAGGTGGACAGTCGCTACGGCGAGGGCGGTCTGTGGGAGCCGATCGAGGTGCCGGACCGCGTCCGAGACGCGGTGGACGCCTATATGTGTTACGCCCAACTCGCCTACGGGGCCTTTGACTTCGCCGAGGACGCCGACCGGACGTGGTGGTTCCTGGAGTGCAACCAGGGTGGCCAGTTCGGCTTTGTCCAGCTCGACACCGACCAGCCCATCGCCCAGGCCGTCGCCGCCTGGCTCGCAGCCGAACCCTCTCCCCACTAGGCGGCCTCGCCGAGGGTCGCGATCGCCGCCGACGGGGCAGCCCCATCGCCGGGAGGCCGGCGGACGGATCTCCGAACGACATGCCGCGCCCCGGCCCCTCGCCGTACCGGCAGCAGGGGCGGACGGCAACCGGACGCAAGCCCGACCGCGGACGAGGAGGGGGCCGCTCCCCGTCTCGGGCAGGGCGCCGGCGACGTACCCACCCGCCGCGCGAAGCCTGCGAACAGAAATCGGGCAGAACAGCGCGCATGTCCATCACTCCTTTCCGCGCCGGGCGAGCATAGAATTATCTGTTTACATTTCTCTCATCGGTGATCCCGATGCCCGGAAGGCAGTCTCCCTTTCGGGTATTCCTCGGAGGCGTCAGAGCAGCCACCCATTGCGCAAACCCTCAACCATCTTTGGGGTTTGAGTGCTCGTTACGAGGGTGCGCTCTGCGTGTTCTCGTAGCGTTGCGGTCTGCGGTGCGCGACCATACGGACGCAATCAGCGTCAAGAGCAGGCAGCCAGCAGAGGGAAACACCGAAACAGGAAGAAGGACGGACGTGTCCGGCAGCGAAAGCGAGAACCCAGCAATCCCTTCCCCGGCCCCCACGGCGACTCGACCCAGGTCGAACCGGGACTGGTGGCCGAATCAGCTGGACCTTCAGGTTCTCCACCAGCACTCGTCCCGCGCCAATCCGATGGGCGAGGACTACAACTATGCGGAAGAGTTCGCGAACCTCGATGTCGAGGCGCTGAAGCGGGACGTCTTCGAGGTGATGACGGCGTCGCAGGACTGGTGGCCCGCCGACTACGGCCACTACGGGCCGCTCTTCATCCGGATGAGCTGGCATTCCGCGGGCACGTACCGCATCGAGGACGGCCGGGGCGGTGGCGGCGCCGGCGCTCAGCGCTTCGCCCCCCTCAACAGCTGGCCGGACAACGCGAGCCTCGACAAGGCGCGCCGTTTGCTCTGGCCGGTCAAGCAGAAGTACGGCCGGAAAATCTCCTGGGCCGACCTGCTGGTCTTCGCCGGTAACTGCGCCATGGAATCGATGGGTTTCAAGACGTTCGGGTTCGGCTTCGGGCGAGAGGACATCTGGGAGCCGGAGGAGGTTTTCTGGGGGCCCGAGGACACCTGGCTGGGAGATGAGCGCTACAGCGGCGACCGGGATCTCGCCGCTCCATTCGGTGCTGTCCAGATGGGGTTGATCTACGTCAATCCGGAGGGGCCCAACGGAAACCCGGACCCCATTGCCGCCGCCAGGGACATTCGCGAGACATTCGGGCGCATGGCGATGAATGACGAGGAGACGCTTGCGCTCATCGTCGGCGGCCACACGTTCGGAAAGTGCCATGGCGCAGTAAATCCCGAGTACATCGGGCCGGAGCCCGAGGCCAGCCCCCTGGAGCAGCAAGGCATCGGCTGGCGGAACACCTACGGCACTGGCAAGGGCGGCGACGCGCTCACCAGTGGGCTGGAGGGTGCTTGGACCTCGGAGCCGACGAAGTGGGACAACGGCTACCTGGACAACCTCTTCGGATACGACTGGGAGCTGACGAGGAGCCCCGCCGGCGCGAACCAGTGGACGCCCACGGATCCCTCGGCCAAGGGCACTGTGCCCGATGCGCACGACCCCTCGAAGAAGCACGCTCCCATGATGCTGACGACGGACCTCGCGTTGAAGCTGGATCCGATCTACGCACCGATCGCGAAGCGCTTCCACGAGAACCCCGGCCAGCTCGCAGAGGCGTTCGCCAAGGCGTGGTACAAGCTGCTGCACCGCGACATGGGGCCCGTCTCGCGCTACCTCGGGCCGTGGATCGCCGAGCCGCAGCTGTGGCAGGACCCCGTCCCGGCGGTCGATCATCCGCTGATCGCGGGTAAGGACATCGCTGCCCTGAAGGACCGGATCCTCGCCTCGGGACTGTCCATCCCGCAGCTGGTCACCACCGCATGGGCCTCGGCGGCGAGCTTCCGCGGCACCGACAAGCGCGGCGGGGCCAACGGCGCGCGGATCCGACTCGCGCCACAGAAGGACTGGGAGGTCAATGACCTGCCCGAGGTGGCCGAGGTGGTCCGGACCCTGGAGCAGATCCAGGACGACTTCAACCGCTCACACGACGGCGGAGCGAAGGTTTCGCTCGCCGACCTGATCATCCTGGGCGGGTGCGCGGCAGTCGAGCGCGCCGCGAAGAACGCCGGGCACGACATCACTGTCCCGTTCGCACCGGGGCGCACGGACGCCGCGCAGGAGCAGACCGACGTGGAGTCGTTCGCCGTGCTCGAACCCAAGGCGGACGGGTTCCGCAACTACCTCCGGGCGGGGGAGAAGCTGTCGCCGGAGACCCTCCTGCTCGACCGCGCCAACCTGTTGACGCTGACGGCTCCCGAGATGACGGTCCTCGTCGGCGGCATGCGGGCGCTGAACACCGGCTTCAAGGGGTCCCCGCACGGCGCCCTCACTCAGCGGCCGGAGGCGTTGACCAACGACTTCTTCGTCAACCTGCTCGACATGGGCACGGAGTGGAAGGTGTCGACCTCGTCCGAGAACGTCTTCGAGGGTCGGGATCGGGCCACGGGCGAGGTCAAGTGGACCGCCACCGCCGTCGACCTCATCTTCGGCTCGCACTCCCAGCTCCGAGGCGTGGCGGAGGTCTACGCGTCGAAGGACGCGGGGGAGAAGTTCGTGGGTGACTTCGTGGCGGCGTGGGACAAGGTGATGAACCTGGACCGGTTCGAACTCGCCTGAGCCTGACGTCCCGGTCGGTCACTCATCGGCCGACCGGGACACCGCGGCATCGAGACGGCGCGGGAGGGCGGACGCACTGTTCGGGAGGCGAACCCAAGACCATTGGGCGAACTCTGTGAGTGGCCTCGCGCAGAGTGACCTCGGGCAGTGAGCGGTCTCAGACGCTGAGCGAGAGTCCCCTGGTCACACGCTTTGCAGCCGGTATCAGCCGGTCCCGGACCTGGTTGAGTTGCGAGAGCCGGTCCACCCGCAGGGATACCCCGAGCGAACCGGGCGTCTCCCCGCGGAACACCGGTATCGCGACGCAGTACGTCCCGAGCGTGTACTCCTCCATGTCCGTGACAATCGGGGGCCGGGGTGAGGTGTCGAGCCGCTGCATGAGTTCGGAGTGGCCGGTGATGGTGCGCGGCGTGAGGTCGGCGAGCGGGTGCCGGGAAAGGTACTCGTTGCGCGCCTCGTCGCCGAGTTCGCGCAGGAGACACTTGCCCAGCGCCGTGGCGTGTCCCGCGTCCTCGAAGCCGACCCAGATGTCGACCCGCGGCGCCTGGGGGCCGTCGACGATCTCGGCCACCTGGATCTCGCCGTCCTCATAGAAGGTCAGGTAGGCGGCTGCCGAAAGATCGTCCCGCAGCGATGCCAGAGCCGGGCGCACATAGCTGAGCTGCCGCTGTTCACGGCCGCCGGATTGCAGGGTGTCCAGCCGGCCCCCGAGGACGTACCCGCCGTCCTCCAGCTCACGGAGGTACCCGTCGTGAACGAGCGTACGCAAAAGGTTATACGTGGTGGTCAGCGGCAGCTCGGCCTCCCGGGCCAGCTGCTCTGCCGGGGCGCCGCCCTCGTGCGCACTCACGACCTCCATCAGGCGGAAGGCTCGCTGCACGGAAGCGACCAGAATGGGGTCTTCTGCCGTCATATGCCCAGCTTGCCCCCGCTTCGCGGCGCAGGCAAGGCCGTAAGTCCCGGCCGGCCCGGCCACGGGTGTGAAACCGGGTGGGCCGAGAGGCCCTGATCGCGTGGCGATCACGACATCTCGGCCCGCGTTCCCGGACAGGGTTCAGGGCGTGCCCACGCGCGAGGCGATCCAGGCCAGGACCTTCTTGTTCAGTCCGAGGTCATCGAGAAGAGCACCGCCGTGTGCGCTGCCGGGGATCGTCTCGACGGTGACCCCGTCGGCGGGCATGTCGTGGTCGGCCTCTTCGGCCTGTTCCAGGTCGGTGGAGTGGGCGACCGGGACGAAGTCGTTCTCGGAGTGAATGAGATACATGGGGGCGTCGTTGGCACCGGAGGCACGGTTCTTGACGACCATGTCCTTCCAGGTGTCCCAGCAACTGGCGTGCATCGCGGTGTCGGTGTCGGCCGGGTCGGGGTAACAGCGGGCGAGTATCGCGGCGTTGTCACGGACCTTGCGCTGTTTGGGGTCGGCGCTGGTGTTCCCGTCGCTCCAGGCGCGGTACGGGGAGGCGACGGGCGAGAGGCCGACGACGCCCTTGATCCGGCTGCCGCCCGATCCATAGGTGGCGACGGAGGTGGCGATCTGCCCGCCCGCCGAGGAACCGAGCAGCGCGACGCGGTTCGGGTCCAGGTGGAACTTCGCCGCGTTGGCCTTGATCCAGCTGAGGGCGGCGAGTGCGTCATCGCGCTGGGCCGGCCACGGCGCGTCGAAGTCGAGCCGGTAATCGACCGAGAAGACGGCGTAGCCCTTGTCGGCGACGCTCCGCGACCAGGTCGCCCAGCCGGAGTCGTCGTACCAGTAGCCCCCGTGCAGAACGACAATTCCGGGCCGGGGCGCGGTGGCCGCGTCCCAGTAGGCGTCGAGCTTCTGCCGGGAATGCGATCCGTACGAGTAGGTGACCTCGCTGCGACCGGCCGCCTGGCTGGTGCGGGTGTCGACGGTCAACAGCGCCGCGACCAGCGCAGCGCAGCATGCGAAAAGCTTGAGAGCCCGCCCCACGAGTATTGCCTTCCCCCTGTTGGCAGGCCTGAGTTGAGGCACAGTTCAGCCCTTGTCCGAGCGGCATGAATGGGTGCAAGTGGGGGGATCTCGAACGCCTGCGTGTTCGAGTGAACGCACTATAGCCGTGCTTTTCAACAAGCCGTCAAGTCCCGTAGGGGGATCTGGGAGGCGTGTCTGGATTTATGTGAGTGATCATGAATTAGAGCTCTTGCAGTGCTATCAAGCCATGTCAACCGCCCTTTGGGTAAAGAGGGGTTGACATGGGAGACGATCTTCCCTCTTACTTAGCCGCTGTTTAGGCAGTGTCTAATCGCCGTTTAGTCGCCCCTCAGGGGACGAAGACGGCATATGGGGGGATGGGGAGTGCGTATCCGCACGGGCTTGACGGGGCTGGTGCTCTTGTCCGCGGCAACACTGTCGGGGCTCGCGCTGCCGTACGGGGCGCAGACGGCAGCCGCCGCCGGCTGCACGGCGGGGACGGAGTCCGACTTCAACGGTGACGGCATCCGGGACACGGCGATCGGTGATCCGCTTGCCGCGGTGGGCGGCGCGGAGCGGGCCGGACTGGTCCGAGTGGTGCTCGGTGGAGGCAAAGGCGTCAGCGAGATATCGCAGGCCACCGCGGGCATGAACGCGACACCGGAGGCCGGCGATCACTTCGGGCTCTCCATGGCCACCTACGATGCCGACGCCGACGGCTGCACCGACCTGGTCGTGGGAGCGCCGTACGAGGACATACCCGTCGGCGGGGCCAACCTTGTGGACGCAGGCGCGGTCTATGTCATCCATGGCTCGGTGAGCGGGATCGGCACCGGCTCGCCCATCGACGACTACTCGCAGCAGGGCTTCGACCCGACCACAGCCACCGAGGCGAACGACTGGTTCGGCTTTGCGCTGGCCGCCGGAAAGACCTCCTCCGGACAGCCCTATCTCGCCATCGGTGTGCCGGGCGAGAACGTCGGTGACGTGGCCGACGCCGGTGGCATCCACTACGCGCAGGCCACCACCAAGACCACCGTCACCGAGGACGATGCCGGTGTCCCCGGTGCGGCCGAGGCACACGACAGGTTCGGTTACGCGCTCACCGCGACTCCGAGGTACCTGGCCGTCGCGGCCCCGGGGGAGTCGATCGGCGACAAGACGTTCGCCGGGGGAGTGGCCGTCTTCAACCACACGCTGACCAACGGCGTGCCCACGGCACTTGCGGGCCTGGACCAGGAGCAGCCGGGCATCAGCGGGTCGGCCGAGACCGGTGACGGCTTCGGCACCGCCATCTCCCTGGCCCCCTACCGGCCGTCGGGTGCCGCATCGGAGACCGACGTGCTGCTGGCGATCGGTGTGCCGAACGAGGATGTCGGCACGGCCGCCGACGCGGGCCTGATCCAGGTGGTCCAGATCCCGTCGTCGGGCGCGTACAAGGAGGTGAACGCGGCGGACCGGGGGACGACGGACGTCGAGGGCGATCCGACGGCCGGGGACTTCTTCGGTCAACGCGTCGCGATCGCGAACACTGCTCCCGGCTCCGTCGGCACCGCCGCAACCATGAAACTCGCGGTCGGCGTCCCGGGTCACGACGTCACGGGTGCGTCCGACGCCGGTGCCGTGCAGGTGCTCCCCGCGCTCGGGGCCGCCGGGGCGAGCGACAAGATCCTCGCGCGCGGTGGCGGCATCCTCCCCGGAACCGCAGCGCAGCGCGACTTCGCCGGGATGGGCCTCGCAGTCTCTGCCACCGACCTGTACGTGGGCGTGCCGTACGGCAAGTCAGCCGGTGAGTCCAGCGGAGTTGTGTATGTGCTGCCGTGGGCGGTCGCCGGCGGTGGCACAGGCACGGTCAGGACGCTGAAGCCTGGGGCCGACGGCATCCCGGACGCGGGCCGGTCGTTCGGCGCGGTGATTCGGTGACCAGGGCCGGCGCGGATCTCGAAGGTGGGAAAATGAGCAGCAGAGCACGGGGCCGGATACCCCGGGCCGCAGCCGTGACCAGCGTGCTGATGGCCGTACTGGCCGCCGGGGTCACCGGGCTTCCGGCCGGGGCCCCGGACATCGCTCCCGAGGCGGTGGCTGCCGACACCGGCACCGCCGGGACGGCCGTCGGCGAACGAGCTGCCCAACGTGCGGCGGCGAAGTCCGGCGACCGTGTGGAAGTGCTGTCCCTGCGGGACGAGCGCTCCGAGACGTACGCCAACCCGGACGGCACGTTCACCAGCAGGGAGTACGTACAGCCCGTTCGCACCCGCAAGGACGGCAAGTGGGTCGACCTCGACTCCACGCTGGTCAAGACACCGGGCGGGGGCTACGCGCCGCGGGCGGCAACCACCGGTATGACGTTCTCGGGCGGGGGGAGCAAGGCTTTCGCCACCATCGAGCGGTCGGGCAGGACGATGTCCCTGTCGTGGCCGGGGAACCTGCCCGCGCCCACGGTCGAGGCCAGCGCCGCCACGTACGCGAATGTCCTGCCCGATGTGGACCTCGTGGTGCGCGCCGCCGATGAGGGCTTCTCGCATCTGCTCGTGGTGAAGTCGGCCAAGGGCGCGGCCAACCCCGAGCTGGCGACCATCGAGTTCCCCGTCGAAACGCACGGTGTGGAGCTGAAGGCGCAGGAGGACGGCGGTCTGGTCGCCGAGGACGAGGGCTCGGGTGGCGACGTGTTCGAAGCGCCGCGGCCCATGATGTGGGATTCAGGGCACGTGGCGCCGTCGTCGGCGACTCCTGAGACCGTGGTGAAGCGTGCGCCGCACACCGAGTCGAAGACGGGCGGGCACACCGCCGCGCTGACCGCGTCCGACTCCTCCTCGGACTCGGCCGGCCGAAGCGGCGAGCCGGAGGACGGTCCGAAGGACGGCGCGAAGGTCGCCGACGTCGGTGTGAAGATGCAGTCCGACGCCATGGTGCTCACCCCGGACTCCGGGCTGCTCAAGGGCGACGACACCGTCTACCCGGTCTATATCGACCCGGTGACCAAGACGTCCACCCGCACCGGCTGGACCATGGTCTCCTCCCACTACCCCTCCGCGGAGTTCTGGAAGTTCTCCGACCACGAGGGCCTGGGCCGCTGCCCGGCGGACGTGTCCTACCGCTGCGCGAGCCTCGACGACCGCAAGCGGCAGTTCTTCGCCATTCCGACTGCCGGCTACGAGAACAAGACCATTCTGGAGGCCGAGTTCGCGGTCACCATGGTGCACACCTACAACTCCACGGGGAAGTCGGTGGAGTTGGGCAGGGTCAACAGCACCGGCGGCAGCGCGATCAGTTCCTCCACCAACTGGAGCAACCAGCCGTCGCTCAAGCAGACGATCACCTCGCAGTCACCGACCAACCCCGCCGGTTCCTGCACCTCCACGAACCAGAACGTGCGGTTCAACGTCAAGAGCACGGTGCAGAAGGCCGCGGACAGCGGATGGGACACCACCACGTTCCGGCTCAAGGCGGGCTCCGAGGACGACTACGCGTACTGGAAGCGCTTCTGCGGTAACGCGCACCTCGAAGTGAAGTACAACCGCCCGCCGTACCAGCCGAAGATGTCCGAGCTGTCGATGAACCACGGCGGCACCTGCGAATACGGCGCGGCGGACGAGCACTACGCCGACGAGGTTCCGGTGCTCAGGGCCGTCATACGCGACCCTGACCACAACGACGTCGGCGGCAACACGGAGAAGCTGCGCGCCAAGTTCAAGGTCTACTGGACCTCCGGCGGCGTGACGAAAACCTACTACCCGGTCACCGAGGCGAAGCAGACCCACAGCGTCAAGAACAACCCCGACGTCGGCTACGCCACCTTCTCGTACAAGGTCGGCACCGACCTTCCGGGTGACGGTGTGGCCGCCTTCAGCATTCCGGAGAACGCGGTCATCGGCTGGGAGGTCCAAGGCGCGGACGACGCCTCGTCCGGCCCGTGGAGCAGTGCCGGCGACGCCGCCACCCGCTGCGAGTTCATCTACGACGCCACCCGGCCCAAGCCGCCCGTGGTCACCTCGACGGCCTACCCGGATGACGACGTCTGGCACGACGGCGTCGGCGACCACGGCAGCTTCACCATGGACTCGCCGTCCGCGGATGTGACCAAGTACAAGTACCGCTTCACCGGTCAGCCGGGCTGGAGCACGGTGGACGCCCCCTCCCCGGGGGCGGCAGCGACGATCCGCTTCATGCCGGATCGCGAGGGCCCGTTCAACCTGGAGGCCAAGGCCGTCGACGGCGCCGGCCACACCCAGGAGACCGCCGTGGCGCACACCTTCCTGGTGAATGACGGGCGCGCGCCCAGGGCCGCCTGGTCGCTGGGGGACGCGGCCGGTTCCACCGAGGCCGCGGGATCGCCGGGAACTCCGGCGGCCGCGGCCGGACCCGGGGTGACATTCGGAGAGCCCGTCCCCGGACGCCCCAACGAGAAGTCCGCCGCCCTGGACGGCACCGAGAACGCATACCTCGACGCCGGCCGCCCCGCCGTAGACACAGGCAAGACCTTCTCGGTCTCGGCCTGGGTGACGCTGTCGGAGCTGCCGGACCACTCGATGGCGGTGGTCAGTCAGGACGGCGTCGCGGAGGCGGGGTTCACGCTCGGCTATGACGGCGAATCGGGGATGTGGTCGTTCCGCGCGCCCGTGAGCGAGATCGAATCGCTGGGCTCCTGGAAGGTGCTGGGCGTCAAGGCACAGAGGAATGTGCCCACCCACCTGATCGGTGTCTACGACGCCGAGCGGGGGGAGATGAAGATGTACGTCAACGGCTACCTGATCAAGGACGATATCCAGCCGCGCCGTACCAGTTGGAACGCCCGGGGCGGCGTCCAGATCGGCCGCGCGCTGTCCCTCGACGGCTACCGCTACCACTTCAAGGGCAACGTCGCGGACGTCGAGGTGTACGACCGGGTCATCACCGAGGCCGAAGGCAGGTTCGTCGGCGGGATCCCGCCGCACCAGCTCGCCTACTGGCCGCTGGATGATGCCGCCGCCGGCAGTTCTCCGGAGATCACGGGCGGCACGGGTCTCGCATTGTCCGGCAACAGTTCCGTCTACCAGCCGGACGACTCCTGCGATCCGGCGACCCAGCCGGAGTGCCCTCCGGTCGCGGAGCCGCTGTGGGGTGACGGCCACTTGGCGCTGAACGGCACCACGGACTACGCGTCGCGCGGCATCGGGCTGTTCCCCGCCGAGGGCAGCTTCACGATCAGTGCCCGGGCACGGTTGTCCTCACCCACCGCGACACGCGATCAGACGGTCCTCTCGCTGCCAGGTGCCAATTCCACCGCGGTCGTGGTCCGGTATTCGAAGGCCGCGAACCGCTGGCAGCTCGCAGTGACCGACAAGGACGCCGCAGGAGCGGTCACGACCACGGCTGTCGACACGGCGGCGCTGCCCGGCGCCGACGGCGACGGTGACCACCTCGCGCTCGTCCACGACGCGCTGTTCGGCGAGGTCCGGCTCTACGTCAACGGCCAGTTGGCCGGGGCGCAGACCGCCTGGCGCAACACCTGGGACTTCTCCAAGGCGGGGGTTCAGGTCGGACGGAACGTCACCGGCACCGCTGGTGGTGAGTACTTCTCCGGTGCGCTGGATGACGTGCGTGCCTATCAGGGTGCTCTCGACGGAAGCACCGTCGCGACGGTGGCCGGACTCGCCTCCGGTTCGAGCCTGAGCGAAGCGTAGTCGTCCTCCGTGGGTGGGCGTGGCCTCCGGCCAGGCCCACCCCGTCTTTCTCCCTCCCCACGCCTTGCTCCGCGCTGAACCCATATCAACGGAGAGTCATGTCCATGCCATCATGGTGGAGAGGTCGGAATCCCTTCCGGCGCCGCTCCGCCCAGTGCCGCGTCGCCCTGGCAGTCGGCGTCGTGCTCACGGTTGGTCTGCTGCCGCAGTACGCGCCGTCGGCCGAAGCCGAGGGGCTCGGCCGTCCCGGTCTCCAGGACACCGGAGACCCGGTACGCGGAAAGAACGCCAAGTCCAAGCCACACCAGTCCAACCCGGCCGAAAAGGCCGAGGTGAAGCGCCCGGCCAAGACCGTATGGCCGACGCCCGGCACCGACGAGATACACATCGGCACCCAGCCGGCCAAGGCCAACGGACTACCCCTGCGGGTACGGAAGCCGAAGATGGACGCCCAGGCCGGCAGGAGGGCCGGCGCCACCCGGGCAGAGCCCGCAGCCGAGTCGGTCAAGGTCGAGGTCGTCAGCCGCAAAAGAGCCACGGCCGCGGGCATCGACGGCGTGCTGCTCAAGGTCGCCCGCACTGACGACGGCACGAAGAGCGGCGCGGCTCACCTGCAGCTGGACTACTCCGGCTTCGCCGGCGCCTACGGCGGCAACTACGGCTCCCGGCTCCGCTTCGTGGAGTACCCCGAGTGCCTGCTCACCACGCCGGAAGAGGCCAAGTGCCACACCCCGCGTGAACTGCCGAGCAACAACAACCCAGCCGCACGCACGCTGGCCGCGGACGTTCCCGTAGCACCCGCTGCCCGGGGGCCCCGCACCCAGCTCAAGGCTGCGGCCACCACCGCCCCCGGCACCCACACGCTGCTCGCGGCCACCGCGGGGCCGAGTTCGGGCCAGGGTTCGTACGGGGCGAGTCCGCTCTCCCCGTCCGCCGAGTGGAGCGTGTCCAACTCCTCCGGCGCGTTCAACTGGAGCTACCCGCTGCGCACCCCGCCGGTCCCCGGCGGCCTCGCTCCGTCCGTCTCCTTCGGCTACAACTCGCAGTCCGTCGACGGCGAGACCGCGGCCACCAACAACCAGGGGTCGTGGATCGGCCAGGGCTTCGGCTATGAGCCCGGCTTCATCGAGCGCCGCTACAAAAGCTGCGCCGACGACGGCCATGCCGACACCAATGGCGACCAGTGCTGGGCGTACGACAACGCCACGATCCAGATCGCCGGCGGCCCCTCGGGCCGGCTGGTCAAGGACGACAAGACCGGCGAGTGGCGCGTCGAGTCCGATGACAACTCCAAGGTCGAGCACCTCACCGGAGGCGCCAACGAGGACGACAACGGTGAGCACTGGCGGATCACCACCTCCGACGGCACCGAGTACTCCTTCGGTCTCGACCGCCTGCCCGGTTGGTCCGCGGGCAAAGAGGAAACCGACTCCACCTGGACGGTTCCGGTCTACGGCGACGACGAGGGAGAGCCCTGCTACAAGGCGGCCTTCGTCGACGCCTACTGCAATCAGGCGTGGCGCTGGAACCTCGACTACGTCAAGGACACCCACGGCAACGTGATGTCGTTCTTCTACGGCCGGGAGACCAACTACTACACCCAGGGCCTGAAGACCACCGAGAACGGCAAGGCATACACCCGCGGCGGCTACCTCCAGCGCATCGACTACGGCCAGCGTGACGGCAAGGTCTACACCGCCCCGGCGGCCGGCCGCGTCAAGTTCACCACCGACGAACGCTGCATCGGCCCGGCCGCCGACTGCGAGCCGGGCGATCTCACCGACACCACCGCCACACACTGGCCGGACGTGCCGTGGGACCAGAACTGCAAGGCCGACACCAAGTGCGAGGGGCAGAACTCTCCGACGTTCTGGACCCGCAAGAAGCTGAGCGAGGTCACCACACAGATCCGCTCCGGCGCCGGCTACAGCGATGTCGAGTCCTGGAAGTTCACCCACCTCTTCACCGACAACGGCGATGGCTCCAAGTCGCTGTGGCTGAACAACATCGACCACACCGGGCGCGTCGGCTCCTCCACCGCCGCCATGCCCTCCGTCGAACTCCTCGGTCAGCAGCTGCCCAACCGCATCGACAAGGCCGGCGACAACATCCAGGCGATGAACCGCTTCCGGCTCTCCGCCGTCGACAACGACACCGGCGGCCAGCTGGACATCGTCTACGCCCCGGCCGACTGCTCGGCGGACAGCCTCCCGGGCGCCGACTCCTCCACCAAGCGCTGCTACCCGGTCAAGTGGAATCCGCCGGGTGTCACCGACCCCCTCACCGACTGGTTCCACAAGTACGTCGTCGACCGCGTCGTCCAAACCGACCTCACCGGCGGCGCGCCGGACATGGTCAACACGTACGACTACCGCGGAGACGCGGGCTGGAAGACCCCGAAGCCCGACGGCATATCGGACGAAAAGTACCGTACGCGCAGTGACTGGCGTGGCTACGAGAAGGTCCAGGTCACCAACTCCGAGGGCACGGTCAGCCCGTCCAACACACGCAGCGAGCATGTCTTCCTACGCGGTATGGGCGGCACCGTCACCGACTCCGAAGGCGTCGCTCACATCGACTCCGACGAGCTGTCCGGCTTCGAACTGGAGACGACCACCTACAACGGCGGTTACAGCGCCGACAAGGTGGTCACCAAGAGCATCAGCACCCCGTGGACGCGCGCGACGGCAACCCGGACGAAGAGTTGGGGCACCACCAAGGCGTGGTACGTCCGCCCCGAAACCACGGTGACCTTCACCGCCCTGTCCAGCGGCGGCTGGCAGAAGCTCAAGAGCACCACCCGCTACGACCAGGCCAACGGCCGGGTCAACGAGGTGGACGACTACGGATCGGCCGACGACGCCTCCGACAACCAGTGCACCCGTACCGGCTACGCCGACAACACAGCGCAGCACATGCTCGAACTCGTCGCCCGCGTCGAGAAGGTCGCTGCCTCCTGCGACGCCCCCGTTGACCGGAAGACCCAGGTCATCTCCGACGACCGCACCTTCTACGACGGCAAGGGCGTGGGCGAGGCACCCACCAAGGGCGACACGACCAAGGTCCAGAAGCTCGCCTCCCACGACGGCACCGCCGCCGCGTACCGGACCGTCACCGAGACCCTGCCGACGGACTTCGACATCTACGGCCGCTTCACCAAAGTGACCGACGCGGCCGGCAACGTCACCAGCACCGCCTACACCGAGACCGACGGCCTGACGACGAAGAAGTCCGAGACCAACGCGCTGGGGTGGGGTACCACCACCGAGTACAACCCGGCGTGGGGTGCGCCGTCCGCGCAGATCGACATGAACGGCAAGCGCACCGACCTCGGGTACGACGCGCTCGGGCGCCTCACCTCGGTGTGGATGCCGGACCGCCCGAAAGCGTCGTTCACACCATCGATCAAATACAGCTACCTGGTCCGCAAGACCGCCCCGGTGGCCGTGAAGACGCAGAAGGTCCAGAACGACGGCGGCTACGGTACCGAGTACGCGCTGTACGACGGCTTCCTGCGGCCGCGTCAGGAGCAGACCGAGGGCCCTGGCGGCGGCCGTATGGTCGCCGACACCTTCTACAACGGTTTCGGCAGCATCGCCAGGACCTACACCGACTACTACACCAGCGGCACTCCCGGCGATCAGCTGTTCAACGCCGTCAACGGTGACGTCGACGCCCAGAACCTCACCGAGTACGACGGCGCAGGCCGCAAGACCGCCGATGTCTTCCGGGTCGCCGGCGAGGAGAAGTGGCGCACCACATACGCGTACGGCGGCGACCGGGTACACGTCGACCCGCCGGCCGGCCAGGCCCCGACGACCACCATCACCGACGCGCGGGGGCGCACCACCGACATCCGGCGCTACAGGGGCGACAAGCCGCTGCCCGGCGGCACATCGGCCGACTACGAAGCCATTCAGTACACCTACGACCCGGCCGGCCGACTGAAAACGGTCAAGGACCAGGCGGACAACACCTGGTCCTACGCCTACGACCAACTCGGCCGGAAGAAGCAGGCCGACGACCCGGACACCGGCAGGACCACCTACACCTACGACAGCCTGGACCGGCTGACCGCCACCACGGACGCACGCGGCAAGACGACGTCGACGAAGTACGACGCCATCGGCCGCACCCTGTCCACCTGGGAGGGGGAGCCGGACACCGGCACCAAACTGACGGTCACCACCTACGACAAACTCGCCAAGGGCGAGCTGTACGGGACGTACCGCTACGCCGGGGGCGCCGTTCAGTCCAGCACGGTCGTCGCCGAGCTGGACGAGATGTACCAGCCGACCAAAACGCGCTACACGCTGGCGGGCACAGCCGCTCCGGAACTCAACGGAACGTACGAATACACGACGCAGTACAACCGTGACGGATCGGTGCAGTCCCTCGGCATGCCCGCTGCGGGCGGCCTGCCGGCCGAAACGGTCTCCTACGTCTACGACGAGCTGCAACGGCCGACCCAACTGAAGACCTCGCTGGGTAGCACCTACGTCAACGCGGCCCGCTACTCCCCGATCAGTCAGCTCCAGCAGCTGGAGCTGACCACAGGTGGTGCGACCGACAAGAAGACCTGGCTGACGTACGAGTACGAGCGTGGCACCGACCTGCTCACCCGCTCGCGCGTCGACCGGGAGGGCGCCTCGGCCGTCGCCTACGACGCCCGCTACGCCTACGACCGGTCGGGCAACGTCACCTCCATTGCGGACACCCCGACGGGGGGCGAGGCCGACGTCCAGTGCTTCACCCACGACTGGCAGCGGCGGTTGACGGACGCGTGGTCCACGACAAACGCGTCCGACGGCGCGGTGGGTTCGGGCAACGGCAACGCGGCATGCGCGACTGCCCCCTCGACGAGCACCATCGGCGGCCCGGCCCCGTACTGGCACGAGTTCGCCTACGACGCGTCCGGCAACCGCAAGAAGCAGGTCATCCACGGCGTCGGAGGCGAGGGCGACACCACCCGCACCTACTCCTACGGCGACGAGGACCAGGACGGCACCCCCGGCGAAGCCGGAGACGGGGGACCCCACAACCTCACCAAGGTCGTCCAGGACGTCGCGGCCAGTGGCTCGGACCCCGCGGTTCACTCCCAGGACACGTTCACCTACGACGCGGCCGGCAACACCGACAAACGCGTCCTCAACGGTGACACCCAGAACCTGGACTGGAACGCCGAAGGCAAGCTGACCAAGTCCGCCGAGGGAACGAAGGAATCCAGCTTCGGCTACGACGCCAGTGGTCAGCGGGTGCTGCGCAAGGAACCCGACGCCACCACGTTCTACCTGCCAGGCATGGAGCTGCGCCTGGACACGGCCGGCAAGGCCGTCACCGGGGCGCGTTACTACGTCTTCGGCGACAGCACGGTGGCATTGCGCACCAAGAACGGCGTCGAGTTCCTCTCGGCCGACCACCACGGGACGGCCGAGATCGCGGTGAACGCGGCGACGGGCGAGACGACCCGCCGCCGGATGGACCCCTTCGGCGCTGAGCGCGGCGAGGAGTCCAAACCATGGGTCGATGACAAGGGCTTCCTCGGGAAGTCGGTCGACAAGTCGACGGGCCTCACCCACATCGGCGCCCGTGAATACGAGCCGGAGAACGGCCGCTTCGTATCGGCGGACCCGGTCATCGACTTCACCGACCCGCAACAGATAAATGGCTACGCCTACGCCAACAACAGCCCGGTCTCCTTCACCGACCCGAGCGGTGAGTTCCTGTTCGGCTGGCTCTTGGGCATCGCCATGGTCGTCGCTGGTGCGCCCCTTCTCCTCATGAGCGCCATCACCTCCATGGGCCACAAGAACACACCCGAGCAGTCCCACGCTGCCGCGGCGCAGCGCCGGGCGGAGCGGGAACGGACAAAGGCCAACGCGGCCAAGAAGCGAGCGATCTCGGCGGCGAAGGAACTCGCGAAGATCGCGGCGGACGAACTGGGCATCACCGACGCACTGGACTGCTTCACCACCGGCAGCCTCGGTGCCTGCGGCTCGACGGTCCTCAACATCGCCACGAGCTTCGTCGGCGGCCTCGTCGGCAAGTTCGCCACGAAGTACGCGCTGCCCTGGAAGTGGGCAAAGGCCGTTGCGCTGGGCAAGCGCGTATGGGGTCTGCTCAAGAAGATCAAGAACGGCTTCACCTCGTGGCTGGAGACCGGCAAGCGGGCCGACAAGCTGGAGGCGGCGGCGGAAAAGGCCGCCGACGCGGCGGCGCCATGCGCGACCTCCAACAGCTTCGCCCCGAAAACCAAGGTGTTGATGGCCGACGGCTCCACAAAGGAGATCGAGGACGTCAAGATCGGCGACAAGGTCGTCGCCACGGACCCCGAGACCGGCAAGGCCAAGTCCCAGAGGGTCACAGCCGAAATCACGGGCAAGGGGACCAAGCACCTCGTCACGGTCACCGTCGACACCGACGGCAAGAAGGGCGACAAGAAGGCGTCGGTCACCGCGACGGACGGACACCCCTTCTGGATCCCCGAGATCGGAAAGTGGCTCGATGCCACCGACCTTCACCCCGGCCAGTGGCTGCGCACCAACACCGGCACACACGTCCAGATCACCGCGGTCAAACGCTGGACCAAGCAGGCCACGGTCCGAAACCTGACCATCGCCGACTTGCACACGTACTATGTGCTGGCGGGGGCTGCGCCGGTACTGGTTCACAATATAAATACGCCGACCGGCTGCGGTCCGAATGGTGAGCCGATTTACGACATCCCGGCCGGATCGAGCGGGGGTCCCGGAGCGGGGAAGAGAATTCCTGCCGATATGCTCGGTGAATACAATATCGGAGTTAACGCAGACCCGAGTCTGCCTACGCCGTTGTGCTCGTACTGCAGAGCGAACCCTGCACAAGCAGTGGATCATGTTGAGCCGCGTATTCGTGGTGGCGATCTAACCGACGCGAATACGACGCCTGTATGCAGGCACTGCAATAGTTCGAAGAGGGATCACGGGGCTCCCTTGAATCCACCGGCCAGTTACACTGGTCCGTGGCCGCCGCGTCATTGGCCACCTCACATCACGAGATAGTCGCATCTTTGAAACTTGGATCTGCCCGGCGCTGGTTGGCGTGCCGGGCAGATCCAAGTTCGTCCTAGAGGGGTAGTTCATGGATTCACAAGTTAGCTTCATCGTTCATGATGAACCTGCCAACAGGCCTGATCCTGCCCATATCGCGATGGTCGATCTGGCGCCTTTCGGGTTTCGCGGTCAGATGGAGCAAATTTGGCTGCGCCCTCTAGGCGGTGAACTTTACGAGGTCTGCTGCTTGCCGTTCAGGGTTTATGGGTTGGCGCTGGGTGATATTGTTTCGCTTGACGCGGATGCCAGGTGCATCAATGGAGTCGTGCGGTCTAGTGGAAACCGTCTGTTTAGAATCTTCTTTCCTCCTTCAGTCCCTGCGGGTATATTTCATGCGGCGAAAGAGAACGTGAGTACCGCCATTCGCGACGCTGGCCTGAAGGTGGAGTGGAGTGGTGATCGGCATGTGGCAATAGATGTCCCATTGGGTGGATCTGTAGCTCCGGTATGGGAAGTGGTTCGAGAACTTGAAGGCGTCGCGGTGTGGGAGTGGTCTGATGTGGAAAGATTTCGCGCCGGGTGAGCCCTAAGGGGGCCATTCTCGTGTGGAGCGCACAGATTGATCCCAATACGAAGAGTGAAGAAGACTCCCTCCGAGTTGCTGTGGCGGAGGGGGTCTTTGATGTTCTGACGGTAACGCCGGCGGATGGTGGCTGTGTTGGGCAAGTCGTCGGGGTTGTCGTTGCCAGTGTTCAGTGCGTTGTTGAGGGTGTCGATGGCTTGGCGTTGGAGACGGAGTCGTACATGGGCGCAGATCTCCGAGGTGACGCCAGTACGGGCGTTGCCCCAGAGCTTTTTGATGATGACGAGGTTGACGCCCTGTCCAGGGGAGGGTGGCGGTCGAGTGTCGGAATTCGTGGCAGCGGATATCGAGTAGCTCGCCCCGCTGGAGGAGTTGACCGATGTGGCGGGTGAGGGCGGGCCGGGCGGACGGCCTGTCGGGGTGGCGAAGGCGAGCCCGATGTCTGGCCAGGCTTTCCCGGTCACTCGACGTTCTCCTCGTTGCGCTCCCATTACTTCAGGCCGCTCGCACTGCAAGCGGGGGTCAACTGTCCCAGTCGATGAGGGCGCATAAGCGGAACGAACACCCACGAAGGGGTTGGCCGCAGCTCGTCGCGATTTCTTTGGCCGCTACGCTCGGTCGGACCGGAACAGCCGCAGGGAGGGCAGCCACCGCCAGACGCGTAAGCGAACAACGACTCCCGTGGAAGGGTGTCCCATTCGGGTTCCCATTTCGGGCTATCGCCTGATTCATTGCCCCTCTCCCGCCGGTGGGTCTACTCGGCGCCGGTTTCCGTACGCGGCGCCGACGGAGATTGAGCCCCACCGCGACGGTGTGCGAGTGTCTCCCGGGTCCGGCCCGCCACGCGCTGACTCCTATACTTGGACGCTTTCCTGCGCCCCATCCGCCACCAACTGCCCATCCCCGTCCCAAGGAACAGGCCGACGATGACGAACGACGCGGACCAAAAGGCTTCCCGGAGAAGGGAACTGAAGCCGATCGGCGCTGCCGTGACGGCGGCGGCGGTTGCGGCTTCGTTGCTGGCCGGCTGTTCGTCCGGAGGCAAGGAGGAGCAGCCGGACCGTACACCGTCGGCGCCCTCCCATAGCGAGAGCCGGCCACCCTCCAGCGCACCCCCCACCAAGGGGACCGAACCCCCCGCGCCGGAGCCCAACGCCTTCGCGCCGTACGTGGATACCTCGCTCAAGCCTTCTTATGACCTCCTGCGGAGCGCGCGGGAGACCGGCGTGAAGGAGTACAACCTGGCCTTCGTCTCACCCGGAGGCGGTTGCACGCCCAAGTGGGGCGGCCGGCAGGAGCTGAGTGCCAACCCGGTGGCGCGCCAGGCGAATGCGCTGCGCGCCAAGGGCGGCGATGTGCGGATCTCCTTCGGCGGACAGAGCGGTCACGAACTGGCCCGGGTCTGCGGCTCGGTGGACGAGCTGGTGCGCGCGTACACCACGGTTATCGACGCCTACGACCTGAAGAAGGTCGACTTCGACATCGAGGGCCCTGCCCTGACGGACAAGAAGGCCAACACCCTCCGCGCACAGGCGATCGCACGGCTGCAGAAGCAGCACCCGGACCTGGATGTGTCCTTCACTCTCCCGGTGCTCCCCTCCGGCCTGAATCGCCATGCCGTCGCGGTACTGGAGAGCGCGAAGAAGGGCGGTGCCCGCGTCTCCGCCGTGAACATCATGGCCATGGACTACGGCAGCTACTACGACGGTGACATGGGCGAATACGCCATCTCGGCAGCTACCGCCACGCAGAAGCAGATCAAGAAGTCGCTCGGCATCCGTAGCGACGCCGCAGCCTGGAAGGCTGTCGCCGTCACCCCGATGATCGGCGTGAACGACGTCGAGGTCGAGGTCTTCACCCCTGCCGACGCCGTCGAGCTCAAGAGGTTCGCCGACAAGAAGGGCCTCGGTCGGCTGTCGATGTGGTCGGCCACCCGGGACAAGCCGTGCCAGGGAGGCGCCAACTCGAAGGCGATGGCGACCTGTTCGAGTACAGAAGGAAAGACCAACGCGTTCATGCGGGCATTCACCGGCTGAGGGACGACGACGCCTCACCGTCGGTGGCCACGGGCGGCACGAGGCCCTGGTGGCCGCGCCGTCGGAGGGCGTGAGGGGAGGAGCCCAGTCCGATTGCTCTGGCGGGGCCTTCTCGCCTCGCGGCGGGCGGTGAGCAGTGGCCGGTGGGGGATCCGTTGTCTTCTCCGGCTCTCCGCTTGCGAGTGTGCCCAGCAGGGACGGGCCTATCTGGCTCCGGGGGCTCCGGGGAGTCCTTCCATCCCGGCTCGCGGCCGCGTGGGACTGGGGGAGGGGCGCCTCGCTGTCGGACACGTGCTGCGACTGGCCAATCTGGCCGACCTGGAAACCGTGTGGTCGGCCGGGCCGTCCAGCGAGCCCCGGGGTCAGGGCCTGCGCCCCGCGCCCTCGCCCCGCGTGCCCCGCTTCGTCCGTCTGCTGCCGCGTATCCTCGCACTGAGCACGCTGAGCGAAGGACGGTGCACGTGGCGGGCAGCAGCAAGCAGCATGGCGAGGGGGCCGGCGGCGGGAGCACCACCCCCGGGGCCGGGCGTACCTCGCTCAGCGCCTGCGCGCGCGACGCCGTACGGCAGCGGATCGTCGACCGGCGCTATCCCCAGGGCGCCCGCCTCGTGGAGCGGGAGGTCGCGGAGGAGCTGCGGATGTCTCGCGTACCGGTACGCGAGGCGTTGCGCGCACTCGTGGCCGAGGGCCTGCTGGAGCTGCTGCCGCACAGCGGCGTGCGCGTACGCCGGCTTGAGCGCGTCGATGTGCAGCACCTGTACGAGGTGTGGGAGCCCCTGGCCGTGCAGGCCTCGCGGCTCGCTGCCCGCCGTGTGGCAGGGGCGGGAGCGGGCGAGTCGTCTCTGCTCTCCGCTCTGCGGGCCTCCCTCGACAGGGCGGAGCAGGCGGCCGCCGATGGCGAGGGGGCGAGTGAGGTGGCCGCCCATACCGCGTTCCACGAGGACATCGTGACGCTGAGCGGCAACCCGCTGCTCGCCCGCACGATGGAGCAATTGGCCTGGCAGCTCCAGTTGCTGTTCGGCCTGCGTGAGGAGCCGGAGCACATGCGGGCGCAGCACGCGTTGATGTTCCGGCACATCGCCGCGGGCGACGAGGAGTCCGCGGCCGCGAGCACGCTGCTGCACGTACGCGACAGCCGTTCGGTGGCCCTGCGCTCCCTCTTCGGCGCCGGCTGAGCCCGGACCTCTTCGTCTTTGTATACCAGGAGCCTGTATGGGGGCTCGCGGCTTTCCGTGGCGCCAGTTCAGCTGCCCTCGATGAAGGGTGTTATTGCAGCCTCTAGCAGGGCAAATAGCATGTACTGTGCGTGAGCGGAACCGCGTCTTCCCAGCCACCCATTCCCCCTGGTATACAAAGTGCTCCCATATTCGCCGTCCGCGATCAAGGAGCCCACCGATGTGCGTTGAGCCTGCCCCGCCACCCCCGAGCCACCTGACCCGGCGCGGCGTTCTCGCGGGCGCCGCCGCCATGGCCGGCACGTCGGCGCTGCTGACCGCTTCCGCTCCCGGTGCCGCCGCCACCGGCCGCGGCCTCGGGAGCAGGCGCGGCGGTGACCTGGTCGTCGAGGGCGGCACGCTGATCGACCCGGCCACCGGCGAGGTCACCGAGGACGCGGTCGTCGTCATCACCGGCGGCCGCGTGCGCGTCGCCGGTTCCAGGGCCCGCGCCGCCGCACAGATCCCCGACGGCGCCCCCGTGCTTCGGGCCGACGGCAAGTGGATTCTGCCGGGACTCGTGGACGCGCACATTCACCTCAACACGGCGGCCGAGGCGCGCGACGCGGTCCGCAAGGGCGCGACGAGCGCCCGCAGCGGATCGACCAACTTCTACCAGGACATCGCCGTACGGGAGTTGGCCCAACAGGCGCCGGAGCAGGCGCCGCGGCTGCGGGCCGCGGGCATCTTCGTCACGCCGGACCTGGGCGACACGATCCTCGCCGATCCGGATCTGGCCCCGCTCGCCCGGTTGCGGAACGGAGTCCGCTCGAAGGAAGCCCTGCGCCGAGTGGTCGACGTCAACCTCGCGCGCGGCGCCGACGTCATCAAGACCCGGGTGAACGAGCGCGCCGGGCTGCCCGAGCAGGATCCGCTCACCCAGGTCTACGACCACGACCAGCTGTCCGCGATCGTCGCGGCCGCGCGGCACGGCGGCAAGGGCGTGCTCTGCCACAGCTACAGCGAGAAGGGCTGCCACGACGCGGTCACGGCGGGTATCCGCTCCCTGGAACACGGGGTGTTCGTCGGTGAGCGCACCCTGCACGAAATGCGCCGCAGGGGAACGTACTTCACCCCCACGCTCACCGCGATCGCCGGACTCGTCGATTCCCCGGATCCGATTCTGGCGGAACGCGGACGCAGCTACCTGCCGGTCCTCAAGCGGGCGGTGCGCGCCGCGCACGAACTGGGTGTCCCGCTCGCCGCGGGCACCGACTCCTCCGGCGGAACGGTCGAACCCATCGGCGGCGAGGTCGAGTTGATGCACTCCGCCGGGCTCTCCGCGCTGGAGGCGATCCGTACGGCGACGACCGGAGCGGCGAAGCTGCTGGGGCTGGAAGGGGCGGTGGGGCGCCTGGAGCGGGGCTTCGCGGGCGACGTACTCATCGTGGACCGCGATCCGCTCGCCGACCTCGGCGTCCTCAAGAAGCCCTCTCACGTGGTCCGTTCAGGTCTCGTCGTGTAGGCCGCCGGGTCACCGATCGCCTCGTCAGCCCCTCTCTTCCCCCGCCAACCGAAGGAGCCAACCGATGCGCGCCGAGTCGTCACAGTCCCTCACCGGCAGCCTCTCCCGTCGGGGCGTGCTCGCCGGAGCCGCCGCCCTCGCGGGAACCATGGCCGCGGCCACTCCTGAGACCGCTGCGGCCCAGAGCTCCGGATCGAAGCCGGACGCCGCCGCGAGGATCACCGAGCACGCGGGCCACCACCCGAACGCCACGGTCTTCAGGAACGTCCGCCCTTACGGCGTCGGCACCCCGGTCGATCTGACCGTCGTCGACGGCGTCGTCACGGACCGCCCGGCACCGAAGGGCGCCAAGGTCGTCGACTGCAAGGGCCGGATCGCCCTGCCCACGCTGGTGAACGCACATGTGCACCCTGACAAGACGTCATGGGGCGAGCCGTGGGTCACGCGCAACCCCGCGCACACCATCGCCGAGTACGCGGCCGAGGACGTGAAGCTCTACCACGCATTGCGTACACCCCTGAAGGACCGCGCCCAACGCCTCATGGCGCACGCCGTCACCCAGGGCACGCGGGCGATGCGTGCACACGCCGATGTGGCGCCCGCCTTCGACCTGGAGGGCGTCGAAGGGATCGCGGCCGCCGGCAAGGAGCTGCGGCATGCCCTGGACGTGCAGGTCGTGGCGTTCCCTCAGCACGGCGTCATCCGCACGCCCGGCACGAGGGAACTCCTGGAGGAGGCAGCGCGCACGGGGATCATCGACCAGGTCGGCGGTATCGACCCGATCGAATTCGATGAGGCGCTCGACGACCAGCTCGACGTGGTCTTCGGCATCGCCGACCGGCACGGTGTGGGCGTCGACATCCACCTCCACGAGCGAGCCGGGACCGGTGTGAAGTCGCTCCGCGCGATCATCGACCGCACCCGCGCGCTGTCGCTCCAGGGCAAGGTCACCGTCAGCCATGTCTTCTGCCTGCCGGGCCTGAAGGGCCGTGAACTCGACGACATGGCCGTAGATCTGGCGGAGGCGGGCATCTCCCTGACGACGGTGGCGCCCTCCTCCGACCTGGTCCTGCCCATCGACCGACTGCGTGAGCACGGGGTCCACGTCAGCCTCGGCACCGACGGCGTACGCGACGCATGGAGCCCCTTCGGCAACGCCGACATGCTGCACCGCTCCCACCTGCTGGCCTGGGTCCAGGACGTCCGCCTGGACGAGGAACTGGAGGCCGCCTTCCGCGCGGGCGCCGACGGCGGCGCCCAGCTCCTCGGCCTGCCCCGCGCCGACCTGAAGCCCGGCTCGCCCGCCGACTTCCTTCTCGTACGTGGCGAGTGCCTGCCCCAGATCGTCGTGGACCTCCCCACGCGGGAGATGGTGGTGCGCGGTGGACGCGTGGTCGCGAGGGACGGCGAACTGGTTAAGAACTGACGGTGGGCGTCCGCCGACGGTGGTTGTCCGCCGCCGGTCGAGGACTTCGCCGATGACCGTCGAGGCTCCAGCGGCCCGCCACCGTCGGGCGGGCCGTATACCGACCGTGGGTCGGCTTTTGGTGCGGCTGTCGGCGGCGGGCACGTGCGCCCAGGACTGCGGACGGCCGGCCGCGGCGGCGCCCCACCGGTCCACCGCAGCGACGGCCGCTTCGGCTCTGCCCGGTCCGACCCGTCACGGCCGCCCCGGCCCGCCTCCGCCGGGGGCCACTGGCTCTACCGGGGGCCACTGGCCAGGCGTCCGGGCGCTTCCGTGTGAGGAGGGCTTCCCGCCCTCCTCACACGGACGGGGCTTCGTCCCAGGACCGCCGCGCCGCGCCCCTTCGAGCGCCCGCTGCCTGTGCTCTCCGAGGCGCCCGTTGATCGACTGGTGAGGCCCGGCACCCAGGCATAACGTGGGTGAAATGACCGGTCCGGTTCCCCGGAGCGGAAAGGCAACTCCATGACGAGTCACACGCCGACCCCCGAACCGACAGCAGGCTCCGGGCAACGGCGGGGTGGAGGCAGTGGGATTGCCCTCCTCGTCATTTGCTCGTGCCAGCTGATGGTGGTCCTCGACATCACCATCGTGAATATCGCGCTACCGAACATCCAAGAGGCGCTCGGCTTCTCGACCGAGAGCCTCTCGTGGGTGATCAATGCCTACACCCTCACCTTCGGCGGGCTGCTCTTGCTCGGTGGCAGGCTGGGTGACATCCTCGGCCGCCGCAGAGTGTTCATCGCCGGCATCCTGCTGTTCGTCGTCGCCTCGCTGCTCGGCGGACTGGCGCAGGAATCCTGGCAGTTGCTCGCCGCACGTTCGCTGCAGGGCATCGGCGGTGCCGTCGCCTCCCCGACCGCACTCGCCCTCATCACCACCACCTTCCGCGAAGGCCCGGAACGCAACCGGGCCTTCGGGGTGTTCGCCGCCGTCTCGGCCGGCGGTGGCGCGATCGGACTGCTCCTCGGCGGCATGCTCGTCGAATGGCTGGACTGGCGGTGGGTGCTGTTCGTCAATGTGCCGATCGGCCTGGTCATCGCGCTCGCCGCGCCGCGCTTCATCCGTGAGTCCGAGCGTCATCCCGGTCATTTCGACGTCCTCGGCGCACTCACCTCCACCGCAGGGATGGTCGCGCTCGTCTACGGCTTCATCCGGGCCTCGGAGGACGGCTGGAGCGACCCGCTGACCATCGGCGCCTTCGGTGCGGCGGTCGTGCTGCTCGCTGTGTTCCTCGCCATCGAGCGCCGTTCGCGGCAGCCCATCACACCACTGCCGATGTTCCGCGACCGTAACCGGGCGGGCGCCTTCGGGATGATGCTCAGCCTGGCCGCCGCCCTCTTCGGCATGTTCTTCTTCCTGACCCTGTTCGTCCAGAACGTGCTCCGCTTCAGCCCGTTGCAGGCCGGTCTGGCCTTCCTTCCGATCAGCGCCGTCATCGCGGTGGGGGCGGGGATCGCCTCCCAACTGCTGCCGAAGTACGGCCCCAAGCCGTTCATGGTGGCCGGCGCGCTGCTCGCGGCGGGCGGGCTGTCCTGGCTGACGCTGACGGATGTGCACAGTACGTATCTCGGGAGCCTGATCGGGCCGATGCTGGTGTTCGGCTTCGGTATGGGATTCCAGTTCGTGTCCCTGACGCTGATGGCCGTCTCGGGAGTGGCCTCGCACGAGTCGGGGGCGGCTTCCGGGATTTTGAACGCCACCCAACAGGTGGGCGGTTCGCTTGGGTTGTCCATCCTGGTCACGACCTTCGGCACGGCGAGCCGCAACGAGGCCACCGACCAGATTCCGGCCTTCCTGTCGCAGGCGACGCCCGCCGAACAACTACAGTTCCGGCAGACCGGCCAGCTCCCACCTCCCTGGGGCGACGAGGTGCTGGCTTCCGGGGTCTCCAGTGCCTTCCTCGTCGCCGCCGCGTTCGCGGTCGTCGCGGCGCTGATCGCCCTGCTGGTCATCCAGGTACGCGCGTCCGACCTGCAACGTCTCCAGGGCAGCGGGCCCGACTCGGCACCGTCGCCGGCCGCGTCGGGCGAAGACACGTCCTGACCTCGCCGGCACGCGGACCGTAGCCACCCCGGTCATGCCCCTGGGGGGCGTCCGTCGTCCGTCGTCCGCCCCTACGCCCTCTCGACCGCCCGCGCGGCAGCCGGCGCCCACCACCGGCGGCCGGGCATTCGAAACAGCCGGTTCACCCGGGAAGTACGCCGCGGAAACACGCGCTTCCTAACGTCCGGCCGTGAGCGACGCAGCACGTCGCAGTTCCCACGGCACCACAGGAGGCGCGGCATGACCCAGGCTGATGCGAAACCGGCCGTCGCGGCAGAGCCCGCTCATGGGCAGGCGGCATCGGAGACCCTGGAGGACTACACCCTCCGGTTCGCGCCCCGCAGTTACCGCCGTTGGACACCGATGGTGGTGGCGACCACCGCGCTGGGCGGCATCGCCTACATGGCCGACTTCTCCATAGGCGCGGGCATCGGCCTCACCCACGGCACCGGGAACGCGCTTGCCGCGATCCTCGTCGCGGCCGTCGTCATCTTCGTCACCGGCTTCCCGCTCGCCTACTACGCGGCGCGGTACAACATCGACCTGGACCTGATCACCCGCGGCTCCGGCTTCGGGTACTACGGCTCCGTGCTCACCAGCGTCATCTTCGCCAGCTTCACCTTCATCTTCTTCGCACTCGAAGGCTCGATCATGGCGCAGGGGCTGAAGCTGGGCCTCGGGTTGCCGCTGTGGCTGGGTTATCTGGTCTCCACCGTGATGGTGATCCCGCTGGTCATCTACGGGATGAAGGCGCTCAGCAAACTCCAGGTCTGGACGACCCCGGTCTGGCTGCTGCTGATGGCGGGCCCGCTGATCTATCTGGTCGCCACCGACCCGGGATCGGTGGACCGTTTCGTGTCGTACGCGGGCTCCGACGGCGGCGGTGGCGTCAACACCGCTTCGGTGCTGCTGGGCGCGGGCGTCTGCCTGTCACTGATCGCGCAGATCGGTGAGCAGATCGACTATCTGCGGTTCATGCCGCCCAAGACCGAGGCGAACAAGCGCAGTTGGTGGACGGCCGTGGTGATGGCGGGCCCCGGGTGGGTGGTGCTGGGTGCGCTGAAGCAGGCCATCGGGCTCTTCCTGGCCGTCTATGTCCTCGCCGAGGTGGGCCCGGCCGCGGCCACCGAGCCCATCCAGCAGTTCACCGGCGCCTTCGACGCGATGCTGCCCTCTTGGCTGGTGGTACCGCTGGCCGTGGTCCTGGTCGTGATCAGCCAGATCAAGATCAACGTGACGAACGCCTACTCCGGTTCGCTGGCATGGACCAACTCCTTCACCCGGGTCACCAAGCGCTACCCCGGCCGGATGGTCTTCGTCCTGGCCAACCTGGCGTTCGCCCTGGTCCTGATGGAGGCGGACATGTTCAGCTTCCTCAACGCCATCCTGGGCTTCTACTCCAACTGCGCCATCGCCTGGGTCGTCACCGTCGCCACCGACATCATCGTCAACAAGTACCTGCTGAAGCTGTCCCCGCACGCTCCCGAGTTCCGCCGGGGCATGCTCCATCCGGTCAACCCCGTGGGCGTGGTGGCCTTCGTCGCCGCCTCCGGGCTGTCGATCGCGATGTACTTCCGTGTCCTGGGCGACACCCTCCAGCCGTACTCGCCGGTCGCGGCGGCCCTGATCGCCTTCCTCCTCACGCCGCTGATGGCGCTGGCAACCAAGGGCCGCTACTACCTGCGGCGCACCGATGACGGAATCGACGAACCGCTGCTGGACGCGGACGGCAACCCCAGCGCGACCACCTCCACCTGCCACGTCTGCCGGCAGGACTTCGAGCGCCCGGACCTCGCCGCCTGCCGGACCCACGACGCGGTGGTCTGCTCGCTGTGCCTGAGCACCGACCGGGTCGGCGACCATGTACTGCCCGCCGCCCACTAGCCGGCTGCCCGCCCGTCACCGCCCGCTCCGGTAACACCGCAGCGAGACGGGGCGGGACGGGGACGCGCAGGTCGACATCGAAGCCGAGCCGGCGGCCCCGGCTCGGCTTCAGCCGCGGGAAGTCTCCGCAGCGAGACGTGCCCGCTCCTCCGCGTCCGCGTCGAAGCCGACGGGTTCCCAGCGCTTGACCAGCAGCGCGATCAGACCGAGGACGGGCGCAAGGAGAATGACCCAGTACAGGTCCGTGCCGAGGGTGCTGCTGAGGATGGGGAAGAAGAACAGGGTCAGCGTCGAACCGAGCCGCAGCACGGCCTGGTTGAAGCCGATGCTGACCCCGCGCATCGAGGTCGGGAAGCCCAGCGACGCGTAGCTCATGATGTGCGCGCCGGGGCCGAAGCCCTGGGCGAACATGAAGGCGCCGAGCATCATGATCCCCGCCGTCACGACAGCCGTCCCCGAAGGATCGCCGAGGAGGCCGAGCACCGCGATGGCGACGAGCTGGATCGCGAATCCCAGCGTCATCATCGGCCAGGCGCCCCGGGTCGCCGCCCAGCGGATGCCGAGCAGCCCGCCGGTCAGGGCGAAGACGAGATTCAGGGTGAAAGAGGAGGCGATCGTCGTCAGCGGGCCCTGGGTCATCAGCGTGGCGATGATGATCGGCAGCCCGAACGCGACCGCGTTGTAGCCGAAGGTCTCGGCCACGCCGACGGTCACCGACTGGATGGTGCGCGCACGGTACGGCGGCTTGAAGAGCCGCGCGTACGAGGCCAGACCGGGCCGGAGCGGGCGGGGCGCCTTCGCGGGCACGCCGTCGGCGACACGCGCGTCCACGCCGTACGACTCCCGCAGGATCCTCGCCGCGCTCTCCAGGTCGCCCTGGTCGGCGGCCCAGGTCGGGGACTCGTTCATGTAGCGACGGCGCAGCAGCAGCACGATCAGCGCGGGCACCGCGCCGAAGCCGACGGTGAACCGCCACAGCCAGCCCAGCTGGGCGTCCGGCAGGAGGAAGTACAACAGCATGATCACCAGGTAGCAGCCGCTGGTGGCGGCGTACCAGGCGGGCGACCAGGCGGCCGTCCGCGAGCCCTTGCTTCCCTTGCCCTTCAGCCGGGAGAACTCGGCGAGGAACGCGATGGCAACGGGAATGTCCATGCCGACGCCAATGCCCATCACGAAGCGGGCGAGGATCAGCGTCCACGCGTCTTGCGCCACCGCGCACACCAGCGCGGTGACGACGAAGAAGAACATGTTGGCCATGAAGACGCGGTAGCGGCCGATGCGGTCCACCAGCCAGCCGCCGACGAGCGCACCCACCAGCGAACCGACGCTGATCGAGGCGGTGACCAGCCCGGCCGCGGCGGAGCTGAGGCCGAACTGCTTCGTGATGTCGGGCAGCCCGTACGCGAGGGAGCTCAGGTCGTACGCGTCGAGGAAGATGCCGCCGAGCGCGATGATCACGATCATCTTCGCGTGCCGGCCGCGTGCCGTGCCCGAATTGACGAGATCGGAGACGTCGGCCGCCGAACGGATCAGCACCGTGCCGGACGCCGTCTCCTGCGGCGTGCTGACTGGCAGGGGGGAGGTGGAGCTCACAGGGGCCTTCCGGTGTGGTGCAGTGGTGCAGGGACGTTCCGCGGAATCGTATGCACCGTCCACGTACCGTCCGCGCGGGTGTCCGCATTCCGGTCACCTGTACGCGGGCTGCGCTCGACGGTCTGCCCGGGAATGCGGGCGAAACGCCGAGCACTTCCCAGACGGTCAGCGGTCAGCTGGCCACGGCTGTTGTCGCGGTGCCGGGGCAAGGTGCTCGGCGGTTCTGCCATCCGGGGGCGACCGCCATTGAAATCCACGTCGCGCGGGACAGCCCTGCCCCCCACCACCGCGACCAGCCCCACGCTGCGCAACCGCTCCAGGTGCTGCACCGCCGTCTTCCCTCTACCGGCCTGACCTGCGGCCCTTCGGCGTAGGCCAGCTAGACGATCAATCGATGGCCGGCGCGGTGGAGGTGCAGGCGTGCCTACCTGCCGACCGGCCGTCTGCTCGCCCGAGATGACCGTCAGCCGGCCGTCGGCGGCGTTGCAGGCTGCTGCCTTGTCGCGCCTGGCGGCCCTGCGTGGAGCCGAGCTGCCAACCGGTGGTCGGGCAGGATCCTGCGCCGTTGAGCGGGCGGGCTCGCTGCGCGGGCCTGGCCCCTACCGGACGGCGATGGGGCGCGGCCGCATCGCCCCCCTGCGGAGACGACCCCCGGACCGACGGACGCCTCGAAGCCCACCCGCTCGGGAGCCGCGCAGCCCTCGCGGTACCGGTGTCCATGGCATGGCGTTCACGAACCGGAGCCGGTCCCCGACGGCCGCTGCTGTTCGTTGGGTGGCGGGCTGGGAATCACTCGACCGGTTTACCGGGTTGATCGTGGGTGGAGCAGTGGATGCCGCCGCCACCGGAGGCGATGGTGTCGATCCGGACCGGCACGATGTCGCGCTTGGGGAAGTGCTCCTGCAGGATGCTCCGGGCGCGGCTGTCGGCCTTCCGGTCGCCGAACCGGGGCATGAACACGGAGTCGTTGGCGACGTAGAAGTTGGCGTAGGTCGACACGAAGTCATCGCCCTCACCGGTGATTTTGTTCAGGTCGGGCTGGGGCAGATCGATGACCTCGAAGGGCCGGCCCCTGGCATCGGTCGCCTTGCCGAGTGCGGCCTTCGCCTGGTCGGCCGCGCGTGACCAGGAGTCGGCGGGCGTGCCGGGGAAGGCCCGGTCCAGGAGCACCACGCCGGGCTCGGTGAAGCGAACGAGGCTGTCCACGTGCGCGTCGGTGATGTCCTCGCCGCGTACGCCGGCGAGCCAGATCACCTTCTTGATGCCCAGGGACCGCTTGAGCTCGGCCTCGATCTGATCCCGGCTCTTCCCACGGTTGCGATTGCTGTTGACGATCGAGCTCTCGGTGATGAGGAGGGTGCCCTCGCCGTCGGTCTCCAAGGCCCCTCCCTCGGCGACGAGCGGAGCCTTCTCGCGGGGGATGCCGTACTTGGACAGGAGGGTGCGGCCCACCTGGGCGTCGTTCGTGTGTTGCTGCTTGTTGCCCCACCCGTTGAAGTTGAGGTCGATGCCGACGACGTCGCCGTCCCGCTCGACGAAGACGGGCACGGTGTCGCGGGCCCAGAGGTCGTCGACGGTCAGCGGGATGACCTCGACGTCGCGCCCGCACGCCTTCTGCGCGGCCGCCTGCTGGTCGGGCCTGGCCATCATCACGACGTACTCGTACTCCGCGATGGCGCGGGCGACGCGCGCGATGTCCTCGCGCACGTAGGGGAGGTCCTCCTCCCACACCGACTCAAGGGCGGGCCACGACATGAAGGTACGCGCGTGACTTTCCCATTCGGCACCCATGCGCAACCCCTTGGCTGTCGTGTCCTCGTCAGCGGCAGTGCGGGCGGCCCCCGTCGTTTTGCTGCCCGGGTCGCACGCCGAGGCGCCCAGGACGACAGCGCCGACCCCGGCGAGTGCGCGGAGCGCTGATCGGCGGGAAGTGAGGGGAACGGACACGGCGAAACTCCAACCATCGTGACGGGGTCAAGTTATCCGTCGGCATGACGTGACGCTCGACGAGCGCTGCACGGACGGGTGTGGCACGTGAAGGGGGCGAAGCGGACAGAGCCGCTCAGCATCTCGACTCTGACACAAACTGAAAATTCAGTCAAAGTATCGAGCCCGGGCCGGACCGCGGTGCCGCTCGGTTGTCGGTCCCGGAGATCACCGGGCCGTTCCCGGCCCGGTAGGGTTCGGATCCATGGCACCTCGCACCACTCAGATCCTCGAAGCGGCCGCACGGCTGATCGCCCGTCGCGGGGTCCGCGGCCTGCGCGTCGAAGAGCTCGCCGCCGAGGCAGGTGTCTCGACGGGGCTGATCTACTACCACTTCAAGGACCGCACCGGGATCCTGCGCCATACGCTGGAGTTCATCAACGATCGCGCCGAGCGCTACACGACGGGCCGCGACTCCCGCGCCGAACCGCTCACTCCCCGCGCGGAACTGGAAGAGACCCTCCTCCTGGAACTGCAGGACACCGCTGAGGTCAGGGAGAACAGCTCGGCCTGGGGCGAGTTGAGGGCGAGTGCCGTCTTCGATGAAGTGCTGCGCGAGGACCTCGCCCGGGCGACTCTGGTGTGGGTGCAGGAGGTGGCAGCCCTACTCGGTCAGGTGCAGCCGATGGCCCCGGCGCCGGCCCTGGCCGCGGCCGGTGAGCGCCTCACGGCCCTGCTGGAAGGGCTCAGCATGCGCTGGCTCAGCGGCGGAGTGCAGCTCGACCATGCGCGTGACCTGGTGCGCGGCGCCATCGACGCCGAACTGGCGCTGCTGCGGGGGAAGTAGCCCCGGGCGCCTCCGGGTGCCGCTCTACCGCTGCCTCCCTTGTCGGTGCGAGACTCCCGACCTATGGATCACGCCTTCTCGCGGACGGGCCTGTTTCTGGGCGATCGCATGACTGAAAATTCAGTCAGTGCCACGATGATTTCGCTGCCCGCTGCCCGCTGCCCGCTGCCCGCTGCCCGCTGCCCGCTGCCCGCTGCCCGCTGCCCTGCCGGACTCTGTCGCCGGCAATCGGCTCGTCGCGGTGCAGAACCTGACCTGCTGCACCGAACCGGGGGCTGGAGGCGGAGCGGATGAACGCGGCGACCGTGGGGACGCGGGCGCGCTGCGGGTCCCTGACTGCCGTACGCAGGGGCC
Source organism: Streptomyces sp. Pv4-95 (assembly GCF_045782725.1). Taxonomy (NCBI): domain Bacteria; kingdom Bacillati; phylum Actinomycetota; class Actinomycetes; order Kitasatosporales; family Streptomycetaceae; genus Streptomyces; species Streptomyces sp. Pv4-95. The sequence continues at coordinate 7,617,042 of NZ_CP127172.1, forward strand.
GGTGAGGCTCAGCCGGGGGCCGCAGGTCTCCGAGGCGCTGTCAGGCTGTGCGAGTCGACGTGATCCGAAGTGCCGTATAGGGAAGCCGACTTCGGCGGTGTGGGGAGAGGCGTTGGGGTGGACTCTCGGGGGCAGGGGCCAATGCGCTGCGCGCTCTGCGGTGAAGGGGCTCAGGGAGAGTGCCGGCCACCTCGGGCTCCGCAGGGGTTTCAGGCTCTTCGTCCGCGCCCCGTCGGCGGGATCGGTATGAGCAGGGGGCCCGCACGCTTGGTGCGGCGCTGCACGAGGGCGGTCTCCATGCGGCCGATGCCTGGCAGACCGCTCAGTTCGCGGGCCAGGTAGTCGTACAGGGCGCCCGTGTCGCGGCACTGGACCATGGCGAAGACCGACGCCGGACCTGTGGTGACGGCGGCGAAGGCCACCGGCGCGTGGTGGGACAACGTGTCCGCCACCGTGCCGAGCGCCGCAGGCGCCACCTCCAGCCACAGCAGCGCCTCGATGGGGGAGCCGAAGTGGGTGGGGTCCACGTCCACCTCGAAGTGCAGTACCCCCGTGGCGCGCAGCCGGGCGATGCGGCGGCGCACTGTCGAAGCCGACCACCCGGTGGTGGTTGCCAGCTGTCGCACGTCCGCCCGGCCGTCCCTGGCCAGCTCGCCCACCAGCCGAAGGTCAGCCTCGTCCCAGTCGACCGGCCCGCCGCCCTCGACCAGCCCACCCCCGTCCTCCGGCTCGCCGACAACCCCCTGCCGTACGTCCCCGTCGTCCAATGCGGCCAGTCGGCGCAGCTGGGCTTCCTCGGCCTCGACCAGGGCGCTCGTCCGGCCCGCCCAGCCTCCGACCCCGGCGACGGGCCGCAGGACGCAGCTCGCCTCCAGGTCCCGCACCCCTGGTGTACGGGCGAGGTGGTCGAAGAAGGGACGCCCACCGTCCGCACCCGTCCCTGGAGTGCGGACCATGCAGGCCAAACGGTTTCCACCGGCGAGCACGGCGACCCACGAGGTGTCATCCCGATGGGCGAGGACGGCGATCAGCGCGTCCACCGCGTCGGGGGCGCAGTCGACCCGGACGAACCAGTCGAGCATGCCGATACGCGAGCTGTCGACGAGCCCCACGACCCGGACGACCATGGCGGACCGCAGCCGGTGGTAGCGGCGCGCCACGGTCCGCTCCGGCACCCCGAGCACGGCGGCGATCCTGCTGAACGGCACCCGTCCGTCCAACTGAAGCGCGTGGACCAGGCGGCGGTCCAACGCGTCGAGCATGACGGATTGCGTCACCTCGCCCCCTCCGGACTGCGGATCGCGTCGTTCCCGGCGAATGTACAACGCCCATCGCGGCGCCCGGCGGGACGCTTTCCGCACCACTCAAAGACACCGGAGCGAGGTAGACCATGTTGACCGTTCTTCCCATCAGGTATGTGGCCGACGTAGAGGCGTCGCGGAACTTCTACGCCGGCCTGGGGCTCGACGTGCGGCAGGAGCCGGGCGCGGCCGTCTGGGTCCGGCTGACCGCCGCAGCGGGCGCCGTCGGCATCCACGACGCGGCAGTGTCGAAGGGCCGCCCGCCGGGCACCGCCGAACTGGGCTTCACGACGGACGAGCCACTGGAGGCGGTCGCCCTGCGGCTCGAACGCACCGGCTACGCCTACGAACTCGTCGACGAGGACTTCGGCCGCAGCCTCCGAGTCACCGACCCGGACGGCGTCATCGTCCAGATCCAGCAGATCGACCCGGAGACCGTCGGCAGGTCGGCCGCCGCGGTGGCCGGCGAGTCCGGCTGAGACGGAAGGGCACCCGTGGAACCCCTCCTCACCCTCGCCGCCGTCACCGGCCTGCTGCTGCTCCTCGGGGCCCTCGGAGCAGCACGGCTCCACCGCCCGGCCGTCGCCCTGCGCGGCGGACTGGCCGCCATGTTCGCCCTCACCGGCGGCGCGCACTTCATCGACATGCGCGAGCAGCTCATTGCGATGGTGCCGCCTGGCCTTCCCTTCCCCGGGCTGCTTGTCACCCTGACCGGCGTCGCCGAACTCGCCTGCGCGATCGGTCTGTTGTGGACGAGGACGACCCGGGCTTCGGCCGCGGTGCTGGGCCTGCTGCTGGTCGGGATGTTCCCCGCGAATGTGTACGCGGCCGGCGCCGACGTCCCCTGGTGGGACCAGCTCGGGCCACGAACAGCCACCCAGCTTCTCTTCCTGGCGGCGACCGTCACCGTCCTGGTCCGGCACGGCCGACCGGCACGGTGCCATGGCGGATCGTGAGCCGGCTGGGCGGATCCCCCGATAGTCCCGTGTCGGGTCGCGTCGGATTGCCTTCGGCGACATCGGCCGGCGCTGGGCCGGTGCCCGCTGGGGACGCAACGACGGCGATCACCAAGTGGCCGCGGCGCTGCGGGACATGAGCCAGGGCGGGCACTCGCGAGCGTGGGGTGTCGGGGGAGGGGGCGACGTGCCGGCGAGGTGGGGCCGAGCCGGCCTGGTGGGGCGGGCCATCAGGGGCGGAAGCGGGCCATCAGGGCGGACGTGGGGGAACCGGCCAGGAACCGCGGCCGTTGGACACGGTACGGACCTTCGCACATCGGAAGTTCGGAGCAGGATGCCGACGCCGCCTCCCTACGTCCCCTACTCGCCCACGCCCTCGCCCGGCCTCCGCACGACGACCGCACGCGCCCCGCACACCCGCGCGCCGAGCGGCCACGCGGTCTCGTGCGAGGAGACAGGAGAACTCGATGGACAACACCCCGGTCCCACCTTCCCCCGCCCACCCGGTCGACGTTGTCGTCGTCGGGGCGGGGCTCTCCGGCCTTTACCAGCTCCACCGGCTGCGTGAACTCGGCCTGACGACACTGGTCTTCGAAGCCGGTGAGGACATCGGCGGCACCTGGTATTGGAACCGATACCCCGGGGCCCGCTGCGACGTCGAGAGCATGTCGTACTCCTACTCCTTCTCCCCGGAACTGGACCAGGAATGGGAGTGGAGCGAGCGCTACGCGTCCCAGCCGGAGATCCTGCGCTACATCCACCACGTCGCCGACCGGTTCGACTTACGGCGGGACGTCACGCTCCGCACCCGGGTGACCCGCGCCGTCTACGACGAGGCAGGCCACGTCTGGCAGATCTCCACGGACACCGGACGGACCGTCACCGCCCGGTTCATCGTGCTGGCGTCGGGCTGTATGTCGATGCCCAAGGATCCGGGGATCCCGGGGGCCGACAGCTTCACGGGCGCCATATTCCACACCGCCGGGTGGCCGCGCGAAGACGTCTCCTTCGCCGGCAAGCGGGTCGCCGTGATCGGCACCGGATGCTCAGGCGTGCAGGCCATCCCCGTCATAGCCGAGGAGGCGGCCTCCCTCACCGTCTTCCAACGCACCCCGGCCTACGCGCTGCCGGCCCACAACCGCCCGCTTCGAGGCACCGAGATAGCAGAACTCAAGGCCCGATACCCGGAGTTCCGGCAGGCCCAGCGGCTCTCGCGGGGCGGCACCGTCTTCGACCCGCCGACCGGTTCGGCCCTGGAGGCGGACGAGGCGGAGCGCACGGCGGCCTACGAGGCTGCCTGGGAGTCGGGCCTGTTGAGCGGACTGCTGCGCACCTACACCGACATCCTGACCGACGAGAAGGCCAACGAGACGGTGGCCGAGTTCGTCCGGTCCAAGATCCGGTCGATCGTCACCGATCCGGCGACAGCGGAACTGCTCCTCCCACGCACATTCCCCTTCGCGACCAAGCGTCCCTGCCTGGACACCGGCTACTACGCCACCTACAACCGGCCGCACGTCACCCTGGTGGATCTGCGTACGACCCCGATCGAGACGATCACGCCCCGGGGTATCCGGACCTCGGACTGGGAGCACGGCTTCGACGCGATTGTCTTCGCCACCGGTTTCGACGCACTCACCGGCTCCCAGCTCGCCATCGACATCGTGGGCAAGGGAGGTGCGACGCTCCGGGACAAATGGGCGGACGGTCCGCAGAACTACCTGGGCCTCGTCTCGGCCGGCTTCCCCAATCTCTTCACCGTCCTCGGGCCCCTCAGCCCTTCCGTGCTCACCAATATCGCGGTGTCCCTGGAGCAGCAGGTGGAGTGGATCACCGACTGCATCGCCCATCTTCGGAGGAACGGCCTCACGGAGATCGACGCCGTTTCGGGGGCCGAGGCGGACTGGGGCGTCCGTGTGGCGGAGATCGCGGCCCGGACGCTCTACCCGGCCGCGGAATCCTGGTACAGGGGAGCGAACGTGCCGGGCAAAGCCCACATGTTCCTGGCCTACGCGGGCGGGTTGGACCGCTACCGGGAGGAATGCGACGCCGTGGCCCGAAGTGGTTACACGGGTTTCGCTTTATCCACCGCCTCTTCCTCATAGGGGGATAGCGGTGTCCCCCCTCCAGGCGACCACGCCCGCGCTGGGGCGTCGGCAGCAGCAGTCAAACCGTCTGCCCATCATCGATACGTCGGCGTAGCACCAAGTGATACCAAGCGAGCAAGGCTGGGCAAGAGGGCTTCCCCGTTCCTGGGAGGCTGGGGGAGCCCTCGACCGATGGCCACGAGAACACCCGCCTCACTGTTCGTAGATGGGCTTCGCGAAGCGCAAATCAGCGAATAACGAATGAGGAAATCGCCGGCCCGGAGCCGCGCAGGATCAGCGGCCGCAGCGGTGCATTCCAGAACCCGGCCTCAGGGTCCGACCCGCCCGTCGCCCGGTTTCGATGCTGCGGGTGGCGCCCTGCGGACTCTGACGAGCTAGGTGCGCGGCCGAGGTGACAATACGTGACGCCGAGCTGCCTGACAGTGCACCAGTATTCGTGTCGATCCTGTGCATTTTTGCAGTCGGGGGCATGGAATCCGGACGAGACAGCCCATCACGCTATGTGGACCCGGCCTATGCCGTGATAGCACGGAGAAATTCGATTCGAGGAGGGCTACGACCTCATGGGCATCTTCAGCCGCCGCCAGAGTGCGACGATCGAGCCGACGCCGGCTGTTGGCCCCCGCACGCCCTTTCCGGAGGGCGATGCCACCGGAGTCGCTCTCGACCCCGCACTTCGTGCGCTGACCGGGCAATGGACGATCGACCGCCCGCACAGTCGCATCGGATTCTCCGTGCGGCATGCGATGGTGACGACGGTGCGGGGCGCTTTCACCGATTACGACAGCACGCTCTACTTCGACGGAGCCCGGCCATCCCGGTCCCGGGCCGAACTCGTCATTCGTATTGCCAGTGTCGACACGGGCGTGGACCAGCGGGACGCACACCTCATCGGCACCGACTTCTTCGACGCGCAGCGCTTCCCGGAGATGGTCTTTCGCAGCACCTCCACGATCCACGAGGGCGCGGAGAGCTTCCGCATGACGGGGGATCTGACCATCCGCGGCATCACCCGGCCCGTCGATCTGCAACTCGACTACCTCGGCTCGGTCCTGGACCCGTTCGGTATCGAGCGGGCCGGCTTTGACGGCACCACCACCATCGACCGCACCGATTGGGGCTTGGTCTACAACCAACGCCTGGAAGCGGGCGGCGCCATGGTGAGTGAGAAGGTCCGGCTGCAGTTCGATATCTCCGCGATCCGGTCCGTGCCCCTGGCGTAGTTGCCCCGGAAGGCCCCTGCGTTCCGTGCGCCCTCCACGCTTGAGGAGGCGAGTTGCTGGGGTCGTCGGAGGGAACTGGTCTGACGGCGGGTCTGACGTGCACCCCGCCCACGGCACGATGTCGTGAGAACGGAAGCAACACCCTGTTCCGGGCTGTCGACCGTGGGCGGCCGAGGTCCTCGTGACCGCCGCCGTCGAAGGTGCGGGCGAGCTTCTGGACCTCGGAGCGCGACGCCTGCGGCTGGCACGGCTGGGCTGTTGGTGGGCGACGCCTCGGCGGCCGACCTTCGTTTGCCGCTGCCGGCAGATGCCCGCGGGCGTAGATCCGGCGTACGCGCTGGAGTCGTAGTCCCTGCGAGAGGACACCGGATGGCCTTTCCCGCACATCAACTGCCGGCCCTGGAATGGCCTTTGGGAGCCACAGCAAGGCCGTTGTCAGTGGCCACGGCTACGGTCTGTCGCATGGATGTACGAGGGAAGACGATCGTGCTCATCGGCCGCTTCGACGGCTTGCGCCAGGACGACGCGCAGCGACGTCTGGAGGAGCTGGGAGCCCGGGTGACGGGCTCGGTGACCAGCCGGACGGAGCTGGCGTTCGTGGACAGCCTCCACTACAACGCGGGGCGGAAGCTCCAGGAGGCACGGAGGCGCAACCTCCCGATATTCGACGACAAGGCGCTACGTGCCCTGCTCGCCGACGAGGACGGCGCCGGCTCTGACGAGCCCGAGGCCGGAGCGGTTTCGGATCTGGTGGCCCTACGTGCACGGCTGCTGAAGCTGGAGCGCGAGCAGGGCATCACCGAGGAGCACCGCGCCGCCACCCGAGAGGTCCGCGAGAGGGCGGGCACACTCCTTCGCCATCCATTCGGCCATGAGGTGGAGATCAACGATTACGCCCTCAGTCCCTGCGGCCACTATCTGGCCACCGGCACCTTGGCGGGCAATGACTACGGCGGCACCTTGCAGATCTGGGAAATGGTCACAGGACGCTGCGTCAATGCCATCGGTATCGAGGGCGGCATCGGCCGGGCCGGCAACGAGCGCAGCATCCAGTGGTCTGCCGACAGCCGCCGCATCGGCCTCGCGTACAACACCAACCGCATCGGCGTCTTCGATCCGTTCAGCCCCCTCCTCGGTTCCGTCACCCTCGCCGAGTGTCTGGTCACGGATGACGCGACCCGGCCGGAGCCCTGGGCGCTGGCGCCTGACGGCAGACGGGTCTTTGCGAGTTCCAGGACTCGGTGCGAGGTCGGGGGCTGCGTAGTCCCCATGGACAGCGGCGAGCTGCACTGGACCTCCGGTGACGCCACGCCCGCGCACCCGTTCCTGCTGGCCGACAAGCTCCGGGAGGATCTGCGGACCGAGGAGATGGATGCCCACGACGGCGTCGCGCTCCAGGCCGACGGTTGGGTCCGCTGGTCGCAGGACGGCACCCGGTTGCAGGCGCAGGGCGGGAGCAGGGGCCGCTCGGAGGCATTCGCCATCGATGTCTCTTCGGGGCAGGTGAGCTGGCTGGCCGGGGTCGGCGAGCTCGTCGCGTGGAGCCCGGACGACCGGTTGCTGGTGCACTACGACAAGGGGCTGCGCTTCCTCGACGCGGAAACCGGCAAGCCGACAGGAACGGAGGTCGGGCACCAAGGGGTTTCGGCACTGCAATGGGGGATGCAGGGCGAAGTGCCGCGGCTGGCGGCCCTGGTGGGGGAGGGCAACGCCTCCAGGACCAAGCCAGGGGTCCTCATCTATGACCAGGACCGATTCCGCTACCGCCTCGACGTCACGCCGGTGGAAGAGGGCATGGTCTACGCCGATTCGTGGGCCTGGGCCCCGTCCGGCGATGCGGGAGCCTGGCTCACGGCCGACGGGCGGGTGGAGGTGTGGTCACTGGACGGGGAGGAGCCGAAGCGGCTTCGCACCTTGGACGTCCCGCCCGAGACCGGTGTGCTGCTGTGGGGCGCCGACGATGTGCTGGTCGCGATCAGCCCCACCACCCTGCGGTTCCTCCGGGCAGGATCCGGCGAGGTCCTCGGCGACTTCACCTTTCCCCACAAACCGCGGGCCCCGAAGCCGTTGGGTGAGAACTACTGGTTTTTCGAGAGGCATCACTTCGCGCCGGACGACGAGACATGGTGCGCGCTGTTCGAGGAGGGGGTGGTGATCGCACCGGACGGCCGGGGAGCGGAGTCGTGGGACGAGGTTCTCGCCTGGACAGTGCACGAGCGTCTGGCCTGGCCGGTGCGTTGGGGCGCGCCCGAAGTGGTACCGGACGCCCGGAGCGCAGGAATTGCTCTCGGGGACGCGCCGGACGGCAACTGGCTGCGTGAATACTGGCAAACCCTCTAGGCGGTTCCTTTCCACGGCAACCGGCGGGGCGCGAGCCGTCCGCAGATGTGAGCCCGTCGACGGGACCCGGGGCGCGGGTGTTCACCGCGCTGACGGCCCAGGCCGACGCCGATGCGGACTGATGGAGAAGTTTCCTGTTTCCTGGCGAAGCACGAACACTCGCGTCGGTGGTTTCCGTCGGTGGCTTCGACCCTCATATGCGCAGGGTTTCCGCGCCCCAGAAACTCATCGGCCCGTTCATTCCTCAACGCGAGGCAGGTGAACGGGTGCCGAAGGCAGTACGCGTACGCGCAAATTTCGTGTGCGGCGAAAGCTAAGCGGGGTGAGCCTTCCGACCCTCAATCGGTTCCGGAGAGGTGCCCAAGCTCACGGCGAGGGCGGCGATGTCGTCGTCGAGGGGGCCTGTGCTGTAGCGGAGGAGGTCATGGTGGAGAGCGTTGAGCAGTTCGCCGGGGCGTCCCTGGGGCTGTCGACGCAGCCAGGCCGGCACCGAGAAGAACTCGCCGTGGCGGTCGCGGGCCTCGGCGACACCGTCGGTATAGAGGAACAGCAGGTCGCCAGGGGCGAAGTCGAAGGTGTCGATGCTGTAGTGATCACCGATCAGCTCCGCGAGGTTGAGCAGCGGCGAGGGAGCGGTGGGCTCCAGGGCGCGGACTTCTCCGCGGTTCAGGAGCAGCGGCGGGGGATGTCCGCAGTTGAGAATTCCGATCCTGCCGCCGTCGTGCGGGATCTCGGCGAGAAGGGCGGTGGCGAAGCGCTCCATCATGGCTTCGGGGGGAAAGGCGGCGCTGTAACGGGTACTGCTGGCCTCCAGGCGACGGGCGATCTTGACCAGGTCGGCCTCGTCGTAGGCTGCCTCCCGAAAGGCGTTGACCATCGCCGCGGCCGTGCCTACCGCCGGTAGGCCCTTGCCCCGGACATCGCCGATGAGGAGTCGGACCCCGTACTCCGTGTCGACCACCTCGTAGAAGTCGCCGCCGATACTGGCCTCCGCCGCGGCCGCGAGATACAGCGCCTCGATCTCGACGTCCCCGAAGCGGCGCGGCATCGGGCTCAGGACCACCTGCTGTGCCGCGTCGGCGACCAGCCGGACCTGGAGCAGGGTCTGCTCCCGCTGGAGCCGGATATGACTTCCGTACGCGGCCGCCACAGTGACAGCGATGATCCCCGCGGCGGTCCACCACGTCCCCAGGCCGGGGAACACGAGGCTGAGGCCGATCATGAGAAGAAGGCAGACCGTCCCCAGCAGAACGGTGGGGAGCACGGGCCACATGGCGGCGGCGAGGGCTGGTGCTGCGGGCAGGAGCCGGCTGAAGGCCACTTCCGGGGGAGTCACGTACGCCAGGCTGGCGATGACAACGGTCAGGATCACCGGAGACAGCAGAATGAGTGGCCTCCGGCCGAGGCGACGACGGAGGCGTAGCCGTCCAGGCTTGATCACACTTCGCAGGATATCTACGCACAGCAGACATGTCGCTCTGGTGAGGTGGAGTCGGCCGCCTGCGCCCGGACGGAGCATCCTGCTGGGGGAGAGGAGACGAGGCGAGGGCGCCGAGGCCGAGTAAGCGCATCGGCGGTCAGTACCCACTTGGCGGACACCATGCGCATGAACTTTGAGCCCACTGCCATGCCCCGCAACGAGTGCTACGGGCTGCCTACCGCGACAGGGGCCGCGCCCCATCGCCTGGGTGCCCAGCATCTCGGCGGACGGGGCGCACCACCGCGCACCTGCGAAGTTCTCCGGGAAGTGGTATCGGCGTTACGGAGCCTCAGCCGCGGCACGATTCCCTTCCCGTGATCTCCCCGATCGCCGCGAACCTACGTTGCTCGGAACCGGCCCTGCTCCACCTCCGCGACCAGCCCCGCACTCCGCAACCGGTCCAGGTGCTGCACCGCCGTCCTCCGCTCCACCGGCCTCACCTGCGGGCCTTCGACGTGGGCGCGGTAGACCAACCGATGGTCGACGATCTCCTCAGTGGTCCGGGGCTCGCCGAGAAACGCGAGAAGCGCCGCCTCCCGCTTCGCCACCACACCGACGAAGGTGTCGAGGCGGCGCCGGAACTCCCCGGCGCCCTCGATCACGCCCTTTTGGTGGGACGTGCCGTACCAGCGCGCATCGATCTCCCGGCACCGGTGCATGGACGCCTCGAAGTCCACGAGGCTGCTGCCGACGTCACCGTAGTACGGTCCGAACGACGTCAGGTCGATGTCCGCCACGAACAGGAAGCCGTCCGGCTCGATCAAGAAGCCGCTGTGGCCCGCGGTATGGCCGGGGAGGTGCACGACGGTCACCGTGCGTCCGCCGAGGTCGAACACGGCGCCGTCTTCAAAACCCTTGGCGTCTGGGCGTCCCTGTACGTGGAAGTGGTCGCGCATCGTTCTGTCGACCTCATCGACCGCGTCGGGCGGTAGGCCGAACCCGCCAATGAGTACGTCACGGGACCGCAGGGCTTCGAGGTCGCTTTTGTGGATGTGGACCGGCACCTCGTAGCTTCCGAGACCGGCGATGTGGTCCTCGTGTGCGTGGCTGACGAGGACCACGTCCGCGGCGGGTGCGCCATCGACGAGCGACAACGACGGATCAACGACCAGGGATGCGGTCGCGCCCCGTACGAGCAGCGAGTTGCCGTACGGGTAGGCGCCCCGATTCGGACCCACAAGCACGCTGACCTGGCCGTATTCTGATGTTGTGTAACCCGTGGCGGGCAGGTTCATGACTGGCGGACTCTCCCATCTGACATCCGGTTGTACGCCCGTCTCACGCCGAGGACACCCCCGATAGCACCGCGGACCTGCGCCATGCCGTTGATGATCCCGCTGCCGAAGCAGCCAGGTATCAGTGGGGGCCGCCTCAGGGATGTAGGCGTAGGACACGGTGATGACGATTCCGAGTCCTGCCATGATGACGGCGATCCAACCAGAGTCAGTGACAACGTGGTTGTTGTTCGAGTTCTCCAAGACGGTGAGTCGTAGGGGGCGTCGGGTTGCTCCAGTCCGCACCGCCAATGTGACGGTGTTCCGCTGCGAATCGTCGCAGCGGAACACGTCTCATCTGTGGGCTCGGGTGGGCCCAAGGGGGTCAGCCCTTGCGGGTCTTGACCTCTTCGGTGAGGGTGGGGACGACCTCGAAGAGGTCGCCGACGATGCCGTAGTCGACGAGGTCGAAGATCGGGGCTTCGGCGTCCTTGTTGATGGCGACGATGGTCTTGGAGGTCTGCATACCGGCGCGGTGCTGGATCGCGCCGGAGATGCCGGCGGCGATGTACAGCTGCGGCGAGACGGACTTGCCGGTCTGGCCGACCTGGTTGGTGTGCGGGTACCAGCCGGCGTCGACCGCGGCGCGCGAGGCACCGACGGCCGCGCCGAGGGAGTCGGCGAGGGCCTCGATGACGGGGAAGTTCTCCGCGCCGTTGACGCCGCGGCCACCGGAGACCACGATCGCGGCCTCGGTCAGCTCCGGACGCCCGGTCGACTCACGCGGCGTACGCGAGACGACCTTCGTGCCCTTGGAGGCGTCGGCGATGTTCACGGTGAGCTGCTCGACCGTGCCCGCGGCCGGGGCGGCCTCGGGAGCGGCGGAGTTCGGCTTGACGGTGATGACCGGGGTGCCCTTGGTGATGCGGGACTTGGTGGTGAAGGACGCCGCGAACACCGACTGCGTCGCCACCGGACCCTCATCGGAGTTCTCCAGGTCGACGGCGTCGGTGATGATGCCCGAGCCGATCCTCAGCGCCAGACGGGCCGCGATCTCCTTGCCCTCGGCGGAGGACGGCAGCAGCACCGCGGCCGGTGAGACGGCCTCATAGGCGGCCTGCAGCGCATCGACCTTGGGGGCGACGAGGTAGTCGGTGAACTCCGGAGCGTCGGCGGCCAGCACCTTGACCGCACCGTGCTCGCCGAGCACGCCTGCGGCGGCATCCGCGCCGGCACCCAGGTGCACGGCCACCGGGTCACCGATCCGGCGGGCCAGGGTCAGCAGTTCGAGGGTGGGCTTGCGGACGGCGCCGTCCACGTGGTCGACAAAGACAAGGACTTCAGCCATGAGATGACTCCTGCGGGAAGAGATGAGGAAGGTTGAGGGGGCCGTCGGGGCTTAGATGAACTTCTGGCCCGCGAGGTACTCGGCGAGCTGCTTGCCGCCCTCGCCCTCGTCCTTGACGATCGTGCCGGCGGTGCGGGCCGGACGCTCGGCCGCGTCCTCGACCTTGCTCCAGGCACCCTCGAGACCGACCTCGTCCGCCTCGATCTCCAGGTCCTCCAGATCCAAGGACTCCACCGGCTTCTTCTTCGCCGCCATGATGCCCTTGAAGGACGGGTAGCGCGCCTCACCGGACTGGTCGGTGACCGACACCACCGCGGGCAGCGCGGCCTGAAGCTGCTCGCTGGCGGTGTCACCGTCACGGCGGCCGGTCACCGTGCCGTCGGCGACGGCGACCTCGGAGAGCTGGGTGACCTGCGGGACGTTCAGCCGCTCGGCCAGCAGTGCGGGCAGGACGCCCATCGTGCCGTCGGTGGAGGCCATTCCGCACACGACGAGGTCGTAGCCGGTCTTCTCGATGGCCTTGGCCAGCACGAGGGAGGTGCCCAGGACGTCGGTGCCGTGCAGGTCGTCGTCCTCGACGTGGACGGCCTTGTCGGCACCCATCGACAGAGCCTTGCGCAGCGCGTCGTTTGCGTCCTCGGGACCGACGGTCAACACCGTGATCTCCGCGTCGTCAGCGGCTTCCTTGATCTGCAAGGCCTGCTCGACGGCGTACTCGTCGAGCTCCGAGAGGAGGCCGTCCACGTCGTCGCGGTCGACGGTCAGGTCCTCGGCGAAGTGCCGGTCGCCGGTGGCGTCGGGCACGTACTTCACACAGACAACGATCCTCAAGCTCATCACAAGTCCATTCGGAAGAGTCGGATTTGGGTAGCGCCTCGTCAGGGGCTACGGGAGGTTGCGTGCCATGACGATGCGCTGGACCTGGTTGGTGCCCTCGTAGATCTGCGTGATCTTGGCGTCGCGCATCATCCGCTCGACGGGGTAGTCGCGGGTGTAGCCGTAGCCGCCGAGCAGCTGGACGGCGTCGGTGGTGATCTCCATGGCCGCGTCGGAGGCGTAGCACTTGGCGGCGGCGCCGAAGAACGTCAGGTCCTCGTCCTTGCCGCCGGCCGAGATGCGCTCGGACTTGGCGGCCGCGGCGTAGGTGAGCTGGCGGGCGGCCTCCAGCTTCATGGCCATGTCGGCGAGCATGAACTGCACGCCCTGGAAGTCGCCGATCGGCTTGCCGAACTGCTTGCGCTCGGTGACATAGCCCTTGGCGTAGTCCAGGGCGCCCTGGGCGATGCCGAGCGCCTGGGCCGCGATGGTGATGCGGGTGTGGTCCAGGGTCTTCATGGCGGTGGCGAAGCCGGTGCCCTCCGCGCCGATCAGGCGGTCGGCGGGGATACGGACGTTGTCGAGGTAGACCTCCCGGGTCGGGGAGCCCTTGATGCCGAGCTTCTTCTCCGGAGCGCCGAAGGACACCCCCTCGTCGCTCTTGTCGACGACGAACGCGGAGATGCCCTTGGAGCGCTTCTCCGGGTCGGTGACGGCCATCACCGTGTAGTAGTCGGAGACACCGGCGTTGGTGATCCAGCGCTTGACGCCGTTGAGGATGTAGTGGTCCCCGTCGCGTACCGCCTTGGTCTTCATACCGGCCGCATCCGAGCCGGCGTCCGGCTCCGACAGGCAGTAGGAGAACATCGCGTCGCCCTTGGCGAGCGGGCCCAGGAACTTCTTCTTCAGCTCCTCGGAGCCGGAGAGGATCACCGGCAGCGAGCCGAGCTTGTTGACCGCCGGGATCAGCGAGGACGAGCCGCAGACCCGGGCGACCTCCTCGATGACGATGACCGTCGCCAGCGCGTCGGCACCCGCACCGCCGTACGCCTCCGGCACGTGCACCGCATGCAGGTCATTGGCGACCAGCGCCTCCAGTGCCTCCTGCGGGAAGCGCGCCTCCTCGTCCACCGCGGTGGCGAAGGGCGCGATCTTCGCCTCGGCGAGCGCACGCACCGACTCGCGGAGCATGTCGTGCTCCTCAGGGAGTCGGTAGAGGTCGAGCATGTGGTTCATCGCAGACACGTCCCGTCGTCCGATCGCGCAAGTAGGTGGCACTCAGTACCCTGAAGTATGCACACTCAGTGCCACGCGTCCAGTCCGTGGGGTGCGACCGCCGGTGTATCTTCCCCGCATGAATGAGGCACAGGGACAGGGCGAAGGCGTCGCCGACGGGGCCGTCGCCAAGCCCTCGATGCGGGACGCGTTGATCTCGGCGGCGTTCGAGCTGTTCGTGGAGCGTGGATTCGAGCAGACCACGATCGACGACATCGTCCGGCTCGCCGGTGTCGGGAGGCGGTCCTTCTTCCGCTACTTCCCGTCGAAGGAGGACGTGGTCTTCCCCGACCATGAGCAATGCCTCGCCGAGATGACGGCTTTCCTCGAGGAGCCGAGCGATGAGGAGCCGGTGAAGCGGGCATGCGATGCGGCCCGTTTGGTGTTGCGGGTCTACGCCGCCGCCCCCTCGTTCTCGGTGCAGCGGTACCGCCTCACCAAGAGCGTTCCGGGTCTTCGAACCCACGAACTCTCCGTCGTCCGCCGCTACGAACGCACCCTCTCGGAGTACCTGCAACGGCGCTTCGCCGGCCGGCCCGACAGGGGCCTGCGCGGCGAGACGATCGCGGCCTCGGTGGTGGCTGCTCACAACCACGCGCTGCGGTCATGGCTCCGTTCCGGTGGAAACGAGGACGTCACGGCCCGGATGGACCACGCCCTCGGCTTCGTGCAGCAGTCCTGGAGCAGCTCGGCGGAGGAAGCGGGCGAGGGCGAGCAGGAGCCGGAGGATGTCGTCGTCGTGATCACCAAGCGCGGTACCCCGATGTGGCGCGTGGTCCAGGAGATCGAGTCCTCCACCGGAGGGTGAGGTCGCGACGGGTTTCGAACAAGGGTACTCAGTGCCTTTACGCGTGGCACTGAGTGTCATATCGTTCAGGGCGTTGCACGGCGCGATGACGCTGGGTGCGCCGCAGCCTCGTGCCCGGGGCGGCGGATGCCCGACAGTCTCGGCGCTCCTCGGCATTCCTCCTCCCGGAAGGAGACGGCACCGTGACCCAGCCAGTGATCGATTCCCTCTACGCCCCTCTCAACCACGACACACCGGACTGGACCACATATGTGGAACCAGCGGCAAGGGCGCCCCTCCCGCCGGACGGCCCGGCCGAGGTGAAGGACGGGACGCTGCACTTCCAGCGCTGCCGCTGGTGCAACACTCCGTCGTTCCGCCGCCTGCTCTGCCCCACCTGTGGCTGCACCGACCTGGTCTGGGAGCCCGGTACCGGCACCGGAGTCATTCGCCGGGTCACCGTCGGCCGGAACGGGGGTGTGCCGCACCCGGTAGCCGTCATCGCGATGGATGACGGCTACCGCCTCAGCGCCAGGATCATGGGTACCCCACCGGAGCGAATACACCAGGGAGCCCTGGTGCGGCTGGCCACTTGCGCGGGACCGCGCTCCCAGGAACTCGCCTTCCAGCTCTGCGAGGCGTCCCACGCCGGGTGAGCGGTCGATCTTGGTGAGGGCCCTGGCGTGGAAGGGTCCAGGGCCCCTGAATGCCTCCCCGAGGACCGTTCGGTGAGGCAGGGATTCATCAGCCACGCAGGGGAGTTCTCCGACCGTCCCGCGCTCACGGCCGGCGGTCACGTACAGGCCACGGCATCGCCCTTGGCCGCCGCGCTCGGCTGCGCTGGGTCACACGGCCCGGGCGGCGAGCGCGGTTACCTCCACGCGCATTCCCTCGACGGCAAGTGCGGCGACGGCGACGCAGCACCGCACCGGATAGGGGCGGGATACGACCTCGGCGTAGACCTCGTTGAAGGCGTCGCGGTCCTCGATGTCGGTGAGGTGGATCGTCAGATGCAGTAGCCGGCTGAGATCGCCGTGCGCCCGGCTGAGCGAGTCGGCCAGGTTGGTGAGGGTCTGCCTGGTCTGCTGTCGGATGTCGCCCAGATCGATCGAGCTGTCGTCGCGGTCCGGGATCTGGGTGGCACACCAGGCCGCTGAAGACGGTGGCATCGGCGGACAGGACGAACCATCTGCGCGTCCCGGTCCTGGAACGGGTGCGGGAGGCGGACCGTGAACGCGGCTCCGCGTATCTCGACACCCTGAAGACCTACGTCGAGAGCAACAAGAACATTCCCGCTACGGCAGCCACGCTCAACGTCCATGTGAACTCGGTTCGTTACCGCATCGAAAAGCTGCAGTCGCTCTTCGACCTCGACCTCAACGACATCGACGTGTTCGCCTGGCTGCTCCTGCAGTTCCGCGTCGCCGAGCACCGCGCAGTCGAACCGTCCTGACGGGGGCGAGGGCTGCCCCGTCCCGTAAATGATCTACGGCACGGCGGGTGGCCGGCGCGTTGCCTGTCACCCGCCGACGGTCACCAAGAGCCGGCGATGCCGTTCCCGCAGCTCGATGTGGAGAGCGCTGCTTGAGGGCGCCTGGCCCCACGGGCGCTCACGGCCCCGCAGATGACTCCTACAGGCCGAGGGTGACGGCCAGGTCGCGTAGGCACTCCTCGAAGACGGGGGCCAGGTCGGAGTAGGCGAAGTCCAGTTGGTGCAGGACTTCCATGCACAGCAGGCCGTACAGCTTGGTCCAGCAGGACAGGAAGACGTGCGCGGCCTCCGGCGGCAGGCGCCCGTCGATGGTGGCGGAGTAGGCGGTCAGCTGCTCGCGCAGTGAGGTGGGCAGGCCGGCCGGATCGGGCACCGGGAACGGTCGCGTCGTCCACAACTCCACCGTCAGATCCAGCAGGACCTGCTCGAAACGCTGCCCGGCCTGGTGGCGTGCCGAGTCCGGCTCTCGGTTCGGCGGGGTGATCGGGCTGGCGAAGATCCAGCCGAACTCCGCGGGATGGGCGATCGCCCAGGCGCGCATGGCTCGGCAGGTCGCGAGAATGCGCTCGCCGACCGGCGCGTCGGTGTGGGCGTCCCGGGCGTGTTCCATGGCTGCGGCCAACTCGCGGAAGAAGTCCGCTGTCACCGCGCCGACCAACTCGTCGTGGCCCGCGTAGTAGTGGTACAGGGCCGGGCCGCTCATGCCCACCTGCCTGGCGACCGCGTTGATGGTCACCGCAGTCGATCCCTGCTCGACCAGGAGCTTTCGCGCGGCCGCGTGGATCTCATCGAGGGTCGCCTGTCGCAACCTCTCCCGCCTGCTGCTGGTCCCTGCGGCCATCCTCGCCCCTCTGTCGCTTCATCAGCGCCGTCAGCTCAGCGCCGTTGCAATCCTAGGGTATCTATGTTTCCTTAATGCCTCTAAGTAAATCTAGAAGCCCTTGGGATCGGGGGTGTGGGGTGCGAGGGGTGGATTCGTCCCGTGGCTGTGCTGCTCGCTACGGCCTTGTCGTGGCGGTTGTTCAGATCCGCTCAAGTCCGCCGCAGCCCGCGCTGACCCCGGCACACAACGACCACGAAGGAGACTCGACGATGAAGGCGATCATTGTGGGCGGTGGCATCGGCGGGCTGACCGCAGCTGTCGCTTTCCACCAGCGTGGCTGGCAGGTGGAGGTCCTTGAACGCGCTCCGGAGTTCACCGAGATCGGTGCGGGAGTGTCGATTCAGCCCAACGGTTTACGCGCGCTGGACGCACTGGGCCTCGGCGATCGCCTGCGTGCCGGCGGACTGGCCGATCCACCCGCGGGCATCCGTCGTGCGAGCGGGGGCTGGCTGATCCGCAACGACATCGACGACCTGAAACGCCGCTTCGGCCAGTGGGCGACCGTGCATCGGGCCGCCCTGGTCGACCTCCTGCGCGCGGCCGTGCCCGCAGAGGCGCTGCGGCCCGGCACCGAGGTGTGCCAGGTGCGGTCCGATGGCACGGTCCGCCACAGCGGCGGCACTTCCACCGCGGATCTCGTCGTGGGCGCCGACGGCGTGCACAGCGTCACACGGCGTTCCCTCTGGCCACGCCTACCCGGACCGCGCTACGTCGGATACACCACCTGGCGCTTCATCACGCCACCCCAACCCGTCGAGGGGAGCGTGGAAACGTGGGGGAGAGGCGAACGATTCGGGCATGTACCCATGCCGGATGGCCGCGTCTACTGCTACGTGATGGCCGACGCCCCGGTCGGCTCCCGCACCCACCTGCACCAGCTACGCGAACGCTTCGCGCACTGGCACAGCCCCATCCCCGCACTGCTCAACACCGCAGGCGAGGACGGGGTGTTGCAGCACGACACATACGAGCTGCCGACGTTGCCCACCTACGTCTCCGGCAAGGTCGCGATTCTCGGAGACGCCGCGCACGCCATGACCCCCAACCTGGGGCAGGGCGCCTGCCAGGCTCTCGAAGACGCAGTCACCCTCGCCGCAGCAGCGGACACCCTCGGCGTGCGTGCGGGGCTGGAGGAATACGACCGCATCCGCCGGCCGCGCACCCAGATGATCGTCCGCCGCTCCCGGCAGGCCGGCGCCCCCGCGCACTGGACCTCCCCGCCACTGACCGCCCTGCGAGACGTGGCTCTGCCACTCCTGCCCAAGTCACTCTTCAACCGCTCGATCACCCGCGCCTACACCTGGACGTTCTGACACGCCCACCACGTGCCCCCGTCCGCCCGACGCCGCTTAAGCGTGTCGTCCCCGGGAAACCGCCGAGCCTCAAGAGGTCAACCCATGCTCCTCCCGCGAATCCTGATCGCCCTCGTCGGAGCGGTCACAACGGTCAGCGCGGTGCTCGCCGACTTCGTCGTCCCGCACCTGGCGGCGCAGCACGCCTTCAACCCCGGCTGGCCGCCCCACGCCAAGTTCCACGACGCCCAGTACATGGTGATGACGGTGCTCCTCGGCCTCATCGGCCTGGGCCTCGCCCTGCGGCAGGGCCGGAACACCCGCGGTCGGCTGCTGTGTGCCGCCGCGGTCCTGGCCACCCCCTGGCTCGGCATGATCGGCGCACTTCTGTTCCCCGGCACCGCTACCTACGACCCGGAGTTCTCCGACCGGACCCTCTTCGTCCTCGGCGTGCACGGCCAGGTCTTCACGGCAATCATCCTGACCCTGGCCCTGCTCGGCGCGACAGCGGCAACACTGCGCACGCCCACGGACCCCACCACCTGACGTAAGCCTCAGCCGGTTGGAAGGCTTACCCCGAAACGTCCTCGACCCAGTTGTACCGTCCAGCCGGCCCCACGAGCGTGACGCAGCCCCGTCACTGTGACTCCTCCATGCGGATGGCACGCCGCAGGTCGTCGGCCGCTGCGTGGCTCGTGCCCTCGCGCTGCTCCAGCATTGCCGCCGCGATGGCGTCCAGCTTGCGCTGAACGGCGCGCGCGTCACGTCGTTCGGTGTTCTTCAGCAAGGTGAGCAAGAGGAGGTTGATGGCCGTCATGACATCCCCCGCGAAGATCAGCCAGGGCACCGGCAGGTGCGCGAGGTGCACGGCGACCATGCCGAGGACCAGTAGCACGCACAGGGCGTAGAACAGCGGGGAGCTGGTGACGTTCGATGCCCGCTCGGAGAAGGCGGCGAACCAGTCGCGCCCGGCGCCGCCCCGCTCGGCGGGATGCTGTGTACTCATGCCGCCATGCTCCCTGCCGGCACCAGCCGTGCGGGATCTGGGGGCCCCGTGTGCCCGATTTCCCACCGGGCGGCGCAAGGGACCGGATCCTGCCGTGACCAGCATCTACTCACCGCATCGAGGCACTCACGGCGTGGGACTGATGGTGGCGGGGTGGACGTCGCCGAAGCCGGCGATCGGCCGGTCCGTGTGAATGCGGTATCCCGTTGTGCATCTGCCGGCCGCCGCTCATAGAGGAGGGCCGGACCCGTCCTCGATGAGCGGCGTCCTGGCCGACAGCGCTTAACGTCTGCTTCCGGCCTGGCGGCCCCGCCTTACTTCAGGTGCCGGGTGAAGAACCGGGCCGCGTCGTCCACCTCGAACTGCGGGGTGCCGGTGTGCCCGCCCAGATTGGCGTGCAGCGTCTTCTCCTTGGTGCCGAAGGCGTCGAACAGGTCGAGGACCGGCTGCCGTTCCATCCCTTCGTCGTCCCACTGCATCAGGAACTGCAGCGGGACGGTGACCTGCCGGGCCTCCTCGCGCAGGGTGTCAGGCACGAAACTCTGGCCGAAGAAGGCGGCGGCCGAAATGCGCGGCTCGACCACCGCCAGCCGAATGCCGATGGCGACCATCCCGTCGTACCCGACCGGGCCGCCGATCTCGGGCAGCGAGAGGAGGGCATCCAGGGTGGTCCGCCATTCCGGGACCGCCTTTTCGACCAGCGGGACGATGAAGGCGTCGAGGATCTCGTCGACCGGCTCGCCGGCCTGCACCGCCCGGCGAAGGTCGGCGCGGGACTGCTCGTCGGCGGCGGAACGGGGCCGGTCGCCACACCCGGGGGCGTCGATGGCGGCCACCGCGAAGCCGTACTCCGCCGCGTAGCGCCGGGCGCGGGCCACCAGCCGGGGGAGCCGCATGTGCAAGCCGCCGGGGTGGCCGATCAGGACCAGCGGGGCCGGTGCGGATCCAGGCGTCCACAGGATGCCGGGGATCTCGCCGAGGGTGAACTCGCGTTCGAGGACGCCGTCGTCGAGGCGCTGTGTGGAAGTGAAGTGCATGGTCGTGCCTTTCGGGAGTCTGTGAACGGCGCTCCCGGACGACCTATCGCCCGACCGTGACCCCGGAGGGGAGCACCCATGTCGATACTGCGTTCACGGGTACCACCTCCTCGTTCTCTCGCACGGCCTCCGGGAGATTAGCAGTGGTCACCGTGGTGCGCCCACGGGTTTTTGCGGAGGGTCCGTAGCCGGATTCGACGGAGCCACCTACACGGTCATGGTCGGGTGGCAGGGGGGCGGCAGCGGACCTAGCCTGGCCAGCAGTCGGTCCGTCGGCCCACGTCCGGGTGCCCGGAAGGTGAGATTCGTGAGCGCGTCCCATGAGGAACAGGAACGGCTGGAGCCCAATGTGGGCCCCGTTCCCACAGGTGAGCCGGAGTCCCGCCCCTATCACCACCCCGCCGCCGGATGGGGTGCGGCCAAGAGCGTGACACGGTTCCTGGCGCGTGAGGGTGCGCTGGTGGACGGGCCGCGGGCGATCATGCGGATGAACCACGAGAACACCGGATTCGACTGTCCCGGCTGTGCATGGCCGGACGACACCAAGGGTCTGCACCTCGACATCTGCGAGAACGGGATCAAGCACGTCACGTGGGAGATGACGCGCAAGCGCGTCGGGCGCGAGTTCTTCGCATCCCATTCGGTGACCGAGCTGTCCGGCTGGAGCGACTACGCGCTGGAGGACCAGGGCCGGCTGACCGAGCCGATGGTGTACGACCCCGGCTCGGACCACTACGTCCCGATCAGCTGGAAGGACGCGTTCGCGGTGGTCGGCGTGGCCCTGCGCGAGCTGGACGACCCGAACCAGGCGTCCTTCTACACCTCCGGCCGGCTCGGCAACGAGGCCACCTTCCTCTACCAGCTGATGGCCCGTGAGCTGGGCACCAACAACCTGCCCGACTGCTCCAACATGTGCCATGAGGCCAGCGGGCGGGCACTCCAGGCGTCGCTGGGCACCGGCAAGGGGACCGTGGACCTCAAGGACTGGGAGAGCGCGGACGCGCTGTTCATCCTGGGAGTCAACGCCGCCTCCAACGCGCCCAGGATGCTCACCGCCCTTGCCGAGGCGTACCACCGCGGCGCCCAGATCGTGCACGTCAATCCGCTGGTCGAGGCGGCCGCCACCCGCGCCATCGTCCCGCACGACTTCACGGACATGGCCTTCTTCAAGACGACTCGGACGAGCACCCTGAACCTCCAGCCGCGCATCGGCGGCGACATGGCGTTCCTGCGCGGCATGGCCAAGGCGATCCTGAAGCAGTCCGCAACCGACCCCAAGGCGCTGGACCTGGAGTTCATCGACCGTCACACGGCCGGTTTCGAGGAGTACCGGGCGCTGTGCGAGGCCACACCCTGGGAAGAGATCGAGAGTCAGTCCGGGCTCAGCCGGGAGGGCATCCTCAAGGCGGCGCAGGTGTACGGCGAGGCCGACCGCAGCATCGTCTGCTGGTGCCTGGGCCTGACCCAGCACGAGCACGGCGTCGACACCGTGCGGGAGATCATCAACCTGCTCCTGCTGCGCGGCAACCTGGGACGTGAGGGGGCCGGCCCTTCCCCCGTGCGCGGGCACAGCAACGTCCAGGGGAACCGCACCTGCGGTATCGACCACCGCCCCGCCGACGCCTTCCTCGACCGTCTGGCCGACGTCTGCAAGATCGAGCCACCGCGGGCGCACGGCCTGGACACCGTCGGCACCATCCGTGCCATGAAACGCGGCGATGTGAAGGTGTTCGTCGGCATGGGCGGCAACTTCGCCCTCGCGGCGCCCGACACCCCCTACACCTACGACGCACTGCGCAACTGCGACCTCACCGTGCAGGTGAGCACCAAGCTCAACCGCAGTCACCTCGTGCACGGCCGGCAGGCCCTGATCCTGCCGTGCCTCGGCCGCACCGAGAAGGACCACCAGCGTGCGGGGGTCCAGAGCACGTCCGTCGAGGACTCGATGAGCATGGTGCACCTGTCCATCGGCATGAAGCGTCCCGCCTCACCGCACCTGCTGTCCGAGCCTGCCATCGTCGCCGGCATGGCCCGCGCGGCCCTCCCTGGCAGTACCACCCCCTGGGAGTGGTACATCGAGGACTACGACCGCATCCGGGACACCATGGCCCAAGCCCTCGACGGCTTCGAGGACTTCAACCGGCGGGTTCGCCTGCCGCTCGGCTTCCGCATCAAGCAGCCCGCCCGTGAGCTGGTCTTCCTCACCCCGTCCGGACGCGCCGAGTTCTCCAGTGCGCCCTTGCCCGACGTCATCCCCGCCCCCGGCACCCTGGCACTGGGCACGATGCGCTCGCACGACCAGTGGAACACCACCATCTACTCCGACAACGACCGCTATCGCGGCATCAAGAACCTGCGCACCCTCGTCTTCATGAACCCCGACGACATGCGGGAACGCGGTGTCGCCGAATTCGACCGTGTGGACATCGTCAGCACCGCCAAGGACGGCAGCCGGCGCCACCTCAACGGCTATCTCGCCATCCCGTACGAGATTCCCCGGGGCTGTGCGGCCGGCTATATGCCCGAGATGAATGTCCTGTGCGCGCTCGCCGACTACAGCACGCAGAGCGACCAGCCGATCATGAAGCACGTCAAGGTCACCATCGAACCCGCCGTCTGA
Organism: Streptomyces sp. Pv4-95; assembly: GCF_045782725.1. Lineage (NCBI taxonomy): Bacteria > Bacillati > Actinomycetota > Actinomycetes > Kitasatosporales > Streptomycetaceae > Streptomyces > Streptomyces sp. Pv4-95. The sequence goes on from NZ_CP127172.1 coordinate 7,640,220, forward strand.
GGCCGGGTGGGCGACGGACACTTGGGGTTGGTTCGCGGACTCCCGGTTCACGGTTGGGCCGAGAGGGGAACATCTGGTGCGCGCCGGGTGCCCGGAGGGCGACCGAGCGCCCATCCGACACCGACCCAGCACGCGCAGGAATTCCCCTCCTCTTCACTAGTCGATTAGTCGCGAACAGAGTAAGTGCGGCTGTGCCCGGTGCATCCGGACCAGGGTCATCCGGTGACGATTCCGGTGACGAGGTTGATGGTGGTCGCCAGGATGCTGGTGCCGAAGACGTAGGACAGCAGGCAGTGCCGCAGGGCCACCGCGCGAATTGTCGAACTGGAGACGTCGGTGTCGGACACCTGGTACGTCATTCCGAGGTTGTAGCTGAAATAGAGGAAATCCCGGTAGGAGGGCGGCTTCTCGGAGTTGAAGTCGATTCCGCTCCCGGACCGGTAGTAGAGGTATGCGTAACGGGTGGCGTACATCAGGTGCAGCGCCGCCCAGGTCACGAACACGCCGCCGAGGGCGACCGCGGCCGCGGTGTGGCCGGAGTCGGACTTCCCGACCAGGAGCAGCAGCACGATGGCGACCAGTCCGCACACGGCAGCGCCCACGACCACGAGTTCGTCGACGAGGGGCCGGAAGTCCTCACGTTGGGCGTTTTGGTGAGTGGCCCCGGCGTCCATCGGCCAGAGCACCAGCCAGCCGGCGACGACGAAGACGAGTTCCGTCGCGGCGATGGCGGCGAGAACTCCCATCGGTGGTCCGGCCGGCACTCCGACGGCCACGCCGGCCGCGGCTCCGACGGCCATCGCGCCTCCGAGCCGGGGGACTGCGGAAAGCGGCAACCAGGTACTCATAGGGCAAAACGTAACCGCCCCGCAGTCGGTCAGCCCGGCGAGACTGCGCCGGGCGGTTCAAGGGGCCCGATCGGTCGACCGCGGTACGGACGGGGACGGTCGGTCGACCGGACCCGCAGCCGCGGCACCGCCATCGGACTTCCCGGCCCGGCGTCACGGCCGTGTCCGGAGGCGGAACGCGTGGACACACGGACGCCGGTTCAGGGGTCAGGAACCCTGCCGGGCGCGGGTGATATACACCGGAAATGCCCTCTTCGTGCCGTTCATCGTCTGCCGCGGCCGGGCACGGTTGGCGGCGTGCCGCCTCAGGGGCTGCGCGAGTGCTCTCCCTTCGCGGCGCACTCGTGCTGCACACGGTGGACGGGGCGTTCCTCTTCGCTGTGCGTGCTGCCCTGGCCATGGCCCTGGTGGCACTGCCGGTGGCGCAGGCGGGACATCCCGATCTCGCTGTGTACGCCATGCTGGGCGCCTTCACCGCCACGTTCGGCCGCAACCTGCCGTACCCGCGCCGTGCTCACGTCCTCGCGCTGGTCGCGGTGGCGATGACGGCGTGCGTGGGGTGCGGTTCGGCGCTCGCCGCCTGGCTCCGTCCGTGGACGGGCGGAGCCGGTGCCGCCGTGGTGGTGGCGACGACGGCCGTGGTCGCCGGGCTGGCGAAGTTCGCTTGTGACCGGACGCGGTTGAGCGGGCTGGGCGCCGTGTTGCTGCTGTTCTCCTTCGCGGTGTCGGCCAACAGCTCACCCGCCCCCGCCGACGTTCTTCCGCAGACCGCGCTGGCCGCTGCCGGAGCGGCGGTCGCCTGGGTGCTCGGCGTATCGGGCCGGCTGCTGCATCCGGACCGTCCGCAGCGGCTCGTGGTGGCCACCGCCCTGCGGGAGCTGGCGGCGCTGCTCGACGCACTCGGAGCGGGGGCCGGCGCCCGGCGGACGCGCCACCGGGCGACCGTCGCGGTCCTGCACGCCTACCACGCCCTCGGTACCGCGCCGCCGACGGAAGCCCGGCGGACCGGCCGGAACGAACCCTTCGTACGTCTGACGGACCTGGCCTGGTCGCTGCTGGTCTGCTCCGCGCGCCTGTCGCCCAGCGATCCCACCGCCACGGCGCGTCAGCTGCGCCGGCAGGCGCGGCCGCTCACCGACCGGCGCCGCCGAGCGCCCGCCGTCCTCCCCGAGCTGTCACTGCCGGCAGCGGCCCGGGACAGCGCCGCCCAGCGCACGGCAGAAACCGCTGCGGAGTCGACAGACCCCGTGGCCCGACGTGCATCCGATCTGCTGGTGGGGCGCCACCCCGACGGGCCCGGCCACCTCGCGGTCCTGGCCGTTCCCGCGCTCCGCATGGTCCTGGGCACCGGGATCGCGGGCGGGCTGGCCCTGGCGTTGGGCCTGGAACACGGCTACTGGGCGGCGGTCTCGGCTGCCGCCGTACTCCACTCGGTCAACCTGCGCACCACGGCGCAACGCGCCGTTCAACGCACCCTGGGCACGTTCGTCGGACTGCTGATCACCCTCGCTGTGCTGGCCGCCCACCCGGCTCCCATGGCACTCGCCGTGTCGGTCGTCCTGCTGGAATTCCTGCTGGAATACGTCGTGGCCAGCAACTACGCACTAGGCGTCGTCTTCCTGACGCCTTTGGCGCTGCTGCTGAGCGACTTGGCCTCGCCCGCCCCGGCGGGGGACCTCGTCCACGACCGGGTGCTGGGCAGCGTGCTGGGCATCGCCGTCGGGCTGGTCTGCGCACTGCTGGTGGTCCACGACCAGGCCGCAGTACGCGTGGAGCGTGCCCTGGCGGCGTGCACCGAGGCGGCCGGGCAGGCGGAGCGGTCGTTGGCCGAGCGGACCGGCCCGCCTCTCGCCGTCGTCCAGGTCCAACTCGTGCTGGCAGTGGTGGAGTTGCGCGATGCCGATGACGCCGCCGCGGGAGAGCTGTGGCCGGCGGGCATCGATCCCGCCGAACTCGCAGCCGCCGAACAACGCGCCTACCTCCTGCTGGAGCGCCTCCACCACCCCCGGTAGCGACCGGTCGCCGCCGCCACCAACCGGCCGTGTGACGGCGACAACCTGACGCCCGGCCCCGGCCCCGGACCTTGGGCCGAGGCGACCAGGGGAGCGATGAATCGCCGGGTGCTGAAAGCGCATCCCCGGGCGCCCGCCACTGCGGTAGGTGTCCAACCTCGCGCGGACGTCCTCGGCGTCACCAATCCATTGCCCGCAGGCCGGAGATGTCCTGAGCCCGTCGCCCGCCCGCGCTTCGCCCGCACCCGTGCGCTCCCGCCTCGCCTGCTGCACGGTCTCCCGGAGCTTCACCCCCGGAAGACAAACCTCACCGAGACTCGGACGAGAGCGGCAGGACGTCACTCGCCGGCGTCCCTGAAGCGGTCTGAGCACGGCGTTCCTCGGCGACGAGGCCGAGCACGCGGGCCCGCTCATGGCGGCCCCAGGTCTCCTTGGTCGCGAGGATGCCGCCGAGGCCGATCACGGCCGCGCCGAGGTAGAGCAGCGCGGCGCCCGGCCAGCCGAAGGCACCCACCAGAGCGGCGGCGAGCAGTGGGGCGAAGCCACCGATGGCCGCGGCGACTTGGTAGCCGAGCGAGGCTCCCGAGGTACGGGTCGCGGTGCGGAACTGCTCGGTGAGCAGAGAGCCTTGGGTGCCGGTGAGGGATGCGTGGATGAGGCCGATGCCGATGATGAACACCGTGACCACGAGGGCGGGTTGGGCGGAATTGGTGAGCAGGTACATCGGGAAGGCGAAGAGGACCGCCGCCGTACAGGCCGTTATGTAGATGGGGCGGCGTCCGATCCGGTCGGTGAGCGCGCCGGCGAGGAAGGTGACCGCGATGGCGAGGATGCTGGCGACGGTGATCGCGCCGAGGGCGACGGGCCTGAGGTCGGGGTGGCGTTCGGTGATGTAGCTGAGCAGGTAGGTCGCGGTGGAGTAGTAGGCGAAGGATTCGACGACGCGCAAGGCGATGACGCGCAGGATGGCGCGCCAGTCGTCGGCCAGAGTGGCGAGGAACGGGTTCTTCTCGGTCTTGCCGCCGGCCTGGGCTTCCTGGAATTCGGGGGATTCGGAGAGCCGGGAGCGCACGATCAGCGCGGCGATCACGAGGACGGCGCTGAGCAGAAAGGGTGTCCGCCACTGCCAGTTGCCGTCGAGGGTGTCGCTCCACGCGAACACGCCGCTGGCCAGGGCTATGCCCAGAGGATTGCCGGACTGGGGGATCGCGGCGAACATGCCGCGGCGGTGCCACGGCGCGTGCTCGTAGGCCATGGTGATCGCCCCGCCCCACTCGGCGCCGAACGCCAGGCCCTGGATCATGCGGATGGCCACGAGCAGGATCGGTGCGAGCACACCGACCTGTTCGTAGGTCGGCAGCGCGCCGATGAGGAAGGTGGCGGCGCCCATGACGATCATCGCCGCGACGAGGACGGGCTTGCGGCCGAACTTGTCGGCGAAGTAGCCGCCGATGGCGCCGCCGAGCGGGCGCATGACGAAGCCGACCGCGAGGGTGGCGAAGGAGAGCAAGGTGCCGACGAACCGATCGCTCTCGGGGAAGAAGACCGATCCGAAGTAGAGCGCGGAGGCGGTGCCGTACGCGATGAAGTCGTAGTTCTCGACGCTCGTGCCGAAGGCCGCGGCGACCGCGGTCTTGACGCGGTCCTTGGAGCCGAGCACGCTCCGCCGTCCGGCAGGGACGCTGGTGGACATGGGAGTTCTCCTTTGATGGTCGCCGGATCGACTCCGGCGTCTACGAGTGAGGAGGATGGGTCCGCACGAGGGGAGGGCGGATCCTTTGACCATGTGTTGGGGCATGACGAGGAGGCGCCCGGCCTGGTCGTCCGTGGGCAGGGCGTTCGGTATCAGCGAAGGAGAAGGCTCAGCCGCTCAAGGGGTGCGTGGGTTGCTTGGGCGGCTGGTCAGGGGGCCAGGGGCAGGGCGTCGAGCGCGTTGAGTTTGGCTACCCGGCGGCGGGTTTCCTCGTCGTCGTCGAAGACGGCACCGAGGAACTCGCGGACGATGTCGGGCACGAGCGCATGCGGGACCAGCCAGGCCCCCATGGCGATGGCGTTGGCGTCGTCGTGCTCGACGGCCTGGTGCGCGGAGTAGGGCTCGTGGGCGAGGCCGCAGCGGACGCCGGGCAGTTTGTTGGCGGCCATGACGGCGCCCTGGCCGGTGCCGCAGACGAGCACGGCCCGATCGGCGGAGCCGGAGAGCACAACCTCGCAGGTTGCGCGGGTGATGTCCGGGAAGTCGACAGGGTCGCAGCTGTGGGTGCCGCAGTCGATCACCTCATGTCCGAGAGCCTCAATGGCCTCGCGGACGGCGTCCTTGAGCGCATATCCGGCGTGATCCGCGCCGAGGGCGACCTTCATCGGCTGTTCCTTTCAGGACGGGCACACTGCGGTTTCGCCGGGTGGCGGACGGACGTCGCAGTGCTCGGTCGGGTGGGGGAGCGGCGGTGAGCGCAGCGTGCAGCCGTTACTCGCACGCCGCGCGATGGCGTAAGCGCAGTCGACGGCCTTGACGGCGATCGCGTGCTCGGCGCCGGGCACCATCACGGCGCACAGCCGCATGGCCTGAAGGGGTGCCCTCCGGCTGAGAGGCCCAACCAGGGGTGACGCTGGGCTCGCGAGCGGGCAGATCGAGCAGGGCGGGATCACCGCCGAGCGCACCGCCGAGCGCACCGGCGAGGAGCGTCCTGCTCCGCGCTGTCACAGCTTCGCCGGGGCCAGGCGGACGGCTGAGGGAGCCGGCGTTCTCGGTGACGGTGGCGCCGACCGCGACCCGAGTCCTCATCGGGCGCCCGGCAAGGCCCGGTCGGCGAAGGTGGTGGGGACGCGTTGCCCGGGTGCGGCGCGGCCGGCGACGAGGTCGACGAGCCCTCGTACACCGAGCCGGCCGATCGACGACGCGTCGTTGCGGACCGCGCTGATGGGCGGTGAGGCGAACTCGAACCAGTCGAGGTCGTCGAAAGAGACGATCTCGATGCGGGCGGCCTCTTCCGCGCCGAGCCGCTCGCGCAGCGCGCGCACGGCTCCCAGGGTGGTCGGACCGTTCGCGCCGAACACGGCCGTGAACGTGACGCCGCGGTCGAGGATGCGGCACATGGCCTCGGCCGCCCCGCCCGCCAGGAAGTCACCGGCCTCCAGCAGCCGGTCGTCGGTGCTGATGCCGTGGGCCTGGCGCCCGGCGAGGTAGGCGGCGCGACGCTCGGCTCCGGTGGAGACCGTGTCCGGACCGCCAATGAAGGCGACGTCGCGATGGCCCCGTCGCTGCAGCCAGGCGAGCACCTGCTCCACGCCCTGAGCGTTGTCGGTGCCGTACAGCGGTGCGTCGACGCCCTCGATGCTGCGGTTGAGGAACACGAGCGGCAGTCCGGACGCGAGCGTGGCCGCGAGCTGCGGCGAGACGGTGCTCTGCGGCGAGAACAGCAGGCCGTCGATGCGTTGGGAGGCGAACGTCCGAAGGTAGGCGTCGGCCTGCTCGGCGTCCTCGTTCGCGTTGGCCAGCAGCACGGTGTATCCGTGGCGGCGGGCCTCCTGCTCGGCGGCGTGCGCCAGCTCGGAGAAGAACGGGTTACGGATGTCCGAGACGAGCAGCCCCAGCACGTCGGTGCGGGCGCGGCGGAGGGAACGGGCGGGGCCGTTGGCGATGTATCCCAGCTCGGCCGCGGCAGCGAGCACACGGGACCGGGAGTCGGCCGAGGTTTGACTGCTGCCGCTGAGCACGCGGGACGCGGTACCGAGCGCGACCCCGGCCCGTGCGGCGACGTCCTTGATCGTGGCCATCCGCCCCACCTCCTTGTGGAAACGTTTCCATGAACCGACTGAATTTAAGATCGCACACCGATCGCGAAATGAGCAAGGTCCCGGAGCGGAAACGCAGCACCGCACGAGCTCGGCCGGGGCGGCCGGAATGTGCCGAGCTGGGGAGTACCGGAATGTGCCGCGCTGGGGGAGTAGTTGGCAGCTCCGCAGCTCGTCCACTGGCATGGAGCGCACGGCGGCCCATCGGCCCATCGGTCCGCCGGTCCGGGCCGGCGCATTGCCTGGCTTCTACGCCCGAGTCCTTGCACGGCACCGGGCATCCGCGGTGATGTGCGCCGGTGCTCGTCGCTCGATCGGGCAGCCTTCGGAGGTGACGCCTGAATCAGGCTTGACGCGGAGCGTCAGGCTGCAACGCGAGGGCGCCCGCAGTCACTTCCACTGGCTGGTAGTTGCACGCTGCCGGGAGCGGACGGTTCAGGCGGCGATGACGCTCGAACCGTTCGCAAGTGCTGTTTCGCACGTGGTGTGCAGCATCCAGTAGACCTGGGCGATCTCGTAGGGCGCACGGTGGGGGGCTCTCAGGCGCCTGCGTGCCGATCACGACGTTGATGCCCACGTTGGGTGGCGGGAGGGCTCGGGAGTGGGCAGAACTCGGGTCCGTAGGTGCCCGGACCGCCGGGAATGGCGGTCTCCATCAGTTCGATCGCGGGGGCCTCCAGCCCGCGCATGGCGTGGACCGCCGTGTTCAAGGCGCGGGGCCCGCCTCCGTCCCAGGCATGGTCGAGGGAGTTGAGCACGGAGTGGTAAGCGGCGTCGAACCGGTTCAGGAGTTGCCGAACGTGCGTCGAGGGGTCGGGCCATCCGCCTTCCGGTACTCGTGCCATGGGGCGGACATCCGGGAAGGGCACGGGCGAGCCCGTGAACTCCCATTTCCCTCCCACCTTGCGCAGTCGCCGGCCGTGGTAGATCTCGCCGAACGCGTAGTAGTGGGCGGGATGGTCGTCCTCGAAGGTGTCGGACGGGGAACTGGCGGTGCCCTCGCCCTGCTCCTTGACCATTTCCAGGGCCCACTCGACGTCGTCGAGGTTCTCGATCGGTTTCAGCACGTCCGAGCCGATGTGTTCGGAGAGTTGTCCCCGGGTTGACAGTTCAGGTGCCGTGGAACGGAACGCCTTCTGCAGTTCGTTGTAGAAGGCACCGACAGTGGGTGAAGTGTCTTCGCTCTGGGCGAGCGGGGTTTCAGGAGCCTCGATCGCCATCATCACGTCATGTACGAGTGACTTGGTGAGCCCTGACAGATACACGGTCACTCCGTCGCGCACACCGCCGGGCAATGGTCCGGGATAGCTGGGTGCCGCGTCTCTGATCTGTGGCTGCCCGCCCATGGCGACAAGCAGGTTGGACACCACACCCAGATGGAACATCTCGTCGCCGACGATGCGTCGGATCAACCGGGCGGCCTCGCTGCCACGGTCCTTGACGGACCACCAGCCGCACAAGTAAGCCGGAATTGTGGCGAGTTCGAGTTCGACGGCTACCTGGAGGGCCGACCTGATCCAGGCGGATCCGCGGAGGTCCTCGGGGACCGCGAGGAGGCGTCCCACGGAGCCGTGGTCGGGCGTGGGGAGGGGGCCTCCGGCCGGTAGCTCGACGGCCTGCGCGGTATTGGCGCCCGCGACAGGCATCGCGGCTGCGAAAGCGGCTGACGCCAGGAAACTCCGGCGCTTGAGCTGAGCGCCCGTCGGTCCGTCCGGGCTTTCCGTCGCTCCAGTCACCGCTGCCTCCGTTCACAACATGGGTTGGCCTCGGCTGCAGTCCTGGGCCCTCGAACAGTTCGCGAAGCTAGCAGCCTGCGCCGCTGATCTTGGCGTGTCCGGCTTCAGCCAAGGGATCCACCACCCTGTCGGTCCAGTCGCGTCATACTCCGGGGTCGGGCAATCCGGTTCGCCCCGTCGGCGGCTGATGCTCTCGGCGAGTGTGGGGTTGATGGTGCGGCCCGTGTCGTACACACCGAGCATGCACGGCACGCGCATCAGCCTGAGTGCCGTGTCGACGGCGACCTTGGCGAAGGTGGCGACGTCAACGGCCAGGAGGTGGCCGACGGCGAAGTTGGGGAGCTGGCGGCACGCGGCCGTACACGCTGCGCGGCTCCGCCCGTGCCCCGAGCACAACGCCCGTGCGTTCACCCCGGACGGCTTCTATCTGCCGGGGGACCTGATGCGGCGACACCCCTCAGGCAACTACGTCGTCGCCGGCAGGCGCAAGGACCTCATCAACCGCGGCTGGGATTCGATGTGTGCGGGGTTTGCGGGCTGGGCGCGGCTGTGGGCGTGGTCATGTCGAGCAGCATCATGGCGTCGTGGTCGGGGGTGCCGGGTTCGGCGGTGTAGACGCCGATGCGCTGGCCGGGGGTGCCTTCCAGTTGCATGGACTGGGAGGTGAGCGTGATGGTGCCGATGCGGGGGTGGTGGAAGGTCTTCTGTGCGGGCTTGCGGCCGGTGACCTCGTAGCGTTCCCACAGCCGGGCGAAGTCGGGGCTCTTGAGGAGGAGCTCGCCGACGAGGTTGGTCAGGTCGGGAGCATCGGGTGCGGTGCCGGCCACGGCACGCAGCCGGGCGACGCAGGCGGTGATCTGGCGGTCCCAGTCCGGAAACAGATCACGCGCGGCCGGGTGGAGGAAGAGGTAGCGGGCCAGGTTGCGGTGCTTGGCGGGCCAGTCCTCCAGGCCCGCGTACAGGGCAAGGCCGCCGGGGTTCCAGGCCAGCATGTCCATGCTGCGGCTGATCACGTAGGCCGGGTTCGGCCGCAGCGACTCCAGCAGCAGCTTCAGGTGGGGGCGCACGGTGCGGCTGGGGGCCGGCGGCGGTTCTGAGGTGTAGCGGGCGGCGCGGGCGGCTAGCTCACGCAGGTGCTGGTGCTCCTGGTCGTCCATGTGCAGGGCGCGGGCGAGCGCGTCAAGGACGGCGGGGCTGGGGCGGGTCTCCTTGCCGCGTTCCAGGCGCACGTAGTAGTCGATGCTGATGCCGGCGAGGGTGGCCAGCTCCTCGCGGCGCAGGCCGGGGGTGCGGCGGATGCCGGCGCCGACGGTGAGCCCGACGTGCTCGGGGCTGGTCTGGGTGCGGCGGGCGCGCAGGAAGCGGCCCAGCTCGGCGCCCTCGCTGTTCGCGCTCTGGGATGCCATGCCCCCAGTCTCACCCGACGGCCCCCCGCTCCGCAGACGGGAGGGGGGCCCTGCCATTACCCCTGAAGAGCCCGCCCTGCCACACGGGAGCAATCCGGGCGAAGGTTGATGAGGAAAGACGCCGGACCCTTCGCCGTCACCCAGGCTCCGACCGGCACGGCCTGCCGGGCCGGGCGAGAGCGAGGGGACGGGCAACGCCACCGACCGGAGAAGGCGAGATGCGGTACATCAAGCTGCGTGACCTGGAGGTTTCCCGGATCGGGCTGGGGGCCATGGGCATGTCCCACGGCTACACCGGCTCGGGCACCGACGAGGTGGAGTCGATCAGGACCGTGCACCGGGCGCTGGAGCTGGGCGTCACGCTCATCGACACCGCCGAGATCTACGGCCCCTACACCAACGAGGAACTGCTCGGGCGGGCGCTGAAGGGGCACCGGGACAAGGTGGTGCTGGCCACGAAGTTCGGCCTGGTCTCCCACGGAGGCGAGGGCGCGTGGAACCTCGACTCCAGCCCGGCCAACATTCGCACCGCGGTCGAGGGCTCCCTGAAGCGCCTGGGCACCGACCACATCGACCTGTACTACCAGCACCGGGTGGACCCGAACACGCCGATCGAGGAGACCGCCGGCGCCGTCTCCGAGCTGATCGCCGAGGGCAAGGTCCGCGCCTTCGGCCTCTCCGAGGCCGGTCCGGACACGATCCGCCGTGCCCACGCCGTCCAGCCGGTCACCGCGGTGCAGTCGGAGTACTCGCTGTGGACCCGCGGAATCGAGGAGCGCGTCCTGCCCGTCCTGCGGGAGCTGAACATCGGCCTGGTGCCGTTCTCCCCGCTGGGCCGCGGCTTCCTGACCGGCACTGTCCGCTCCACCGACCAGTTCGATGAAGGCGACTTCCGCCGCGACAACCCGCGCTTCACGGGCGAGAACTTCCAGCGCAACCTGGCGCTCGCCGACGAGGTCAAGGCCCTGGCCGCCGAGGTCGGCGCCACACCCGCGCAGGTGGCGCTGGCCTGGCTGCTCGCCCAGGGCGAGGACATCGCCCCGATCCCTGGCACCAAGCGCGTCAGCCGGGTCGAGGAGAACACCGCCGCCGACGCCGTCACGCCGACCGCCGAGCAGTTGAACAAGCTGAGCAGCCTGCCGCCCGCCGCCGGTGACACCCACACCGCGGCCCAGGCGCAGTTGCTCGAACGCTGATGCATCCGCGCCGACCAGCACGACCCCTGTTTGGAGTACCACCCTCATGCGTGCAGCAGTCATGTACGGAGCCGGCGACGTCCGCGTCGAGAACCGGCCCGACCCGAAGCTCGTCCAGCCCACCGACGCCGTGGTTCGCGTCGTCGCGTCCTGTGTGTGCGGCAGCGACCTGTGGCCCTACGCGTCCATGCCCGCCGCCGGCATCGGCCGCCCCATGGGGCACGAGTTCCTCGGCGTCATCGAGGAGACCGGCGCGGACGTGACCGGCCTGAAAGCCGGTGAGCTGGTCGTCGCCCCGTTCACCTACAGCGACAACACCTGCGACTACTGCGCCAAGGGTCTGCACATCTCGTGCCGCAATGGCGGCCGGTACGGCTTCGACGGCGTCGACGGCGGGCAGGGCGAAGCCGTCCGTGTCCCGCACGCCACCGGCACTCTGGTGAAGCTGCCGGTGGCCTCCGACTCCGCGCTGCTGCCGTCGCTGCTGGCGCTGTCGGACGTGATGACCACCGGCCACCACGGCGCCGTCACCGTCGGCGTCGGCCGCGGTGATGCGGTGCTGGTGGTCGGGGACGGTGCGGTCGGCCTGTGTGCGGTGATCGCCGCCGAGCGGCTCGGTGCCGAGCGGATCGTGCTTGCCGGCCGCCATGAAGCCCGCACCACCCTGGGCCGCGAGTTCGGGGCCACCGATGTGGTCGCCGAGCGCGGCGAGGAGGGCATCGCCCGCATCCGCGAGCTGACCGGCGGCGTGGACAAGGTCATCGAGGCCGTCGGCACCCGCCAGGCCCTCGACACCGCGCTCGGCGCGGTCCTGGACGGCGGCATCATCAGCCGCCTGGGCGTCCCGCAGTACGAGCAGGGTCCGATCGGTCCGGCGGAGTTCATGCGGAACGTCACCCTGACCGGCGGCGCCGGCCCCGCCCGCGCCTACATCCCGGACCTGCTGCCCGACGTCCTGGACGGCACCATCAGCCCTGGCCGGGTCTTCGACCGGACCTTCCCCCTCGACCAGGCACCGGACGCTTATCGGGCCATGGCCGACCGCCAGGTCCTCAAGGCCCTCATCCGCCCCTGACCCCCCACCCACGCAGCGAAGGGAATCTCCCTCATGCAGACCGTCACCCTCAACAACGGCGTCGAAATGCCGCTCCTCGGCTTCGGCGTCTACCAGATTCCCGCCGAGGACACCGAGCGCGCCGTCTCCGCGGCCCTGGCCGCCGGCTACCGCCTGCTGGACACCGCCGCGGCCTATGGCAACGAAGAAGCCGTCGGCCGCGCCATCAAGTCCAGTGGGATCGCCCGTGGGGAGCTGTTCGTCACCACCAAACTGTGGGTGCAGGACGCTCCCGCCCAGGACAACACCCGCCGCGCGTTCGAGACGTCCCTGAACAAGCTGGGCCTGGACCACCTCGACCTGTACCTGATGCACCAGCCCTTCGGCGACGTCTACGGCCAGTGGCGCGCGATGGAGGCGCTCAACCGCGAGGGCGCGGCCAAGGCGATCGGTGTCGCCAACTTCTACCCCGACCGGCTGATCGACCTGATCGTCAACAACGAGATCACCCCGCAGGTCAACCAGATCGAGACCCACCCCTTCTTCCAGCGCGCCGACTACCAGGACCTCATGCGCGAGCACGGGGTGCAGATCCAGTCCTGGGGCGGCTTCGCCGAGGGCAGGAACGACCTGTTCACCAACCCGCTTCTCGCCGAGATCGGCAAGGAAATCGACAAGTCGGTCGCCCAGGTCGTCCTGCGCTGGCTGACCCAGCGCGGCGTCATCGCCATCCCCAAGTCGGTGCGGGCCGAGCGCATGGCCGAGAACATCGACGTCTTCGACTGCCGGCTCACCGACGAGCAGCTGGCCCGGATCGCCACCCTCGACACCGGCAGCTCCCTGTTCTTCGACCACCACGACCCCGAGATGGTCACCTGGCTCGCAGGGCGCCGCCTGGAGAGCTGAAGGGCGTCACCAGAGGTCCCTTGGCCGGCCGCTGGTGCCCGCAAGCGAATGCCCGGGGCACCCGCCCGGCTCCCGCACTTTCCACGGTTCACCGGGAGCCGTCCACCATGATCACGCCACGGCACCACGCCGCCCTGCCGAGCCGGCGCACCGTTCTGCGCGGCGCGTTGCTGACCGCAACCGCCGCTTTGAGCGCGACCCACCTGGCGGGCTGTTCACCGTCCTCACCGTCGCGCAGTGCCTCCCCCACCCCCTCCCAGTCCGCCGCGACGACCGGAAGAGACGTGAAACGAGTCCTGCTGGCCTACTTCTCCCGCCCGGGCGAGAACTACTACTACGGCGGCCGTACCGACCTGAAGGTCGGCAACACCGAGGTGCTCGCCCAGAGGATCGCAGGACGTATCGCCTGCGACACCTACCGGATCCGGGCTGCTGACCCCTACCCGCACGACTACGACGCGACCGTCCAGCGCAACGTCCGCGAGCAGGACACCGACGCCCGCCCGGCCGTCGAAGGCCGCCTGCCTTCCCTCGACGGCTACGACACCGTTCTCCTGGCCGGCCCCATCTGGAACGTCCGAGCACCCATGATCATGACGACGTTCACCGAAGCACTCGAATTCCGCGGCAAGACCGTCCACCCGATCACCACCTACGCCATGAGCGGCCTGGGCACCACCGAACGCGACTACGCCACCTCCTGTCCCGGCGCGACCATCGCCGAGGGCCTCGCGGTACGCGGCGAAGAGGTCAAGGACGCCGACACCGAAGTTGAGGCGTGGCTGCGACGTATCGGGCTGCCCGCCAGGTGACCCCTCTTGCCGAACACATCACGGCCCGGCCGGATGCCAGGGCCAACGGCTACTCGTCGTCCTCGTCCGCATCGCCCGTGGCCGGGTCCCGCGGCGGGCGCAGACCACCCGCCGGCGGGGACGGTGACGGATCTCGAAGCTGAACTACGCGTCCTGCCCGGCCTTTCCAGCTGTTCGGCCATCAGCTGCCACGCCGCGCCCAACGGCCGCACCAGTACGGCAAGTTGCTCCTCGACCGGATCGTCCGGACTGAGGCCGTGCAGGACGTCCTCGGCCACGGCCCCCCACTGCTTGCCGTCCAGCAACCTGGCCGCGGGTCGGACCAGCGGTCCGACGGCAAGGCGCTCCTACTGCCACCCCGCCTCACCCCTGTGACCGTGTCGCGGGCGTGTCACAGTGTTGCCGGTCCTGTCACCATGCACCCGGCCCTTCGCTGCTGAACAGCGTGCTGTGACAGCGTGGCATGAACAACGATCTTCGATTGCTGGGGAGTTCATGCCCTTCGTACGCGCGCCCTTCGGCCGGCGCAGCCTGCTCTTGATACTCGGCTCGTCCCTCCTGTGCGCCATGCTGGCGGTGGTGGTCACACAAGCTGTGGTCGGCGGGGAGGGCAAGAGTGGCGGAGGCGGCACCGGAGGCGGAAAGGGGAGCGCGAACTCCGCGCCCACCGCCGCCGAACCGCTGGAGGGGACGGCGGGAGTCCCGGCACGCCGGCCGCTGCAGAAGGAGCCCGGGTTCTACCCGCGGGCGATCCGGTTGCAGCACAGCGGAGACGCCAACGGCCGCATTCTGACCTCGAACGTCGCCTTCCGGGGGAAGGACGGGGTCGGCGTCATCCGTGAGAGTTCCGACAACGGGAAGACGTTCCGGGAGGTCGGCTCGGTCGCCGACCCGAAGGGCGCCGACGGCAAGGGGCTGTGCTGCAGCACGCTGTACGAACTGCCGAAGCGAATCGGTGATAAGCCCGCGGGGACGCTGCTGTGGGCGGATTCGCCGGGCCAGAGCGAGAAGCCCCGCACGATGTCGATCCGGGTCTTCCAGAGCACCGACCACGGACGCACCTGGTCGCATCTGTCGGTCGCCGCGACCGCCGGGAACGAAGGCGGCCTGTGGGAGCCGGAGTTCTCCATCGACGCGCAGGGCAACCTCGTCTGCCACTACTCGGACGAGACCGACCCGAAGCACAGCCAGAAGCTGATGGCCGTACGCACCTCGGACGGTAAGAACTGGAACGGACGGCACGCCACCGTCGAGAGCAGCCAGGAGCCGGACCGGCCGGGGATGGCCGTCGTGCGGAAGTTGCCGGACGGCACGTACGTCATGGTCTACGAGATCTGCACGCCCGGCGGGAAGTACGCGTGCGTCGTGCATACCCGTACGTCCGAGGACGGCTGGGAGTGGGGCGAGCCGTCGGACCTGGGGACACGTCCGGAGACCGCTGACGGCCACTACTTTGCCCACACGCCCACGCTGGCTTGGGCTCCCGAGAGCGGCAACCCGCAGGGCAAGCTGATGCTGATCGGGCAGGTGACGCGCGATCGGGACGGCAAGCCGAATCCCGGCGGCGAGCGGACGTTCTGGACCAACAGCAAGGGCGGGGAAGGCGCGTGGCAGTCCAAGCGCGCTCCGGTGAAGGTGAACTCCGGTAAGGAGGACTCCTGCGCCAACTACAGCAGCGCTCTGCTGCCGGCGGCCGACGGGAAGAGTGTGCTGGAGATCGCCACCGACAACGTGGACGGCGCCTGCAAGCTCTTCTACGCGCAGGGTCCCGCCTGAGGTGAGGCGGGGCCGCGGGCGTTCGGTGCGGGAGAAGTCCCGGCCTCTGGACGTGGCTGCAACCTTTCGCGCGGCCGCCTGCGGCGGTTCGACGATCCGCCCGGCCGAAGGGCCCAATCGGCAACCGATGAGGGCGCGTTGGATGACCCGTTCGCAGGTGAGGCGCGGCGTGTCGATGACGAACCTTCACCCGTGCCGGGTGAGAAGGGCCCGATAGCCCGCCGCCGCAGTTCCGAGCCTGGCCCCCGGGCCGGCATCTCGCGGCTATGGATGTCAGTAGATGATCGACACGATCTGGCAGACCACTTCGGCCAGTTGACGGTCGCCGTCGATACGGGCGCGGGCCAGGGCGGTGCCCGGCTGGATGCCGCGGGTGCACAGGCGCCAGGCGGTCTCCGCATCCAAGCGCACGACCGCGTCAGGACGTTCCTCCTCCGGCTCGGCGAGCGACCAGCCGTCCCCGGTGGCCGTCGCCGTCCAGACGCCCCCGGCCGGGCCGTCGGTCAACACCTTGACCTGCGTGCCGACCGTCGCGGTGACCTTGCGCAGAGTGTGAGGCAGAGCCCGCATGAACGTGTCCAGGACCACGGCCAGGAACCGCGGATCGGCGTCGGTGTCCCGGCCGATGGCGTGGCGGATCTGCTGGCGGTGAGTCCAGAACTCGGTGAAGTCGCGCGCTGTCCAACCACATGGGCGCCGGGTCGACGCCGGCCCAGGACACTCCCAGCGACGGGGCACCGGGGTCGGCGGCCTCGAAGAACCGGGACACCTGCCCGCCCACCAGGTCAAGGGTGTTGGTGAGTGCGGCCGGGCTCACCCGGCGGTGGGCATCGACCCACTCATGATTGATGCGGTCAATGAACGCCTCAAGCGTCTCGCCCGGCGCGAAACCGGGGCCGTCCTGGTGGCCGTCCCGGTCCCGGGCGAGGCGTCCGTAGAAGTCGCCAAGGATGTGTGCGGCGAGATCGCGGACGGTCCAGCCGGGCACCGCCTCCTTGCCCCAGTCGGCGGATGCCAGGCCGCGCAGCGTGGCCATCAGCGCGGCCTGCTCAGGGGCGAACAGAGAACGGGCATCAATCGGAGCACCGAGCCAGGAACGGCCGGGCACGTCATTGAGCTGCGAGTTCATGGCTCAACCCTGCCAACCCGAATGCCCTGATGGCTATCGAATATCCCATTCGGGGCCGATCATGCCGTGTTCCTGCCTGCCTCCCTCAGGGCACCGCCGGACCAAGATTCATCAGACACCCCTCGGGCTCCGGTGAGGGCGTCGGCCGCGTCATGGGCGAGGTGCGCGATCCGCGCCCAGTGATGAGAGCCTGCCGCCCCTCCGGTATCTGACGCCTCGGTCGACGAGGGGCCGCCGGCGGCTGCCGCTATGGACCCGGCGCCGGGTGCCGGTTCGCGGGAGTGTGCGCGTTCGCCTGCCTGCCGCTCGTGCGAGTACGGCATATGCGTCATGGGGTGAAGCATCCCCTTTTAGGGCGCTCAGCGACCTCATCTCATCTTGTTTGAGCAAGTGAGCGAGCTGTCATTCGATTGAGCGATACGCATGGAGTCGTGATTACTCTCCAAGCGCATTTTCGGCGATGGAATTGTCATTCCTGCAAGGACGGTGAGTCGGAGAGCGGCTCCCCGCCGGACCACTCCACCCGAAGGGGCGACCATGAATGAATTGGCTCATGTACTGGGAGCTGGTCCTTTCTACGTCCCGGCCGGAACGGTGTCCGGGAAGGAGGTCCCCTATCTTCCGCAGGGTCTGCCGACCGACTGGCGAAACACCCTCTCCGGAATGTGGCGGCAATGGCATCCGGGCGGCGGACCGCACGTCGAGACGCAGGGTTGGAAGGTGCACATAAGCGCCCGCGCCCATCGGGCGCAGCAGGTGCTCGACATAGTGGCGCCGCTCTGCGCGAAGCACGGTGTGGTGTTCAAACACCTGGCCACGCCGCTCCACTTCGTGGTGATGCACCACAAGCACGCCGCGCGATCGCAGGCGGGCAAGTTCATCGCCGCGTATCCCGGTGACCCACGGACCGCCTTGGGGCTGATGCGCGATCTCAAGGAGGCGCTGGCCGGTGAAGAGGGCCCGTACGTTCTGACCGATCGTGCCTTCGAGGGGTCGGCCTGCGTGTACTACCGCTACGGTGCCTTCACTTCGCAGGGCCGCATACGACCGGACGGTTCCTTTGAGGGAACGGTCATCGATGCGAACGGACACGCAGTCGTGGACGGCCGAGACATCGGATTCGGGCTTCCACCCGGCATCACCGACCCGTTCCAGGAGCCGATGGCGGCCCGGACCCCCCGGGCCGGCGAGGTGTCGGTGGGGGGCTGCACGATCGAACGCGTCGTGCGGTTCAGCAACAGCGGCGGAACGTACCAGGGCATCCAGCAATCCACCGGGCGGCGGGTGTTCCTGAAAGAGGCCCGGCCGCACGTCGGACTGGTCAGCTTGGCAAGCGACGCCCGCCGGCGACTGCAATCAGAATTCCGGGCCTTGACGGCTCTGCACGCGATACATCCGGGATTGTGTCCCGAGCCCGTGGACTACTTCACCGAGGGCGGACACGAATTCCTGGTGACGGAGTTCGTCGAGGGGGAGACCCTCAACGGGTGGACGGTGCGGAACAATCCCGTTGTCAACAGCACCGTCACCGCAGCGGAGTTCGCGCGGTATTTCGCGGCCTGCGAGAAATTGATCGACGCACTGCGCGAAGATCTCAGGCGCCTCCACGCTGCGGGCCATGCCTTCATCGACCTCGGTCCGGACAACATCCTGGTCCAGGACGGCGGCGTGCCACGGCTGGTGGACTTCGAGACCGTCGCTCCCGTCGACCGGCTGCCGGCGCTGATCGGCGCGGTCGGATTCTTCGATCCGGACCTCGCCGAAACCGACCCGTTCGCGCAGGACGAGCACGCCCTGTCCTCCGTGGCGTTGTACCTGCTGGCCCCGGTCCAGGCGACCGCGGACCGTAACCCCGCCGTGCTCGGGCATCTGCGGGCCCTGCTGGAGCGGGTGAACCCACCCCCGAACACACTGTGGGACCAGATCCTGCGGCGACGGGCGCCCCTGCGGCTGTCCGCACCCACGCCGTTCGTGTCACCGGAGCGGCTGGCGGCCGCCCCAAAGGGGCAGCTGAGCGTCCTCAGGGACGATCTGGTGCGGGGCATCCTGAGCGCGGCGGATACCGGGAACGGTGTCACGCTCTTCCCCACCGTTCCCGATGGCTTCGCGACCAACACGCTGGGGGTCCGGCACGGTTCGGCAGGCGTGCTGCACGCGCTGCAGCGGTCCGGGACGGAGGTGCCCGACGCGATCGTCGTCCGTTTCACCAGGGATGCCCTCGCGTCCCGGACCGTCCTGCCCCCAGGGCTCTTCAGCGGTTCGGCGGGGCTGAGTTGGGTCCTCGCCGAAGCCGGCCGTCTCGACGAGGCGGCGGCGCTGCTCGGATGGGCCGTGGAACACCCCGTGCTGCGCGACTGCCCCGACTTCGCCCATGGACGTGCCGGAGTGGCGATGGCCTGTCTGCGGCTCCACGCGGCGACGGGCGAGGGCGGATACCTGGAACGAGCCGACGAGTTGCTCGCACCCTCGCGCGACGGGACCCAAGGCGACCTGGCGACCACAGGGCTGGCCACCGGACCCGCGGGCCTCGCCCTGGCCCTCTCCTACCTGTACCGGCTCACCGGTGACGAACCGGCTCGTGCGCGGGGGAGAGGACTGCTGGACCGCGACCTCGCGCGGGGCACGTACGACCATGGCGGTCTGCTGTTCCCCGTATCGGCGAAGGACCGCAGGCTCATGCCGTATCTCTGGAGCGGGAGCGCCGGGATCGGCATGGTGGTCGAGCGTTACCGTTCGCTCGGGGACGACGAGGAACTGTCCCGCACCGCAGCCGGGATCCGAAGGGCCGCGAGCTGCCTGTTCACCCGGGCCGGCGGTCTGTTCCAGGGGCTTGCCGGGCTGGGGGCCTACTGGTCCGACGTCGCACGGCGCACCGGCGACGAGTCGGCCCGCGCGATGGCCGAGGACGTGGCGACGCGCCTGTTCGTGCACCTCGTCCCCACCGAAGACGGCACGTACCTGCACGGGGACCCGGGGATACGGCTGAGCTGCGACCTCGGCAGCGGCTCCGCGGGCGTGCTGCTCTTCCTCGACCACCTCCTACGAGGCACCGCCGACCCGCTGTTCACCCTCGACGCACACGTCGAGCGGGACCCGGTGCCGGCGTGTTCCCTCCCCTCAGACTTCCCGGGGTGATCTCTCCGGGAGAGGCGGTCCATCCGACCGTCGTTCGTTCAAGAAGAAGGATAACGATCATGATCAACGTCATTGAGCTGCAGCAGCTGGCGACCGAGACCGACGACGCTCCGATGCCGCCGGAGAAGAGCACGCTCTCCGTCGCCTGCTGATGCCCGGCCGTGGGCCGGGCGCCCAGTGACAACGCGCCCGGCCCACGGCCACCGGACCCTCGGGTCCCCGCACACTCCCCGGGGCGCTACCGGGGCCCGGCGGTCCATCCGACCGCCGTTCGTTCAAGAAAAGGGATAACGATCATGATCAACGTCATTGAGCTGCAGCAGCTGGCCACCGAGACCGACGACGCTCCGATGCCGCCGGAGAAGAGCACGCTCTCCGTCGCCTGCTGACACCCGGCCGTGGGCCGGGCACCCCAACCCGCCCGGCCCACGGCCACGCAGAACCAAGGACGGAGACCGCCCCGATGAGCAGCACGGACTTCCGCAGATACTGGTGGGCCGAGGTGGCCTCGCAGTTCGGGACGGTCCTCACCTTCGTCGCCGGCACCACGATCGCGGTGGAGTCCCTCAACGCCTCGACCACGCAGACCGGGTTGCTGACCGCGGCGGGATATCTTCCCGCAGCCCTCTTCGGCCCCTGGGTGGGCGGAGCCGCGGACCGCGCCCGGCGGCCTCGCAGGCAGCTCGTCCGCTGCGATGTCGTCGCGGGAAGTCTGCTGGCAGCCACAGCTCTTGTGGCCGCGACGGGCCACCTCTCGGTCCTCTGGCTGGTCGGCCTCACCCTGCTGCTGGGCGGCATCGCCGTATCGGCGGAGACCCTGTACTTCCTGCACCTCCAGAGTTTGGTGCCGGCCGGAGAACTGCCCCGGGCGCGGGCCACGCTGCAGAGCGGGGAGTACGGGGCCAGGCTTGCGGGCAACGCGCTGGCCGGCCTCACCGTCGCCGCACTGGGCGGCGCCGCCGCCTACGGCCTCGACGCCCTCACCTACGCGCTCAGCGCCGTGCTGCTGCTGAGCATCCGCCGGCCCGACGCCGCTGTCTTCGAAGACCGGGCGACGCCGGAAGGCTCGCCCTCTGGCCGTAGGACAAGGCTGCGCGGCCTGCTCCGCCGGGGTTCGTTCCTGAAGGCGGTCTTCGGCCTGCTCATGCTGCAGTCGGCCGCGACCGCCGCGGGCGCCGCACTGCTGGGCCCCTTCCTGCTGCGCGATCTGCACGTCCCGGCCTCCCTGTTCGGCCTCGCCTTCGTGGCGACCGGCCTGGCGGGCATGCTCGGCTCATGGGCCGGGCCACGCCTGACCCGGCGGGGCGGCACCCCTCGCTGGTTCCTCCTGGCGAACGCCGCACAGCTGCTGGCGTCCGCCGTGCTCGCCACCGCCGGCGGGCCCCTTCCGCTGGCCGTCGCCACGGCCGGATGCGGCCTCGCCACCGCGAAGTTCTCCGGGGCGATCGCCAACATCTGCCTCTCCACCGTGGTCCTGGCCGACAGCGCCCCCGGCAGCCTGGGCCGCACCGTTGCCCTCCTGCGCAGCGCCTCGACCGCGTGCCAAGTCGTGGGCGCACTCGGCGCCGGACTACTGGCGTCCGTCATCGGCACCCGGACAACCCTGTGGTGTGCCGCGGCCCTTCCGCTGCTCACCCTCCCCTGGCTGATCAGGGTCGTACGCACCCCCACCGGCAAGGGCCCGGATCCTGCCCCCACCACACTCACGGAGAAGGCGGTGTCATGACCCCCACGCCTCGGCCCGATCCGGCGCGCCCGGACAGCGTTCCGTACGCGCCCGACCACCCGGACGACTCACACCGTCGCGCCCACCGGCACGGCACCGACAGGACCGAGAGCCGGGGCGGCCCCGACGGCGCCGCGCCCTCCGTAAGCCCGCGTGCACCGTTCCGTGAGGTCCTGCACGGTCACACCGTGGACGACCCGTTCCGGTGGCTGGAAGACGGCGCCTCGGATACCACCCGCGACTGGCTGGACCACCAACAGCGCTTCTCCCACGACGTGTTGGCGGCTCTTCCTGGCAGGGATGCCGTGGAGCGGACCCTGACGCATCTCATGGCCCAAGGGGCGCGGAGCCCGGAACGCGTCGTCGGTACCCGGGTCTTCCGGGAAGTGATCGACGCCGAGGGGGAACACCCGGTCCTTGGCGTGTTCCAGGCGGCGCGCGAGGACGAAGCCGTCGTCCTGTGGCGACGGTCGGCCCTGGCGTCCTGGGAACCGTCTCCCGACGGCCGTACCGTCGCCTGCCAGATCCTGGAGGGCGGACGGGAGGACCGCACCCCGCTGCTGCTCCTGGACGCCACGACCGGACACATACGCAACCGGATCCCGCGTACGCGGCACAGCCCGGTCGCGTGGCTGCCGGACGGGAGCGGCTTCTTCTACGCCGGCACCGACGAAGACGGCGGCAGCCAGGACCTCTGGCTGCACCGACACGGCCGGGACCGGCGGGTGTTGCGCGGTACCGACGATCTGGACCGTTTTCGGGCCCGGGTGTGGCACGGGCGGTGGCTGACGGTGGAGATCCGCCGCGGCAGCGAGACCCGCAACCGGCTGTGGCTCGCCGAACTGGGCGAGCAACCGGCCCGGCCCCTCTGGACGCCGTTGCAGGAATCGGCCGACGCCGTCTCCACGGCCCACGTCGCACGCAGCGGAGTCGTCTTCCTCGCCACCACGCACGGGGCGCCGGACGGGCAGGTCGTGGTGGTGGACCCGAACCGGCCGGGCCCGGAGCACCGGACGACTGTGGTCCCGGAGGAACCCGGGGCCCCGCTGACGCACCTGTGTCTGCTGGACGGCGCCCAGGAGCGCCGCCCGCCCCGGCTGCTGGTCGCCCGCACACGAGCCGGGAGACCTGTGCTCTCCGTCCACCAACTCGGGGGGATCGTCCCGCCGCGCACGCTGCCTGTCCCTTCCTCCGGCACCGTGCTCTCCCTGGAGTCCGCACCGCACGGCGGGGCACGACTGGGCTGGACGAGCTGGACGACACCGCCGATCGCGGTCCCCCTCGACCCGGACTCCTCGCCTGCCGTGACGTTCCCGGATGACGGACCGGAGCCCCTGGAGGAGTGGCGGGAGTTCGCACCCTCCGCCGACGGGACCGGCGTTCCGCTGACCCTGCTCGCCCGACGCGGCCGGCCCTCCGGGCCGCTGCCCACCCTTCTCCTGGGCTACGGCGGCTTCGGCCACGCACTGACCTCGTCGTACGAGTCGCTGGTCCTGGCCTGGGTGCGGGCGGGCGGACTCGTCGCGGTCCCCGATCTGCGGGGGCCCACCGCGAGGGCGGGCAAGCACAGCACCTTCGAGGACCTGGAGGGGGCGGCCGACCACCTCCGCCGGCGAGGGCTCAGCGCCCCCGACCGGCTGGCACTCCTCGGGATGAGCAACGGCGGTCTGACGATGGCCGCTGCCATGGTGCGCGATCCCGGCCGGTACGCCGCGGTGGTCGCCATCGCTCCGCTCACCGACATGGTGCGCTACGAGCAGAGCGGACTGGGGCGCTCCTGGCGGCACGAGTTCGGATCCGCCGCCGATCCCGACCAGTTCCGGCACCTGCTCTCCTACTCGCCGTACCACCGCATCGAGCACGGGCGGCCGTACCCGCCGACGCTGCTCATCACCCTGCACGGGGACACTCGCGTCGACCCGCTGCACGCCCGGAAGTTCTGTGCCCGGCTGCAGAGCGCGTCGAGCGGCAACGGCCCGTACCTCCTGCGCTCCTACGGCGACAGCGGGCATACCTCGATGGCCCGCAGCGCCCGCCACCGGATGAGCTGCGACGTGCTGTCCTTCGCCGGGCACCACACCGGACTCGCCCTCACCCGGGCGGTCACCGCATGAGAGCGGGTACCTCCCCGAGCAGTGCCTCCCCGCGTGTCGTCGTCATCGGCGCGGGCCCGCGAGGCATCGGCATCGTCGAACGTCTGGCGGCACGACGCCCGCAGGGGCCGGGAATCCTGCACCTGGTGGACCCCCACCCCGACGGCGGTCGGGTCTGGCGGCAGGACCAGTCCTCGCTGCTGTGGATGAACTCGCGCTGCGGCGACGTCACGCTGCTCCCCGACGAGAGCGTCCGGACCACCGGCCCCCTGGCAGTGGGGCCGACGCTGTACGACTGGGCGTCGCGCATCGCACCCCGGTGGTGCACCGATCCGGCGCTGCTCGCCGAGGCGGGTCTCCTGACGCCCCACAGCTACGCGAGCCGCCGCCTGTGCGGCGCGTATCTGTCCTGGTGCCTGCGGACGTCACTGGACGCGCTGTCCTCCGGATGGACCGTCGTGACACACGCCGTGCGCGCACGGCACGTCCGCGAACGATCCGACGGCGCGCTCGACGTCCACCTGGAGGGCGGCCGACGCCTGACGGCGGACCGTGTGGTCCTCGCCCTGGGCAACCTCGACGGCGCCCCCTCGCCCGAGCAGCGGGCGCTGGGGACATTCGCCGAACAGTACGGAGGCCGGTACGTCCCGCCCTCCTACACCGCGGACCTCGACCTGTCCGGCATACCGGCCCGGGACCCGCTCCTCGTACGAGGGCTTGGCCTGGCGTTCCTGGACCTGCTGATCCTTCTGACAGAGGGACGAGGAGGCGTCTTCCGCCGGGACGCGTCCGGAGTACTGGCCTATGAGCCGTCCGGCCGCGAACCGACGTTCGTCGTCGCCTCGCGTCGGGGGCTACCACCCCGCGCCCGCCCCGCCGTGCCACCGCTCACGCCGGAGCGGACCGCGCCCGTGCTACTGGTCGACGCAGAGATCCGAGCAGCTGCGGAGCGCATGACGAGCGGTGGCGAGGCCGGGCGTCGGGCCGCCCTGGAGGAGCTGTGGCAGGCCGTGGTGCGCGAGATGGCCTGGGCCCACTACGAGGAGCTCTTCACCAGGGATCCGCGGGCCGGACGCATGGGGTGGGAGGCGTTCGCGGCCGTACTGCGATCCACCCCCGTCGAGAGCCCCGCCTGGCCCCTCCTCGCCCGGCACATCACCGACCCCGCCGACCGGTTCGTCGAACCCGGCCTCGCCCCGGCCGTGTTGCCGGTCATGTCCTCCGCCGACCGGCTCACGACCTGGATGCAGCGGCACCTTCACGCCGCGGTACGACGGGCCGGCGACCCCCGGCGCACCACCGACGGCGCAGCCCAACAGGCCATGGTGCGAGCGGTCGAGAGCATCATCGGCGTGCTGATGAGGGAGCGGGCAGCGCTGGACACGGAAGCGCGCCGGCTCGTCGCGACGCTGGCCGGACTCGCTCGGAGCGCCGCCGCCGGCGCGCCCGCACTGCGGATCGAGCAGCTCGCCGCGCTGGCACGATGCGGCCTGGTCCGCTTCGCAGGAGGAGAACCGGCCGTGGCGACCGAGCCGACCACCGGGAGCTTCGTCCTGCGCACCCGCACACTGCCGGGGGAGGAGTTCCGGGCGGCACGCCTCGTGGACGCCTGGCTGCCTGATTCCGACGCCATCGCGGATGCCTCGGGGCTGCTGCGCCGTTTGGCAGGAGACGGACTTGTCCGGGTGACCACACCGGCCACGCCCGCCCACGGGGCGAAGCTTGCCACCTGCCGGAAGACGTTCCACGTCCTCGATGGCCACGGGACGCGGGACGACCGGCTCGTCGCTCTCGGCGGCCATGCGGCCTCGGGCGCGCTGGGGTCGCTGTCGCGGCCGCACACGAACGCCGCGTTCTTCCGGCAGAACGACAAGGTCGTCGACTGGCTGTGCGCGCCGGTCGAGGCAAGGACGGCGTCCTCGACGAGGAACGTTCCCCGGGGCGCCGATCAGGGGTGAGCGGAGGAGCGGGGCGTGGTGTCCCCGAGCTTCCGGGCGAGTTCGCGCCTGTTGGTCACCCCGAGCTTGGCGTAGATGCTCTGCAGATGGTTGTCGACCGTCCGGACCGAGATGGTCAGGAGTTCGGCGATCTCGCGGCTGCGCATCGTGGCTGCCGCGAGGTGGGCGATCTCGGCCTCCCGTTTGGTGAGCGCCGCTGCGGAAGCGGAGAGCACGAGGGCGGGAGTCTGCGCGCCCTCGCACTTCCCGGTCAGCGCGCGGGCTCGGTTGGCCGCGGAGGTCGACCGCCGTGGTTCGCCCGCCAGTTGCCAGGCCGTACTGGCCTGGGTCATCGCCTCGGCGGCCAGCAGCGGTGCGCCCATGGCGTCACACTCGTCCGACACTTCGCTGAGAGCGTCGGGGGACCGGTCCGCCAGCGCTGCGGCGAGACGCGCACGAGCCGGTGCCAGGCGACCGTCACACAGGTCCGCGAGTTCCCCCAGGCGTCCGCTCACCTCCCGGGGCGCGCCGAGCCGCGCGACATCGGTGAGCAGCAGCCCTTCGGACATCAACTGCCCTGCGTCGCGCGCCGAGCGGGCCGCCGACATCAGTACGGACCGTGCCTGACTCACCCGCCCCTGGGCGGCGAGCAGCCACGCCTCACCCAGATGTTCCTGACCGGCGAAGAACCCCATGGGGGGTTGGCCGGCGATGTCCCTGAGAGCCGCCGCCGCGCTTTCCGTGTCGCCCTGCACAGCGGCCGAGGCCGCCAGTCCGGAGAGGACGATCTGCAGTGCCTTGGTGTGGCGGTGCGCGCGGGCCATCGCGAGAGCCTCCGCGAACAGCCGGCGAGCAGTACCCGGGCGGCCGGCCATCCAGGCCGACCTGCCCATGTGCAGGCAGAGCCACAGGTATTGTATGGGTTCCGCGGAGCGCACCACGTCCTCGTGCGTAGCCGCACCGACCGCCGCCGCCTCGTCGAAGCGGCCCGCCTCCGACAGGGCCATGACCAGGGTGAGTGCCTGCGATCCCGGATGCGGCAGATCTCCGGTCCCCTGGGCGGCATTGGCCTGCTTCACCGCATGCTCCGCGAACTCGATGGCGCGAGCGGTCCTGCCGACGGCGGCGGAGGCGGCGGCCTTCCAGGTGGCGCAGAGGAGCCAGAGCACGGGGTCCGCGGCGTCGTCGATGCGGTCGGGCAGATCGGACAGCAGAGCGAGACCACGGACCGGGTCTCCCGAAGCGGCGAGCATATGGCCCTTGTTGGTGAGCAGCATCGTGGTGCTCCCGGAGCCGGACAGGTGCGTCAGGGCCTCCTCGTTCACGGCCAGCGCCCGGTCGACCTGAGCGCCCGACCAGAAGAGATTGAAGGTGCGTGCACCCGCCGTCATGAGCTTTTCCCGCTCACTGCGCGCATGCCGGTTCGCCCGCGCATACGCGGTCTCGGCCTCCTCCCACGCACCCAGATTTCGTTGCGCGTTGCCCAGCAGCAGGTCCGACCGCAGATTCCTGCTGCCTTCCGGAAGCTTCTCGAGCAGGGTGACGACCTGCTGGTTGTCGTTGCCGAAGGCCGCGAAGGCGGCTGCCTCGACCAGCAGCGCCGGATCCGTGGTTCCGTTGACGGCGAGTTCCCAGGACGCGAGCCGGATGGCGTCACCGCGGCGACGGCCGCCGTATCCGCGGGTGCGCGCGATCTGCTCCTGCAGCAGGGTCCGTCGGCGCATCGTCGGCAGGGCATCTCGCAGCACCTCGCCGTAGATGGGGTGAGCCAGAGCCACGGTGGTGCGGCGCCCCTCCGCGGTGGCGACGAGGAGACCGGAGCTTTCGAGGCTCTGCAGCATGTCGCGGGAGGTCATGTCGACCGCATCGGCCTCGGACACCTGCTCGCAGAGTGCGAGTGCCTCCAGCAGGTGGCGGGCGGCCGGCGGCATGTCGAGCAGGCGGCCCTGGACCAGATCGCGCAGACGCCGCGTCACGCCGGTATGTGTCTCGGCGAGATGCCAGACCTCCCCGTCGAAGGAGAGCGCTCCGGTGTCGAGGGTGCCGAGGACCAACTCCCTGAGGTAGAGCGGGTTTCCGCGGCCGGCGGAGAAGAGGTGGTGCCGGGTCGAGAGGGACACCGGGGCCCCGAGAGCGGCTTCGAGCAGAGTCGCAGTCTCCGACGGGGAGAGTTCTTCGAGATCGAAGCGGCGAAGATTGCCCGCAAGGCCGCTGATGGCTTCGCCGGGGGCGGTCTCGCTCCGGATCGTCGCGATGAGGAACACCGTTCCGGCATCCAGCAGCTGCCGCAGGAGCACGGCGGAGGTTGTGTCCAAGAGGTTCAGGTCGTCGAGCCAGAGCACCAGCTTTCCGCCCTTCGAACCGGCGAAGGACCGCGCGGCCGACTGAAAGGCCCGGACCGGCTGCTCCGGATCCAGGTCCGCGGGCAGCAGATGGGCCAGGGCTCCGAACGGCACTTGAGCGGCGCCGACGGTGGCTATCGCCTTCCGTGTGGGCATTCCGGAATTTTGGGCGATCCGCCAGAATTCAGCGGCGAGTCGAGATTTCCCGACCCCGGACATGCCGTGGATGACGCAGCCTTCCGAACCTGTTGCCCGCAGAATACGTCGAAAGCTGCGCAATTCCTCCGACCTCGCCACGAGCGGCCATTCTCGGGCAACGTCCGGAATTTCCATGTCGTCTCCACGTGGCAGGGGATCGCGTAGTGCCTCCGCCGGGTGCCAGGGAGGTAACGCAGCGTCCCCGCGCGTCACTCTCAGCCACCGCATCGCGACGCCGCGACCTGGCCCAACAATAGCTTTCCGGCTCCGGCCGGGCATCGGGGAACGTGCTGGGGCGACGCCATCGCCTGCGGTGTCGGTCTCGGCCCTCGGTTGCTCATGCGCCCTGGGGGCTTCTGAGGTGCGAGCGAGGGGCGAATCCGGCGGGCAGGGGCCCGAGGGTGATCGCAGCCGCGGACTTCGAGCGATTTTGGGCACAAAATGCTCATGTTCGGGGCGGGGTGCCGCGCTGATTCTGGAGCGGTAGTCCACACCACTTCGCTACCGAACAAGGTGAGTCCCGTGTCCACGATGCGCCGGTCCGACGCAGCCGCCGGAGGGGAGGTGAGCGTCACCGTGCCCGTCCCCGGTGGGGACCTGTTCGCTGCGGCGCCCGGCGGGGCGCCTCTCGCCGCGGTGCGCTTCGCCCTCGATCACGGTCCGCTGGCTCCCTCCCAGGCGCGCCGCTCGGCGCGCCGAGCCCTGGCCGACTGGGGCGTCGGTCAGGAGCGGGGGCATGACGTCCTGGTGGTCGTATCCGAGCTGGTGACCAACGCGGTGGAGCACGCGACGCCCCCGGTTCACCTGTGTCTTGCCCCTGTCGGGGGCGCCGCGGCGAAGGGGGCGGTCCGGATCTCGGTGACCGACGGCGGCGCCGCGCGCACCTGCGGCGAATGGGTTGCCGGCTGCGGTGTCGATGAGCGCGGTCGAGGGCTGGCCATCGTGGAGGCCCTTGCCTCCGGCGCCGGTCGGCCGGGCGGGGGTCTGCGCCCGTACCGCGTGGAGTGAGGGCGGCGGTCGGGCGCGCCCGGGTGGCCCTTGTGGCGGTGGGGTGCGGTGACTGGGCCGCCATGGGGTCGCCTCCCAGGTATATACAACCCGAGTTGAGAATCCATGGTTGTGCAACTAAGATTGTGTGTAATACCTGATGGGGCGAGCCCCATCCGTGAAGGCAAGGAGTGCCCCCTCATGGCTACCGCCACCGACGTCACCGGCCGGGTTACCCGCGTTTTCGGGCCGGTCGTGGACGTGCAATTCCCCCCGGACGGACTTCCGGAGATTCACCATGCGCTGCGGGTGGACGTGGATTTCGCGGGCGAGCGGCGCACTTTGACCCTGGAGGTGGCCCAGCATTTGGCGGACGGCCTGGTGCGATGCATTGCCATGCAGATCACCGACGGTTTGGTCCGCCGGGCCCCGGTGACCGATACCGGCGCCCCGATCACGGTCCCGGTCGGCGAATTCACCAAGGGCAAGGTGTTCAATCTTCTCGGCGACGTGCTGAACGGGACGGAGGGGCCCGCCGACGCTGTCGAGCGCCGGCCGATTCACCGCCATCCGCCCCGTTTCGATGAACTCGAGTCGAAAACGGAGATGTTCGAGACCGGCGTCAAGGTCATCGATCTGCTGACCCCGTACGTCAAGGGCGGCAAGATCGGTCTGTTCGGTGGTGCCGGTGTCGGCAAGACCGTGCTCATCCAGGAGATGATCTACCGCGTCGCCAACAACCACGACGGCGTCTCGGTGTTCGCCGGAGTGGGCGAGCGCACCCGTGAGGGCAACGACCTCATCGAGGAAATGACGGACTCCGGGGTCATCGACAAGACCGCGCTGGTCTTCGGTCAGATGGACGAGCCGCCGGGCACCCGTCTGCGCGTCGCGCTGGCCGGTCTGACCATGGCGGAGTACTTCCGCGATGTGCAGAAGCAGGACGTGCTGTTCTTCATCGACAACATCTTCCGCTTCACCCAGGCCGGTTCCGAGGTCTCCACCCTGCTGGGCCGCATGCCCTCCGCGGTGGGCTACCAGCCGAACCTGGCGGACGAGATGGGCCTGCTGCAGGAGCGCATCACCTCGACCCGCGGGCACTCGATCACCTCGATGCAGGCGATCTTCGTCCCCGCCGACGACTTGACCGATCCGGCTCCGGCCACGGCCTTCGCCCACCTCGACGCCACGACGGTCCTCTCCCGTCCGATCTCGGAGAAGGGCATCTACCCGGCGGTCGACCCGCTGGACTCCACGTCCCGCATTCTGGATCCGCGCTACATCTCGCGGGAGCACTACGACTGCGCCTCACGCGTCAAAAGCATCCTGCAGAAGTACAAGGACCTTCAGGACATCATCGCGATCCTGGGTATCGAAGAGCTCGGCGAGGAGGACAGGACCACTGTCCACCGAGCGCGTCGGATCGAGCGCTTCCTGTCGCAGAACACCTACGTCGCCAAGCAGTTCACCGGCATGGAGGGCTCGACCGTACCGCTGGACGAGTCGGTTCACGCCTTCAACGCCATCGCCGACGGGGCCTACGACCACTTCCCGGAGCAGGCGTTCTTCCTGTGCGGCGGCATCGAGGACCTTGAGCGGAATGCCAAGGCGCTGCTCTGAAGAAGTCGCGGCTCTGCTCAGGGGGGTGGGAATTCGCCGGTGTGCCGTTCCCCGGCCCGGCGTGAGGCGGACACGATGTTCTGGAGGGCTATGAGATGACCCTCCAGGGCGCGCCGTCCCGCGTCCGAGAGGTTGAGCCAGGTTCGGGGCCGTTTACCGACATGGCCACGCTTCACCTCGACGTACCCGCGGTCCTCCAGCTTGCTGACCTGTTTGGACAGGGCGGAGTCGGAGAGCCCGACGGTGTCGCGCACGAAGGCGAACTCTGCCCACTGTGCCGAGGACAGCACGGACACGATCGACAGACGGGTGGGATCCACCAGCGCGGGATCCACCGGCATCGGATCCTCGGGAGTGTCGGTCACCTGGCTGCCTGTTTCTGTGTGCGTGCCGGCCGCCGGGCCCGCAACCGCCGGTCCTCCGCGCTGAGCACGGTGGCCACGACGATCAGGGCGAGGATGCCGAGTGTGTGCCGGAAGGATACGTGATCGCCTCTCTGTCACGGGGGCCGGGACGGTCTCCCGTAGCCGGTTCTCGTGGACCGCATGAGCCGTGCCGGGGCCCATCCGTGTGGACAGCGAAGCCGGGGAGAGAGGCGCATCGCGCTGCCGGCGTCGTGGATCCGGCACCACGGGAGCAACCCTTACTCATGTGCTGATGGCCGGCAGCGGACAAGCTAGGGGGTGGGCCGGCCGAGGTCCGCCCCCGCGGGGCGGCCGGTCGGTCACCAGCGCAGGGCCACGACGAGCAGGGAGCATGAGGTGGCGTCCCCCCGGTCATCCTCGGGACCGAACGACAACGCACGTGAGGGCCCGGCGGCCGGTGCCCGTGACGGGGCGCTCCCCGCCGCGGCCGCTCGGCGCCACCGCTGGCCGTTCGCGTGCCGCGCCGAAGAACTGGCCGCCTTCCGGACCCACCTCGACAGCGCCGCGGCCTGTGTCCTGTTGCTGTACGGCCCGGCCGGTGTGGGCAAGAGCCGGCTCGCGGAGGAGTTTCTGCGCGACGCGGAACGGTCCGGTCATCGCACCGAGCGAGTGGTGGCCACCACCGCGGACGCCGCGCTGCCGCTCGGAGCGCTCGGGCATCTGCTGCCGCCTGACGCGCCTGTTCACGACCCGGTGCGGACCTTCCACGCCGCGGCGGAAGCCTTCGCCTCGCACCGCGCGGACGGAGGCTCCCGGCGCACCGTGGTCCTGGTCGACGACCTCCCCCTGCTGGACAACGCCTCCACCGTGCTGCTGGGGCACCTGGTGCGGACCGGAGCCGTCCTCCTGGTGGGCACGGTGCGCACTCCGGTGCCACCGTCGGACGTGGTGGAGTCCTTCGAGCACGAAGAGGGAAGTCACCGCCTGGACCTGGCCGCGTTCGACGCGACGGAAACGGCCGAACTCGTCCGCGGAGTGCTCGGCGGGCCGGTGGAGCACGCCACGCTCCGCACCCTGAGCCACGCCTCACGCGGCAACGCGCTGGTCCTGCGCGAACTGGTCGCCGGCGCCCTCGACTCGGCCGGGCTGGTGCGCGAGAACGGGCTGTGGCACCTCGCCGGCCCGCTGACCGGTACGCGCCGGCTCACCGAAATCGTCCACAGCCGACTGGCCGGACT
This sequence comes from Streptomyces sp. Pv4-95, assembly GCF_045782725.1. Lineage (NCBI taxonomy): Bacteria > Bacillati > Actinomycetota > Actinomycetes > Kitasatosporales > Streptomycetaceae > Streptomyces > Streptomyces sp. Pv4-95. The sequence goes on from NZ_CP127172.1 coordinate 7,672,528, forward strand.
CGACGGACGCCGGCGCCGGGTGCTGGAGCTCCTCGCCCTGTGCGAACCTCTCTCCCCCGACGCCCTGGTGCACGGCGGCCACCGGGCGGAGGAGGTCGAGGTGTTGGAGGAGGACGGGCTGATCCGCGTCCGGATGGACCGCAGGCGCGTCGTCTGCGTGCTGGATCACCCGCTCTACGGCCAGGTGCTGCGCCGCGGCATCTCCGCCGCGCGCCGCCGGGCGATCTACCGCGACCAGGCCGCCCACCTCGTCGACATGGGCGCCCGCCGGCGTGAGGACGCGCTGCGCCTCGCCTCCTGGCGGCTGGCCGCCGGACTGCCCGTCGGCCAGGAGACGCTGCTCCCCGCGGCCCGCATGGCGCGCCACGTACGCGACTACCCCAAGGTCGTCGAACTGCTCGCAGGTGTCCCGCGGAGCGACGCGGTCCTGGAGGTCTGGCTGCTGCGCGGGGAGGCATACCACCACACCGGCCGATGGGCGGAGGCCGAGGATTCCCTGAGCGCCGCGGAACGCCTCGCGGAGCGCCACGAGGACGTACTCACCGTCGCCATGGAACGCACCCAGAACCTCTACTGGGGGCTGGGCGACACCGCTCGCACCCTGGAGGTCAACGCCTGTGCCGCCGGCCGGCTGGACGCCGGCGGACGACGGGTGCTGCGCGTCAACGAGGCCGCCTATCGGCTCAACGCGGGTGCGGTTCCCGACGCACTGCGGCTGCTGGCCGACGCCGAGGACATCACCGTCCCGCGGCTGCGGCTGTGGGCACAGTTGCAACGCTCCCTCGCCCTCGGCTACGCCGGCCGCACCGGTGAGGCCGTGGACCTGGCCCGCGACGTGCACGAGGAACTCGTCGCGGCCGAGCGCGAACAGCGGCCGGGCAGTCCCTCGTCGCACGCCAGCGGGCCGGCCATCTATCGCGTCGCGGCGCTGACCGATGCCGGGCGAGGCGGGGAGGCGCGGGAAGTGGGCCGAGCGGCCTTCGCCCAAGCGGTGGCGGCCCGCGCCCTGGCACCGCAGATCTGGCTCGCCGCGCACCTGGGGCGCTGCGAACTGATCGCCGGTCACCTCGGTGCCGCGCACGACTGGTTCACCGAGTCGCTGAGCATGGCGCGGGGCCACGGCTTCCGGCGGGCTGTGGTGTTCGCGGGCGCCGGGCTGGCCTCGGTGCACGCCCAGGCCGGGCGTGCCGACCTGGCCGAGCGCGAACTTGCCGCCACCAGCGGCCCGGAGGGCGAACGCCAACAGGCGTCCCGACTCATCCGGCAACTCGCGACGGCCTGGCAGAACGCGGCCCGAGGAGCCCGCCCGGCGGCACAAAGGCTGTTGCTGGAGGCCGCCGCCGGTGCCCGAGCGACGGGTATGGCCTCGTATGAGGGGTGGCTTCTGGCGGACGCAGCGCGGCTCGGCGCCGCCCGCGAGGTGCGCGCCCGGCTCGCGGAACTGGCCGCGGCCGGCGACAGCCCGCTGGCCGGGTCCAGGGCGGAGCTGGCTGCGGGGCTCGCCGACGAGGACCACCGGATGCTGCACGCGGCCGCCGAAGAATGTGCTCGGCTGGGTTCCGACATGACGGGAGCCGAGGCCGCCGCCGGGGCGGCGGTGCTCGCGGCCCGGGCGGGGGAGTCGCGTACCGCCGCGGCCGCCGCGGTGTTGTCCCGGAGGCTGCTGGAGCGCTGCGGTACGGACCGTGTGAGCGCGCCACTGCGGCACCGGATCGAGGCCGTCCCGCTCACCGACCGCGAGCGGGACGTCGCGCACCTGGCGGCGGACGGGCTGACCAGCCAGGAGATCGCCGCTCGGCTCGTGCTGTCGGTGCGCACCGTCGACAACCATCTGCAACGGGCCTACGCAAAGCTCGGAGTGAGCTCGCGAGGTGAACTCGACCGCGTGCTGCGATGGGGGGACTGACTGCAAGGGGCCGTGGAACCGCCCCGGTTGCGGCGGCGCGGGTGAGGACCCGCCACCGTCACGGCGACGGGCGGCCTGCTCCGGCCCCCGCAGCCGCGCACCTGACGGCGCCGCGTCAGCCCGCGGCAGGCTCCCCGGGCGTGCGGTGCACCGCGGTGCGCAGCATCGTCCGGTCGTGGATCTCCAGTTTGGCGCAGATGCGCTGGACGTGATTGACGACGGTGCGGACCGCCAGGGACAGCCGCCGGGCGATCTCCTCACTGCTCAGGCCGCTCGCCGCAGCCAGCGCCACGTCCAGCTCACGTCCGGTCAGCCGACAGCGCACCGCCGGGGGCACCAGTCCGGGAGTGCGGGCGCCACCGGGGCCCGTGAGCGCCAGCGCGCGCTCCCGGGCGGCGCGTGCCGACGCTGCGGCGCCGGCCCTGGTGTGCACGGTGGCGGCGGTGTTCCAGGCTTCCGCGGCGAGCAGCCCGGCCCCCAGCGAGGACAGCCGGCCCGCACACCACTCCAGTTGACCGGCCCGCCCGGTGGTCAGCGCCCGCGCCAGGTCCGCGCGTGCGGCGGCCAGTGCACTGTCCGAACCGGCCGCCAACTCCGCCAGCGGCGCCACCGCCTCCCGCGCCGCGCCCAGCCGGGCCGCGTCAGACCACAGGTGGGACTCCGCGGTGCGCAACCCCCGCCGAGAGGCGTCCCCGGCGGCCTCGACGAGCTCGGCCCGGGCCCGCGCCGGCCGGCCGGTCGCTGCCGCGAGCCAGGCGCTGACCATGGCCGCCTCCGGACGCCACCAGCGGCCCGGGCGCAGCGACTGAGCCTGCTCCCACCACAGTTCCGCGCGGTCGACCTCGCCGCACACCGCCGCGGTCAGCGCCTGTCCGCACAGGCCCACCCACTCACCGGAGCGCAGCCCCACCTCGCGAGCGTGCGCGAGCACGCTGCTGTACCAGACCCGGGACTCGCCCAGCCTGCCTGCGAGGTAGCAGATCCAGCCCAGGTGTTCCGACAACCAGGTCTGGGCGAGCCCCGCGCCGGCATCGACCGCCTGGTCGTAAGCCTGCCGAGCCAGTTCCTCCGCCGCTGACAGTGCCCCGGATTCTGCCAGCGCACGGGCCTCGGCGCCGATCAACAGCGCCGGGTGCGCCACGTCTTCGGCGCCTTCCTCCGCCCGGCCGTGGGCCCGCGCCTGCCGGGCGGCCCGCACCGCGTCGCCCGTGCGGCCCGACTCCGTCAGGCTGTACACGCGCGGCACCGCCGCGAGGGCGGAAGCGGGGGTTCCGGGCGCCGCAGGGATGTTCCGCAGGGACCGCTCGGCGCGCCGTACGTCTCCCAGCAGGCTCCACAGTGCGGCGTCGTTCGCCTCCAGAACAGCCACGTCCGGGTGACCGGCGAACGCCCGCCGGGCCGCGGAGTTGACCGCGAGCGCCTCGTCCACCCGCAGCAGGCCGAACGCCAGACTCTGGACGTGCACCACCACGGCGAGCAACCGGTCGTCGTCCTGAGTGGCCTCTTCGAGCGCCCGTCGCACCGTGCGCTCGGCCTCCCGGGGATGGCCGCCCTCGTACAGTTCCTCGGCCAGCAGCAGCAATGTGCGGGGCTCCGGGCGCACTTGGGCCAGCTCCCGGGCCAACCGCAGTGTGACCGCATGGTCCTGGGCGCGGCGGGCCAGTACGACCGCCCGCTCCAGCTCGCCCGGGTCCACGGCGTCGGCAGCTTCGAGGCGCCAGCACACCGAGCGCAGCAGCCCGGCGGGGCCGGGGTCCAGCGCTCGCGGGCGTGCGGCCTGGTCCCGCAGGATGCGACGGATTCGCTGCGCGGGAAGCCCCGCGCGCAGCACCTCCGGGTACAGCGGACCGGTCGGCTCGGCGCACTGCTGCGATCCCTCCGCCACGACGCGGAGCCAGCCCTCGTCCGCCAGAACCTCCGCAGAGGCCCGTTCCGCGGAGTCCAGCGCGAGGCGCCCGCACACCGCCAACCGCTGGAGGAACGCGCTGTGCGGCGGGTCGAGGCGACGCAGGCGGCTCTCGACCAGGGCGTGGAGCCTCGGGGTGACGGTGAGCGGGCCCACCAGCCGCCACAGGGGCCCTTCCGGCACCAGCGCCCGCCGCCGCACCGCGTCGTCCACCAGTTCCCGCAGGTCGCGTGGTCGCCCCCCGCTGGCCTCGTGGAGCAGGCGCACCGCCCTGCGCTCGACCGAACCGCCCAGCACCCGTTCCAGGAGTTCTCCCACCACGGCCTGCGGTAGAGCCGCCAGGTGGACGGCGTGCAGGGCGTGCTCCGGCCACGGAGCGGCGGCATCCCGTGCGTCGGTCGTGGCGACCAGCGCGATCCGCCCACCACGCAGCCAGGAAGCGAGCAGCCGGGCCGACGCGTCGTCGAGATGGTGTGCGTCGTCCAGAAGCAGCACGGGCCGTCCCCGCCCCGGCGACCCGTCGGTGTCGAGGGCGGGCGCACCGTCGGAGCCACGCCGGAGCAGCGGGGCCAGAGCGCCGAGGGGCACCGAGCGCGCGGCGGCGGTCGCCGTGACGCGGAGCCGGGGGTGTCCTCGGTGCCCGGCCCGCTGCCAGCACTCCTGGGCCAGTCTGCTGCGCCCGGTGCCGGACGGCCCGGTCACCAACACCCCACCGTGGTGGGGGTTCTCGATGACGCGGCCCGCCTCGGCCAGCTCCGCATCGCGGCCGAGCAGCGGCCAGCACTGCTCGCGCCGGGGGCGGTCGGGAGTCGTCGTCTTCATCGGTGCTTCCTGCCATCGGCGTTACCAGGACGCCGCGGCGGTCGGCCGGTGGCACCGCAGGCTGCCGATCATCGTGGGGGGCAACGGCCGGGCCCGAAGACCTGCCACGAGCATGGGTACCCCGCGCACCTGTCGCCCGTCAATGCCATGTGCCGCGGCCGGGCCACCCGCCGTGCGCAGGATCGCCCGCGGGCCACGGGGCCCGTACGACGGCTCAGCGAGCACGGATCACCCACCGTCCCGCTGCGTCATCAGCACCCGAAGGTCCCGGCGGTTCACCGCCCCGACCTTCTGGTAGACCCGGTAGAGGGTGTTGCTGACCGTACGCACGGACAGGCACAGCTGCTCGGCGATCTCCTTGTCCGGCAACCCGCGAGCCGCCAGCCCGGCGATCAATCGCTCGCGGTCCGACAGGAGCGCCGAACGGCCGAGGAAGCGCAGCGGCGGAGTGTCCACAGGTCCGCAGTCGCGCAGCAGCTCCCGGGCCCGCGCGGTGGCCGCGGTGGCCGCCTTGACGCCGCCGCAACGCTGGTGGAACCGGGCCAGTTCGGCGTACGCCTCGGCCGCGAACAGGCCGGCGCCCATCTCCGCGAAGGCCCGCGCCACCCGTCCCATCAACTTGGGCTCACGGGCGGCGTACGCCTGCGCGTAGGCCGCCCGCGTCTGCAGAAAGGTTCCCTCCAAGTGCAGTTCGGTGGCCGGGGGCACCGGGGTGGGCAGTGACAGCCGCGCGCACTCGTGCAGTCCGATGGCCGCGTCGGCATGTGCCGTGTCCTCCAGCGCCCGCGCCACCGCGTCGTGCAGGACCCGCTCGGCGAGGGCCGTCTCCCCCCGCTCGTGGTGCCGCCGGGCCCGCACCACCGCCAGGAATATCGCGCAGTGACCGGCCTCGTCCGCGGTCAGGTCGTCGGGCAGCCGGTCCGCCACCCGCCGGTCCAGCGGCAGTGAGCTGATCGCGAGGGCGGCGTGGATCCCCGCCTTGACGTGCCACTGCCGCCATCCGACCCGGTAACTGGAGGTGAACGTGAAGCACTTCAGGGCTCCCTCGATGTTGCCGCGATCGTGCAGCAGGTGCCCCAGCGCCAGGCCACGCTGTGCGTCGATGCGGACGTGGTGGTTCTCCACGGCCTGCGCGTACTCGCGCCAGTAGATCTGTTCCGCCTCGTCGAACCTGCCGCAGTAGTGAAGAGCGGAGGCGTGCAGCTCCTCCAGGGAGTCGGCGTGGAATTTGGCGGGGCCGCCGGGCGTGCGGTCCAGCTCCGAGCGGAGCGTGCGGTACAGGCACAGCGCCTGGTCCGGCAGCCCCATGTGACACAGCGACCCCATCATGATGAGCCCGGCCTCCAGGGCGTGGACGTCGGGCCCGTTGCGGCGCAGTGCCTCCGCCCGCGCGTGTGCCTCGCCGAAGCGGCCCTGGAAGTACCGGGCGGCCATGCGGTAGTAGTCCTGTTCGCCCTCCGGCAGGAGCGGCAGCACGGCGTCCAGCTCCGCGTACCGGGCCTGGAGCAGCAGTGCGCGTGCCTCGGCCCGCTCCAGGGCACGGGCGTACTGGGGAGCACTGCTGTGGACGGTCGCGACGAACTCCGTCAGCTGCGCGAACTCGGCGCCGGCGGTCAGCGCCCGGGCGTGGAGTTCGGCGGTGTCCTCACCCGGGTAGTGCTGCCAGCCCGCCTTCGTGAGCCGGATCGCGCTCGGCAGCACCTGCTCGCGCAGACTCTGCTCGACCGCCCGGTCCAGCAGCGCCCTGGGCGGCCGTTCGAGGGCGTCCAGATGCCATTCGGCCAGGTGCAGGCAGTCGTCGTCCCGCATCATCTCCGCCGGTCCGCCGTGCGCCGCGAGCCAGTCCCGCAGCCGGCGCCGCCGGCGCAGCGGCGGAAGGCCGCAGGACAGCGCGTAGCGGACCAGCGGGTGGGTGATGCGTACGCGCGGTTCACCGCAGCCGGCAGGGGAGCCGTCGACGGTGCGCAGCAGATCGCGCTGCTCCAGTTCCTCCAGCTGTTCGGCGTCGCAGAAGCGCTCGACCGCCGCCAGGCGCGGTTCTCCGGCCAGGGCAACCAGCTCCAGGACCTCCCGGCCCACCGGGCCGAGCTGCTGCAACTGAGGGTCCACGAGCTCCAGTACGGACGGCGGTACGGGCAGTCGTTCATGGAGGAAATGCCAGCAGCCCTCCGACCGCACCAGCAAGCGCTGCTCGACGGCCGTGCGGGTAACCTCCCGCAGGAGCCGCGGGTTACCGGCACACAACTGTGCCAGCCGGGCCGCGCTGGTCTGCCCCAGGCCGTCTTCGAGCAGCGAATCCGTCAGTTCCTTGACGTTCGTCGCGTCGAGCGGTTGCAGGTCCATGCGCACCAGGGCGTGGTCGCTCCACAGCGCCTGGATCTCCGGTGGGAGGGGCTGCCCGTCGCCCGTCACCGAGAGCAGTACCTTGCCCGACGGATGACGCGCCGCCTCGTACACCAGGGGCCACAGCGCGGGTCCCAGCAGGTCCGCGTCGTCGATGCTCAGCAGCCAGGCGCACGCCGGGTCCCGTCCCGTGGCCCGGAGCAGATCGGCCAGGGCCCGGGCAGCGGGGGAGGGGCGCCGGCCCGTGTCCTGGCCGGAGACCGTGGCGTCGGCGCGCGGGTGCAGGCTGACGAGCTGCCGGCGCGGGGCCAAGGCCCGGGCCTCGTGCAGCAACCGGGACTTGCCGATGCCGGCCGGGCCGGCGACCAGAACGCCGCGCGGACCCTGCCGGGACGACAACACGCGACGGATCTGCTCCAGTTCGCCGACCCTGCCGACGAATGGCTGGCCGGTGGCGAGCACCGGCTGCGGGCGGGCGACCGGGGAGTGAGGGGGCAGCGGAAGAGTATTCATGAGTTCCTGTGCTGAGAATCAGGACCGGCCCGTCGACGGCCGGGCAGCACGACGCGTGCGGAAGACGGGAGCGGGCCACCGGGGTGACGGGACGCTTCGGGGCCGGGTACGGAGCAGGGGCGCAGCGGCTGCCGGGGCGTACGCGCCGCAGCGGCCGGGCGCCGGGGTGTGCCTGACCGGGCGGTGAACCGGGAGCTCAGCGCGGTGAAGGACGGATGCGGAGACGGTGGCGCCGGCCCCGCGGCGGCCCGCCGACCGCCCGTCCCGGCGTCGGTGGGGTGCGCCGGATTCGGTGGCGTGCTGGTGCGGACATGTCCCCACCTCCTCCTCGGGTCCGGGGCGGCCGCGGGCGAGTGCGGGGCGGCGCCAAGTGATCAATGGTCCCGCCAGTCTCGGTATCCGTCCCGGCACCGACCAGGGGAGCGATTACTCAACTCCGTACGAATACTCCGGGTACGGGCGGCGGAACTGCCCGTACCCGCGGCATTGTGACGCCCGGCAGCCCCCTCGGCCAGTACCTCATGCCCCGGACCCGGCGGAACGCCGCCCCGCGCCGCCCCGCGTGTGCGTCCGGCGACGAAACGCACGCCGGACGCACGCCTTTGAGTAGCCGTTGCTCCACCGGCGACCGCTTTCCGGGCCGACCCTGGGGCCACCGCACCGGCCGGGGACCTGTCGGCAGCACAACGGCAGCGTCCCGGCGGACGCGGAGGCCCGGTCCGAACCGCCGGGACCCAGAGCGGGTGCGTCCGGCCTCGGAGTCCCCGGGCGAGGTGCGCCCCCACACCTCTCGATCCGAAGGCACCGAACCTATGCGCCGAGCCAGACCCCGCCCCCTCGCCATGCCCCACGTCCTTGCCCTGCTGTGCATCGCGGCCGCGACCTGTGTGACACCCGCGCGGGCCGAGGCGGCGCCGGCCGGGCCGACCACCGTCGTCTCACTGGGCGACAGCTACATCGCGGGCAACGCCGGCCGGTGGCGTGGGAACAGCGACGACCCGTTCGGCGACCGCAGTGGTACCGACCGCGCCGCGGTGCCCAACGGATACGACCCGGGCAAGGTCTACGGGGCCACCGACGGGGGCTGCTTCCGGTCGGACGTCGCCGAGATCAAGAGCACCGGTATCCCGGTGGACCAGGCCATCAACCTCGCCTGCTCCGGTGCCGAGTCCCCGAACATCTGGCGGCTCTCGCACGGCGGGCAGTCGCTTGAGGGCGAGCGGCCCCAGGCGGATGCCCTGGCCGAGGTCGCGCGTTCGCACCGTGTGCGGATGGTGGCGCTGTCGGTCGGTGGCAACGACGTCGGATTCGGCGACATTCTCCAGGCGTGCATGACCGGCTACCTGACCGGGTCCGGCAGTTGTCGCACCGCCCAGCAGGCCCAGGTGCAGGCGCGGTTCGCCACCGCCATGGCGGCGGTCGACAGGTCGGTCAAGGAGATCCGGGCGGCGATGGCCGGGGCGGGATACGCCCCCGCGGACTACCACCTGGTCGTGCAGTCCTACCCGTCCCCGCTGCCGCGCGGGGCGGAGATGCGCTATCCGGAGACCGGGGCGCGGACATACGAGGGCTGCCCGATGTTCAACACCGACCTCGACTGGGCCCGGGACACCCTGATGCCACGCATCACCGACGGGCTCCGGTCCGTGGCCCAGGCCAACGGCACCGACTTCCTCGACCTGAGCGACGCACTACAAGGACGCGAGGCCTGCTCCAAGCACACGCACATGGCCGACGCGGCACACCCGCCCTCCGCCGCAGGCAGTGACTGGGCCCGCTACTTCAACACCGGAGCGCTGCAGGGGGAGCTCAAGGAATCCCTGCACCCCAACGCCTACGGACAGATCGCGCTGGGCCGCTGCCTGGGCCGCATCTGGAACGCCGGAGGCGGCATGTGGAAGTGCCGCAACACTCCTGGCCAAGGCCATGACGCCATGTACCTGACTGCGGGCTGAAGCCGTTCTCCGCTCCCTCGTCCGCGTTCTCGATTCCCCACACACGACAAGGCAACAGCATGCAGCACAACGCCCGCGCCGCTTCCCGTATACGGCGCACTCCCGTCCTTCTCACCGCTCTGCTGGGCGTGGTCGCCACGATGAGCGGCTCGCCCGCCCGTGCGGGCGAGGTACACCACAGCCTGGACTACGAGTGGCAGCCGGGATTCTCCAAGATCAGCATCGGCGACAAGACCGTCGTCCGGGATTTCGGCCCCGCCGGCAGGGTCTCCGTGACCGACAAGGTCTTCCGGGACGGTACCGGCCGGGAAGTGTCCCTGCGCGGCTGGAACGCCTCCGGTGAGACGAAGACCGCCGAGGCAGGCTTCAAGCCGTTCAAGACGACCGAGGAGGCCGCGGCCGCCTTCCAGCAGATGCGCAACCTCACGGGAACCAACGTCGTCCGCTTCCTGATCTCCTGGGAGGGCGTCAACCCGAAGCCGGGCGTCATCGACCACGACTACCTGGACAAGGTCGCCGCGCAGATCAAGGAGGCCACCGGTCGCGGACTCCACGTCCTGCTGGACTGGCACCAGGATCTGTACTCCCGGCACCTGTGGCACAAGGACTCCTGGTTCACCGGAAACGGCGCGCCGCGGTGGGCCGTGCCCGGGGGGAAGGAGTACTGCGGGGTGGTGTGTCCGCACTGGGGGATGAACCTGCAGACCAACGACCTGATCCGGAGCGCCTACCGCAGCTTCTGGAAGAACTCTCCTGTCAAGGACCTCGGCGGCCCGGCCGGTCCGCTCCCCGCGGGCACCCCGGTGGAGCAGACGCGGGTCCAGGACGCCTTCGTGTGGCAGGTGTCCAAGGCGCTGGAGTACCTCGGCCCCCAACTGCACGCCGAGGATCGTGATCACTTCCTCGGCGTGGACCCCTTCAACGAGCCGGCCGACGGCGGTGTCGTCGGCAGCGACTGGTCGAAGTTCGACAACGACTTCCTGTGGCCGTTCTACAAGCGGGTCCGCAAGGTCATGGACGACACCGGATTCAGCACCCAGCAGGTCTTCGCCGAACCTCTGGTCTTCTGGAACTCCCAGGCCGGCGTCTTCGCCCCGGCGACCGGCGGCCACTACCTCAAGGAGAAGCCCGGCCCCGGCTTCGTCTTCAACAGCCACTTCTACGACTCCGGCCGGATGGGCCCGAATCCCGACGGCGTGGACAACAACACCTATCTGCCCCAGCTTCAGGACGTCCGCGACGAGGCCCGGTATCTGGGCATTCCGATGTTCCTGTCCGAGTACGGGATGTGGCTCAACGGCATCGGTGCCAAGGACACCGACCGGATCATCAAGGCCACTTACCAGGGCATGGAACAGAGCGACCAGTGGAAGGCCGCCAACGGCCCCCACCGCATCGACCCGTACACCCCGTTGATCTCCGGTACCCAGTGGCACTGGGACATCTACCACGACAAGCACCACGAGATCATGAACGGCAATCCCGACAAGGTCATCACCAAGGGCGACGGCTGGAACGACGAGAACTTCTCCGTCGTGAACAAGGGCAGCGGACCGGTGTCGTTCACCATCGACCCGGCCAACGCCGAGCGGGTCTACCCCCGTGCCGTGCAGGGCGACCTGATGAACTTCACCTACAACGACATGGCCAAGGACGGCTGGAAGACCCCGCTCGACTGGTACGGGCTCGCTCCGCAGGGCACCGACGCCCACTACTTCAAGGGCAAGAGGTTCGCCCTCGTCACCTGGCGCAGCCGGCACTCCAGCGCCCCGACCGAAATCGCACTGCCGCCGCAGTTCAACCCCGCGTCGACCGCGGTGATCACCGAGAAGACCACCCGGTTCGGCTTCGGTGCGCAGGACGAGACGCCCAAGAACGTCCCGGACGAGGTGATGATGACGCAGGACTCCGGAACGGACGCCTCGACCGCACGAGGGCACCGGCTCATGGTCTGGGACGACCCGGAAACCGGCGAGACCGACGACACCTGGCACTACGCGGTCGTCGTCGCCGACCCGAGCGCGAGCGACAAAGCCGACCTGGCCCGCATCCAGTCGCAGCTCAACCAGAGCATCGTCCGGGACCACGAGAACCCCGTCGAGCTGCTCGGCAAGCTCGATCACTGACGCACGGTACGCCGGAGCAGGCGCCCGGCCGGGATCTCCGGACCGGGCGCAAGTCCTGCCTGCCGTTCCGTGCCCCGGCCCGTGAGCCCCCGCACCACGGGCCACTACTCCGTGAGGCACGCGAGGAGTGCGGTGCCGTGACCTGAGGGGCGGCCCTAGGCGGGCGGGCGGACGCTGCGACGCCGGACGTCGGGCGTGCCGCCGAGTTCGTCGAGCAACTGGGCCAGCAGAGCGCGGTGTTCGGCCAGCCGATCCGCGCCGAACCGGACGGCCAGGCGTTCATCGACGGCGCTCCGGGCGCGTCGCGCCGCGGCGACCGCTGCGCGCCCGTGGGCGGTCAGCGACACACGGCGGGCGCGGGCATCCTGCGGATCGGCGACACGCTCGACGTACCCGAGGCGTTCCAGTTCGACGACGGCCTTGGAGGCGCCCTGCTGGGTCATGTCCAGCTTGGCTGCCAGTTCCCCGACGGTGGGCCGGGCGTCGTCGACGAGGTGCTGGAAGACGTAGCCGTGCGAGAAGCGGAGATCGCCGAAGCCCTGTTCGGCGAGCTGCTCCTGCACCAGCTGGGAGGAGGCGAAGCCGACGAAGAGCGCGAGGCTGCCGGTGTCCAGATCGTCGGTGGCAACGGCATCTGAGGAAGGTTCGGGCACAGCGCCATTGTCTATTCGGCAACCCTGGTTGCGCAAATGTGGTTGTGCTAATGGGGGTGGCCGGAGGGTCGGCCGAGCACTGCGAGGGCGGGGCGGCAACTACCCGCCGGAGGTGTCCGACTGTCGGCCCGTGGGGCCGCGGCGGGCGGGCGGGGATGCGTGCGATGCGGGCAACGGCGGCTCCGCGTCGAGCGGTTGGTCCGCGCCGAACGCAAGGGCGGGGAAGGGCGGGAGCGTCTTGTCAGGGGCATCCGATAGTGGTTGAGTGACTGAGCCACTAACCCACTGGGTGAGGTCTTCGGCGAGCGGCGGTGTGTGCGTCGGACCCCCGGTACACGGATCAATCGGAGGCAGAAGCGATGGGTGGCCGGTCGACGGAATTCAGGGAAACCATGAGGGGCGCGGTGCGACTTGCAGGAGAATCCGCCGGGCGACGGATGCGGTTCGACCTCGCGGTGCGCACCGACCGGATGTTGCTGCCGCATCGCACGACGGACGGCCGGATCAAAGGCCGGGTGCGGATCGAGGGCCTCGCCACGGACGTGCCGGTGTGCGGGGAGATGGAGATCTCGCCCCTCGCCCGGCGCCGCATTCGCTACCGCATGCGGTTCACCGTGAGGGGACGCCACTACACGCTCGACGGCTGGAAATCCGTCTCCCCCCGACGACCACTGGCCTCCATGACGGTCCTTCCGTTCGTCCTGCTCGACGGCGGGCAGGAGGCCGGACGCGGTCAGCTGCGGTTCGAAGTGGCGCGCTCCCTGGTGCCGTTCATGACGAGCTTCCGATGGCCCCGCCTGAGCGAGGAACCGGCATCCCTGCACGCCCGCCGCTGGGAGGGCGAGCCCGGCCGGACCGAGGTCTGGTACACGACCGTGACGGACCCGGAGACCGGTACCGGCCTGTGGCTGCACCACGAACTGACCGCACCCTCCGACGGATCGTCCGCCTACGCGCACGGATGGGTCGGGCTCTTCCCGCCGGACGCACCCCCGCAAAACGCCAGGTTCGGACCCGATCCGGTGGCGCCATCGGCAGGACCCGTACCGCAGTCCTTCGCGGCCGAAGGGGTCGAAGCCGGCCCGGACAGGCTGCGGGGCACGGCAGGGGCGTTCGCCTGGGACCTCACCAGGCACTCCCGAAGCGCCGCGCTGTACACCTTTCCCCGCTGGGCCTGGCGGCGCGGCCTGCTTCCCGCCGCCCACCTCGTCAGCGCACCGTCCGCCACCTACACCGGCAGCGTCACGCACGAGGGGCGACGGCTGCCCCTCGAAGCGGCACCGGGCGCCGACGCCCGGATCTACGGCGAGGGCAACGCCCTGCGATGGGCCTGGCTGCACGCGGACCTCGGCTCGGGGGACCTTCTGGAAATAGTGTCCGCGGTCTCGAAGAAGGCGGGACTGCGCAGGCTGCCGCCGACCGTGTTCCTCCGGCTGCGCAGGAATGGGGGCACCTGGCCGCGTACGGCGGAGCGCAGCGCCGTCGGCTGGCTGGGGGCCGGGCGGTTCCGCGCCCGGATCGGACTCCCCTCATGGACGGTCACCGGGCGGTCCGGCCTGCGTCGCATCCGGGTCCGGGTGACCCAGCCGGTGGACCGGACCCTGGCCCTTGAGTACACCGACCCCGACGGCAGCACGGCGGTGTGCCGCAACAGCGAGACGTCGGACGCACGAATCGAGTTGGAGCGCTGGTGGGGCCGTTGGCGCACCGAAGCCACCTGGAGCCTGAGCGGCACCGCGCACGCCGAAGTGGGGGAGCGATGAGCCGCGCACTGGAGGGCCTGATCGCCACGTTGCTGGCGGAGGACGACCACTCGCCCTGGGCGGCTTCGGTGCCTGCGCGGCTCACGGCCCTGCTCGGCAGGATGCCGGTCGCGGCCCGTGCGGGGGTCCACGGCGCCGCATCGGCCGTCGATGCCTACGCCGCCCTGCGGACCGGCCGCCGGCTCGGCGAACTGCTGCCAGCCGAGCGGGAGGACCTGCTCGCGGCGATCAGCCGGCGGCCCGGACTGCTGGCGCAGTTCGACGTGCTGAAGATGCCGGTACTCCTGGCCGCGGGCACAGCACGCATGCTCCACCAGGTCCCCACCGTCGACTCCGCCGCCACGGCACCGGAGGACCCGCCGCTGGACTGCGTGCCTTCGGGCGAGTGGCCGGACCGCTCGACCGCCGACGCCGTGGTGGTCGGATCAGGTGCCGGCGGGGCGATGGCCGCGCGCACGCTCGCCCAGGCCGGCCTGCGGGTGATCGTGCTGGAGGAGGGGCAGCAGCACACCACCGCGGAATTCGCACGGCGGGTGCCCCTCGACAGGTTCGGGGAGTTGTACCGCGACGGTGGGGCCACCTTCGCCGTCGGGAATCCGCCTGTACTGATTCCCGTGGGGCGCGCAGTGGGCGGCACCACCGTCGTCAACTCCGGGACGTGCTTCCGCACGCCCGACCACGTACTGGCCCGCTGGCGCGACGTCTACGGACTGGGCATCGCTGACACGGCCGCGTTCGGCGCCTGCCTCGATGACGTGGAACGCACCCTGAGGGTGACGACCCCACCCGTCGACCTCCTGGGCCGAAACGGTCGTACCGCCCTGCGCGGCGCCGAGCGCCTCGGGTGGCAGGCCGCTCCGCTGCGGCGCAACGCGACCGGCTGCAAGGGCTCGTGCCAATGCGTGGTCGGCTGCCCGACCGGCGCCAAGCAGAGCGTCCAGCTCTCCGTGCTCCCCGACGCGTGCCGGGCCGGCGCCCGGATCGTCACCGAGGCCAGGGCGCTGCGCATCCTGACGGAGCCGGATCGTCCGGGCGGGCCGCGAGCCTGCGGTGTGGTCGTCCGGCGGACGGACGGCAGCGAATGCGAGATCCTCGCCCCGCTGGTGGTGGTGGCGGCAGGTGCTCTGCAGTCCCCGCCCCTGCTGTGGCGATCCGGCCTCGCCCGCCATCCGCGGCTGGGACGGAATCTGGCGATCCACCCCGCAACCAGCGTCGCCGGTCGGTTTCCTGAGCCCGTCGAGTCATGGCGGGGGGTGCTGCAGAGTGTCGGCGTGGAGGAACTGCACAGCGACGGGATCCTCATCGAGGCGACCGGAGGGCCGCCGGGCATGAGCTCCTTCATCCTCCCCGGCCTCGGACGGGAATTGCGTGCGGAGTTGGCGGACGCGGGCTCTCTGGCGACCCTCGGCGCGATGATCGCCGACCGCCCCTCAGGACGGGTGGGCGGCCGCGGACTGATCCGGTACGCACTCCACCCGCGTGACGGGGACCG
The DNA here is from genome assembly GCF_045782725.1 of Streptomyces sp. Pv4-95. Taxonomy (NCBI): domain Bacteria; kingdom Bacillati; phylum Actinomycetota; class Actinomycetes; order Kitasatosporales; family Streptomycetaceae; genus Streptomyces; species Streptomyces sp. Pv4-95. The sequence goes on from NZ_CP127172.1 coordinate 7,688,007, forward strand.
CCTGCTGAGGGCGGTCCGCGCTATGGGACGGCTGCTGTTCGCCGCGGGCGCGGAGGAAGTCCTCACGGGCGTCACCGCCGCCCCGCGGGCCCGGTCCGCGGACGAACTCGACGAGACGGTGCGCACGCTCTCGGCCCGGCAGCTTCACCTCTCCGCCTTCCATCCCACCGGAACGGTCGCGATCGGCACCGACGCGCAGGTGTGCCCCGCGGACGAGGACGGGTGGCTCCGAGGGATATCCGGCGTACTCATCGCAGACGGGTCCGCCCTGCCCAGCTGCCCGGAGGTCAATCCCCAACTCTCCATCATGGCCACCGCCCTCGCCGTGAGCCGCAAGGCACTGCTCAAGACGGGTGCCCCCTGATTGGCGAGCCGAAGACCGCCCGCCGCGGACGCCCGGCAGGGGCCCGTCTGGACCGGCCTGCCGATCAGCGTGCGGTCTCCAGGGAACGCAGCATCTGCTTCTCCGTGGCCCGCAGATAGCGCTCCGCGGCGCGCTCGGCGTCCTCCGGCCGGCCGTCGCGCACCGCCTCCACGAGCGGGGCGAGTTGGGCGGCGGCCTCGGTGGGCTGCTCGAAGGGCGCACGCAGGGCGAGCCGCACGGGCAGATAGGCATTGAACAACGTGTTGGTGAGCAGCAGATACACCCTGTTGCCGGTGGCCCGGGCGAGTTCCCGGTGCACTTCGACGTCGGCGAGCTGCGCGGCGTCACCGTCCGCTGCCTCGGCCACTGTCGCCAGCAGCGCGGACAACCGTCGCCCCTGGGCAGCGGTGCGCCGAGTGGCGGCGCGCCGGGCGATGAGCGTGCCGATGTGCCGGCGGGCCTCGAAGACCTCCGCGAGCCAGGTGTTGTCCCGCGCCACCAGCATCGGCAGCAGCTCGGCGCCGCCTACCTTCAGGACGTCCCGGACCTTGGTGCCGATGCCGTGCCGGGTACGCAGCATGCCGGCCTGTTCCAAGCGGGTGAGGGCGTGCTTGAGCGTCGTACGGGTGACGCCGTATTGCGCGGCGAGATCGCGTTCCGGGGGGAGCAGCGACCCCGGCTGGTGTGCACCGTCCAGGATGTCGTCGCGCAGTCGCGCTTCCAGCAGGTCGACCACCGACTGACGTGCGAGGGTCTCGTCAGGCATGGGGAAGTCTCCAGGGTCCGGTGGCTGAATCAGTGGCTCAGCCACTGGGATTCCGTAGTGAAGCAATGACGCAGCGGCCCGTCAACTCCGCCCGCTGACCCATCCCGTCGCCACCGGCGGCGGTGCCGATCCGCTCGTGGCCGCTCATGCACCCGCCCACCCCTCGATGAAGGCCCGCCGCGTCCGCGGCGGGCCTTCATCCGGCGGTTCCGGGTGCGCCGGAAACCCCTCTCAGGTCTTGGGGATGAAGACGTTGCTCAGCCCGAGGGAGATGTTGCCGCCGGCGCCGGAGTACGTCAGGCCGGCGGCGCCGGAGCTCTGCGCCCTGGCGATGGCAGCGTGGCTGACCGAGTACACCTGGTCCAGCTCATCGGTCTCATCGGTCCACCACGCATCCGGAATGGCGTCCATGATGGTGTTGGCGAGCGGGATGCCGGTCGTGCCGTAGCCGGTGACCGTCAGCAGCGCGTCGACGATCGCCTTGGTGAGGTCCCGGTAGTTGGTCCCGTCGTCTTCCTCCAGGAACACCAGGTCGGCGGAGTCGTAGCCGAAGTGGCTCCAGTCGATCAGGTTCTGGTTGGGGTGGTAGGCGACGCCCGTCGAGTCGAGGTAGGGCATCTGCAGGGTCGGCTCGGCGAACGCCTTGTCGTTCTTGTCCCAGCCGCCGACGACGGCGAACGCCTCGGCGCCGCCCTTCCAGAACGGCTCCTCGTTGCTCTGGAGCAACGAGACGTCGTTGATGCGGGTGACGTTCTTGCCCTGCGAGGGGTCGGTTGCCTTGGCGGTGCCGGACGCGTCTGCCGCCGGCAGCTCGCGGCCGCCCGGCCGGGGGAGCGGCGCCGTGCGTGAGGCGGCCCGGTCCGTGGCTCCGGTCCGCGGCTTCAGGGCGGAGTGGCCGCCGCTGGAGTCGGCACCCGCCTGCGGCCAGGCGGCCTTGAAGCCCTCGCTCATCACCTTCGTGCCGGCAGCCACGATCCGGTCGCCGTCGGTGCCCACGATCAGCACCGGGACGCCGGCGGGCGCCGTGGCTCCGAGCTTCACCGCGGTGCCGTCGGGCCGGTACGCGGTCAGTGAATCGGCCCGACGGTCGGAGGGCTCCGCGGCGATCAGCGGCTGCACGCCCCTGGCCAGTGCGGCGCGTGCCTCCGGGTTGGCCAGCCGTACCTTCAGGACGTTGCCGGTCGAGGCGGGCAGTCCCTTGGCCGCGAGGATCGCGTTGTTGGAGGACTTCACCGACGCGCGGAAGTTGCTGCTCGACCGGACCGGCAGTCGATCGAGTCCCACCTCGTCCGCCGAGGCCGACAGGCCGGACGTCGCCTCCTCGACCTGGCCGGCGGCGTACGCCTCCCGCAGGCTCCGCGCCGCCGCCTGCTTCGCGTCCTGCACGGCGTCCGCCCGCGTGGGCTGCGCCCCGGACGGCGCGGTACGTGCGCCGGGCTGCGCCCACGCCCCCGCGGCTCCGCTCACCAGGCACACGGACGACGCGGCCACGGCCACCGCCGTCCTGAACAGTCCAGACCGGTACATGGTCTTCTCCATTGCTCGCGGCGGCGCGTTCGGATGCCGCGTCCGCCTCGGTCCACGATTCGGCGCGGCAGCGGGACGGTCACCGCTTTGTGGGCCGTGACCGTCCCGGACGCACACCCACACCGCGTTCCGCGCCGAGGTCTCATTAAGGCCATGAGGGGGACACCTGTCATGGGTATTCGTTACTCAACTACGCCTGAACGCAAGGGAATTGAAGCAACATTGCGCGTCCTCGGCCGGAGACGCGCATGATCGCTGCAGGGGTCTGGTCACTGCGCTCCACGCCCCCTATGTTCGCTTCAGATCAACGCGTCATGGACGCAACGGCCCGTGCTGCGCAGGCACTTCTCCGCCTCCCATGGGTTACGCCCTACCACTCCCGGCCCCTCGGACCACACCACCGGAAGGCATCCCCACATGCCCCTGTCTCCACGTCGACGCCCCCACAGTGCCCTGCGCACAGGGCTGCTCACCGCGCTCGCCACCGTCACCGCCACCGCGACGCTCCTGACCCTCCCGCCGCCCGCGCAGGCCGCGGCGTCCGGGCACGGCATCTCCGCCGCAGCCGGTGCGGAAGAGGTCCCCGGGATGGACGTGAGCCGCCACCAGGGCACGGTCGACTGGCAGGGCGCCTGGGACGACGGAGCCCGCTGGGCCTACGTCAAGGCGACCGAAGGAGCCACCTTCCAGAGCCCCACCTTCCCGGAGCAGTTCCAGGGCGCCCACGACGCCGGCATGATCCGCGGCGCGTACCACTTCGCCCGTCCGGACACCTCAGGCGCGGCGGAGCAGGCCACACACTTCGTCGACCACGGCGGGAACTGGACGGCGGACGGCGGCACGCTGCCACCGGCTCTCGACCTGGAACACAACCCGTACGGCCCGGACGCCTGCTACGGCCGGGGGCAGGCCGACATGGTGTCCTGGATCAGAGAGTTCAGCGACACAGTGAAGGCCCGCACCGGACGCGCCCCCGTCCTCTACACCACCAGCGACTGGTGGACCCGCTGCACCGGAGGCGACACCAGCTTCGGTGGGACCAACCCGCTGTGGGTCGCCCGGTATGCCGCGTCCCCCGGCACCCTCCCGGCCGGCTGGTCGGCTCACACCTTCTGGCAGTTTGCCGACTCCGGCACGTTCCCCGGCGACCAGGACCTCTTCCACGGTTCCTACGACGAGTTGAAGGCATTCGCCAAGGGGTGACGACATCCCCGGCGCGAGCGGTCGGCCAACTCCGCCGTCGGACGGCGGCGGAGTTCCGGACCGACGAGCAATGGCGTAGGCGCCATGCTCTTCGCCGTCCTCGGCGCCGCAGGGCGGATCGAGCGCAACCACGTCCGGGAGAAGACCCTCGATGTGCCAGGCCAGGCCAGGCCATCGCCGCGTCCAAGGGCGCGCCGGTGGCTGCCCGAAAGTGCGCCCACGGGAACTCGCGGCCGGGAGCAGCCGTCCCGGAAGCCACCGGCGGTGAGCAGGAATTACTCAACTTTCCCCGCTGCTGCACCGGACTCTGACGCCGGCCCATCCGACTCGACTAGCGTCGCCGCCGACATCCGAAGCATGCGCGGTGCCTGCGTCTCCTCGCGAGTGCCACCGCCCGTTGTGCGCTGCTCCCGGAACCGGACCCCGGCACCGGGTGGGCGCGGAGAGATCCCTCATGACGCACAGAAAACCTCCGGCACGACGACATCTCCTGGCTTCTTCGGCGCTCCTCGGCGCAGCGATGGTGAGCGGCTATCTGGTCTGCGCGAACGCCACCGAGCCGGACCCCTTGGGACACCGAGCAGGCGCCACCCGGTCGGCCCGCCCCTCGTTGGGGCCGTCGGCCTCCCCCTCCGACGTTTCCGTCGCACCGTCTGCGCCCTCCCGGCCCCCGACCGCTGCCCACCCCTCCTCGGAGCCATCGAGGAAACCGCCGAGCCGGGCGGCGACCGCAGAGCAGTCCTGCGACGAAGTGGCGCCTGCATCCAGCATCTGGCGCACACCGGCCGACCAACTTCCCCGCCACGCACGGTCGGACACCTACGTACAAGCCATCGGGGCGTCGAAGCCGCTGCACCCCGACTTCGGCTCCGGACCGATCGACGGCAAACCGTTCGGCATACCCGTCACCACACTCGACAGCCCGGCCCCGGAATCCGAGGTCACCTTCGACTACGCCGACGAGTCCGACCCCGCGGGCTATCGCATCCCCTCCGACGCACGGATCGAGAACGGACCGCACGGGGACGGCGACCGCCATGTCGTGGTGCTCGACCGGCATCGGTGCAGGTCCTATGAGCTGTACGACGCCACGGCCGCAGCAGGGCATTCCTGGCACGCCGGATCCGGGGCGGTCTTCGACCTCCGCTCCGACGCGCTGCGACCGGAGGGCTGGACCTCGGCGGACGCGGCAGGTCTGCCGATCCTGCCGGGACTCGTGCGCTATGACGAGGTGGCATCCGGGGAAATCGACCACGCCCTGCGGATCACCGTGCCCCGCTCGGACACCTCGCATCTCTGGCCGGCCCGCCACGACGCCGGATCCGCGACGGACGACAGCCTGCCGCCGATGGGCCTCCGGCTTCGCTTGAAAAGCTCTGTGCACACCGCAGCCCTGCCGCCGCAGGCCCGCGTGATCGCCAAGGCGCTCCAGCGCTACGGCGCCTTCGTCGCGGACAACGGTTCGAGCTGGTTCGTCTCCGGCGACGAGGACAAGCGGTGGGACAACGACCAGTTGAACGCGCTCAAGCAGCTGCGCGGCGACGACTTCGAAGCCGTCGACGAAGCTGCCCTCAAGGTCGACGACAACTCGGGCGCCGCCCGCTGATCCATCCCGAACCGCCTGGTGATCCGGGTCGGAGATTCGTCGTCGGTTGGGTAGGCATGAGTCGGCCGGGGCTCTCGGTCTGGGGCGGTTCCGCTGTCGGCGGGAGCGGACGACGACGGGTCCGGATCTCCAACAGGCTGGAGATCCGGACCCGTTCGGCATTCGGCCAATTGCGCGTCGCCGCCCGCTCCATGCAAAGAAGTAGCTGACTGAGGGTCACCATTGTTTGCACAGCATCCGCTTCGCGGTGCTGGACGAGTTCCGCTCTGCCTCTAGGTTCTGGCCGATGGAGGAACGTATGCCTCGCCGGTCGCTCGGGCCTGGCCGATGATCTCTTGCAGAGCCGAGATGTGGCTCTCCAGGGCTCCCCGGCCGGCCGGTGCAAGGTTGATCCAGGTGCGGCCCCGCTTCCCGACGTATCCGCGCCGGACTTCTACGTATCCGTGGTCGCTCAGCTTGCCGACCTGTTTCGACAACGCCGAGTCGGACAGGCCGACCGTGTCGCGGACGAAGGTGAACTCCGCCCACCGCGCCGTGCTCAGCAGGGACAGGATCGACAGCCGCGTCGGATCGACCAGAAGAGGGGCGATGGACGTCGCGGCCACTACACCCCTCGCTTCGAGGTCAGCTTGAACAGCCACATCCGAAAGCGCGAATCGAGCGGAGCCAGGGCGGTGATCACCGCAATCAGGAGCAGCATGCCCATCGTGTGCCAGTAGGGCACGTGGTCGTCCAGGTATGCCGTGTGGGGGCTGATGCTGAAGTAGCCAATGGCCATCAGCAGAGCGACCACGGCGAGCACTCCCAGGACGTAGGCCGGAGGCCGGTTGCGGGCCCCGGCAGTTCCGTAGCCGAGCAGAGCGGCTCCGCGCGGAGTTCTGGAAACGATCCCGTGTGTCCAGGTCGCGGCGGCCACCGCCAGAACCGGGATCGAACCGGGGTCGTTGAAGACGTCGTAACAGGCGCCGAACGCCAGCCCTGCCACACCGAACGCGACCTTCACCCGCATTGGTTCCCGGCGCCCCGTCAATGCCGCACCCTGATGCTCCCGTGCCCCCTGCAATGCGAGAGCGGCCTGCTCCGGACTCGGTCGATCGGTCATTCGAGCTCCTTGTTTTCCGTACGAGCATTCCCTTGCCTGGCGAGAAAGTTACTATCCTCTTTCCTTATGGGCAAGTACTTTCTTTGAGGGAATGATGGTCCACCGCTTCACGGCTTCGGTGCGTCCGCCGTATCCCGCAGACTTCCGGCACACGAGCGCCACGGACGGCGTCACGGACCGCTCCGCGGAGCGGTCGACGGCCCACCGGAGCCGGACCGCGATGAGGAGACGTTGACCAGGGCACCCGCACTGAGGCCGACTTCCCAGCCTGGATGTTGAGCACGACCGCGTCCTGAGTAATGCCTACTCGGGCAGGCCGCGGACGGCTCAGTAGCGTTCAGGGGAGAGGCACTCGATAGAGCCGACTGCTGTCGCCACAGGGGAGCGGTGGACCGACCGAGAGGATGCGCGAGCACACCATCTGGTCGCGGAGCGGGAGAAGGCGTGCGCCGGACGACCGCCTCTCGGCCGATGGGTGCTGTGTTCTGCGTACGCCGCTGGATGGACCGGCACCGGTGATCCACTGTGTCCCGGAGCAGCGCGCCGGACCTTGCCGATGGTTACCGCCACCACGGCGCTTCTGAGTCTCCCGTTGCCTGCGCAGGCGGCGGCGTCCGACCACACGTACCGCAATCACGGCCGAGACCGAACAGGCCCCGGGGTGGAGCGCCTTTTCGTCCGCGGCCCGCCCAGAAACCCCACCGTTGATTGAGTAAAGATCACTTCCCCCAGGGCGCCAGGACGGTGATCTATTGGAGATCAGCGGCAGGGGATTGGGGAAGGCGCCCGGTCGCAGGTCCTGGACTGATCTCCCTTTGCGGTCCGGGCCGGTTCGTCTCCCCCTCGTGAGTGGTGAGCCGAAGCTCACGGGGGTGGAGACGGATGGGCCACGACGCCGATGGCAGGAAGTTCCGTCGTGCATCCGTTGGCCGAGCTACCGAAGGCGGATGTGTCCGCGAATCACCGGCAGGAGAACGCCGGTTGGGGCAAGCAATTCCTCCACCCCTGGCAGGCCCCTGTGAGCAGGACCGGTAGGTTCACGCGATGGCTTCCAGGGTGCGGCGGTGGTCGCCCACCGCCGCACCCGCACCGGTTCGGCCGGCATCAACAGCTCGATCCGCCCGGTCGTCCCTCGGTGGTCCGGGGCGTCACGCGTCAGGCCTGGTGACCTATGACCGGGATCCGGACACGACCGGTGTCGTGCGGGTCGGCACCCGAGCCATCCTCTGTACTGCGGTTCATGTTGCTGTCGAAGTGGAGCAGTTCCCAGAGAGTGCGTCCCTGCACGGTCTCTCCTTCTTCGCTCCCGTCGGTCGTCGCACGCTGAAGAGTCACCTCACCGAGGAACCGGTGGTAGGCACCAGCCGTTCCGAAGTTCAGCAGGAAGGCGTCCTGGTCGCGCCGGAAGGTGATCGTGAACATGGAATCGCCGCCGGCACACCGGTATTCAAGGCGATCGGCCACCTGGACCTCGCTGTCGTCGTGGACGAAGACCTCCCCCTCGGTGCAGTCAACGGTGTCCGCGCCGACCGCGGAGGCGATGATCCGGCCCGACTTGGCCACCAGCACGGCGGGAAGAACTGCCTTGTCGTAGCGTTCGTGGCTGGCGAACATCAACGTGACGACCGTGTACTCGCCCAGCCGGGCGCGGCCCCAGTACCAGTGATCGAGCACCTTGCGAGGAGCGATGTTGCCCCAGTTGTGGTCGTGATAGCCGGTGCCGGTGAGCTGTTGGGTTTCCCCGTCGAAGGTCAGCCTCGCCTCGACCTTGCCGTGGGCGACGACGGGCAGCCACGCGATGTAGTGCTCCTCGTCAGGGCCGAAGAAGGCGTGCCCGGTCTCCGGCCGCCAGGGCGGTACCTGCGCGGTGAGGGTGAGGTCAACGACGGTGTCCTCGATCTCGACATGAATGGTGTAGCCGTCGGGGCCGGAGCGGAAGGTGTGGGGGCCGATCACCACGTCGCATTCTTCCCGTGAAGCGGTGAACTCCGCGGGTTCCCCGGTGTATTGCCTATCGGTCCGGGAACCATCCGGGCGGGTCAGCGTCAGCAGGACGAACGGAGTGAGCGGTGCCCGGGGGGAGACGAACGGCGGCTTGGTGTGGAATTCGACGGTCAGGGTGGAGCCGTCGTCGAGATGGGCGTCGCAGTACCACCACTCGAACGTTCCCTGTGCGGGATCCGTGCGTAGCCCGTCCTCCCATGGCTGGATGACGTCAGGTGTGAGGTTCAGCCGCTGGTAGTGGCGCGGCAGGTTGCCGATGACGGCGTGCATGACGGGTTCCTTCGGTGACGGTGAGGTGGGGTTCAGGCGCCGGTGAAGACCGGAGTGCGACGCTCGATCAGGGCGTTGATCCCTTCGGCGGCGTCGGCGGTCGCGAAGAGCCGGGGGCCCACCTCACCGCGCAGGCCGGCGGCGGACGCGGCGATCGGTCCGTGAAGGGCCGCGCGGGCATCGGCGAGAGTAGCCTGGACGGCGAGCGGTGCCTGTTGCGCGATGCGGTGGGCGAGTGCCGTCGCACGGTCGAACTGTTCGCCGGGGCTGACGACTTCCTGGACGACGCCCATGCGCCACGCTTCCTGAGCGTCGAACTGTTCGCCGGTGAGCAGGTAGCGCATGGCGTTGCCCCAGCCGGCACGGTGCGGCAGCCTGACCGTGGCACCGCCCAGAGCGACGATGCCGCGGGTGACCTCCTGCTGACCGAAGAGGGTGTCGGCCGCGGCGACACACAGATCGGCATTGAGTACGAGTTCCAGACCTGCTGTGAAACAGCGCCCGTGAACGGCGACCACGACGGGCTTCGTGGCCGGCTCCCCGTACATGCCCCAGGGGTCGCGGGCGGTGTCCGGGATGAGTCCCTCGCCGCCGGTCGCCAGGCGTGGGGCGAGCGAGGCCAGGTCGAGTCCGCCGGTGAAATGAGGGCCATTGCTGCGGACGACTGCCACCCGAAGGGTGGGGTCGTCGGACAGCCGGGCGTAGGCACGAGACAGACCCTCGATCATGTCGGCGTCTATCGCGTTGGCCTTCTCCGGCCGGTTGAGGGTGATCGTGAGCACCGCGCCTTCCTGGCCGACGAGCACCTTCTCGGTGGGGGCGGCTGCGGTGGGAGCGGGGTTTCTTGTCGAGGACATGGGCTTACCGTAGGAAGGGCAACGGCAGCCATTGCGACATCGGACGGAGCTCTTGCGACATGCATATCGGAGTGGTGGCGCTCCCTGGTTGCTGGGACTCGGGGCTGACCACCGTCCTGGATGTCCTGCGGACGGCGAACGCCGCCCGCCGGCAGGTCGACCGGGAGATCCCCGCCATCACCGCGGTGACGGTTGCTCCCGGGTGCGAGCCGGTGCCGACCGCAGGGGGTCTGCTCGTACCGGTCGCCCGCACCCTGGACGACTGTGTGGCCACGGCCGACCTGGACCTGCTGCTGGTACCCGCGCTCGCCGCGGAGAGCCCTGCCACGATGGTGGATGCTCTGATGCGCACCGAAGTACGGGCGCTGCGTACGGCCTTGCTCGACTGGTCCGCCGACGGCCGTGAACTCGCCGCTGCGTGCACGGGCACCTTTGTTCTTGCCGAGGCCGGGCTGCTCGACGACCGGCAGGCCACGACGAGCTGGTGGCTGTGGGATCTCTTCCGCCGGCGCTATCCCCGGGTCGGACTGGACGTGTCCCGCATGGTGGTCCGGGACGGCACCGTCGCCACCGCCGGTGCGGCCTTCGCCCACATCGATCTGGCCATGAGCCTGGTGGCGAGGGTCAGTCCGCAGCTCGCCCACGTCACGGCGACCGCCTTGCTCATCGACGAGCGTCCCGCGGGCAGCGTCACCTCGGTCACCGGGCACCTCGCCGAGAACGACCAGTTGGTCAATGACTTCGAGAGCTGGGTACGGTCCCATCTCCAGCACGACATCGCAGTGGTGGATGCCGCGCTCGCCCTCGGCACCACCCGCCGGACTCTTGAGCGGAGGGTGCGGGAGCGCCTCAACACCACCCCGTACGGCTTGGTGCGCAGGTTGCGCGCCGAGCGGGCCGGTCACCTGCGCCGGACGACCGATCTCACGACGACGGACATCGCCCGGTTGGTCGGATACCGCAACGCCTCTTCGCTCCGAGCCCTGCTCAGGGCAGAGTCCGAGAGCCCGGACGGTGCGTGACGGGGTAGGGGACATCGCATCAGTGTCCCGTCACCGGGTTTGCGGTGATCGTCACGCGCCACCCGTTTCCGTCCCCTTCCGCCGACCGACGGCGGGCCGGCCGCCGCTGTGGACGCTCAGCGCAGCACCAAAAGGACGGCCAACGCGATCAGGAGGGAGTCGATCCGGTCCAACAGGCCGCCGGAGCCGGGCAGCCAGCGGCCGGCGTCCTTGCTCTGCGTGCCCCGTTTGACCATCGATTCGAAGAGGTCGCCGGCCGGACCGCCGACCGCCACCGCCGTCGCCATCGGCAGGCTCCACGCGGACAGTAGGGCGAGCACGCCCACACCGATCGCGGCCCCCGCCAGGGTTCCGCTCCACCGCTTGGCCGGGGAGAGCGGTGACAGCCGTGGCCCTCCCAGCCGCCGACCCGCGAAGTACGCCACGATGTCCGCGACCGAAACCGCCACGAAGAGAGCGAGCGCGTCGGCCCCGAGCGGCACCAGCGCGGCCAGCAACCCGAGCCAGCCGAGCCCCAACAGCCCGGCACCGACCCGGCGCAATCCCTGTTCGGCGTCGCCGGCCAGCAGAGGCACCGCGGCGACCGCGAGTGCCCCGGCGCCGACCACCCTGGGCAGTTGCCCCGGCGTCAGCCAGGCAGCCAGGACCACGCAGACCACCGCTGCGGCCAGCACGGCCCGGTCCGGCCGGCCAAGCCGCAGCAGCGCGCAGAATTCCACCGTCGCCACCACGCCCGCTGCCGCGGCAAGGGCCGCGGCGCCCGGGCGGCCCAGCCAGAACGCGCCGGTGACCAGCGGTACGCCAACCGCCCAGGCGCACCACCGGATCCACAGCTCGCGCTTTCGGGACGCGAGCACCGCGATGCCGCCCAGCAGGAGCCCCCCACCCAGGAAGGGCGCCAGGCGGGCAACGGTTGTCACCGGCCGGCCCCGGCGTCCGACCCGGGCCACTCCGACGTCCGGGGCGCGCGACCCGGAGGCCGCAGCGCATCGAGTGAGTCCGCGTACGCGGCCACGATGCGGGCGTTCTCATCGGTGTCCCTGACGGCGATCCGTACGCAACGGCCTTCATAACCGGGCGAGAGCGGCGACAGGTCCCGCAGGTAGACGTCGTGCCGGCGGCATTCGTGGACCAGCTGGGCGGCGCTCGGCCCGTAGCGGGGCAGGGTCACGGTGAGGTGGTTGGCCACGGACTCGTCGATCACGGCCGAGGAGTCCGCACCGGCCAGGTCGGAGGCCAGTCGGCCGCGCAAGGTGTGCGTGCGGTCCCAGCAGCCGGCGTAGTAGGCGGGGTCGCGCAGCGCCGCAACCGCAGCCATCTGCGCCGGCAGACTGACGGCCCAGGGAGGTGTCCAGCGGCGCAGGTGAGCCGCCATGTCCGGTTCGGCCACCAGGAAGGCGGCCCGCACCCCGGACAGCGCGTACATCTTGGACAGCGAACTGCAGACCACCACCCGTGAGTCGGCGGTAGCCACCTCGGCCAGTGACTCCGTCATGCCGACGTACCCCAGGTATGCCTCGTCGATCCACCACCGGGTGCTGCCCGGGGTTGCCGCGATCACCCGGCGCAGTTCCGCCGCCGGCAGGTGCCGTCCGGTGGGGTTGTTCGGGTTGACCACTACCACCAGGTCGTAGGTGCCGGCACGGGTGCACGCGGCGAGCCGGTCCGGATCGATGCGCCAGCTGTCGTCCCTGCGCAACCGGAAGCGGTCCACCCGGCATCCGATCACGTCCTCGGTGACATGCGCGTACTCGCCGTAGCCCGGGTCGATGAGCAGCACTCTGCTCCGGGGGGTCAGCCACCGGCCGAACGCCCGGAAGATGAGATCGGACGAGCCTGCGCCCACCACGAGCGTCTCTGCCGGGAGGGAGCGGGCCGTAGAGATCTCGGCCAGCAGCCCTTCGGCGCCGGTGGGAGGGGAGGTCCGCGATATCCACCCCAGGTCTTCCGCGAGCAGGGCCCGGACACCCGGGGCCGGCGGGAACCAGGCATCCAGGACATCTGCCGCCACGATCTTGTGGCGCCGGCCCAGATCACGGAAGTCCGCGCCGATGGCGGTGAAGGAGGCGCCGCCGTGCTCGCAACCATCCGGCCGCGGAGCGAACGTCGCGTCCAGACGCCAGTCCACACCGCTCCCCAGGCGCCGCACCGTGGGGCCGTATCGGTCCAGAGTGGCCCTCGTCAGGTCTTTCACGGTGCCGGTCAGCACCTCGAAGGTCACCGCGCCGCACCGCACGGTGTGACCGGTCGGCTGAAGGCCGGCGGCCGTATACATGGCGAGGAGCTCGGTGCGGCCCATGGCCACCACCCGGCGGCCACCCCGGGCGGCGATCCAGCGCAGCGCCGCGTACATCAGCAGCGGCGCCGCCAGGGTGTTCCGCCGGTGCGGCTCGACGGTGAGAAGACGAACCTCGAACAGGTCCTCCTCGGCCAGCAGCGGCAACTCTTCGCGGGTCAGGTACTTCTCCAGCCCGTACCGGCCCACCCAGGGCGGGGTGATGCTGACGCAGCCGATCCGGTCCTCGCCGCGCGCCACGACGAGGTAGACGTTCTCTCCGTCCAGCCCGTCCCGCAGCCGTCCTTCCGGAACCTGGGCATGCTGGCCGAGTTCCTGCGCGTACACCCGGTGCCGCACCTCATGGATCCAGTCGGCATCCTCCGGAGTAGCAGCACGCAGCTGCAGAGCACGTTCCACAAGCAACCTTTCGACGTGACGGGCGGCGGCCGCGCCGGATCCGGGGACGGCGTGAAGGATGGTCCGCCCTCGCCGCCCGGCCATGGTGCGGCACGCGGCTCGGCCGCGCCTGAGTAGCCGTACTCAGACGCGGACCGTCCGTCGCCCGGTCGAGGCCGCTGTCGCTCCGGCGGGACCGGCCTGCGCGGGGGAGGCGGTCACCCCCGGCGAGCGCCTTCAGCTCGTCATAGTCCAGCCGCGCGTCACGAGGGCGTGGGCCGGTACGGGATACCGCACACCAAGTCCATCGACTACGGGGCCACCCTCGGCATCAACGCCGAGATCGCCCCCCGTCACCCGACCAGAAGGCATTCAAGGTCAACCCTCGGCACTGGGTGGTCGATCGGACCTTCGGCCGGCTCATGCACCGCCACCACCGCCTCGCCCGCGATTACGAGAACCATCCGCATCGCTCCGAAGTCGTGATCTGCCTGCGGTGATCGACAAGCTGACGTTGACGATTCCCCTTAGCCAGACCCCACCTGAGGAGATGGCTCCGCGAGCGCGGCATCACTCTTCGCATCGCCCGCGACGTCGGATCGACCGTGGCTGGGAACCGACCATCGGTCCGCAGAATGGAGGACCAGGTAGGTGGTGGGGACCTGGACGATCAACTCCCCTTGGTTGTCGAGCACCTCGCCTTCGGCTGGGGCGTTGCGGTGGCGGCCGGCATGGAAGACGGCGCCCTCGTGCGCCGGGACGCATGGTGGTGGTCCGGAGACCGCGTTGCCGCAGGCCCGCGCCCACCGATCTGGGCGGCTGGGTACAGCTCAGCCAAGGGGGTTGTCCGTGTCCCGCAGGGCGTTCAGGGCGGGCGCGTACATGCGGGCTTTGATGGTGCCGAGGGTGGGGCCGGCCTTGCTTGTCTGGGACCGGGCAATCTCCACTGCGGTCCGGCGGACCGAGTCCTCGTCCACCGCGCGGTCGACGACGGCGGCGGCCAGGGCGTCTTGGCCCCCGTAGCGGCGGGCGGTGGTCATGGCCTCGTGTGCGGTCTGCGGGGTCAGCCTGGCCTGGATCAGCGCGGACATGCCGGGGGTGAAGGGGATGTTGATGTCGGCCTCGGGCAGGCACCAGAAGCCGCGGTCGGCACGCATCACCCGGAAGTCGTGGGCCAGCGAGAACATCGCGCCGGCCGCGAAGGTGTGCCCTTGCAGTGCGGCCACGGTGACCACCGGCAGCGACAGCATCCGTGCGAGGAGTTCGTGGACCGAGACGACGTAGTGCTGGTGCTGGTCGGCATGGGCGAACAGCCAGTCCAGGTCCAGGCCGTTGGAGTAGAACTTGCCGACGGCGGCGGTCACCAGGGCACGGGGGCCTTCGGCCTTCTCCACCTCGTCCAGCGCGGCGTGGGCGGAAGCGAGCCAGTCGGGGTGGAACCGGTTCTCGGTGTCCCCGAGATCAAGGATGAAGACGTCGTCCTGGCGCTCAAGCGTGGGCATTGCGGCTCCTCAAGATGCGTGGATGGTGGATGGGCAGCCGGTCACGGCCGTGACGCGTGACCGGCCTCGGGCCGGTCAGGCAGAGCGCGTGGCAGCTGGTCATGGGCTTCGGTCGCGACGGCCTCAGGCGGAGCGATGCTCTGCTCCGCCGGCACATGATCACCGTGCCTTCGACCGAGGCGATGATGAAGGCGGACAGTCTCTTCCCCTGCTCCTCCGGCAAGCGGTGCCGGAGGAGCAGAGCGGCTAGCCCTTCCCTCGGGCGAGCGAAGACCGCGGCCGCTGAGCGAGCCAACTGCGGTGCGTCGTCGTTGGCCTCCACGGCCACCGACTCGATGGGGCAGCAGGACCGGAAGTGACTCTTGATCAGCTCGATCCCGCCACAGCGGGAAGAAGGCGTCGATCGCCTCCAGAGCGTCGGCGGCTCGCGCAGCGGTCTCGATCTGACCGGCGACGAAGTCATCAGCCGACGCCCCTGCCTCGCCGGTCAACTGAGCGCGCCCGTCGGGGAAGTGGCGCTGGACCGAACCGCGGGGCGCGCCGCTGTGATCGAGCACCCGGCCGATGCGGGTCGCGCCGGCGCCGTACCCGCGCGACAGGGCCGCCGTGCCGAGAACCATCCGATCGCGGCTACGCCGGCTGTCGCTCCTGCGCGGTTTCATGAGCCCACCGCCCCGGAAATCCGAGGGGCAGACAGCCACACGGGGTGCGAGAGAGTCGTCGGACATGCCGCTGTGCCTTCCTGACGTCGGCGAGCAGACGCTCCGAATACGGAGCTACCGCTCGGTAACTTATGGCGCATGGCAGAGAACACGCAAGAGTCCGGGCCTCGCCGGTAGAGGGTTACCGAACGCGGGTGGTGCAGCGCCCAGCCGCCCAAGGTGCCGCAGGACGACCGCGCGACCGCTCCGCCAGGCGGACTCCCGTCCACCGGAGCGGGGCCCTGCCGCCGCCGGGGGCGGCAGGGCCCCGGCGGAATGTGGACGTCGACCGGAGTCGGGAGGTATTCCAGCCCCGGATCCTCCCAAGGGCCCGCATTTTCCCGGCGATTGAGCAGTAAGTACTCAGCTCCAGCGGGACGGCATCGGCGAAGGTTCCGTAAAGCGGCTGACATTGCACGTGAGGTGCTCTGCGGACGCTTCAAGAACAGAAGGTATCCATGTCTCTCAAGAAACGTACCGTTGCCGCATTCGTCACCGCGGCCACCTTTTGCGTAACACTCGGAACCGCCACGTCGGCGGTGGCCGCGCCGGGATACGAGCATATGGGTACGTGCACCGGCGACTACCAGCTCGTGAGCGTCTTCCACAACGCCCTCTGGCACTACAAGATCGAGTATTCGATTCGTGGCGGAAGCAACGACCACGCCGAGTGGTTCGAAAATTCGTTGGCCGTTCCGTTCCATGATTCCGGTGAGTTCAACACCTGGGGCGACGTACTCATTCTCCCTACTCCTTCCGCATGGGTCTACATGAAATGCGCCAAGGGCGCCGAGATTTACTCCCGGGACTCGGTCAATCACGTCTGAGCGGTGTCTGTGAATGACCTCCGGCCCGTCCCGACGGCGACCGGTTGTCTTTCGTGTCGCTCTTCCTTGCTGCGCGAATCGCAGCGCCCCCACCGGCCCAGGTTCCGGACGGATCACGCGAGATCGGGTGACCGACCGCATCGGCAACGCACATCGAAAAGGAGCCTTCATGAGGAAGCGCACTCGCATCAGAGCCCTGCTCACCACCGCAGCGGTGGGGACCGGCATCCTGCTGGGCACGGCGGCACCTGCCCAGGCGGCCGACACGGAGGGAAAGTGCACCGGCGGCTGGGCCTACGCCGGCGATTACCACAATCTCGCGTGGGCTTACTTCGCCACCGCATCTTCGTCCGACGACAATGCCGAATGGTCATACATCTCCTTGGCTGCTCCTTTCTACCAGCAGGGAAAACTGGTAGGAGCAACGCACATCATCTTCCCGCCCACGCCGGCCGCCACGCTTTCGGTGAAGTGCGCGGTCGGTAAGACGTTCTTCGTTCAGAACCTCTGAACTTCGGGATATGGACGCCGTGCTGAGCACCCGGCTGAAACGAGCCCCCAGCCGGGCCATGCTTAGGGGGCGGTCCTTCTTACGGAGGGCCGCTCCCTCGGGGGCAAGGAGGCCCCTCCTACGGGCACTGGCGGACCCGTCGGGTGCGACGCCGTAAGCAAGCCAAGGCCCACCGGCCTGACGTAGGGATCTCGGCCCCGAGCAGCCGAAGCCCGCGACGGCTACGAGCGCACCAAGTTCCGGCACTGGATCGACGAGGACAGCGGCAGGGGATGTACGTGCGGCCGACCATCGATTCCGCGTCCGTCCCTGAGGAGTGAGGGCTGGCCGCAGTCCAGCCGCATACAGGCGTTTGGCGTGGAGGTCGGGGACACGGACATCTGCGAGGACCGGACGGACCGAACGAACCCGGAAGGGATGACGGGTCTCGGCACGAGGGCTGAGCGTCTCAGTCGTCACGGGGCGGGTCCTGCTCGGGGCGGCCTCGAAGTCAGGCGCTTTCCGTCGGGCTCGGAGGGCCGGCGACCGCGGTCCGCTGCGAGATCCGTCGCCGTCGGTGTGGATACTGATCACCATGCGCATTGACTTTGATCCCGCTGCCATGCCCCGCAACGATTTCTACCGGCTGCTCACGGCGACGGTGGTGCCGCGGCCCATCGCTTGGGTGTCGACCATGTCGGCGGACGGGACGCACAACCTCGCACCGCACTCCTTCTTCACCATTGCCAGCGTGTCGCCGCCGGTCGTGCAGTTCAGCTCCGTCGGGCGCAAGGACACCTTGCGGAACATCGAGGCGACCGGCGAATTCGTGGTGAACCTCGCCCCGGAGAGCCTCTTCGAGCAGATCAATGACAGTGCTACCGATTTTCCGCACGGGGTGAGTGAGTTCGACTCGGTGGGCATCGCCTCCGAGCCCGGTCTGCGGGTCAAGCCGCTGCGCGTCGCGGCCTCGCCGGTGGCGCTGGAGTGCGAGGTGCACAGCACGATCCGGATCGGGGACTCCACCGTTGTGTTCGGACGGGTCGTGCACGCGGTCGTGTCGGACGACGTGATGGTCGACGGGCATCCGGAGATTTCCCGGCTGAAGCCCCTGTCGCGGCTGGGCAAGGACGAGTGGGGCACGATGGGCGAGGTGCGGGAGCTCTCCCGTATCCGGCACGCAGACTGGCAGGGGCCTGCCAGCGACCGGTAGCCGGATGCGAGCGGGCCGGGGGAGCGGCCGGCGGCAGTCGTGCGTTCCAACTGCCGTGTCCCGAAGGCTACTTCCCGCTCACCGTGGAGTCCGAGACTCTGCAGTCAGTCGCTGTCGGCCTCTGCCGGCGCAACGGACCCCAGGAGTCGCTGTGACCGCTTCCGCTCCCGTGCCGAACGAAGCCCCCGCTTCCGCTTCCCCGGTCCGCTCGCAGGATTCGGCGCCCGCGACGGCGCCGTTCAGCAGACGATTCGCCTTGCGCGCGGTGGCCGCGAGCGCCGTCGCCGCACCGGTCGTGGCGTACGGCTCCGGCACGGCCGAGGCCGCCGATCATGAGCCGGGACTGCGGGTCATGAGCTTCAACCTGCGGTACGCCGCCGACACCCGGCCGAACTCCTGGGCCGAGCGTCGGCCCGTGATGCGCACACTGCTGCGTCGCGAGGCACCCCACCTGCTCGGCACGCAGGAGGGCCTCTACGGGCAGCTACGGGACATCGCGGCCGACCTCGGGCCGCGCTACGACTGGGTGGGCACGGGGCGGGGCGGCGGGAGCCGCGACGAGTTCGCGGCCGTCTTCTATGACGTCCGCCGCCTCACGCCTGTCGAGTACGACCACTTCTGGCTCTCCGACACGCCGTATCTGATCGGGTCGTCCACCTGGGGAAACACCGTCGTACGGATGGCTACCTGGGTCCGCTTCCGAGACCTGGGAACCGGCCAGGAGTTCTACGCGCTCAACACTCACCTCGATCACCTCAACCAGTACTCGCGTGAGCGCTCCGCCGCGTTGATCACGGAACGACTGGGCGCCCTGGACCCTGCCGTGCCGCGGATCGTCACGGGGGACTTCAACGTGGCGGCGCACAAGAATCCCGTCTACGACGCGATGCTCAAGGGCGGCCTCGTTGACAGCTGGGACACCGCCGAGGCGCGCAGCGCGCTGTACGCCACCTTTCATGGGTACAAGCCGCTGGTGCCCGACGGGGACCGGATCGACTGGATTCTCACCTCGCCGGCGGTGCGCACGCGGCGCGCTTCGATCAACACCTTCTCCGAGCACGGCCAGTTCCCGAGTGATCACCTTCCGGTGCAGGCGCTGCTCGATTGGTGAGGGCGGCGCGGCGCCGAGGGCTGCCCAGCGGATGCTGCGTCGATCGGGCGATCGGGCGATCGGGCATGGTCAGTGTTGGTGAGCGTGCGGTGGGTGCTCGGTCGGCCGGCGGGTGGCGGAGCCGCGTACCTGGAGGCCGTCGAGGAGGTCCTGCGTGGCAGCCGCGACCGCGTTCACGGCGTTGTCGAACACCTCGCGGTTGTGCGCGGCCGGTGCGCGGAACCCGGAGACCTTGCGGACGTACTGCAAGGCCGCGGCCCGGATGTCCTCGTCGGTGACCTCGGGGGTGGCGGGCGGGCGGAGGGTCTTGATGCTGCGGCACATGTGTCCAGTCTGCCTCGCCACGGGTGGCAGCGGGCAGACCTGTGGATAAGCCCGTTCCGCGGCACCGGCACGATCAGCTGAGTCCCGTGACCCGCATGGTGATGTTGAGACGGCCGCCGTTCAGGCCGGACGCGGGGTCGCAGGTGCCGGGGCGGACTTTGGGCACTCCGTGGTAGGCGAAGCGGGACGGGCCGCCGAAGACGAACAGATCGCCCGAGGCCAGCTCGACGTCCGTGTACGGCTTGGTCCGGGTCTCGGTGTTGCCGAAGCGGAAGACGCAGGTGTCGCCGATGCTGAGGGATACGACCGGGGCACCGGACCGCTCTTCCTTGTCCTGGTGCATACCGAGCTTCGCCTGCTCGTCGTAGAAATTGATCAGTGCGGTGTCCGGTGTGTAATCGTCGCCCGCGGAGGCGTCCTCGTACGCCGCGACCAGGGCTTTTCGCCCCAACGCCACCATCCAGTCAGGGAATTCCGCGACCCGCGCGCCGTTCACGTCGTCGGCGGTGCGGGTGTACGCGTACGGCTGCCAGTGCCACCCGATACACACCGTCTGGACGGACATCACGCCGCCCCGGGGCAGCTTGGTGTGCCGGATCGGTGCGGGGCCGCGCGCCCAGTTGCGGCAGGCGGTGACCAGCTCGCGCTGCTGGGCGAGGGTCAGCCAGCCGGGGACGTGGACGGCGCCTGCAGCGACGAGCCGGGGGCGGGCTTCGCCATGGGGGCGGGGGTCGGACAGGCCGGCGCCCGGGGTGCCGGAGGAGCCGGGTCCGGAGCCGGGGGAGCCGCGTTCGGCGCTGGTCGTTCCGCTCGTGGAGTCGTCGAGCTGCCCGAAGTCCTCGAATCCGGGAAGTGGCGTGGTCATCTGCTCCTCGACTCTGCTCTCGACCTGCCCCCTGCTTGCGCCGCGGGCGCGACTTCGCGTGCCCTGGGCGGATCTCGCCGTATCGCGGCGCCGCGATACCGCGCCAGTGATGAGGGGCTCCCTGTTCAGCGTGCCACGACCGCCCTCTCCCGGGCTCTACGGGCTGGACGGCGGGCGCCGGGTGACCCATCGGCCGTCCACGGTCCACGTTCCGCCCTCCGCCGTGGCCCCCCGCATGCCGTGGAGGGTCCCCGGCCCGGTGAGCGCGGGGAGACGGGAGTCGGCGAGAGCCGCGAAGCCGTACGTACGGGCCGGGTCCCAGCTGGTGCTCCGGCGTAGGCGGCGGCTCATCTGCGCCCATCCGAGCGGTGCCGCCGCGACGACCCAGGCATCAGGTTCTTCCGCGGTGAACCGCTCGGCGGCACGGAGCCAGGACGCGGCATGTTCGGGCCAGTGGACCACGGCGAGGACCGGGAGGCCGGCCGAGCGCCATGCCTCGACGAAGGCTGCCGCCGCGGATCGCGACGCGGCGTCTCTGCTGTGCCCCACGACCACTGTGCGGATACGGGTGCGCGTACGCGGGGGTGGGCCCGAAGCCGTCAACAGGCTGAGCAGGGCGTCGAGTTCCGCGTCGGTGTGGGAGGCGGGGCAGGGCAGTGCGCCGTATGCGGTTGCCGTTTCCGGTGGGAGGAGTGGAGAGTCCGTGTCCGGTGGCGGGGCGTTCACTGCGTCAATGGTGATCATGAGTGCTTCCGTCGGCGGAGGCGAGAGGCGGCGGGGGAGGCGCGGGGTGTGTGCGCCCAATCGGGCCGGTTGCGGCCGGTCGGCCGTCCTCGCGTGGCCATCTCAGCCTGCGGGAGGGAGGGCCGGGGGCGCTGGCGGAATTCAGACGTCTTGGTGGGCGAGCCACTCGGCTGCCGGGACGATTTCGATGCGTCGCGGGCCTACGGACGACCCGCGCGTCCCGGGGGATCGCGGCGTGGGCTGAAGCGGAGCCGAGTCCCGGCTTTCCCCGTCGTTTCGGGCTCTTCAGAGCCGACTGCGGCCGGACGGCTACCTGTCTCGGCCGGATACCGTGTGGCTGCCGCTCATCCCGGTCCCGGAAGCCGCAAGCCGCCGCTCAGCCGACCAGCGCCGGCCCGGGGCCGCCTACGTACCCGCAGCCCGACCACGAGCCGTATGTGCCGTGGCCCTGTCTCCTCCGTCTGCCGCTGCCGCTGCCGCGCTCTGCCGCTACGTACCGTCAGGCTGCCTCGACGACCTCGGCGCGGACGGCAAGGGTCCAGACCTCAAGCAGCCCGGCGTACTCCGCCATGTCCTGAGGCGTCCACGCCAGATCGCGCCGGGCTCGCACAAATCGGCGGATCGATTCGTTGGCCTCGGAGGCAGGCACGGACACATCCTTAGGGTCAGAAGGGCTTAAGGGCATGCGAAACATGCTAGTGGCAGCCTCTGACAACTCAGTGCCTCATACGTCGCCCATTGCGGCCGTTGCGCCGTTCGCCGGTGTTCTTGCCGGCCGCTCCAACTCCCTGACCAGCGCGGATCGTAGAGGAGTTCATCGCGTGGTGCTGCCCGCATGTGGTCAGTTCCACACGCTCCGCGTTCGGGTCGCCGTTTTTTGCCCGCCCCGCGCCCACCTCACCGAAGGAACAGACAGAACGGGTGTCCCGCCGGGTCGAAGAACACGCGGACGTCGTCCTGGGGCTGGTGCTGTGCCTGCGTCGCGCCGACCGAGACGGCATACGCGCCGGCTTCGTTGAGATCGGCGACGCGAATGTCGAGATGCAGCATCTTCTGCTGAGCCATGGCCACCTCTGGCCATACGGGCGGTTCGTAGCCCGCCTCGGTTTGGAACGAGAGTCCGGTGCCACCGGCCGGGTCTCTGAGCACCACCCAGTCCGGCTCGCTGTATTTCACCTCCCAGCCCAGCAGCCGTCGGTAGAAGCCGGCGAGCGCATGTGCGTCCGGGCAGTCCAGGACCACCGAGGCGAGCGAGAAACGTGGTCTACCAGCCTCACTCTGTCCATTCGCCACCGTCACTCCGCAACACCGTCCCTTCGCCCGGCCACCGGCTGCTGTCGGCCCCTGCTTCTTCGTTCGGCGGACAGGGAGCGTACGCACGTAGTGCCATGGCAGGAAGGGCATCGCGGTCGGTGGGGAGCGATGCGGCGTATCGGTTACCTCTTTCGGGTGATGTTGCTGCTCGCCCGAGTCGGGCGTGCCGGCCCGGGTTTCGGCACCGGGATGGAGCCCTCCCGCATGCCCTGCGCGCCTCAACACCTCCTGATACACGCCGAGTTAGCCCCACGGTCCGTCTCCTGGCATGCCTTCCGACCGGTCGATGTCAGTGGTCGCCCGTACCGTGGCGTTGTCACTATCCGAGCTGCTGGCGCTTCTCGGACCCGCCCCGCCCCTGTGACAGCGCACGGGGGCGGGGCACACCTCGCACGGGGGCGGGGCACGCCTCAGCGCGTCCACGGTCGCTGCACCGCCGAAAGCCGCTGCACCCCGAACCGATCTGGTGTACCGGGAGGGGGTATACACCGCACCGCTTCCTCGGCCCGGACCGCCCAAGTTCGATCGCCGACCGGATTGTCCGCCCGCAGGCCCCCGCCCGAGCGCCCGCCGGAGTGCTGGTTGCGCACCGGTCGGCCGCCCCGGTCCGAATGCCGTTCCCCGGTCGAACATGGCGCGCGCTTCTTCCCGATTTCCGTGCAGATGAGGCGGCAAGGGCGGGCGTGCGGGACGATGGAAACACCGAGGTACAGCGGCGTGTGGCGACCGCAGGGGAGCGGCGCGGCGGGCCTGCGCAGAGCCATGTCGGGAGGCCCCGATGGAATACCCGGAAAGCTACGAATTGATATTTCAAGCCCCCGCCGTGGAAGACGACGTGGTGATCGTCCGGCGTACGGACAAGGCGGGCGCGGGCGGGTACCCCGTCTACGAAGATGATTCGGGGATCGTTCGCGCGGAGATCAGCGACCGGGCGGAGGTGCGCATGCTGGCAAGCGGCGGGCACCAGGTGCTCCGGACGCCTCTCCTGGCGCGCCCCCTCACCCCCTAGGGGCGCCAGACACGGGTGAACCAACGCGGTCGGGCTTTTTTGGTGCCGTCCCGTCCGGGAGTCGATGGAAAAGCGGCTCCGGTGCATCGCTGTCGGCAAATTCCGGAGATCAACTTCAAGGACTGCGGGCATCCCGGGGAGCGTGCGCCGGGCGGTTACACCCGACGTCGGATAGGTCTAAATGCCATCTTTTCGGGCGCAGGGGGGTGCGTGTCCAGGGGCGGTAAATGAGCCCGTGGGCGAGGTTCACGCAGTGCACGGGCTCACAGGAGGCTCCGGCAGGCGCATACTGGTCCCAATGACAAAGCCAGCGGTAACCAAGCGCCCTCTGCCCACCAGCCCCTTCAAAGCCCCGGTTGCGCCGCCTCTCAAGAGCTTCGCCATAGGAAACCGGGTCACCCACGATGTGTACGGCCTCGGCCGGGTAACCGGCGTCGAGGAAGGAATCGCGGTCATCGTCGATTTCGGCTCGATGCAGGAGCGGATCACCAGCCCGTACGCCAAGCTGACCAACCTCTAGGACGGCCGGGCCACGGCCGAGGAGAGCAGGCAAGACCCCTCCCCCCGGCCCGGCCCTTGAGGCATGTCCTGCCCTCGAACCCCTGCGGAAAGGGGAGTCGTCCCATCGACACGAACACACCGTTCTCCTCGCCGGAACCGGCGCCCGTCCCGGCCACCACCGGCTCGCCCACTCCTTCTACGAACCCCTTCCAGGCCCCGGACTTCGACGCGGTCCCGGCGGAAGGCTCCCCGGTGCCGAGCGCGGATTCCGGCGCTCGCAAGCACCGCCGCTCGTGAGCATCGCGCTCACCCTTGTCCTTCACGGCGGCGACGAGCAGCGCCTGAGCACCTGAGCACGTCCCCTGGGGCAGCCATTGGGCCTGCTGCCACGCCTGTGCGGGCATTGCGGGCTTTTGCGGGCGATGCGGTGCGTGATACGCGCCCAGCCGACGTAGCCGATGCGCAGTACCTCGGTTTTGAAGGTGCCCGGGCCGTCCGCGTGTCCAAGGTGTCCAAGGCGTCGAATTTGTCGACTCTCGGGATGCGCCCACGTCGCTCGCCGCGGTCGACGTCCTGCTCGCCCGCCTGGGCTAGAGGCCGCGCAGATGCGACCGCGACGGCCGCTTCCGACCCACGCCCGGCGTCGGGCGCTCCTGGTCCCGTTCCTGGGCCGCCGCCGCGGAGTCCTCGTCCGTCTCCCGAACGTCCTCGATGAGCCGCTGACCGTCCTCGGTGGGCCTCTGGACGTCTTCGCGCAGTGAGACGTCCTCCAGGCGCGGGGTGTCCTCGTGCTCCGGGACCTCCTCGGACTGCGGAGCGTCATCCTCCGCCTCAGGGGCGGACCCGGCGGTCTGTCCCATGAGCGCGGCCAGGGCGCGTTCGAGCGACTCACCGGTCACCTGCATCCGGATTCTTGCCAGTCGTTCTAACTCGCTGCGCGACACGACGTCAGGGTACCCGCCGGATCTCCGGGGCCCGTCCGGGCCCAAGGATCTGTGGCGTTACGACAGTTGGCGTGCCCGTCGATGCCGCGGAATGTTGTGGTGAGCGGGCCGTCAGCGCTCGGCGAGGGCCCGGCTCACGGCTGCCTCAGCGTGCAGCCTGGTGGTCGGGAAAAGGGGGACGGGGCTGTCCTGCGGCCGTAGGAGAAGCTCGATCTCGGTGCAGCCCAGCACGATGCCTTCGGCGCCCGCAGCGACAAGATCCCTGATGACGGCCGTGTACGCCTGCCGGGACTCCTCACGGACGATGCCGCGGCAGAGTTCTTCGTAGATCACCCGGTGGACGGTGCCGCGGCCGGTGGCGTCCGGGACGAGCACGTCGAGAGCGTGGGACTCCAGACGGCCGCGATAGAAATCCTGTTCCATGGTGAATGCGGTGCCCAGCAGGCCGACGCGGCGCAGGCCCTCCGCGCGGACCGCGTCCGCGGTGGTGTCCGCGAGGTGCAGCAACGGGATGCCGACCGCGGCGGCTACCGGATCGGCGACCTTGTGCATGGTGTTGGTGCAGAGCAGCAGCATGTCCGCGCCCGCGGCTTCGAGGGACGTGGCCGCCTCGGCGAGTACCGCGGAGGCCTCGTTCCACCGTCCCGCGACCTGCAGCTGTTCGATCTCCGCGAAGTCCACCGAATACAGGACACACTTCGCGGAGTGGAGCCCACCCAAGCGCTCCCGCGTCAGCTGGTTCAGCAGCCGGTAGTACTCCGCGGTGGACTCCCAACTCATGCCGCCGAGCAGCCCGATCGTCTTCATCCGGCCACTCTCGCACACAGCCCCCGGCTCGGTCGCGCGGCCGTGCGGGTCGGGTTCGGTCGGCGTCAGGCGGCCTTCGGGCAGGCAGAAATGCCTGCGGCGGTCGTCTCGCTGCCCTCGCGCAGCAGATGGGCGCCCACGGTGAGCCCTGCCTGCTACAGCAGCTCGGCGATATGGCGTCCGCTGCCGGTGGAGGTCGAGGGGGCGCGGGGTCGCCGCATGGCTCCGAGAGGGGTTGCGGCACGTCGCCGGCTTGGAGCGCGGCCTGCGGATGGCGGCTCGGACGACCGGCAGACCGGTTCCGTACGTGGAGAGGCCGAGCGAGTGCAGGTCTGGCGTTGGGCGGCCGGGGGCCGCATCCGATATCGGCGACCGGTCCGCCCCGGGATCCCGTACGAGTTCGACGGGTCTCGATCGCATCCCCCGGTTAAGAGGTCAGGGCGCCCGGCCCGTCGCTGAGTGTGCGTCGCCTGTCGGTGGCCACGGCGTCCTAGGGCCTGTCCGCAAAGTCCCGCCTGGCCCGCGACGCCTGGCACGCACGCTCGCTGCGTTGTCGGGATCGCCCACGTAGACCCACTACGAGGACGACCCTCCGTCTTGCGATCGCACGCACCGGACGCCGCGGACCCCGCCCTACGGGCGGACGGCGGGACTTTGCGGACACGCCCTAGAGCCCGCGAGTGGCGTCGAGGCAGCCAGATGCGATGACAGGCGGACGGGGGGAATGCCCCGCGTGGTGGTGGCCGTGGGGGAGAGGCGACACGGGGAGCGTCGGCTCGACCTGCTGACGGTGGCGTGAAGTGCGTGCTGTACGCGCCGAGTTGGTGTCTTCAGTGCTTTCTCTTGACGGTCTCATCGCATGGGGTGATTCTGGGGTCGCATGAATGAGAGCGCTCTCATTCGGCGCGGGCGGGCAGGCGCGTACTTGGTTCGTTGGCCGGCCCGCTCGTGCTGTGCGCCAGGCCTCCCCGCGCCGAAGATCCGCGCCGCACGCTCCAGCCCTGGTGAGTTCGACCGATGAGGAGGACGATGTGCCGGCCTTACCCAAAGTGCTCAGATCCCTGGCCGCCGCGGTGATCTTCGCCGCGGGAATGGTGGCGGCCACCCCCGCCGAGGCGGTGACGCCCGAGCCGGTGGCGTCCACCGAGGCGGCGGTGCCCGAGACCATCCCGCTCCGGTTCACCAACAACTCCGGTCGCAGTGAGCAGATTTACGTCTACAACATCGGCACCCTGCTCGCCACGGGGCAGCAGGGCTGGGCGGATGCGAGCGGTACGTTCCACCCATGGCCGGCGGGCGGCAATCCGCCGACTCCCGCCCCTGACGCGTCGATCGCGGGGCCGGCCAACGGCAGCTCCCTGACCATCCGCATGCCGAAGTTCTCCGGCCGGATCTACTTCTCCTACGGCCAGAAGCTCGTCTTCAAGCTGACGACGGGCGGTCTCGTGCAGCCCGCGGTGCAGAATCCGAGCGATCCCAACAGGGACATCCTCTTCAACTGGTCGGAGTACACGCTCAACGACGCCGGGCTGTGGCTCAACAGCACACAGGTCGACATGTTCTCGGCTCCCTACGCGGTCGGCGTGCAACGTGCGGACGGGACGACCGCGAGTACCGGGCACCTCAAGCCCGGTGGCTACAACGGGTTCTTCAACGCCCTCAAGCAGCAGCCGGGCGGCTGGTCCGGTCTGATCCAGACCCGCTCCGACGGGACGGTCCTGCGTGCCCTCGCTCCTGGTCACGGGATCGAGTCCGGTGCCCTGCCCGCATCCGTCATGAGCGACTACATCGACCGAGTGTGGAGCAAGTACGCCGGCTCGACCCTGACGGTGACGCCGTTCGCGGACCAGCCGAACACCACGTACTACGGCCGGGTCTCCGGCAACGTCATGAACTTCACGAACAGCTCCGGAGCCGTCGTCACGTCCTTCCAGAAGCCGGACGCGGACAGCATCTTCGGCTGCTACAAGCTGCTGGACGCGCCGAACGACCTGGTGCGCGGTCCGATCTCCCGCACGCTGTGCGCCGGTTTCAACCGGTCCACGCTGCTGACCAATTCCCACCAGCCGGACGCCGGTTCCGCGGACTTCTATCAGGACGCGGTGACCAACCACTATGCCCGCACGATTCACGCGCAGATGGCCGACGGCAAGGCGTACGCCTTCGCCTTCGACGATGTCGGCAATCACGAGTCGCTGGTCCACGACGGGAACCCCCAGCAGGCCACCATCACGCTGGACCCCTTCAGCTGACCGGCGGTGCCACGGCGGTCGGCCCGGCCTGCTTGGGGCGGACCGACCACCGAACCGGCCGCCTTTCGGGCGCCATTGGTATGGACATGCTCGCCGGAGCGGTCATAGCCTAAGGGCGTTGGTCTAGACCGCATCTTCACTTGTGCGGCGGGATATTGGTCGTGCCCTGCCGCCCAGGAGACCTTCCGCCGGCGTGCGGGGGTCGATCGATGTCTCTCTGCTCTCGCGTGCCGGACCGCGTGGTGCAGACCGCCAACGAATCGCCTCCGCCTCCCACTTCCCCCCCCACATGCGGGCCGTCCTCCCTCAGGGGATCGGTCTCGCGAAGGAGTCACGCGATGAAATCACGTATTGCCGCAGTGCTGAGTGCCGCCACCGTGGCGGCGGGCGTAGCCCTCTTCGTGCCCGCCGTGCCGGCGGCGGCCGCGGCCGGCTGCGCCCCGTCGTGGGACGCGTCCGCCACTTACACCGGCGGGAAGACCACGTCGTACGACGGTCACAACTGGTCCGCGCGGCAGCGGAGTCACAGTCAGGCGCCCGGACACGGCGCTGCCTGGTCGGACCTGGGGACCTGTGCCGCTCCTGGAGCCAACGGGGCGGCCGCCGCCGACGCGTCGGCCGAGGGGTTCGTCGTCAGCGAGGCGCAGTTCAACCAGATGTTCCCGAACCGGAACGCGTTCTACACCTACAGCGGTCTGACGGCCGCGCTCAGCGCCTACCCGGAATTCGCGAACACCGGGAGCGACACCGTCAAGCGGCAGGAGGCCGCGGCCTTCCTGGCGAACGTCAGCCACGAGACCGGCGGCCTGGTCCACATCGTGGAGCAGAACACCGGGAACTACCCACACTACTGCGACGCCAGCCAGCCGTACGGCTGCCCGGCCGGTCAGGCGGCGTATTACGGCCGCGGCCCCATCCAGCTCAGCTGGAACTTCAACTACAAGGCGGCGGGTGACGCCCTGGGCATCGACCTGCTGAACAACCCCTACCTGGTCGAGCAGGACTCCGCCGTCGCCTGGAAGACCGCCCTCTGGTACTGGAACACCCAGACCGGCCCCGGCACCATGACGCCGCATCAGGCGATGGTCAGCGGAGCCGGCTTCGGCGAGACGATCCGCAGCATCAACGGATCGATCGAGTGCAACGGCGGCAACCCCGACCAGGTGCAGAGCCGGATCAACAGCTACCAGAACTTCGTACAGATCCTGGGCACCACTCCCGGCGGCAACCTGAGCTGCTGACGGGGCCGGCGGGACGGGGGGACGGACGGGGCCGCGGCGCGTGTTACGCGCTCGGCTCCGTCCAGCGGATGGGGAGCTGCTCCGGGCCCCGGATGAGCATGCCGGTGCGCCAGTTCAGGGCGTCCGGGTCCGAGTCCAAGGCGAGGTCGGGGCAGCGGTCCAGCAGCGCGCGAAGGGCGATACGGGCCTCCAGGCGGGCCAGCGGGGCGCCGAGGCAGAAGTGGATGCCGTGGCCGAAGGCGACATGGCCGCGGGGCTCGCGGGTGATGTCGAAGTCGTCGGCGGCGAGAAAGCGTTCGGGGTCACGGGATGCGGAGGCGAGCACGACAAGCACCGGCTGCCGGGCGGGAATCACCGTGCCGCCGATCTCGACAGGTTCAGAGGTGAAGCGGAAGGTGGACGTCTCCACCGGACCGTCGTAGCGCAGCATCTCCTCCACGGCGTTGTCGAGGAGGGAGGGGTCGGCCCGCAGCGCGGCAAGCTGATCGGGGTGGCTCAGCAGCGCACGGACGCCGTTGGCCAGCAGGCTGACTGTCGTCTCGTGCCCGGCGACCAGCAGCAGGAACGCCATGCCGACCAGCTCGTCGCGGGACAGCTGGTCACCGTCCTCGTCACTGGTGCGGATCAGGGCGCTGAGCAGGTCCTCGCCCGGCTCTTGGCGTTTGTCCTCGATGAGGCGGACGAGGTACGCGGTCATCGCCTCGGTGGCCGCCTGGGTCGCCTCCGGCGCGGTCGGGGCGACGAGCTCGTTCGACCAGGCGCGGAAATCCTCCCGGTCGATGTCCGGGACGCCGATGAGTTCGCAGATGACGGTCATCGGCAGGGGGAAGGCGAGCGCCTCCACGAGGTCCGCGCGGCCGTCGGGGGCGGCGAGCATCGCGTCGAGCAGCTCGTCGGTGATCTGCTGCACCCGCGGCCGCAGCGCCTCGACGCGACGGGAGGTGAACTCCCTGGCCACCAGCTTCCGCAGTCGGGTGTGGTGCGGCGGGTCGGAGTCCAGCATGTGGGTGAACAGCGGCGAATCACCGGCGCCGGCGTCGTACAGCCCGGAATTGCGCAGGTCCTTCGTCAGACGGGGGTCGGTGAGCGCGGAGCGGACGGCTTCGTAGCCGACGACCAGCCACATGTCCTGGACCTCGGGAATCCGCGCGCGGTGCACGGGCCCTTGGGCACGCAACTTGGCGTAATACGGATAGGGGTCCCTGGTGAAGTCCGTGCCGTAAGCGCCCAGGTCGACGATCTCCGACATGCGCTGCCCCGCTTCTCTCGATGACGCGCCCCACTCGACGCTGCACGTCACCGTACGCGCGGGGCCCGGAGCAGGGCATCGGCCCGGCGGAGGAGGCGTGCCCGGTCGTGTCCTCCGTCCGTAGTGCGCCCGATGTCCTCCGCAGGGCGGGCGTCGGGCCCGTGGAGGGGTGTAGCGGTGGCCTTTCGGGATCGGTCAACTCCGTGGTGAGGGAGGGGCGTTCAGGGTTGTGGGTGCGGGGCGCCCCAGGGAAGTGTTCCGCAGGGCGCCCGTCCGTCTAGCAGCGGGCGTGGGCGGTGATGTCCGCGTCGAACTCGTCGATCATCGCGGGGGTGACGGTCGGCCGGCACCGGGCGATGGCGGCGAGATAGTCCTCGGTACCGGCGCCGAGGCGGCCCGTCGCGCCCGCTCCCAGACCGATCGACTCCAGGTCCCTTTCGAACGACGCCTGGGCCGCGATCCGGGCCGCGTGCTCGATGTCGGCGGGCGTGAACAGCTCCGTGGCCGCCACCAGGGCCGCCACGTCCACCTCGGCCCGGCCGTCCGTGTACCGCGCCCAGATCGCCGACCGGGCGGCCGCGTCCGGCGTGCCGATCGGGATCAGGTAGTCGAAGCGGCCGGGACGCAGAAACGCCGGGTCGAGGGAGCGGATGGAGTTGGTCGCGCACACCAGGAGCCGCTCGTCGCGCTCGCGGAACCCGGGTATGAGCTTGAGGAGTTCGTTGGTGACGCCGTGCAGGCCCCCCGGCTGCGCGGGCTCGCTGCGTACCGGTGCGATCTCCTCGACCTCGTCGATGAAGACCAGGACCCGCTCCAGCTCCGCGATGCGCGCGAACGCGGTGCGCAGCGCCGCCGCGAGATTGCCCTCATCGGCAAGCCGGGAGGGCAGCAGCTCCACGAAGGGCCAGCCGAGCTTGGAGGCGATACCCCGGGCGAAGGTCGTCTTTCCGGTGCCCGGGGGGCCGAACAGGGCGATGGCGCGAGGTGGCCGGACGCCGTGGCGGGCCGCCCGCTCCGGTTCCGCCAGGGGCAGCACGACACGCCGTTCGATCAGGTCCTTCTCCGACTCCATGCCGGCCACCTTGGCCCACAGGTCGGTGGGCAGGAACCGGCCGCCCAGGTCGTCCAGGAGGCTCGCCGAAGGGCCGTGGTGCGGTTCGACCTTCTCGAAGTAGGCCACGGCGGGCTGCCGGGTGTAGCCGGCGTTGAGCAGGCCCTCCCCGAGCAGATCCTCCTCGGGGAGGACATAGGCGATACGGCTCACCCGGGCGGCGATCAGCCGCCGCTCCAGCTCCACCAGCAACGCGCTCGCCAGCCCCCGGCCGCGCCAGGCGGAGGAGATCGCGATCCGCATCACCCAGCCCCGCTCACCGGCCACGCAGGCCAGCGCCGTGCCGATGGGCACTCCCTGGTGGACGGCCACCACCGCGGGCTGCCGGGAGGTCAGGGCGCTGATGCATTCGGCGAGCGAGAAGACCGACTCCTGACCGAGCTCGGCCGTGGAGTCGATGAGGTGGACCACTTCGGCGAGATCGTTCTCGCGGTAGTCGTGGATGAGCCAGTTCACCGGTACCGCCCCTCGTTGGTGATGTTGCAGTGAGGCTAGGGGCGGGGGGTGAGGGGGTCCTGCTCCGCGATGAACAATCCGGGCGGGCGGATTCTACGTTCCGTATGTAGCCAGGGACGGGCGTGCGCCATGGGCCGGAGGCGGGCTGCGGGTGCGGGCCGGTTCGTCCGTGGGCACGGGAAGCGCCCGGCCGCTCTTCGCGGCCGGGCGCTTCTCCCGGTCCTGCTGGTGGCCTGTTGGCGACCTGCCGATGCCGATCTGCGGTTGCGGTCAGCCGGCGTCCGGCCCTCGTGCCGGCTCGGGGTGCTGCGTACGGTGCCGGGGCCGTGGGGCCCCGGGGCGGGTCACGGGTTGCGCTTGGGGTTCTGCGGGTCGACACCCGTATGGGCCTCGGCGTCCTTGCGCCCGCTGGGACGCCGGGACGGGCCCTTCTCGCCGGTGTCCCGCATGCCTTTCTCGCTCTCCTTGGCGGCGATCCGCTCACCGCTGCGCGATGTGCTCTTGACCTCGCTTGCCGGCGGCACCTTGTCCTCCTCCGCGGTCTCCCTGCGGGGCGGGCTGTCGGGGGCGTGGCGCTGGGGGTCGAAGGAACGTTCCGCGCTCGGGTTCTTCTGCTGCTTCGCCTCGTCGATGTCGGGCGACCAGCCGTGCTGGTCGGAACCCTTGTGCCTGCTGGGGCCTTCGCCCATCTTCGGCTGCGAGGACTTGCGGTGCTTCGTCATGTGGCTCCCTCGGTTCCGCGTCACCGATGGGCGGCGTCGGACCGTTTCCGGCGTTTGGTATCGGTCGGGCGTGTGCGCTCCTGAGGCTGGTCGGCGGCGGGCGGCTTGTCGTTCTCACCAGGCACGAAGTGCCGTGAGTCACCGAGAGTCAGCAGCCGTTTGACCTGGTCGGGCAATCTCATGCGTCGCCTCCTTGCCGCATCGGCGGCTCCACGGCTCCATGGTCGGTGCCGGTCGGGTCGTGCGCATCCGGGCCGGGCCGGTCGCATGGACCCGGAAACGAGGACCACCCCTCAAGCGTCGGCTCTGGGAGCGGTATGTGGCAAATGCCCGGGATGCCGTAGGGGTGGCGGGGCGCGAAATCCAGGGCGGGCCCGTGCGCAGCCGGGGCGGTTGGCTACATACGGTCACAAACGCGCGTCGGGCCCGTCCGGCTCACCGATGCCGCGTTCCCCGCTCGGTCCGGCGGCCCCGGCCCGCGCGCTCCCGCGCCCGTGTGCCCGGAGCCCCTGTCGCGGGGGCCGGGCGACTGTCGCAGAGTGGAGTGGACGGAACGGGAAGGCCAGGCGGCCTGCGCGCCGCCCGGACGCGATGCGATACGGGGCAACCGATCGGAAGGCGTGAGTTCGGATGACTTCCCTTGCCAGGCCCAAACGGTATCCGCAGAAGGACCCGGATACCGGCGCCGCGTTTGCCGAGCTGAGGACGTTGCCCGACGGCCCCCGCCGGCAGGAACTGCGGGAGGAGATCGTCCGCGCCTGGCTGCCCATGGCTCACCGGCTCGCCCGCCGCTACCACGGCCGTGGCGAGAGCGATGACGACCTGCGCCAGGTCGCCGCCGTCGGCCTGCTCAAAGCCGTCGACCGGTTCGACCCCAACAACGGCACGCCCTTCGGTGCCTTCGCGGTGCCCACGATCATCGGTGAGATCAAACGCCACTTCCGCGACGCGCTGTGGGCGGTACACGTCCCCCGGCGCGCCCAGGAGCTGCGTGCGCAGGTGCACCGGGCGCGTGAGGAGCTCTCGGCCAGGCCGGAGCACAAGTCGATCACCGTCCAGGACGTTGCCGCGCATACCGGCCTGCCCGTAGAGGACGTGCTGATCGGCCTGGACGCGCAGAAGACCTTCACCGCGCTGTCCCTGGAACGCCCTATCAGCGGCGAGGAGACCCACACCATCAGCGACCGGGTGGGGCAGGAGGACCCGGCACTCGGGCTGGTCGACGACCGGGAGGCGGCGGCCCCGGCGCTGCGGCTGCTGCCGGAGCGCGAGCGGCGCATCCTGTACCTGCGCTTCTTCATGGGGCTGACGCAGAGCGAGATAGCCGCTCAGATCGGGCTCTCGCAGATGCATGTCTCGCGGCTGCTGCGGCGCTCGTGCGACTACGTACGGGAACAGGCCCTCAGCCCCCAGCCGTGAGCTCGATCCGCCCTGTGCTCGATCCGCCCTGTGCTTGAGCCGCACTGAACAGGGCACGCGCGCCAGATGATGTTCGACAGTTCGGAGACAGACGTGCACCCGCACCCCCTCACCATCGGCCCCCTCGGATCCGCCCGCCCCGCAGCAGCCCGCCACCGTACCGGCACGCCGCCTCAGCAGGCAGGCGCCCCGAGGGCCGAGCGGGACCCGAAGCCGCCTCCGGGGAGCGATCCGTCGGAGAAGCCGCTGCCCGACCCGCCGCCCCCGGGCCCCCTCGACCCCGTGCACCCCGACCCCGTACCGCTGCCGGAGCCCGGCCGCGATCCAGAGCCGCATCGGCCCGAGCCGGAACCGGCACCGGCCGGGGGATAGGCCCGGCCAAGGTTGCTCGGCGGTCAACTTCGCGGCTCGCCCCGCCGGCCGCCGTCGGGCATCCGGCGGAATCCGTGGGGCGACTCGTTATCCGCTCAGGGTGCGGGGAACGCGTCCCTAGGCGTCCCCGGGCCGTCCGGGCAGGCGCTCGCAGCACCAGGAGGCGTATTTCCCATGGGGCATGGCGGAGACGTCATCGAGGAACTCACCACCGACCACCGTGAGGTGGACACGCTCTTCGAGCGGTTCGCGCAGGCCCCTTCGGGGAGCGCGGAGCGCAAGTCGCTCCTCGACGCGCTGACCATCGAGCTGGTACGGCACTCCGTCGCCGAGGAACAGCATCTCTACCCGGCCGTGCGCGAGCACGTACAGGACGGCGACGCCCTCGCGGACAAGGAGATCGACGATCACGCCCGCGTCGAGCGACTGCTGAAGGACTTGGAGGGCCGAGAGGCGGACGACAGCGACTTCGACCGGCTCGTCGCCAAGGTGCGTACGGAAGTCACCGCCCACATCCAGGACGAGGAGCGCAATCTGTTCGTCCAACTCCGAGAGTCCTGCCACCCGTACGTCCTGGAGAGTCTCGGCAACAAGGTCCGCGACGCGAAGAAGACCGCCCCCACGCGCCCGCACCCCGCCGCCCCCAGCACACCGCCGGCCAACAAGCTGCTGGCGCCGGGAGTGGGGCTGGTCGACAGGGCCCGTGACTACGTGGCCGGCCGCGGACGGTAGGACGCAGGCCACGCCCCCGAAGCGGGCCGCAAGGCGTGCGGCGCTCGGCGGGGCGCCCGTTCGGTTGTCCGATCACAAGGAGCGTTGCCATGCCGGCAGGGTCCAGCAGGAAGCGGGAGCGTCAGTACGAGCACGTCAAGGAGGGCGCCGAGAAGCGCGGCACCTCCACCGGCCGGGCGAAGGAGATCGCGGCCCGCACGGTCAACAAGGAACGGGCGCGGTCCGGCGAGGCGAAGTGGGCGGGCAAGGTCTCCACCCGCGACCCGAAGTCCGCCCCGCAGCGCGGCGGCGAACGCTCCCCCAGCGGCCCCCAGGGGCCGACGAAGGACCAGCTGTACGAAGAGGCGAAGAAGCGCAATGTCGAAGGCCGCTCCTCGATGAACAAGCAGGAGCTCCGCGAGGCCCTCGGCCGCTGACCGGGCTCGGCAGTTCCCCTCGGGCCCGCGGGGGCACCGCCCGCGGCGAGGGCTCCCGGGACGCGAACAGGTCCCGGTGAAAGGGAGTGGCATGCAGCGCGACGATCTGAAGCGGTTCCTGCGGGGGCACCGGCTCGCCGTTCAGTGCTCCGTCACGCCGGAGGGCGCGCCCCAGGCAGCGGTCGTGGGGTTCGCGGTGAGCGACGGGCTGGAGATCGTGTTCGACACCGTCGACACGACACGCAAGTACCGCAACCTGCGGGCCGATCCGCGCATCGCGCTCGTCATCGGTTGGGACGACGCGATCACGGCACAGATCGAGGGCATCGCCGACTTCCCCGAAGGCCGGGAACTCCAGCGCCTCCGGGAGTGTTACTTCGACGCCTATCCGGATGGGCGCGACCGGTTGGCGTGGCCCGGCATCACCCATGTGCGGGTGCGCCCGCAATGGGTGCGGTACAGCGACTTCACCCGTGAACCGCCGCTCATTGTGGAGTGTGCGACCGATCAACTGACGTGAGCGGCGAGCGGCCGGGCGCAGGTAGCGTGCCGTCGCGGCCAGAGCCGACGAGTGTGGCGCCGACAGCGTGACGCTCGCCTTCACGCACGGACTGACATCCCCTCACCGGCCCGTACAGCGCCGGCTTCGTACTCATGTCCTAGTGCAGTGGGCGCCCGGATTCCGCGGCGCGGCGGGCGCCGGGGACGGCGACTGATTCGGGGTTGACGGTGGCCGTGTCCCTGGTAGCCGCCGGGCAGTTGACCGCGCGAGGCGCACGAGGGCGGAGAGCCCGCCCGCTGTCGCATCACCGCCCGCTGCTATTCTCCCCACTCTCCTGGAAATGAGCATGGGCATGGGCACGTCACGATGAGAGGGCTTGAGCGGACATGGTCGTCAACGACGTATCCGCCGAGTTCCGCGAGCTCTTCGAACGGCAGCGCGCCGAACTCGCCCTTTTCGCCCACTTGTTGACCGGAGAGTCAGAGGCCGCGGACGGCCTCGTCGCGGCTGAGACGGCCGCGTTATGGCGGCGTTGGGGCCGGGTGCGCAGCGACCGCCCACGCCTCGTGGCTGCGCGGGAGGGCAGAGCCTCACCGTCCACGGGGACTTCGCCCCAGGGCGTGACGACCACAGCACGGCACGACAGGCCGGCGCCCATGGCAACCCCCTGCTCCCCGATGGAAGTTCAAGGGCGCAAGCTCTGCCCCCACAACGGAGGAACCACGGATGACCACCCGAGCCCAACGACGCAGGATCCACAGGCGCCGTGTGCAGCGGCGGCGCACCCTGGCCGGGCTGGTCACCGCCCTGGGCATGACCGGGGCAGCCCTCACCACCAGCGTGCTGCTGGCCCCCGCCGGTGCGGCAGGCGCCTGGCCGGAGCCCAGTGGTGGAACGGCGGTCACCGAGTCCATCGAGGTGTCCGGCACCTTTGACGGTAGCCTCAAGCGCTACCGCGCCGGCGGAGAGCTTCGCGGCGATCGCCAGGAAGAGGGCAAGGGCGCCGTCTTCACGCTCAAGGACGGCGCCGTGCTCACGAACGTCGTGCTGAACACCCCCGGGGCCGTCGGTGTCCGATGCCTGGGCAGCTGCACGCTGCGGAACGTGTGGTGGGAGGACGTCGGCGAGGAAGCCGCAACGTTCGAGGGGACGTCGGCCGACGCCGTCTACACGGTGACCGGTGGCGGCGCGCGGCATGCCGCCGGCCGGGTCTTCCAGTTCAACGGCATGGGCAAGGTGGTACTGCGCGGATTCGAAGCCGACGACTTCGGCGAGCTGGTCGGCTCGTGCGGCAACTGCCGCACGCAGTACCGGCGGTCGGTCATCGTGCACGACGTCGACCTCACCGCC
Organism: Streptomyces sp. Pv4-95; assembly: GCF_045782725.1. Taxonomy (NCBI): domain Bacteria; kingdom Bacillati; phylum Actinomycetota; class Actinomycetes; order Kitasatosporales; family Streptomycetaceae; genus Streptomyces; species Streptomyces sp. Pv4-95. The sequence continues at coordinate 7,725,576 of NZ_CP127172.1, forward strand.
CCGGGCAAGCGGATAGCCGCGATCAACGTCAACTACGGCGACACCGCCGAGCTGCGTGACATCCGAATCCACGGGGACGGCGGTGACATCGAGCCCTGCGTGCGCTACCTGGGCAACAACAGTGGGGCGGAGCCGGCCAGGACCGGAAGCGGCCCCGATGGGATCAACTGCCGTTACGCGCCAGGGAACGTCAGCTTCGACTGAGCGCGGTGGCGGGGCGAGGAGACGGTTCACTGCGGTAGACGGCCGCAGGAACCGACTCGTCCCGGTCCCTGTTCTGTGTCAGTTCATGGTGGACCCGATCCCGCCGCCGCTCACACCGAGGAATTCGGTCGCGGGCAGTGAGCCGTCGGCCTTACGGGGGCCCTGGGCCGACGCCGCGCCGGCCCCGTTCACAGCGGGGGTGGGAATGCCCGCGTCCCAGTTGTTGCGCGCGGACACGGTGGAGCCGCCGAGCTTGGCCCCGGCGGTCCCACCGACGGCCAGATTCGCCGCGAGCCGGGCCCGGCCGGTCGCGAAGTAGAAGCCGGTGCCCGCGTTCCGGTAGGCCGTATTGCGGTTGAGCGCGATGGCGCCGGTGTTGCTGTTCTCCGTGAAGCCGTTCGAGGCGTTGTCCCAGGTCGCGTTGTTGTTCACCAGATGTGCGGCCGTCGCGCCACCGCCGCCGAGCTTGAAGCCGTTGCCGTTGCCCTCGAACGCCGGGTCGCTCCAGCGGTTCTTTCCGTTGCCGTACGCCCAGGAGTGCTCGACGGTGACCGCGCTCGCCCACTGCCACAGATCCATGCCGTCGTCGGCGTTGTGGAACAGCCGCGCCCCGGTGACCCTGTTGCCGCTGCCGGAGCCGAACTTGACCGCCAGACCGTCGGCGTTCTGCCCGTGCTGCGCCGGGTCGTAGTTACGGTACGAGTCCAGGTTGGCAATGAGGTTGTCGTTGCAGTTCTCGCCGCGCAGGGTGAATCCGGAGTCGCCGTTGTCGTTGGTGGTGAGGTTTGTGAAGATACCGCCGGTCGACGACGTGATGACCACGCCCTGTGCCGGTGAGCGCTGGAACCGCATGCCGGAGATCGTCCAGTGGTCGCCCTGTATCGCCGCGAGCCAGGAGCCGGCCGGCAGCTTCGATCCGTCGATCACCACCTTCTCGGACCCGTACGGGCTCAGCGTGATCCGGTTCGATGCCGTACCGTCCGCCGAGGACTTGAGCGTATTGGCCGGGTAATACGTCCCGCCCCGCACCTGGATGACCGTGCCGGCCCGCGCGTCGCGTACCGCGCCCTCCAGGGCCGCCGTACTGGACACCACCACGGTGGCGGACGAGGCGCCGGCGTCATGGGACGGCACCGCGAGATAGCCCGCGCCGCCCAGGACGGCCGCGGCCGTGACGGCGAGCGAGAGTGTACGAGTGCGCCGATGGCGTCCTGCGGTGCTGCTCACAGCGGGTGGTTCCCTTCGACGGGGTGCGAGCGGGGCCGTGCCCCCGGCTCGCTGACACCAACTGGTCGCCGCCGCACGCCGAAAGGTTGCCGCCCGCCTCCATCGGCGGCCTGAGCGGTTTCCGAAGCGGGCGACCCCTTCGGCGCGGCGTGGGTAGTCCTTGCCGCGTGCACCCGACCCGCGGCAGGCGCGCGGAGAATTTTGTGCGCTCCGGCGTGCGCCCCAATGGCCGAAAAGCGAAGGCAGCGATTCGTTCGAACCGGGTACTAATGGACGTGCTCGGTGCAAGGTTCGAAACTTCAGGAACAGGGGCGAACGTGATCCGGGTTTTATTCGTGCACGACACCTGGCTGATGCGCTCCGCGCTCACCGCGTTACTGAGCGACGAGGAGGACATCGAGGTCACCGCGGCCCCCTGGAACAAAGCGCCCGGCCGTGCGCGGGCGTTCCGTCCGCAGGTCTGCATCGTCGACGGCGACACATCGGGCACCACGGAATTGCCGAACGGGCCCGGGGGACCGGGCTGTGCCCTGCTGGTTCTGGCCACGGCATGTCGGCCTGGAGTGCTGCGCCGAGCCGTGGCCGCACGCGCGCTGGGCATCGTGGACAAGGACACCCCTCCGGGGCGCCTGCTCCGTGCGATACGGCTGGTGGCTGCCGGGCAGCGCTACGTCGACAGCTCGCTCGCGGCGGACTTTCTGCAGGCCGCCGAAATGCCCCTGACCGCACGGGAGTTAGCCGTACTGACCCTCGCCGCCGGCGGCGCCTCGGTCCCCGAAATCGCTTGCGAGCTGCACCTGAGCAACGGCACGGTCCGCAACTACATGGCCGCGATCAACCGGAAGACCGGAGCCCGCAACAGGGTCGACGCCATCCGCATCTCCCAGGGGGCGGGCTGGCTCTAGGGTCGGTGTGCGGTTCAGCAGTTCTCCGGAGGGGAGTCGGAAGTCTGTCGGCGGTTTGTCGGTGGAGGTTGCGATCGTGGGCGGGTCGGGTGCTCCCCATCACCATGCGGGGCCCAGAGCGCAAGGAGCCAGTCACCGTGTCTTCCGCATCCCAGAGCCCACCGTGGGACGTTCACCGGCTGCCGTCTGCCGAGGGCAGGATCTTCCTGGTCACCGGAGGTAACGCCGGGATCGGCTACTTCGCCGCGGAGCAGCTCGCCGCCACCGGCGCCGTCGTCGTACTCGGCAGCCGGGACGCCGCGAAGGCCGATGCCGCCATGGCCTCGATCCGCTCGCGTGTCCCCGGCGCGCGGGTGCGGCACCTTCAACTGGACCTCGCCGACCTGTCGTCCCTGAAGACCGCCGTGGACAGGCTGGACCTCGATCATCTCGACGCGGTGGTCCACAACGCGGGGGTCGCGCTCGACGACCCGCCGCGTCGGGAGACCGCGGACGGCCACGAGCTGATGTTCGGCACCAACCACCTCGGTCACTTCGCTCTCACCCAGTGGCTGGCCCCCCTGCTGTCCGCGGCGTCGGCAGGCCGCATCGTGACGGTGGGAAGCTTCGCGGCGCGGTCCGAGCGACTGGACCTGGCTGATCTGCAGTCGACCCAGGACTACCGGCCCAAGCGCACCTACGGCCGATCGAAGCTGGCGCAGATGTACTTCGGCTTCGAACTCGATCGCCGCCTGCGTGCCGTCGGCAGCACGGTGCTCAGCGTCGTGGCCCACCCTGGCGGCGCACTGGACTCCCTCACCCCGTCCCGCCCGCACGTACACGTGACAACCCCCGGCGAGCGGCTGCGCGCCTTGCCCGCCGGGCTCGTCGTGCAGGGCAAGGACGCCGGAGCATGGCCGGTCGTCCGTGCCGTCCTCGACTCCGAGGTGCAGGGCGGGCAGCTCTGGGGGCCGAGGGTCTTCGGTCTGCGTGGCACACCACGGCGTGAGCCGAATCCCTCTCATATGGCCGACCCGGCCGTTGCCGCTCGCCTGTGGGACGCAAGCGGTGAACTGGCCGGCACCGATCCGCACCTCGGCTTTCGGTAGGCGCGTCGCGGAGCCACGGCCAGGGGGGCCGGCCGGTGGAAGTCGTTCCAGGGCGATTGTCAGACCGCTGCGTTACGTTGCCGCCATGACGGAATTCGTACTGGTTGCAGGGGCCTGGCTCGGATCGTGGGCGTGGGACGAAGTCGTGCAGGAGCTGCGCGCTTCCGGCCACGGCGCCCACCCGCTGACGCTTTCCGGCCTCGCCGACAAACAGAGCAGGCCGGCTGGGCAGCAGACGCATGTGCGGGACATCGTCGAGGAGATCGAACGCCTCGATCTACGCGATGTCGCCCTCGTGGGGCACAGCTACTCCGGCATTCCGGTTGGCCAGGCCGCTGAGCGGATCGGCGACCGGCTGGCGCGCGTGGTCTTCGTCGACTCCATCGTCCCGGCCGACGGGGAGTCCTTCGCCTCCTGCTGGTGGGAGGGGCGCGAGAAGTTCGAAGCCGTGCTTGCGGGAGGCGACGGCTTCTGGACGCCCCTGACCCCCGCCGACTGCGCGGGTCAGGGGCTCGACGACGCGCAGATCGCCCGGATCGTGGGAGGTGCCACGCCCCACCCGGCCGCCACGCTGACCGAACCGGCCGCGCTGTCCCGCCCGCTCGGTGAGCTGCCCGCGACGTACATCAAGTGTCTGCTCGACGGCGACGAGCCGACCGACGACGTGACCGAGCTGCTGAAGAGCGAGCGTTGGCAGCTTGTCGAGATGGAGACCGGCCACTGGCCGATGTTCTCCCAGCCGCATGAGCTGGCGCGGATCCTCCTTGACGCGACCGGGGGGTGATGGCGGCTCGGTGCCGACGGGCCCGCACCGGGGGTACGTCAACTCCGCTGGTCGCAGCCACTCGCCGGGGATTGGACGGCTCGTGACGGGCGGTTGCCGCGGACCGGCGGTCAACCTCACAGGCGCTCCGCGTGCCAGCGACCGACCAGATCGCGGTAGAGCGCCGAGCGGTCCAGCAGTTCATCGTGTGTGCCGCAGGTGGCGCGGGTGCCGTCGAGGACCAGGATGCGGTCCGCGCGCCGGGCCGAACTGATCCGGTGCGCCACGACGATCACGGTCCCGGGCCGGTCCGCGAAGGCCCGTTCCGCGCGGGCCTCGGCCGCCGGATCGAGGTGGCAGGTCGCCTCGTCGAGCAACACCAGCGGCGCGGGGGAGAGGTGCGCCCGGCCGAGCGCGATGAGCTGACGCTCGCCCTGCGACAAGGACGCGGGATCGATCTGCGCGTCGAGGCCGCCCAGACGTCGCAGCAGCGGGCCGAGCCCGACCGCCTCCGACGACGCCTCCAGAGCCGCGGTGGACGCCCCCGCCGAGCACAGGTAGAGCAGGTTCTCGCGCACGCTACCGGTGAAGACGTACGCCTCCTGCGGGATGAGCACCCGCAGGAGCGCGGGATCGTCGGTGTACGGGACGCGCGCCGGGCCTCCCCGCACCAGCACCTCGCCGTGCGCGGGTTCGAGGAGGCCGGCAACGAGCCCGGTCAGGGTGGATTTGCCGATGCCGCTCGGTCCCACGACGACCAGGTGCTCGCCCGGCTCGACCGTGAGATCCAGGTCGCGCAGCACGGGCTGGGCAGCGGAACCGTAGGCGAACGTCACGGCGCGCAGCTCCACCCGGGAGCCGCCCTGGTGGGGCATGGCCGACGGGGAGGGGTGCGCAGTGCGTTGGGTGGAGCGCGGCGCAGGCCGTACGGAGAGGGCGTGCCCCTCCTTCACGCCGCCTTGCCCGTCCGGGCCCTCCGTGAGCCGGTCGAGCACCACGAGCAGTCTTGTACCGGCCGCCCCGAGCGCGTTCATCAAGGTGTTCAGGGCCGGCAGGAGGGACTGGGTCAAGTAGGTCAAGGCGCCCAACAGGACTCCCGCCGTTACCTGTTGACGCAACAGCCACGGGGCGGCAACCAGCAGGAGCAGGACCGGGACATGCCCCGCCACGCCCAGGGACAGTGAGCGTGCGGCCGCCCACCGGGCGAGGGAGCGCGCTGCTCGCTCCTCGCTCGCGATCACGGCGTGCGCCCGTGCGGCCGTCAGCTCCTGTGCGCCGCAGGCCACCACGTCCCGCAGTCCGGTCGCTATCGCCCCCACCTGCGTCGACACCGCCTCGTCGGCGTGCAGGAAGGCGCGTTGGCAGGAGGCCATCGGCCGGAGCGTCGCCAGGAAGAGCAGCAGACCCACGATCAGCGGCGGCAGTACGAGCAGTAGCAGCTGCGGTGCCAGCGACGCGAGCCCCAGCAACGCGCCGACGGCGGTGAAGACGAAGGACCGTGCGACCAGTACCAGCCCGGCGAAGCTGTCCCGGGCGATCTCGGTCTGGTTCGTCAGCCGGGAGACGACGGCGCTGTCGGCCGCGTGCGCAGGGTCGGACACGGCCTGGGCCAGCGCCCGGCCCACCACTCGGCGTACCAGACCGTCCCGGAGCGGCTCGACGAGATCGGCCAGCCCGCGGAAGACCCCGCCGCCGGCCAGTCCGCCGACCACCACGGCCAGCGCTGCGACGCCCAGCCACACCAACCCCGTGCCGGTGCGGCCGGCCAGGAAACCGTGGTCCAGGGCCATGGCGATGCCGTAGCCGCCGAGGAAGGTGTGCGCCGACTCCAGGAGAGACCAGCCGGCCAGAGCGAGCAGCACCCGTTTGCGTCGGCCCAGGAAGCCCAGTGCCTGCCGCAGCAGTCGTTTGCGTGTCCCGGTCACGTGGTCGCCGCCGCGTCGTCACCGGAGTGCGCGAACACCGCCCGGTAGGCGGCGTCCTCCCACAGTCGGTCGTGCGGGCCGACGGCACGTATCCGGCCGTCCTCCATCCACGCGACCAGATCGGCGCGGGCTGCGGAGGAGACCCGGTGGGCGATCAGCAGCCGGGTGCCCGGCCGTACGTCGTGCACCAGCGCGCGGCCGACGTGCAGCTCGGTGACGCTGTCCAGGCTGGAGGTCGCGTCGTCGAGCACCAGCAGCCGACCGGCATGGGCGAACGCCCGTGCCAACCCCAGGCGTTGGCGCTCGCCACCGGACAACGGGGCATCGCGGAGAGGCGCGTCCCAGCCCTCGGGAAGCAGCCGCACGAACGTGTCCGCACCGGCCGCACGCGCCGCCGCCTCGATCTCGCCGGCGGGCGGGCGGTACGGCCCGAAGGCGACCGAGGCCCCGACGGTGTCACCGAGCAGCGCCGGCCGCTCGAAGGCGTACCCGACCTCCCGGCGCAGCTCCGCCGGATCCACCTCGGTCAGCGGGACCCCGTCCAGCAGGACCTGGCCGGCGTCGGGATCGGCCAGTCGGCCGGCCACGGCGCCGAGCAGCGACTTGCCGGCTCCGGACCGTCCGACGACGGCCATGGTGGCGCCTCCCGGCACGACCAGGTCGATGTCGCGCAGCACGCCGGCGCCCCCGCGAACCACGGTCACCGCACGCAGCTCCAGCCGCCCCGGGCCGTCGGCGGGCAGCGGCCGGCTGCCGTGGTGCATCGGAGCCACCCCGAGCAGATCGGCCATGCGGCGGGCCGCGGCGCGGCTGCGGAGCAAGGAGTTGAGCTGTCCGATCACACCGCCGAGGCCCGCCGCGAGGACCGCGTAGCGGGAAGCCGCAAGCAGCTCTCCGACGGAGAGACCGCCGTGCGCCAGCCGCACTCCGCCGACGGCGAGGACGGCGGTCGTCAGCAGCGGCACCAGGATGCCGCTGCTGACCACGGCACGCCCGTACACGCTCCACATGTGCCGTCCCTGCGTGCCCAGTTCGGGAAGCGGCGCGAGGACACGGGCCCGCTCGCGGTCCGCGGTGCCGGCGGCGGCCACGGTGCGGGCGCCGCCCAGCGTTTCGACGAGCCGGCCGGCGATGTCCGCCTGCACCCGCTGATAGCGCGAGACGCTGTCGGAGGAGCCACGGGCGAACACCCGCAGCAGGCGGGCGAGAAGGGGAACTCCGGCGATGAACACGGCGGCCAGCCAGAGGTCGGTGAGCGCGAGGGCCAGCAGACCGCCCACCGGGGTGAGGACGGCGGCGAGGCCGGTGGCCGCCGTCATCGGCGCGGACCCCGCTTCGGCGGCGTTGCCGGTGAGCCGGGTGACGAGATCGCCCGGTGAGAAGCGGTCGGCCGCGCGATGCGGGGCAAGGGCCAGAAGATGATCGACGCCGCGGCGTCGCAGCCACGCGGTGCTGCGGGCGGTGGTGACGCCGCCGGTCCACGCCACCAGCGTGTCGAGCAGCACCTCGGCGGCCAGCAGCAAAGCGCACAGGGCGATCGCGCGGGGGAGACCCGCGGCGTGCTCCAGCGCGAGATCGAGAGTGTGCCCGAGCACGGCGGGCAGGGCGACGGCCGCAGCGGCGGATCCCGTACTGAAGAGGCAGACGGCGACGGTCCGGCCCGTGCTGTGCCGGAGGGCGCCGGCCAGCAGGCGGCGGGCACCGGCGGCGGGTGCCGCTTCGGGTGCGGTGGGCCGCCGGGGCGTGGCGGGCCCGGAGGTGGGGGCCATGCGGTGCGGACCTCGACTCCGTGGGGCGGGTACGGCGGAGCGGCGGCCCCGGGCGGTTGTCCGCCCGGGGCTGCCGCGAGCACATCACGCAGAGGCCGGAGCCTCAGCGCAGACGGCCGTCAGTTACAGGTGGTGATGCTCAGGCTGCTGTCACCGCAGAGCAGCAGGCTCGCGCGGCTGCCGCCGCCACCGCCACCGGTGAACTCGTCCGTGGTCTCGGCCTTGGGGGTTTCCATCGTCTGAAGGTCGAGAAGCGTCATGGTGATTCCTTTCATAGGTGGGGACAGGGTTTTTCATTTCGGCCCCTGGAGGGGCCGGCTTCAGGGCCGCCGTAGCGGCGGGAGGAAGGGCAGGTGCACGGGTTGGTCGTGCAGCGCGCTGCCCAGCGCGAGCAGGCACCCGGCGGTGCCGGTGCTCAGGTCCATGGAGAGGCGCATCATCTGCTCCCCGGCGAAGGCCAGGTGCCCCTGGTAGGGGACGGCGCCCCAGGAGAGTGAGGCGATCTGCCGGCGCAGATCGGCGGTGTGCGTTCCGGGGCCGCCGGTGGTGGTGCGGCTCAGGTACAGCACCATGCCCGCCGCGCCTCGGAACAGCCCCGGCTGGGCATAGAACTTGGCCTGGGCTGCCCGCACGATCTCGTTCCGTGCCCGTTCGAACTCCGGGTCCGCACGATGAACGAGGTAGTCGTCGAGCACCATGCCGATGCCGACACTGCCGGCGCCGAGGTACGGCATCGTCCGCCAGCCCTCGTTGACCTGCAACGCGCCGCCGACGCCTCGTACGCATCGGGCCAGGTCCCGGCGTAACGCGTCGGCGGCCAGGTCCAGCAGAGCGGAGTCGCCGGTCCGTTCGTAGAGGCGCAGGAAGAGCAGCGCGGTGCCGGTGGCTCCGTGCAGCAGGCCGGCGCGGGCCGCCGGGCGGGCATCGGTGCCCTCGGTCCCGGATGCGTCGGCGTTCTCGGCGACGAGTTCGGCGCACCGCAGGGCCTTGTCCCGCAGCGTGCTCTCGCCGGTGGATGCGGCGAGGGAGTCGAGGGCGAGGCCGAGTCCCGCGAGCCCGCTGTGCAGATCGGGAGCGATATCGGCCCAGCTCTCGGCGGTGATCCGCTCGACGAGCGCGAGGGCGTGCTCGCGGTGCCCGAGCCGGTCCAGTACCCAGGCGACGCCGGACAGGCCGTCGTAGAAGCCCAGCGGACTGCCGGAGGCGGGCACCTTCGACCTCAGCAGCAGCCACTCCTCGGCCTCGGGGCAGGGCGCGGCGCCGGTCTCGGCCAGCGTGTAGAGGACTCCGGCGGCGCCGTGGGCGAAGGACGTGCCGCCACCCGCCATGGCGAACTGCGCGATGTCGCCCGGGAAGAAGCGGTCCTCCCGTTCGGGCGTGGCCGACGCGAGTACGGCTCGCGCCATGGAGTCGCGGCTGAGCGGCCAGTCCTCCAGGGCCACCGGCAGATAGTCCGTCCCGTCGCCCGCAGGCGCGGTCGACCGGGTGGCAGGTGGCCGGTACCCGCGCAGGATCTCCGCCACCGCTTCGTCGAGGAACGCCCGCGGCACCGGGAACTGTTCGGCGGCGATCCGCGCCAGATGCACGGCCTTCGCACGGTCCACCGCGAAGAGGCTGGTCAGGGGCAGGAACAGAGCCAGCCGCAGACACGCAAGGGCATAGCGGTCGACGTCGAAGCCCCGACGGTCCGCGGGTGCCACGAAACCCGGGTTGGCGATGACCTGACGGACGCTCTGGTCGTCGACCGCGGCCGCCTCGAAGTCCAGCAGCACCACCGAGGTCTCGTCCTCGGACAGCATGATGTTGAACAGGTGCAGATCATTGAAGACCACGCCCCGGGCGTGGATCGCCGCGACCGCGTCCGCCACCAGACCGTGCACGCGCAGGGCCCACTCGGTGTACTCGGCGAGCCGCTCCTGGCTCGGATCCGCCTCGATCAGCGGGTGCCGATGGGCGAAGAAGCTGTTCAGCGGCCGCCCCTCGATGTACTCAAGTGCCAGGAAGGAGTGGTCGCCCAGCGTGAACCAGTCGCGCACCTCGGGAGTGCACCCCAGCCCCGACAGTCGCCGCAGTGCGTCTCTCTCGCGCCGCAGGCGGGTCACCGCGTCGGCCTCGTCCGCGGCCAGGCCGGCGTGCGGTCGGGCCTCCTTGAGCACCACCCGCTCGTCGGTGCGCAGGTCGCGGGCGACGTAGACGCCGCCGCCGTTGGAGAAGTGCAGCGCACGCTCGATGCGGTACGGGATGTCGGCGACGGTGGTGGCGGAGCGGGCGGCCAGATGCGGCTGCAGGAAGTCCGGGAGTGTGATCCATGCAGGCACGTGGAAGGTGGGCTCCCGGAGATCGGGGACCAGCCGGCCCTGTGCGTCCTCCACCGCGGGACACAGCTCACCCGCGTCGTCGTAGCAGTGCCGCTCGGTGAAGCTGCCGTAGCGGACGTACACCGGACCGGCCCCCCAGCGCAGATCGCTGAGAATGTACGGTCCCGGCTCGCCTCCGAGCAGCGCGTCCAGATCCTCCGCGATGACGCGGCACTGCGCGTCGTCGGCGGGGTAGATGGTGATGAACTTCCCGCTGGCCCCGCGGTCGGCGTACTTGGCGTTGCGGGTGTGCAGCAGATACCGGCTCGGCATGCACTTGAAGGCGATCGCTCTCGGTACGCAGTAGTCCCAGACCCGGTCGAGCACCTTCTCGGCGTTGTCCAGGCACGCGGACACATGGATCTTCCAGCCCTGGTTGGGCAGTTCACCATCCAGCGGACGGAACGCCAGCCAGTCGCCCGAGCGGTGGCGCTGCCAGCCGTCCGGAAGCTCCTGCCGCAGTTTCTCGTAGAGGCCGGCGCTGCTCTTGCCTGCCACCGGAAGCCGATGCGGGGCGTCGTAGAACTGCCGGTCGGCGTCGCAGAAGACGGCGTAGCCCTTGTTCATCCCACTCCCTCGGCCTCGTGATGCCATGAACGCTGTCATGGGGCCGGGAGGTGAAACAGTCGTGATTGTCATGAAGAGGATGTGCAGAATGCATGGATCTGCACATACCGGTGGTCACGGGGTGGGGGTGCACGGGGTCGCGAGGCTCCCCGTGGCATGCCGCCCAACGTCCCCTGTCAACACAGCAGTTGGGGCCCGCACCTCACGGTGCGGGCCCCAACCGGTTCGAGCGCCTCCGCGTCAAGCGACGACGATGTTCTCCGCCTGCGGGCCCTTCTGGCCCTGCGTCACGTCGAACGTCACCTTCTGGCCTTCCTGAAGCTCGCGGAAGCCCTGGGCGTTGATGTTCGAGTAGTGGGCGAAGACGTCGGCGCCGCCGCCCTCCTGCTCGATGAAACCGAAGCCCTTTTCCGAGTTGAACCACTTCACGGTGCCAGTAGCCATGCCATATCTCCTTCGGGGCAATTCCCGGGCCGCGCACTGTGCGCGGCCGGCGTTGCCGCGATGATTACCCCGTCCGGAATGCACCGGAAATACAAAAGCACACCCACCGGCGCGGAAGGCCGTTAAGTGCACTTGAAGTCTTTGGGAACCACAACTGCAACTGTGATCGACAGTAACACGGTGCATGCGAACGGGCGCGGTGAGTAATATCGCTGCGCTCGTCGGGTCGTGACGCCTTGCCGCGGGGTGGGGAAAAGTCTGCGCCTGAGGCTGGAGATATTCGTTCTTACGGGCCGCATGATCCGCGACGTGGACGGCTGTTTCCGCTGACGGCGGCCCCGATCGGGATGCTCGGGCGCCGTCCTCCCCTCGGGTCGTGGTCGACCTGGGAAAGGACGGCGACGGAGTGTCACCCTCGCGTGGTCGGTGTCTGCTGCCCGGTGGCGGGCGTCGGGCGGTGCACCGGTCAGGAGTGCGCGCTCTCGCCCGCGTCGGCCGTGGGCTCGCGCAGCGCGGCATTCAGCCGGAGGGCCTCTTCGAGCTGGTCTTCCAGGATGACGATGCGGCACGCGGCATCGATGGGCATGCCGTCGTCGACGAGTTCGCGGGCGCGGGCGGCGATGCGCAGCTGGTAGCGGGAGTAGCGGCGATGGCCGCCCTCTGACCGCAGCGGGGTGATCAGGCGTGCCTCGCCGATGGCGCGGAGAAAGGTGGGCGTGGCGCCGATCATCTCCGCGGCGCGGCCCATGGTGTAGGCAGGGTAATCGTCATCATCAAGTCGATCGGTGGCATTCGGGGGAATTTCTGGGGGCATTTGCACCTCGTCTGGGACGCGTCGAGGGGCCCCGGTGCCGTACGGCACCGGGGCCCCGAGGGGTTTCAACACCATCTGCCGACGCCGGGCGCCGGCCTTCTGTTTCCGCGTCTCCGTCCGAGAGGTGGGAGATGCGGGGATCGTGAATGCTTGACCGGGGACCACCTTCCATTCCGGGGCCTGCGGTTCCCGAGCGGCCGTGGCCTTGCTCGGGCCATCCTGATGGTGTCGACTCCTCTCTCAATTCCTCGGTCGGACTTCTTGCTCTGTGCGATGGTTCTGCGGGTGGCGACCCTGCGGCCGCCCGGCCCGGCAATCAGCAGTGGGACCATCCGCACTTCCGGCCCCACCACTCCACTGCCGTTCCGCGTTTCCTCGCGGCAGTTCGTCTCCGCCGCATATCGCTGACTTCGTCGGCTACCCGAGAAACCCTAGCCGCGTCGATTTTCCATGTCTACCTTCACCGCGGCAGATTTTCCCGGGCTCGGGGGTGAGGTTATCTGCCGCTGTACGGCTGCGGAGGGTGGGCGCCGCGGTCCGTGTCGCCGTCGAAGCCGCAGCTCACGGCGGTAGCGGGTGCGACCGCCGCACGCGGCGCCAGGTCTTCGGGGGGCTGGGCGGCCGTGCCGGCCGGTGGCGCGGCGTGCCGGGCGGCCGGGGCAATGATCCGGCGTCGTTCGCTGCCGAATCGCCCGTTATCGGGCAAGCTCGACATATGGACACGCAAGAACCGGATCCGGAGCCTCGTCGCACTCCCGGCCTGGACCCCGGTGGCCTGGTGCCTCCGGGGGAGACCCCGCCCGGTGAGGGCAGCACGGGCGCGGAAACCGGCCCTCGCGACGACCTCTCTCGGGGCTGGGCCAAAGGCCCCGCCATCATCATCGGCATCGTCGTCATTCTCTGCGCGGCATTCTTCATGGGCTACGCCGTGCTCTACGCCCTCTGATCGAGGGAGGCGCGGACCGGGCCGTCCCGGGCGGCGCCGGCGTCAGAGCTTGCGCGTGTCGCGCGGTTCGACGTACGGCTCGTCCTGCGGCGGGTGGCCGCCCTCGATGGCCCGGGACCGTTCGAGTTCCGAGTTGAACTCCAGGCCCAGCAGGATCGCGATGTTGGAGATCCACAGCCAGACCAGGAAGATGATCACCGCTGCGAAGCTGCCGTACGTCTTGTCGTAGCTGCTGAAGTTGGCCACGTACAGGCCGAACAGCGCGGAGGCCACGAGCCAGATCACCACCGCCAGGAGGCCGCCCGGGGTCACCCAGCGAAACGCGCGCCTGACGTTCGGAGCGGCCCAGTACAGCACCGCGAAGATCAGCGAGACCAGGATGACGAGCACCGGCCACTTGGCGAAGTTCCACACCGTCAGGGCCGTGTCGCCCAGTCCGAGGACCTGACCCATCTTCCGGGCGAGAGGTCCGGTGAACACCACCCCGACCGCCGTGAGAGCCAGCAGTACCACCACGACGACGGTGATCCCCAGACGTACCGGCAAGGTCTTCCACACCGGCCGTCCCTCGCCGATGTCGTAGATGACGTTGGAGGCCCGCATGAACGCCGCGACGTACCCCGAAGCGGACCACAGAGCGATGACGATGCCCACGACCAGGGCGAGGCTTGCCGCGCCCTGACTGTTCTCCATCTGCTCCAGCATGCTCGTCAGGACGTCCCGGACGGACCCGGGGGCCAGGCTGCCGAGGTTGTCGATGAGCGGTTTGATCGTCGAGCTGCCGAGCAGACCCAGAACGGACACCAGGGCCAGCAGCGCGGGGAAGATCGCCAGCACGCCGTAATAGGTGAGTGCGGCTCCCCAGTCGCTGAGGTTGTCGGCCCGGAACTCCCGCAGGGTGCGCTTGAGGGCGTCCTGCCATGAGCTCTTGTGCAGTGCGGTGGGTCTGTCGGGCGCGGATCCGCCGTCAGCCGTCGAAGCGCCGGGAACGCGGGGAGCGCCGGGGGTGCCGGGACCGCCGGCCCCGGCCGGGCCGCGGTCGGAGGTCCCGGCGTGCTCGCCGTCCGGTGTGGGGCCATGGCCCCCCTCGGGCTCGCCCTCCTGCGGCGTCGTCACGAGTCATCGCCTCTTCCTGGATGCGGGCCCGGGACCTGACGGACGAGGGCTCCGGCTTCCGTTCCAGTTTTCCGCCGGAGCGACAACCCGGCCCGCCGGGATCAGCCGCCTGGAGCACCACGCGCGGGCGACCATGACGGGCCGTCGGCCATGAACCGCCTGACCTGGGCCGCATGACATCGCCGGGGTGTTGGCGCCGGCCCCGCTCGGGTCGGTGTCAACGCCTCCGGGCCCGTACGGGATTGCGTCGCGTACACCGGGGCACTCTCGCCGGGGGCGGCCGAAGTGAGTGGGAAGGAAGCCATGTCGGAAACAGCGCACAGCACGCCGGTCCGCGGTGCCCCGTGCTGGGCGAACCTCGTCGCCCGCGATCTGCGGGCGACCCAGGAGTTCTACGCGGCGGTCCTGGGCTGGAGCTACCGACCCGGGAGCCTGGGGGAGGAGTTCTCCGTCGCCCTGCTCGACGGGCAGCCGGTCGCCGGAATCGGTGCCCTCGCCCAGAGCCTTCAGGTTCCGGTCGCATGGACGCCGTACTTCGCCGTGGAGAGCGCGGATGGCACCGCGGACCGCATTCGCGAGCGAGGCGCGACCATGGCGGTGGGGCCGCTCGTCCTCGGCAAGGGCCGCGCCGGGCTCGCCGCGGACCGGGACGGCGCGGTCTTCGGCTTCTGGGAAGGCGAGGTGCTGCCGTGGTCGGTGGGACAGGGCAGGGCCCCGGCCATGGTCGAGTTGCGGACGCGCTCCGAGTCCGCCGCCGCCATCTTCTACGGTGAGGTCTTCGACTGGTCCCCCTCGGAACAGCCGGGCAGCTGCACCGTGATCCCGGAGGATGGCCGGGTCGTCGTGCGCGATGGGGCGCGTACCGTCGCCGCACTGCGCGGCGGAGGCATCGCCGCCGACCCGGACCCGAAGGTCCGGCCCCGGTGGAGCGTTCAATTCCCCGTCGACGACATCGCACAGGCCGCCGCGGCCGCGGTCGACGCGGGAGGCACCGTCACACCACTGCCGTCGGCCGACAGCAGCACCCGCAGTGACCGTGCGGTCATCCGCGATCCCGACGGTGGCCTGTTCACCGTCTGCACCCTCTAGGGGAAGGTCGGTCGCGCGGGCCGGTCGTCGGGGCAGCGGGCAAGCGGGCAGCGGACAGCTCGCGGGGCGTGTCGATGACGATCGGGTTGCGTTGCGCGCGTGTCTCGTTGCCGAAGGCCGGGTCTCTCGTTGGCGGTGATATGGACCCTTTTGAGATGAAGCATGACGAGCCGCTCTCGCACGCCGAGTTGCTGGGGGCGTACTGGCTGGACACTCCGCACTACGGCCCGTCTCCCTGGGGGCGGACGGCGGATCGACCATCGTCGTCGTTGCGCATGGCGACGGGCGGCGCGGTCCGCGCGGCGGTCGTCGGCCTCGCGGTGGTGACGATCCTCGCGGCGGCCCTGTCGGCTTTGACGCGCGGCTGAGACTGACTCCGGCCACCGCCTTGCCACACGCCCCGCTCACCCCGCGCGTCGCTGAACGAGCGGCTCTGCGCGGGCATGCGGCGGCCGGAGGCGCGCGGCTTCGTCAGTCGTCGAGGCGGACGCGGAAGGCGATGCGCTCGTGGTTCATGCTGACCACCGCGTCGCCCTCGGCCTCGGCGTACGCGCGCGTCCCCCCGTGGACCGGCGCTCCCGCGGTGTGCGTGCCCTGACCGAAGCGGTCCATCAGCGAGGTGAGGGCCAGAGTGCCGCGGTCGTTGCGCAGGACGTACTGGCACTGAGCGATGGCGCCCTGGGGTGTCACCTGGACCGCGCTGCACTGCGCGCTGCCGTCCCCGACGGTGCGCCCCGGCTTGCCGTTGCGGCTCTGGTGCAGGTCGAAGTACATGGTCCAGTTGTCGCCGACCCGCGGGTGCTGCGGCTGGGTGTGGACCTTTTTGACCGCGATCCACTCGACCTTCTTCTTGCCCCTGCTCTCCGGCTTCGCGTGGGCCGGATCGCTGTGTGGGGCGAAGGTGAAGGCGCCTACCCCGAGGGCAGCAGTGGTCACGGCGGTCAGAATTGCGGCGCGGCGGCGGGAGCGTACGAACACGAAACCTCCAGGAGACGGACATATGGATGTGGTCCGCGTCCGGCGGACTGCGGCTCACCGGCTCACTTCAACGGCTGCTGCGCGCCGCGCACCGTTGCCTGCGCCGGGACATCACCCGCAGGAGCGTTCCATTCACTCATCCGCACGCCGTCGTCATTCACATGGCGGGAGGGGCTCCGCAGGCGTCAGGGAATGCCGTGGGCGCGACGGAATCTCAACGAGCCACGGGTGGGAGGTTTTTCGCATGGCCAGTGGGTAGGCGAGGCATAACGTTCCGGCTAGGGGAGAGGAGCAGGACATGGAGACCGCAGCGGTGCAGGATCTGCCGACGGCCGACCGGGTGGAGGTCGCCCAGGACGCCCGTTCGGAGACCCCTCTGCCGCCGGTTGAGGAGGCCCGCCGCGTCGCTCCGCGCGACGCCCGCCGGCTCTCGAAAATGTTCTTCGACCGCTTGGCGCTGCTGGAGGAAGGCACCGCCGAATATCAGTACGCGCGCAACACCCTCATCGAGATGAACCTGTCGCTGGTGCGATACGCGGCGAGCCGCTTCCGCAGCCGTGGACAGGAAATGGAAGACATCGTGCAGGTCGGCACGATCGGTCTGATCAAGGCCATCGACCGGTTCGACATCGCGCTGGAGAACGAGTTCACCACCTTCGCCGTGCCCTACATCGTCGGCGAGATCAAGCGCTTCTTCCGTGACACCACCTGGTCCGTGCATGTCCCGCGCCGGCTGCAGGAACTGCGCGTCGATCTCGCCCGTGCCCGCGAAGACCTGGAAGGGCAGGGCATTCACGACCCGAGCGTCGCCGAGCTCGCCGAGCACCTGGACCTCGGGCAGGAAGAGGTGATCGAGGGACTCGTCGCCTGCAACGGCTACAGCGCCGACTCGATCGACCGGCCCATAGAGACCACGGGCGGCAGGCAGCAGACCGGACTTGTCGCCGACCTGATCGGCAAGGAAGACCCCGAGCTCGCGCGTGCCGAAGACGTTCAGGCGCTCAAGCCGCTCATCGACAAGCTCGACGACCGTGCCAAGACCCTGCTTCAGCTGAGGTTCGGAGCGGAAATGACACAGTCCGAGATCGGTGAAGAACTCGGTATCTCGCAGATGCATGTTTCGCGTCTGCTGAGCCGCGCCTGCAATCACCTGCGCGAAGGGCTCCTCGCCGAAAGCTGAGGGTGCCGCCCCGGATTCTCCGGTGGACCCGCGGCCGCGGCACGGTTCCACCGGAGAAGATGTCTTTCGCCGGTAAGAATTGCGCGAGTTGACCTCGGACGAGCTGGTGCTGCGAGTTGACGCGAGTTGACCTCGGACGAGCTGGTGCTGCGAGTTGACCTCGGACCGTCGACTCCCGGCTCCCCGGTCTACCGGTCCTTCGTCCGGCCCTTCTTCCGTCCGCCTTCCTCGCCCATTGCCTCATGGGCCGGGAGCTTTACGCGACGGCTGGTCCGCTCCTTGGTTCCGCTGTGGGACGGCTCAACCGCACTCAGTCGTCGACGCTGTCCATGACCTTGCCGAGGTCCACGAACTTGAAGCCGGTGGCCTCGCGTTCGCCCTCCGCCGGGGTGACGTGGCCGTCCTGGACGACGAGCAGACCGCGCGGGTACCTCCTGCCGAGCGGGGCGTTGAGCACCGCCGCGCCGTCGCATTCCTCCGAGCCGTCCACGGCGCCCGAGGCGGTCACCCGGAAGCCGCCCTCGTACTCGTTGCGGTCCGCGATCTCGCGGTCGTAGAGGGCGAAGGTGTTGTCACCCTGGCTGGATGCCAGGAGGTAGCCGTCGCCGTCGGCCTCGGTGAGCAGTGTCAGCCCCTCGACATCGGCCGCCAGGTGGGAGCCGCCGTAACCGGGGTCGTCGCCGGCCGTGCACTCGTCGGTCTCTTCGTCGTAGACACCCGGGACGCCGTACTCGCGGACCTTGTCGAGCAGTTGCGGTGCGCCGGTCAGGTCGGCGCGGACCCGCCAGATGCCGACGTCTTCCTGGCCCGCGTAGAGCATCCCGGCGGCCGGATCCACGACCATGCCCTCGACCTGCGGCAGTTCGCCCGGTTCCGCGCAGGGTGTCCACGAGGAGCCGTTGGGCAGCCGGAACGACGACGGGAGGTTCAGGGTGCGCACGGTCCGGTAGCCGACGGTGCCGCGCGGGGTGGCGGTGAGTTCCAGCAGGGCGACGCCGGTGCGATTGCGGCGGCTGACCAGCGCATAGGAACGGCCGGTCGCCGGATCGGTCCACGTGGCGAGGCCGTAGGCCGTCCGCTGCTCGTTGATCTCGTCCTGGCCGGTGGAGAAGACGGCCGGCGCGTCGGGGTCGGTGATATCGGTCAGCGGACCACCGGGGCGGTCGCGGTCGATGCGGTAGAAGCGCAGCTTGTCGTGGCCTCGGTCGCTGGCCACGGCGATGTCGGCGCGCCCCGAGGGGAGTTGCATCCGCGAGACCAGATCGACGTTGTTGAACCTGCCGGGTGCGTCGTCCGGGCCGGGCGCGGCGGGAGCGGGAAGGGACTGCACCTGCCGCGCGTCCAGGTCGTACACCCGAAGCCCGCCCTCCTTGGCCGTGGCGATCACCAGGCTGCGGTCGGGGTCGGTGGTGTTGCGCCAGATCGCGGGGTCGTCGGCGTTGGCGTTGCCCCCCGCCTCGTCGTCGAACAACGCGGGCGTCTGCGCCTTCGGCGTGACGGCGGGCAGTGCGGCGGTGGTGCCGGAGTTCGCGTCGGCGGGGCCGGTCGCGGCGGTGAGTGCAACGAGCGCTGTGCCCAGCGCGACTGCGAGTGCAGGGACGGGACGGTACCTGGCCACGGAGCGGCTCCTGTGTGTCGGGGACATGGCGAACAGCGTGAGCCTGGGACCGTGCCATGACGGCCGGGCATCCAATACGCGATGCCCGGGCGAGCGCGGGGTGAACTCGTGCGTCGGCCGAAAGGAGGGAGCGCTGGGGGGTGGCGACGTCAAGTCGCCCGTTGTGTGGCGGAGTTGGGCCTGGTTGGCGCGGTGGTCGTGCGGGCCGGTGGCGAGGGCTTTCCGCGGTGCAGCGCTCAGGGGCCTCCCGTGCCTTCGACTGTCCCGGTTTACCTGTCATCCCTTCACTTTTTCGGATGACATGCGCAGGCGCACGGAAGGAGCTCGGTGTCACACGGGTAGGCAGCAGCCATCCACACGACGCGGCATGAGGAAGCAGGAGTGTCCATGGGGAGCGGTTCGGGACGGTATGGGAGCTCCGGCGTGCGGGCCGCCGCGATCGTCCTGACGGCGGTGGCGTTGAGCGGCGCGGGATGGGACGTCGACCAGCCCGAGAGTCGCGCGTCTCCACCCCGCCATTCCCACCAGGGCCTCGCAGCGCCTCCACCGGCCACGCACCGGGACCGGCCACCGGCTCTCGTCCCGGTGTGGCAGGGCGTCTGGCGGCCACACCACCGGCCGGACCGTCGTCCGCCCGCCGCCGGCCCGCACCCCGGGAACGGGCAGTGGCGGGGGCCGGCCGCGCTCCGCGATGCGCCGGACCGCGTGTTGCGGCTGATCAACCGGGTGCGGGCGGAGGCCGACTGCCCGCCGGTGAGGGAGAACCCCGCACTGTCGAGAGCCGCCCGGAGTCACAGCGACGACATGGCCGATGCCCAGTCCCTCTCCCACACCGGCAGCGCCGGCACCGATCCGGGCGGTCGGCTCACCGATCAGGGATATCGGTGGAGCCGGGCGGGCGAGAACATCGCGCGGGGGCAGCGAGGCCCCGCGGCGGTGGTCCGGGCCTGGCGGGAGAGCAGCAAGCACCACACGATCCTGGTCACCTGCGCCTTCCGGGACGCGGGTGTGGGCGTCCAGGACGGTCGGCAGGGCCCGTGGTGGACAGCTATTTTCGCGGCTCCCCGCTGAGAGCGCGAGTCGAGGGCCGACGTGTCACGCGTCGCGCGCGCATGCGCCGCAAGCTGTGTCCGGCCGGGACGCCGCCGAGACCTGTGCTGCCCGGCCGGGGCACCGCCAAGCACTGTGCTGCACGGCCGGGACGCCGCCGCGTCCGGCCGTGTGCCCTACTGGTGGAAGAGGTCGCTGAGAGTGGGCGCGTCGTCCTCCTCGCCCCGTACGGCTTCGACGACGGCTTGGTGGAAGTTGCGGCTGGCTTCCTCGGAATGGCAGGGCACGGGGCTGCCGGCCATGGTGTACCACTCCGTGGCGCCCGTGTACTGCACCGCGACGTGCGCCTCGTCGTCGGACCAGGTGGTGTGCACGGTCAGGTCGCCTTCGATCACGCCGGCTTCCGCCGTGCGCACCGCACCGCGGCGTGCGTGGATTCCGATGGTGGTCCAGGAGGCCCAGGTCATGTGCTCCCCCTCGGCGGCGGGGCCCCGGCCGGCGGCCAGGCGCAGTGCTTCAAGTCTGGCACCTGCCGTAGAGCGCCGCAGGAGATCAGCCGGAGCGCCAGGGGGGCGGTGGACCGGCCGATACGCGGTCCGCCCGACGAAGTGCGGCGAGCGGGGCCCGGCCCGTAATGACAATCCTGATCATTTCCCGGCCCGCCGGCTCGCGGTCGGGCGTCCAGCGGCGGCACACCGCCATGGGAGTGGTCGTCGGTCCCCCCTCCGTGGTGAGGCCGGCTTGCGCGATCGGGCGGTGTGTGGTGGTCGGGTGACCGGTGCGCGGACGTAGGTCAGGAGGCTTGTTGCAGCTCGGCCTGCAGAGCGTTTTCCAGCCAGTGGAGTTCCTCCGTGTGCGCAGGCTGCGGCTCGCGTCCTCGGACGATTGCCACGAGCCGCCGGTACCTCTGCGCTTCGGCCTGCATGCCGGCCCGGAGACTTCGCAGTACGGCGGCCCGGTCGGCCGTCCCGAAGAGATCGGCCAGCACGGCGGCGGCGTCCGGGCCGGCCGGGTCCACCCCGCGGGAGCGTGCCTCGCCGACCACCTGTACGGCATGGCCCGCAAACCACACGGAGGCGCCGGGCGGGGGCTTCTCTCCCGGTCCAGGCGTGGTGAGCGTCATCAGGATGCGCATCCGGGAGCGGAAGTCCGGGTCCTGGACCAGCTCGGCCAGTTCGATCCAGGCATCCACCTGCTCGGGTGTCGGATCCTCGGGGAGCTCGATCGGATTGGCCCGCATGCGCTCGCTGACGCGTGACGCGACGCCCAGGCCCTCGAACACCTCGGCGGTGAAATCGTCGATGATCTGCCGACGCTCGGCGGCGGACAGTCGGGCAAGTTTGTTCATCAGTGCTGTCTCCTCCGTTGTGGAACCCCGCTCAGCCACCGTGGACAGGACGGCCCGGCTCACTTTGAGCGCGCGGATCTGGGCGTCCAGCGCAGCCACATGCGTGGCCGCGACCTCCGCGACGGTGCTGTCACCACTGAGGACCCGGTGTACGTCCCCGAGTCCGATGCCCAGCTCCCGCAGGGTCCGGACGAGTTCGAGGCGGGCCACCGACTCCGCGTCGTACAGCCGGTAGCCGCCACCGGACCGGCCTGCGGGCGGGAGCGCGCCGACGTCCGACCAGTAACGGATGGTGCGTATGGCGAGACCGGTGCGCCGGGCGAGTTGCCCGATGGTCAGCAGTTGTGGGTGTGGGTCGCTCATGGGAGGGAGTCTCGTCCTTCCACCGGCTGGAGACTCAAGGGATTTGGACAGGTGCGGCGGCGCGCGCTGCCGCGGGTGATGACACGCCCACGGCCGCGCGAGCCGCGACGCCGTCCCCGCGCCTCGCCCGCGTCTGCCCCTGAGGTTGCACCAGGTCCTCTGACCTGCCCGTTTCTCCCGGACAGGGGGCTTGGTGAGGTGGCCCGGTGAGCCGTGGGCGCTCGTTCGGGCGCGCCCGGCGGTGTCGTACGGTCTTCGCGTCGAGCCGGTGACCCGCGCTACCGGGGCGGGCGTCCTGGGCCCCACCGGCAGGCGCGAACGAGAAGGAGCCGACGTGTCCAGTGCCGCTGTGTCCCTCGCCGCCGAGTTGCGGTCGGCCGCCTCGCGCATGGCCCTGGTCGACGACATCGCCGAGACCGACGCGCCCCACGAAGTCCTCTACGCCGTCGCGAACACCATCGGCGCTCTCAGCCACCCGGTCGCCGCGCTGTGCCGACGCGCCGCGGAGCAGCCGGGAACCAGTGCCGCGACCATGGCCGAACTGGCCACCTGCGAACGGGCGATGGACGAGGCCGCGGCCAAGGTCCGGCTGGCCATGGACTGCTTCCGGAACAGGTGACGGGGGCCGGGCAGAGGTGGTGGGGGAGACGGTGAGGGGGGAGCGGGCGTGCGGGGGAGCAGGGGCCGTCCGGGCCTGCCACGGCCCGTTTGAGAAAGGTGCCTCAGGTGCGCTCGGCAAGCCACCGCAACGGCTCTCGACGGGGGTGTGTAAGGCCGTGCGCGCAGGGCGGGAGGCGGGCTGCCCGCCGTGCGTGCGCAGGCGCCGTGGGCCTCCTCAGGAGCTTCATCGTATCGCCTCTGACCTGGGCATTTATGGGCTTTCTGGCTAGTCTCCCCGACATGTGAAAGGGGGATCGATGGACCGGAACATCCGCACCGTCGACGATGTGCTGGAGCTCTTGGACGGCCTGTTCACGGCGGATGCCGATCGTTGGACGGCCGACGCCGCCGACTGGTGGGACGGCTTCTACGGTGACCGCTCAAGGCCGGTGCCGTTCTTCGTGGCGAAGCCTGACGAAAACCTGGTCGCGTACCTGGAACGGCGCCTGATCACGCCCGGCCGAGCGCTCGACCTGGGGTGCGGGCCGGGGCGCAACAGCCTCCAACTGGCGTCCCTGGGCTTCGAGGTGGACGCGGTCGATCTCTCTCCGGCAGCCATCGCCTGGGCCGAAGAGCGTGCAGACGAGGCCGGAGCCGACATCCGTTTCCACTGCGGCAATGTCTTCGCCCTCACCGAAAGCGAGTTGGGCGGTCCCTACGATCTGGTCTACGACTCGGGCTGCTTCCACCACCTGCCGCCACACCGCCGTATCAGCTACCTCGCCCTGCTGGACCGCCTCCTGGTCCCCGGCGGTCACTTCGGACTCACCTGCTTCGCGGCCGGCGGGATGGGGTCCGAACTCCCTGACGCGGCCTACTACCGTGAGTCCCGCCTCCACGGCGGTCTGGCGTACACGCGGGAGTCCCTGCGCTGGATCTTCTCCGACCTCGAAGAGATAGAACTGCGCCGCATGCACGACGAGTCCCCCGCATCCCCGCACTATGGCGAGCCCTTTTTGTGGGCGGCCCTCTTCCGCGCAGCCCGCCGGGCTCGGACCGACGGGTCCCGCGGGGGAGCGTAATCCCGCGGAGGCAGGCCGCGGACGAGGAAGAGCCGCAGCTCCACCCCCAACTGCGGTGCAACTGCGGCGACTTCATAGTTACGTGCGGAGCCCGGCGGGTCAGCCGACGGTCGCGTACACGCGGCTCGCGAACTCCGCGATCTGCTCGTCGCTGAGGTTCTTCGCGAGATTGGCCTCCGTGATCATGCCGATCAGACGGTGGCCGCTGCCCACGTCGATCACCGGGAGGCGCTTGATCTGGTGGCTCTCCATGCTCTGCAGGACCTCGGCGGCGTCCGCCTCGGCGTCGATCCAGTGCAGCTCTCCGTCCAGGGTCCCTGCCTGGACCGTCGACGGGTCGATCCCTTCGGCGACACACTTGATGATGATGTCGCGGTCGGTGATCAAGCCCATGAGCTTGTTGTTGTCCCCGCAGATAGGCAGGGCACCGACCTTCAGGTCGCGCATCATCCTCGCCGCGTCGAGCAGCGACTCGTGCGCGCCGACGCACTGCACCCCGTCCGTCATGATGTCGCGGGCTCGCAGGTTCTTGGCCATGATTCCTCCAGCCTTCGGAGCGTTCCTTGCCTGACCCCCACCTTCGATCACACCACGAATGGCTCAATGCCGCCCATTGGGGTAAGGCGGCCCGCCGCCGCGGCCCAACGCCCTGAGAAGGGCGGTTCACCGCAGGTCACGGCACGTGTCCTCAGCGGTGACGCCGACGTGTTCGAGCACGTCGGAAGCCGGTGCTCGATCATTCCGGGGAGTCGTCCTTCCGGGAGACGTCGTGTGCAGACGGTCCCGTCCCCTGGCCGGCCTTCTCCGCCATGGGTTCGTGGCGCGGCGGATCGATCGGCGGAGCGGCCTCCTGAGCAGCCTTTCTCTGCGCCTCGTCCGCCTGGTCGCGTTCGCGCTCGGCGGCCTCGGGGTCGACGCCTTGCTGCTCCCGGTGCTCCTCGTTGCCCATGACCACTCCAGATCTTGCCGATGCGTACACCCTCCACCGTGTGCATCAACGAAGCGCGGACGCATCCCGGCCACGCCCCTGGCCCATCGGCCGAAGGGCCCGCACCGAAAGGGCGCGGAGTCCTCGCGTACCCGATCCACGTCGGATCTCACAGGGCCCGGCCGGCCGCCGACCGGCCGGGCCCGTGTCGCGCGAGCTGGTGATCAGCTCACGCGCCGATGCAGTCGACGAACTTCACCCGGCCGCCGCCGCCCGTCACGAAGTTCTTCTGCGAGTGGTTGCGCAGCAGGCACATGTCGTAGCGGGCGCGGGTGCCGGAGCCGCCGGCGTCCTCCTGTGCGTAGAGGTGCCGGCCGGACAGCTGGCAGGAGTCGTAGCGCACCAAGGGGCCCCGGGCCCCGATGTGGTAGCGGTGGGGACGGGTTCCCTTCGCGAACGGCTTGAAGGACTGCGCGGTGTCATCACAGTCGTTGAAGTGCACCGTCCCGCTGTCCCACGCGCAGTCGATCACCACGGTCTCCGGGCCGCGCACCTCGAAGCGGATGTCCTCGGCGTGGAAACGCTGCACGGAGTCGTGGTGCGGACCGCGCGGAAAGCGGAAGAAGGTGCTGGTGCGCCCGTAGGCCCCGGACGCCTGCGGGCGCCGGCCGGTGATGATGTACGAGCCGCCGCGGCAGGTGATGGATCCGCCGTAGGGGAACTCCAGGAAGTTGCCCCACTCGTACTCGACCTTCATGTCGTTGAACCAGTAGTTGAGGAACTGGTCCTGCTGCCGCGGGTCGGTCGACTTCTGCGAGAGCCCGGAATAGAGGAACGCCTTGCGGTAGGCGCCGCCCACCCGGCACGCGTCCCAGCGCATCTCCGAGTTGGTGTTGCTCCCGTCCAGCGCGAGTCCGTACGTCCATTCGCCGGTCCACTCACAGGCGGTGAAGCGGTAGTCCTGCGCCTGACCGGTCGAGTAGGAGTAGAAGAACGAGGCGCCGGCGGTGCCGGAACGGAATCCGATCTGCTCGAACATGATGTTCGCCCAGCTGTCCTCGTTGCGGCACAGGAAGGCGTTCTCGGCCCGCGCCGGAGCGAACAGGATCTGCGTCATGCGCTTGCCGGCTCCCCGGAACCGGAGACCGTTGGCCTTCAGCTTGCCGCCGCCGGCGTTGATCAGGGCGTTGGGTTCCCGGATGAGGTACGTCCCGGCCGGCACGTCGATCACCGTACGGCCGATGTGGTCCCACACCCGGCCCGCCGCGTAGGTGTACGCGCGGGCGAACGCGCGGCTGTCGTCGGTGCGTCCGTCGCCCTTGGCGCCGAAGTCCGCCACGACGTCGACGACGTCCTTGCCCTTGGGCTTGCGGCCGGTCACGGTGCGGGCCTTGGCGTCGTCCTGAGGGTCGGGGGACGGCGGTGACTCCTGGGAGTCACAGCCCGTGAGACCGGCCGCCAACGCGGCTGCCGTACCCGCCAGCACCGCCCTGCGGGTGGCACCGCCGGTTGACCGGGAGAGCCTTCCTGCCATGATGTTGCTCCTTCGGGGGGTCCAGTCGTCAGGTGGGGGACATGAGCCGGTTCGGTTACGCGATCAGAGAGCTTTCCGCTGCGCAGAAATCCGCGAAGGGGGTGTCCCTGTATTCGCGCTACGTGAACCGGCCGGCCGGCCGGATACTCGCCGCCGTCGGCTACAACATGAAGCTGACGCCCAATCAAATAACCCTGATCAGCGCGGTGTTCACCCTGACGGGCGGCACACTGATCGCGACGCTCGGTCCCTCGCCCGCGGTGGCGCTCGGTGTCTTCGTCGCGCTGGTACTCGGTTTCGCACTCGACTCCGCCGACGGGCAGCTCGCCCGGCTCACCGGCACCGGCAGCCCCGCCGGGGAGTGGCTCGATCACGTGGTCGACTGCGCGAAAATGCTGGCCCTCCACATGGCTGTGCTCATCTCGTTCTACCGCCACTTCGATTTCTCCGCCCCCGTGTATCTGCTCGTTCCCGTCGCGTTCCAGTTCGCCGCGGTCATGGTCTTCTTCGGCGGAATCCTCACCGAACAGCTCAAGCGCGCGGAGCGGCTCAAGAGCGCAGCGGGCGGGCCGGCTGCCGTGGCACCCGCGTCCACCCTGCGCTCCGTCGCACTGCTGCCGGTCGACTACGGGGTGTTCTGCGCGATCTTCCTCGCCTTCGGCAGCCGCGACCTGTTCGTGACGCTCTACTGCGTCCTGCTCGCCGCACACGTCCTCTTCATGGTGGCGTTCCTGGCGAAGTGGTATCGCGAACTGGCCGCCCCCGGGCGCTGAGGCGCCGGGGACGGCCGATTCTTCAGGTCAGGCCGAAGCCGCGAGCCCGTCGAGTGCCTTGCGCAGCAAGGTGCTCGACGTGTGCACGGTGTAGGGGAAATAGATCACTTCCACCCCCACCGTCGCGAAGTCGCGTTCGAGTCTGCTGCCCTTTTCCGTGCCCCTCCAGTCGTCGCCCTTGAAGATGACGTCGAAGCGCACCTGCTGCCATGTCTCCAGCTTGTCGGGCACGGTCTCGACAAAGGCCGCGTCGACGAATCGCACGCTGCGCACGATCTCCAACCGCTCGCTGAGCGGAATCACCGGAGACTTTCCCTTGGCTTGTACAGCCATTTCGTCCGACACCACACCGGCCACCAAATAGTCGCACTGACTTCTGGCGTGCCGGAGAATGTTCAGGTGTCCGACGTGGAATAGGTCGTAGACCCCGGGCGCGTAACCTACTCGGTGCGTCATGTACCCCCCACTCGGCGTGCGATCAGCGCTTGGCGGTCACGTAGACCGGGCCGTTGCGCCCGGAGACGTTGGTGCCGTCGGTGACCTCGATCGAGTAGCGGTGCTCGGCGCCGGGCTCCACGGTGTCCGTGAAGCTCATGTTGGGCCGGTTCCAGTAACGCGAATCCTGGTTGCGCGAGGTCAGATAGACGCCGTCGCGGTAGATCTTGTACGTCAGAACGCCGTCGTCGCGGTCCCAGGAAGCCTTCCAGTTCAGCGTGATCTTGCCCCGGGAGGAGCTCGTCCCGCTGAGGATCGGCACCTGCGGGGCCTCGGTGTCGGGCGCGGCCGCGAACCTCGTCAGGCCCTGCTGAGCCTTCTCGTTGACGGTGGTGAACTCGCCGCCGGCCCACAGGATGCCGTCCGCCATGGTCAGCGCCCGCGGGCCGATCTGCTCGCCGATACCGTCGTTGGTGTCCGGGAACCACGGCAGGATCGTCTTGTCGGAGATCGACTGCGCCAGGAAGTGCTGGCGGTTCTCGATGTCCGGGAATCCGCCCGGGGTGGAGTTGCAGTCGTGCGCGTGCGAGCCGCTGTAGAGCACGCCCTTGTACGGCAGCACGGCCTGGGTGGCGCCCAGGCAGGTGTCCTTCCAGACCTGAGAGCCGTCCGAGAGACGGCCGGCGGCCCGGCCGTCGAAGACGCCGCCGCCGGTCCCCTCGGCGCCCAGGTAGAAGTTCGTGCCGTCGTTGACCAGCGTCTTCACCGCGGACCTGTTGGGGATCCAGCCGGTGAAGCTGTTGACGGTCTTGCCGGTGGTGGCGTTCAGGCCGGCCAGTGCGTGCACGCCGAAGAGGCTGCCGTTGACCGAGGTGAAGCGGCCGCCGATGATGACCTTGTTGAGCTGGGGCGCGACCGTGATCGCGTTCACCGCGGGTGTCGGGTCGTTGGAGACCGACGAGCCACGGATCGTGGCCTTGAAGGGCAGCAGCTCGCTCGTCGGCCGCAGCGCGGCGATCCGTTCGCGGGTCTGCCCCTGCACGGTGTCGAAGCCGCCGCCGACGTAGACCGTGTCGGCGGTCACGTCGATGGCCCGCACGGTGGAGCTGACCGTCGGCTTCCATGCCGAACCGATCGTGCAGTCCGCGGTGTTGAGGGTGGCGGTGTTGGA
The DNA here is from genome assembly GCF_045782725.1 of Streptomyces sp. Pv4-95. Taxonomy (NCBI): domain Bacteria; kingdom Bacillati; phylum Actinomycetota; class Actinomycetes; order Kitasatosporales; family Streptomycetaceae; genus Streptomyces; species Streptomyces sp. Pv4-95. The sequence continues at coordinate 7,753,850 of NZ_CP127172.1, forward strand.
CCGGCCGACCGTTCCGGCCTTGCTGAACGAACCGCCGATATAGATCAGCGAGCCGTCGGGCGAGGCCTTCATGGCGCGGATCGTGCCCGTTCCGCCGGTGAACGCCGGGGCGCACGACAGCGGTTGACCGGTCTTCGCGTCGAAAGCCGCGAAGTTCGTACGGGCCAGCTCACCGGTGCCGGGCGCGGCACCCGGTGGCCGGATGTGAGTGAAGGTGCCCCCCACGTAGACGATGCCCTTGGCGTAGGCCATGGCCCACACGATGCCGTCGGTCTGCCAGGTGCTCAGCGGATCGGCGGTCAGTGTGGGCTCACCGGCGGCCTGCGCCGGTCCGGCGGCCATTACCGTGGACGCGCTGCCGAGTACGGCAGCGGCGAGCAAGAGATTGATGTGTCTGCTTCTTTGGCGCACAGGTCCCCCCTGGAAGCACAGCGCGATCGAAATTGACAGGATGGGAAGCGGAACCGAGATGAGTTCTGTGCGGAAATGGGCCCAGCGTTCATCGCGAGTTTTCCGAGCCGCGCTTGCGCAGCGCTCCGAAGAACTCCCCTACCCCCAGCGGCAAACGATAGCGCCAGACGGAGGCGCAGAAAGCCCCAATGGCTAAAACAATTCCCAAGGACGCACCGAGCGAACTGTCGCCGAAAAACGTCCGCATGGCGAACGCCGGCGGCGCCACCACGCCGACGCCGACCAGCGCCGCCCGTAGGTAGCCGAGGTCAACGGTGCGGAAGCCGAGGCGGTAGCGGACCAGCAGGGCCGACGCGACGTTGTCCACCACGATCGCCAGACCCCACGACACCGCCGCACCCAGCACCCCGTAGCGCGGAACCAGCCACACTCCCGTGCCCAGCTGAACCAGGAACGCCGCACCGGCGACACCCAGATTCCAGACACTCCGTCCGGCCATCAGGATGACGGTCTGCGCGTTGCCGACCCCGACGTTGATCAGACACGCCGCGCACAGGACCACCAGCCCGGCCGCGCCCCCGCCGAAGTCCGGTCCGAAGAGCGAGAGCACGGTCCCGGGGAAGGCAGCGAGCACCACGAACACCGGCCAGGAGAAGAGACCGATCCATCGGGTCGAGACCCGGTGCAGGTGATGGGCCGCGGGCTCGTCGCCCCCTGCGAGCAGCCTGCTGATCTGCGGCGCCACCGCGAGCCTGATCGCCAGTTGCAGCAGCGTCCCCGCGGTGACCAGCCGCCCGATCGCGGTGTAGACGCCCGCCTCGGCGCTGGTGCCCAGGACCGAAAGCAGGATCACGCCGACCCACACCGCGGCGATGTCGAAGACCGAGGAGGCCGCCCGAGGACCGGCGAAGGCCCAGAACTCCCGCGCCTGTGACGGCGGGCGCGAACTTCCCGGATGCGCCCGGCAGGAGCGGCGCAACGACAGACAGGCCGCCACCGCCCCCAGCAGACCGGGCGCCAGCCACGCCGCGGAGACGCCCACCACGCTCGGCGCCAGCAGCACCAGAGGGAGCGCGAGAAGGACGCGGAGCACCGGCTTGCCGATCTGCTCCACGCCCACGAACGGCACCACCGAGCCGAACCCCCGGGTGGCGCCCAGCAGTACCAGCGACACCGTCGTCACCGGAAGGAACACCGCGAACAGCCGCAATATCACCGCGGCGCGGTCGGGGTCCAGGTCGGGAAGCAGCCAGCCGGCGAGCCCGGGGGAGAAGAACATCACCACCGCCCCCGCGGTACTCGCCACCAACGTCGGCAGCACCGACGTCCGCAACAGCCCCGGCACGCCACCGCCCCCGGTCAGCTCCAGATCGCGGGAGACGAAGCGGACCAGCGCGGTGTCGGCCCCCAGCTTGAACGCGTTGCTGAGGATGGTGAACGCCGCCACTCCGGTGAAGACCGCACCGGCCCCGCGCGCTCCCAGGCCGTGCGTGACGACGGCCACGAGGACGAAGCCGAACAGGGCGTTCGCGGCCGAGCCCACTAGACCGAACGCGCCACCGCGGGCGGTCGTGGCGACTCCGCGCCGGCCGGCCGCGCCGGTGCCGGGGTGCTGCCCCGCCGGCGCCGCGCCGGACCCGGCGGGACCGAGTGCCGTCATCCGCGCAGTGAGGTGGAGTCGACGCCGGTGGGTGTCCCGCCCACCGGCGGGTGTCCCGCCCGAGGCGGCTGCGGCGTGACGACCGGTGCCGCAAGAGGGGCGCGGGTGTGGCTGCGGCCGTGCTTGCGCTGCGTCGGACCGCTGTCCGTGAGACCGCGCAGCGGCCGTCGGCGGCTTCCCTTGTCCAGGACCGCGCCCAGGATGTGCCCGCCGGCCCCGGTGATCAGCTCCCACACCCGGTCCAGGTCGTCCCTGCGCACCTCGTTGAGGTCGCAGACCACCACCACACCGGCCGCCTGCTTCGCGACGGCCAGGCCGTCCGCGTGCGAGAGCAGCGGCCCGGTGACGACGACGACGTTCTCGTTCGGGTCGGCGGGGGCGGTCAGCAGCCGGGCGAAGTCCGGGGACGACAGGGCCCGCGCGGGATTCGGCACCTCCCGGCCGGGCAGCAGGTCGAAGCGTCCGTCGACGCCGGCCTCCACCGCGAGCCGCTCGCCGTCCGACCAACTGCCCGGCACCGGCCGCCCGTGGCCGGGGCGCAGCGGGAGCCGCCCGGTCAGTTCCGGGGTGCGCAGGTTCGCCTCGACCAGCAGGACGTCGTTGCCGATCTCCGCGAAGGCGCCGGCCAGGTTCACCGCGACGGACACGGCGTCCGCGTTCTCGCGGGGGGCGACGATCAGCAGGCTGCCCCGTCCCGCGAAACGCTGGTCGTGCACCAGCCGGAAGGCGATCGTGCGATACGCCTCGGCGCGGTTGCCGCGACCGGCCCTGCCGACCTCCAGCAACGCCTCCCCGCCCCGTCGGCGCGGCAGTATGCCGAGTACCGGCGCGCGGAGGTTGTCCTGGACATCCGCCACCGACCGCACCCTCGGCTCCAGCACGGAACGGATCCACGCCGCCAGGATGCCCAGTGCCAGTCCGGCCACGGCTCCGGCCAGCAGCAGCACGGCGAGGCCGGGGCTGGACGGGAAGGCCGGCGGGTCGCCCTTGCGTACGACGTCCCCGGGCGTGGTGTCGAGCGACTTCAGGCTGGAGATCCGCCCCTGCAGATCCGCTATTTCCGAGATGATGTTGCTGCGCTCGGACTCGTCGGTGGCCCGCGCGGTCCCGCCGCCCGCGTTGGCGATCCGCCGGTCCAGCACCTTGCGCTGATCCGTCAGTGGCTTCAGCTCGTCGCTGAGCTTGCTGACGGTGGTGTCGATCCGCTGGGTCGCGGCGTTCTGGCGGTAGTCGAGATACGCGTGCACGAACGCGTTGACCAGCGCCGCCGCCCGCCGCGGGGAGTCCGCGCTGTACTCGAACATCAGGGTCTGGGTCTCGGGTGGGTTGCTCACCCGCAGATCGCGCTGGAGCACGGCCGGCTCGGCGCTGTCGCCCAGAGCCTTGGCGGCGGCCGCGGCGACCGACGCGCTCTGCGCGATCTGCCGCTCGGTGCCCATGCTGATCTGCTTGTCCACCGAGACACCGCCTGCCTCGAAGGGGGCGGTGCTGATCGCGTGCACCACGACCTCGCCGGTCGCCGTGTAGGTCGAACCGCCGAACAGGGACACCGCGGCGCCGCCCAGCATGCCCAGCACCAGGCCGAGCAGGAGCAAGGCGCGGTACCGGAAGAGCTGGCGCAGTTGATCACGCAGCTGGTCCGGTTCCTCCGAGGGCTCGTCGAAGACGCTCACGTACGTGCTCCTCCTGTGGGTAACGGCACAGCGACGGGGCGCGCATCGGCAGCGGGCGCGCTCGCGGACTGCTGTCCGGTGGACGGCGGGAGTCGCCGCCCCGGTTTACGGGTGATCAGAAGCGGGATGAACAGCAGGAGTGCGAGCGGGCCCACGATCGCCATGAGGCTGCCGCGCAGCAGGACGAGTTGGTAGAAGCCGAACGCGGGCACCAGCAGTGCCGCGAGTGTGCCACGATGCCGCCGCAGCCGGTGCCGGATGTCGTCGATACGCCTCCCCACCGCGCCGATCAGGGCGAACACCCCGACCACCGAGGGGAATCCGGCCCACATGTACGTCTCGATCCACAGCGGCGCGGAGAGATTCTCGAACGTGTAGCCGGCGTGCCTGGCGAGCTGGATACCCGCGTCGGCGGGCTTGCCCGGCCATGCCGCGCGTGGCACGAAGAACAGCGGGGGGCCCAGCGCGGAGGTCGGCGTGAACCCGTGCGTCCGCACGTAGTCCATGCCCGTCTCGATCTGCTGGAAGGCGTCGTAGTCGCCGTTGGAGGTGAACTGCTCGGCGAGCGAGACGACCTGGACGGGCTCGCGCTTGTCGTAGCGGAAGTAGTCGCTGTACGGGAAGACCACCAGCACCACGGCGGTGACCGCGGCCGCGCCGATCCGGAACGCCCGCGGCCCGCGCAGCGCGGAGGCGCTGAAGACGAGGGCGAGCAGCACCGTCCCGGCCCAGAAACGCGGCTGGCTGATCGGGTTGTTGACCACGGCGTTGACGAGGACGAGCAGCGGCAGCAGGATCCAGCGCACGCCACGCAGGGTGCGGTCGCCCGCCCGGAAGCGGGGTACGTGCACGAGGGCGACCAGCGCCCAGAAGGCGGGTACCGACAGGACCCATGCCGACATCGCCCGGTCCGCCGACCCCGACGGCGCGGCCTGCGCCGCGGCCTCGTTGGCCGCCTGCCTGCTGAGGAAGAACGCGGACAGCCCGCCCTGGCCCGGGATCAGGACGACGGCGAGCAGCAGCGCCGCCCCGCACAGCAGCAGTACCCGGCCGGACGTCAGCCGTCGTGCGAGAACCGGTTCGAGGAAGGTGGAGGTGCGGGTGGAACGCCAGGACGCCAGGGCGGACCCCGCGCTGTAAGCAAGAAGTCCGGTTTCCACCACGGCAGTTGACAGGAACGCGGTGTGCGCGTCGACGAGGAAGCCGCGGGGATACGCGTCCGTGGCGAGCATGGCCAACGGGGCGAGGCCCAGCCAGACATAGGTGAAGAGCCAGAACCCGAAGGCGATCACCCGCGCCCGTACGTCGGTCAGTACCCGTGCCAGCGCCGTGCCGGAGTGCACCACCACCACGCCCTGCACGGCGAGCGCCGCACCGAAGCGGGCGTCGAGCGAGTGCAGGATCAGCACCGGCAGCAACAGCACGAACAGCAGCGTCCAGCAGCAGAGCGCGGCGACGCCACGCGAACGCACGACAGTGCGCGGCCTTCCGGGCATGAGCGGCCCACCTCCCCCCAACTCCCCACCAACGTCCACAATCTAAGGGACGTCGGGTCACAAGGTCGTCTTCGGGACACAATCGCAATCCAATTCGCGGTCGCCGGCGTCCGCCGACTCCTACGATGACCGCACAGCCAGAGGGGGGCCAGTAGTGGAAAACTCGTTAACGGGCCGGTGCGTGCTCGTGGTCTCGACCAACTATGCGCCCGAACACACCGGCATCGGGCCGTACTCGACCCAGATAGCCGAACATCTGGCCGCGTCCGGGGCCGACACGCACGTGCTCGCCGGGATGCCGCACTACCCGGCATGGCGGGTGGGGGAGGGCTACGCGGGCAGGTGGCGGATGTGCGAGGTCCGGGCCGGCGTCACGATCCACCGGCGGCGGCATACCGTCCCGCCTCGTCAAACCGCCCTGCGCAGGGCGCTGTTCGAAGCGAGCATCCTCGCGCACGGCGTCCTGGCGCCACCTCGGGTCCGTCCCGATGTGGTGCTCACGCAGATGCCCAGCCTGGCCGGCGGCGTCCTGGGCGACCGCCTGGCGCGGCGCGCGGGAGTACCGCATGTCGTGATCGTCCAGGATCTGATGGGTGCCGCCGCCGAGCAGAGCGGCATCCAGGGTGGCGGCAGGGTCGCCGCCCTGGCCGGGGGGCTGGAAGGCAGAGTGCTGCGCGGGGCCGATGTCGTGGGAGTGGTGCACGAGACGTTCGTGGACCGCGTCACGGCGATGGGGGTGCCCCGTGAGCGCGTGCACGTCGTGCCCAACTGGGCGCATGTGAAGGGACCGAGCGGCGACCGTGCGCTGACACGGGAACGGCTGGGCTGGTCCGAACGGGACACCGTGGTGCTGCACGCCGGAAACATGGGGCTCAAGCAGGGGCTCGACGTCCTGGTGGAAGCCGCCCGGCTCGCCGAGCAGGAGGGCGCCCGCGTACGCATCGTCCTGATGGGCGACGGCAATCAGCGCGAGCGGCTCCAGCAGCTCGCCGCGGGAGTCCCCGCGCTGTCGTTCCTGCCGCCGGCCGACGCCGACGAGTTCCCGGAGGTGCTGGCCGCCGCCGATGTGCTCGCGGTGACCCAGAAGGCGTCGGTGCTGGACATGAGCCTGCCGTCCAAGCTGACGTCCTACTTCATGACCGGCCGTCCGGTGATCGCGTCGGTGGCGGCAGAGGGCGGCACCGCCAAGGAGGTGCTGCGGTCGGGCGCCGGCTCGGTGGTGGCGCCCGAGGACCCCAAGGCGCTGCTGGCGGAGATCCGTTCGCTCGCCGACGACCCGGAGGGCGCCTCCCGGCTGGGGGCGCACGGCCCGCACTACGCCGAACGGCAGCTCAGCAGCCGGGCGGGTCTGGACCGGATCACCACACTGCTGCGCCTCGCGCAGCGCCCCGCAGGGGTGGACGGGCCGTGATCGGCCGGCGGCTGCGGGGCGTCCGCCCGGCAGCCGCCGACGGATCACTTCACGGCGGGCCGGCTGACGGAGCTGTACCACTCCGCCAGCCGGTCGGTCACCGCCGCCAGGGAGAACTCCGTATCGACGGCGTCCAGACCCGCCCGGGTCAGACGCTCCCGCAGCGGACGGTCCTCCAGCAGCCGCAGCACCGCGTCGGCCAGCTGCTCCGGTGAACCGTCCGTCACCAACGCGGCCTCCCGGCGCGAGAGTTCGGCGGCGATGCCGCAGCTGTGCGTGCACACCACGGGCGTGCCCACCGCCAACGACTCCAGCACGCTCATCGGGAACGGCTCGTCCACGCTGGGCAGGACATACACGGTGGCCCGTGCTGTCCGCTCCACCGCGGCGTCGTGCTCCAGCGCACCGCCGTAGGTCACCGCGCCGTCCAGGCCCTCGCTCGCGATCAGGCTCCGGACCTCCGCCAGCCGCCCCTCGTCCGAGCCGTGCAGCGTGAACGACACGTCGGGGCGCTTGCGGTGCACGAGTGAGGCCATGCGCACGAACGCCTCGGGGCGTTTACGGGTCTGCAGCCGGGCGAGGAAGAGCACGTCCGTCTCGCTGCTCTCGGCCGTGTCGGGACGGGAGCGCACCCCGTTGGCGAGCCGGACCAGACGCGGCCCGTCCCTGCCCAGTACCCGGCGCAGCCCTGCCTCTTCCTCCTCCGTCAGGACCAGGGCGGCGCGCGCTCTGCGCAGCAGCGGGACGTACACCCTGTCGAAGACCGCGGCAATGGCGGACCGCCGAGGCTGGACCATCCCGTGCGTCTGCACCAGGAAGGGGCGGCGGCGCAGCACCGCCACGGCGAGCGCCGCGAGCGACACCAGGTCGCGCCCGGCGTGGATGTGCCACACATCGGAGCCGCCCGCCCGGCGCCAGAGGGCCGGCAGCAGCGCCGGGTGGAACAGGCCGAGGAACCCCTGGCCGGGCACCAGTGTGCGGGCCCGGAATGCACGCAGCGGAACGTCGTCGACCATGCGCGGGGGCGCCTTCCGCCCCCGCCACAGCGAGACCAGCTCGACATCGTGGCCGCGCGCGGACAGTTCGCCCAACTGGGCGGTGGCCACACTCACCGGCCCCCCGTACGCCCCGTCATCACTGACCAGGGTCACGACATGGGTGATCTTCATCCTCGGCCCCCGGTGGTCAGAACGTCTCCCGGGGAGACGTCGTGGTGGGCGACCGCCCCGGCGCCGACCACAGCGCCCGCCCCGACGGTGACGCCGCGCAGCACGATGGCGCGCGCGGCCACCCACGCTCCGGCCTCCAGACGGATCGGAGCGTTGTCGAACTCGAAGGTGGGGGAGCGGCGTTGGTGGCTTCCGGTGCACAGCACGGCGCCTTGGGACACGCAGACGTCGTCGGCGATGGTGATCGGCTCCAGGTTGATCAGCCAGGCGTCCTCGCCCACCCAGACGTCGTCGCCGACGGTCAGCTTCCACGGCCACTGCACGCGCACCCGGTGGCGGATGAGCACCCGGTCCCCGATTCGGGCGCCGAAGGCGCGCAGCAGCGCCGGCCGCAGGCGCGGCGGGAACCACCACTTCACGAACAGCACGTTGAGCGCGGCGAACCAGGCGGCCTGCATCAGCAGCCCGCGGCCCTTGTCGTAGCCTGCGCCGCTGAAGCCGCGCAGGTTACGGGCGGTGACGGGAACGGTCATCGGTCCACCCGCACCCGGTGCCCGGCCAGCTCGTCCTCCAGCTCGCGGACGTCGGACTCGACCATGATCCGGGCGAGTTCGTCGAACTGCACCTTCGCGGACCAGTCCAGCAGGCTCTTGGCCTTGGACGGGTCGCCGATGAGCGCGTCCACCTCGGACGGGCGCTCGTACTTCGGGTCGAAGCGCACACTGCGCTCCCAGTCCAGCCCCACCGCGTCGAAGGCCGCGCGCAGGAAGTCCCTCACCGTCGCGGGGACGCCGGTCGCCACGACGTAGTCGTCGGGCTCGTCCTGCTGGAGCATCAGCCACATGGCCTCCACGTACTCGGGCGCGTAGCCCCAGTCGCGGACGGCGTCGAGGTTGCCGAGGTAGAGGTGCTCCTGGAGACCGGCCTGGATGCGGGCCACCGCGCGGGTGATCTTGCGGGTGACGAAGGTCTCTCCGCGGCGGGGGCTCTCGTGGTTGAAGAGGATGCCGTTGACGCCGTAAAGCCCGTACGCCTCGCGGTAGTTGACCGTGGACCAGTACGCCATGACCTTGGCGCAGCCGTACGGGCTGCGCGGGTGGAAGGGCGTCGACTCGTTCTGCGGCGGCGGGGTGGCGCCGAACATCTCCGAGGAGGATGCCTGGTACAACCGGGTCTCCACGCCGCTGGCCCGGATGGCCTCCAGCAGCCGTAGGGCACCCAGACCCGTCACGTCCCCGGTGTACAGCGGGGCGTCGAAGGAGACCCGGACATGGGACTGGGCACCGAGGTTGTAGACCTCGTCGGGCTGCACGTCACGCAGCAGGTTCACCAGCGCGACACCGTCGGAGAGGTCTACGTGGTGGAGCACCAGCCGCCGGTCCGGGGTGTGCGGGTCCTGGTAGATGTGGTCGATGCGCTCGGTGTTGAAGCTCGACGAGCGTCTCATCAGCCCGTGCACGGTGTAGCCCTTGCTCAGCAGCAATTCGGCGAGATACGAACCGTCCTGGCCGGTGATACCGGTGATGACAGCGGTTTTGGACATGGCTTCCCCCCACGAGAAGTGATGCGCTCAATGGTTGTTCGGTGAATTCCCCCCGCCGGAGATCTCCGGCGGAGGGACGCTACCCGCTCGGTGGCCGGCGGTCGAGAGCCAAGTGCGGCAGATATTTCCTGAAATGGCCGGTGGATCTATCGGGTTGACTGGCACAATCCGCGCCATGGATGACTTGCTGCCCACACCCGCACGAATCTTTGTCGCAGGCCACCGCGGTCTGGTGGGATCCGCCGTGGCCCGGCGCCTGGCCGCGAGCGGCTACGAGGTGTTGACCCGCACCCGCGCCGAGCTCGACCTGCGCGACGGTGACGCCACCGCCGCCTATCTCGCGGCGGCCCGGCCCGACGCCGTCGTCCTGGCCGCGGCGAAGGTCGGCGGCATCATGGCCAACAGCACCTACCCCGTGCAGTTTCTGGAGGACAACCTCAGCATCCAGCTCAGCGTGATCGCCGGCGCCCACCGCGCGGGGGTGCGCCGGCTCCTCTTCCTCGGATCGAGCTGCATCTACCCCAAGCTCGCGGCCCAGCCCATCACTGAGGACGCCCTGCTGACCGGGCCGTTGGAGCCCACCAACGAGGCGTACGCCATCGCCAAGATCGCCGGCCTGGTCCAGATCCGCTCCTACCGGCGGCAGTACGGTGCGTCCTTCATCTCCGCCATGCCGACGAATCTGTACGGGCCGGGCGACAATTTCGACCTCGCCACCTCGCATGTGCTGCCGGCGCTCATCCGCCGCTTTCACGAGGCGAAGGAGAAGGAGCTGCCGGACATCACGCTTTGGGGCACCGGGACGCCCCGGCGCGAATTCCTGCACGTCGACGACCTCGCGGCGGCATGCGAACTTCTGCTGCGCCGCTACGACGCGGAGGAGACGGTCAATGTCGGATGCGGCGAGGACCTGACCATCTCCGACCTCGCCTCCCACGTCGCCTCGGCCGTGGGCTACGAGGGCCGCATCTCCTTCGACCCGTCCCACCCCGACGGCACACCGCGCAAGCTCCTCGACATCAGCCGGCTGAGCGCGCTGGGCTGGGCGCCGACCATTCCGCTCGCCGAGGGCATTGGCCGGACCTACCGCGCGTGGCGGTCGGAGCCGGCCCCGGTCTGATCCCGCCGCGCCCGCGGGGTGCGGTCGGCGTCCGCCCAGCGGCGGAACACCGGCCGCACCCCGCGGCCTTTCATGGCGCAACTCACTCATCTAGTACGCACCGCGCCCGTCCACCACGGCACGCAGGGTGCGTACCAGGACGTCGATATCGCGGGCGTAGGACCAGTTGTCGACGTAGCTGAGATCCAGCGCGACCGTCTCGTCCCAGGAGAGATCGGACCGCCCGCTGACCTGCCACAGTCCGGTGAGCCCCGGCTTGACGGCAAGCCGGCGCAGCTCCGTCCCGTCGTAGCGCTCGACTTCTTCGGGAAGCGGGGGCCGCGGGCCCACCAAGGACATATGGCCCACGAGGACGTTGTACAGCTGCGGCAGCTCGTCCAGCGAGAAACGGCGCAGCACCCTCCCCACCCGTGTCACCCGCGGGTCCCGACGGATCTTGAACATCGCCCCGTCGTTCTCGTTCGCCGCCTCCAGCGCGGCCCGCATCCGGTCGGCGGTGACGACCATCGTGCGGAACTTCCACATGCGGAACGGCAGTTGATGACGGCCGACCCGGATCTGGCAGTAGAACACCGGCCCGGCGGAGGAGACCCGTATCGCCGCGGCCACCACCGCGAAGACGGGGGAGAGCAGTACGAGCAGTAGCAGTGCCCCCAACCGGTCCGTGGCGTGCTTCAGCAGTACCGGAAACCCGCGCCGCGCCGCGGGGTCTATGTGCATCACCGTCAGGCCGGCCGCCTTGGCCAGCCTGACCCGGTGCTGCGAGACATCGATCAGCCCGGGAAGAATGGCCAGATCCCGGCCCTCGTCATGCAGGGCCCAGGCGAGCCTGCGTATCCGCTCGGCCGTCATCTGCCGACCGGGCGCCACGAAGACGAGATCGGCATCGAGCTCGACCGCGCAGCGCAGCACGGTCTCTCCGTCCTCCGCCCCCTCCGGCGCGGCACCATCGACGGCGAGCCGGGCCGGCAAGGGCAGCGCCGACTCCGTGGCACCGTCCCCGACGAGGCAGCTGCCGACGACGATGTACTCGTGGTCGGTGCGGTGGGCCAGCTCGGCGAGCACCACATCGACGGCGCCCGACTCCCCGACGATCAGGACGCGGCGCAGCCCCTGCGCCTGTCGGCGTATGGCCAGCAGATACCGGTGCATGATCTTGCGCCGGACCACCGTCACCACCAGGCAGGGCAGCAGCGCGAGTACCCAGACCTCGGCAGAGATCTCGACGCGCGCGGCGAGGCACGCGACCGCGAACACGCCCACCGTGGTCAGCCAGTCCCGGAAGACCGGCAGTATCGAACCGCTGTCTCCCACCGACCCCTTGACGTAACGATTCTTTGCTGCTGCTACGGCGAGCCAGGCGGCGCCGGCCAGTGCCGCGGCGAGCAGCGGGTGCGGTTGCCGGGCCGCGGCGCAGAGCGCCCCGACCGGTACCGCGGCACCCAACACGTCCACGAGCAGAGCAAGTTGGAGAAGTCCCCGTAATGCCGGCCTGTGTCTACCTCTCTTCTCGTGTTCCCACGCGCGGTGCAGCTTGGCTGTCCCGGCGGGTGACTCGATCACCCGTGATCCGGCAGCTTCGAACAACCCCATGGCCCCCCACTTGGTCGTCCCCACTCTTACGAGGCGGTGGCGAGCCCCCAGCTCGCCACCGCCTCGGTATCGGACGTGAACGCTAGAGCACGGTGCGCGCACCTGCTGCGGTTTACCTATTTTGAGTGTTCTTGTGTCCCGTTGTTTACATCTACTGACAAATATGAGCCGACTTCGGGCAGCGGCCGTCGACGCGTCGTGAGGGGCCGCCAACGGGCCTACCGGAATGCAAACGCGCTGGCCCGCCGCGTGAACGGCGCGGGATCCGGTTCCCCGGCAGGCAGCGGCAAGGGGCGCTGCCACCTGCGCAGGAGCAACTTCTGCCGCAGAAGGGCGCGTCGTAGCCCCGGCACGTCTCCTGCGGCTCCCGCCGTCCGCTCGCGGGCGTAGCCACCTTCCCCCATCGCGCGCCGCGCCGCATCCGGACCACAGGACCGGTGACCGGAATTGCTCCTTCATCCGTTCACCTCGTTTGTCCGAGGCGTGGACACCCACCCCCCGGCGGCGGCCGTTTCCCCGCCAGGGTTGGCCCACCTCCGCACCCTGTCGCCAACAACCCGTGAATCACCAGTAGTTGAGCGAATGCGGTGGTGGATTTTGCTGGCCGCCTCGCGGAGATGCGCCGTACGCTCATTCGTCAGGGTGGGATCGAGGGGCGGGGGCCATGTCGATGGACGTGTTTCGGAACGGGACGAAGGTCGGCTCGGTCGAGGAGGACGGCACGGTCCGGCGCGGCGGATGGCTGGGCGAGAAGGCCGGCAAGGTCGAGGAGGACGGCACCGTCCGGCGCGGTGGATGGCTCGGCGAGAAGGTCGGCAAGGTCAAGGACGACGGCACCATCTGGCGCGGATGGGGTGAGAAGGCCGGCCACATCAAGGAGGACGGCACGGTCTGGCGAGGCTGGGGGATCGAGGTCGGCAAGGTGCAGGACATGACCGACATCAAGAAGGCCGGCGGCGCGGCACTGCTCCTGCTGTTGTGAGCGGGCTCCCTGCGCGAGGACGATCACTTACCGCGCCACCCGCAGCGGGCGAACCGATCAGTACAGCTCGGAGGCGGACGGAGTGATCGCCGCTTGCCGGTCCGGCGTCGTGTAGGCGAAGTTCAGCACCGTACGCCGCAGACCGGAGCGGCGCAGCGGCGTCACGCGGTGGGCGGAGAGGTCGCTGCGCAGCAGATATCCGTCACCGGGCCGGTGATGGGCACTGCGGGCCGCGCCCGTCGTCAGGGCGTCAAGACCCGCGTGGGGTACGTGTTCCAGCAGGCCGCCGTCGGCCGGGTCGTCCGGTGCTTCCGTGAACAGCACAAGGGCCAGCGGGTAGTCATCGGTGTGGGCGCCGTGCGTATCGCCCTGCTGATGCAGGATGTTGATGACGTGCCGTTCGAGCGGATCGCGCACCTCGACCGCTTCCCACCCCGCGATCGCGCCCACCAGGCGGATCAGTTGGCTGTCGCGGTACACACTCGTGATCAGCTCCGATTCCTGGGCGATCAGGTTCCCGCCGAGGGTGGTCATGTGGCGGGGGGAGTGCCCCATGGACGCCATCGTGAAGTCCCGCCGCACGGCGAGTTTCTCCAGTCGCCGCACCTCGTCCTGGAGAGCCGGCAGGCCGTCGGGGTACATCAGGCGGGGGAGTGGCACATAGCAGTCGGCCGCTAAGCGGGCGCGCAGATCAGGGGTGAAGTCTGGTAAGCAGAGCACGGCCATCGCCATACCCTCCTCCCGGTCGTCACAACCCCGGGCAGCGGGCCGGTGGGCGGTGCCACGGAAGGCCGAGCGGGCGCCCACGGCGTGCAAAGGAGAGCAGATTCGCACCCGGACCGGGCCGTATTTGTCATCGACCGAACAACAGATGGCGAGCGATGAACGGGGCTGCCCCCACATCGCGTACCACCCGGCGTCCGCTCCGGGCCCGGAGCGGACGCTCCCATGGGGGCGTAGTTCCGAGACGTGAGGAGGGGCCGATGAGCGACCCCGGCAACCCAGCGCTCCGCAACGACTCCAACCAGCCGCAAATCCGCGGCCTGCCCGATGGGGAGGCCGAACTCCGCCTGGTGCTCCGCCTGCAGTGGGAGGACGTCGCGGCGCTCGGTCAGGCGGCGGGACGGCTTGCCGCCCAGTGGCAGCGCCCCGTGACCTTGGACGAGGCCGCGAGCCAGCGGCTGCGCGCCCGGCCGCCGGCGGCCCACGCCAAGACCGCGGGAACGCAGGAGGGCCGGCCGCTCCCCGCCGTCGCTCCCACCACGGGAACCCCTTTGACCTCGCGATCGCCCGGCGAACAGGCTCGTCAGGCGATCGAGAAGATCAACGGTACGGCCGCTTCCTGAGCGTCCTTCGATGGGTCGCGCGCGCCCTCTTCCCCTGTGCGCGCGTATGCACCGGCGCCCGTTCTCCGCACCGTGATCCGCGGTGAACGGGCGCCGGTGGTGCCGTGCCGTCGGGGGCCGGCGCCGAGCCGTGCGGGCGGTGGCGCGTCAGGCCGCCGCCGTGGCCTCCGCCAGCTTCTGGAATTCGCCGAGGTCGTAGTTGGTCAGCGCGGAGTCCAGGTTGGTGATCGCGCCGAGGTGTTCCACGAACCCCTCGGGCTCGTACTCGATCTGGAGAGCGACCCGACTCGTCTCGGCGCTGAGGCGGTGGAAGGTGACCACTCCGGCGTGATGGACGCCCTGCGTCGTCTTCCAGGCGATCCGGTCCTCCGGTACCACCTCGGTGAGTTCGGCGACGAATTCCTTGTCCGCGCCGGGGAGCGAGAGCTGCCAGGCGAAGTGGTGCTCGTCGATGGGCTGGACGGCCCGTACATGGCTCAGGAACTTGGGCCAGAGCGTGACATCGCTCCACAGCGCCCAACTCACCGCGACGGGAGCCTTGATGTCAACGGTCTCAAGCAGCGAGGACGACATGCTGGATTCCCTTCTCAGGAGGTATCTGCGTTCCTGGAGAAACCGCGTACCCAGTGGTCCACGTCCTATCCGGCCGCCGTCGTGTTGTCCCTCAGGGCGCAGCCGTGGAGTGCGCTGTCCTGCTCGTGCGGCGATCCCGGGGTGTGGGGTCACGTCGACGGACGCGCTCGGCGGCGCGAAGATGGGGGCATGAGCACCACCGTCGTCAACCTCAAGGGCCACCGTGATGATCCGGAGTACGCGGATGTGGTCTACGTGGGCCGAGCGATGCACCGGGGCGGCTGGCATCTGACGGCATCCCCGCTGGCGAGCCCCTATCGGCCCGGGCCGGACGGCACCCGGAGCGAGGTACTGGAGAAGTACCGCGCGTACCTCCTGGAGCGCCCCGACCTGCTGGCGCTGCTGCCCGGGCTGCGCGGGCGACGGCTCGGCTGCTGGTGCCTGCCCGAGCAGTGCCACGCGCAGGTGCTCGCCGAGCTGGCCGATGCGGGTGTGAACGGGTAGGGGCACTGCCTCGTTCCGACGCCCGGTAGGTCGGGTATGTCCGGAGGCGGCGCGTCGAGCGTCGCCGCCACGGGTCGGCGCCACCCCGTCGCCCCCTTGCCTTGCGCGGCGACGGACCGGCCAGGCCGCGACGACGGACAGTGACCGGCCGCATGCGTCTCGGGCCGTCACGCGGGCGAGCGGCGGCCCCAGGGATCCGGGTGGGTTTGGCGGAGGTGCCCGCGCTTACGTAAAGTTCCGTCGGAGCTTGAATAGAACACACGATCCCAGGAAAGCGGCAGCGGCGATGACGGTGACTGAGGAAGGCCGTGCCGATGGCGCGGGTATCGACTCGGAGCGGATGGCGGTCTGCCTGAGCGTGCTCGAAGAGCTCGACCAGCTGCCGCTCGACCACCCGGACGCGATCGCCGTACGCCGGGCCACCGCCGGTATCTACCGGACGGTGAAGCAGCGCCGCCGCCATGAGCGCCGGGCGGCCAAGACGGCCAACGACCGGGCGGTGACCGAGGCCACGGCCACCGGGGCGGCCGACCGGATCGACGACGAGACCCTGGGCCTGGCCCTCAGCAGCTCGGTCACCACGGAGATAGCCGGAATCCTGGAAAGGCCCAGGTCCTGCTACGTCTGCAAGAGCCGGTACGTCGAGGTCGACGCGTTCTACCACCAGCTGTGCCGGGCCTGTGCCAAGGAGAACCTGGCACGCCGCGACGCCCGCACGGACCTCACCGGAAAGCGCGCGCTGCTCACCGGCGGCCGAGCCAAGATCGGCATGTACATCGCGTTGCGGCTGCTGCGTGACGGTGCTCACACCACCATCACCACGCGCTTCCCGAATGACGCCGTCCGGCGCTTCAAGGCGATGCCCGACAGCGGGGAGTGGCTGCACCGGCTGAAGATCGTCGGGATCGACCTGCGGGATCCGTCCCAGGTCATCGCGCTCGCCGACTCGGTGAGCAGCGAGGGCCCGCTCGACATCCTGATCAACAACGCCGCCCAGACCGTTCGGCGCTCGCCCGAGGCCTACAGCCATCTGATCACCGCCGAGTCCGCGCCGCTGCCCGCGGGCGAGCTGCCCTCGTCCCTCGTCATCGGCCACTTCGGCAGCGGCGCCCCTGCGGCCCTGCCCGCCGCCTCGACGGCCGGCCAGGGCGCGCTGAGCGCCGAGAGCCTCACCGCTCTCGCGCTGACCAGCGGCTCGGCCTCGCTTGCCCGCATCGAGGCGGGCACGGCGATCGACGCGGGCGGACTCGTGCCCGACCTGCAGGCGTCGAACAGCTGGATCCAGAAGGTGGACCAGGTCGACCCGGTCGAGCTGCTGGAAGTCCAGCTGTGCAACATGACCGCGCCGTTCCTGCTCGTCAGCAGGCTGCGCCCGGCGATGGCCGCGTCCGTCGCGCGTCGCAAGTACGTGGTGAACGTGTCGGCGATGGAAGGCCAGTTCAGCCGCGGCTACAAGGGTGCGGGCCACCCGCACACCAACATGGCCAAGGCGGCGCTGAACATGCTGACCCGCACCAGCGCCACGGAGATGCTGGAGACCGACGGCATCCTCATGACCGCGGTGGACACCGGCTGGATCACCGACGAGCGCCCGCACCCCGACAAGATGCGCCTGGCCGAAGAGGGCTTCCACGCCCCGCTCGACCTGGTCGACGGAGCGGCCCGGGTGTACGACCCGATCGTCCGCGGCGAGCTCGGCGAGGACGTCTACGGCTGCTTCCTGAAGGACTACGCGCCGACCGCTTGGTGACCCACCCGAGCCGGAAGCCTTGCCGCAGGGCAAGCCCCTGGAGGTATTGACCTGGAGCGTCGGACTCGCTCCGCCCGTGCGCCCGCTGCCCCGTTCTTCACCGGGGGCGGCGGGCGGCGCTGTATGTAACTCCCCTCAGGGCGCGCAGCCTTGGCTCGCTCAACGATCAGCGCGTAGTGGGCAGCCCCCGCGTCTTCTTCTGCGTGCGTGCCAACATCTCCTGAAAGCAACTGCGTTACGCGCGAAGTCGTCGGCCCTGGTGCTCAATGACCATCAACTACCGCAAAGGGCGCCCCACTTGTGGCGGTCGTCCCGAGAATATCGAGGACTCTGGACACAACCCTTGACGCGATGTTCACACACGATGAACATTCCTCGGGCAAGAGAGCGCTCCCTTGAACTTCAATCGTTCACTTCCTGAATCAGGAGAGCTTCGATGCCCACACCCCCCACCGACGCCACGGCCGCAGGCACACCGGGCCCCTCCCGTCGCAGAATTCTGGCCGCGATGGCCGCCGCGCTCCCCGCCTCCGGCCTCCTGGCCCTCGGCGACGGCCCGGCGTACGCCGCACCCGCGACGAAGGCGCTGCCCGGCGGCGGCGACCTCGGCCCGAACGTGCTGGTCTTCGACCCGTCCACGCCCAATATCCAGGGCAAGCTCGACGAGATCTTCAAACAGCAGGAGGCGGCTCAGTTCGGCACCGGCAGATACGCCCTCCTCTTCAAGCCGGGCACCTACAACGGTCTGAACGCCCAACTCGGCTTCTACACCTCGATCGCCGGCCTCGGCCTGTCACCCGACGACACCACCTTCAACGGCGATGTGACGGTGGACGCCGGCTGGTTCAACGGCAACGCCACGCAGAACTTCTGGCGCTCCGCCGAGAACCTCGCGCTCAAACCGGTCAACGGCACCAACCGGTGGGCGGTCGCACAAGCCGCGCCCTTCCGCCGGATGCACGTCAAGGGCGGTCTGAACCTCGCGCCCGACGGCTACGGCTGGGCCAGCGGCGGCTACATCGCCGACAGCCGCATCGACGGCGCGGTCAGCCCGTACTCTCAGCAGCAGTGGTACACCCGCGACAGCTCCGTCGGCAGTTGGAGCAACGCCGTGTGGAACATGGTGTTCTCCGGCGTCGAAGGCGCCCCCGGCCAGAGCTTCCCGGACCCGCCCTACACGACGCTGGACAGCACTCCGGTCTCCCGCGAGAAGCCCTTCCTCTACCTGGACGGGAGCGACTACAAGGTCTTTCTGCCCGAGAAGCGCACCAACGCCCGGGGCACCACCTGGGGCAATGGAACCGCGAGGGGGGAATCCCTGCCGCTCGATCAGTTCTACGTGGCCAAGCCCGGTGTCGACGCGGCGACCCTCAACGCCGCTCTGGCGCAGGGCCTCCACCTGCTGCTCACGCCCGGGATCTACCACGTCGACCGCCCCATCGACGTACAGCGTGCGAACACCGTGGTGCTCGGGCTGGGTTACGCCACCCTCATCCCGGACAACGGTGTCACCGCCATGAAGGTCGCCGACGTCGACGGCGTACGGCTCGCCGGCTTCCTGATCGACGCGGGAACGGTGAACTCCGCGACCCTGCTGGAGATCGGCCCGGAAGGCGCCTCCCGAAACCACGCCGCGAATCCGACCACCGTCCAGGACGTCTTCGTGCGCATCGGCGGCGCGGGCCCCGGCAAGGCGACGACCAGCATGGTCATCAACAGTAACGACACCATCATCGACCACACCTGGGTCTGGCGCGCCGACCACGGGGACGGTGTCGGCTGGGACACCAACCGGGCCGACTACGGAGTTCGCGTCAATGGCGACGGGGTCCTGGCCACCGGCCTGTTCGTCGAGCACTTCAACAAGTACGACGTGGAGTGGCACGGAGAAGGGGGCCGCACGATCTTCTTCCAGAACGAGAAGGCGTACGACGCCCCCAACCAGGCCGCGATCCAGAACGGCAGCATCAAGGGGTACGCCGCGTACAAGATCGCCGACTCGGTGACCACCCATGAAGGGTGGGCATGGGCAGTTACTGCTACTACAACGTGGACCCCACCATTCGCCAGGACCACGGCTTCCAGGCGCCGAACACCCCGGCCGTGAAGTTCCACAACCTGCTCGTCGTCTCCCTGGGCGGAAAGGGGCAGTACGAGCACGTGATCAACAACATCGGCGCCGCCACCTCGGGAACCTCGACGGTCCCCTCCACGGTGGTCTCCTACCCCTGACGCCTTGGCCTGCCGGCTTCCCGCCGCCCCTCGCCCGCTTCCCCCGGCAGCCCATCTGCGGCAGGGAGACTGTCATCGCGTCGGCGCCGCACTGTTCCTCCCGGGCAGCGCGGCGCCTTCGTGCGAACAGCGGCGGGCCGCCCACGGACCGGAGGCGTGGCCGCCCGCCGATGGCCGAGCGGTTATCGATCCGACGGTCGGCCGTCCTGCCGCCGCGCCCACGGGTGGGTCAATTGGCGACCGGCGCATCCGACCTGTTGTCGGATTAGCTGGCCAATCCACCCCATCGATGGGAGACCACATATGCGTATCCGTACCGCTGTCGCGGCCACCGGCCTGGCCGCCGGCCTGATCCTCGGTGGTGCCGGCGGCGCCGCCGCCGACTCCGGAGGCCACGGCAGCGCCAAGAGGTCACCGGGATTCCTCTCGGGCAATGTGATCCAGATTCCGTTCCACATTCCGATCAATGTCTGCGGTAACTCCGTCAACTTCTTCGGGGCACTGAACCCGGCGTTCGGCAACAAGTGCGTCAATAGGTAACTCGACGTCACGGTAGTGCCGCGACAACGGTGTCACAGCACCACCGCAGGCTGACCGCAGCAGCTCAGGCGCTGCATGGGCGCCCCGTCCCCGCCCCGGGTGGCGGGGCGCCGCCTTGCGCCGTCGGGCCGTCCGCCTATCGAGAGCGGTCGTCAGGCGTGCAGGGTCAAGGCGGGATGCATGCCGTTGAGGTAGTGATCGCCGATGTCGCGAAGGCTGTGGGAAGCAGAGCCTCGCGCCGTCAGGACGCGCGCGTTGCGCCAGAACCTGTCGAAGCCCGGGCCCTCGGCAGCGGAGCCGGCGCCGTCGGTGAGTTCGAGGATGCGCGTCGTGATGTGCATGACGGACCTGTTGGTCACCGCCTCCGCAGCGGCGACCAGCACGGCGATGTCGGCACGCGCGTCGATGCCCAGCGCCCGCCCCGCGAGCAAGCCCCGCGTGAGCGCCTCCGTCGCCCGCTCGACCACCGCGGCCGCGGTGTGAGCGGCCGTCACCAGCTCTCCGTAGGCGAGGAGCAGATACGGATCACCTCCCGGCCGGTCCGGGTAGTCGCCGTGCTCCGCGTTCACGCGCGGCCAGCTGCGCGGTGCGATGCGGTTGATGTCCCGCGCCTCGGCCAGCGCGCCCTCGGCGATGCCGAGCTCCACGTGCAGGAGGACGAGTCGGTGTGCCAGCGGCGCGAGCGAGGCGAACGGCGAGATGGCGTGTTCATCACGTGGGACGGACCCGAGGATCTGATCCGCGTGCACCGGGACGTTGTCGAAGTCGATGCTGCCGGCCCCCGCCAGGCGCTGTCCGAGACGGTCGTTCGCCGGTTCGGCCAGCACACCTGGGTGCGCGGGGTCCACGACGACGAGGAGCGGTTCACCTGTGTCGGTGCACACCGCGGCGAGGGCCAGCCGGTCGGTGACGGCCACACCGGTCGCGAAGGCCCGCCGCCCGTTGAGGACATACCCGTTGTCGGTCGGCGCCAAGGTGAGGTCGGGCCCGGCCTCCGTCTCCAGGACGGCGGTGTCGCCTCCCCACAGCCACTGCTCGGCCCCCGACCGCAGTTCGAGACGGGCGGCCTGCTCCGGAGGGCTGAAGAAGCGGGCGCTCCACGACAGCACGTAGTGGCGGCCCAGGAGTTCGCCGACGGAGCTGTCGGCGGTGGCGATCTCTCGGATGACCGCACAGGCCGTGCGCCAGTCGCTGCCGTGCGGGGACGGGCCCGGCGGCATCAGCAGGGACGGCAGACCGGCTTCGCGCAGGCGGGAGATCTCGTCGAAGGGGGGCTTGCCGGCCCGGTCCCGGGCGAGCGCGTCGGCGGCGAGATCGTCCGCCACTTCCCGCGTGACGCGCGGCCAGACCTCTTCGTCGGCCGGTCGGTCGGCCGGGGCGGAGCTGGTCGGGACTGTCGGCTGCTTCGGCATGGCGCCGGTCACCATCCTGTCGGGTGTGTCTGGCGCCGGGGGATGCCGAAGCGGCTCCGGGCGGGGTGGGAGGCGGCGGTGGGACACGCGGAGAGTTGCCGGCGGTCGTTCCGGGCCGTTGCGGACGCGGCGGACGGTCCGCTGAACTCGGGGGCGGAAAGGATGCGCGCTCTCACGACCACCTCACGGATTCCCTAGTTTTCCCACTGGATTAGTAGGGAATGATGATGCTCCGGTGCGCCGGTTCGATCAAGAGGGTGCTCAAGGCGTGGACGAGCCGATCTCGGAATCCGGACCCGACCCCGGCGCGCGCGATGCGCGGGCCGCGCGGGACCTCATGGGCAGGGCCTAGGGGTTCGTCCAGGAAGCGGGGTCCTCGGCCAGGTCGGACACCCGTACGGGCAGCTCGGCCGAAGCGACGTCGGCAAGTGACACGCCCTCAAGGATCTGGCGCACATTGGCCCGTAGCGCGACCCAGAGCGGCAGCAGCGATTCGGCCGGTCCGGTGTAGGACAGCTCCGGCGGCCTGACTCCGCGTACCGACACCAGGGGGCCGTCCACGATCCGGACGACGTCCGCGATGCTGATGGACTCCGCTGGCTTGGCCAGCCGGTAGCCGCCGTTGCCGCCGCGCTGGCTGACCACGAGGCCGCCCCGGCGCATGTCGTTGAGGATGCCTTCGAGAAACTTGTGAGGAATGTCCTGGGCGTCGGCGATGGCCTCGGCCTTGAGCGGCTCGGCCTCCCGGGCAGCGGCGAGTTGCAGTGCGGCACGCACCGCATAGTCCGCTCTGGCTGAGATCCGCATGGTCGCATTATCCCGTACCTCGCCGGCCGCCCGCCGCCCGGCCTGCCGGTCGCGAGCCGAGGAGCTGCGGCGAGTTGCCTCGCGTGCGGCAGCCGGTGGGAGCAGGCTGTGGGCCGTCCGCCCGCCCTGAGACCTGGGGCGCCGGCCGCGTCCGCCCGTACCGGTCCCGGCCGTGTGAGCGGCGAATCCCACCAGGGCCTCATTGAAGAGAGAAGAAGCGACGTGGCCGATGACGCGATCGATGGCTTTCTGGACCTGCTCACCCCGGAGAACAGGGCCTGGCTGGAGAGCCGCCCCAGGGATGAGCAGGTGGCCTGCCTGACCCGCCATCTCGAGGTCATGGAGGGGGAGAAGGACAGCGGCCCGGAGCTGCACGACGTCCTCAATCCCGAAACGGAAGGAGTGGCGCTCGGCGACCTCCAGGACCCGGAGAAGGTGGCCAACGCCCTGGTGCGTCAGGAGCGACAGCGGGGGGAGTAGACGCCGTGGCCGGGGCGCACGCCTCGGATATGGCGGGGCGTCACGCGAGGCAGGCCGCCCGCGAATCCGCGGGCGGCCTGCCTTCCCCTCCTGGGAGTGTCCCTCCCCGGCCCCGCCGACCCGGAGAACCGTGGAATTCCCGAGCGGGCGGGCGATGTCGATTCCGGGTGTCCGGATAACTGTCAGCCGGCGCCGGAATGTCGTACGGCCAGTCGCATTCCCGGATGAATGAGATTCGGGTTGGCGCCGATCACCTCACGATTCAGCCGATAGAAACTCCGCCAGCCAAGACCGTGGGCATAGGCGATTCCACTCACCGTGTCCCCGGAATTGACGACGACCGTGCCGCCGCGGGCCGGGCGGGGCTGTGCCTTGTACTGCTTCTGGGGCAGCGGGCGCCGCACACGGTCGCGGTCCGGCGCGGTCGCGGTCCGGCGGGGCGTACCGCCGCCGGTCGCCGCGTTGAGTCCCAACGAGTTCGAGCAGGCGGGCCAGGCGCCCCAGCCCTGCCGGGCCAGCACTCGTTGCGCCACCTGGATCTGCTGCGCCCGGGTCGCGTGCGACGCCTGTGACGCGTACGCGCCGCCACCGAAGGAGCGCCAGGTGGAGTCGGTGAACTGCAGCCCGCCGGAGAAGCCGTTCCCCGTGTCGATGTGCCAGTTTCCTCCGCTCTCGCATCCGGCCAGGCGGTCCCACGTCCCACCGCTCCCGGCCTCGGCCGTCCCCTCGGCTGCCAGGTTGAGCGTGCCGGCCGCCAACAGGACCGCCGCCGCCGTCACGCCCCGGGCCCCGAGGCCCCGGAATTCGCTACGCGCGGTCGTTTGCGATACCTGAGGAAATCCCATGTGCTCTGCTCCCGTCGATTGCCCCGCTGTGCTGCGGTGGCTGTTCGAAATCGCTGCCTTCGCGGTTCCGTGCGGTCGTAATTGCATGTCGCCCGTGATTTCCGCCCGACAGCAGGAATGTGACGAGTAGGAGACAACCACGCACGGACTTCGCACCGGCAGAGCGCGCAGTAGCGCCTTCGAAGCCCGGCCTGTCACCTTGACGCCGGCACAACGGCGATATTGGCGCAGCGCGTGCCGGTCCGCCGAGGAGGGGCGCATGCCCGGGGACGGAGGTACGACAGCCCCGGGCGCCTTTGCTGTCTGCCCGCTTCGGGGGCGTCTGTGAGGGCGCATCCGCCGGGGTCGGTGCACACGCGCTGCGGGGGTCCCCATGCACCGCGCACGGTCGCGGTGCGGCGCAACGGGCCGAGCCGTTCGGGGGGTTTCGGCCCTCTGAGCAGGTGTACGGGCCCGACGCGGTGGTGTGCCCCGATGCGAGCAGGGCGCGCTTCGAGGGCGCGGGGCCGGTCGCGGTGTGCAACCGGCGCACCGGGAACGCCGTAGAGCGGACCTACGTCGCCGAGGGCCTGGTTCCGGGCGCCTTCGCACGAACGGCCGGCTCGGCGTGGGGCGAGCCGGAGCAGGAGCGGGCAGAGCGCCCCGGGCGTCCGGCCCCACCGCCGGCAACGGGTCCTGTTCACAGGCAAGTTCGTCGGTTGCGAGGTCGGGCTGTCGACTCACGATGCTGCCGCCTGCCGCCTGCCGCCTGCCGCCTGCCGCCTGCCGCCTGCCGCCTGCTCGCGCGGTCGTGGGGCGTGCACTCGGTACGGGGGCGCCGTTCGCGGCAAGCTGCGTTCGCAGTGAAGTGCCCTGTCCTGAAAGGGATTTGACGGTTAATCAAATCTGTGGGCAGCGGTGCGCTGGTCTCGTCAGGAAGTGTGCCGTGGCGCCCGATTTCACCCGGCGGCGCCGAGGGGGCGGGCCGCTGTGGCCCTGGTGGACGTGACGCGCGTTGCGACACGCGGGGGCGAGGGTGTCGCGGACGCGGCGTGATGCGGTCCGGCCAGCGGTTTTACCTGTTCTTTTCAGGGGGTTGGCCGGAGGCGCTTGCCTTGGATGTCCGGGGATGGATAGCGTGACCAACGCCTAAAGCTTTCAGGACAGCTTTAGTGAAAGCTAAACAATCGAGCGGTCACTCCGGTGGGGGAGAAGCATGCAGATCAAGGTTGCGGTGGCGTACCACAGTGGATACGGCCACACCGCAAAGCAGGCGGCGGCCGTCGCGGCCGGCGCGGAGAAGGTGCCCGACACCCAGGTGCGTCTGGTCTCCCTCGCCGAGCTGAACGACGAACTGTGGGACGTCCTCCAGGAGTCCGACGCCATCATCTTCGGCACGCCGACCTACATGGGTGGCAGCAGCGCCGTCTTCCGCACCTTCGTCGAGGCCACCAGCCAGGTCTGGGGCGACAACATGCGCTGGAAGAACAAGATCGCCGGCGGCTTCACCAACAGCGGCAACATGGCGGGGGACAAGCTCAACTCGCTCATCGACATCGCGCTGTTCGCCGCCCAGCACGGCATGATCTGGGTCGGCCTCGCGGAGTACGGCGGATGGAACACCTCAGCGGGCAGCCCGGAGGACATCAACCGGCTCGGGAGCTGGCTCGGTGCGATGTCCCAGTCGAACAACGACGAGGGCCCCGACGTCACCCCCGGGCCCAGCGACCTGCGCACCGCCGAGGTCCTCGGCCGCCGCATCGCCGAGACCGCCCACGTCCAGAAGGCCGGCCGCGCGGCGGTCGACTTCGAGGAGGTCGCCGGCTGACCTGCGGCGGTATCACCTGAGGCGTTTCGGACGGGGGGGACCCGAAATGAACAGCCGGCAGGACTTGGCGCTGCTGGACGCGCACGCGCAGTCCGAGTTGGTCCGCAGTGGCGCCGTGAGCCGGGAAGAACTGCTCGAAGCGGCGATCGCCCGCATCGAGGCGGCTCGGCCCACGGTCAACGCGGTGCCTATCACCGACTATGAGGCGGCCCTGAAGCGGGCGGCCGGACAACACGCTCCGATGGGGCCGCTGGCCGCGGCGCCGTTCCTGCTCAAGGACCTGGGTGCGGGCTGCGCGGGGCTGGAGTCCACACAGGGCTCCCGGCTCCTCGCCGGCCACGTCCCGGCTCGCGACAGCACCTTGGTGGAGCGCTTCAAGGCCGCCGGGCTGGCGATTCTCGGGCGTTCCAACTCCGCGGAGTTCGGAGTGCTGCCCACGACCGAGCCGCTGCACCACGGCCCCACCAGGAACCCGTGGGACCTCACCCGTTCCGCCGGCGGCTCCAGTGGTGGTGCCGCGGCCGCCGTCGCCGCCGGACTGGTGCCGGTCGCCCATGCCAACGACGCGGGCGGCTCCATCCGCATCCCGGCTTCCTGCTGCGGGGTGTTCGGACTGAAGCCGACCCGGGCGCGCACCCCGCTCGGACCGGACGTCGGGGACCTCATGAACGGTCTGGCGAGCGAACACGTCGTCAGCCGCTCGGTACGGGACAGCGCGGCAGTGCTCGACCTCATCTCCGGTCCGGCGGTGGGGGACCCGTATCCGGCGCCGGCGCCGCCCGGGCCGTTCCGTGACGCCCTGGCGGCACCGCCGCGCACCCTGCGCGTCGCCTACACCACCCGGCCCGGCACCGAACCCCTCGACCCCGTCTGCGTACAGGCCGTCGAGGACGCCGCCCGGCTCTGCGCCGAGCTCGGACACGAGGTGACCGAGGACGCGCCGGGCCCGGTGATGTCCGATGTCGCCGCGGCGTTCCTCGACGTCTGGGCGGCCGGTGTCTCCAGTGCCCTCACGGCACAGAGCGCCGTCGCGGGGCGCAGACCCGACGCCGACAGCGTGGAAGAGCTGACCTGGTGGCTCCATGAGCGGGGACGAACGCTCGGCGCCGCCGGCTACCTCCTCGCCATCGGCCATCTCCAGCGCACAGCACGAAGCATCGCCGGCTTCCACGAGCGGTACGACGTGCTGCTGTCCGCCGTCACGTCCCGCCCCGCGCCCGCCCTGGGCGCGTTCGCCCACGGCACCGCAGAGCAGCAGCTCGACCGTGCGCTGGGCTTCGCCCACGAGACGCCCTTCGCCAATCTCACGGGCCAGCCCGCCATGTCCGTACCACTCCACCGCGATCCGGCCGGCCTGCCCGTCGGTGTGCAGTTCACCGGCCGGTACGGCGACGAACACACCCTGCTCGCCCTCGCGGCGCAGTTGGAGCGGGCCCGCCCCTGGGCGCACCGGCTCCCCCCGGCCCCAGCGGGCTGAGGCACCTGCACGTCCGCGCGTCTGACCACCTTCACCGTGCCCGCGGCGCTCCGCGAGCACGGGTCATCACGGGCCGCCGCGTCCTGCGCGGCCGCCCTCTGCCCACTCTCCGAGGAGATCAGCCATGTTCAAGACCACTACCGATGCCGAGCTGGCGGGCAACCCGATCGACGAGGTGATCGGCTCCACCATCCGATACGCCGCGCTGACCACCGCCGCCAAGCTCGGCATCTTCACGACCTTGGAGGAGGGCGGCCCGATGACCCTCGACGAGCTGGCCGAGGCGATCGAGGCGAGCACCGACGGCACCCGAGCGGTCGCCGACGTCGTCGCCGTCCTGGGCTGGCTCACCCTCCAGGACGGGCGGTACGGCAACGGCCCGCTCGCCGAGCGCTGGCTGAGCAAGAACGCCGAATACGACTTCACCCCGGCCCTGATGTGGGCGTACGAACTCACCAACGTCATGTGGGAGCTTCCGCAGGCCGTACGGGACGGCAAGCCCGCCCAGTCCCTGTGGGACCGCTGGGCCGACAACCCCGAGGCCGGACGCGAATTCTCCGCGTACATGCGCGTCAAGTCGCGTCTGACCGTGCAGTCCATCGTCGACGCCGTGCCGCTGCCGGAAGGGGCCCGCCGCCTCCTCGACCTGGGCGGCTCGCACGGACTGCACTCCATGGCCATGTGCGAGCGCCACCCCGACCTCTCCGCCACCATCCTCGACCTGCCCGAGGCGCTCGCCGACACCGGCTCCGCGATCGAGAAGGCCGGCCTGTCCGACCGCATCGCCCTCCAGCGCGGCAGCTTCCTCAGCGGCGACCTGGGCACCGGATACGACGTGGTGTTCCTCTTCGAGATCGTGCACAACCACACCGACGAGGAGAACCGCGACCTGGTCGCTCGGGCCGTCAAGGCGCTGCGTCCCGGCGGCAAGCTCGTGGTCCTGGAGGACGTGCGCGGCGAACAGCTCGACGAGCACAACGCGGCGTTCTCGCTGGCCATGTACGCCTGCTCCGGCGACCGCACCTACAGTCTGCCCGAGATCTCCGGGTGGCTCACCGGCGCGGGCATGGCGAGCGTCGAGCGCATCGCGCTCCCCTCATCCGTCTCTTTGGTCGTCGGCACCAAGTAGAGCCGACAGCCGCGGAAGGGGGGGAATCACCGTGCAGATCGATCTGGCACACCGGTCGACCAGCTCATGGCTGGCGGCCGCGGACCTCGCGCGCGAGGTGTACGCCCAGGCATACGGCGCCGATGTGGCGCCCCGGCCCGACTCGTTCATCGTCGCCCGCCCGGCCCGCGGCGGGACGGAGGAGCCCTGCGCACCACTGGCCTGCGCAGGGCTCACCTTCGGCGGGGACCAGCCCTTGTTCTCCGAGCGGTACCTCGACCTCACCGTCGAGGCCGCCGTCACGGCCCACCTCGGGGCCGAGGTCGACCGCAGGCGGGTGGTGGAGGTGGGGGCACTGGCCACGCGCCGCGCCTCGGTCGGCCGGGAACTGATCCGGGCCACCCCGATCATCGCCTGGTGCCTGGGCATGGAATACATCCTGTGCACCGCCACCAAGAGCCTGATCACGACGCTGGGCAGGACCGGTATCTGCTTCACACCGTTCGGGCCCGCCGACCCGCGCCGGCTGACGCCCGCCGAGGCGGCGCAGTGGGGCTCCTACTACGACCAGGATCCGCAGGTCGGCGTCATCGCACTCAACGCCCTGGACCGGCTGTTCTCCGACGCCACCGGGCGCTACTCCGTCACCGACCTGCAACTGAGCATCAGCGCCATGGGGGTGGCCACGCATGCGGGTCATTGAGCAGAGCCTGGCCGAACACGCCGAGTCGCGGCGCCCGCTCATCGAGGTCCTGGGGGAGGACGGCGCCCCGGCGAGGGTCTACAGCTACCAGGAGGTGACGCGCCGGGCGGCGGAGCTCGTCGCACGGTTCGGCCAGGGCTACGGCCGTCCGCTGCGCGTCGGCGTGGTCTGCGGCAACACCCCCGAATTCGTCATCGCCGACCTCGCGTTGCTCGTCGCACGCGCGGTCGAGGTGCCGGTACCGCTCGCCTTCTCGGCCGAGCAGGCCGCCGGGCTGCTGGCGGAAACCGACCTGTGCGTGGTGGACGCGGCCGGTGAGGCGCGCCTGTCGCAGTGGGGACGAGGCCGCGTCCTGCGCCCCGACTGCGAGGTGCTCGCGCTGTCCACGGACACCCCCGTTCCGACGGCGCCCCTGGCGCCGGCCGGGCCGGGGCACGCGGGCTGGGAATGCAAGGTCATCCACACCTCCGGGACCACCTCGCGTCCCAAGGGGGTACGGATCAGGGCACGGGCGCTGGACGAACTGCTGGGATCGCTGCGCGCGGTGATGCCCCGAGGCGCCTTCGCCCGCTACCTCTCCGTCGTCCCGCTGAGCCTGCTGATCGAGCAGGTCACCGGCCTGTACATGGTGCTGCTCGACGGCGGGACGCTGGTCCAACTGCCGCCCGGCAAGGCCCTGGTCGGCACAGCGGCGGCCGCGGCCACCGACGCCCTGCCGTATGTGACGGCCGCCCGGCCCACCGCCATGGTCGCCACGCCGGCGCTGGTCGACGCCTTCGCGATTGCCGCGGACGAGGCCGCCGGCCGTGGACGCGCGGTGGCCCCGGCTCTCTTCGGCACGCCCGCCGCGCCGCTCCTCTGCTGCGGCGGAGCGCCCGTGCACCCCGATCTGCTGCGCCGTCTGGACGACCACGGCCTGCCCGTCCACGAGGGATACGGCCTGTCCGAGAACAGCTCGGTGGTCAGCTGGAACACCCCGGGCGCGCGCCGCATCGGCACCGTCGGCCGCCCGCTGCCGCACGTCCGGGTACGGACCGCCGACGACGGTGAACTCCTCGTCAACAGCACCTCGCTGTTCGCCGGCTACACCCGCGACGATCCCTCCAGCCTCATCCTCGACGCCGACGGCTGGCTGCGCACCGGTGACCTGGCACGTCTCGACGCGGAGGGGTTCATCACCATCACCGGACGCAAGAAGAACGTCATCATCACCGCGGCAGGGCGCAACATCGCCCCGGAGTGGGTCGAGGCGCAGTACGCACAACTCCCGTTCGTACGCGCGGTCGCCGTCGTGGGCGACGGACTCACCGCCCTGCACGGCCTCTTCCTCGTCGAGGAGTCGACCGACCTCGCGGTGGCCGAGGCGGCCGTCAAGGAGTTCGGCGAACAGCATCTCTCCGAGGTGGAGCGGGTGGCCGTGCCGCATATCGCCGTCGCCGACGACCGCCTCTACCGCAGGTTCTTCACCGTCACCGGCCGCCCGGTGCGGGCAGCAGTTCTCTCCGCCCTGTCCCAAGGAACGCTCTACACCCACGAAGGAGCAGCAGACGCATGACCACGATCGCTGACGTCCAGCCCTACGGCGCCGCCACCGGCCGGCTCGTTCTGCCCGCCGGGGCCAGTTCCCTCGGCGCACTGGAGCCGGCCTGGGTCACCACGCTGCTCGCCGACGCGGGATTCCTGCTCTTCCGCGGCTTCCACGCCGACCTGGAGGAGTTCACCTCCTTCGTGAAGGCCCACTCCAGCCGGATAACCCTCGACCCCGCACGCTCCTTCCACGGCGGCGAGGTCGCGCAGAAGGTGGACGCCGGCACCACCGCCGTCGGCCTCCACCTGGAGAACGGCAACAGCCCGTTCGGCCCCGACCTCACCTGGTTCCTCTGCGAGAAGGCGGCCTCCCGGGGCTCGCAGACCACCGTCTGCGACGGCTACCGGGTGTGGGACGCCGCGAGCGACACCGCCCGCGAGGTCTTCGGGACC
This sequence comes from Streptomyces sp. Pv4-95, assembly GCF_045782725.1. Lineage (NCBI taxonomy): Bacteria > Bacillati > Actinomycetota > Actinomycetes > Kitasatosporales > Streptomycetaceae > Streptomyces > Streptomyces sp. Pv4-95. The sequence continues at coordinate 7,784,472 of NZ_CP127172.1, forward strand.
AAGGACATCATGTACAGCCGCAGGGTGGAGGAGGCCAAGTGGAAGGCGCTCGTCTGCCACCAGACGGAGGGCCGCAAGGACATCGCCGACGTCACCTTCGACGACCTCCGCGGGCTGGTGGGCGGCATCTCCACCACCCTTCAGCTGAACGACGACGGCTCCATCCACTACGCGTACCGCACCGGCGCCGCCCACCCCACGCTCTTCGGCACCCGCCTGTCGTGGGCCAACAGCGTCTTCGGCCCCTCCTACAACTACGAGGCCCCGCGCATCACCTTCGCCGACGGCACGGAGATCCCCGAGGAGCTGTTCAGCGAGTTCCGCAAGCTCACCGCCGAGCTGACCGAGGAGATCGACTGGCAGGACGGCGATGTCGCGCTGATCGACAACACGCGGGTGATGCACGGCCGCCGCGAGATCCTCGACACCGACCGGACGATCTACAACGCCCAGAGCTACCTCGAACCCGACCTGCTGACCGCGGCGTGGGAAGGGCGGGCCCAGGCATGACCACCGCGACCACCGGTCTCGGTGACGCACGGGTCGCCGCGGTCCTGGACGAGATCGCGCGCACCGCCGAGTCCACCGACCCGGACGTGATGAAGCGGGCGTACGCCACCGCTGCCGACTGGCCGCAGCCGCCCACCGCGGAGCAGGCCGCCGAACTGTGCGCGCAGGCGGCCCTGCCGGTGCACCCCCAGGTCGGCGTCTTCCTCTATCAACTCGTACGGAGTCTGCGGCCGGCCCTCGTCGTCGAGTTCGGCACCTCGTTCGGCGCCTCGACGCTGTACGCGGCCGCGGCACTGCGCGACAACGGCGGCGGTCGCGTCATCGGCTCGGAGCTGCACCCAGGCAAGGCCGACCGGGCCCGAGAGCATCTGGAGCGCGCGGGCCTGTCCGCGTACGCCGACATCAGGACCGGCGACGCCCGTGAACAGCTGGCGACGCTGCCGGCACCGATCGATCTGCTGCTGCTCGACGGGTGGAAGGAGCTCTACCTGCCGGTCCTCACGGTGCTCGAACCGGCCCTGCGCACCGGCGCGATGGTCGTGTCCGACAACCTGCCCATGCTGCCCGGCGAGTTCATCGACCACGTCCGCGCCCCTGGGGGTGGCTATCTGTCCCAGCCGCTTTCGCTGGGCGACGGCATCGAACTCTCCCTCCGCCTCCGGCAAGCCCCGTGAGGCGGAACGGCGACGACGCGGAAGGATGCTGACAGGGAGGCCCCGCTCCGACCGGGCGCCCGGACATCCGGCCCTGGCCGGAGGGGCGTCCGGGTGCCACCCGGCCGCGCGCCAACAGCCCTCGCGCCGCCAGGCCGCGGGCCCCGGACCACAGACACCGACCACCACCCGACACCGCAGCCGTGCTCCTGGGCCTGTTCGGCACCCGAACAGGCCCGGATACCCCTACGGAAAGGCCACTGAAGACCCATGACCTCCCGCACCCACCGCCGGACCCTGCTCCGAGCCGGCTTCGCCGCGCTGCCGTTGGCGGCAGTGGCACCGGCCGCCCGCGCCACGGAGCGGACCGGCCGGCTCACCGTCGCCGACGTGTCCAGCTGGACCGATGCCTATCTGGAGGCATGGCGTACCAAGAACGACAAGGTGGCCGTCCAGCTGTTCACCCCCGGCGCCGTCTACGAGGCGGTCCCCGGCGTGCCCGAGCAGACCTTCCGCGGCCGCGCCGCCATCGGGCGCTACTGGCGCGAGATCACCGCGGGCCAGAGCAAGATGACCGGCCGTCACGGCACCCCGGTCGTCACCGGCGACCGCGCGGCCGTCGAACTCTGGGTCACCCTGCGGGCCCCCGCCATCAATCCCGACGGCGACCACTGGGTCACCTTCCTGGAGACCAACATCCTGCTCTTCGCGCCCGACGGCCGCTGCCGCCGCAACACGGAGTACTGGAACCTCCAGATGGGGCGCCTGGAGCCGCCCCAGGGCTGGGGCACCGCCGCATGACCGTTCGTACGCTCGTTGCCGGTGGCCGAGTCCTCACCATGGACCCGGCCCTCGGCGAACTGCCCACCGCCGACATCCTGGTGGAGGACGGCCGGATCACCGAGGTGCGTCCGGGGATCGAAGCCACCGGCGTGGGAGAGGTGATCGACGCGCACGGCTGCGTCGTGCTGCCCGGCTTCATCGACACCCACCGCCACATGTGGCAGGCCGCGCTGCGCGGCAGCGGCGCCGATCAGACCCTCGACGAGTATTTCGCGACCGTGCTGCACACCCTCGCGCCCCGGCTCACCGCGGAGGACCTCCACCTCGGGAACCTGCTGAGCGCGCTCGGCGCCCTGGACGCGGGGGTCACCACCGTCCAGGACATCTCCAACGTCGCCAAGCCGACCGAGGAATACACCGACGCGCTGCTGGACGCCCTGACGGAGTCCGGCCTGCGCACCGTCTTCGCCTACGGACACGGCTCGGCGCAGGACGCCCGGCGCGTGCGAACGGACCGCCTGAACTCCAAGGACGGTCTGATCACCATGGCCCTCAACGCGGAGAGCGGCGGCGACGAAGCCACCTCGCGCAGCTGGGCACTGGCCCGCGAACTGGACCTGCCGGGCGCCCTGCACGTCAGAGGCGGCCGCCCGGTCACCCGGCTGAGCCGCCTCGGGGTCCTGCGCCCCGGCACGGTGTTCATCCACGGCACGGGACTGGACGCGGGCGAACTGGCCCTGATCCGTGACAGCGGTGGGGCCCTGTCGATCGCGCCCGCCATCGAGATGACCATGGGCCATGGGCTGCCCCCGTTCGCCGCGGCGACGGCCGCCGGCCTGCGGCCGAGTCTCAGCGTGGACGTCGAAGTCGCCGCGCCGAGCGACATGTTCACGCAGATGCGGGCCGCCTTCCAGGTCGGCAGGTTCGCTGCCCTGCAGGGCCACGCCGGCCCCGACGCGCCGTTGCTCACCGCCCGGGAGGTCCTGGAGTTCGCGACCGTCGGCGGCGCGGAGGCGCTGGGTATGGCGGACCTCATCGGCTCCCTCACCCCGGGCAAGCAGGCCGATCTGCTGGTGCTGCGCGCCGACCGGCCAGGAGTGGCGCCGCTCCATGACGCCACCGCGGCCGTCGTCTCGGCGATGGACCGGGCGGACGTCGACACCGTGCTGGTCGCGGGACGGATCGTCAAGCGAGCGGGGCGCCTGTCGTACGCCGGACTGCCCCGGCTCCTGGCGCGCGCGGAGGAGCTGCGCGGCAGGTCGCCCGGCCGCTGACGCCGCGCGTGCTGTCGCCTCAGCGGCGGATCAGCACGCCGTCCTCGATGGCGGCCAGGGCGATGCGCAACTGCTCGCTGAGGGCCTTGGCGGTCCGCTCCGGAATGCGCTCCACGAGCCGGGCGTGCACGGCGGTGGTGGCGCGGACCGCCGTCTCGGCGGTCTCCACCCCGCTCGGGGTCAACTGCACCCAGCTGCTGCGGGCATCGTCCTCGGCCGCCGCGCGGGACACGTAACCGGCGGCCACCAGGCGCTTGATGACATTGCTCGTGCCGCCGGAGGACAACAGCAGGGCGTGCGTGAGATCGGTCGGCTTCAGGCGGTACGGGGCACCGATCCGGCGCAGGGTGGCAAGCACTCCGTATTCGGCCTGGGTGAGACCGAGCTTTTCCAGCTCGGCACCGGCGGCGACGTCGAAGGCGGACACGAGGAGCGCGGACCGCTTGGCGAGTTCCAGAGGGAGACCGGCGATTTCCGGCAGTTCGGTCCCCCACGCCGAGATGATCTCGTCTACGTGGTCGGGCTCCACTGTGAACCGCCTTTCCTCTTCCGATAGCTCAGTTCAAAGGTATCTCACCTTCCGGATAGGCATGGGCTGACCTGGGGAGACCATGTGTTCATCAGGCGTGGACACCGTAAAAGCTTTCCCTATAGCTTTCTGGAATGCTTTCCAGGTATATTTACCTCATGGTGATGCCGAAGTCGAGACGTGCGTGGGCAATGGGTGTGGTCCTGGCTCTGGCCGGTCTCACCGCCTGCGCGGGCGGTGAGGCGGTCGAGGCGCCGAAGCAGGGCGAGGTGGCCGAAATCCGGCGCTCCGCCGAGGAAGGGGCAGCCGATATGCCGGAGTTCAGTGCCGCGAAGGCCCCCCTGCCGTCCTGCTTCCGCGGCGTCCGGGGCGCCGCCGCGTACCACCTGCCGGGCGCTTCCGGCGACGGACGCCTCGTCACCCTGGGCTCCGGTCCGCGCGGCGTCGCCTTCGCACCCATCTCCTGGGGCGACGCCTGTGAGTGGGCCGCGGAGGCGAAGCGGCTCGCCGCGGCGGGCTACCGCGTCACCACCTTCGACTGGGGCACCGACCGTCGCCGGACGGTGACCGACGCGACGCGGCTGCTGCGCTCCCGAGGGGCCGAGCGGGTCGCGTGGGTGGGCGGCTGCATGGGCGGCACACTCATGCTCGGCATGCTGACCGATCGCACCGGCGGCGATGGCGGCACCGCCCGCCCGGCCGGCGTCGCCGGCATCAGCCCGCTCGCCTCGCTGGGTGGCTACACCTCGGGAGAGGGCGCGTCCTACGACGGTGAACTCCTTCTCCTGGGGACCGTTGACGACCCGCTCGCCGACGAGGACCGCCTGCGGCAGGTCGCCAAGGGCTTCCCCGAGGCGGAGGTGAAGGTCCTGCCCGGCACGCTCCACGCGGCGGAGATCTTCGCCGGACCGCACGGCGACACGGCGCGGCGTAGCCTCGACGGCTTCCTCGACCGCACCTTCGCCCGTCAGGACAGCTGACCGGGCAGCGCTTCGTAGGCCCGCGGGCCCGGCTTCGGGACGGGCGGGCCTACTCCCGGCCGAGGCGCAGCCGCCCCCGGAGCTTGTCCACCAGCGGATACTTCTCCCGTTGCTCGCGGGACTGCCGGTCCAACTCCTCCACCAGCCGCGTGGACCTCTTCTCCACTTCCAGCTCGTCGAGGATCCGGTCGATCTCGGCCAGCAGCGCGCCGTGCAGCTGCCACTGACGCGGATGCTCCTGCACGCCGTCGAGCAGCAGATGCGCGACGACCTCGCGACTGCCCAGACTTGCGTCCAGCTCCCTGACCAGCTGCTCCTCCGCCTCCTCGGCGCTGGCGCTGACCTGACTGGTGATCAGTACCGCGAAGCTCTCGATCGAACGGGACATGTGGACGAACAGTTCGCTCAGGCCGGCGGCGATCTCGGGAGCGAACAGGGGCTCCTCGGTCCGCGCCCTGGCGAGGTCGGTCAGGGTGCGGGTCAGCGTACGCAGCACCACCGCGGCGATTTCCAGAGTGTCCAGGCCCGTCCGCAGCACCACGCGGGAGAGCATGCCCTCCTTGACGCGGGGATTCAGGCGGAGGCTCTCCTCGGCCCGCCGGAGGGCCGCGTCCACCTGCACGATGTCGTGGTCCAGCCGGCGGGCCTCGTGCAGCCGCTCGGCGGCCTCCGCCACGGAGGTGTGGCCGTGTACCTCCTCGCTGAGGGACATCAGCAGGCCCCGCATCCGGCCCGCGAGACCCTCGATGGCCTCACTGGCGGGCTGGACCCATACCGGGGGCACGAACAGCACATTGAAGAGGAGCCCGACGACCGCGCCGATCAGTGTCTCCAGCACCCGGTCCAAGGCGGTCTCGGTCACCCGTGCCACACCCAGCACCAGCATGGCGCTGATCGCCACCTCCGGGACGAATTCACCGGCCCGTACGAAGCGGCCGATCACCAGGGAGGCGAGGATGGTCAGGCCCAGGCTCCACCAGCTCAGGCCGACCATGGAGCTGAAGCCGATGGCGATGATCACGCCCACCACCACCGCGTTCACCCGGCGCATGCTGGTGGTGAGGGTCGCGAACAGGGTGACCTGGACGACGATCAGCGCGGTCAGCGGCGCGGTCAGTGGCGCCGGTTGGCTGCTCAGCACCAGGGCGACGACATAGGCGATGACGGCGGCTACGGTCGACCGGATCGTCTGGGCGACCACCGGCTCCCGGTGCCGCCGCACGAGATCCAGCAGAGGGTCGGTGACTTCAGGCACCTCTGGTCCCTTCCCGCTCCTGCGTCCCGCAGGCGAATTCCGCGGCCGGACCACCCGTGCGCCGCCGGCCGTCCCCGGGCTGGGCGGGTCGCGATGGCGCGGCTTCTCCGGCGGGAGGCGGTCAGCGTCCGGCCAGGGCATCGAACGGCGGCCGGCCGTCGATCTCCGTCTCCGTACGGGAGGTGGGCAGGACGCCGCGCGCGACCGCCTCGTCGAGGAACCTGCGGACGACTCCCGGCTCGCGGAGGTTGAGTACGTCACCGAGTGCGTTGGCGACCGCGCCGGTGTGCAGGTAGCCGTCGGGGATCAGCCGACCGGGGCCCGCGGCGGACACGAGGCGCAGGGTCGTCCTGGATTGAGGATGATGAAGGCTGAGGACCTCGCGGCATTCGGGGTGCCTGTGGCGCACCGACCAGAGCCGGGTCGTGTCGCCCACCGCGAGCCGACGGGGCTGCTGGTCTCTTCGCAGCCGGCCACGGTATCCAGCCCGGATGACCGCAGCCGGAAGGGCCGGCGGATTGCCACGGCGGGGGAGCGCTCGCTGCCGGGCGCCTACTGCCAGGGGGCCGGCCCGACACCGGAGGCCCAAGCCGTGAGGTCGTCGTGATCGAAGCAGAGAATTCCGCACCGGTCGGCGTACTCGGCCGCCGGTTCCGTGAAGGCGCTGGTGGTGATGACCACCGCGATCTCGGCCTGATGGACGGCGAAGCAGGTCCCGCCGAAGCGTTGTACCTCCTGCGAGCCGACCTTGTTGCTGTCGGTGTAGCGCTTGCACTGGATGACCAGAACGCGTCCGTCGGGAGTCGTCGCGACGATGTCGGCGCCCAGATCGTTGGCGCCGCCGACCACGCTGATGTCCTCGCACCCGGCGCGCTCGCAGAGGCGGGCCACCGCGTCCTCGAACCGGTCGCCGTCCATGCTCGCGTAGTCCTCGATCTCATCGACCTGCGCGGGCGCGTCCTCGACGGGCTCAACCGGCTCAACCGGCGCCGGTTCCGCAACGGCGCCCGGTGGCGCGGCCATGCCCGGCTCCTCCGGTGCCACCGGCCGGGTGGCGTCCGACGGCGCGGCGGAGGTCCGGGCGCCGCGCCCCTTGAGCCTGACGTAGGCCAGGGCGGTCGCGACCGCCACCACCCCGATCAGAACGAGCGCTCCCGGGCGCACTTCTGACCCTTCGACAGCAGCTCTGAGCAGCAGGCCGACACCGATGACGCCGATCACGACGATGCCGAAGGAGAACGTCAACCTCCGCATGCTGAAAGGGGGGCGGCGATTCCCGCGGCGGGTGGTCGCGAGGTGTGAACGGCGTATGGGTGTGACCATGGACGGCTGTCTCCTTGCGGCGAGTCGAAGATCGTTTAGGGCGTGTGCCCACAACTCGCCGGTTCACCACCGAAGTCCATCAGCCTGCCGGTGCGGGCAGGGCCGTCAGGCAGGGCGGGGGAGTCCGGTCCGGAGCCGGGCTACGGCCTCCAGTCGGCCCGGACGCCGCGTGGCGGCCGGGGAGGCGCTCCCGGACCGCCGTACAACTGCCGCCCCGCACCGCGCGGATCAGCGACCGCCGTCAATCCTGCGGCTGCGCTGGTCCCGGCCCGGCCCGCCGTACGGGTAGTCCGCCGCGCCCGGGTCACTGACCTTGTCCAGCCGGGCCCGCTCCTCCTCGGACAGATGCAGCCCGGCAGCGGCCAGATTGTCCGTCAGCTGCTCGATCGTGCGCGCGCCGAGGATCACCGAGGTCACGGTGGGGCGGTCGGCCACCCAGGCCAGGGCGATCTGCGCCATCGAGACGCCGCGCTCCTCGGCCAGCGTCCGCACCTCGTCCACCACAGCCCAGGTGCGCTCCACGCGCCCTCGCCGGTCGTACGCCTCCACACCGCGCTCAGGGTTCTCGCCGAGCCGGGTCGCCCCGCTCGGCCGCTCGTCGCGCCGGTACTTGCCGGTCAGCCAGCCGCCGCCGAGCGGGCTCCACGGCAGCAGCCCGAGCCCCTCGGAGGCGCAGGCCGGAGTGATCTCCCACTCGATCTCCCGGGACAGCAGGCTGTACTGCGGCTGGAGCGTCACCGGACGGGCCAGCCCGCGGAAGTCGGCGACATCCACGGTCTTCTGGATCTGCCAGCCGGTGAAGTTGGACAGCCCGACGTAATGGATCTTGCCTCGGCGCACGGCGTCGTCGAGGAAGCCCAGGGTCTCCTCGACGGGCGTGAGCGGGTCCCAGGAGTGGACCTGGTAGAGGTCGATCGTCTCGACGCCGAGCCTGCGCAACGAGGCGTCCAGCGCACGATCGAGGTGGCGGCGCGACAGACCGACGTCGTTGGGGCCGCCGCCCATCGGGAAGCGCCCCTTGGACGCGAGGACGACCTGGTCGCGTACCTCGGCGGAGGCGCCGGCCAGCCACCGGCCGACGATCTCCTCGGACACCCCCGCGCTGTACACATCGGCGGTGTCGATGAAGGTGCCGCCCGCCTCGACGAACCGGTCGAGTTGCGCGTGCGCGCCCTTCTCGTCGGTCTCGTTGCCGAACGTCATGGTGCCGAGCGCGAGCGTCGAGACACTGCATCCGCTCCGGCCCAAAGTGCGGTACTCCACGGTTGTTTCTCCTTGTCGGCAACGCGCATCGGGATCCCGCGGGCCGACCGGCCCGCGCGGTCCTCAGACTGTCGCGGACGACCGTCATCCGTCCAATAGAAGAAAGAGGATGGATTCAGCAGCTAGGCTTCTCAGTCATGGAACTACGCCAGCTCGAATACTTCGTCGCCGTCGCGGAGGAGCGTCACTTCACCAGGGCGGCGCAGCGGATGCTGGTCTCCCAGTCGGGGCTCTCCGCGTCGGTGCGGGCACTGGAGCGGGAGCTGGGCGCCCCGCTCTTCGTCCGCACCACCCGGAGCGTCGAACTCACCGGCGCGGGAAAGGCGTTGCTCCAGGAGGCGACCCGCACACTCGCGGGCGCCCGGGCCGCCAAGGAAGCGGTGGCGGCCGTCCAGGGGCTGCTGCGCGGCAGCCTCTCGGTCGGTATCGAGCAGTGCGTGACCGTGGACGTCGCGGCGCTGCTCGCACGCTTTCGCGCGCAGCACCCGAACGTCGAGGTGCACCTGCGCCAGGCCGGCTCGGTCGTGCTGGTGGACGACATCGCCGCTGGGCGCCTGGACCTGGCCTTCGTGTCGCTGCCGGGCCCGGCGCCCGACGGGGTGCGGCTGCTGCCCGTCCGCTGTGAGCCGATGGTTCTGCTCTGCCACCCCGATCACCGCCTCGCGGGCGGCGAGCAGGCGGAGTGGGCGGAGCTGCGGGGGGAGACCTTCGTGGACTTCCACCCCGACTGGGGCGCCCGCCGTCTCACCGACCGGGCCTTCGCCGCCGGCCGTACGGACCGGCATGTCGCCCTGGAGGTCTACGACGTCCACACCCTGATCGACCTCGTACGCCACGGGCTGGGCATCGCGGTCGTGCCGCGGCCCATCGCCCGCAAGCCCGAGGCGGCGAGCCTGTGCGCGCTGCCGCTGACGGGTGCGGAGGAACAGACCTGGGAGGTGTCCGTGGCCCTGCCGGCAGGCGACCGGCCGGCCCCCGCCGCCCATGAGCTGCTCTCCTACCTGGACCGCTGATGCACCTGCCGGGCCCGGAGACTTCCGGGCCCGGCAGCCTTGCGCTATCGCGCGAGCCACACCGCCTGGTCCTGGGACAGCAGGCCGTCCTCGACCGGCTCACTGGCCAGCAGTACCGACGAGTGCTCCGGCAGCCGGTACGGCTCGGCCGAGAGGTTGACGACGCAGACGAAGCCCGGCTCACGGCTGAACGCCAGCACACCGGCCGGGGCGTCCAGCCAGGTCATGTCGCCCTCACCCAGGGCCGGCAGGTCGCGGCGCAGGTGCAGCGCCCGGCGGTAGAGCTCCAGCATGGAGGCGTCGTCACCGGTCTGCGCCTCGACGCTGTGGTCCTTCCACAGCGCCGGCTGCGGCAGCCAGGGCTCGCCGGTCGCCCCGTCGGGACTGAAGCCGAACGGCGCGTCCTGCCCGGACCACGGGATCGGCACCCGGCAGCCGTCACGGCCGCGGTCGGTGTGGCCGGAGCGCTCCCAGCAGGGGTCCTGCAGGACCTCGTCGGGCAGGTCCTCGACCTCCGGCAGCCCCAGCTCCTCACCCTGGTAGACGTAGGCGCCGCCGGGCAAGGAGAGCATCAGCAGAGCGGCCGCGCGGGCCCGCCGCGTGCCGAGTTCGAAGTCCAGCGGGCCCTCGGGGCGGTAGAGCTCGTTGGCCACCCACTTCTTGACCACCTTGCGGCCGAAGCGGCTCGGATGGCGGGTGACGTCGTGATTGGAGAGCACCCAGGTGGCCGGCGCGCCGACGGCGCCGAGCGTGGCGAGCGAGCTGTCGATGACCTCCCGCAGGTCCTTGGCGTTCCACGAGGTCATCAGGAAGTCGAAGTTGAACGCGGTGTGCAGGCCGTCCTCGCGGACGTAGCGGGCGAGCCGCTCGGGGCTGGGCGCCCAGGCCTCGGCGACGAACTTGCGGTTGCCGGGGAACTCGTCGGCGACCCGGCGCCAGGCGCGGAAGATCTCGTGCACCTCGTCGCGGTCCCAGTGCGGGTGGTCGAGCCCGCCCTGCGCGGCCACGGCGCCCCCGTCCGGGCGGGGCGGCAGATCGGGCAGCTCGGGGTGCTTGACGAGGCCGTGCGCCACATCGATGCGGAACCCGTCGACGCCGCGGTGGAACCAGAACCGCAGGATGTCCTCGAACTCCGCCCGCACCTCCGGGTGTTCCCAGTTGAGGTCCGGCTGCTCGGGAGCGAACAGATGCAGATACCACTGCCCGTCGGGAAGCCGGGTCCAGGCCGGTCCGCCGAAGCAGGACTGCCAGTTGTTGGGCGGCTCGGCGCCCTCCGCGCCGCGGCCCTCCCGGAAGACGAAGCGGTCCCGCTCGGGGCTGCCCTGCCCGGCGGCGAGCGCGGCCTGGAACCACACATGCTGGTCGGAGACGTGGTTGGGCACGATGTCGGGGATGACGCGGATGCCGTGCTGATGCGCCTCCTCGATGAGCGCCTCGGCCTCGGCCATCGTGCCGAACCGCGGATCGATCTCGCGGAAGTCCGCCACGTCGTAACCGTGGTCGGCCATCGGCGACTTGTACCAGGGGTTGATCCACATGGCGTCGATTCCGAGGGACTTGAGGTACGGCAGGCGGGAGCGGATGCCGGCGATGTCACCGACTCCGTCGCCGTTGCCGTCCGCGAAGCTGCGGATGTAGACCTGGTAGATGACGGCGCTGCGCCACCACGGGGCGGTGCTGGTCATGAGCTGGGTACTCCTCGGAGCGTGATGAGGGGGGAAGAGATATCCGGTGCAGGGGGCGGGTGGTGGGTCCTACTTGGCCGCACCCGCGGTGAGCCCGGCGACGATCCGGCGCTGGAAGAGCAGCACCACGATCACGAGCGGGATGGTGACGAGGACGCCGGCCGCCATCTGACTGCCGAAGGGCGTCTCGAACTGCGAGGCGCCGGAGAACTTGGAGATCGCCACCGGCGCGGTCTGGATCTCCGGCTTGTTCGTCATCGTCAGGGCGATCAGGAACTCGTTCCAGGCGGCGATGAACGTGATGATCGCCGTGGTGAAGATGCCCGGCGCGGCGAGCGGGATGATGACCTTGCGGAACGCCTGGCCGCGGGTGCAGCCGTCGATCATCGCGGCCTGCTCCAGTTCGTCCGGCATCTGCCGGAAGAACGCGGTGAGGTTCCAGACCGCCAGCGGCAGCGTGAAGGACATGCTCGGCACGATCATCGCCTGGTAGGTGTTGATCCAGCCGAAGCCGACGAACATCTTCAGCAGCGGCACCACGATCGACACCACGGGGAACATCGAGGTGGCGATGATCAGGGTCAGCACCAGCCGCTTGAGCCGGAACTCCAGCCGCGCCATCGCGTAGGCGGTGAAGGTCGCCAGGATCAGCGCCAGGACGGTGGTGATGCCGGCCACCAGGACGCTGTTGAACAGCGCCCGGCTGAACCCCTGTGACGGGTCGAGGACCGCGAGGTAGTTCTCGAAGGAGATCCGGGTGGGGAAGGGCGAGTTCTCGAAGATGTCGGACGTCCGCCGCAGGCTCGACACCAGCATCCAGTAGAACGGTGCGAGGCAGTAGACCACGACCCCGGCGACACCCGCGTACAGCAGCCACTTGCGCCAGTTCAGGGAGAGCGTCATGCCGCCACCTCCGTGCGGCGGCGCGGCAGCAGCCGGCGGCGCCCGCGGGCCCCGTCGTCCCCGACGACATCGGCGCCGAGCAGCCGGACGAAGGCCAGCGCGATGAGGAAGACGTACACGAAGAGGATCACCGCATACGCCGCGGCCGGCCCGAACCGTACGTTCGACGCCTGGTCCTGGGCGAGCATGGAGAGGGTCTCCACCGAGGTCTTCTGCGCGCCGACGAGGATGTACGGCAGGTCGAACATGCGCAGCGCGTCGAGCGTCCGGAAGAGCACGGCGACCAGCAGGGCGGGTTTCACCAGCGGCAGGGTGATGTTCCAGAACTGGCGCAGCGGACCCGCGCCGTCGATCCGGGCCGCCTCGTACACCTCCTTGGAGATCACCTGGAGGCCGGCCAGCACGAGCAGGCCGATGAACGGTGCCGTCTTCCACACATCGGCGATGATGACCGCGACCTTGGCGTGGAAGCCGTCGGTCGTCCACAGCACCTGCTGCCCGATGAGGGCGTTGGCCACGCCGTCGGCATTGAAGATCCAGCGCCACAGCAGACCGGTGACGGCGGTGGGGATGGCCCACGGCACCAGGATGCCGGCCCGTACGAAGGCCCGGCCCCGGAAGGCGTGGTGCATGATCAACGCCATGGCCACGCCGATCACCGTCTCCAGCGCGACGGTGGTGAAGGTGAGGAACGTCGTGTTCCAGAAGGCGTTCCAGAACCTCTCACCGGCCTCCCCGAAGATCGCCGTGAAATTCTCCAGGCCCACGAACGGGTCGGTCTCCCGCACGAAGCCCGTCTTGGGGTCGAGGCCCGGCGTCCCGTACAGCGAATCCTTGAGGGCCACGATCGTCGGGTAGAGCACCACGACCGCCAGCACCAGCAGGGTCGGGGAGATCAGCAGGGCCGCGAGCCGTCCCGTGCCGGACGTCGCCCGGAGGCGTCGGCGCCGGCCTTTGGGCGGTACCGGCGACTGAGCCGGCGAATCGTCGCGCGGGCCGTCGCCCGGAGCGCCGGGGGCACGCCCCGCCGCGTCATCCCGGCTGTCTTCCTCGGTCCCGGCCGCGTTGTGCGTCTTCATCATGACGGTCTCCTCACTCCGCCGCCGGCTGCTGCCGGAGGGCCTTCTGGAGGTCCTCCAGCGCCTGCTCGCTGCTCTTGCCACCGGTCATTGCCGCGTAGGACTCCCGTTGGATGGCCGTGGTCACGTCGCCGTACCGGAAGACACGGGGCCGTGGCACGGCGTGCACGATCGACTGCTTGAGGGTGGGCAGGTACGGATACTTCTTGATCAGATCCGGGTCGTCGTAGAGCGCCGCGTACGTCGGCGCGGCCGGCGCGTGGGACAGCGTGAACCGCTGGATCTTCTGGCTCGCGAAGAAGTTCATGAAGTCGATCGCGGTGGCCTTGTTCTCTGCGGAGGCCGACAGGGCCAGGTTGTGGCCGCCCAGGCTGGAGGACCCGGCCCCGTCGAGGCCGGGCAGCGGTGCGACGCCGAACTTCCCCGCGATCTTGCTGGAGCCGTCCTTCTTCTGCGCCAGCGGATACATGTACGCCCACTGCCGCTCGAAGATCAGCTTCCCGGCCTGGAACGCCCGCCGGCCGTCCTCCTCCTGGTAGGTGACGGCGTCCTTCGGGATCGTGCCGTCCTTGAGCGAGCCGACGAGGAAGTCCAGGCCCGCCTTCGCCGCCGGGGAGTTCACCTGCGGCTTGCCCTTCGCGTCGGTGACGACACCGCCCGCGGAGTTCACGGCCTCGGCGAAGTTGACCGTCAGGCCCTCGTACTTCTGGAACTGCCCGGCGTAGCAGGACATGCCGCGCGCCTCCGGCAGCTTCTTCACCTTGGCGCAGTCCGCCTTCATCTCGGCCCAGGTGGCCGGCGGCTCGGCGATCCCGGCCTTCTTCAGCAGATCGGTCCGGTAGTACAGCATGCCGCCGTCCGAACTCGCCGGGAGCGCGTACACGCCGCCGCGGTACTTCCCGGTCTCCACGATCGGCTTCAGCATCTGCCGCAGCGGGAACCGGTCCTCCGGCAGCCTGTCGACCCACCTGTGCGCCGCGAATTCCGAGGTCCACACGGCGTCGAGCGCCAGCACCGTGTAGGCATCGGACTTCGTCTGCGCGTTCTGGATCATCTGCTGACGCTGCGCGTCGGGGTCGGTCGGCAGCTGGACGAAGGTGACCTTCTCCTTCGGGTGCGCCTTGTTCCAGCGGTCGAGCACCATCTGCACGCTGCCTGTGCTGTCCCTGCCCGCGACGTAGGTGATGGGGCCGCGCCCCTCGAAGGCGGTGGATCCCGACGTGCCGGTGGACGCGCTTCCCGCGGGGGCGCCGCACGCGGCGAGGGCGGCCAGCCCTGCGAGCACCGCGCCCGAGCCATGGGTTGCTCTTCTGGTCCTGCTCTTCACTGTCTCTCCTGCTGTTGCGGAGCGGATGGGGCTCCGCAGATCACTCGGTGGGAAGCCGCTGACCGGTCTTGGCGGAGAAGAAGTACTCCCCGCCCGGGCGGATGCGCAGGGTGACCCGCTCGCCCTTGGCGGGCGGGGTGCGTGGATCGACGCGGGCGATGACGGCGGCCGGGGTTCCTTCGTGGCCGTCGAGGTCACCGTAGGCGTAGGCCTCGGAGCCGAGCTCCTCCACCATGGTCACGGTCATGCTCAGACCGGGTTCACCGGCGCCGACGGGCTCCAGGGCCTCGGGCCGGAAGCCGAGTACGAGCTTGTCGCCGCCCTCGTCCGCGACCGCGGCCAGGACACGGCGGCTCAGCGGGATGGCCGCGCCCCCGATCCGCGCGGAGCCCTCCCCGATGGGCACTTCCTGGAGGTTCATCGTCGGCGAGCCGATGAAGGACGCCACGAACACGTTCGCCGGCTCCGCGTAGAGGGTGCGGGGGGCGGCGCACTGCTGGAGCAGCCCGTCCTTGAGCACGGCGACCCGGTCGCCCATCGTCATGGCCTCGACCTGGTCGTGGGTGACGTAGACGGTGGTGACCGCGAGCCGCCGCTGGAGCGCGGCGATCTGGGTTCGGGTCTGGACACGCAGCTTGGCGTCCAGGTTGGACAGCGGTTCGTCCATCAGGAAGACCTGCGGCTCGCGGACGATGGCGCGGCCCATGGCGACGCGCTGGCGCTGGCCTCCGGAGAGCGCCTTGGGCTTGCGCTCCAGATACGGCTCCAGGTCGAGGATCCCGGCGGCTTCCTGCACCCGGCTGCGTATCTCGGCCTTGCCGACCCCGGCGATCTTCAGGGCGAATCCCATGTTGTCGCCGACGCTCATGTGCGGGTAGAGGGCGTAGTTCTGGAACACCATGGCGATGTCGCGGTCCTTCGGCGGCAGGTGCGTCACGTCCCGCCCGCCGATGCGGATCACGCCGTCGTCCACGTCCTCCAGACCCGCCAGCATGCGCAGGCTGGTGGACTTGCCACATCCCGACGGTCCCACCAGGACCAGGAATTCGCCGTCGGCGATGTCCAGATGGAGGGTGTCGACCGCGGGGCGATCGCCACCCGGATAGCGCCGGGTCACTTTCTCGAATCCGACAGTGGTCATGCGGGTCCCTTCACCGGCAGGGGAGTTGCCGGACGGTGCATGCGGAGAAAGGGGCCGATGTGCGGCGCCGGGGTGCGGCCCGAGCGGGGCCGTAGGCCGCGCCGCGACCCAGGGAAACACGCGTGGTGGAGATGATGACTGCGCTGTCTCACCGCCGGTGGGGGGTACTCCCAATGTCAGCGGTACAGAGATCGATTCGCTGCGGGTTACGCCAATCGCTCCGTAACAACGCTTGCAAGCTAAGAGCGGGCGAAGGTGAAGTCAACGCGTTACGTGCCGGTAACCTGCTGCTATTGCGCCTGTATTGTGCACCTTTTAGGGCCCCTTTTCGCAGCTGGAGCCCGTAATTGCAGCGGGACAGCGTTGTCAGATGTCGTTCGTGACAGCGCTGTCTCGAACGGTTCCCGGTGTGGCCGCATGGTGCTACCGTCCCGACATGCCACCAGCTCAGCGGCACCCGACTCTGGCCGACGTCGCCGAACGCGCCGGGGTCTCCGCCTCCACCGTCTCCCGCACGCTCCGCGGGCTCTCGACCGTCTCGCCCGACGTACGCGCCCGGGTAGAGAAGGCCGCCCGCGAGATGAACTTCGTCGTCTCGCGCCAGGCATCCAGCCTGGTCACCGGCAAGACCGGCGTGGTCGCGGCCCTCGTGCCCACCCTCAACTCCTGGTTCATCGGCTCGGCACTGTCCAGCCTCGGCCCGGTGCTGCGCGAGTCCGGCCTGGAGCTGCTGGTCTACATCACGCCCGACATGGACGAGCGGTCGACTTTCTTCGAGCGCCTGCCGGCCCGGCGGAACGCCGACGCGCTGCTGGTCTTCTCCTTCGACCTCTCCAAGGAGGAGAGCGCGCGTCTGGACGACCTCAACATGCCGGTGATCTACATCAGCCAGCACGCCGAGGGCCGGCCCAGCGTGTACGTCGACGACGTGCGGGGCGCGCACCGCGCCACCCAGCACCTGCTCAATCTCGGGCACCGCCGGATCGCCTTCGTCAAGACGATCGGCGCCAGCGGATTCACCTTCAGCTCCCACGAGCGGCTGATCGGCTATCAGCAGGCGCTCGACGAGGCGGGCATCGTCCCGGACGACGACCTCGTGGTCGACACCCTGGTCGCCGACAAGCGCGGCACGATGGAGGCGATCGGTCGGCTGCTCAGCCTGCGCGAACCGCCCACCGCTGTCTTCGCGGAACAGGACGAGGTCGCGGTCTCCGTGATCTGGACGCTGCGGCAGAGCAATGTCGCGGTACCCGAGCGGATGTCGGTGGTGGGCTTCGACGACCATCAGATGGCCGAGTGGTCGGACCTCACGACGATGGCCCAGTCCCCTTCGGACATCGGGCGCGCCGCAGCCGATCTGGCCCTCTCCCTCATCAACGAGCCGGACGCGGACCAGGCGCGGCACGTCGTACTGCCCACCCGGCTGATCCCGCGCGGCAGCACGGCCCCGGCGCCCGCACCTGCCACGGATGCCGCTGCCGCAGGTGAGGCGCCCGAATAACCGTCGCGGGCCGGGTGCCACAGGCAAGGTGGGAACAGCTGCCCGGGGCCAGGTTTTCCCGTCCGGTCTCAGGGCACGCGGACTTTTGCAAGGCCGTGCAGCGGCTTTTCCACCCCGGCTCTGCGCCGGGAAGCAGGACGGAGGAGGAGAACCATGTTGAAGGCGATCGCAGATGTGCTCCGGGCCATCGGCGGTGCCATCGCCACCGTCGTCACCCTGCCGTTCCGGGCCGTCGCCCGGCTCTTCGGCGGCGCTTCGGACACTGCGCACGGTCACCACTGAGAGCAGGGGCGAATCGCCCCTCCCGGCGGAAAACCGCATGGTGCCCCACGGAGTGTGGCACCATCCCTGACGCCCCGGCTGGTCTCCCCCGTCCAGCCGGGGTTTTCCGCGTCCAGGAGACCTGGCCTGCGGAAGTGCGGCCCGCAGGCCGCCACGGGGCTCCGCCGCGTCAACGGGGGACGGGTGTGCCCGTGCCACGCCGCGACGCGCGGTGGCGAAACCGCAGCGGCCGGTCCGCCCGACCACTGTGGCAGTGGTGGGGTGGACCGGCCGGAGCGTCTGTCCAGCTGAGCCGTCAGCCGTGTTGCGTCAGCGGTGAGCGCGGCCACCGCCGTTGAGGCCGGCGTTGGCCCCGGTCACCGTGCACTTCACCAGGTCGAGAAGTGCGCCCAGACCGGCGTTGGCCTGCTGGGGAACGTCGTTCGGCAGGTTGCCGTTCGTATGAGCCGGACGGGTGTCCGCGCAGCGGGGTGTGTCGGCGGCTGCCGGTCCCGCCGACACGATGCCGGCTCCTCCTGCCAGGACACCCGCGCAAGCAGCGAGTACCGCGGTCTTCTTGATCTTGTTCATCACGTCACCTTTCCTTCGCCCGAGCCCGACTGGCCGGGACACTTTTCTCACCCGCCTCCGGCCAGGTGCTTCACCGACCGAGGCTTCTCGCGAGGGGCGTACATATCGCCCACCCGCCCTCGGCGGTGTCTGTCGGTGCCGCGGCCCGCAGGCTGGACTGCTGAGTCGGCCGCGGCCGGGAAGCCCCTCCGCCATGGGTGGGCGTATGGGTTCGGCTCCGGGGTGCTGTTGACACCACGCACTCTCCTCGAAGGAAATCGATCGGGTGCGGCAATCGTCACCAGCCCGGTGGGCAACGGCCACCGGTCCCGGCCCATCGGAGTGACCACCTCCCGAGCGGGCTTCTCGGGACATGCCGAACGGCCCATCAACTTCGGGGCGCTCATTGCCCGGCGCCCTGCCGGCCCGCCCTCACCGGTCAAAGCGAGGGCCGAAGTCATGGACTGAATCCGGATCAGCTGCTGCCGGGAGGGGAGAGCCCGTGCCGGGGCAGCCGGCAGGGAAGCCCGTACCGGACAGCCGGCCGGGCGATCTGACCATCCATCGGGCGGAGAGAACGCGGGGGCAGGCCGGGGCTG
Source organism: Streptomyces sp. Pv4-95 (assembly GCF_045782725.1). Classification (NCBI taxonomy): domain Bacteria; kingdom Bacillati; phylum Actinomycetota; class Actinomycetes; order Kitasatosporales; family Streptomycetaceae; genus Streptomyces; species Streptomyces sp. Pv4-95. The sequence goes on from NZ_CP127172.1 coordinate 7,803,121, forward strand.
AAGCCCGGGAGCGGCAGGTCCGTTCGTGTGTGCTGTCCGCCCGCCATCCGGCGGAAGGGGCACCCGTGGTGCCGTCGACGCCGGGTAACCGAACGAACCGGCGCGTCCTCACATCGACCGGGGCAGGACACGCCGTGGCGTAGCCGGCTTCGGTCGGCCGGGAACGTCTTGCCGATCGGCCGGGGGCGGGGCTTCGGACGCTTCCCACGGGCCGGACCCCGCTGCCTCTGCAGGCCGTGGCGGAAGTGTGAGTGCCGATCAGGGCGACAGCGCGGTACCGAGGGAGTCGGCGCCCATGATCTTCGGCGCGCCCTTCTCGTAGAAGACGTCCAGTTCGGCCACCGTGAATCCGGCGGCCGTCAGCATGTCGACGGTCGGCCGGGTGAGGTGGCATCCGCCGAAGAGCCGACGCTGCATCGGCTCGAAGCGGCGCTGCCGGCTCCGCACCTTTTCGTCCTCCTCGGGCGCCAGCCCGTGCTCCACGAAATGCAGGGCCCCGCCGGGCTTCAGGACGCGGCGCAACTCGCGGAGCGCGGCATCGGCGTCCGGAATGGTGCACAGCGTCCACGTCGACAGGGCGGCATCGAAGCTGTTGTCGTCGAACGGCAGCGACTGGCCGTCCAGACCGGCCCGCTGCACCGGGACCCGGGTCTTGGCGAGGCGCTTGCCGGCGAGTCTCCACCCCAGGTCGGACGGCTCGACCGCGGCTACGCGGGTGATGGTGTCCGGGTAGAACGGCACGTTGTGCCCACTGCCGAAGCCGATCTCGATGATGTCGCCCTGGAGACCTTCGCAGACGCGTTGTCTCAGAGGGCCGGCCGGCTTGGCCCCGCACAGGACATTGATGATTCGCGGCAGCACGCGCTCGTCGTAGAACCCCATCACGACCTCCGGTTCTCGGTTTCCAGCATGGCACCGGCGAGGTAGGCGCGCACCGCTCGGTTGCGGGAAACACGCGCTCGTGCAGTCGGCCGTATGCGTCTGCGACAGCGCGCGGCCCGCGTGGCCGAAGCGTTCGACGCGCCGGACCCGGGGCAGGTGTCCGGCGCGCCTCGGGGCAGGGGCGGGTTGCCCGGCCTCTCAGGACAGTGCGTTGACCGTGCTGCGGACCTTGTTCACGATGCCGGCCGGGAGTGTCGCGTACCCCTGGAAGCTCAGGTCCTCCTGGCCCTTCTTGCTCGCGCTGTACGTCAGGAATGCCTTGGTCGCGGGCCAGGTCGCCGGCTTGTTGCCCTTGTCGCAGACGATTTCGTAGGTGACCACGTCGACCGGGTAGGCCCCGGGCGCCTTCGTCGCGTGGTTGATCTGGAGCGTGAGGTCCTTGCCCTTGCCGACGATCTTGGAGTCGGCGATCGACTTGGAGGCGGAGAGAATGCTGGGCTGGACCGGGGCCGGTGCTCCGGTGGAGAGGGCGACCGTCGGAATGTTGCGAGCGGCCGCGTAGGACAGCTCGAAGTATCCGATGGACCCCTCGGTCTGCTTCACCTTGTCGGCGAGGCCCGAGGAACTCTTGGCCGACTGGCCTCCCTTGGCCTTCCACTCCTTGCTGTGCTCGTATGGCCAGGCGTCCGGAGCGGCCGTCCTCAGGTACGAGGTGAAGCCGTCGGTCGTGCCGGAGGAGTCGGACCGGTGCGCCGCCCGGATCTGTGTCGACGGCAGCTCGACACCGGAGTTGAGCTTCGCGATGGCCGGGTCGTTCCACGTCGTGATCCGTGCGTTGAAGATCTTGGCGAGCGTGGGGGCGTCCAGGGTCAGTTCCTTCATGCCCGGGAGATTGAAGCCGACCGCGACCGGACCGCCGACCATCGGCAGATGCACGGCCTGCCCCCTCCCCGAGCAGACCTTCTTGGAGCGGGATACCTGCTCGGTGCTCAGCGCGGAGTCGGAACCCGCGAAGGAGGTCCGGCCCGCGAGGAAGTCGTCCTGGCCGCCGCCGGACCCGTTGCCCGTGTAGTTGATCTTGATGTCGGGACAGGCGCGTGTGTATTTCTTGATCCAGTTCTGCATCGCGTACTGCTGAGCCGTCGAGCCGGAGGCCCGCAGAGTGGCCGCCTTCCCGCACGGGATGCCGCCCGCGTCGCTGGTCGCGGCGGCAGCGGTGGGGGTGGGGGAGGCGTCGGTGGAGCCGGAGTTGTCACTCGCACCACAGGCCGTCAGGGCCAGGGCTCCCGCGATGGCCGCCGAGCCGACAGGCAGACCGCGCAGGCCGTTCATCCGCTGCTGCCTCACTCTGGGGGTGCTCCTGTCTGCGGGCGGCCGGTGCCGGCGGGGCGGAGGGGTGATCGCCCGGCCACTGCCCAGGTGTTCAATGTGAATAACCATACGCAATCATGCGAAATCGGTGGGTAATGAAGGGTGGGAGTGTTCCGCCCGGGCAGGGCGGCGACGAACAACCTCGTCAACGGCATCTCCTGCGCGCTCCCGCGACGGCATCGCCGAGGTCGTGGACCCGCCCGCCGCATGTACAGGACACGTCAGGGCACCCGCTGTGTCATGGGAATGCTGATGCGTCTGGAACGTGTGGTGGAAGACTGCGAAAGCGCCCTGCTCGCCAAGGTCTTCCACTCCGAACCTGTCCAATTGTTCGAGGACCTGCGGAGGGAGTGCGACGAGCAGGCCGTGGTGTGCAGTCACGAGCGAGTCCTGGTCCCGAATGCCTACACGGTCGAACTCGCCGGGGCGGTGCATGACGAGCTGGCCGCCCATGGTGGGCAGATAGGGGAGGAACTGGTCGACGTCCTGGCCAGGCATGCGGCGGATCGTGGATACGAGTGGGCCGGCCCTCTCACCGTGCATGTCGTCAGGTCCGACGAGGTGCCGAATGGCAGGTACCGGATATCGAGCACCGCCATGGCCCATATCCCCGGTGCCGGGCCCAAGCCCCCCGAGGCCGAGGCGAAGGACCGGGCCACGGCCGAGCCGACGCAGGAACGGAAGGCGTCGGCAGCCGACCGGGAAGAGGCCGGCTCTGTGGTTGCCCCGGTCTGACGTGCGGCACCGTCCGAGGACTCCGTCCGCACCCAGAAGCCGTGTTGAGGTGGCTGCCGGGCACTCGGCAGCCACCTCGATCAGCTGAGCGCGCGCCCCTCCTACGCCCTGGGCGCCTGAGCCCCACCGGTGCGCACGCCGCGCGCAGTACGCCGCCCCCTAGCAGTCGCAGCTACAGCAATCGCAACAATCACAGGATTCGCAGCAATCGCAGTCGCGGCAGCACCCCTCGCGCTTCTTGCGCGACCACGGCCCCTCGTACTCCTTCGCGCAGCACAGTTTGCAGGTGCAGCAGAGCCCGATGGCGACCGCGCAGCCCGCGAGGAAACCGCGGGGCTTCTTCGGCTGGTGCGAGAAGTGCGACCCGCCCCCGTCACCGCCTCCGCCGTATCCGCCGCCGGAGGCGCCGGGCGGCATCGGGCCCTTCCCGTAAGGGTTCTGCCGGCCGTTCAGGTGCTGCGGACCATGGGCGTACGGGCCGCCTGCCGCCACCTGGCCGTACTCGGGAGGCTGCCCGTACGGGGACGGCCGGCCGTGGTGCGGGGACCGGTCGTCGTACGGTCCTGGCACGCCGTTGCCCGTGTGGGAGCAGGCAGCCGTTCCGAAGGCCCGGTCCACCGACCGTCGCAGTTCGTGCACCAACAGGACGTGCACCAGGGCCGAGTCGGCGAACTCCACCTCGCGCAGGGTGAGCCGTATGCCGTGCAGCGCGTCGTCGCACAGGCGGCGGGCCTGCGCGACCGAGGCGCCCGTGGCGGTGAGCGGATTCCAGGATCCTTCGGCGGCGTCGGCCGCGCGGTCCTCCACCGCGTCGAGGAGGTGCGCCAGCCTCCCGAAGAGGCGCCCGGCTTCGGCCAGCGGCGCGGCGTTGCCCGGCCGGCCTGCCAGCACCGCGGTGTGGGCGAAGGCCGCGGCGGTCGCGGTCTCCGTGGGCTCGGTGATGGTGGTGAGCGGGGTGAGCGGACCGGCCAGCGCCTCGATGCCGAGCTGTCGGTCGACCGCGTCGACCAGTACGGAGGTGTCGAAGCCGAGCGTGGCGCCGGTGCCGGCCCCCGCGCGGTCCCAACCCGCGGCGACCTTGCGTGCGGCGGCGGCAATGGGCCTGCGGCGGAGCAGCCCGTTGCGGTCCGCGACATGGTCACGAATCTTGGCCGAAGCGAGGACGAGGGATACCGATGCCGCAAGTCGCGCGCCCTCGCCCTTCGCGACGGACGCGGTCCGCATCCCCCGGAGCGGGCAGGGGCCGGCGGTGCGCCGCCGGTCCTCGGTGTGACCGGACTGAGCGTCGGTCAGGACGGACACGATCAGCCCGTCGTAATTCGTCACGACGCGGGCGAACTGGCCGTGATCGCCGCGCAGGGCGAGACAGAGGCCGCAGAGATGGGCCATCCACTCCGCTTTGAGCCCTTGGGACAGGCGATGTGTGCAGGGCCTGACTATCCCGAACATGTGAAACCCCCGTATGACGTCGCGTACGACCTGGACCTCGGTTGGCAGCGGCGGGAAAAGCGTACCGACGGCGCCGTTGACCTGGGTGGATACCCCGGATTGTGCGCCGGGGCCGGTGCCTGTGTCGATGGCCGGGAGCGTTTCGGCCGTGCCCTGGGCCCGCATCGGTGAGCGTTGCCGTTGCTCGTGCCGTTGCGGCGGTGTTCGGGGGCCGTCATGCAGAGCGCAGCGCGGCCTCTTCGTACGCCGCCGGCTCGATACCGGAACCAGCGGCTTCGCGCTGCTCGCCCCGGGGTCCCCGGGCTCCGCCCCTCTGGCAGGCGCACTCGTCAGGTGCGAGGGTGGTGGGATGGACGTTTCGGCGAAGACGTTCAGCGAAGGGCCGGAAGACCCGTTCGCGGTGCGTCGTGCGGCCTCCGCGGTGCTGGACCACCGAGGGCGGATCGTCGGCTGGAGCGAGCGGGCCGAGGCGCTTCTCGGCCACCGGCCGCAGGAGGCACTGGGCCGGGAGGCGGCGGACCTCCTTGTCGAGCCGGCCGATCTCGGGCTCGTCCAAGAGGCCGTGGCCACGTGCGTCGGCGAGGGCGGATGGTTCGGAGTCGTGCCCGTCCGGGACCGCGAAGGGCACCGCGTGGAAGTCGGCTGCCGAGTGCGGGCCGTCAAGCGAGCGGCCACCGAGGTCGAGTGGTTCGTCGTCGCCGCGCCCGCCGAGGAAGTCATCCAGTGGGAGACGGACCGTTCGGTGCTGGACGGGCTCTTCCGCCGCTCGCCGATCGGCCTCTCCGTGCACGCGCCGGACCTCAGCATTCTGCGGGTGAACCGGGCGATCGCACGGTTCAGCGGCATCCCGACCGAGCAGCACCGGGGGCGCGGCACCAACGAGTTCCTCATTCCGGCGGACAGTGAGACGTCGGAGGCCAAGCTGCGGGAGGTCCTCAGGACCGGCAAGTCGGCGATCTTCGCCGAGCAGCCGTGCCGGCTCCGGCAGGACCCCGACCAGGAGCTGGTGGTGTCCGTATCGGCCTTCCGGCTGGAGGATCCCGCCGGAAGGGTCCTCGGCGTCACCCAGACGGTGGAAGACGTCACCGATCGCTATCGGTCCCGACGCCGGCTGGCGCTGCTCAGCGAGGCGGGGTCCAGGATCGGGACCACGCTGGACGTCGAGCGGACGGCACGGGAGCTGGCCGAGGTGGCGGTGCCCGAACTCGCGGACTTCGTCGCGGTCGATCTCCTGGAGCCGGTGACCCGCGGTGCGGAACCCACCGCGGATGCCTCGGGCGCGCTGTACAGGATCGCGACCCACGGTGTCTCCCTGGAATCGCACCAGCCGATGCCTGAGGAAGGCACCCTCCGCTTCACCCCGAACGCGCTGCAGGCGCGGTGCCTGGCGGAACGGCGCCCGGTGCACAGGACCCACCTGCACAGCAACGATGAGTGGGGTGACCAGGCGCAGGCCGAGGACACCCCCGCGCCGGGCGCCCACTCTCTGATCATGGTGCCGCTCACGGCCCGTGGGCTCGTGCTGGGGCTGCTCACCCTGTGGCGGGTGGACCGGCCCGAACCCTTCGAGACGGACGACCTGACGCTCGCCGAGGAACTCGCCTCCCGCGCCGCACTCTCCATCGACAACGCGCGCCGCTACACCCAGCAGCACCAGGCGGCGCTCACGCTTCAGCACAGCCTGCTGCCGCGGGAGGTGCCCGAGTACCCGGCCGTCGAGATCGCCCATCGGTATCGGCCGGCCGACCCGGCCGCGGGAGTGGGCGGCGACTGGTTCGATGTCATCGCGCTCTCCGGGCTGCGCGTCGCCCTCGTCGTCGGGGATGTCGTCGGCCACGGCATCCACGCCGCGGCCACCATGGGACGCCTCCGCGCCGCGGTGCACACCCTGGCCAACCTCGACCTCACCCCGGACGAGGTCGTCTCCAACCTCGACGAACTGGTGGACCGCCTGGCCGCGGAGCAGGAGCCTGCCGACGAACACTCGCCCCAGGTCGTGGGCGCGACCTGCCTGTACGCGGTCTACGACCCGGCGTCCCGCTGCTGCACCTTCGCCCGTGCGGGCCACCCACCGCCGGCAGTGGTGAGCCCCGATGGGCACGCCCGCGTTCTGGACCTGCCCGCCGGTCCGCCCCTGGGGCTGGGCGGGCTGCCCTTCGAGTCCACCGAGGTGGAGCTGGCCGAGGGCAGCCTCCTCGCCCTCTACACCAACGGCCTGATCGAGGCAGGCGGGCAGGACCCCGACGAGGGGCTGTCGTGCCTGCTCGGCGCACTGTCCGTGCCGGCCGGCTCGCTGGAGGAGACCTGCAAGGCCGCGGAGGACGCCCTGCTGCCCGACCGGCCCGCCGACGATGTGGCGCTCCTGGTGGCACGTACCCGAGTCCTGGCCGCCGAGCAGGTCGCGACGTGGCGGCTGGAGTCCGGACCGGAGGCCGCCGGACGGGCCAGGGCCCTGACGACGGAGCAGCTGGAGCGGTGGGGGCTGGAGGAGATGGCCTACACCGCCGAGCTGATCGTGAGCGAGCTGGTCACCAACGCCTACCGGTACGCGGACGGGGAGATCACGCTACGGCTCATCCGCGACCGCAGCCTGATCTGCGAGGTGACCGACTCCAGCAGCACATCCCCGCATCTGCGCCGGGCCCGGAACACCGACGAGGGCGGTCGCGGGCTCTTCCTCGTCGCCCGGCTCACCGAGCGGTGGGGCACTCGCTACGGGCGCGACGGCAAGACCATCTGGGCCGAGCACCCCCTGACACCTCAGGGCGGCGCCGTAACGCTGTGAGGCCGCGGAGCGCCTGCCGGGGGAGACCCTTCGGGCGCTCCGCCCTTCGGCAGCGACCACGGCCGGCCCGAGAATTTCGCGACCGAAGCCTTGACTATGGGCAAATCGGGAGGAAAATGTTCAATACGCCAGAAAACCGAAGAGCCCCACCGTTGGCAGAGACGTCTGTCGGCAGTGACCCTTGTACGGCTCTGGTCAGGCCCCCGGAAGCCCCTCGCATCGGAGCCTCAGCGACGACCGGGACAGATGGTGCGGGAGTGGGCGCCGGGGACTGCAGTGTCTGAACGCCTTCGCATACCGGTGGCCCGGTCCGGATCGATCCGGACCGGGCCACCGGCGTCTCTCCGCTGACGCCCGGGTCGTCGAACGTGCTGCTGTGCAGTCCCGCCGGGCCGACAGCCGGCCCGGGTCATCCGGGCTTGATGCGACCGCGCCAGGCTCCGGTTTCGCCCCCGCGGTGCTCGATGTACTCCTTGAAGCGATGCAGGTCGTCCTTCACCCGCCGGTCGATCAGGCCCGTCGCGTCAGCGGTCTTCTCCGCGGCACCGGTGGGCTCCACGCTCATCACGAGTTCCACCCGGGTGTGCCGCTCGTCCAGGCGCTGGAAGCTGACGACACCCTTCTGCTTGGTGCCGCCGCCCGTGCTGCGCCAGGCGATCCGCTCGTCCGGAAGCTGGTCGACGATCTCCGTGTCGAACTCGCGCCGGACACCGGCGATTTTGGTGCTCCAGTGATTGTGGCGGTCGTCGATCTGCGTGATCCGCTCGACGCCCTCCATGAAGTTGGGGAACTCCTCGAACTGCGTCCACTGGTTGTAGGCGGTGTGGACGGGGACCTGGACCTCCACCGACTCCTTCACCGTGCTCATCAGCGCGCCTCCTTCGGGGTGACTGCCGCGGTTAGCGGGTCCTCACACATGCGGATCTCCGCACGTGTGCAGCGGGTACCCGAAGACCGCCGCGTTACAACCGTGCCGCCTCGGCGATTTCGTCCCGAAGGGATCGTGTGCTCACCAGCGCATCGCGGTGAAGTCGACGGGCCGCGGCTCCAGCTCGCGCGTGCGAGCCGTCAGCTGCCGCATGCGCCGCGTCATTTCCTCGGCGGGGAGGTGCTTGCGGCCGCCGTGCCCGGGCAGCAGCCACTCGAAGCTGAACAGGCCGGCGGCGCGCTCCAGCGAAGCGGCCAACTCCCGGATGGAGTACCAGGTGACGTTCTCCGCCACCTCGATGTCGCCCGTCGTGCGAGACCAGTAGAAGCTGTCACCGCTGAAGCAGTACCGCTCGTCCGCGACATAGAGCACGCTTCCCTGCGTGTGGCCCGGCAGCGGGTACGCGCGCACGCCCTCGTCGATCTCGACCGTCCTGGTGCCGCGCAGGACGTGATCGGCGTCGGGCGCGGCGTCGAGGTCGCCCTCGTGGATCCACAGCCGGGCGCCGAAGTGGTCCGCGTACCGACGGCCGTGCGCCGCATGGTCCCGGTGGGTGAGGAGGACGTCGGTGACGCGGCCGACGGCTCCGTACCGGTCGGCCAAGGACCCGCTCCATCGCGGCGTATCGACCATCATCACGGTCCCTGAGGGGCGGCGCAGGAGGTAGGAGTTGGCGGCCGCGGTGTGCGGGGAGTTGTGCCCACAGAGGAGGACGCTGTCGTCGAGCGGGAGGGGGTAGGGGTCGGCGGCAGGATCCAGCCGTTGAGAGCTGTGGCGGATGGAGCGGGTGGGGCAGGCGAACGCGGCGGCGTTCAACTGACGCGTCTCCGTGTCACTGCGCGGCTGGCGAAGCACTTCGGATCGGCCGCCGCTTTCGACGATCAGGTCCGGTGCCAGTTGCCTCGCGACGTCGCAGTTCGTACAGCGATCGTCCACGAACCAGCCGTCGTCGACGACCCCTTCGGTCGAGGCGGGGCGGGCGGTGTGCGCGTTGCTCAAGGGACTACTCACCTCTCGTACGGCAGGTACTTGTGGTGGGGCTCCATGGGAGATGCAGGTCTCAGGGCCCGTGGAACCCGCGGAACTCATAGGGCTCGTAGGGCTGCAAAAAGGGATATCGCGGGAGCTCCCAGAAGTGGAAGGGGGGCCGGCTCTTGTGTCTGCGGGCCGTTGCCTCTCTCACGGGCCTGCCATGGCATGGCCTGGACATGACAATCGCCTGCCCATGTGTCGTCACCGGGAAGCGAAGTACCGTGCCAGCGCGGCCAGGGAGCCAGGGACCTCCGTACGTGAGAGCCGTCGCTGCCGGAGGGGGGCCGCGAGCAGCCTCCGCCAGAAGGTCTGCGGGTGGAGCACCCAGCTGATGGTGACGCGCGAGCCGCCCGCTTCCTCGTCCACCTGCCATCGCCACTCGGCGTACGAGGGATTGCCGTCATCGGACTGCGAGCCGTGCCGGAAGACGCGCCGCCGCGGATTGATTTCCTCCACCCAGGACCGGCTCGGCCACTCGGGCCAGCCGGCCGGTTTGACCGTGACGACCCACTCGGCGGGCGGCGTGAGCCGCGCCGGCCGTTCGATCACGCGCGTGACGGCATCATTCCACTCCGGCAGCCGGTCGATATCGGTGACCAGCGCGAATACGTCGTCGGCCGGGGCGTCGACGAAGCCGTTCACGGAGCCCGCGAGTCGCTTCTCCTTGCCCTTGTGAGAGGCCATGCCGTCCTCCCTCGCCCCCCTTCTCCGCTGTTTCGACCGTGGTGCCGAAGGAGCGGGGTCGTGCTTCCAGCATCTCAAATATCCGGCATATTCATGGCCCGGTTGCCGGGGACCCGACAGGCGCGTTCGATGGAGGGAGGGTCGGCCGCCAGGGCGCGCATGCACAAGGTCCGCAAGGTCCGCCGGGAAAGGACGCGAGCCGGCGCGCTACCGTCCGCGGGGCCGTCGTCACCCGGGAATCTCCCGGCCGGGAACGAGCGCCGAAGGAAGGGGAACGCCATGGAGCTGTTCCCGCCCATTCCGCTCGCGGAGTGGCAGGACACCAAGGAAACGCTGCACCGGTTCGCGCAGATCGTCGGCAAGATCCGGCTCGCCGCGAGTCCCCGGCGCAACCACTGGTGGAACGTGCCGTTTCATCTCACCGGCCGGGGCATCACCACACGCCCGATGGGCCAGGTCGACGGCAATCCGGCCTTCACCATCGATTTCGACTTCGTCAACCATCAACTTCTCCTCACCACGCTGGACGGCAGGGCGATCTCCTTTCCGTTGATGGGAGAGTCCGTGGCGTCGTTCGAGGCCAAAACGCTGAACGCGCTGGCCGCGCTGGGAATCCAGGTGGATATCGCCGTTCCCCGGCCGTTCGACCTGCCTGACGGCAGCCGGCCGTTCGCCGAGGATCACGAGCACGCGGCGTACGATCCCGCCCATGCCCATCGCTATTGGCGGGTTCTCAGCCAAGTGGCGCTGGTGCTGGAGGAATTCGCCGCCGACTTCTCGGGAAAAGCCAGCCCGGTACATCACTTCTGGCATACCTTCGACATCGCCCACAGCCGGTTCTCCGGCCGTCGGATCGAGCAGCCTTCGCAGGTCGATCCGGTGACGCGGGAAGCCTATTCCCGGGAGCTGATCAGCTTCGGCTTCTGGTTCGGTGACAGCTCGTTCACCGCGCCGGCGTTCTATTCGTACACCGCCCCGGAACCCGCGGCCCTGACCGACCGCCCGCTCAGCCCCGCATCGGCGCAATGGGTCGCGCGCAACGACAGCCACCTCGCGGTGCTGCCGTACGACACCGCCCGTGCCGAGAGCGATCCGCGTGCCGCGGTGCTGGCTTTCTACGAGAGTGCGTACCAGGCCGGAGCCGCGGCCGCAGGCTGGGATGTCGCCGATTTCGCCTGCCCCGGCGGCAGGACCGACCCGCACCTCCCGCCGGGCTGAAGGGCGCGGCCGCTCGGCGTCTCCGGCTCACCGCCCGCCGGAGACCCGCAGGGCCGTACCGGTGGTGTAGGAAGCGTCCGGCGAGAGCAGCCAGGCGACGGCTGCGGCGACCTCGGCGGGAGCGCCGGGCCGCCGCAGGGGGATCTCACCGGCGGCTCTGGCCGGCCGGTCGGGATCGCCCATCGCGGCATGCATATCGGTTTCGATGAGGCCAGGAGCAACGGCGTTGACCCGAATGCCCTCCGGGCCGAGCTCTTTGGAGAGGCCGACGGTCAGGGCGTCCGTGGCGGCCTTGGTGGCGGCGTAGTGGACGTAATCACCGGGACCGCCGAGGGTGGCGGCCGCCGACGAGATGTTGACGATGGCGCCCGAGCCGAGCGCCGCCATGTCCCGGGCCGCTCGCCGACAGCACATCAGGCAGCCGAGGAGGTTCACCTCGACGACGCGCCGCAGATCCTCGGTCCGGGCGTCGGCGAGCTTGCCGAGCGGACCCGTCACTCCGGCGTTGTTGACCAGTCCGGTGACCGGCCCGAGTTCCGCCGCCGCGATGTCGAACAGACGCTCGACATCGGCCTCGACGGACGTGTCCACCCGCACCGTGGCGCAGCGCGCTCCCGCCGCACGCACCGCGGCCGCGACATCCTCGGCGGCCGCCGCATTGCTGACGTACCCCAGCGCCAGATCGTGTCCGTCCGCGGCCAGCCGAAGGCACGTCGCTGCGCCGATACCTCGGCTGCCACCGGTGACGACGGTGACCGGACGGGACATGTATGCCTCCTGCGACGGGTGCGGATCGCGCTCAAACAGATGATCGCATCCCCCTACGGGCCAGGACGCTCACCGGATCACGTCGAGGAGGTCTCCGGGCGCTGGTAGCGCAGGAGGACCACGCCGTTGCCGAAGGTCCTGGTTTCGGCGAGGTGGAGGGGGACCGTGGCGTCCGACTCCCGGAAGAGCGGCCTGCCGCGCCCGATCAGGACGGGATGGACGTAGATGCGGTACTCGTCGACCAGATCGTGCCGCAGGAAGGCCGCGGCGAGATCGGCGCCGCCGAGAGCCAGATCCCCGCCCGGCTGTGCCTTGAGTTCTTCGACTTCCTCGACGACGACGTCCCGCACGATCGTGGTGTTCCAGTCGGCCCGCTCCAGCGAACGCGAGTACACGACCTTGGGCATGTCCCGCCAGATCCCGGCGAATTCCACCATGAGCGGGGTGCTGTCGGGATCACTGTCGGCGGTCGGCCAGAAATCCGCCATGAGCTCATACGTGACGCGTCCGCTGAGGAAGGCGCCCATTGTTCTGAGCTCTTCGTTCATGTGCCCGTGCAACTCGTCATCGACCATGTGCCAGTCGATCTCGCGGTGTGGCCCCTCGAAGTAGCCGTCGAGGGAGAGCTGCATCATCAGGATGACTTTTCGCATCGCGGTCCTCGGCTGAGTCATCAGGGACGGACGTGGGCTCATCGACCGAGGTGCGGTGCTCGCGGCCCGGTCTGCGGCGAGACGGTACACCGCGGTGCCGGGCGGAGGCGGCTGAAGGGGCATGCGGCGGCCGCGCTTCGTCCGTACGGCCGTGGCCGAACGGCGGCTGAGCCGTGCCCCGGTCGGCTGGGGCGGAGTGCGTCAGGCCCGCCGGATGAGGAGTTCGGCGTTGCGGTCCGCCGCGGCGCCCACCCGTACTCGATCGACCTCTGCGGACATCCCGGCGGCCAGGCCGGGCGCGTTGTAGGCCACCTCGCGGTAGAGGGACGCGAGGCCGACTGCGGACAGGTCGTCGAACCGGGTGCGGTGCGGGGCGCCGGACTCGACGAGGGTGGTGAACAGGGACAGCGTCCCGTCGTGATTGTCGACCAGCTCGATGAGTCGTGCGTGCTGCGGATGGTCCAGGTGGGAGGCGGTGTTGACCTCCCAGAAGGAGCGGGCGGGGGTCGGATGGGCGTGCGGCGTGATGCGGTTGACGTGGCTGTGGCCATTGATCCACGCGACCACGTTCGGGAACCGGCTCAGCAGCGCTATGACCTCCCCGCCGTCGTGACGCTCCTCCTCGGTACGCGCCGCGTCGGGGCGCCGCGTCATGCTCGGACTGTGATGGTGGCTGAATATCAGGATGTGTGCGTCGTCGGCCGCGGCATTGCGTACGAGCCGGCCTTCCGCATCGTGGTGGAGTGAGCTGTGCGCGCTCAACGTCCGCTCCAGCCAACGCAGTTGCTCGGTCCCCAGTGATCCTTCGTAGTGGCCGCTGCGGTAGGTGGTGTCGATGCTGATGCCGATGACGCCCTCCGCCACGGCGAAGGAGTAGTACATCCGGTCGCCGTCCAGGTGATCCTCGGTGTAGCCGTGCCCGACGGGCCCCGCCCCTGCCACGGCCGGATCCAGATGCGCGCGCAGATACTCGTGCGGGGTCACCATGCGGCGACGCTCATCGGGGGTGACGGTCCGCGCGCGGGCGGCGTTGCGGAGCAGGATGTCCTTGAGGACGGTGCTCTTGGGGTCGTCGCCGGTGTACACCGCACGGTCGAAGGCGGCCACGTCGGCATCCGGTACCGAGAACAGCTTGCGTGCCCCCGTGATGTAGTCCCTCAGCACCGGATCGACCGGAGTCATGCAGCCGCCCGGCAGATCGTCGTGATTCCCCGGCGTGGAGTACCAGGGGACGCGCAGGCCGGGGCTGGTAACAGGCCGCATGGCGGCTTCGAGCAAGCCGGGTATCTGCGGCAGACCGCGCTTCTTGTCCTGGTCGCGCAGCATGTCGTCCGGATGCCAGTAGAGCGGGAGCCCCGAGTTCTGGACGCCTTCGAACGACGTCGGGTCACCGGTGTTGGGGGTGATCCGGCCGCCGCTCATCAGCGTGAGGAACCACTCCAGCTCCACCATGGAGTGGTTGTCGATGTTGTCGCCCGTCGACATGACGAAGGCAGGCGGCCGGTCGGTGTGCGGCCCACCGCCGAGTGCGTTGACCTGCTCCACCAGCGAGACCACGCCGGCCACGGTCAACGCCTCGTGGGCGCGCCATGAGGCCGGGCTGCGGGCACGCAGGAACTCGCTGCGCAAAGGGCTCTGCACGTCAGCCACATGCAGGTCGGTGAACTGTACGAAGCAGGCGAGGGCAGTCCGCCGGTCCTGGCGGCCGGCTCCGGCCTCGGCGAGTTCGGAACGGACGACCACCGGCCAGCCCGGGCCGGAGTCGAGGCGGCGGTAGCCCCCGCTGCCGGTGAGCCGCGCCGCCGTCTCCAGCGTCGTGAGGCCGTACGGGGCTGCCCGCCTGATGCCGGGCCGCGTCGGCGAGGGGCCGGCATGGGCCTGTGCGGGCCCGGTGCCAGGGGCGGGGGAGTTGCCGCGCTGGTCCGGGAGTGCCAGTGCGGCGCCGGTCGCGGCCACTGCGGCGCCGGAGGTGAGAAGGAATTGACGACGGTTGGTGGTGGTTTCGCTACCGGCCATGAGGCCCTCCGTGCCGTGGCCGGCGGACCCGGACACAGCGGTGTCACCAAGCGGAACATCTCACTCCGAAAGCTTGCTCGGTGTGCGTGGCCCGAAGGTGAACGATGCCGGAACGCCCCACACCCATCGCCCGTCGGCATGGTCCGGCCCGGGGTGGCCGCCCGGCCGGGGTATCCGGTCAGGGCCCCACGTCCCGGGCGACACCCGGTCCCACCACGGAGGCGGTCGGTCGTGCGTCGTCAGGCCGCCGTCAGCCTGCCTGGCTGTTGTCCTTCAAGGTGCCCCAGCCGTGCCAGCGGTCGATCTCGATCCAGGCACTGAAGCGGCGGCGGTCCCGCTGCGGATACGGATTGCCGAGATAGTGCTGGGCAAGCCGGTCGATGTCGGCCAGGCCCTCGTCCTCGCGCACCTCGGCGACCCGGCCGATGATGCTGATGTGCGTGTACCAGTTGCCCTCGTCGAGCACGGTGAGCGTCACCCGGGGGTCCTTGCGCACATGCTCCAGGCGCTTACGGCCCTCGTCCATGTTGACCAGGATCCGGCCGTTGTCCCAGAGGTACCACGTGGCGGTGGACACCGGCTGTCCGTCCGACCGCAGAGTGGAGATGACGGACGGATTGGCCTTCGCCAGCATGGCGACTGCCGCTTCCGGAAGCGGTGGCTTCGACATGGAGAACCCTCCTCGATACGTCAGTACGTCACTGTTCGTCCCGATCGGGACGTTCACATGATCGTCCATACCCGGCTCGCCGGCTCGCTGCCGGGGAGGACCGCGAGTCGATCGCGTTCTCCGGCCGGACGCGCTGAAACCTCGCCGTCGGCGCGGATGGCGACGGTCGCCACAGGACCCGGGGAAGCGCCGCACACCGGACCCGCCCCCCGGCCCGTCTTCCCTCCGTCGCGGCCAGGGGTCGGAGTCCGTCGTGATCAGCTGCCGGCGTCGAGCACGAGCATGATGTGGGTGTTCTCGCCGTGCCGCACCGTCTCGGAGCGCCGGAAGCCGAGCCGCTCCAACAGCCGCACCGAGCCGGTGTTCCCGGCGAAGGGATCGGCGTGCAAGGGTCTGGTGTGCTCCTCCTGCAGGAAGAGCGTCAGCAGGCGAGTGCCCAGGCCGCGCCCCCAGTACTGCCGGCCGAACCAGTACCCGACGAAGCGCCGGTCCGCCTCCCACCAGGCCACCACATGGCCGGCCGGCTCGCCGTTCACCGTCGCCGTCCGCACGAGGACGGTGGGGTCCCCGAGGATGTTCCTGGCCCAGTGGTTCATGAACGCCTCGCGATCCCGGGGAGCGAAGAGTGAGCGCCGCACTGCCTCCGGGTCGTGCTCCTGCGCGAAGAACGTCTCAAGGTCGGTCTGCACGACAGCCCGCAACTGCACCTCATCGTCCATGTCCGCGAGTCTGGCACCCGGGACTGACAACGCAGACCGGGTAGCGGAGGGGGAGGGAAGGGGAGGGGCGGTGCCGGCCGGGTCTGCGCCCTGGCATGATCGCAGGCATGGTTGAACGCGTTATCGCCGCGTGTGACGGGGCGTCGAAGGGAAATCCCGGTCCCGCGGGCTGGGCCTGGGTCATCGCCGACAGTGCGGAGACCCCCACCCGCTGGGAATCCGGCCCGCTGGGTACGGCGACGAACAACGTCGCGGAACTCACCGCGCTGGAGCGCCTGCTCTCGGCTGCCGATCCGGACGTCCCGATGGAGATCCGGATGGACTCCCAGTACGCGATGAAGGCCGTCACGACCTGGCTGCCCGGCTGGAAGCGCAAGGGCTGGAAGACGGCCGCGGGCAAGCCCGTCGCCAACCAGGAACTGGTCATGAGCATCGACGCTCTGCTGGCGGGACGCTCCGTCGAGTTCCGGTATGTCCCCGCGCACCAGGTGAACGGCGACCCGCTCAACGACTTCGCCGACCGCGCCGCCAGCCACGCGGCAATCACCCAGGAGCCCGCCGGAAGCGCGTACGACTCACCGCCCCCTCCGCAGGCGCCTGACGCCGCCCGGCCCGCCGGCACCCGACGCCGGGCCACCGGGGCGGCCGCGAAGACCTCTGCCGCGTCGAAGCCCCGCTCCGCCGCCTCGACGCGCACCTTGAAGGCCAAGTTCCCCGGCCGCTGTCGCTGCGGGCGCCCGTACGCGGCCGGCGAGCCGATCGCCAAGAATCCCGATGGCTGGGGCCACCCCGACTGCCGCACCGGCGCGAACAGCTGACGTCGTACCGGCCTGCGCCTCGGCGGGCCATGCCCTGCAACCCGATACCCGCTCGCATCCGGCACGGATGACCTGGCACGCTGCCCCCATGGAGCGTGCGGAGGTCCTGCTCTTGGCGGGGCGAGCAGGTGTCGGCAAGACGACGGTGGGGTGGGAGATCTCGGCGCAGTTGCGCGCCGCGGACGTCCAACACGCCGTTATCGAGGGTGACTTCATGGCCCACATACATCCGGCGCCGGAAGACGATCCGCGCCGTACGCAGATCGCCGAGCGCAATCTGACCGCGGTCTGGGCGAACTTCGCGCAACTCGGCTGCCGCAGGCTGGTCTACACCCACACCTTGAGCGTGATGCCGCGGGCGCAAGGCATGTTCGAGCGGGCGATGGGGCCTGATGTGCGGATCGTTCGGGTCCTGCTCACGGCCTCCGACGCCACCGCGGGCGAGCGCCTGGCCGGTCGGGAAATCGGCTCGGAGCTGGAGCAGGAGTTGAGGACCAGCGCCTCCAAGGCGCGGCTCCTGGACGAGCAGGCGCCTGCGGACTCGGTGCGGGTGGGGACCGACGGGCGGAGCGTGGTCGACATCGGACGCGAGGTGCTGGCCCTCACGGGCTGGGGGCCCCGGGAAGCGGACTGACCGTCCACGGGACCGGGGCGGGGAGGCCGCCGGTGTGCTGCGTAGGGGGGCGGCCTGAGAAGAGTAAGACCGCGCAGCACACCGGCGACGCGTGAGCACTTCACACCATGAACCACCCCGGAAGCCCACAATGCTCCTGTGGTGGGCGTGGCGGCCGTGGTGGGACGGGTATCGCCCGGCGTTGGTCGGAGGCCCCGCACCGGACTTGGACCGGCCTGCCGCATCGCCGGAGATTCCCGGGGTACGTTGGGCGATCCGGCTCCGCACCCATGTCGAGCCGGGTCGTACGGACATCAAGGAGGCAGCGCATGGCTCGGACCACCGCAACCGTGGTCTCGCTCCGGGGCCTTTCGGTGCGGCCCGCGTCGCGGATCGTGCAGGAGGCCAAGGCGTACACCTCCGACATCACGTTCGTGGTCGACGGCAGGGAAGCCAGCGCCAAGAGCCTGTTCCACCTCCAGCGGTTGGAGATGGAGCACGGCAAGGAGATCCTCATCGTCGCCGACGGCGACGATGAGCAGGATGCCGTCGAGGCGCTCGCGCAGCTCATCGAGTCCGTCGTTCCGTAACGGACGCGGCCGCCCGCGCCTCTCCCCGAACGCTCCTCCCCGCTCGGCCGCCCGAGCCCGCCGGCTGTGACGACGCCCAAGGCGAGCCACATCGGTGTGCATGCCACGAAAGTCGTGGGGCAGGCTCTCCTCCAGCAAGGGCTCCACCGGCACGAGTAGGAGAAGGACATGGGCGCGACCGCCGCATCGGCAGCTGACATCGTGCAGGGCACGGAGGCCACCCCTGCCGCGCCTCATGCCGAGGGCGCCCCGCTCCCCGTCGTCGAGGACCCGCAGAGCGTCGCCCCGGGCGATGCCCGCGACCTGACGCAGCTCTTCTTCCAGCGGCTGGAGACACTTGAGGAGGGGACGCACGAGTACCAGTACGCGCGCAACACCCTCATCGAGATCAACCTGTCGCTGGTGCGGTTCGCGGCCCGGCGCTTCCGCAGCCGCGGCGAGGAGATGGAAGATCTCATGCAGGTCGGCACGATCGGTCTGATCAAGGCCATCGACCGCTACGACCTGTCCCGCGAGGTGGAGTTCACCACCCTGGCCATCCCCTACATCACCGGCGAGATGAAGCGGTTCTTCCGCGACACCACCTGGGACGTGCGGGTGCCCCGACGGCTCCAGGAGCTGCGCGTGGATCTCGCCCGCGCGACGGAGAAGCTGGTCAACGACCTGGGCCGGGAGCCCAAGGTCGCCGAACTCGCCGAGCACCTGGACATCACCGAGGCGGAGGTCGTCGAGGGGCAGGTCGCCGCCAACGGCTACAACGCCGCCTCCATCGACGCGCCCATCGACGACGAGGGCGGCAACGAGGCGCCCGTCGCGGACCTGCTGGGGGAGTGCGACAAGGACATGAGCCTCTTCGAGGACCTGTACGCGCTCAAGCCCTACTTCGACCGCCTCGAAGAACGCGAACGGCAGCTCCTGGAAATGCGCTTCGGCCAGGAGATGACCCAGGCCCGGATCGGGGAGGCGATGGGCATCTCCCAGATGCACGTCTCCCGCCTGCTGTCCCGCTGCCTTGACCAGCTGCGCTCCGCGATGCTCACCACCGAGTGAGGTGACCGGCTCAGCGAGAGCCCGATACCTGTTTTTCCGGGGCGGGGGTGTCGCTCGGACCGAGGATGCCCCCGAGCGCGCCCGGTGCGCAGCCCTTGGACTGTGACGCCCAGGCGGCAGCGGCTGCCTCGGCGTCGTGGTGGCACGAGAAGACCTGGTCGAGGCCGACGGTGCGGAGCGTGCGGGAGATGGCCGCGGGAACGCCGGCGAGAGCGATGTCGGCGTCGCAGGCCAGGGCCCTGTTGCGGGCCGCGAGGAAGGCGCTGACGCCGCTGGAGTCGCAGAACGCGCAGTCGGCCAGGTCCAGCACCAGCAGGTGCCCGGGAGACAGGGCGACGCGCTGAAGGGCGCCGCGGAGATGGGGAGCGGTGTCGTAGTCCAGGCCGCCGGCGACCTCCAGCACCGGGCCTGCGGCGGTCTCGCGGGTGGTGATGGTCAGTGCGCTCATTCCATCTCTTCGGTCGTCGTGGCCGGCACACCGAGCGCGAGGACGGCGGCGTCGTCGTCCAGTCCGCCGCCGAAGCTCTCCAGCAGGGTGGCGATGGCGGCGGTGGCCGCCTCGGGGACGGCGGGGGCCAGTTCGTTCGCGAAGGAGTGCAACGCTTCGTCCCCGAAGCGCGCCGTCCCTGCCCCGGTGCGTGCCTCGGTCAGTCCATCCGTATACAGCAGGAGGGTGTCGCCCGGTGCGAGCCGGGTGCTCGCGGTGGTGAACCTGGCCTGCGGGAGGGCGCCCACCAGCAGCCCGCCGGGAGTGGGCAGATAGTCGGCGCTCCCGTCGGCGCGCAGGTGCAGCAGGGGCGGATGGCCACCGCTGCCGATGGTCACGGTGAAGCCGTCGCCGAGGGGCGAGAGCACGCCGAAGATGACCGTGCAGTAGCGCGGGTCGTCCCCGGCGTAGTGCTCGTGCAGCGCCGTGTTCAGCGTGTTCAGGACGGCCACGGGGTCGTGGTCGTGGGTCGCGGCGGTGCGCAGGGTGTAGCGGGTCAGCGAGGTGACAGCCGCCGCGGCCGGCCCCTTGCCGCATACGTCGCCGAGGAAGAAGCCCCAGCTTCCGCCGCCCAGGGGGAACAGGTCGTAGAAGTCGCCGCCGAGGTGGTCGGGGGAGGCGGTGTGGTAGTGCGCGGAGGCCAGGAGCCCGGGTACTCGGGGCAGGGACGGCGGCAGCAGGCTGTGCTGGAGCGTCGCGACCACGCGCTGGAGGCGTTCGCGTTCGCGGTCGGATTCCTGCCGGGCGCGCAGGAGTTCCGTCTCGTAGGCGCGGCGGTCGCGGGCGTCGGAGATCGTGGTGCGGACCAGCAGGGGCTGGCCGTCGGTGCCGGTCTTGAGGGTGGAGGACACCAGTACCGGCAGCCGGGTGCCGTCGGCGGTCTTGAGCTCCAGGGCGATGCCGTTGATCTCGCCCTGCATCCGCAGGAGCGGCGCGAAGTGCGTTTCGTGATAGAGCCTGCCGCCGATGGTCAGCAGGTCCGCGAAGCTGCGGCGGCCGATCAACTCCTCGCGGGTGTGGCCGAGCCAGGTCAGCAGCGTGGTGTTGACCTTCGCGATCTTTCCGTCGAGCAGCGTGGACAGGTAGCCGCACGGGGCGTTCTCGTAGAGGTCCTCGGCGCTGTCCTCCAGCAGTGAGGAGAACGCCGCGTCCTGTCCGCCGCTCTCCGCGCTGGGGTCGGGAGGGTCGGACGACTGGCCGGTGATGGACATCACCGGGATGCCGTGACGAAGGACGCGATGGCGGCGCTGGTGGCTTCCGGGGCGCTGAGCTGGGGGCAGTGCCCCGTGGCAGCCAAGGTCAGCAGTTGGCTGTCGGGAATCTCCGCGTGAACGTACGCACCGACCTCGGGGGGCGCGATGGCGTCGTCGGCGCACTCCAGGATGAGGGTGGGGACGGTGACCTCGGCCAGGTCCGCCCGGTTGTCGGACAGGAAGGTGGTGTGGGCGAAGACGCGGGCGATCCGGGGATCGGTGGCGCAGAAGCTGTTCGTCAGCTCCGCCCCGAGTTCGGGGCGCTCGGGGTTGCCCATGATCACCGGTGCCATCGCGGCGGACCAGCCGAGGTAGTTGCTGTCCAGGGATTCCAGCAGCTCGTGGATGTCCTCACGGCTGAAGCCGCCGCGGTATCCGTCGTCGTCGATGTAGCAGGGGGAGGGAGTGAGCAGCACCAGCTTGGCGAACCGGTCCGGTTCACGGTTGGCCGCCAGCACTCCGATCATGGCGCTCACCGAGTGTCCGACGAGGACCACCTCGCGCAGGTCCAGCTCGCGGCAGATCTCCAGTACATCGTCCGCGTAGCCGTCGAGGGAGGAGTATCGCTCCTCCTGCCAGGCCGAGAGGTCCGAGCGGCCGGAGCCGACGTGATCGAACAGGACCACCCGGAATCGCTGGGCGAGCTCCGGGACCACCAGCCGCCACATGTTCTGATCGCAGCCGAAGCCGTGCGCGAGCATCACCACGGGCCCGTCCTCGGGCCCGATCTCCACGACGTGGTGCCTGTCGCGAACTGCGCTGCTGCTCATCGTGACCCTGTTCCTTCGACGTTCACTCGACGCGATTCAATGGGTGCGCCCCTGGTCGCCGGTGGCTGTTCCGGTGGTGCCGGCAGGCGATCTCAGCTCAGGGACGAAGGAAGATTACCTGCCCTCCATTGATAAGTAAATCTATCGTGGCCGTGGCAGACATTGGGCATTTGTGCAGCTGGAGTCCTGCGGTGGCCGACGGTGCCGGCAAGCTGCGGTTTCACCCCTCGCGCCGCCGGAGAGTCAGGCAGCTCCGTCCGGAAGCGGATAGCAGCCGGCGGTCCACGGCTGGTCCTCGTCGGCACGCTGCCATTCGCCCGCGACGGCCGGTCCTGAGTGCTCGGGCGGTGCGAGCGTGAAGCCGCTCTCGGCCAGCCGGCTGTTGAGAGACGCCTCGGGGAAACCGTCCTCGTCGGTGGGCCCCAGCGTGACGGTGAGCCCTTCGAGATCGGCGACCTCGGGGGCGTCGGCGCAGTTGGTCACCCGCAGGTGCCAGTGGCCGTCGCGGAGAAATGCCTCGGCCAGGTACGGGGCTTGCGTCCGCTCGGTCAGCTCGGTCACGTCATGCGCTCCTTCGCCCTCTTCGGGCAGGTGGACGGTCCTCGGTCAGCCCTCAGCATCGCTCAGGAAACGGCGGCCGGGCGAGTGCCTGCCGATTTCGGCGGGGCAGACCGGACATGGCGCGGCGCCTTCTGCAAGGGAGGCTCTGCAGGAGGCGCCGCGTGAAGGAGGAGCCGAGTGAAGGCGGGAGCCGCGTTCACCCGTGATTCGGGGGCGGGGCCCGCGGCGACTGCCCGGAAGCCGCCCCGGAGGATCAGTGCGGCGGGTTGCCGAAGTCGGGGATGGGCAGCCGCTCGCCGTCACGCCGCGCCGACTCGTGTGCGATCACCCCGGGGAGCGTGTAGCGGGCGGCCGTCCAGGCGTTCACGGACGGCAGGACGCTCTTGTTGACGGCGGTCACGAAGTCGTCGACGAGGAAATGGTGGCTGCCCTCGTGACCGTTGGGGGCGTGCGCGAACTCGCGCGGCAGCCGCGTCCGGGCGGCTTCGTGCACCGGTGCGGTGCCCGACACGAACGCGTCCCGTAGCGCCGGCGCCACCTCCGCGAGCGACGGGTCGTCGGACGGCAGAGTGGGCCGGGCCTGGAGGTGCTGCGACACATCCGTCACTCCCTTCTTGTCCTGCCACAGGCTGACCGTGGCCAGCTGCTCGAAGCTGCCCTCTGTGCCGAAGAAGCGGAACCGGGACTCCCGGAGGTGGCAGGGGTAGCCGACGCGCCGGAACTCGTTCGTCCGGAACGATCCGCCGCCCGCGACCTCGAACAGCGCGGTGGCATTGGACAGGTCATTGCCGAACTGGCTCACCTCGGTGTCGAACACGCCGTCCCCGCGCTGGTCCACGACGCCGATGGCGCTCACGCTCGTCGCGTACGTCTGCCATGCGCCGAGCACCCCGCCGATGGAGTGCGTCGGGTACAGCAGCGGCGGATAGCTGGCGGTGGCCTTCCAGTTCTCGCCACCGCTGTATCGGTACGCGTCGTAGAAGCCCAGATCCATGTCGTGGACGTAGTCGCCCTCGGCGTAGAAGACCCTGCCGAACGCGCCGTTCTCCAACTGCTGCCGGGCGTAGACCGTCGCCGGGTTGTAGTGGCTGGTCTCGCCCATCATGTACGTCAGGCCGGTCTCCCGTACCGCCTCGATGATCGCGGCGATCTCCTCCTCGGAGACGGCCATCGGGACGGCGGAGTACACGTGCTTGCCCGCTCGCAATGCCTGTACGGCGAGCGGTCCGTGCGTCCAGCGCTGGGTGAACAGCGCCACCGCGTCGACGTCGGACGCCAGCAGCTCCTCGAAGGACGCCGCCGTTCCCGCGAGGCCGTGGCTCGCCACCAGGTGTCCCGCGCGGTCGGGCAGCAGATCGGTGACGTGGATCGGACCGACACCGGGGTGCAGCTGGAACAGCTTCGCGAACTGCTCGGCGAACTGCCCGGCGCCGACGATGCCGAGGGAGAAGGACATGGGAAAACCTCTCTGGGTGTGTGAGCGAGTGCCGTGCCCGCCGCGCCCGCCTGCCGGGCGTGCGTGCTCTACCGGCGGTGCTGCTTGTCCTGCTGGAAAAGGAAGTTGATCTGCCGGTTGGCCTCGGTGAGGGTGCTCAGCGGCGCGTCGTTGGCGTACACGTCCTGCATGACCGGCGTCATGATCGAGGTGATGTCGGAGGCGTGGTCGGTGACCGGGAAGGAGAAGGTGGTCCGGTCCTCGACCTGCCGGGTGAAGGCGGACACGTCCAGCCCCCGCCTGCGGTGGCCCGCGATGGCGGCCTCGGTGCCCTTGCGGGTGGCGGGGAAGACCGTCGAGTCCTCGCCGACCATCCGCTGGCACGTGTCGGACGCGAGGAACGCCACCCACTTCGCCGCGTCCTGCTTGTTCCGCGCCTTTTTCGTCACCGAGTCGGCGAGCCCGCTCATCATCGAGGCACGCTTGCCGCTCGGGCCCTTGGGGGTGAGCGCGATCCCTGTGTCCACCCCCTTGAGATCGTCGAAGGTACGGGTCATCCATGAGCCGCTCAGGGCAAGCGCCGCCTGCCCCGACCCGAGCTGGGCCTCGGGTGGGTTGGAGTCGGAGAAGACCTCGAAGGGAGCCATGTAGCCCTTCTTGGCCAGCCCGAAATACCAGCCGATGGTTTCCTGGAAGGTCTTCTGGTCGTAGTTGTAGTGTCGGCCCCATGTGGGACGGTCCGTGTACCGCCAGCCGGCCGATCCGGTGAACGCGCTCCACTGGGTCTGCCCGTCGGCGGTGCCCGCGTCGTTCGTCGCCAGCCCGTAGCGCACCACCCGGCTCTTGTCGAAGCCGGGCTGGTCGCCGCGCCGGCCGTCGGCGTCCACCGTCAGCCGGGCGAGGGCCTTCTCGAAACTGCCGCCGTCGCGCGGGTTCCACGACAGCGAGTTGAGCTCCTTCTCGCTGAGCCCTGCCTTTCGTGTGACCTTGCGGTCGTGGAAGAGACCGACCGTGTCCCAGTCCTTCGGCGCGCCGTAGCGGTGCCCGTCCTGCCCGATCCAGGTGTCCGCGAGCCCTGGCTGGTAGTCGCCGGAGCGAAGATGCGCGGTGGGGCCGAGTTCGTCCAGGGGGCTCAGTACCCCCAGCTTCGCGAACTGCGGGTACTTGGCCGGGTGGTTGGTGAAGACGTCCGGCTGGGTGCCCGAGAGGAAGCTCGCCATCAGCTTCGTCCAGTAGTTGTCGAAGCCGATCTGGGTGATCCGCACCGTCAGCCCGGGGTTCTCCCGCTCGAAGGACTTCGCGCACTCCTCGTACGCGGGCCGCTGGTTGGCATCCCACATCCAGTACGTCACGGTGCGTCCTTCCGCCGCGCTCCGGGCCGTCTGCGGTGCGCAGCCGGTGCCGGCGGCTGCCAGCAGACAGGCCGTGCCCAGCACCGCGGCGGTCCGCGCCTTCCGTACGGCTCTTCTCATCCGATCTGCGCTCCCGTTCACTTGATCCCGCTGAAGCCGATGGAGTTGAGGACGCGCCGCGCCAGCACACCGAAGAGCACGATCATCGGCAGCGCGGCGATGACCGTGGCCGCCATCAGGCCCGCCCAGTCCGTACCGGACTGCGGGTCCTGCGAACGGAAGACGCTGAGCGCGACGGTGAGCACCCGTGAGCTGTCGCTGTAGGAGACCATCAGCGGCCAGAAGTAGTCGTTCCACGCGGTGAGGTACGTGAGGATGCACAGCGTCGAGACCGGCCCGGAAGCCATCGGCAGGATGATCCGGAAGAACACCCGAATCTTCCCGGCGCCGTCCAGCAGTGCGGCCTCCTCCACCTCACGGGAGATGTTGAGGAAGAACTGCCGCAGGAAGAACACCGCGAACGGCGTCATGAACATCGTCGGCATGGCGACTCCGAGCAGCGTGTCCACCAGGCCGAGTTCCTTGATGAGGACGAAGTTCGGCAGCAGCGTGAACACCGGCGGCACCATCAGCCCCGCGAGCACGAAGCCGAACACCTTGTCCCGGCCGCGCCAGCGCAGCCGTGCGAAGGCGTAGGCGGCCATCGCGGAGAACAGCACCTGGCACACGGTGATCAGCGTCGAGACGCACACCGAGTTGAGCAGATAGCGCCAGAAGTCGAGCGATCCGCCGGCGCCGCCCTCGGCCAGCGCCTCCTTCGTGCTCTGCAGTCCGAGCGCCCGCAGGAAACCGCCCGCACTCGGCTCGACCGGCAGCGCGGACGCCGCACCGCCGGGGAGCGCCGCGTTTGTCGACAACGCCGTACGCAGCATCCAGTAGAAGGGGAAGAGCGTGAGGACGACGATCGCGCCCATCGCGACCCAGGCGAGCACCCTGCCGGGGGAGGGGAGCGGTCGCTTGCGGGGCCTGCGGTGGGGTGGTTCGTCGCCGCCGCTGCGCACGGAGTCGTGCGCTGCGGTCCTGGCGACCGGTGGCGCGGTTGCCGCCATCGGGATTCCCCTTTCCTGATCGGTGCCGGAATGCGTGGTGTGGCGAATGCGCGGACGTGGAATGCGGTCCCGGAACGCTCAGTCGAGGTCGGAGCGGCCGGCTCGCATCAGCCGGTACTGGACCAGCGTGATCACGGCGAGCAGCAGCATCAGCGCGACCGAGAGGGCGGAGGCGTAGCCGAACTGCAGCCGCCCGAAGGCCAGGTCGTAGATGTAGAACTGGAGGACGTTCGTCGCGCCCGCCGGGCCGCCGTCCCTGGTGGTGACGGAGATCGTGTCGAAGACCTGGAACGAGCCGATCATGGTGATGATCAGCACCAGCGCCAGGACCGGTCGCAGCAGCGGCACGGTCACCGAGCGGAACAGCCGCCCCTCGCTCGCGCCGTCCATCCGCCCCGCCTCGTACACCGACTGCGGCAGCGACTGCAGACCGGCGAAGATCAGTAGCGCGGTGTAGCCCACGTGCCGCCAGACGTTGATGAGCGCGATGGTCGGGATCGCCCAGTCCGCGTCGGCGAGGAACGGGATCCGTCCGACGCCCAGCCACTCCAGCACCTCGTTGCCGATGCCGAGGCGGGTGTCGAGGATCCACAGCCAGACGATGCCGGCGACGACGTTCGACACGAGGTACGGGGCGAGCACCACGCCGCGCAGGAAGGTGGAGCGGGTCAGGCGGTGCATCAGCACGGCGATCAGCAGTGCCACGGCCGTCTGCACGCCGATGTTGATGACGACGTACTGGACGGTGACCCCCAGCGAGTCCCAGAAGACGGGGTCGCCGATCATCCGCCGGTAGTTGTCGAGCCCGGTCCACCGGGCTGCGCCCAGCAGGCTGAACTCCGTGAAGCTGAGGTAGATCCCGCGCAGGGTCGGCCAGAGCAGGAAGGCGAGATAACCGAACAGCGCAGGTGCGAGAAAGAGTGCGGCGGTGCGGCCGTCGCCGCGGCGTTCCGTGGCCGCGGCGGGTGCGGCCGGGCGTGCTGAGGAGATGGTCATGAGCGGGCCCCTTCGTCCGTCTGGGCGCCACTTACTTTTGTGGGGAAGTTAATCGACGGTCAAGAGGGGGTTTCCGATCAATATTGTTTGAAGTCTCCCGGCATTTACTTCCGCATAGAAGTTTTGGCCGTGGGGCGCTACTCTCCTCGTCATGAGCGTCCCGACCCCGAGCTGGCGTCCCCTGAGCCCCGCGGAGCGCGCGGTGGCCATCGAGGTCCTGACCGGCGGCCCCCTCTCGCGCAGCGCCGTGGCCCGCCGGCTCGGTATGTCCGGAGCGAGCCTCACCCGGCTCGCGAAACCTCTGATCGACGCGGGTCTGCTGGTGGAGGTGCCGGCCGAGGCCGCACCTCCGGCGCAGGGCAGGCCGGGTCAGCCGTTGGACATCGTCGAAGGACCCTGGCACTTCGTCGGGCTGAAGATCACCGACGACGCGCTGTACGGAGTGGTGACCACCCTCAAGAGTCGTGTGGTCCGCCGCGAGACACGCCCCCTCACCGACCGCGACCCGGCGGCCGTCGCCGAGCTCGCGGGTTTTCTGGTCGAGGAACTCGCCCGCGATCACCCGCGGTTGGCGGGTATCGGCGTCGGCGTCGGCGGCCGGGTGCGCGACCGCTCCGTCGTCGCGGAGTCCCTGTTCCTCGGCTGGCAGGAGGTGCCCTTCGCGGAACTGCTGGAGCGGCGTACGAAGCTGCCCGTCATCGTCGAGAACGACGTGGCCGCGCTGGTCGAGTCGGAGACGTGGTTCGGGGCCGGCCGCGGACTCGACCGGTTCGCCGTGCTCACACTCGGCGCCGGCATCGGCTACGGCCTGGTCATCGGGGGCACGCCGGTCCGCTCCGTCGACGAGGGGTACGGCCTCGGCAGGCACTGGATCATCGACCCCGCCGGCCCTCTCACCCCCGAGGGGCAGCGCGGCAGTGCGGTCTCGATGCTGTCCATCCCCGGCATCGAATACCAGGTGCAGGCCGCCACCGGCACCCGGATCCCGTATGAGACCATCCTCGAACTCGCGCGCTCCGGAGAGCCGTTGGCCTCCCGCGTCATCGCCGAAGCGGGCCGGGCGCTGGGCATTCTCCTCGCGAACATCGCCAACTTCGCGCTCCCCGAGAAGGTTCTGCTCGCCGGCGAGGGCGTAGGTCTGATGGACGCCGCCGCCGACACCGTCTCCACGGCCCTCGCCGCGCACCGCCACCCCGCAGCGCGCCCGCTCGACCTCGAAACCAAGGTTTCCGACTTCCACGACTGGGCCCGCGGCGCCGCGGTACTGGCCATCCAGGTCCTCGTTCTGGGCGGCCGGGACGGCGGGTGAGTCCCGCCGCCGAAAAGCGCTGGCGGGGCCGGGCCGTGAGGGGCGACCATGCGGCGCATGAGTGACGAACCCGCGCGATGGACCCAGGCGACCGTCTACCCCGACATGTGGACCGACCCGGACGACGACCCTCGCCACGGCGAAGGAAGCAGCCCGGACGGCGAGTTTGCGACGCTGCAGGAATTCCTGTCGAGCCACCGCATGACCCTGCGCATGAAGTGCGAGGGCCTGGATGCGGAGCAGCTGGCCCGCCGTTCG
The DNA here is from genome assembly GCF_045782725.1 of Streptomyces sp. Pv4-95. Classification (NCBI taxonomy): domain Bacteria; kingdom Bacillati; phylum Actinomycetota; class Actinomycetes; order Kitasatosporales; family Streptomycetaceae; genus Streptomyces; species Streptomyces sp. Pv4-95. Next base: position 7,831,632 of record NZ_CP127172.1, read on the forward strand.
GTTCCGCCGTCGACGATGTCGCTGCTCGGCCTGGTTCGGCACCTCGTCGAGGTGGAGCGGGACTGGCGCAACTGGATCGGTGACGGTGACCCGGTGCCGAAGCTCTACGGCGAGCGTGACGCGGACTTCGAGGGAGCCGTCGCCGATCAGGCCGAGGTCGACGCCGCGTACTTCGATCTGGCGCGCGAGCAGGCAGCGACCGACGCGGCGCTGGCCGAGCACCCGGATCTGAGTGAACGTCTGGGGAAGGAGGGGATCGCGGTCCGGGAGTTGATGGTGCACAGGGTCGAGGAGTATGCCCGTCACTGCGGGCATGCCGACCTGTTGCGCGAGTGCGTCGACGGACGGGTGGGGCAGTGAGGAGGGCCGGTGTTCGCATCCGCCGGCGGCGGCTCAGGCGGGATCGGCCCTAGCCGATCGTGCCGTCCCGTAGCGGCGCCGAATGCCGTACAACCTTCAACGGCGAGTGGCTGTCTTCACACCACCATCACATTGCTTGGGGGGCATCCATGTCGCATCCGCATCAGCCCACGTCGCCCTTCGGTCAGCCGCCCTCGCCGTTCGGTCCGCACCCGTACCAGCCGCAACCGCCCAAGAAGCACACCGCCCGCAAGGTCGCGGCGGGCGTCGTCGGCGCGCTCCTGGTCTTCGGTGTCGGAGTGGCGGCCGGCGGCGGCAGCGAGAACGCCGGGACGAAGGTCAAGGCCGAGCCGGCCCCCACGGTGACCGTCACCGTCACCGCGGATGCCGCGGCGCCGAAGACGGAGAAGGCCGCTTCCGGCAGACCGAAGACGAAGGCCGAGCCCGCCGAGCAGAAGAAGGCCGAACCGCCGAAGAAGGATGCCCCCGAGGCCACCGTCAGTCAGGGCAGCTATCTCGTCGGGGAGGACGTCGACGCCGGTACCTACCGGACCGGCGGCCCCTCCGACTCGGACATCCCGCTGTGCTACTGGGCGCGGAACAAGGACAGCTCCGGGGAGTTGGACAGCATCATCGCCAACGGCACCCCGCAAGGTCCGGCTCGCGTCACCATCAACAAGGGCGAGATCTTCGAGACCAACGGCTGCGAGGAGTGGAAGAAGGTCGGCTGACCGCCGCGGAGGGCCGTCGGCCGTGCTGCGGAACCGCAGCGGCAGGCGGCCCTCACGCCAGGACGCCTTGCGGTGCCGGGCGCGTCGACCGGCCCACCGGCGACCGCGTACCTCTAGACGAGCTCAGCTCCCGCCTCGCGCGTGCGGAAGGTGCGCCGGTAGGACACGGGGGAGACGCCGATCGCCGCGTGCAGATGCTGACGGAGCGATGCGGCCGTGCCGAAGCCCGCGTCCGCCGCGATGCGGTCGATGCCCAGGTCGGTCTCTTCCAGCAACTGGCGTGCGCGGTGGACGCGTTGCTGGATCAGCCAGCGGCCCGGACTGGTGCCCGTCTCGGCGTAGAAGCGGCGGGCGAAGGTGCGCGGACTCATCGACGCGTGCGCGGCGAGGTCGGCGAGCGGCATCTGCCGGTCGAGGTGTTCCAGGGCCCACTGCCTGGTCGCCGCCGTGCCGGCCGTCGAGGCGTCGTGCACGGGCTGCTCGATGAACTGCGCCTGGCCGCCGTCGCGCCACGGAGGGACGACGCATCGACGGGCGACGCTGTTGGCGACGGCGCTGCCGTGATCCTTGCGTACGAGGTAGAGGCACACATCGATGCCCGACGCCGCGCCGGCGGACGTCAGGATGTCGCCGTCATCGATGAACAGCACGTCCGGATCGAGGCGCACTCCCGGGAAGAGCGTGCGGAAGGTTTCCGCCAGCGCCCAGTGGGTGGTCGCCGGCCGGCCGTCGAGGAGACCGGCCGCCGCCAGGACGAAGGCGCCGGTGCAGATGGAGACGATGCGGGCCCCGGGCCGGATCCGGGCCAGCGCCCCACGCACGGCCGGTGACAGATCGGCGCTGATCAGCGACATGGAGAACGGCGGGATGATCACCGTGTCGGCGCTCTCCAGCGCCTCCGGGCCATGGCTGACACCCACGGTCACATCGCTGTCGCTGCGCACCACACCGCCGTCGACTGTGCAGGTGATCACCTCGTACAGCTGGTCCGTGGTGGCGAAGACACGGTGGGCGATACCGAGTTCGAAGGGGTAGACGCCCTCGAGCGCGAGGACCACGACGCGATGCATGGCAGGATCCTAGCGGATAATGACTATCTTGCCATTGTCCGCGGGTTTCCCTGGCGCAAGGCTGTGACCATGAACGAAACCGCCACCATGCGTGCCATCAGCCAGGACCGACTCGGAGGCCCCGAAGTCCTCCAGGAAGTACACCTTCCGATTCCCCGGCCGGGCCCGAGCGAGGTGCTCGTCCGCGTCCACGCAGCCGGCCTCAACCCCACCGACTGGAAGCACCGGGCGCTGCCCCTCTTCCTCGGGGAACCCCCCTTCGTGCTCGGCTGGGACCTCTCGGGTGTCGTCGAAGCCGTCGGCCTGGGCGTCACCCTCTACCAGCCGGGCGACGAGGTCTTCGGGATGCTCCCGTACCCCTACGGCGTCGGCTCTCTGGCCGAGTACGTCACCGCTCCGGCCCGCGCGCTGGCCCACAAGCCGGCCTCCGTCGATCACGTCCAGGCGGCCGCCCTGCCCCTGGCCGCGCTGACCGCCTGGCAGGCCCTCGTCGACACCGCGGGCATCGAGTCCGGCCAGCGCGTCCTGATCCACGCCGCGGCAGGCGGCGTCGGCCACCTCGCCGTGCAGATCGCGAAGGAGCGCGGAGCGTACGTCATCGGCACGGCCAGTGCCGAGAAGCACGACTTCGTCCGCGGACTGGGCGCCGATGAGGTCATCGACTACCGCACCACCGACTTCGCCGAGGCCGTACGGGACCTGGACGTGGTCCTGGACACCCAGGGCGGCGAAACCCGCATCCGCTCCCTGCGCACTCTCCGCCCCGGGGGCCTGCTCGTCTCGCTGCGCCCCGATGGCACGGAGGGACTTGCCGAGGCCGCCGAAGCCGCCGGGGTGGCGGCGAAGCCCCTGCTGGTCGAGGCGGACCACGCGGGCATGAACGCCATCGCCGACCTCGTGCGGCGGGACAAGCTCCGCGCGTCGGTCGAGGCGACCTTCCCGCTCGACCAGACGGCGAAGGCACACGCCCTGGGGGACACGGGGCACGTCACCGGCAAGCTGGTCGTGACGGTGCACGAGAGCGCGTCTCTCTGAGGGGACGGTCGGCCGGCGGGAGTTACCCCGGTGGCCGACCGCCGAGGCCATGCGGGTCCGGATCGTGCCGTTGACAGCGGCCGATCCGGCCCACGGCCGAGGGGCCGGTCGACGCCGGCCACGGCTCACGTCCTCCCGTGCGCCGTCCGCCGCAGCAGGTAGACGGCCGCGGTCGTGACCAGAACGGCCATGCAGGCGATGAACACCAGGCCCGCGCCCTCCAGGCCGAGCGGGCCCGTCAGCACGCCCACGCCGATCACCGGCAGCGAGATGCCCGCGTACGCCACCACGAACAGGGTGGAGATCACCGCCCCGCGACGGTCGGGGGGAGACGCCTCGGCAACCGTGGACAGCGCCCCGCGGAAGGCAAGCCCCTGCCCGCACCCGCCGACGAGAGCGCTCAGCACCACGAGCAGCAGCATGTCCCATCGCAGCGCGGCCGCGAGCAGCGCCAGCCCGGCGAAGAGCCCGGCACAGCCCAGGGGCAGCGAACGCTCCATGCCCACCCGGCCGACCGCCAGTTGTCCGGCGGTCGAGGCGAAGAAGGCGAGCGCGACGACCAGCCCGCTCACGGCGTGGTTGTCCACGTCCAGGGACTCCGAGAGGAACGCCGGGCTGACCGAGGTGAACACCCCGAACAGGGCGAAACCCACGAACGAGGCGGTCGCCGCGGGGCCGAAGACCGCCCGTACCTGCGGCGGCAGGCCGGGGCGCTGCGGCCGTACGGTGCTCAGCGGCCGCCGCTCGCGCACGGTCTCCGGCAGCCGCCACAGCACAGCGGCCGAAACGGCCACCAACGCGAGGTGTACGGCGAACGGGAGGTACAGCGGCCAGTCGGCGTACTGCGCGAGCACTCCGGCCAGCAGCGGACCGCATCCCAGCCCGCCCATGTTGGCGGCGGTCGCCACGAAGGTGGCACGGGGGGAGCCGCGGTGTGGGGCCAACTCCATGATGTACGCCGTGGCCGCCCCGGTGAACAGGCCGGCCGACAGGCCCGACAGCAGCCGCCCCGCGTACAGCCAGCCGAGGCCGGTGGTGCACAGGAAGCAGACGGCGCTGGCCGCCGCGAATCCCAGACCGGTCAGCAGTACGGGCCGCCTGCCCACGGCGTCCGAGGCGTTGCCCGCCAGCAGCAGCACGCCGATGACCCCGAAGGCGTACACGGCGTACACGACGGTCACCATCAGCTCGGAGAACCCGAACTTCTGCTGGTAGAGGCCGTAGAGCGGGGTCGGCAGGGTGGTGCCGGCCATGCATACGACAAACACCGCTCCGCCGAGCACACATGGGAGCCACCCCCTGCGATCAGCGTCCATGCGCCGACGGTAACCCGCGAGCCGCCCCGCACCGACGCGGCGTGCCCGACGCGCCGCCGGGGACGCGGAGGCCGCCAGCTGTAGCCCTACGGCAGTCGTGGTTCTTACGGAACGTCAGGAGTTCGGTACGGAAAGGGCCGTGAGGTAGTCGGCGAGGGCCTTCGCGGTGTCGCTGAGGGGGAAGCGGGCGCCGAGCTGCCCGTCCGGGCGGACAAGGAAGCCGGTCGCGCCGTCGGGACGGTAGAGCCGGGCGAACTCCCCTGAGGCGTCGCGGTATTGAGGGAGGTCCACCACGGTCTCGGCAGCGGTCGGCGCGGATTCGCGGGCGAGGATGGCGACGGTCGCCGGATGGGCTCCGTCCGAGGAGACCGGCCCGGCGTCCGGTGTCCGCGGTGCCCCGGCGGCCGCGTCGCCGGCTTCGGCCAGGGCGGCGGGGTCGGTCGCGTACAGAAGCAGCACGTGGCCCGTGCGACCACGGAGAAGGTCGAGCAGGCGCAGCGGATAGGTGGCGATGGGCGCGGTCAGACCGGTGCAGTCCGGGGCACGGTCGCCGGGCTGGGGCGCGTCGGTCGGCCCGTACGCGCCGGCGGCGAGCGGGCCGCCCCGGTAGGTGACGAGCAGTTGGGCCTCGCGGAGCATCAGGGTCCGCGGGTCTTCGGAGTCGGCCTCCATGCCGCGGGTGGCGTGGCGGACGGTCCGGCCGACGACCTCCTCGCCGATGGGACGGCGTTCGGCGTCGTAACTGGTGAGCAGGGCGGTCCCGGCCTTTCCGTGGACGACGCGGGCGAGCTTCCAGGCCAGGTTGCAGGCGTCCTGGATGCCGGTGTTCATGCCCTGCGCGCCCGTGGGCGGGTGGATGTGGGCGGCGTCGCCCGCGACGAAGACCCGGCCTTCCGCGTAGCGGTCGACGATGCGGTGACTGATGCGGAAGACGGAGGACCAGCGCAGGCGGGACAGGTGTGCAGGCTCGGGAGCGAGGCGGTCGACGACGGCCTGGATGTCGGACAGCCCCGGGACGCGTCCGCCTTCCATGCCGTGGGCGACGTCGCCTCCGCGCCCGGGCTCCCCGCCCTCGGCCCGGGTGGACAGCTCGGGCGGGACCAGCATCGACATGCGGTAGCGGCCGGCGCCGGGCAGCGGGATGCAGACCAGCAGGTCGTCGGTGGAACCGTCGTCGGTGCGGTGGAGGGAGCGCAGGCCGTATCCGTGGGGGAGGTCCCAGTCGGTCTCGACGTCGGCCAGCATGTACTCCTCGGCGAAGGCGCCGCCCTCGAAGGTGAGGCCCAGCTCCTTGCGGACGACGCTGTGTGCGCCGTCGCATCCGATCAGGAAACGTGCACGGACCTCCTCGCCGCCCGAGGGAGTGGCCAACCGGGCGGTGACCCCGTCCGCGTCCTGGGTGAAGGACAGCAGCTCGGTGCCGCGTTCGATGGCCGTGCCGAAGCCCGAGAGGTACTCCTCCAGCAGACGCTCGGTCTCGTACTGCGGCAACGCGGCGAATCCGTAGGGCACCTCGGGCGGGAGTGCAAGGTCGAACCGCGCCTGCACCTGGCCGTTGACGTGGATCAGCTGCCCTCGCATCGGAATGGCGGCTTCCATGGCGGTCCGGGCCAGGCCCATGCGGTCCCAGATCTCCAGGGTGCGCGGCTGGACTCCGACGGCCTTGGCGTACGGGAGGCGGGCCGGCAGCCGGTCGATGAGACGGCAGTCCACCCCCTGGCGGCGAAGCTCGGCGGCCGCGCTGAGCCCGACCGGGCCGGCGCCCGCGATCAGCACGTCAGGGGTTGGGGGGTGCGCCACGGGTTCCTCCCAGCGCGTGGCCCCCGAGACCGGTCCGGTACTCCATGGTCACCCGGCGGGGTGCGGCCGGCGAGCCGGCCCGGAGACGGCTCAGGCGCCCGCGGTCCGCCTCACCGACCGGGCGCCGGCCCGGGTGTTTCCCGGCCGCGGTAGGCGCCGAGCACCGTTGTCAGTGTCCTTCTCGCACGGTCGATGTCCGACTGCCGTCCACGCCGGACCGTGAACGGGCCGGGGGCAGCCGCCCCGAGGAGCCGGAAGACGGCGGCGTCGCTGTTCAGGTCGTCTTCGAGGCCGTACACGCAACAGGCAACCGCCGCGTACGGGTCGCCGATGGGGTAGCCGTGGAGGGTCCTGCGGCGCGCACGCCGCCGGGACCGGACCGAGCCGGCCCGGGCAGCACCGGTGACCTGGGCTTTGGCGCCCGGTCACGCATGTGGTGCCGCCCGAACCGGCTCGGGGTGCGCGGTCGCCCGCGCGGAGGAATCGGGTGAGGCTCAGGCCTCGACGACGCCGGACTTCGCGATCTTGATGTCGGCCGAGGTGGCGCCGGACTGCGAGCCCAGGCTCTCGATCTTCTTGACGACGTCCATGCCCTCGACGACCTCACCGAAGACGACGTGCTTGCCGTCGAGCCAGCTGGTGATGATCGTGGTGATGAAGAACTGCGAGCCGTTGGTGTTCTTGCCCGCGTTGGCCATGGACAGCTGGCCCGGCTTGGTGTGCTTCAGCTGGAAGTTCTCGTCCGCGAACTTCTCGCCGTAGATGCTCTTGCCGCCGGTGCCGTTGTGGTTGGTGAAGTCACCGGCCTGGAGCATGAACTCCGGGATGACACGGTGGAAGCCGGAGCCCTCGTAGCCGAAGCCGTGCTCGCCGGTGGCGAGCTCACGGAAGTTCCTCGCGGTCTTGGGGACCACGTCGTCGAACAGCTGGAAGACGATCCGGCCGGCCGGCTCGTCGTTGATGGTGATGTCGAAAAACACGTTGCTCATGGGTTCATCCTGACACCCTCTGTCACCGAAGTGCACACGGGCCCGGCTACCCGCGGAAACCGTGCTCCCGAACGGGCGCGATGTCGCCCACCGAGGCCGCGGGCGTGTTCGGCACCACGCGGGGCGGAGAGCACCCGGTTCCTCAGCGCGTGCGCTCGTCCGATCGAGGAGCACCATGGAAGTCGAGGCACTTGCCCGACGAGGGCACTCGACGGGCCGGGCAAGGATCCCGACGGAGCACGGGCGGAGAGAGCAGGCCGCAGCGGGCGGCCGACGGGCCACGGACAGCGGTGCGGGGACGGCAGGCGTGGTTCTGCCAGGTGGAAGGAGCGCCGGGGTGACCACAGTCGAAGGGCGTCCGGTCGGCACGGACCGGCCCGAGGGAAGGCAGCAGCCAACCGAGCCACGGACGTCGCGGCCCGAGGGAACACAGCAGCCCGAGGCGTGGACCGAGCAGCCGAGCGGCCTGATGGACCTGCTCGGTGTCGCCGCGGTGCTCCTGGACGCGGACGGGCGGATCGTCCTGTGGAGCCCGCAGGCCGAGGACCTGTACGGCTACACCGCCGAGGAAGCCCTCGGGCGGTACGCCGCGCCGCTGCTCATCCGCGAGGAGAACTGGGACCTGGTGATCAAGAAGTTCGCCTCCGTGATGGAGACGGGCCAGAGCTGGGGCGGCGCGTTCCCCGTACGGCACAAGGACGGCGGCACGCGGCTGGTGGAGCTGCGCAACATGCGGCTGCAGAACGACCGCGGCGACTTCTACGTCCTCGGGCTCGCCACCGACTCACCCACGCTTCGGGAGGTCGAGCGGGACCTCGCGCTCTCCACCCGGCTGATCTCCCAGTCGCCCATAGGGCTGGCGATCCTCGACACCGACCTGCGGTACGTGGCCGTCAACCCCGCCCTGGAACGGATGCACGGCATCGCCGCGGAGGAGCACCTCGGCCGGCACTACCGCGAGATCATGACCTCCTCGAAGTTCGAGGTCCCCGAGGCCGCGATGCACCAGGTCCTCAAGACCGGGGACCCCATGGTCGACCAGTCCACGATCGTCGGCCGGACCCCTGCCGACCCGTACAAGCACGCCTGGTCGATCTCGTTGTACCGGCTGGAGGACCCCCAGGGGCGTGTGATCGGCGTGGCCGACCTGGTGCTGGATGTGACCGACCGCTATCAGGCGGCCATGGAAGCCGCCGAGGCCCGGCAGCGCCTGGCCCTGATCGCCGACGGCGCCGCGCGTATCGGCACCACCCTGGAAGTGGGGCAGACCGCCCGAGAGCTTGCCGAGGTCACCGTTCCCGAGCTGGCCGACGTCGGCACCGTCGACGTGCTCGATTCAGCCCTCGACGAGCACCGTCCGCCGTCCCGTGACGGCCCCGCCCACTTCCGTGCCCTGGCGGTGAAAGCCGCCTACCCCACCGAAGCCGTCCACGCCGCAGACCCACCCGGCCACATCGTCTCCTACGCCGCCGACCGCCTGGCCACCCGATGCGTCCGCACCGGCCGGCCGATCCTGCTCTCCCACCTCGCGGCCGACGACCTGGCACACATCGCCCGCGATGCCCACGCCGCCCGGATGCTGGCCCGCGCCGGGGTGCACTCCTACATGCTGGTCCCGCTCACCGCACGCGGCGAGATCCTCGGCTTCCTCGGGCTCAGCCGCGCCCGCAATCCGCAGCCCTTCGGCGCGGACGACCTCGCCCTCGCCGGTGAGCTGGCCTCCCGCGCCGCCGTCTGCATCGACAACGCCCGCTCCCACGAGAGCGTGCGCAACGCCGCCGAGACCCTGCAGCGCAGTCTGCTCCCCGACCACCCTCCTCAGCTGCCCGGGCTGCAGATCGCCTCCCGGTACCGGCCCGCACAGGCCACCTACGAGATCGGCGGCGACTGGTACGACGTCCTCCCGCTCGACGGCCACAAGACCGCGCTCGTCGTCGGCGACGTCATGGGCAGCGGTATCGACGCGGCCGCCACCATGGGCCGCCTGCGCACCGCGACCAGCGCCTTCGCGGACCTCGACCTGGAGCCCGCCGAGGTCCTCCAGCATCTCGACAAGATCACCTCAGGGCTGGAGCACTACATCGCCACCTGCGTGTACGCCGTCTACGACCCGCACCGCGCCGAATGCCACATCGCCACCGCGGGCCACATGCCACCGGTCCTCGTACGCAGCGGCGCGCGCCCCGTGCTCCTCGACCTGCCCACCGGCACTCCGCTCGGAGTAGGTGGCGTCCCCTTCAAGACCACCACCATCCCCCTGGCCCTCGGTGACCAACTCGTCCTCTACACCGATGGGTTGGTCGAAACCCGCCGCGACGCCATCGACGAACGCCTGGAAGCCCTCCGCCGACTGCTCGACGCGCCGGACCGCTCGCTGGAGGAAACCTGCGACCGGCTCCTGCGCGAACTGCGTCGCCCCGACGACCCCGATGACGTCGCCCTGCTCATCGCCCGCACACAGCCCCTCTTGGCGGACTGAAGCGCCGTAGAGAAAGGGGGCCGGCTGTTCCTGGGGACGTCGCTCACGGCCTGACGAGGCGCCGCAAGGCCGGCTGAGCGAGGCAGGCGTAGGCGATGACCGCGGGGAGCGGGCCTTCGATGCGGAGGCCCGTGGTGACCCTCCCGCCTTCCTCCGCACGGACGCTGTGGTGCAGTCGCAACCGGACCGGACCCAGTCGCACCCGCCATGTCCACCGTCGGCGCGTCTCGTCGACGGATTCGACAAGGAAATGGACGGTGATTCGGAAGAACGACGTGACCTCTCCTTTCATGCCGGGAGCGATACGTTCCCCGGAGGTGGTCACCTTGCGGATCTGGGGAGACCAGCTCGGCCATTTCGCGGGGAGCGCGTAGCGTTCCCAAACCTCCGCCGATGCCGCTCGGCCCGTGGCGCGCAACCTCATTGTCGACATAACCGCACACTCTCGCAGGCATGTGGCCTCTGCCCCCGAAGTCACCGCGGCGCGCCGCGGTGAGAGGGACGCCGACGATCCGCGGCGAAGTGACGCCCCAAGAACTCGGGGTCGTCATAGCCCGTGTGGCAGCAGCAGACCATCCCCCCGCCAACTGCTCCGTGCTCACCGGGTCTTGGTGATTTCATCGCGAATTCATCGAGAGGGCGAGAATCGAATGGATCGAGTGTCGACGACCGGTCGCTGGACGTCCTCGGCACGGCATTATCACCGGCCGGAAATGGACGGTGAACATGCCGAAATTCCCTTCCGAGCTCAAGGAGGTGGCCGTCATACTGCCATCCATCGCAACTTGCTCCCCATCCGTAAAGGGAGCGGAGTTCGAGCATCGGGGGATCAATGACCGTGCCTGAACAGACTGCCGCGTCGCCTTCGGGAGCGCCGCCGCAGCACATCCGTAGTGAGGCCACCCGGCTGCTGTGCGCGGGTGTCTACTTCGACGGCGAGTTCCGCCGTCGCGTCATCGAGCAGCTCGTCGAGCACGAGGAGCGCCCCATCGCGCCCTCCCTCGGCATCGACGCCTTGCCGGTCCTGGCGCATGCGCTGCGCGCGCGCCGCCGGGAGGCCGAGGTCGGGCTCGTACTGCTGGGCATCTGGGCGCTGTTCATCGGGTTCGGGCTGTCCGGGACCGGCTCGGACACCCTTCTGCCCATCCCATGGTTCCTGGCGTACGGGCTGGTCTGCTCCGTGGCCTGGTTCGTGCGCGGGGGCAGGGGATCCGTCTTCCCTCTCGGGCGCGCAGTGCTCAAGGAGGCGACACGCGGCCGGCTGAAGGCCGTGCTGCCGGTTCTGCCGTTGGCCGTGGGGCTCCTCTACTGGGCGGCCGTGCTCTTCACGCTGTTCAAAGGGGGCGACGCCTGGACTGCGGTCTTCTTCCCGGCCCTGCTGGTGCCGCCCATCTGGGTGCATCGCGTGCACGTCGTCTCCGTCATGCGGGACACCCTGAGCCGGGGTGCCTACGCCGAGGCATCCCGGGCGACGCTGCCGGACCGCGACCCGTACCGGCGCATCGGCGCGGCGATCGACCGCGAGCAGTACGCGAGCCTTGCGATCTACGACCCGTTCCGGCCCTTCGTCGGTGCCGGCGAGCCGTACAAACCGTGGTCGCTCGTCATGGAGTTGAGGTGGAAGCCGCAGGAGCCACCGCCGAAGCGCCTGGACCCGACGGGGGACCCCGACGCCCGCGCCGACGCGGTGCCGCTCACCGGGCGCGAGGTCATCGACCTCATCAAGCCACGCCTGGAGGCCCTGCGGACGTCGGCGGCGGCCACCAGCCGCGACCGCCTCCGCTCCCTCGAAATCGACGAATTGGTCTACCTTCCGGTCGGCCGGGAGCGGGGCCAGATCGCGTACGACCCCGCCAGCGTCCGGCAACACCTCGACGGTGCCGTCGGCGAGGGCGGCGAGGCGCGCCGGCACTTCCTGCGCGTCCGCGTCGGCGCATGGGACGAACAGGTCGGGGTCTCGCTGCTGGTCCGCGTCCACACCCAGGGCGGGATGCTGGTCCTGGAGGTCGTACCGCACGTCCTCACCCCCGTCCGCCCGGAGTTCAAGTCGGTGGACGTGATCGCGGCGGGGGATTCGCAGGGGCCGCTGCGCGATGTCGTACGCAGCCTGCTCACCGGCCCTTCCGCGGGCTTCGCCGCCGGGGTCTCCCTCCTCCATACCGCCGTCTCCGTCTTCCGTACCTGGTTGACGATGCCGCAGTACGCCCTTCCGGACGGACCGGCCGCGTCGGTGCGGGAGCTGGGGAGCGTGAAGGAGGTCTCCCTCCTGCAGGAGATGGACATCAGCCGGTATGTGAAGACGCTGCAGGACCGGATCGCGAGCGGGGTGCGCGAGGCGCTGCACTCGAAGGGCTACGAGATGGGCGAGTTCGAGCAGTACATCGTCAACGTGAGCGGCGGCGGGGTGTTCATCGGGGAGATGAGCGGCGGCGCGGTCGCGACGGGCGAGCGGGCTTCGGCGAAGCAGGTGGATGCGTCCGTGGACGCGAAGGGTGGTCGGCTGTGACAACGGGGATGCAAGAGCCGGAGGACGGCGAAGAGGCAGTTGTCGGGACGGCCGAGTCGTCCGCTCCACAAGAGGGCGTAGGTGGCATCAGCGTCGGCGTGTTGACCGGTGGCGCGGTGGCGGCCGGGAGCGGAGCCACGGCCGAGGACCGCTCGCGGCGCGCGGGACTGCCGGCGCCCGTGCCGCCCTCGTACGAGAGCGGGCGTCCGCCCGTGGTGCCCCCGGCGGTCCCCGGCGGCATCCGCATCGGCGTCATGGCCGGCGGCGCCGCGGCTTCCGGCCCGCACGCCCGGGCCCTCGATGCCTCGACGCAGCTGATCGACGCGTCCCCCGAACTCCTCGCCGCCGTGGGGACCCTGCGCGAGCAGCTTCACCTGCTCAGCCCCAGCGACGAGACCACCGAGGTCGACGCCCAACTGGCCGAGGTCGAGGAGGAGATCGACGCCGTGGGGCAGGTCGGGCGTGGCCGCCTGCAGCGGCTGCGCGAGCGCCTCGATCTCGGCGCCACTGCCGCGGCCGGCCTCGCCTCCGCGGCCGCGGTCGTGCAGCAGATCACGCAACTCCTCGGAAGTCAGGGGTAGCCGCCGTGGACCAATGGGATGAGGACAGACAGGACTGGGTGCGGTCACCGCACCAGGGCGGCCCGCCACCAGGAAGCAGGTCCCGGCGCTTGCTGGTCGTGGCGGGCACCGTGATCCTGCTCGCGGCGGCGGCCGGTGCGGGCATCTGGCAGCTGGCGAGCGACGGCAGCGACGGCGGTCCGGGGTCCCTGGGCGGCATGCCGGGCGCCATGCCGTCAGGCGCACCGTCCGCCACCGAGTCGTTGTCGACGGCATCGGCCGCACCGGGCTCGGCCCTGGACCCGTGCGTGGTGGTCGACAGCTCCATGGCCACGGAGTGGGGTCTGGGCGGGGGCACGCCCGAGACTTCCGGCACCGATGAATCGCCGATCAGGGTGTGCACCTGGTCGCGCCAGGGCTCCGGGACCGCGGGCTCCGCGACGTTCCGGCTCATCTATGCCAAAGCGCTGCCGTTGTCTCCGGAGCCGACACCGATCTCGGTTACAGGTATCCCGTCCGCCAAGGCCAGTGGGAACGAAAACGGCTGTGCGATCCAGTGGCCCACGTCCTTCGGTCAGGCACTCGTGCACGCCCGCTGGGTCTATGAAGGGGAGGGAGGGGACCTGTGCCGTCTCGCCGCTGACTTCGCGGGCGCGGTGGCCGTCAGAGTGCCGAGCTGAGGGCGCACCGCGATGCGCACGGCGCGCCACGGGCCGACCGACCCGTAGTGGTCGGGGACCGGTTTCGTACTCCCGGAGTCGCATGCAGGTGCATCCTCCGGTCTGACGAAAGGGAGCCGGGCCGGTGTCAGGCTGGAAGCATGCCAACCGGCCCGGCGTCGCCGGAAGTGTGGAGACCTTCTTCCCCCACCTCCCGATGCCGTACGCGAGGGCGGCACGAAACGGCAGGGACGAGGAAAGGGGCGGTGTGGCCAACGCATTGACCGGTCAGCTGATCGAGGCCATCTACGAAGAGGCGCCGGAGCGCGTGGCGGAACTCCTGCGCCAGGGGGCCTCTCCGAGTGCGGCCGATGCGGACGGTGAGAAGCCTCTGTACGTGGCCGCGGTATCGGGAGCGGCCGACATCGTGCGGCTGCTCCTCGAAGCGGGAGCGTCGCCCGACGAGGAGAGCAGGGGCCAGCCCGGGAGCGAGGGGCTGCCGTTGTGCGCTGCGGCGTGCTGGGGCCACACCGAGGCGGTACGCGAACTCCTCGCCCACGGCGCCGACCCCAACCGCAGGGAGGACGACGGCACCGGCTGGGCCCCTCTGCTCTGGGCGGCCGCCGGCGGTCGCCACGACACCGCCCATCTCCTCCTGGGAGCGAACGCCGACCCCGATGCAGGCTGCGGCGACCGCACGCCCCTGATGGCCGCGGCCGAGTTCGGAGCGACAGGCATCGTGCGGGAGCTGCTGCACCACGGTGCCGACGCCCACCGAACGGACAGCCAAGGCCGCACCGCCCTGGACATGGCAGGGGAGTGGTGCGGAAAGGACATCGAATCGGAGCTGCGCAACCGGGCGAACATCGGGCCGGACGACACGTACGAGTGCTTGCGGGTCCCCCGGCCCGACGGCAACGAACTGATCGAGTTCATCGTCACTGCGAAGAGCGGAGGCGGCGCGTCCTGGGAGAAGGAGACAGGCCACGCCGAGATCGCGGACCTGCTGCGGGAGCGTATGTCCCGGTGACGGGGAAGGTGACGGTGGCAGCGGCCGTCGAGCGGAGGCGGTGAACTCATCGCTGTGGACTGCGAGTTACCCGGGACTCGCATCATCCGCCCGACGTTGCGCGTGCGGCTCTGCGGCTCTGCGGCCCTGTCGGTCCTCAACCTCAGGTCTTCCTCAGACCGCCGTGGCGCGCTGCCCGCACTTCCTACACTCGTTGTACTGGACGCGTCGAGTGGAGGAACCGATGAAAGACACCCTGACCCACCTGCCCGCCCGCATCGCCTCATTCCTGCTGCACGGGCGCCGGCCCCGCCTCGACCACCCCGACGCGCACCGGGCGGCCCGGACCGATCAACACGACGGTCTCATCAACCACTACTGCCCCTCTTCACCCACCGGCGGATCTGCGGGGATGTAGGGACCTTTCTGACGGGTTGTGAGGGGCAGGGGCAGGGGCAGGGGCAGGGGCAGGGGCAGGGGCGGACGGCACGGCCGCCCCTGCGGCGGGGTATGCGGGGTGCGCCACCCTCTGCGTCAGAGCGTGCGCCCGAAGAGTGCCAGCAGATCGCGCCAGTGCCGGTCGTCCGCGTCGGCGTCATACGCGGCGGTGTCGGCCTGCGTGAATCCGTGGTGGGCGCCTTCGTACAGTTCGCTGCGGTAGCGCACACCGGCGGCGTCGAGCGCGTGCTCCAGCCTCTCGATCTGGTCGGCCGGCAGGGACGGGTCCTGGTCGGCGTGGCCGAAGAACAGTTCTGCCGTGATGCGGTCGGCGAGCCGGTGCGGGCTGTCCTCGGCGTCGGTGGCCAGCCGCCCGGCGTGGAAGGAGGCAACGGCCGCGATCCGGTCCGGGTAGGCCGCGGCCGTCCGGATCCCGAGGACGCCGCCCATGCAGTAGCCGGTGCTGCCGACCGGCCCCTCGGCGACCAGGGGTGAGCCGGCCAGCCAGTCGAGGTAGCTGCCGGCGTCACGCATCGCCAACGCGGGGGTGAGGGCCGACATCACCGGACCGAGCTTTTCGAAGATCTCCGGCCGCTTGCCGGGATCGATGTGGTCGGGCAGGTCCACCAGCGGGGCGCGCCCGGCGCGGTAGAAGACGTTGGGCACCAGCACCGTGTAGCCGTGCCCGGCCAGACGCCTGGCCATCGCCTCCAGGGAGGGCCGCAGTCCGAAGGCATCCATGTACAAAAGGATTCCGGGGTGCGGTCGTCCGTCGTCCGGGTGGGCGAGATACGCGTCGGCGACGCCCTCCGGGGTGGTCAGGTCCAGCGAGACCCCGCGCGCGTTCGTCATGTCGGCTGCCATCTGCGCACCGCACCTTTCATCGGGCTTCCCGGGCGGCTCACCAGGCGGACGGTGGGTCCGCCGGTCGCCCGGACGACGGATTCCCACAGTAACCAACGCCTTCGAGCACCAGCATCGCCAGGTGGGGGAGCAGCGGATGGCTCCCACCCGCCCGCCGCGGGACCGGCCCAGCCCTCCTTGAACTGCTCCATCTCACTGTTGCAGGGGCTCGACTTCGAGGTACCAGTGGCGGCGCGGACCTCGGTACTCCAGCGCCTGCCACCCCAGTGCCCGCAGAGCAGCGCCGCAGCGCCGTAGCTCTTCCTGCTCCTGGTGAGCGGCGCCGCTTCCCGGAGGGCCCAGCCATTCGACTCGCGCCACCGCGGGTGGCCCGGCCGGGGCGACGCGATAGCCGGTGGCGATCGGCTGCCCGTCGGTGTCCACTGCCGACGGCGGAATTCCGGCGGCTTCCAGGCAGAGCGCGATGGCACGCACAGGTTGGCGCCGTTCCCATTCGGCGGGCGTGGCAAGGGGATCGGCGGCCTCCGTGTTCATCAAGGTCCGGATGTTCAGCAGCGCGTCGAAGGCGGTCTTGACGGTGGCGGCCCGATGCGGAGGCGGCGCGCCGGGCGCCGTTTCGTTGCCGGTGCGGACCTCGAAGGCCGGGGCCGAGCCGTTCCCGGGTTCTGTCATCGGTGTCCCTTCGGCGCTGGGGCGGCCGGCTCTCAGCGGCAGTCTTGCGGGCATCGGTGGCTTCGGAGGCGTCGCGGGTGCGGGCCGGGGCGGTCGGCCGGTCCACGCATCAGGGCAGTCGGTCCACGCCTCAAAGCAGTCGACGCCCCATCTTCGCCGACTGCCGCTGCCGTCCCTTGGTGGCCCACCACTCTTCCAACAGGGTACGAACGAGGTGCACAAGCATCCCGAGCCGATCCGGGTCAGGCGAGGGCGAAGTGAACACATCCGCGAAGGACTTGTCCTCCCACGGCAGGGTGAACTCCCAGCGCTCGTCCTGATGGCCCGGACGCGCGACAGCGAGCCGATAGGTCAACGTAAGGCTGCGGTCGGGGTGATGATCGACCGAAAGCTCCGAGACGCGGAAGCTGATGTGGCCGTCACCGGTGGTGTACGAGCGAGCCAGAGCCTGCTCGGCCGGTGTCCGCGTCACCATGATCCGGTCCTCATGACACGGTGCGCGCGAGTCGGAAGCCGAGATCGTCGATGGCGAACGAGGGGTGACTGCGACGACGTACGGAGGCGCCGCAGCCGCGCGTTGATTCGGCCCAGCCTCCGCCGCGGAAGATGCGGTAGGACCCGTAGACCTCCTCGTCGTAGAGATCCCAGCACCACTCCCAGACATTGCCCAGCATGTCGTGCAGACCCCAGGGATTGGGTGCCTTTCCGCCGACGTCGTGGACCCGGCCTTCGGAGTTGTCCGCGTACCAGGCGATGTCGTCGATCTCTCCGTATCGATACCCGCTGGTCCCGGCCTTGCAGGCGTACTGCCATTCCGCCTCGGTCGGCAGGCGGTAGCCGTCGGACGTCCAGTCGCAGGTCACTTCCCCGCTCTCCGGGTCGCGGGAGTACGCCTGGCCCAGTCCTGCGAGGTCCGATATGCGGTTGCATACGTCGATCGCGTCGAGCCAGCTGACGTTTGTCACGGGCGAGGTTCCGCTTACGGAGGGGTCGGTGTCCACCCCCGTGACGGCGCGGTGCAGTTGCGCGGTGACGGGGTACCGCCCGAGAAGGAAAGGAGCGATTTCCCGTTGCCAGCGGGTGCCGCGCCGGTCGTCTCGAAGGTCCACGACGCCACCGGGGACATGAACCATCGAGGGGGCCGTCGGGTCCTCGACCGTGAGGGGTGGGGGCTGGGCTTGCACGTACGCGCCTCTCTGTCCGCATCGACCACAAGGTCGCCGCGGCCCTCACGATACGCAGGCGAAGGTGGGCCGTTCGGAAATAATGCGAGGTCGGCCGGCGGCGAATGTGCCAGGCTGGCAGATCATCGGTTCGTCCCCCGGCTCAATGCCTGCCGGCTCGTCATGGGAGCTTCAAGTGTCGGCACCTCGCGTGGACCCCTTGCTGGAGCAGTTCGACTTCGCATGTGAGCGTCTGACCGGCCGTACGGCGGGTCCGGTGATGGACAGCGGTGACGGCGCAGAAACCGCGGTCGGTCCGATGTCCGATGAGGAGTTCTTCTGGGAGCCGGTGCCGGACTGCTGGTCGGTGCGCCGGCGTACGGACGGGCCGGGCCCGCGCGCGACGCTCCTGGCCGGCGCCGGTGACTGGGGACGCGACGCGGCGTCCTACCCGCACCCCTGGCCGCCGCCCTTCACCACCATCGCGTGGCGCCTGAGCCACCTGAGCGAGATGCTGACCCTCCGCGCCGACCACACAGCCGGCAGCCACAGCCTCACCCGGGACGACTATGTCGTCAGCGGGGACGTGGCAGCTGCGATCGCGGCCTTCGACACGGGCGTTACGGCTTGGCGGAAGGCGCTGTCGGCCATCGACGACACCGCGCTCGACACCATCGGGTACTGCACCTACCCCCATGGCAGCGACCTGGAAGACCCCTTCATCGACATCGTGTGGTGGGTCAACCAGGAAGTCCTGCACCACGGAGCCGAGATCGCCTTGCTACGCGATCTGTACCGCGCACGACACTGCTGATCCGCGGTTGCCCAGGCGCCTGGCGGCCGTCCGGGGTCGTGCCGACGAGGTCGAGCGTCCGACTGCTGCGGAAAGGCGCCACCCGAGACTGCCGAGGAAACCTCAGCCCGCCACCTGTCTCTGTCATTCCCGGTCGGCAGCGGCCCTCAGCGAGCGAAAGCCGGATCGTCACCCGGGAGGCTCGATCGTTCCCAGGGGGCGATGGCTGCCGCGAGGTGCCCCGACTCGGCTGGTGAGGGGGCGGCCCGTACCGCTGAGCTGACCGAGCAGCGGCAACTCGCCCGGTGGGCATTGAGGTTTGTGGCGATGTGAGGCGGGGCTGCTCGGCGCCTGCGTTCAGTCGATGACGGCGCCGCCGGTGACATTGACCTCTGTGGCGGTCATGGTCGGTGCGCGGTCGGAGGCGAGGAAGGCTGCGGCGTAGGCGACGTCTTCGAGACGGGGCCGGCGGCGGAGCAGCGTCACGCTCGCCTCAGGGTCGTCCTCGGCAGGGCTGGAGGGATCGGGCGAGCCGGGAGAGAGCAGCCAGGCTGCCCGAATCCCGTGCGGGCCGAGTTCGCCGGCGAGCTGGCGGCACAGACCGGCGAGGGCGGACCAGGCGATATGGGAGCCACCGAGGCCGGGAATGGCTTCTCGGCCGCCTCCCATGGCAAGGATCACTCCGGTGCGGCGGGGGATCATATGGCGGGCGACGGCGGTGGCCAGAGTCAAGTGGGTGGTGACCGCCTTGGTGACGGGGCGCATCACGTCTTCGTCGGCCATATCGACCAGCGGGGTGCCGTGCAGGTCGTCATTGGAAGTGGCGTTGAAGGCGATATCGATGCCTCCGGAGCGCCGCGCGACGGCGTCGGCGTGCTGCTCGACCGCGGCGCGGTCAGTCGCGTCGAGCGTGGCGACCTCGACGCGACCCCCGGATTCGGTGATGGCGCCGGCCAGCTCCTCCAGAGGTGCCCGGTTGCGCCCGACCAAATGGACCGTGGCGCCTTCGCCGGCAAAGACGCGGGCGACCGCGGAGCCAATTGCTCCGGCCCCGCCATAGATGATGGCGGTCTTGTTCTCCAGCAGCATGACATTCCCTTCTTCCTCGAAGTTCGATCACCTGGAGCCCGCAGCTGCACCGCGTTCGCGGGCCCGTACCCGATAACGGGCTCTCAGCGGTGGCTCAGCACGTTGACCACTCGGCCATTCGGGTCGCGGACGAAGAACCGCCGCACGCCCCACTCCTCGTCCTGCAAGGGGTGCACGATCTCCAGACCGCGGTCCCGCATGGCCGCATGGGCCGCGTCCACGTCGTCCACCTCGATGCTCAGGTCGGGGGTGACCGGAGCGGTCTTGTCGCTGGTCATCAAGCTGACTTGCGCCGCTGGATGGGACGGGGACGCCAGCGTCACGATCCAGCCGTGGTTCATGACCTCCTCGAATCCCAGCAATCCGTAGAACTCTTGGCTCTCTTCCACAGCCCCTGACGGGATGACGGGCATGACACGGCGAACAGTCATTGATGACTCCAGGTGAGAGCGACATGTCTCCAAGACCTCCGGGTCCTTCAGGAGTACTACGGCGCACCCGCCGCGGCACGCATTTCGCACCATGCCTTGGCTCGGCGCTCAGCCTTCGGGCCTGTCGTCGTGGGGTCTGCGGAACCGCTCCGGCTGTGACGAGCACGGGCGGCGATGGCTATACGCGGTGTGCGGGCCCCCCTCCGGACGCCGTCGGAATGCTTGGTGCGACGGGGATGACCACCGCTGTGATGTTGTCCCGCCCGTCGGCCTCCAGGGCGTACGTCACCAGCGACCGCGCCTCGGCCAACGACCCGCCGGCTGCGGACGCCGAGGGGCTGAGGCGGGTGAGCTGGGCGCGTTGCCTGCCGGGATCCGGCAGGCAACGCCACAGCCCGTCAGTGCACAGCAGCAGACGGCCGGCGGTGGAGGGACGGTAGCTCCGCACACGCGCGGCAGGATCGTCGGCGTCGGCTCCCAACCAGGCGGCAAGAGCCTCGTGCTCGCCCGAATCGTCCTCGGTCAGCGCCATCCCGGGCCCCTCGTCCGGAAGCCAGTACGCCCGGCTGTCACCGATCCAGGCACTCCAGATGCCCTCCGGGCCGGCGATCCCGGCGACAAAGGTGCAAGCCGGTGCGGTGTCCGCCGACGACGCCAAGGCCGTGACGGCATGTGCCGCATCCACGGCGGCTCTGGTCAAGGCCACCTCCGGCAGATTCCCTGACCGCAGCTCCGCCGCCACTGACGCCGCACCGACCTCGGCCGCCACTTGCGCCGCTCGCTCCGACCGGGGCGACAGGGAAACGCCGTCGCAGACGACGCCGATCGTCCAGCCGCCGCTGACGGTCAGAGCCATGGCGTCGGCGTTGATGCCGCGCTGCGCGCCGCGGTCGCTGACGCCCGCCGCGCCATCGTCCGCTGTGATCTCCACATGGGAGCGGAATGCGGGCTGTGCCGCACCGCAGTCCCAGCAGTGGCCGTCGGGTGCGACGGTCCCACCGCACCGGCAGCACTCCGGGGCCTGCGTCATTGCTCCTGGACCCTTCGCCAGGAACCCTCTCCGCTCCCGCGCCTATGCCCCTCTCCGAGAAGCGCTCCTCGCCGAAACGTGAGCGGACGGCACGGCGCGCCGGGAGTGTGCCTGCCGTCCGACGCGCTCACCCGCTGCGCCCCGGAGTGACGTGCGCCGGACTCTTGGCCCTCAACGCCCCTCATCACTCACCAGCATCTGCAGCGCCCGCTCGAGCCTCGCCTGTCTGCTCTCGGGTGTGTGCGCCTGAAGCAGCGGCAGGATGATCTGGTACCGGCCGGTCTTGTCGAGTGCCTCGAACGCCTGCTTGGCGTCCGGGTGCGCATCGAGCGCGGCGGCGAGGTCGGGTGGCACCGTCGCGTTCTTCTGGGACTCGTAGGCCCGCGCCCACCGCCCGTCCTCCTGCGCCCGGCGTACCTCCGCCAGCCCTGGTTCGCGCATCCGCCCCGCGGCCGTCAGCAGGGCCACCTTTTCGACATTCACCTGTGACCACAGGCTCTTGGGCCGACGCGGCACGTACTTCTGGAGGTAGTGCCTCTCGTCGAGAGAACGCCGCTGCCCGGAGATCCAGCCGTAGCACAGCCCGATGTCGACCACCTCGTCATCGGTGACCGTCGGAATGCCGGAGTTCTTCTTCGCCATCTTGATCCACACGCCTTCGTGGCGGGTGTAATGCTCGGCCAGCCAGCTCTCGAACGCCGCGGCGTCCGGGAAGGCGATGATCTCCACTCCGTCGAGTTCATCCATCCGCTCAGGCTATCGGCCGGGTCTGACAAATGATCACGGCATGGTTCCGGAATACGGTGGATCCGAAATCGGGAAGGGCCTGCGCGGTAGCGTGGCGATCATGGACTGGGAAGTACGCCCGGCGTCGGTGTCGGACGTCGAGACCGTGGCCGATCTGCGTGCCGTGGTCCTGCGGGCGGATCTGGTGGGGCTCGGGCGGTACGACGAGCACCGGGTGCGGCAGCGGCTGCGGGACGGCTTCGACCCGGTGCACACCTGGGTGATAGAGGTGCGCGGCGCGTTCGCCGGCTGCGTGGCGCTGCGACCTGCCGAGGACGCACAGTGGCTGGAGCACTTCTACCTGGCCCCGCACCTCCAGGGCAGCGGCATCGGTTCGGGCGTGCTGCGCAGGCTGCTGGAGCGGTGTGACCGCAGCGGTGTCCTCGTCCGCCTGAACGTGCTGCAGGGCAGCCCGGCCCGGCGGCTCTACGAGCGGCACGGGTTCACGGTCGAGGCCGAGGACCCCGTGGATGTGTTCATGGTGCGCAAACCCGGCCCGTTCCTGCCCGGGGAATGATCGCGAGTTCTTGTCGCCCCGATGTCCGGGCCGTCTCCGCTCATGGTGACGTCTCGTCAAAAGGCGGGGCGCGCACTGTTGCCAGAGGTCCCGTCATGGGATGGCCGCCATCGTGACCTCGTTCTCGAATGACCCGCCGGAGACGACCGTCCGCAGTTCGTATTCGGGCGAATGCACCAGGCTCTTCGCATCCGGTTCCCCGGCTTGGGAAACGCCATGGCACGTCGACGGTGACCGCGACGGCACCCGCGTCCGTCACACCGAGGAATACAGCTCGCCGATGGAGCGCGTACCCGACCGGACCGGGCACAGGATGTCGGGTCCGCCTCGGGGGTGCCTCCTTAACGTGAAGCACGAAAGGGAAGGAGGCCACGGTGCTGGAACGGCTCAACCAGGCCATGGAACACATCGACCGCCACCTTGATCAGCAGATCGAGGTGGCCGACCTGGCGGCAATTGCGGTGACGTCGGAGTACCACTTCCGGCGGCTGTTCTCCGCGCTGGCGGGGATACCGCTGTCGGAGTACATCCGGCGACGGCGACTCACGGTCGCCGGTGCCGAGGTGCTGGCCGGCAATCGGACGCTGCTGGAGATCGCGGTGCGCTACGGCTATGCCTCGGGGGAGGGGTTCGCGCGTGCGTTCCGCCTCATGCACGGTGTCGGTCCCGGCGAGGCCAGAAGATCCGGCGGGAGTCTGCAGTCCCAGCCGCGGCTGTCCTTCCGTCTCACCGTCGAAGGGAGTAGCAGCATGCGGTACCGGGTCGAGGAGAAGGAAGAATTTCGGGTGGTCGGCAGGAAGGCGCGGGTGCCCCTCGTGCATGAGGGCGTGAACCCGGACATCGCCGCCTTTATCCGGGGCCTCGGTAAGGAGATGCTGGAGCGCATCGAGAGCCTGTCCGATCAGGAGCCGGAAGGAATCGTCTCGGTGAGTGATCAGCTGGACGAAAGCCGCGCCGAAGGTACCGAACTCGATTACTACCACGGGGCGGTGACCCGCGCCGCGGTGCCGGAGGACATGGAATCGCTCACCGTCCCGGCAGGAATGTGGGCCGTCTTCGACAACTCCGGGCCGTTTCCGCAGGCGCTCCAGTACCTGTGGCGGGACGTGTTCACGCAGTGGTTCCCGTCCAACCCCTACCGCAGCCGCCCGGGACCGGAAATTCTGCGCACCCGGCTGACGGAGGACGGGGCACGGGCGGAAGCGCAACTGTGGATTCCCGTGGAGCGGACAGCGGTCTGAGCCCATGCGCGCTGCGGCCAGGGTGCCGGGGTTGTTGTAGGCCGGAGGTGATCGGGTACGCGGTCCCATGAGCCGGGTGGCGGGTACGTTGCCCGGCACCTCGTAAGGACCGCCCCGCGTTGCGTTCACCGGCCCGCAGCATGGCCGGGGAACCGCAATTGCAGGCACAACCGACCCGGAGAGGAAGGCCCATAATGACCGACGCGGAAGAGGCGGCACAGACGAATCAGGGTGCGGCCCGGGTCCAGGTGGAGGTCACCGGCTGCGCGGCCGAGGACGCCCATACGGTCTTCAGCGCGCTCAACTCGGTTTTCAGCTCGGACCGGGCGACCGATGACGCACCGCGTGGCTCGGCTGGGAGCGGGCCCACGGTGTGGGCCGCGACGGTTGATGTATCGCAGTCCCCGGCCACCGCAGGGCCCCACCGGCTGACCGGGGAGGTGACGGCCACCTTCCAGGGCGGCTACTGGGCAGTCGACCGGCTGCGCACAGGTCTGGCCTCGGTGTTCACGGTGGAAGACGTCGGCGCGACCTCCGGCGACCAGGAGCAAGAGGTTCAACTGCGGCTGGTACCCCGGCAGGCGGCTTGACGTACGGGGCTTCTCACCGAGGGGACCTCAGCGCCCGCCCCAGCCGACCCCCTCGGACTGCAGGGTCTTCATACGCTGCTGAGCGGTCGAGAGATGGCGGGGGTCCAGCTGGGGCAGCTGCCGAAGCAGGTTGAGCAGCTCCGGGCCGTACTCCAGCGCTTCGTCGGAGTCCTCCAGTTGCAGCCAGCAGTAGTGGGCGCCCTTTGCCGCGTTGAGGACCTCGGGGGCGTCCGCGGCCTGCCGGCCGAGCCGCGTGTGTGCGGCCGCGACCCACAGTTGCGTGGCCTGCGCCCAGCTGCCTGCGATGCGGGCGAGATCAGCCCTGATCTCCGCCCACTGCGTCGCCTCCGGTGAGTTGAACCCGTACCTCTGCAGCGCCTGCTGCTCCCATGCTTCCGCCATCTCGGCGGCTTGGGAGTGCCGTCCGGCCTGGGCCGCCTGCCAGATGAGTGGCCGTGGGTCCGGCTGGGTGGCCGCCGGCTGCTGTGCCGGGGGTTCCTGGGGCGCCGACTCCGCGACCGGCGGCGCGAAGGCAGGCGCCGGCGGCGGCACGGAAGGCATCGGCGGCGCGGGGTGCTGTTCGGCGGGCGCCGGTGGTGGTGCGTCGGAAGGCTGAACATCGGCCCACCACTGCTCCTGTCGAACAGGCGTGGGCCCAGGGGGAGACAGGGGGGCGGATGCCTGCTGAGGGAACGGAAGCGCGGGCGGCAGGGGAAGGCGCCCGGGTGCCGGGTGTGGTGCGTCGGCCCCCGACGACTGGGCGCCTTCGGGCCGCAGAGGCGCGTGGGCGGGGGAAACGTCAGGGGCGGACGGTGCGGGGAGCGGCGCCGAAGCGGCGTACGGAGGTGCCGGCGGTGCCGCTGGGGGAGCCGACGGCGTCGTCGGGGGAGCCGCCGGGGGAGAGGGCTGTGGAACCTGCCGGTCGGGAACCGGCTCCGGGCCGACCGGAATTCCTGCGTCCACCGGCTTCTGCATGGGCGCCGGGGCCCCCGCGTCGTCGTACGCGGCGTTGGCCGGAGACAGTGCAGGAGCCATGGGCAGTACGAGGGTTCCGGGCGGGAAGCGCGCCGCGGCGACGGCCGCGGCGTGCAGCTGGGCGTGCGTGGGCCGGTCGGCGGATCGCCGCAGCACATCGATCACGCCCCGGGTGTAGTCGCTCACCCCGTCGCTGCCGGCCCCGGGGAAGCCGGGAGGGCTGACCACGCCGTACAGCGTGAATCCGGCGGTGAAGACGTCGATGTCGTCTTGCAGTTGTTCCCAGGCGCCCTTGTCGGCAGCCAGGTCGACCAGCAGCGTCGAGGTGCCCGGCGGGCGCAGGCGCAGCTCATGGCGCAGCCACTGCCAGGGCAGGGCGGTGTAACGGACGTTCGCCGCGGTGGTGCCCGCCAGCGCGAGGTGGAGCTGATGCGCCTTGCGGTCGGTGGTCAGACGTCCCGACAGGTAGACCAGCAGGGGGCCGGGTGTCGACGCGGCGACGCGCAGCCGCTGCAACGTGCTGTTCTGGTCGCGGACTCCGTCGAGGTGGGTGGCGTCCGCCGGGACGTCACTGCCGAGCAGCACCGGGGTGGGGAGGACGGTCAGGGCGGTGAGGTTCTGGCTGGGGAGCACCTGAGGCCGTCGGCGGTGCATTGCCTGGTCTCCGGCTATCAGCAGCACATGCCCGCGCTGTTGCTCTTCGCGCTGCTCAGCCCCGTTGTTGCTCATAAGGGCACCGTACGTCCACGCGCGCGGCCAGGGCACATTTTCTGCCGGGACGCGTGCCGCGCCCCCGTTCTCGGCGTAACCGCCGCCCAGCGGCCTGCGGGTGCGCCGGCGAAGAGCATCGCGGCGTGCGGAAGCGCAGGCCGTGTGCCGAGTCGGTTGCCGATGTCGCCTCGGGCAGCGCCCGGAAGCGGTCGAGCAGTCATGCCGGACTGCGGCAGAGGCGCCGCGGCCGCCGTATTGACGTAAAACGCCTATACGGTGCAACGCGCGGCGCCCGAATGCCGTCGTGGACGGCGCGCGCATCGTCGGCTGCTGGGGGCCGCGGCGTGCTGTTCGCACGGCCGTCGGCGCGTATCCGTGAGTCGATGCCTCAGTCGGCTATCGGAACACGGAGCCGGTCCCACGACGTTCGCCCCGGCATGCCGTCGGCGTCCGCTCCGGTGAAGCCCAACTTCCGCTGCCACTTGGCGTAGGACTGTCGGTGTTCGTCGCTCCACCAGGAGCCGGGATCCCCGGTGTAGCCGGAGCATCCCTCGCTGATGAGGCGGTAGGCCATCCTGACGATGAGGGGGCTGTTCGGCATGCTCGCGAACCATTCCTTACCTGGGAAGGGTTCGCATCCCGCCGGTGGGCCGTGAGGTCCCGGTTCCGGCTGTTGCTTCTTGGAGACGAGGAGCCGCTGCCCCACGTGGATGAGATTCGCGTTCGGGATGTTGTTCCAGAGCTGAAGCTGTTTCACGGTGGTGTGGAACTGTGCCGCGAGGGCGTAAAGAGTGTCGCCTTCCTTCACTACGTAGTAGGTATCCTGTGTTGCCTTCTCTTTTGTGCTCATGCAATTACCGTAGGACTCTCCCCAAGCGCCCGCACCTTCTTCGACAGCATCTTGGATGCCGTTGATGCGCGGGGGAGTTGTCCCATTCTACTCAAGACATTTTACGCTCATGTGAAGGGCTGTGCAGGCGGCGTCGAGGCGTTGTTCAATTCGTACGTCCGTGAAATGTTGATGGCGAAATCAGTGACGCCGTCGATGATGTCGGAACCCGTGTCATGGTATTCGATTTCGAGTCCGGGCCGTCATGATCTCTCAGGTGGCAGGGATTTGCGGGTCGCGAGTTTGTTTGTTCGGGGTGGCGTTCGGCCCGCCTACCGAGTTCAGTACCGTCTGCGCCTGGTTGTCGACGAACCTGGTGAAGAGCTGCTGGGCGTAACCGAAAATCACTGCCCAAGCAATGATCTGGGCGGAGGAGTCGAGGGATTGCAGCCCGGGGACGAACTCCCCGCGCATCAGCAGGAGCCCGAGTACGGCGGTCAGCGCACCCGTCGGCAGCTTGAGCAACGCCAGTGCCACCGGGATGTTGTAGGGCGTCGAGGTGCCTCTGATCCGTCGCAGCGATGCTGCCGCGGCGACGGCGGCGGCCACCAGGCCGATGAACTCGACGACGGGGTAGTCCCATGGAGACGCCACCGTTGCGTAGAGCTCATCGATGTCGGCCCCCGGGCTTTTGCTCTGTTCGGAGGAGTCGCTCGCTGTGGGGCAGACGATCCCGATTCCTGCGGGCTTGAAGCAGATCGGCACGGTCTCCGGGGAAACGGCACCGAAGACGCCGACCAGAGCGGCGATGACGGTGAGGACCGCGGCGAGTCCGTACACGATCCGGGCGAAACTGCGGACTCGCAGCCCCTCCCTGAGATGTGCCTGGCGGGCCACTCCCATCGCGTCGACGAGTACTTCGCGCTGCGCGTCATCGAATGCGCTGCCCGATCGAACGGAGAGGGCGATCTGCTCGACCTGCACCCTTCGTTCGTCGCTCACGGGGAGATGTTCGCGGATGTACGCCACGAAGCCCGGCATCATGGCGCTGACCTTGTCCAGCGGAGACAGCCGCAGCATGAGGCTGTGCGCCACGTCGAAATGTGCCTGGGCGACCGCGAGGTGTGCCGAAGGCAGTCGCCTGGGGTGGTCGTGGCGAAGGGCTTTCCTCGCCTCCTCCAATTCCTTGAACGCCTGCACCGCCAGCGTCTGCGCTTCCGCCGGCGTCGGCCCTTGATCCGATTCGGTCTCGGTACGGAGCAGAGCCTCCAGTTCGCTGATGCGCGAGCAGAGGGCTTCCCTGAGCTCCCAGAGGCCCCGCTCGCATTTTCCGGCTTTCCGGCGCTCCCACATTCCTCGACCGTCTGTCATGTTCCGACTATTGCCGGTGAAAAGGCCCACTACCAAGGGTGACGCGCTGGCGGCGCGGGAATCGCCGCCTCCCGCGACCTCGATTCGGAATGGCGGGATGTTGCGGATGAGCCGAATAGTGACGATGCCTGACGGCCGGGAGGCCGGTCCAGGGACGTCCCCCGGCGAGCCGGCCGAAGGCACGCGGCAACAGCGCAGAGCACAACAGAGCGCACTACCGCACCAGGCAGGGACGCTTGCTGTCGAACTCCCAGCCAGGAATCAGGTAACGCATCCCGGCCGCGTCGTCCCGTGCGCCCAATGCCGCCGCCTTGTAGAGCTCGTGGGCCGCGAGCAGGCGGTCCATGTCGAGCTGCACGCCCAGGCCGGGGGCGTCGGGAACAGCGATCTCGCCGTCGACGATGCGTGGCGGGGCAGTGGTGAGCCGCTCCAGCCCCTCCTGCCAGATCCAGTGTGTGTCCAGAGCGTTGTACGCGCCCGGAGCCGCGGCTCCGCAGTGGGTCACCATGGCGAGTGAGATGTCGAAGTGGTTGTTGGAGTGGCATCCCCAGGTCAGGCCCATCGCGTTGCACAGCTGGGCCACGCGTACGGAGCCCTGCATGGTCCAGAAGTGCGGATCGGCCAAGGGGATGGAGACCGACTGCAGGGCCAGGGCATGCGTCAGCTGCCGCCAGTCGGTGGCAATCATGTTGGTCGCCGTGGGGAGCCCGGTGGCGCGCCGGAACTCGGCCAGGACCTCGCGTCCCGAGTAGCCGCCCTCGGCTCCGCAGGGGTCCTCGGCGTAGGCGAGCGTGCCGACCAGCGGCGCACACAGGTCGACGGCCTCGCTCAGCGACCATGCGCCGTTCGGGTCGAGGGTGATGCGGGCCTGCGGGAAGCGGTCCTTGAGGGCGCGTATCGCCCTGACCTCCTCGATGCCTTCCAGGACACCGCCCTTGAGCTTGAAGTCCCGGAAGCCGTACAGGTCGTAGGCGGCCTCGGCCTGACGGACGATCGCCTCGGGGGAGAGGGCCTCCTCGTGCCGGATCCGGTACCAGTCGGTGGCGGAGTCGGTCTCGCGGCAGTAGTCGAGGTCGGTGCGGTCGGGGTCGCCGACGTAGAAGAGGTAGCCGAGGACGCGTACGGAGTCGCGCTGCTGCCCGTCACCCAGGAGCGCCGCGACGGGTACGTCGAGGTGCCGGCCCAGGAGGTCCAGCAGGGCGGACTCGACGGCGGTGACGGCGTGGACGGTGGTCCGCAGGTCGAAGGTCTGCGCGCCGCGCCCGCCGGCGTCGCGGTCGGCGAACCGGTCCCCGATGGCTTGCAGCACACGCTTGTAGTCCCCCAACTTCGCCCCGATGACGAGTGATTCGGCGTCACGCAGGGTCTGGGTGATCTTCTCGCCGCCGGGTACCTCACCGAGCCCCGTACGGCCCTCGGAATCCTGCAGGACGAGGACGTTCCGGGTGAAGTAGGGGCCGTGCGCGCCGGAGAGGTTCAGCTCCATGCAGTCCCGGCCGGCTACCGGATAGACGGAAAACGCGGTGACGGTCGGCTGCTTGCTCATGCTCATCAACGTCCTTGCATAGGGGAGGTGCCAAGTGGTGCGGATGGTTGACGGGTGCCTCAGAGGCCGAGGGCGTTCAGGGCTCCTTCGAGTGCCAGGACACCGCCCAGGCCGAGGATCGCGAGCACCGTCGTATAGGTGGTACGGACCTTGATCGCCTCGATGACCGAGAGGTTGAAGTACTCCTTGAAGAGCCAGAACCCGGGGTCGTTGACGTGCGAGAAGGCGATCGATCCACAGGAGACCGCGAGCACCATGATCTCGGGCTGCACGCCGCTGCCAGCGAGGAGCGGCAGCACCACACCGGAGGCCGTGACGACCGCCACCGTCGCCGAGCCGAGCGCCACGCGCAGAATGACGGCGATGAGCCAGGCGAGGATGACCGGCGAGATGGACCAGCCGTCCGTGGCGGTCTTGATGTAGTCGGAGATGCCGCCTTCCACGAGGACGTTCTTGAAGGCGCCGCCGGCACCGATCACCAGAAGGATCATCGCCATCGCCTTGGCGGCCGAACCGCAGGAGGCACTGACGTCCGCCAGGCTGCGGCCGATCCGCGGCCCGAACGCCCAGATCGCCAGCAGCAGGGTCAGCAGCAGGGCGATCGGTGCCGAGCCGATGAACGCGACGGCGTGCAGGAACGGGCTCTCGTCGGGGGTGACCATGTGCGTGACGGCGGCGCCGGCGATCAGTACCACCGGGAAGAGGGCGACGAACAGCGACCAGCCCAGGCCGGGCATCTCCTCGTCCGCGAACTCACGGTCGCTGACCAGACCGGTGGGGATGGCGGGGTCCATCCGCCGGATGAACGGAAGACGCGGCCACGCCAGGGCGATGAGGGCACCGACCGGGACCGCGACGAAGAGGCCGTAGAACAGCGCGAGCCCGACGGAGGCGTGGAAGGTCGCGGCGACGGCCGTGGGGCCCGGGTGCGGCGGGAGGAAGCTGTGCATGGTGGACAGGGCGATGGACATGGGCAGCCCGACCCACAGCAGTTTCGCCCCGGTGACGCGTACCAGAGTGAACGCGATCGGCACGATGATGATGAAGGCGACCTCGTAGAACATGGTCACGCCGATGAGCATGGACGTGACCACCATGGCCACCTGGACTCCTCGCGGCCCGAAGGCGTCGAGGAGCTTGTTCGCTATGCGCTGCGCGGCGCCGGAGTCGCCCATGACGCGGCCGACCATGGCTCCGAGCCCGATGGTCAGCATGGTGTCACCGATCTGGTCCCCGATGCCCGCGGAGAGGACGTCCGGGATGGTCGCCGCCGGTATCCCCTGGACCAGGGCGACGCCGACGGCCACGAGCAGGAGGGCGGCGAAGCCGTTCAGTTTCAGCCGGGTCATGAGGAGCAGCAGCACTGCCACGCTGACCCCGACTACGACTAGTGGCATTTCAGTTCCCCTTTGAACTGGGTCCAAGTGGCCGACCGCCTCCGCCGGTTGCGGTGCGGCATGAGGCGCGGGCGACTACTGGTGCGCGGTGCTACGGACGGCTTGGCACGACCACGGAGCGGGGGCCGCACGGTCGGCGGTGGAGCGGAAATGGGCAGGGGGCGGGACGACCGGGGCGGCTGCGAGTGATGTGCGCTCGGTGCGGGGCCCGAGGGACGGTGCCGCGTTGATGTCGCGACGGTGTCGCGACTTCGGTCGGAGCTGGTGACGGCGGCTGACCGGTCGCGGTGCCCGTCCGGCCGGCGAGGTCATCCGGGCCGTGCGGTCATCGGGGGCTGTGCTCACCCGCGAGGGGCTAAGGGTCGGCCGGTGCGGCAGGCTCGTCAGGCGGGTCGTCGTACCGCGCCGACCAGATTCAGGCCGTCGTCCAGGATTTTCTCCAGGTCGGCGAGGTCGCCCGGGCCGGGGTCGGTGAGCGGGGCGCGGACCGGGCCGACGGGGAGGCCGCGCAGCCGGGCAGCCGCCTTTACCAGCGAGACGGCGTAGCCCGGCACCCGGTCGCGCAGTTCGACAAGGGGGACGTAGAAGTCGCGCAGCAGCTTGTTCACGCTTGCGTCGTCCCCCTCTTGCAGGGTGGTGAAGAAGGCGTTCGCGATCTCGGGGGCGAAGGCATGGACGGCTGACGAGTAGGCGGGGACACCCACGGTGGCGTAGGCACGGGCCTGGATCTCGGCGGTGGCGGCGCCGTTGAAGAAGAGGAAGCCGTCGGGTGCCGCGAGGGTGAGGCGCTGGAGGCGGTCGAGGTCGCTGTGCCCGTCCTTCAAACCGATGACGGTGGGGATCTCGGCCATTCGGCGCAGGCTCTCCGCGGTGAAGGTGACCTGGCCGCGCTGGTACGCGATGAGCGGCAGGCTCGTGCCGGCGGCGATCCGGCGCAGCTGCTCCACCAGGCCGGCCTGCGGGGCCTCGACCAGGTAGTGCGGGAGGACCAACAGGGCGTCCGCACCGGCCTCCTCCGCGGTCCGGGCGAAGCGCACCGATTGCGCCCAGCCGTAGCCGATGCCCGCGACCACCGGGAACCGGCCGTCGGCGATCTCGACCGTGGCCCGGACGACCGCGCGGTACTCGTCCTCGTCCAGCGAGAAGAACTCCCCGGTTCCGCAGGCGGGGAACACCGCCCCCGGCGCCGTCGCCAACCGGCCGGTCAAATACGCCCGGTAGGACTCCAGGTCGAGGCTGCCGTCGTCCCGCAGGGACGTGAGCGGGAAGGACAGCACCCCGCGGACCATGCCGTCCCGCAGCCGCTGAACAACGTCCTCGTGCTCCACGCTGATCTGACCCATGAACCCAATCCCTATATGTAGACGGCGTCTATGTATGAGGATGGAGGCTAAGTTGATGAACCGGGCGGGGTCAATGGGTGCGGCGACGCGGATTTCCGAGGTCCGCGCGATCCACCAGGGCGCGCAAACGAAGGCGCGCGATCCACGAGGGTGCACGAAAAGTCATTGCCGGGAGGGCGGTCGATCCAGGAGGATCCGTCCCCATGACTCCGCCCGCTGATCAAGTTCAGACTGATGACCCGGACCCGCACCCCTCAGCGGGGTCACGTCCGCTGGCCCTGGTCACCGGCGTGGGCCGCACCGCCGGAATCGGCGCGGGCATCGTCGGTCAACTGGCGGCGTCGGGCTGGGACATCGCCTTCACCTACTGGCCTGCGTACGACGAGCGCATGACCTGGGGCATCGAGCCGGGGGCGGCGGACGCGATCGGCGGATCCGCGGCCCGGCACGGTGCGGCCACGACGGCGATCGAGGCCGACCTCTCGGACCAGGACGCTCCCGCGGCGATCTTCGACGCTGCCGAGAGCCGGCTGGGCGGGGTCACCGCCCTGGTGATGTGCCACTGCGAATCGGTGGATTCAGGGCTGCTCGACACCACCGTCGAGAGCTTCGACCGGCACTTCGCCGTGAACGCTCGTGCCACCTGGCTGCTGATCCGCGAGCACGGGAGGCGCTTTCGCGGCCCGTTCGGCACCGGACGGATCATCAGCCTCACCAGTGACCACACGGTGGGCAACCTTCCCTACGGTGCGAGCAAGGCCGCCCTGGACCGCATCACGCTTGCCGCCGCCCAGGAGCTGTCCCACCTCGGAGCCACCGCCAACGTCATCAACCCGGGCCCTGTGGACACGGGCTGGATGTCCGACGACGTACGCGCCCACTGCGTCGGCCGGACGCCGCTG
Source organism: Streptomyces sp. Pv4-95 (assembly GCF_045782725.1). NCBI lineage: Bacteria > Bacillati > Actinomycetota > Actinomycetes > Kitasatosporales > Streptomycetaceae > Streptomyces > Streptomyces sp. Pv4-95. Next base: position 7,864,834 of record NZ_CP127172.1, read on the forward strand.
GGCCGCCTCGGCACGCCACAGGACACCGCGCACCTCGTCGACTTCCTGTGCTCGCCCCGAGGCCAGTGGGTCAACGGCCAGCTGCTGATGAGCAATGGCGGCAGCGCCTAGAGGCCGAGGGGGCGCCGTGCCGGTGCGCGGGGCTGAGGGCAGGCGCTCTCACCGGCAGTGCAGGGCGGCACGCATGTCGAGCTTGTGGTCGAGGCGGGTGAGGTCCCGGCCGGTGAGCTGCTCGATGCGCTGAATGCGGTAGTGCACGGTGTTGACGTGCAGATGCAGGGCTTCCGCCGTGCGGGCCCACGATCCGTTGTGCGCGAGGAAGACTTCGAGAGTCTCCAGAAGAATGTGGTGCGAGGTGCTCTCGCCGCGGCCCAGCGGCCCGAGAACGCGGGAGCTGTAGACCGAGCGTACGTCGGCCGGGATGCCCGCGAGCAGGCTGCTCAGCGTCGTGAGCCTGTCCATGGAAGCGATGAGGGCGGCCTGAGGCTCCATGGCGACGGCGGTGGCCCTGGCATAGCGGGATTGAGCCAGGCTGCCGGGCAGTGCCGAGGGCGTGGCCGCCACCGCGCCGATTCCGCCGTGCAGCGGAGTTCGGGGCCGGCAGGCGCGGACCAGCTGCCAGGCGTCGTGAAGGTGCTCCGCCGTCGCGTCCGCGTCCGCGCCCTGGAGGACGGCCACGGCCTCGCCGCCGTCGAGCTGTGCGACGGCGAAGGGCCGGGAGGGGGCGTGGCGGAGGGCCTCGGTCAGTGCGGCCGCCGCCCCGTCCTCGTTCGTGCCGAGTCGGGCGGTGACCACGACGTAGGGGCCCTGGTCGGAAAGGCCGCAGACCTGCAGGGCGGCGCGCAAGGCCGCCTCGTCGGCGCCCGGTGAATCGATGAGCGAGGCGAGGGTGAGCGCCCGCTGCGCGGCGCTCTCCTCGCTTCGGGCGAGACCGTCCCGGTATCGGGCCAGGATGTCGGCCATCTCGTTCAGGACGCGCGGTGGTGCCTCGGCGTTGCCCGGCAGGTGGAGGTACCAGGTGTCGAAAGGTGAGCTGTCGGCTTCGATGCGCACGGTGCCGTCGGCGGTCTGCCCGAGACTTTCCGCCGCGCTCCGTGCGGGCAAGGGCGGCGCCGCAGGAGTGCGGGCGATCGTGCGCCCGGACGCGCTGAGCAGGTAACAGGCCGGCATCCCGAGGTGGGCGAAGGCCCGGTCGAGCAGCACGTCCGGTCCTGCGCCTTCGGTCAGGAGACCCCCGAGTTCATTGCGCACGTTCTCCGGAAGCGCGTAGTGCGGTGTGGGCCGTCGGCTCAAGTCGCCCCACTGACGGAGGTAGACCGCGTCGGTGATCGCCCGGAAGCTGGTGCGCGCGGGCACCGCGAGGAGGGTGAGGCGGTGCTCGCGGCAGGAGTCCACGAGCGGGCGGGGAACCGAGCCGTGGGTCTCCTCGCCCGCCAGGAGCGCGGCGGCCCCCGCGTCCCGCAGGGCCGACACGAAACGGTCGGTCTTCGCACGGCCGTCACGCGAGTTCCACCAGACCAGCCCGCTGAGCACGACCTCGCCCTGCTGCAGATACCGGGCCGGGTCCTCCAGGTCGGTCGCGGTCACTCCGCTGATCTCCCGTGTGAGGAGCCGCCCCTCTCCCCAGAGGAGGGTCAGGCCGAGGGGTTCGAGCTGGAGGAGGTCTTCGACGTGCATGTTGTGCTCCCTAGTGCGCAGCCGGTCCGCGAAACCCGGCACCTCGCATTAACGAGGCGAGTGCGAGTAGCGCCATGGTAAATGCCAAGCGATATGGCGTATACGCCTCTTGGTTGATCCTCCAGCGTTGGGCGCTTCGGCCCGTACTTTTCCGTGTTGCGCACCAGTCGCGCGGGGCGGCCTCCCGTTGGTTCAGTTGCCGGAGCCGGCCCAAACGGGGCTGAGTGCGGTGGGAATGTGGCGCGTCCCCGTCGTCGTAGGGCGTTCGGAGGATGGGCCTGGAGCATGCGGCCCGCGCGTTCGTAGCATGCTCACAATTGCGAGGCTTTGTGCCCCAAGCGGCTCGCAGGCGAGGTTCCAGGCTGCGGCTGCCGGGTATCTCTCGCGGCAGCCGCAGCAGGGACTGTCCGATTGGGGACCCATGAGCCGCCTCAGCACACCGCCGCGCACCTCGCCCGCCGCTCCCGCCTCTCGTCCCGTGCACGATGCTTCCTTCGTCGTGTACGGGCAGGTGGCCGAGCCGGCCACGCTCACCGTCGCGCAACTGCGGGAGGGCTGGCAGCAGCACCGGGCCGACGTGGTCTTCGACTGCGCCACCAACGGGCCGCAACCGCACACCTTCGAAGGGCCCCTGCTGCACGACGTGGTCACGGACGTCGGCCCGGCCTTCGATGCCGGGCGCCGAAAGGACCGCTCGCGCTTTGTGCTGGCCGTCAGCGGCGGGGACAGTCATCACACCGTCCTGTCCTGGGCGGAGATCGATGCCGACTTCCGCAACACGCCGATCCTGTTGGCCACCCGCATGGACGATCTGGACCTCGACCGCGCGGGGAGTCAGCTGGTGGTCCCCTCGGACCGATGCGGAGCGCGGTACATCAGCGCGATCACCAGTATCTGGATCGGGTCCTGCGTCGTGCCCGAGTGGGAACTGACGGATCGCTGAGCAGGCCCGCCGATCGCCGCGTGCCCACCCCCGTTCCGGGGTTTCTTTCGTCGGTCGGGACCAGCGGCTCGGTGAACCGTCGGCGCCCTGGCCTCGTCCTCCTTCGCAACAGCCCCCATGCGTGCACAGGAGAACGACCGTGACCGACAAGGACATTGAGCACACCGACGAGCGCGGTTTCGGCCCCGGGCCCTGGTGGGCGGAGCTCGGGACGCTCGGGGCCGTCGCACTGATCGCCTTCGGAGGCCTCGCGGGAGCCTGGGTCTTCCTGCGACTGCCCGGCACGCCGGAGAACCTGGCGACCGGCTACCACGGGGCCGCGAAGGTCGTCGCCATCGGTCTGGTGATTGCGGGAAGCGCCCTGCTGAGCCGCCGTCACACCCGGGCGGCAGGCGCCGAGAAGGGAGAAAACCCGGCTACGCCGGACGCCGCGGGTCGATAGATTGTGTGTGCGAAATCGTACGGATCCGAAGACGGTGGAGCGTTGCAGGCATCTGGAAGGAGCGTGTCGCCATGAAAGGGCGAACCCAGCCGCCCGCCCGGAGGTTCCGGGAGACCGGGCGGCGGTTCCGGAAGGAACGAGATGTCCCGTACGGACAGGACGAAGCCGTTGTGGGTGCGCCACGCGGAGCACGACCCCCGGCCGGTCCACGACCACCGCGACGGCGCCTGCGATCTGCCGCCGAACCCGACGGGGGAGGAGCCGGACACCCGCTGCCGGTGGGAACACCCCGGCGCGCTGCTGTTCCGCCGCACCTGCTGTTCGGGGTGCTTCAACCGCGCCTGCGTCAAGGAGCGGCAGCAGATGGCCAGGGCCGGCAACCGGAAGGAACGCTACGCGGGCCGGCGCGAGGCTCGCCGCTCCGGCACCGGTGAGGCCGGCGACTGAGTCCGCCCACGCCGCCCAGGACGTGACCTGACGCGCAGTCGTACGCCGAGGAGGTCCTCGCCCCTTCCTCCGAGAGCGAGGATCCTCACTCCGCGGTGGCCTCGGTGAGTGCGGAGATCTCGTCCTGCAGGGCGCACGCGAGCCGCCCGAGGTCGGGGATGGCCTCGCCGTCGGCGACGAGCCCGAAGTGGACGTGTCCGCGGTACGTCGAGATGGCCACGGCGAGGGACTGTCCCTGGGCGAGCGGGGCGAAGGGGTAGACCTCGATCAGCGGGCAGCCGGCCAGCTTCAGCCCTAGGCTGGGCAGCGGCACGCTGGTGACCAGCACGTCGAAGAGGAGCCGGGCCGCCTGCGCCACGACGGGGCCGCCGAGGCGGTGCCCCAGGGGTGACACATGGTCTGCGAGCAACGCCACCGCGCCCGCGCCCCGCTGGGTACCGGCGTCCTTGTTGCGGTCCATCGCGGTACGCACCGTCCGTAGCCGGCCCAGCGGGTCGGGGTCGTTGACGGGCAGGCGGATCAGATAGCCGGAGAGCTGGTTGCCCTGCGGGCGGCTGGTACGCGGGCGGCGCCGCGAGACCGGGATCAGGGCACGCGGCGCCACTCCCTCACTGCCGTCGCCGCGCTCGTCGAGCCAGCGGCGCAGGGCCCCCGCGACGACGGCCAGGAGTACGTCGTTGACGGTGCCGCCGGACGTCTTGCGGATGCGGTGTACATCGTCGATGTCGAGGACCACGCCCGCGGTGCGACGGGTGCCGGTGGGGCGAGCGGTAAGGGCGGGTGAGGTGCGCACGCCCAGATTGGCGCCGACGACGGCGGCGCCGATGTCGAGGGCGCGCCCGGCATCACCGATATGGCGGCGCACGACGTCGGGCAGGTCGAACAAGTTGGGCAGCAGCCCGCCCCGTGCCGGCTCCGGGGCAGGACCGGCACGGCGGGCTTCCTTGGCCGTGGAGGTCGGGGAAGCGGGGGGCGGATCCATGAGGCCGGCGGCCAGGGCCAGGGCCCGCAGCCCGTCGGCGAGCGCGTGATGGAACTTGAACAACACCGCGAAGGACGTGCCATCGGAGTGAGGCAGTACATGCGCCTCCCACGGTGGCCGCTCCCGCGCGAGGGGACGCTCCATCAGCCTGCCCGCCGCGCCGTGGAAGTCAGCGGTGGCGGGAGCCAGATGGACGTGGTCCTGGGGAGAGAAGTCCCGCGCGGGCTCGCGAACGGCGCCGCCCACCGGCAGCCAGACCGCGCGGATCCTCATGCGCAGGCCGGGCACCGCGGCGGAGCGGGCGGCGAGCAGCTCGGCCGCGTGCTGTGCGGCCGTGGCCGAATCGGCGGCGAAGACACCGAGCGCGCCCAGGTGCATCGGGTGCTCAGGGGATTCCAAGCACCAGAACGCCAGGTCGAGCGGTGTGAGCAGGTTTTCGGTCAAGGTGCAGGCTCCCGCGTCGGCTATGGAGAGCAAGAGTCAACCTTTTGCTGACGACTACGGTCAAGTACCTTATGAATACGGAACGTTACGAACGTGAAAACGATTGCTGCACCGCCCTCCCGGACCGGGAGGTGCTGAACGCGCGCCATGCGGGCAGGTCGGCGCCGGGACTCGGCCGTCGAGTACACAGCCCCCTCGGCCATCCGGAGTAGCGATCAGACCCGCTCGTCGTTGTCCCCCTCCGGCTCGTCACCCTCTTCCGCCTCGAACGCCTTCAGGCCGTCGACGAGCTCGTCGACCGTCTCCTCGGCGAGGTCGCGGAGGAAGGAGTGGCACACCCAGGCGTCGAGGGGCTCGTCCTGCTGGTCCGCCAGGTCCGCGTGCCCCTCTTCGTATGCCTCGTCCCACCCGTAGGGCTCCGCGATCTCGGCCCGGCCGCCCGGGCTGCGCAGCAGGTAGCCGATGCGGTTCGCGTGGTCGGGGTCGTCGGTATCGGGGTGCTCACCAGGGCCGTGGGTGCAGCGATCTTCGCCGAGCAGCTCAACGGCGGCCTCGACGCCCTTGATCATCGCGTCCAGGACCGAGCGGTCCGTGATCCGCTCCGACGTCGCGTACCAGCAGGTCGCGTTCATGGTCACGAGGTAGCCGGCCAGTACTCCGCGGGTGGGCCGGGTGGGCAGACACGCGGCCTCGTCGATGAGGTCGTCATGCGGATCCCCGTAGGGGTGGTCGTTCACGATCCCCGACAGGGCCTTGATGCTGCTGCGGTGGTACTTCGGTGCTCCCACCGGGACCCGGCGGACGGTGAAGGGGGCTATCACCTCCACCGCGAGGCGGGCCCATCCCGCGACATTGCGCGGGCACAGCACCCGCCCGGAATCGGTCTCACCGTCCCGCGCCGCGAGTTCCCCGGTGAGCAGCCCGTTGTCGCCCACCCAGATCTCGTCCTCCAGCGAGTCCATCTCCGCTTCGTAGGGATGCTCGTCGTGCGAACAGGGACGGTCACCCAGCTCCTTCACCGTGGCACGCAGGGCATCGAGGGCGGCGCGCTCGGCCTCGGCGCCGGGACGCCAGGCGAGGTAGCCCGACATCGACACCAGCCCGGCCACCCACACATGGGCCTGCTCCCCGCCCGGGTCCGCGGCGAGCCTGCGGGCGCACTCCAGGACGATCGGGTCGGCCTCGTCGGCGGGGGAGGTGTCGTGGAGGTGCCGCCAGGCGTCGGCGAGCTGGTGGGCGGTCAGGCGGGTCATCTTGATCATGATCTACACGACGAAGGCCCCGTCCGGTTCGGTTCCCACCGGAGACCAGGGCCGGCCTTGAGTCTCCACCGAGTGGAGACCGCAGGATGGAGCGCATGGACGGTACGACGCTCTACTCGATCGGGGAACTCTCCCGCCGGACCGGTCTGTCGGTGCGGACGATCAGGTTCTACTCCGATGCGGGGGTGGTGGCACCGACCGATCGAAGTCCCGCCGGCTACCGGCTCTACGACCTCGACGCACTGCTTCGACTGGAACTCGTCCGCACTCTGCGTGAGCTGGGGATCGACCTCGCCACGGTCCAGCGGGTGCTGAGGCGCGAACTCACGGTGGCGGAAGTCGCCGCGGCGCACGCCGATGCCGTGGACCTCCAGATCCGGACGCTGCGTTTGCGTCGAAGCGTGCTGAACGTCGTGGCCGGAAACGGATCCAGCCCCGAGGAGACCAAGCTCATGCACAGGCTCACGCAGTTGTCCGGCGAGGAACGCCGGCGCCTGATCGACGATTTTCTGGACGGCACCTTCGGCACGACGGACGGCGACCCGGCAGTGGTCGCCATGCTGCGCGCCGCCACTCCGGATCTCCCCGATGATGCGTCCACCGAGCAGGTCGCCGCGTGGGTGGAGTTGGCCGAGATGGTCGGCGACGAGGACTTCCGTGCCCGAATGCGCCGGACGGCCGGCTACCACGCCGGGCGGCGCACGCTCGATATCGAGAGCCGCGCAGGCAGCGAACTGATGGCGTTCACCCGCCTGCGCCTCGCTCAGGCCGGGGAATCGGGCATCGAGCCACGCAGTGAGGAGGCCGCGCCCGTCGTCGACGACATCGTGCAGCGATTCGCCGAGGTGCTTCTGCGCGCACCTGACGCGGAATTCCGCGAGTGGCTGGCCCAGCAGTTCGCGGAAGCCCACGATCCCCGCGTGGACCGGTACTGGCGGCTGGTGTGGATCGTCAACGGCTGGGAGGTCGTACCGAGTCTGATCCCGTTGTACGCCTGGTTCGTCGAAGCCCTGGCGGGGAGTCGAGGCCACGGGGCCTGACCGCCGAGTGGCCGCCTCCCGGGCATCGCACCGGTAGTCGTTCTGCCCGGTTCCGCAGAGCCGGCCCGGGGTGATCGGCCCCACCCCGCGCCGGGGCCGATCACCGGGCCGCTCGGTTCGCTCAGTGCAGTTCCAGGCCGAGTCGCTGCTTCAGCACGGTTGCCTGCTCCGGCGAGGCGAAGACGAAGTAGTTGTCGTAGCCGCCGTCCCTGAGGTGGACGAAATCGGCTACGTAGAAGCGGCGCGGGTCGACTTCCGGGTCGGGGTCGACGTTCCCCATGAAGTCGATGACGGCCAGTTGGTCGAGGTACTGATCCGACTGATGGTCGGTCTGCTGGGTCACCAGGACGCCGTTGCGGGCGAATTCCAGGACCTCGCCCAGCTCCTCGTCCTCCCGGAGCCGGACGTCGGTGATGGTGACCGCACCGTCCGTGAGTGCCGCGGCCTGCTCCAGGATTCCCTCGTAGCTCTCCGCCAGGTCGTCGACATCGTCCGAGTGCGCCGACACCGCCAGCCCGAACTCCACGAGCGCGTCGGGCACCTCATGGGGAGGCAGCTCCTCGTGCGCCCACTCGGCGAACCGCGCGACTACGCTCTCGGCCTGCTCCCGCGTCACCATGGCCACCTGCTGAAGGAGCGCCCCGATATACGCGTAGGAGGGCGGCCTGAACCAGAACAGCGTCTCCCGAAGCGTCTCCTTCTCCTCGGCCTCCTGCTGGAGGAGGAGCGCGCGCAGGCACCCCAGCGGAACCGCCGTGCCCCCGACCCGCTTGTCCGGCTGATCGACGAACGGGACGTCGGTCCACGCGCTCTCCCGGGACCCCGGGGACCCGGGCTCGGCGTCAGGGTCGTACGGGATGTACTGCCACACCGCGCCCTTGTTCCGCCGGATCACCTCGCCCATATACCAGCAGGCGCCCTGCACGAACGGTTCGTCCCGCGAGGCGTCGAATTCCTCCACCGTGGCGAATCGCCGCCGCATGACGACTTCCAGCCAGTCCAGCGTGTCCGGGTGGAAATTCCACCGCCAGGCTCCCTCGAACGCGTCCTGGGCCCAGGCGGCGAGCGCCTCCTCCCTCTCCGCGAGCCAGGCCGTCAGCGCCGGATGCTCCGGAAGCGGCTCCTTGGGATCCACCCCGGGCGTGTGCTCCTTGACCGGATTCCACCCCGGGACCTCTTGCCGCCGCGCCGTCACGGCCGCCCGCAGCCGCTCGGCCTCCTCGGCGAAGGCGGTCCCGGTACGCACCCGAAGGGCGTGCGACATCAGCAGCATCGGTGCGACGGGGGAGAGTTCCAGCTCCGGATCCGGACAGATGACCGGTTGGCCGGGGAGATCGCCGACGGGCCGGGTGTTCCATCCCCAGGAGCCGCCCGCGATACCGAGCAATATCTCGCCCAGATAGGCCACCCCCTTCTCCACGAATTCCGCCTGTTTCTCCGGGTCTTGGCCGGAGTCGTCGTGTTCGAGAAGCTGCGCCTCCATCGCGGTGAGCGACTCGGGGGAGTAGTCGAAGCGGAAATCGTCGGGAAGGAGCACGTTCTCCAGGAACAGCAGCTGAAACGGAAGCCCGCCGATCCAGTTCTGCAGCAGTTGCTCCGGGGGGCTCTCCGGCTGAGTCTCAGGTGTCTCAGGGATCATGCGGATACTGTAGGGGCGCCCACTGACAGCATGGTGTTTCGGCAGGTGGGTGAGTCGGCGGAGCTGAACTGCCGGGCATCGGCACGGGATTGGGCCAGAGAGGGGGAGGAGGGCATGGCAATGCCGGAGCTTCCCGACATGGGAGATGCGATTCCCCGTGAGGGCCCTACGCCAAGTCAGTGCATCTGGCACAGGAACGCCTTGCTCTTTTCGGCTTCGTATCCCTATGGATCTTCCTTTATGTCGCGACGCGGAATATCGGGCTGATCCGGCTCCCTGTGCTGAACCTGATCAGCACCTATCTGGGGCTCCATGTCATCGTCCGGTCCTGGCGGCGGAACCGGATGCGCCGGGTGTATGTGGCACTGGCGGCTTCGTCGGTGTGCTTGATCGTCTGGACATCGTCGTTCAAGATCCTCAACTGAGCGGGCACCCTGGGGTTTTCGCGTTCACGCGTGGGCGGATCGGCCCGGGGCCGGCCGGTCGCGGCCGCACCGGCGGCCGCGAAAGGATGAGCACTCCCGAAGCCCTCATCAGGCCGTGCGCGGACGGCTACCGTGGCAAGGAGAATTGTCTGGAGGAGCCCATGACCAGCCGGCCCGAGCATGCGCCCGTCCCGTCGCCCGCCCCCTCGCCCGCCCCGGCTCCGACCGCGGCAGCGCAGCTGCTCGTCCGGATCCGCGCCGACCGCCGTGCCCAGCAGTGGGTGCCGGCCTTCGAGCAGGACTGGGCCAAGGCGCTGGAGGACTCCCGCCACAGCTACAGCCTCACCCCGCTGCACGACGTCGTCCGCGCCTGGCAGTCCCGGCTCTCCGCCGCCCCGTCCGTCGACGCGTTCGTCGCCTCGGGGAAGGACGATTCCGACGGGATCGCCCTGGAGGACGCGCTCGGGGCCCGCCCGTGAGCGACGCCCTCTGGCAGGCGCGGCTGTCCCCGCAGGCTCTGACCGCGCTCGGCTCGCTGCCCGGGCACGCCCGCGAGATGCTCCGCGACGTCCTGGACATCGCCGCCCGCGATCCGTGGAGCTTCCCGGCCTTCGACAGCCGGGATCCCGAGGGCGAGGACGTCCGCGCCGCCTCGGTCGGACAGCTCACCGGCGTCTACTGGATCAACCGGCCCGCCGGCCGCCTGTACGTCATCGACATCGTCTGGCTCGGTTAGTCGGGGCAGGCGGCAGGCTCCCTCAGGCGGGCCCGCCGCAGGTGAGTTCGTCCCAGTGAACGGTCCGGTCGCACCAGCGTTCCAGCAGTGTCCGGTCGTGCCCGACCGCGAGCAGCCCCGCCCCGCTCTCCGCGCGGTAGGTCTCCACGACGGCCACCAGGGCAGCGGTCGTGGAGGCGTCGAGCATCGCGGTCATCTCGTCGCAGATCAGCCAGCGTGGCCGCAGGACCAGCGCGCGGGCCAGACAGGCGCGCTGCAATTGGCCGTCGCTCACCTCGTGCGGGCGGCGCAGCAGCAGTTCGTCGGTAAGGCCGACGGCCTGCGCCAACTCCGCGACCTGTGCCGGGGCTTCGGCGCGGCGGCCGGCGGCGCGCAGCGGCTCCGCGATGAGGTCGGCCAGCCGCAGACGCGGATCGGCGGCGAGCCGGGGCTGCTGGAAGACCACGCCGTACGCGGTGCGCTGTCGGGCCGGCGCCCGGTGCCGCCAGCCGCCGGCAAGCTCACCGTCCAGCGTCACCGTCCCGGTCTCGGGCCGGTGCAGCAGCGCCGCGACGCGCGCGAGGGTGGATTTGCCGCAGCCGCTCGGCCCCAGCAGGCCAATTGCTTCCCCCGCGGCGACGCTCAGGGAAACCCCGCTGACCACGGGTTTCCTCCGCTCGTATCCAGCGGTGATGTCGGCTAGTTCGAGCACTGCGGCCCTCCTGCCAGGGGTAGGTGGGAGAGCTGTTCCCGCTCAGCCGCCTCGGCGTATCCGGGCAGTTCGCGCGCCTCGGGTACGTCGGATACGTCGGATACGTCCACGATCGGGTGGTGGCACGCGGCACCGCCGGTCCGCTCGGGCAGGGCATCGCACGCGTCGGTGGCGCGGTCGCAGCGAGTGGCGAAGGCGCAGCCGGCCGGGAGAGCGCCCAACTCGGGCGGGTTTCCGGGGATGGGTAGGAAGGCTCGCTCGGGGAGGGCATCGAGCAGGCCCCTGGCGTACGGGTGCCGGGGCCCCGGTTCTCCGAAGAAGGTGTCGGCATCGGCGAGTTCGACGATCCGGCCGGCATACATGACAGCGACCCGGTCGGCGATCCGCTCGGCCGCCGCCAGGTCATGGGTGATCATCAGCAGCGCATGGCCGTCGTCCACGTGCCGGCGGAGCTCATCGACCGTGCTGTCGACGAGCTCGCGGTCGAGTCCGGTGGTGGGCTCGTCGGCCAGCAGCACGGGGGCGTTCCCGACGAGTGCCAGGGCGGTGGCCGCGCGTTGTGCGAGACCGCCGGAGAGCTGGTGCGGGTAGCGGTCAAGGTGGTCGAGTGGCAGCGACGCGCGGTCGGCCGCACACTCCGCGGCGGCACGCAGCGCGGCGCGCGGCGCACGCGTCACCTCACGCACGGTCTCCTCCAGTTGGGAGCGGACGGTGCGTACGGGCGTGAGGTGGGCCGCGGGGCTCTGCGGTATCAGGCCGATACGGCGGCCGCGCAGGGTGCCGGCGAGTTGCCGCTCGGTGGCGGTGAGCAGTTCCACCGCCGCGTCCGCCGCGTCCGCCGCGGTCGGGCCGGTGCTGCCCAGCAGGGCCGAGCCCGCGGTCTGTGCGTTGCCCGGCAGCAGCCCGAGCAGTGCGGATGCCAGCACGGACTTGCCGCAGCCGCTCTCGCCGACCAACGCCAGGCACTCGCCGGGCGCGAGGTCGAAGGCCGCGTCACTGACTGCGGCGATGTGCCGCCCACCGCGCATCCGGAAGCGGACGGACAGGTCGCGCACCGAAAGCGCGGGCTCCGGGCTCTCGTGGCGGGCAAGGGGCTCGGTTTCCGCGGGCGCCTTCACAGCATCAGCTCCGATCGGCGGCGCGGGTTGAGCCGCTCGCGCCATGCGCCGGCCAGGCCCGCGATGGCGAGGGTGGGGACGATGATGAACAGGCCGGGGAACAGCGTGGGCCACCAGTCGCCGGCCAGCAGCGAACTGCGCGCGGAATTGACCATATTGCCCAGGCTGGCCTCATGCGCCGGCAGCCCGAGGCCCAGGAACGACAGGGCGGACTCGTGCCAGATGGCGTGCGGCACCATCAGCACCGCGGCGAGCCCGGCCTGCGGAAGCACCCCGGGCAGCACATGGCGGACGGCCACCCGCCATCGCGACGCACCGCCGGAGACCGCGGCGTCGATGAAGGGACGCGAGCGCAGCGAGAGCACTTCGGCCCGTACGATCCGCGCGGTGGACAGCCAGTGGGTCAGCGCCACGGAGATGATCACCGGCCAGGCGCCGGGACGGAACATGGCCACGATGAAGATGCCGAGCAGAAGATGCGGAACGGAGGAGAACAGATCCACCACGCGCATCACGGCCCGGTCGGCCCAGCCGCCCAGGGTTCCGGCGAGCGCTCCGACGGCGGTACCGATGACCGTGGCCGCCAGCGCCGCGACCACCCCGACGAGCAGCGAGACGCGCAGCCCGTAGACGCAGCGCAGCAGCAGGTCACGCCCGACCTCGTCGGTGCCGAACGGGTGCGCGAGGGACGGGGCCCGCAGCTTGACGGCCAGGTCCACGGCCTGCCGGTCGAGTGGGACCACCAGCGGTACGACCAGCGTCGCGAGGACGATGAGGATCACCAGCGCGGCGCAGACCCGGGCCCGCAGAGTGCGAGCGCCCCCTCCGCGGACCGCCTTCGCGTCGCGTTCGTGCCAGGTACTGTGGCCCGACGGGCCGGAGTCCCCGGTGCCGTGGAGAACGGTGTCAGCCATCGAAGGCCACCCTCGGGTCGGCGAGCCCGTACAGCAGGTCGGAGAGCAGGTTCCCGGCGAGGACGGCGGCGGTGGCGAGCACCGTCAGCGCGGCGAGCAGCGGGAAGTCGACGGCGGTCGCCGCCTCGACGGTGGCCGCGGCGATGCCCGGCCAGCTGAAGACGGTCTCGACCAGCAGCGCGCCGGTGATGAGCTCCGGCACCCGTGAACCGATCAGCGTCAGGACCGGCAGCAGTCCGGAGCGCAGCGCGTGCTGGAGCAACACGGTGCGCTCGCGCAGGCCCCGCGCCCGCGCTCCGCGCACCGGGTCCTCGTCGAGGGCGTCCCCGACACCCTGGCGTACGTACAGCACGAACCAGGGGAGCTGGGATACGGCCAGCACCAGTGCCGGCAGCACGACATGTCCCGCGATCTGTCCGAAGGTCGCGACCTCGCTGCCGGTGTCGGTCAGTCCGCCGGCCGGCAGCACACCGAGCTTGAGGGCGAACAGCCAGACGGCGAGCAGGCCCAGCCAGAACGGCGGTGCCGCTTCGAGAACGTACGCGGTGGTGGTGACGGCCCGGTCGAGCAGCGACCCCCGCCGCCGGGCCGCGAGCACGCCGAGCACGGTGCCGAGGACGACCGCGAGGGCGAAGGCCAGGGTGCACAACAGCACGGACCAGCCGAGGCGTTCACCCACGACCTGCGAGACGGGTGCGCGCAGCGTGGCCGAGTCGCCGAGGTCGCCGGTGAGGGCGCTGCCCAGCCACTCCCACCAGCGGGCGAGCAACGGCTGGTCGTAGCCCAGGTTGTGCCGGATCTGGTCGAGGTTCTCCTGGGACGAGGTGAGTCCCGCGGTGCCCGCGTATGCCCTCACCGGGTCGAAGGGCGAGGCGGCGGCGATCGCGAACACCCCGAGGGTGACGGCGAGGAGGACCGGTACGGCGAGCAGCGCCCGCCGGGCCGCCATCCGCGCCATGGGCCCCCAGGGCAGAGTCTTCAGAGCACTCACTTGGCGGGCTGCCAGTCCTCTACGTTCCACCAGGGGCCCGAGGCGAGACCGTGATCGTGCGGCTCGACCTGGGTGGACAGCGCCTTCCAGCGGTCGCTGAGCACATAGACGTGGTCGATGTGCGTGAGGAAGGTGTAGGCGGGGTTGTCGACGAGCGTCTTCTGGACGGTGTCGTAGGCCGCCTTGCGCTTGCCGTCGTCGTTGGTGCGGCGCGCCTGGACGAGCTTGTCGTCGACGGTCTTGTCGGCGTAGCGGGACATGTTGTTGAAACCGTCGCCGGCGACGGAGGAGTGCAGCAGCAGGTACTGGTCGAAGTCGGGGTCGGCCGGGCTGCCGCCGCCCGCGAGCACCGCGTCGTGCTTCATGTTCGGCTCGATCGCCTCCCACGTACCCGACTCGACCTTGGCTTCGATGCCGGCCTTCTTCGCGTCGGAGGCGAAGGCCAGGGCGTGCTCCTGACGGAGCTTGTCGCCGGAGAGGTACCAGAGGGTGAAGGAGGCGCGCTGCCCGTCCTTCTGCCGGACGCCGTCGCCGCCCTTCCTCCAGCCGGCGGCGTCGAGGATCCGCTCGGCCTTCTTCAGGTCGTGGGGGCGTTCGGTGCCCTTGGCGAACCACGGGCTGTCGGTGGGTACCGGACCGTAGGCGGGCTTGCCGGCTCCGTTGAGGATGCCCTTGACCATCGCCTCCCGGTCGACCGCGACATCCAGCGCCCGGCGTACGGCGCGGTCGCCGGTGACGGGGTCGGCGCTGGGCAGTGTGACGTTGCGGTAGTCGAAGGTCTTCGCCGTCAGGGTCTTCCTGCCCGGCTCGTCCTTGAACGTGGCGGCGAGATTCGGCGGCAGGATGGCGCCGTCGAGGTCACCGGAGCGCAGCCGTGTGGCTCGGACGTCGTCGTCCTTGATGATCGACATGGTGAACTTCTTCACCTTCGGCGCGCCGCCCCAGTAGGCGGGGTTGGCCTTGAAGCTGAGCTTCTCGCCCTTGGACCAGTTGGTGAGGACGTAGGGGCCGGTGCCGACCGGTTTCGTGGTGAACGGGCCGTGGTTCACGTCCTGTTTGCCGGCGATGTGCTGGGGCGCGATGGGCAGCACGGTGCGCTCGGCGAACGGCGCGTACGGGTACTTGAGATGGAAGACGACGGTGTGGTCGTCCTTCTTCTGCACCGTCTTGATCGCGTCCAGCTCGGTCTTGGAGGCGTTGTTGGTCCTCTTGTCGAGGATGGTCTCGTAGGTGAAGACCACGTCATCGGCCGTGAAGGGCTTGCCGTCGCTGAATTTCACGCCCTTGCGCAGCGTGAAGATGTAGGTCTTCCCGCCATCGGTGACCCGGGGCAGCGCAGCGGCCAGCGCGGGCCTGAGCTTCATATCGGCGTCGTGGGTGAGCAGTCCGTCGAAGATCTTGGAGTTGCCGTCCTTGCCGTAGCCCAGCAGGGGGCTGAGCGAGTCCGGCTCGTAGGCGATTCCCACGACGGCGGAGGCCGCGCCGCCGGCAGCCCGGCCTCGGCCGTCGTCCGGCGTCGAACACCCTGCCGCGGTGAGCGTCACGGTGCCCGCCACCGCCGCGGCGACCACTGCCCGTATGGACCGGACCGTCATGGCCAACCCCTAATGAAGATCGAAAGCTATTGCGAGTGAGTTGCAATTAAACCGCATGCTCGATCGTGCCCAGGAGTGGGTCGTACGTATGCATGCCGGAGCGATGCCGGTCAGAAGTCATGGGGCAGGCGGCGCGACGAGTGCGGGCGCGATGACGGGAACGCAGCGGCGAGCACCTCGGACCGCAGCACCGAACGTCGCGGGACGGGCTCTGCGCCCGAGCCCGCGGCCGTGCGTAGCGCGCGGCGGATGTCAGTCCACGAGCGCGGCGGCGTGCTGACGTGCCTGACGCAACCAGGAGGCGCGGGTCTCATCGGTGGAGTCGCTGACGGTGCGGAACACGACCCGGCGCACGTCCCTCACTCCTGTGTACGGCAGGACGCAGGCCGCCCAGATCCTTTGCAGCGGGTCCCCGAACTCTCCCTCCTCGCGATCGGCGGGAGTGTCGGAGGTGTTCAGAATGAGCGCCCGCCCGGCTTTCAGCAGCCCTTCGGGCTCACCCTCCGCGGTGCCCAGTTTGTAGGCGACGCCGGGTACGAAGACCCGCTGCACCCAGCCCGTGAGGACGGCCGGTGGCATGCCCCACCAGTTCGGGTGGACGAACGCCATGGCATCGAGCGTGGCCACCTCCCTGCGATGCAGCGCCACCTGCGCGTCGTGGGTGTCGGTGGCCGACTGAACCGTCTCCGTCTCGTCGGCGGACAGCCCCGGTGGGAAGCCCTCGGCGCAGAGGTCGTGCGCGAGGACCTGGCACCCGCGGTCGCGCAACTGCCGCACGACCGCATCGAACACGGCGTGGTTGAAGCTGCCGGGCCGCGGGTGGGCGAGATAGACCCCTACACGCTTCATGCGGCCCCCAAGGCACATCCGTAGCCGCCAGGCGGCGATCCCCGGGGATCCGCGTCCGCCCCCGCTCGGCTGATCATCATGGCCGGTGCGGCACTGTTCATGGAAGATGATTTCCGCAAACCCGGTACGTGATCGGGGAGTTGGCCGGGAGGCCGCGCAGCCGTCGGGCCGTCGGCATCGTGGGCATACGACGGGAGCTGTCCGGAGGCACGGACCGACGGGCCGGGCGCTGGGACAATGGCTCCGTCCGGAGGGGCCCTCACCGTGGGCGCGTCACCTGAGTCGCCTTGTGGCGATGCGACGGTCGTGCGGGTCGAGAATGACCAGGCTTCTTGCCACCCCGGACCCGTCGTCCTTGTCCCACCACTCCGCGAAGGTCTCGGCGAACTCTGCGGCCGCCGTCCGCGACCGGTGGTCGGTGGCCACCTCCACGTCGTAGTCGGGGCCCGTGAGGTCGACGGTGAAGACCCGCGCGGCATGGCGGGCGGTCGCGGTATCGCCCTCGGCCCGCGCCCACGCACGGAAGTCTGCGAGAAGCTGCGGATTCACCTGCCGCTTGCTCAGGCGATGGGCCGGAGGCTGCCAAGGGGATTGGCTGACCCCGTCCTGGCAGCCTTTCACCCAGGATCCACGGTCCTGGTCGGCCGCAGGGCCTGCGACAAGGGCGCGGCGGGCACAGCCGCCTCCCACGATCTCGCGAACCGCGGCACCCTTGCCGCCCGCATCATGGAGTTTCTGGCCCTGCGCGTATCCCGACGCATGCGCGTTTCCGAAGCCGGACGAGGGCGCGGAACGTTCCTCGGCCGGGCGGGAAGGACGCGCGGCGTCGGAAAGGGAAGGGCGCGCGGCGTCGGAACTCGGTGTGCTCGCGGTGCCGCACGCCGATACGGCCAAGAAGCCCGCGGTCGCTGCTGTCGCGCAGGCCGCGTAGCGCAGCAGTGCAGGGCCTAACTCCGTACGTGGGCGCATGCCTGAGTCTCCCGTCGTTGGCGTCACTCAAGGGGAGAGAGCCCGAATCCCGCCCCCAGGTTGTCCGCCACGACCGGCTGACGTCCGCACGGCAGAAGCTAGGCAGGGCACGCAGCCGCAGGTCCGGGCCTGGCCCGGACGGGGTATTAACTGAGTTTGTCTGATTCGGAATTGCACCCGGCTTCGATATGAAGGACCTGTGAATTTGGGGCATCGGTACGCGGTAAGGCGCAAAGCGTGCGTCGTTCCGGGAAATCGAGATGCAATCGCAGGTTTGAAAGAGGTTTCCCGCATCTGTGCGAGGCAAGCAACGAGGCATGAACAATCCCCATGAGCCCATGCCCCTGAATGACAACTACGCCCCTTATGCCCCCGACCGCGATACCCGCAGGCGTGGTCGGGAGGGCGCCGGAGCGGACCGGACCGCCCTGATCATCCATTCCATCGCCGATGTCGCGGCAGGTTTTCTGGGCCTGTGGATCCTGCTGTACCTGCTCGAGGCGAACCAGGGAAATGTCTTCGTCGGTTTTGTCCAGGGTGTGGCCGACTGGCTGAGCGGCTGGTCCCAGGACATCTTCACCATGGACGTCGAGAGTCTGCGGATATTCCTCAATTACGGTCTGGCCGCCGTGATTTACCTTCTGATCGGTCATGGGATCGCTGCGTGGGTGCGCCGCCTCTAACCGAATGAGGCCGGCTGCCGGCGAGGTCCGTGTCAGAGCAGGTGCCTGCTCGCGGGCCTCGCGGCGCGGCAAGCTCACTCCCTCGCGCACGTGGCCCCGCTTCCGCCGAGCGCGTCGAGTCGCACAGCCGGGGGGCCGGGCGTAAACAGGAGACATGAGCGCGAATGAGGCTTTCCGGCCCGGCGAGGTGGTGCCCGCCAGTGGCATCTACGCATGCGACTGTCCGCAAACCCATCACTGGAGCACGGACGTGAAGGGGCACCGGTTTCCGCCGCTCCCGCACGGCTGCGACGGGAGCACCTGGACGCTGAAGGACCCGGCGCACCCGGCGGACTGACCTCGCCGACCTGTGCAGGCGCGACATTGTCCGTGAGGCAGGCGGGTTACGCACCCGCAGGAGCGGAGCGCTGCGCAACAACTGCCCAGCACATGGGCCCGTCCGGGTGTAAGCAGGAGATATGGGTTTCCGGCACGACGTCACTCGTCTCGGCAGGGCCTGGAAGCCGAGTTATGGGCTGGTCGCCATCCCGCTGGCGCTCATCGTCACGGTCACGGTGATCGACATCCACGCCCCGACGACGGTCCATCTGGGGCCGTTCCTGGTCGCGGCGCCCGCGATCACAGCGTCCTTCGCCGGCCCCGGGCTCACCGGAGCGATCGGAGTGCTCGCCGTGGCGGCGCAGGCCGTCATCGGCCAGCTGCACGGCGGACTGATGACGGCGAACCACCAGGCGCAGGTCGCCGCCCTCGTGGTGATCTCGGTGTTCGTCACGGTCTTGCGGTACGCGCGGGACCGGCACGAGCGGCAGCTGGGCCAGGTGCGGTCGGTGGCCGCGGCGGCGCAACAGGTCCTGCTGCGTCCCCTGCCGCGCCGCATCGGACCCCTGCGGATCGCGTCCGTCTACCTCGCGGCCGAGGCCGAGGCGCAGATCGGCGGTGATCTGTATGCCGCGGTGGCCGCTCCGGGCGCGACCCGCCTGGTCATCGGCGACGTACGCGGCAAGGGCCTGCCGGCCATCGGAGAGGCATCGGTGCTGGTCGGGGCGTTCCATGGGTCCGCCTACCGCAATCTGTCGCTTCCCGGCATCGCCGCGCACCTGGGGAACGCCGTGTACTGGAACGCGGTCCATCTCGCCGACGGCGGCCCGGACGTCGATGAGTCCTTCGTGACCGCGCTGGTCCTGGACATCCAGGAGGACAGCCCTTTCGTCTCCATGGTGAATTGTGGGCACCCACCGCCCCTGCTGCTGCGGGACGGGCAGGTGCGCTCCCTGGACGTCTGCGAGCCCGCGCTTCCGCTGGGTATCAGTGGCCTGCCGGAGAGCCACTACAAGGTGGAGACGTTCGGCTTCGAACGCGGCGATCTCCTCCTGCTGTACACGGACGGGGTCATCGAGTGCCGAGACCGCTCCGGTTCGTTCTACCCCTTGGCCGACCGTGCCGGCTCATGGCGCGGTTCCGGCCCGCAGTCCCTCGTGCGGTACCTGCACGAGGACCTGATCCGGTACGCGGACGGGAACCTCGGTGACGACGCGGCCATGATCGCCATCGCGAAATCCTCCTGACCCGTCGCGTCACCTCTCTCGGCATCTCCTCCGGCCGGGCCGCTGCCGAGGCCGGTGCGCGACGAGTTTCTGCGGCGGGCGCCCGCTCGGAGAATTGGGAGAATGAGCCCCGGAGAGTATTAGCCTGGGTAAGAGCGTGCGGATGAGCCCAGAGCCGTGCGTAATGGAATGAACGGGTATACGACCCGCCCGGGCCACTGAGGCGGCCCGGTACGGAGAGACAGCCGTCGGGGGAAGGGTCGCACGCCCCGCAGCTCGCAGCTGTGGAGGAGGTCGTCGTGACATCAGAACCCCGCCCCGCCGCCCCGCAGGCCACACACGTGGCCATCGACACGGCTGACGAGCAGCGAGCCGTCCTGACCTTCTCCGGCGTCCTGGACTCCCATGCCCTGCGCGAGCTGGAAGAACGACTCCTCGATCCACGCCTGCGCCAGGCCGGCACCTGGGTGTGGGAGATGAGGGCCGTGGAACGGATCGATCTCGCCTGTGCCTATGCGGTGCTCCGCGCGGCGACGACCCTGCCGCCCACCACCTCCATCACCATCCGGGGTGCCCACCGCGACGTCCAGCGGACACTGCACCACGCCGGCGTCGACGCGGTCGCGACGATCGAGGAATAGCCGGCCGGCACGCACCTGGGGGACCGCCTCCGGCCGAGGCGGTCCTCGTATCGTGCCGATCCGCATGCCGACCTGGGGTCAGGCCGTCCACCAGGGCGGACGTCGGCTGCGCCACCCTCTTGCCCGCTCCGGATGCGAAGCCGCAGAACGGCGACGACGATCGGCGGACAGGCGCAGCGCGCCGTCACGCCGCAGAGAGGTGGAAGACCATGAGGGTGTTGCTGACCGTCGAGATGGACACCGAGAAGGCGAATCGGGCGATCACGGACAACACGTTGCCTCATACAATGAAGTCGGTGTTCGACCGGGTCAAGCCGGAAGCCGCGTTCTTCGGGGCGACGGGGGGCATGCGTACGGCGTTCATCGTCTTCGACCTCAAGGACCCGACCGACATTCCGTCGATTGCCGAACCCCTCTTCCAGGAACTCGGGGCCAAGTTGGCCTTCATTCCCGTGATGACCTTCGACGACGTCCAGGCCGGTCTGCGGAAGGCCGCGTCGAGCTGATCGCGCGCCCGGGGCCGGTCGTCGGCCCGGGCGCATGGCGCTGCGCGTCGTGGCGAACACCCGGCGGCTCGGTATGCAGGGCTCCGCCACCGAATCCCCGTTGCCTCCGGGGCGGGGGCCTCAGGGGCTGACCGAGCGCCAGATCCGTTCCGGGAGGTCGCGGCCCGCGGCTTCCAGGTCGACGTCCCCGAGCGTGAGCCGGCGGCGGGCGACGGCGACGACGGGGCCGAGGACGAGGGACTCGATCACGGGCACGGGCAGCGGGGTGAGTTCGCCGGAGTCGAGGCGCTCGCGGATCCAGTCGGCGATCGGGGACAGCCGGGCCTCCTGCGAGTCACGGATCTCCTTGGCGTGCGCCATGCCGTACCGGTCGGCGGCGACGGAGTGTACGAGCCGCGCCGCGTCCGGGTGATCCCGGACGAACCCCAGGTAGGCCCGGACAACGGCACGGATGCCCGTGCGCGCCGTCCGCGTGCGCTCCAGGGCGCCGGCCACCTCGCCCAGCAACCGGGACAGCCAGCGCAGCACGAGCGCGGCGACCAGACCGTCGAGGCTGCCGAAATGGTGGTAGAGGCTGCCCGGGCTGACGCCGCTGGCCTTGGTGACCGCGCTGACGGTGAGGCCCTGATCGCCCGAAGCGGCGTACACGCGCAGGGCGGCATCCAGGACCTGTTCGACGGTGGCCTCGCCACGCTGCTGCTTGGGGCTCATCGTGCGACCGTCCTCGGGTGTGGTGCGGGCGGCTTCCTCATGATCCCCGCGGTCACAGCGTAAAACACCCAGCTTTCTAGAATGAATTTCTAGAAAGTGCTTCCACACCCGGCGATCGGTCCACCAGACTGGGCCCGTGCCGGGGCCGGTTCCGCCCGTTCCGGGACGAGGACGGCCATGGTCCGCGCCGTACGGCGAACGGGAGTGAGTGGACCGAGCGGACAGGGCCGCGTGGCCCCGGGAACGCCGGGGCCGACGGTAGGGAGCGGGTGCGCCCGGAGGATGTCGCACGGGCGCCGGGTCTCCCTCGGACAGCGTTAGTTCAGGCAGCGGACGGCAGAAGTCCGCTGACGTGACCACGGGGGACGGACGTGTCGGAGATCGAGGCCCTGCTGGGCCAGGTGGTGCCCGCGGTGGGCGCGGCGGTGAGTGCTTACGGCGTTGCCGTGCTGACCCGGGCCGAGGACGAGGCGGCCGGCGCGACCGTGCGCCTCGGGCAGCGGCTGCTCGACCGTCTACGGGGCCGCAGCCCGGAGCCCGAGGCGATCGATGCGGCGGTGACGGAACTCGCGGAGACGGACGGGCACGCGGACGCGGTAGCCGCCCTGCGCCTGCGGATCCGGCAGGCTCTCACGGCCTCCCCGGAGCTCCTCGCGGAGCTGACGGAGATGCTGCCGGCGGCACCCGTCGAGGCCGGTGGTGCCGGCGGCGTGGCCGTGGGAGGGAGCGTGACCGGCATCGTTTCGACGGGGCCGGGCGCGACGAACATCGTGAACCGGGGAAGCCGATGAGCACCGAGGCGGGAGCACCCGACGGAGCCTCGGAGGGGGCGGCACCGGGTGGGGCGGCAGTGGAACAGTCCCCAGGCGGCGCCGAACCGGCCGTTGTGGTGGTCCAGGGCGACAACCACGGCATCATCAGCCAAGGCGACAACGCCATCAACGTGGTGTTCGACGGGAACCGCTTCGTCGAGATCCACAGCCTCCTCGAACTGCCGCTGCGCCAGACGGAGGTGCTTGCCGCACCGGCGGCCATCAGACTGTTCGGCCGGGACACCCTCGTGGACGAGGTCGTCACCCAGCTGACCGAGGGCACGAGTGTGCAGCTCTACGGAAGCGAGGGCGTCGGGAAGAACGCCGTCGCCGACGCGGTGCACCACCGGCTGGCCGCTCGCGGGCAGCGAGGCCATGTCCTGCGCCCGCAGGGCGAGGGACCCAACAGCCTGGAGACGCTGTACAAGCGTCTCGCCACACTGCTCTTCGGCAAGCAGTTCCTGCGCGGAGTCGACGAGACGGAGCTGCATCAGGCCGTCGCCCACGTCCGTGACGTGCACATCACGGTCATCGACAGCGCGCTGAGCCGTGACGATCTGAGTCGGCTCCAGCAGACCTTCCCCGGCTTCACCTTCCTGTTCACCTCCCCGTACCTGACCCTGCCGGACACGTCCGCCGTCCATCACGTCCAGCCTCTGGGCCGGGCCGCCGCGATCGAGCTGCTCAGCTCCGAACTGGGCCTGGAGCTCGGGCCCGTCGGTCTGCAGAACCTGCAGTTCGACTGGGCCTACCGGATGGCCGAAGGCCGGCCCCAACGCCTGCGCCTGTACGCGGAGTTCATCAAGGGGGCGGATGAATGGCGGGCCCGCAGTTCGAGGGAGCCGCACGACCAGCCGCCGCCGGTCGACGCGCAGCAGCTCAGCCCGCTGCGCCAGGCCGAAACCCTGGCCGTGGCCCTGAGCGAACCGGCCCGCCGCGTCCTGGTCGCGCTGGCGACATTCGGAGTGCCGTTGGCCGCCGCGTGGTTCGTGCCGCTCACCGGGCACCAGGACGACATGTACGCGGGCCCCGAGCTCTTCGACCGGCGCCTGGTCACGTACGACGGCGGGGCGTACCGGATCACGGGGGACGCCGCGGCCGCGGTCCGAGGTCTGAACTGGGCACCGACATCCGCCGACACGGCCGCCGAGGGTCTGATGACCGCCCTGACCGCGGACGGGGCGGCGGTGCGTCCGGACCCGTCTCTCCTCCTGGCCGTCGCGCATGTCCTCAATGCCGGCCGGAAGTGGGCCCTGGCCTCGCGCTTCGTGCGGACCGCGGTGCCGACCGCTCTGACGGCGGGCGCCCCGCAGGCCGCCCTGCAGCTCTACGCCCTGGGCAAGGCCGCCGCATTGCGCGGCGGCCTGGACAAGGACCGCGACTACTACGTCCGCACCGAGGAGCAGACCCGCAACCTCCTGGAGGGCGACAAGGCCGCCGTCGCCGCGGCACTCCTGGTCCTGGCGCCTCCCGTCGTCCCGGTGGCGGTGACGGCCGGCGGCAAGGTCGCAGGTCTCGTGGGGAAGTTCACCGCCACCCTCACCACCAAAACGGGCCTCACCGTGGCGGCCGTCACGGTGGCGACGGCGACCGCCGCCGGCGTCGTGGTGGCTACCTCGAACGGCACACCCGCGGGCTGTACCGAGGCGTACGCCGCGAACGACACGCTGCGCGAGCGGGAGTCGAGGACCCCGCAGGACCTCGCATCCGGCTACCGGCAGATGGCGGCCGACCTGGGTACCGCCGCCGAAGAGGCGACCGACTCGGAGGTGCAGTCCACGCTCCGGAACCAGGCCACCGCCTTCGAGGACGCGGCCGACGCCAAGCAAGGCGAGACTCCGGGCCGCGACGTGCACCCCGACGTGACCGCCGCCTTGGTGGGCTCCGAGAAGCTGCGGTCCGAGATCCGGTTGTTCCTCCAGCCCGTATCGAAGGTCTGCCCCATGGAGTGAGCGCCTCTCCGAGGCGTCCGCCGGTGGCCGCGGATCCCGTTCTTCGAACCTCTGTGCTCCGTCCGACCGGTCAGGCACAGCACCGCACTCGCCGTCCTGACCGTCCAGGCCGCACCGGCCGCCGCGGCAAGTACTACACCTTCGACGGCGGTTCGATCTACTGGACCGCCACGACCGGCGCGCACCCCGTCTGGGCGCGGTCCGCGACACGTGGGGCGCGCTGGGATGGGAGGGCGGGAAGCTCGGCTTCCCGGTCGGTGACGAGCTGACCAACTCCGACGGGCAGGGCAGGCGTCAGCAGTTCGAGGGCGGCACCGTCTACTGGCATCCGACGCTGCTCAACGGGTCCTTCAAGGCTTCTCCACGCACGGGTCCGTCATGTGGTGGAGCACGGGCATGGGCGGTGACCACAACGGTGTGTGCACGGGGGAGTGCACGGGTTACAAGGCACTCTCCCACTCCGAGTGGGTGAAGAAGACCGAGGTGTCGCGCAGGGTGGAGAACGGCGACATCGACGTCAAGGTGTTCCCCACCGACGCCGGGTTCGACGACGCCGAAAACTACGACACCCTGTGGGAACGGTCGTTCAGCTCCGTGCCCGTTCCCAAGGGGCTCACCGAAGAACAGCGCCTCCCTGCACAAGCAACTCGCCTGCCACGCCCACCACGCCTACAACGGCGGAGACGAAACCACCGGCCCGTCGTGGGACCTTGAATCATGGCGGCCCGATGTGTACTGGGACTACGCGCTGAGCCACGTCACCTTCCCCTTGCACCTCTGCAACTGGGAGTGACCGAGGGCATGGAGCGCTGCAGGATGGGAGGACGGCGGGGGCTGGGGCATCAGCCGGTCCCTGCCGCGCCGTCGCCGTCCGGACCGTCAGCTTTTCGCAGGTCGGCATCGGTGAGCGCTTCCAGCTCGCCGTGGGCGTCGAGCCAGTACAGCAGGACGACCGCCGGGACGACGAGCACCAGGGCCACCAGCGTGACGACCATGAGCCAGGTCAGGGTGCCCGATGCGCCCGCCCCCTCGGCCACGGTCAGCGAGGTGGGGATCAGATAGGGACGCTGGGCCATTCCCCAGGCGATAACGCCGGAGGCGACGACCGCGACGGCTGTGACACGGACCCAGGTGCCCGGTGTCCGCAGCAGCAGACCGGCGGTGGCGAGTGCGGCCACGCCGGCCATGACGACGAACACCAGCCCGGCTCCGTGGGTGAGTCCGTGCCGGATGTGAGGAGCGTCGTCGGCGATGACGAACAGCGTGATGACCGCCAGTACGGCCAGTACGCCGAGACTGGCCAGCGCGCGCCGCCGGAAGTAGCCGATCAGGTCGGAGGCTTCGAATCTGCGAGCGTCCCCGGAGAGAAACACCGCGCCCAGGAAGGCCGTCGTCGCGATGGCCAGCAGGCCGAACAGGAGCGAGGTGGGGTTGGCCCAGGCGTCCGCCGCTGCCTCGGTGCCCGCGGCCACCCGGCCGGAGGCGACTCCGCCGACGGCGGCGCCGAGGAAGAACGGCGTCACGAGCGAGGCCACGGCGAACACGGCTCCGTAGAGGCGCCGGCCGGCCAGCCGCCGGGAGACCTTACGGAAGGCGAAGCCGGCGCCGCGCAGGAGCAGGCCCACCGCGGCCAGCGCCAGTGGCAGCCAGAGCGCGGAGAACACGGTCTGGAAGAACGTCGGGAAGCCGGTCCACATGATGACGAAGATGAAGATCAGCCACACGTTGTTGACCTCCCACACCGGCGCCATGGCGTGGTCGATGAGCCACCGCGGGCGCTTGCCGCGCTCCGCGCCCCCGGCCGTGAGGTCCCAGAAGCCGGCACCGTAATCGGTACCGCCCGCGCAGGTGTACGCGGCCACGGCGAGGAGGAGCACGACGGCCGCCAGGTCGGCCGTCATCGCCGGCCCTCCTCGGAGGCGCTGCTGCCGAGAGCGGAGTCCCCTCCCGGAACGGGTGCCCGCGGCCCGTAGGGACTGTCCGTCTCCGGCACGTGGCCGGGGTGTGGCCCCCCTGCTCGCTGCTCGTCGGCGAGCCGCCAACGGGTGCGCATCGTGAGCAGGACGGCGAGGAGCGATCCAAAGATGAGCAGGTACACCACGATCACCAGTCCGAGCGTGATCCACAGGGTGGTGGAACGGGTCGCGGTCACCGCCTCGGCGACCTTCATGTTCTGGTACACGATCCAGGGTTGGCGTCCCACCTCGGACGCGACCCACCCGCATTCGACGGCCGCCACGGAGGCGACGCCCGCGCATGCCGCGCCGCGGTAGAACCACCTGGAGGCCGGGAGCCTGCGGTGCCGCAGCCAGACCAGGCCGTACCAGAGAGCGAGCAGTACCAGGACGGACCCGATCCCGGCCATGAGGTCGAAGGCCCAGTGGGCGATGGTCGCCTGGGTGGCCGTCGGCCGTTCGTCGGCCGGGACCGAAGTCAGCCCGACCACCTCGGTGTTCACACTGAAACCGGCCAGCAAGGAGTCGAGCAGGGGGACCTTGATGCCGCCCGTGACGGAGCCGTCCGGGTGCAGTCGGCCGAACAGATACTCCGGAACACGGGTGTCGGTCTTCCAGACGAGTTCCATCGCGGCGAACTTCACCGGCTGCTTCTGGAACACCGACCGAGCGATGGAGTCACCCAGGATGAACTGCACGGGAGTGGCCAGAGCGGCGATGGTGAAGGGAACGGCGAAGCCGAGGCGGTGGTAGCGGTCGCGGCGGCCGCGCAGCCATCCGACGGCGTAGACGCCGGCCACCATGTAGCCGGCGGTCAGCACCATCGCCACGACGAAGTGCCAGTACTGCGGCCCGAGCATCGGCGTGAAGAGGGCCTTCCACACGTCCACATCGACGGGGTTGCCGCCGGGGTCCAGGGAGAAGCCCTGCGGGGTGTTCATCCAGGAGTTGGCGGCCAGGATGCCGAACGCCCCGAGCAGGGCGGTGGCCGGCAGCGGCAGGCCGAGCAGGAAATGCGTACGAGGCTTCAGCCGGCGCCATCCGTAGAGGTAGATGGCGATGAGCACCGCCTCCAGGAAGAACGCCCATGCCTCGACACCGAATCCGATGCCGAAGACGTCACCCCACCTGCCCATCAGACCCGGCCAGAGCAAGCCGAACTCGAAGGAGAGCACGGTCCCGGTGATCACACCGACCGCGAACTGGACCGCCATGACGGCCGACCAGCGCCGCGCGAGCAGCAGGGCGGTGGCGTCGTTGCGTCGCAGCCCGTGGTAGTGCATGACCAAGGTGATGAAGGGGAGCGCCACGCCCAGGGGGACCAGGATGATGTGGGTGGCCAGGGTGAAGGCCATGAGCTCCCGGGCGGGCAGGAGTTGAGCGGGGGCATCCGCCAGCAGCTGGACCGAGGTGTGCATAAGGGCCTTCACCGTTCCACGATCCCCTGACTCCCTCGCTACGTGGCGCCGGTGGCCGATGGCACCCGGTCCGGCACAAGGGCCAAGGAATCACCGGCCGCAGACAGCAGGCGGTGGGGCAAGCCGCGGTTGGGCCGTCCGGCAGGACATTTCGCCCGATCGGACCAGTGGCAGCGGTCGTCGGACCGGCTCAACTCCGTCTGTGCTGGGCGGCGCGGCGGCGAGCACACCGCCCGCTGCGCTCAGGGGCTCTCGCTGAGGGCGATGGCAGCGGCGGGGCACACACCGGCGGCTTCGCGGACGGCTTCGTGCTGCTCCTCAGGAGGAGCGGCGTCGAGGAGAACGACCACGCCGTCGTCATCACGCTGATCGAACGCCTCCGGCGCGATCAGCACGCACTGCCCCGCTCCGCAGCACTTGTCCTCATCAACCGTGATCTTCATGTGCCCTTCCTCTTCCGGGAGTTGGGGTGCGTGGTCACAGGGGCGCCGAGCAGGCCGACGATCGCATCGGTCAGCGAGTCGGCCGCATGTTCCCAGGAGGCGTGCAAGGGGGGTGTGCCCTCTGCCAGCGCGCGCTCCCGTTCCGCGCAGGTGTGGGTGATGAGGTGGCGGGCCATGCTCCCGCGTTCGGCTCGTACCTGGGCCGGCACGGCCTTGAGGCAGCGGCCCAGACCGTCGAGGGTCTGTCGCAGATGTTCCCTGACCAGCGCCTCATCGGTGACGAGGGCGCGCATCATGGGGTCGGCCATGACCTGGGCGGCGAAACGGGCATGCCAGGAAGGGGGGCCGAGCGAACCCAGATGCTCCGGTACGGGGCGCACCAGGCAGCCGACCCAGTCCCGGATGTCGTCACTGATGCCGACTGCTTCCAGATGCCGCTGCCGCAGCAGTTCGATCTGCTCGCCGCGCTTGGTCATGATGGCGCGCACCAGCCCGGCCTTGCCGCCGAAGTGATAGCTGACGGCCGTGACATTGCCCTGGCCCGCCGCTTCGCCGATCTGACGGCTCGACACGGCAGCGAGCCCGTGCTCGGCGAAGAGCCTTTCCGCGGACGCCATGATCGCCTCACGAGTCCCTGCGACGCGGTCGGCGCGAGCGGCTCCGCCCTTGACGCCGCTCACCACGTCACCGGCAGTTCACGCAGCGGGGAGGTCAGCAGCCCCTCATGGCGGCGCAGGTCCCCCGCGCCGGTGCCCAGATCGAGTGTGGGCAGCCTGCGCAGCAGAACGGTGAGCGCGGCCTGCAACTCTGTGCGGGCCAGCGGCTGTCCCAGGCAGGAGTGCGGTCCGGAGCCGAACGCGAGATGCGGGTTGGGGCTGCGGCCCAGGTCCATCTCGCCCGCCGCCTCCCAGGCGCTCTCGTCACGATTCGCCGCGGCCATGCTGCACACCACGGTGGTGCCGCGTGGGACGACGCCACCGGAGAATTCCGTGTCCTCGTGGACGTAGCGGAGCATGCCGAAGCCGCCCGCGTTCGGATCGAAGCGCAGCGCCTCCTCCACCGCCGGGCGGACCAGAGAGGGATCCGCCAGCAGCCGCTCCCAGCGCCGTCGGTCGGACAGCAGGTGCGCCACCATCATGGCGAAGAAGCCCGCGGTGGTCTCGTGCCCGGCGAGCAGCAGCGCCTGCCCGGTGGCCACCAGCCCGTCCTCGGACATCGGCCGTCCCTCGGCGTCCGCACCCGCCAGGAGGAGGCTGAGGAGGTCGTCTCCGGGCTGTGCGCGCTTGCCCGCGATGAGACCGGACATGTACTCGGCGAACTGCTGATACGCCGCTTCCGTCTCGGCCCGCGTGTACCGGGTGGTGTTCAAGAAGGTGTCGGACCAGCCCTTGAACCTGTCGCGGTCGCTCTCCGGCACGCCGAGCATGTGGCAGATCACGAACACCGGGAGGGGAAAGGCCAGGTGGGTCACCAGGTCCGCCGGCTGCCCGTGTTCGAGCATCTCGTCGACGAGCTGATCGGCCATCGCCTCCATGCTCGTCCGCAGTGCCGTCATCCGTTTCGCCGTGAACCACTTGCCGACCATGCGCCGCCACCGCTGGTGCCCCTCGGCGTTGAGCGCCTTTGCCATCGGGCTGCTGAAGATGCCTTCCGAGTCACCGGCCGCCACACGGGCCGCGTCGGGGGAGGCGAGACCTTCGCGGCTCAAGCGCGGGTCGGAGAGCGCCCTCTTGACGTCCTCGTAGCGAGTCAGCAGCGCCGCCTCGTCGCCGCTCGGCAGCGTCACCCGCGCGACCGGGCACTTCTGCCGGAGATCCGCCCACTGCGGTGGAGGCTCCAACGCGGCCGGAGCGACGATCGGGTAGCTCAAGGGCTCGGTGTCCTGGACGTCGGTCACGCGCGGCCTCCTGGTGGGGGTTCGTGACAGCAGTCAAACCCGGGACATCAGTTAAGTCAATCGACTGAATTAGAAGTTCCTGTCGTCGCCGCGGGCGGCGATGGCGCTGGTGCTCCAAGGCGACCTGCGGAAAGAAGGCGAAGAAGGCCAACCTCAAGGCCGGTTCGCGTTCAGGCGCCGGCGCGAAGGTCGGTGACGAGGCGGAAGCGTTCCAGGACCGTCAGCGTCCCGTCGTGCACGGTGAACCCGGGGTCGCCCAACCCCGCGCGCATCTCCTCGCTGTGCCAGAAGCGCTCGTGGCCCGCCCGCCACTCGGCCACGGTGGCGTCCCCTTCCCCCTCGTCCACCACATGAGCGAGATCGACCTCGGCCAGTGGGACGACGCGCACGCCGGTGACCTCGATGACCGCGACCGGACGGTCGTCCGAGTCGACGACCACCGAACGGCTACCGACTTCCGGCAGGGGCTCCCCGCCGTGCTCGTAGTCGACGGCGAGCCCCGTCGTGGAGGTCTTGGAGCCGTTGAGGACGGCCGCGACCAACTGGTCGCGCAGCGGGCCGGGGAAGGCGAACTCGGTCCTGGGCATCGACGCGGAATTCCGGGACGAGGTGGCGTCATGCTTCATGCGCGCCACCGTATCGACCCGGCCGTGCAAGGGCGGCGAATCGGTCTGCTTCGGCTCGGGGCCCGAATCGTCCGGGCCCCGCTCTTGGAGTGGCCTCCAGTTCACATGTACGAGCTGTTTGGGGGATTGCCCCAAGCATTTGCCAGAAGATTTACGGATCAGCGTGGCAGTTGCAGTATGGGAGGGTGTGACTGTCGATGGACGAGGAGGCGGAGACGGTGGGCGGTGTACGCGGCCTGGACGGCAGCGCGGGGGATGTGGACTACCGAAGTATCGGCTCCGGCTATTCGAGCTTCCGTCGTCCGGACCCGCGCATCGCCCAATTCGTCGCCGACGCGCTGGGCGATGCCCGCAGGGTGATCAACGTCGGTGCCGGCTCCGGGTCTTACGAGTCGGTGGCACCCGCCGTAACGGCCGTGGAGCCGTCCGAGTCGATGCGTGCGCAGCGCGCGGCGTGCCTGCCCCGGGCGGTGAACGCGGTGGCGGAGAGCCTGCCGTTCGATGACGGGCAATTCGACGGTGCGATGACGCTCTTCAGCGTCCATCAGTGGAGCGACGTCGAGGCGGGCCTGCGCGAGATGCGGCGGGTGACCCGAGGCCCGGTGGTCGTGCTGACCTGCGATCCGGAGCTGGTACGGAATTTCTGGCTGTACGAGTACGCGCCCGAGGTGCTCGACACCGAGGCGCGTCGGTACCCGTCGATCGACGCATTGGCCGCCTCGCTCGGCGCGGTCGTCGATGTGCGGTCCGTGCCGATCCCGTTGGACTGTACGGACGGCTTCAACGAGGCGTACTACGGCCGCCCCGAGATGCTGCTCGATCCGGCGGCCCGGCAGGCATGCTCGGCCTGGAGTTTTGTCGACGACGGCGTGCGCGAGCGGTTCACCACGCGCCTGCGGGACGACCTGGATTCCGGTGCGTGGGACGACTGCTTCGGCCATCTGCGCAGGCAGGCGTTCTACGAGGGCTCGCTCGTCATCGTGCGCGCGACACCGCAAGAAGACGAGGAGCACCACCATGGGCGTACCTGATCGGATGGACGAGGAACTGCGCGCCCTGGGCCTGGTGGAGGCGCAGCGCAGAGCGGCAGCCCTGTTCGCCGAGGTCGAAGTCAGGCGCCTGGTGGCGCCCGGGGCGGGCGAGCGGGAGGTCAGCGACCGGATCCGGGACCTCGCCAACGAGATGTTCGGGACGACGAAACACTGGCACAAGCGGATCGTCCGTTCGGGCCCCAACACCCTCTTCCCGTATCGGGAGAATCCGCCGGACCGGGTCATCGGCGAGAGCGACATCGCCTTCGTCGACTTCGGACCGATCTTCGAGGAGTACGAGGCGGACTTCGGCCGTACCTTCGTCTTCGGTGACGACCCGGTCAAGCACCGGCTGCGGGAGGACCTCCCGAGCGTCTTCGCGGCCGGCCGACGCGCCTTCCACGCCGACCCCGACATCACGGGCAAGCAGCTCTACGCCGAGGTGGAGCGGCTGGCGGCCGAGTCCGGCTGGGCCTTGGGCGGCTGGCACGCCGGGCATCTCGTCGGGGAGTTCCCGCACGAGACGATCGACGGGGCCAGGACGGAGTCGTACATCGTGCCGGACAACGCCCGCCCGCTCCGTCGTACCGACCGGGCCGGCTGGCGCTGCCACTGGATCCTGGAGGTCCATCTGGTGGATGAACGCAACGGATTCGGCGGATTCTACGAGCAGTTGTTGGACCTGGCCTGACGGCGCCGATCGACTGCGGGCCCCGGAGGTGTGTCGCCGGTGGTCAGGCGGCGGCGAGGGAGATCTCGGTCGACTTGATCAGCGCGACGACGGAGGAGCCGGCGGCCAGTCCGAGGGCTTCGACGGCGTCCTTGGTGATGGCTGCGGTCAGCTCGCCTCCCTCGACGGAGACCTTGACCGAGCCCATGGCGTTACCGGTGGCGACGTCGGTGACGGTGCCCGCGATCTGGTTGCGGATGGAGAGGCCGTCGACGGGGGCGGTGGCGAGCGAGACCTCGGTGGACTTCACGAGGGCCTTGACCGCGGCCCCCTCGGCGAACCCGAGGTCCTTGACGGCGTCGGCGGTGATGGCTGCCGTGATCTCCTGTCCGCCGGCCAGCCGGACCCTCACGGTCGCCATGGCCTCGCCGGACGTGACGGACGTGACGGTGCCGGGGAGCTGGTTGCGGATGCTCAGACTCATGAAGAAACGCCTCGCAAAAGTCGGGGAAGGCAAGGCCGTTTGAAGCCCGCGCCATTGCTTACGCTACGCGATGCCGAATGCATCCGTGGGTGAGCCCATCGCAGCTGCCAGCCGAATGGCCCTGTGGGGCCGCATAACGTTGGCCGCCTGGAATTCGCCGGCCGATCCAGCCGCTGAGTGCCGTCTGACCAGTGACTTTCGGGGGAGTGGACGTTGAATCGGATGCCCGGCCGGCGTTCATGAATTGCAGATAGGGCATTTCCCGGCCGTCAATTGCCGCAGATGCAAACCATGGCGATTCGAAGATCACGCATTTTCCGGGCGCCCGCGCGGGGTGCGGCCGCGCCGGAAACTCGGGTCGCCCGTTTTCAGCCGGGAACTGACGGCGGATCGAGGCCGCCGTTGTCAGTAGACGTCTCGGACGTAGCGCCTGTCCGCGGCCAGGCGCCTGACGTACGCGGTTGCTTCGTCGTCGGCCATGCTGCCGTGGGTGGCGACGATGTCCTTGAGCGCCTGGTCGACGTCCTTGGCCATGCGGCCCGCGTCACCGCAGACGTAGAAGTGGGCGCCGTCCTGGAGCCATTGCCACAGACGGGCGCCGTTCTCGCGCATGCGGTCCTGCACATAGACCTTGTTGCGCTGGTCGCGGGAGAAGGCCAGGTCGAGGCGGTCGAGGTGGCCGGACGCGCGGTGCGCCTCCAGGGACGGGCGGTGGTAGAAGTCGGTGGCCTGGCGCTGCTCGCCGAAGAAGAGCCAGTTGGGGCCGGTGTGACCGCGGGCCAGGCGGTCTTCGAGGAAGCCGACGAAGGGCGCCACTCCGGTACCGGGCCCGACCATGATCATGGGGGTGGTGGCATCGGTGGGCGGCCGGAAGTGCGGGGAGCGCTGTACGAAGACCTGGACCGGGCCGTCGTCCGCGCACTCGGCGAGGTAGGTCGAGCACACTCCCTTGCGGTCGCGGCCGAGGTCGTTGGTGTAGCGGACGACGGAGACGGTGAGGCGGACCTCGTTCGGATGGGCGAGGGGGCTGGAGGAGATGGAGTAGAGCCGGGGCTGGAGGCGCTGGAGGACGCCGGCCCATTCGGCTGCCGAAGCGCGGACGGCATATGCGCCGACGACGTCGGCGGCCTGGCGGCCCCAACTCCACTTCGCCAGGGCGTCCTTGTTGTCGGGCCGCAGAAGTCGCCTCAGGTCGTGGCTGCCGGTTCGCTCGGCGACGAACTTGAGCAGCTCGGTGGTGATGCGGGAGATGTCCAGCCGCGTGCGCAGCGCTTCTTCGAGGGGGAGAGGCATGCCGTCCCCGAGGTCGACGGTCTCGTCGGGGTCCAGGCCGGTGAGCGCGAGCCACTCGGCGACGAGTCCGGCGCTGTTGGCCGGCCACACGCCGAGGGCGTCGCCGGCCTCGTAGGCGAGGTCGCCGTCGCGGGTGTCGAAGGCGAACTGCCGGACCTCCTTCTGGGAACCGGGCAGGCTCAGCAGCCTGTTGCCGACGAGGAGGGTGGCGAATGGAGATGCCTTGGTGTGGACGGCCGGTGCGGGAGCCGGTGGAGGGGAGAGGGTGCCAGGTGCGGCCGTGGTCGTCGCGGAGGGCTCGGGGGCTGTCCCGGGAGCCCCGTCCGCCGGCACAGGCTGCCTGCTGTCGGCTGTGGCGAGGGCGTTGACCACTTGGCCGAGCCACCGCTCGGCGGCCTCTTCGTAGTCGGGTTCGCAGTCCGTACGGGCGAGGAGGCGGGTGGCGCCGAGTTCGTCGAGGCGTTGGTCGAGGCGACGGCCGTGCCCGCAGTAATCGTCGTAGGCGGAGTCGCCGAAGGCCAGTACCGCATAGCGAATGCCCTCCAGCCGCCCGGTGTCCGGGGCGGACAGGGCCTGCCAGAAGTCGGCGCCGTTGTCGGGGGCGTCGCCGTCGCCGAAGGTGCTGGTGACGATCAGCAGATCGGTGTCGGTGGCGAGGTGGACCGGTGTGGCGTCCGCCATGGGCAGCAAATCGGGGGTCCGGCCCGCCTCGGCGAGGTGTGCGGCGGCGGTGGCGGCGAACTCCTCGGCGTTGCCGGTCTGCGAGGCCCAGAGGATGACCAGGCGGCGGGTCGGCACGGCCGTCCCGGGGGCCGGTGAAGTCGTCCGGGCGGGAACGGGATCAGGTGCCGCGGTGCGGGAGAACATGCCGGCGAGGACGCCGTCGACCCACTGGGCCCGGCCCGGTTCGAAGGGGGCGCCCGGCGGCAGGACCGGGACGCGCCCGTCGGGCGGGGCCACGGCGAGTCCGGAGAGGTATCCGGACAGGTAGCGGCGCTCCTGCTCGGCCAGCGGCGCGGGGGCGAGGTCGGCGAGCCCGAACAGCGTGGCGAGGGCGGAGAGGGCGGGAGCGGCGGAGTCCGCCGCGGCGGCCGGCTGGGCCGGTGCGGACGTCATGGGCGCTCCTTCGTGCGCGGTGCCCGCCGGGGTGGTCTCCGGTTGTGTATCCGGGCGGGACTCCGGGACCGGGCCGGCGGTCTTGGCCAGTGTGACGGCGCAGACCTTGAACTCGGGCTGGAAGGAGAGGGGGTCGATGGCGTCGTTGGTGACGGCGTTGATGCTGAGGTACTCGCCGAACAGGTCGTTCCAGTGGAAGGGGGCGAAGCAGGTGCCCGGGCGGACCCGGTCGGTGACCACGACGGGCAGGACGGCACGGCCGCGGCGGGAGGCGACCTCCAACCGGTCGCCCTCCGCGACCCCGAGCGCGGCGGCATCGTCGGGGTGGACCTCGACGAAGGGGCCGGGGTCGAGCTTGTTGAGTTTGGCGACCCTTCCGGTCTTGGTCATCGTGTGCCACTGATGTGGGAGGCGGCCGGTGTTGAGGACGAAGGGGTACTCGTCGTCGGGGAGTTCGGCCGCCGGCAGGTGCG
This sequence comes from Streptomyces sp. Pv4-95, assembly GCF_045782725.1. NCBI lineage: Bacteria > Bacillati > Actinomycetota > Actinomycetes > Kitasatosporales > Streptomycetaceae > Streptomyces > Streptomyces sp. Pv4-95. Next base: position 7,900,253 of record NZ_CP127172.1, read on the forward strand.
GGCGGGCGAAGAACTGCGCGCGTCCGCTCGCGGTGGGGAACGCCAGGCGGGGGCGGGTGCCGTCCTCCCGTTCCAGCGGCGTCCGGCTGACGCCGTCGTTGAGGTAGCGGATCGGGTTGCGGTCCGGGCCGTCGGCGGCGGGCGCCGGCCACTGCACCGGGGTGGCGCGCAGCCGCTCGTAGGTCACGCCGCGCAGATCCCAGCCGGTCTTGGGGTTCCAGGCCCGCTTGAGCTCCTCGAACACCTCCTCGGAGGAGGCGTAGGTGAAGGCGTCGGCAAACCCCATCGCGCAGGCCACCCGGGCTATCAACTGCCAGTCGGGCAGGGCCTGTCCGGGCGGGTCGAGGGCGCCCTGGGCAAGTGTGAGGTTCCGCTCGGAGTTGATCAGGATGCCGTCGGACTCCGCCCACAGGGCCGCGGGCAGGACGACATCGGCGTAGGCGTTGGTCTCGGTGTCGGCGAACACGTCTTGTGTGATGACGAGTTCGGCGGCCTCCAGACCGGCGATGACGGTCTTGCGGTTGGCGACGGAGGCGACCGGGTTGGTGCAGATGATCCAGCACGCCTTGATGTCACCGGCGGCCATCTGCTCGAACATCTCGACGGTGCCGCGCCCGACCTCGGTGCGCAGGGAGCCCTCGGGTATCTTCCAGAGGTTCTCGATGAAGGCGCGGTCGTCATCGACCAGCACGGAACGCTGGCCTGGCAGGCCGGGTCCCATGTAGCCCATCTCGCGTCCGCCCATGGCGTTGGGCTGGCCGGTCAGTGAGAAGGGCCCGGAGCCGGGGCGGCAGATGGCTCCGGTGGCGAGGTGCAGATTGACCAGGGCGTTGGTGTTCCAGGTGCCGTGCGTGGACTGGTTCAGGCCCATGGTCCAGCAGCTCATCCACTCGCCGGCCTCGCCTATCCACTGCGCCGCCCGGCGGATGTCGCTCTCGGCGAGTCCGGTGATCTCGGCGACCCGGTCGGGCGGGTAGTCCGCGAGGAAGGCGGGTATCTCCGCCCAGCCCTCGGTGAAGTCGGCGATGAACTCCTCGTCGGTGTGCCCGTTCGCGACCAGCAGATGCAGCAGGCCGTTGAGCAGGGCGAGGTCGGTACCGGGCTTGATCTGCAGGAAGAGGTCGGCCTTGTCCGCCGTGGCGTTGCGGCGGGGGTCGACGACTATCAGCTTGGCGCCGGCGGACTTCACCCGGTCCATCATGCGCAGGAAGAGGATCGGGTGGCAGTCGGCCATGTTGGAGCCGATGACGAAGAACGTGTCCGCGCCGTCGAAGTCCTGGTACGAGCCGGGCGGGCCGTCCGCACCCAGCGACAGCTTGTAGCCGGATCCCGCGGAGGCCATGCACAGGCGCGAGTTCGACTCGATCCGGTTGGTCCGGATGAACCCCTTGGCCAGCTTGTTCGCGAGGTACTGCGCCTCCAGGGACATCTGCCCCGACACGTACAAGGACAGCGCGTCGGGCCCGTGCTCGTCCAGGATCGCCCGCAGGCGGCCCGCGACCGCCGCGATGGCCTCGTCCACGTCGGTCTCGGCCGGCTGATCGCCCCGCTCCGCGCGCACCAGCGCCTTGTCCACGCGCCCGGAGGCGGCCATCATGTCCGCGCTCGTCGCCCCCTTGGTGCACAGGCGGCCGAAGTTCGTGGGGTGTGCCTTGTCACCGGCAGCCTTCGCGGCCCGGCGCCGGCCGTCGCCGGGGTCCCGGGTCACATCGAGCACGATCCCGCAGCCGACCCCGCAGTACGAGCAGACCGTGCGGACGCTGTGGTCCGTCGCGCCAGTTGCCACCCAAACTCCACTCCGCGGTGTGTCCATCTCCTGAACCGGGCCGCCCCCGTCGGCGACGGCAGCCTAGGACAGCACCCTAGGAAGATCGAAATGACGCCCGCAGCGCCCGCCGACCCGCTGTTCACGGGTCTCCCCGAACGTCTGCGCGTCTTGCACCGCCAGGGCGACGCCACGGACCTTCCGGCCGGGGCCACCGTGTTGGCCACGGGCGGCCGTTCCCCTGCGCAGGCGTTCAGGATCGGCGGTTCGGCATGGGGGCTGCAGCTCCATCTGGAGGCCGATGGAGCAGGGGTGTACGAGGCGCCGGTCGACGCCTGCGCCGCGCTCCCCGAGGACGCGGCCATGGCCCGGGGCGAAGCGGCCACGGTCCCGGATCTGGTCGAGTCCTTCCCGGGCCAGGTCGCATCCGCCACGGACCTCGTCGAGGCCGCTCCGGCGGAACCGCCCGTCCTGGACGCGTACTGCGACGGCGTGTTCGGGCGCTTCGCCGCCCTGGTCGCCGACCGGGCGGCCCGGACCGCCAACAACACCTTCTTCACTCCTCGGGCCGCCACGTGGGAGGAGCGTTTCGCCGCGGACGGCCCCCGATACACGGCGGCCGTGGCCCGGATGGGGCTGCGTCCCGGTCAGCGTGCCCTGGACGTGGGCTGCGGCACCGGCCGCGCCCTGCCCGGGCTGCGGGCCGAGGTGGGCGCGCGGGGTGTCGTCCTCGGCGTGGACCTCACCCCCGCGATGCTCACGGCCACGGCGAAGGAAGGGCGTACAGGCATCGCCCGGCTGCTCCTGGCCGACGCCTGCCGACTGCCGCTGTGCGACGGTGCGGTGGACGGCATCTTCAGCGCCGGCCTGGTCGATCATCTCCCCGATCCCGCGGCGGGACTGGGCGAATGGGCCAGAGTGACGGCCCCCGACGGTGTCCTGCTGCTCTTCCACCCGTCCGGCCGGGCCGAGCGAGCCGCCCGCCACGGCCGCCCGCTGGATCCGGCCGATCCCTTGGCCGAGGAGAACCTGCGGCCCGCGCTGCACGCCGCCGGGTGGTCCCTGACCTGCTACGAGGACGCTCCGCGGCACTTCCTCGCCCGTGCCGTACGCGGTGAGCGGACGGGCTAGAACACCGGCAGCGCCAGCAGCGTTCCCGCGTTGAGCACGAAGAGCCGGTTCCCGTCCCCCGCGGTCGAACGGTTCTGCCCGCCGGTGAGCGGGTAGGTCTGGGCGACGCCGCTGGTGGAGCGGGGAAAGCCCGTGACGCCGGTGTCCCGGCTCTCCACCACCCATACGCTGTCCGCCTGAACGACCGGAGGCTGCCAGGGCGGCGCCACTCCCGCCACGATCACCGGGCTGTTCGCCTCCTCGCCGTTCGCGCGGAGGTAGCGCAGCGCATCGCCGTCCAGGACGAACACCACCCCGCCCGCGACGGTGGGCGGGCCCCAGCCGTACGCCCCACGCTCCACGTCGCGGTGCGGATTCTGGCTCCACAGCTCCTTGCCGTCGCTCGCGCGGATCGCCGCGAGGGTGTGGCCGCCGAGGAAGACCGTGCCGCTCTCGACGGCGGGGGCCAGGGCCGCCGTGGCCTGGCCCTTGCGGACCCACGCCTTCGCACCGTCGCGAGTGTGCACCGCGAGCACGTCGCCGGAACCGCTGCACACCACCAGGACGCCCGAGCCGAGCGCCGCCGTGGGACGCCCACCGGTCAGCGGCAGGGGAGGGCGCCGGGTCCACCGCACCCGGGCGTCTGCCGTCGCGACACAGCGCAAGGCCCCGTCGGACGTCAGGACATAGACGTGGTCGGCGTCGGCCGCCAGCAGGGCGCTCGCCTTCACGTCGGCGGTCCACATGGGGGCGCCGGTCGAGGCGACGTAGGTGCGCAGCACCCCGTCCGCGTCCGCGGTGGCCACCAGGCGTCCGGCGATGGAGAGATAGCCCGCGTCGGCGTGCGCGTCGCCCGCCCGCCACCGCTGCTTGCCGTCCGTGACCCGATGAGCGGCGATGCCCCCGCCGGCCGCCGCGCACACCACCACGTCCCGCACCGGAAGCGGAGGCGGTGATCCGGCGTCCGCCACTCCCGGAAACGGGCCCCACAGGAGCTGCGGTGTCCCGGTGTCGGTGCCGAGTTCGGCGGGCTTCGCCTTCGCGGCCGGCGGCACGTCGAAGGGGTCGGACGGGGCGGAGGGCGTGTCGTCACCGGAGAGCCACCACGCGGTACCGCCGGCGCCGGCCGCCAGCAGACCGCCGGCCCCTGCCAGGGTGAGCAGGAGACGTCGGCGTGAAGGGCGGGCGCGGTCCGCTCCCACCGTGGACGGGGACAGCGGCGGGGGGCCGGCCCGCCCGCCCTCGCCGACCAGCCGCCGGGCCACGGCCTCCCGTTGCCGGATGTCATCGGCCAACGGCCCGGCCTTCCACAGCCGTTCGGCGCCACGTGCCGGCCGGGCGGCATCGGCGACCTGCTCGGGACTCGGGCGGACCGCCGGGTCCTTGGCCAGGCACGGTGCCACCAGGTGGCGCAGGGGTTCCGGCACCAGCTCCAGGTCAGGGGTGCCGTGCACCACCTCGTACAGCACCGCCGACACCTCCGCGCCCGTGTACGCGGGCCGGCCGCCCGCCGCGAAGGCGAGGACCGTGCCGAGCGAGAAGATGTCCGCGGCCGGGCCGACGCGGCGTCCCAGCACCTGCTCGGGCGCCCCGTATCCGGGCGTGACCGGGATCTGCCCGGTCCGGGTCAGCGTCAGGCCGTGCTCGGGGCGGGCGATCCCGAAGTCGATGATGCGCGGGCCGCGTGAGGTCAGCACGACGTTGGACGGCTTCAGGTCGCGGTGGACCAGGCCGGTGGCGTGGATGTCCCGGAGCGTGTGGGCGAGGGAGCGCGCCAACTCCCGCAGCGGGGCGTCACCGAACGGCCCGAACCGCCCCACCGCGTCGTCCAGGGTGGGGCCGGCGAGGAACTCGGTGGCGATCCACGGCCGCCCCGACTCCAGCTCCGCGCCCAGCACCCGCGCGACGCCCTCGCTGGTCACCGCACGTGCGGTCTGCGCCTCCCGTACGAAGCGCCGGGCGAGATGTTCGTCGCCCGCCAGCTCGGGCAGCAGCACCTTGACCGCCGCGGGTTCTCCCGCCGCGTTCCGCCCGAAGTACACCTTTCCCATACCGCCTTCGCCGAGGACGCCGACGACGCGGTACGGGCCGAGGCGGAGTGGGTCGCCGGGGCCGAGCGGTTTCACGGTGATCTCTCCTTGATGGTGGGGCGCGGGGCCGGCGGCGCTCAGGCGAGCGGCAGGGCGAAGGTCTGTCGCTCCTCGCGGACGTACAGACGGCCGCGGCCGTGGTCGGCGGTCAGCACGGTCGCCGTGGTCTCGTAAGTCCAGACGGCACGGCGGGTGCGCAGATCCACCGCGCGCAGCCCCTTGTCGTCGAGGCTGTAGACGTACTTCTCGCCGACCACCGGGGGTACGTCGCGATTCAGCCGCCGGCCCGTCAGGCCCTTCTCCAGCCAGTTGAGGCTGCCGGTGGCGGCGTCGACGGCGACGATCCCGCGGTCCCCCTCCGTGCAGTAGACGACACCGTCGCGGAGGGCGGGCGAGCCGTACAGTCGGGCCTCGCCCGCGCTGCCGCCGACATTGCGGCGGTCACCGAAGAGCCATCCGATGCTGCCGTCGGAGACCTTGCCGGCCTCCAGGACCTTGTCGCCGAGGTAGACGTGCCGTTCGTCGTGGACGAGCGGGCTGGGGAGCTTCTCGTAGGAGGGCCCGGAATTCGACCACCGCTTCTTGCCGTCGGCGAGGGCGTGGGCCGACACATCCAGCGAATGCATGAACGAGTCGGCCTGGTACAGGAGGATGCGGTCCCCTTCGACCGCACCGCTGACCATCGGCGGTTCGTACCGGTCGGTGGCCGCCTCCACCGGGCTGCGCCAGCGTTCCCGGCCGGCGCGCAGGTCGACGGCGACCAGATACCAGCGTTTGCCGGAGGCGGCGCGCGCGACCAGGTACGCACTGTCCTTCACCACGCACAGCAGCTGATTGCGGGGCTCGTCCCCCGCGAAGGCCGACAACTCGACCAGGGGTTTGCCGGGTTGGCCGTCGGTGGGGTCGAGCTCCCACACGGCGACCTTGCCGCCCTCGTCGTGCTCGCGCAGCGCGTAGACCTTCGTGCCGTCGGTGGCCGAACGCCACGGGTCGGCGATGTTCGCCTGCCAGGTGGCCTCGCCGCTCTCGGGGTTGATGCCGGACAGCACGATGCCCGCCGGCACCGCAAGGCCGTGCCCCGCCAGTCGCACCTCGCCGCGGCTCTCCGGGCAGCGGATGAGGCTTGTCCACAGCCGGGACGGTGCCTTCACCTTTTTCGCCGGGCCCTCGTCGTCCGTGCCACCCGTGCCGCCGCGGCTGCCGAGCCAGGCCCAGACGCCACCGCCCGCCAGGCCGGCGCCGGCGAGTGCGCCGCCGCCGGTCACCGCCAGCATCCTGCGCCGCGACATGCCGGGGCGCGCCGGCACGGTATCCGGCACCGTCTCAGGGGGCGGGGGCGGCAGCCGGTGCGGCGGCTGCCGCCAGACGTCGTCGCCGCGGCGCGCGATCTCCCGCAGCACGGCGTCCGGCAGGACATCCGCGAACCGGTGCGGGCCGACGCCTTCCACGAGCGTTTTGGCCAGCTCGGCGGTCGTCGGGCGGTCGGCCGGGTTCTTGGAGAGGCAGCGGGACAGTACGGGGACGAGCTCCGGCGGGACACCGCCGAGGTCCGGTTCTGCGTACCGCACGCGGTAGAGCAGGTCGGTGGGCTGTCCGGAGCCGAACGGGCCGTGCCCGGTCACCGCGAAGACGAGGACGCCGGCGAGCGCGAAGACATCGCCCGCCGCCGTGTGTTCGAGGCCGGCGGCTTGCTCCGGCGACATGAAGGCGGGGGTTCCCACGGCGTCGCCGACGTGCGTGAGCGGCACCTCGCCGACCGCACGGGCGATACCGAAATCGATGATCTTCGGACCCGCTGCCGTCACCATGACGTTGGACGGTTTGAGGTCGCGGTGCACCGCCTCCGAGCCGTGCAACTGCTCCAGCCCCTCGGCCAGTGCGGCGCCGAGCACCCGCACGGCGGCCGCCGGCAGCGCGCCGCCGACGCTCACGGCGTCGTCCAGCGGCGGACCGAGCACATACTCCGTCGCCAGCCAGGGCATGGGCGCCGACGGGTCGGCGTCGTGGACCGCGGCGCCGTGACGGCCGCCGATGACGCGCGCGGCGTCCGCCTCCAGCTGGAAGCGGGAGCGCAGTGCGGTGTCCGAGGACAGTCGGGCGTGCAGCGTCTTGACGGCCACGGTGCGTCCACCGGCCGTTCGGGCCAGATAGACGGTGCCCATGCCGCCGCTGCCGAGCCGGGCCAGCAACCTGTAGGGCCCGACGGAGTGCGGGTCGTCGTGAAGAAGAGCGGACAGCATCGGTTCAGCGCACCTCTGCGGGGAGTTCCGTGGCGAGCGCGCTCGCCGCCTGCTCGGACAGCGCCGCGACGACGCGGCCCGGCAGCGGCACCGTCGCTGTCCCCTCGGCATGAGTTCCGTACGCGGCGCCGGGCGCCAACTCCGCCAACATCCGCGCAGGTTCGGGCCGCGCCGCCGGGTCCCGGGACAGGCAGGCCGCGATCAGCGGACGCAGCCCGGCGGGGATCTCGTCCCGCTCCGGCACGGTATGGCCGGTCGCCGCATACGCCAGAACGGCGCCCAGCGCGTGCACGTCGCCGGGCACATCGACCGCTCCGCCCGCGGCCTGCTCGGGCGCGAGACAGCCCGTGTCGAGGCCGGGCAGCCCTGCCCGCGGCGTGCCGTCGGGCGCCGCGGCGCGCACCGCACCGAAGCAGGCCAGCAACGGCCCGTACGCGGTGAGCAGGACGGACGCCGGGCAGATGCCGCCGTGCACCACGCCCAGGACGTGCGCCGACGCCAGCGCCTCGGCAAGTGCCGCGCCCAGGACGCGCACCGCCCCCTCGGGCAGCGGTCCGCCGTGCGCGCCGAGAGCCGCGTTGAGCGGCAGGACGGGACGGTAGGGCGAGGCGTGCCAGGGAAAGGCGGCGGTGCCGCCGAACTGCGCCACCGGCCAGAACCCGGGTTGCGTCAGCCGGTTGGCCCACTGCGCCTCGGCCGCCCAGCGGACCGGGTCGGCGCCCGGGGCGGGCAGGCTCACCAGGACGGTGCGCGCCCCGTCCGCACTACGCGCCAAGTAGCGGCGCTCGGGCACCGTACGCGCCTCGGCGGCCGAGTCCAGTCGCGCAAGCGTGACGTATTCACCGATCCGCGGTGGATCGTCCTGCCGCAGTCCCTCCATAGCCGTCCCCCTCAGCTACTCGTATCAGTATGTGAGCCTAGCGGCGGCCGTCACGGCACCGACCCGGGGGTCGGTTACGGGCCTTGGGCCCCGCGCGCCCTCAGGAGGGCAGGGGCGAGGAACGGCAGCGGCAGACAGTCGAGACGCATCCACCGGCATGCGAAGGACCTGACCGGGCACCCGGCAGGAAGGTCCTCGACCCAGGGAGTTTCTCGTGCTGGTCATAGGCATCGTCGCCGTCTGTGTCGTTCTTGCCGTCCTGGCCTTCCTCGTGCCTCGCCTGTCACGCCACCCCGAACGCGGGACCCGGCGCACCCTGGGAGCCGGTTCGCGTGTCGGAGGCAAGGCTCCCGGGATCCTGGGGCGGATCCTCAGCAAGTCCTTCCGCAGCAGCTCCAAGGCGGTGGGGCGCAGCGGCTCCGCCGGGCGACGCGCCCGAGGCCACCTGCCGTTCTAGAGATCCCGACCCCGTCGGCGGGTGCCCGCAAGGTGTCCGCGGGATCCTTCGACGGCCGGGGCGGTCGGCTGGATCACCAACTCTCGCCGCCACCGAACTCGTCGCGCTCACCGGCCGACGGCCACCTGTCCCCCCTCACGCCGCCGCATGGGGACCCGTCGCGCCGCCTATCCCCTCATCGGCTGCCCGCTCCGCCGGGCCGCGGTGGATCGGTGTCCGCGAGCCTGTCAGGGGAGCGCCCGTACCGCCGTTGCGTGCGGCGACGATCTCGGCCGCGATGGACAGGGCGGTCTCCTCGGGCGTGTGGGCGCCGAGGTCGAGGCCGATCGGCGAGCGGAGGCGGGCGAGTTCGCGCTCCGTGACGCCGGCCTCGCGGAGCTTGCGGTTGCGGTCCTCGTGGGTGCGGCGCGACCCCATCGCGCCCACGAACGCGACAGGCAGCCGCAGTGCCTCCCGCAACAGGGGGACGTCGAACTTGGCGTCATGGGTGAGCACGCACAGGACGGTACGGCCGTCGGTCTCGGTGCGCTGGAGGTACCGGTGCGGCCAGTCGACCACGATGTCGTCGGCCTCCGGGAAGCGGGCCCGCGTGGCGAATACCGGGCGGGCGTCGCAGACGGTGACGTGGTAGCCGAGGAACGCGCCCGTACGCACCAGAGCCGCGGCGAAGTCGATGGCACCGAAGACGATCATGCGGGGCGGCGGCACGCTGGACTCGACGAACACCGCGAGTCCCGCGTCGCAGCGCGACCCGGTCTCCGAGACGTCGAAGGTGCCGGTACGGCCGGCGTTCAGCAGGGCGCGGGCCTCCGCAACCGCTGTGCGGTCCAGCTCCGGGGACCCGCCGAGCCCGCCTTCGTAGGAACCGTCGGGGCGTACGAGCAGCGCTCTGCCGAGGAGTTCGGCGGGCCCCCGGGCCACGCGGGCGAGCGCGGCGGACTCGCCGTGGGCGGCGGCCACCAGCGCCGCCGCCCACAGTCGCCGTTCGTCCGGCGCGTCGGATCGCACCGGCGTGACCAGGACCTCGATGACCCCGCCACAGGTCAGCCCCACCGCGAAAGCGTCCTCATCGCTGTATCCGAACCGTTCGCGCGCCGTCACGCCGTCCTGGAGCGCCTGGGTGCACAGGTCGTACACCGCACCTTCCACGCACCCCCCGGAGACCGAGCCGATGGCCGTGCCCTGGCGGTCGACGGCGAGGGCGGCGCCGGGCCGGCGCGGCGCACTGCCGCCGATGGCCACGACCGTGGCGACGGCGAAGTCCCGGCCCTGCTCGACCCATCGGTTCAGCTCTTCGGCGATGTCCAGCATGTCGGTCTCCTCCTGTTGGGTGGGCCGGCGGCGCCGGCGGCAGCTCCGCCGGCGCCGTACGGGCTCATCCGGCGGCGGTCCCGCCTCCCGCCATCAGGACGCGGTCGGGCCGGATCGGCAGGGCCCGGTGGCGTACCCCGGTCGCGTGCCAGACGGCGTTGGCGATCGCCGCCGCGGCACCGACGATCCCGATCTCGCCGATGCCCTTGAAGCCGACCGGGTCGTCCGTGTCCGGGTCGTCCACCCAGTCCGCCTCGATCAGCGGTACGTCGGCGTTCGCGGCGAAGTGGTAGCCGGCGAGGTCGGCGCCGACGTGCCCGCCCGACGCCTGGTCCCTGATCGCCTCCTCGTGCAGTGCCATGGAAAGGCCCCAGGTCATACCGCCGATGAGCTGGCTGCGCGCGGTCAGCGGGTTGACTATCCGGCCCGCGGCGAAGATGCCGAGCATGCGCCGGACCCGTACCTCACCGGTGGTGACGTCGACGGCGACCTCGGCGAACTGCGCGCCGAAGGAGTGCCGTTCCTTCTTCGAGAGCGCGCCCACGGCCTCGGAGGTGTCCGACCGGGCGGTGATCCCCTCCGGTGGGATGTCGCCGCCCAGGGCGAGTTGTTCCCGCAGCTCGGCCGCCGCTGCTGTGACCGCCCAGGCCCAGGAGCGGGTGCCCATCGAGCCGCCGGCGATCATCGCCTGGCCGAAGTCACTGTCCGCGATCCGGGTCCGGATACGGCCCGGCTCCACCTCCAGCGCGTCCGCGGCGATCAGGGTCAACGCGGTCCGGGCCCCGGTCCCGATGTCCGCGGCGTTGATCCGTACGGTGAAGGTGCCGTCGGCCTCCGCCGTCACGGCAGCGGTGGACGGCATGGCCATCACAGGGAACGAGGCCGCCGCCGTACCGGTCCCGATCAGCAGGCGTCCCTCGTGGCGCACGCCGGGGCGTGAGTCCCGGCCCGCCCAGCCGAACCTGCGGGCGCCCTCTTCGAAGCAGGTCAGCAGATTGCGGCTGCTGAACGGCAGCCCGGAGAGGGGACCCGTGTCCGGTTCGTTGCGTGCACGCAGCGCGATCGGGTCGATGTCGCACTTCTCGGCGAGTTCGTCGAGCGCGCACTCCATCGCGAACGAGCCCGGCGCCTCTCCCGGCGCGCGCATGTATGTCGGGGTCGGCACATCCAGCGGCACCACTCGATTGACGCTGTGGTGCGCGTCCGCGTCGTACATCACGCGCCCCACATTGGCGCTCGCCTCGACGAACTCATGGATGGTGGACGTCAGGTTCTGGGCCTGGTGGTCGAACGCGCGCAGCCGCCCGTCGGTGTCGGCGCCGAGCCGGAGCCGCTGCGCGGTGGGGCTGCGGTAGCCGGTGACCGAGAACATCTGACGGCGGGTCAGTACGACGCGGACCGGGCGGTGCAGAACAGTCGTGGCCATCACGGCACACACCTGGTGCACGCGGAGTCCCTTGGACCCGAAGCCGCCGCCGACATGCTCGGACCGCACGCGCACCGAGGCCGGATCGAGGGAGAACAGATTGGCGAGCTCCGCCGCCACCCACATCGTGCCCTGATTGGAGTCGACGACGTCGAGCCGGCCACCCTCCCAGCGAGCCGTCGCCGCGTGGGGCTCCAGCATGGCGTGGTGCTCTTCGGGCGTGCTGTACTCCGCGTCCACGACAACGGCGGACGCGCTGAGTTCGGCCTCCACGTCCCCCTTCTCCGCGACGGAGTTCTCCGGCGTGTACGTACCGGGACGTCCGGCGGAGAACGCCACGTCGTGCGGCTCCTCGTCGTACCGGACCACCAGGGCCTCGGCGGCCTCCCTGGCCTGCTCGGAGGTCTCGGCGACGATCAGCGCCACCGGCCAGCCCGCGTACGGCACCCGGTCCTGCTGGAAGACCCCGAGGGTCGGGTCGGGCCGCCCCAACAGGCCCACGTAGTCGGTGTCGACGCGCGGGGCGTTCCCGTGGTGCAGGACGGCGAGCACACCCGGCATCGCCAGCACGGGGTCGGCCTCGATGGAACGGATCCGGCCGCGGGCAATGGTGGACAGCACCAGCCAGCCGTGGGCGAGTTCGGCGAAGGGGATCTCGCCGGCGTAGCGGGCCGCTCCGGTGACCTTGGCCAGTCCTTCGAGCCGGGTGTGTGAAGTGCCGACGGCGCCTGCGACCGCGGTCGTTCCGGTCGTCGTGGTCATCGGGCGGCCTCCTCGGTCAGCTCGGTCAGCACGGCTACGACGAGGTTGCGCATCAGGGTCACCTTGTATCCGTTGTCGGGCAGTGCCTCGGCCGCTGCGAGTTCGGCGTCCGCGGCGGCCGCGAACGCCTCGGCGCTCGCCGGACCCCCGGTGAGAGTCCGCTCGGCCTCCCGGGCCCGCCATGGCCGGGAGGCGACCGCCCCGAAGGCCAGGCGCACCTCGTGGACGACGCCGTCGCGGACATCGAGGGCGGCGGCGATGGAGCCGATGGCGAAGGCGTACGACGCGCGCTCTCGCACCTTGCGGTAGCGGGAGGTGGCGGCCACCGGAGCCGGCGGCAGGGTGATACCGGTGATCAGCGCACCGGCCGGCAGTGCGGTCTCCAGGTGCGGGGTGTCGCCCACCGGGAGGTAGAAGTCCTCGATCGGAAACTCGCCGGGCCCGTCCGCGGTTTCGTACGTGACGACCGCATCGAAGGCGGCCAGCGCGACGCCCATGTCCGAGGGGTGGACGGCCACACAGTGCGCGGACGCGCCCAGGATCGCGTGGTTGTGGTGCTCACCCTCGATCGCGGGGCAACCGCTGCCGGGTACACGCTTGTTGCACGGCTTGCTCAGATCGGGGAAGTATCCGCAGCGAGTGCGCTGGAGCAGATTTCCGCCGACGGTGGCCATATTGCGCAGCTGCCCGGAGGCGCCGGCCAGCACAGCCTGGGCCAATGCCGGGTAACGGCGGCGTACTTCGGGGTGGGCGGCGAGGTCGCTGTTGGTGACGGTGGCACCGATCCGCAGGCCGCCGTCGTCCGTGGTCTCGATTCCGTCGAGGGGAAGCTCGCGTACGTCGATGAGCAGCGCGGGCCGCTCCACCCCCGCCTTCATCAGGTCGACGAGGTTGGTGCCGCCGCCGAGGGCGCGTGCGGCGGGATCCGCGCCGAGCAGGGCGACCGCTCCCGAGATGTCCTCCGCGCGCTGGTAGCCGAATTCCCTCATGCCGTCACCTCGGTGTCCGTCGCGCCGGCGAGGTGGTCAGTGCCGACGTGCCCGTGCGGGGACGGAATCTGTGCGGCCCCGTCCTCGGCCGCCCGTGCGACCGCCTGAACGATCGACACATACGCGCCGCAGCGGCACAGGTTGCCGCTCATCCGCTCCCGGATCTCGTCAGCGGTCAGCGGCGGCACGCCCGCTTCCGGCCGTACGTCGGCACTCGCGGCGCTGGGCCAGCCCGCCGCGTGCTCCTCGATCACCGCGATGGCGGAACAGATCTGGCCGGGTGTGCAATAGCCGCACTGATAGCCGTCCAGGTCGAGGAAGGCCTGCTGCACCGGATGCAGCCGCTCGCCCTCGGCCACGCCCTCGATGGTGGTGATCACGCGCCCCTCCGCGGCGACCGCGAGCTGGAGGCAGGAGACCGCTCGGCGTCCGTCGAGCAACACCGTGCAAGCACCGCATTGGCCTTGGTCGCAGCCCTTCTTGGTGCCTGTCAGATCAAGGTGCTCGCGCAGTGCGTCGAGCAGGGTGGTGCGGTGGTCGACGGGCAGGGAGTGCTTTTCGCCGTTGATGTTCAAGGTGATGGCGCTGGACGTCGATAGGGCCATGATCAGCCTTCTTTCGCGTAAGTGTGCGCGGCGGGCGGCAGCCCTGGGGCCGAGGTCGTCGGCCGGGAGGCCGAGCTGTCACTGTCACGCGGGAGCGGGAGCGTCGTACGGGACGATCCCGGCGGAAGTACGGGAGGAGAGATGGCGCTGTGCGTAGGGCGGCGGGAGCCGGGGAGACCTGCGGGTCATGCGGTGGCACGCGGTCGGTCGCGCGGCCGCCACCTGTCCCCACCGGCCAAATCTGCCGCTATGGTGGACCCAAGCGGACAGCTGTCCGCCAGTCGTCAAAACTACCGGACAGTTGTCCGGTTAGCAAGGCCGACTCATCGCAGAACCATCCGTGAGTCCCGTGCGACGCGTGATTCCCGGAAGGAGGACACGTGGCCCCGGCAGAAGACGCGCCACTGCGCTCGGACGCGCAACACAATCGCGAGCGCATTTTGGAAGCGGCACTGGAGGAGCTGACACGGTCGGCCGACGCGCCGCTCAGCATGATCGCGAAGAAGGCCGGCGTCGGACAGGGAACGCTCTACCGCAACTTCCCCAACCGCGAGGCACTCGTGCTGGAGGTCTACCGCTACGAAGTCCAGCAGGTCGCCGACAGCGCGTCCCAACTCCTCCGGTCCCGCGCGCCCGACGATGCCCTGCGCGAGTGGATGAACCGCCTCGCCCAATACGCCATGGCGAAGGCGGGTCTTGCCGACGCGATGCGCCAGGCCAGCGCGCAGGGCTGCCTCGCCGGAGTGGGCCACGGCTCGGTCACCTCGGCCGTCACCCTCCTGCTGGAAGCCAACGAGGAAGCCGGGACCCTCCGCCCGGGCGTGACCCCCGACGACTTCATGCTCGCCATCGCCGGCCTCTGGCAGATCAGCCCGCACGGCGCCGACTGGCAGTCGCGCGCAGAACGCCTCCTGGACCTGGTCATGGACGGCCTCCGCGCCGGTGCGCCCGGAGCGTGAGCCGCGCGGCGCCGGTGCGACCGGCGCGTTGCCGACCCAGGTGCGCCGCAGGCCGGCCCTGCGGCGCACCCCCCTTGCGGTCACCGGCCCGATGAGGCGTCCACCGTCGACAGGGCTCCCAGCGCCTCCGGCAGCGCCCGGGCATGCACCACGCCCAGCCGTTGTGTGGCCCGGGTGAGCGCGACGTACAGGTCGCTCGGCCCCAGCTCCTCCGGCTCCACCACGATCACCGTGTCGAACTCCAGCCCCTTGGCCTGCCGGGGATCGATCAGCACCACCGGGCTGGTCAGGTCCGGCGAGGAACCGGCAGAGGCGTCCGGAAGCGCCGGCAGGAGGGCCTCGTGACGGGAGCGTGAGGCGATCACCGCAAGGCGGCCGTCCTCCCGGGCCTCCCGTGCGACGGCCTCGGCGACTGCTTCCGGCAGGTCCTCGGCGCGCTGAGCCCAAGGCAGTACACCGGTGGACCGGATGGAGCGCGGCGGCTCGAACGAGGCGTCGCCGGCCCGGGGGACCGCGGCTGCGACCTCCATGATCTCGGTCGGCGTACGGTAGTTGACCCCGAGCCTGACGTGCTGCCAGCGGTCGTCGACATACGGCGCGAGGACCGCCTCCCACGAACCGCAGCCACCCGGTTCCGCGGTCTGCGCGGGGTCACCGACCAGCGTCATCGAGCGGGTGGGACACCTGCGCATCAGCAGCCGCCACATCATGGCGGACAGCTCCTGCGCCTCGTCCACGATGATGTGGCCGAAGGCCCATGTGCGGTCGGCCGCGGCGCGTTCGGCGGCGCTGCGGTGATCGGCCTCCTCGTGCCGGTCGGCGAGCAGCTCAGCATCGACCAGGTCGTGTGCGGCCAGCACCTCCGAATCCTCGTCGTCACGGTCCTCGAACTCCTGCGTGCGCGAGCCGTAGGAGAGGTCGAGCACGCCCTGCGCGTAGGCGATCCGCTCCTGGCGTTCCGACTCGGCGGCGGCCTGCGCGGCGGAGTCGTCCTCACCGAGGAGCTCGGCGGCCTCGTCCAGCAGGGGCACGTCCCCCGGCGTCCATGCGCCGTCCGCACGGCGGATCGTCTCCGCTTCCGCCTCCGGGAGGTGGACCGGTTCGGCGAGGAAGTCGGCGACCAGCTGCTGCGCCGTGAGGGAGGGCCACAACTCCTCGATGACGCCGTGCACGTCGCGGCTGACGGCGACCGCCTTGCCGAGCTGGGCGAGGTCGTCGGGGCCGAGGAGGTTCGGCCCGCCGAAGGGGTCCGCGCCGATCCGCTCGGCCAGCTGAGCGGTGAGTGCGTCGATGACGTGGAACGCGAAGTGGGGACGGGCCAGATTGTGCGGCAGCCCGGTGTCCCGGGCCCGGCGCCGGGCCTCGCCCACCATGTCCGCGTCCAGCCGCAGCTCACCGTCCTCGTGGTCGACGACGATGACCGGGTCGGGCAGCGTCTGCCGGTCCCGGACGTAAGCCGCCAGCGCATCCGCCATCGCCGCGCCGCCCTTGACCTCGGCGGCCCGAGCGGTGTCGGTTCCCGTCGCGGTGACCCCCGGGAAGAGTTCGGCGGGGGAGGCGAGCAGGACCCCGGTCTCGCCGAGCGAGGGGAGCACCTCGGCGATATAGCCCAGGAACGCCGGGTTGGGCCCGACGATCAGCACGGCACGCCGCGCCAGCTGCTCCCGATGGGCGTAGAGCAGATACGCGGCACGGTGCAGCGCGACGACGGTCTTCCCGGTGCCCGGGCCGCCCTCCACCACAAGGACACCGTGATGCGGGGCGCGGATGATCCGGTCCTGTTCGGCCTGGATGGTCTGCACGATGTCGTGCATCCGCCCGGTGCGCGCCGCGTCCAGCGAAGCGAGCAGTACGGCGTCCGCGTCGGAACCCTCGTGGCCGGTGCGTTCGGAGTCGGCGAGGTCCAGGATCTCGTCGTGCAGGGCGGTGACCCGGCGGCCCTCGGTCGTGATGTGGCGTCTGCGGCGCAGGCCCATCGGAGTGTGCCCGGTCGCGAGGTAGAACGGACGGGCCACCTCCGCCCGCCAGTCGATGACCAGGGGCGTACGCTCCGCGTCATCGCGCCGGATACCGATCCGGCCGATGTGGTGGTCCTGGCCGTCACGGAACGCCAGGCGACCGAAGCACAGACCGTTCTCCCCGGAGTCGAAGGCCGCGAGCAGGCCGGCCTGCTCCGCCACCAGCACATCTCGCTCCAGGCGCGCCTGAAAGGTGCTCACCTCCTGCGGCAGGGCTCCCCGCACCGCCGCCTCGGCTCCGCTCCGCAGCTCGGCGAGACGCCCGTAAAGCAGATCGAGGAATTCTTGCTCGCTCTGTATTTCCGTGTTTGACAATGCAGCTCTGCTCCGATACTATTTGAAATGAAGATGAGGGTTCTGTTTTTGGCAAGTTCAAAACATAGAAGCCCCAAATATACGCAGAGATATACCCCGGCCGTCAATTCGGTGCGGGGTATTTTTGTCGCGCGGTGCGGGGGCGCGACAGGTCCGCCGTGGGGGCGGGGGCATCGGGTCGCAGCCCCCGATGCGTACAGGTCGGGGCAGGAGCGGGTTCTACGGACGATCCCCGCTCGACAAGAAGCCCCGCCCTACAGCTGACGTAGGTGGTCACGCAGCCTACGGGCGGCCTGCGCCATGAGGGCGTCGGCTCCGGGCTGGGTACTGGCCGGGACGATCGATTCGGTGAGAACGGCGATGGCGAAAGCCTGGCCGTCGGAGTGCTCGACGACACCGATCTCGTGGCGGAGATTGAGGAGCGTGCCCGTCTTGGAGGACCACGTGGTGGCGTCGGAGCTGAAATCCGGGGCGAGCCGGTGCCTGAGCACATTGTGGGCCATGAGATCGCGCACGCGCGCCGCCACTTCGGAGGGAATCTTCGATGGCGTCCACAGCGCCTGGAGCAGCTCGACGTAGGCACGTGCGCTCCCGGTGCTGGCGCGGGTGGTGTCGAGCTGCGGCACCCGGTGACCGCGGCCGGTGGTGCCGGCGTCGATGGCGAGGGTCTGGGCGAGGTGGGCCTGTGCGGCGTCGAAGCGCTCCGCGGGCGTGTCGGACAACTCGCGCATGCCGTGCCGGATGGTGAAGCCGCGCAGACCGAACTCCTGGAGGATGTCGGTGACCCGGCCGGGCGGGGTGAGCTCGAACAGTGCGTCGGCGGCCGTTCCGTCGCTCACGCAGGTGCTCAGGTAGAGCAGGTCGTCGATCGCGATCCGGGCGGGGTGCCGAAACCGGCTCAGCCCGGTGGGGCCGGGCGTGGTGATCCGCCCGGGTTGCACGTCGAGGACCGTCGCCCCGTCCAGCTCGCCCCGTCGGATCCGCTCCGCCGTGGCCAGCGCGAGCGGAACCTTGACCAGCGATGCCGAAGGCAGCTCGGTGTCCGGCTCGATTCCCAGCTCCTCACCCGTGTGCAGATCCCGCACGAGCGCACAGCACCGCATGCCGCCGTCGTGCAGCTCCCGCTGGATGTCACGAATCACCGTCGCTGAACTCACGCCGCCGTCCCGTCCGCACCGGCTGCCCGGGGCTCCGCGCTGAGGCAGCGGGCGATGGCGTCGCCCAGCCGCTCCGTGAGGTCCTGCGGATCGCCGTCCGCGGCGGCGAGGGCGAATCCCCGGCCGAGTGCGATCTCTCCGATGGGCCGCCAGGTCAGGGCCAGTTCGTCGGCCTGTGCGGGCGAGCACAGCAACAGGTCGCGGGTGCACAGGACTTCTGCGGCCGCGGACGTCAGGTCGTCCGCGGTGACGAGCTGCGCCGGCCGCAGACCCACCGCGTCGCGCAGTCGCGTCAGCGGGTCACGGATGTGCGGCACGTCGTCCTCCGGTTGGATCCAGATACGGCAGGCAGGGCCGACGGAGACTCGTCCGACACGCAGCGTTTCGAGGTAGACGCGCTTGACGCCGGGATCCTGGGCACTCGCCAGCCCGAGCGGCACCGACCATGCCGCCTCGTCCGGAGGCACTGCCAGCAACGCGGCACGCACCTGCTGCGAGTGCAGGAGTTCCCTGCGCCGAGCAGGCGACGTCACCCGCAGATCGAGTGTGACGCCATGCCCCCGGGCCTCGGCGACGAGGTGTGCGAGGCCGGCGGTGGAGCAGGTGCCGGGCACCGCGAGCCGCCACGGCTTGCGCTTGGCGGCTTCCGCCTCGTCCAGCAGCACATCGGCCGTCTGCACGAGCTGTCGGGCGGCCGGCAGCATCGCCCGGCCGAACGGGGTGAGGACGGCCCGTCGCGACGTGCGCTCGAACAACCGCTCACCGAAGCGTTCCTCCAGGGCGGCGACGCGACGGCTGGCCACCGACTGGGACATCCGGGCCGCGTCCGCGCCGACGGTGAAACTGCCGTACTCGCTGACGCTCACAAACGCACGGCACGCCCCCAAGAGATCCACAACCAGGACCCTATGCCAGATCGGCATGGAAGAGCGCATGAGGGTATTGGACCGCATCACCCGGCGCAGGTGAGGGTGCTTGCCACACACGACCACGCAACGGATGGGGTGTGCCACCCCATCCCCTGTGCGCCCTGCATACGGGGCACCCGGAGGTTTGGACCATGCAGCACACTCGCGCCAGGCGAGCCGTTCTCGGTGCGTTCGTCGCGCTCGCCCTCGTCCCGCTCGCGGCTTGCGGCGAAGGCGATTCCCGCGCCTCGTCGTCCCCGTCCGCGACGAAGGGACCGAGCACGGACGCGAAGCCGTCCGCCCGTGAGTTCAAGGAGCTCGAGCGCAAGTTCGACGCGCGGCTCGGCGTCTATGCCGTCGACACCGCAACAGGACGCGAGGTGGGCTACAAGGACGGCGAACGGTTCGCCTACGCCTCCACGTTCAAGGCACTGGCCGCCGGTGCCGTGCTGCGGAAGTACTCCCTGAACGGGATGGACCGGGTGATCAGGTACTCGAAGGACGACCTGGTGGCCAACTCTCCCGTCACCGAAAAGCACGTCGAGACCGGGATGAGCCTGGGAAAGCTGTGCGACGCCGCGATTCGATTCAGCGACAACACCGCTGCCAACCTGCTCTTCGAGGAGCTCGGCGGGCCCAAGGGGCTCGATGCCGCACTCGCGAAGATCGGGGACGACGTCACCAGGATGGAGCGCATCGAGCCGCAGCTGAGCCAATGGGACCCGGGCAGCACGCGTGACACCAGCACGCCCCGGGCGTTGGTGAAGGATCTGCGCGCGTATGTACTCGGAGACGTCCTCGGCAAGCCGGAACGCGCACAGCTCACGAAGTGGCTGAAGACCAACACCACCGGAGGCGAGCTCATCAGGGCCGGGGTGCCCAAGGAGTGGGTGGTCGGCGACAAGACGGGAATGGGCAGCAACTACGGGATCCGCAACGACATCGCCGTGGTGTGGCCCCCTGGCGCCGCACCCATCGTCATCGCGATCACGACGAACCGCAGCGAAGAAGGCGCCGACTACGACAACAAGCTGATCGCGGAGGCGGCATCCGTGGTCGCCAAGACGATGTCGTAACAGCATGCGGATGTGCCGCGGCGGGGGAGTGGGTGGGCGATGACCCGGCCGGGCTGCCGAGGGGGCGGTGTGCGACGGGCCGGGCAGCCGTGGGGCTGCCCGAGCCGAATGCCCGGCCCGCCCGGCAGTGAGGTCGACGAGGCTCAGGCCGAGAGCGCCGGCTCTTCCCACTCGGCGTCATGCGCGCAGGCGGCAGCGAGTTCGTCCATGGACACCTCCAGCACCGTCGCCAGAGCCGCCACGGTGAAGAAGGCGGGAGTCGGCGCCCGCCCGGTCTCGATCTTGCGCAGCGTCTCCGCCGAGAGCCCCGCCGCGGCGGCCACCTCCACCATGCTTCGGTCGCCGCGCGCCTGCCGCAGCAGCGCCCCGAACTGCTCTCCGCGCTGACGTTCCCACGGAGTCAAAGGAGTTCTCACCATGCCCGTGATTCTACCGGTATAAGAATTGGCTACAGGTGCGTGAGCAAGGGAGCTGCGGCGGCGCGCTCACCTCTCCTCGGATGCCAGCCCTCCTTCGCGCCCACCCCCTTTCCCGCGGTGATCTGCACCGCGGTGAAGGGGGACGCGCTGGTGCACGGCGTCCCCACCGACTACCGCTTGCGCGACGGGCGACCTGGTCAGCGTCGGCTGCGGCGTGGCGTCGGACGGCTGGACCCTGCTCACCACTGACGGCAGCCGAGCGGCGCACATCGAGCGCGCCGACGCGATCGCCGAGGACGGCCCCGCATTCTGACCCTGCCCTGACATCGGGAGACCGCCAACTCACTTAACCCACATCGTTGTTCACGCACATGCGAAGATGAGGCGATGTGGTCACGACTGCCGTTCGGTGACAAGTTGCGGAGCGAGCTGGGCTCACCTCGCAAGGCTCGGCGGCTGGGCAGCAGTCCGCGATCGCGGGTATGGCGGGTCGAGGTGTCCGGAGCACCCGTCGTGGTCAAGCAGCTCATCGACGCCCCTGAGGCCGCCGAGAGGTATGCCCGGGAGTGGGCAGCGCTCAAGCTCTCGGCTCACGTCGATCCGCCCGTCGTGCCGAAGCTCCTGGCTGCCGATCCGGATGAGAGAGTTCTGGTCCTGGAGTACTTGGAGCATCAGAAGCCCCGCGAGGACTGGGTGGTCGACTACGCCGCGGCGCTGGCCCGGCTCCATGCGTCCACCAGCGCCGACGCCGCGGGGGCCCTGCCCGTCTGGTCCGGCCCGACTCATGAGGACGTCGCCTCCTTCCTCGGGCTTGCACAGGCGCTCGGCGTCACGGTGCGCCCAGGGGTACGGGACGAGTTGGACGGCCTCGTGGATCGCCTGGGCAGTGCGCTTGGCCATGCCCTGCTGCATGGCGACCCTTGTCCCGGTAACGACATGCATACCGGCGACGGCATCAGGTTCATCGACTTCGAACAGGCGGCACTGGGCAACGGGCTCGTGGAACTCGCCTACCTGCGCATCGGGTTCCCGACCTGTTGGTGTGTCACTGCCCCGACGCAGCCGCTGCTGGACGCGGCGGAGGCCGCCTACCGCGTCGCCTGGCGCCAGGCGACGGGCGCCGATGTCCAGGACGGTCTCACCGACGCATGCGCCGGCTGGTTGCTGCGCGGTGATGCGCTGGTCCAGCGTGCCCAGCGCGGGACGACCGATCACCTGGCCAGGATCCCGAACCGCGATTGGCGCTGGGGCACAGTGACGGCCCGGCAGCGGCTCCTCCACCGCCTCGGAGTCATCAGCCGGATAACCGCCGACGGTGGAGACCTGGTGGGTCTGGGACATCTGGCCGCGGATGTGCGCAAGGGCATGCTCACCCGCTGGCCCAAACTCGAACCGCCGCCCGTACGACGTCCGTGAGGGGCTCGCCTCGCCATTCCTCAGGCGAACGAGCGGCTACTCCTCACTCCTGCTCCGCGCCATCAGCGCCGTGGGGTAGGAGGGGGAACAGCCGACTGATGAGGGCCACCGGTCGAGCGCCTTCGGGCCGGGCCAGTGGGCGTTGTTCGCGGTCCTGATAGGGCGCGAGCGCACGTCGGATCACATCGGCGACCCGGCTCATCTCTTCGGGTGTCAGGTAGGCGATGGCGCTGAACGCTTCGTCGTGGCGCCACTCGTGGGGCGCCTTGCCGCGTTGGGCGAGCCATCGCTGCCAGCTCTCGTCCTCCAGCCCTCGGGCCAGGTCGCCGAACGGCTCCGCTGCGGGCCCGCCGGCATCGGGGGCGTGCTGCCGCAGACGCCAGGGGCGTGCGCGGCCCCCGCTGCGGGGGGCTTCTTCGATGTACCCGTGACGCGCGAGCTGCCGTAGGTGAAACGAGCAGAGGCCAGAGCTGTGGCCGAGCCGGGAGGCGGCTTCGGTCGCCGTGACGGCGCCGACTTCGGCGAGCAGGCCCAGCAGGGCTGTGCGGACTGCGTGCTCACGCAGTTCTTCGCCGGTGCCGGTGCCCGCATCGGCAGTCCGGTCGTTTGAGGCGTCCAGGTCATCTTCAGTCACTTTGCAAACTCTGCTACTTTGCAAAGAACTTGGCAAGCAGTCCTTGCTGAAGACATCGCTGCGGTGACCTCCGCGGCATCTATGGCCTGCGCGACAGGGGGAGACAGCCATGACCGTTCATCACGAGCGGCTCCGTCCCGTCGACCGGCGAGTCCGTGTGCAGGGCCGCCCCGTCGACACCTATCCGGATCTGCCACCGGAGGCGCAACGGGGTGCGGTTCGCAGGGTCACGGTGGTGGGCGAGGAGGTGCTGAGCCGTCCGTGCCGGGAGGTGACCGGGTTCGGAACGCCGGAGCTTTCGGCGTTGATCGACGACATGTTCCTGACCATGTATGTGGCCGACGGCGCGGGTCTGGCTGCCAACCAGGTTGGCGTCGACCTGCGTCTGTTCGTGTACGACTGCCCGGACGACTCCGGGATCCGGCATGTCGGTCACATCGTCAACCCGGTTCTTGACCTCCCCGATCCGGGCAGCCGCCGACTCGTTGACGACTCCGAGGGCTGCCTGTCCGTGCCCGGTGCCGCCATGGCCGTTCCCCGCACCGATCGTGCGGTCGTCCGCGGGTACGACCAGGACGGCGACCCTCTCGTCATTGAGGGGACGGGGTACTTCGCCCGATGCCTGCAGCATGAGAGCGACCATCTCGCCGGCCACACGTACCTGGACCGGCTCTCCAAGCGCGACCGCAAGGAGGCCCTGCGGCAGATGGAAGTTCGCCAGGAGGATGTCTTCGCCCGGCGCGCGGCCAAGGCAGCCGATCTGGATCGGTAAGGCGCCCCGCCGTTGGGTGCCGTCCTGCCCCCTTCACCATCACTTTCGCCAGAACAGGTGATGCGTCACGCCGCTCGGGCTGGGCACGACATCGAGGTGGAACCGGTCGAGCAGTTCATCGGGTGATTCCCAGAGTCGTGATCCGGATCCGAGCGGAACCTGCGAGACCACCACATGCAGGGTGTCGACGAGGTCGGCGTCGAGGAACTGCCGGATGGTGGTGGCCCCGCCGCCGAGCCGGACGTCCTTGCCCTGGGCGGCTTCCCGCGCCCGCGCCAGAACCGTGGCCGGGTCGTCGTCGACGAAGTGGAACGTGGTGTCGGAGAGCGTGAACGACGGACGCTTGTGGTGGGTCATCACGAACACCGGGGTGTGGAACGGGGGCTCGTCACCCCACCAGCCGCGCCATTCATGGTCCTGCCAGGGCCCGCGCTGGGGCCCGAACTTGTTGCGGCCCATGATCTCCGCGCCGATATTGCGCGGGTAGTCCCGCGTGAAGTAGTCGTCGAGACCGCGGCTCCCGCCGGGTTCGGTGCGCATGGGCCAGCTCGCCGTGGCGCCGGCCCAGGCGAAGATTTCCCCGGGATCGGCGTCGCCGAACGGTCTCTCCAGGCTCTGATGCTCACCGGCCCCGAACCCGTCACGCGAGACGTTGAAGTTCTGGACTCTCAGCAGCTGCTCCACGTGTTTCCTCCTGGTTGTCGACAGAGGTGAGACTGCGCGGGCCGGGCAAATTCATCGCCGCGCCCGGGTGCGGTGGGCGGGAGGGGGCCCGTAGCGCCCAGACCCTGCCTCGTTCCGGTCGGGTAGCGGCGTCCGGCTCGGGACCAGACCACCACCCTGCTCCCCTGACGCCACGTCGGATGTACGCCGCCCATCCAACCCGGCCCGATCTCCCGAGCGCGACCACCAATCCGGCGAATGGTCGAGGTCAGATGGCTGTGGAGGGTGCGGCCCGGTTTCTTTCGCCCCCCAGGTAGGCGGGCCAGGCCCCAGGCAGCGGAGTGACCGCGCGCGCCGGGGACACTTGAAGGTACGCGTATCCGCAGCATCGACGGGGGAGCACAGATGACCGCCATTCATGTGACGGAGTGGGACGAGACCGACGGCAGGGGAGTCCCCGCGGTCTTCGTGCACAACATCTTTACGTGGGGCAGCGACGAGGCGTACGGCTTCGTCGCCCAGCGGTCGCTGGCCGACCGCTATCGCCTGCTGCGGGTGGACCGCCGGGGTTACGGCCACAGCCCCGACACCGACCAGAGCGACTTCGACGCCGACGCCGACGATCTGGTGGAGCTGCTGGCCCGGCAGGACGGCGGTGCCCACTTGGTCGGCCACGGCAACGGCGGTCTGGCGGCCATGCTCGCCGCGGGGCGCCGCCCCGACCTCGTGCGCTCCCTGACGCTGATCCAGCCTGCGGCGTTCTCCGCAGCCACCGGACACCCGGTGATCCAGGAAATGCTGCACCGGGTACGGGACAGCGCCGGCGTGCCGGATTCGGTCACGCCCGAGCAGTATCTGCGTGCTTCCACGGAGGGGCTGGGGATGGCCATGCCGGACCCCACCCCGCAGCGCCTTCGCGCGGTGGCCACCTCGATGCACGAACGCCCGGTGTGGGAAGCGGTGGTGCCGCTGAGCCCGTTGCGGACCGCCCCGTGGCCGACGTCGGTGATCTGCGGAACCTGGCAAGACGCGCCGGAGCTGTACCGCAGGTACGCGGGTGAACCGCTGATCGCCTGCGCCGAGGCCGTGGCCGAAGCCGTCGGCGCCCGTCTCCTACGTGTGGCCGGCTACTACCCCCACACCCAGCAACCGGCCACCGTTAACGCCGCCTTGCGGGAACTGTGGGGGTAGGGCGGGGTTGACCGGGCGGCGGGCCTGCATGCGGTTGTTCGTCCCGTCGAGAGCCAACCCACGGGGCTTGTCCTCGTGCACCGCGGGCTTCAGGGGCGCGCGCAGGACTCATCCCAGGAATGCCGCCGTGGTCGCCACGAACCGGTCGGCGTCGTCGAGCCACGGGTAGTGGCCCGCCCCCGGCTGCACCACGAGCCGGGCGTCAGGGAATACGCCCGCGAACTCGGCCGCCGACCGAGGTGGGCTGTTCATGTCGAACTCTCCCGCGAGAAGGAGGACGGGGGCCTCGCAGCCGGCGAGCGTCGCGCGAGTGATCTCCGGGCGGAAGGCGCCCTCGGCCGCGAAGAGAGCGACGGCCTCCTCGTTGCGCGGCCGGCCGGCCGCATGGTGCTTCCGGGCCTCGCTGTCCCAACGGCCGTAAAGGAAAGGCGCGATGGCTTCCCAGTCGCTGCCCGCGCCCTCGGTGATCGCCTCCAGGGCGGCGAACGCGGCAGGGAACCACGGCTCGTTCTTACGAAGCCGCGCGAGCTCGCGGCGCATGTCCCCCGTGACCGCGATTCCGACAGCACGAGTGCTGGGGCCGATCAGGGCGAGCTTGCTGATCCTGTCCGGATGTCGGGCCGCGTACTGCGTCGCGATGTTCGTGCCTGCGGAATGGCCGAGAAGGGCCATTCGGGGGAGTCCCAGGTGCTCGCGCAGCGCCTCGACGTCGTCGACCAAGGAATCGCAGCGATAGGACGAGACGTCTTCGGGGAGCGCGGACCGACCGGTGCCGCGCAGGTCCGGAAGGATGAGCAGGTGGTGCCTGGACAGCCCGCCGAGGTCGCCGAGGTAGCGGGAGTCCGCGGGTCCTCCCGGCAGGCAGACGACCGGCGCGCCGTCGCCGAGGACGCGGTAGGCGAGCCGGGTCCCGTCAGGTGCGGAGAAGGAAGGCATGACGGATACCTTGTCAGCCATAACCAGGTAATACAACCGGGTTATGGTTGTGGAACCAGGTATAAATCCGAGCTATGGCAAGGGAAGAGATGACGCCTCAGAGCGCCGAGAGGCTGACCGAGGAGCAGGCCGAGCGGATGCTCGCCGAGATGAACGACGTCATCCGGGCGGGCGAGGAGATGCGGAAGCTGCGGGCCGAGATGATCAAGCTGTTCGCCGGTTTCGGCTGGACGCAGGAGAAGATCTCCCAGCTCACGGACATGAGTCAGCCGGCCGTCTCCAAGCAGGTGAGCAAGCACAAGACGGGCGACCCGCTGCCCCCGATGGAGTTCTCCCTCGACCAGCACGACGCGCCCTGGCTCGAAGGGCGCCTGTGGGGCCTCGCCGAGGAAATCGCCGAGACCTCCGACCACACCGCTCGCTGCACACGCTGCCTCAACGCCATCGCGCGGGGAAAGAAGCGCTTGACGCCTCAGAACGTCGATGAGCTACGGCGCCTCGTCGAAGAGGACCTGATACTGCGTCGGGCAGAGCTGCCCACCGGCTACCGGGATGCGTACGACGAGATCAGCCGCGGTCTCGACGTCCCCGCCCGCTCGAAGATCGCTACCAGGACTCCCGCATCCCTGCGCCGCGCCCTCGCTCGCCAGATCCAACGCGACCGCCTCAGGGGGGAGGGCTGAGGGCTGCCACCGAAATGAACGCGTCGAGGACGGGTTGCCCGCCCCGGCGGTGTCACGGCAGAGCGGTCGCCCATGCTGTGAGCGCGGCGAAGTCATCGCAGCCAAGGCCGAATCGGGGATCGACGCGGTGCAGCAAGGCAGGTCCGTCGTGGTGCTCCGTCACCCACGTGCGATCAGCCTCCGTGATCTCATCGTCGATCCAGGCGAATGCCCGGCCCTTCGCCCACGCGACGATCTCCGGCGTCTTCCAGAACACACCGACCGGAGGCACCGGCCGCGGAGAGGGCCAGGGGATGAAGGGCATCTCGGGCAGTCCCAGGACCGGTGCGATGAAGGCGTTGGCCTCTTCCTCCCATGTCGTCGCCCATATCAGCTCGAAGGGCAGCGCTTCCAATGCCGGGCCGTGAGCCGGGTTGAGCCACACCCGCAGCGGTTTCACGGGCTTGTTCGGCAGCCCCCACTCAGTCAGCCGGTGCCGCTCGGCGGTCTCCCAGCGAGGTGTCAGAAGCCGATGGGTCTCGTAGCCCTCGGGCCGTCGGTGCGGCTTCGAGGCATACGGATTCAGCGGCCCGTCGACATCCACCAACAGCGCTGGGCGCACCAGCTCACCCCCTGGTTCTGCCGTGAACGGTAGCGGCCGACGCCGGCGACGCCCAGGGAGATTCCGTCAGGCAGCGCTCTCCTCAGATCTGGGCTCAGCGGCGCTGGGGCGATCCTGAGAGGCAAGCAGCGATCATGGCGTCGTGGCCGTCCCGGCACCGTTCAGCGATCTGCCAGTTGGTTCCGCCCTGGCCGATGTTCAGCTCCAGCCGCCGCCCACCGCCCGGTGGGACAGGATCGAGGTCAGCAGTGCCTTGCGCAGGCCGGGGACGAAGTCGTCGAACCGTTGCGCCAGGGCTTTGAGGGTCTCCTTGTGCGCGCGCCGCTCCCGTCCGTCGAACAGGACGCTCGCCTCGCCTTCGGTGCACAACAAGGCGGTGGCCAGATCCTCAAGCGCTACCGTCGATGGATCCGGGTCGCTGAGCACCGCGCTGCGGGTCGCCTCGCGCAGGGCGAGCAACTGGTCCGGAGCGGTGGGAACGACGTGGTGGGTGGCCAGCGGACCGAGCCGCCGATGCTCGGGCTCTCGGATCACTCCCGCTGCGAGGAGTTGTGAGCGCATCGGCGCCTCGGCCGTGTGGGCCTCGTCGTGGATCAGTCCGAGCCAGCGTTCGGGCCTGTCGGCGGACACCTGGCCCCATACCTCGGCGAGGAAGGTATCGGCCGGTGGCTCGGTTCCGAGCCGGAGGGCCTTGCCGTCGTCGGTGCCGACCAGTCGGGCATCGACAAGTTCGGTCAGCGCCGCGGCACGCAGTCGCTGTCCGCGGAACTGCAGGTCGGCAGTCGTGAAGTCGTTCTTGGCGGGGTTGTAGGCCATCAGGTAGATGCGCTGAGGCAGGGTCAGGTTCACCGGGTGCGCTGCTCCTTCGCTGTGGTGCGTCGTCAGCTGTCGATGATGTTCACCGAGTTTTCCACGCGCGCACCCCAGTACCCAGCGGGGCGAGGGCTGTCTCTCGCCGGAGTTCGAGACGACCCACGGCCTCCGGTCCACCGGAGGCCGCTCCCGCCGCCGTTTCGGCGGTGCCGTCCCCATCTGACGGCGTCGCGTCCTGGAGGCGTTGCACGTACGCATCATCACGAAGGGCGCCCCGCTGCCCTGGAACGACTACGCGATGGGCGTCGGCTGCGGTGGCAACGTCGAAACCGAGTCATTCGACATCGACCTCGACAAGGGCAGCCCCCACCGTCACCGCCAAGAACGGCCGGCGCGACTTCCCGTACAAGACCAGTGAGTCCGACCCGGAGGTCTTCTGCGTCACCGCCCATATCAAGGCGTATGACGTCCGCTGGGACCTCGTCCTGGGCTGGTCCAGCGGCGACCGTACGAGTGCCGGCGCCGGCCGCCCCGGCTACGACCACCCGCTGGGTGGCGGCGAGTGGATCGCGCGGGAGGAGCATTGACTTCCGCTCCCGGTCCCAGGGTGCGGGTCCCGAGGGAACCATGCAGGCGACGGTTCCGCGCCTCCTTGCAGAGGGCACCCACCCGGCCGGCTGGGCATCTGCATTCCGCGTCGGGGCCGTCCGTCGGAGGTAGCGGTCCTCAGCAGGCCAGATCCCCTCGGCGCCCGCCGGACGGGGGCGGTACCTTGCCGCCATGTGCATCTCGACAGGTGAGGCCGCGTTTTCCGGCACGATGGTGTACAGCGGGCGCCAGCACCACCGCGTGCACGGCCTCGTCCACGTCCTGGGCTACCGAAACACGGCCGTCAACCTGGCGGACGGCCCGAACGCCATGCTGCTGCACCTGCCCACCAGGCAGCTCACACCCCAGCACTTCCTCTCCGTCGGGCGCGCCGCCGACATCCTGGACCGCATGGTCGCTGCCGTGGAGCAAGTCGCGGCCACAGCCGACGGCATCGCATGGATGAGCGTGGAACCACAGTCCGTCCAGGTATTCGACCACGACGTCTACACAGTGCTCCTGGCAGACGACCCCAGGGCGGTCCTCGCCGCGCTGTGGCGGGTGCCGCCGCACCGGCGCCCCGATCTCGACCCGGATCTCCTGGACTTCTACGCCGAACACTTCCCCGACCACACCATCGCCGTGTGCTGCTTCGACAACGCCGACGCGCAACGCGCCAAGCCCTTGCTGCTGTGGTACCCGCCCCTCGACCCCGACCGGCTGACCGTGCCGGCCCTGGACAGCCACACCGGTAAGGCGCCGGACCTCGACGCCGCCGTGCCCGTGGACCACTGGGTTCTGTTCTCCACCGACCAAGCTCCCTCCGACTGGGGCGCACCCGTCGTGTACCCCGGGGACATGCGCCACCGTCTGCGCGCCTTCCTCCCCACCGCCGTCGTCGGCCGGCATTACGGTCGCGGGCAGACACTGCCCAACGGAGACTTCACCATCAGTCACCGCGACCTGCTCACCGGCGGCCTCGACCGCATCGAGCGCCTGCCACCGGCCCGCCGCTGAATGATCAGGAGCAGATCCTTCCCACGTGCCGTCAGATACGGACCAGCATCTTCCCGGTGTTCCGGCCGCTCATCAGGCCGAGGAAGGCGTTCACCGCATTGTCGATGCCGTCCTCGACGGTTTCCCGGAAGGTGATGCCGCCGCCGGTCAGCCAGCCGCTCATCTCGCGGGCGAAGCGGGGCCGGAGAGCCGCGTGGTCACCGACCTCGAAGCCGCGCAGGGTGAGCCGCTTCTTCACCACCTCGATCAGGTTGCCCGGTCCGGGCGTCGGCTCGGTGGCGTTGTATCCGGAGATGGCCCCGCACAGCGCAGCTCGACCGTGCGGGTTGAGCGCGTCGATGGCGGCTTCCAGATGGTCGCCTCCCACGTTGTCGAAGTACACGTCCACGCCGTTGGGAGCGGCCTTCATGAGCTGCTCCCGTACGCTGCCGTCCTTGTAGTTGAAGGCGGTGGTGAAGCCGAGTTCGTCGGTCAGGTACTGCACCTTTTTGTCGGAGCCGGCGCTGCCGATGACGACCTTGGCGCCGCGCAGCCGGGCGATCTGGCCTGCCAGGCTGCCCACTGCGCCGGCGGCTCCGGAGACGAACACGGTGTCACCCTCGCGCAGCTCGGCGATCTCGGTCAGTCCGACGTAGGCGCTGAGTCCGGGCATGCCGAGCACGCCCAGGAAGGCGGAGTCCGGTACGCCCTCGGCCCGTTGGAGCCTGGTGAAGAGCCCGGAGTGGGCGACGGCAGCGGTGCGCCAGCCCAGGTTGCTGAGTACGAGGTCCCCTTGGGCCAGCCCGGCCGCGCGCGACTCGACGACCTGGCCCACGGCCCCGCCTGTCATCGGCTCGTTCAGTGGGTAGGAGGGGATGTCGGGGTCCCCGGCGCCCATGAGAGCCCGCATGTAGGGGTCCATCGAGAGGTAGGTGTTGCGGACCAGGACCTCGTCGGCGCCAGGTAACGGCAACGCCCGCTCCACCAGGCGGAAGTCGTGTGCGGTGGGCCGGCCCACGGGGCGGGCGACCAGATGCCATTCCTGTGCGGTTGCGGTGCGTGTCATGAGCTGAATTCCTTCCCCAGGAGCTGGCTAGGCCCGCCAACTCATCTGCCCAGGCTTGGAGTTGAGGGGTTGTGGCTCGGTGCTTCCTCCCCATGGGGGGCTGGTGCTTCGATTTCAGAAACACTACCCTCTCCGGTGATTCGAAAATCGAAGCATGGGAGGGAGTGGGATGCCCGAACGGATACCGCCACTGGAGGCGCCCTACCAGCCGGAGACCGCGGCAATATTGCGTCGGATGATGCCCGGCGACGAGGAGCCCCTCGCGCTCTTCCGTATGTACGCGCGCAACCGGCATCTCGCCGAAGCCCTGCACAGCTACGGCTCCTACCAGCTCAGCCGCCGGCTCGGCCTCGGGCTGCGCGACCGCGAAATCGTCATCGACCGCACCTGCGCCCTGTGCGGCTGTGAGTACGAATGGGGTGTGCATGTGACGCGCTTCGCCGCACGTGCCGATCTCACCGCCGCGCAGATCGGGTCTCTGACCCACGGCACGAGCACGGACACCTGCTGGACAGCCGAACGCGACCGGCTGCTCCTGGACGCCACGGATGCGCTCCACACCGACCACGACATCGACGACGAGCTGTGGACCCGCCTCAGCGCCGAGTTCACCCGCGAGCAGCTCCTCGACCTGTTCATGCTCTGCGGCTGGTACCACGCCATCAGCTTCACCGCCCGCGCGGCCAGGCTCGCATCGGAACCTGACACACCCCGCTTCCGCGACTTCCAGCCACCTGGCGTGGCCGCGCGGAGTGGGCCCCGTAGGTGACGTGAGCCGCGTTCACCACCCTGGTTCGGGTGGTGAACGGCGGTGTTCCATCTGGTGAGCGGATGACGCAGCGGCTCCCGGCGGCACTCGTCGGCCTCTCCGGCCGGGGCCGTTCAGCCGAGGATGAGCGGGAGCTTCGCGGCGAAATCGCCCAGTGCGGCGGTCTCCGCTTCGGTCGGGGTGTGACGTCCGGTGCCGACCAGCAGCGCGTCCTTGTCGGAGAACGAGACGGGGAACGCGGTCCCGGCGATTTTCTCCAGCGCCGCTCGTGCGGCCGCGAGGGTCTCGGCGGGCGGCTCGTCGGCCGATGGCAGATGTGCGATCAGATCCAGGTGGTGCAGGGTCCATTCGAGGAGGTACGCGGAGAGGTAGTCGCCGGTGGTCAGCACCTGGTCGCGGGTGCTGACGCGGACGGAGGGGTCGGCGAGTTCGGCGGCGCGGCCCGCGGCCGAACCGACGTCGTCGAGATGGAACTTGAGCCACCGCGGCTCGCCGTATGCCGCGGCCAGCCGGGGGATCAGCGCATCGAGCGGGTCCTCTCCGGTCGGGGGTTCGACGAGTTCCCAGTAGGTGACCGCGTCCACGGTCGGTTCGGCTTCGGTGGGCGTGACAAGGGTGATCAGAACGTCCTGGGCATCGATGACCAGGTGACACGCCAGGTCACGCACGAGCCAGCCGGCGCAGCCGGACGGCCGCTCGAAATCCTCGTCCGGGAGTTCGGCGACCGCGGTGCGCAATGCCGCCCAAGAGCGTGAGAAGAGATCCACTGCGGCACGGTAACGCCGGACCGAAACACGGACAAGCGCATTTCGGACGGTCGGCTCGCGCGCCCAAGGCACGCCGGATCCGGCCGCGTCACCCCTTGTGCACCGAGGTGCTTCTCCGGGTGGGTGCACTCGCGGGGGCAGGGTGGCGAACCAGCAGCATTGAGGGTGGCCGTCGCGGGCCGAGCGCTCCGCCGCAGTCGGTCTTCCGAGTGGGGGAGGTCGGTGCCGGGGCTCTCGTGACCCGGGTAGGTGATGCGCAGGCTGTGGGTTGCAGGGCGGCGCACCGAACGCCACGGCCGCACTGGACGAGCCCAACCGCCGACCGTACCGATGGCCTAGGTCTCCGGTCCTCATTCCGATGCCCACCAAGATCACCCGGAAGCCCGATGCCGCGGCCGTGGGGCGGGAGCCATCATGCCGGTGGAGTCCTGCCAAAGGAGAGCATCATGTCGTTCCCGGAAGACCTCACCTACCCCGAGCCTCGCTATCACGGTGACAGGGGCGAGGTGAATGCCGCCTTCCGTCCGGCCAACACCCCGCCGGACATCTCCTCGCCCGGTGGTGGCTCGACGCACTACCTCGCCACCAACGAGTCGACCGGCGGTGAATTCGGTCTGTACAGGGTGGATCTGGGTGCACGGGCCGCCGGGGCCAAGACCCACTTCCACAAGGCCATGTCGGAGTCCTTCTACGTCCTCTCCGGCGAACTGGAGCTCTACAACGGTGAGAAGTGGGTCACGGGCCGCGAGGGGGACTTCCTCTACGTACCGGTCGGTGGCCTGCACGCGTTCAAGAACGTGACCGACGAGCCGATGTCGATGCTCATGCTCTTCTCCCCGGGTGCTCCCCGCGAGGAGTACTTCGAGCGGGTGGGGGAGATGGCGCAGCGCGGCGGCGAGGAACTCAAGCAGTTTCGCATCCGGCACGACAGCTACTTCGTGGAGGACTTCGCGTCCGGGGCGGAGTAGTCCGGGACGTTGCAACCCGGCCGCTGCTTCCGCCGTGACGGCCCCCGCCGAGAGGCGTGATTCGGAAGTGATGGAGCGGTAATACCCAGCCGGATGTTTGGCTCCGGGCGGCCGTCCCCGCCCACTTCGGGCGCGACCGCCCCGCATCCGGTTCCATCGGTGGTGTCAGCGGCAACGCACGCGCGACGGCGAATCGATCTGGTGCTGCCTCAGTGCACGGCCACCACCCCTGCTCGCCGTCTGCCTGCGATCACAAGTGAGCTATATCCGGCCATGGTTGGTTGCTTCGCGCGTCCCCGGTATGAGGCGTACGCGGGCGGGGCGCGGAAGGAAGGGCGGCCGGCTGGACGGCAGGCCCTGCGCCGCGTGGGGGGACCGCGATGGCTGCGCTCAGTGACTTTTGTGGCGTTCGTGACGACGGTGTGCTCGTGCTTCGCCTGTTTCATGTGCGCTGTGTGTGCTTCGTGCGCCCTATGTGCGCCCCTGTTGTGGGCGTGACGGGGCTGCATGCTGAGTGGAGTCGCTTCGCCGGGTCCCGTATCCGTCGGTTCCCGGTCTCCGCCAGGCTCATCAAGGAGAACGTCATAGACCCGACGGTGTTATCGCCCCAGCTCCTGTCCCTGCCGTTCCCGATACGTACGAATCCGCATGACGCCGCGGCCGAGCAGAACCTGTGCGGCTGGGCCCGCCGGATGGGCCTGGTGCGAACGCCCGAGGCCGGAGCCCGGTTCGATGCCGCCCGGTTCGGAATATTCTCCGGCTACGTCCACCCCGACGCGTCCCCCGGCCGGCTCGCTCTCTACAGCAAGTGGATGGCCTGGCAGTTCCTGGCCGACGACCAGTACGCGGACGGCAGTTACCGCACCGCGGAGAGCTGGCAGAGCGCCACCGACCATCTGTGGCCGGTGTTCGCCACCGGCCAGGCGCCCGAGGGGGCAAGCGCGCTGGCCCGGGGGCTGGCGGACATCCTGGGAGCTGTCTATCCGGACATGTCTGCGCGGTGGCGGGAGCGCTTCGTCGAACACGCGCAGGAGACATTCCGCGCCGTGGTCGCGGAGAACCAGCGCCGCCATCAGCGGACGAGCGCCACGGTCGAGGAGTACGTGGTGAACCGGCGCGCGGTCAGTTCCGTACTCCCGTGCCTGGCGATCGACGAGTTCATGGCCGGGGGTGAACTCCCGGAGGACGTCCGCCTCAGCGGCCCCTACCAGCGCCTGGTCCAGGCCGCGACGGACGTCGCCGCCTGGACGAACGACCTCTACTCCTGGCCGAAGGAGGAGGCCGCCGGTGAGGTCGACAACCTTGTCCTGGTCCTGGAGAGCCCGGGGCGGCTCACCCGCCGGGAGGCCATCGATGCCGCGGCCCGGTGGATAACAGAACGCGCCGACGACTTCGTCACGGCCCAGCAGGCCCTGCCCGCCGTCCTGGAGGCGCTGTCTCTCGATCGGGATGCGCGGCGCACCGTCGCTCGGTGTGTGTCCTCGATGCGGAACTGGATGGCCGGGACCTGGAAATGGTCCAGCGAGTCGGCCCGCTACACCACCTTCGATCCGGACGCCGCCGGACGGATCCCCGCCTACATCGACGACCTGCTGCGCCCGTCGCTCTGAAGGCGGCCGGAGCATGCCGATTGGCCACGACCAGGACGGAGCGGGCGAGAGATGACGGTGCACACCGACAGTCCGGACCAAGATGGTGATCTTCGATTACAGGGGGCCGCGTTACTCGCGCCACAGCGGCCCCTACCGGCGGGCGGTGAGGGAGGGGACCGCTCATTTCCAGCGGACGAGGCCCCGGAAACCCCACTCGATCTGGACCGGCTGCGCGGGGACATCGACGCCCACCTGGCCCGCTTCGTGGAACTCAAGAGCAGCGCGGAGAGTGCGGACCGCGATGGAGTATTCCCGCATGACCTGGTGGAGGTGCTCCGGTCGTTTCTGCTGTCGGGCGGGAAGCGAATACGCCCGGTGCTGTGTGTCGTCGGGCATCTCGCTGCCGCCGGCAGGGTGAGCGGGCCGCTGTTGAGGGCCGCTGCCTCACTGGAGATGTTCCATGCGGTCGCCCTGATCCACGACGACGTCATGGACGACTCGGGCACCCGGCGGGGCCGGCCCACCGTCCACCGGACTCTCGCCGCCCGCAACAACGGGCGACCGGACGCGGAACGCCTCGGCGCCAACGCCGCCATACTCCTGGGCGATCTCGCCCTGGTGTGGTCGGGCGAGCTGCTGCACACCGCCGGGCTGACGCCCCGCCGGCTCACCGATGCCCTGGCCGTCACGGACGCCATGCGCACCGAGGTCCTCTACGGCCAGTACCTCGACGTCCTCACGGCGGGCCGACCCACCACCGAGACCACCCGTGCGCTGAAGGTCTGCCGCTACAAGACCGCCAAATACACGGTCGAGCGGCCCCTGCACCTGGGAGCCGTACTCGCCGGCGCACCGGCTTCCCTGCTCGCCACACTCTCCGACTACGCCCTGCCGGTCGGGGAGGCCTTCCAGCTCCGCGACGATCTGCTGGGCACGTTCGGCGATCCCGCCGCGACAGGTAAACCGCGCCTGGACGACCTTCGTGACGGGAAGAACACCGTCCTTCTCACCCTGGCCATGCAGCGGGCCGACCCCGGCCAGCGGCATGTCCTGCGCACCCTGGTCGGAGTGCCCGGCCTGGACGAGAGCGACGCCGCCCGTATCCGTCGCATCCTGGAGGCCACCGGCGCGCGCGGCGCCGTCGAACGCCTCATCCACACCCGCCGCGAACAGGCCCAGCACGCGCTGGACGCCGCCTCGTTGCCCGCCCCTGCCGAAGACGCGCTGCGCCGGATCGCCCGCGCCGCCACCGTGAGGACCGCATGAACACCATCGCTCCGCCTCCCATGGCCCCCGGCTCCGTGCCCGTACTGGGCCACATTCCCCACTTGGCGCGCACCCCGCTGGGCTTCTTCCAGCAGCTCCAGCGCTACGGGCCCCTCACCCGGATCCGTCTTGGCACTCACCCCGCCTACGTGGTGACCCACCCGGACCTGGTCCGGCGCATGCTGGTCCACGATCACAAGTCCTTCGACAAGGGAGGGCCGCTCTACGACAAGGTCCGGGCGGTCACCGGCAACGGACTCATCACCTGCCCGGCCCATGAGCACGCCCGCCAGCGGCCCCTGATGCAGCCCGCCTTCCATCCCGCGCGCTTCCCGCGCTATGCGGAGATCATGAGGGACTCCACCGCGGAAGTCTGCGAAGCGTGGCGTCCGGGCCAGACCGTCCCCCTCACCCAGGAACTCCTCAGACTCACCGCCCTGGTGACCTCACGCACCCTGGTCTCCGCACCCCAGGGCGCCCCCGCGGCCGCGCAGATCGCGGAGTCCTTCCCGGCCATCGCACAGGGCCTGTACTGGCGCATGATGATCCCCGGCCCGGTCTTCCCGAAGATCCCCTTCCCGGTCAACCGGCGCTTCGACCGGCATTTCGCGCTCACCCGCGCCGCGCTCGACGACGTCATCACCCACTACCGGACCACGGAAGCCGACTACGGTGACCTGCTCTCCATGGTCGTGGCCGCCTGCGAGGAGGAACCCGACCCGCAGGAAGCCGTCTACGACCAGGTCATCACCATCCTCGCCGCGGGTATGGAGACCACCGCCGCCACCACCGTCTGGATGCTGCGCCTGCTGGACCGGCACCCGCACGTGATGGCCAAGCTGCTGGCGGAACTCGACGAGGTCCTGGAGGGGCGCCTGCCGGGCAATGACGACATCCCCCGCCTCCCGTACACCCAGAACGTCCTGACCGAGACCCTGCGCCTGTATCCGTCAGGGTGGCTCGTCAGCCGCGTGGCCACTGCCGACGTCCACTGGGATGCGGGGCACATCCCTGCCGGCGCCGACGTGTTCTTCAGCCCCTACGCGCTGCACCGGGTCCCGGAAATCTTCCCCGACCCCGAGGTCTTCGACCCCGACCGGTGGAGCCCCGAACGGGCAACCACCGTGCAGCGTCAGGGTTTCCTCGGGTTCGGTGCCGGCCGCCGCAAATGCATCGGCGACACCTTCGGCACCACCGGCGCCACGATCGCCGTCGCCTCCATCCTCAGCCGCTGGCGCCTGCATCACCAGAGCAGCACCAGCAAACCCACACCTCGCATCGTCCTGATGCCCCCGCCCACCCCCGCTGTTCTTGAGGCTCGCTGAACAGACCCGGGGGAGGTGCTGGTGCCAGGGAGAGCCGGCCGGGACCCGAAACGGCCCGGGCCGGCCATCCGGACGACGGAAAGCAGTGGGGCAACACCATGCGCGGGGCGGAGGGGCGCACGACGGGGCCTGGGGTCCTTGCCTTTCCGCTCTGCGCAGTGTGAGCTTCGCCGACCTCAAATCAGTTGCGGGCACCCCGTGACCCGCCGAACCATGGGCGACATGAGCGGCGACTATGTGATCAGAGAAGTGCGGGTGGAGGACTGGCCCTCCGCGAAGGAACTACGTCTGAAGGCGCTGAGAGATCCGCTGGCTCCCCTCGCCTTTCTGGAGACCTACGAGCAGGCTCAGGCTCGGCCCGACGACTTTTGGAAGGACCGCACGGCGAGGGGCGCCGAAGGAGGGCCGAACCGGCAGTTCATCGCCGAAGGGCCCCTGGGCGAGTGGGCGGGCACGATGACCGTGCTGGTGGAAGAGCCCGGAGCGGAGGACTTCGCCGGCGGGATCATCGAGCGGCGTCAGGCCCACATCGTCGGTGTCTTCGTGTGTGAGGAGTGCCGGGGCGGCTCGGTGGCGCAGGACTTGTTCCGGGCCGCGGTCGACTGGGGACTGGCGCAGGAGGGCGTGAGCCGCGTGCGGCTGTTCGTGCACGAGAAGAACGGTCGCGCTGAGGCGTTCTACCGCAAGGCCGGGTTCGTGCGCACGGTCGCCGTGGGCGATGAGTACGAGATGGAGTACCGCCCGGCCGCCTGACCTGCCGTCGCCTGGGGCCGCGCAGCTTTCACCCATGAGCGACGGCTTGCTTGAGCATGTGCGCGCGGGGCGTGCGTACCCGTTTCTCTTTCCCGGGTCGGACAGGCGCCGCCTCCCGCGAATGGTCGGTCCGGGCATGATGATGGGGCACGAAGACCTCCTGGGCGGCGGGGCCGGTCCGGACCACTCCACCGCACAGGAGGTCTTCGCCATGGCACCGAAGTGGCAGGGCTGAGAACCCTCGTGGTCAGTTCGCCTTGTCGGCCGAGCCCTGGCCGGTGAACGGACAGCGGCCGGCATCCGGTACTTCCGCCTGGGCGGAGGATGGCGATGTGGTGGGCTCCGCATCGGCTGTGGCTCCAACTGCCATGGTCGAAGCGGGTGTTCGCGGCGTGCATGTCATCGGTAGTGGGCCGGGTGAGTAGCCCAGCTTCACCACCGGCCTGATCCGGGCGCCCGGAGTGAGCCGCAGACTCCACCTGGCACAGATGGTGGCCACGGCCAGCGTCGCCTCGTTCAGGGCGAAGGTATCCCCGATGCACTTACGGCTCCCGCTGCCGAACGGGACGAACGCGCCACGCGGCACCTCTGCCGCCCGCTCCGGCAGCCACCGGTCCGGGTCGAAGACCGCCGGGTCGGCGAACAGGGCCGGGTCGTGCTGCAGCAGATGTGGGCTCCACACCAGGGTGGTGCCCGCGGGAAGTGCCACTCCCGCGAGCCTGGTCGCGACCGAGGTGACCTCCGTGGTCAGCCAGACCGGCGGATACATCCGCAGCGACTCCGTCAGAACCCGCCGGATGTACTCCAGGTGGGGCAGGTCGGCTTCGCCGGCAGCCCGCCCGCCCAGCACCCGGTCGGCCTCCGCGTGTACCCGTGCCTCCACATCAGGTCGTTCCGCCAGAACCTTGAAGGTCCACGACAGCAGGCCCGCCGTCGTGGCCACCCCGGCCCCCAGCATGGTCAGCACCTGGTCATGGATCTCCTCGTCGCTGAACGACTCCCCGCCCTCGTCCCGGTGCGTTATCAGCGACGTCAGCAGATCGTTCCCCGGTGTGTCCCGCGCCCGATAGTCGGTGATGAACCCCTCGATCACCTCGTGCAGTCGGCGTAACGACTTCGCGAAGGCCCGGTTCCCCCGGGTCGGCAGACGGTGCAGCCGCGCCGCCCGGGCGAAGATCTGCACGAACAGCCCGTCAAGGACCACGGGCAGATCCTTCTCCATCGCGGCGACCGCGTCCGTCGAATCGGTCGCGAACATCGTCCTGATCGCGACGCGCGCCGCGATCACCCGCGCCTCGGCGGAGAGGTCGACCACCGCCCCCGCACGCCAGGTCGAGGTGGCGTCCTCGATCTCCCGCATCATCATCGGGACGTACTGCCGCAGGCTCTCCCGGCTGAACGCGGGCCGCAACAGCCTCCGTTGGCGCGGATGATCCTTCCAGAAACACGTGATGAGACCATTGCCCGCCACCTGCCGCAGCGCATCAACGAAGGCGCCGCCCCGGTCGAACGTACCCGGGTCCAGCAACACCTCGCGTACCACCTCAGGACTGCACGCCACATATGCGCGGCGCGGCCCCAGACGCACCTCCACCAGATCGCCGTGGCGGCGCATCCGGCCCAGCAGCCCCAACGGATCCCGGTACAAAGCAGCCCCATGCCCCAGCAGCGGCAATGCTCCGGGCAGACGCCCCGACGACGCCTCCGGAGCGTCCTCCGCAGCACGAGAAAGGGACGCCGTGTGCTTGCTCTGGCTCATCGAGTACAACCACCAAGGTGAGAGAACCGCCGGACAGGACCCCCGCAGCCACGAAACTCCCGATCGCGGGCGGACATCCCTGATCATCAACGCACTCACGCCCCGGGCGACAGGCACATACCAGCCCACCTGATCTACGCCACCAGCGTCTGCGGCCGCGTGGATTCCCACGGGCAGAAGACGCGGGGGAGAAACGTGGCGCAGGAAGGTGACGCCCCGGCCGGCACAGTCGAACTCCTGGGCCGAATCGGGGCGTTGTCTCCTGTGGATGGTGGTGGTTGTCTGTGCTGGCGCCCGTCCGCTCCTGGTGGGGGCCGGGGTTACCGGCCCGTGCTGCCGTCGATCTGCTCACGCAGGATGTCCGCGTGGCCGGCGTGCCTGGCGGTCTCCTCGATCATGTGCACCAGGATCCAACGCATCGACGGCGGCGGCGTCTCACGCAGCGAGCGGACTCCGGTCCGGTTCAAGTCCTCGCATGCCGCCGCAATGCGGTTGCTTCTCGCGGACGCGTCCCGGTAGGCCACCAGCGCGTCGTGAACCGTCTCGTCCGCGCACGAAGCCTCGTCATCCCACGGGTCGGTCCCGGTGCCTTCATAGGCCCATGTGAACCAGTTGTGTTCGACTGCCGTCAGATGCCTGACCAGCCCGAGCAGGCTCGTGCCCGAGTCCACACCGGGCTTGCGGGCTTCCTGCTCCGGGACGCCGACCACCTTTGCCGCGACGGCATCGCGAAGGTAGTCGAGGAAGGTCAGCAGCGTGGTCTTCTCGTCGGCTTTGAGCCCTGGCGGCCGCAGGTCGGCGCGCGAATCCGTCTCGGTCATCGCCCGAGGCTACGACAGGGTGGACGCGCGTCCACAGCCCTTTTTGCCGCCTTGTAGTGCCGGGCGCCCGGAAGCGTTCCGGACGGCTACGCCCGTCTCCCGCAACGGCGTGGGCGTGCGGCCGGAGGAGGGCGGCAGGCCGTCACGGCCGGGAGACCGGGCCCCTGAGCGGGGCCCGGCGAGGTCACTTCTTGAGGGGCTGGGTGAAGCGGAGCATGTTGCCGGCGGGGTCGCGGAACGCGCAGTCGCGGACGCCGTACGGCTGGTCCATCGGCTCCTGCAGCACCTCGCCGCCCGCGGCGCTGATGCGCTCGAAGGCCGCGTCGCAGTCGTCCGTCGCGAAGAGGACGCCGCGCAGCAGGCCCTTGGCCATCAGCTCCGCCATGGTCTGTCTGTCCGCTGATGAGGCGTTCGGATCTGCCAGCGGCGGTTCCAGGACGATGTTCACGTCCGGCTGGGAAGGAGCCCCGACGGTCACCCAGCGCATCCCCTCGAACCCGACGTCGTTTCGTACCTCCAGGCCGAGCACATCGCGGTAGAAGGGGATCGCCTTGTCGTGGTCGTCGACGGCGATGAAGGTGGTGGAAAGCTTGATGTCCATGCCGATCACGCTACGACTGAGCGGCGGGGTTTGCTTCTCCATTCCTGACCGGTCGCGTGTGGATCTTGGCGATGCAGGCGGGGATGGCCGCGCCGTGATCATGACTGCGGGCCCGATAGCCGCTCGGGCTCTCGCCGACGAGCTCGGTGAAGCGCGAGCTGAACGATCCCAGCGACGTACAGCCGACCGCGAAGCAGACCTCGGTCACCGAGAGGTCGCCGCGCCGCAGGAGCGCTTTGGCCCGCTCGATGCGGCGAGTCATGAGGTAGCTGTAGGGCGTCTCGCCGAAGGCGGCGCGGAAGCTGCGGGAGAAATGGCCCGGCGACATCAGGGCGTCCCGCGCGAGCGCCGGGACGTCGAGCGGCTCGGCGTACTCGCGGTCCATCCGGTCGCGAGCTCGCCGCAGCCGGACGAGGTCGTCGAGGTTCTGACGTCTCACCCGCTCAGTTTCCCACAGCGCCCGAGGCGGGGGAGGGCTACGAGCCGGCCACGTGGGTCCCGGCGATCGGACGGCGCCGCTGACCGGCCCTGATATCGGTGGCCGGACCGATCAGGAATGGAGAAGCGCCGGTCACGGAGGTGCGCATAGCGTGACCGTCATGGACAGCCCCATGGACGTCTTCGTCCTTGCGCCGAGGACGGTTCCGGACGTGATCAGCCGGACGGACGCCGTGCGGCCCCGGCCGACGCCGCGCGCTCGGCCGGCGCCTCCGCCGACCCCGACTCTCCGGTAGACAGCGGGCTGTGCCGCGATCGCGCCTCCGAATGGACCGTGCCGCGATCGCGTCGACCGAGCAGAATCAGACATACGGCTCGCAGCTGATCAGACCCAGCCAGGCGACGACGGACACCGCGAAGGCGGGCCCCGCCCAACAGATGGAGACACGATGAGCATGGCCACGAGGACGCACAAGAAGTCGCCTGCGCCGCACGTCGCCGACAGCCACGACCTGATCCGCGTGCACGGCGCCCGCGAGAACAACCTCAAGGATCTCAGCATCGAGATCCCCAAGCGCCGCCTGACGGTCTTCACCGGAGTCTCCGGCTCGGGCAAGAGCTCGCTGGTGTTCAACACCATCGCCGCGGAGTCGCAGCGGCTGATCAACGAGACCTACAGCTCGTTCGTGCAGGGCTTCATGCCGACGCTGGCGCGGCCCGAGGTCGACGTCCTCGAAGGGCTGACCACCGCGATCATCGTCGATCAGCAGCGGATGGGCGCGGACCCCCGCTCCACGGTCGGCACCGCCACCGACGCCAACGCGATGCTGCGCATCCTCTTCAGCCGGCTCGGGAAGCCGCACATCGGCTCACCCAACGCGTTCGCCTTCAACGTCCCCACGGTCCGGGCGAGCGGCGCGATCACCGTCGAGCGCGGCGACCGGAAGGCCGTGAAGGCGACCTTCACCCGCACGGGCGGCA
Organism: Streptomyces sp. Pv4-95; assembly: GCF_045782725.1. Lineage (NCBI taxonomy): Bacteria > Bacillati > Actinomycetota > Actinomycetes > Kitasatosporales > Streptomycetaceae > Streptomyces > Streptomyces sp. Pv4-95. Next base: position 7,943,139 of record NZ_CP127172.1, read on the forward strand.
TGTGTCCGCGCTGCGAGGGCCGGGGCTCGGTCACCGACTTCGACCTGTCCGCGCTGTACGACGACAGCAAGTCGCTCAACGAGGGCGCGCTGACGATCCCGGGCTACAGCATGGACGGCTGGTACGGCCGCATCTTCAGGGGCTGCGGCCTCTTCGACGCGGACAAGCCGATCCGCAAGTACACCAAGCGAGAGTTCCACGATCTTCTCCACAAGGAGCCGACCAAGATCAAGGTCGAGGGCATCAACCTGACCTACGAAGGGCTGATTCCGAAGATTCAGAAGTCGATGCTGTCCAAGGACGTCGACGCGATGCAGCCGCACATCCGCGCCTTCGTGGAGCGGGCGGTGACGTTCGCCGTCTGCCCCGAGTGCGACGGCACCCGGCTCAGCGAGGCGGCCCGGTCATCGAAGATCAAGCGGATCAATATCGCCGATGCCTGTGCGATGCAGGTCAGCGATCTCGCCGACTGGGTGCGGGGTCTGCGTGAGCCGTCTGTCGGGCCGCTGCTGGAGTCGCTGCGGCAGACCCTCGACTCGTTCGTCGAAATCGGCCTCGGCTACCTCAGCCTCGACCGCCCGTCGGGCACGCTCTCGGGCGGCGAGGCGCAACGCACCAAGATGATCCGTCACCTCGGATCCTCGCTCACCGACACCACCTACGTCTTCGACGAGCCGACGATCGGGCTGCACCCCCACGACATCCAGCGGATGAACGACCTGCTGCTGCGGCTCCGGGACAAGGGCAACACGGTGCTCGTCGTCGAGCACAAGCCGGAGACCATCGCGATCGCCGACCATGTCGTCGACCTCGGCCCCGGAGCCGGCACGGAAGGCGGCACCGTCTGCTTCGAGGGCACCGTCGAGGGGCTACGGGCCGGCGGCACCATCACCGGCCGCCACTTCGACGACCGGGCCTCCCTCAAGGACACGGTGCGAAAGCCCACCGGAACGCTGGAGATCCGCGGCGCGACGACGAACAACCTGCGGAACGTCGACGTCGACATCCCGCTCGGGGTGCTCGCCGTCGTCACCGGAGTCGCCGGTTCCGGCAAGAGCTCGCTCGTCCACGGATCGCTGCCTCACCGGTCGGGGGCCGCGGGCGAGGACGTGGTGACGATCGACCAGAGCGCGATCCGCGGCTCGCGGCGGAGCAATCCGGCGACGTACAGCGGGCTGCTCGACCCGATCCGCAAGGCGTTCGCGAAGGCCAACGGCGTGAAGCCGGCGCTGTTCAGCGCGAACTCCGAGGGCGCCTGCCCCGCCTGCAACGGCGCCGGCGTCATCTACACGGACCTGGCGATGATGGCCGGAGTGGCCTCCACCTGCGTGGAATGCGACGGCAAGCGTTTCCAGGCCGAGGTGCTGGAGTACACGTTCGGCGGCCGTGACATCAGTGAGGTCCTCGGGATGTCGGTGGCCGAGGCCGAGACGTTCTTCGGTGCCGGCGAGGCGCGCACGCCGGCCGCGCACAAGATCCTCGTCCGGCTCGCCGACGTCGGCCTCGGCTACCTCCGACTCGGCCAGCCGCTCACCACGCTGTCCGGCGGCGAGCGGCAGCGGCTCAAGCTGGCCACCCACCTGGCAGAGAAGGGCGGCGTCTACGTCCTCGACGAGCCGACCACCGGCCTCCACCTCGCCGACGTCGAGCAACTGCTCGGCCTGCTCGACCGGCTCGTCGACTCCGGCAAGTCCGTCATCGTCGTCGAGCACCACCAGGCGGTCATGGCGCACGCCGACTGGATCATCGACCTCGGGCCCGGGGCCGGCCACGACGGCGGCAAGATCGTCTTCGAGGGCCCGCCCGCCGACCTGGTCGCCGCCCGCTCCACCCTCACCGGCGAGCACCTCGCGGCCTACGTCGGCAGCTGACCGGACCCGCACGGACCCGGTGGGACGAGCTCTGCAGGCCGCTTCGACTCGTCCCACTCGGTCCGGTCCGGCTGCGGACGTCCGCGTAGAGGCGGAGAGAACCGGCCGTACACGGGGGCCGGTTCAGGGCTCGGGCAGCCCTCTCACCGGGGCTCGAACCAGGTCGGGCCGGGCTCCGCGAGCCAGCTACCCTTGCCGCATGACGATGCACAAGGCCGTCCGTGTGAGTGTTGAGGCGATGCTCGAGGACCTCAGGACGCTCGTGGAAGTCGAGTCTCCCTCGCGCGATCTCGACGCCTTGAGGGCATCGGCCGAAGCCGTCGCCGCGGTCATCGAAAGCCGCCTCGGCGGACCGGCCGTCCTCGTGGAGAGCGCGGCCGGGCCGCATGTGCACTGGTCGGCCGGTGGCGACCCCAAAGTGCTGATCCTCGGTCACCACGACACCGTGTTTCCGCTCGGCACCCTTGAACGCCGCCCCTTCAGGGTCGAGGACGGGCATGCGACCGGCCCCGGTGTCTTCGACATGCTCGGTGGTCTGGTGCAGGCCATTCATGGCCTGGCGGCGCTCGACGACCTGTCAGGTGTCGAGATCCTGGTGAACGCCGATGAGGAGGTGGGTTCGCGTTCCTCGCGCGCGCTCATCGAAGAGCGCGCTCTCGCCTGTGGGGCGGTGCTGGTGTTCGAGGGCGCGGCCGATGGCGGAGGCCTGAAGACCGGCCGTAAGGGCTGCGGCACGTTCCAGGTCTCCATCGCGGGCCGGGCGTCGCATGCCGGCCTCGAACCCGAAGCAGGGGTCAACGCCCTGGTGGAGGCGGCACATCAGGTCCTGGACATCGCCGCGCTGGGCCGACCTGACATCGGCACGACCGTCACCCCGACCGTCGCGTCCGCGGGCACCCTGGACAACGTCGTTCCCGCGGAGGCGACCGTCATCGTCGACGTCCGGGTCGAGTCGGCCGAGGAGAAGGAGCGGATCGAGTCCGCGTTCGCGGCGCTGGCCCCACATCTCGACGAGGCGGAGATCGCGGTCGAGGGAGCCGTCGGCCGGCCCCCGATGCCCGAATCGACGTCGACCGAGCTCTTCGCCGTGGCAAGGAAGCTGCTCCCCGGCCTCGAAGGCAAGGCGGTCGGCGGCGGCAGCGACGGCAACTTCACGGCCGCGCTGGGGGTGCCCACACTGGACGGTCTCGGAGCGGTCGGGGGCGGCGCCCACGCCGACCACGAGTACCTGGTGGTCGACGCCATGGCCGAGCGCGCGAACCTTGTCACCGGCCTGGTGAAGGCTGTTCAGAAGGGCACCGCCCACGAGAGCGAGTAGTCCCCTTGGCGATCCGTGCGCGATCAGGAGAGGCCGCGGTCCGTTTTTGAGACACGCCTTCAGCAGCGGCGGGTCTGGTAGGGGACGGGGGACAGGCGTGGTTCGGCCGGTGCCGGGCACCGCGGCCAGGCGATGAGAAGCGTCAGCGCGATACCGCCGGCGACCACGAACAGGGCCGTGCTGATCCCGTCGGCGGTGGCGATGCGCAGCCGCTCGCCGGAGAGGCCGTCGAGGCCGGCGGTCGCGACCAGGACGAGGAGGGCCAGGCCGACGGCCGCGCCCACGCCGGAGCCGGTGGAGGCGATACCGGAGGCGATGCCCTGTTCGCGGTCGGAGATTCCGCTGGCCGCGGCGATGAACATGGTCGTGAAGACCACGCCGTCACCGATGCTGAGCGCCACCAGTCCGGGGATCAGTTCGGTGTACGTGCCGTCCGGCGTGATCGCGAGGCCGAGCCCCACCGCGCCCAGCGCACCGATGGCGAGGGCGGCGACCAGGGTGCCTCGAAGGCCGAACCGGGTCACGAACCGGCCCGCTGCCGTCGAGCCGGCGACGACCACCGCCGTGGGAATGAGAAAGGCGGCGCCGGTCTGCAAGGCGTCGTAGCCCAGGATTTCCTGGAAGTAGAGGGACAAGAAGTAGAGCACCGAGCCGAACGTCGCCATGAACATGAACGCGATGACAGAGCCGGTGACGAGGTCGCGGTGCGAGAGCAGCCGGGGCGGCATGAGCGGATCGTCGCTGCGCCGCTCGACGAGGAAGAAGACACCGATCAGCAGCACCCCCACCGCGGCGCTGACGAGGATGCCCGGTGAGAGCCAGCCCAGTCCGGGGCCCTGCACCAGTGCGAACACGATCAACGTGACGCCCAGGGTGACGCTGAGCGCACCGGGCAGATCGAACGTGCGGCCCTTCTCGCGCTCGCCGTCCCGGGAGATCACCACGAACGTCAGCAGCAGTGCGGGTCCCGCCAAGGCCACGTTGACCAGGAACACCGCTTCCCAGCCGAACGCCTGGGTCAGAAGGCCACCGAGCAGCACGCCGATCACGAGTCCCGCGGCGCCGGCGCCGCCCCAGACCCCCAGAGCGCGATTGCGCATCCGGCCTTCCACGAAGGTGGTGTTGATGAGCGCCAACGTGGTGGGGAAGACGAGGGCTCCGCCAAGACCCTGCACGGCACGGGCGGCGAGCAGCGTCCCTGGCTCGGTCGAGAGTCCGCCCGCGAGAGCTGCTGCCGCGTAGAGACCGAGGCCGGTGGCCAGAATGCGGCGACGCCCCAGCAGATCGGCCGCCCGCCCGCCGAACAGCAGGAAGCCGGCCGAGGCCACCGCGTAGGCGCTGATGACCGACTGGAGTGTCTGCGCTGAGTACCCGAGGTCGCGCGCGATGTCGGGCAGTGCCACCACCACGATGTACTGGTCGAGCGAGACGATCAGCATGGCGAACGACAGGAGCGCCAGTGTCGCGGTGTCGCGGTTCCACCCCAGACCGCCGGGCACGGATGACGTCTCGATGCGGCGCAAGAGGAGCACTCCTGGTGATCGGGCAGGTCTGCGCGTACGGCCGGCGGGACGCCCAGCCGGTTCGGAGGTGATCCTCGCCGTGGGCAGACACCCGCCGAGACCCTACACAGCTCACCGGCCTCGACCTGTCATCAACACCGGGGCAATCGGAGGGCCACCACAGTCGGTCGCAGCTCCGGTGGCCTGCATGGGAGTGCCGCGAACAGCTGCTACTCCGGGGGCCCGCTCGTCACCTTCCGATGCCGGCTCCGGGCGCGGGGTGCGGCCGATAGTCGGCGATGATGACGCCGGTGGCGGATGTGGTCGTCTCGACGACATCGAACCCGGTGGGGGAGAAGCCGTCGGTGAACAGGCGGCGCCCGGAGCCCAGCACGAGCGGGTGGATGCAGAGCAGGTATGCGTCGACGAGGCCGAGCGGGGAGAGGGATTTAATCAATGCGCCGCTGCCCATGATGTGCAGGTCATCGCCCGGGGCCTTCTTCAGGTCGGCGACCGCCGCAGGGACGTCGCCGCTGAGCAGCGTGGAGTTGGGCCACGGCAGCGGCTCGGTCAGGGTGTTGGACGCGACGTACTTGGGGGCGTTGTTGAGGGCGTCGCGGAACGGGCTGTCCTGGGTGTTCCAGTGGGTCAGAACGTCCTGGTAGGTACGGCGGCCCAGGAGGTACCCGCCGCTGGCGGTCAGGCGCCGGCCCCACGCCTTCGCGATGGCCTCGTCCCCGTCCCGTTCGGCGGCCCAGCCGCCGTGGGTGAATCCGTCGCGGGTGTCCTCATCGGAGCGGCCTGGGCCTTGCGTGACGCCGTCCAGGGTGACGTGGTTGATGGCGACGATCCTCATGGCACTCCTCCTGCTGATAATGGCGACAGACATGACCTAGGACTGCGGATCATGGAAAAACTCATCGGTCCGTGCCGGGCCCTTCCGGTCCACCCGACACGTCCCGTGACCGCTGCGCACGGCCCGGCACCCCTTTGCCCACGTCAGCGCCCCTCCGCGGTGGATCCGCCGCGCTTTATCAGCCGATAAAGAAGGTTGTTCTGAGGTACAGTTGCCTTGGTTCGCTCATAGAGGTGGAGGGAGGCGGGTTCGGATGCTGGCCGTGGATGTGCGCCAGGGACTTCGGCAGGGTCGCACCGTCGAGGAGGCCGCCTCCCGGGCCTGGCGCTATTCGGAGCAGACCATCGTGCAGCACGGCGACTTCCTGCTCGCCTTCGTCGACGGCAGTGTGTGTGTAGGGGCCTTCGAAGTGCTCGGCAACACTCCCGGAACCGACGGCAAGTACGTCCTCGACCTGGCCCCGACGCCGCGCTTCCAGTGGGCGCTTGGGCACCGGCTTCCGCTGCCGCCCGGACGTAATCCCGCCCGGATTCTCACCGGCCAGCATCTGCGGGCCTTCCTCGACGCCGACCCGCACTACGCCCACCAGACCGGCCAGGACTGAGCCGAAGGGATCCCGCACCGAGATGGCCAGCCGCACACCCGACCCCGTCGAAACCCTGCTGAAGTCCGGGCCACGCCGCACCACGCTGCCGGAGCCGGCGCAGCGGGCCCGGTTGCGCACCGACTACGGCCTGAGCCAGGCCGAGGTCGCCGAGGCGCTCGGGGTGGCCCGCAATACCGTCGCCGGATGGGAGTCGGGCCGCAGCGAACCCCAGGGCGCGACCCGCGCCGCGTACGCCAAGCTTCTTGAGGGGATGGCCGCGCAACTCGCCCCCCGGCCCGGGGATGCGCAGCCGACGCAGACCGCGCAGACCGGCCAGGAACCGCCGGCGCGAGCGAGCGCCGCGCAGCCGGGGCCCGCCCGCCCGGCCGCCGACAGCCGACGGCAGACTGCCCCCGGTGGACCGCGCGTGAAGACCGCGCCACAGGCCACGGCGACCGCCCCCGCCGACCGGCGCCGCGGTCCGCGTGCGAAGGCCGCGCCGAAGGAGACGGCCGCTGTCCCTGCCGACCCGCGCTTCGCCGACGGCCCCCTCGCCGTGCTCGACGGTGACGGTTCGGCCTACGGCGTCGACGGCATCGTGCTGGACAGCCCGGCCACGGATCTGCCCGCTCTGGTGGACTGGGCGCTGCGGGAGGCGAAGCTGGGCGCGACGCGCTTGCACCGGCACGGCAAGGACGCCGACCCGCTGATCGTCCTCACCGCCTCGGCCGCCGGCCGTTTCGGCCTTCCCTCTGTCCTCGAAGACCGCCGTGGCCTGCGTCTGCCCGACGACCACCCGGTGGTGCGGGGGCTCGCCCGCGCCGAGTGGCAGCTCACCCGCCGGGGCTTCGGCCCCTGGGCCAGGATTTACCGGCCCGCCCAGGAGGGCCGACGCCAGTGCGTCCAACTGGCCGTCCTGCCCTGGGGCGCGCTCGACACCCGGGCATGGGGCGACGCCGACCAGCTGGACGCTCCCGAACTCGCCCGGGTCCTGGGCGACTACGCCACCCGCGTGATCACCCCGCGCGGGTCGGCCGCGGTCTGCGGTCTGGAGCTGATGACCGCCCTGCGTCCGCCCACCCGCCCGGTCAAGGACGAAGCGGCCGGCACCTGGGTCTCGGGCCCCAACTCCGGCGCTCTCACGCAGGCGGTGGACCCGGCCCCGCCGGAGGCCCCGGACGAGCATCCTGTCGTCGCCTCCTTGTATCCCCGCGGCCACCGGCGCACGGCTGCCGAAGTCCTCGACGAGGAAGCCTACGAGTGGATCCGGGACCCGGAACTGCTCACCGACGGCGAGTGCGCGCGGCAGTTCGCGGTCGGCGTCGACGTCAACATGGCCTTCGCCGCCGCCGCCAACCGCCTCACCCTCGGCCTGGGCGCACCCGTCCACGTCAAGGCCCCGGCATTCGACAAGACGGTGCCCGGCAGCTGGCTGGTCGACCTCTCCCACATCGACTTCGACCCGCGCCTCCCCAACCCCTTCACCCCGCACGGCGCCCGTCCCGAGGGGCCCGCCTGGTACGCGACGCCGACCGTCGCGTACGCCGCCGAACTCGGCCACGACGTCAGGCCGATCGAGGCCCATGTGCGCCCCGAGAGCGGCCCGTATCTGGACGCCTGGTACACCCGGCTGCGCGATGCCTACATGGCCGTCATGGAGCGCCTCGGCGTCGTCTCCGGGATGAGCGAAGCGGACTTCCTCGCTGCGATGGAGCACCACAAGGACGCCGACCCCGCCCAGGCCGCCGTACTGTCCGCGATCAAGGCGACGGTCAAGGGCGGCATCGGCAAGCTGCGCGAACGCCCGCAGGGCGCCGGTTACCGGCCCGGGCAGCGCTGGCCGTCGTTGGAGCGACCCACCTGGCGGCCCGACATCCGCGCCGCGGTGATCTCCGCCGCCCGCATCAACATGCACCGCAAGATGCTCAAACTCGCGGAAGGCGCCGGACTGTTCCCGATCGCCGTGCTGTCCGACTGCGCCGTCTACCTGTCCGACGGGCCGGGCCCGCTCGACTTCCTGCCGCGCACGCCCGACGGCAAGCCGCTGCCGGGCGGCTTCCGTCTGGGTGTCTCGCCGGGCATGGTCAAGCACGAAGGCACGCAGTCGATGATGTGGGCGGCGCAGATGCTCGATGAGGGCCACAACCCCGCCCGGCACATCAAGGGCGCCGACGCCGCCGCAGACGGGGAGTAGGGACCGTGGGCATCTTCAGCGACAGCATCGAGAAGGCCACCGCCAACACCTTCACCCGGCCCCTCCCCAAATCCCCCCGGGCCCAGATGCGTTTCCTCGTCAAGAGCGAGAAGGGCACCAAGGCCGCCGCCGAACGCCTGGGCGTCTCCCAGCGCACCGTCGAGCGCTATCTCACCGGCCAGATCAAACGCCCCCGCAAGGACCTCGCCGCCCGCCTCGCCGAGGAAGTGCGCAGACGCTGGCAGCCCCGCATCCGCGAGCGGGCCACGAAGCAGGCCGCCACGACCGGCGGCATCGTCATCGAAACCCGCGCCCGCCTCGGCTTCACCGCCGCTCCCGGCAGCACCGACGACGCCCGGATCCGCCTGATCACCCAGCACCTGCCCCCCGCCTACGCCGCCCGCCTCTTCGACGCCCACGCCGCCGGGGCGAACGATCAGCAGCTCCAGGCCATCGCCGCCGAAGGCTTGCAGGAGATCTACTTCAAGGACCGCGGCCGCCGGGCTCCCGGGTTGCAGGTGGAGTTCACCGACATCGACTACGTCGAGATGGACTTCTAGGGCTTCGGTTCCGGCCGCTGTGCCGCGCCCCGCCATAGGATCGCCGGTATGGCACTGCGTCCCGTTCAGGTGAACATCAAGGCTCTTGATACCGCGGCGGTCGGCCGGTTCTGGGCGGAGGCGCTCGGCTGGAGTGCTTACCGCCTCGGCGTGGTCACCTACGTCGGACCCGCCGGCGGCCCCGTATGGCCGGACCCGGTCGCCGTCTGCGTCGATGTCATTCCCGTGCCGGAACCCAAGCCGACGGCAAAGAACCGTGTGCACCTCGATCTCGCCACCACTTCCGCGGCCCATCAGGCGGAGTTGGTCGAGCGCCTCCAGGCTCTTGGTGCGACGCCCGCCGACGTGGGCCAGGGAGACGTGCCATGGACCGTTCTCGCCGACCCGGAGGGCAACGAGTTCTGCGTGCTGGAGCCTCGGGAGGTCTACCGGGACACCGGGCCGATCGCCGCAGTGGTGGTCGACTGCGCGGATCCGCGTGCCATGGCCCGGTTCTGGGACGAGGCGATGGACTGGACCCTGCACGAAGTGACCGACGAAAGTGCGGTGTTGCGCTCCTCCAAGGGTGTCGGCCCGTATCTGGAGTTCCTTCGCACGCCCGGCGGGAAGACCGTGCCGGACCGCGTCCACCTTGACCTGCTGCCGTATCCCGGTGACGACAAGGCAGCGGAGGTGGCCCGGCTGAGGGCCCTCGGCGCCACCGACCTCGACGTCGGCCAGGGCGACGTCCCGTGGACGTGCCTGGCCGACCCGGAAGGCCACGAATTCTGTGTCCTCGCCCCGTCCTGACACGGAGCCTCGGCGACAGACACCCCGACATGTGAGCCTCGGGTGTTCACGCGCAAGGATCCCGGTCGTCCGTGCCGTGGTAGCAAGTGGGCGCGTAGGAAGGGCTGTTGTCGCCGCGCCATTGCCTTCAGTCGAGCGTGATCCGAGCGGCTATCGGCAGGTGGTCACTTCCGGTGGCGGGCAGGGTGCGGACGTGGTCCACGGTCGCCGAGCGGGCCATGACCTGGTCGATCCGGGCCACGGGGAAGTCGGCGGGGAAGCTGAAGGCGAAGCCCCGTTCCGCGGCGTTCATCCGTGAGGTCAGCGGTGCCAGCCCACGGTCGTCGACCGTGCTGTTGAGGTCGCCCAGCAGGATCACCGACTGCAGCTTCTCGGCGGCCACGGCCTTGCCCAGCAGGCCGGCGCTCTCATCGCGCCGGGAGGATGCCAGGCCGCCCGCGCCGACGCGGACCGAGGGCAGGTGCGCGACGTACGCCGCGATCTCGCCGTGCGGCGTGTGGACCACGGTCCGCAGCCCGCGGTTCCACGTCTCCATGAGTCCCCGGGGTCTGATGTCCAGCAGTCGGCTGTCGGTCAGCGGATGCTTCGACCAGAGGCCGACGGTGCCCCGGACGGCGTGGTGCGGGTAGTCCGTGGCGAGGGTCCTCTCGTAGACCGGAAGTGCCCGGGGCGTCAGCTCCTCCAGCGCGATGAGGTCGGGCTCGGCGCCGGCCAGGGCGCGAGCGGTGCCCGCCGGGTCGGTGTTCTCGTCGCTGACGTTGTGCTGCACCGCCACCACCTCGTGTGCGGCGCCGTCCGCCTCGGGCAGGAGCAGTCCGCCGAAGAGGTACGTCCAGGCCACTGACGGCAGGAGCAGGGCCACCAGCGCCGCGGCCGAACGGCGCAGCAGGGCCAGGCCGAGCAGTACCGGGACCATCAGGCCGAGCCATGGCAGGAACGCCTCCAGCAGGCTGCCGACGCGGCCCACGGAGTTGGGCACGGCCCGGTGGAACGCGAGCAGCCCGGCGGTCAGCACCGCGAGTGCGGCCGGCACCCGCCCCCGTCGCCAGGCCGACCGACTGCTCGCATCTCCCTTCGCGTCCTCGTCGGAAGCGCATCGTCCGGTCCGGCGACGCCCCCACCACGAGGTTCCGGTCTTCCCCCTCGATGCCTCCTGACGCTCAGCCCGCGCGTGCTCCACCATGGCTTCCCTCCGTTCGACCTGCTCCGCCCAAGACGAGCCGGCGGGGTGGATCAGTTCTGCGCCCCACGCGTGTGTGCCGCGGTCCAGGTCCCGTGGGGAGCGCAGCGCGGCACGGAGGGCGCTCGTTTGCGCAGGTCAGAGCGCTGCCGTCAGGGATGTGTCAAGGGCGGGCGCCGGGCCGTAAGGAAGGCGTCAACGGGCGCGGCGAACGGCCGAAAACACGCTTTCCTCAAGAGGTCAGATTCCGACCCGGATCTCTTTCAGGAGTGCCTGATGGCCGACGTGGCCTTCATCGTCACCACGATCGCGGTTTTCGCGTTGGTGGCGTTCATCGCCAAGGGGGTGGCGAAGCTGTGACTGCCGAAAACATTGTCGGCCTGATCGTGGCCGTCGCGCTGCTGGGCTACCTGGTCCTCGCCCTTGTGTTCCCGGAGAGGTTCTGAGCACAGAAATGAGCCCCGTCCTCGCTGGTGTGCTCCAGCTGCTCGCGCTGATCGCAGCTCTCGCGCTGGCATACCGTCCGCTCGGCGACCACATGGCCCGCGTCTACTCCTCTACCCAGCACCTGCGGGTGGAGAAGTGGATGTACAAGGCCATCGGCGCCAATCCCGACGCCGAGATGCGCTGGCCCGCCTATCTGCGCGGGGTACTGGCCTTCTCCGCGGTCGGTGTCCTGTTCCTCTATCTGCTGCAGCGGCTGCAGGGCAGTCTGCCCGGGTCGCTCGGCTTCTCCTCGATCGACCCGGACCAGGCGTTCAACACCGCGGCGTCGTTCGTGTCGAACACCAACTGGCAGTCCTACTACGGCGAGCAGGCCATGGGCCACGTCGTGCAGACCGCCGGGCTGGCGGTGCAGAACTTCGTCTCCGCCGCCGTCGGCATCGCCGTGGCCGTGGCACTCGTACGCGGCTTCGCCCGGTCCCGCACCGGTGAGCTGGGCAACTTCTGGGCCGACCTGGTGCGCGGCACCGTCCGCGTCCTGCTCCCGATCGCCGTGCTCGGTGCGCTCGCGCTGGTCGCGTGCGGCGCGATCCAGAACTTCGCCGGGATCCACGAGGTCGGCCGGTTCATGGGCGGCACCCAGCAGTGGAACGGCGGCGCGGTCGCCTCACAGGAGGCGATCAAGGAGCTGGGCACGAACGGCGGCGGCTACTTCAACGCCAACTCGGCCCACCCCTTCGAGAACCCTGACGGGATCTCCAACCTCCTCGAAGTCTTCCTGATCCTGCTGATCCCCTTCGCGCTCACCCGCACCTTCGGCCGGATGGTCGGCAGTCTGCGGCAGGGCTATGCGATCCTCGCGACGATGGCGACCATCTGGCTCGGCTTCACCGCACTGATGATGTGGACCGAGTTCGCCCACCACGGTCCGGCGTTCGACATCGCCGGCGGTGCGATGGAGGGCAAGGAGACCCGCTTCGGCATCGGCGCCTCGGCGATCTTCTCGGTGGCCACCACGCTGACCTCGACGGGGGCGGTCAACTCCTTCCACTCGTCCAACACCGCACTGGGCGGCGGCATCAACATGCTGGGCATGCAGCTGGGCGAGATCGCCCCCGGCGGCGTCGGCTCGGGGCTGTACGGCATGCTGGTCCTCGCGATCATCGCGGTGTTCATCGCGGGCCTGATGGTGGGACGTACGCCCGAGTACCTCGGCAAGAAGATCGGCACCCGCGAGATCAAGCTGGCGGCCTGCTACATCCTCGTCACCCCGGCGCTGGTGCTCTGCTTCACCGCCGCGGCGATGGCCCTGCCCACCCCGGTGCATTCGATGACCAACTCGGGTGCGCACGGCTTCTCCGAGATCCTCTACGCGTACACCTCGGGCGCCAACAACAACGGCAGCGCTTTCGCCGGCCTGAACGCCGATACGCAGTGGTTCAACACCACCATCGGACTCGCGATGCTGCTCGGCCGGTTCCTGCCGATGGTGTTCGTGCTGGCGCTGGCCGGCTCGCTCGCCGAGCAGCGGCCGGTCCCCGCCACGGCGGGCACGCTGCGCACCGAGAAGCCGCTCTTCACCGGGCTGCTGGTCGGCACGATTCTGATCATCACCGGTCTGACCTACTTCCCGGCCCTGGCGCTGGGACCGCTCGCCGAAGGACTGGCGTCATGACCCTCGACGTAAAGAAACACGACGACTCCGTTTCCACCACCGCGCCGGTACCCGCACCGCACGCGGACCGGCCCACGGGCAGCGGGCCCGGGACCGGCCGGGTCGGCGGAGGGCTGTTCGACCCCGAACAGCTGATCAAGTCCCTGCCGGACGCGATACGCAAGCTCGACCCCCGGGTGATGGTCAAGTCCCCGGTCATGTTCGTGGTGCTGGTCGGCTCGGTGGTCACCACCGTCCTGGCGGCCAAGGACCCGGGCGACCGGTTCGGCTGGGCCATCGCGGCCTGGCTGTGGCTGACCACGCTCTTCGCGAACCTGGCGGAGGCGGTGGCGGAGGGCCGCGGCAAGGCGCAGGCCGACACCCTGCGCAAGGCCAAGACCGACACCGTGGCGCGACGGCTCAACGGGGAGGCCGAGAAGCGGGTGCCGGGGACGGACCTGCGCATCGGAGACCTCGTGGTCTGCGAGGCGGGCGACATCATCCCCGGAGACGGTGACGTCGTCGAGGGCGTGGCCTCCGTCGACGAGTCCGCGATCACCGGTGAATCGGCTCCGGTGATCCGGGAGTCCGGTGGTGACCGCTCCGCCGTCACCGGCGGGACGAAGGTGCTCTCCGACCGCATCGTCATCAGGATCACGACGAAGCCCGGTGAGACCTTCATCGACCGGATGATCAACCTCGTCGAGGGGGCCGCACGGCAGAAGACGCCCAACGAGATCGCGCTCAACATCCTGCTCGCCTCGCTCACCATCGTCTTCCTGCTCGCGGTCGTCACACTGAAGCCGTTCGCCCTCTACGCGGGCGCCGACAAGCAGACGTCGATGATCGTGCTGACCGCCCTGCTGGTCTGCCTGATCCCGACGACGATCGGCGCCCTGCTCTCGGCCATCGGCATCGCCGGTATGGACCGCCTCGTCCAGCGCAACGTCCTGGCGATGTCTGGACGCGCCGTCGAGGCGGCGGGCGATGTCTCCACCCTGCTGCTGGACAAGACCGGCACCATCACCCTCGGCAACCGCCAGGCCGCCGAGTTCGTCCCGGTGGGCGGCACCACCGAGGCCGAGGTCGCGGACGCCGCCCAGCTCTCCTCGCTCGCCGACGAGACGCCCGAGGGCCGCTCCATCGCCGTCCTCGCCAAGGAGAAGTACGGTCTGCGCGAGCGCCACCAGGGCGAGCTGGAGCACGCCGAATGGATCGCCTTCACGGCCCAGACCCGCATGTCGGGCGTCGACGTCGCAGGGCGCAAGGTCCGCAAGGGCGCGTCCGGTTCGGTCGCCGCCTGGGTACAGGAGCGCGGCGGCACCGTCGCCGACGACGCCGACACGCTCGGCAACGCCATCTCGCAGGCCGGCGGCACGCCGCTGCTGGTGGCCGTCGAGGACGACAGGGGCGCCCGGGTCCTGGGCGTCATCCACCTCAAGGACGTCGTCAAGGACGGCATGCGGGAGCGGTTCGCCGAGCTGCGCCGGATGGGCATCAAGACCATCATGATCACCGGTGACAACCCGCTGACGGCCAAGGCGATCGCCGACGAGGCCGGGGTGGACGACTTCCTGGCGGAGGCGACGCCCGAGGACAAAATGGCGCTGATCAGGCGCGAGCAGGCCGGCGGCAAACTCGTCGCGATGACCGGCGACGGCACGAACGACGCCCCGGCGCTGGCCCAGGCGGATGTCGGGGTGGCCATGAACACCGGCACCTCGGCCGCCAAGGAGGCCGGGAACATGGTCGACCTGGACTCCAACCCGACCAAGCTCATCGAGATCGTCGAGATCGGCAAGCAACTGCTGATCACCCGCGGCGCGCTGACCACGTTCTCCATCGCCAACGACGTCGCGAAGTACTTCGCCATCATTCCGGCCATGTTCGCGGTGGCCTACCCGGGCCTGGACACCCTCAACATCATGCGGCTGGCCTCGCCCGAGTCGGCGATCCTCTCCGCGGTCGTCTTCAACGCGCTGGTCATCATCGCGCTGGTCCCGCTGGCCCTGAAGGGCGTGCGGTACCGGCCGATGGCCGCCGACCGGATGCTGCGCCGCAACCTCGGCATCTACGGTCTGGGCGGGCTGATCGCACCGTTCATCGGCATCAAGATCATCGACCTGCTCCTTTCCCTCATCCCTGGCATCGGGTGACCACCATGAACAACTCTGTAGGAAACACCGCACGGTTGATCTGGGCCGGGCTGCGGGCCCTGCTCGTCCTGACCGTCGTCTGCGGCGTCGTCTACCCGCTCGCCGTCACCGGTGTCGCGCAGGGCCTCTTCAACGACAAGGCCAACGGCTCCCAGATCACCGCCGGCGGCAAGGCCGTCGGCTCCGAGCTCATCGGTCAGCGCTATGACCTGCCGCTGCGAAAGGGCGAGGAGACCCCCGCGCCGGACCTGCGGTGGTTCCAGCCGCGCCCCTCCAACGGGCTCGGCGTGAACAGCGCCAACACCCGCTACGAGCTCATCCTCTCCGGGGCGACCAACCGCTCCGGCGACAACGAAGACCTCGTCAAGTGGGTCACCGACGCCAAGGCCGCCGTCGTCAAGGACAACTCGGTGGGCGGCTACCAGGTCCGTCCGGCGGACGTGCCGGCCGAGGCGGTCACCTCCTCCGGCTCCGGGCTGGACCCCCAGATCTCCCCCGAGTACGCACAGCTCCAGATCCACCGCGTCGCCGCGAGGAACAAGCTCGGCCTCGATCAGGTCGAGAAGCTGGTCGAGGGCCACACCGACGGCCGGATCCTCGGCTTCGTGGGTGAGCCCACGGTGAACGTCCTCCAGCTGAACATCGCGCTCAAGGAGCTGATCGCGAAGAGCTGAGGGCATGAGCCGCAAGCAAGAGACGGCAGCCGCCGGGCCGTGGAACGTCCACGGGTCCGGCGGCTTGCCGTCGTCTCGCGGCGGCAATGACGCTCATGGCCCTCCCAGGGGCCACCGTGCCCACGGAAGCGAAACGGATCATTCCTGGTCCGCGGGGGACAAATGATCGACTGTCCGTGGCGTCCGTGCGCGGGCCGTCCATGTGCGGGTGTAGGAAGGAGCAGGCAGGAGCAGGAGCAGGACAGGGCGCCCGATCCGGCGCGTACGTGAGAAGGGACCATGGATGTTCCGCAAGGTACTCGTCGCGAACCGTGGTGAGATCGCCGTTCGCGCGTTCCGCGCCGCCTATGAGCTGGGCGCGGGCACGGTGGCGGTGTTCCCCTACGAGGATCGCGGCTCGCTGCACCGCCTGAAGGCCGACGAGGCGTACGAGATCGGCACGACGGGCCACCCGGTGCGGGCCTATCTGTCGGTCGAGGAGATCCTGGCCGCCGCACACCGGGCCGGGGCGGATGCGGTGTATCCCGGGTACGGCTTCCTGTCCGAGAATCCGGACCTGGCCCGGGCGTGCGAGGAGGCCGGGATCACCTTCATCGGTCCCAGCGCAGACATCCTGGAGCTGACCGGTAACAAGGCCCGCGCCGTCGCCGCCGCCCGCGAGGCAGGGGTGCCGGTACTGGGCTCCTCGCGGCCCTCCACCGACGTGGACGAGCTGATCGACGCCGCGACGGAGGTCGGCTTCCCGGTGTTCGTCAAGGCGGTGGCCGGCGGTGGCGGGCGCGGGATGCGGCGGGTGGAGGACCCCGCCAAGCTCCGGGAGGCGATCGAGGCGGCGTCGCGCGAGGCCGAGTCCGCGTTCGGCGACGCGACGGTGTTCCTGGAGAAGGCGGTCGTGGACCCGCGCCACATCGAGGTGCAGATCCTGGCCGACGGCCAGGGCGGCGTCCTCCACCTCTACGAGCGCGACTGCTCGGTGCAGCGCCGGCACCAGAAGGTCGTCGAACTGGCGCCGGCCCCCCACCTCGATCCCGAGCTGCGAAGCCGCATCTGCGCCGACGCGGTCGCCTTCGCCCGAACCATCGGCTACCGCAACGCCGGGACCGTCGAGTTCCTGCTGGACCGCGACGGCAACCACGTCTTCATCGAGATGAACCCGCGCATCCAGGTCGAGCACACGGTCACCGAGGAGGTCACCGACGTAGACCTGGTGCAGTCGCAGATGCGCATCGCCGCCGGGGAGTCGCTGGCCGACCTCGGCCTCACGCAGGACAGGATCTACGTACGGGGAGCGGCGCTGCAGTGCCGGATCACCAGCGAGAACCCGGCCAACGGCTTCCGCCCCGACACCGGAACCATCAGCGCGTACCGCTCCCCGGGCGGCTCCGGCATCCGGCTCGACGGCGGCACCGCGTTCGTCGGCTCCGAGATCAGCGCCCACTTCGACTCCATGCTGGTGAAGCTGACCTGCCGGGGACGCGACTTCGACACGGCGGTGCGACGCGCCGGCCGTGCGATGGCCGAGTTCCGCATCCGGGGCGTCGCCACCAACATCCCGTTCCTGCAAGCGGTGCTCGACGACCCCGACTTCCGTGCCGGCAGTGTCACCACCTCGTTCATCGAGGAACGTCCGCATCTGCTGACCGCACGCCACTCCGCGGACCGCGGCACCCGCCTGCTCACCTACCTCGCCGACGTCACCGTCAACAAACCGCACGGCGAGCGGCCTCGCCTGATCGATGCCACGGCCAAGCTGCCGGACGTACCCGACGGCGAGCCGTCCGCCGGGTCGAAGCAGCTGCTCACCGAACTCGGCCCGGAAGGCTTCGCCCGCCGCCTGCGGGAGGCGTCCGCCGTCGCCGTCACCGACACCACCTTCCGCGACGCCCACCAGTCGCTGCTGGCCACCCGGGTGCGCACCAAGGACCTGCTGGCCGTCGCCCCCGCGGTGTCCCACACCCTGCCGCAGTTGCTGTCGCTGGAGTGCTGGGGCGGCGCCACCTATGACGTGGCCCTGCGCTTCCTGGCCGAGGACCCGTGGGAGCGGCTGGCGCAGCTGCGCGAGGCGGTGCCCAACATCTGCCTGCAGATGCTGTTGCGCGGCCGCAACACCGTCGGCTACACCCCGTACCCGACCGAGGTGACCGATGCCTTCGTGGAGGAGGCCGCGGCGACCGGCATCGACATCTTCCGGATTTTCGACGCGCTCAACGACGTCGGACAGATGCGGCCCGCCATCGACGCCGTACGCGCCACCGGAACCGCCGTCGCCGAGGTGGCGCTGTGCTACACCTCGGACCTCTCCGACCCGGCGGAGAAGCTCTACACCCTGGACTACTACCTTCGGCTCGCCGAGCAGATCGTGGACGCCGGAGCGCACGTCCTGGCGATCAAGGACATGGCCGGGCTGCTGCGCGCCCCGGCAGCCGCACGCCTCGTGACCGCGCTGCGCCGGGAGTTCGGCCTGCCGGTGCACCTGCACACCCACGACACGGCGGGCGGCCAGCTCGCCACCTACCTGGCCGCCATCGACGCCGGTGTCGACGCGGTGGACGGGGCCGTGGCCTCCATGGCGGGCACCACCTCACAGCCCTCCCTGTCCGCCATCATCGCCGCGACCGACCACTCCGAGCGGCCGACGGAACTGAGTCTGCCCGCGGCCTGCGCACTGGAGCCGTACTGGGAGACCGTTCGCCGGATCTACGCACCGTTCGAGGCGGGCCTGGCCGCCCCCACCGGGCGCGTGTACAACCACGAGATCCCGGGCGGGCAGCTCTCCAACCTCCGTGTCCAGGCACGGGAGTTGGGCCTGGGCGACCGCTTCGAGGAGATCGAGTCGATGTATGCGGCCGCCGACCGCATCCTCGGCCGTCTGGTGAAGGTGACACCGTCGTCCAAGGTGGTCGGCGACCTCGCACTGCACCTCGTCGGCGCGGGCGTCACGCCGGAGCAGTTCGCCGCGGACCCCGGGGAGTACGACATCCCGGCCTCCGTCATCGGGTTCCTCCGGGGCGAACTCGGCGACCCGCCCGGCGGCTGGCCCGAGCCGTTCCGCTCCAAGGCACTGAGGGGCCGCGTCGAGGCCGCGCCGGTCGCCGAGCTGTCCGAGGAGGACCGCGAGGACCTGGAGAAGGACCGCAGGGCCACCCTCAACCGGCTGCTCTTCCCCGAACCGACCAAGGAGTTCGTGAAGCAGCGCGACGCCTTCGGTGACACCGGCGTTCTGCCCAGCACGGACTTCTTCTACGGGTTGCGTGCGGGCGAGGAACACGTCGTGGACCTCGAACCGGGTGTGAAGCTGCTCATCGAACTGGAGGCGATCGGCGAGGCGGACGAGCGCGGTATGCGCACGGTGATGACGACACTCAACGGTCAGCTCCGGCCGGTCCAGGTACGCGACCGTTCGGTCGCCTCCGACCTGCCGCCCGCGGAGAAGGCCGACAAGTCCGACCCGCGGCACGTCGCGGCGCCGTTCGCGGGCGTCGTCACGCTGGCGGCGCAGGCGGGCGACCAGGTCGAAGCGGGCGCGACGGTGGCGACGATCGAGGCGATGAAGATGGAGGCGGCGATCACCGCACCGGTCGCCGGCACGGTGGGGCGGCTGGCGGTCGACTCCGTGCAGCAGGTGGAAGGCGGCGATCTGCTGATCGTCATCGCCCAGTAGGGCGGGTGAGGCCGGTGGCCGGCGCGCGTGGGCCGATCGCGTACGTACCGAGAACGCCACGGCGTTCGGCCCCGGCCTCCGGCCGACGACGGCCGGGGCAGAGTTGACCCGCGCCTCACGAGCTGGTGAAACAGGTGAGCCGGGCGAGGTGGACGTCCAGAGGCTGCACTCGTCCCGGCAGAGTCTCTTGGAAATCCCACCAGCGGATGGCCGCGATCTCGTCGTTGGGCTCGAACTCGCGGAGTCCGGCGCTGTGACCGGTGAACAGGGCGCCGTATTCGGCGCGCCGGTCGGGCGCGAGCGTAAAGCCGGCGTAGCCGGCGAACCTGAGCCGTCCGGCGGGTGCGTGACCGGTCTCCTCCAGCAGCTCGCGCGCGGCTGCTCTGCGTGGGGATTCTCCGGGATCGATGCGTCCTCCTGGCAGTTCCCAGGACTGCCGGAACCGGTCGAAGACCATCAGGACGCGATCGCCGTGCCACAGCGCCACCAGCGAGAACGGCAGCGGCGCGTCGAGGGGCGGTGCCTCTTCCGTCCCGGAGGAGAAGGAGGTCAGGGCATTTCCGCGATCGTCAACGGCAAGCGGCGGGCCTTGTGAGGTCGACACCTCGCAATGATGCCCGCCCCGTCCTCAGCGCCGCTACGGAGCCGATTCCGTCAGGCCGCCGGACGCGCCGCGGCCTCGGGGTCGACGCGTCGAGCGTGATCACCCCTCCTCGTCGAGCATGAAGGTTCCGTACTCCGGCTTCCCCACGCGCTCGTAGGCGCAGTACTGCACGCCCACACTCGTGGCGCGGGATTCCGTGAGCCTCCAGGCGGTGGCGGCAGCGCCCTGGCTGAAGAGGGGCTTGCCGGTGCCGAGGACCACGGGGTTGACGAGCAGCCGGTACTCGTCGACGAGGTCGTGTTGCTGGAGGGTGGCGATGAGGTCACTGCTGCCCTGAGTCATGATCACGCCGTCGACCTGCTTCTTGAGCTGCGCGACGGAGTCCGCGGCGTCGCCCTTCAGCAGATGGGAGTTGTTCCACTCCAGGCTGTCGAGGGTGCGCGAGGCGACGTACTTGGGCATGGAGTTGAGCTTCACGGCGATCGAGTCGTCCTCGTTGGTCACGCGGGGCCAGTGGGCGGCGAAGATGTCATAGGTCTTCCGGCCGAGCAGGAGATGGTCGGCGGACTGCTCGAATACCCGCGTCATGAGGTCCATGAAGTCGTCGTCGACGTACGGGACCTGCCAGCCGCCGTGCGCGAAGCCTGCGTCGACATCCTCGTTCGGGCCGCCGGGGGCCTGCATGACGCCGTCCATGGTGATGAATGCGGTCACGATCAACTTGCTCATGGTGCTGCCTTCCGGGTGTGGGAAATTCGCCGGTACCAGGATTGACTCCAGGACCGGCGAGAACTCATCGCCGCGCCGCGTGATCAGCCGTCCTGGGCGCATCACGTGATCGTTTGCGGTGCTCCACGCAACCGGGAGCAGGTCGGCCGGCAGCGGAAGCGGCCGGGGCAGAGCTTCGGTGACCCCGAATGGCGCGGCCATGACAGCAGCGGCGGCGGCGTGATGGACTGAGATCCGTGATCCGGGGCCCGTCCGCGTCCCGGGACGACCGGCCTTCGGCGAACGGTTGGTGGTGTGCCGTCAGTCACCACTGCGGGGCGTCGACCAGGGTCGTTGTGGAATCGGGGGTAGCTGTGACGGCAGACGAGCGCACGTCGCGCGGGAGCGATGTCGAGGAGACCACTTCGCCGGAGGAGCGCAGGTCGCACGTGGGGGATCGCTCCTCGCACGAGGAAGAAGGATCACCCCAGGGAAGCGACGGGGGTGACGCCCCGCCATCTGCGCAGGCTGCGGCGGAGCCGGAGTTACCGCGCCCATCCCCGTCCCCGCTGCGGGACCGCACGCACTGGGTGACGCTGGTCGTGCTGCCGCTCATCGGTGCCGTCGGCTTCTGGGCCGTGCAGGGATTGTGGGACTGGGCCTGGCGTTCGATCAGCGGCCCACCCGGCCTCACGGCGTTCGCCTCGCACGCCGTCGGGGGAGAGCACCTCTACCTCGATCCGATGGAGTCCGCGGACCCCGCGACGAAGTGCAAGCGTGGCGTGCCGGTCGCCGCGCCGGGCAATCCCGCGAGCCTGCCCATCACCCTGCAGGCCAAGACGGACGAGGCCATCATGGTCATCGGTGTCGAGGTCAACGTGGTGTCCAGCGAGCCCTCGCCGACGGACGGGACGGTCGCCGAGCCGACGGGCTGCCCGGCAACTCTCAAGGGCCGCGCTTTCGACGTCGATCTCACCCGGGTCCCTTCACCGGTCACACCTGCCGGCAAGTCGGGCAGCCACCAGGCCACGGACCTTCCCTTCACCGTCACCGCGGAGGACCCCGAGCAGCTGAACCTGCGGCTCCGCCCGGGCGGCAGGGACGTCCGGTTCACCGTGAAGGTCGAGTGGG
Source organism: Streptomyces sp. Pv4-95 (assembly GCF_045782725.1). NCBI lineage: Bacteria > Bacillati > Actinomycetota > Actinomycetes > Kitasatosporales > Streptomycetaceae > Streptomyces > Streptomyces sp. Pv4-95. Next base: position 7,965,027 of record NZ_CP127172.1, read on the forward strand.
TGGCCGACGGCAAGTACGGCAGTGTGACGCTCGAAGGTGACGAGAACCGCGAGGGTGACGGCGAGCCGGGCTACCGGGTGATGGGCCGGGGCGACTCTTCCTCGGCGCCCGGGAGTCCTGAAGGGCCGTCACCGTCTCCGTCAGCGAACACCGGAAGCGGGTCTCGTTCCAGCGGCTGAGAAGCCCGCCGGTCGCGCGTACGGACGGGTCGTGAAGCAGGCGCGCGTCTCAGGTGGAAGCGGTCCCGGGACTGACGACCTGCAGGGAAGCGCCCAGGTCCCGGAGGGCGGCGAGTTGGTCGTCGGGCGTGCCCGTATCGGTGAGGACGGTGTCGTACGCGGCAGCGGTGCCGTAGGCGTACGTGGCCGTCTTGCCGAACTTGGAGTGGTCGACCAGCAGCAGAGCCTCGTCGGCGGAGGCGAGCATGGCTTCCTTGACGTCGGCGTACGCGCGCAAGGGGTGGAAGAGCTGACCGTTCTGCACGGCGACCGCGGACATGAGGGCGACGTCGGCGCGGATGCGGGAGAGCGCGCGGGTGACCTCGGCGCCGGTACAGGAATTGAATTCGCTCTCGTACGTGCCGCCGAGAAGGGTGATGGCGACACCGGGCGTGACGCTGCCCAGGCGTTGGGCGATGCCGATGGAGTTGGTGATGACGGTGAGTCCGTCGATCCGGCCGAGGTGGGCCAGGGCGTCGGCCAGAGGGTAGAGAGTCGTGGAGTCGTCGATGAGGACGGTGCTGGCGGGGCGGATGCGCTCGGCCACGGCGGCGCTGAGAGCGGTCTTGGCCGCGAGGGCGGTGGACTCACGGAAGCGGGTGGCAACCTCCATGGTCAGGGCGGGGAAGGCCAGCGCGCGCCCCCGTTCCTTGCGCAGGAGGTGCCGTCCCGCGAGGTCGTCGAGGTCGCGGTGAATGGTCATCAGACTGACGTCGAAGCGGGTGGCGAGATCGTCGATACGGGTCTCGCCGTGGTCGACGACGTACTGCAGGACGGCCTGCCGCCGCTCTTCGAGAGCGGCCTGCGACAGTCGCGCCTTTGCGGACACGTGGCCGCCCTCCTCTCCTGCGCCGCCCCGGACGGCCGGCTCCGCCGCGGACGGACCCAGGGGCCGACCGCCGTACGGTCACGGGCCGCCGCGGTGAACGCCGCTCGCGCTGCTCGTTCACCGCTCCAGCCGTACTCGCTCGGCGGCCGGTTGTCCGCCGCACCGAGCCGTCGGCGCGGTGCGGACGACTCGGCGTTGAGGTGTCGGCAGGCACCTGTGACCTTGATCTCCGAGTTTTGCACATGGCTCGGCGGTGACGAAATGAAGTCGCCGCAGGAGCCGGGAGCCCGGGAGCGCTGAGTGGGGGGTGGGCCACGGACTCCTGCCCGCTACTTCTGCGGGTAGACCACGCTCTTGACCGCGGTGGCGTCCCGGGTGCCGACCGTCAGCGCCTGCTCGGCGTCTTCCAGGCCGTAGCCGTGGGTGGCCAGCGGGTCGAGCCGGACGCGGCCGGAGGCTGCCAGGGCGATTGCGGCGGGCCAGGTGTTGGCGTAACGGAAGGTGCCGGTGATCTCCAGCTCGTGGCTCTGGACCTTGGCCAACGGCAAGGGCACCTCGTCGCCGCCCATACCGATCAGGACAGCGCGACCGGCCCGGCCCAGGGCGCGGATCGCCTCGTTGATGGCGCCGGGGATGCCGCTGCACTCCAGAAGGACATCGGGGGTGAAATCGAGCTCGGACACCGGGGTCTGCGCGACGTTCACGGCAGTGGCCCCGAATTCCCGGGCGAGTTGCAGGCGGTGCGGGACGATGTCGGTGACGACCACCTCGGACGCCCCGAAGGCCAGCGCGGTCTGGGCGGCGATGAGGCCGACCGGCCCGGCGCCGGTGACCAGGATCCGGTCACCCGGGGCGACCCGGGCCTTGCGACAGGACGACACGCCCACCGAGAGCGGTTCGAGAAGGGCGGCCGCCTCGTCGCTCAGCGAGTCCGGTACCGCGTGTGCGAACTCCTCGTGCACCGCCACGTACTCGCAGAAGACACCGTCCACCGGAGGGGTGGCGTAGAAGACCATCTCGGGGCAGAGGTTGTACCGGCCGAGGCGGCATTCGGCGCAGGAGCCGCAGGGCGTGCCGGGCTCGATGGAGACCCGCCGGCCCACCTCGTGCCGCTCCGCGCCGGGGCCGCGGGCCACCACGGTTCCGGCGGGCTCGTGACCGAGGATCATCGGCGCGGTCATGACGAAGTCACCGATCCGGCCGTGGCGGTAGTAGTGCACATCGGATCCGCAGGTGCCGACCGCGTCGACCCGGACGAGGACCTGGCGCGGCCCGGGGGAGGGGGCCGGGCGTTCCTCGATGACGAGCTGTTCGGGGCCCTGGAGTACGGCGGCGCGCATGGTGGCGGGTGTCTGGAACATTGCGGGGGTGCGACCTTTCAGGAGCGGGCTGGAGGTGTGTCCACCATCGGCAGCCGGGTGCGTGCGGGGGAGGGGCGAGGAGGACTGTCAGGCGAGGGTCCCCGGGACCGGTTCCTCTGACCGGCTTCCCTCGGTGACGGTGTGGGCTTCGGGGCGCATGCCGTCGCCGGGCGAGGTGACGTACAGGCAGAGCACCGCGTTGACGAGGAGCAGTCCCGCGTAGATCCACATGAGGCCCTGGAATCCGAACGTGCTGTAGGAGACGGTCCCGATGAGCGGGCCGACAGCGACGCTCAGACCGGCGCCCAGCGTGTAGACGCCCATCACCTGGCCTCTGCGGTCCGGTGCCTGAGTGATCATCATCGCGGGCAGGGGAACGTAGCCCGCAAGGCCGGCTCCGTAGACGGCGACCGCGAGGGCGGCCACGGGGAAGTCGTAGCCGGCCGCCGCGGGAAGGTAGTAGCACAGCAGGCACCCGAGGGCCCCGAGCACACCGCCGAACAGAGCGCAGGTCTTGCGGCCGCTCCAGTTGTCACCGAGCACACCGAAGACCAGGAGGGCACCCAGGTTCGTGACCATCATGATCACGAGCAGGGTGTTCCACTCCCCGTCGCTGAACCCCAGATCCCTGACGAAGAACGGCATGAAGACCCACATGCCGAAGGAGGGCGTGGTGTTGATCAGCCGGATGATCAAGCTGACCCCGAGCTTCGGCTTCTCGAAGAGGATCTTGAAGGTGCCCAGCAGCTCCGTACGGGCATCGCGGCCCGGCGCCAGCCCCGTGAGGCCGGTGCGCTCGCGCAGCAGGAGCAGGACGATCAGGGAACCTGCGGCGACCATCGCCAACGAGAGCCACAGCGTCGGGTAGAAGCCGATCATCGGCATGGCCGCGGCGAACAGGAAGGAGCCGATGATGGGATAGCCGGAGCTGTAGGCGAACCAGAACCAGCCGACGGCCTTGCTCTGGTGGTCCTTGGGGGCCACCGCCATGATCCAGGACAGAAAGCCGTAGGCGAACATCGGGTAGCCGAAGCCGCGCACACCATAGGTGATCATGACGAGGTCGTAGCTCTCGGCCGGGATGGCCACCGTCAGCATCAGGACGTGGAAGACCACCCAGATCCCGGCGCCGATCGCCATCACCCGCCGCGGGCCCCATCGATCGGACAGCAGGCCGGCGCCCAGGAACGAGGCGATGGCCGCCGTGACGCCGTAGACGGTGATGATCGCGCCCGCGCCGGTCTCCGAGAACCCGAGGTCGGTCCCGAAGAACTTCGACAGATAGCTCGTCTCGACGCCATCACCGATCATGAAGAACAGCAGGCCGACGTAGCCCCAGACGAGCGGTTTGGGGATGCCGATCCGGTCGATCGGATGGCGCCGGTACGAGGTTTCTGTGCGTGTGCTCATGGCTGTGTCACTCCTGCCGGCGTGGTGTGCGTCCTTCGGCCGGTGCCCGTGAAGGGGGCTCCGGTCTCGGTGAAGTCGTCCTGCGTGGGGATGTCGCGGATACCTGGGCCGAGGCCGAGCGCCGCGAGCCCCGTGAGTCGCTCGACGGCAGGGGGCCGACCAGGGCCGTTGGCGACGACTGCGCGCAAGGGCTCGCTCCTCATTTCCTGGTGGATTGCCGTGGACAGTAGCCATGAAGTTACGGTGCCGCAAGCGTTTACATCTCATTAAATGTGTGAAATCTTGCTTGCGAGAATCACTGAAAACGTGGCCTGAAGTGGGGGAGGTGGCTCCGGCGCCGCAGCGGCCGGCTCAGCGTCCAGGGGGCCGTTTGGGCGGCCATCTCAGGTGGGCTGGTCGGTAGCCTGCGGCCGTGGGAATCGAACGGAGCCCTGACCGCTGGTTGGAAGACACACGGACGTCCTACGCACCGTCGCAGCGAGCTGTGCCGTTCAGGTGCGCAATCTTCTGGAGGCGACGCCCGCTCAGCGGACGGCCCTGGCGCACTTCGCCGACCTGGTGCGCAGCCGCGGAGGCGGGCCGGTCGCAGACGTGGGATGTGGGCCGGGCAGGATCACGGCCCACCTGCTTCACCTGGGTGTGGACGTGTTCGGGATCGACCTCTCACCCGGGATGATCGAGGTGGCCAGGACGGGACCGCGTCGGGCTCCGGCTCGCGGACGGCTCCACGACGGACCTCGACCTCGCTGACGGCTCGCAGGCCGGCCTGATCGCCTGGTACTCGCTCATCCACATCTCCGACGAGGAGATCGCCTCGGTCCTCGCGCACTTCCGGCGCGTGTCGCGGCCGGGTGGGCCACTGCTCCTCGGCTTCCACGTCGGTGATGAGCCGGAGTTGACGACGCGGGGCCTCAGCGGCGTGGCCGAGGGGTACGCCGAGGCTGGGCGAGCGGCTTCAACAGGCTTACGTGGTGAGGGACTCGGCGGTCCTACACATGCTCCTTTTGCCGGGCGGGACGACAGGGCGAACGCGGCTGGGACGGTTTCGTCCGGCTGGGCCCGCCTGAGGTTTCACAGCAGATCTCCGCACATGCTCACACCGTCGGCCGTGGTGTGTCACCGTCCGGGCCGGTCTGTTCGCACGACCGAAACATCGCGTTCGCAGACCGCGGTGCCGTGTCGGCCCCGCCGTCTCAGACTCCGGTCAGCGGCGTTGACATCCCTTCCGCGGCCTGTCTAACTTACGGCGCATCTCGGTCATGAGTGTCAGCGACAAGCCCTGGCTGGCTGGCCGGCAACCCTCGCATCGCGGTGGGGTGCCCCAGGTGACGACCGGACCGGACGATTTTTCGGTAAGCGCGAGGCCCCGCGGGGCGGACTTGGTGATGGTGACGGCGATGTACGCAGCTCCGGAGACGGCCGCATGGCGGCGCTACGGTCGCGTCGTGACGTCCGTGAACCGTCCGGTCGATCTGCTCCGCGTCAACAGTGCCCTGTGTAGGGCTTCCTGTCGTACCGTCCGCCACGGCTCGTCCGTGGACGGCAGCTGAAACGTCGTCGTTCCGACCCGCATCGCACGGAACGGACGCATCGGACGCATCGGATGCGTCGGAGGCATCCGGTTCATCTGCTGCGACGGACGTTTCTGACGTTCTGACGCCCTGAGGGCCGTGGCGTTGGTTTCGCCCCTCACTTCCCTGCCCCCGTGCCGCTCCTTCCCCGGCGCTACGGCGTGCGCAGAGCCATGTCTCTGCATCGCGCCGTAGCCACCCTGGCGGCCGGGGTGTTCATACCTGCTGGAGTCCTCCATGAGTGAACGTGTCGGCTCTGCTGTGTCCTCCGGCTCAGCACCCCCCATCGAGGCGGCTCCCCGTCCCGAGCCCTCGCCACCCCTACCGCCTCGGCCGCCGGCGCCGCAGCGGGTGCTTCCGCTGCGGCGCCCCGGGCGGTGGATCGCCACGGTGATCGTGCTGGTGCTGGTCGCCCAGATCGTGCACGGGCTGGTGACCAACCCCTTCTACCAGTGGGACCGGTTCCTGTACTGGTTCGTGCGTCCCACGATCATCGACGGGCTGTGGATCACCCTCCAAGTCGCCGCATACAGCGCGGTGTTGGGGCTGCTAGGCGGTATTCTGCTCGCGTTGGCCCGGCTCTCCGCGAGCCCGGTGCTGCGCGCGATCAGCTGGACCTACGTCTGGCTGCTCCGCTCGGTGCCGCTGATCGTCGTGCTGCTGTTCCTCTACAACTTCAGCGCCCTCTACAAGACCCTCAGCCTCGGTGTGCCGTTCGGCCCCGCCTTCGTCACCTTCGACGAGTCACGGCTCGCCACCGACATGGTCGTCGCCGTCATCGGACTCAGCCTCAACGAGGCGGCGTACGCGGCGGAGGTCGTCCGCGGCGGCCTCCTCTCCGTCGACCAGGGCCAGCACGAGGCGTCGGCCGCGCTCGGTCTGCCGAGGGGCTACCAGTTCACGAAGATCGTCTTTCCGCAGGCCCTGCGCTCCATCACCCCGAACTACGTCAACCAGCTGATCGGCCTGATCAAGAGCACCTCGCTGGTGTTCTACGTGTCGCTGCTCGACCTGTTCGGCTCCGCGCAGAGCATGGGTGCCACCTACCCCGGGGACATCGTTCCGCTGCTGCTCGTGGCCACCGTCTGGTACCTGATCCTCACGAGCCTGGTGTCCGTCGTCCAGTTCTACGTCGAGCGGTACTACGCCCGGGGCGCCACGCGCAGCCTGCCGCCGACCCCGTTGCAGAAGCTGCGGGCCGGTCTGCGCGATCTGAGGGCCCGTCTACGCAGGGAGGCCGCCGTATGAGCACCGAGACCACCAACACCTCCGGCACCGGCGCGTCCACCGAGACCGCCAAGACGACCGAGAGCACGAAGGCCGTGAAAACCGTGGGGCCCGCCAGATCAGCCGAGGTCCTCGGGACGGGCCCCGCCACCGTCGAAGTGCATGACGTGCACAAGTGGTACGGGGCCCATCAGGTCCTCGACGGTGTCGAGTTGACCGTACGGCCGGGCGAAGTGACCGTGATCCTGGGGCCGTCCGGATCCGGCAAGTCCACGCTGCTGCGGGTGATCAACCACCTGGAGAAGCCCGAGGTCGGCCATGTCAGCGTCAACGGGGAGCTGATCGGTGTACGCCGCCACGGTGAGCGGCTGAAGGAGCTGAGCGAACGGGCCATCCTGACGCAGCGCAGCCGCATCGGCTTCGTCTTCCAGAACTTCAATCTCTTTCCGCATCTCACGGTGCTGGACAACGTGGCCGCGGCCCCGGCCGCGTCCGGCAGGCTGAGCAGGCCGGAGGCCAGGGATCTGGCGCGCGAACTGCTCGGTCGGGTGGGGCTCGCGGACAGGGCCGGTGCCTATCCACGGCAGCTGTCCGGCGGCCAGCAGCAGCGCGTGGCCATCGCCCGCGCACTGGCCCTGCGTCCCGGAGTCATCCTCTTCGACGAACCCACCTCGGCACTCGACCCCGAACTCGTCGGTGAGGTGCTGGCCGTCATCAAGGATCTGGCCACCAGCGGTACCACCCTCGTCGTCGTCACCCACGAGATCGGCTTCGCCCGCGAGGTGGCCGATCGCGTGGTCTTCATGGACGGCGGCCGGATCGTCGAGCAGGGGCCGCCGTCCGAGGTGCTCGACCACCCCGAGCACGAGCGGACCAGGGATTTCCTGAGCAAGGTGCTCTGATCCCGGCCGTCGGCCACCTGCCGCCCCCGAACCAGCGGCCCGCCGGGTCCGCGTCCCCCACACCTTCATCACGCCCCACCGCACACCGAATAAGGACTGCCATGTCGCCCCTCAGCCTTCGAAGCCGCCTCCTCCGAGGTCTCACCGCGGGAACCGCCGCCGCCTCCCTCGCCGCCGGGCTCGCCGGATGCGGGGGCGACAGCGACGCGTCCACCCACCCCGACAGCGCAGCGGACGGAACCGTCACCGTCGGCGCGGTCTCCAACGGCGCCGCCAAGGAGACCGAACTCAAGGTGTCCGAGGTGAAGTCCATCAGCGCCAAGCTGCCCGCCTCCGTCGCCAAGAGCGGCAAACTGGTGATCGGTGTCGGCGCCCTGCCCTCGGGCTCCGCGCCGCTGACCTACGTGGGTGACGACCAGAAGACCCTCACCGGCTCCGAACCCGACTTCGGCCGGCTGGTCGCCGCGGTGCTCGGCCTTGAGCCGGAGCTGAAGAACTTCACCTGGGAGAACCTCTTCGTAGGTGTCGACAGCGGCAAGGTCGACCTCGCCGTCTCCAACGTCACCGACACCGAGGAGCGCAAGAAGAAGTACGAGTTCGCCTCCTACCGGAAGGACAACCTCGCCTTCGAGGTGCCCAAGGCGAGCAAGTGGACCTTCGACGGGAACTACAAGGTTCTCGCGGGCAAGACCGTAGCGGTCGGGGCCGGCACCAACCAGGAGAAGGTCCTGCTGGAGTGGCAGGCCAAGCTGGCGAAGCAGGGCAAGAAGCTCACGGTCAAGCACTTCCAGGAGAGCAACAGCACCTATCTGGCGCTGAGCAGCGGGAAGATCGACGCCTACTTCGGCCCGAACCCCTCGCTCTCCTACCACACCACCCGAGTGGCGAAGACCCCCAACCCGACACGTATCGGGGGCACTTACTCCGGTGCCGGTGCGTCCCTGCAGGGCCTGATCGCGGCCACCGCGAAGAAGGACAGCGGCCTGGCCGAGCCGGTCGCTGACGCCATCAACCACCTGATCAAGAACGGCCGGTACGCCAAGTGGCTGGCCGCATGGAACCTCTCCAACGAAGCCGTCACCAAGTCCGAGGTCAACCCGCCCGGCCTCCCGACCGACAACTCCTGACTCATCTGCCCCGGCCTCGGCCGGGGGACACCCCAGTTCACCGGTGCACCCAGGGGCCTCCGCCGCCACGCCCAAGGGCGGCGGAGGCCCCTGGCGCCCCGGCCCGCCCGCATCAGGCCGGGCCGCTGCCTGCGGAGATACCGGAACACCATGCCCACCAGCGTCCTTCCCACCCCTGACATCGCCCCGTACGACGAACCCGCCCTCGAAACGGCGCGAGTCGGGCCCGACGACGTACCGGAGGTCCCCCAGCCGATCGCGGGAACCGGCCGGGACCCGTGCTGGTGCGCACGCGTGACGCGCGGGCGGAACAGACCGGGGCCACGGACCGTTGACCCCGAAGACGTCGAGCCGGAAGGGCGGAGGTGACCGCGGATGATCCGTCAAGCGCGCCTCCGTGTCCCGAAGCTCGTCCCGAGCCGCCCCGTGCATCTGTACTCGCGGCCCCATATCGACCTGCACCGCGTAGCCGGCGCGCTCTGTTGCTCCTGACCTGCTACCGCGCGGCCCGACCCACTGGGTGAGGGCCTGCTCTCTCGTACGGTCGATCAGGAAGGCACCCTCTCTCGTGACCTCATCACGCTCTACCCTGCCCGCTTCGCCCTCCCCACTGCACCTCGCCGTCGCCCTCGACGGCGCCGGCTGGCACCCGGCCGCCTGGCGCGAGCCGGTGTCCCGGCCCCGGGACCTGCTCACCGCCGGCTACTGGGCCGACCTCGTCGCGGAAGCCGAGCGTGGGCTGCTCGACTTCGTGACCATCGAGGACGGTCTCGGGCTCCAGTCGTCGGAGTTCACCGGGCCCGACGGGCGCACCGACCAGGTGCGCGGTCGTCTGGACGCGGTGCTCATCGCCGCCCGTACGGCCCCCCTGACCCGGCACATAGGAATCGTGCCGACCGTGGTGGCCACGCACACGGAGCCGTTCCACCTCTCCAAGGCGATCGCGACCCTCGACTATGTGAGCGGCGGCCGCGCCGGGCTGCGCGTGCAGGTGACGGCCCGCCGGAACGAGGCCGCGCACTTCGGGCGCCGTGCGATTCCGCCGCTGCGTGTCGAGGACATCGACACGCCGGCCGGCCGGGAGGTGGCGACCGACCTCCTCGACGAGGCCGCCGACTACGTCGAGGTGGTGCGCCGGCTCTGGGACAGCTGGGAGGACGATGCGGAGATCCGGGACGTCGCCACCGGCCGTTTCATCGACCGCGACAAGCTCCACTACATCGACTTCGCGGGCAGGCACTTCAGTGTCCGGGGCCCGTCCATCACGCCGCGGCCGCCCCAGGGCCGGCCGATCGTCAGCGCCCTCGCCCACCGGTCCCTCCCGTACCGGCTGGTGGCCCGCTCGGCAGATCTGGGATACGTCACTCCGCACGACACCGCCCAGGCCCGCGACATCGTCGCGGAGATCCGCGCGGAGCAGACCGCGGCCGGCCGGGCGGATGAGCCGCTGCACCTCTTCGGTGACCTGGTGGTCTTCCTGGATGACGACGCAGCGGCGGCGGTGGCCCGACGTGAGCGCCTCGACGACCTCGCGGGCCACCGGTACACGAGCGACGCTCCGATCTTCACCGGGACGCCCGTCCAACTCGCGGATCTGCTACAGGAATTGGAGACAGCCGGGCTGACCGGATTCCGGTTGCGTCCCGCCGTCGTCGGCCATGACCTCCCGCAGATCACCCAGGGCCTGGTCCCCGAGCTCCAGCGCCGGGGCGTCTTCCGGCGTGCGTACGAGGCCGACACCCTGCGCGGCCTGCTCGGACTCGCCCGCCCCGCCAACCGCTACGCCGCCGCAGCGGCCGACGCCGTCACCGCCTGAGCCGGAGGACCGTACGACATGAGCAAGCCGCTGAAGCAGATCCACCTGGCCGCCCACTTCCCCGGCGTCAACAACACGACGGTGTGGAGCGACCCCGAGGCCGGCAGCCACATCGAGTTCAGCTCCTTCGCGCACTTCGCGCGGACCGCCGAACGCGCCAAGTTCGACTTCCTGTTCCTCGCCGAGGGGCTGCGACTGCGCGAACAGGGCGGCCACATATACGACTTGGACGTCGTGGGCCGGCCGGACACCTTCACGATTCTCACCGCACTCGCCGCCGTCACCGACCGCCTCGGGCTGACCGGCACCATCAACTCCACCTTCAACGAGCCCTACGAGGTGGCCCGCCAGTTCGCGAGCCTGGACCACCTCTCCGACGGACGCGCTGCCTGGAACGTCGTCACCTCCTGGGACGCCTTCACCGGCGAGAACTTCCGGCGCGGCGGCTTCCTGCCGCAGGAGGAGCGCTACTCGCGGGCCAAGGAGTTCCTGGCCACCACCCACGAGCTCCTCGACTCCTGGAGCGGGCAGGAGATCGTCGCCGACCAGCGGTCCGGCACCTTCCTGCGGGACGCACAGGCCGGGGCCTTCGTGCACAAGGGGCAGCACTTCGAGATCGAGGGACAGTTCAACGTGCCGCGCAGCCCGCAGGGCCGCCCGGTGATCTTCCAGGCCGGTGATTCCGACGAGGGACGGGAGTTCGCCGCCGCCGGAGCCGACGCGATCTTCAGCCGGTACAGCACCCTCAAGGAGGGCCAGGAGTTCTACACCGACGTCAAGGGCCGCCTCACCAAGTACGGACGGGGCCACGACCAGCTGCTGATCCTGCCCGCCGCGACCTTCGTCCTCGGCGACACCGACGCCGAGGCAAAGGAGGCCGCCCGTGAGGTTCGCCGCCTGCAGGTCAGCGGCGCCACCGCGATCAAGCACCTGGAGTTCGTCTGGAACCGCGACCTGTCCGCGTACGACCCGGACGGCCCGCTGCCCGACATCGATCCCGACCTCGGCGAGCACACCATCGCCCGCGGCCGCGCCCAGGTGCGCATGTACCGCGACCCGCTGGCCACCGCCCGCGAGTGGCGCGAGCGCGCGGCCGCCAACAACTGGTCGATCCGCGACCTGGTCATCGAGACCGGCAACCGCCAGTCCTTCGTCGGCTCCCCGGCCACCGTCGCCGAGACGATCAACGACTTCGTCCAGGCGGACGCCTCCGACGGCTTCATCCTCGTCCCGCACCTCACCCCCGGCGGCCTCGACGGCTTCGCCGACACGGTGGTCCCGCTGCTCCAGGAGCGCGGCGTCTTCCGCACGGACTACGAGGGCACCACCCTGCGCGACCACCTCGGGCTCGCGCACCCGGACGCCGAGACGCCCGATGTCCGGGTGGCCTCATGAAGTTCCTGGCCATCACCCTGATCGTGCACGCACCCCACCCGGTGACCGGGGTGCAGAAGCCGACCCGGGAGCGCTTCCGCGAGGTGGTCGACAACGCGCTGCTGGCCGAGGAGCTGGGCTTCGACGGCTTCGGGGTGGGGGAGCGGCACGAGCGGCCGTTCATCTCCTCCTCGCCGCCCGTCGTGCTGAGCCACCTCGCCGCGCTCACCTCGCGGATCCGGCTGTTCACGGCGGTCACCACTCTCAGCCTCCTCGACCCGGTGCGCGCGTACGAGGACTACGCGACGCTGGACCATCTCTCCGGCGGGCGCCTGGAGTTGATCGTGGGGAAGGGCAACGGAACCGCGCAGCGCGAGCTGTTCCACGTCACGACCGAGGACCAGTGGGACCGTAATGCCGAGAGCTACGAGGTGTTCCGGCACCTCTGGCGCCAGGACAAGGTGACGGCGGCGACGCGGTTCCGCCCGCCGCTCGCGGACGCGGAGGTGTGGCCGCGGCCGCTCCAGCAGCCCGTCAGGGTCTGGCACGGCAGTGCGACGAGCAAGGAGTCGGTCGATCTCGCCGCCCGCTACGGCGATCCGCTCTTCTCCGCGAATGTCACCCACCCCATCGAGCCGTACGCCGAGTTGATCCGCTACTACCGGCAGCGCTGGGAGCACTACGGCCACGACCCGGCCGCCATCGCCGTCGGTGCGGGAACGGCCGGCTTCTATGCGGCCCCCACCTCCCAGAAGGCGATCGCCGCCTACCGGCCGGTCTTCGAGGGGCAGCTGGCCCTCCAAAAGCGGCTGGGCGCGGAACCGGTCTTCCCGACCCTGGAGGACTTCGTCGAGCGCAGCTCCGCGCTGATCGGCAGCCCGCAGCAGATCATCGAGAAAGTGCACCGCTACCACGAGCAGTTCGGGCACACCGTCCTGCATCTGCACGCGGACGCGAGCGGTCTCAGCGACACCCGCCACCGGGACTCGCTCGAACTCTTCCAGTCCGATGTCGCGCCCGTGCTGCGCAGGGAGATCCCCGATCCGCCGTTCCCGTGGAGCCCGGTCCCGGCCGAGCCCCCGCGGGCCGCCGCCCCGCCGCCCGCCGACCGCTGAGGAGCCTCCCATGTCCGGCATACCCCTGGGGATTCTCGACCTGGTCCCGATCTCGTCCGGCTCCACCGCCGCCGAGGCGCTGCACCGCTCCATCGACCTCGCCCGGCAGGCCGAGCGGTTCGGCTACACCCGCTACTGGTTCGCCGAACACCACCTCAACCCGGGGGTGGCCGGCACCTCTCCCGCCGTGGTGCTGGCGCTCACCGCCTCCGCCACCTCGACGATCCGGCTCGGCTCCGGGGCGGTGCAGCTCGGCCACCGCACCGCGCTGTCCACGGTCGAGGAGTTCGGCCTGATCGACGCCCTGCACCCCGGGCGGCTCGACCTGGGGCTGGGCCGCTCCGGCGGCCGCCCGCCCGGGCAGCCGACCGCCCCGCTGCCCACCGCGACCCCGGTCGTCGACGGGCGCGCACCGAACGGTCTGCGGATCCCGCCCCGCTTCTCCTTCGCGCACCTGCTGGGCTCGCCCCGGGTCGCGCTGCACCGCACACTGCTCCAGCAGCCGCAGGCCGAGTCGCAGGACTACGGCGAGCAGATCGACGACATCCTCGCGCTGCTGGCCGGTACCTACCGGTCCGCGGACGGCATCGAGGCACATGTGGTGCCGGGCGAGGGCGCCGACGTCCAGGTGTGGATCCTGGGCAGCAGCGGCGGGCAGAGCGCCGAGGTCGCCGGCCGCAACGGTCTGCGCTTCGCCGCGAACTACCACGTCAGCCCGGCGACGGTGCTGGAGGCTGCGGAGAGCTACCGCGCCTCGTTCCAGCCGTCGGAGGTGCTCGACAAGCCGTATGTCAGCGTCTCGGCCGATGTCGTCGTCGCCGAGGACGACGCGACCGCCCGCGAACTGGCCACCGGCTTCGGCCTGTGGGTCCGCAGCATCCGCACCGCCGAGGGAGCCATCGAGTTCCCCACGCCGGAACAGGCCCGCGCCCACTCCTGGACCGAAGCGGACCGGGCACTGGTCGCCGACCGCGTGGACACCCAGTTCGTGGGCACCCCGCACCACGTCGCCGACCGGCTCGAACAGCTCCAGGAGGCCACCGGTGCGGACGAGTTGCTGATCACCACCATCACCCACGACCACGCCGACCGGGTGCGCTCCTACCAACTCCTGGCCGAGGAGTGGCAGCGTCGCTGAGACGGGGGCCGGAGGGGGCTCAGCCAGCTGTCGGTACAGCACTCTCCCCGCCCACCGTGCCGAGCACAGGGGCGGGGAGAGGAGCAGCGCCGGCCGGGCCGACGGTGCGGTCACAGGCCGAGCATCTCCAGAGGCGCGGTGTGCGTGATCTCCGCAATCCGCTCGGGAGTCAGACGTGCCCGGACGAAGGACTCCTGGCTCCACTCCAGCCATGGCTCGATGTCCATCTGGGACGGCTGGCCCAGGTCCGAGCTGTAGACGACCCTGGGGAGGAGCGACAGGACGTCGGCGAAGTCGGTCTCGTCCTGGTAGCCGAGGAGACGGGTGAGCGCGGTCTGCTCGGTCCATACCTGTTCCGCGGCGGCCACCTCCACGAGGTCCTTGCAGGTCAGCCCGGTCATCGGGTTGGCGGGCTGATTCAGCATCAGACGGGGCAGGCCCAGCCGTACGGCCTCGTCGACCAGGAGCCGCACCTCATGGGCGTCGGCGTGGCCGGTGGAGATGACGACCGGCAGGTCCCGCGCGGCGCGCAGGATGTCACGGACCTCCGGGCGCAGCCTACGGCTGCCGTCGGCGACGGTGAGCGGGCGCTGGCCGTCGCCGAGGAGCGGATGGGAGGGCGTGCGGGTCAGCCGGCTGCGGTGGGTGCGGCCGGTGACCGTGGGCAGGTGGACGATCAGGCGCAGCCCGCTGTCCTCGCCGTGCTGGATGACGGCCTGTTCCACGGCGCGGGGGTCGAATCCTCCCGCCAGATCGTTCAGGACGATCGAGCCGGAGACGGGCAGGCCCTGTTGGCGGGCCTCCCACGCCTGGGCCGCGGTCGAGCCGAGGTGGTTCTTGAGGACGACCCAGCCCCTGTGCTCGGCGTAGAGCGCACCGGCGGTGGTGGCGGTGTGGCGGCGCAGATACGCGTCCGGACCGACGTGGTAGTGGACGTCGATGAAGCCGGCGTCCCGCGGTGACAGGGGGAGGGGCCGGCCATCGGCCGGCTGCACAGTGGCTTCGGTCGGTTCAGCGGTCGCCATGTTCGCCTCCGTCCTCCCACGGGCGGGCGTAGCCGAAGCGGGCACGTGCCTCGTCCAGCCGTGCGCCGCCGAGCGCGGCTTCGCGGATACGGGCTTCGGTGCGCTCCACGGCCTCGGCGCGGCTGATGACCTCCTCGACGAGGTCGGCGGGGATCCGCAGGGCGCCGTTGTCGTCGGCGACGATCCAGTCGCCCGGGCGTACCGGCGTACCCGCGATGTCGACCTCGGCGCCGGTGCGGTCGAGCACCACCCGGTTCTTGCCGCTGACCATCGTCACATCGGTGCTGAACAGCGGATACCCGGCGGTGCGGCTCTCCTTCACATCGCGCACCGAGCCGTGGACGACCGTGCCGGAGACGCCGCGGTGCAGCGCGACGGAACTGAGGAGCGAGCCCCAGTTCGTGCAGGTGTGGCTGCCGCCGTTGTCCACGACGACGACCGAGCCCGCGGGCACGTCGTCGATGTAGTTGGCGGCGTTGTGGAAGGTGGTGTCGTCGTCGATGGCGCGGTAGCGGACGGTGAAGGCCGGTCCGCAGGCGATGCTGCCGGGGGTGCGTGTCGCGATGCCGGGCAGTACGCACGGCGGTGTGCGCAGGCTGTCCATGGCATCCGAGAGAGCGGCGGTGTCCAGGCGGGACAGGCGCTCACGCAGCGCTTCGGCCTCCGCAGGAGCGGCGGTGGTCATGCGGATTCCTCCGTGTGCGGGTGACTGCGGCCGCCGAGGTGCCGGGCGAGGGACCAGGCCGCGAACTCGGCGAAGTAGGTGGTGACTTCGGCCCCACGGTTGGGGACGGTCAGGTGGTCGGTGTGCTCACCGGTCTCGTCCCGGATGAGGCAGGTGAGGGCGACCGTTCCGGTGTAGGCGCTACGGTCCCCGCTCTCCCAGTCGGCCGACAGGACGACGCTCAAGGAGCGCGAGCCGTCGCTGCTGTGGCGTTCGCGGGCCAGTTCCGCGGCGAAGACGCCCCCGGTGAGCCGGTCGTCCAGGTCCAGGGCGAGGTCGCGCTCGTCGAGGAGCAGCGCCAGCTCCTGGACCGCGGTGCGGTCCCGGTCGGTGACGATGTGGTCGGCGAGCGCCGAGTCCAGACGCTTGGACAGGTCGTCGGCCGCCTCGGGTGGGCAGCCGAGCCGGATGTCGACGTACGGGTAGTGCCAGCGGTAGGCGGGCTTGACCGCGACACCGCTGTCCCGCACCAGGTCATCGACCAGGGCCGCGGCATCCGCTTCGATGATGCCGAGCGTCCGACGGAAGACGGTGGCCACCGCGGGCGGCGCGGGGACGTGCGGCAGCCCGTCGCGCAGCACGGACTCCAGCATCGGAAGGCATTCGCGCGGCGGACCGGGGAGCATGATCACGGAGCTCCCCTGGGCCTTGGTGTGGCAGCCCCACGCGGTGCCGTTGGGGTTCGGCAGCAGATCGGCGCCCTCGGCGAACAGCGCCTGCCTGCGGTTGTCGTCGTGGATGGCCACGCCGAAGCGGGTCAGCCGTTCCACGACCCCCTGCCATGCCTCCTCCCGGTGCTCCAGCGGGCGTCCCAGCGCGCGGGCGACGGCACTGCGGGTGACATCGTCGGAGGTGGGGCCGAGCCCGCCCAGCACCACGATCACGTCATCGCGGCCGAGGGAGGGGCGGATGGCGTCGGCGATGGCGGCCTCGTCGTCGCCGATGGTGTGGCGGACGCGGACCGGGATGCCACGCTCGCCGAGCATGCGGGAGGCGTTGCCGGCGTTGGAGTCCTCCAGGTCGCCGCGGAGCAGCTCGTCGCCGATGGTGATGACGGCGGCGGTCGGGGTGTGCGGGACCTCGCCGCAGGCATCGATGACCGCCTGCGCCGCTTCGGAGGTGGTGGCATCGCCGCCGAGGTCGTAGGTGACCCGGTCGCGCCGGCGGGTGACATGACGTACGGCGTCCTGGATGCTGCCCGCCTCGTCCTTGAAGCCGAGGTGCTCCAGCATCAGGCCGATGGTGAGGAACGCCGCGGCCGGGTTGGCGCGCCCGCGTCCGGCCATCGCCGGGGCGCTGCCGTGCACCGGCTCGAAGTAGTTGCCGGACTCACCGATGTTGGCGCTGGGCGCAAGGCCCAGTCCGCCCATCACACCGCCGCCGAGGTCGGAGAGGATGTCGCCGAACATGTTCTCGGCGACGATCACGCCGAAGCGCTCCGGGCGGCGAGCCATCCACAGGGCGACCGCGTCCACATTGAGGACCTCGAACGAGATCTCCGGGTAGTCGGCGGCGATCGCCTCAAGGCGTTCCAGGACGTACGCGCTGCTGCGCCGCAGGACGTTGGGCTTGTCGGCGAGGGTGACCCGCTCGTAGCCCTGACCGCGGGCGGTCTCGAAGGCGAAGCGCAGGATGCGGTCCAGACCGTGCGAGGTCTGCAGTCGAATACTGGCGGTGGCACCGGGGCGCCCGCTGCGGCGGACGTTGGGGTGTTCGGCGACCAGCGGCCACATCTCGTCCGGGACGTGGTTCCAGTCCAGGCCCGCGTACAGGCCCTCGGTGTTCTCACGGACCACACAGAAGCGGTACGGGGTCCCGCCGCCGAGGTAGTTCTCGACCGGTCGCAGATTCGCGAACAGGTCTAGGCGCTGGCGGAGTTGGATGATGGGAGAGATGTACTGCGGTGCGGACTCGCGCAGTTCGGGAGCCAGTTCCGCGAGTGCCTCGCGGCGCGGCTTGCTGGTGGTGGCGCCGAGCAGCACGGCGTCACTGCGGCCGATCAGGTCCCAGGTGCGGTCGGGCACGGGGGTGCCCTCGGTGCGCCAGCAGTCCCAGCCGATGTCGCCGAATTCCAGGTCGAGGGGCAGGCCGAGGGCCTCGATCACCGGCAGCGCGGCGTCCAGGACCTCCGGTCCGATGCCGTCGCCGGGCAGGACCGCGACGGTCTTGCGGTTCATGACTGTTCAGCTCCCAGGAAGCGGGTGATGGTGTCTCGGGTGAGGTCCGGCCGGTCGGCGTGCGGACGCATTCCGGCTTGCGGAATACCGGCCAGGTGGTGCTGCGGGCGGGGGCCGGTGGCCAGGTGCTTGCGCTGCACGAGCAGGGACTGTTCGCCGTACACGTGCAGCAGGGCGCCGGGGAAGCGCCGTACGGGCTCCCGGACGTCGGCGTCGTGCAGCAGTCGCAGGCCGGCGGAAAGCCGCCGTTCGGCCAACTGCTGCGTCTCATAGTGGAGTTGACTGCGATCCGATCCGGAGTGCGGTGCCGCGGGGCCGGGTTGCAGGCCGGGGCCGCGGACGACTTCGTCGAGGAGGCCCAGTGCCGCGGGAAGGCCCTGGGCGGCGACGGCGGCGGCAATCCGCTCCAGTTTCGCGTTCAGCTCGCCGTCGGCGAGGGTGGGGCCGGAGAGCAGCAGCACCCTGGCCCGGTGGGTCCACTCGCGGGAGAGCAGTGCCTGGACAACGGCGCCGCCCAGGGCGTTGCCTACCAACACATCGGGGGCCGTGGCCGACAACGGGTGGCAACCGCCGTCCTTCCTGTCGCTTCCGGATGGGCCACCGCCGTCCGGTGCGAGGTACCGCGCCCAACGGTCCACGAGCGCCGCCAGGTCGTCGCCCTCTCTCAATAAGGACAGGGTGTCGTAGATCGTGATCCGATGCCTGGTGGCGATCAGCGGCTCGGCGACCTGCCGGAAGAACGCGCCGTGGTCCCAACGGGGCATCACGGGCGCGAGGACGACAGCGTGGCGTGGTGCACCGGAGTCGCCCATGGTGGTGCGGGTGGGTACCGGCGCGGCAGCGCGCGCCGACTCCGGGTGCGGGGGACGCGAGGTCACCGGGCGCCTGCCGCGGTCAGCTCGCGGGCCGCCGAGAAGGCGTCGCCGATCCGGTCCACGGGGAGCTTGGCACGCTCCTCGACGGACAGGTCGAAGTGCCCCAGAACGAGGTCCGGCAGCGGCAGTGAGGGCGCGGCCTCCGCGATCTCGGACTCCATGCGGTGGGCGAGGCTGAGGATCCGGCCGAGGTCGTAGGCATCGGTGTCGGCGCCCCGGCCGAGGTAGGCGAGCCACTGCTCGGTCACCAGGTTGCCCGGTCCCTTGCCCATGCCCAGGACGGAGGAGTCGATCCAGGTGGCGCCCGCGTCCACGGCCGCGATCGCGTTGGCCAGCGCAAGACCCAGGTTGTTGTGCGCGTGCAGACCGATGGCCGCGTCGGTCACCGAGCGGACCAGGGTGACCAGTTGGGACACCTCGCCCGGCAGCATGCTGCCGTTGGAGTCGGCCAGATAGACCACATCGGCGCCGGCGTCGCCCGACATGGCGGCGAGGTCGACCAGCCGGCGCCGGTCCAGCTGGCTGACGCGGGTGATGTTGACGGTGGTGGTGAAGCCCAGGCCGGCGGCCCGGGAGAGCATGGCGAGGCCGGGTTCCGGCGTGCCGGAGGGCAGGCAGAACCGTACGAGACGGACGCCGGCCTCGTACATCCGCGGAAGGTCGTCCTCGGTGATGTTCTTCGGGTGCAGGATCATGCAGAGGCGGTCGGGGGAGACGACCTCGGCGAGCGCCCGTATGTAGTCGTCCGCCCCCACGCCGGTGCGGCCGATGCCGGGCTTGGGCTTGAACGAGCCGTTGCGGTAGCCGATCTCGATCCACTCCATGCCGGCCGCGACGCTCTCACGGGCGTGGTGCAGGGCGTACTCGAGTGGGAAGTCGAAATTGTTCCGGTATCCCCCGTCGCGCAGCGTCACATCAAGATTAACGATCATTACCCCTCCATGTATGGCGCATGCAGTTGGCGGGGTGGTAGTCGACGTACTGGATCCGTCGGGACACGACGGATTGCATGAGAATTGACACGCAGACTTTCGGCGGGATTCTCCCCAAAACGAATCCCGCAGCACCCCGTTGGCGAACTTCGCGGCGCGGCCGTCCAGAATTTTCAGCCGGAAAACACGTCGGCGAGGCAGAAACCGGAAGTTCGTTGACGCAAAACGTACCGCATGGATTCCAGTAAAGCGCAATGGCAGGGTAAAGAATCATCCATGCCGGAGCTTTCGGTGCTCTCCCGCAACCTTTCGGCGAACCTGCGTACTTGTCGCGGTAAGCAACTCCAGCCGGGCCGGGTCGGCGTTTTCTCGCAGGGCGAGAAACATGCGAATGGTGATGGGCTCCCCGTTGAGCGGGAGCAGCGTGATCCGGCGGGAGGACACCGTTTCGGCCACCGTCGGATACACCAGGGTCCAGCCGGTCGAACCCGCACCGATCTCGGCGAGGGTGTCCTGGAGTCCGGTGGAGGGCGGGCCGAAGGCCGGCTCGAAACCCGCGGCGCGGCAGGCGGTGACGACGGTGTCGAAGAGCACCGGGTTCTCTCCGCGGGAGGCCATGCGCAGAGGCAGTTCGGCAAGGTCGGCGAGGTCCAGACGGTCACGGTCGGCCAGCGGGTGCGAGGCGGGCAGCGCGACCACCAACGGGTCGTACCAAAGGGTGAGAAGACGCAGGCCGGGTGCGCTTTCGATGCCCCGGACGAAGGCCGCGTCCAGCCGACCGGCGCGTACTTCCTCCAGGCGCGTGTGGGCGTCGAGGGTCTGGAACTCGAAGCGGGTGCCCGCCCCGCGGTCGGGCAGCGCGTCCAGGAAGTCGTCCAGGCGCTGGCCCAGGGCGGAGCTGATACCGACGCGGAACGTGGCCGCGCTCTGCGCGACCAGTCGCCGGGCCTTGGTGGCGAAGGAGTCCAGTGCCTTCAGCAGTTCGCGGCCCTCGGGAAGGAGGGCCTGGCCGACCGCGGTGAGTGCGACGGTGCGGCCGGAGCGGTCGAAGAGCTGGGTGCGCAGTTCCCGCTCCAGCCGGCGCACCTGCTGGCTGACCGCGGGCTGGCCTATGTGCAGCCGCTCGGCGGCCCTGCCGAAATGCAGCTCATCGGCCACGGCTACGAAGTACTGAATCTGGCGCAGTTCCACAGGATCCCCCTACCACTCAGGGCGATCCCTATGATTGAAAGTGAAACGTTCCCTCGCTGCGGGATCGCCGCGAGGGAATCTTCGCACACCGAGGAGCGGAACCCGCCATCGGGCGGGCCCGCTCTCACGGTTATGTGGTTTCCGGCACCGCAGTCGGTGCTATTACTCGGCGGTAGCCCCCAGCAAATCGCCGGCCCTGTCGTTGTCGCGACGGAATTCTTCCGCTCGATTTTCTGCACGGGACGCCTGCCGTGCGGCAAGTGAAAGGAACAAGGCGAAGGCGCAAATTCCCGTTACCGCGGCGGCCAGCACGAACCAGCCCAGGGCGAACAGGTCGCCCGACGGCAGCCGGCTGGAGAGGAAGATTCCCAGCGAGGCCGCCAGCAGCTGGAGCGCGCCCATCAGGCCCGACGCCGAGCCGGCCGTCGAACGGAAGGTGGTCACCCCGGCACTCATCGACAGCGGCAGCAGGAATCCGTTGCCGAAGGTCATCACCGGCATGAAGACCAGCACCAGCAGACCCCAGGGCGCGCCCGCACCGCTCAGCCCCAGGCCGAGCATCATCAGCGCACCGGCGAGGAAGAAGCCGTGGCCCATCCACAGAAGCTGATTGACGGGCCGCTTGCGCACCAGGGCGCGGGAGGTGAGGTTGCCCGCCACATACGCGATCGAGACGGTGATGTAGCAGTAGCTGGTGGTCTCGGTGGCCAGCCCCATCTTCTCGAAGACCAGCGGGGAAGCAGCCAAGTAGCCGAAGTAACCGCCGTACGCCACACCGAGGTTGATGGTGTATGCCCAGAACAGCGGGCGGGCCAGCAGCTTCGGGTACCCCTTGAGCGTCGCGCCCAGATGCTTGCTGCGCCGCTCCGGCGGCAGGCTCTCGGGGATCGAGGTGACCATCACGACCAGCGTCGCGAGGCCGATCAGCGCCGTCACCACGAACGGCGCACGCCAGGAGACGTACGTGGTCAGATAGCCGCCCACCAGCGGGGCGACGGACGGGGAGACGCCGACGATCGGCATGACCGTGGCGAACATCCGGGCCGCGTCCTTCTCCTCGTACAGGTCGCTGATCACGGCCCGGCCGAGCACCATGCCGGAACCGGCGCCCAGCGCCTGGAGAAGCCGGCCGGCGCCGAACACCTCGACCGTCGGCGCCATGGCGCACACCAGAGAGGCCACGACGAACAGGCCGAGGCCGGAGACGATGACGCCCTTGCGGCCGTACGCGTCCGAGATCGGCCCGTACACCGCCTGCGAGACCGCGATGCCGATCATGAACGCGCTGAACGTCCACTGCACGGACGCGACCGGGGTGTCGAAGGCATGCGCGGTGGCCGGCACGCCCGGCAGATTGATGTCCGAGGCGAACAGGCCACCGGCGTTCAGCGAGCACAGAACGGCGAGCAACAGCGCGTAGGGCGTGCGTCTTGTTGCGGTCTTCATGACGACTGGCAACTTCCTTGGTCAAGAGCAGGGGTCGGGGAACGATTCACCCGGTGGGACCGGTGGCCGGGCGAACGCCGGCGCCCGCAGACCGAAGTGGCCCCGGTGCAGCGGCTGTCAGAGGCCGTTTCCGGGCCGGGAACGGGGGAGGCCGGCCCGGAAACGGCGGGGGAGGCCGGGCCGCATCGGAGGGCCCGCCGGGTCTCAGCGCTTGGCGGCGCGGGCGGCGAGCGTGTCGCCGCCGATCGACCAGCTGTCGGTGGCGATCTCCTGCACGGTCACCCACACACTCTCCGGCTTGCTGCCGGTGGCCTTCACATACGCGTCGGTCAGCTCACGGACCAGCTCGGCCTTCTGCTCGGCGGTCTTGCCGGGGGTCTGCTGCACGTGGATGAGAGGCATGCTGTTCTCCGAGGGATCGAGGTCGAACGCTGACGTACGGTCCCGGGCCTGCAGGCCGGGGAACCGCCGTGGGTCCAGTCCAACACCAGGCCGAGGGCCGTCCAAGACGCAATCCGATCTGGCACGATCACGAATCGTGATGCGTCGGCGCGGTGGGCACGTCCGGCCCGCCCGGAGTCGTCGCAGGGATGCGCCGGCAGGGCAGAGGCCGGGTAGGTCCGGCAAGTTGTCGGCCGCAAGTGCGTTTCTGAGCCGCGGAGTTGGCGGCCACCGGGTGCAATCCGGGCATGGGGCCGGTGGATTCACCGGTCACGCCACTGCGCCTTCCGATACGGCTTCCGGGCGTGTAGCCGCGCGCTTACAATGTGCCGTCGACAGGGCAGTGCGGGAACTCGGGGGCGGGGCTGAGGACTTGGCGACACGGGTTGCGGCCGGCACGGTCATCGCCGGCCGGTACGAGCTGGTCGAGGGCTTGGGCATCGGTGGTATGGGCGAGGTCTGGCGGGCCCGCGACCTGGGCCTGAACGTCGACGTGGCCGTCAAGTCCATCCGGATGAACCCCCAGGACACCACCGAGCCGCACCGGTCCGTCCTCGCGTACGCCCGCAAGGAGGCGCAACACGCCGCCGCCCTGCGCGACCATCCGAACATCGTGGCCGTCCACGACGTCGTCGAGCACGAGGGGCTCCCGTGGACGGTGATGCGTCTCGTGCGGGGGCAGTCCGTTGCCGAACTGCTGGCGGAAGAACCCGACGGACTCTCCGTTGAGCTGATCGACCGCATCGCCCGGAGCGTCCTCGCCGCGCTCGCGGCCGCGCACGGCGTCGGGATCACCCACCGGGACATCAAGCCGCCGAACGTCATGGTCACGGACGGCGGTGACGTGCTGGTCACCGATTTCGGAATCGCCAGACACCACGCCGACACCAAGATCACCATGACCGGGGCGGTCGTCGGCACGGCCGCGTACATCGCCCCTGAGCGGCTGAAAGGCGTGGAGAGTCCGGCCGGGGACCTGTGGTCTCTGGGCGTGACGCTGTATCAAGCGGTCACCGGCATTTCCCCGTTCGACCGGGGCTCGGTGCTGTCCACGATCCATGCGGTCGGCCACGATCAGCCCGATGAGCCCGTCGGTGCCGGTCATCTGACAGCGGTCATCATGGCGCTGCTCGACAAGGACCCGAAGACCCGTCCCGGCATCGACGCCGTCCTGCACATGCTGGACGGGACGCCGCGCGGCGACACGAAGGTGCTGCCGCCGGAGAACACCGGCCCGAGACGCATGTGGATACGTCCGGTGCTGTCCGTACTGAGCGTCGGCGCGGCCGGGCTGCTGGCCTTCGTGGTCGCCTCCCAATTCCGTGAGCAGGACCGTCCTGCCGACAGGTCCTCGGACTCGTCGGTGAGCGCGACAGGCGCCGACAGCCCGTCACCTACGCCCACGCCAGCCGGCACACTCACGTCGAAGTCCACGCCCACCGAAGGCCGCAGTCCGGGGCCGGACGCGGGCGCATGCAACGCCGCGGTACAGACCGCCGGAAACGCCCTGCAGCTCTCCAGCATCGCGCTGGGCGATCCCAACCGCAGTAGGGCCGACAAGGCCCACGACGGCAGCGCGGCGCTGCGCGACGGCGCCGATCAGGTCACGGATCTCGCCAACCACGCCACCGAGGCGGCGGTCAGGTCGAAGCTCCACGCCATAGCGGGGGACTTGAAGACCCAAGCCGACGGGCTCGATGCCCAGCTCCCGCGCGTCGTGGAAGGCCGCCTCGTCAACACCAAGGCCACCGACCTTGCCATAAAGCACTTGAAAGAGGATGTGGGCGACCTGAAGTACCTCTGCTGGAAGTGAGGCCCCGCCCACGGACTGCGATGTGGCTCAACTCATGGCCACCGCAAACAGACCGACAGACCGACAGACAAGGGTAGAGATGATCCAAGGAAAGAAGCTCGGCCTGATCGTCACCGGTGTGGCCGTCGTGGCGGCGATCGGTGTGGGGGCCGCCGTGGGGCTCAGTGGCGGTGACGACAGCGGGGAGCAGGAGGAGGCCAAGCCGAAGGCGAAGCAGTCGGCCGATATTCCGGGGTTCTGCACGGGCGACGCAAAGAACTGGAACGCGAGCACGGGCATGTGCGTCATCACTCACGTGGCCGGATGCCAGAACCAAAATCAGATGATGGATATCAACAACAAGCTGGCCAAGGAGAATCCGATCGGGTCCTCCGGGTACCACAGCGATACTCCGGTGATTCCGCTGCTGCAGCAGTTGACGACCCTGACCGACCGAGCGCTGGATCAGCCCCACGTCCCGGCGCCGATCAAAACGGCCCTGCAGAAGCAGGCCGAGGACCTCAAGAAGGAAATTGATCTCTACAAGCAGGAGGGTGACTGGGCGAAGGTGGACCTGGATCGCGGCCTGAAGAACAGCCCGAGCATGGCCTGCATCGACTTTGTCGCCGATCTGGCGGACCGCAAGTCCGCCGGCTGACGCCTGCGCAGTCCGGTCCACATCGTCATGGCGCGTGGCTAGGATTCGGAGCCGGCTTTCTCCATCGAGTCGTCCCAGGCAATCCTGTAGTACCTCAGCCGGTCGTCTTCCGCGACCAGTCGCATGCCGACTGCCGTCATGACGTGCTGGGAGGCGATGTTGTCGCGGCCGGTGTCACCTTGCACGCTGCTGACGCCCTGGGTGCGCGCGAACGTCAGCAGAGCCCGCAGGGCCTCGGAGGCGTAACCCTTGCCGTGCGCGGACGAGATGAGGCCGTAGCCGATGGTGACGCTACCGTTCTCATCCGGCCTCCCGTGGAAGTCGACCCCGCCGATGGCGCGCCCGTCCTCGCGGCGACGGATCACGTACGTGCCGAACGGCTGGGGATCGCCGGTGCTCGTGCAGGTACGCAGGAAGCGCTTGGCGGCGGACGCGTCTCCCTCCGCGGGATAGCCCGGCGCCCATCGTGCGGCGTCCTCAGGGTTGCCCGTCAACACTCGCTCCGCTTCCTCGGCGTTGAGGGGATGTAGCAGAAGCCGCGCGGTCACCAAGTCGCCCATGACAGGGGAGTATCACGTGTGCGTGGCGGACCGCACCGGCCAGGGTCCTTCATCGGGTGCGCAGTCGGTCGCCCGGCGGCGGGACAGCGGGGGGTTTGTAGCCGTCGTGGTCCTTGGGGTCGTTCGCGTGGCCGTCACCCAGCAACTGGTCGGGGAGCAGCAGGACGCGGGCTGTCCTGGACAGGATGTTCGGGTCGGAGCTGGGTCCGAGCCACGTGTCGACGTCTTCCGTCCGAGGGGCGCCCACCTGCTCGTGCACGGCGATGGTGCCGCACAGCAGCACGATGTCCGCCGAGTCCACCGCGCATACCGCGAGCTCCACTCGCGTCACCGGCAGGTACGGTGCCTTCTTGGTCGTGCGATAGGAGAAGTGCACCGCGTCCCCTCGATCCGGGACCTGCGGGTGAGGCCGCACCTCCCACGTCGTGATCTTGGCGGTGAGAGGGTAGGTCGCGTCGCCGCGCACCACTGTGACGGCTTTCGCTGCGGGGCCGGGCTCCCTCTCCTCGTCGCCTCCCGGAGCGAAACAGCCAGTCAGAGCGGCTGCCACGAAAGTGGATACGGCCGCCCACGCTGCCGTCTGAAAACGCCTTCCCTGCCGCTCCACGCGTCCCGCCCTTCCACCGGCCCACCGGCCCACCGGCCCACCGGCCCACCGGCCCACCGGCCCACCGGCCCACCGGCCCCGCCCTGAAGATCGGGACGCGGGCACTCGTGCGATGGTTCCGGGCGGGGATGAGGCGATGCACCGGATGACCTTGCCATTCTGAGCGTCGATGTCGGCGGCCGGCAGCCCCGCGCCAAGGGCCGCCCACGGGAAAGGTCTCAGCGGGTGCGGGCGCGGAGAGCCCGGTGGTATTCCTCGACCGCTTCCTCAAGGTCTCCCATGCGGTCCAACAGGCCGGGGGGCGTGCGTTCTTTCACGAGGGTCCGCAGTACGTAGTCGGGGGAGAAGCCCGCCGAGAAGCCGCTCGGGGCGTTGGCGGTGATCATGGCCTCGTTGGTGAACGGCATCGAGTCGTCGTCGGAGTGCCGGTACGTCCAGCGGCACGGCCGGAGCCTGAGCGCGGTCTCTCCGATGTACCTGACCGCGCCCTCGAAGAACGCGTCCCCGGCCGTCGACTCCAGTGCGGCGGGGCCGTCGAAGCGGTCGAGCACAAGCCGTTCCAGCGCCGACAGCGAAGCCGGCGAGTAGTCGAAAGGGAAGTCGGCGGGCAGCGGGCCCGTCCGCCATCGGTCCAGTGCGGTGCCCATGGGGGCGAGCCATTGGTCAAGACCCCGGCGGGACTCCTCGCTCGCATGGAGGCGGTCGTCCTCCATGTACCAGGCGAACGTCTCGGGTTCCGCCGTAGGAAGTCCGTCGCGCACCCAGTTGCCGACGGACACCGGCATCGGCAGGCCGAACTCTGCCAGCCCCTCGGCCTGTTCGGGCGTCAGCAGGAGCCACCAGGCGTCATAGGACTCCTCGTCCAGCTGGTGGAAGGCCCGTGGATCGTCGTTGCCGGGTACGAGGTCGCCGATGGCGTCGAAGGCGAGATTCCAGTCCATGTAGCGGGTGCTGTCCGAGAGATGATCCGCGTGGTGCCAGATCGACCGGCCATTGCGCCGGAAGTGCAGGTACTCGCCCTCTCCTCCGACCGTCACCAGCTGGACGTCATCGACCACCACCGAGCCGCCCGAACAGGCCGCCGCCTCGTGCAGCAGCTCCGCGTACCCCTCCTCCAGCTCGCCACTGACCTTCTCGGGCGTCTGGAAGCCGAGACCGCATTCGCCGATGAGGAAGGTCAGCTCCTCGGTGTCCTCGAATTCCTCGTCGAGGTCCATTCCGATATCGGCCGCCTCCGCCAGGCCGGCTGTGGCCTGTTCCTCCGTCGCAATGCCCAGCCGGACCAGGGTGTCCGCAAATCCATGAAGGGTGTGTCGTATTGCGTTGCTCATGACAATACCCTGGCATCTTCCGGACGAGGCGAAGGCCGCAGCGGCGGGCACCTCTACAGAACCTGCCAACTGTCCGGCTGTCTGCCGTCGATATCGGTGAAGCCGTATTCCCCGGCCAGCTGGGCGGAGCTGACCGACTGCTGGTTCCATCGGTGCCGTTCGGGGTCGGCGGCCAAGGCCGCCGCTGCCCGGCCGACATAGCGCGGTGATTCCGACTGGGCGAACCCTGCCGGTGCCGTCGGCGAGCCGTCCTCCCTGTGCGCGTTCAATGCCTCGCGCCAGTTCTCCTCGCGGACACCGAAGTTGTCCAGCATCATCTCCGAACGGAGCCAACCGGGCGTGAGCGCGACCGCGGTGGCTCCGAACGGCCGCAACTCGTGCCCCTGCGAGAACGCCAGCCGGTTCACCGCGGTCTTCGCCAGGTCGTAGAACACCGAGATCCGGTACGTCGACGCATTGAATTCCCTTGTACCGTCCGTCACTTCGACGAGCAGGCCGCCCGGCTCCTCGATCAGCAGGGGGAGGAGATGGTGGGAGGTGATCAGGTGGGTGTCGATACCGAGTCGGAGAATGCGCAGGCCGTCATCGAGACGGTGCTGCCAGATGGGAGTGTTCCAGTCCGCCGGCCCGCCCTTGAGACGTTCCGCGCCCCAGATGTCATTGATGAGGACGTCGATACGGCCGTGCTCGGCGCGAATGCGCTCGGCCAGGCGGCCCACCTGATCGGAGTCGAGATGATCGACCTGGACCGCGATGCCGGTGCCGCCCAGCCGGGTGACCAGCTCCGCCGTCTCCTCGATCGTCTCCGGACGGTCGTAGTCGGACCCTCCCGGGCCCCGCACGCTGCTGCGCCCTGTGCAGAACACGGTCGCGCCCGCTTCGCCCAGCGCGGCGGCGAAGCCACGTCCCGCGCCCCGTGTCGCTCCCGCGACGACAGCGACCTTCCCACGCAAAGCCTCAGGGTCCGGCAACCACACCATCCCTCGACTATCGCAGAGCTCCCGCGAACCTGTAGGCGGCACTCCGCGCGTTCCTGAGTTCAGACGCTGTCCCGGGTGACCGCGAGGAGCGCCATGTCGTCGGTGAGGCGACCGCCGGCGTGGCGTCTCACCTCGGCCAGCAGCGTGTCGAGCAGCGCATCCGGGCCGGCGAAGTCACGCGCGGCCATTCCGGCACGGGGGTCGTAGAAAACGCCTGCGCGGTTCCGCGCCTCGGTCAGGCCATCGGTGTACAGGAGGAGGGTCGCCCCCGGGGGGAAGGGCAGCGTGTCGGTCCGCACCTGAGAGGTGCCCAGATCCGCCATGCCCAGAGGGAGCGACGGCTCGGAAGGTTCCGCGCTGCGTACCTGGCCGGCGTGGAGCAGCAGCGGCGCCGGGTGGCCGCGGTTGACCAGCCGCAGCTCATCGCCGCGGTGCGGGATCTCCACGAGCACGCCGGTGACGAACCCTTCGGTCCGCTCGGGGCCCGCCCGCCGCTCCCTGTCCCGTCGCAGTGCACGCTCCAACCTGGCCGCGATCCCGACGAGCGTGGATTCCTCCTCGGCGGCCTCCCGGAACACCCCCATGGCCACGTCCACCACCTTGACCGCTTCCATGCCCTTGCCCCGGACATCGCCGACCAGGCAGCGAACGCCGTACGGGGTGTCCTGTGCGCTGTACAGGTCACCCCCGATCTGCGCGTCCTTCACCGCCGCCCGGTAGCGCACGGCGAGCCGCAGGGGCCCGATCGAGGCGGGCAGCTCCGGCAGAATGGCGCGCTGCACCGCGAGGGAGATTCTGCGGGCCGCCTCCAGACGCACCTTGCTGTAGTACATGAGGCGGTTGACGACGACGGCGAAGGCGGAGACGGTCGCGACCGCCGCCAGCTCGCTGCGCCCACCGGAATCCCCGATGAATCCGAAGTGGGTGAGCAGCGCGAAGTCGATGACACAGGCACTGACGCCCGCCAGGATCGTCGCGCGCAGCGACAGCAGGGCGGCGGCTGTCATCGGCGCAGCGGTATAGAAGGCCTCTCCGCTGAAATGCGGAGAGGTGTAGTAGTCGACGAGGGCGCCCACGGCGAGCACGACGACGGGCAGCAGCTGGAGGTGGCGGAGAAACCAGCGTCTGATGGTGGTGCGCCCGGTGCTCGGTGCCGTCACTACCCGCTCCCGCTCTGTCGCCGTGCAACATGCTCAAGCATCCTCGGGCCGGATTGCCACTGCAGTCGTGGAGCGGCCGTATGGGTACGTGCCGCATGGGCTGCATGTGCGGCGCCGGACGTTCCCCGGCGGGCGGCGTGGACTCGGTGGGTGCCAGGGGTGCGGGAATGCCCGTCACCGAGGGCGCGTGGTTCCCGGTGCCCGTGCCGCCGGCCTCTTCGGATGCGGCGTCCCGGCCCCCGGCCACGGCTCCCCGCTACGGCACGGCTACCTGCCGGAGGTGAAGGGCGCGGTCATCGGCGTGCGGGGACCGCTGCCGACGTTCACGCTGCTCGGCCTGCTCGGCCTGCTCGGCCTGCTCAGCCTGCTCGTCCGGTCCGTCCTGCTCGGCCCCGAGCCGCAGCGGTACGCCGGGCTTCCCGCACCCACTCGGACAGCGTGGCGAGTGCCGTGCACCCCTCGCAGCGACCGCACACGCAGGTGTGGGCCGCATGCATTGCGGCCACCGCCCCGTCGATGTCGTCCAGCATCGTCACGAGGCTCCCCAATGTGGCCGTCAGTGCCCTGATCCGGGCGTTCTGACCGCCGACCTGACGGCGGATGGCCAGCAGACGCTCGAAGTCCTCTCCGGAGACGGCGACCAGCTCCTGTCCGTCGACCACCATCGGCTGCGCCCGAGGCGCGTCAGCCATCGGCCCGTGTCCGTTCGACGGCGGCAGCGGAGGCGAAGACCGCGGCGAGCTCTTCCGCGGTGCGGGGGCCAGGCGTCGCGTCGTCCAACAGCCCGTGTGCGCGCAGCAGTTGGGCAGTCGCGATGCCCCACGGCAGCCGGAGACCGGCTGCCTGCAGCAGATCCGTGCGGGCCAGCATCGAGGGCGCGGGGCCGGCACGCACACCCGCCGGGGTGAGGAGCGCGGCGTCGTCTGCCCAGCGCAATGCCAGGTCCACGTCGTGGGTGGCCATCACCACGGTGGTGCCGCTGCTGCGAAGGGCGTCAAGGGCGGCGAGCAGCCGCTCCTGGCCGTCCGGGTCGAGTCCGGCCGTCGGCTCGTCGAGGATCAGCACCCGGGGCCGCATCGCGACCGCGCCCGCGATCGCGGTCCGTTTGCGCTGTCCGTAGGAGAGGAGGTGGGTGGGCCGGTCGGCCAGGGCGGTGATGTCCAGGGCGGCGAGCGCCTCGTCCACCCGGGCCCGCACCTCGCTGTCGGGCAGGCCGAGGTTCAGTGGTCCGAACGACACGTCCTGGGCCACCGACGCGGCGAACAACTGGTCGTCCGGGTCCTGCACCACCAGCTGGACGGTCGTACGCAACCGGGTCAGCCCCTTGCGGTCGTAGGTGACCGGGAGGCCCTCGACCGTCAACCGGCCGTCGCGCGGCCGCAGCCCGCCGCTGAGCAGCCGCATCAGGGTGGTCTTGCCGCTGCCGTTGCGGCCGAGCAGAGCGAGTGCACGGCCTTCGCACACATCGAAGTCGAGTCCCTTGAGCACGGTCGGGCCGTCCTCGTACGCGAAGGACGCGCCCCGCAGGGCTACCAGCGCGGTCTCGCTCATGACAGCGGCCTTTCCAGGACGAAGGTGAGGACGGCGAGCGCCACGAGCAGCACGACGCTGCCGGCCACGAACCGGGCGGAGACGCGGGCCTCGGGCACCAGGACGCGCAGGGTGCCGTCGTAGCCGCGCCCGGCGAGCCCGGTCTGCAGCCGTGCCGCCCGGTCGAAGGCGCGTACGAACGCGGTGGCGCCGAGGCCGGCGAGCGAACGCCAGGTGGCGGCCCGGGTGGTGTGCCCGAGCCGGGCCGCCTGGGCGTCGCGGATCCGGCGCACGGAATCGAGCAGCAGGAAGCTCATCCGGTACGTCACCAAGGCCACGTCCACCACCGGGGCGGGCACTCCCGCCTTGACCAGGCGGGGCAACAGATCGGACATCGGGGTGGTGAACGCGAACAGCAGGACGCCGAGCGACGCGGCCGAGGTGCGCAGCAGCAGCTGACCGGCGCGGACCGGCCCGCCGTCGGCCAGGGTCACGAAGCCCTCGGGCCCGCCGACCTGGATGAGCAGGGTGGCGGCACCGGTGACGCAGAAGCCCAGGGGCACCCGGTACGCGCGCCACAGACGACGGCCGGGTACGCCCGCCGGGCCCAGCAGCACGGTGAGTGCGGTGAGGAGGACCAGGGCGGCGCCGGGCCAGGGCGGCAGCGAGATCGCCAGCACGGTGAGCCCGAGCCCGAGCACGGCCTTGTCCACGGGGTGGCGGCGGCGCCAGCGACTGCTGTGCGCCGCCGCGTCGATCGGCAGCACGCGGTGGTCAGTCCCCTTGGGCTGCGGAGACTCCGGCGCCGCTCTCGGCGCCGTCGGCGTCCTGCTGGGCCTGCGCCCGCAGCTCGCCCTGGCGGCGGCCGCGCCGCAGACCGAAATAGTAGGCGAGGACGCCCGCGCCGATCGCGGCCTGGAGGGCGAACAGCGCCGACTCGATCTCGCCGGACGGCGGCTCGTACAGCGGAGAGAACCAGGGCTTGTAGTCGGGGTCGATCTCGGTGATCGCCGTCTCGGCCTGCGCGTCGGCGCCCGTGAAGGGCTCCTTCTTGTGGTCACCGAGTCCGAGGACCAGCGGCAGGACCGCCAGCGCGGCCACGAGCACCACCAGCAGGGTGTTGATCTTCGCGTTCCTGCTCATCGGGCCACCGCCTCGGTCTCGGTCTTCTCGGCCTTCGCCCGCTTGCCGGCGAGGAACACCCCGAGCCGGGTCAGGTCGCCCTTGCTGGACTGCACCAGGAGCCGCATGACGAGCACCGTCAGGAGCCCCTCGCTCACCGCGAGCGGGATCTGGGTGACCGCGAAGATGGTGCCGAACTTGCCGAGTGCGCCCAGGAATCCGCTGCCCGGGTCCGGGAAGGCGAGCGCCAGCTGCACGCTGGTGACGCAGTAGGTGGACAGGTCGGCGACGAAGGCTCCGAAGAACACCGCAACCATCAGCGGTACGTCGAAGCGGCGCAGCAGCCTGTAGACCGCGTATCCGGCCCAGGGTCCGACGATCGCCATCGAGAAGACGTTGGCGCCGAGCGTGGTCAGGCCGCCGTGGGCGAGCAGAAGTGCCTGGAACAGCAGGGTGATGGTGCCCAGCACCGCCATGATCGGCGGGCGGAACAGGATGGCGCCCAGCCCCGTCCCGGTGGGATGGGAGCAGCTCCCCGTCACCGAGGGCAGCTTCAGGGCGGACAGAACGAACGTGAAGGCACCGGACGCGCCGAGGAGCAGCGTGCTCTCGGGATGCGCCTTGACCTCACGGGTGAGTGACCGGACTCCGTGGACGACGAACGGCGCCGACGCGACGCCCCAGGCGACCGCGTGCGCCGGAGGCAGAAATCCCTCGGCTATGTGCATGGCTCAGCAGACCCTCTCCAGCACCTCGTGGATGGTTGAAGTGCCTTGGCCGGTCTCCTGGCTGACGGGTACCACCGCCCGGACTCCGCCTTCCCGGATCACAAGGACCCAGTGGCTGCCCGCGAGGGCTGGAGTCGGACTTCCCGATTCACAGTGGCGAGGGCCGCACCGGCATCACACCGGATTTCCCGTTCACCAAGGCGTGGTGACAGTAGTGCCAGGTCGGGTGCGGTGACAAGTAGAGCTGCCCAGGGCTCACCCCGTGCGCTCGCCACGCGCGGCGACTGCGTCTGCGGACACCGGCTGCCCTGAGAAGCAGCCCGGACGGCTTCGGTGGGGATTGCGCCTGTCCGACGGCCATCGCCGATCTGATGTCCCGTAGGACCACGGGTCCCGGGCGCTCCGTCCGCGCTCCCAGGGGAGGCAAGACCGTACTGCGGCTGACCGGGACAGGGCAAGGCGTCCGGCGAAGTGGGGAAGTCCGCTGCGGCGAGCCGTCACGCCGCTCGGTATCGCCGCCCCAGTCGCCCGCGCTCTCGGGTTCGTCGAACGCCCTCTGTGCGTGCGATGCGCGCGATCCGTACGGCCTCCTCGCCCATCAGCTCGGCAGCGTACGGACCAGCGCATCGCGCAGGCGGGTGCGCTCGGTGGCCATGAAGCGGTGCAGGTTACGTGAAGCGAAGGCGATCCGCTGAGCGCTGCGCCGGCGCTCCGCGTCGTAGCTGCGCAGGGCCGACCGCAGGCCGGCCTCGCCATGCGCGGCGACGGCCCGGGCGAGGGCCTCCGCGTCGAGGATCGCGGTGCACGCGCCCTGGCCCAGGTTGGGTGTCATGGCGTGCGCGGCGTCTCCGACCAGGGCGACCTTTCCGCGGTCGACGAAGGAGGGAAGGGCGGGGAACAGATGCCGCATCTCGTAGCGGATCCAGGTGGCCGGGTCGGTCTCGGCGAGTATCCGGGGGATGGGGTCGTGCCAGCCCTCGAAGAGTCGGCGCAGCTCCTGGGCGGTGGTGGCCTCGGGCACGGTGGCGTACCAGTTGGTTCGGCCGGGCTCGATGGGTGTCATGCCGAAGAACCGGCCGGTGCCCCAGGTTTCGCCGTGGAGTTCGCTCTCGAAGTCGGCCACGCCGATCCAGGCGACGGACCCGAGACGCCGGGGGCCGCAGCGCCGGCCGCCGGGACATGCGGCACGCACGGCACTGTGGATTCCGTCGGCGCCTACCACCAGGTCGGTGTCGGCCAGCAGAGCATCCACATCCCGGACGTTCTCGCCGAGCTTGAGCGGGACGTCCCCGAAAGCGCCCAACTCGGCCAGGAGTGCGTCGATCAAAGAGGGCCGGGAAATGAGAAGTTCGGGCCGGCCCGCTTTTCGCTCGATGCGCTCCAGCGGCAGACGCGCCATCACCTTCCCATGCGGGGTACGGATCCGGGCGCTCCGGTAGGGCACGGCCCGGGCGCGGAACGGCTCGCCCACCCCGAGGCGGTCGAGTGCGGCCTGCGCGGTGGGATGGATGCCGAAGGCGGTTCCGTAGCGCTCCAGCTCCGTCCG
Source organism: Streptomyces sp. Pv4-95 (assembly GCF_045782725.1). NCBI lineage: Bacteria > Bacillati > Actinomycetota > Actinomycetes > Kitasatosporales > Streptomycetaceae > Streptomyces > Streptomyces sp. Pv4-95. The sequence goes on from NZ_CP127172.1 coordinate 7,999,940, forward strand.
GCGCTCCAGAATCGTGACCGCCCAGCCGGCCCGGCGCAGCCCGAGCGCGGTCGCCAGGCCGCCCACCCCCGCCCCCACGACAACCGCCGTTCCGGTCATGCCGCCCCCTACGTCGCTTCGCATCCGATCGACTACCACATCTGTGGTACCACGGTTGGGGTAGTGTGGGCAAGGAGTCGAGGAGAGGGGCCTCAGGCAGTGAATCCGGACCGACGGGACCGCCTGCGGGATGCGGCCATGGGCGTACTGGCCGCCGCAGGTGGGCGAGGGCTGACGCACCGTGCGGTCGACGCGGCCGCGGACGTACCGCACGGCACGACCAAGAACTACTTCCCGACCCGGGACGCCCTCCTGCGCGCGGTGGCCGAGCGCTGCCTGGAGCAGTACCGCGACACCGCCGCACAGGTGGCCGCCGGTGCGCGGCCCACCGACCGCGAGGGGCTCGTCGCCATGTTCGGGGGCCTTCTCCGTAACGTCGCGGGTCCTGGCCGTCCCCGGCTTCTCGCCTACCTGGAGCTACAGGCCGAAGCGGCCCGCAAGCCCTGGCTTTCGACCGTCCTCGACCCCATCGCGACGTCGGACTTCGCCGGCTTGGAGGCGGCGCAGCGAACCGCCGGCCTGCCCGTCACCCCGCAGCGCGCCGCCGTCGTCACCCTCGCGATACACGGCGCCATCCCGCACCTCCTGGCCGATGGACCGGACACCCTGGCGGCCGCCGGCCTGGACGACCCCGACCGCTACGTCCGTGACCTCCTGGGGGCGGTTTACCCCGAGGACGGCAAGCGGCGACCGGTACACGGAACCTGATGAAGGTGTCTGACATGCGCTCACATCGAGGTGAATGCGTGGATCTCGCGTGCCTCAACCTCCCGGAATCGATCTCATGCGAGCATCCTTGATCCGGAGGCCGGGGCTATGGGCTCTGAGAAGATGACGCAATGTTCGATTTCGGCATTGGGGGCTACCAGCCGTCGTGGCTGAACGGCCGTAGTGAGGTCGTGGCGGAGCACGGGCCCCGCCTGGGTGCCCTTTCCCGCCGGACTCTGACAAGAGTCTGGATGGTCTGGGACCTGAGGGACGACGAATGGTTCAGTGACTGCCCGGTGCTGTTCGACTTCGATGGCGAGCAGATTGAGATCAATCATCAAAAGTTCGACGATCTCTCGCTCACCTGGAACATGATCGACCCCACCGGTCCGGTTCGGTGGCCCGGCTTCGCTCTGCAGTGGCGTTCCGAGCCTCTGCCCGAGTTGCAGGCTCTGCGAGGCCGTCGCCTCACGGGCGTGGAACTGCTCGAATGGCAGGCCAGGGACCTGGCCCAGGGAAATGTTGACGTCAGTTTCGTCTTCGGGACGGGCCGGGCAACGGTGTTCAACGCGCTCGATGAGAACGGGCTGACCTTCGACCCGCCCGGTCCGAATCAGCGGCCCCACGCGCTCCCCTGACACATCCGGCTTCCGGCGCGGGCTGGTCCGCGCGGGCGGGGCGCACACCGCTCGGTGTCAGGATGCCCGCGCTTCTGCTTCGTCAAGGAATGTGGCGACGGCGCCGAACCATTGCTCCGGATCCTCGAGGTGGGGGAGGTGTGAGCACTCGGGCAGGAGGACGAGCTGTGAGTCCGGCAATCCGGCGTCGAGGCTCTGAGAGCATTCCGGGACGAGTTCGCCGTACCGGCCTGCCAGGACCAGCGCCGGGACGGTGATTTCGGCAAGCCGGTCCAGTCGATCCCACGACGCCAGGGAGCCGCTGGGGCTGAGCTCGTCGGGCCCCCACATCTGGGAGTAGACGGGGTTGCCATCCATGTTCTCGGCCATCTGGAACATCTCCTGCGGCCAGGATTCGAGGCGGCACACGTGGCGTTGGTAGAAGGTGATGAGAGCCGCCTGGTAAGCGGGGGTGTCTCTCCTGCCGGTGCGATCGGCCTCGTCGAGAGCCGCGCGGGATTCCGGCGGTAGCTCACTTCTCAACCGGAGGAGCCCTTTCGCGGCCTGAGGGATACTCGCGGTCGTATCGGCGAGAACCAGGGAAACGACTCCCGAGGGCCGGCCCAGCATGTAATCGATGGCCAGCATGCCGCCCCACGACTGGCCGAGGAGATGGACGCGGTCCAAGCCCAGAGCGTCGCGCACCTGCTGCACTTCTGCCGCGTATCGTTCCGGGGTCCACAGGGACGGGTCATCCGGTTTGCCGGACCCGCCACAGCCGAGCTGATCGTAAAGGATCACTTGCCGACCGCCGTCGGTCAGCCGTGTGAGCGACCTCAGATACTGACTGCCGGCAGCCGGCCCACCGTGCAGCGTCAGCAAGGGAACGGCGTCCCCTGATCCATGGACTTCGGCGTAGATATTGCCATCCGGCAGCGGCAGGGTGTGGGTCTCCATGAGCACTCAGCAACAGGTACCACAACTCAAATGGTGTCAGTGCGCCGCCCCGCCCTTTCGCACGGACACAAGCGCGATGCGAGAACGCCGCACTCTGTCGATGCACGCCATTCGGGTGCATTCGCCATGGGAGCGGAATTCGGGCTGACTGACCTCAATCGCCGGACCCGAGCCGGCCCCGTAGAGTCCCGGGATACGCAACGGTATCGAGGCGCTGCGCTGGTGAAGGTGAAGCTGTCTCTGTGACTCGTATATCAAGCCGGGCGCCGAAAACCGGGGAGCGGCCGCGCGCGAGCACTCCCGCGTATGACACGAGAACGAAACGAGTTCAGGCCGGCGGTAAAGGGTGGCGTCAAGGTCTCGTCGTACCGCCACCGGGCCCGCCCACCGACGAAAGGAAGACCGAGTGGCCGATCGTGACGCAGGTACGGGAACGGGCACCCTCTTCTTCGCCTTCGCTCCCTGGATCATCTTCGACATCGTCGCCGGCCCCAGCACGTGGGGATACGCGGCCCTTGCCGGCTTGATCGCATCGGTCGTACTCACGATGCCCGACCTCGGGCGAGGGCAAGTCAACGTCCTGAACGTGGCCGGACTGCTCTTCTTCGCCGTCGTATCGGTACTGGCGCTGGTGCTGGACCGCGGCCAGGGAGACTGGCTGGAGGAATACGCCCAGGTGATCTCAAGCGGTTTCATCGCCCTGGTGGCCTTCGTCTCGCTCGCGTTCGACCCCTTCACGGCTCAGTACGCGCGGAGGTCAACACCCGAGGAGGTGTGGGACACCCCTCGGTTCAAGCAGGCCAACCGCGTCCTGACACTGGTCTGGGCGTGTGTATTCGCCGTCATCGCCCTCCTCGGGTGGCTCGCGCTGCGCTTCACCTCGGGGGACGACTGGCTGAACTGGGTGATTCCGGTCGCTCTCATCGTCCTCGCGGTCAGGTTCACCCGCGATTACGCTGCGCATAAGCGAGGTTGACATGAGTCGGGTGACGTCAAGGCCACCAGATGGGTGCTGCGGATACTGCTCGTGCGCCCGATCGGCCAGCCGAGGGCACGTCAGGTGGATGCTGCGGATATTGCGGACAGACCCCGGCCGGTACCTCCTGCGTGTGCCGGCGAACCGCTTCGGCCCGGCTCTGCACACTGGCCCTGGCTCCCGGGAATTCCCACCGCACGCGATCGTAATTGCCGAATGCCGCTCAGCACCTCAGACGGAGCAATCGCATCACCCCGTCAGAGTGATTACGCCCTGTCAGCCGGACTCCGGGTGGCGTGGTGCCCGTGGTCCCACGATGATCAGGCCAAAGCCCCGACGCCGGCACACTGCGCCCTGAATCGCCGAGGAGACGCCGATAACCATGAGCGAAACGGTTGGCAAACCACAGTTGTTCCGCGAACTCTCCGCCGAATTCGTGGGCACGATGGTCCTCATTCTGTTCGGGTGCGGCGTCGTGGCCCAGGTGGTGGCCGGAGGTGCCCTCACCGACCCGAAGGGTGGACTGGGAGACCACGACAGCATCGCCTGGGCCTGGGGCCTGGGCGTCACCCTCGGCGTGTACGTCGCGGCCCGCCTCAGCGGCGCCCACCTCAATCCGGCCGTGACGCTGGCCCTGGCCAGCTTCAAAGGGTTCCCGTGGGCCAAGGTCGTGCCCTACGCCCTCGCCCAGACAGCCGGCGCCTTCGTCGCCGCACTGCTGGTGCGCTGGAACTACACCGAAGTACTCGCGAGGGCCGACCCGACGCACACCATCAAGACGCAGTTCGTCTTCTCCACGCTGCCGGGGAACGGTTCGACGACGGCCGGCATCTACGAATGGGGCGCCTTCCGGGACCAGGTGATCGGCACCGCCCTGCTGGTGCTGCTCATCTTCGCGGTCACCGACCTGCTGAACACGCCGCCCGGCGCGAATCTGGCCCCGTTCATCATCGGTTTGATCGTGGTCGCCATCGGCATGGCCTGGGGCACCGACGCCGGTTACGCGATCAACCCGGCACGCGACTTCGGCCCCAGACTTGCCAGCTTCATCACCGGCTACGGAGGAGCCTGGCGAGATCAATGGGGCAACCTGTATTTCTGGGTACCCATCGTCGGACCATTGGTCGGTGGCGTCGTGGGGGCCGCGGTCTACAAGTTCTTCATCGGCAACTTCCTGTCCACAGCCGAGCCCGAGCCTCCGGGCCGGGTCCCGGCGCCGGAAGGCGAGTCCTGAGCCTCTCCTTCCTGTAGCGCACGCGTGAGTGGGCCCGCCTCTTCGTCCGAAGAGGCGGGCCCACTCACGCTGGATTCCTGGCCACGCCGGGTCGGGGGTGGATCAGTAGATGTTGGCCTCCACCGAGGGGCCGTCACCTCGGGTGCTGTTGATCTGGGCGCGCAGGGAGATCTCGTCGTAGATGCGGAACTCCTTCACGATCCGGCCATCCTGGATCAGGAACTGCGAGACGCCCAGCATGGTGACGGGCTTGTCGGTCAGCGGGCCGAAGTCGGGGGTGCCGCGGTAGGAGCCGTGCATGGTCCACAGGACGGCCACCCGCAGCCCGCCGTAGCGGGGGGAGAAGTTGGTCTGTACGTCCCGTACCTCGAAGCGTGCGTCGGGGAACGCGCCGACCATGGCCAGCAGGTCGCTCTGGTAGCGCTCGGGCCGGATGACGGTCCGGTCGCCGATCGTGTGCAGGAAGAGGTCGCGCACCATGAAGTCGTTGACCTTCTGCAGTCGGCGCTGCGTCCAGACCTCGTCGATGAACTCCAGGACCATCTCGCACTCGGGGCGGAAGTCGTCCGGGCGCGGTCCGCTGACGCCGACCTTGAGCACGTCCGTGGGCGGCTCCTCGGTCATCGACCCGCTGTATCCCTGGAAGCGCAGGGCGCGGGCCGCCTCGTCGGGGTCGACTCCGCGTTGCAGGCAGTCCGCGAGTTCGTCGCGGACCACCCATTCCTCGACCATGCGGCCACGACGGTAGAGGCAGTTGGCGACCGTCCGCTTGCGGATGCGGATGTTCCTGCCGCCCACGAGGTGCTCGTCGGCGGAGAAGATCAGGTGGGAGCTGAGGAAGGCGTCGTCTCCGCGCGCCTCCCACACCACGTCCTCGGCCTGGCCGATGTGCTGGGGAGTGCTGCCCATCCTCATGGTGCTGCCCTCGATGACACCGTCGCGGCCGACGACGGTGCCCAGGCCGGTGTGGACGATCGAGTCCGGCTCGTAGTTGTCCACGATGTACGACACATCGCGGCCGACCCAGATGCGGTCGGTCACCTCACGGATGAAGTCGTCCGGGTCCTTGTAGGGGAGGTAGGCGACGGGGTCGAGCGGCATGGCGAATGTCCTTTCCGGAACGGAGTGTGCGCGGGGTTCATGTATGCGTATGCATGGATCGTGGGCGAGGGCGGGCCTCTGGTGGGGGATCTGAGGGGCCGGCGCGGCCCCTCACCGGGGCATGGCGGTGTTCACCGGGCGAACTTGTCTGCCCCGAGTTGGCTCCGGTACGTCTCCGTCATGAAGGCGCTCACCACCACCAGGGCCAGCAGCGCGGCCGCCGCGAGGTAGACCCACACCGCGTAGATCGTGTCGAAGCTGCTGACCAGCAGTGCGGCGACGAACGGGGTGATGCCCATGAAGATGGAGAACGAGCTGTTGTAGGCGATGGCGCCGGCGCTGAACCTGGTGCGGGTGGCGAAGAGTTCCGCCGTGCAGACCGTGACGATGCCGGTGAGGAAGAACTCCGGGATGATGTAGATCAGTTGGCTCGCGACGGCCGTGCCGAAGGTGGCTTCCTCGCCGACCCGGAAGGCCAGCGGGACCAGCACGATGCAGGCGACGGCCCCCATGATCAGCATCGGTTTGCGTCCGATCCGGTCCGAGAGGATGCCGGCCAGGGGCAGCAGCGGGATGAGGACCGCGACCGAGATCGCGTTGGAGGTCAGGGCCATCCAGCGGGGCAGGCCCAGGGTGCCGGTCAGGTACTCGGGATAGAAGGTGACCCAGCTGTAGGAGAGGATCGCCAGCATCACCGAGACACCGCAGTAGGCGAGAATCGGCCGCCACTGCGTACGCAGCGCATCGCGGATCGGGGCCTTGACCACCTGGGTGCCGTCCTTCGTCGCGCGGACGAACTCCGGGGTCTCGTCGATGCGCCTGCGCAGCCAGATCCCGACCCCGCTCAGGGGGAGCGCGAGCAGGAACGGTATGCGCCAGCCCCAGGAGTCCAGTGCCGGGCCTTCGAACAACCAGCTGGTCAGTGCGGCGGTGCCGGCGCCGGCCAGGATGCCGACGAAGCAGCTGTTCGAGGCGTACGACGCGTAGTAGGCGCGCCGCCGGGGCTCGGCCCACTCCACGATGAAGGCCACCGCTCCCACGTACTCGCCGCCGGAGACCATGCCCTGGACGACACGCAGCAACAGCAGGCAGAGTGGTGCGAAAATCCCGATCTGCTGGTACGTCGGCAGCGCACCTATCAGGGCGGTGGTCACGCCCATGAACACGATCGTCCACAGCAGCGTCTTCTTGCGGCCCACCCGGTCTCCCCACCGGCCCACCAGGGTGCCGCCCGCGGGGCGGAACAGGCAGGCGATGGCGATGATCGCGTAGGTGCTCAGTACTGCGGCTGCCGGGTCGCTGTCGGGGAAGAAGGCGGGGGCGAGCACCGGGGCCATGAAGCCGTAGAGTCCGTAGTCGAACTGCTCCACGAAGTTTCCGATGCTTCCCGCGCCGATGGCTCGGCGTATCGCCTTCCGCTTCTCCCGGTCGACTTCCTCTGTGTCGACAGCGGCGGTGGGCGGCGCTGCAGCGGACATGGTTTCTCCGTTCGCGCGATGAGCAATGCATACGTATGAACTTGCGCCGAACACTAAGGAGCAGTGCAGGGGGCGTCAAGGGGTGAGTGGAAGCCACTCGGGGCGGTGGCCGGCACCCGGTCGGGGTCGGCACCGGGCGCCGGCCGGAGGCGGTCAGCGGCGGCGGTTGTCCTCGGCCGACCGTGGCGGGACGAGGGACCGGAAGGTGTCCATCAGGACGTGCGCCATGTTGTGGAGCACCAGCTGGGCGCCCGCTTGCTCGGCTGCCCTCGCGCCTTCGGCATCGGAAACGATCGTCATGACCGCCCGGCCCGCTTCGCCGGTGGCCCGATGCACCGTGGCAGTGAGCCCGTCGAGGACGTCCTGCCCGGGGAAGGCGCAGTCCACGGCCAGGTCGGCCGGGCCGACCAGCACCGCGTCCACGCCCGGTGTGGAGGCGATGTCCTCAGCGGCGGCACAGGCACGTGCCGTCTCGATCATCGCCACGACCAGGGTCTCGTCCGCGGCGGTCAGATGATCCGTCGCGGAGACCGCACCGAAGCGGCCCGCCCTGCTGTAGGTGGCGAATCCCCGAGTCCCCAGTGGTGGGTATCGGGCCGCCGCCACCGCGCGCCGGGCGTCCTGGGCGCTGTCGACGTGCGGATGAATGAGACCGGCCGCTCCCAGGTCCAGACAGCGCAGGGCGAGTGCCGGCTCGGATTCGCCGACGCGGACCAGGACGTCGATGCCCTGTGCCGCGGCCGCGGTCAGATGGTGCTGGAGCACGGTCATGTCGGCGGGGCCGTGCTCACAGTCGATGACCACGTAGTCCAGGCCGGCGACGCCCGCCATCTCCACCAAGGTCTCCGAGGGGAGCCGGAGCAGAGCGCCGTGCAGACGTTCCCCGGCGGCCAGCCGTTGCTTGAGTGAGCGGTGTCCCGCTCTCGCCGCCGTCATCGCGCCACCATCCCCGCCGAGAGGTCGATGTCGGCCCCGCACAGCCCCGGCATCCGCAGCATCGCGCTCACGGCGGCGCCGACCTCCGCCTCGGTGACCATGCGGCCGAGTGCGGATCGTGAGACGAAGGCCGTCTCCGCCGCCGCGTAGCTGCTGCCTGTCCGCTCGGCCTCCATACGGAAGTTGCGCTCCATCCGAGGCCCCGAGACGGGCCCGGGGGACAGGGAGTTCACCGTGACGCCCGAGGGGCCCACCTCGCCGGCCAGCGTCGTGGTCAGGCCGATGACGGCCATCTTGGACGCGCAGTAGGGCGTGCGCCGCAGCAGGGGACGCTTTCCCGACACCGAGGCGATGTTGATGACGTCCCCCGCGCCTCGCTCCGTCATGGCGGGCAGGAAGGCGCGGCACATGAGGAACACGCCGCGGACGTTGACGTCGAAGACCTCGTCCCAGTCGTCCGCCGATATCTCGGTCAGCGGGGCCACCGGTCCCGCGATCCCGGCGTTGTTGACCAGGATCGAGATCTCCTCGCCGGCGAGAGCATCTGCGAGCGCCTCGACATCGAAGGGCCGGGAGACGTCGCAGATCCGGTAGGTGACGTCGGGGCCCAGGAGCGCGGCCGTCTCCTTGAGGGGGCCCTCGCTGCGGCCGGTGATCACCACGCGCGCGCCGTCAGCCAGGAGGCAACGCGTGATGGCCCTGCCGAGCCCGTTGCCGCCCCCGCTGACCAGTGCGGTGCGCCCCGCCAGTGGGGCCGTGCCGGCCGTCACGAGGCACCCTCGTCGTTCCACGGCAGCGTGCCGTTGCCGTACTTCGCGGCCCGTACGTCACCGGAGCGTGCGTGCCCCTCGAACAGCTCGACACGCGAGGCGCGTCCGCACACCTCACCGAGAAGGGCGGACGAAGCCGTGTCCGTCACCTCCTGATACGTCACGGTCTTGAGGTACTTCCCGACCCACAGCCCGCCGGTGTAGCGCGCCGCGCCGCGGGTGGGCAGGACGTGGTTGGTGCCGATCACCTTGTCGCCGTAGGAGACGCAGGTGCCTTCGCCGAGGAAGAGCGCGCCGTAATCGCGCATCCGCTCCAGTGCCTGGCGGGGGTTGTCGGTGAGGACCTCGACATGCTCGCTCGCGTAGGAATCGGCGATCTCGAAGGCTTCGTCGAGGGAGTCGGCCACCACGATCTCCCCGTGGTCCCGCCAGGCCGGCTCGGCGAAGTCCCTGGTCGGCATGCCGGGCAGCAGCCGTTCGATGTGCTGCTGCACCGTGCGGCCCAGTTCCTCCGAGGTGGTGACCAGGACAGCGGGGGAGTCCGGGCCGTGTTCGGCCTGCGAGAGCAGATCCACGGCGACCACGAATGGGTCCGCCTGATCGTCGGCGATCACCAGGATCTCCGTGGGACCGGCGAACAGGTCGATGCCGACCTCGCCGAACAGCTGGCGCTTGGCCTCCGCGACGTAGGCGTTGCCCGGCCCCGCGATCAGCGGCACCCGGCCGATGGTCTCGGTGCCGATGGCGAGCGCGGCGACGGCCTGGACCCCGCCGAGCAGGTAGATCTCCTCGGCGCCCGCCTCGTGCATCGCCGCCACGGTGGCGGCGGGTATCTCGCCCCGGATGGGCGGGGTGCAGGCGGCGACCCGGGGCACGCCCGCCACCTTCGCGGTCACGATCGTCATGTGCGCCGACGCGGTCAGCGGGTAACGGCCGCCCGGTACGTAGGCGCCCGCCCCGGCAACCGGCACGTGCCGGTGCCCCAGGCGCACCCCGGGCAACGTCTCGATCTCGATGTCGTGCAGGGAGTCGCGCTGCGCCTGGGCGAACGTACGCACCTGCTGCTGGACGAAGCGGATGTCGTCGATCACGGTCTCCGGTACCCCGGAGACGATCTTCTTGATCTGGTCGGGGCCGAGGCGGAAGGACTCGGGACTCCAGTTGTCGAACTTCTCGGAGTACTGGCGGACCGCTTCGTCACCCCGTTCGCGGATGTCTTCGAGGATGGCGTGGACGCGATCGGCGACGTCCGCGCGGCCGGCGCGGACCTGCCCGGCCGGCACGGGGGACTTCAGGAAACGAGGCATGGACGGCTCTCTTCCGGGTCGGATGGCGGCTGCGGTGACAGCGGTGAGTTGTGAGCGGTGAGGTGCTGAGGAATGGGGAGGGTCAGGAGGTGGAGGGGGCACAAGGGGCGGGCGATCGGTGGGCCGGTGGTCTGACGCGTTCCGCCGTCGCCAGCAGTTCCCGCAGGGCATCGGAGACGGCGTCCGGCCGCTGCCACGGCAGCAGGTGACCGGCACCGGACAGCTCGCGCAGTCCGGCGCCCGGCAGCGCCTCGGCGATCGAGCGGTGGAAATCCGGCGGGCACAGCGCGTCCCGCGTCCCGTGGAGCACGACCGAAGGGCACCGGGCACCGCGCAGCGCGCCGAAGGCGTCGGTGCGGGTCGCCTGGGCGGCGAGCTGGGCGCGGGCGACGTCCGGGCCGACGGCGTACGCCATGCCCCGGTATCGATCGGCCCACTCCGCCGACGGGGACGACACCTCGAACATGCCGGGCAGGGTCGTGTCCACGACCTCGGCGAACCGGCCGTCGGAGATCAGCTGGTCCATCGCGCGCCACATGGCGTACTGCTCGGGGCGAGGCGCGCCCGCGTTGGTCGACATCGCGCAGAAGCCCGCGATGCGGTCCGGGGCCCGGCGCAGCGCCTCGAAGCCGACGATGGCCCCCAGGCTGAGACCGACGAGGACGAACGGCCCGTCCACCGAGGACAGTGCCTGCTCCGCCGGCTCCCCGACGTCCGGCTCCGTCAGGGCGAGGTGGTGGACTTCGTGGCCCTCCGGGAAAACCACGTCGGACCAGAGGCTCTCGTCGCACAGCATGCCGGGGATCACCACCAGCGGCAGTGGGCCGGGCGCTCCGCTCGGGGACATGGCGGTCACCAGCGACGCGCGGAGCGGGGCAGCAGGGCGTACGGGGCGATGTAGCCGTTGTGGTCGATACCGAGCCCGGCGTCGGCGGCGCTCTTGAGGACCTCGTCGTCCCACTCCAGGCGCACCCGGCCGTCACCGGAGTTGACGACCAGGAGGTCTCCTTCCGAGTCGCCGACGTTGCGCACGCTGCGCCAGGCCTCGGGCGGAACGGAGAGGATGTCGCGCGGCCCCAGCGTGACGGATACCGCGTCCGTGCGGTTGAGGGTGACCTCCCACCGGCCGTCCTTGACGATCAGGGTCTGGGTCTCGCCCTGCCGGTGCAGCGAGACACCCTGGCCCGGGTCGGCGCGCAGCCAGGCGACGTTGTGCCCGTGCGGATTGAAGATCCGGGGTTCTTGGTGCGGGTCCTCGGTCATGCCGTATCCGATGACGCAACTCAGCCGCGCGCCTCCGCCCGGCAGGGTGCTGTCGATGAAGGGACGCTCGGACCAGATCAGCTCGTCCGTCGCCGCGACACGGCGCTTCATCTGCTCGGGGCTGTAGTGGCGCAGCCGGTCGATGTACTCCTGCTCCATGGGTTTGGTCAGCTCGGCGCCGGCCGGGATCTCGTCACCGGCGACGGTGTCGATCAGCTCGTTGTCGGCGCTGAGGTACAGGCCGTGCCCCTCGGCCTCGCGCAGCACGGACGGGCCCCAGATGATGCCGCCGGTGTGGTCCATCCCGAGCACCGTGAACATCCACCCGTTGTCCGGACCGGTGTTGGTGAAGCCACGGAAGATCCAGGTGGGGATGGACGCGATGTCCCCCGCCTTGAGCGGCAGTTCCCCTTCGGTGCCGTCGGCGCCCCACCGCAGGAGGTATTCGCCCTCGGTGCAGACGAACACCTCGGCCGTGTAGTGCAGGTGCAGGTTGTTGGTGATGCCGTGCGGCATCGCGGCCGCGCCGATGTTGAAGCCGTGCGGCAGGCGGAGATTGACGTGCTGGCCGGCGGCCTGTGAGACGCCGGGCCCGATCATCGCGTAGTTCTCCTTCCGGTCCGAGCCGGGCGTACGGCAGTCGATGAACGCCTGGTTGCAGGAGACGAAGTCACTGCGGCGGACCGTGCGGCGACCCAGTTCCGCGGCGGACACGACGACGTCGGGCATGGTTGTTCTCCTCTTCGAGCTACGTTGGAATACGTATGCATTTCCATGACAGATCCTCGACCAGGCAATGTCAAGGGTGTGGGCGGGCCCGTTTCAGCCGTATGTCACGTGCCTGGGCCAGGTGCGGGGTTGGGTGCTGCGCCTGAGGCCGGCCGAGGCGCGCCCCAACGCGTGCAGAGTGCAGGCGTATCGGGGGCGGCGGCTTTCGGGCAGGTGTGCCGAGGGTGCTCGGAAGGGGCCCGGTCCGGCGAGGGCTACATACGTATACTGAACGAGAGCGCCGAGGTCGGCGCACCGGGCGACGGAAGAGGGCCGATGGCGATCACGAGTCACGACGTGGCGAGACTGGCGGGCGTGTCGCAGCCCACGGTGTCCCGGGCCCTGCGGGACGACCACCGAGTGTCGGCCGCCACCCGCGAGAAGGTCAAGCGGGCCGCCGAGGCGCTGAACTATGTGCCCAGCGAGGCGGGGCGGACCCTGTCGACCCGTGCGACGCGTCGTATCGGAGTGATCGTGACCGATCTGACGAACCCCTTCTATCCGCACGTCATCGCGCCGCTGCACGACGAACTGCAGCAGCTGGGCTACCGCATGATGCTGATCACCGAGCGGTCCGACGAGGCGGTGGCGGCCGAGGACCTGCTCGATCAGTCCCTGGACGGCGTCGTCCTCGCGACGGCGACCACCGAGTCGCGCCTGCCGGCCCATCTGGACCGCCGCGGCATCCCCTACGTATTCCTCAACCGCGACACCGGCGAGCGGGGCGGCTACGCCTCCGTCGTCGACAACGAGGGTGGCGGCCGCCTGGTGGCCGATGTGCTCGTCGAGTTGGGGCACCGGCGTATCGCGGGCATCTTCGGCTCGGCGAACACCACGACCGGGCGGGAGCGTGAACTCGGCTTCCGACTGGCCCTGGCCGATGCCGGAATCGGACTGCCGGAGGACCGCGTGGTGCGCGGGGCCTTCGAGTACGACACCGGATACGAGGCGCTCCCTTTCCTCCTCGCTGCCGACGAAGCGCCCACGGCGGTCTTCTGCGGCAACGACGTCGTCGCCATCGGCGTCCTGAACGCGGCCATCGCGGCCGGTCTCCGGGTGCCGGACGACCTCACGGTCATCGGTTTCGACGATCTCCCCATGGCGGACTGGGAGGTGTTCCGGCTGACCACGGTCCGGCACGACCTGCGCGAACTGTCGCGCCAGGCGGCGCGCCTGCTGATCCGACGGGTCAACGGCGACGCCGACCCCGCAGGTGAACGCCTTGTCCTGCCGACGGAGTTCGTGCCCCGGGCCACGCACGCCCGCGTCACCTGAACCGTTGAACCTTTGCAGGCAGGGCCTGTCTTTCGGGGCGCCCGGAATCCGACGCCGGCAGCCCGGCCGAGGGCCCGCTCGCGGGAGGACGGTCCCGCGAGCGGCCGCCCTCCGGGCCCGGTGCCGTCAGCCCTGGTAGCTGTCCAGGCGAAGTGTGGCGGTGGCGCGGTGGGCGTCCATGCCCTCCGATGCGGAGATGACGTCGACCGCGTGCGCGAGTTGCGGGGTGGCGTCCCGGCTGACGCGCTGGTAGGTGAGGGGCTTGAGGAAGCGGGAGACCGACAGCCCGGCACTGTGCTTGGCGCCGCCGGCCGTCGGCAGCACGTGGTTGGTGCCCGCCATGCCCTTGTCGGAGTACGCCACGGTGCTCCACCGGCCGAGGAAGACCGATCCGTAGTTGGTCAGCCGCTGGTGGTAGAAGTCGTCGTCGGACGTCATGACCTCCAGGTGCTCCGGCGCGAGGTCGTCCATCAGCGTCGCGGCGGTCTCACGGTCGGCCGCCCAGGTGACCGAGCCGAAGTCGTGCCAGGCAGGCCCGGCGATATCGCGGGTCGCCAGCGTCTTCAACTGCCGCTCCACCTCTGCGATCACCTCCCGTCCGAGGTCCTCGGACGTGGTGACCAGGGCGGCCGGTGAGTTGGCGCCGTGCTCGGCCTGGCCCAGCAGGTCGGCGGCGACGAGGGCGACGTTCGCGGACTCGTCCGCGAGGACGGCGACCTCGGAGGGACCGGCCAACAGGTCGATGGCGACCGTGCCGAACAGCTGCCTCTTCGCCTCGGCGACGTAGGCGTTGCCGGCGCCGACGAGCATGTCCACGGGCGCGTCGTCCAGCAGGCCGAAGGCCATCGCCGCAAGCGCCTGGACGCCGCCGAGCACATGCAGGCGGTCGATCCCGGAGACGTGTGCGGCGTGGATCACGGCGGCGTTGGGGCGCCCGTCGGGACCGGGCGGGGTGCAGCCCGCGACGGTCGGGACGCCGGCGGCCTTGGCCACGTTGACGGTCATGAAGGCGCTCGCCGTGAGCGGGAACTTGCCGGCGGGCAGGTAGGCACCGACCCGGCCCACCGGAACGTAGCGGTGGCCCACGGTGAGGCCGTCCACCAGCTCCGTCTCGAAGTCGGTCAGACGCGAGCGCTGCGCGTCGGCGAACGCCCTGGTCCGCTCGGCGCCGAGCTCGATCGCCTCCCGCAGCGCGGCGGGCAGTGCGTCACCGCTGCGTGCGATCCGGTCCGCGGTGAGCGTGACGTCCGAACCGTCCCAGCCGTCCAGGTCGGCCGCGTAGCGCAGCACCGCGTCGAGCCCGTCCCGCTCGATGGTGGAGAGCATCTCGGAGACGGTGGCGATGACCTTGGGGTCGCGCTGGGCGGCGGGGGCGTCGACCGCCGGGGACTTGAGGATGCGGAAGGAGCCGTTGAGAGCGTCGAGGACGCGGGGCGTGTAGAGCATGGCCCGACGGTAGGCGCGCCCAGAACCCATGGACAAGGTGGGCAATACCTGTCGATGCCATAGGGTAAGCCTGTGACTTCGCACCCCATGACCCTGGCGCAGCTCCGAGCCTTCCAGGCGGCCGCGCGGTGCGGTTCCTTCACCGCCGCGGCCGCGGAACTGCGTCTGACCCAGGCCTCCGTCTCCGAGCTGGTGCGGCGGCTGGAGGAGGAGTACGGGCTGGTCCTGTTCTCCCGTGGCAGCCGGCGGCTGTCGCTCACGGGCGCCGGTGAGCTGCTGAAGCCCATCGCGGACGGGGCGATCGCGGCCTTCGACCACGCCGACCAGGCGCTGCGTGCGTTCGGCGGGCTGACCGGCGGCGTCGCCACATTCGGAGTGATGCGCAACGCCGAGTACTACCTGCTGTCCGACCTCGCGCAGACCTTCCACGAACGCTTCCCCGAGGTGCAGATCCGGCTGATCGGCCAGAACTCGGTCGATGTCGCCGCCGCGGTGGCTTCAGGTGAACTGGAGGCGGGCATCGTCGTGCTGCCGGTGGGCGTCACCGGGCTGGACGTACGTCCGCTGCTGCGGGACGAGGTCGTGATGGTGACGCGGGAGCCCGAGCGGTGGGGGAGTGCGGTACGGGGCGAGGACCTGGCGGCGGCGCCGCTGATCCTCTACGACGCGCACTACGGCTGGGACGAGCCCACCCGGCGCCAGGTGATGCAGCGCGCCCAGTCGGCCGGGGTGACGCTGAAGCCGATCATCGAGACGGAGCACGTGAGTTCCGCGCTGCGGCTGGTCGAGCGCGGCATGGGAGACACCTTCGTCTCGCGCGCGGTCACCAAGGGCCCCGACTTCCCTCCGGGCCTGCACCTGATTCCGTTCGAGGAGCCGGTGTTCGACACCATCGCCTCCATCACCCGCGACGCCGGCATCCTCTCACCCGCCAGCCGCCAACTCCTCCAGCTCGCAGAGGAGATGCTCCTCGCCGGCTCGTCGTGAGGGGGCGCTCGACGGCAGCAACGGAGGGGCGCCGCAGCCAGGCCGCCACACGATCGGAGGCCAGCTCCTAGGCGTCCTTTACCTGCGGCATCTCGCCGGCTGTCGTCGACATATCGATCACCGCGAACGCCGCGCCCTGCTGGTCCGTCAGGGCGGCGAACCTGCCGAAGGGGCTGTCCATCGGGCCGAAGTGGAGCCGGCCGCCCAGCTTCTGGGTCTTGGAGACCGCCTCGTCGCAGTCCGGGACGCCGAAGTAGACCTGGATGTACGAGGGGATCTCGGGTGGGAACTCCTCGCCCATGTTCATCCGGCCCAGGACCACGTTCTCGGGACTGCGGTCACCCACGCTGAAGATCTTGAAGTCCATGCCCGCGGCCTCGGGGCTGTCGCCCATGTCCATCCGCTGGGCCTCGTACGGGAAGACCTTCGGGAGGAACCCGTCCACCTTCCCCACATCCCGGCTGAAGACCTCGGCCCAGGCGTACGAGCCCGGCTCCCCGGTCTTCTCGAAACCCCTGTGCTCGTCCGGCTGCCAGATGCCGAAGACCGCGCCGCTCGGCTCCTTCGCGATCAGCATCGTGCCGAAGGCGCCGACCTGCATCGGCTCCATCAACAGCTCGCCGCCCGCCGACCTGATCTTCTCGGCGGTGGCCGCCGCGTCGGGCGACGCGAAGTACAGACACCACTGCGACGAAGCCTCGCCGCCCGGCGCCGGCGGGACCACGGCCGCGACGGCCTTGCCGTCGGAGTAGGCCTGCGTGTAGTTGCCGTACTCGGTGGACGACTCACCGAAGGTCCAGCCCAGCACGTCCCCGTAGAAGGTCTTGGCGGCCTCCACGTCGTCGAACATCGCGTCCGCCCAACACGGGGCGCCTTCCGGGTAATCAGTCATGCTCGATCGACTCCTGTGTCGTGTACGACGGCGTGCCCGTCCGACGCCGGGGCGAGCAAGCACCGGCGAGTACGGCAGCGACGGTCTCGTGGGGGCGTCTGCGAGACGACAGCCCGGATGCGGCAGCGCTCTATATGGAGATCGTTTCCATTCTGGCACAAAAGGGACGATCGGACAGCTCGGCTCGCATGGGGACACAGGCCGAACGAGGGCCTCTGGGCTCGTCCCTGTGAGCGGAGGTGAAGAGAACGACTCAAGCGGGGGCGCCGGAGGCTGCGACGATGATGCCGGTGAGGAGTTGGGAGCTTGCGCTCCTGACACCGAGATCCCGGCCCTGTTTCTGCGCGACGAAGGCGATCACCTGCGTGATGCCCTGGAAGGCTTTCTGTAGCCCTCAGGGCGCGATCGTGCCGCTGGCCTGCCACCTGACCGGCCCACTTCCAACTCGCCTTGTTTTACAGGTGCTCGTTCAGCGGTGGGCGGACCAACTGGTGGCGCGGCCGCGTACCCCGTTGTCACCCCTCCTGGTCGACTCCCTTGCGTCGCGGTACGACCTCTACGGGGCAGTGGGAGTGATGCAGCAGTGTGTGGGCCACGCGCCCCAGGCCCGAGCGCATGTTGTCGGATCGCCGTGCGCCCACGACAAGCAGGTCGGTGTGAAGGCTGGCCTCGACGAGGACCGCGGCGGCGGATCTGCCCGCTTCCACATCCGCGGTGATGTCGAGACGAGGGAATTCGGCACGGAGACCGGACACCAGGGCCGCTTCGACGTCGTCACGCCTGCGCGCGACCGCATCGACGTCGTCGGGCGTGGTGTCCTCGGGGCCGACGTGGGAGAGATGCTTTTGGACGCTCAACAACCGGAGGGACGCCTTGCGGACCTGGGCCTCGCGAGCCGCCCTGGCCAGCCAGGCGGCGTCGGTCGGCCCGTGGACCGCGGCCGTCACCAGTCCGGTCTCCGGCCGTTCGGTCTCGTCGCGCACCACGATGACCGGGACGGCGCTTCCTGCGGCCACGCCGAGGCTCACCGAACCCAGCTTGAGCGATCGGAAGCCGCCGCGGCCTCGGCTGCCGATGACGATGGTGTCGTGCGGTCCGGCCGTGGTGTGAAGGGCTGACACGGGCTCCTTGAAACTCAGCTCCTCGGTCACGGTCAGACCGGGGTAGCGCTGCTGTACCGCGGACAGGGTTTCGAGCAGCAGGGACCGTCCCGAGCTGCGAATGCGCTCGACCGTCTCGAACGAGGCGAACCGCGTCAGCCGGTCGAGGTCCGCCCCGAGCACGACCAGCAGCGGCAACTGGTGCCGGTCGGCCTCATCGGCTGCCCAGAGGGCGGCTGACCTGGCGCGTTGTGAATCATCGATGCCTACGACGATCTTCTTGGACTTCGGGCCAACGGGAGTGTCGGTGTCCATGTGGTCTCCTCCGGCCGTCGATCGGTCGCACACCCCTCACGCTCCCATTCGTCGAACTGACGGAGGCAGGGCCACGA
Organism: Streptomyces sp. Pv4-95; assembly: GCF_045782725.1. NCBI lineage: Bacteria > Bacillati > Actinomycetota > Actinomycetes > Kitasatosporales > Streptomycetaceae > Streptomyces > Streptomyces sp. Pv4-95. Next base: position 8,018,246 of record NZ_CP127172.1, read on the forward strand.
AGGCCCCCGATAGGGCCGAAAGACCCTGGTGCCACGCGGGGTGCGGGAGGTGCCCCGTCCGGCCGCGGGCCGTCGGAGGTAGGTGCCGGCCGGGCGAGGACCGCTACGGAAAGCCGCGCCCGGCGCTTCAAGGCACCGGACGCGGCTCGGGGACGCTGCCCACCCGCGTGGTGCGGCATGGGCCGGGGACGTCAGACGAAGGCACTCTCGCCGGTGATGGCCTTGCCGACGATGAGGGTGTTCATCTCGCGAGTGCCCTCGAAGGAGTAGATGGCCTCGGCGTCGGCGAAGAAGCGGGCGACGTCGTAGTCGAGAACGATTCCGTTGCCGCCGAATATCTCCCGGCTCCAGGCCACGACCTCGCGCATCCGGGCGGTGACGAAGGCCTTGGCCAGGGAGGAGTGTTCGTCGCGGAAGATCCCGGCATCCTGCAGACGGGCCAGCTGGACGAGCATGCCCCAGGAGGCGGTGATGTTGCCGAGGCTCTTGACGAGCAGGTCCTGCACCAGCTGGAAACGGGCGATCGGGCGGCCGAACTGCCGCCGCTCCTTGGCGTAGGCGAGGGCGAGTTCATATGCGCCGATCATGACACCGAGGGCCTGCCAGGCGACGCCGCTGCGGGTGGCGCGCAGGATCTCCGCGACATCGCGGAAGGAGTCCACCCGCTGGAGCCGGTCGGCCTCCGGGACACGGACGTCGGTCAGGGTGAGATCGGCGTTCTCGACGATACGGAAGGCCGTCTTGTTCTCGATCTTCGTGGCCGAGAAGCCGGGGGTTCCCCGCTCCACCACGAAGCCCTTGACCTTGTTGTCGGCCTCGTCGCGTGCCCAGACGATGACCAGGTCGGCGAAGGTGCCGTTGCCGATCCACCGCTTGGCGCCGTTGAGGATCCAGTGGTCGCCGTCCCGCCGGGCGGTGGTGCGCATCCCGCCCGCCACATCGGAGCCGCCCAGGGGCTCGGTCATGGCGAAGGCGCCGATCTTGTCGAGGGCGGCCATCGCGGGCAGCCAGCGGTCGCGCTGCTCCTGGTCGCCGCCACGGTAGATGCTGTACATGGCAAGACCGTTGTGGACGCCGAAGAAGGTCGCGGAGGAGGCGTCGGTCCGGGTGAACTCCATGGAGAGCATGCCGACCAGCAGATTGCTGCCGGCGGGCAGCGGGTCGCCGTATCCCTCGTACGGGACACCGGCGAGGCCCGACCCGCGGAACGTGCCGATCAGCTCGCGGGGGAACTCCCCCTTGGCCCAGGCGTCGTTGACCAGCGGCTTCACCTCGGTGCGCATGAAGTCACGGGCGTGCAGGAGCAGCTTGCGCTCGTCGTCGGGCAGCAGGTTCTCGTAGGCGTAGAAGTCGGCGGTGAGACCGTCGGTCGCTTCGTTCTGCGGGTGGGTGGCGGTCATGACCGGGTCTCCTCGTTCTCGTTGCTGGTGGTGCCGGCGTTGTTCAGGGCGCCGAGGACGGCGAGCTGCTTGCGGTCGCGCTCCTGGCTGAGGTCGCGGTACGAGCGGGAGCCGTAGGCGTCCTCCACGGCCCTGATGAGCCGTTCGGTCTGGTCGGGGCTTTGCTCGGGGCGGCCGAGGGAGTCCCACATCTTCTGCATCGACGGGCCGATGTGCTCGGCCATGTGCCGGTAGCCGCCGGGGCCGCCGCCCAGGTGGGCGCCGAGGAAGGGGCCCACGGCCGACCAGCGCAGACCGAGCGAGTTCACCATGATCGCGTCGAGTTCGGACGGGCTGACCACACCCTGTTCCACCAGGTGGATCGCCTCGCGGCTGAGTGCGTTCTGCAGTCGGTTGCCGACGAAGCCGGGGATCTCCTTGCGCTCCACCACCGGGACCCGGCCGACCGAGTGGTAGAACTCCACCGCCCGGGTGACGGAGACCTCGCGGGTGCGCCGGCCGGGCACCACCTCCACCAGCGGCACGAGGTGCGGCGGGTTGAACGGGTGGCCGATCAGGATGCGTCCGGCGTCGTCGAGTTCCTCGGTGAAGGCGCTGGAGGGGATGGCGGAGGAGGAGCTCAACAGGAGCGCGTGGGGCGGGGCTTCACGTACAAGGGTGGCGAAGAGCTCACGCTTGAAGGCGGCGTTCTCGGGGCCGTTCTCCTGGACGACGTCGGCGTGGCGGACGGCTTCGACGACATCACTCACGAGGTGGACCCGGTCGGCGAGACCGGCGGTGTCGAGGCCCTGCCGGGCCAGCTGAGGGGCGGCCTCGGCCAGCGCCGTATCGACGGCTTCGGCGAGATCGGGGCGCGGATCGGTGACCCGTACCTGCAGTCCGTGCCCGGCGAACAGGGCGGCCCACGAGAGTCCGATGGTCCCGGCGCCGATCACGGCCACGGTGGTAGGTGTGTTGCTCATGGCAGATGCTTCTTTCGGTGCGCGGCGTCAGTGCGCGAGGTAGTCGTGCACCGGCTCGACCGGTGCCAGCGTGAGGTCGGTGAGGAGGTGGCTCGCCGAGACGATCTCGCGGACCGGGAGGTCGGCCAGCGGCGCCAGGGCATGCGCACCCAGCTGCAACCGGGCGGGGCCGGTCCAGGCGCCCTTGACGACCACATCGCTGATCTGCGTGCGGACCAACTGGGCCACCTGAGGCGCTCCGTCGTAGCCCGGCACCAGCTTGAGCATGTAGGTCGGCACGGTGATCTGGGCGGCCGCTTCGGCGGGGTCCAGCTCGTGGTGCTTGTAGCCCATCGTGGCGGTCGCCACCCGGACCGTGCCGTAGTCCAGGACGCCGACGAGCGCACCGTGGTCCACGTACAGGGCGGGTGATCCGACGGTCTTCGGGTAGGCACTTGCCTCGCGCCCGGAGGCGGTGGCCGCGAAGTTGTCGAGGTACATGGCGTGCAGGTACTCGCCCCGCTCGCCCTCGTGGCGGACCGGGATCGCCTGGCCGGATTCGGTGTACGGCCCGTACCCGGTGACGTCGCCCATCCGCATCACCTCGAAGCGGACCAGCGGTTCGTCGATCTCCAGCGGCTCGGGGACCACCGCGCGCAGCGCGTCGGGGTCGGTGCGGTAGACGATGTTGAGGTATTCGCGGTGGGTGAAGCGCGGGACGACCGGGGGATACGCCGGGTTGATCAGGGGAGTGGCGTGGTGCCGGACGACGTCCTGTTGCTGCATGGGGTGCTCCTCCTACTTGCCCTGCCAGACGGGGGCGCGGCGTTCGGCGAAGGCCGTCATGCCTTCGCGTACGTCGGCCGATGCGGCGAGGGCGGCCATCTCGTCGCGCTGTGCGGCGAAGGCGTCCGGCTCGGGAGTGCCGTCGGCGGCGTGGGCGATCTTCTTCACTGCCGCGAGGGCGAGTGGGGCGTTCGCCGCGAGCAGTCCGGCCAACTCCAGTGCCGTGGCGATCGTTTCACCGGCCGGTACGACCCGATTGGCGATACCGAGCCGACCGGCCTGCCGGCCGGAGACCGGCTCTCCGGTCAGCAGCAGCTCCATGGCCAGGTGGAAGGGGATCCGCTTGGGCAGCCGGATCGCCCCGCCGCCGGCCGCGATGAGGCCGCGCTTGACCTCCGGCAAGCCGAACCGGGCATCGTCCGCGGCGATGATGAGGTCGCAGGCCAGGGCGAGTTCGAAGCCGCCGCCCATGGCCCAGCCCTCGACGGCGGCGATCAGCGGCTTGGGCACCACTGTCTCGGTCAGTCCGCCGAAGCCGCGGCCCGGAATCTCCGGTGACTCACCGGCCAGTGCGGCCTTGAGGTCCATACCGGCGCTGAAGGTGCCTCCCGCGCCGGTGAGGATGCCGACCCGCAATGTCGTATCGTCCGTCAACTCATCCAGTGCGCTGGCGAGTTGAGTTGCCACGGACGCGTTGACCGCGTTACGGGCGCGGGGCCGGTCGAGGGTGATGAGGAGAGAGGTGCCGATCCTCTCGGTGCGGACCTCGGGGGTGGGGTCCGCGGGGCGGTCTTGGGCAGGGGTGGTGTCCGGTGTGCTGGGCATGGCCCGGTCCTTTGTCGTTCGGGTGTGGTGGGAAGAGCGGCGAGATGGCGGGTCGTCAGTTGCGGTCCGCCGCGAGCTCTTCGAAGACTTCGTCGGTGTGCTGGCCGGGCAGCGGGGCGAGCCGCCGGACCGAGCCGGGGGTGGCGGAGTAGCGCACGGGGATGCCGACCGAACGGATCGGGCCCTCACTCGGATGCTCGACCACGTCGAGGAGGTGGCCGTCGCGGACGTACGGGTCATCGGCGGCCCGGTCGAGTTCCAGCACCGGCGCCATGGGGACGCTGTGCTTGGCGCAGATCTCCTCCCACTCCGCGGTGGTCAGGCCCGGCGCGCACTGGGCCACCAGTTCCAGGAGCGGGTCGACATCGGCGTCCTCGGTGGCCGGGCCCGCCACCCGCGGGTCCTCGGCGAGGTCGGGGCGGCCGGCGGCGGTGAAGACGTCACGGAAGTTCTGCGGGGTGTACGGCACGATGCAGGCGAGCCCGTCGGCCGTCGCGACGGCCCGGTGGCCGCGCTTCATCGACAGGGGGAATCCGGTGTCGCCCTCCGCCGGCTCGTAGACATGGCCGGACAGATGCTCGACGAGGTTGAAGGCGAGGAGCGTGTCCGTCATGGGGACTTCGATGTGCTGGCCGCGGCCGGTGCGGTCGCGGTGCACCATCGCGGCGAGCACCGAGTAGACGATGGTCAGCGCGGCCACCTTGTCACCGATGATGGTCGGCAGATAGACGGGCCGGCCCAGCGCGCGGTTGGCCACGTCCACCAGACCGGAGGACGCCTGCACCGTTTCGTCGTAGGCGGCGTGGCCCGCGCGGTCGGAGTCGCTGCGAAAGCCCTGGGCGTGGGCGTAGACCAGACCGGGGTGGCGGTCGGCGAGATCTGCGTAGGTCAGGCCGAGCCGGGCCAGGGCGCCGGGGCGCATATTGGTGATCAGCACGTCGGCGGTGCCGATGAGCGCCAGCGCGCGCTCACGGTCGGCGTCGTCCTTGAGGTTCAGGGAGACGCTGCGCTTGTTGCGATTGACGTTCAGGTTGAGCGGTGTCATTCCGGGCGTGGTGCGGTACCGGCCCGACCGTACGGTGTCCGACGGGGACTCGATCTTGATGACGTCGGCGCCGAGATCTCCGAGGATCTGGGCGGCGTAGGGGCCCATCACCACCGTGGACAGATCGATCACCCGTACGCCGTCGAGCGGGCCGTTGGCGCTTTCGGCCGTGCCGTTCATCGTCACTCCTGCGGAAGTAGCTGTACTGCGAATGTTTCTGTCTTCGACGTTAGGTGAGAAGCCGCGGAATGAGAACGATCAAGAAACGAAGAATGGCATGACCGCAGTGGTCATGCCATTCCTCGTTCGGGTCGTGACGGGCGCGCTCAGGCGAAGAGTTCCTCGGCGAAGATGCGTCGCGCCGCGCGCACCAGCTCTTCGAGGTCGCCGCCGGCCTCCGCCCGGACCTTGCGGTAGAGCAGCCCGGTGGCCAGTTCGGGCTGGAAATCCACCACCGGCAGCACCTTCACGTTCTCCAGCCGGTACTGATGCATCGGACTGTCCGGGGACAGCATCGTCATGGAAAAGGCGAGGCCGCCCGATACCAATTCCGATGTTCCCGCGTAGTCCGAGCTGTTGATGCGAATTCTCTTCCGCAGCCCCGCGGAATTCAGCCGTGCATCGATTTCATCGAAGTACGCGGGCATGGCCTCGGGGGCGGTGGCCACATAGGGAAGTTGCTTCAGCTCGTCCAGGGTGACCGAGTCGCGGCCCTCGAAACGGTCGGCGGGGACCGCGGCCCCGAGCCGTTCCCGCATGACCTCGATGACGCCGAGCGAGGCGTCGGCGACCGGCAGCCGGGCCAGTGCGAGGGCCAGCCGCCCGTCCCGGACCGCCTCGGCGAGGCCGGTGGAGCGGCCGGGCCAGCGCTTGAGCTCGTAGGTTTCCTCGCAGGCTTCGGCCAGCTCCCGCACCCGCGCGCGGAGGTCGGGATGCACTCCGGAGGGCATCCCGATGAGCAGGGTGACGCGCGCCGGCCGGACGGCCTCCCGCAGGCGCCAGGGAATGGAGTTGACGCGTTCGAGGACGTCGCGCGCCATCGGCAGCAAGGCGGCGCCGGCCGGGGTCAGGGCGACGTGGTGCGTGGTGCGGTCGAAGAGGGGCTGGTCCAGCTCGCGCTCAAGGTCCTTGATCCGCTGACTCAGAGGGGAGGCCGCCATATGCAACTTGCGCGCCGCTTGGGAGAAATTCAACTCTTCGGCAACCGCTACGAAGTAGCGCAAGTGCAGCATGTCCACACGCTCACACTACCTGGGGCCGAGGCCGCCTTTCCTGGACGAGGGGGCCCGCGTACGCGCTCCGCGTGTCACTCGGAGCGCCGGTCGCGTGTCGAGTCGGTCAAGGCGTGCAGTGCGCGCAGGAAGCCGCGGCGGTCCGTCGCCGGGAGTGGGGCGAGGATGCGGTCCTCGGCCACGCGGATGGCGTCGCGTACCGAGCGGTGGACCCTGAGGCCGTCGTCGGTGATGGACAGCAGCCGCACGCGCCGGTCGGCCGCGTCCGGCACCCGGGTGATGAGCCCGGCCGCCTGGAGCTTGTCCAGGGTGGTGATGATGCGCGTCTTGTCCGCGCCGATGGCCTCGGACAGTGCCGCCTGAGTGCGGATCGGGCTGCTGTCGAGGGCGCCGAGCACCGCGTAACCCCACATGGAGATGTCGTGCTCGGCAAGGACCGGACGCTCTGCCTCGATCAAGGAGCGGAGCAATGGCTGGAGCATCGCGGCGAGATCGCGGCTCCTGTCGTCGGCGGTCATGGCGTCACGATACTCGTTGACAGATCATATGCTGAGACAGATCATAGGTGCATGCCTACTAATTGCCTCCGAGCCGCGAGCGGCGCCTCGCGGGATGCCGCAGCACCCCCGACGGGGGAAGAGGTCCGCGCGCTCGATGCCGACGCCGTCCGCACCAGCCTTGAGGTGGTGGCGCGGGTGACGCCGGCGGACCTGGACCGGGCGACCCCGTGCGCCGGATGGACGCTGCGCGACCTGCTGGCCCATATGACCGCTCAGCACTACGGCTTCGCGGCGGCGGCTCGCGGCGAGAGCGGCCTTGAGCCGTGGCGGCCGCGGACCGGCGAACACGACCCCGTGAGCGCCTACCGGTGTTCGGCCGAGCGGGTCCTGGCAGCCTTCGCCGAAGCCGGCGTCCTGGACGGGCACTTCCGCCTGCCGGAGATCGACGCCGAGCGTTCCTTCCGCGCTGCCCGGGCCATCGGTTTCCACCTCGTCGACTACGTCGTCCACTCCTGGGACGTGGCCCGAAGCCTGGATGCCACGGTGGACTTCGGCCCCCGCCTGCTCGATGCCGCGCTCGCCGTGGCCCGCGCGGTTCCCGACGGCCCCTCCCGCACCGCTCCGGCCGCCGCCTTCGCTCCCCGGATCCCGCACTCTCACGGCACCCCGTTGGAAGAGATCCTCACCCTCCTCGGCAGGTCACCCGCCTGGCCGGAGTGAAGCAGAGCGCCCGCCCGACCTCTCGTCGGCCACCGGCCGGCTCCGTTGCCGCCGGCGCACCCCGTCGAGCAGCCTCGTCCGCCGGTCCGGTGACATCGCCAGATCGGCACCGGTCAAGGCCAGCGCGGTCGCCCCGTCGAGCACCGCCCGGTCGGCGCCCGGGCTCTTGCCGTACGCGGTGAACTCGGGCGTGTGCTGCCTGGCGCCGCCCGTGTCGTAGCCGATGGTGGGATGGATCGTGGGGATGAGCTGGGAGACGTTGCCCATGTCCGTGGAGGCCATCGTCTCGCCCTGCCGGGAGGTCGCCGTGCGGCCCAGTTCGCCGAGCGCGGCCGCGTACGCCGACGTCATGTCCGGATCTTGGCGGAGATCGGCGAAGTCCCTTCCGTGACAGCGGAGTTCGAGTTCGGCCCCGGTGGCGAGAGCCCCCGCCTCGAAGCAGGCGCGCACCCGCAGCCAGGCCGCTGCGAGCTGTTCGGTGTCCAGCGCCCTGACCTCGCAGCGTGCGGACGTACGGGCCGGGATGACGTTGACGGCCTGGCCGCCGTCGGTGACGATCCCGTGCACGATCACGCCGGGCGGCAGTTGCTGGCGGAGCAGTCCGAGGGCGGTATGGGCGACCGTCATCGCGTCGAGGGCGTTGACGCCTTCCCAGGGGGCGAGCGCGGCGTGCGAGGGCTTGCCGCGGAAGGTGACGTCCCAGGAGCCGATGGCCAGCGAGGAGGCGCCGATGCTGTCGTCGGGGGCGGCGTGCACCATCATCGCGGCGGCCACATCGTCGAAGACCCCGGCGTCGAGGAGGTGCACCTTCCCGCCGTAGTCCTCCTCCGCGGGAGTGCCGATCAGCTTGACCGTCAGGCCGAGTTCGTCCGCGGCGGCGGCAAGTGCCAGCGCGGCGCCGACGGCCGCGGCTCCGTTGACGTTGTGCCCGCAGGCGTGACCTATGCCGGGCAGGGCGTCGTACTCGGCGCAGAATCCGATGACGAGGTCGCCGGTTCCGCGGGTGGCGACGAGGGCGGTGGGCAGGTCGGCGACGCCGCGGGTGACGGTGAAGCCGGCCGACTCCAGGAGGCCGGCGACCCGTGCGGCCGCGCGATGCTCCTGGAGAGCGGTCTCGGGTTCGTCGTGCAGGCCGTGGCTGAGGGCCACGAGCTGCCCGCTCCAGGTCCGCACGGCTTCGGTCACCGTCCGGTGCACGCCCCGGGTGTACGTCATGCGAGTTCTCCACTCTGTGTCGGCTGCGGTGAGTACGTCGCGACCGCCGCATGCGGGCTGCGGTAGCGCAGCGCGAGCGCCACGCCGACGGCCGCCGCGCAGGCGCACGCCCCCCAGCCCCACAGGTAGCCGGACTCCGCGATGAGTGCGCTGCCGCGCGAGGAGTTGGCCGCGAAGAACGCGCCGATCACGGCGGCGCCCATGGCGGCGCCGAGGGAGAGGGCCAGTTCGTTGAGGCCGACGGCGAGGGCGGTCTCCCGCTCCTCGACGACCTCCGCCGAAAGGGTCCGGGTGATCGACTCGAAGAGCCCGGTCGCCAGCCCCACGACGAGGGCGGAGGCCACGTACTGCGCGAGGGTGTCGTGGAAGAGGACCATCCCCAGGAAGCCCAGTGCGATCAGAGCGCCGCCGGAGGCGAGAACCAGGCGGTCGCCCAGGCGCCGAGCGAGGCGCGGGGTCAGCGCGGAACCGGCGAAACCCGCGGTCACCATGGCCAGCGAGATGGTGGCGATGGCCTGCGGCCCCAGACTCATGCCGTAGCCGGTCGCGGAGCGTGAGGAGCCCAGGAACAGTGCGTTCGCGCCGAGGAAGCCGATCGTGCCGAACGCCGCGCAGAACGTGTAACCGCTGACCACCGCGAGCCGCGGATTGCTCAGCAGCCGCACGCTGACCAGAGGGTGAGCCGACCGCCGTTCGACCGCCACCCACGCCGTGAGGGCGGCGACCGCCGCGACGGCGAGAGCGAGAGTGCGCGGCGCGCCCCAGCCCCACGTACCGCCCTGCGCGAGGAGCAGGACGAGCGCCACCAGGCCCGCGGTGAGCAGTGCCGCCGCCGGGTAGTGGAAGCGCCCGCCGCGCGGTGCGTCGCTGTCGGGCAGGATGATCCCCGCGATCAGCGCGAGAACGGCGAACGGGACAGCCGTCCACAGTCCCGCCTCCGCGTGACGCTCGCTCAGCGCGCCGGCCACGAGACCGCCCACGCCGATCGCGATGAGCAGAACGCCCACGAGGAGGGAGATTCCGGTCCGGTTCCGTTCGGGGGCGCGGGAGCGGAGGATGCCCACGAGGAGCGGGAAGAAGCCCACCAGGGCGCCCTGTAGTACGACGCCGACGGCGAGGGTCACGGGGGAGGGCCGAACGGCGATCAGGAGCGAGCCACCGGCCACCATCGCCAGGGCAACCCGCAGGACCTTGCGGTGCCCGTAGAGGTCACCGAGCCGGGAGAGCAGCGGCGTCATCACCGCGAAGGCCAGCTGGGACAGCAGGTAGATGTTGTTCTGCCCCACGGTGTCGATGTCCAGGCGCAGGCCGACCTCCGGCAGCAACGGCGTCAGATAGCCCTGGACGATGCCGCTGAACAGGATGACGACCGCCATCGTCGCGAGCATCCCCGGCCCGGCGCTCGGCGCCCCGGGCCCCCGCCCCGTTCCCGATATGCGTGTGGGCACAGCTTCACCTCTGGATCGTCTGGTGGCCGAAACCGAATGGTGGCTACTGTGCGGGCCGAGGTACGGACGGCCCCGAATATTCATGGATTCCTGCACATGGAGTGCTTCTGATGCGAGAAACGGTCACCGCAAGCGAACTCGACCTCGCTCTGGTGAACGCGCTCCAGCTGCGTCCCCGGGCCTCGTGGTCGGAGCTGTCGCCGCTGCTCGGGGTGACCGCCGGAACGCTGGCGCGGCGCTGGGAGCGGCTGACCGGAGAAGGGCTCGCCTGGGTGTACGCCGCGCCCGGCCGCGAGTTCACCCGCAACCGCTGTACGGCCTTCGTGCTGCTGCGCTGCCTCCCCCAGGACCGGTCCCGGCTGATGACGCGGCTGTGCGCGCTTCCCGAAGCGGTGACGATCGAGCTGACCGGATCCGGCAGCGCCGACCTGCTCCTCGATGTGCTCGCCCCCGATCTGGCCTCACTCAGCAGATTCCTCCAGGAGAGGCTGGACCGGCTGCCCGGCATCGTCTCGGTGAGCTGCCTGTTCGCCACGTCGCTCTACGTCGAGGGCAGCCGCTGGCGCCTGCGATCCCTGGACCCCGCCCAGTTGACGGCGCTCGCCGGTTCGGCGGCGGCGCGGGAGCCGGTCCGCACCCTCACGCTCGATGCCGTCGACCGCGCCCTGGTCGACGAGCTGGTTCGCGACGGCCGCCTCGGTCTGGCCGAACTCGCCACGCGTACGGCCACCAGCCCGGCCACCGTCCGCCGCCGGCTGCGCCGTCTGGAGGACTCCGCGATCCTGACCTTCCGCTGTGACGTCGCCACCGCACTCGCCGGGCATCCCGTCCCGGTCTCCCTGCTCGGCCAGGTGCCCGCGCGGGACATCGGCACCATCCACCGGGCCTTCGCCGCCCTGCCCGATTGCCGTCTGGTCGCCGCCGTGACCGGCCCCGCCAACATCTTCGCCACGCTCTGGGTGCACGACCTCGGTGACATCCAGCGGCGCGAGACGGCCCTGTGCGCCCGCCTGCCCACCCTCACGGTCACCGACCGCATCGTCGGCCTGCACACGGCCAAACGCATGGGCCACCTCCTCGACGACGAGGGACGCCGGATCGGCGTGCAGCCGATCTCCCCCTGGTAGGGGGCGAGGCGACGAACTGCCTGCAGCCTTCTTCCGGCCCAGCGTGGGGGCTGAGAAGAGCTAGTGAAACCCCTTACCGCCCAGGTCAGTTGAGTGTTCGGGGCGAAGGTCACGAGAGGGCGGTTCGTGTCGCCAGGACGCATCCAGGGCCGTCCGCGACGTGCGGCATGGTGCCGAGCGTCGCGGACGGCTGCTCTTCCCGGTTCAGGAAGCGGCCGGTCCCGTCTGGTTGATGACCGCGAAGACCCCGCCCTGCGGATCCTGCAGGACGGCCATCCGGCCCGCCATCATGTCGAAGGGCGGCTTGAGGACGTTGCCGCCGGCCCGGACCAACGCGTCGACGGTGCTGTCGGTGTCGTCGACGGAGAAGTACGTCAGCCAGTGCGAGGGGGTGCCCGGCGGCACCTCGATCCCGTCGAGGTTCTGCATGCCGCCGACCATGCGGCCGCCCGCCGAGAGCGAGAAGTAGCCTCCCGCGCCTTCCATGGGCGTGGCCTGGAGGCCGAGTGCGGCGGCGTAGAAGGACGACGCGGTGTCGGGGTCGCTGGTGTTGAGCTCGTTCCAGATGATCGCGCCGGGTTCGTTGACGACGCCGGCGCCATGGAAGTCCCGCCCCTGCCAGAGGCCGAAGACGGCGCCCGTGGGGTCGCTCACGATGGCCATCCGGCCGAGCTGTTGCACATCCATGCCCGGCATCTGCACCTGGCCGCCGCCCGAGGTGATCGCGGTCTCGGTGGCGTCCACGTCGGCGGTGGCGAGGTAGGTGGTCCACACGGGCGGCGGCATGGGGTCGGGCCGGCTGCCGTCCGGGTTCATCGCGGCCATGATGCCGGCGACCGGTTTGCCGTCCATGGTGCAGACCGCGTAGCCCCCTGTCTCGGGCGGTCCGACCTCTGCCTGCCAGCCGAAGAGGTCACGGTAGAAGTCCAGAGCGGCCTGCTGGTCGGGGACCATGAGATCGACCCAGCAGGGGGTGCCGGGTGGGTAGGGACCGGTGGCATCGGGCATGACGGGGCCTCCGTGGCGGTGGGTCGTTCCGACGTCCACCTTTGCCCGGCGGTTCGCCTCGCCATTCCTGGAGGCCGTACGCGGCAGCCGTTTGGGTGCGGCCAACCGGAGACCGTCGGATCGGGCGGCCACCCGTGGCCCCGGGCCGACGGCATCCCCGTGACATTTTGGCGAATGAATCTGACCTTCCAGTTATCGGGCCGCGCAAAATAGGCGGTGGAACACGGAACCGAAATCCGGAATGTTGCATTCTTAACCATCCCGTCGAGATATTTCTCGACAAGCGCGTACCTCTATGGCACTCTTCAACGGAGTCGTCATCTCGGGGGACACATTGACGGCAACGGGGGGAGACGCGATCTCTTCTGCATGCCTGCGCCCGACCAGCGTAGGTGTCGCAATCATGGGCTCTCGCAATCTCTGCGCGCGTCGCGCGTCTGCGTGCCCACAATCAACGGGGTTAGATTTCAGTGATAGCGGAAGAAGTCTACGATCTGGTGATGGATGACTTGTTCATCCGGGCCGATCATCTGGCGCCGGGGAGCTCTGTCTTCCTCAAACTCGAGGGTCTCAATCCGGCAGGATCCGTCAAACTCAAGACCGCCGTGGCTCTGGTTTCCCAGGCCGAGGAATCGGGCCGCGATTTCCCGCGCACCCGGCTGATCGAATCGACATCGGGAAATCTCGGTGTGGCGCTCGCCATGGTCTGCGCGGCAAAGGGATATCACCTCACCTGTGTGACGGACCCGAATGCCAACGCCCAGTCGGTGCGCCTGATGAAGGCGCTGGGGGCCGAGGTCGTGGTGATCGACCTGCGGGACGGCAACGGCGGCTTCCTGCAGTCCCGCATCGACTACATCGGCGAGCGTCTGCGGCGCGAGCCCGACACCTACTGGCTCAACCAGTACGCGAACCCGGCCGGCCCACAGGCCCACCGGGAACGCACGGGGCGGTCCATCTTCGAGGAGGTCGGCCACGTCGACCACGTCTTCATCGGGGCGGGCACGACCGGGACCCTGATGGGCTGTGCGGAGTTCTTCCGGCAGCACAGCCCCGACACCCGGATCATCGCGGTGGATTCCGTCGGATCGGTGTCGTTCGGCGGCGCTCCGAGCCGGCGCCATATACCGGGTCTGGGCACCAGCCGACGGCCGGAAATCCTGGATGAGGCGTTGATAGACGAGGTCGTCCACATCTCCGAGGTCGATGCCGTGGAAATGTGCAGAGCGCTCGCCGAAGAGCGCGGGCTGCTGCTCGGCGGATCGTCAGGAACGGTTCTCGCCGCGGTCAGCGAAAAAGCCAAGGACATTCCTGAAGGAAGCGTCGTGGTGGCCATCTCGCCGGACTTCGGCGAACGCTATCTGGAAACCATCTACAACGACGCATGGGTGGCCGAACGGTGGCCCGAGAACGAGTACCGAAAGATCTCGGAAATTTCTCGGGTCCGAGCCCGGGCCTGAGGAGAGGAATAGAAACGTGTTCGACTTCGATGTGGTGGCGGGCGAGACCGTTCGCGACGTGCTCAGCAGCAGACGTGCCGAGGTACTCGGTATCGTCAGCGATGCCTATCGCAGCCATGAGGCAGGGGAATCCATCAATCCGGATTCCTACTTCCTCCGCTTTCCCGAGAAGCCCGACTCCCGGATCATCGCGCTGCCCGCCTACCTCGGCGCCGATGTCCAGCTCGCCGGCATCAAGTGGATCGCCAGCTTCCCCAAGAACACCGAGGCGGGAAACCCCCGCGCCTCGGCCGTGCTGATCCTCAACGACTACGAGACGGGTTACCCGGTCGCCTGCCTGGAGGCCGCGAACATCAGCGCCGCCCGCACGGCAGCCTCCGCCGCCGTCGCTGCGACCGCGCTACGCCCGGGCGGCTTCGCCGGGACCCGTATCGCCGTCGTGGGCGGCGGCGTCATCGCCCGGAACATCTGCGACTACCTGCACGCCGCGGGCTGCGCGCCCGACGCCTACCTCGTACACGACCTCCACCAGGAGTCGGGACAGGCACTCGTGGAGCATCTGCGCACCACGCAGCAGCGTGCCGCCTCCTTCACCGACGACCTCGGCACCGCGCTGGAGGCGGAGACCGTGGTCTTCGCCACGACCGCGCTGGAGCCGTACGTCACCACTCCGTTCAAGCCCGGCCAGGTCGTGCTGAACGTCTCGCTGCGGGACCTGACCCCCGAGGTGGTGCTGGCGGCGGAGAACATCTTCGACGACGTGGACCACTGCATGAAGGCCAACACCTCGCCCCACCTGGCCGAACAGCTCACCGGCTCACGGGACTTCGTGACCGGAACGCTCGCCGGAGTCCTCAACGGCGATGTGTCGGTGGCCGCCGACCGCCCGGTGATCTTCTCGCCGTTCGGACTCGGCGTACTCGACCTCGCGGTGGGCGCGTACGTACTGCAGCAGGCGCGCGAGGCCGGCACCGCCATCGCGATTCCCCAGTTCTTCGGGGAGACGCGGCGATGGTGACCACACAGTCCCCGGCGGCGGCCGTACCGACCGCGCCGCCCGGCGGGCGGCACACCACCCTCGCCGTCGTCGGCGCCGGTTCACGCGGCCTCGGCATCATCGAGCGCCTGGTCAGCCACTGTCTGGCGGATCCCTTTCCGGTCACCGTCCATCTGGTGGACCCAAGGCCCCTGGGCCCCGGATTCCACCTCGACGACCAGCCCGACCACCTCCTGCTGAACACCGTCTGCACCCAGATCACCGCTTTCGCGGACGAAGAGATGGTCGAAGGACCCGCCCGCGTGGACGGCCCGTCCCTCTACGAGTGGTGTCGCGCAAGGGGCTTACGCCTGGCGGCCGACGGATACACCGTGCGCGAGGAGCGGGCGGGGGAGGGGGCGTCGGACGGTCGGGAGATCCGGCCCAACGACTTCCTGCCCCGTCGGCTGCTCAGCGAGTATCTGCTCTGGGCCGCACAGCGGATCGTCGCGGCGGCGCCCTCCTGCTTCACGCTCGTACGCCACGCCACCACCGCCCGCGACGTGCGGCCGGCCCCCGGTGGCGGGGAGATCGTCGTCCTCGACGACGGGGGCCGGGTGCACGCCGACGCGGCCTTCGTCACCGTCGGGCACCACTCCCTGTATCTGCCTGCCGAGCCGCCGCACGAGCCACGGCTGATCACCCGCCCGTACCCGCTGCCCACGGCCCTGGACGCCATCGCGCCGGGCGACCGTGTCGCGGTACTGGGCATGGGGCTGACCGCCATGGACGTCATCGCCTCGCTGACCCTGGGCCGAGGCGGGAGGCACGAGCCGGCCGAAGAGGGCGGGCTGCGCTTCATACCCAGCGGCGAGGAGCCGCTGATCGTGCTGGCCAACCGCTCCGGCTTGCCGTCGCGCAGCCGGCCCGTTCTCCACCCCGGGCGGGCCCGCTTCGTGCCCCTCTCGCTGACGCCCGACCGGATCCAGGAACTGCGTGAACGGCGCGCCGACGGCCGGATCAACTTTGCCGAGGACGTCCTGTCCTTGGTCGAGGTCGAGATGGAACTGGCCTACTACCGCACGCTGTTGGGCCGCAGATGTGACGACATCCTCGGCGTGGGCGCCGAGTTCGCCCGCCGTGTGGCCGAGTCAGGCTGCGACGGTCTGCTGGCCGAGCTGCGTGCGGAGCACGGCCCCTTCCCGCTGCACGGTGTCCTCACCGACCAGCTCACCGACCGGCAGTGGCCTGAACAGGGTGACTACGCCGAGTGGTTCACCCTGCAGATCGGGATGGACCTCGCCGAGGCCAGGGACGGGCTGGGCGTGAGCCCGGTCAAGGAAGCCCTGGAGGTGCTGCGGGACCACCGCGACGCTCTCCGGTCCGTCGTCGATGCCCCGGGCGTCGACGATCCCTCGCTGGACTACTTCTTCGGCGAGTTCGCCGCCACGGTCAACCGCCTGGTGATCGGCCCCCAATTGGACCGGTCGGTGGAACTGCTCTCCCTGCTGGACGCAGGGGTGCTCCGGGTCGGCCCAGGGCCTCGGCCCAAGGTCACCGCGCCCAGCGGACAAGGGCCCTGGCGTCTGGAATCCACCTGCCTCGCCCGCCCCGAGCGCGTCGAGGTCGACCACGTCGTCCTCGCCCATCTCGCCGAGCCCGGCGCCGACCGGTTGCCCGCCTCCCTGCTCGGCAGGCTCGTCGCCGCGGGCCGCGTCTCCACCATGGCGAGCCGCGGCACCCGGATCCCCGGACTGCATGTCACCCGGGAAGGCCGGGGCATCGGTTCCTCCGGGGACGTGCAGACCGGGCTGTTCTTCCTCGGACCGCACACCGAAGGCTCCAGCTACTACAACCACTACGTTCCGTCACCCGGCGCACCTTCCCGCGCGCTGAAGGACGCCGAACTCGCTCTCCGTACCGCCCTGCCCGCCCTTCCCGCGAGGACATCATGAGCAACCGCGAGACCTTTACCCCTTGGACCCGGGACTACCGTCCCGAGACCCGCGCCGCCCAGGGCGACGGCTGGCGCTGCCCGACCACCGGAGCCGTGCCGCCCCCGATCGGGCTGGGCGCGACCTTCGCCCGGGACGACCGCTACCGCACCCCCGCGGGCTTCGCCTATCTGCGCGATCAGGGAACGCCCGGCTACGAGCAGGTCGAGGACGTGGTCGCGGGCCTGGAAGGCGGCGCCGACGCGCTGGTGTTCTCGTCCGGCATGGCTGCCGCCACCGCCGTCTTCCAGGTCCTGCCCGCCGGGGCCCGCGTGGTGGTTCCGCAGACGATGTACTTCGGGCTCACGAAGTGGCTGCTGGAGTTCGGGGCACAGCGCGGCCTTGAGGTCGTCCGCGTTCCCATGAACGACCTGGACGCGGTGGCATCCGCGGTGGAGGCGGCGCCGACCGCGCTGCTGTGGGCGGAATCCCCGGCGAACCCCACCTGGCTGGTGACGGACCTGGCGGCGTGCGCCGAGATCGCGCACCGCGCGGGCGCGCTGTTCGGCGTGGACAACACCGTCCCGACCCCGGTGCACACCCGGCCCTTCGAGCTGGGCGCCGACCTGATCATGCATTCCGGCACGAAGTACCTCAACGGCCATACCGACGTCGTGGCCGGCTTCCTGGTGGCCGCGCCGGAGCACGCCGGAGACCGCGAGGCTCTTCAGCCCCTCTGGGAGCGGCTGCGTCTGCACCGGCGCCTCACGGGCCCGATCCTCGGCCCCTGGGAGACGTATCTGCTGATGCGCGGCATCCGCACGCTCTATCCGCGGATGCGTCAGATTTCGGCCACGGCCATGGAGGTCGCCGAGCACTTCGCCGAACACCCCATGGTCAGCCGCGTGGCGTACCCCGGCCTGCCCACCGACCCCGGTCACGAGGTCGCCTCCCGGCAGATGACCGGCGGCTACAGCGGGATGCTCTCCCTGCACGTCGCCGGGCCGTGGCAGCGCTCCCTGCGCGCGGCCGAACACTGCGAACTGTTCATTCGCGCCACGTCCTTGGGCGGGGTGGAAAGTCTGATTGAACACCGATACACCTTTGAGGGACCAGACAGCACTTCTCCCAAGGACATGCTGCGGCTGTCCATAGGTCTCGAGAGTCCGACCGACCTCGTGGCCGACCTGGAGCAGGCATTGGAACGCGCCGCTAAGGACGAATCTTGAGTTCTGACACCACCAACGCCGGCGGTGCCGGGGAAGCCGGTACCGCCGGTGACGCCGGCACCGCAGGCACTACGGCCACCGCATCGCCGCCGACCGGATCCGGGGCAGCGCCGGGCGGATCCGGTCAGCCGGCCGGCCGCCGCGGACTGCTGCGCGACATGTCGCTGTCCGCGGTCCTCGCCGGGTTCGTGGCCGTCGTGGTTTCGTATTCCGGGCCGCTGGTCATCGTCCTCGCCGCGGCCTCGGCGGGACATCTGGACCGGGCGCAGACCGGGTCATGGGTGTGGGCCATCTCCATCGGCAGTGGTCTGACCTGCATCGGGCTCAGTCTGCGGACCAAGATGCCGATTATCACCGCCTGGTCGACACCGGGCGCGGCCCTGCTGGTCACCAGCCTGGGGGCGTACTCCTACGCGGAGGCAATCGGGGCGTTCCTCGTCACCGGCGTCGTGATCACCCTGGTCGGGCTGACCGGGGTGTTCGGGTGGCTGATGCGGCAGATCCCCACGGCCGTGGTCTCGGCCATGCTCGCGGGCATCCTGTTCTCCTTCGGCACCGGCGTGTTCACCTCGCTGAAGACGGCACCGTGGATCGCCGGGGCCGTCCTGGTCGCCTATCTGATCGGCAAGCGGTGGCTGCCCCGGTACGCCGTGCTGATCGCCCTCGCCGTGGGGGTGGTGTTCAGCGCGGCGACCTCGCGGCTGAACATCCAGCTGGACCACATCGAGCTGGCCCGCCCCGTGCTGACCACACCTCAGTTCAGCCTTGCCTCGCTCATCGGCATCGCGGTCCCGATGATTCTGGCCACGCTGGCATCGCAGAACGCCCCCGGGATGGCCGTCCTCACCGCTTCCGGCTACCGGCCCCAGGACCGGCTGCTGATCGGCTCGACGGGCCTGGTGTCCACCGCACTCGCGCCCTTCGGATCGCACGCCATCAACCTCGCGGCGATCACCGCGGCGATCTGCACCGGTCCCGAATCGCACCGCGACCCCGAGCGGCGGTACGTCGCCGGGGTCGCGTGCGGTGCGTTCTACCTCCTGATCGGTGCGTTCGGCACGACCCTTGTGGTCTTCTTCGCCGGTCTGCCGAAGGAGTTGGTCGCGGCCATCGCCGGTGTCGCCCTCTTCGGCGCGCTGGCCGGCGGTCTGACCGGAGCGGTCACGGAGGAGAAGGACCGGGAAGCCGCCCTGATCACGTTCCTGGCCACCGCGTCCGGGATGACCCTCTTCGGCATCGGATCGGCCTTCTGGGGCCTGGTCTTCGGTGTCGTGGCACATCTCGTGCTGACCCGCTGGCGAGGGCGCTCGGCCACCGGCTGACCTCGCATCGGACAAGCGGCCGCCCCGGCATCATGCCGGGGCGGCCGTTTTCGTCCTCGGCGGCCGGCTCGCGCCGCGGTTCCGGTGCGCCGTCGAAGCACCCCGGGTCGCGGTCAGGGCGCGCCGCCCGCTCCCGTGCTTGTCCGCCCTTCCGGCTGATGGGCACAGCCATCCGGCGAGTCTGTGGTGGACGGGCCGCGTGGCCGGGGGAATCTGGGACCGAGGCGGTGAAACGGTGAGCGATGGGCGCGGCAGGGACCCGGTGAAGGCTGCCCCGGCGGGCCGGCCGGAGCAGGTTCCGTCGTGGACCCTTCCGTCCTGGTACACCGCGGTGGCCCGGCTGTCGCTGCTGATCCCGCTCGTCATCACGCTCGCCGCCGGCTCGCTCCCGGATCCCGTCACATTCGTCGTGCTGCTCCTCGTGTACGCGGTATGGAGCGTGCTGCGGGCCGTATGGCTCCGGGGACGACCGGTCGGGGCAGGCATCGCGGCCCGTGGGCAGACGGCGGTGGCGGTCGTCGCCGATCTGGGGCTGCTCGTCGGACTGACCCTGGCCTCCGGGGGACCGGACTCCCCGGTGCGCTTCGCCTTCTTCGTCTGGCCGGTGGCCACGGTGTTGTGGCGGCTGCCCAAGGCGACGGGCGCGGTCGGAGCGGGGTGTCTCGCCGCCTACGTCACGATGCTCGCCGCCTACGGTTTCGGGGGCACCAGGGCCACCGAGGGCGACGCCGCGGCCGAGGCCTCGCTCCTGCTGTGGACGGCGCTGGTGTGCGTGCTGATCGCCGCGATCCTGGCGCTCCGCGAGCGGCAGGTCAGCGCGCTGCTGGCCGCACGCCGGGCGCTGTTGCGGGACGCGATCGCGGCAGAGGCACGGGAGCGAGCCGTACTCGCCGACGCGCTGCACGACGGCCCCCTGCAGACGCTCCTGGCGGCCGGGCAGGACCTCGCGGAAGCCACCGGCGCCGGCCAAGCGGCCCCGTCCGTCCGCCGTGCGGACGAATCCGTCCATCGCACCGTCCGCGAACTGCGCGAAGCCGTCTTCGCGCTGCACCCGCAGGTGCTTTCCGCGGCAGGACTGGGGCCCGCGCTGCGCGCGGCGGGGGAGCGGGCGGCACACCGCGGAAGCCTCACCGTGCACTACGACCTGCGAGTGTCCGGGCATGTGCCGGGCGAGGAACTGCTGTACTCGGTGGCCAACGAGCTGCTGACGAACGTCGTGCGGCATGCGCGGGCGGCGACCGTGGACATCCGGCTGGAGACCGCGTCCGACGCCGTGCTGCTCACCGTCGCCGACGACGGCGTGGGAATCGATCTCGCGGCGGCCCGACGGAGTCCGGCCGAGGGGCATGTGGGGCTGGCCGGACACCGCGCGCGTCTGGAGGACGGGGGCGGCACCTTGGACGTGGTGCCCGGCCCTGACGGTGGCACCGTGGCGCGGGTCAGGCTCCCGTTCACCCCGGGCGACGACAACGGCGCTCCTGAGGAGGGCGCTACCCCGGACGGCGCCACGCCCGGCTGATCCGTCCGGCGCCGACGCGAATCCTGCGGATCGCGCACCGCACCACATACATCGCCGGGCCACGCGCGTCCGCCCGCTCCGCCCGCGTACGTCCGCCTGCCCGGTCCGCGCGTGCCAACTGCTCCATCGCGGGCCCCGGGCGCATGGCTGGGCCGACGGCGGGCAGCACGACCTCGACCCGCGCACCGCCGCGGCTGCCCGGCCCGATCCGTAGCCGTCCGCCCGCCGACTCCGCCGTCCGGCGGGCGATGTCCAGGCCCAGGCCGCTGGAACCCCCGCCGCTGTGGCCCCGCTCGGCGGCCCGCCCGTCACAGATGCCGGGGCCGCCGTCCTCGACGATCAGGGTCACCTGCGACGGCTTTGGGATGACCGTGCTCGCGGTCATCGGGGTGTGGTCGGGAGTGTGCGTCAGGACGTTCTCGACCAGCACGTCGATCACCGCGGCCAGGTCCGTCTCCGGGATCGCCACCCGGGGCGCCTCCGGTGCCGTCCGCACCTGCCATGTGCGGCCCTGTTCCTGGGCCAGCGGCAGCCAGAAGTCGACCCGCTCGACGACGACACGGTTGAGGTCCGTGGTGGCGGCCGATGCCTCGCAGAGCTCCCCGCGAGCCTCCTTGATGACGGCGCTGAGCTGCCCTTGGAGCCGTGTCACCGCCTCCAGCATCCGCCGCGACTCGGCGGGATCGGACAGTGCCTCGGCCTGCAGCATGAGGGCGGTGACCGGAGTGCGCAGCCGGTGCGAGAGGTCCGCGGACGCCTCCCGCTCGCGCGCCATCAGATGCGCGACGCGGCCCGCAAGATGGTTGAAGGTCTCGCCCATCACGCGGAGTTCGGACGGTCCTTCCGGGCGTACGCGTGCCGACAGGTCACCGGTACTCAAGCGGGCGGCGGCCGCGACGAGCCGGTCCACCGGCTGCACGATGGACCGCCCCAGCCGCTCGGCGAGGAACACCGCGGCCAGGGGCAGCACGACGAGCCCCGCGATGACGGCCCCACCGACGACGAGCAGCGAGTGCCACTGACCCGAGGTCTCGACCGCCACGGCGACCCACGCGGGCCGGTCGTGACGCGAATGGGTCGCCACCACGGCCACCCGGCTCGACCCGCACCACGTCGTCCGGGTCTCCGGGCCCGCGTTCGCCCCGGCCCGCAGCACGCACGGTGTGCTCTGGCCGTAGACCTGGCCGGGACCCATCGAGACGACCACGCGCGCCTCGGACACCTGTTCCTTGGCGACGGAGGTGATCAGCGCCTCGTCACCGGCCTCGTGGTGGTGCACCGCACTGGCCATGATCTGCGCGTTCACCTGCGCGAGGTGGTCCACGTCGGTCAGGTAGCTGTGCCGTACGTAGAGAACGAACGGCGTCGCAAACAACAGCAGGCACACGAAGGCGCAGAATGCGGCCAGCAGAGCGAGCCGCCGCCTCACGGCGGTGGCTCCACGAGCTTGATGCCGACACCGCGCACCGTGTGCAGGAAACGTGGCGCGGCAGCCGTCTCGCCCAGGTGCCTGCGCAGCCAGGAGAGGTGGACGGCGACGGTCTTGTCCGTACAGGGATAGTCCCCGTCCCAGATCTCCGTGCGCAGCTCGTCCTTGGTCACGACCCGGCCCGCGTTCATGGCCAGATACGACAGCAGGCGGAACTCCTTGGGCCGCAGCGGCAGGCTGCGCCGCCCCAGGTGGGCGGTGTGCCCGCGCAGGTCGACGGCCAGCTCGCCGACCTGCAGGTCCTCCTGCTCATCCGCCAGCCGGTAGCGCCGGCGGACCGCGGCCATCCGCGCCTCGACGAGTTTGGCCGTGTAGGGCTTGGTGACGTAGTCGTCCGCACCGAGCTCCAGCGCGCGGATGATCTGGGACTCCGCGTGCCGACCGGACGCCACGAGAATGGGGACCTGGGTGCTGGACCTGACCATCTTCAGGAAATCGAGCCCGTCCAGGTCGGGAAGTCCGAGGTCGAGAATGACGAAATCCGGATTCTCGGAGACGGCCATGCTCATGCCGCGGTATCCGCTGTCCGCGGTCAGGACGTCATGGCGGCGATCCCGCAGGCAGTGGGCCAGCGATTCACGTATGTCTTCGTCGTCCTCGATGAGTACGATCCGCAACGGGTCCATCACTCCACTGAACATTGTCTGTGCACGTCGCGGCACACAGGCCGCACGCACACCGCCGGTGTTCCGGCAACGGCGTCCTGCTGCGGTGCGGACCACCGCCGGACTGCCATGCTCACACGCGGCAATTAAAGGAAGGTAAAACCGGATTCGTGCCCGCACCGGCGGGTGTACATGGATCGCCGGGCGGGCCCCGTAACGGCGGCCGGGCGCCGCGGCGGGAATTGCCGTCGGCTTCGGAGCAACGGCTCAAGGAATGCCCGACGATAGAATTCCCCCAGAGGCGGGCAAAGCGCTGCCCCTCGTCACCGGGCAGAAGTGAGGAGCGGGTGTGAAGGAGCCGGACCGTGTGACGGTCGTCGTCGCCGACGACCACCCGGTCTACCGGGAAGGCATCGCCCGCGCGCTGCGCGCGAGTGAGCGGCTGCGGGTACTCGCCGAGACCGAGGACGGTCCCGGGACGATCGACGCGGTCGCCGCACACACCCCCGACGTCGCGGTCGTCGACTACCGACTCCCAGGTGCCGACGGCATCGCCGTCGTCCGGGCCCTCGCCCGGGACGGGAGTCCGACCCGGGTTCTGCTGCTGTCGGCCATCACGGACAGCGCGGTGGTCTATCGCGCCCTTCAGGAAGGGGCCGCCGGATACCTGTCGAAGGAGGCCGAGCGGGCGGAGATCGTGGCCGCGGTGCTCGAAGTGGCAGGCGGCGGGACGGTGCTGCCGCCGGCTCTGATGGGTGATCTGGCCGGTGAGATCAGGGCCCGGGCGGCCGATGAGCGCCCTGTCCTGAGCGAGCGGGAACAGCAGGTGCTGGTCGCTTTCGCCCGGGGCAGCAGCGTTCCCCGGATCGCCGAGGAGCTCTATCTGAGCACCAGCACGGTCAAGAGCCATGTCCAGCGCCTCTACGAGAAGCTGGAGGTCTCCGACCGGGCCGCAGCAGTGGCCGTCGCCATGCGGCGCGGTCTCCTGGACTGAAGCGGAGCGAGATGGCGCTGCCACCACCGCGCAGGTCGTCGACGGCCTGCGCAGGGTGCTCACGCGACGCACGGCGTCCTCTGTACGCATGGTGCTCACGGTGCCCTCAGCCGGACGCCGACACCGTGCACGCTGTGCACATAGCGCGGGCGGGCCGCGCTCTCGCCGAGCTTGCGACGCAGCGCCGAGAGGTGCACATTGACCGTCCGTTCGGCATGGAGCCGCCGGTCGTCCCACAGGAGTTCGGCCAGTTCGGCACGGCTCACCACACGACCGTTGCTGCGGGTGAGGTGGAGCAGCAGCCGAAATTCCGTGGGGCGCAGGTCCACTTCCCGCCCGTCCACCGTGACCCGGTGGCAGCGCACGCTGATCCGCAGCCCGCCCACCTCGACGTCCGGTTCGTCGGCGTCCCAGAGGTACAGGGTGTGCAGGTGCAGGGCGGCCAGTTCGGCCGAGCACGACGCGGGCATATAGCCCGCCGCCCCGGCGTGCAGCGCAGAAATGATCTGCTGCTCCTCGCCACGCACCACGACGGGCGCCGGGGCGCAGCACCGCAGGAATTCCCGCAGCGCGAAACCTTGGCGCGGCGGGAGATCCAGGTCGAGCAGGACGGCGTGCGGCCGGCGGTGTGCGGAGAGCCGGAGCGCCTCGGAGCAGCACCGGGTCAGATGGACCGTGTGCCGTCTCCGCTGCAGGACATGCAGCAGTTGCTGCCCGCGCAGGGAATTGTCGTCGATGATCAGGAGGCGTGCCACGGCAGGAATCCACCTCGCTCTCCGTGCTGCCGCGCCGGGGTCGGCGTACGGCACCTGCCGGATGTCGGGTACCTCCAGCCTCGCCGCCGTCCGGCCGGGCCGGTATCCGTCGATCGGACGCCGACAGGACGATCTGTCCCGGCCGATCGGGGGAGGCCGATCGGCCGGGGGCCCAGCCCCGGTCCGGCGGGCTCGCGGTCGCGCCGACGGTCGCCGAGCAGGCGATCATCGGCGTGAAGACGACCCCGGACGGCTGCACCTCGCTCGGGCGGCACCGGATCCGCCTGACGGGCGCATGCGGTGCGCCGTCGCACGCCGTCGGTGGTCGCAGAACCAACCCTGCGCACATACAGATTTTGACCTGCGTGAAACCTGGCAGGAGAGCATGAGGTCCGGAGCGCGAAGCGGGGCCCGCGTCTGCGTGGCCGTTGCCGCTTTGGTGACGTTTCCGCGGTCATAGGGCG
This sequence comes from Streptomyces sp. Pv4-95, assembly GCF_045782725.1. Taxonomy (NCBI): domain Bacteria; kingdom Bacillati; phylum Actinomycetota; class Actinomycetes; order Kitasatosporales; family Streptomycetaceae; genus Streptomyces; species Streptomyces sp. Pv4-95. The sequence goes on from NZ_CP127172.1 coordinate 8,043,240, forward strand.
GTGCGAAGGGGAGTGCCTGTGCGGATATTGATCGTCGAGGACGACACGGCGGTGCGGGAACTGCTGGCGCAGGGCCTGACGTCGCTGCACCACGAGGTCCTCACGGCCGCGAGCGGCTCCACCGGACTGGGTTTGGCCCTGACCCGGGCCCCCGACCTGGTCGTACTCGACCTCGGGCTGCCGGACCTCGATGGTCTGACGGTGTTGAAGATGCTCCGCACCGTCACCTCGGTCCCCGTCGTCGCCGCAACCGGCCGGGAGTCGGAGAATCAGGTCATCCGGGGTCTGGAGGCAGGAGCCGACGACTACGTCGTCAAGCCTTTCACCGCCGCCTTACTCAACGCACGGCTGAACGCGGTGGTGCGCCGGCGGCGAGGGGTGGAGGAGTCCGACCGTATGCGGGTGGGGCGGCTGGAGGTGGACTCCGGGGGCAGGCCGCCGCATTGAGCGGGCGGCCTCTGGAACTGCGGCCCAAGGAGTTCCAGCTGCTGGCCCATCTCGTCACTCATGCGGGCAGGGTGGTCGGCTGGCGCGAACTCCGTACCGAGATGTGGGGCAGCGATGTCCTGGGCGGGGACAAGACGCTGGCCGTCCACCTCTCCTCGTTGCGCCGCCACCTGGGCGAGTCGGCGGCGGTCCCGCGGTATCTGCACACCGTGAGGGGAGTAGGGCTGAAGTTGGTGGATCCAGTGGTCTGATGCGTCGCTGGGCGCATCTGGCACGTGGGGCCCCGCCGGGCTCAACGGGGTTGCTGGGGCACTCTGTTGGCGGGTATTTGGGCCGCCCAACGCCGGAGGACCGTGAGCCCGGTCTCCGCGATCCGCTCCCCGTCCTCGTGCAAGATGCTGACCCCGGCTGGAAGACGGGCAACCGGCCGTCGGGGTGTGCCAGGAGCGGGCCCCGCATCCCCGCATCCGTCAGGAACACCTCGCCCACCCCGACCTCCGTGAGTCCGCCGGCTCGGACGTCCGCCCCGAGCGCGGAGGCGAGCAGCTGTGCCCCCAGGCAGACGCCGAGCACCGGGATGCCCCGCGCGACGCACGTACGGATCAGTTGACGCTCCGCCTCCAGGAAGGGGAAGCGTCCGCTCTCGGTGACCCTCATCGGGCCACCCATGACGACCAGTCCGTCGATCTGGTCCGCCTCCGGCAGGGCATCGCCCGCGTAGGAACGGAACACCGCGGCGGTCAGGTTCTGGTGCAGAAGTGCCTGGCGGATCAGCCCCGGCCCTTCGAACGGCACGTGTTGCACCACTGCTACAGCCATAGGACAACTCCATTGAACGGGAGAGGGATCAGCGGGAGTCGCCGCACGCACTGCACCGGTGATTCCTCTTTACCGTTCGAGCGGTGCCGATCGCGTCGTGTGGTTCGAGCGGAACCTCGCGCGAGGAAAGTCCGTGCAGGGCACCGGAATTGTGCGCCCGGCGCGCGGTCGCCTCATGCAAGCATGTCCGTTCGAGTTCTGCCAACTCGCGGTGAAGGCGTGCGGATTCACTTCCGTGTCGGCGTTTGCCTTTCCCTAATGCTTCGTTGGTCTCCGTCGAAGGTGGGGCGTGATCTTCTTTGCGTGGTCAACCCTCGGGGGCTCGCATCCTGTGCGCGGGTGACCTGCCCAGAGGGCTCGGAAATCGCTGCTCGGAGGGAACATGCGTGGAACGGTAGGAATGTTTGTCGACTGTTCGGGTCTCACCTCTTGCCCGGCGGATGAGTTATCGGAGGAACAGGTTCAGGGTCTCCGTCCTGACGCCCTGGGTATCCGGGACGAGTTGACCGGTCTCGGCATGCCGCGGTCCGGTGCCGAACAGGTGGCAGCGGGGAATTCACCTCGACCGTCAGCTGACCGGAGCCCGTTGTGGACCCGCGGAAAAGAGGCAGCGTGAAGCCGGATGCACGGCGCCCCTTAGGGAGCCCCGCAGACGAACCATGGGCGGTCACGGTGGTGCGCTTCGCGCTCGCCCTGGTGTACCTGTGGTTCGGCCTCCCGAAGTTCTTCGCCGGCGCGAGTCCCGCCGAAGACCTCGCCGTCGCCACCGTCGAGAAGCTGAGCCTCGGCCTGATCGACGGGTCACCGGCCCGGCTCCTCACCGCGGCGGCCGAAGTGGGTATCGCGGTCGCGGTCGTCGTCATACCCAGAGCGGCCCTGGTGCCCTACGCCGTGCTCGCGCATGTGGCCGGGGCCTGCGCCCCGCTGCTGCTGTTCCCGGAGGTCACCTGGCGTTCGTTCGGCGTCGCCACTTTGGAGGGGCAGTACATCATCAAGAACGCACTCATCGTGGCGTCGGTGTGCGTCGCCTTCCCGCTGCGCGGCGCACCGTGGCGTACGTCGGGGCAACGGTCGGCCCTCGGGGACGCGCGCGGTGAGCAGGAGACGAGCCCGGCGGCGGTGCTGACGAGGTAGCAGGCCGGGTTCCGCGGTTCGGAGGAGGGGCCCTGAGAAACCCTGTGGGGCCGGCGCACGCCGGCCCCACAGGGTTTCTCAGGGCCCCAAGGCATCCGTGTCCGGCCACCGTGGCGGACCGCGGTCACGCCTCGCCGCGGCGGATCCGCCGGATGCACAGGAGGACCGGGATCACCGCGACGAGCAGGCACAGCACCGCCGAAGTGGTCTGCAACGGCCAGGGCGAGTTTGACCACCAGCCAGCGGACCCGTGAGACCGACTGCGACCAGACCATGCGATACGTGCCGCTCCCCCACTCCTGACCGATCAGCGGAGCGCCGAGGAAGACACCGCAGAGCACGGGCAGCGCCGGCAACACCATTCCCACGTCGCGCAGCGGCCAGGCGTAGGTCCGCCGGAGTGTGGCGAGCTGCGCGCAGTGGTCCGGCAGTGGGGACTGCGAACCGGTGCAATCGGCGAGGCGATGGGATGCGATGTAGGTGACCGCGCCGTGGTGCTGGACCGCTGCGTAGACGGCGAACACCACGGCGGCCGCCAGGCAGACCAGGTAGGCGGTGCGCTGCCGGCGCCAGGCCAGCCGGAGCAGACCGCGGGTGTGAGGGCCGGAGATGTCACTGGGGGCCGTGGCAGCCATGAGGGCTTCCCCCGAACCGACATGGGTGGTCCAACTCGACGTGGGTGGATTCGGTGATCATGGGTGGGGCGGCCGGGGCACCCAGATAGGCGAGGAGCAGTTTCGCCAGATCCGGTCGGGTGGTCGTCCACCTGCCGGGCACCGGCTCGTCCGGCCGCACGATCGCCGAGAGCCTGCCGAGGTGCTCCCGGCACGCGATGATCGACGGGTGGGAGAGCAGCGAAGCCTGCGACGCGTTGCCGAAGAGGCTGTGGTGCGCGTTGAGGATCCGGTCGGTCTCCCCGGCCAGGCGGAGGTTGCCGTGGCTGATCAGCACCAGGTAGTCGCAGGTGTCCTCCAGCTCCGCGATCACCTGGGACGACATCAGGACCGTCATGCCGTGCTCGGCCGCCTGCTGCCGCAGGGTCCGGGTCATGTCTCGCCGCACGCAGGGGTCCAGGCCGCTCATCGGCTCGTCCAGCAGGAGGAGTTCGGGGCGTCTGCCCAGCGCGAGGGCGAGCGCCACCCGGGTGCGCTGGCCGCCCGAGAGCGCACCGATACGGGCGGACAGGGGCACCGAGCCCTCCGCGACGAGGCGTTCGGCCAGGGCCTGGTCCCAGGTGTCGTTCAGTCCCCGTCCGACGCGGAGCGTCTCCTCCACCGTCAACTGCCGGTAGAGCGGCTTGTCCTGCCCCAGGTACCCCACCCGCCGACGGGCGGCGCATCCACTCGGTGGGTGGCCGAGCACGGCGACGGTGCCCTCGTTCGGGGCCAGCATGCCCGCGGCGAGCGAGAGCAGGGTGGACTTTCCGGCGCCGTTCGGACCGACCAGAGCGCATATCCGCCCTCGGGGCAGTTGGAAGGAACAGTCGCGAAGTGCCCAGCCCCGGCGATATCGGCGGCCCAGTCCCGTGGCTACGAGGGCGGCCGAGGCGTCGGTGGTGCGCGTGGACGCTTCCGTGGGGCCGGGGACGGCTGCTGCTTGGGTCACGGTGTCCTCCAGGCATGGTCGGTGACGCTGCCGGGATGCCGGTCGCCGCTGCGCCTGGTCGAACCGGCGGGTCCCGTGGGGCCGCGCGGGCCCCTGCTGCCGATGGTCGGATCCGTGCATTAGAGGAGTACTGGAGGAAGGTCATCCGTGGCTGAAAGGTGTGCTTGTGTATCGATTGATCCATGTTTTCTGGGCGGGGGCACGGAGTGGCCGAAGGCACGGCAGGCGAGGCGCGGCCGCATGGCGGCGCCTGCTGAGTCGTGTGCTGCGCTCCGCCGGCCCCGATTTAGCGTTCCGTTGAAACTCCTCCGGCACCCTGGCGCGGATCCCCGTTCATCGTCGTCCAGGAAGAGCGCTGTCACGCATGAGCAACCAGAAGAAGCCCGTCCGCACCGGCGCGCGTCGCCCCGCGAGCGCCGCCCTCCGCGCGCAGGCCCTGCGCGCCAAGGAGCGGCGGACGCTCCGGCGCCGCGCCGCCGCGGTCGCCTGCTGCATCGTGCCGCTGGCCGGTATCGGCGTCCTGGGCAAACTGCTCGCCGACCGCTCGGCCGACGACCCCTCCGTCGTGCGAGCAGCGAGCGGTCCCGTCAAGGTCCCCGCCGGCGCGGCGCCGAAGGACCCCACCACCCTCACCTACGGCTCGGCACGCGCCAAGAACACCCTTGGCGTGTACGAGGACCCGCGGTGCCCGATGTGCGGAATCCTGGAAAGGTCGGTGGGCAAGGAGGCGCGGCGCCTCGCCGACCAGGGCATCGTCAAGGTCGACTACCACTTCGCGGTGTTCATCGACCGGGCGGCCGGCGGAACCGGATCCCGTTTCGCCGTCAACGCCCTCGGTGCCGCCGCCGACCGGGACATGACGTGCTTTCAGCGATTGCACGAGGAGCTCTTCGCCCACCAGCCCGAAGAGACGGACGACGGCTTCGGGAACGCCGGACATCTCCTGGACCTCGCCGCCCGGGTCCACGGACTGCGTTCCCCCTCCTTCGACGCGGCCGTCCGCGATCTCCGGTACCTGCCGTGGGCGGAATCGGTCGGCAAGGAATTCCAGCGATCGGGTCCCGACGGCACACCCCAGATGGAACTCAACGGAAAGCGGCTCGACGTCTTCAACGACCGTGGTGATCCCCTCACCCCGAGCGAACTGGCGCGGCTGGTGCGGGAGCGAGGCGCCTGACCCCCGCGCCCCGGGCCCGGCCCACCGCTCAGCCGGCGTCCGGCACCGACGTTCCGTAGACGGCCCGGACCCAGTCGTCGCGGTACACCGTGTCGAGGTAGCGCTCGCCCAGATCAGGGGCGATGGCCACGGCCGTCGGGCCGGGCGACGGCCGTGCGGCCAGCCACTCGGCGGCGCCCGCGGTCACCGTGCCCGAGGAGCCGCCGAGCAGAAAACCCCTCGCCGCGAGCTGCCGGCACATCCGCACCGTCCGGGCCTCCGGTACGTGCACCACCTCGTCGACGACCGTGGGATCCAGCAGCGGTGGCCGTACTCCGGCTCCCAGGCCGGGAATGCGGCGCGGCGCGGGCGGCCGGCCGAACGACACCGAGCCGACGCTGTCCACCGCGACGATCCGCACGCCGGGGCGGTGCTGCCGGAACCAGCGGGCGCAGCCCATCAGGGTGCCGGTGGTGCCCGCGCCGACGAAGAGCACATCGAGCCGAGGGAACTCCGCGGCCAGCGCCGGTGCCGTCGTCTCGTAGTGGGCCCGCCAGTTCTGCCGGCTGGTGTACTGGTTGAGCCACACGAAGTCCGGGTGCGCGGCGAGGAGTTCACGCAGCGCGCTCAACCGGGCACCGAGCAGGCCACCGTGTCTGCCGGGCGTGTCGACGACGTGCACCGTCGCGCCGTACGCGGCCATCAGCTGCCGCGCGGTCTCGTTGCAGTTCCGGTCGGTGACACACACGAAGCGGTATCCGCGGCTGGCCGCGATGACGGCGAGCGCGATGCCGAGGTTGCCCGACGAGGACTCCACCAGCACCGAGCCCGGACCGATCACGCCTTCCCGCTCCGCCGCGCGGACCATCGCCGTCGCCGCCTTGAGCTTCACCGAACCGGCGAAGTTGAAGCCTTCGCACTTCAGATGGAGGCCCAGCCCCAGCGTCCGTCGCAGATCGATGTAGAGGTGTTCCTCGTTGTAGTCCAGGGGAGTCGAGATGATCGGCACGGTGGGCTCCGATGCGAGGTGGGCGGGGGCGCGGGCGACCGGCGGCTGTGCCGGGTCGCTCAGGGCCGGTGGGGCAGGAAGTCCTCGATGACCGTGTCGTCGCCCGCGGCCCGTACCCGGGCCAGCACATGGGCCGCCAGCGCGAGATCCAGGACGCCGAGCCCGAAGGGCGAGAACACCACCGGCCCGGCATCGCGCACCCGCAGCGTGCCGGTCAGCGTGTCGTGGAGCGTCCCGGCCACCAGACCGCTCGTACCGAACCGCTGGGCGGCCAGTTGGAGGGACGTACCCTCGCGCAGCGCGTGATCCACGTCGTCCACGACGTTCACGGCCCCGCGCAGCACCTCGGGAGCGAAATCGCGCAAGGAGAGATGAAGCACCAGCGGACCGTGCGCGAGGTCCCGCGGATCCGTCAGATGCGGTTCCCCGGCGACGGTGGCCACCAGCACCAGGTCGCTCTCCCGCAGCACGCCGGCGGCGTCGGACGCGGCCGTGGCCACGCCCATGGCCGGCACCGCCGCCAGTTCCGCCGCCAGGTCCGCGGCCCGCTCCGCCGAAGTGTCGTACACCCGCGTGGCGTCGAAGTCCCAGCCGTCCGCCGTGAGATGCCGGACGACCTGCCGGGCGATCAGGCCGGCGCCGATCACCCCGAGTCGCCGTGGCCGCGGACGGTGGGCCGACAGTCGGCCGGCGGCGAGGACGGCCGAGGCCGCGGTACGTGCCGCGCTGATGAGCGATCCCTCCAGACAGGCCACCGGACGCCCGGTCGCCTGGTCGTTGAGGAGGATGACGGCGGAGGCGCGCGGCAGGCCGGCGGCCGGGTTGGCGGGCACGCTGGAGATCCATTTGATGCCGTCGACCCCTGCTGCGCCGCCGAGGGACGCGGGGAGCGCGATGATGCGCGCGTCGGGGCGGTCCACGAAGCGGAGGAAGGCCGATGGCGGGTTCACGGTGTCGCCCGCGCCGTGCAGGCGGTACGCCTCCTCGATGACCTGGCCGGTCTCCTGCTCCCGGCCGCGCAGGACCGCATCGACCTGCGCGGCGGTGACGATGCTGAAGCGGTGGGGGTGGCTTGTGTTCAAGGGGTTTCCTTCCATTCATCGGCCGGCGGTCGGGGGCCTGGGGAGACGGTGCGGTGCCGGAGCGGGCGGCCGATCGGCGCGATGCCGGGCAGCGCGCGCCGGGCGGCGCCCCGTGACACCCGCAGCGCGTCCCAGCCGGGACCGCGGACCGGCAACAGGTCGGGGGACAGCAGCACTTCGCCCGCGTGGACCTCGGGCAGCAGGGCCCGGCCCAACAGATGGGACGCGCACTGGATGCCGCTGATCGCGACGCCCGTGATGCCGCTGCCGTACCGCCCGCTCTGTCCGACGACGAACAGCCCCGGCACCGGCGTGCGGTGGTCCGGGCGTGCGCCCTGTCGTCCCCACCTGGCCAGGCCGTACGGGGTGCCGCCGGAGGAGCCGGTGAAGCGCTGGTGGGTCAGTGCGCCCGCGTACTCGGCGTGTACCAGATGCGCGCGTACCGGCCCCAGCGCCGACTCCGCCGCGTCCAGCAGCAGCTCCCGCATCCGGGCCTTCTCGGCGCGATACGCGGGATCCCGGCGGTAGTTGCCGCCCTCCCCGGGGGCGAACCCGGGCGAGCAGGGGGTCATGATCTGTAGGTTGTGGTAGCCGGGCGGGCCGGTGTGTGGGGCGCCGGGATCCTTGGCGGAGGCGGTGGACACGAAGACGAAGGGGAGGCTGCGCGGGTGCCCCGACGCCAGCTCCTCGTAGGCCGCGTCGATGTCCCACCCGCGGTGCCACCACAGGTTCGCCGGCAAGGCGCGGGGAAAGGACGGCGCAAGCGCGGCGTAGAGGACGGCCACCGGGTGGCGCATGTGCGCCGTACGGGCCCGTCGCACGTACTGCGGGGGGAAGTGCTGGGGCCCCGTGAGGTCGAGCACCGTCCGCAGGTAGTCGGCTCCGGAGACCACCAGGGGAGCCCGGATGCGGCTCCCGTCGGCCAGCTGGACCCCAGCGGCCCGGCCGTCCTCGACGAGGATGCCCTCCACCCTTGTACGGGTGCGCAGTTCGCCTCCCGCTGCCTCCAGCGCCTCGACGAGGGCCGCGGCCAACCGCTGCCCGCCGCCCTCGGGGTAGCTCGCACCGCGCAGGTAGTGGTCGAGGACCGCGACGTGCCCGGCGACATCCACACCGGACGGTGGAGCCCCGTAGTTGCCGGACTGCGCGGCGAGCGCCGTCCGGGCACGCGGGGACAGCGCGCAGTGCGCGAACAGTGCGGCGAGCGGCCGGCGGGCCCAGCGCAGCACTCGCGGCGGAGCGCCCGCCGGAGACTCCTGCCCGTCACCCGGCCCGGAAGGGTCGAGGAGCGAGTCGCGCTGCACAGCGCCGAGCCGCGCACAGATGGTGGTGAAGGTGCGGATGCCGTCCGCGTCGCCGGGGAACGCTGCACACATCCGGTCGGTGTACGCCCGCCAGCCGGCCGGGACCCGGACCGTCGTGCCGGGGAAGGACAGCACGTCGAAGCCGTCGGGATCCAGCTCCCGGAACCGCACCCGGCCCGCCAGCCCCAGCCCGTGCAGCACCGCCGGGAGGATGCCGCCGGGACCGCAGTCGCCCAAATAGTGCACGCCGACGTCGAATTCGAAGGCGCCGCGGCGCCGGAAGACCTGACTGTTGCCGCCGGCGACATCGTGCTGTTCGAGCACGAGCACCCGCCGCCCCGAGGCGGCCAGGTACCCCGCGCACACCAGGCCACCGATGCCGCTGCCGACGATGATCGCGTCGTACGCCGCCCGGGCTGCGCCGCTCATGCCGGACCCTCCGGCTGTCCGGGGGCCACGGTGCCGGGCGGGCCGTCGGAGGGGAACGGCTGGGCGGCGACCGGATACGGGTGGCGCGCCGCGAGCGCGAGCTGGGTGCCGGAACGGGACAGCGGGACGCTGCAGATCCACCAGCCGGCCACGGTCTGCCGCCACCCCGGATGCCAGGACGGCAGCGGGGCGAGGCGCTCCGGTCGCCGGCCGGCCCTTCCCTGAGCCTTCAGCAGTGCCTCGGCCTCCGCCCATTCGCGTATCGACGCGGGTCTCCCGGCCGGGTGTCCCAGAAGTGAGCCGAGCCGCGACAGCGCGTGCCTCCGGGGCAGTTCGTGCTGGACGTCGATGCCGACCCAGCCGCCCCGGGTCAGCGCCACGGCGCCCCGCGCGCCGGAGTGCGACACCGACGCGTACCAGCCCGCGGCAGGCCAGTGCCACCGGCCGTCGGGTGAACGGGCGGGGAAGTGCAGCGGCGGCGGGCAGCCCTCCCGGACGTCCCCGGGCAGCGCACCGCCCAGCGGCGCGGGGAGCAACCTGCCGTGCCCTGTCGTTTCCGTTCCGCTGTCGCGCACCTGCTGTACGGCGCTGCGCAGCAGGCTCAATCCGCCCGGGCTGGTGTGTCGCCCGAGCGGATCCCTCGGCAACCCGTCCGTCCGGCTGAGCACGACATGGATCACCTGCCGCCCACCGGGCGCAGGGGCTTCCGCCACCGCGGGTGCCCGGCTCACCGGAGGAACCTGAAGCGCGGCAGGGCCACGGCGAACAGCACGGCCGCGAGACCCACCAGCAGCCCAGACGTCAGCAGCACAGCGGGTAGATCGGCGCCCCGCACCAGGACATCCTGGAAGGTCTGCAACGCGCGGCCCTGCGGTGTCCAGATGGTGATGTCCTGCATGAAGGAGGGCATGAACACGGACGGCACCATGCAGCCGCCCAGGGCGGCCAGGACCAGCACGGCGATCGTCCCGATCGAATTGACCTGGGTCTCGGTGCGGGCGAAGGACGCCAGCAGCAGCCCCATGGCGACCGCGCAGCACGCGGTCGCGGCGGCGATCGGCAGCAGGGCCACCGGATGCTCGCCCAGGTCCATGCCGAACACCCAGTGACCGAAAGCGGTGAGGGTGGCGACCTGCACCAGCGCGACGAGGAAGTAGGGCGTGATCTTGCCGAGCAGCAGCCGCCATCGAGGCACGGGGGAGGACAACAGCCGGCGGAAGGTTCCCTCGCGCCGTTCCGTCATCAGCGATCCGGCCATGACGGTGACGATGAAGAACACGTACATCACCGTGTAGGCGGGCACGTTCTGCTGATACACCGTGGGATACCGGGGCGGCGTCATGCCCTCCGGGTACGACACCTTCGCCTGCACGTCGGGCACCGTCAGCCGGGACAGCTGACGGCGCAGCTCGGCACGCCGTGCCGGGTCGGGGCTCGCGCGCATCTCCCGGGTGAGGGCCGACGCCGCCCGTGTGTGCACCGCGACGCCGCGCACCGCACCGTCCACGGCGGACTTGAGCGGGTCCACCGCCTGACGCGCGGCGCTCGGGTCGACGATCAAGGAGACTTTCGGCGTGCCGCCGTCCCCGACGGTGTCCCCGAATCCGGCCGGGATGACGACGGCGAGCGACTGGTCACCCTTGCGCACCTGCGCGGACGCCTGCTGCTGGGTGAGGGCACCGCCGCTTCCGTCGTCCGTCACCACCCGCAGGTCGTCACTGCCGCCCAGCGCCCGGGCCACCGCCCGTGCGGGGACACTGCCGTCCTGGTCGACGACCGCCACCCGCAACTTCGGTGCGTCGGAGCCGAGTTCGCTGAACGAGCCGCCCAGGGCGAGACTCATGACGGTGATGAACAGCACGGGGGACAGGAAGAGTGTGACGAGCGCTGCTCTGTCCCGCAGCAGAACCCGGAGCTCCTTGCGGATCATCGCGAACATCAGTGTTCCTCCCGTATGTCACGGCCGGTCAGGTCGAGGAAGAGGGACTCCAGCCCAGGCCGCTCCAGGCGCACCCCGGCCAGGGAAAGACCGTGCCGGGCGGCCGTACGCGGCAGATCCCGCAACAGCCGGTCGGGGGCGCCGGCCCGGACCCGCAGGACCGGGGTCCCGCCGGGGCCGGTGGTGACCGAGACCTCGCCGGCCCCGCGCAGCGCGTCGGCAAGGGTGTCGATCCCGCCCGCCAGGGCGGCGAGTTCGGACCCCGACGGGCTCCAGTACAGGACGCTCCCGCCCAGCGGCGCGAGCAACTCCTCCTGGCTGCCCTCGGCCAGTACGCGTCCCTGGTCGACGATGACGACGCGGTCGCACAACTCCTCGACCTCGGGCATGTAGTGGCTGGTGTAGACGACCGACATCCCGAGCTCGGTCCGCAGGGCCCGTACGGTTTCGAAGATCTGGCGACGGCTCTGCGCGTCCACCCCCACCGTCGGTTCGTCCAGGAAGAGCAATCGCGGCCGGTGCAGCAGCGCCGCGGCGATGTTCACCCGGCGCTGCATGCCACCGGAGAAGCCGGTGACCCGGTCGGCGGCACGGTCGGCCAGCGCCACCACCTCCAGCGCCCAGGCGATCCGCGACGCCCGTTCGTGGCGCGGCACCCGGTACACCTCCGAGAAGAACTCCAGGTTCTGCCGGGCGCTCAGCGACGGGTACAGCGCGATCTCCTGCGGGACCACGCCGATGAGGGGTTTGGCGCGTGCCGGAGCCGCCCACAGGTCGTGCCCGCACACCGTGACGGTGCCGCTGTCCGGGGGCAGCGCGCCCGACAGCATGGCGATGGCGGTGGACTTGCCGGCTCCGTTCGGGCCGAGGAAGCCGACGATCTCCCCCTCCCGCACGGACAGGCAGAGGGACGCGACGGCCTGCCGGTCACCGAACCGTTTGCCGATGTCCTCCGCTTGCAGGGCGTACGGCGTGGGCCGTTCGGGAGTGTCGGTCATCGGACTGCCTCCTTCGATACGACGAGCGAGACATAGCTCCCGCCGTAGGCGAAGCCGGAGACCAGGGCGTGGCCCACGTCCGAGCGCAACCCGCCCTGCGGAACAAGACCCGGAAGCCCGACGGGTGCCGCGTCGACGCCGCGCGTGCCGGGAATCCGGCCGTCGCCGAGTGCCGCCACCGCGGCCAGCAGCCCCAGTCCCGGAGCGGAGCCCGAGGTCTCGCCGAGCACCGCTTTGGGCGCGACGAGAGGGCGGGAGGCCAGGCCCGCCGCGTGCAGCGCGATGGCTTCCGTGTCGTCCACGGACGGACGGCCCATGGCGGCGCACGCCACCATGCCGACGTCGTCCGCCGAGATCCCCGCACCGTCCACCGCTCCGCGCAGCGAGCGGGACCACGCCTCGCCGTCGGGCCGCAGCCCGGCGATTCCGCTGTCGTCCGAGGCGAGGCCGAAGGCGGCGACGGTGGCCAGGGGCTCGGCTCCGGCTTCCTGCGCCGAGGCGTAGGACTCCAGGGTGACCGCCACTGCGCCCGCGCCGAGCACCGTGCCGTCACCGCCGAAGGGCCGGACCTCGGTGTCGCTGAGGAAGCCGGGGATCTTGACATGGCCGGCCAGGAGCGCCGCCGGGCACTCGTCGGCCACCACGACCACGACCCGGTCGGCCGCCCCGCGGGCGATCAGACGGGTGCCGTAGTGCAGGGCGGTGAGCGCGCTGGTGCCGCCGGTCGACACGGTGGCCGTAGGGCCGCGGAAGCGGTGCAGAATCGCCAGATGCCCGGCCGCGGCATTCACCACCGTGTTGGGGAAGTACCGCGGATTGGCCCCGGCCACCCCGTCGTCGAGCACCCCGCGGTGGAACTGCTCGACCGGAGTGATCGGCGCGAGGCCGGTGCCGAAGATGAGGCCCGTGGTGTCCGCGCGGGCACGGTCCGGGCGGCCGTGCCGCCGGTGCAGCTCCGCCACCACGGCGGCCGCCAGCCGGCTGGTGGGGTCCATGCGGCGCAGGACCGACGGGTTGACGCCCGCGGTGGCGGACGTGAGGTCCACGACCCCGGCCGGGCGCGATCCGTAGCCGGGCACCTCGACCCGTTCCCCGTACACGGACACTCCGTCGTGCAGCGCCGCCAGCAGCGCGTCGTGGCCGGCGGCGGAACCGGCCAGCCCCGCGATGCCGGTGATGCACACCCGGCGGGGGGCGGCGGCCGCCACCGCGGCGGGCGGCGGCCCGCCACCGCGATCCGGATCGCGCAGCACCACCGCGGCGTTGTTGCCGCCGAACGCGAAGGAGTTCGACACCACCACACCGGTGGGACGCAGCGCGGCGACCTCCGGAATGATGTCCAGCCCACTGGGGGAACGCGTCACCCCCGCCGTATTGGCCGTCGGCGGCTGGACGCCCTCGCGGACGGCGAGCGCGCAGACCACGGCCTCGATCGCGCCCGCGGCGCCCAGGGTGTGGCCGATCATCGACTTGGTGGAGCTCACCGGTGGTGGTGGATCGAACAGCAGCCGGATCGCCTTCGGTTCGACGCAGTCGTTGGTGGGGGTTCCGGTGCCGTGCCCGTTGATGTAATCGACATCGGCCAGCTCGTGCCCGGCCGAGGCGACCGCCGCGGCGATCGCGCGTGAGGCGCCGTTGCCGCCGGGATCGGGTGCGGTCTGGTGGTGCGCGTCCGCCGACAGCCCGTACCCGGCGATTTCGCACACGACCCGCGCACCCCTGGCGAGAGCCGTGTCCCGCCGTTCGAGCACGAGGAAACCGGCGCCCTCACCGAGACTCAGACCGGCCGAGCGGGTGTACGGGGCGCAGGGCGCCGGGTCCAGTGCCCCCAGACTGTTGAACCCGTGGAACGACAGGCCGGTCAGCGGATCGACCCCGCCGACCAGCACCGCGTCGGCCTCGTCGCTCCACAGCAGCTCCAGGGCGTAGCCGATGGCCACGGCGCCGGCCGCGCAGGCGTTGGACATCAGTGCACGGGGCCCGGTGAAGCCGAGCCGCGCGGCCAGCAGGTCGGCGACGCTGTGCAGGCCGTACCCCTTCAACAGCCGTACGTCGGCGTGGCGGAGCCCCCGGCCGCGCCACTGCGCGTGAAACCTCTCGATGCTGCGTGTGCTGCCGAGGCTGCTGCCGACGACCACACCGACGCGTTCCGGGGCGTACTCGGAGCAGGGCAGACCACTGTGGCCGGCCGCTTCGAGCGCTGCCGCCCGCGCCAGGGTGAAACACCGGTCCGTGCCCGGCTCGTCCGCAAGCGGCGCCTGTCCGCCGAGACGGGTGACCAGTCCGTCGGTGTCGACCACATCGACCGGCTTGATGCCGGCCGCGCCGCGTCGCACCGCGCGCCAGCACTCGTCGGTGTCGCGGCCCAGGGCCGAGACCATGCCGAGCCCGGTCACGACGACCGGCTGCGGCTCTCTTCCGGGAAGCTCCTGCTGTCCGTCTGCCATGTCAGATTCCGATCCGTTCCGACCAACTGCGGGGGAGGACGGCGGGCGAGGAGACCGTGACGAGGTCCACCGTCCGGCCGTCGGCGGTGGTGCCCTCCAAGGGCACGCCGGGCACGTCGAAGGGCTTGTCGAGCAGCCCGTAGGCCAGCTCCGTGGCGGAGCCGAGCGAGGGCGCCACTTGGTGCACGGTTCCGACCCGTTCACCCGCCGCGTGCAGCGCGGAGCCCGTGGCGGGCCGGTCCCCGGCGGGGGCGGTGAGCAGCACCAGTCCGCGTCGCGGCGCACCGGCCGAGCGGAGTGCCGCCGCACCGCAGAAGTCGTCCTCGCGCTCCCAGTCGACCAGCCATTCCAAGCCGGCCTCCCGCACCGACAGGCCCTCGGCGCAGCCGAGTTGCGGGTGGCGCACCTCGGTACGGGCCCGGTCGAGCCCTTCGGGGCCGACGCTGCCGCCGCCCAGCGCCCGGGCCCGCTCGGCGACCCAGGCCGCCGAGCCGGCCTCCTGGGGGAAGACCAGCAGATAGCCGTACTCGCCGGTGCTGCCGATGCGGGCGAGTACGCCGTCCGCCCCGCCTTCGTCGGGCAGCGCCACGGTGACCGCGCCGTGCAGCACGAGGCTGGAGATCTCGTACGGCACCAGCTCCTGCGCGATGCGCCAGGACCGCGGGCCTTCGAAGGCGATCGCCGCGTGCGTGCGGGAGAGGTCCGTGATCTCCACATCGGTGATGCCGGCCCCCGCGGCGACGGTCTCCAGCAGCCCCGCGAGTCCGGCCCGGGCAGGGGAGAGCAGCAGACAGCGGTCGGCGAGTTCGATGTGCGTGACGACGTCCCAGATGCTGCCGTCCTCGTTGAGCAGCAGGCTGTCCCGGGCGGTGTCCGGCTCCACGAAGCTGCTGTTGCGGGCCAGCGCCTGCTGGAGCAGGGTGGACCGCTCCAGCCCGCCGATTTCGACGAGTGCGCCGGCGGCGGACGGGCCGGGGGAGTAGTGGCCCACGGTCTCGCGGAGCCGGAGGTGATCGGTGTGCGTGTCGTGGGAGAAGGAGTTCATCACTGTGGCTTCCTCATCGGGGGGATGGCACCGGCCGCTTTCGGACCGGTCGGGGGACAGGAAAGGGACGCCGGCGCGGAGCTGCCGGAATGACGGCGCAGGTGGCGGACGGCCGACTCCTCGTCGTCGGCCAGCAGCAGCGGCATCCGCGTGCTGAACGGCAGGTGTGCCGGGCGGCGGGCGAACAGCGCCAGCAGGGGCCCGTGCGGTGTCCGGCGGATCAGCAACTCGTCCTCCGCGCGCAACGCGGCGGTCACCAGCCAGCGCCCGTCGGCCAGTTGGAGCGCGGCCTCGCGGCACCACTGCTGCCATGGCGCGGGGCGCTCCAGACGCCACAGGTCACCGGGACCGCCGGACGTCAGCGCCCGTGCCTCCCGGCCGGACGCCGGGGTCAGCCAGACCACCACGTCCTCGGTCCTGCCGCCCGGCTCCGCTGCCGATGTCACCACCGCCGACCACGGCCCCTCCGAGCAGTGGGCGAAGGACCAGGCCACGGCTCCCGGGACGGCCGCCCCGCCGCCCGCGGACGCTTCGCCGGTCCCCGAGAGCACGTCCCCGGAGAGCACCTCCTCCAAGAGCACGCCCTCCGACGCGTCGAAGGACCAGGCCGTACCGGGAGGCGACACACCCCAGCCCGCGCCGTGCCGCAGGTCTTCCCTGACGGGCTGCCGGGTCACCCAAAGCCCCGACCGCCAGGCGGCGTTGCTGCCGAAGGCGCGGAAGCGGGGGAACGGTGCGGCCAGTACGCGCACCCCTGAACTCCGCCAGGACACGATGCCGCCGCTCTCCTCACTGCACAGCACCTCGTCGTCGCCCGCCGCCATGCGGTGCACCGGCCGGCGGGCCGCGGTCGCCGCCACCCAGCGCCCGGCTCCGCGCGCCCGTGCCGCCGGCTCCCTGCGGTGCAGCGGGTGTTGCGGCACCGGCAGCGCACCGTCCAGTGGTTCGACGCCCGGGACGGCCACCGGCACACGGCCTTCGGCTTGAGCGCCGCCGCGCGAGACGTCGACGCGGTAGGCACAGCCCGGCGCGGAGTCCAGCAGCAGAAGGAGGGAGGAGAGCAGCCGGGCGCGGGTCCCGCCGTCCCACTCGACCGTCATCGACAGACCGGAGTACGGAGCCCGCCAGGACAACCTCCGATCCGGCGTCACCTCGTGCCCCGCGGCCGCGAAGTCGGTGGCGTCCGCGGGCCACAGATTGCGGCCCGCGGGTGCGCACACGGCCTTGGGCGACTGCCCCGCCACGAGAACGGACGAGCGCAGGCCCACGGTCAGGGCGGACCGCAGCAACGGCGCGCTCACCGGCGCCGGGTCCCGTACGGCGCGGGAAGACACCGCACCGCCGTCGGCGGACGCCGGTGCGTGGGGCGTCCAGTACAGCGCCTGGACGAGACTGCCGCCCCACAACCGGGAATCGCGAGTCAGGACACCCCCGGGACGCCGTTCGGCAACCGTCCAGCCGTCGTCCCACGTCGTCACCTCCAGCCGCCGCCCCACGGCCGACCTGCGCCAGCCTGTCGCATACGGCGGGCCGTTCACCGGCCACGGATCGGACAGCAACGGGCCGAGGTGCCCGTCGTGATGCAGCGTCACGGTGCCGTCGGGATCAAGGGACAGGCACAGTCGGCCGTTCCACACCGTGGCCGGCTCGCCGTACGCCGCTCCGCCGCCGGGCGCTGCCGGAGCGGGGCCCGCGGACGGGCCCTGCGCCGCCGCGCGGTCCTGCGCGTACGGTGCCTCGTGGACCGCCCCGTCCCCCACGGCCGTCGCGAACACCTCGCCCGTCCAGGGGTCCGCGTGCACCGCGACATGCGCCGTCCCGCACGACACCGCGCTGCGCACCGACGGCCGGCCGAGCGCCCGCGCCGATCCGACGACGAGCCCCGGGCCGTCGACGCCCGTGATGACCCGCCGCCACAGCTCGGCGTGCGGGAGATCCGGGGGCAGTACCTCAGGGAAGTGCCTGCGGAGCAGGGACACCAGCAGCGGCACCTGGTTCACCAGCTCCACCGAACCGTCCTCGTCCGGGATCCCGGCCCCCACCACGGAGCAACCGGCCTGCAGATAGGCGGAGTACGCCGCGCGGTTGGCGGGATCGGTGGTGAGCCGGATGGTGCGGATGCCTCGCGCGGCCAGCGGAGCGACGGCCTCGACGAACAGATGCGCCGCCGCGCTGCCGCCCCGGAGCGCGGGGATGAGGAAGAACATGTCCCCGAAGACCTCGCCGGGGCCCGCGGCGCGCTTGCCGCAGCTGTGGAACATGCCGAGCGTGCCCCGTACCCCGCCCTGCTGTTCGACGACGAGGAAGAGGGCGGTGCCCCGGTCGGCCAGTTCGGTCCGCACCATCGCGGCGTCGAGCTTCCGGTCGACCCGGTTCGGCCCGTCCGGGTAGCGGTTGTAGAGGTGCGCGATACCGGCGGCATCGTCCGCGCGGTACGGGCGCACCAGGAACTCACTCGGTGCCATGGGGCCCCCGTCCACGATGCGGTGGGCGGGGGGCCTCGTCCGGCTCGGTCGCGGGCGGGGCCCCGGCCGGGCCCCGCTGGGTGACGGTCAGCGAGCCCTCGGCGACCGTCATGCCGTCGCAGCGGGCATCGACCGCGACCGCGGTGAGCCCCCGGAACTCCCGGCCGAGCCGTGCCGACAGCACGAGCTGGTCACCGGGCACGACGAGCCGGCTGAACTTCATCCGGCGGATGGAGCCCAGATATCCGACCCGCCCCGCGGTGTCGGGGTCGGCCGCCGGATCCGCTCCGGTGGTCCAGGCAGCGGCATACACCACGGCCACCAGCTGGGCCATCGCCTCGACGATGAGGACGCCCGGCAGGATCGCCTGGTCCGGGTAGTGCCCGGCGAAGCAGGGTTCCGCGACGGTCACGTTCTTGATGCCCGACCCCGAGACGCCGGGATGTACGTCGTAGGCCCGGTCCAGCAACAGCATCGGTGCGCGGTGCGGCAGCAGGGCCCGTATCGCGTCCGAGGAGAACGCGAGGGCGGCGCGGTCCGTGCTCATGCGGCCGTCCCGCCCATGGGGATGCCGCCACGGCGTGCGACCACGCAGTCGGCCAGTTTGTTGATCGAGCCGAAGACCTCGCGTTCGTCGTCCGTGATGCCGACGCCCAGGTCCTCCTCGATGATCACGACGATCTCCAGGGTGTCCAGTGAGTCGAGTCCGAGGCCGCGGCCGAAGAGCGGTTGGTCGTCGCCGATCAGATCCGGCCGGATAGTGAGCCCGAGGCCCTCCGCCAACAGGACTTTCAGCCGGTGGTTGAGCGCCGCGCGTGCCGTGGCGCGGGCCAGCAGGTCGTCGAACGTCGTGCCGGTCATGCGAACTCCTCGAAGGCAAGGGCCTGTTGGGGCCACTGGGCGGGGTGTCTGTCACGTGATGAGGTCTGGTCGCGGAGATGCGGTCAGGGGAGAAGGCCGCCGTCCACCACCAGCACCTGGCCGGTGATGTACGCGGCCGAAGGAGAGGCGAGGAAGACGACGGCGGCAGCGGTCTCCTCGGGGCGCCCGGCGCGGCCGAGCGGGACGGCGGACACCAGGCGTTCCCGTGCTGCCGGGTCCATCGCGCGGAGCATGTCGGTCTCGGTGAACCCGGGAGCGACGACGTTGACGCGGATCCCGCGGCCCGCCACCTCGCGCGCGAGTCCCCGGCCCAGCGCCGCGACGCCGCCCTTGCTCGCGCTGTAGTTCAACTGGCCGGGAACTCCGGACACACCGCTCGTCGAGCCGATCAGGACGACGGCCCCGCCCTCGCGGTACATGCACTTCACGGCCTCCCTGCAGGTCAGAAAGGCCCCTGTCAGGTTCGTCCGCACGACGTGCTCCCACTTCTGCACGCTCATCGTGGCGAGGTAACCGTCGTCCGTGATACCGCTGTTGGCCACCGCGACGTCGACCTTCCCCCACCGGGAACGCGCCGTGTGGAACATGGCCCGGACATCGGACTCCTCGGCGACATCGCCGCGGACGACGATGGCCCGCCGGCCCATCGAGGTGATCTCCGTGGCGACCGCCTCGGCCGCGTCCGTGCGGGTGTGGTGGTGGACCGCGACGTCATGACCGGCCCGCGCCAGGGCGAGCGCACACGCACGGCCGATACCGCGGGACGCACCGGTCACCAGGGCCACCGGAGCGGCGGAGGCGGGGGATCGGGCCGTCATGACTCCACCGCCCGGGTGCCCCGCAACGGCGCCGGCCGGTTGCCGGGTGAACCGGCCAGCCGTCGGGTCAAGGCGGCCAGGGACGCGGGGGAGTCCACGACAGGCAACTGCGGCGTCCCCGGCATATGACGGGCCAGTCCCACGAGGACCCGCCCGGGGCCGATGGCCACCACCGGCTCCGGCCTGTCCAGCAGGACACCGGTCACCTCCCGCCAGCGCACCGGTTCGCACAGGCCCCGCACCAGGTCGGCACGGATCTCGGATGCCTCGCAGGACGGCCGGCCCCGGGAAGGCAGCCCCACCGGAACCCGCGGGGCATGGACGGTGACCGCCGCGACGGCTTCGCTCCACCGCTCCCGCACCGGCTCCATCAGCCTGCTGTGAAAGGCGTGCGAGACGTCCACCGCCTTCGCGCGACGGCCGACCAGATCGGAGAACTCCTCCACGCGGTGCCGGTCACCGGACACGACGAACTGCCGGGGGGAGTTGTCCGCGGCCACGTTGAGCCCCATCCGGACGGACCGGGCCATGAGGGCCACCCGCTCCCCGCCGCCCGCGGTGACGGCGCACATCGCCCCGTCCCCGGGAGCCGAAGCCATCAGCAGTCCGCGCTGCCGGGCCAGCGCCACGGCGCCGCCGAAGGTGAGGCTGCCGGCGGCGACGCAGGCACTGAGGGTGCCCACGCTGTGCCCGGCCACCGCGGAGGGCGTCAGGCCCTCGGCCTCCAGCCCCCTCCAGATGGCCACCGATGCGGTCACCAGTGCCGGTTGCGCGTTCTCGGTGGCCCGCAGTTCCTCCGCACTGCTGTCCCAGCACAGGCGACGCATGGGTATACCGAGTACGTCACTCGCCTCGTCGAAACAGGCGGCGGATTCGGGGTAGGCGGCGGCCATCGCTCTGCCCATCCGGACGGCCTGGCTGCCCTGCCCGGGAAACAACGGGGATACCGCGAAGCCCGGTTCTCTTTCCTGGTTCATGGCGCATCGCGCCCTTCCTGCGCCTGCCGACACAGTCGCCTCGTCGCTCGGCCGAAGAATTCCGTGCGCCGGCTCCGTTGGTGGAGCCGGCGGCTTGTTCGGCCACGCTATGGAGGCAAATGCCAAACGCAGGATAGAAGGGTATTAACGCTCGCCAATCACAGAATTGATCTTGCGCCGGGCTCTTGTGAGTCGGTTTCGTAGCCCCCTCCGCAATCGCTTACCGCACTGCAATGGAGACCGCGTACCGCGTATCGGGCCCATGTCGCCATAAGACGTGAAGCAATTCTTCATCCGAAGGTGATATTGCGCGGCTCGTCCTCCGGAGTCGAAGACCGCCGAGGTTCTTGCGGAAATCCTTATGGGCCCGTCGGTGCCCACCGAATGCGCCCGCGGCCAGCCCCCCACCCCGCATGCCCGCGGCCGGGAATCAGGAACTCGTGAGGATGACGAGTTGCCGGGTCGCGCGGGTCATCGCGACATAGCGGTCGACCGCGCCTTCGATGCCCTCACCGAACGCCTCGGGGTCGACGAGGACGACCAGGTCGAACTCCAGCCCCTTCGACAGCTCCGGGGTCAGCGACCGGACGCGGGAGGTCGCGCGGAGCGCTCCGGCCTCGATGTCACCGGTTCCGATGACGCAGGCGGTCCCGTCGGCATGCGCGGCGAGCCAGCCGTCGAGGACCGAGTCCAGATCCGAGAGCGACCCATGGCGGACGGGGGTGTCGCTGCTGCGAACGGAGGTGGGCACGTTGGCGTCCGGGAGCACGGCCCGGATGACCGGCTCGGCTTCCGCCATGATCTCTTCCGGCGTCCGGTAATTGATGCTCAGCGAGGCCACGTTGATCCGGTCGAGCCCGACCCGCTTCAGCCGTTCCTCCCACGACTCCGTGAACCCGTGCCTGGCCTGGGCGCGGTCCCCGACGATGGTGAAGCTCCTGGACGGGCAGCGGAGCAGCAGCATCTGCCACTCCGCGTCGGTCAGTTCCTGCGCCTCGTCCACGACGATGTGCGCGAACGGGCCCGCGAGCAGGTCCGGTTCGCTACCGGGCAGTGCGCTCTCGTCGATGAGGCTGTCCTGCAGATCCCTGCCGCGCAGCATCGTCACCGCGCCTTCGCCGTCGGCGTCGGCTGCGACCACGTCGTCGATGACGCGGGCCATGCGCTCGCGTTCCGCCGCCACGGAGGCCGCGTGCCGCCGCTTGCGCCGGGACGTCTCCGGGTCACCGAGCCGCTGCCGCGCCGCGTCCAGGAGCGGCAGGTCGGACACCGTCCAGGCCCGGGCGTCCTCGCGCTGCAGCTTCCGGACGTCCTCGCGGCAGAGCCAGGGCGCGCACAGCCGCAGGTAGGCGGGTACCGTCCACAGGTCTCCGACGAGGTCGGCGGCTTCGAGCATCGGCCACGCGCGGTTGAGGGTGGTGACCAGTTCCTCGTCGTGCAGGAGCGAGCGCCGGAACAGATCGGGTGACACGTCGTCGCCGTCGTGCTTGTCCAGCAGGATCGAGACCAGTTCTTCCCAGATCTGCTCGCGCGCTTCGTTGTGCGGACTACCCGGTTCTGCCGCTTGGAACGCCTCGGCCCAGTCGTCGGCGCTGAGCCAGACGTCCGACCAGGAGGTCGTGACCGTCATCCCCTTGGTGGGCGGCTCCTCGTAGATGCTGACGGCCTTCTCGATCGCCTTCACCATGTTCGCGGACGACTTCAGGAGTGCGACGTCCGGGTCCGGCTCCTCTCCCGCTCCGGCTCCCTCGGCGACCAGGTCGCGCACGGTGCAGGTCTGCACGCCCTCCTCTCCGAGGCTGGGGAGGACATCGGCGACGTAGGCGAGGTAGGGCTGGTGCGGACCGACGAAGAGCACGCCGCCCCGACGCTGCCCCAGGCGAGGGTCGGAGTAGAGCAGGTAGGCGGAGCGGTGCAGAGCGACCACGGTCTTTCCCGTGCCGGGACCGCCGTCGACGACGAGAGCCCCGCGGGAGCCCGCGCGCACGATGGCGTCCTGGTCGGCCTGGATGGTGGCCAGCACGTCCCGCATCCGGTCCGACCGGTTGGCGCCCAGGCCGGCGATGAAGGCGGACTGGTCATCGAGCGCGGCGTGCCCGTCGAGCCCGTCGGCGGTGAACACCTCGTCCCAGTAGTCGCTGATCAGGCCGCGGGTCCAGCGATACCTGCGGCGGCTCGCCAGACCCATCGGGTGGGCGTGGGTCGCCGCGAAGAACGGCTCGGCGGCCGGCGAGCGCCAGTCGACCAGCAGCCGGCGTCCCACGCTGTCGGTGAGGCCGAGCCGTCCGATGTACATGGGCTCGGCGCTGTCCGCGTCGACGATGTGTCCCAGGCACAGGTCCAAACCGAAGCGGCGCAGGGCGCGCAGACGACCGGTCAGGCGATGGATCTCCAGATCCCGCTCCATGGCCTCCCGGCCGACGCCGCCGGGTGCCCTGCGTTCGGCGTCCAGGCGGTCGGACAGTTCGGCGATCGTCTGCTCAAGGCTCTCCGCGATGGCCGCGAAATGCCGCTCGTCGTCGGCGATCAGGATCGGGTCGGCCTTGGGGGAGAGGCGGTCGGGAAGGTCGAACGCGCTGGTGGTCACGGGGTTCATGTCAGCGGCTCCGCTCTGCGGTGGCGCCTGCGAAGTCCGTCGGGCGCCCCTGCGCCGCGGCGCCGAGTGCCCGCAGCCGCAGCGTCGCCCCGACCAGCGGTTCGACGCCACCGCACAACCCAAAAATCGACAACAGCACACGCACTTCGTGAATCTCCGATTTCCGCAGGTTCTGGCTTTGGCCAGCGATTCTGCAGCACGACCAGGGCCTTGCCACAAGCCCCCCTGTGCGCTATACGTTGAGAATGGAAAGGAGTGGGTACTCCCCTTTCCCTCACCGTCCGATCCGGACGGACACCCTTCGCATCGCCTTCTCGCTTCCTCTCTCGCCCCCTTCTCGCCTCCTGCTCACCAAGCGGCAGAGCTCGCCGCATACGGCGCATCACGGCGCACGGGAACGGGCCACGTACGGGCGCACGCGTACGGGCGCACGCGTACGGGCGCACATGTACGGGAGAAGCGCGCCCGAGCCGCAGGTCCCCACCCCTCAAGCCATCACCGCCCCGCCAACCGGCCCATCCGGCTCGCAGCCCGGCCGCATCGGCGATGTGCTGGGGGGATGGGAGCGAAGACCGCCGATGTGCCGCCGGGGGCCTCCAAACGGGCCGGGGTCTTCCTCGCGGCCTCCATCGCGCTGTTCTGCATTCAGCTGGACTTCTTCGCGCTGAACCTGGCGATCCCCGGTATCGCCGCCGAACTGCGGGTGACCGTCTCCGCCGCCCAGTGGGCACTGTCCGCCTACATGCTCGCCATCGGCTGCCTGTTCATCGTCGGAGGGCGTCTGGGTGACCTCCTCGGCCGCCGCCCGGTCCTGCTCACCGGCATCGCGCTGTTCGCGGCCGCCTCCGTGGGCTGCGCGCTCGCCGGCAGCCTCGGCGTGCTGGTAGGGGCCCGCATCGCCCAGGGCGTCGGTGCGGCGCTGATCTTTCCGGGCTCCGTCTCCGTGATCACCAACGCCTTCCCCGACGCCACCAGGGCCCGCGCGCTCGGGGCCATGTTCGCCATCGCCAACGTGGGCACCGCGCTCGGGCCGTTCGTCGGCGGAGGCTTCACCGACGGTCCCGGCTGGCGGTGGATCTTCTGGCTGCTGGCGCCCCTGAGCGCCCTCGCGCTGCTGATCGCCCTGATGTACGTCCCCGACTCCCGCGACGACACCGCTTCCCGCCAGGTGGACCTGCCCGGCTGCCTCGCCGTCGTGACCGGCCTCGCCGCCCTGACGCTCGCCGTCGAACGCGGCAGCGCCTGGGGCTGGGACCACGCCCGCACCCTCACTCTGCTCGCCGTCGCCGTCGTGAGCGGCGCCCTCTTCGTGCTGCGCGAGCGCACCTGCCGCCACCCGCTGGTCGACTTCCGGCTGTTCCGCAACATCCCCTTCGACCTGATCACGCTCATGGGATCGGTCGCCAACATGGGCTATGCCGTCACCGTCTTCCTCGCCACCCTGCAACTCCAGCAGGAGCGCGGCCTGTCCGCCCTGCTCGCCGGGACCGTGTTCCTCGCGCCGGCGCTCATGGTGGCCTGCTCCGGCCCGCTGGGCCCCTGGCTCGCGACCCGGTTGCGCCCCACCACCGTGATGGTCCTCGCCGGGGCGGTCGCAGGCACCGGCATGATCGGTATGAGTCTGGTGTGGGCGTGGTGGCTCTATATCCCGGTCTTCACCTGGTGCGCCCTCGGCCTCGGCCTCGGCTGGACCTTCGCCAGCGTCGCGACGCAGCAGGTCATCGCGCCCGCCCGCGCCGGGGAAGCCTCCGGTGTCGTCCTCACCGCCCTCGTCGTCCTCGGGGCGATCGCGCTGGCCGCCACCGCGGCGGCGATCACCGCCCTCACCCCGGAAACCGGTCCGGAGGATGCCTACGACGCCATCCTGCGCACCGGCGGGGCGATCAGCCTCGCGGCCGCGGCCCTAGTGCTGCTGATCAGCCGCCGACTGGGCGTCCGAGGCGCACACCAGGACGAACGGCTTGCGGGGGGCCTTGGGGCAGGCTGAGGGCCGCACGGCCGCTGTCACCAAGTGAGAGTGAGCACCGCCACCCCCCGTCTGGATCGTCGACGCACTCGGCCGCCGCGGCGTCACAAGTGCATTCAGAGGCAGGGGAGTTCGTCCTCTCTCAAGCTGCCCGCTTGCGGCGACCGCTCCCCTCGGGCGTTCCGTTCGGATCGCCGAACCCTGGGTGTGTGAGCGCGCTCCTCACGTGAGGCGGCACCTTCGACAGCTTCTGTAACCTGGCGCCCACCGTGTGCCGAGGGGGCTGACCGTGGAGAACCTTCTGTCCGTGGCCATCGGGGCCGGTTTGGGCCTCATAGGGGCCGTGTTCGGTTCCTGGTTCACCGCGCGCAGGCAGGACCGCATGTGGCTCCGCGAACAGAAGCTCAAAGCCGGGGTTGGCTTCAACACGGCTGTCAGTCATCTGTTCGACTATCTTCGGGAAGCGCGGTTGGGTGACGACGGTGCCGGGGCCAACGAGTTGGTGGACCGGATGCAGGAAGCGCGGTCAGCTCTCTACCTGCTGTGCGCAGGCGAAACCGTCGATCTCGCTGATGCGCTCGCGCGGCGGGTCTGGAACACCCTGCCCACCGACGGCAGGGACGATCGCAAGGCCGATCACAGAGAGACACTGGAGCTCCTCCGTCGCTTCACCCAGCAGCTCCGGCGAGAGATCGTCAGATCGTAGTCTCCACTGAGTCATCGGGCGGAGCAGAGGGGTGTGCCGTTTCCCCGGGAGGTGCACCCGCCGCGACCTGTCCGGCACTTCGAGAAGGCGCATCGGCCGCGGATCCCCTTCAGAAGACCGAACTCTCGGTGCCGGGGCCAGGGCCTCGCAGCACATGCCGGTTGAGTGGATCGGGCGCTGCGTGGGCGGTCAGTGCCCGTAGGCGGGAGTGATGCTGCGCCACGGTGCCGGGCCGTGGGCCCGGCGAGATGTCGGCGACCATGCGGTAGGAACCGCGGTGGTCGGCACGCAGTCGAAAGGTCAGGTACCAGATCTCCGTGCCGGGCAGGCAGGTGAGCAAGCCGGCGGCGAGGTGGTCGCGGTCCGTGAGCCCCTCGGCGAGCAGCAGTACCTGACGGGTTGCACGATGGCCGCGCCACAGGAAGGTCACCGCACGGTGCGCCGGCTCGTCATGGACGGCTTCGACCAAGGGAGTGCCCTCCCTCTCGGCGCATTCCCAGAACTCCGCGGTCAGCATGGTGCGTTCGGCGGGATCTGCCGTGGCCAGGCGAGCGGCGAGACGGGAGATGCGGGGGCTGGTGGCTCCGTGCGGCACCGGAAAGCGAGCGCCGCGCGGCGTCCCGCATGCGAGCGGGGCTTCGGGGCTCATCCGTCGCTTCCCCCGCCCGGCTCGGCGCCCGGCCGGTCGGCGCCGCGCACGCCGGGTGTGCAGGCCGTCGGGCCCGTTCGGCGCGGGCGCGGTGTTCGGTGCGGCCGGGGGAGGTGGTCTCGATGTGCCATCCGCGGAAGCTTTCCGGTCGGTGAGGAGTGCGGCGGTACGGGGCGCTGTCGGGTGTCCCGCCCGGCGCGCAGGCGTGGCGGGCGGGACGTGGCGGCGCGGGCGCTGTGCCACCGTGCGGTGGCGCGGCCTCAGCGGGCGAGGCGGATGCGGTGCAGCAGATCCTGGCCCTCGGGGCCGGAACCGGATTTCTCGACCACGTACGCCGTACCGTCGGCCACCTCGATGTGGTTGGGGTTGGCGCCGGTGGCCACCGTCTCGACGACGGCTCCCTTGCGCGGGTCGACGACCGTGACGGTGGCGGCCGTACGGTTTGCGGCCAGGACACGGCCCGAGCGACGGTCGACGGCGACGGACAGCGTGCCCGCCCCCGTCGGCACGGTCTTCGTGACGGCTCCCTTGCGCAGGTCGATGACCGAGACGGTGCCGGCGGTCTGGTCCGCCGAGTAAGCGGTACGGCCGTCCTTGGAGAGTGCGACCGAGATCGGGCCGTCACCTGCCGGGATGAGGCGCGGGTCCTCGGCATGCGGGGCGACCTCGATGATGCGGTCGCCCGCGAGGTCGGTGGCGTAGGCGGTCCCGGTGCGCTCGTCGACCGTTATGCCGGCGGGGCTCGCGCCCTCGACCGTGGTGCGCTTCTTCTCCTTGAAGCTACGGGTGTCGAAGGCGACGATGCTGCCGTCGCCGAAGCCGCTCGCCCACGCCAGGTTGTGCTTCTCGTCGACCACGACCTCGCGGGCGTGCTTCACGCCGGGAAGGGTGGCGAGGTGCTTGCCGGTGCGCTGGCTGTAGACGGCGACCGAGTCGTTGCGGGTGTTCGTCGTCCAGACGGTGTTGTGCTCATCGTCGACGGCGACGCCGTAGACCGCCTCGACGGCGCCGGTCGCCGGGTCGGTGACCGGCGGCGTGTAGGTCGCCTCGGCCTTCAGGGTGCGCGGATCGACCTTCACCAGGCGGGAGTTGGTGACGGGCGGACGACCGACGGAGGAGGTTGCCCACAGCACATGGTTCCGCTCGGAGTACGCGGACTGGTACAGGCCCGTCACGAGGGGCGCGGAGTCCGCGGCCGGGGCGGAGTGGTGGCCTGCCTCCGCGGACGCGCTGCCGGCGAGGGCCAGGGTGCTGCCTGCGGCGAGGGCCACGGCGATCGCGGAGGCGCGCCGGATGCGGCGGGTGAGTGCGGTCATGCTGCGTCAGTCTCCTTGAGGAAGCCGCCCCTGGGAGAGGCGATCAGGAGCTAAGTTAGCTTAGCCTTACCTAACTTTTGTACTTTCAGTTATGTGGCGTGCGCCACAATCATGCGCCTAGTGGGGATGGTTGGGGGATCCCCGCCTTCTGTCTCCCGGAGGGCTCGGGGAGCTGTTTGTCCCCTCTGCGTGCGCCCGGCGCCCCTGTCGGGAGGGTGGCGCCCACCTCCTTCAAGGTAAGGTCACCCTAAGTTGACCCTCGCTTCGTTCGGAGTCGCTCCGCATGCCCATGTCCGTGCCCCCCGTGGCCACCCTCCGCCGTCCTCCCCGGATGGCGCGCCCGCACCCGGTGCCGCGCCTCGTGGAATCCGGCTGGACGCCGCCCGCGCCGGGCGATACCGAGGAGTTCTGGGCCGATGTGCGCCGCCGCGGCACCCCGCTCGTGCTGCTCGACCCCGAAGGCAGCGCCGAACACGCGGCGGTGACCTATCTGTGGCGCGGTGGCCCCGGGACGCGTGCCGTGCAAGTGCTGCCGAACAAGCTGGGTGACCCGCGGGCGCCCGGGGACAACCTCATGGAGCAGGCGCCCGGCACCGACGTCTGGCACTGGACGATCCGCCTGCGGCGCGACTGGCGCGGCACATACGACTTCTTCGTCGACGAGGGTGACGGCCCCGATTCCGACAGCCCCGGGTACTTCCCGTGGCTGCGTACCCAGCGTCGCACCGACCCCTACAACTCCCGCACGCTGTCCCGTCGTTGGGACGGCGACCCGGTGTCGTACGCCGCTCTGGCCGGGGCGCCGGACGGGGCGGTCTGGGAGCCGCGGCAAGGGGTGGCACGTGGGCACGTCAGCGAGCACCAGGTGGCGAGCGCGCACCTCGGTGCGCAACGGCGCGTCTGGCTCTACGAGCCCGCTCCGACCGCGACCGCGACCGCGAGGAATCCGGGGAAGCTGCCCGTCCTCGTCCTGCTCGACGGTGAGCACTGGCAGCCGCAGCTCGGCATCGCGCACCTGCTCGACAACCTCATCGCCGACGGCCGGATCCCGCCGCTCGCCGTCGTCCTGCCCGATTCCGTGGACGCCGGCACCCGGTGGTCGGAGCTGGCCTGCCGTCCGGAGTTCGTCTCCTTCCTGGCGGAGGAGCTGCTGCCGTGGACGGCCGAACGGCTGCCGATCACCGACGATCCCGCGTGCACGGTCGTGGCAGGACAGAGTCTCGGCGGACTCACCGCCGCCTATGCGGCGTTCTCGGCTCCGCACCGCTTCGGCAACGTACTGGCCCAGTCGGGATCGTTCTGGTGGCCGGATGGGCCCGACGCGGAGTGGCTGACCGGTCGTCTGGCCGAGGCCCCACGGCTGC
This sequence comes from Streptomyces sp. Pv4-95, assembly GCF_045782725.1. Classification (NCBI taxonomy): domain Bacteria; kingdom Bacillati; phylum Actinomycetota; class Actinomycetes; order Kitasatosporales; family Streptomycetaceae; genus Streptomyces; species Streptomyces sp. Pv4-95. The sequence goes on from NZ_CP127172.1 coordinate 8,072,393, forward strand.
CCGTGCGGTTCTGGCTCTCCTTCGGCGAGCAGGAATGGGTGGCGCTCCCCGCTGCCCGGCGGCTGCGGGAGACCCTTGCCGCCGCGGGCTACGACGACGCCGTCTACCGCGAGTTCAACGGCGGACACGACTACCTGTGCTGGCGCACCGAACTGGCCGACGGCCTGGTGGACCTGCTGTCCCACGGCTGAGGCCCCTCCCGGCCCGCGCCCTCACCGGCGCACCGCGCAGGCTGCGGTGTAACCCTCCGGGACCTGGATGTCCTCGATCCGCCAGCCGGAGGGTTCGGCAGGGTGCGTGCCCGTGCCCAGGTGCAGGGCGCGCAGGGCCTCGTTGGAGACGCCCTCTCCGGTCGCCTTGAGGCGGGCTTCCTTGCGCGTCCAGCAGCGGGCGAAGGCCGAAGCGCGGGAGGCGGCGGGCAGGGCGGCCAACTCGTCCTGCTCCGAGGGGTGCAGAGCACTCGCCACGTCCTCGGCCATCTGTCGGGTGGGGACCCGCTCGATGTCCACGCCCACCGGACGGGCCGCCACGCCCAGGAGGGCCAGCCCGCCCGAGTGGGAGAGGGAGAAGTGCACCGTGGCGCCCCGCGGACCGGTGACGGCGGGGCGGCCGTGCGGGCCGCCGCACCCTGGGCACGGCAGCCGGGTCAGGGCTACCCGGGCCGGTGCCGTGCCCAGGTACCCGCCCAGCACGCGACGCAGCGCCGTGTGCGCGGCGACGTACAGCGCACGGTCGGCGGGCCGGTGCAGCGCCGCCGCCCGGTCGCGCTCACCCTCGTCCAGCACGGACAGGTCGAGCCCCTCGCCCGGCTTCGGTGCCGTGACGAGCCACAGGTGGGGCCCCTGCGCCGGATCGGGCACTACGTGCGGCGACGACGGCCGCCATGCCCGGGGCACGGCGGCCGTCCCGCTCACGGGGTACCCGCCGTCACCCGCTGCACGCAGGCGTCGTGCGGGGCAGGCCCGAAGCGGGGGTTCCAGCCGTGCGGCGGGATCTGCCAGGCCGGCCACAGGGAGAGCTGCTCCTGCGCGTTCTCCAGCACCAGGTGGGTGTCGTGGCCTTCCGGCCCCGGTTCGAACGGACCGGACCACGGCGTCATGAGTCGAGCTCCTTGAGGCGGGCCGCCAGGACGGCGGCGATCTCGTCGAGTTGCCGGTCCTGCATCAGCTGCGGATGGGTGCAGTCCAGATCGAGGTTCGCGATCGTGCCCGTCACATGCGGTTGCCACGCCTCGCGGGTGAGCCAGTCCTCGGCGCGCGGAGCCGCGGCCGTGAAGAACAGCAGATCGCCGGCGAAGGCCCGGTGCCGGTGTTCGCGCATCATGCGCGCGTGGTTGGGCACGATGTCCACGATCTTCGACAGGGTGTGCTCGGACAGCCCGGCCAGTGGGCTGCCGGCCCGGCGCAGCGTGGCCAGGACGTCGTCGCGGGTGCGTTCGCCGGTGCGGTCGAAGCCCGCCATGCGCAGCACGGCGGTGAGTGCGTCGCCCTCCTCCGGTGCGGGCCGCCCCCGCCACTGCTCGGCGGGGAACGCGTCGAGCAGCGCCAGCAGTTCGACCTCCTCGCCCTCCTCCTGGAGGCGGACGGCGACGGTGTGCGCGAGGACGCCGCCGACGGACCAGCCCAACAGCCGGTACGGTCCGTGCGCCTGGACGGTACGCAGATGGCGGACGTAGTCGGCGGCCTGCTCCTCCAGAGCGCGCGGCAGCGGTTCGTCGCGGACCAGGCCACGCGCCTGGACGCCGTGGACGGGCTGATCGGGCCCCAGGCGGGCGGCCAGTCCGGCGTAACACCAGGCCATTCCGCCGGCCGGGTGGAAGGTGAACAGCGTGGGCTGCTCGTTCCCGGTCCCGGCGCGCAGGGGCAGCACGACGTCCAGGGCGTCCCCGGACGCCGGGCCGGAGCCGTCGAGGCGGTCGGCGAGCGCCGCGGGGGTCGGTGCCTCGAAGAGCGAGCCGATCGTCAGCTCGGCGCCGAACTCCTCGCGGACGCGGGCCACCAGCCGCACGGCCAGCAGGGACGTGCCGCCCAGGTCGAAGAACGCGTCGTCGGGGCCCGCCGATTCGAGTCCGAGCACCTCGGCGAAGAGCCGTGTCAGTGCCTCCTCCCGGGGGCCGGCCGGGCGACGGGAGCCACCACCGCCGGCGAAGACCGGGGCAGGCAGCGCCCGGCGGTCCAGCTTGCCGTTCGGGCTGAGCGGGAAGGCGTCGAGGGCGATGACGGCCGCGGGCACCATGTGCTCAGGCAGCACGCGCCCCAGTCCGGCCCGTACGGCCGCGGGGTCCGCGCCTCCCGTCACATAACCGATGAGCCGTTGCTCGCCGGAAGGGTCGGTGTGCACCAGCGCGCAGGCGCCGTCCACCGCGTCGTGTGCCGCCAACGCGGCCTCGATCTCACCCGGTTCGATGCGCTGGCCGCGCAACTTCACCTGGTGGTCGGTGCGGCCGAGGTACTCGACCTCGCCCCGCTCCGTCCAGCGCGCCAGGTCGCCGGTTCGGTACATACGGCTGCCGGGCGGGCCGAACGGGTCGGCGACGAACCGGGTGGCGGTGAGATCGGGGCGGTTCAGATACCCCTCGGCAAGCTGCCGGCCTGCCAGGTACAGCTCGCCGGGCACACCCGGCGGGCAGGGCCGGAGCGCCGCGTCCAGCACGTAAAGGCGGGTGTTCCACACCGGCTGCCCGATCGGCACCGCGCCGGTCCCGTCCGGGGTGCAGGTGTGGTGGCTGACGTCGACGGCGGCCTCGGTCGGGCCGTACAGGTTGTGCAGGCCGACGCCGGGCAGCTCCCGAGCGAAAGCGCGCGCGGTGTCGCGGGGGAGGGCCTCGCCGCTGCAGAACACGTGGCGCAGCGTCCCGCATCCGGCCGCGTCCGCCCCGGCCAGGAAAACCTGGAGCATGGACGGTACGAAGTGGCAGGTGGTGACGGCCTGTTCGGTGATGAGCCGGGCCAGATACAGCGGGTCCTTGTGGCCGCCGGGCTCGGCGACGACCAGCGTCGCGCCCTCGCGCAGCGGCCAGAAGAACTCCCACACCGATACGTCGAACGACGAGGGCGTCTTCTGCAGTACCCGGTCGTCCGCCGTCAGCCGGTAGGTGTCCTGCATCCATCGCAGCCGGTTGTCGATCGCCCCGTGCGAGACGACAACGCCCTTGGGGCGGCCGGTGGATCCGGAGGTGTAGATGACGTACGCGGGGTGGGCGGGGGTGAGCGCCCGGCCCGGGTTGACGGCCGGGTAGGTGGTCAGATCGAGCCCGTCCAGGACGACGAGCGGTGTCGCGGTGTCCTGCGGCAGCCGTCCCGCCCGGTCGGTGACGGCGCACACCGGGGCGGCGTCGTCCAGCATGTAGCCGATCCGCTCGGCCGGGTAGTCGGGGTCGAGCGGCAGATACGCGGCTCCGGCCTTCACCACGGCGAGCAGGGCGATGACGAGGTCCGCCGAACGCGGCAGGGAGACCGCGACCACCGCGCCGGGCCCGGCGCCGAGTGTCTTCAGATGCCGGGCCAGCCGGTTGGCGCGGGCGCTCAGCTCGGCGTAGGTGAGAGAGGTCTCGCCGTACACCAGCGCCGTGGCGTCGGGGGTCCGGGCCGCGCGCGCCTCGATGGGACCGATCAGGGTCGTGGGCGGCAGATCTCGGTCGGTCCGGTTGAACTCGTCGACGACCAGGGCGAGTTCGGCGGGAGTGGCGATGCCGTGTGCGGCGAGGGGAGCGTGCGGGTCGCCGGTGGCCAGCCGGTCGAGCAGGTGCAGGAAGCGCTCTTGGTGGGCGGCGAGATCGGTGTCCTCATAGAGGGCCGGGTTACCGTCGTGGTCGATGCGCAGGCCGCGGCCGTCGGCACGGTCGTAGACATTGACGGTCAGATCGTCCACGGGGCCCGCCGAGAGGTTCCGGGCCCGTGCGGTCGCGCCGGCGAAGTCCACGCCGTAGTCGAACGGCATGATGTTCACGAGCGGCCCGACCAACGCCCGGCCCTCGCCGAGCAGTCCGAGATCGCGGCGGATGTCCTCGTAGCGGTAGCGCTGGTGCCGGCGGACCTGCCGGATGCCCAGCACCACCTGCCGGACCAGGCCGGCGAAGGTGGCCTCGGGGCCGACGGTCAGCCGCAGCGGCAGGACGTTCATGACCATGCCCGGCACGCGAAGGGCGGACGAGCCCATCCGGCCCATCATCGGCAGCCCGAGGACGACATCGGACTGTGCCGTCGCGCGGGAGGTGTAGAGGGCCTTGGCGGCGATCAGCACATCGGGCCAGGTCGCCCGGAGCCGGGCGGCGAGATCGCGTACCGCCTCCGTGGTCTCCTGCGGCAGGTAGGAGGTGCGGCGGCGGAAGGTGCGCGAAGGCAGTGCGTCGCGCCCGGCCAGCCGCGGGGTCTCGGGGCGGTCGGCGAAGGCCCCCGACCAGTGGGCGCGGTCGGCGGCGAAGTCAGCCGACGTCCGGTAGTCCGTGTCCTGCGAGACGAGTTCGGCGAGAGTGCCGAAGGAGCGCGGGCCGGGTCTCTCGCCCCGCACGAGCGCCGCGTACACCTCGGCGGTGCGGCGGACGAGGAGGGAGTAGCCGAACCCGTCCATCACGACATGATGGATGCGCTGGTACCACAGCCACCGCTCCTCGCCGACGCGGAACAGTGCGTGCCGGAAGAGCGGCGGGGCCGACAGGCTGACGGGCGCGTCGAGGTCGGCGCGCATCCACCGCTCGGCCGTCGTCACGGCGTCGGCCTCGGCGCGCAGATCCTGCACGGTCAGGGGGAGTTCGACCTCGTCCAGGATGTGCTGCCGCGGGCCGTCCGGGGTGTCCTCGATGCGTACGCGCAGGGCGTCGGCCTCGGTGGTCACCACCCGCAGGGCCTGCGCGAAGAGATCCGGGGCGATCGGTCCGTCGATCTCCAGGCACTCCGCGGTGTTCTGCGCGGGGCTGAGCGGGTCGAGGGCCTGGGCGTACCACATCCCCGACTGCGCGGCCGTCAGCGGCAGTTCGGTGTCGGGGGTGCCGGAGAGCGCCGGGGCGCCGCCGGTGAGCAGGACCGTCACGGGGTGACCCCCAGCAGCGGCGCCCATGCCTCGATGGCCGGGCGCTCGGCGAGGTCCACGAAGGTCGCCGCGACGCCGTGGTCGCGGCGCCAGCGCTCGACGAGCGCCATGATGCGGACGGAGTCCAGACCGTAGTCCACGAGATTCTCGTCGAGCGGAATGTCCGCGGGAGTCTCGCCGAGGGAGTCGGCGACATCGCTGCGGATCTGTTCCAGGGTGAGCGCCATGGCGGGTCGGTCCTCCGTGAAGAGCGCGTCGGTGGTGGTGACGACCGCGCAGCGGCCGGCGGCCCAGCGCAGCGCCATGTCGTGGTCGTCGCGGGAGAAGTCGGCGACGGCGTCGGCGACGACGAATGCCTGGATGTCGCGCATCCACGCGTCGCACGCGCTCATGAGCACGCCGATGTGCGCGTACACCCCGATGATCACCAGCTGGTCGCGGCCGGACTCGCGCAGCAGCGCTTCGAGTTCGGTGCGTACGAAGGCGCTGTACTTCCACTTGGTCAGGACCGTGTCACCGGCCTGCGGCGCGAGCGCCTCGGGCATGGCGAGGGCCTGCGGGTCGTCGGCGACTCCGGGGCCCCAGAAGTCCAGCTGCAGCCCTCGCTCCTCGGGCGTCTGCCCGCCGCGCTGGGCCGAGTAGACGACGGGCACGCCGAGGCCGCGGCACCGCTCCACCAGGTGTGTCGCGTTGCCGAGCATCCCGGTCAGGGGCTGCTCGTCGGGCGGGAAGGCGCCGAGGAAATGGTTTTGCAGGTCGTGGACGAGCAGTACGGCGCGCGCCGGGTCGGCCGTCCAGGCGACCCGGTTCGCCGGCAGCTCGTCCCCGGCCGGCAGGGGGTAGGGGGCAATGGCGGGAAGTGCCATGGGAGCGGGCCTCTCAGTGCTGCTCGGTGGTGGCCGCGGCGGACCGCAGCCCCTTCTTGCTGACCTTGCCGATCCCGGTCTGCGGGAAGGCGTCGACGAACTCGACGAGGTCGGGGACCTTGTAGGCGGCGACGCCCCGTTCGCGGACGAAGCGTTTGACGGCGACGGACTTCAGCGGTTCGGCGTCGGCGCGCAGGATGACGTAGGCGAGTGTGCGTTCGCCGAGGTAGGCGTCGGCGACGGCCACGACGGAGACGTCGTGCACGGCCGGGTGGGCGAGGATGATGTTCTCGACCTCCTCGGGCGCCACCTTCTCCCCGCCCCGGTTGATCTGGTCCTTCGCCCGGCCCTCGACGACGAGGTGACCCGTGGCGGTGCGGCGCACGATGTCGCCGGTGCGGTAGAAGCCGTCCTCGGTGAAGGCCGTCGCATTGTGCTCGGGGGCCCGCCAGTAGCCGCGGATCGTGTACGGCCCGCGGGTGAGGAGATGGCCGAACCCGCCCTCCGGGACCTCGTGTCCGGCGTCGTCGACGATCCGGACCTCGTCGTCCGGGGAGATCGGCCGCCCCTGCGTGGTGACGACGGTCTCCGGATCGTCGTCGAGCCGGGTGTAGTTGACCAGGCCCTCGGCCATGCCGAAGACCTGCTGGAGCCGGCAGCCCAGCGCGGGCTCCAGCCGGCGGGCCGCCTGCTCGCTGTACTTGGCCCCGCCCACCAGGACGACCTCCAGGCTCGACAGGTCGTACTCCGTCGTCGGCGCGGCCTCCGTCCACACCAGGGCGAGTGGCGGCACCAGACCCGTCAACGTGATCCGTTCCCGCTCGATCAACGAGAACGCCGTCGCCGGATCGGTCCCGGGGCACAGTACGGCCGTGCCCCCGGCGTACAGCACGCCGAGCCAACCGGGCGAACTCATCGGGAAGTTGTGCGCCGCGGGCAGCACCACGAGGTACCGGGTGCCGTCGTCGACACCGCAGATCTCGTTGGACCCCCACAGCGAGTACAGGTAGTCGTCGTGGGTACGGGGGATGAGCTTGGGCACGCCCGTCGTCCCGCCCGAGAGCTGGAGGAAGGCCAGCTCGTGCGGTTCGGGCCCGTCGATCGTTCGGTCGGCGTCGCGCGGCACGTCGGCCAGCGCGGTGTGCTCCCCGGGGTCACCGACGACGAAGACGTGCCGCAGGCCCGGTGTCCGCGCCTGGACCTCCGAGGCGAGCTTCCGGTGGTCGAAGCCCGCGTGCCGGTCGGGGATGACATACGCCACGGCCTCGGTGAAGGAGCAGAAGTAGCCGATCTCGGTGTCGCGGTGCGCGGGCAGCGCGTAGACGGGCAGCGCCCCGACCCGGAACAGCGCGAGGACCACCTCGATGAACTCACCGATGTTGGGCAGCTGCAGCACCACCCGGTCGCCCTTGGTTATCCCGCGCGCCGCGAACCCGGCGGCCAGCCGGTCGGCGCGCTCGTCGAGCTCCCGGTACGTCCAGGTACGGCGCTCGGGTGCCGGGTCGACGAGGGCGATGCGGTCGGGGTGGGCGGCGGCCCGCTCGCGCAGCATCCGGCCGAAGGTCTCCCCCCGCCAGTAGCCGGCGGAGCGGTAGCGCTCGGCGAACTCCTCCGGCCAGGTGGGGGCGTCCAGGCCGGGCGTGGTGGCGGGGGCTCCCGCCTCGGTGCTCACAGCGAGGCTCCGACGGCACTGAGGAAGGTGCGGAACTTGGCGCCGGTCTCCGCGGTCTCGGCCTGCGGTGTGGAGGCGGCGACCACGCCCGCTCCGGCGAACAGACGCAGCATGCGGCCCTCCGCTTCGGCACAGCGGATCGTCACGACCCATTCGCCGTCGCCGTCCGCGTCCTGCCAGCCGACCATGCCGGTGTAGGGGCCTCGGTCGAAGGGCTCCGACGCGGCGATGACGCTCCGCGCAAGGCTGGTGGGGGTGCCGCACACGGCAGGCGTCGGGTGCATCGCAGCCGCCAACTCCAGGGCGGACACGGCCGGATCGGCCGGCTCACCGGTGATGGTCGTCGACAGGTGCCACAGGGCCGCGGTGCGCACGAGCGACGGCCGCTCGGGCACGTCCAGGCGCGTGCAGTACGGCGCGAGCGCCTCGCGCACGGCGTCGACGACGACGGCGTGTTCGTGGAGGTCCTTCGGCGATTCGAGCAGCGCGGCCGCCCGCCGGACGTCCTCGGCCAGGTCGGCGCTGCGGGGCGCGGAGCCGGCCAGCGGGTTGGCGGTGAGCAGCCCGCCGCGACGGGCGACGAGCAGTTCGGGGCTGGCGCCGATCAGGGTCCGGCCAGGACCGCTGGGGACGGCGAAGGTGTAGCCGGACGGATCGCGGCGCGCCAGCCGGCGCAGCATGGCGGGCAGATCCGGCTCCCGCGGAGCCGTCAGCTCCAGCGTCCGGGCCAGGACGACCTTGTCGAACTCCCCTGCCCGCATCCGGGCGACCGCGGCGGCGACGGCCTCGCCGTACCGCTCGGCCGAAGGCACCTCCCGCACCTGCCAGTCGGTGTCCTCGTCGGACGGGACGGGCAGCGCGATCAGCGGGTCCTGGTGCAGGGGCGGCGCCCATCGCACGGACCGCGGGACGGCGAGCGCCGGCGGCGCATCCGGGGCGAAGGGCAGCGAGCCGACGACGATCGGCGCCGGGTCGCCCGCGCTGCGCCGGGCGCCGAGCACGTCCGCCACCCGCTGTGCCACCGGCCGCGAGTCGTGCGGCAGGAGGGCGGCGGTGCCGTGGGCGAGCAGGGTGTGGCCGGGCGTGCCGAGGAACCGGTCCTCACCGGGGCGGTAGGCGTCGAGCAGGGCCGTCGCCGCGCCGGGGTCGAGCAGCGCGGGCAGCGTGGGGTCGGAGAGGGGCGCGGTGGGTTCGCGCAGCGAGGCAGACATGGGTGTCTCCAGTAAGGGGCACGAGCCGGAGTCAGGAGTGGGGGAGTGGCGGGGCACTTCAGCCCCGCAGCGTCGCTCCGCCGTCGACGTACAGCTCGTGCATGGTGATGTGACGGGCGCGGTCGGAGACCAGGAAGACGACGGCCTCGGCGATGTCGGCCGGGTCGGCGATCCGGCCGAGCGGGATGCCGGTGCGGTGCGCCGCCAGATCCCCTTCGATGACGCGCCGGGCGGCGGCCGCTTCGTCCGTGCAGCCGGAGTCGTTCCACATGGCGCGCTGCATGTCCGTCAGGGTCGAGCCGGGCGACACGGTGTTGCAGCGGACGCCCCGCGCGGCCACCTCAAGGCCCAGGCACTTGGTGAACATGACGGCCGCGGCCTTGGAGGCGGCGTAGGCGGACATGCCCGCGCGGGGGATCCCGGCCGCGTTGGACGCGACCGTGACGATGCTGCCGCTGCCCCGGTCGGCCATCCGGCGGGCGGCGGCCCGTGAGGTGTGCAGCACGCCGTTCGTGTTGACGGCGAAGGTGGCCGCCCAGTCCTCGTCGGTCAGCTCCAGGACGGTCGAACTCCGCAGGATTCCGGCGACGTTGACGGCGATGTCCAGCGGGCCGAGCACGGTCTCGGTCTCGGCGACGAGATGTTCGACGGCAGCGGGGTCCGTGACGTCGAGGGCGCGGGCGGTGATCTGCTCCGGGTACTCCGCGGCGAGCTTCTCGACTCCGTCGGGGGCCAGATCGGTGGCGACGACGTGGGCACCGCGCGCGACGAGCGCGCGCACCACCGCCTCGCCGATGCCCCGACCCGCCCCCGTCACGAGGGCGAGCCGGCCCGAGAGCTCCTGGTCGGCGCTCACTTGACCATGGCCTTGCGGATGTCGTTGAGCGTCGAGACGGCGGCCTCGGCGCCACCCAGGCTGGTCCACTTGGAGCCGTCGATCATGGTCACGTGCTTGTCGCTCACGGCCTTCAGCTGCCGGTAGGCTGGCTTGTCGGCCAGCTTGTCGAGCAGTCCGGCGTCCGGGCCGGTGCTGGAGAGGGTGCCGATGAACAGCCAGTCGCCGTCGATCTGCTGGAGGTTCTCGTCGCTGATCGGCGTCGAGTGGCCCTCGCCCTTCCGGTTCTGGAGGCCCGGCCGCTTGAAGCCGAGGTCCTTGAGGACGTCGCTGATGAACACGCCCTGCTGCATGACGGCCGTGCCCTTCGCCGAGTAGCGGGCGACGGACACGCGCGCCGTGGCGCGGGGGCCGAGGTCCTTCTTGAGCGCGGCGACCTTGGTGTCGTACGCGGCGAGGAACTTCTCGGCCCGGTCGGACTTGCCGATGGCCTTGCCCGTGAGGACGAGGGACTTCTTCCAGTCCTTGGTCTTGTCGATGGTGACGACGGTCGGGGCGATCTTGCGCAGCTGCTGGAGCACCTGCGCGTCCGCCGTCTGTCCGGCGAGGATGACGTCCGGTCTGGAGCGGATGACCTTTTCGAGGTCCGGTCCGGTCACCGCGCCCACGACCGGTATGCCCTTGGCCTGTCCGGCGAGATACCCGGGAGCGCCGTGCTGGCCACGCCCGGCGGTCAGCCCGACCGGCTTGACGCCGAGCGCGAGGGCCGAGTCCAGGTCCATCTCGCTGAGGGCAACGATCCGTCGGGGCGCGGCGGGCACCTTCACCTTCGTGCCGGTCGCGTCGGTGATCGAGGCCGGACCGGCCGTGCCCGGTGAGTCCCCGCCGTCGGTCCCCTGGTCGGGGGAGCCGCAGGCGGACACCGTCAACGCGCAAGCGGCGAGGAGGGTGGCCGCGACGACGGGGCGGGCGGCGCGACGGGAAGTGAAGAGCAACATGACGTGAAATCTCCGTTGTTCGACGCAGAGCTGATCCGCGCAGGACGGACTTCGCTGTGATGCGGTGAGAGCGATGTGCGGCACATACGCCTCTTTTTGGGCATAAAGGTGCCGCATGATCCACCCGGCCGGGGCGGGGTGAACTTAGGTTAGGCTAACCATATGCCAATTACACAAGGGGAGTGGCCGACAACAGACGGTTCCGGGGGCCTCCGGCGTGCGCCGTCCCCCTCGCGCCCCGCTCTTCGGGCAGCCACCGCGCTCTTCGCCCTGCTGCTGGGCCTGTTGCTGCTCTCGCTGCTCATCGGCACCGGCTCCAGCTCCGCCGCCCGCGCCTGGGACTACCTCAGCGGGGATCCCACCGCGCGAGCCGATGCCCAACTCCGGCTCGCCGTGATGGACGTACGCCTCCCGCGCACCCTGGCCGCCGTGCTCGTCGGTGTCTGCCTGGGCACGGCCGGGTCTCTGCTGCAGGCCGCGACCCGCAATCCGCTCGCCGAGACCGGACTGCTCGGGGTCAACTCCGGTGCGGCGTTCGCGGTGGTCCTCGGGCTGACCTTCTTCGGCGCGACGTCGTCCTCCGCCCTGTTGCTGTGGGCGCTGTTGGGCGGGATGGCCGCGAGCGCCGTCGTCCTGCTGTTCTCCGCGTCCGGACGCACGGCCGGCTCCCCGCTGCGACTGGTACTCGCCGGATCGGCTCTCGGGGCCACCTTCCACGGCCTGACCTCGTACGTACTGCTCGGGACCCAATCGACCTTCGACACCTACCGGTACTGGACGATCGGGTCCCTCGCCGGAGTCGAGACCGCCGACCTCCTGCCGCTGCTGCCGGTGGCGGGCATCGGCCTGCTCGTCGCCTTCGGGAGCGCCCGCCCCCTGTCCGCACTCGGCCTCGGCGACGACAGTGCCCGCTCTTTGGGCCACCGCCCCGGCCTGGTCCGCGTGGTCGTCGCGGCGGCCGTCTCGCTGCTGGCCGGCTGCGCGGTCGCGGTGGCCGGCCCCATCGCCTTTCTCGGGCTGCTCGCCCCCTATGCCGCACGGACACTGGCCGGGGCACAGATGACGGCCCAACTCGCCCTCTCCGCGCTGATCGCGGCCGACATCATGATCCTCGCCGACATCCTCGCCCGCGTCGTCATCCGGCCCTGGGAGACCCCGGTGAGCGTGCTGCTCGCCATGGTGGGCGGGCCGCTGCTCGTCTGGATAGCCCGCTCCTCCCGTCTGTCCACCGCAGGAGCCTCGACATGACCACATCCCTCACGGGCCCGGCGGTCACCCCGCCCGACAGCACGGTCCTGCGCACCGGCACCCTCTCCTGGCTCTTCCCACGCCGCAGCGCGCTCGCCGCCGCCCTCCTCGTCCCGCTGCTCCTGCTCCTCGTCGCCCTTGCCGTCACGGCGAGTTCGACGGGCATGAGCCTGTCCCAGACCCTCTCGGGGCTGCTGGGCGCCGGCGACGCCGGCACCACCATGATCGTGCGGGACTTCCGGCTGCCGCGCGTCGTCGTCGGCCTCATGGTCGGCGCCGCCCTCGGCCTGGCCGGCTGCCTCACCCAGACGCTCGCCGGCAACCGCCTCGCCACCCCCGACCTCATCGGGGTCAACGAAGGAGCCACCGCAGCCGTCGTCGCCACCGCGGCCGGCTCCGCGACCGGCATGGTCGGGGACTGGTGGCTCGGTCCACTCGGCGCGGTCGCCGCCGCCGTCCTCGTCGTGCTCTGCGCGGGCGGGGCGGGCAGCCGCGGCTACCGCGTCCTGGTGGTCGGCATCGGAGTCTCCACCTTCCTCGGGGCGGTGAGCGATCTCGTCATGTCCCGCGAGAACGACAACACCGCGGGCGGAGTGTTCCTCTGGGCCGTCGGGAGCCTCAACGGGCGCGACTGGGGGGTCGGCACTCCCTTCCTGGCCGCCCTTGTCGTCCTGGTGCCGCTCTCCCTGGCCGTGGGACACCGGCTCCAACTCCTGCGCTTCGACGACGACATGGCGTCCTGCCTCGGCGTCGACCTGCGACGTGTGCGGGCCGCCGCGCTCGCCCTCGCCGTGGCCCTGGCCGGGCTCGCGGTCGGCGTCGGCGGACCCATCTCCTTCGTGGCCCTGGGCGCCCCGATCCTCGCGCAGCGGCTGAGCGGCCCCACTCGCGTCCCGGTCCTCGGCTCCGCCCTGACCGGGGCCGCACTCATCGTCGCGGCCGACGCGCTGGGCCGCGTCATCGCGCCCGTCGAACTCCCCGTCGGCGTCGTCACCAGCGTCCTCGGCGGCCCCTTCCTCCTCTGGGTCCTCTTCCGCGCGGACCGGACCACCGGAAAGGCATGACCAGCATGACCACCACGTCGGGGCTCGAAGTGCACGGACTGAACGCCGGATACCCGGGCCGCGCCGTCGTCAAGGACGCCGAACTCGCCGTGCAGGCGGGGCAGGTCGCCTCCATCGTCGGCCCCAACGGCTGCGGCAAGTCGACCCTGTTGCGCGCCGTCGCCCGGCTCCACCGACCGGACTCCGGTACGGTCCGGGCCGACGGTGCCGACATCTGGCACCTGAGCCGCCGCCAGGCCGCCCGCCGCATTGCCTTGCTGCCCCAGACGCCGCGCGCCCCCGAGGCCGTGACCGTGGCCGGGCTCGTCCGCTACGGGCGCCACCCCCACCAGGGCCTGCTGCGGCAATGGTCGCGCGCGGATGAACTGGCGGTGCGCGAGGCGCTGGAGGCCACCGGCACCCAGGACCTCGCGGCCGAACGGCTCGACAGGCTCTCCGGCGGCCAACGCCAGCGCTGTTGGCTCGCGATGGCCCTCGCGCAACACACCCCCGTCGTACTCCTCGACGAACCCACCAGCGCCCTCGACCTCGGCCATGTCGTCGATGTCCTCGAACTCGTCCGCGAGGTCGCCGCGAGCGGCCGCACGGTCGTCATGGTCCAGCACGACCTGGCCGCAGCCGCCCGCTACTCCGACACCGTGATCGCGATGAAGGACGGCCGCATCATCGCTCAGGGGTCCCCGCGCGACACCGTTGACGAGGCTCTGGTCAAGGAGCTCTACGCCCTCGACGCCGACATCCTCCGAGCCCCGGGCGACGCCTCGCCGGTGGTCGTCCCGCGCTCCCGCACGGTGCTCTGACGCCGCGCCGTGCCAGGAGCGCGGCGGGCTGGCCCTCACAGCATCAGCCCAGTAAGGTAAGCCTTACCTAATGAGGAGGAGCGCTGATGAAGGTGAGCCGTCGCACGGAACCCACCACCGCGGAGCGTGCCCGCTCGATACTGGCGGCGGCTTCTTCGCTCACGGTCACCACGGAGGGCGGGCGAAACAAGCTGCTCGGCGCGCACACGGTGCAGTCCTCGGGCCGGCTGACGCTGGCCGAACCCCGGGTGAGCCATTGGCGAACCGATCTCGCGAAAGCGCCCCGAGGGGACCTCGCCGCGGAACTGGAGCTCACCGACGTCGCACCGATTGCCGTCCGCCGGCGTGTTCGTGCGCGGCTGACACTGCGGGGACACCTCTCCCCACGCGGACCCGCTGAAGGTTGGCCATTCCGACCCGTGCACGCCGCACTCGCCCTGGGCGGCGACATCTTGTGCATCGACCCGGAAGAGCTGGCCGCCGCCAAGCCCGACCCGCTGGCGCGGTACGAGGCGGATCTGCTCGCCCATCTGGACGCGGCGCGCACCGACACCGCGACACGGCTGGCAGCCCTGCTTCCGGCCGGACTCCTTCTCGGCGTCACCCGGGTCCGTCCGGTGCGACTCGACCGCTACGGCCTGGTGCTGCGGCTCGAAGACACCCGCGGCGGAATCGATGCCCGACTGCCCTTCTCGGCGCCGGTGAGCCATTGCGGCCAGGTGAAGCGGGAGATCCGCACCCTGCTCGCGCGCGCCGCCGCCCCGAGCCGCCCCGCCCGGCGGCTCCGCGCATGCTCATGACTGCGCGCCCCGGCCGGTCACCCGCGACGCGGGCCCACGCCGCGCCCACCGGACAGGTGGCGGCGATCATCGCCGCCACTCCGGCCGCGATCGCCCTCTACACGCCTCCGCCACCTCCACGCCCCGAACCGGCCCCGCGCCGCGACCCGCTCCAACGGCCCGCGGGCGACGCTGCGGAGCTGGCCGCCGAAACCCCGCCCCGGATTGACGAAGGTGGCGTCCCTGGTCAACCACCCCTCGCGGAGGGGCAATTGCGCCGCTGTCACGACGGTCCTTGGCGCCCTGACACCGCAACGCGTACACCCGGCAACACGCTGTACCGAAGGCGCCAGGAATGCGTGAGGGGGCCGGAAATGCCGAACGTCCGAAAGGACACGGCGTAGGGCCCCTGTGCCGTATGCGACGCGGCATCGCTTCGAGAGGGACTTGTCCGTCCACAGCGGGGACAAAAAGCAATGGCAAGGAGGTCAATCACTCCTTGCCACTTTTAATGTATAGCGCACCGGGGGCCTTGCGGCAAGCCCCGGGTCGTGATGCAGAATCTCCGATCGAAGCCGCAACCTGCGGAAATCAGCGCTTCCCGAAGTACGTGCACTCTCCTTCACGTACGGGTCTCGCGGGACGCCGAACCGCCGGTACGCCACGCGGGCGGTTACGCACGCGGCGCCAAGTGCGGGGCGTGCCGCCGGAATGCGCTGAGCAGCCGGCGAAATGCAGGCTATTGAATTGGGGGGTCCTCATGATTGACGTGATCGTGGTCGGCGGCGGTCCGACCGGCTTGATGCTGGCCGGCGAGCTGCGGCTGCACGGTGTGCACGTGGTCGTGCTGGAGAGGGAGGTGGAACCGACCAGGGTCGTCCGCTCGCTCGGTCTGCACGCGCGCAGCATCGAGGTGATGGACCAGCGCGGCCTGCTGGAGCGGTTCCTCGCGGCCGGCAAGCAGTACCCGGTCGCCAGCCTCTTCGCCGGGATCACCAAAACCGCGCCGGACCGGCTGGACACCGCACATCCGTACATCCTCGGTATCCCGCAGACCGTCACCGACCGGCTGCTGGCCGAGCACGCCGCCGAGGTCGGCGTCGAGATCCGGCGCGGCTGCGAACTGGTCGGGCTGAGCCAGGACGCACATGGGGTGACCGCCGAGCTGGCCGACGGCACCGAGTTGCGCTCGCGCTACCTCGTCGGCTGCGACGGCGGCCGCAGCACGGTGCGCAAGCTGCTCCGCGTCGGCTTCCCCGGAGAGCCCGCCAAGGTCGAGACGCTGTTGGGCGAGATGAAGGTGGCCGTGCCGCCGGAGACGCTGACCTCCGTGATGGCCGAGGTCCGCAAGACCCAGATTCGGTTCGGTGCCATGCCCCTCGGGGAGGACCTGTACCGCGTCGTCGTGCCTGCGGCGGGGGTGGCCGAGGACCGCTCGGTTCCGCCGACCTTCGAGGAGTTCAAGGAGCGGATGAGGGTGACCGCCGGCACCGACTTCGGCGTGCACTCGCCGCGTTGGCTGTCGCGTTTCGGGGACGCCACCCGGCAGGCCGAGCGCTACCGGGCCGACCGTGTGCTGCTGGCCGGCGACGCGGCGCACATCCACCCGCCGGTCGGCGGGCAGGGGCTCAACCTCGGTGTCCAGGACGCGTTCAACCTCGGCTGGAAGCTGGCCGCCGAGATCCGCGGCTGGGCGCCGGAGGGGTTGCTGGACAGCTATCACACCGAACGACACCCGGTGGCAGCCGACGTGCTGGAGAACACCCGCGCGCAGATGCAGCTGATGTCCACCGAGCCGGGCCCCCGGTCGGTGCGGCGTCTGCTGACGGAACTGATGGACTTCGACGAGGTGAACCGGCACCTCATCGAGAAGATCATCGCGATCGGGGTCCGCTACGACTTCGGCGAGGGACATGAACTGCTCGGCCGACGGCTGCGGGACGTGGAGCTGAAGCGCGGTCGCCTCTACGGGCTGATGCACGCCGGCCGCGGCCTGCTGCTCGACCAGACCGGCAGGCTCTCGGTGGCGGGCTGGGCGGACCGGGTCGACCACGTCGTCGATGTCAGTGAGGAACTGGATGTGCCGGCGGTGCTGCTGCGGCCGGACGGACATGTGGTGTGGGTCGGCGAGGACCAGCAGGATCTGCTCCGTCTGCTGCCCAACTGGTTCGGCACTGCCGCTGGTTGAGCCGGCAGGGTCCGGCCGATGCGGACATGCGAGAGGGGCCCGCGCCTGGCGGGCCCCTAGGGGATGCTGTTGTCGGTGGTACGCCCAGTACGAGGACGCTCCTCCGCCTTGCTCCCCGGCTCACTTCCCCCTGGTAGTCCCGTGCTGCCTCATCAGCAGCCCGGGAATACCGCTGCCGGGGTTTCGAAGGTCCCCTGCCCCTTGACCTTGATCAGGCCAACGGCCTTCTTGCAGGGCCAGCTCATCTTCCAGGTACTGGTGGCCCGGTCGCCGTCGCTGATGGTCTCAAGCCTGTCGTACGACGACGAACCGCCCATGCGATACCCGAGCTGCGCCTTGACGTTCGCGCCACCCTTTTTGGTGTAGAAGACATCGATGGACTGGGGCCGGCTGTTCATGGCGATACAGAGCTGTCCCTTGCTCAAGGTGGTGCACTTGACATGGTCCGACCCCGACATCACCTTCTGCGACGCGTGGGTGGGCGACGCCTCGGCCCCAGCCGCATGAGCCGGAACGGTGAGAAGCGAGAAACCGACGGCCGCACACGCAGCGGCTGCCATCGAGACACGACGAATCATGGAAATCCCCCCTGGTCAGTGGTGTTCTGACGATACAAAAGATCAAACACGTGCGCGACCATTTTCGGGCACACCTTCAGCCTTGTTCGACCCAGAGGTAGGAGGGTCTGTCCCGTGCAGGCGCCCGGTTCGGCGCAGGTCAGGTGCGTGGCCGGGTGATTGACTCTCCCACCGTGGGAGAGCCGAGGGTGGGGCACATGTACGTCGACGACGAGGTGCTGTGGAGCATCGGCGAGGTTGCGCGGAAGACCGGGCTGTCGGTGAAGCTCATCCGGCACTGGTCCGAAATGGGGCTGGTGCCGCCGGCCGGGCGGACCCCGGCCGGATACCGCGTGTTCGCCCCTGAGTCCCTGGCCAGACTGGAGCTGGCGCGGACCCTGCGGGACCTCGGGCTCGGCCTCCCGGCGATCCGGGAGGTACTCGACCGCGAGCAGACCTTGGCGGAGGTGGCCGCGGCTCACGCCGACGCACTGGGGGAGCAGATCCGCCTGCTGCGCTCGCAGCAGGCGGTGCTGCGCTCCGTCACCCGCCGCGGAACCACTGCAGAAGGACTCGCCTTCATGAACCGGACTGCCCGCCTGACCGCGGTCGAACGCCGCACGATCATCCATGAGTTCGTGACGGAGACGCTCGGAGACCTGGACGTACCGACCTACCGCCGCGGCCTGCTGGCCGCCACCCCGGAACTTCCCGATCACCCCACGGACGAGCAGGTCGACGCCTGGATCGAACTGAGCGAGCTGGTGACGGACCCCGCTCTGCGCTCCGGAATGCGCCGCATGGCGCAGTACGCCGCCGAGCACGCCCCCGGCGAACACGACGACGACACCCTCCGGGCCGCACAGCGGGTCACCGACGACTGGACGGAACGGGTGCACGGAGCGATGCGTGAGGGGATCGCCCCGGACTCACCGGCGGCCGACGCCGTCGTCGCGGCCGTCGTCGCGGTCTGGCTCCCCACACAGACACAGATCCAGGCTGGTGATGACGTGCGCGCCGACGGCCCACCGGCACGGCGCCTGCTGCTGGAACAGCTCGAAGTCGCCTCCGATGTGCGCGTCGAGCGCTACGGGCAGCTGCTGTGCATCATCAACGGCGCGCCCGCGCGGCCGAGTTTGGCAGCGGCCGGCAACTGGCTGATGACTGCACTGCGTACCAATCCCGAGCCCGGAGCGCGCAGCACGGAACTCGGCGCACTCTACGACGCAGGGGCCGACGCCTGGGAACCGGCGGGCCTGCTCGACGCCTGCGAGCGCGTGCTGCGCACCGTGGGAGGTCTCGTCTCCGCAGTGGACCCGAGCATGTTCGCCCTGCCGACGCCATGCGCCGACTGGGATGTTCGCACCCTGCTCGACCTCCTGGTGTGGGAGAACCTGCTGTGGTCCGGCATGGCCGACGGCGCGCCGCCCTCCGACTTCGCCGCCGACCACCTCGGAGAGGACCACGTCGCGGCCTTCCACGCCGCCGCGCACAGCGCACTCGCCGCGTTCCGCCGCCCGGGCATGCTGGAACAGCGGTACGGCCCGGCTCCTGGTCGGCGAGTCGTCGAGCAGCTGGTCATCGAGATGCCGGTGCACGGCTGGGACCTGGCCACGGCCATCGGACATCCGCGCGACCTCGTCCCGGATCTCGCGGAAGCGGCGCTCCCGGTGGTGCAGCAGATCTACGGCAGCCTGCCCCGCACCGAAGGCGGCTCCTTCGCCCCGCCCCGGCCGGTTCCCTCCGGCGCGACCGCACTTGACCGTCTGGCCGGCTGCCTCGGCCGGACGATCACCTGAGCCCCGACCACCTCGGGAGTGGTCGGGGCTACGCGGCCGGCCGTGGCCGCATTGCCGGGTTCACGGACCTGCTGCTCAGGTGCCCTGGCTCACGACCGGCCGACGGAGCTGTCGTCCACCGGCTCCAGCGCCTCCCGTGTGGGTGCCGGGATCGGGGTCGATTCAACAGCGCGAGCCCGCCGGAAGCGCCCGGTGAGGTAGCCGGCCACCGGCTGGGTGTAGCGGGCGGTGAGGGGCCCGATGATGACCAGTACGAGGACGTAGGCGGTGGCCAGGGGGCCGAGGGCCGGTTCGATGCCGGCAGTTACGGCGAGCCCCGCGATGACGATGGAGAACTCGCCCCGGGCGACGAGTGTGCCGCCGGCCCGCCAGCGGCCCTTGACGGAGATCCCGGCCCGGCGCGCGGCCCAGTAGCCGGTGGCGATCTTCGTCGCGGCCGTGACGAGCGCCAGGGCGAGGGCGGGCAGGATGACCGGCGGGATGCTGGCGGGGTCGGTGTGCAGGCCGAAGAAGACGAAGAACACCGCGGCGAACAGGTCGCGCAGCGGACTCAGGAGGTTGTGCGCGCCCTCGGCGACCTCCCCGGACAAGGCGATGCCGACCAGGAACGCGCCTACGGCGGCGGAGACCTGAAGCTGCTGGGCGATACCGGCGACCAGCAGGGTCAGCCCGAGCACGACCAGGAGGAGCTTCTCGGGGTCGTCGCTGGAGACGAAGCGGGAGATGACCCGTCCGAAACGTACGGCGAGGAAGAGGACCAGGCCCGCGACCCCGAGTGCGATGGCGAGGGTGAGGCTGCCCGCGGCAAGGCTCACCCCGGCGAGCAGAGCGGTGATGATGGGGAGGTAGACGGCCATGGCCAAGTCCTCCAGCACCAGAACACTCAGGATGACCGGGGTTTCCCGGTTGCCGAGACGGCCCAGATCGCCCATCACCTTGGCGATGACACCGGAGGAGGAGATCCAGGTGACGCCCGCCAGGACGACGGCTGCGACCGGACCCCAGCCCAGGAGCAGGGCCATCCCCGCGCCGGGCAGGGCGTTGAGGGTGAAGTCGACGAGGCCGGCCGGGTACTGGGTTTTCAGGTTGGAGACCAGGTCGCTCGCCGTGTACTCCAGGCCGAGCATCAGCAGGAGCAGGATGACGCCGATCTCGGCACCGATGGCGACGAACTCCTCGCTCGCCCCCAGCGGGAGCAGCCCGCCCTCGCCGAAGGCGAGACCGGCGAGCAGGTAGAGGGGTATCGGGGAGAACTGGAAGCGTCCGGCGAACCGGCCCAGCAGCCCCAGCGCGAGGATGATCGCGCCGAATTCGATCAGGAATATCGCGGAGGAGTGCATACCGTTCAGTCCCGGCCGAGGATCGTTGCGGCGGTCTCGACACCTTCGCGTGTGCCGATCACGATGAGGGTGTCTCCACCGGCGAGGCGGAAGTCCGGTGCCGGTGACGGGATCGCCTCGGCGCGCCTGAGGACGGCCACGATGGACGCGCCGGTCTCGGTCCGCATCCGCGTCTCGCCCAGCACCCGCCCGTTCCAGTACGAGGTGGACGAGAGCTCGATCCGCTCCGCGACCAGCCCCAGGTCCGTTGTCGAGAGCAGGTTCGGGCTGTGGTGGGACGGCATCAGCGCGTCGATCAGCGCGGCGGCCTCCGACGCGCTGAGTTTCGCCGACAGGGCGCACTCGTCGGGGTCGTCCCGGTGGTAGGTGTTCAGCGTCCGGTTGCCGTCGCGGTGCGCGATCACCGAAAGGCGACGGTGCTCACGGGTGGTCAGGTCGTAGCGGACCCCGATCCCCGGTAGCGGAGTGCTGCTCAGACGTGGAACGGGCATGGGAAACCCCCAAAGGTGTGCTGTCACGTACCGAAGGCGGGAACGTGAGTTCTGCCTCCAGCAGCCACCCTATCGACACGTAATTCACCGTGATTTGCGATGAATCATGTGCTGTATGTGCGAAATTGCAGTGGCATGGCATGTGCCTGGCGCAGTACGAAGGCGCGCCTCCCGTGCCCTCGCGTACCGATCAGCCCGTCCAGCGCCCCGTCAGGAAGGTCAGGGCGAACACGGTGCTCAACGGTGTGACCAGGCAGAGGTAGGCGGTCTTGATCCGGGGGCTGCGCAGGCTCCAGGCTGCCAGGGCGATCCACAGCGGCCACCACAGGAGGGCGGCGCGGGGGACCGAGGTGTACCAGTAGGACGTTCCCAGCGCGCAGAGACTGAGGGCGACGTAGACGGTCTCGGGCCAGCGGCGTTTGCGTGCCAGCACGATGAGCAGGACCAGGCCGGTGACCATGGCCGCGAGTTCCGCCTGGAACATGAAGGCGTACCCGGTGCTCTGGGCGTGGTCGAAGGCGTTGTGCCAGGTGTTGGCCCAGGCTTCCCACGGGGCGTGGAAGGTGCGGAACCAACCACGCTCCTGCGCATGCTTCCAGGCCATCCAGTCACCGGTGTGGGCGTGCAGATACCAGCTGAAGAGGGCCAGGGGGAGTGCGGGCAGAGCCAGCCACGGCAGGGAGCGCAGATCACGGATGCTGCGTGCGGTGAGTAGGAAATGCGTGACGAGTGCCGCGGCGAGGAACAGTCCGCTGACGCGTACGGCCGTGGCCGCAGCGGTCAGCGTCATCGCCAGGGGCCAGTTGCGGCGTTGAGCGGCGAGCCAGGCGGGCAGGGCCAGGGCCAGGAAGAGCGCCTCGGTGTATCCGACGGCCAGGAAGACGGCGCACGGCGAGAGCAGGAAGAACAGCACGGTGCGCCGTCCTGCCTCGGCGTCGGGCAGGTGGTGCCGGGTGATGCGGGCCAGGGCCAGCACGGCGACCGCTCCGGAAACGAGGGAGATCAGCAGTCCGGCCGACGTCCAGTCCGGCACGATGAAGTGGACCGCGCGCAGCACGAGCGGGAAGCCGGGGAAGAAGGCTTCCCGGTTGTCCCAACCGGGCTGCCATGGCCCGGCCCCGCCGGGAAAGTAGCCGTCGCGCGCGACATTGAGGAAGTGGTCCCAGTCCCAGTGCTGAAAGGGCGCGAGGGGCGGGGTGGGGTCGTGGGCGACGGGGTCGGAGGGGAACAGAAAGCGGGCGCAGTAGGCCGTGATCCAGATCGCTATTCGGGTCAGCAGATACAGCCACAGGATGTCGCGGTCGGCCGGGCTGGGACGCCACGCCGCGGGGCCGCGCACCTTCCAGCGCACACGGCCGGTCCGTTGGGCAGGTTCAAGGAGGCGCGGCAGGCGGCGGGAACGTGCTGGAGGGTGGGGGGAGGCATGGGGGCGCTCGCGCACCTCGGAGGGCATAGCAGGCATAACGGACTCCTATGGGTATGCGCAGGCACGCCGGATCGCCCGGTGACGGTCCGCCGGGGTGGGCAAGAGCGAGCTGGATCAGGGCGGCGAAGTGGCCGCTTCCTGACCGCTTCCTGGAGGCGGCGACGTGGCCGTTCCTTGAGCAGTGTGGGAAGGCGGTGCCGTGGCCGTCCTGGAAGCAGTGCTCGAAGGTGGCTCCGTACTCATGCCTGGAGCGGTGTACGAAGGGGAGCCGCTGCGTGTGGACCCAGGGGTGGGCGAGGTGGAGGTGCCGGGCTCGGTGGGTACCGGCGAGGGCAACCGGTCAGGGGACGGCCTGGGAGTGACGGCCGGGCCCACGGGTGCCGACGGTCCGGGGAGGAGCGCCACAGCGGTGGCGCCGCCGCCGAAGGCCAGGCACGCGACCGTCACCAGCGCGCCGACGCGTCGCCGCCGCGCCCGCCGCCCGCGCGCGACGATCCGGTCCACCGGCGCGGTCACGGCATGATCCTGCCCGGTGCCGGCCGCCTGCCGGAACAGGGACCGCAACGGGTCCTGGAGCTCAGACACCTGGCGCCTCCTCAATGCGCGGGTCGTGCAAGCGGTGAGCGAGTGCCTTGCGGCCACGGCTCAGATGCGTTTTGACCGTGCTCGACGACAGGCCCGTCTCGCCGGTGATCTGCTCGACGGTGAGATCGCACAGGTAGTGCAGAGTCAGCGTGCGACGCTGCTGGACGGGTAGTTCACGCAGCGCCTCGACCAGCGCGACCTGCGCGGGCTCCGGCCCTTCGACATGTGGTGGCGCACCGCTGCGCCGCCACGCGTCGGCGCTGCGGCGCAGGTATCGCCACCGGCTCACCGCCAGCCGCCAGGCGACCGTGCGGATCCACGCCTCCGGCTGTCCGTCCCGGTCGAGCTGCCGACGGCGGCTCCACCCCTTGACGAATGCCTCCTGCACCACGTCCTGCGCCTCGTGCAGGTCGCCGAGCATCACGTACAGCTGTCCCGTGAGCCGCGCGACCGTCTGGGCGTAGAACTCCTCGAACTCCTCGACGGTCAACAGCCTCTCCCGGATCTCTCGCTTCACCTGCTATACGCCCCGCGGGAGGCATCCGGTCGACACGCAAGGCGGGGAAAATGAGTGAGCGTTGTCACGGAACGAAATCGTCCCGGCGTGCATCAGTGGACGTTCGCCGCATCGGCCTTCCGGCGTGGTCGGACGTGCGGGCGTCGGTCCGTTCCGTAGGCTCGGCCGGCATGGAAGAACCGTTGCCCTTCATCCATCATCTCGGTGTGTTCGCTTCGGATTTCGAGGTCAGCGAAGCCTTTTACACCGCGGCCCTCGGCCCGCTGGGGATCACCATCGGATACCGGGCCGCCGGTGTCGCCGAGTACTGGGATCAGGAGCGCGACACGCCCTCGCTGTCCCTTGAACGTGCGGAGAAGGAGTCCGCCGTCACCCGGGGCGTCCACATCGCTTTCACGGCGGTCAGCCGCGACGCGGTGGACAGCTTCCATGCGGCAGCGTCGGCGGCGGGTGGCACATCGCGACACACGCCGCGGCGTTGGAAGGAGTACCGCGCCTACTGCGCGTTCGTCAGTGACCCGGACGGCAACAACATCGAAGCCGTCCACAAGGAGTCTTCCTGACGCTCCGGGTGCTGGTCGAGCTGCCCATGGCCGGGTGCGCCCGCGGACGCACCGATCAACCGGCTTATCGTTCCCGCATGACAAGCGCACCCCGCCTGGAGAAGATCACCCCGGACAACCTCGACCTCGCTGTCGACCTGCGGGTCCGTCCGGACCAAGGGCACCTGGTCGCACCGGTCGTGAAGTCGCTGGCCGAGGCGTACGTCCACCCCGGCACAGCCTGGCCCCGCCTCATCCTTGACGGGGACCGGGCCGTCGGCTTCCTCATGGCCTTCTTCGACATCGACTGGGCCGGTGACGGCACGGCAACGGACCTCCGCTCCGGCCTCTGGCGCCTCAACATCGCGGCAGGCGAGCAGGGTCGGGGATACGGCCGCTTCGCGGTCGAGTCCGTCGCAGCCGAAATCCGCCGTCGCGGCGGCACCCGCCTGACCACCTCCTGGCATCCGGGCGAGGACGGGCCCGAAGGCTTCTACCTCGGGCTCGGATTCCGGCCGACGGGCGAGACGAGCGGCAGCCAAACGGTCGGTGAGCTGAACCTGCGCCAGGAGTAGCACCATCGGACAGAGGCTGGGACGAGCTGTAGCGCCGGGGTCTCGTGGCTGTTGTTATTCGCGGCGGGAGCAATCATCCTGCGTCGGCGGCGTCCAGGAGGTGTTCTCCGTTGTTGCGGACGTCGTTGACCGCCGTTGAGACGGCGCGGGCGTCGAGGTGCCCGTGTGCGGGGGTGGTCAGGAGCGCGCGCAGGTCGTCGGGGTCGTGATGGGTCGGGTCGAGCCACTCGTCGTAGTGGTCGGACGCGATGGCAAGAGGCATGCGCGGGTGGATCCGGCCGGCGGCGTCCCGGGCCTCGGTGGTGATGATGGTGCACGACACGCACCAAGCGGCCGGATCGTCGTCCGCGGCAACGGCGGGGTCGCGCCAGAACTCGTACAGTCCCGCCATGGCCATGACCTCGCCGCTCTCGGGGGTGATGAAGTACGGCTGTTTGCGGGGCTTCGCCTTTCCTTCCGCGGGCAGCTGCTGCCACTCGTAGAAGCCGTCCGCGGGCAGCAGGCAGCGGCGTTTGGCGAAGGCGCGACGGTAGGCCGGCTTCTCGTGGACCGTCTCCACCCGCGCATTGATCATCTTCGCGCCCACGTTGAGGCTCTTCGCCCAGGACGGCACCAGCCCCCAGCGCAGCGGCCGCAGCCGCCGTTCGATCTCACCCGTCCCGCGGTCCGGTCGCTCCAGCACCGCCCACACGTTGTCGGTGGGGGCGACGTTCCAGCTCGGAGCGAGGAGTTCTTCCGGGTTCCACCGGCTGACGTGGAAGAGACCCGCCAGGTCCTGTGGACTACGGGTGGCAACGTATCGACCGCACATGAACCCACCCTGCCACTGCGGCGGCCGAATGGTGGATCACTCGGTGCCCGAAGCGCTTCGGCGTCGCGCTTGGCGGTCGCCGAGGCGCTGCGCGCCGTCTTCGTGTCGGCCCTAGGCCGCCGCGTCTTCCGCCGCGTCCTCCGGCTCGTGGGCGTGCTTGAGGGCGGATCGCGCCGTGACGGCGTCACCCGGGCAAGCAGCCCAGTACTCGTGGCACGACACCGTGACCACCAGGTCGAGCTGCCGGGCGCGCAGCGCTGCGACCTGGGCCTTTTCCTCCTCCGCATAGCCGGGGGAGTCCTCGCGCAGCCGGGGGCGCCAGAAGTCGGCGCCGTGGCCGGCCAGTGGCTCGGCCGACCAGGGAAGCCGCTCGTACAACGCATGCAGATCGGCCTGGACCTGGTGCAGCTTCCGCTGGGCGTCGAGCAGATCCTGAGGGAAATCGAAGGTGTCGGCCACACCGAGAGAATGTGCTCAACCGTTCGAGTTCTGCGGATTGCGCCCCGCGCGTCGGGGCGGCTTCACCCGTCCAGCCGCTGAACGCGTGGGCCGCTGGGCGTCACAGCTCCTCGTGGATGCGGTTCAGGTCGGCGGTGAGCGCATCGAGCCAGATGACCGAGTCGATGAGGAGCGCGGCGGCGACCGCGCGCGGGTCGTGGTCCGAGCTGTTGCGCGGAACGGGCGGTGCCACGTCCAACAGGCCCCGGATGTCGAGGTGTTGGGGACCTACGCGTGGTGGGCCCTGCTGGGTGCGCAGGTGCTGGGCCAGGGCGCGGTAGTCGGCCGCCGTGTTGCCGGCCGCGTGCCGTAGCCAGGCGCCGACCTCATGGTGGGTGATCCTGCCCGGGCGGCCGGGCAGCAGACGCTCGCCGCGCCGGGCGTCCGCCGCGGCCACCAGCACCGCGGGCCAGTCCGGCTGCCCGGCCACGTCGTGCCGCGGCTCGCATTGATACTGGGCCAGGCTCTCCCGGGCGAGGCCCAGGGCGCGATTGACCATGAGAACGGTGGTGTCGGACGTCCCGACGGTGTCACTGTGCTCGACGACCCGTGTGGTGGTCTGTCCGATGGCGTCGGCGACGGCGGAACACAGCGCCGCCATGCTTCTGCGCACCTCGCTCCCCGCGCCCCGTGGCCAGGCCAGCAGGCCGCAGGTCAGCCCGATGACGCTGCCGACCAGGACATCCAACAGCCGTACCGGCGCGAGCTGCCAGGTGACGGGGGCGACCTGGGCGAACAGCGTCGCCACGACCAGGGTGAAGCCACCCTGCGCCCAGGCCAGTCCGCGCAGCGGTCCCACGATGAACGCCGTCAGCATCACCACCGGAAGCACCAGCGCGTACACCGTGATCCGGTCGTGGACCAGTGCCAGCAGCCCGCCGGCCAGCACCGCGCCGACCAGCGTGCCGATGAGCGCCTGCCGGACCGCGGACCAGGTCTCCAGGCTGGTCGTACGGGTGAGCGTGAGCGTGGCGAGCAGCACCCAGAAGCCGTGCTGGAGGTCGAGGAGCCCGGCGATCGCACGGGCCGCGGCCAGGCCGAGTGCGAACCGGCAGGCGTTCTGGAAGATCACCGAACGGGGGGTGAGGTGGGCGCTGAGCCGATGCCACCACAGTTCGAGGGCGTGTGCCCGCGCATAAGTGAAGGCGTGTCCGGCAGGGTTCCGGTCGACGGATCGGTCACCGAACAGGAGCCGGGTGGCCAGGGCGAGGACGACGGCGCTGTCGGCGGCCTGCACCACCAGTGACCGGCGGCGCAGGAAGGTCAGTCGGTCGTCGGAATTCAGCCGCACCAACGTGTCCACGGCCCGGTGGGTGCGGGCGGGGACCAGCCGGCTCTGCAGGGCCGCCGTGGACGGCCCCTCGCCGGGCTCCAGATTCTTCCCCGCCCGTAGCGCGTCGGCTGTCTCGCGGGCGGCGGCGCTGATGCCCTGGAGCAGCGCCACGGTCTCCGGGCGGTAGGTGCGCGGCCCCGCCGAGGCGTGCAGGGCCTCCAGCCGGGCCAGCAGCGTGCGGGCGGTCTCGGCGGCGTGGCCCATCGCCTTGTGACGCAGTCCGGGGGAGGCGGGCAGATCGGCCGGGGGGACCCGGGACGGGCGCAGGGCGTCGCCGGCCGCGTGTGCGCGAGCGAGCTGCGCCACGGGGGCGGGCCCACCGTGGTGATCGGCCAGCACGGCGGCTGCGTCGGCGGCATCGGCCAGCAGCCGGCGGTAGGGCGGGGTGTCGGGTTCGGGCAGCACGAAGCGCTGGGCCAGCGCGAGCAGTGCCGCGCCCAGCAGGAAGCCGGACAGCCGCTGGCCCAGGGCCTCCGGGGCGTAGGGCGGGAAGCAGGGCAGGATGTAGAGCAGTTGCATCCCGGGCGCTGCGCCGGCGATCCGCGGCCCTGTGGTGCCCGCGTAGGCGACCAGGAACCCGATGACGAGCATGCCCAGGACGGCAGCCCAGGTCTGTACGGCGAGCAGCGTGCCCAGCGTGATGAGCGCGAGCCCCGCGGGCAGCGCGGTGAGGGTGGTCGCCGCGCGCTGCCGCCCGGACCCCGGGATGCGGGCCAGCACACCGAGCGATACGACGGTGAACGTGGCGTACACGGACATGACCGTCCGGTCGAAGCCGTAGCGGCAGAGGTAGAAGGCGATGCAGGCGGCGGCCGTCACGCGGACCGCGGTGCCGACGATCGTGTGCTGCCCGCGCAGGCCCTGCCTGCCGTGCTTCAGCACGTGGCGCAGCCTGCGCCGTGCCGCCTGGACCGGCTCGCCGGCCGTACGCCGCGGGGAGCGCGGGGGCTGTCCCTGCTGCGGGCTCACCCCTCCACTATTGGCCAGCTGCTCGGGGTCCGCACCGCGTCGTCCTCGGCAGCTGCCCCGCGCAGCGGCGGTCCGCAGGGGAGGTAGGGCGCCGACGAGGAGGACGCGGCCCGCGCACATCGATGCCGTTCGGGTGAGTCGTGGCCCGACCCGGCATCCGACACGGCCCGAGGAGGAAGAAAGGGGGCGGTGGCGGATACCTCGACCTTGGGGACGGTGTGGTGAGCGGACGGTCCGGGCCGTTTTGGGAGGGCGTGCAGGGGCGCGCGCCGCTGCCTCGGGCGGCGGCCACTCTGGGGCTGGAATTCCTCGACGCGGACGTCGAGAACGGCACCATCGAGCTTGCCTTCACCGCGACCGAGGACTTCACCAACCCGGTGGGCAACGTGCTGGGCGCCTTCCTCGCCGCGATGCTCTACGACACCGTCGGCCCCGCCCTCCTCGCGACCCTCGCACCGGACGAATTCCAGTCCACTCTGGAACTCCACACCCACTTCCTGAGGCCCGTCCGCCCCGGCCGGATCCTCGGAAAGGGGCGCGTGGTGCACCGGGCAGGCGACATCGCCTTCCTGGAAGCCATCCTCACCACCCCCGACGGGACGACGATCGCGACCGCCGGAGCCACCGCCCGTGTCATCCCCCTCGGCCAGGCACCGACCTCGGTGTGACGCCCGCGGCGATCGGACGGGCCGCCTGGCCATGAAGACCTCCCGTCCGCAGGCGCCCGCTCCGGCGAAGAGCTCGGCGCTGAGACCGAAGGAGCGGGCGCCCTGGTGACGCTAAAGAGGGGCGAGCCCTGCGGAGCCGGCGCGGCGTCGGCGGCGTCGAGGATGTTGCGGAAGGTGCGGGTGATGATCGGCCGCGCGACGTGCCGGGTGAGGACGGCGCCGACCACGGGGACCGGGATCTCGGCACGCGTCGTCCAGCACACCCGGGTACCGCCGTCGACCTCGGTGAACGTCATCCGGCCGAGTTCGTGCCTGGACGGCGGCAGACTGCGCTCGACGACGTACTCGGTGGCGTGCGGCGGCTCGTAGCGGGTGATGCGTTCCCGGAACCAGCCGATCAGCCAAAGGTGACCGCGCACCGCACCGACGCCGTACGGTGCGGACTCGCCGCGCCGGGTCAGGCGGCAGCGCAGCACCAGGGGCGAGCGCGTGTAGTTGGTGGTCGTGGTGAGCCAGGCGAAGACATCCCCGATCGGTGCGGCGATGACGCGCTCAACGGTCATGGTTTCCACGGCTGGTGACCTCCTCGGTCGAGTGGACGCACCACATTGGCACGCTGCAGCTTGTCCGGATTGCGGATCCCGTACAGGCCGGTGATCCGACCGTCGTGGATCTCGAACGCGACCAGCCAGTCGAGTACACCGCCGGTGAGGAACCGCGCCGCGGGCATGCCGTTGTACGCGGCGTGCTCGACCCCCGTCGCCGCGCCGCTGGTACGGGTCACACGGAGAACGAACCGGGCGACTTCGGAGCGCCCGGTGATCGGGCGGCGGGCCGCGACCACGTTGCCGCCGCCGTCGGAGATCTGTACGACATCGGGCGCCAACAGGTCCATCAGCGCCTGGATCTCGCCGGTCGCCGCCGCGAGCAGGAACCGCTCGACGATCTCCCGGGTCGCGTCCGATCGGGGCTCGAAACGACGACGCCGTGCGTGGACGTGCCGGCGTGCGCGATGGGCGATCTGACGGACGGTGGCCTCGGCCTTGCCGACGGAGGCGGCGCTCGCACCATGGGAATCGCTTCTTTGGACTGCTCTAACCCGCAGGCTACGAGGGACGTTTCTGATGCTCGATGTACTCCTTGATGATCGGCAGGGGTGCTCCGTCGCGGGATGCGGCGAAGTGGGAGTGCGTGCCCCACAGGTACCGGTGAATGTGGGCGGGGAACTCCTGGCGCAGTCTGCGAGCGGAGACGCCCTTGAGGGAGCCGACCAACCGGGAGATGGCGATCTTCGGCGGGTAGAGCCCCAGATGTTTGGCTCCCAGTACGCTGATCCGCGTGAAGGTCGTGGCGCAGGTGAAGCTGGTGCCGGAGGCCGGTCAGGTCGCCGCGCTGTCCGCGACTCTGCGCACGGTCAACGATCTGGCGTGCTGGGTCTCCGAAGTGGCGTTCGCCCGTGGTGTGCCGCGTGAGTACGAGTTGCGCAAGCACACCTATCCGCACCTCAAGGCCTCCGGGCTGGGGGCGCAGGCGGCGCAACACGTGATCAAGAAGGTGCGCGATGCGTACACCACGCTGCATGCCAATATCCGGGCCGGGAACCTCGGGAAGCCGAAGTCGAAGCGCCGGATCAAGGCCGAGTCGAAGCCGATGGTGTTCCGGTCCGATGCGGCGCAGCCGTATGACGACCGGTGTTTGAGCTGGCAGTACGACCTGCAAACGGTATCGATCTGGACCACCGCGGGGCGCATCAAGAACGTCCGCTTCGTCTGCTCGGCCGACGCCCTCAAGTTGCTCCAGCAGCACCGGCAGGGTGAATCTGACCTGATCGAGCGTGACGGCGCCTTCTACCTGGTCGCCACCTGCGACATTCCCGAGGCCGAGAGTTACGAGCCGGACGGCTGCATCGGCGTGGACCTCGGCATCGTCAACATTGCCACCACGTCCACCGGCTACCAGGCCGCCGGGCGCGGCCTGACTCGCTACCGCAAGCGGCAGCTTGCCCTGCGCAAGAAGCTCCAGAAGAAGTGCACCAAGTCCGCCAAACGCAGGCTCAAGGCCCGTTCCCGCCGCGAGCAGAGGCACGTAAAGAACACCAACCACATCATCGCCAAGACGATTGTGACCGAGGCTGAACGCACCTCGGCCGGGATCTCCCTGGAAGAACTCAAGGGAATCCGGCAGAGGGTACGGCTCCGTAAGCCCCAACGGGTCGCACTCCATTCCTGGGCCTTCGCCCAGCTCGGAGATTTCATCGTCTACAAGGCCAAGCGGGCAGGTGTGCCCTTGGTCTTCGTTGATCCCGCGTACACGTCGCAGACCTGCGCCGGGTGCGGCCACGTCGACAGGCGCAACCGTGTCGACCAGGGGCTTTTCATCTGCCGGGGGTGCGGGGTCGTTGCCCACGCCGACCGGAATGCTTCCCACAACATCGCCACCCGTGGCGAGAGCGTGTGGAATGCGGGGCGTGAGTCACACGTCCCTGCCACCCCATAGGGTGTCTGGACGGAGGAGCCCACCCCAACAGCCAGTTGGGCACTACCTCCAAGCCCGGTCCTTAAGGGCCGGGTCAAGTTGACTGCGCCCTCGATGCGATCGCCCCTGCGCAGCCAGAGTTCGCCGATGACGCAACTGCTCGCCCGCAGTGCCGTGTCGCCAGGATGAGACAGGGATGCGTGGAGCAGGTCGAGACGGCCGGTGATGCGTGAGCCTCTGAACTCGACCCGTCCCCGCGCACGCAGGCACCGCGCCCGCACATGCGCTCCCACGTTGAGGTTCTGCGCGTCCAGCGCGATGCCGTCGGGGTTGTGGAAGACGGCGTCCTGAATGTTGATCCGCCCGGTGACGGAGGCACCGGTCAGGCGTACCTGTCCCTGCGCGCGCATCTGCGGCGCCCACAAGTCGGCCTCGATCGTGGCCTGGTTGAGCTGCAGCACCGGTTCGGAGTCGTCCGCCGCTGTGAACTCCGCCTGCTCCATGAACAGCGCCCCGGAGATCTGCGCGCCGCCGAGCCGCACCGGCCCCTGCATACGGCAGCCCGTCAACCGCAGCGCCCCCTGGATCCGAACGCCCTCCGAGGTGAGGCCCGGCAGAGCGGACTTGCCCAGATCGAGCTGGCGCAGCTGGGCACCGTTCAGGTCGGGAACGCCGTCGAATCGGCAGTGACGCAGCAGGATGGCGGCGTCGATCGTGGCGTGATCGATGCTCAGCACGCCGGTGATCCGTGCACCCGTGATCTTGAGCGCGGCGACTTCTCCGTCCTCCTGCGGAGCCTTGATCAGCAGGCTCCGCAGCACACTTGCCCGCACTGTCCGCTCGGCGCCCCAGGTGTCGCCGAGCGCCGGATCCTCGTTCTCCGCAGTACGGAAGTCCACCGACTCGCCTCGCGGGAAAGCCCGCCATACACGCAGCTCGGTGGGTGTCAGATCATTCGTCTCGCTCACGACGGGACTCTGACCTGCTGCGTTCGAGCTGTCAATTGCCCTGCGGAAGGGCCATGTTGTCCGGATCCGGAGTCGTCCCGATCCGACCGTCCCCCTATGGCGCATGGCGCATCCCGCTTCACCCCTCCCGGAGACCCCCGCCCGAACGACGGCCGGCCCGGGGGTTGGCCGTGCTGTCGTCAGAGGTGCCGGTAGCCCCGGCGGCGTGTGACAGCAGTGGCATGCTCCTCGTTATGTATGAACATCCGAGGGGTAAGTCGACGCCGGGGTTGTGGGGGCGTATTGCGTGTGCCTGGGCGATTGCCTTCGCCGCGCTTCACTTCTATTGGGCGCTGGGCGGCTGCTGGGGCCTGAGCGTTTCGGCAGGGCCCTTGGCCGAGGAACGCCCCTGGTGGTTCGTGGTGGTGGGCCTGTGGGGTGTGGGCTTGCTGTGCCTGGTCGGCGGTGGGCTGGGGTGGCTTCTCGCCCTTTCGTGGCCCGGGGGCCTGGCAGGCAGGGCGGTCCGGGCGCTGGGCTGGTGTGCTTGCGCAGTGTTGTTGTTGCGCGGGGTCGCGGTCGAGGTGCTGCTGCTGACGGATGCAGGGGGCTCGGGGATTGCTGTGAGCGCGGAGCAGCGGTTCTGGACGCTGGTGCTGTGGAATCCCTGGTTCCTGGCCGGAGGGCTCGCTTTCGGTCTTGCCGCCCGTGCGTCCGGGAGGGCGAAGGGCGCCAAGAGCGGCCTCGCCTGACGGTACGTCGGGGCAGGGTGCCTGCGATCGACAGAGAAGGCGTGCCTGGGCACACGTGCTGGAGCAGGTAGGGGCGGGCCCCCTCCACCGCCGCCATGCCCGAACCCCATCGATCCCTCGCGCTTCTCGGCAATACCGCTCGTTGCCCGACCAGCCGGTCGCCTGCGTGTACGCGGGAAGGCGGGGGAATGGATGCTTTACGGTGGCTTGATGCGACTTGTTCCCTGGTGGACCCTGGTGTCTTCGGGGTGCGCGCCCGTCGTCCTGGTCGGTGCCTGGGTGATCGCAGCGCTGCTCCAGGGGCCGGGCTACGAGCCGGTCACTCAGACGATCAGCATCCTGGGGGCGGACGGCGCGTCCGGAAGGTGGGTGCTGAACGGCGCGCTGATCGCCCTCGGGATCTGTCATCTCCTCACCGCCTGGGGGCTGCGGGCAGCTTCCTTCGCCGGACGTCTGGCGTTGGCTGCCGGTGGGGTGGCGGCGATCGTGGTGGCACAGACCCCGGCCCCCATCCGCGGTGGCTCCCTCGGGCACGGTTTCGCGGTCGCGATCGGCTTCACACTCCTGGCGGTATGGCCGGTACTGGCCGCTGATCGCGGCAAAGCCGTGCCATGGGCACTTCGGCCCGCAGCGTCGATCACGGTGACCGGGCTGATGGCGGTGGGCGCCGCCTGTTTCCTGATCGAACTACAGGGCAACGGCGCCGCCGGCGTGGCTGAGCGCGCCCTGACGACCATGCAGTCCCTGTGGCCGTTCGTGGTCGTCGTTTCCTGCCTGCGTCACCCCCGCCGGCCATGAACATCCGGCTCGGGAGTTCAGGCCCGAACGCGCCGCGTGACGGCACCCGGAGAGCACATGGGCGGTGCCGGGCCGGAGGGTCCTGAAAAGCGGTCGCCTTGGGTGATCCGGTTCAGCAGACTCGGACCGTGGATCGATTGACGGAGATTGCGGATCGACTGACCGAAGTCGGCGGCGTGGTCGGCGTATGCCTGGGCGGCAGCCGGGCGAGAGGGACACACCGCCCCGACTCCGACTTCGACCTCGGCTTGTACTACCGGCCTCCACTGGACACTGCTGCCCTGCGCCTCCTGGCGGCCGAGCTGACCGGAGGGCCGGTGGAGGTGACGGAACCGGGCGGCTGGGGACCGTGGGTGGACGGCGGGGCATGGCTGACCGTTGACGGCTGCCCGGTCGACTGGATCTACCGCGACCTGGATCGCGTGCACCGGATCTGGGAAGAGTGCCGGGCGGGCCGCTTCGAGGTGGGCATCCAGGCCGGTCATCCACTCGGCGTGTACTCCCCCGCGTACGTCGGCGAGGTGGCCCTCGGGCGAGTGCTCGCCGACCCCGGTGGCGAGCTGCGGCCCATGCGGCGGGAGGCTCGCCGGTATCCGGAGCCGCTGCGCGCGGCACTGATCGCCAACGCGCTGTGGGAGGCTCCGTTCACCTTGGCCAATGCCCGTAAGGGAGCGGCTCGCGGCGACGCCTATTACGCCGCCGGCTGCCTCTTCCGCGCGATCGGGCTTCTCGTGCAGGGACTGCACGCCCACGCGGGTTGCTGGGTGTTGAACGAAAAGGGGGCGGTTCGGTCCGCAGGAGAGCTTCCGGCCGCTCCCGCGGGTTTCGCCGCGCGGTCTCATGAACTGCTGGGCACGCTCGGCACGGCACCGGCCGTACTCTCCGCCACGCTTGACGCCGCTGACAGGCTGACCGCCGAGGTATGCGAGCGGCTCGCGTCCTGAACTCCGAGGGAGGCGGGCTACGACGAGTTCTGCCCCTCGTGGAGCCTCGAGGGCGCCGGAGAAGGCGCTGTTCGTTCCGAGCCGGGCCGGCCGTGCTGCCGTGCGGTGGCCGACCACGCGTGACAGGGGCCCGGTGCAGTCGTTGATCAAGGTATGAGTGCACTGAGGAAGATCGTCACAGGTATGGGTGCGACGGCTGCGGCTGTTGGTCTCGTCTTCGCCGCCGGTCCGCCGGCGGCAGCCGCCGGCAAGTGGTGTAACCACTCCGTCTGCATCGAGACCTATGACTCGGGTACCTACCTCGGCCGGGTGGAAGTCTCCGTCGTCAACACCAACCAGCCCCACCGGATTTCCGCGCGGGTGTGGACCACCAACGGGTGGAGCGCCAGGACGAAGGCCGAGGACGTCGCCAAGTTCCGGACCTACCGCGACCAGGCATACCCCCAGCGCCACTTCCCGGCGGGCACCCGGCTGTGCGCGGAGGGCTTCCGGGGTGGCGAAAGCGTTGGACTGCCCTGTGTGACGATCACCAACTGACCGCCCCAACAGGGCCCGTCCGGCGAAACGCGGAGATGGGTGCGGCTCAAGCAACCGAGCCGGTGGTCGACGGCGGTACCTCGACGACGAAGAACAGGAAGCAGGGTTTGGTCGAGAGGTCATGGAAGCCGTCGGGGAAGAGTTCACGGGCGGCCGGGTCGGGCTGCGGCTCGCTGATGACGGAAATGCGGAAGCCGGCGCTGGTGAAGGCATCGGTCATCGCCTGCAAAGACTTGCGCCAGAACCTCATCGGGACGGACCGCCCGTTGAACGTCCAGTCGAAGGTATAGCTGGTGGTCGCGAAGTAGTCCGGCCGAGGATCCTGGATCGTGTACGCCACGATGGGGTGGTCCACCGATGCGATCAGCCGGCCGCCCGGGCTGAGCACTCGCCGTAGCTCGGCCAGCGTGGGCCCCCAGTCCTCCAGGTAGTGCAGGACCAGCGACGCGACCACGTCGTCGAACGCACCGTCGTCGAACGGCAGGCGGTCTCTCAGGTCGGCCACGTGCAGGGCTACGTCATCACCGAGCCGCCTCTTGGCCAGTGCCAGCATCCCGGTGCTGCCGTCGATGCCGGTGACGACGGCGCCGCGGTCGCGGAGTGCGGCGGACAGGGGGCCCGAGCCGCAGCCGGCGTCCAGGATCCGACGACCGGCCACGTCTCCGGCGAGGGCTAACACCGCGGGCCGCGCGTAGTACGCGTTCACAACGTTGTTCTCGGTTTCCGCCGAATACGCCTCGGCGAAGCTGTCGTAGTCATTCGCCCGGGCCGGATCGGCAGGCCGGGCGAAGCTCTCGGGCACGTCGGTTACGGGTTCCATCGGCGCAGCCTAGTAGTCGGTCGACCGCCGGCGTCGGGCCCCGCACCCGGTCGGTCGTCTACTGCGGCTCCGTCGCGAGCTGGATGAGGTTGCCGCAGGTGTCGTCCAGTACGGCGGTGGTGACGGGGCCCATCTCCAGGGGCTCCTGGGTGAAGCGGACGCCGAGGCCCCGCAGGCGCTCGTACTCCGCCTGCACGTCGTCGACGGCGAACTGGGCGAGCGGGATGCCGTCCCCCACGAGCGCGTCCCGGTAGGTCTTGACGGCCGGGTGGCCTGCGGGCTCCAGCAGAAGCTCGGTGCCGCCGGGCTCGTCGGGCGAGACCACGGTCAGCCACCGGTCCTTCTCGCCCACCGGGACGTCGTGCTTCTTCACGAAGCCGAGAATCTCGGTGTAGAAGTGCAGGGCCTTGGCCTGGTCGTCGACGAAGACGCTGGTCAGATGGATTTTCATGGGGTGTTCTCCTCCGGAGCGGATGTGTCGGGCACGAGCCATCGCTCGGCTATCTGCCGCAGCGGGGCCGTGTTGAGGTCGTGGAACTTGTAGCGGCCCTCCCGCCTGGTCTCGACGAGTCCGGCAGCCTCCAGCACGGCGAGGTGCTGGGAGACCCCCTGGCGCGAGATGCCGAGCTGATGCTTCATGGTCAGCCGCGAGCAGATCTCGAACAGTGTCTGTCCGGACTTTTCGGTGAGCTCGTCGAGGATGGTGCGACGGGTGGGGTCGGCCAAGGCTTTGAAGAGGTCATCGGCCACAGCCACCATGATAGGCAACTCTTCACTTGCCTATCAAGTCGAGGCGCGCCACATCCCGAGCTGGGTGGTGACGAGCTGCTGGTCGAGGGCACCGGAGTGACTGCCACGGCCGTCGGATCGTGGCCACGTGTGTAGGTGTCGGGAGCACGGGGAGGACGAGTGGCCGTCCGGGATGTGGCTGTCCGCGGGCGCCCTGGAAGCGGACCGGTGCGTCAGACCGCCGTGGGCAGATCCGTTCGGGCGAGGCCGTCGGCGATGGGGGCGGCCGCCGTGCGCAGCATGCCGATCGCCTGCTCCAGCAGCGGATTCGGGTCGGCCGCACGGTGCAGGGCGAAGACCCGGCGTACGTGCGAGGGGTCGGCGAGCCGGATCGCCTGTACCTCGGGTGACTCGATCATCGCCAGTTCGGGGACCATCGCGACGCCCAGTCCCTTGCGTACGAGTTCGTACGGCAGGTTGTAGTCGTTGGTGCGGAAGAGGACCTCGGGGCGGAAGCCGCCCTCCGCGCAGATGTGGAAGAGCGAACGCGCCGCGTCCGTCCCCTCCCGGTAGCAGATCCACCGCTCGTCGCTCAGGTCCCCGATCCGGATGCGCCGGCGCCCGGCGAGCCGGTGGGCCATCGGGACCAGGACGTACAGGGGCTCCTCCAGGATCAGCGTCATCGCCAGGTCGGCCGGCCACTTGTGGGGGACCGTGCCGTACTCGAAGACCACCGCGAGATCCAGCCGGCCGTCCCCCACGGCGGGTGTGACGGTCTGCGGATCGCCCTCCTCGTAGCGGACGTCGACCTGGGGGCGGTCCCGCAGGAAGGCGGCCAGCACTTCCGGCACCAACCGGAAGCCCGCCGACCAGAAGCTGCCCAAATGCAGCCGGCCGCGCTCGGCGGTCGCGAAGGAGCGTGTCTCGTCCTCCGCCGCCTCCAGCTCGGCGAGCAGCCGCGCCGCCCTGCGGGCCAGCTGGGCGCCTGCCGCCGTGGGCCGCACACTGCGCGGGGATCGCTCGAAGAGCGCTACGCCCAGGGTGCGTTCCACCGAGGTGATCTGCTGCGACACCGCGGACGGCGTATAGCCGAGCCGCTTGGCGGTGGCGCGAAGCGAACCGGTCGCCACCACATCGCGGATCGCCTGAAGCTGGATCGGGGTCAGCATCAGCAGAACTCCATCGGTATCAGCATCAGCGGAACTTAACAGCCTCGAGCGCCGGTCGGCCAGAGATCCGAGTGGCCCGGACGCAGGCAGCGGCCCGCAGAGGGGGCGGCATCGAGCATCAGCTCACCTGTACGGCACGTGCGCAAACAGTCACTCTTTTTCATCTTGTCCCGCCGCGCCGGGTGGCGCAGATTGTGCGGTCAGAAGCCCAGCCGATCGAAGCGCGAGGACGACTCCATGGACATACGGCCCGCGGAACGGTGCGTCCGCGTACGCAGGAGGCGCCGTGGCACCGCCGCCGCACTCGTCCTGGCCGCACTGCTGCCGCTGGTGGGCGGCTGCGGTGCCGCGGGGGCCGTGGAACGGTCGCCGGTACGGGCACAGCACAAGGATCCCGCCCTCCACGCGCTGCTACCGGAGAAGATCCGCAAGGCCGGGAGCCTGAAGGTGGCCGAGGGGGACGACTACCCGCCGCTTGTCCAACTCGGTCTGGACAACAAGACGCTGGTGGGTATGGAGCCCGAGCTGATGAAGGCGATCGGGCAAGTGCTCGGAGTCGACGTCGAGTTCTCCAAGTCCAGTTTCGACAGCATCATCGGAGGGGTCCGGTCCCACCGCTACGACCTGGCGATCCAGGCGATGCTGGACAAACCGGAGCGCCAGGAGCACGTCACCTTCGTCGACTACTTCCGTACCAGCAGCTCCATCCTCGTCGGCCAGGACGACAGGAAGTCGATCAGCTCCCTCGCCGACCTCTGCGGCCGCGCCTCCGCCGTGGAGCAGGGCACCTCCCAGGTCGACGACGTCGTCGAGCAGAGCAAGAAGTGCACCCGTGCGGGGAAACCCGCGGTCGAGGTGCTGGTCTTCCCCGACTCGGTGGGCTGCTTCCAGGCCCTGTCCACAGGACGTACCGACGCCTTCGTCGGCGGCTCGCCCACCGTCACCTACCAGGCCGAGCAGTCCGGCGGACGGCTCTTCGAGGTCGGCGAGCCCTACCGCTTCCTGCCCTACGGAATCCTGGTGAACAAGGATGACAAGGCCCTTGCGGAAGCCGTCCAAAAGGCCCTGCAGAAGCTCATCGACAACGGCGCCTACCGCCAGATCCTGAAGTACTGGAAGGTCGAATCCGGCGCCCTTCGGCGCGCCACGGTGAACGGAGGCACGGCATGACCGCGCAGACCAAGTCCGCCATCCCTCCGGTGACCGGCAAGGAGGCTCCCGCCGGCCACACTGCGATCGAGGCCGTACCACTGCGCCGACCCGGGCGGCTGCTTCTGTGCGCGGCGTTGCTCTTCCTGCTGTTCTTCCTGGTGGAGGGCTGGGCCACCAACCCACGGATGCAGTGGCACACCGTCGGGGAGTTCCTCTTCGCGCCCGTTGTCATCGAGGGGCTGGGGACCACCCTGCTGCTCACGGTCGTCGCGATGCTCATCGGTGTCGTCGGCGGCATCGTGCTGGCTGTCCTGCGGATGTCGGACAACCCCCTCCTGGCGAGGATCAGCGGCCTCTACATATGGGTGTTCCGCGGCACGCCGCTCCTCGTCCAACTGCTCTTCTGGTACTTCCTCTCCGCCATCGTCCCCAGGATCGGCTTGGGCATCCCGTGGGGTCCGACCTTCGTGGATTTCGACACGAACCTGCTGATCACACAGCTCACCGCAGCCTTCCTCGGCCTCGGTCTGCACGAGGCCGCGTACATGGGGGAGATCGTGCGCGCCGGCATCACCTCCGTCGACGGCGGACAGACGGAGGCAGCACACGCCTTGGGAATGACCCGTCGTCAGACCCTGCGGCGCATCGTCCTCCCGCAGGCTCTGCGCGTGATCATCCCGCCCACCGGCAACCAGGCGATCTCCATGCTCAAGACCACATCGCTGGTGTTCGCCATCGCCGTTCCGGAGCTGCTCACCTCGGTCCAGGGCATCTACTCGCGGACGTTCCAGCAGGTCCCGCTGCTGACCGTCGCCTGCATCTGGTATCTCGTGGCGACCTCCGTCCTGAACGTCGGCCAGTACTACCTCGAACGCCGCTTCACCCGCGGCTCCCTCCGGGAACTGCCGCCCACCGCCCTGCAGCGGCTGCGCGCCGCCCTCGCCACGAAGCAGGAGCCCCAGACATGACCGCAGAGACGACCGCGGGCACGACCCCCGAGGTAACCGGAGAGAAGGCCGCAGACATGACGACCACCGGCATCGAATCCGTGGTCAGAGCCGAGGGCGTGCACAAGAGCTTTGGCGAGGTCCAGGTGCTCAGGGGCATCGACCTGGCGGTCGCGCCCGGTGAGGTGATGTGCCTCGTCGGGCCGTCCGGCTCCGGGAAGTCCACGTTCCTGCGCTGCATCAACCACCTGGAGTCCATCGACGCCGGCCGCCTCTGGGTACGCGGCCAACTCGTCGGCTACGAGGAGCGCGACGGAAAGCTGTACGAGCTGAAGGAGGCCGCCGTCGCCCGGCAACGCCGCGATATCGGGATGGTCTTCCAGCGCTTCAACCTCTTCCCGCACATGACTGCGCTGGAGAACGTCATGGAGGCGCCCCTTCGTGTGAAGCGGGAGCCCGGGGCCGAGGTCAGGGAACGGGCGGAGACGCTGCTCGACCGGGTGGGGCTCGCGGGCAAGCGGCACAGCTATCCCGCACAGCTCTCCGGTGGCCAGCAACAGCGCGTCGCCATCGCCCGCGCCCTGGCGATGCGACCCGCCCTGATGCTCTTCGACGAGCCGACCTCGGCCCTCGACCCCGAACTCGTGGGGGAGGTACTGGATGTCATGCGGGGCCTGGCCGATGACGGGATGACCATGATCGTTGTCACGCACGAGATGGCCTTCGCCAAGGAGGTGGGCGACTCGCTCGTGTTCATGGACGGGGGAGTGGTGGTCGAATCGGGCACTCCCGCAGCGGTCCTGGACACCCCGCGCCAGGACCGCACCCGGGAATTCCTCAGCAAGGTCCTTTGACGCCTCCCGCAGTCCACCGAGCCCCGGGACGGGCGGGACCGGCCTCAGCAGCCGGCCACCCGCCCGGCCCCCGCACCTCGACCGCATCATCCACGACCGCGCCATCCGGGAATCCCTATGACTCGTGCAATCGTTCTCGGCGCCGGAGTACTCGGCGCCTCCGTCGCCCATCGGCTCGCCGCCGCCGGCGCCGATGTCACCGTCATCGAGTCCGGCGGGCCCGCCGCCGGCACCTCCGGTGCGACGTTCTCCGTGGACGTCACTCATCTGAAGACACCGCACTCCTACTACGAACTCAATCGCCTCAGCTCCGCGGAACACATAGCCCTTGGCGAGGAACTCGACGGCCCTGCCTGGCGCCACCCCATGCCTCTCGTCCAATGGGGCAACACCCCGGACGAACAGCACACCCTCCGCGAGCGTGCCGAGCGGCTGCAGTCCTGGGGACACCCTTGCCGTTTCGTCGACCCGAAGGAGCTGCGCGAGCTGGCTCCCGGCGCCGACCCCGCCGCCTGTACCGGGGACGAACTCGTCGTCCACGACCACGCTTCCTGGTACGACGCCCCGCGGCTGGTGCGTCACCTCCTGGACCGTGCCGCCCTGCAGGGAGCCGTCATCCACTACGGGGTGCACGCCACCGGCCTGCTGCGCATTGGTGACCGCGTCACCGGTGTCGTGGCGGGCGCCCGCAGCTGGACCGCTGACCAGGTCGTCAACTGCACCGGCCCGCACGCCGGCAGCATCGCCGAACTCGCCGGTGTGTCCTTGCCGATGACGCTCTTCCCCGGGCTCGTCGGCGAGAGCACTCCGGTACCCGAAGCCGCGCTCGGAGCCATCCTCGCCGCCCCCGGAGTGGATCTGCGCCCCGCGCCGGACGACCGGGTGCTGTCCATCTCCTGGGAGATCGACGCGCGGCTGCCCGACGCATCCGAAGCAGCCACAGCCCGCCCCGACCTGGAACTGGATCTGCACCGCCGAGGCCAGGCCGTACTCGCCGCGCTGCGCTCCGCGCCCCGGCTCGCCGGCGTGCGTGTCGGCGTACGGCCCGTACCGTTCGACGGACTGCCGCTGGCCGGGGCCCTGCCCGGCGCGCCCGGCCTCTATCACCTCGTCTCGCACAGCGCGGTGAATCTCGCACCGCTGTTGGGCCGACTCGCTGCCGAGGAGATCATGGCCGGCGGCCCGGATACGGCGGGCGCCGGCGTCCTGGCGGCGTACCGGCCCGACCGCTCGACGGCCGCCGATGTCCAGGACGAGAGCCTGCGGACGATGAGCAACCGGTCCGCACCGGCCGCTCACTGACCGGCCACCGGATGACCCGGCGGGACGCCTGCCCGGGCGGCCCGCCGGCCGGTGACGACGTCGCCGTGCCGGCGGACGCTCAGTCGGCGACCAGGCGATAGCCGTAACCGGTGCCGGACCGGCTGGCCCGCTCGTCGTTCTCGCGCTGCCGCCGTACGACGTAACTGCCGGGCGCCATACCGGTGCCGCCGTGTTCGGGGTGGATCAGGTAGGCGACCGCCGTGGTCTCGATGAGTCCGAGCGCCAGTCCGCCGCGGTCGCGGACCCCGGCCGTCCACCAGCAGGTGCCGGCGTCGGCCACCAGGGTGTGCGGATTGCCGCCCGCGGCGCTGCGCAGCAGTTCGATCCCGGCAGGGGGCACCTCCCGCCGTTCGGCGAACGGCGGCACGCTGATGCTGTCGGCGAGGAATGCGTGCGGGACGACGATGAGGTCGCCCTGGGCCTGGAGACCGTCGATGACCGGGATGGTCACCTCGCGCTCCAGATGGCCGAGGACGTCGAGGCCGGTGCGCGTGGTGAGTTCGGCGAGGGTCAGCTGAGTGTGCTGTGGCATGGGTGCATCACCTTTGGATGTTGAGGGGGTGGTGGAAGGGGAAAGGCTGTGCGGCGTCAGGTGCGCCGCAGGAGCCGGGAGTACTGGTCGCCGGTCAGGCCGTAGGACCAGCCGGCGGCCGCGACGGGGTCGCCGATGTCGGCGGGGACCCCCAGGCCGTAGCGGCGTCGTCGTCCGTCCGGTTCGACGGAGCCGTTGACGACGAGCAGTACGCGCGCGGGGCGGCCCCAGACCTGCCGCGGTACGTGGTAGAGGTGCAGGTCGGAGCCGGGGTTTCCGGGGTCGGCGGCGCTGCCGACGAGTTGCAGCCCGGCCTGTTCGATGTAGGCGTCCCAGCCGATGCGTTCGATGGCGCAGCGGCGTACTTCGACGTTGGCCTCGCGGTGGATCCGTTCGACGGTGGGGTCCGTGATCACCCAGGCCGGTACCCGCGTGCCGTTCAGGGCGTACAGCTCGGCGCCGTCCGCGAACCGCACCGCGGGGCTGTCCGGATGGTGCAGCCGTACCTCGCCGTGCCGTCCGCCGGGTGCCGGTTCCGTGTGCACCTCGGCCGGCCGTTCGGCCATGACGCAACGGCCGCGGCCGGGCCACCACCAGCCGGTCGAGCGCGCCAGGGTTGCCCAGAGGGCGAGTTGGCGGGTGTCACTGTCGCGGTAGCGGGCCAGGCCGATGCGTGCCTGGATGTCGTGGTGGGCGATCCAGTGCGCGTCGTGCTGGCCGTACCAGGTCAGCGCGGTCGGGTCGTCGGACGTGGGCAGCAGTCCCGTACGCATCGGTGCCCGCACCGCGTCGCTCACCGAGGCGGCCAGCGCGTCGCGCACGGTGGCTGCGAGCACATCGCCCAGTGGTACCCCGGCGTCGATGGCTTCCTCAGGGCTCAGGGTCCTGGCCGGCGGCAGGCCGCTCGGGTACCACTGCCAGGGTGGTGCGGCGCGGCGGGTCCGTGCGTCCATACGGGTCCGCAGGTCCGACTGGAGTGAAGCGAGCCGGGCGGCGAGCGGCCAGTCGGCGCCGTGTGCCGGGGAGGATTCCGACCGAAGCAGTGCGGGCCGGAAGACCTGCGGGTCGTCGCGCAGTGCTGACCGGGCGGCCGTCGGGGACGGGACCCAGACGAACTGCGGCCGTGGTGCGCCGATCCGGCGGTACAGCTCGGTGACGGCGGCCTCGGCTCGGGCACGGTCGGCCGGTTGTGTGGAGAGGGCGTGGGCGAGCCAGTCGTCCCGAAGGGCGCACGCCAGGCTCAGGCGTTCGCGGCTGGGGAGTTGGCGCGTATCGGGGAGCGGGCTGCGGGCGAATTTCCCGCGCGAAGAGAGCACCGGGCTCACCGGAGGGTGGCGGAGTCCGCCTTTCCATGGGTCATGGACGGGATCGTGGCAGGTACCGGTGCCTTTCGGCAAGGGATTATCGGCAGGGGATTGCGTGCCGTTCGGATGCAGCGAGCAGCTGCGCCGACGACGGCGTCGACGCAGCTGCCCTCAGAGGACACGGTGGTGTGGTGCCTCAGTTGCAGTTCAGGTTTGTCCGGACACTCAATTGCCCACCTTGTCGGTGGAGTTGATCGCCGATGCCGTCGCGACGGACGGGGCGGGGAGTGTCTTCTTACGCGTTGCGGCAGAGACCGCCAGCGTGACCGCGACGTTCAGGACGAGCGCGATGATGCCGACGTTGAGGTCCTTGACCGCCTGGGGCAGGAAGGGGAGCAGGGTGCCGATGGTGACGCCGGTGAGGGTGACGGCGGCGACCGTCGCCACGCCGGTGAGGATGCCGGCCGCGGCGCCCTGCTTGGTGACTTCGGGACGGCGCAGGAGGCTGCCGAGCACTGCCGGGAAGAGCTGGGTCACCAAGGCGTATCCCATGAGGAGCAGGGAGACGAGGGAGCTGCCGCCGTTGAAGGTGAAGTACAGGGAGACCAGGGCGAGTACCGGGACGAGCACCTTCGCCAGTCCTGCGACCTGCGCGTCGCTGGTGGCCGGCCGAGCGACGCGGTAGACGTTCTTGGCCAGGCAGGTCGCCGAGGTCATCAGCAGGAGGGAGCCGGGTACGAGAGCGGTCAGGAGGCCGGCTCCGCCGACGATGCCCACGAGCCAGGGCGGGAAGGTCGCGGTGGTGATGCGCAGCAGGGAGAGGTCGGCGTCGGCGCCCTTCAGGCCGGGCACGACG
This sequence comes from Streptomyces sp. Pv4-95, assembly GCF_045782725.1. NCBI lineage: Bacteria > Bacillati > Actinomycetota > Actinomycetes > Kitasatosporales > Streptomycetaceae > Streptomyces > Streptomyces sp. Pv4-95. The sequence goes on from NZ_CP127172.1 coordinate 8,117,329, forward strand.
AGGATCGCGGCGAAGCCCGCGAAGAAGACGAACAGCAGCACCAGTTGGTAGAGCGGCATGAAGATCGCGTTGCGGCGGAAGACCTTCTCGTTCTGTGCGGTGTAGCTGGCGCTGAAGGTGTGCGGCCACATGTAGAAGCCGATGGCCGACAGCAGCACCGTGGACGCGAACCATGAGGCGCTCATCCCGCTGGAGGGCAGCGTGAGGAAGTCCGGCTTCGCGTGGTCGACGGCGTGGAACATGTTCCCGAGGCCGTCGAAGTAGTGCAGGGGCAGGTAGAGGCCCAGGAACAGCACGACCGCGAGGATCACGATGTCCTTGAGCAGCGCGGTCCATGCCGACCCGTGGATGCCGGAGATCGTCACGTACGCGGTCAGCGCGATGGTGCCGAGGACGATGGCCCAGTGTGAGGAGATGTGGCCGTAGGAGGCCACGGAGACGATGATGCCCAGCCCTTTGAGCTGCAGAACGAGGTAGGGGATCATGGCGCTGACGCCGACGAGCGCGACGATGCTGCCCAGCAGCGGGCTCTTGAACTTGGCCACGAAGAAGTCGGACTGCGAGATCAGCCGGTGTTCCTTGGCGTAGCGCCAGATCGGTGGCAGCAGCCAGTACGACAGCACGTAGGCCAGCGAGGCGTAGCAGAGGATGTAGTAGGCGGGCGCGCCCTTTCCGTAGGCCCAGCCCGAGGCGCCGAGGAACGTGAACGTCGTGTAGATCTCGCCGGCCAGCAGCAGGAAGACGAAGATCGTGCCGAAGCCGCGGCCACCTACCGACCACTGCTCCAGGTCCATGTCCTTGCCGCGCCGGGCGCGCAATCCCAGGGCGATGGATGCGGCGAGGAAGACGAAAATGACGGCGAGGGCGGTCATGTCGTGGGCTCCTCGCGGTTGGCGGGGTCGAGCCGGTAGATGACGGCCATGGTCGCCGAGATCAGGACGACCCACAGGACCAGCCAGAAGAGGATGAACGGCATCCCCAGGATGTACGGCGTCACCCGGTTGGCGAAGAAGATGCCGCCCAGGATCCCCACGAACGGGATCGTGCCGAGCAGATACAGGCGTTTCATGGGGGACGAGCCTCCTCAAGCGGCCGCGGCAGGCCGCAGGAACGTGTGGCAGGACCGCGAAGCAGTGGCGGTCGAGGTGGGCCGTGTGCCGGCGCCCGCGGATGGAGCGGGGAGCTGCCGGCGGCGCATGCGCGGGAATGGGCGCACGTGACCCTCGGGATCCAGAAGCTGAGGCGCGAGGAGTGGTAGCGTCACTTCTGCAATGTGGAATTACGTTTCCACTTCCATGGATTCAACGTTCCGCTCATGGGATTGTCAATGAATCCGGAGGAAATCCGCGAATATTGACATTTCGTTGAAATTCTCGACAGCGGGACATGTAGGGGTAATGGTGTCCTGAGCGGCCAATGCCCGGGACAGAAGTGATCTACGGATACATTCCGGCATGATCCGGTTGCAGCCGGCCCCAGGGCCGGGCCGGACATCGTCGGCACGTCCGGCGTACGGCCGATTCCGGGAGGCGGCGGAGTCCGACAGGCGACGGAGGCCGAATGCACAGGAACGGGCACCAGGCAGCCCACACTGCCCCGCGGCGGGCCCACCGTCTCCGGCTGGACCGGCGCAGCCTGGCCGTCCAGCTGCTGTGGGTGCAGCTGGGGCTCGTCGTCGTCCTTGTCGGCGTCGCGTTCTGGGCGCTGGTGCTCCAGTCGCGAACGGACATCATGCGCGAGGCGGAGAACCGTTCACGGGCGGTCGCCGAAGCGTTCGCCCAGGCACCGGGACTGGTGCAGGCCCTGGACGGGCGTGATCCCACCGCCGCCCTGCAGACCCGGGCCGAGGAGGCCCGCCGCAAGACCGGTGTCGACGCGGTCGTCGTGTTCAGCCCGCAGGGAATCCGCTACACGCACCCCGATCCGAACCTGATCGGCAAGCACGTGTCCGGCCCGTACAAACCCGCCCTCACGGACGGGACGTTCACCCGCACCTTCGAGGCCAGTACCGGCGTCACCGTCATCTCGATCGCACCGGTCACCCGCGACGACGGTTCGGTGGCCGGGCTGGTCTCGGTGGGGATCACCGTCAAGCGGCTGCAGAGCATGGAGGCCGCCCAGCTGCCGATGCTGCTGGGCGGCGCCGCCGGCGCGCTGCTCCTTTCGGCAGCCACCACCGTTCTGGTCGCCCGACGGCTGCGTCGACAGACCCGCGGCATGGGGCCGATCGAGCTGACGCGGATGTACGAGCACCACGACGCGGTGCTGCACGCGGTCCGCGAGGGTGTCCTGATCATGGACGCCGACCATCGGCTGTTGCTGGCGAACGACGAGGCGCGACGCCTGCTGGACCTGGGCCCCGGCCGGGAGGGGGAGCTGGTGACGGACCTGGGAATGGACCAGCAGACCGTCGACCTGCTGACCCGCAACGGCGCGGTCTCCGACGCCGTCGGCCTGGCCGGCGACAGACTGCTGGCGATCAACATCCGGCCCACCGACGCGTCCGGCGGCCCGGCGGGCAGTGTGGCCACCCTGCGCGACACCACGGAGCTGCGCGCGCTCTCGGGCCACGCCGAAGCCGCCCGGGAGCGACTGCGGCTGCTCCACGACGCCGGGGCCCGGGTCGGGACCACTTTGGACGTGCGCAGGACAGCCCAGGAGATGGCCGAGGTGGCCGTACCCCGCTTCGCCGATGTCGTCAGCGTCGAACTCGCGGATCGGGTCATGCGGGGCGACGAGCCGACGGTCCCGGGCGACCCGCTGCGGCGCACGGCGGTCAGCGTGGGCAGGCCACGCGGACACGCGAAGCCCGAGGGCACCGCACCGGAGGGCGAGGACACCTTCCCGGTGGACGAGCGGGTCACCTACTCCTTGCCCGCCCCGCAGGCCCAGGCGATGCAGACCCATCAGGCGGTGTTCGACCCCCATCTGGCGGAGCTGGAGGGGTGGCTGGAGGGCTCCGGGCGCGCCGCCCGGGTCCGGGAGCTGGGCCTGAGATCTCTGATCGCCGTGCCCGTCCGGGCTCGGGGTGTGGTGCTGGGAGTGGCCAACTTCTGGCGCTACCAGGATTCCGATCCGTTCGACGAGGACGACCTCTCCCTGGCCGAGGAGCTCGTGGGCCGGGCGGGCGTCAGCATCGACAACGCCCGTCGGTTCACCCGAGAGCACACCACCGCCGTGACGCTGCAACGCAGTCTGCTGCCCGGGGCGCTGCCGCACCAGGAAGCGGTGGAGGCGGCGTACCGCTACCTGCCGGCCCACACCGAAGGGGCCGGGGTGGGCGGCGACTGGTTCGACGTCATCCCCCTTCCCGGCGCGCGGGTCGCGCTGGTCGTCGGAGATGTCGTCGGGCACAGCCTGCACGCGGCCGCCACGATGGGCCGGCTGCAAACCGCCGTCCAGAGCTTCTCCGCCCTGGACCTGCCCCCTGATGAACTCCTCGGCTGCCTCGACGAACTGGTCACCAAGATCGACGACAACGTCGGACCGGAGGCCGCCCAGATCTCCGGAGCGACCTGTCTGTATGTCATCTACGATCCGGCCTCGGGGCACTGCACCATCGCGACCAACGGCCACCCCGGGCCCGCGATCGTCCGGCCCGACGGCACGGTCTCCTTCCCCGAGATCCCTGTCTCACCGCCGCTCGGGCTCGGCGGCGAACCGTTCGAGAAGGCCGAACTGGACCTGCCCGAAGGGAGCCGGCTCGTCCTGTTCACCAACGGCCTGGTCGCCGACCGGAACCGCGACATCGACACCGGGCTGCAGCAACTGCGCCAGGCGCTGACCGGGCTGCCGGACCGCACACCTGAGGACACCTGCCAGGGCGTCCTGGACGCGGTGCTGCCGCCCCACCCGACCGATGACATCGCCCTGCTCGTCGCCCGCACCCAACGGCTGGACGCGGAGGACATCGCCGAGTGGGAGGTCGAACGCGATCCGTCCGCCGTCGCCCGGATCCGAACCGAGGCGGCCGACCGGCTGGCCGCGTGGGGCCTGGAAGAGGTGGGCTCCGCGACCGAACTGATCCTCAGTGAGCTGGTCACCAATGCGATCCGCTACAGCACGGGCCCCATCAAGGTCCGGCTGATGCGTACCCGCACCCTCATCTGCGAGGTGGCCGACGGCAGTACCACCGCCCCGCACCTGCGCCGCGCCGCGACGACGGACGAGGGCGGCCGCGGGCTCTACCTCGTCTCCCGGTTCGCTCAACGCTGGGGTACGCGATACCTGGACCGAGGAAAGATCGTCTGGACCGAACAGTCCCTCGTCGCCGACGCCCTGCCCATGAACGGCGTCACGGACGAGACCTTGCTGGATCAGTGGGACGACTCGGGCTGGTGACGACCGGACCCGACCGCTCATCGCCGGGTGAGCGACAGGGGATGACGTCACGGCTCTTGGCGACTGACACTGACCACCCGTCGGAGTGACGCCCGCCAGCTGATGCCGCAAATGACCCACCACCCCCTGGGCATGCCCGGAGTGGGATTCCGTGCGGGCGGCCTCCTCTACGGAGGGCCCTCCAGGCCAGGTGCGGTGCCCTGGCCTAGAGTTCGGGTGTGCCGTCATACAGCATTGGTCAGGCAGCGAGGCTGCTGGGCGTGAGTTCGGAGACCGTTCGCCGGTGGGCGGACAGCGGGCGGCTCGGCATGGACCGGGACGGCTCGGGGAACCGGGTGATCGACGGGGTGAGCCTGGCGGCGTTCGCGAAGGAGCGGGCCACCGGCACGCATCCGGTGCCGGACGCCGTGCCCACCTCCGTACGCAACTCCTTCGTCGGGATCGTCACCGCGGTGCGCTCCGACGAGGTGGCCGCGCACGTCGAGATCCAGTCCGGTCCGCACCGGCTGGTCTCCCTGGTGACCCGGGAGTCCGTCGACGAACTCGGGATCGTCGTCGGCGTCACCGTCACGGCAAGGGCGAAGTCGACGAACGTCCACATCGACCTTTCCTGACCAGCGGGGACGCATCGGCGGCAGAGAAGCCCGGCACCCAGGGTTGGCCTTGTGGCAGTCGCCGACCCCTGCCGGGCCGACGCAGAAACGTAGGGAAATGGCTCAACGCCTCGGTCCGGGCCGCGGCGCCCGACCGCCACTTTGATTACTGTCGTGCCGCGCGAGAGGAAGCCGTGGCCCGTCATAATTGCTCCATGGGAAAGAGCTACGACCGGATATCCGGCAGGCTGCGTACCTTCATCGAGGCGCAGCACATCTTTTTCACCGCGACGGCGCCACTGGACGGCGGGGGCACGGTCAACCTCTCGCCAAAGGGCTTGAACGGCTCCTTCGCCGTGCTCGATGAACTCACCGTGGCCTACCTCGACTTCGCCGGCAGCAACGCGGAGACGATCGCCCATCTGCGCGAGAACGGCCGCATCACCCTGATGTGGTGTGCCTTCGACGGGCCGCCCAACATCGTGCGCGTGCACGGCCGGGGAGAGCCGGTCTTCCGGGACGACGCGCGATGGTCGAAGCTGATGGGGTACTTCCCGGACATCGATCCGACCCTGCACGGTCTGCGCGCGATCATCGTCGTGACCGCAGAGAGCATCCGCGACACCTGCGGATACGCCGTCCCGTGGATGACCTATGACGAGGACCGCCCGCTGCACGCGTCGCGCTTCGCGCGCGAGACCGATGAAACGCTCGACGGGTACTTCCAGAAGAAGGAGCACATCGCGACGAGCATCGACGGCCTGCCGGGGCTGCCGCTACCACTGCCACCGCTCCCGTCCACCGAATAGCCCCGGCCTCCGGGGCCTGAACCAGGGCGGTCCCTCGACTTCGCCCATTCCCGCCGGCGGGGTGAACACCGTACGGACGGGATGCGCCAAACCGTCCCTTGGCCCAGGTCAGCCCTCGCAGACCATGCCGGGGCGGAGGGGGACGCCGTTGGTGCGGAGTACGTCGCGGACGTGGAGGATCAGCGGGAACACCTCTTGGTTGCGGTCCTCTCCCTGCTCGTCCCAGGCTCGCTGCTCGGCCTCGACGGCCATCCGGTCCTCGGCGAAAACCCGCTCGGTGAAGCGCCGGATGAAAGGCCAGGCGAGATTGAGGGCCCCGGGGATCGGAGGTTTCGCAATCATCAGCAGACCGTAGGCGTGGTTGGTGCGCTGCTCGGCGTCCTCGGGCACGTAGGCCACCCAGAGGGAGAACGCGGGCAGCTCGGCATTCTCCGGGACCGCTTGCAGGGTCTGGTAGGGATACTGCGTACGGACCGTGATGACATCGGGCGATGAGCGGCCGCGCACCCCTTCGGCGGACAGCAGACCGGCGCCGCGGTCCTTCTTCCCGCCGGCCGGGACGAACAGGTACCGGGCCTCCACGAAGTGCGGGCCGGTGTCGTACCCGAGGAGTTCGGGCCGGATTCTGCCGAGGACCCCTCGGTGGAGGAACTGGTGGTTCATGTCGAGCAGGTTTTCGTGCATGAACGAGTAGTGGCAGCGAACGGTGCGCGAAAACGTCATGGTCTTGTGCCTGGCCGAATCGAACTCCGGCAGCTCGGGCAACGGTGTCGAGTCCGCCTTCTGCGGATCGCCCGGGAACACGAAGACAAGACCGTACGCTTCGCGGACCGGATAGGCGCGCACACCACGTGGCGGCCGGTCCACGCCCTTGGGCAGATAGGGAATCTGCGAGATGCGGCCGTTCCCTCGGTAGGCCCAGGCGTGATAGCAGCAGCGCAGCGCCTCACCGTCCACGACGCCTATGCTCAGCGGCACCTGACGATGGGCGCACCGGTCCTCCAGCGCATAGACCGCGCCGCCCTCACCGCGATACAAGGCGATCCGCTCACCTGCGAAGACAGCTGCGAAGGTGCCCTTCTTCGGCACGCTGCCCGACCGAGCGACCGGGTACCAGAAATCCGGGTGGATACCCGTACGCCGGAGGTCGGCGCCCGCCCCGGAACGGTGGTCCGGCAACGGGGACGGCCCCTTCGCCGCCCCGGCCGCGATCGCCGCCTCGCTTCCGGGTTGAGCATCAGTCATGTGTGCTGCTCCCTTGCAGGCAGGTTCGGTGAGACGGAGCCCACGGTGCGCCAGACGTCCGCCGATGTGGCAGGCGGTCACTTCTGTCTGACATCGCCGGAGGACGAGCCCGCAGCCTCACTCTCGCTCGCTCTGTGGATCCCCTGGAAGCGCGCCGATCAGGCTCCGCCCGAAGAGTGACAAGGCGGTGCGGCATGTCGAAGGAGTGATCGCGCCTGGCCAGGACGGCTGTGGCGGATTCGTGCCCGGCGCCATGATTGCGTCCCTCCACGGCAAGGAGTCGAACGCCACGGGAGGACGGTGCCGGGATCGGGCTCGACCAACCGGAGCCAATTTGCGGGCTCCTCGGTTACGCCGTCCCGCCGCACGCTCCTGGCTGCGTACGAACGCCTTCCGCTGCCGAGGCGGTGCATCAATTGATCACCATCACGTGAAGTCCCAGGATCCCCCCGGAGCCTGGGGCCTCACGTCTGTCGGCTTCTTCGCCGCGTTCGGGGCGGCCCGGCAGAACGACGGTGGCCGGTTCCACTCCAGGGGTTGGCGATGTGCGAAGGCGCGGCGGACCAACCTCCGTGTGTGGAAGGGCGGTTCGCGCCCCGGAGCCGTGGTGCGGCCTGGCCTTCAGGGCAGCATGTGGCCCGCGTGGGCGAGGTTGTGTGCCGTGGTCAGGAGGGCGTGGATCTGGGGGCCGGCCTGGTCGATGTCGGTCACGGGTGTCTGGAAGGGCAGCCGGATGTCTTGGTGGGTGTGCGGGTATTCGAGGCGCAGGGTCATGCCGTAGCGGTCGATCGCCACCGGGAGGGCGCGCAGAACGCCGCTGTCCGGGTGGGGGTGGACGAGGCGCAGCAGCAGGGGGACGAGCTCGCTGTGGTCGTCGAGGAGGTGGGTCAGCATGGCCGCTTCGCTGGTGGCGATGGGGTCGAGTTCGGTCGCCTCCAGGTCGTGGAGGGTGACGTAGGCGGATCCGTGGGCGTCTTCGAGGACGGCCTGGCCGAACTCCATGCAGGTGCTCTGGGTGGATTCCGTGCTGTAGGGGGCGGCCAGAAGCCCGGTCAGGGTGACGCGGGCACGTACCCGGTCGCGGACGGGCGCGGGCGTGATGTCGGTGAGCTCCAGCCGGACGGGGAGGTGTGTCGCCGTTTGGGCATCGCCGTCCTCGGACGGTGCGTGCAGGTGGAAGTGGCCCATCGCCCCCGTCCCTTCGAGGCGACGCACCTCGGTGTGGTGCCCGTCGCTCACCACTGTCATGGAGTGGGCAGCAGCGAGGATCGACCGGACGCGCTCGGCGGCAGACGGTGTGGCGGCGCGGTTTTGGAAGGGAGGCATTCCGGATTCTCCAGGCATGAGTAGGGGAGGCGCGCAGCAACGCAAGGTCACTTAGGTAAGGCTAACCTAATCAAGTGTGGAGGTGTCCTGCAAGGCATCCGGAACGCCGACGAGCGACTGAGTCGCCGGCCTCGTAGCGCCGGCCCTTCCGCCTGTGTGCGGATGGGTTCCTTAAGGGGGCTTCAGGGTTTCAGGTTGTGTTCAGGTTGGGTTCGGCAGTGTGGTGGTTGTCGGTGAGGGCGCAGGAGGTCCGCCGGCGGAAGTAGACCGCATCTCGATCTGGAGGTATGTCCTCATGAAGGCCACCGTCAAGCGCACTCTTGCCCCTCGTGCCGTTGTTCTCGCCACGGCTGCTGCCGTTGCCCTTGTCGGCGGGGCGGGTGCCGCGACTGCTTTCGCGGGTGACGACGGCCCGGCTCCGCAGTCCTCGGTTCAGCTCTCGAAGGGTGAGCGTGGGCTGGGTGACACTGCCAAGGACCGGGCGCAGGTCCAGGGTGACGAGGTCGGTCAGTCCCAGGCCACGGCGAAGGCTTTGAAGGCTGTGGCCGGCACTGCGACGTCGGCGGAGCTGGACAGCGCGGACCGTAATGGTTCCCTGGTCTGGGAGGTCGGTGTCCTCGGGAAGGATCACAAGAATCACGAGGTCATCGTCGATGCCGGCAATGGCAAGGTTCTGAGCCAGCATGCCGATCGTGACGACGATGCCGCTCAGGGTGCTGCTGAGGCGCAGGCTTTGGTCAAGGGGGCGAAGGTCGGTCACGGCAAGGCGACTGCTGCGGCGCTCAAGGCTGTCCCGGGCACGGTCGTCTCCTACGGTCTGGATGACAACGACCGTAACGGCTCGACGGTGTGGGAGGTCGATGTCCTTGGTAAGGACCACAAGAGCCATGACGTCACCATCGACGCCGCCTCGGGCAAGGTCCTCAACCAGCACATCGACCAGGACGACCACAACGGTCAGGGTGACAACGACGGCGACGACGACTGATCAGGCTCCAGGGTGTCCGCCTGACGCCGCCACAGCCCGAGGGGGCCGCACCGCCACTGCCCGGCGGACGCGGCCCCCTCGCCCGTTCCGGACGGGGTCCGCTGCCGCACCCCGCGGCATGCTGCCGTGTCCGTTGGGGACGTGCGCGGTCCCCGCACCCGCTGACGGTTGGCGTGCCTGAGGGGGCGCCAGGAGTCAGGCGAGCCAGTCGGTGTAGCGGGTGGGGGCGAGGTGGGCGTCCTTGTCGGTGAGGACATCGCCCTTGATGGCCGCGAACATGCCGGCGGTGGGGTCGATGGTGACGGTGCGCTTGTCGCCCTTGCGGGACAGGGTGATCCGGCCCAGCTCGTCCAGGGTGAAGATCTCGGGGCCGGCGATGTTGCGGATGGCTCCCAGCGGGGTGCCCGCGGCGACCTGTGTCACCTCGTTCGCCACGTCCTTGGCTGCGATCGGCTGGATCGGCGTGGCGGGCAACCGGACGGTGTCGCCGTCCGCGGTCCAGGACAGGACGGCGTCCATGAACTCCATGAATTGCGTCGCCCGAACGATGGAGTAGGGGATCGGCCCGGCCGCGAGCAGCTGCTCCTGGAGCAGCTTGGCCCGGTAGTAGTCCAGCTCCGGCACCTGGTCGACGCCGACGATCGAGAGGATGACGAAGTGGCCGACGCCGCCCTTGTGGGCCGCGGCCAGAAGGTTCTCCATCGAGGTGCGGAAGAAGGCCGGGGAGGCTTCGTCGAAAGTCGGGGAGTTCGTCAGGTTGACGACGGCGTCGGCTCCCGCCACGGCTTCCTCCAGCCCCTGGCCGCTGATGACGTCGACTCCGGTGGACTGCGAGTGCGGTACCGCCTCGTGCCCGGCGGCGTTCAGGTTCCTGACGACCTGCGACCCGATCAGTCCGGTCCCGCCGATGACTGCGAACTTCATGACGTGCCTTTCGTTGGGGGCATGTGTGCAACATGGCACATGAGCCATGTGTGGGCGCGGCAAGAAACGGCGCCCTGGCCGGTTGGAGGCGGGCGGTGTCAGCAGCCGTCGACGAACGTGACCGTCTCGTCGAGCGGCGCCCGCCCCGTGCGTGCGTCACCCGCCGTGCCGTCCTCGAACCCCATCGACATGCCGCAGAAGAGGATGAGTTCGTCGGGCGGTGACAGGACCTCCGCGACGGACGTGTGAAACTTCGCCCACGCCATCTGCGGGCAACTGTGCAGCCCTTCGGCGCGCAGCAGCAGCATGACGGTTTGCAGATACATGCCGACGTCGGACCACTGCGGCCCGCCCAGTTCCGGGTCGATGTAGCAGAACAGGGCCGCGGGCGCGCCGAAGCATTGCCAGTTCGCGGAAGCGGCCCTCTGGCGCGCCTCTATGTCCTCGCGCGCGATCCCGAGCGAACCGTAGCGCTGCTCGCCGAAGGCGGCTCGGCGCTCGCGGTACGGGGACTTCAGGGCGGTCGGGTACTGCTCGTACTCCGGCTCGTCCCAGGAGTCGCCGGCAGCCAGACGCTCGCCGGCCCGCTTCTTGAGCTCTGCCAGCGGGTCGCCGGTCAGCACGTAGGCGTGCCACGGCTGGAGGTTCGATCCGGACGGCGCCCATGCCGCTGCGGACAGTACGCGCTCAAGCGCCTGCCGGGGGACGGGCCGGTCGGTGAACCCGCGCACCGCACGTCGGGTCGTGACCGCCTCGTAGACGTCCATGATCGCCTGCCTCCTCGACCGCTCAACAGCTCATTCCGTTACGCACGAGATAGTATCACTCGATACTGTCTCGTGTTTAACTATCTTCGAGTGTTGATCCTCGGCCCTTGGTTCCCGCCTCGGGCGCGATTCTTTGGAGAAGGTCATGGCCACACTGCTGCACATCGATTCGTCCGTGTTTTCCGGCGAGGCGTCCTCGTCCCGAGCGGTCACGGCCGCCTTCCGTAAGGCGTGGGAGGGGCGGCACCCGGAGGGCGTGGTCATCTACCGCGATGTCGCCGCCGACCCTGTCCCGCACATCACTGCTGACGCCTGGTCCGCCGGTTACGCCGCCCCCTCCGAGCGCACTGCGCAGCAGTCCGCCGCGTTCGCCGCGCGCGTGACGCTCATTGAGGAGCTGGAGCGGGCGGATGTCGTCCTGATCGGCGCGCCCATGTACAACTTCTCGATCCCGTCGACCCTCAAGGCGTGGGTCGACAGCGTCCTCCTGCTCGGTCGCACCGCGGGCGAGGCCCCCTCTGCCCAAGGCACCCCGGCCGTCGTCGTCGCCAGCCGCGGCGGCTCCTACGCGCCGGGGACCCCGCGCGAAGGCTACGACTTCGTGCAGAACTACCTGGAAGCCGTCCTCAAGGACACTCTCGGCCTGCAGCTCGACCACATCGTCCCGGAACTCACCATGGCTCCTCGCAGCGCGGCCATGTCCGAACTGATCCCCCTCTATGAAGCATCCCGCGAGCGTGCGTTCGAGGCGGCGGTCGCCAAGGCCGAGGAACTCGCGGAGCGCCTCGCCGCGTGATCCCGCGGGGGTGATGGGCGCGCCGCCGGTCGCGCGGCGGCGCGGCGCGCCTACGCGGTAACAACCGCCGCGCGGACGGGCTTACGCCTCGACGCCCGCGGGATGGGCGAACCGGGTCAGTAGATCCGCCAACTGCTCGGGCTCGCCGGGCTTCAGTTCGGCAACGAGACGCTCGGTCAGCGGCTCCGCCGCCACGTGGGCCGCGTCGAAAAGCTCCAGGCCCTCAGGCGTGATCTCCACCGCCCGCGCCCGTCGGTCCCCCGGGACGGCCTTGCGTGCGGCCAGCCCCTTGCGCTCCAGGTCGTCCACGACTCGCATGATTCCTGCCTTGTCCGACCCCGTCGCCGTCGCCAAGTCCCGCTGCATCGTGGGCCCTTGGTTGACCAACTCGATCAGCACGGCGAAGTGCCGCAACTCGATGCCGAGCGGCTTAAGGGCCTCTGCCATCACCGCGGCCGCATGCCAGTGGGCCCGACGCAAGAGCAGGCCGAGAGCGAAGGGCGATGCGTCTCCCGGGCGGTCGGTCGCACGGGAGGCAGGGGTTCGGTGAGGAGCGTCGGCGGCCATGAAGCCACAGTACAGTCACCGTTTGTTCGATACCGTATCGATTGAAACCAGATATTCCCGCGGCCGAGGAAGACCGACCGAACAGTCCACCGGCCTTCGGAGCCGGGCGGCTTCAGGGGTGTGCAATCAGGTCAGTCGATCTCGCCGCTTTCACGGAGGAGCTCGGAGTCGACATGGGGCGCCCGTGAGGAGCTTGCCTTGCGCTCAACAGGGACGCAGGCCTCCCCGTCGTCCTTCAGGAGCTTTTCGAGATCCTCGACCCGGAGGTAACAGTCACCGTCGACGCCCCAGTCCCGCCCCCAGGAATTACGCAGCCGCACGACCGGCGTGGTGCCGCGGCTCCCGTTGAGCCGTGCCTTGAGTGAGACACCGCGCACGAGGATCGCATGGCCCCCAAAGTCACCCGGGGACACCTCAAGCAACCCGTTGGGGGCCGGCTGGAACATGGAGTTGTACCACTTGATACCGATCACGACGGGGCCGAAGTAGCCCAGTGTGCGCAGCACGTCGTCCACTCCGAAAGCCCAGCGGTACTCGTCCATGTATCCGCGTGCGGATACCGCCTTGGCTCCGGCGAGCACCGAGGTGCCGTCGTAGTCCTCCCCGGGCCACTCGTCGACCTTCTGCGCTTCGCGATAGACACCGCGCGCGAAGGAATCGTTCACTCCCGGCACCTCGACCGGGGTGGCGATCAGCTCGTGGGACCAGGCGAATCCGACGCAGGCCCCTTCGTTGCCCTGGTCCAGCCAGGAGGGGCAGGCCCAGCCTGCGGAGCGCAGGGGAGCGCGCTCGGTGACCATCTCTCGGATGGGGAAATTCCGGCTGCGCTCGTCGAACTGCGGAATGCGATCGAGCCGCCGGTCGATGGTCGTGTTGCCATTTTTCAATCGGTTGCCGGCCATCGTTTCTCCTCGGTTCGGTCCCCTTCCTCAGCTGACGCTGCTGCGGGACGCGGCGCACCTTGGAAGGCAGGATTCCCGTGCAAACGGGGTAACCGGTGGTGCCGCCACGGATGAGGGTGCCGGGAGGCAGGGGCCGGACCTGAGGTTTTCGACCCCGGATCCTGGTGGGAGCCCTCCTGGGCTTCTCGGTCACGCGTCGTCGCCGCGGCCGCCCTGGCCAGATGTGCCGGACCACGCCGCAGACAGCACCTCGTCGACCGGACCGTGGCGCACACAGCGGCCGCCGTCGAACAGCGCGGCCTCGTCGGTCAGTGCCCGTACCGCGGGCAGGTCGTGGCTGATGAACAGCAGGGCGGTATCTGCCGGGGCGAGCAGGCGGGGCAGCGTGTCGATGACCCGCTGCCGGGATACGGTGTCCAGCGCCGACGTCACCTCGTCGCACACCAGCAGTGCCGGATGTGCCGTCAGTGCCCGCACCAGCGCACAGCGCTGGAGCTGGCCGCCGGAGAGCCGGTCCGGGGTCCGGTGCAGCAGCGCCTCGTCGAGCCCCAGCGAACCGGCGGTCCCGATCGCCTCGGCTGTCGCATCATCGCCCCGCAAACCTCGCAACAGTCGTGCGGTGTCTGCGAGTTGACCGAGGACCGGGCGATGGTTCTCGAATGAGCCGGCGCTGTTCTGGTGCACGTACTGGATGGCGCGGCGCTGCGCGGCCGTGCGCCGGTCGATGCGGCGGGGGAGTGGACGGTCGTCGAACCGCACCTCGCCCTCGGACGGCGTGGTGAGCCCGGCCAGCACCCGGGCGAACGTCGTCTTGCCCGAGCCGGAGGGGCCGAGCAGAGCGACCCTGCCACCGGGCGGGAACGCCATCGATACCGTGCCGGTGAGCGGATCGCCGGACCTGCGGCGCACGACGATCCCCGTGGCGGCGACCCCGCCGCGGCCTTCCGCAGCCGGGCCGATCGTGTCCGGGCCCGCTTCCTTGCCCGCGTCGCCGGGACGTTCCGCGGCGAGCAGTTCCCGGGTGGTGCGATGGCGGACGGCTGGGGGAGGCGTGACGATGGGCACCGGACCGCCGGCACCCAGGACGTCCGCCGCCGGCCCGTCGTCCACGGCCCTGCCCTGCTCCAGCACAATGACCCGGTCGGCCGTCTCTCGCACCAGCTGCAGATCGTGACTGAGCAGCAGCACGCCCGCCCCGTCGTCCGCGAGGTTCCGCACCGTACGGCCCAGGGCGTACGCGAGTGCCGGGTCCAGGCCACTTGTCGGCTCGTCCAGCACCAGCAGCCCGGCCCCGGTCACCATGGTGGAGGCGAGCGCCAGACGCTGCTGCTGACCGCCGGAGAGCTGGTGCGGGAACCGACGGCGGACGGTCTCCCACTCCAGGCCGGAGGCTGTCAGTGCCTCTCGCGCCGCGCGTTTTTGTGCGGCCCGTCCCCGATGCCCGAGGGCGGCCAGCTCCGTCAGCGCGCCGCCGGCCCGGCGGACCGGATCCAGGACGCTCTCCGGATGCTGCGGCAGATGCGCGGCCCGGCCCGCCCGGGCCGCGGGACGCCCGGCAGGTGGCAGGAGCAGGAGGTCCGTGCCCGCCAGCAGGACGCGTCCGGCCAGCCGCACGCCGCTTCGGGAGGCACCGAGCACCGCCAGGCCGAGCGTCGTCTTGCCGCTGCCCGACGGACCGACGACGGCAGTGACGGCGCCCGCCGGAACGGTCAGTCCGACCCGGTCCAGCAGTGGGCGCTCCGCCCCGTCGGCATGCGCGGAGACCTCAGGGACGTCCAGCAGTGGCAGGTGTGCGGAGCCGGTCACCGGCCTCTCCTCTTCCGTGCGAGGGTTCGGTCCACGAGCAGGTTGCCTCCGATGCACAGCGCCGTCAGCAGGCCGGCGGGCACCAGCACAGCAGCGGGCTGGGTGAACAGTGCGTCGCTGTTGCGCTCGATGAGGACGGCCCAGTCCGGCGACGACGCGGGCAACCCCAGGCCGAGGAAGTTGGCGGACGCCAGTAGGTAGAGCACCACGGAGAACCTGCCGCCCGCGTCGGTGGCCAGGGGAGCGGCCAGTTCCCGTGCCAGATGCCGAAGATGGATGTACGCCCAGCCGCGCCCCTGCATCCGCAGTGCCTCGACGACCGTCCGGCTGCCCGGCGCCAGCGCGGCGCCGCGTACCAGGCGTGTCACGGCAGGGACTTGCAGCACCCCGGCGACCGTCACCAGCCAGTACCAGTTGCGGTGTCCCGTCGCGGCCAAGGTCATCAGCACCAGCAGTCCGGGGAAGGCGAGCAACAGGTCCAGCCCGCGCATCACCGTCTCGTCGAGGCCGCGCCGGGGGCCGGCGGCCAGCAGCCCCAGCGGCACCCCCGCGGCCATGCCGACCAGCAGCGCGCCAAGGGCGCTGCACAGCACCGAAGCGCCGCCGTGCAGCACGAGCCACAGCACATCGCGGCCCAGGACGTCCGTACCGAGCGGATGACCCGCGCCGGGCGGCTGCGACGGCAGCGCACCCTCCGCCGACGGCACGGCCCCCGCCACCCACGGCCCCGACAACGCTGCGACCACCGGCACTCCGAGCAGCACCAACGCCGTCCACGGACGGCGAGGCCGGTAGGCGCCTGCGGCGCCGGCCTTCTCCCGCAAGGTCACGCCGTCACCTCCCGGCGCGGTGCCAGCCGATGGGCGGCCAGGTCACCGGCGAGGTTCACCGCGACGGCGGTGCCGGCGAACAGCAGCGCGTACGTCTGCACCTGGGGAAGGTCCCGGTTCTGCACCGCCTCGACGAAACCGCTGCCCAGCCCGTGGAAGCCGAACACGGATTCCACCAGTACGGCGCCGCCCAGCAGCCCCTCCACGCAGCGGGCGAACTGCTGTGTGGCGGGGCCCAGGGCGTTGGGCAGCACATGGCGCAGCACCACCGTCCGCTCCCGCATCCCCAGCAGCCGAAGGTGCTCGGCAACGGCGCCGTACCGCTCCGCCGCCACTCCGACGCGAATCTGCCGGGCCAGGTCACAGAGATGACGAGCCGTCAGGACGATGACGGGCAGCACCAGTACGGCAGGTTGCGCCACCAGCGCGGCGGTGTCCATGCCGACGGCGGTGGCCGGCAGCAGCCCGGCCGTCAGCGAGACCGAGGCGACCAGCAGCAGTCCGAGCACGAACTCCGGTACGGCGTGCAGCAGAAGGGCGGCGGTGTTCAGCGTCCGGTCGACGCGACTGCCCTCCCGCAGCCCCGAAACCGTGCCCAGCAGCGGAGCCAGAACCGTCACCAGCACCAGTGCCGGTATCCCCAGCAGCAGCGTCACCCCGAAGCGACGGCCGACGTCGTCGCCCACCGGCAGCCCGGTGGTCAGGGAAGTGCCGAGGTCACCGGTGAAGAGGTCGCCGAGCCAGTGTCCGAAGCGGGTCCAGGCCGGCTCGTCCAGCCCCAACTGCCTTCGCAGCGCCACCACCTGTTCGGGAGTACCGAGTTCGCCGCGGAGCACGTCGGCCGTGTCTCCGGGCAGCAGCGACCCCACGGCGAACACAGCGACCAGTACCACCAGGCACTGAATGACTGCCAGTAGTGAGCGCCGCAGGACGTAGGCGCACACCTCAGCCCACGCGGACCCGGTCGAACCGGGCCCAGTCGTGCGAGTTCGGCGGTGCGGCGCGCAGTCCGCGGACGGACGGGCCGATGGCGTCGTTGGCGTCGGAGAACGCCCACACCAGCAGCCCGGACCCGTCGCGGGCGATCTTCTGGGCGCGCGCGAGCAGGGCCAGCCGTCCTTGCTCGTCCCGGGTGGTACGGGCGCGTTCCAGCAACGCGTCGAAATCCTTCGAGGCGTACTGCGTCTGGTTGCGGGCAGCTCCGCCGCGGACCCGCTGCTGGAGGAAGTCGGATACGGGCAGCGTGGAGGTGGTGTTGAAGGCGGCGACGCCCTTCGTCTTGATCTCGCTGAAGTAGGTGCTGGAGGCACGGGTGTTGGAGGTGAGCCTCAGCCCCACCTCGCGCAGCTGGCGTGCCATCAGGTCCGCGGCAGGCTCCCATGCGGCGTCGACGGAGCTGGTCTCCACGGTGATCTCCAGCCCGTTCGCGCCGGCCTCCTTCACGAGCCTGCGCGCCTTGCCGATGTCCCGCTCGCGGGGTTTGAGGTCGTCCGGGTAGCCGCGCAGGCCCATGCCGAACAGGTCGTTCCCCGGCTCGCCGTGCCCGGCGAGGGCGACACGCACCAACGCCTCCCGGTCGAGCCCGAGTTGCACGGCCCGCACCAGCCGGGGGTCGTCGAACGGCTTTCGGCCGGTCCGCAGCACCAACTGCTGGGCGGTGGCCCGTTCCGCGGTCAGCAGCCGCGTCGAGCCCTCCTTCTTCAGCCGTTCCACGGAGGCGCCGGCCATGTCGGATATGTAGTGGACCTGTCCGGACAGCAGGGCGTTGAGCCGCGCCGACTCCTCGTTCGCGGGGACGATCTCCAACTCGGCGATGTGCGGGGCGCCGTCCCAGTGGTCCGCCCAGCGCCGGTAGCGGGCGGTACCGCCGGGCGTGAAGGAGACGTAGGTGAAGGGGCCGGAGCCGACGGGCGTGCGGAAGTCCTTCGTACCGTCGGGGATGATCTCGGTGCCCGGGCCGGCGAGGACGCTGGGGAACTCGAAGTTCGGCGCCTTCAGCACGAAGACGACGGACCGCTCGCCGTCGGCTTTTCCGGCGTCGAAGTCGATCGCGGAGAGCAGCTGTTGCGAGGGGGAGCCGGTGTCGGGGTCGGCGGCACGGCGGTAGCTGTAGAGGACGTCCTTTGCCGTCACCGGTCTGCCGTCGTGGAACTCCGCCTTGCGCAGCCGTACGCGCCACCGGGTGCCGGAGGCGTCGCTCTCCCAGGACTCCGCGAGCCGCCCGCGGACGGACATGTCGGCCGCGTAGGTGCCCAGCGTGTCGTAGAGGGCCTTGGCCCGGGCCTGGTCGACGAAGTTCGGGGCGACGTGGGGGTCGAGGGTCTCCTGGGATCCCCCGGCGGTGAACGCGGCGCGGAACCGGTCGCTGCCTCCGCCGTCCCTCGTGTCCCCGCCGCAGCCTGTGAGCAGGCCGGACGCGGCCAGCGCCAGGGAGCCTCCGGCGGCCAGCACCCCTCGTCTGCCGAGTTCGGGCCGTACCGGCTCCGTCCGGGCATGCGTCGTCACAATCGATCCTCTCCGGGGTGTCCTCGCCCCTGCTGTCGGACCGGCGACGGGTCAGTCTCCTGGCTCCCGGATCGTCACTCGCCTCCGCCTTCCCATCCGCGTCCGCGGACAGTGACATGCGGGAGGTTCGCTCCTCGGTCACAGTGGCGGGACCGCGCCGGAATCACACCGGCTTCCTGGTCCCCGTCGCCTCGTGCACTCATTCTGGCGCACGGACAGGGGAACCGGGGCCCAGGGGTCGTTCCCCGCAGGACCCGGGACGAACGAGTTGAAGCGGCTGGAGGGGCTGTCGGGGCGGCGCCGTGTGGGCTCGGCGATGTGAACGGCCGGCTCAGTGCCCGTGGGCAGGGTTCGGACGTCGGAGGTGCACAAGAAGGCTTGCAAAGAGGGTTCCGGAGTGGTCAGTTCAGTCGGGAAGGGGGGCCGGCACTTCGGCGGGGTGGTGGGGACCGAGGAAGACGGCCACTCCCTGCCCTCCGGGTGCGGGGTGGGTGGCCTGGCGCCAGCCGAGTCGCCGGTAGAAGGCGACGGCGCGTTCGGCGCGTACGGAGGTGAGCAGCCACGAGCGGCCGTGTGCCGTCTCGGCGTGCAGCGCATCCAGCAGGCAGGCACCCAGGCCACTGCCGCGCGCCTGTGTGTGCACGGCCAGTTCGTCGATTTCCTGGGCGCCGCACAGCCAGGCAGTGGTGCGTGCGGCACCCAGAGCGGCGGCCGCCTGCGGGTAGCAACGGGTGGTGGGGAAGGGGGCGGGAGTTGTCCAGGCGGTCGCGAACCCGAGCACGGTGCCCTCGTCGAGTGCGAGCGCGGCCCGGAACCCGGGGCGTCGCACATCGTCGGCCAGTCGCAACAGGTACCCGTCGGCCGGGGTCGGACCTTCCGCCCACGGAGGCCCGCCGAAGGCATCGGCATATACGGTGCGAATGCCGTCGGCGTACGACTCCAGCTGTCGGCCGGATACAGCGCGGACCACGCCGGCCATCAGGACACCTTCACGGGGACCTTGCGGGCGACCGGGTGCAGCGCGGCGTACTCCAAGGGCGCTGACGGATCGATCGAGACGTTCAGCGGTGCGGGCTCGGCGCCCGCCCGGACCAGGAGATCCCCGATAGCGGCGATCATCGCGCCATTGTCCGTGCACAGCTTCAGCGGCGGCACGCGCAGGGTGACTCCGGCGGCCGCGCAGCGCTCCTCCGCCAGCGCCCGGACCCGGGAGTTGGCCGCCACCCCGCCGACCACGACCAGGGTGCCCACGCCGTGCGCGGTGCAGGCGGCCACTGCCTTGCGGGTCAGCACATCGGCGACCGCCTCCTGGAGCGAGGCGGCACCGTCGGCCACCGGCAGGACCTGTCCCCGATGCCGCTCCGCCCACCGTGCCGCGGCGGTCTTCAGCCCCGAGAACGAGAAGCCGTACGGATCATCCCGCGGCCCGGTGAGTGGCCGGGGGAAGGCGACGGCGCGGGCGTCGCCCTCGCGCGCGGCCCGGTCGATGGCCGGACCGCCGGGATAGGGCAGCCCGAAGACCCGGGCGACCTTGTCGAAGCATTCGCCGGCCGCGTCGTCGAGCGTGTCGCCGAGGTGCACGATCGGATCCCGGGCCAGATCGCGTACGAGCAGCAGCGAGGTGTGCCCGCCGGAGACGATCAGCACCATGCAGGGGTCGGGCAGCGGACCGTGCTCCAGGGTGTCGGCGGCGACATGCCCCGCCAAGTGGTGCACGCCGTAGAGCGGGACGCCCAGCGCATACGCCAGCCCCTTCGCGCCGGCCAGTCCGACCTGAAGGGCGCCCGACAGCCCCGGACCGGTCGTCACCGCGACCGCCCCGATGTCGGACATCCCCAGTCCGGCCTGCTCCAGCGCCTGCCGGACGACCGGATTGAGCGCCTGGACATGGGCGCGGGACGCGATCTCCGGCACCACTCCACCGAACCGGGCGTGCTCGTCCATACTCGACGCCACCGCATGCCCCAGCAGCCGGCCGTCCTGCACGAGCCCGGCCCCCGTCTCGTCACAGGACGACTCAATGCCCAGCACCACGGGCGTCCCACGCATGCCCTTCTCCTCTCGCACCGCGCCCAGACTAATTGCACCAAAATTGTTATTGCGAACAGTATGCAATAAGCCCGGGCGGTCCCTCGGGCGGGGAGTGGGCCCTGAGGGCAGGGGAAAGCTGCGGCGGTGAGACACAGGGATGCCGGCGGGGCGAGCGCAGGCTTCAGTGCTCAGGGAGCGCGCCGCGCACCGCGTGGTGCACGGAGCGGGCCAGGCGGGCACCCCACAGCGAGCGTGGCCCCGCGAAGGCATGGACCTCGTCTCCCGGCCCTGCGGTACGAGGACCTTGGCCTCCGTGGCGGTGGCGACCGCGTTGACCAGGGCCGAGTCCGAAAGCGGCACGGGCAGCGCGGCGATGATGTTGATCGTGCCCGGCTCCAAGGGCACGGGTATGCCCTGCGCCGGCGAGGCGGCCCAGCCGCGAATCCTGACTCCTGCGGTCGCAACGGCCTCGGTTCCGCCGTCCTCCGCGTGGACGTACGCCTGGACGTCCGCAGCGGTCATCAGCCCGACGCCGGTGCCGTGCGCTCCTGCCTCGCCCGCCAGCTGTTTCAGGTGCCGGGCGGGGTCGGTGCGCCGATAGCCGTGGGCGACTTGGGCGTTGAGAACCCAGGCCCGTTCCCCGATGCCGCCGCCGAGCACCGCGCTGCTGATCATTCGCCAACCGGGCCCGGCCGACCACATCAGCGCCTGTAGCTGTTCCCCGTCCTCGATCCGACTCAGCTGCCGCACCGGCATGAGAACGGCAGTACGCGGCGGCGGGATGGTGGCGGTCACCGGACTGAACTCCTCGGGGGCGAAGGCTGCCCGATCGTACTCGGCGGACCTCACCTCACCCGCCGCCTGCACCGGGTTCCGCTACGTCCCGGCCGATCGCGGGGCGATCTCAGATCGGGCGGAAGCCTGTCGGCGGTCGAGTCGGCCCCCTCCGGTGCAGGGGTCGGAACACCGGAGGGGGCCGGAGCCGATCATGACCGGCCGCGCCCTTGGTCAGGGGGAGCCGTCATGTGCCGGTGGGCTCAGCGGCGGTTCCAGCCGGCGTGCTTCCTCTCCATGTTGTGGTGCTTGCCGCCCCACTTGTCATCGTGCTTCTTGCCCCAGTGGTGGCCGGAGCCGTTGACGCAGGTATTGCCGAACGCCGGGTTCAGCGCCCCGAGCGCACTGACGCTGTTGCCGCACACGTTGACCGGGATGTGCACCGGGACCTGGGTGACGTTGCCTGAGAGCACTCCCGGGGACCCGGCAGCGACGCCGTGCGCGCCGCTGTCGGCGGAGGCGATCGACGCGCCACCCAGGACTGTGGTGGCGGCGAAGGCGGCAAGAGCGGTGAACCGCACGATCCGTGACATAGCGAAATGCCTTTCCGGTCGAGTGGGAAGCGGCGATGCTGCCGCTTCCCGTCATGCCGCATTCGGGGCCGGCAGCGGGAAGGTTGGTTCATGGACGGGCGATTCACCCGATCGGACGCGATGGCGCAGGAGCGGGGCATGCCGGGCGCTGCTTCAGCGCTCTGTGACGGAAAGGAGGCTCAGGCGCAGGTGGGGCGGCGGCGCGTCACAACACGTGATCGAGATCGCACGCAAAGAAATGGTTATTTGTGCGCTCCGGGCCCATCCGGGAGTGGAGTGGGCTCCGAATAAAGGGCAGTTGGAAAACGACAGCGGCTTCCGGTCTTCCGGAAGTCGTGCCGCCCCTCAGAACGCTCGGCGGCACCCAACCGCCCTCTTGGTCACCGCGACAAAGGTCTCGTCATGACTGCCACCCTCTCCACCAGCGCATCCATCTCTCCCGACACCCGGCACCCAGGCGTGGACGACCAGTGGCAATGCGCGTGCTGTTTCGCCGAGAGGCCGGAGGAGGTCTCGGCCACCCGCGATGCCACCCGCGGATTCTTCGATCAGGTGCACCCGGGAAACTCGGCCGACGTGGAAGCAGCGGCCCTTGTGGTGTCCGAACTCGTCACCAATGCCATTAGGCACGGTCATGGGCCCGGCACTCTCACCCTCACCGCGCACCCTGACGGGCTGGACATCACCGTGACCGACCCCAACCCCGAGCTTCCGCACGCACGCCGCCCCGATATCGAGAACGGGACCGGTGGTTTGGGCTGGTACCTCATCACCGCGGTGTGCGATGAACTCGATGCCGCCCCGAATCCGGGTGGTGGCAAGACCGTCCACGCTCATCTGCCCTGGGCGGTGGAGTCCTGGCGGGTCGGCGCGCCCGGATGAGGAGACGCAGGGTGGTGCGAAAGCCACTTGCGGAAGGGCCACCCCTCCTGAAGTTCGCCTTCAGGAGGGGTGGCCCTTTCGCACTTCGGGCCAGGGGCGCTGCGTACGGCATTCGGGCTCGCAGGCTCGGTTTCAGGCTTCGAACCGGTGAGGGCGCGGGC
This sequence comes from Streptomyces sp. Pv4-95, assembly GCF_045782725.1. Taxonomy (NCBI): domain Bacteria; kingdom Bacillati; phylum Actinomycetota; class Actinomycetes; order Kitasatosporales; family Streptomycetaceae; genus Streptomyces; species Streptomyces sp. Pv4-95. The sequence continues at coordinate 8,140,169 of NZ_CP127172.1, forward strand.
TCGGCTGTGTGTCGAGTGACCGGTCCTGTGGTGCGGTACGGGCAGTGGCGGCATCGGTGTCGGGCGGCAGGTCCGTGTCGAGGACATCCTCGCCGTACAGGTCCTGAACCCAGTTGGCCTGGTAGATGGTGTCGAGGTAGCGCTCACCGAGGTCCGGGGCGATGGCGACCGCCGTATGACCTCGTGTGCCGTGCCGGGCCAGCCAGTCGGTGGCGCCGCTGACGACCGTGCCGGTCGATCCGCCGAACACGAAGCCGCGTCGGGCCAGTCGATGGCACGCCCGGATGGTGTCCGCTTCCTCCACACGGACGACGTCATCCACGTAGGAGTCGTCGAGGAGCGGCGGCCGGACGCTCATGCCCAGGCCGGGAATCATCCTTCGTCCTGGTGCCCCGCCAAAGGTCACCGAGCCGACACTGTCAACGGCGATGATCTGCACCGGCCGGTGCCAATTCCGGAAGTAGCGTGCGCAGCCCATCAGGGTGCCCGTGGTTCCCGCACCGACGAACAGCAGGTCCAGTTGCGGGAAGGAGTGGGCGATGGCGGGAGCGGTCCTGCGGTAGTGCGCCATCCAGTTGCTCGGATTCGTGTACTGACTGAGCCATATGCACCGTGGGTCGGAGGCACACATGTCGCGGACGTACGCGAGTCGCGCGCCGAGGAATCCGCCGTTGCCCTCCTCGTCGGAGACCACGTGCACCTGGCTTCCCAGTGCCTCCATCATCAGCCTGGTTGTCAGATTGCAGCGGGAATCAGTGACGCACAGAAACTGGTATCCCTTGCTGGCCGCGATGATGCTCAGCGCCACGCCGAGGTTTCCGGACGAGGACTCGACCAGGATCGAATCCGACGTCAGGTCGCCGTTTCGTTCGGCGGACTCCACCATCTCGGTCGCGGCCTTCAGCTTGATCGAGCCGGCGAAGTTGAAGCCCTCGCATTTGAGGAAGAGCGAGTGCTCGAAAATCGGCCGGAGGTCGACGTAGAGCTCTTCCTCGTTGAATGCGTGGGGCTCGGTGATGACTGGCACGACGGTCTCCTCCTCTGCGGCAGAGCACCTCGGAATGTTCATCCATCCGACCGTGGCGTCGGGCTTCGCGCTCTTGCGGTGGGACCGGAGTCCAGCCGAGTGGGGCGGGGAGCCGAGGCAGGGCCGCGGCGTGGTGCGTTCTGGTCGGCGGCGTTCAGTCGCCGATCTCTCTTGTGGCGAATCGTGTGGTGCGGCCTCCCTGCCATGGGAGACCGGGCTCTCGGCGGCTCATCCGTACCGGTGCAGCTCATGGAAGAAGCTGTCGACGACCTGTAGTTCTCCGCTGCGGACCACCTCGTCGTAGACGTACTTGCCGACTGCGAGGTCGAGCACCCCGAGGCCGAACGGGGAGAACACGGCGGGCCGGTCCTGCGGCACCGCCACTTGGCCGGCCATCACGTCGTCCAGCGTGCCGTGCAGGAAATCCCGGTTTCCTGTGGCCTGTTCGGTCAGATGGGTGGAGGTGGAGGCTCGCAGGCAGTGCTCGATGTCGTCGACGATGTTGGTCGACTCCAGCAGAACCTGCGGCGCGAGGTCACGCAGCGACACATGCAGCACCACCGGGTTGTGATCGAACCAGCCCACGTCGCTGACGTGTGGCTGCCCGGCGATGGTGGCGAAGACCACCAGGTCGCTGACCCGGATCAGTTCCTCGGCACTCTCATGCACAGTGACCCGGCCGCCGGCGCCCGACTGCTCCAGGTACACCCGGAAGCCGGCAGCGCTCTCGGCCGACAGATCGTGCACACCGACCTCCTCGAACGACCAGCCCGTCCCGCGCAGGAAGGTGTGGATGTAGCGGGCGATCAGGCCGGCTCCGAAGAATCCGACACGTGTGGGGCGCTGCCGTCCGCGGCTGAGCCAGTCGGCGGCGGACGCGGCGGACGCGGCGGTCCTGGTGGCGCTGATGATCGAACTCTCCAGGCAGGCGAAGGGGTAGCCGGTGACGTAGTCGTTGAGGATCAGCACGGCGGAGGCCCTGGGGATGCCTGATGCCACATTCGGCGGGAAGCTGGAGATCCACTTCAGCCCGTCCACCCGGGCCTCGCCGCGGATCGAGGCCGGCAGGGCGATGATCCGGGAGGTGGGCCGGTCGGTGAAGCGCAGGAAGGACGACGGCGGGTTCACCGACTCCCCTGCGCCGTGCAGCCGGTAGGTGTCCTCGACCACCTCCACGATCTCCTTTTCGTGTCCCTCCAGGGCCTTTTGGACCTGGGCTCCCGGGATCACCGAGAAGGACGGGACGGGGCGAGGGTCGTCGGGCAGCGTGGCGGGCGTTGCGACGGGACGGGTTGTGGTGGTCATGAGAGAGTCACCTCGACACTCGGTGAGCATGCGGCCAGGCGTATCGGATCGGCCAGGGCCACGACGACGTCCCGCGTCCCCTTGAACGGCTCCCGGCTGTGGGCGGTACGGACGTTGTCGACGATCAGCAGGTCGCCGGCCTGCCACGGACGGCGTGCGGTGTTGGCCTCGTAGACCTCGTTGAGCAGTTGCACGACGTCCTCGGTGATGGGGTCGCCGTTTCCGTAGCGAGTGTTGAACGGCAGCCCGTCGGGGCCGTATTCGTCGATCAGGTACTCGCGCACCTCGGGCGCCATCGTCCACTCGTTGAGGAACGCGATCTGGTTGAACCAGCACTGCCGGCCGCTGGACGGGTGGCGCACCACGGCGCTGCGGCGCTGTCTGGTGTGCAGCCCGCCGTCCGACTGCCATGCGAACTCGATCGCGTTGGCACGGCAGTAGCGCTCGATGGCCTCCCGGTCCTCGGTACCGAACGCCTGGTCCAAGGAAGCCCCGATCTCGTCGTTGTAGCTGCGGGTCAGCAGCCAGCCCTCCCGCCCGAACCGGTCGGTCAGAGCAGCGGGAAGAGCGTCGAGCACTGCTGCCGAGTCGGCCACTGCGGTCGCCCCGCCCTCAGCGGGCGCGGCGAGGCACGCGAACAGCATCAGGCCGGGGAACTCAAGGGTGTAACTGAGCTCGTGGTGCATGCACATCGGCTGGTTCGGGGGCCATTTCACCGAGGAGTAGATGCCGTCGAAGTAGGTCTGCCGCAGGGCGAAGGCTTCCTTCTCCGCCATCGGAGCGAGGCCCAAGCCTTCAAGGACGGCCCCGACCTCCGCCGCGTCGTGCACCTCCAGACCCCGGATCAGCACCGATCCGTGCCCGGTGACGATGGCCCGCAGCGTCTCGCGCTGCTCGGCCGCCCAGCTCCTCGGGTCGACGGTGGACCCGACACGTAGCATCGGAGGTTTGCCGACTTCCCTTTCGAGGTCGGGCAGAAGGATGGGAAGTGAGGACAGCATCGTTCTTCTCCTCTGAGTTCGGGCGCGGAAAATACCGGCCGTCAGATGTCGCGCAGCACGACTTGTGCAGCGTCTTTCGCACGGGTTCGCAAGAAGGAGTGGCCACCGTCGGGCAGCTCGTGCAGGTCCACGCACTCGGCCGGCAGTTGCCAATCCCGGTATCGGCGCGGAGATTCGGCCGTGTGCGGGTCGTCCGCGGCAACGATGACGGTGATGGGTGCGGAGAGCTTCACCATCGGCGGGGTGTTCAGAACGTCACCGACCGGCGGCGCGCCGAGGAAGACCCGCTCGACGTCCACGCCACGCGCCTCAAGGCCCATGGCTGTTGCCACGGCGAAGGCCGTGCCCGACGCCTGGCCCCAGAGCCGGACCTTGGTCAGGCCGAGCCGGATGATCTCGTCGGCGACCTGGTCGGCCACCTGGGCGGTCGGTGTGGATGCTTCTCCCGTACCGACCGTGTCGGGCAGGGCGAGAGTGACGGCGTAGGGCGCCGTTCCGGTGCCGTGCAGCGCCTTGGCCAGGTCATGGAACTCGGTGGTGTTTCCCCTGATGGAGGGGAAACACACAAGGGAACGTGCCTGTGCGCTCTCCGATTCCGTCAGGGGGCGCAGCACCTCGGAGTGGCTCTCCGACCGGTCTTCAACCAGCCTGGCGAGATCGGCGAGGACCGGGTGCCGGGTGACCTCCTTCACGGAGACCACGCGGCCCAGGGCGATCGCGAGTTTCACGGCCGACAGCGAGGTGCCGCCGCGGTCGAAGAAGTGGTCCTGGCGGCCGACGCGGTCCTGCGGGATTCCCAGCACCTTGGCCCAAGCCGCGGCCAGTTGCCGCTCCGTGGGTGTGCGCGGTGCGTGGTAGTCGTCCTCGGACGGGTCGAGGCCCTCCGCGAGACTCCCGAGAGCCTTCTTGTCGATCTTGCCGTTGGCGGTCAGCGGCAGGCTCTCCTGCCAGAGGAACACCGGCGGGACCATGTACTCCGGCAGTGACCGACCCAGCCGTTCCCTGAGTGCGTCGGTCTCCAGCGGATGCCGGCCCGAGTAGAAGGCCACCAGGCGTTTGGCTGTGCCCTCTTGGGCGACGACCACCGCGGCGTCACGGACCCCGGGTATGCGCAGCAGGGCGTTCTCGATCTCGCCGATCTCGATGCGGAATCCGCGGATCTTGATCTGGCTGTCGCGACGGCCGAAGAACTCCATTTTTCCGTCCGGAGACCAGCGGCCGTGGTCACCTCCGCGGAAGAGCCGCCGACCGGGGTGGTGCGGGTCCGCCATGAAGGCCGGCCGGGTGCGCTCGGGATCGTTGAGGTAGCCGCGGCCGACGCAGATTCCGGAGAAGACGATCGCTCCCGGTGCGCCGAGTGGCACCGGAGACAGGTTCTCGTCGACGACGTACACCTGCACGTTGTTGACGGGCCGGCCGAGCGGGATCCGCTCGGTGTCCGGCACCCGGTCCATGACCTCGTGATTGGTGTCGTCCGAGGTCTCGGTGAGTCCGTAGGCGTTGACCAGCCTGATCCCGGGCTGTGCCGCGAACCAGCGTTGGACCAGCTCCTTCTTCAGCGCCTCGCCGGTGACCGAAACGCACCGCAGGTCCGGCAGCTCGCGGGGGTGCTCCTCAAGACAGGCCAGGACCACATCGAGGTACGACGGGACCACCTGCAGCACCGAGGCCCGGCCGTCGACGATCGTGTCGAGGAACCGACCGGCATCCAGCACGGCCGTCTGCTCGACCAGCAGGGTCCGACCGCCCACCAGCAGCGCTGAGAGCAGCTGCCACAGGGAGATGTCGAAGCACTGGGGCGCGCTTTGGGCGACCACCCGGCCTTCGCCGATCGCCAGGTCGTCGACCTTGGCGAAGAGATGGTTGAGCATGCCCGCGTGCTCGCACATCGCACCCTTGGGCTCGCCGGTGGAGCCAGAGGTGAAGTAGACGTAGGCGAGCTGGTCCGGGGCCACGTCGAGGCCCGGATCGCCGTCCGCGGCGGTCTCTTCGCAGACGGCGTCGATGAAGAGGGCCCGGATGCCCGACGCCGAGCCGAGAGCCTGGTCCAACGCGGTGGTGCTGCCGGGCTCCGTCAGCACGAGTCGGCAATCGGCGCGCGAGAGCATGGTGGCGATACGGCCGGGCGGGAAGTGCGGCTCGATGGGCAGATATACGCCGCCGGCCTTGAAGACCGCGATGACGGCCGCCATCCACTCCAGATTGCGTTCGGTGACCACTGCGACCACGTCTTCGCGGCGAAGTCCGCGTGCCAGGAGGGAGTGCGCGAGCCGGTTGGCTCGTGCGTTGAGTTCCCGGTAGGTCCACCGCCGGTCCGCGTGGACGGCCGCGATGGCGTCAGGGTTCGCTCGCACCCGCTGTTCGAACAACTCGTGGAACCGTCGGTCCGGAAGCTCCCTGCGGGGCCCGGCCAGTCCTTCGAGCTGGAAACGGAGTTCATCGGTGGACAGGAGGGTCTGCCGCCCGTGTTCGGCATCAGGATTGACGGTGATCCGTGTGAGCGCGGAGAGGTAGTAGCCGCTGATTCTGGCGGCGGATTCCGCGTCGAGTACGTCGGTCCGGTATCGCAGTCGAAGTGCGTGCCGGCCACCGTGACCGGAGAGGGACACGCGCAACACGGCGTCGTGCTCAGGGCCGGCGCCGTCACCGCCCAAGTCCAACACGGTCTCCGGGAGTTCCCCGTCCGGTCCCAACATGGCGTCCGTCGAAGCGAGTTGAACTTCCTGACGCGCGAGCAGCTCCGCTTCGGCCCGGTGAGTGTCGAGCAGCAGGGCTCGCCACGTCGTGGGTGCGGTCGTCAGTCGGCAGGGCAGCGGCGTGTCTCCGTGGGGGCCGAGGTAGCCCGTCATGACCTCGCGGTCACCGGACAGCACGGCAAGCACTTTGGCATGGGCCGTCAGCAACACCGCGCTCAGCGTGATGTGTTGATCGTCGGCGAGACGGCGCAGCGACGCCAGAAGGTCATCGGGGACCTCCGTCTCGTGGCTGGCAGTGCCGGGCGTGTGGGAGTGGGTCCATCGCGGGACCTTGGTGAAGGCGCCGGCGGGCAGCGCGTCATACGAGAAGTCGGCATGGGTCTGCGAGGTCGTAGTCATCAGCTCTTACCTCCACTCCGCCCCTGCGTCAGGGCGGTTGGTCTCCCGGGCCGGGTTCCCGCCCCACCGCGCGTACGGGGGAACGGCCTCGCCCTTCATGAGGAAGGAGTCGGGGGCGAGAGTCGCTCCCTCACCCATCGCGACGCCGTAGTGGACCAGGGCGCCGACTCCGAGGGTGCAGCCGGCGGCGATCGCGCTCCGGTCGGATTTGAAGGTGCCGTCCTCCTGCGAGTGGCTCTGGACGACGCTTCCCGCATTGAGGGTGCAGCGGTCGCCGATGCTGACCAGCGTCCGCTCGGTCAGGTGGCCGCCGTCGTCGAAGACTCCTGTGCCGATCCGCACTCCCAGCAGGCGCCAGATCACGTTCTTGAAGGGGGTGCCGTTGAAGATCCGCGCGTACGCCTCCGAGGGCACCTTCCAGAAGCGCTCCCGTCGCCAGAAGCGCCGGTCGTAGATCGAGCAGAACAGCGGGACGAGAGGATGGAAGACCGTGACGGCGCGCTCGACCAGGACGAAGTACACGGTGCCCGACAGGACGACCAAGACATTGCCCAGGGCGATCGCACCCACGCCGAGCGGGGCGTAGAGCTCCGCGGCGATGGCGACGAGCAGGGTGACCCAGAAGAAGTAGAACCACCGCACCAGCAGGTAGAGCCCCATGGTGGCGACGTTGTGCCTGTTCTTGGCGGCGAGGCGGCGACGGAGTTCCGCACCGCTCTTGAGGAGGTCGAATGTGCTGTCCCGCTGGACCGAACGCGGAATCTCGAAGCTGGGCGAGCCGAGGAGTCCGACGCCTTCCCTGATCTTCCCGTCGACAGGGACCATCACCTTCGTCGCGAGCAGGCAGTTGTCGCCCGTCCTGCCCCGTGAGGGGTAGGCGATCTTGTTCCCGAGGAAGTTATGTGGCCCGATCGACGCCCGTGACACGCGGAAGGACGTGCTGGAGAAGTCGGCATTGATGATCGACAGGCCGTCGGCGACCATGGTTCCGCTCCCGACGGAACACAGGTAGGGGGCCTCGTGCTTGACCTCGGTTCCGAAGTTCGACCCGGTCTGCTCCACTCGCGAGAGGTCATAACCGAGGCCGCGCAGATAGTGGACGATGCCGGAGCTGTCGCCGAACAGGCGCATCAGGAACTTGCGGTTGGTGGTGAGCGCGATGATCCGGTGCAACGCGTACTGGAAGCCGTACAGCGGATAGACCTTGCCAGGGGTGATGGCCTTGCTGAGCAGACGGGGGACCGTGGCCAGGAAGAGGAGGCCGAGGAACACGGCACCGAAGAAGAGCACGAAGGAAGCCGCCAGGGCTTCGGCGTAGAAGGTCCAGCTGGTGAGCGCCGTGGGGCCCGGTTCCAACACCGCGGTGAGCTGCGGGGCTTCGGCCAGCAGTATGCCCACTCCGCCGACCGCCACCGGCACATAGAGAAGAAGCACGCTCAGCAGTTGCAGCACGGTGTGGACCGCTCTTCTCAGGACGCCACAGCCGGCCGGCCCCACCGTCCGGTAGTCCGTGTCCGTCCGCTGCGCCGGCGACCCGTGCCAGTGCTCACCGTCGGGCACCGCCTGTCCGCTGTGCAGGGATGAGGCGTGGCCGAGCTGGGCACCGTCACCCATCGAGCACTCGATATCGAGCACGGTGGCCTCGCTGATGACCACGTCTTTCCCGAGAGAGACCGCGCCCGTCTGGATCAGCCCGGCGTGCGCCCGGTAGCAGTTGAAGAAGGAGTCCTTGCGGACGATGGTGTCGTCGCCGATGGTCAGCAGATCGGTGCACACGGGGACGCTGCGGGAGAAGACCGTGACGCGTCGCCCGATCTTCGCGCCCAGGGACCTGAGATAGAGCGTGTAGAGCGGCGAACCGACGAACAGGACCAGCGGGTTGGAGCGGATCAGCGTCTTCACCGCCCAGAACCGGACGTAGGACAAGCTCCAGACAGGGATCTGCTGGGGCTTCCACCGGCCGATGAGGACCCACTTCGCCACGATGGGGAGGGAGCACAGGACCAGAAGGCCGGCAGCTCCGAACAGGACCGACCGCAGGTACACGTCGAAGACGCCGCTTCCGGCCGAGATCCACTCGTAGCCCCGGGTGGTGATGAGGGCGAGGAGATACGAGTACCCGAGGAACGCCAGGAGCTGCAGCACTCCGCACAGGATGTACTGCGCCCGGTTCGTCGGAGCCGGAGCCGGCGCCGCATCCGAAGCCGGGGCCGGGGCCGAGGAGGGGGCGTCCACTTCGGTGCAGGCAGCAGACGCAGCGGGCGCGGAGGCGCCCACTGCCGTCGACAGGGTCCTGATCGTCGGGTTGCGGTAGACGTCCTTCATCGACACCGTGGGCAGGTCGGCCTGCTTCCTGACCCGTGCGCAGAAATGGGCCATCACCAAGGAGTCGGCGCCCAGATCGTCGAAGAAGTGACCGTCGAGCGAGACATCTCCCGTGCCAATGACGTCCGCCAGCGTGGCGGCGAGCACCAGCTCGGTATCGGTGGATGGAGCATCATGCCCACAAGGGCTGACGGCGGATTCTCCGGGGTGTGCGGCCAATTCCTGGACCGGCTCTTGGATCATGCGAGCTCCTCGGCGGCGATCCGATCACCGCCCATACGCTGCGGCGGTCAATCCCAGCCCTGTATGCGCTCGGTCGCGCTCTGCGGGCGGTCTACCTTGTATTCGAACCTCGCGAGGATGTGGATGGGTTTGTGCCGATATTTCTTGAGCTGCTTCCGGTCTGATCGACGGCTGGAGGCCAGGAGCCCGTGAGTAAGCCGGTGGGGAGCGGCCGGGCCCGCGCAGACGGGTGAACACCAGCTCATTCATAGCCTCGGGCGTGCCCTGCTACCGATGGGCGACGCCTTTGATTCAGAGGATTCCATCCCCATGAAGGGAAGGAACGGTGGCGTATCGTCCGTTACGCTCTCCGATTGCCACCCCTCGGAGGGGCTTCCGGAGGTTCGCGGATAACGGCATCATCGGATGTTGCCTCCGGCACCGAAGTCATCCCGCGGCGTTGAGGCGTCGGGCGAATCTGCCGTTCGGGGACCCGGCAGAGGCAGCACCTGAGCGCCATTCACGGGCTCAGGAGGCCGAGCGCAACGGCCCTGCCTGCTCGGCGCGCAGCCATCGAGGCGAAACCCTCAGCCGAACGGGCCCCGCAGAGCTGCGGTCCACGTGGATGAGCATCAGCGTGAGAGAGCCGGCCGGGCGCGTGGTCCGACATCCGGCGCTACCTTCCTTCGGTTTGTGGAGCCAGACCACATTGAGAGATGGGATGGTTCGACACGTCATGAGGCGGATACCGCACACTGGAACCGAGAGGCACCAGCGGTCGGAACGCTCTGCCTCTGATCGAAGGGTGGACAACCTGCTGATGCGGGTCGCCCAGGGGGACCGGGATTCATTCGCCGGCGTGTACGACGCACTCGCTGCGCCCGTGATGGGCGTGGCCTGTCGGGTTCTGCTCGACGAGGCCCAGGCGGAGGAGGTGACTCAGGACGTGATGATCGAGGTGTGGCGGACAGCCGACCGGTTCCGCCCTGAGCGCGGTGCCGCCAAGACCTGGGTACTCACGCTGGCCCATCGGCGGGCGGTGGACCGGGTGAGGTCAGCACAGGCAGGTGCGGAGCGGGAGCGAAGAGCCGCGCGGCTGGACGCCCCTGCCCCCTTCGACGAAGTGGTCGAGGAAATCGAGGGCAGGGAGGAGCAGGCGCGGGTGCACCGCTGTCTGGCCGGCCTGGGGAGTATCCAGCGCCTGCCGCTGGTGCTGGCCTACTACCAGGGGCTGACCTGCGCCGAGGTCGCCGCGGCCCTGTCCACACCCGCAGGCACGGTGAAATCGAGGATGCGCACCGGACTACGGAAACTGCGCGCCTGTCTGGAGGCCGACCGATGAATCCCACCGAGGATCCACACCTGGCCGTGGGCGCATACGTACTGCACGCCCTTCCGCCCGACGAAGCGGCCGCCTTCGAGAACCACCTGGCCGGTTGCGATGCCTGCACCCGGGAGCGAGCCGACTTGGCGGCCGCCGCCGCGCGCTTGGCCGCCGCAGAACCGGTCACGCCTCCCGCGCCGCTGCGTCAGCGAGTACTGGACACGGTCGCGACCACCCGTCAGGAACAGGTGGTCCGCCCCGCCGCCGCGCCCCGCCGCAGGGTGATGCGATTCCTGCTCGCGGCCTGCCTGGCCGCAGCGGCCGCCCTTGGCGGCGTCACGGTCTGGCAGAGCCAGGAAGCCGGCGACGCCCGAGCCCGCATGGCCGAGGCCGAGTCCCGATCGACAGGGCTCACGGACGTGCTCGCCGCGCCGGACGCAACGATCCGCACGCAGAAGCTCGCCGACGGCGCCACCGCAAGCGTCGTCGCCTCCCGCTCCCAGCGCCAAGCGGCTTTGATCGCCGCCGGCCTGCCGCAGCTCACCCGCGATCAGGTGTACGAAATCTGGTACGCCAATGCCGACGAACTGCGCCCCGCGGGCCTGCTGCCCGGCACCGGCGGCCGGCAGACCCACCTACTGGCGGGCCGTCTCGACGGCGCGACCGCCGTGGGCATCACCGTGGAACCCGCAGGTGGATCCGAACAGCCCACGTCCACACCCCTTGGGCTCATCCCGATCCCGGCGTGAATCGACCCGAATGGGCCCCGGGTTGACCCAGATGGGCGGACCGGACGGACGGGCCGACCGACGGGCGCCCGGCGCCGGAGATCGCGAACGACGGGGCTTTGCCGGCCGCCCGGTACGCGCAGTCCGGTTACGCCTTCATCGCGTCGCCGCTCTCCGGCCGGCCGGCGCTACTACTGTCCGTCGCATGCAACCGACCACGCCTGCCCCTGCCGGGCCCGTCAGGACCGAGGTGTGGCAGCTGCCCATCCGTGGGGTCGAGGAGTCCGCGCTCGATCCGGCCGACTTGAGCGAAGGAGAGCGCCAGAGGATCGGCCGCCTCGCACACGCGGCGGATCGTGTGAGCTACGGCGCAGCCCACCTCGCGCTGCGCCGCTTGCTGGGCCGACGGCTGAATGTCCGGCCGGCGGACCTGGAGTTCTTCCGGGAACCGTGCCCGTGTTGCGACGAGCCGCACGGGCGACCAGCGGTGGCGGGACCGACGGTGCCCACCCACTTCTCGCTTTCCCATGACCGTGATCTGGTCCTGATCGCGGTCGCAGCAGAGCCGGTCGGGGTGGACGTGGAGGCGCTCCCTGGAGCCGAGACCGTCAGAAACCTGGCCCCCGAACTGCATCCGGCCGAAGAGGAGGAAATCATCTCGGACAACTACCGTCCCAAGACGTTCGCTCGGATCTGGACGCGTAAGGAGGCCTACCTCAAAGGTCTCGGCACCGGTCTGGGCCGCGAGCTGAACGCCGATTACCTCGGCACGAGGGGACTCGGGCCCACCCCCGAGGGCTGGACGGTCACCAACTTCCCCACAGGCGCCGCACATGCCGCTGCGGCAGCCGTGAAGGCTCCCGGAGCATCCTTCCACTTCAGCCTGCTCGCTCCTCACTTCGTCTCCAAGGACACCGCGTAGCTCACCGGGCAGCACGGCGATCGTTACTCCCCGGGGCTCGGCGCCGGCCGCCACGGGAACCCCGTCACCGCCGCGCGTCCAGTGCGTACCAGTCAGCCGGGGTCGCCGGGAAGTCCGCGCGGCCCGCGGCCGAGGGACGGACGGCGACGATCTGGTCGACGCCCATCCGGCCCTCCGTGAAGGCCAGGCCGCCGCCGGCCAGGTAGAGCCGCCATACCCGCGTGGTCGCCTCCCCGCCCAGCGCCACGAACTCGGGCCGGCGTTCCTCCAGTGTCCGGTGCCAGGCCGCGATGGTGCGGGCGTAGTGCTCACGCAGGGATTCGACCGAGCGCACCTCCAGCCCACCGGCTTCCAGCAGGCCGATGGTCTCGCCGAGCGGGCGCATGTGCATGTCGGGGGCGATGTAGGACTCGATGAACGCCCCTCCGCCGGGCGCGGCGGCTCCGCGGGACATCTGCTGGATGAGCAGCCGCCCCTCGGGACGCAGCAGACGGTGCAGGCGGGTGGCGAAGGCCGGGTACTCGGCGTCGCCGACGTGCTCGCCCATCTCGATGGCGCAGACCGCGTCGTAGCCACCGCCCTGGATGTCGCGGTAGTGCCGCAGCTCGACCTCCACCAGGTCCCCGAGGCCCTCCGCACGGATGCGGGCGGCGACGAAGTCACGCTGTTCCTGGGAGAGCGTGACCGCCGTGACCTGGGCCTTGAACTCCCGTGCCGCGTAAAGGCTGAGCGAGCCCCAGCCGCAGCCGACGTCCAGCAGCCGGGCGCCGGGCGTGAGTCCGAGCTTGCGGCAGATCAGCTCCAGCTTGTCCCGCTGGGCGTCGGCGAGCTGGTAGTCCCGATTGTCGGGGTCGGTCCAGTAGCCGCAGGAGTAGGCCATGGTCGAGTCGAGCAGCAGGGCGTACCAGTCGTTGGACAGGTCGTAGTGGTGGCTGATGGCCGCTCGGTCGCGGGTGGTGCTGTGAAGTGCGCCCCGCAGTCGCGCCCGGGGCGCTCCCGGCTCGGGCGGACGCGGCCCGATGGCCCCGAGCCGCAGCGCGGTGAGGGCGGCCCGGGCCCGGCTCCCCAGGCGCGGCGCCACCGGGCCCAGCCCGCGCTCACGCACGGCCTGCCAGACCCGGCCCAGGCCGTCGGCGAGGTCTCCATCGACATCCAGGTCACCTGCGATGTATGCCTGGGCCAGGCCGAGTTCGTCCGGCTGCCACAGCAGCCGGCGCAGCGCGCGGCGCGAGCGGACGACCACGACGGGCACATCGGCGGGGCCGGCCTCGCTGCCGTCCCAGGCGCGCACCCGCACGGGCGGGCTCCCCGCGAAGTAGCCTTCCAGCAACTGGACGATCTGGTCCGCGACGCGTGTCACCGGACACCTCCATCTTTCGGGGTGGTGTGGTCCGCGGCCGGCAGCAGCCGGCACACGTCCACGTAATGGGCACGGAGTCCGGCCTCGGTGTGCGTCTGGGAGATCTCCCACATTCGCCGGCACGTTCGGTCGAAACCTGGCGTGGTGGCCGCGCCGGACCGTTCAGCGAAGTGGTCACGCCACATCCGCAGGGTTCCGGCGCAGTGTGTGCCGAAGTGGTCGGTGCGCACTGCGCGCGACCCGGGGCCGCGGGGCGTCACCAGCACACCCCTAGAGCCGCGGCCGCCTGGACTCCCGAGCGGCAGCCGTCCTCGTGGAAGCCCCAGCCGTGGTAGGCACCCGCGTAGGCGGTCACCGCGGTGTTCAACTGCGGTAGCCGCTGCTGAGCGGCCACCGACTCCGGTGTGTAAACGGGGTGTTCGTAGACCATCCGCGCCAGGACGCGGTCGGGGGCGACCTTGTCCGTCGCGTTGAGGGTGACGAGGTAGTCCTCCGGAACGCTCAGCTGCTGGAGGCGGTTCATGTCGTAGCTGACCTGCACCCTGTCGGCCGACGTATCGCAGGAGGCCATGAGGTAGTTCCACGAGGCGCGCGCCCCGCGCGCCCGAGGCAGCAGCGACGTGTCACTGTGCAGCAGGGTGGTGTTGCGCGAATAGCGGAAAGCGCCCAGGATCTGCCGCTCTTCCGCGGTGGGGTCGGCCAGCAGCCGCAGTGCCTGGTCGGGATGGACGGCTATCACCACGGCGTCGTAGTCGCGCTCGGTGCCGTCCTCGGTGATCAACGAAGCCCGGTCGGACGCGCGGTGCACCGCCCGGACCGGCGCGGCGGTGTGGACGGCGGTGAGCTGCTTGCCCACCCGGCTGACGTACTCCACCGAACCACCGGTCACGGTCTTCCACTGCGGGGAGCCGCCGACCGACAGCATGCCGTGGTGTTCAAGAAACCGGAACAGGTAGACGGCCGGGTACTGCATGGCGGTGTCGGGGGAGCAGGACCACACCGCCGAGACGAGCGGAATGACGAAGTGACTGACGAAGTACCGCGAGAAGCCGCAGCGTTCCAGGAACCGTCCGAGCGTCAGGCCGTCCCGGGGGCGGTCCTCGGCGAGCGCGCTGCGCGCCGCCTGGTGGAACGCTCTCACCTCCATCAGCATCCTCAGATACCGGCCGTTCAGGGCGCTGCGCGGCCGTGCGAAGAGACCCGCAGGGCCGCGGGCGCCGGCGTACTCCAGTCCGCAGCCCTCGCACCGGACCGACATACTCATCTCGGAGTTCTGGGTGGCGACGCCCAGTTCGCGAAAGAGCCGCAGCAGCATCGGGTAGGAGCGTTCGTTGTGGACGATGAACCCCGTATCGACCCGGGTCACCCGGCCGTCGTCCGAAGCCATGTCGTGGGTGTGGGCGTGGCCGCCGAGCCGTTCCTCCGCCTCGTACAGCGACACCTCGCAACCGCCCCGCTGCAGCACATAGGCGGCGGTCAGCCCCGCCACTCCGCCGCCCGCCACGGCCACCCGTCGACGCTCCACGGTCGTCCTTCCTTGTCCCGGGCCCGCTGAGGTATGCGGCATCCCTCTCCGACCGGCATTCGGAGCTGTCCGGCAGGGGGATTGGTGGACAGATCACGAAGGCCGCCCGCCTGACGCAGCCGGTCGGGGGTGGGCTCCTGCCCGCGAAGCCCACCTCCGCTTCCTCGCGAGGCGCGGTCAGACGGGCAGGATGGCCAGCGGCGGTGACGTCGGCTCACGTGAGCCGCCCTGCGGCTCGGCGGTCACCCCGACCCCGTCGGCGCCTCGCAGCGTGCCGGTCAGCAGCACCGCCCCGGAGTCCCGGCTGCTCCGGACCAGACCGGCGGACACCATCGAGCCGTCGCGGCTGTACCAGAGCTGGTAGACCCGGGAATCCGAGAGAGCCGGCAGGCCGTGGTAGACGAAGGCGGTACGGCCCTGCCGCTCGGACGCCACGACCGTTCCGGTGCCGCCGCCCTTGAGGTGGGCGGAGCGGAAGGTGGCGTCCGGGGCGGACATCAGCGCGCTGAGCTCGCTCGCCCGGGCCTCCGCCCGGGTGCTGCGGGCACGCTGCTGATCGGCCTCCTGCTGGGCATTGACCGCCAGGCCACCCGCGACTGCGGTGACCACCAGGCAGGCGGCGGCCGCGAGATAGGGCATCCGGTGCCGCAACCGGCGGCGCAGCGGGACCACGGTGGCCTCGCCCTGTATCGGGGGCAGCTGCCGGATTTCGGGGAGCGCCCGCATGACACGGGTGCGCAGCTCCGCCGGGGGCACCTCGGCAACCGCGAGCGCGAGCCGGGCCGCGGTCTCCCGCAGTTCCCGAACCTCCTGGGCGCATGCCGGACACTGCGCCAGATGGCGGTTGAACTCCGTCGCCTCCGGCTCGCTCAGCGCCCCCAGCGCGGAGGCGCCGGTCAACGTGTGCAGATCCACGGCGCTCATGCGCTCACCCCCAGGCAGTCACGGAGCCGGATCAGCCCGTCCCGCAGCCTCGTCTTGACCGTGCCCAGGGCCGTATCCAGCAGGTCTGCGGTCTCCCGGTACGTGTAGCCGCGGTAGTAGGCCAGAGTGACCGACTCCCTTTGCAGTTCGGTCAGTTGCTCCAGGCATCGGCGCACCTGCTCGCGCTCCAGACGCCGCTCGACCTGCTCGCTGACCTCGTCGAAGGGCGCGGTGTACGCGCTGACCCCGGCCTTGTGGTCACGGTCGGCGGCCGCCTGCGCGGAGCGCACCCGGTCCACCGCACGCCGGTGGGTGAGCGTCATGATCCAGGCCATGGCACTTCCCTTCTGCGGATCGAAGCGGGCCGCGGAGCGCCATACCTCGATAAGCACCTCCTGCGCGACCTCCTCCGACTGCGCGGAGTCGCGCACCACTCGGCGCACCAGGCCCAGCACCGCGCCGGCCACCGCGGTGTAGAGAGTCTCGAACGCCTCTTGGTCGCCCCGGGAAACCCGATCGAGCAGTGATTCCAGGGCGCCGTGGTGCGGCGTCGGGGACTGGTCGCCGCGTGCTGCGACGGGCATGGACACCTCCGGACTATGACGTGGACACCAGTACTTCGACGCAGGTCGGCGCGTGGATTGGTCGGAGCGGGAAGTCATTCGCGGCAACGGGTCGCGAGCGCGGCCGCCACCCGGACGGCTGCCGCGAGGCGGCTGTGAGGTGGTCGCTGTCGGAAGCACAGTCGTGTCGCCCCATGACTGTGGTGTGCCGCGGGTCAGGGCACCATCACCACCACCGAGTGCCAGCCGGAGGCGCCGTCGGGAATGGGGCGGGCGCGCTTGTCGGTCTGGGTGTAGCCGGTGCGATCGGTCGCTCGGACCTCAAGAGTGTGGGTGCCGGACTTGGCCGCCCATTCCCACGACCACTGCCGCCAGGTGTCCACCGGTCCCTCGGCGGCCAGGTCGGCCCGGTGCCATGCGCCGCCGTCGACCCGGACCTCGACGCGGGCGATGCCCTTGTGCTGGGCCCAGGCCACTCCGGCCACGGCAACGGTGCCGGCTTTGACGTTGGCGAACGGCTTGGGGGTGTCGATGCGGGACTCGGTCTTGATCGGGGCCTTCGCGGCCCAGTCCCGCTTGACCCAGTAGGGGTCGTAGGTGTCGAAGGTGGTCAGTTCGATGTCCTGGATCCACTTGCAGGCCGAGACGTAGCCGAACAGGCCGGGGACGAGCATCCGTACGGGGAAGCCGTGCGCGAAGGGCAGCGGCTCCCCGTTCATGCCGACCGCGAGCAGCGCGTCCCTCCCGTCCATCACCGTCTCGACGGGGGTGCCCAGGGTCATCCCGTCCACGGACCGGGCGACGAGCTGGTCGGCCGGTCCGCCCTTCGACGGCGGCCGCACGCCTGCCTCCTTCAGCACGTCGGCGAGCCGGACGCCGAGCCAGCGGGCGGTTCCGACGTAGGAGCCGCCGACCTCGTTGGACACACAGGCCATGGTGATGTCCCGCTCGACCAGCGGCTTGCGCAGCAGATCCTTGAAGTCGACGGTCAGCGGCCTGCTGACGCCCTTGCCGTGGATGCGCAGCTGCCAGGTGTCGACGTCGACGCGGGGCACGGTCAGGGCGGTGTCCACGCGGTAGAAGTCGCGGTTGGGCGTGGTGAACGAGCCCAGCCCCGGCAGCTTCAGGTCCACACCGCGCGGAAGGTCGGGCGCGGCGGAGGCGGGCGCCGGAAGTTCGACCGTGGCCCGGGACGCCGCTGCCTGTGCGGCGCCGGCCGCGTTCAGCCGAAGCCCGAGGAAACCCGCACCGGTGGAGGCCGCCGCCACCCCGGCCGCGCCGAGGACAAAGCCCCTGCGGTCCATGCCGGAAGGCGCCGTCGATGCCTGTGGTGAGGTGGCCGGCCTGGTCAGAGGCCCGGCGAGGAGGTAGAGCACCGCCGCCGCGGCAACGGCCCCGACGACGGAGGGCGCAGCGTCCAGCAGGCTGGTGGAGTCGGGCCGTCCGGTCGCCGCCAGCGCACCCACGACACCGAAGACGAGCACTCCGGCCGACGCCGCCCTGCGGAAGCGAAGGGCCAGTACGCCCAGGGCCATGGCGAAGAGGGCGAGCACGCTGAGGATGCCCAGTTGCAGGATCAGTTTGTCGTCGGTTCCGAAGTTCCGGATGGCCCAGTCCTTGACCGCCGCGGGCGTGCGGTCGATGGCGGCGCCGCCGACCGCGGTGACGGGACCGGCCTCGGGCCGTACCGCGACCGCGGCCAACTCCGCGACGGCAAGCGCCGCGTACCCGGCGACCAGGCCACTCAGCGCACCCAGGGCCGCATGGACAAGAGTCTTACGTCGCGAGGTCATGACCACTATTCGGATCACGCCCGGACGCGGATTGGCCGAGTGCCGAAGGTCTGTCATCGACGCTCCGGTGGTCGGCGGAACTGAGGTCGGGGAGAGATACGTGGCTCGTGTGGCACTCCACAGAACGGCCCCCCGGCTCGGATACCGCCGGAGGGGGCTGCGTGCGCTCAATCCCGTGACGGCTGTGCTCGCAGCAGTCCTCCAAAGGAAGCGGGCCCTCGGCCGCCGCGGTTCCACGCGACGCCCGAAGGCCCGACTGCTCCGACCGTGGCCGGGGACCTGAGGCCCGGTCTACTTCTTGGGAAGGAGGACGCTGTCGATGATGTGGACGGTGGCGTTGGCGGTCTGCACATTGCCGCAGACGACCTTCGCGGAGTCGTTGACCATGTACGACTCGCCGGAACCGGAGGTGGTCAGCTTGTTCTTCGCCAGGGTGCTGAAGGAGCCGTCGGCCAGCTTGTCGGGGGAGACCTTCTCGCCGACGACGTGACCGGTAAGGATCTTGGTCAGCATGGTCTTGTCGGCCAGCACCTTGTCGAGCTGATCCTTCGGGATCTTGCCGAAGGCGTCGTTGGTCGGCGCGAAGACGGTGATGTCCTTGGCGCTGTTGAGAGTGTCGACCAGGCCCGCCTTCTTCACCGCGGTCACCAGGGTGGACAGAGCCGGGTTGTTCGATGCGGCAGTGGCGACCGGGTCCTTGGCCATGCCGTCGAAGCTGCCCTTACCGTCCTTGGGCACCGTCGAACAGGCGGGGCCGAACGGCTTGGCCATGGTGTCCATGCCATCGCCGGCGCTGCTGTCCTTCGAGGGCTTGGATGCGGTCGAGGACTTGTCGGATGCCTTCTCCTTGCTGTCCATGTCGCTGGAGCAGGCGGCCAGTGCGATCGGCAGAACCGCGGCCGCGGTGACAGCGAGGGCGGCACGACGGAAACGCAGGGTGCTCACAGTGTTCTCCTGAAATTGATGAGGTGATGGGGCGGGCGCGAGTGGTCCGTCGGGACGCGCCCGCCGGTCGAGTCCTGGGCACGAGCGACGTCAGCTCCGCGATGGACGTCGCCACGCACGCGGCCACGAGACGTTTCCTGCGTCTCGTCCCGAGTGGATGACTGTCTGTCGTCGCGTGCTCATGCCCGGTATTCGCAGCCCTCGGGCAAGCGGATTGGTCGATCCCGCTCATCAATTTCCCGCGACCTCTGCCGACCGGCTACAGCAGGCGCTCATCCAGTCGGGTACGGGTCCTGGGGGGCACGTGCAGGCCCGGCGGGCAAGGCAGGCAGCGCGGCCGAACCGGCGTGTCGGGGCTCGTACAGCGGGTCCCTACCGGAAGCACTGGCCCGCGCCTACGCCGACACCCCGCGTGCAATGGACAAGGCCGTGCAGTGCGGCCCGGAACGTCTCGACGAACAGCCCCGGTTCATCAGGATGCGCCTGGTCGACGAGAAGGTCCAGCAGGGCCTGGAACGCCTCACGCAAGGGGAGGTCAGCCGCCTCCAGCGGAGTGAACTCGCCGACTACGACAGTGATTTGTACATGTGGACATCCTCGGCGCCGCCGGGGATTCCCAGGGTCCTACCGGTCTCGACGTATCCGTGGCGCTGGTAGAACGCCGGAGCCTGGAAGGTGAACGAGGACACGCACGCGCGGTCGCAGCCGCGCCGCCGTGCTTCCTCCTCCGCCGACAGCAGGAGCTTGCTGCCCCAGCCCTCCTGGCGGCTTTCCTCACGCACCCAGAGCATGTCGATGCCGAGCAGTCCGCCCCACGTCCAGGCGGACAGACCCCCGATGAGGTTCCCGGCGTCATCGACGACCTTCACCGACAGTGCCCCCTGGTCGGCGGCTGTGGTTCCGGTCGCGGGAAAGTTGACCTCGTCCAGCCCTTGGGACAGGCGTTCACCGAGTTCCGCATCGCGGTTTCCGATGCTCACCGTCGCGCCGTTGGGGTCATGCGTCATGCCGCCGAGTTTGGCACACCTACTCGACCGGATCAGGCGGGCCCGAGGTCGGCGGACACCCAGTGCCGCGGCTGCATGTAGATGGCGATGTGCTCACCGAGCTGGTTGTGGTCGAACTCGACGAACCCGGCGACCTTCTCCTGCGGGAGGTAGCGGGCGGCCATCTCCCAGGAGCGCTCGTGGCTGTCCGGTTCGGTCCTGATGACCGGCCCCTCCACCGACACGTAACGCACCGTCGGCTGGGTGCGCTGCACCATCAGGCTGAAGCGCCCTGCCGCGCGAATTGCCTGCGCTTTCCGTGAGTCGGGACCCGTACGCACCCACAGCTCGCCGCCCGGCGTGTACTGATACCAGATGGGCACCGTCAGCGGTGCGCGATCCGACCGCTCGACCACCGACAGCGCACCGATGTGAGGTTCCGCCAGAAACTGTTCTCGTTCTCGCATCGATAGTGCCATGCACCCGACCATAGTCCGACCGACAGCTCGCAGCCGTGTGGAAACACGGTTTGTCGAGGCTGGCGGCCCCACAACGAACTGTCGCTGTACGACGGCCTTTCGCCAGCAGTCCGAACCGCCACGCGCGCGTCGCCGTAGGTTTTCGGCGGCGCGCGGGCTCCTTGTTGTGGTCGGTGTCGCGGTCGTGTCGTGGTCGGCTGACTGGTCTGTGAATCAGCTGCCGCAGGCGCATCCGGTGGGAGCCTGTGCAGGCTCGGCGGCTGCCGATTGGCTGCTGCAGCAGGCGTCGCCGTCGAGGGCGGCGCTCTTGCCCATCCGGTCGGCGTCGGCCTTGACGACGTAGACCTCCCAGGGCTCCTTACCGGGGCCGTGGACCCAGACCTTGTCCTGGAGGGCGTAGCAGCAGGAGGTGTCGTTCTCCTCGAAGGTTGCCAGCCCGGCGTCCCGGAGGCGGTTGGTGGCGGCGGTGACCTGATCGCCGGATTCGACCTCGACGCCGAGGTGGTCCAGGCGTGTCTCCTGGTCCGCCTCGCCCTCGATGAGGACGAGTTTCAGTGGCGGCTCGGTGATGGCGAAGTTGGCGTACCCGGGCCGGCGCTTTGCCGGCTCGACTCCGAAGAGCTTGGTGTAGAACTCCACCGATCCTTCGAGGTCGGCGACGTTGAGAGCGAGCTGAAGGCGGGACATGGTGGTCTCCCTGAACACATTGAATCGAAGCCTGTCGATACAAGCTTGCGCCTTGAATTGAAGTACGTCAACATAGAAGTATGTCGAAACAAGAGCTTGAGGTGATCGGCCTCGCCGAAGCCTGCTGCCCCGGCCTGCTCGACGCCCCGCTGGGCGAGGAGCAGGCCGCCGAGCTGGCGAAGGTGTTCAAGGCCCTGGGGGACCCGATCCGGCTGCGGCTGCTGTCGATGATCGCCTCCCGGCAGGGCGGGGAGGTCTGTGTCTGTGACCTGACCCCCGCTTTCGATCTGTCCCAGCCGACGATCTCCCACCACCTCAAGCTGCTGCGGCAGGCCGGCCTCATCGACTGTGAACGCCGCGGGACGTGGGTCTATTACTGGCTGCTGCCCGAGATGACGGACAGGCTCGCAGGGATCCTCACCCGCCCGGGATCCCCGCCCGCTCAGTCCCTGGACGAGCCGGCCGGGGCCGCTTCGTGACCGTCGAAGCCGCCACCGCGACGCCCGCCTCGGGGCCGGTGGCCGCCCGGCTGTCGTTCCTGGACCGATTCCTCGCCGTCTGGATCCTGATCGCGATGGGCGTCGGCCTCGGCCTGGGGCGACTCGTACCCGGGCTCGGCGACGTCCTCGCGGAAATCACCGTCACCGGTGTCTCGCTGCCGATCGCGCTGGGCCTGCTCGTGATGATGTACCCGGTCCTCGCGAAGGTCCGCTATGACCGCTTGGACACCGTCACCCGCGATCGGCGTCTGCTGATCCCCTCGCTGGCGGTGAACTGGGTCCTCGGCCCGGCGATCATGTTCGCGCTCGCCTGGATCTTCCTGCCGGACCTGCCCGAATACCGGACCGGCCTGATCATCGTCGGCCTCGCGCGATGTATCGCCATGGTCATCATCTGGAACGACCTGGCCTGCGGCGACCGCGAGGCCGCTGCCGTCCTGGTCGCGTTGAACTCGGTGTTCCAGGTGTTCGCGTTCGGCCTGCTGGGCTGGTTCTATCTCTCCGTCCTGCCCGGCTGGCTCGGCCTCCAGCAGACCGCCCTCGACGTCGGCGTGTGGGAGATCGCCCGCTCCGTGCTGATCTTCCTCGGCATCCCGCTGCTCGCCGGATTCCTGACCCGTCGCCTGGGCGAGAAGGCCAAGGGGCGGGCCTGGTACGAGGCCGAGCTGATGCCGCGGCTCGGGCCGTTCGCCCTGTACGGGCTGCTGTTCACGATCGTCGTGCTGTTCGCTCTCCAGGGCGACGCCATCACCTCCAAGCCCCTCGACGTCGCCAGGATCGCGCTGCCCCTGCTGGTGTATTTCGCCGTCATGTGGGCCGGCTCCATGGCCCTCGGCAAGGCAGTGGGACTCGACTATCCGAAGGCGACGACGTTGGCGTTCACCGCTGCGGGCAACAACTTCGAACTGGCCATCGCGGTGGCCGTCGCGACCTTCGGCGCGACCTCCGGCCAGGCTCTGGCCGGTGTCGTCGGCCCGCTCATCGAAGTGCCGGTGCTGATCGGGCTGGTCAGTGTCGCCCTGGCCGCCCGCCGGTTCTTCCCCCGGCCCACACAGGCGGCGTCCGGTCCGGCCACCGTCGAGGAAGGTCCCGCCCGTGTCTGAGTCCAAGCCGTCCGTACTGTTCGTCTGCGTGCACAACGCGGGCCGATCTCAGATGGCCGCCGCCTTTCTCGGCCACGTCGGCCAGGGCAGGGTCGAGGTGCGCTCGGCGGGATCGGCTCCGGCGGAAACGGTGAATCCGGCAGTGGTCGAGGCCATGGCCGAGGCGGGCATCGACATCGCCGCGGAGACGCCGAAAGTCCTGACCGCAGAGGCGGTGCAGGCATCCGACGTGGTGATCACCATGGGATGCGGTGACGCATGCCCGGTCTTCCCCGGAAAGAAGTACCTGGACTGGAAGCTCGAAGACCCGGCCGGGCAGGGAGTCGATGCGGTCCGGCCGATCCGGGACGAGATCGAGCAGAGGATCCGGGGCTTGCTGGCCGAACTCCTGCCCAAGGAAGGCTGACCGTAAATCACCTGGCGGCCCGGCTCATTCGCGAGGCGAGCGCTAAGTACCTGGTCCGCACTTAGCCCAAGCTCAAAGCCGCAACGGGCGGAGCCGGTTATTCCCTTTGGCGGCCCGGCCATGAACAGCGGGGCCGGGCCGCAGGGGCCGGACAAGCCAACATTTCGAAATGCTGCTGCTCGGGAGAAGTTCGTCTTCTAATCTCAGCATGTCGCGGCGCGGCGGCCCGTGCGGTGAGGTTGTCGGCCGGTCCTTTTCGGTACTGCATACGGACCCGGATTGCTGTGTCGGGTCCCACCGATCAGCACCCATCAAATTCGCGTCGGTGGCGCGGCCTGACCAGGCTCCGCCACCGGCTCTCCCTACGCCCGGGGCCACATGCGTCTGCACCACATCCTTCCGCTCGGCGCGGCTACTCTGCTGCTCCTCGCCGGCTGCGCCGACACGGGAAGGCATGAGACTCCAGACCGAGACGCCTCTACGGGCCGGCCTTCCAAGTCCCCCCCAGGAACAGACCACATCACCACCGGACACCAGCCGAGCATGGGAACCGGACGACGCGTTACAGCGCGCTGACAGGGCCTTGGACGCATACGACGGGGACGGCAGCCACCCCGAACTCGTCGACTCCGCAACCTCATCCATCACAGGCGAGTTACACAAGAATTTTCAGGCGCCGGGCACACGGTGGTACCGCCTCGACATCACCTGCGATACGCAAGGCGTCAAGGAACTCACCCTCACCTTGTCACGCGGCAATAAGGAACAGGCATACGCAATCGGCTGCGGCGACACCGAAGCCGATCAGTTCAACATCCCACCGGGCGGCACCTTCACCGCCCAAGTCGACCCGGTCAAGGACGGCACCGGCCTCGTCACGTGGCGCCTCAACACCGTCGCACGGGACAACGTGGACGGATGCGATGACGACATCGACGGATGCGACGGCTGAATCGCACCCCACACGCCCGGACAGTGAGCCGCGGCTGGTGCCGATGCTGTCGCGGGGCGGAGGTGAGCGTCGCCCCTGTGAGGAGGCCACCACCACGCCGACGAGCGCGTTCAGGAAGGGCCGGCCAAGACCTTCACAGCGAACGGTCGATGCGACTCATCGTTGCGCTCGGCTTCGTAGCCGAGCGCAACGAGCATGCAGACGACGGCGTTCGCTGCCTGCTCGTGCACGTCGACCGAGGCCTGAACAATCGACTCCTGGGGCCGGCCTGCCCGGACGGCTTCCCGAAGGGTGCTTCGCACCGTGGGATGCAGCTCCCATGTGAGCCAGAGGCCACTGAACATGTCGTCGGTGCCGTCCACCTCGACCTCAAGTCCTCCGGGCGCCGTCCTCCGGTCGGGCTCTTCACCGACATCGCGAACGACGAGTCCTGACCGGGCGAGGTCCTGCTTCACGTCCACGGCCAGCCTTTGCAGACGACGGACCTCATGGGCGTGGGCGGCCCTGGGATCAGACTCACTCTCTCGCTGCACGACGTTCACGCTACCGGGCGGTGAAGCAAGCCCGCGTGCGCGTCGACGAGCGGCGGAGGGCGTGGGGGGCGGGCAGCGCAGGGGCGGCGCGGGGCCCGTCCACCGCTTCGGTGGTGGTTCCTGAAGGGGGCTTCAGGGTTTCAGGTTGTGTTCAGGTTGGGTTCGGCAGTGTGGTGGTTGTCGGTGAGGGCGCAGGAGGTCCGCCGGCGGAAGTAGACCGCATCTCGATCTGGAGGTATGTCCTCATGAAGGTCACCGTCAAGCGCACTCTTGCCCCTCGTGCCGTTGTTCTCGCCACGGCTGCTGCCGTTGCCCTTGTCGGCGGGGCGGGTGCCGCGACTGCTTTCGCGGGTGACGACGGCCCGGCTCCGCAGTCCTCGGTTCAGCTCTCGAAGGGTGAGCGTGGGCTGGATGACACTGCCAAGGACCGGGTGCAGGTCCAGGGTGACGAGGTCGGTCAGTCCGGGGCCACGGCGAAGGCTTTGAAGGCTGTGGCCGGCACCGCGATGTCGGCGGAGCTGGACAGCGCGGACCGTAATGGTTCCCTGGTCTGGGAGGTCGGTGTCCTCGGGAAGGATCACAAGAATCACGAGGTCATCGTCGATGCCGGCAATGGCAAGGTTCTGAGCCAGCATGCCGATCGTGACGACGATGCCGCTCAGGGTGCTGCTGAGGCGCAGGCTTTGGTCAAGGGGGCGAAGGTCGGTCACGGCAAGGCGACTGCTGCGGCGCTCAAGGCTGTCCCGGGCACCGTTGTCTCCTACGGTCTGGATGACAACGACCGTAACGGCTCGACGGTGTGGGAGGTCGATGTCCTTGGTAAGGACCACAAGAGCCATGACGTCACCATCGACGCCGCCTCGGGCAAGGTCCTCAACCAGCACATCGACCAGGACGACCACAACGGTCAGGGTGACAACGACGGCGACGACGACTGATCAGGCTCCAGGGTGTCTGCCTGACGCCGCCACAGCCCGAGGGGGCCGCACCGCCACTGCCCGGCGGACGCGGCCCCTTCGGGCTGTGGCTCAACGAAGGGAAGAGGTCGAACAGCGCGGCGTCGGCCGTCCTTAGCCCGCTCGGGTCATGTCCGCTCCAGGGATGGTCGGGATCCGGTGCGTACCAGGGAAGGAGAGCCACGGAGCGTGACAATGGTGCTCATTCCGATGGCCGCCGGCCTGGGCGGATCCGTGATGAAGAGGGGATCGATGGCTGAGAGGTATGGGGGCGATGAGCCTGCCGCGCTTCAGGGCTTGGCCCGCCCGGCGAAGGCTGCGGATGTCTCCGGTCACGGGGCGGTGAGGGCAAGAGGAGGCAGCTTGCGACGATCCGGTTGTCCGTCGGACGGTGCGACCTCCGCCGCTGCCTTTGCGTCCTCGCCGGACGTGTCCCTTGCCTCGGCTGCTCAGCGGGCCGCGTACCCGCTCCGACCGCATGATGCGGGCAACGGGCGGGGCAGGGGCTGCCGGTGACCGCGTCCCCCGCCCCCGCACCGGGGGGCGCCGCAGGCACCGGGCCGGAAGAGGAATCGGAGTTCCGCAAGGACATGGGGCCATGGGCCAATTTCGCCCTCGGCTTCACCTACCTCTCCCCGGTGGTCAGCACCTACACGCTCTTCGCCACGGCGCTGGCGACCGGCGGACCGCCGATGATCTGGGCGTTCGTCATGGCCGGGGCCGGCCAGTTCCTGGTCGCGCTCGTCTTCGGTGAGATCGTCGCGCAGTACCCCATCGCGGGCGGCGTCTACCCGTGGGCCCGACGGCTGTGGGGCAAACGCTGGGCGTGGATGACCGGCTGGGTCTATATGTGGGCGCTGCTGGTCACCATCACGAGCGTGGCCTACGGTGCCGGCCCGTACATCGCCATCCTGATCGGCTTCGAACCGACCGTGCACACCACCGTGCTGTGTACCGTCGCGCTCATCATCGTGGCCGTCCTGATCAACTACGCGGGCACCAAAGCCCTTTCGTGGGCGGCCATGATCGGCTTCAGCGCGGAACTGATCGGCGCGCTCATCGTGGGCATCTACCTGCTTGCCACCCACCGTGCCCACGGCCTGGGCGTCATCTTCGATACCTACGGGACACAGGGAGACGGTTCGTACGCCCCGGTGTTTCTCGCCGCCGCCATCATCGGCTTCTACCAGTACTACGGCTTCGAGGCGTGCGGCGACACCGCCGAGGAGGTCGCGCATCCGGGCCGGGTCATCCCCAAGGCGATGCGTCGCACCATCTACGTCGGGGGAGCGGCAGCCACGTTCACCTGTCTGTCCCTGCTCCTGTCCGTGACCGACTACCAAGCGGTGATCGCCGGGGAGGACACCGACCCCGTCGTGAATCTGCTCTTCGACGCGATGGGCGAGCTGGGGGCACGACTCGTGATGGCCGTGGTGCTCATCTCTTTCCTGTCCTGCACCATCAGCCTCCAGGCCGCCGCCGGCCGGCTGATCTACTCCTACGCCCGCGACAAAATGATCGTCGGTCACCAGTTGCTCCGTAAGTTCTCCCATGCCCGCGCCGTCCCCGGGTTCGCGCTGCTGACGGCCGCCGTGATCCCCGCGCTGATCGCCTTCGCTTCCCTCGTCTCGGCCGATGCCCTGACCAAGATCGTGTCCTTCGCCATCCTCGGCATCTACGGCTCGTTCCAGATGGTCGTTCTGGCTTCTCTCCGTGCACGCCTCAAGGGCTGGAAGCCCGCCGGAGAATTCGTCCTGGGCAGGTGGGGGCTGCTGGTCAACGTCGGTGCGCTGGCCTACGGCATCTTCGCCATCATCAACATCGCCTGGGCCCGCACTCCGGAAGATCCTTGGTACGACAACTACATCGTGCTGCTGTGCGGTGGGCTCGTCGTCGCGGTCGGGCTCCTCTACATGTTCACCACCCACCACTACGGACGCAGCGACGCGCCGTCCGGAGTCGCCATTCCCGAACGCAGGGACTGACCGACGGCAGACCTCCCCGTGACCGGGGTGCCGTGTGGCTGGGGTTCCGGGTGGCCGGCCGGCTCGCCCCGCCGGGCCGAAGCCGGGCGGGGCGAGCTGACCGGCGGAATCCTGGCGCGACGCGGTGTCACCGCCGCAGCGGGCCCTCGCAGCGGAAGTCCGCGCTGCCGGCCTTGCCCGAGGGCCAGATCTCGGTGGGGCCGAAGGAGCAGTTCATGTCGGCGAAGTTGTTCGCGGCGGGCTTGGTGCGGTCGAGGACGAAGTAGTCGACGGTCTCGGCCATGTCCTTGAAGACCTGGTCGGGGCTGCCCGAGTCGTCGAGATTGGCGGTGATGCGGCCGGTGCAGGTGAACCGGCCCGTGCCGGGATCACCCTCGTCCTTGCAGGTGGGCGTGTTCGCGGTGGCGGCGCCGAACGCGCTTTGCACTTCGGCGGGGGTGGCGAACTTCAGGGAACCCTGCGGCGTGAACGTGGTGTTCGGCACGAAGAGGTCGTCGACGATGGCGATCTGTGCGTCGAGGAAGGCGTCGTACCGCTGTTGCAGACCTGCGTCGGCCCCCATGCGGTTGCGCCAGGAGTCGAAGGCGGACGGGTCGTCGGCGCGCAGATGCCGGTACATCTCCTGGAGCTGTGCCGGGCGCTCGCGCCACAGGAACTCGAAGAACGTCCCGGCGTAGGAGTAGAAGCGGAAGCCGTCGTGGTCGTACGTGGCGTGCAGGAACTCGTTGACGGTCATACGGGGCTTGCCGCCTGCGGTGTCCGCGATGATGTCGCGCACGAGTGACCGGCGGACGGCGATGCCGTCGTCGCGGGTCGAGCCGTCGAAGAACTCGGCGCTCCCCTCGTCCATGGCGGTGGTGCGGTCGCCCTCGTACCAGGGGCCCTCGCCGAAGAAGCCGGGGACGGCGAAACGGCCGTTGAGGTAGTGGACGTACTCGTGCCGGAAGAGCTCTTCGAGGGTGAGGCTGGAGTCCTGCGGGACGCGGCGCTGGTAGGTGTAGAAGGTCGCGCCCTGCTCGATGTAGACACCGCCGTTGTTGGTGTCCATGCCGGTGAGCAGCGGGTGGTAGACCTCGTAGTCGGCGCGTGAGGCGTACAGGACGATGTTCAGGGTGGTGTTGGGGTCGCCGGCGAGCGGTTCACCGGTGCCGAGCACTCGGTGGAACTGGGCCCTGACCTGCTTGGACGCGTAGTAGAGCTGGTCGACGACGGACCGGTCGAGAGCGGTGCGGACCTTGATGGAGCCGTTGTCGTAGGAGTAGGTGCGCGGGAAGATCCGCTTTTCGATGTCCTCCTTGCACACCCCGTACGGCTTGCAGGCGTCGAAGAAGCCCAGCCACGTGGCGACCTTGGCCCAGGGTTCGCTGCCCTCGCCGAAGTTCGCCACGGTGGTCGGGAGAAGGGCTCCGAGGTCGGCGACGATGGCCGTCTTGAGGGAGGGGATCTGCCCGAAGCGGCCGTACTCCCCGAGGGCATCGCGTACGGCCCAGGCGTTGGTTGTGCCCTTGAGATGGGTGTATCCGACGAAGGACTTGAAGACGGCGCGGTAGCCGGGGTCCGTGGCGACCGCGTACTGGAAGGCGGTGTCCTTGTTGCCGGGGTAGACGCCGAGGTAGTTGACGGAGAGTGCGGCGAGGGCGGCGTTGCCCCATGCCTGGTCCTTGTGGGTGGCGGGGTGGGACGCGTCCATGGTGGCCAGGACCCGCTGGATCAAGCCGAGTTGATGCTGCCGAAGACCTGGGGCACTGGCGGCGTACAGGGCTTCGCGCAGAGTGTCCGCGTTGGCGCGAGTGACATCGAAGGTGCGGGCGGCGGAGCCGAAGGCGTCGACGGCGCGGCGTACGGCGTCGACGGTGGGGGAGTCGGTGGTGTCGATCTCGTCGTGCGAGAAGTCCTGGTAGGCCACCGCGTGCAAATACGTGAGCATCTCGTACAGATGGCTGCCGTTCTTGCCGTCGTGGGCAGCGGCAAGGCTGCTGACGCGACGGGCCACGGCCTGGACATGGGCGTCGGACATGACCGGGATGAGCCGGGCGTCCCAGGTCCAGACGAGGTTGCGCAGGCAGTCGTCGGCCGTGACGGCGGGGTCGGCGAGGAAATCCGCGAATTGCTCGGGGCTCAGGCCGGTGATGCCGTCGAGGGTGCAGGGCGCGACGCCGGGTCTCGGACCGTGCGGCGCGGCGGAGGGTTCGGTCTGTGGGCCCGGTATGCGGCCTCTCTCGGTGAGAGTGCGCGGTGCCGGCGCAGGGCCTGCGTCGAACTTCGGTGTTCTGGCGAGGCGTTGGACCTGATCCACGGGGTCGGCCGTGGGGGTCTCGGACCGGTGCCCGGACTGTTGCGCCTGGGGCTGCTGGGCGGGGACGCCCGACCTGAGGGGCGCGGCCTGGGATGCCTGGGCGGCCGACATGACGAGCGTGGTGGCGAGGGTCGCGGCGAGCAGGATCCTGCGTGGTATGCGCGGATGTAACACCTGAACCTCCGGGAGGGGGTGGGGGGTTGTGGGGTGTGGGGCCATGGCCTTCACTCCACGAGGTGTGACCCGTAACATAGTAATGTGAAATTGCACTGACAAGGCTTCAGGTAGATTTCCTTCCAGGAGGTGTCGACATTGACCTCGCGCGCCCCTCAACTCCACACCGGTAGCCATGACTTGCCGGTGTCGGATGCCCTCGCCGACTTCATGACCGGGCGGTGGGCCGCCACCCCGCTCCCCGCCGAGTCCCGCGTTCCGGGCTTCGACCGCTTCGCAGGCCGCCGGGCGCGGCTCGCCGCACTCCTCCCCGGCGAACGACTCCTCATCCCCGCAGGTGAGTTGACGGTCCGCTCCCACGACTGCGATCACCGCTTTCGCCCGCACAGCGCCTACGCCTGGCTGACCGGGCTGACGGGCGAGGACCAGCCGGGGCACGTCCTGGTGCTGGAGCCCGACGGTGAGGCGGTGCTGTACCTCCGGCCGCGGTCGCCACGGGACGTCGGCGGTGAGTTCTACCGGGACCGCCGCTACGGTGAGTTCTGGGTGGGCCGCCGCCCCGACCTGGCCGAGGCCGGGCGGCTCACCGGCCTCCGCTGTGCGCACCTGGACGACCTCGCCCGTCACCGAACCGACCGTGATGCCTCCCGGGACGCCGAACTCGCCGCTGTTCTCAGCGAGTTGAGGCTGGTCAAGGACGACTGGGAAGTGGCGCAGCTACAGCAGGCCGTCGATCACACGACCGCCGGCTTCGAGGATGTCGTACGCTCCCTGCCCACCGCATTGCGCCACCCGCGCGGCGAACGCTGGATCGAAGGGGTCTTCCAGCTGCGCGCCCGCGCCGAGGGCAACGGCACGGGGTACGAAACCATCGCCGCCGCCGGAGCCCATGCCTGCGTTCTCCACTGGATCCGCAACGACGGTCCGCTCGATCCCGGCCAGTTGCTGCTGCTGGACGCGGGCGTGGAGACGGACACGCTGTACACCGCCGACCTCACCCGCACCCTGCCGTTGTCCGGGCGGTTTTCCTCGGTCCAGCGATGGGTGTACGACCTGGTGCTCGCGGCCCAGGACGCGGGCATCGCCGCCCTCAAACCGGGGGCGAGCTTCCGCGACTTCCACCGGGCCTGCACAGGCGTCCTGGCCGAGGGGCTGGCCGATCGGGGCGTACTGCCCGTCCCGGCGACGGAAGCGCTCGCCCCCGACAGCGGCCTGTACCGGCGCTACACGTTGTGCAGCTCCGGCCATATGCTCGGACTCGATGTGCATGACTGCGGCCGGGCGCGCGCCGAACAGTATCTGGACGGCGTCCTGACCGAGGGGCAGGTTCTCACGGTCGAACCGGGGCTCTATCTCCAGCCAGACGACGAGACGCTGCCGCCGGAACTGCGTGGCATCGGTGTCCGCATCGAGGACGACCTGGTGATCACCGCGGACGGGGCCCGGCTGATGTCGTCGGCGCTGCCGCGCACCGCCGACGCGGTGGAGGAGTGGATGGAAGGACTCCTCGCCGGGCGGGCCTGACCGGCGGCGCAGTCAGCCCTGACGGACGCCCAACGGGCTCTGTGGGTGCGGAATCACCGGTTCTTCGCGGCTCCGCGCCCACAGCGACCGGACATGGCCGAGGTGGCGGGCCATACAGGCCTCGGCCGCCTCGGCGTCGCCCGTCAGCATCACATCGAGCAGTTCCCCGTGCTCCTCGGCGGACGGCAGCAGTTGGTTGCGCTCGTCGAGGCGGGTGAGTCCGTAGAGGCGGGAGCGTTTGCGCAGATCGCCGACGGTCTCGACGAGGCGGTCGTTGCCGCTGAGGCCGAGCAGTTCGAGGTGGAAGCGCCGGTCGGCCTCCAAGTAGCCGATGAGGTCGTGCGCCCGGGCGGCCGCGACGATCTCCAGGGCGGCCGGCCGGAGTGCTTCAAGCTGCGCACGTTCGGCGGTGCGGGTGATCTGGCCGACCACCGGGACTTCGATCAGGGCCCGGATCTCGGTGTACTGGTCGAGGTCGCGCTCGCTCACCTCGGTGATCCGGAAGCCCTTGTTGCGGACCGGTTCGACCAGTCCCTCCCGGGCAAGATCGAGCATCGCCTCGCGCACCGGGGTGGCGGAGACACCGAAGTCCGCGGCGAGGCCCGGGGCCGAGTAGACCGACCCCGGGCGGAGCTCTCCTGCGATCAGCGCCGCGCGCAGCTGATGGGCGACCTGATCGCGGAGCCGCTCCTGAGCGGTGATCAGGCTGCGGTGCTTGAGTTCACCCATCGTGCTCCTCCGGCTTGACGCGGAGTGCCAGCGTACAATGTCACGTTGCGCAGAGTCCCCGGTGGCGGTCAACGGCCGTCGTCACGGCCGGTGGTCACAGCAGAAAACCCCCGGGAAACGGATCGGACGGGTCGAGGAAGTACTGCGCGGTGCCGGTCACCCAGGCTCGTCCGGTGACCGTGGGGACGACGGCCGGGCGGGAAGCGACCGTGGTCTCGCCGACCAGGCGGCCGGTGAACTCCGTGCCGATGAAGGACTCGTTGACGAAGTCCTGGTGGAGGGGGAGTTTGCCGCGGGCGTGCAGCTGCGCCATCCGCGCGGAGGTGCCCGTTCCGCACGGCGAGCGGTCGAACCATCCGGGGTGGATGGCCATCGCATGCCGGGAGCGGGTGGCGTCCGACCCAGGTGCGGCGAAGTAGACGTGTTTGAGGCCGCCGATGCGCTCGTCCTCGGGGTGGACCGGCCGGTCGGTGGCGTTCACGGCGTCCATGAGGGCGAGCCCGGCGGAGAGGATGTCATTCTTGCGGGCCCGGTCGAAGGGCAGCCCGACGCTGTCCAGCGGCAGGATCGCGTAGAAGTTGCCGCCGTAGGCGAGGTCGTAGCTCAGCGTGCCGTAGCCCGGGACGGTGACCTTGCGATCGAGACCGGCGCAGAACGCGGGCACGTTGGTGAGGGTGACGGCCGTGGCCGCCCCGTCCCGCACCTGTACCGCGGCGGTCACCAGCCCGGCGGGGGTGTCGAGCCGCACCGTGGTCACGGGTTCGCGGACCTCCACCATGCCGGTCTCGACGAGGACGGTGGCCACGCCGATCGTCCCGTGCCCGCACATCGGGAGATAGCCGGAGACCTCGATGAACAGCACGCCGTGGTCGGCGTCGGGGCGGGTCGGCGGCTGGAGGATCGCACCGCTCATGGCGGCGTGGCCGCGCGGCTCGTACATCAGGAGCGTGCGGATGTCGTCACGGTGTTCGGCGAGGTACAGCCGGCGCTCGGCCATGGTGGCGCCGGGCAGGGTGCCGACGCCGCCGGTGATGACACGGGTGGGCATGCCCTCGGTGTGGGAGTCGACGGCGTGGAAGACATGGCGGGTGCGCATGGGGAGCCCTTCTCAGTGGTGGCCGTCGGCGAGGAGCTTCTCGGTGGCGGAGCGGAGCGCGGCCGATTGCTCGGCGGTGAGCGGGGAGCGAGGCGGGCGGGTCGGGCCGCCGCGGTGCCCGGCGAGGTCCATGGAGAGCTTGATCGCCTGCACGAATTCGGGCTTGGAGTCCCAGCGCAGCAGCGGGTGCAGGGCGCGGTAGAGAGGCAGCGCGGTGTCGAGGTCGCCGGCCACCGCGGACCGGTAGAGGGCGCCGCATGCCCCGGGCAGGGCGTTCGGACAGCCCGCGACCCAGCCGACGGCACCGGCCAGGGCGAGTTCGAGGAGGACGTCGTCGGCGCCGATCAACAGGTCCAGATCCGGGGCGACTTCGGCGATCTCGTAGGCCCTGCGGACGTCGCCGCTGAACTCCTTGACGGCGACGATGCTGCCGTCGGAGTGCAGTTCGGCGAGCAGGCCCGGGGTGAGATCGACCTTGGTGTCGAAGGGGTTGTTGTAGGCGACGACGGGCAGGCCGGCCGCGGCGACCTCGGCGAAGTGGGCGCGTACCGCGGCCGGGTCGGCCCGGTAGCCGTTGGGCGGCAGCAGCAGGACGGAACCGGCGCCCGCCTCGGCGGCCTGTTCGGCCCAGCGGCGCGACGCCGCGCTGCCGTAGGCGGAGACACCGGGCATCACACGGTCGCCGTCACCTGCGGCTTCCACGGCGATGCGCACGACGCGGGCCCGTTCGTCGTCCGTCAGCGTCTGGTACTCGCCGAGGGAGCCGTTGGGGACGACGCCGTCACAGCCGGCGGCGATGAGCCGCGCGACCTGAGCGCCGTAGGCGTCGTAGTCGACGGAGAGCTCGTTGCGGAAGGAGCGGAAGGGGAGGGTGGTGGCGACCATGATGCCGTGCCAAGGGCGGGTGCGCGTGACCATACGAAGTCTCCTTCTATGAGGTGTGACATTTTATTGAGTGACCTAGGGGCTTGCCAAGGTCGGCAGGAGCGGAACTACCCCTGTTCGCGGGCGAGTTCCCCCAGAGTGACGGGGCAGGCGAGCGGTCTGCGGTCGGCCGCGGGCCCGTCCTCTCCCGCCAGGCGGGCCACGGCCGAGGCGCACATCCGCCCCTGACACCAGCCCATTCCGGCCCGGGTGAGCAGTTTGACGGTGCGGGTGTCGCGGGCACCGAGACCGGCGACGGCGTCCTGGATCCGCCCGGCGGTGACCTCTTCGCAGCGGCATACGTCGGTGTCCTCGCGCAGCCAGCCGGTCCAGCCGGGGCGCGGCGCGTGGGCGGCGGCCATGGTCCGGGCGAACCGGCGCAGCCGGTCACGACGACGCCCCAGCCTCCCACCGGGTGCCTTGCCCGCGATGTCATGAGCCGCCAACTCGCCCTCAAGCATTGCGAGTTCCGCACCGCCCACGCCGCCGGTCTCACCGGCCGCCCAGACTCCGTCGACCGTGGTCCGCTGCCGGCCGTCGAGGACCAGCGCACAGGTGCCGTCCGGGGTGCGGCGGGTGGCGCAGCCCAGGCCGGTGGCCAGCTCCAGTTGCGGTACGAGTCCGTGCCCGACGGCGAGCGCATCGCAGGGGATGCGCAGTCCGGTTCCGGCCAGGGGGCTCCAGTTCCGGTCGAGCCGCGTCAGGGTGACGGCCTCCACCCGGTCGGTGCCGTGCACGGCGGTAATCGCACTGCGGAAGCGGATGCGTACGCCATGGTGGAGCAGGGATGCTGCGTGGACGGCCCCTTCGGCGAGCTTGCGGGGGTTGGCGGCCAGGGTGCGCGGAGCGCGGGCGTAGCGGGCGTAGCCGCTCGCCTCGGCGACGACCGGCACCGTGGCACCCGCCGCCGCGAGCGATCCGGCAACGGCGAGCAGCAGCGGCCCGCTGCCCGCGACCACGATCCGGCGCCCCGGCAGCACCAGTCCCGCCTTGAGCATGGCCTGCGCGCCGCCCGCTCCCACTACCCCAGGCAACGTCCAGCCGGGGAAGGGGAATTGACGCTCGTGGGCACCGGTGGCGAGAAGCACCGTCCGCGCCGCGACCTCGGCCCGCCCGTGCGCGCCGTCGGGCCCGGTGACCGCACGCACGGTCCAGTGCGCCTCGTCGCGGGTGACGGCCCAGACATGGTGCTCGGGCAGGTGCTGTACCCGGCCGGCAGTGATCTGCTCGTCCAGCCGGTTGGCGCGCCGGGCGAACGCGCCCCAGGAGTGGTGCAGGGCCTCGGGGCGGGCCGCGCCCAGCCCGGGGGCCGGCTGTCGGTAGAACTGTCCGCCGGGCCGGGCGGCCGCATCCACGAGCGCCACACGCAATCCGAGGCCGGCCGCGGTGACGGCGGCGGCGAGCCCGGCGGGCCCCGCGCCGATGACGGCGAGGTCGTGGGTGTCAGACGGCGAGATCGGCACGCCCGTGTCCCTCCTGGGTGGTGATCTCATCCCCGGGCCGGGCCGGCACCAGACAGGCCCGCTGATTGGGCTGGCCGTTGACGGTGGCCAGACAGTCGAAGCAGGAGCCGATGCCGCAGAAGGCCCCGCGCGGCCGCCCGTCGCGCCGCGTGGTCCGCCAGGAAAGCACCCCGGCCGCCCAGAGCGCGGCGGCGATGCTCTGACCGGGCAGTGCGGACAGCGGCCGCCCGTCGAGACGGATCTCGAACGCCGGTCCCGGCGCGGACCGTACGAGCTCGGCAGGGGTGCGGCGAACGCTCATCGTGGACTCCTCTCTGTGGTGGCTTGGCGTTGGTGAGTGCGGTATCGAGTGCGACGCCAGGGGAAGTTGGTTGCCAGAGCCTGACGCCTGGCCGGCTCGGTCCTGCCGCTCCCCGCCCCTTCCGGTCCGGCCCTGCTCACTCCTTCCCCGCACCGTCGACGAAACGATCCGGGCGGAACGGCCGCACATCCAGCGGGCTGGGCGCCCCCGTCAGCGCGGCCGCGATCAACCGGCCGGTAGCCGGGGCGAGACCGATGCCCGCGCCCTCGTGGCCGCAGGCGTGCAGCAGGCCCGGGAGGCGAGGGTCGGGGCCGATTGCCGGGAGGTGGTCCGGGAGGTAGGGGCGGAACCCTTGGTAGGTACGCATGACCCGGACGCGCGCCAGGACGGGGAACAGGGCCGCGGCCTGGGCGGCGAGCCGGCGGAGCACCTCGACCGACAGCGTACGGTCGAAGCCGACGCGTTCTCGGCTGGCACCGATCAGCACCGGGCCCGCCGCGGTGCCCTCGACGACCGCGGAGGTCTGCAGCGCGGCTGATCCGCTGGCCACATCGGCCACGTAATCCGCGGCATAGACCTTGCGGCGTACGACACGCGGCAGCGGCTCGGTGACCAGCACATATCCCCGGCGGGGCAGGACGGGGACGGTCACCCCCGCGAGCGAGGCCAGCCGGCCGGCCCAGGTGCCGGTGGCGTTCACGACCGCGGGAGCCAGGAGATCGCCCCGCGGGGTACGGACGCCTCGTACGCCTCCGCCGGGCCCGCGCAGTACGGCCGTGACCTCCGCGCCCAGATGGAGCCGGGCTCCGGATGCGCGCAGCAAATGGGCGGCGGCCAGAGCCGGTTGGACCTGCGCATCCTGCGGGTAGAGGACACCTCCGGCGAGGTCGGGGGCCAGATGGGGCTCGGCGTCCCGCAGTTGGCCGGCGGTGAGGCAGGTGCTCTGCACGCCCACCCTGCCCTGCGCCGCGCGGAACGCGCGCAGGGACGTCATCCCGGCCTCGTCGGAGGCGACGACCAGGCCGCCCTTCGTCTCGTACTCGATCTCCGGCGGGAGGACGGCGGCGAGTTCGCGCCACAGTCGGGTGGAGAGCAGCGCGAGATCGAGCTCCGGGCCCGGCTCCTTGTCGGAGACGAGCAGATTGCCCTCACCGGCGCCGGTGGTGCCGCCCGCGACGGGTCCGCGGTCGACGACGGCGACGGTGAGGCCGGACCGGCCGGCGTAGTAGGCGCAGGCGGCACCGACCACTCCGGCTCCGACGATGACGACATCGGGAGCATCCAGGGGCTGTCCGTGTCTCGTGGGCACGCGCAGTAATATGTCACACAACACAGGTGCTGAAAAGGGGACTTGGCGTGGCTCCCGGGAAGCGGTCGGCCCGGCGCTCCGGGGGAGCCCGGCAGCCGAGCCGGCCCGGCAGGACCGTACGCAGGTGCCGCGGACGCCGGGGGCAGGCGTCGCTGCCGGAGTGCAGGGCGATGGGTGTACCGGTGATGTCGTCGGCGGCAAGGGCTCTGCCGTGCCGTCGATGCGGCGCGTTAGTGATCCGTTAGCAGAACGCCAAACCGGTGATCGAAGCTGATTGCCGACAGGGCGTGTGCTTGGCGCCGTGTCCGGTTGAAGCAGTCCGATCCACGGGGGACCCCACCAATGCGTAAGAGCCTCATCCGCACGACCACCCTGGCCGCCATGGCGATGGCCACCGTCTTGTCGCTCACTGCCTGCGAGGGCGGGTCCGACTCCGCCGACGCTTCGTCCTCGCCCGGCGCGGCGCAGTCCGCGGGCAAGGGGCAGAAGGGTGACGGCGGCGCGGGCGGCAACGCCGGGGGCTCCGGCTCCGAGGGCACCTCAGGAGGGGCGAAGGCCGGGAGCTCGACGGGCGGCAAGGGGTCCGGCAGCGGCGGTAGCGGGTCCGACGGCAGTGGCGGCGGCAGTGACAAGGGCGGGTACGGGCAGGTCTGTGGCGCCAATGACCTGACGTGGAGCGCCAAGTCCGAGACCCAGGCCGGCGGCTACATCCTCATCTCGGTGAAGGCCAAGCCGGGCATCACCTGCACCCTCCCTGCCGCGCTTCCGGGCGTGGCGTTCGGGTCCGACGGCACCGAAGCGGGGCCTGCCGAGCAGTCCGTTGGTGAGCAGGTGAAGCTGAGTGGCGCGACCACCGCCTATGCCGGGGTGAACCCCAAGACCACCAACACCGACAGCGGCAAGGAACTGACCGAGATCATCGCCTTCGTGAGCAAGGACGACCAGACCGATCCGGTCAGCCTGAACACCGGCAGCATCACCGTCGACGAGCCGATCGTCACCAACTGGCACACCACGCCCCAGGACGCCGTTCCCGGCGACGGCGTGGACAGCCACTGACCAACGCGACGCCCGGGGCAGGGGAAGGCGCGTGCGAGCCCTGCGCCCGTCAGACGTGGATGCCTCAGCCCCGGGCGTACCGCCATCGGCACGACCAGGTCGCTGTCGGCCTGGTCGGACGCCGTGACGGCTTCGCCGTCGTAGGGCTGGGGCAGGGCAGGTAGCCGCGCATCATCCATCCAATCGAGGCGCACGCTGCCTCGCGCCGCAGTACCGCTCCCCGGCGCGCCCTGTGCAACGGCTCGCTTCGTCGCGCCAAGTTCACGCCTCACGGGTGCCCCACGCTGCTGACCGCCGGCTTGCCGCTCGGTGCCGTCCCTGCCCCGGCCGGTAACGCGGCCCTCCTCACTGTGACCACGGGTGTCGCCCCCCCCGGCCCGCAGCCGGGCGCCCACGGGCCCGGGATGCCGTCACGCCGCCCGGGTGGGATGGCATTCCGGTCGATTGTGGGCCGCCGCCGGATCGCCATCACCGGCTGAGCTGACCGGGTTTCCCGTTGGACTCGAAGTCGGTCGTCGGCTACCTCGGAGTAGCTGAAAGGTTGTGACTCAGGTCACGATCGGACTCCGCGCGGCCTGCTGCGACCTGGCTTCGAAGGGCCGCGGGGCGCCCTGATCCGCAAAGTCGCTGCTCACAGCCCGTATTTGACTCATCGCTTTCTGTCTACTGGTCGGTAGGGGATTCAGGGTGAGCGGACGCGAAACCTTTCCGGCTGCGTTGGGTCGAAATTTCTCCGAGACGGCCTCCACGTTTGCCTACCCCTGACCGCTTAGCTGTTGTTCGAGGACAGCGAAGTCCTCCGGCACGCAACCCGGTTGGGGCCCAGGGGGTGGGGCAGTGCCGCCGAAGGGAAGGAATCGTCTCTTGTTCGATCTGCTGACCGGCGCGCTGGTGATAACCACGGCTCTGCGCGT
This sequence comes from Streptomyces sp. Pv4-95, assembly GCF_045782725.1. Classification (NCBI taxonomy): domain Bacteria; kingdom Bacillati; phylum Actinomycetota; class Actinomycetes; order Kitasatosporales; family Streptomycetaceae; genus Streptomyces; species Streptomyces sp. Pv4-95. The sequence continues at coordinate 8,179,604 of NZ_CP127172.1, forward strand.
CTTCGCCCCCGACGCCCTGCGTCCGGCCAGACGAGGACTCGCTGTAGGTGTCCGGGTGGGGGCCGCCTCGCCGGCCGACCATCGACGCTCGGGTGGGCTGCCCAGCCGGCGCCTCGAGGTGACTCCGCCGCTGACCGGCGAGGAGGAGGCATGACCGAGAACGAGGAAAGGACAGGCTGGATGGCGCCGGCGCCAGGCGTGCGCGAATCGCAGCGGATCCCGGTGGCCTTCTGGGGTTTCCACGACCGCTTCAAGCGGGCCTACCGCAAATACGCAGAGCTGCATCTGGGTGACGAGCGGCTCGCCGGCCGAGTCGTTCACACCGTCTTCCTCAACCTCCTGCGGGGCTGGCCCCGCCTGATGGAAGAGGCCAGTCCCGCCGCGAGCGCCTGGGCGCATCTGAAAGAGGCGGTCGACGACGTGCTCATCGCCCAGGGCCGGGACTCCGCCATGGCGGAGACGGCCGTCTTCCACCGTGTCGCCCGCGCAGTGCTGGAGGACGCCCGGGACGAGTTCGCCGCCATGGAGAGCAGCGTCGGGTTGTATCCCGCGATCGCCCGCCTGCCCGGACGGCAGTTCGACGTGATGGTGCTGCACTACGTCCTCGGCTGCACCACGGCCAAGACAGCCAGCATCATGGGAATCACCGACGCCACGGTGCGCTCCCACCGCCTCCACGCCCGCAACCGGATCGGCCGCGAACTGGGCCTTGCCCCCGAACCCGAACACCCCGAGGACTGAGGAGTATCGCCATGCAGCCGCCGCGCACGTTGGATGACCTCCTGCACGATGCCCGAGTCTTCCCCGATGACGACCACGACGACGGAAGCGAGGAAAGGGCCTCCCGTCGCCGCCTGGAGGAGGACTTCACCCAGGCCGTCCGGCGCGGCGCTGCCTGGGGCGGCTACCCGCAGCCCGCGGTCCCCCCGCCGTCCCTCGCCGCCCAAGGGAAACCCGCCCCGACAGCCCGCAGGGAGCGGGCAGCCCGCCAGCTGCGGGCGCTGTCGACCTGGACCATCCGCGGCCCCCACGCTGCCCAGCACATCGCCGGCCTCGCCACCACGCATCAGATCGACCCCGACGGAGCCATGGCCTTCGCCTGCCTGCTCCACCTGGCCGACCGCGACGAACTGGCCGAGTTCCTCTGGCAGTTCGCGGCCGGCGCCGGCAAGCCGGCCTCCGCGGAATGCCTGTACCTGCTGCACCTCACCCGCGGCGAACTGCGCCACGCGCGGCACTGGGCGCGTCAGGCAGCGGACCTGGAGTCGGCCGCCGCCGATCCACATCGCCGCAGCACCCCTCCGCCACCGGCCCGGGAGCCCGAGCCGCTGACCTCCCTCATGCTCCTGCGCGCGCTGCACATACTCAGACGTCAGGACCCCGCCACCGAACGGTGGACCATGGCCACCTTCCACACCCGCTCCGGAACCCTCTCCAGGTCCCTGACCGCCGCGGTCCAGGGCCTCACCGCCGAACCCAGCGCCGAGGTCGACGCCTTGCCCTGGCCCGACCTCGCTCTCGCCGACCGGCTCCACGAGTGCCACACTCCGTGAGCCCGCCCGCGCGTAAACGGCGTCACCGCAGGTCCCAAGGGGTGTCCCTTGCGCAGCCCAAGAGACCGCGCCCGGGGCGACGGCGGTCGTGCCGAGGCCATCAGGCGGGAGCGAGGGGTCGGCCTTGCCTGATGATCCATCAACTGACTGCGCCACAGCGGCAATACAGTCACCCTAGGAGGCGGCGATTTCCCGCCCTTCAGGAGTATGGCGTGTGCATGGCACGTATACGATCTGATGCCCCCTAGGGAGAAGGTCACCCCCCATGAACGCGATATTCGCCAGGAAAACCCCCCGCCGCATCCTCCTCGTCCTGGGCAGTGTGGCGGCGCTGACCGTACCTGCCGCGACCGCCGGCGCAGCCGCCGGGCAGTCACCCGACGCCGCCGGAAACGCGAGCCCGCGTGGCGGGTGCGTGGTCGCGTACTTCGACCTCGGCGAGACGTTGGTGCACACCGCAGAGGACAACAGCGTGCGGTACATGCCGCGAGCCGAGGCGCATCTGCGCGCGCTGCGTGCCCGTCACATCCCTGTCGGCCTCATCACGAACGTGCCGTCCTCCTGGGGGGCCACCGATGCAGAGCGGGCGGCGAAGCTGAAGGAGGCGGTCAATCAGGACTGGAAGGGTTCGAAGCCGTTCGCGTGGACCGATTTCGGCGACCGCATCTTCACCCCACGGACCGAGGCGGAACGCAAGCCCGCGCCCGCTCTGTGGGAGCGCGCCAAGAAGGCCGCCGGCGGCTGCCGGGTGGTCTACCAAGCGGAGACGGCTGACGAGGTAGCTGCGGGCGGCTCGCTCGGGTACTTCGCCTATCAGACGGGCCGGGACGGCCGCCCCGCGTACCTTCCCGCACCGTTCATCGCCGCGCTCGCCCAGCTGCCCGCTACGACCACGGCGGCGCGCCCGTCCGAGCCTCAATGACGGTAGTCGGGCAGTAAGCCTCGGGCACAGCGTGATGGACGCCCATCACGTCTGACTCGCCACGACCTCCGATGCCGCCACCTCCATGGGCGCGGCTACACCTCCCGCGTACGTCAGGCCCGCGGGTCGCGTCATCGGAGGTCTGGCGTGACGTGAGTGCGTGCGGCGCGGACAGCACAGGGCAGTGAGGGGTGAGGCTGCGCTCAGCTCACCAGGGCAGCGATGCCTCCGGTGAGCAGGCCCACGACAACGATCAGTGGGCTGCCCTTGACTGCGGCGCCGAGGTGGAATCGCAGGTCGCGATACTCCGCCATGCCCTCGGTGCCGGGAAGGACGAGCAGGCGGGGACGCAGCCCCGCGAAGATGATCCAGTCGAAGACGACCAGGTCCCAGACGGTCAGCGTGGCGAAGACGAGGGCCGCGCAGACGGCCGCGGGCAGGAATTCCAGGCCGCCGTCCAGAGCGCCGTCGAGGCCGATCATCGCCGCGATCATCAAGGGAAGGCCGCAGACGGCCCAGATGAAGGCGCCGAAGAGCACCGCCACCCTGCGGCCACGGGCGCTCTTGGGACGGCCGTACCGGCGCTGGATCGCGGGCGGGTAGTCGTTCAGCAAGAAGTCCCGGCTCATGGCTGCTCCGGCGAACACCGACGCTGTGAACAGCACGCTGAGCACCAGCCCGTAGCCCAAGCCGTACCCGAGCACCGCCGACCACTGCATGCCAACCTCCCGAAGTTTTCCCCCATCCTGCCCGCAACCGGCCGCTGCGTGGGTGTCTTTGACGTCGGCGCCGATGTGCGTGCATCGGCCGTCGGAAGTGACCAGGGTGCCGGCTCAGCTGTCGTGCCCGGCGGTCATGCGCTGCTCGGCGCGGTGGACGAGCGCTTCGATGATGCGTTGCCATGCCGGTGATGCCTCGGAGATCCGGGAAGAGACCAGCTTCAAGTACCCTGCCCGGTCGCTGTCTCGTTCGTGTTCGACCTCCCACGCGTCCAGGTCGTCGATGAGCTGGTCCAGGCGTGGATCGTGCGGGTCCCAGTCAACTGACTGATCACAGGCCAGATACAGGCGCGTCGTCTCGGGATCGTCGAAGCCGGCGTTCTTCTCCCGTATTCGCTGCGGCATGACGTGCGGGTCCAGTGCCTGCATCAGGATCCACGAGTCGCGCTCGAGCAGAACCCTCCGCTCGCTGACCCCGAGACTGCGCATCCGGTCCAGGATGGCGACCACCTCGGGGGGCAGAACGAGCCGTTCACCGCCGGCCAGTTCAGTGATCCGGCGGCGGTATTCGGTGAGCTCGTCGATCTTGCGCTGCAAATCGGCGTCGATATCGGTGATCGCTTCGGCGAACTCGGTCGGCTGTGCGTGCAGCAGCGCGTCGATTCGGGCCAGTGGCACCCCGGCATCGGCGAGGGTCCTGATCCGGATGAGATCCACCGCGGTTTGCGCGCTGTAGCGGCGGTAGCCGGAGGCATCGCGCTCGGGCTCGGGCAACAGTCCGACGTGGTGGTAGTGGCGAACGGTGCGCACGGTCACGCCTGCGGTTGCCGCGAGCCGGCTGATCGTGAGCACCGTCCTCCTCTGGTCTACGTGCAACGTGGTGGCGCCGAGTCTACGGTCGAGCCGCCCGGTCGAGGACGTCACGGATCGCCTGGAGCACGGCGTCGGGGCGGTCGAAGCAGAGCCGGTGGTGGCTGGTGTCGGAGATGAGGCGCTGTTCCCCGTGCGAGACCGCGCTCACCAGGTCCGCGTCCAGTCGCGTCCTGCCGTCGTTCATCTCCTGCAGCGTCCGCTCCGACGTCAGCGCCTGCTGGGCGGGGTCGGTGCCCACCACGCTGAGAGCGACCAACGGGACGTCGGGAATGTTCGGCCCGGCCCGCAGTTCGGTGGCGAGTTCGGCCAACTTGGTGCGCTCGGCGATACCGGCGTGCGTCCATTCGTCACTCACCTTGGCATCGATCAGCGCCTGCCGTATGTGCTCCGGGTAGTCCGCGAGCAGTTCGGCGCTCATCTCGCGCAGGGCCGGGCGCATCTCTTCGAGCTGCTCCAGGTCAGGCATCATCTGCTCGAGCGCGGCCAGACTCGCCGCGGGCGGCATGGAGTCGTCCCAGTCGCGGTGGAAGGCGTCCAGCCAGACCAGCCCGGCCACGTCCTGCGGGTACAGCTGCGCGAACCGGTGCGCGTAGAAGCCGCCGAGGGAATGCGGCACCAGAATGTATGGGGCGGCGATGTTCTGGTCCCTGAGCAGCTCGCGCAGTTCCGTGGCGACCGCGGTGGCGGTGCGGGGCAGCGGGAGAGGATCGCTATAGCCCGTGCCACCGCGGTCGTACAGCACAGCGGTGGTGAACTGCGAAACCTGTTGTTGGACACCGAAGTAGTCCAGGCCGACCGCGCCGGCGCCCGGAAGGAACACGACCGCCGGACCGCCGCTGCCCGACCGATGTACGAAAATGCGGCGGCCGTCGATCTCCTGGAACTCTCCGATCGGCGGAGCGAGCCGCGCTGAGGAAGTGCTGCTGTTCGTCATGCGAGAAGGCTCCAACCCTGACGCAGGGTCAAGGTCAAGCCCGCTCATCATCGTCGCCCCGCTTGCCTGCGCCCTCTGCGACATCCCCAACGCGCCAGGAAAGCCTGGAAGTCCACTGGCAGCGAGTCGTCCGGAGCCGATGCCTCCTCGGGATCGAAGGCGAGTGGTGCGGACAGCTGAACCGACAACACCCGTACATGCAGCCGGTGTTGGAGTGATTTGGTGTCGGCCCTCGGCGCGCTGTGAGGATTCTGGGGTGGTCCGCTCGAACGGCTGTGGGTCGGATCATGGCTCGGTACACTCTGTCACTGTCCGCAACTATGTGTGAGTCTAGGGCTGGGAGTGACGGTGCTGGTGACGCTGGAGGCCGGCGACAAGATCGCTGACCGGTACCTCCTGGAGGAACCCATCGGCAAGGGCGGGATGGGCGTCGTCTGGCGGGCCTGGGACGAGACGCTGAAGCGGCGCGTCGCGGTCAAGTGCGCGCGTCCCGACGACGGCGAGGCGGCGAGGCGGCTCAAGAAGGAGGCGCAGTACGCCGCGCGGCTGCACCATCCGAACATCGTGCCCGTCTTCGACTTCGTCGAGGGGGAGACCGCCTGCTGGATCGTCATGGAGTACGTGCCCTCGCACAGCCTCGCGCAACTGGTCGCCGCGAACGGCCCGTTGACGCCCGAGGACGCCGGTTCCATCGGCTGCCAGGTCGCGGCGGCGCTGGCGAGGTCCCACGCCGAGGGTGTGGTGCACGGCGACGTCACCCCGGAGAACGTCCTCGTCACCGAGGAGGGCGTCGCCCGCCTGATGGACTTCGGGATCGCCCGCGCCCTGTGGAGCGACACCACGCAGACGCACACCATGACGGGCGCTGTGCGGGGGAAGCCGAAGTACCTCGCACCCGAGGTGGCCAAGGGTGGGCCGGGCGACGAGAAGGCCGACGTGTTCTCGCTGGGGGCGTCACTGTTCGCGGCGGTCGAGGGACGCTCCCCGTACGGAGAGGCCGCGCACCCCATGGCTTACCTGGTGCGGGCGATCGAGGGGCACATCGAGACTCCGGAGCGTGCGGGCCGGCTCGCCGCCCCGATGACGGCGCTCCTCGCGGCGGAACCACGGCACCGCCCCAACGCTGCCGAGGCGTACAAGCTGTTGACGCAGGCCACGCCGCCGCCCCCGCACGTCCAGGAAATGCTGCACGACGGCCGCACCCTGTCGCTCGCCCCTCTGACGTCACGACTTCCGCGGCCCCTGCGCCGCCGGCGCCGCTCGCTGACTCTCGCGGCGGTGGCGCTCATCGCGGTGGCGGCGCTCACGACGGGGCTCCTCGTCCTCCTCCCCGGCGACGACGACGGCGGCAGGAGCGGGCGGGGTGCAGCCGACGCCAAGCCCTCGACGTCGGCGCCGATTTCGGGCCCGGGGGAGGCGGGCACCATCGGCGCCGCCCGTACGGCCGACCCCTGCGCACTGCTCGACGCGGCATCCCTGAGCCGTTTCGGAGACACCGAACGGGATCCGGACTACGGGCGGTTCGACCGCTGCGACGTCCTGGTGAAGAACGAGAACGGGGACGAGGCGGCCGGCGTCCAGGTCAACCTCGACAAGGACCCGGCCGAGTTCGGGGACGACGTAGCCACCCGGCGGGTCGGCAATGTCACGGTCGGGACGATGCAGCGCGACGGGGACGACTGCGAACGGATCATCGCGACTGCCGACAGCAAGCAGATCGTGGTGGTCGGGGAGCGCTACGAGTCGCCGTCGCCCGACCCGTGCCGGCTGGCCGACGCCGCCACCGATCACGTCGTGGGCGTACTGGACCGGGGCGCGGTCCCCCGGCGCACCGCGGAGCCCGCAGAGCGGTCCCTGGCCCGCCTCGACGCCTGCGGCCTGCTGGACGCCGCCGCACTCAGGCGACTGCCGGGCATCGATCCGCGCGATCCCGCACCGGACTTCGGTGATTGGGGTTGTGAGTGGAGCAGCCCGGACGGCGACACGGGAGTGGAGCTGGTGTTCAGCCGGGACAACACCCTGGAGGACGACGGAGACCCGACCGTCCTTGCGGGGCACAGGAGTTACGTGTCGCCCCGGGAGTCCGGCGACGACGACTGCGTCGTACGGACGCCGCACCGCTCCTACACGAACTCCGTTGGGGACGAGACCGTCGAGCACCTGATGGTGACCGTGCACGGGCCGCAGACGGTCGGCCGGCTGTGCGAAGGGGCCGAGGCACTCGCGGCCACGGCCACGAAGAAGATCACGAAGGAACTGAACGAAATGAAGGGGAAGTGACCGCACCGGGAAACTCGGCAGCATCGACGGGCCCGGCTGGGGCCTCAGGGCGGGCTGGGCGGCCCGTCGTCGACGGTCGGGCGCTGCTCGCCAGTCACGGCAGCCTCGCCCGGGGCGTCACCGCGCCGGTGCCGGGCACGGTCTTCGCGCTCGCGCTGACCGGGGGCATGACGCTAGGGCCCGGGGACGGCCGCGAGGTCCTGTTCGGCCGCAACAGACCCGGGACGCACGTATGTCTGGGCGAGGACGACCCGCAGGTCAGCCGCCACCAGGGCACGCTCACCCACCGCGGCGGCCAGTGGTGGGTGAGCAACGCGGGGCGGCTGCCGATCCGGTGCGCCGACGGCCGGCTGCTGGAGCGCGTCGAGCACATGGTCAACGGGGTGCGTGCGTGGCTGTCCCGCGGCGGTGAGCCGTGGCTCACCCGGGAGGAGGTCGGCGAGCCGGTCGGCAACGCGCTCAACGACAACCTGATCCGGGCCCTGCTGATGTCGACCACACTCGTCCCGACGGACCTGGCACTTATCGACGCCATCTGAGGCTGCGTGCGCGCACACGCAGTACGCATGCCCGTTACGCCGTCCACTCCCTCGCGATCTCTTACGTCCCCGCGATCTCTCTTACGCCCCGAGGTCGCGTCAGCCTGACGGCCGGCCTCGGGACCGCTCCCGGGAAAGGCTCCTAGGGTCACGCGTCATGACGACCCACCATCACGCACCCGCCCGGCGTGGGACCCGCGAACGGCTCCTTCTCACCGGAGTCGCGCTGCTCGCGGCCCTCGCTGCCGTGCCCACCCCGTCCCCGGCGGTGCCCACCCCGTCCCCGGCGGTGCCCGCCACGTCCTCGGTCCCCGCCGCGCAGGAAGGCACGGCCGCCCGGCTGGTGATCACCAAGGGTGGTACCGCCGAGCACCCGGCCGTCCACCACGGAGCCGGCCGGACCGTCGGTGGCATCACCGTCGAGGCCGACCATGTCGTAGTCGAGGGCTATCGGGTCGACAGGCCGAAGGCCCCGGGCATCGAGATCACCGGGCGCGACATCACCGTGCGCGACAACACCGTCAGCCGTCCGCACGGCGGTGACGGCGACGGCCTGCGCTTCTTCGGCTCCGACTTGAAGATCCAGCGCAACAACATCAGCGGAACGTCGAACCGCTACGGCCACGCCGACTGCATACAGACCTTCGCCGACGACACCCCGCCCAGCCGACGGGTCCTGATCGAGGGCAACCGCTGCGAGGACATCGACAACATGTGTCTGATGGCCGAAGGCCCCAACGACGGCGAGGGCGACGGCCACGGCATCACCTCCGATTTCACCGTCCGGGACAACCACTGCGCGACGCGAAAGGCCTCCCAGGCCCTGATGCTCGAGGACGTGCAGAACGCCACCATCACCGGCAACACTTTCCCCGCCGGACCGCACCACGCGATCGGCCTCGCCATCGGCTCGACGGGCGCCTTTGTCGACGGCAACGAGGTAAGCCCGCACATCGAGTACGAGGTCGGCATCGACTCCTCCTCACGACCGGGCTACGAGGGTTCGGAACCTGGCGGAGCCCCCTGAGCTTCCGGGGTGACGACGTGGCCGTCGAGTTGCAGGGGAGGGCAGGAGCGAACGTCTGGGTCCGGGTGGGTGGCGCCCCCGAGCCAGCGCCTGCGAGCCGGTGTCATGCCGTCCCGAACGGGCAGCATCACCGCCTCCACTCACCGCCGACAACGAAGCCGTTCAGTCGGCGCATCGCGAATACGCCGTCGGCTCGATGGAGGTCACGCCCTGCCTCGTTCAGGTGCCACAAGCGGTCGTGGCTCCAATGACGTTGCGCCGAACGGGTGGCGGCCTCCGTGGGCTCAGACCACCCCGGCCTCCGTTGTGGCGTTTGACCTCACCTTGCCCGGACCCCTGTCACGGGGTGCGGGGCAGCGCGAGCCAGTCCTGCCAGGTGATTTCGCGGCCCAGGTAACGGGGCTGCTGGAAGGGCCAGTCGGCGGCGATCCACTGCGGCACCAACGCGTCGAGGGCGCCCTCGACCTCGCTGCCGACGAGGTCGTCCACCACCCACCAGGAGACCTCTCCGTCGGAGCCGGTGCGCTCTGGCGGGTCGATGTAGACACAGCCGAGGATCGCGGTCTCCTCCGCGTCCAGCAGCGCGTAGTTGAACGATTGGTGCGCGGCTATCTCCTTCTCGTGTCGCAGCAGGTCGATGCGGTCCTCTTCGTAGGTCATCGTCTCCTTGGGCCAAGACCAGGCGGGACCGAAGATCTCCCACAAGCGTTCGCGGGAGCCCATCACGGCGGGGTAGTCCAGCGCGGTGTCCGCCTCCCGGATCGGCCGCAGATGAAGCGCGGTGTTGGGCACGGGCACGTGGACGGGGTGGACGAAGTCTTCAGGCAACCAGGTCATAAGGGCCGAGGTTACAACCGGTCTGCTCGGAATGGTCCGTCTGAGCCTTTGGGGACTCCGCGTGGTGAAATTGCCCACTGGGGTGGCTTGTTGGCCTGATTGGTTCGGAAGGGCCATCGGGGCGGCGGCCGCTCGGCGCCGCCCCGATGAGACCTCGGCCGGTCCAGGGGAGGTCGGACTACGGTGATTCATCTGGTGGGCGGGGGGGGGGATGGCGGCTGCCCGCTCCTGCCGGTGCTGATCATGCCCGGGCAGTAGGTCGACGCATCACAGCTGAGCCCGGCCCTTGAGCGCGTTCGCGTTCCGGGGCCAGGGACTACAGCGCGACTGCGCTCACCGCGCACGCGTGTCGTTCGGATCAGCCAGGACCGCCCTTCAGGTGATTGCCGGGCTCCGCACGAGCCAGGGAGCCGCCACAGGGGTACGGCGTTCCAGCAGACCACGATCCGGACCCCCGTGAGGAGATCGGCCATGTACGCAGCAGTGCGACGGTACGAAGGAGTGAGCGATCCGTCCGAGGCAGGACGCATCGTGGATGAGGGATTCGTACCGCTCATGCGTCAGGTCCCTGGCTTCGTGGCCTACTACTGGGTCGACGCCGGGAACGGAGTCATGGTCTCGACCAGCGTCTTCCTCGACCAGGCCGGCGCTGAAGAATCGGTTTCCAGAGCGGCAGGATTCGTGCGGGACAACCTCGCGTCACTACTCCCCAACCCGCCCCAGGTCATGGCCGGCGAGGTCGTGGCCTCCGCTTATTGATCGACGCCACGGGTGCCGCGACTGACTTCGCGGACGAAGACGGTCGGCCCCGCCCCACCCCCGACGCGCCTCCGCCCCCTCCCTCCAGCGGTACGCCCGCCGTCGGGCGTGGACGCGTCCCCACAAGCGTTTCCCGGCAGCCCCGGCAGCCCCGGCAGCCCCGGCAGCCCCGGCCGCCGCCGACGCGTCTGGTCCCGGTTCCCGTGCTGCGACGGGCAACGCAGCTACCGCGCCTGCGGGCTAAGGCTCGATCAGTCCGACCCGGATCGCGTACCGGGTGAGCTCCAGCCGGTCCTTCATGCCGAGTTTTTCCAGCAGGTTGGCCCGGTGCCGCTCCACCGTCTTGACGCTGATGACGAGCAGGTCGGCGATTTCCTGCGAGGTGTTGCCCTCGGCCACGAGCTTGAGGATTTCCTCTTCCCGGTCGGTGATGGCCTTGGAGGGGATGGTGCCGCCTTCGCGGGCACGGTCGAGGTAGTTGCGGATGAGGGCGTTGACGGCGCCGGGGTAGAGGAAGGGCTCGCCCCGCATGGTGGCGCGGCAGGCCTCGACGAGGTCGCGGTCGGCGACGGATTTCAGGACGTAGCCGGAGGCCCCGGCGGCCAGGGCTTCGAAGAAGTACTGCTCGTTGTCGTACATGGTCAGCATCAGGATGCGGGTCTCGGGCTGTGAGCGGGAGAGTTCGCGGGCGGCCTGAAGCCCGGTCAGACGAGGCATGGCGATGTCGAGGATGGCCAGGTCGGGGTGGTGGGTGCGGGCCGCTTCGACGGCTTCGGCTCCGTCGCCGGCCTCGGCGACGACCGTGAGGTCGGCCTCGCCCTCAAGGATGAGGCGGACTCCACGGCGGACCAGGCGGTGGTCGTCGGCGAGGAGAATGCGGGTTCTTGTCGCCTGGGACATGGTCAGCGGCTCCGGTGGTGGACGGGCACGATCAGGCGTACTTCGGTGCCCCCGCCGGGGCCGGGGCCGAGGGAGAGGTCGGCACCGATGAGCAGGGCGCGTTCGCGCATGCCGCTGATGCCGGCCCCTTCGGCAGCGCCGTCGATGCCGCGGCCGTCGTCGTGGACGCGCAGCTCCACCCCGGTGGGGGAGTGACGGAGCGTGAGGTCGACGCGGTGGGCGCCGGCGTGGCGGGCGACGTTGGTCAGGCTCTCCTGGGCCACGCGATAGAGGACGAGTTCGGTGTCCCTGCTCAGCGGCGGCAGGTCGGCGTCGATGTGGTGGCGTACGGCGAGGGTGGGCCAGGTGAACTCGGTGGTCAGGGCTTTCAGCGCGCTGGTCAGTCCGAGTTCTTCCAGGACGCCGGGGCGCAGGCGGCGGGCGATGCGGCGAATCTCGTCGAGGCTGGCGCGGGTGGTCTCCTGCACCTGATGGAGTTCCTCCCGCACGGCGGGCGTGGCGTGGTCGGCGACGCGTTTGAGTTCCAGGAGCACGGCGGTGAGGGTCTGGCCGATCTCGTCGTGGAGTTCTTGGGCGATGCGGTGGCGTTCGGCTTCCTGTGCGGACAGGGCGCGGGCCGCGCTGGTGGCTCGTTCGGCCTCCAGGCGGTCGAGCATGGTGTTGAAGGTCGTGATCAGTTCGGCGACCTCTCCGTGCCCTCCGACGGCCGGGCGCTTACCCGGTCGCAGCAGATCGGTGGTGGTCATGGCGCGGGTGAGACGTTGCAGCGGGGCGAGTCCGAGGCGCAGCAGCACGCCGTTGGCGACGAGCATCGCGGCCAGTCCGGCGGTGAGGACGGCGGCCTCGGTGAGCAGCACCGGGGTGGAGACGGTGACCGGGCCCAGCAGCAGGGCAGCGGCAGCGATCAGCACCACGGCGTTGAGCAGGAAGATCCGCCAGAACAAGGGCACCGACACCGCCTCCGTCCCGTCGTCGTCCCTGCCTCTGTAGCCGGCCTCGGCGCCACTCGCCGGCGCCTGTGCCCCGGCTGCCGTCGAGTCGCCCTGTGGCCGTCATTGTCAGCCTGCGGGGCGGGTGCTCTGGTGTCCATCGGTGCCGGCACCCAACTGCTGCACGCGTTGGGTGCCAGGCACCTGCGGAAATGGGTGCTGGACCCGATGGTGACGCCTCCGGGCCGCGTGTGACGGTGGCATCGCACCCCTCACCTGCCCGTCCTTGGGAGGAGGAGAGATGACCCAGCATGGTGGCAATCCGCTACGCGATCTTGAGGAGCAGCCACATCACAGCGACCCTCGTGCCGCCCGTGGCCGGGAAACGGGGCGCCCGCGCCGGCCTCGGGGAAACCGCCGCGGCCCGGCCTGGGCGTTGTTGGTCCTCTCCGTGACGATGCTGGTCATGGGGCTGGTGCTCCCGCACGGCCCGGTCCTTGCCGCGGGCCTGGTCGCGGCCAGTGTGGCGGCGTATCTGTTCGCACCCCCACAGGACCCGGCCGGGCACCGTCCCCGCCTGCTCTGACAACCACCGGCCCTTACCGCCGCGGCACCGATGCTCAGATGATCACCGGTGCCCGACGGACCCGTGAACGGAGGACATTCCCGTCGCTCGCAACACCGTGAACGTTCCACGCCGCGGAGGGTGGTGACCCGTGGGACACACCGACACTCTGCTCGCCATGGGCGGCGCCTTCCTGGCCGCCGCCATTCTCGCCCGCCTCGGCAGGCGGATCGGCCTGCCGACGATCCCGCTCTTCATACTCGCCGGCATCCTGCTCGGCCCGCATACCCCGGGCCTGGTCCTCGTCGAGGACGCGCACGACTTCGAAATGCTCTCCGCGCTCGGCCTGGTGCTCCTGCTGTTCTATCTCGGTCTGGAGTTCCACCTCGACGACCTCAGGAGCGGCGGCAGGCGCCTGCTCGCCGCAGGCGGGATCTACTTGCTGCTGAACGTCGGCGCGGGCCTGGGATTCGGGTTCGCCCTGGGCTGGGGTGCGCGGGAGGCCCTGGTGCTCGCCGGCGTCCTCGGCATTTCCTCCTCCGCGATCGTCACCAAGGTCCTTGTCGACCTCGGCCGCATCGCTCGCCCCGAGACCCGCCTGATCCTGGGTGTCACCGTCGTGGAGGACATCTTCCTCGCCCTGTACCTCGCCGCGCTCCAGCCCGTCATCAGCGGCGCCCAGGGTGTCGGGGAGACGGTCGCCCAAGGGGCCAAGGCGTTCGGTTTCCTCATGGTGCTGGCTGTTGCCGCCCGCTTCGGCACCCGTCTGATCGGGCGCCTGATCGCGGTGCGCGACAACGAACTGCTGGTCATCAGCTTCCTCGGCGCCGCGATCCTCGTCGCCGGCGTCTCCGAGGTCCTTGGGGTCGTCGACGCCATCGGCGCGTTCATGGTCGGCATGATCCTGGCCGGAACCCCCTCCGGGCCGCGAATACGCAAACTGGTGCATCCGCTGCGCGATGCCTTCGCCGCGATCTTCTTCTTCGCCTTCGGTCTGGCCATCAACCCGGCAGACATCGCCTCCGTCGCCGTGCCGGTCGCCGTAGCGGCAGCGCTGACCATTGCCATGAACGTGGCCGCGGGCCTGTTCGCCGCCCGACTGTACCGATACGGCCCCCAGCCCGCCGCGAACATCGCCACCACTCTCTTGGGGCGCGGCGAGTTCGCACTGATTCTGGCGGCCATGGCCACAAGCGCCGGCCTCGACAGACGCCTCGCACCCTTCATCGCCAGCTACGTCCTGGTCCTCGCCGTCCTCGGCCCGATCGCCGCCGGTCGCGCCCACCTGCTCGCCCGTCTCCTCCAGGCCGCGACCAGCCGCCTCCGCGGTCACCGAGCCCGCATGCCTACGGACGTCACCCCGCAAGCCGACGGCCGTACCCATGCACGCCACATCAAACGCTCGGACGCCGCACTCGACGGAGATTAGGAGCATTCGTGGGCATCGGCGGCGACAGTCGGGATGGGTTCCTGTGCATCGCCCGGCGCGCCCCGGCAGGCCCGGCGCGTCCGGCACGCGCTCGGCACGTCCGGGTGCTGTGTGGTGCACGCCGGTCGGTTGCCTCTAGAGCTTCTGCTCCTCGCTCCGTTCCCGACCGTCCCGCTGCGACTCCGGCACGTGGTGCGGGCAGTCGAGGTTGGAGCAGGGGCCCGGGACCCAGAGTGGGACGACGATCCCCATCGTCTTGTATCTCTTGACCACCTGGCTCAGTGGGTGATGGCAGGCGGGGCAGAGGTGTCCGGCCTGCGGTGCCGTTTCACGCTCTCGGGTTCGCATATCTACAGAGTAAATCAGAGGCAAAGAAATAGTAATGCCTCTCTTTGTTTCCCTGGGCTTCGAGGGGGTGATCTTGTTGCGCTCCCGGGCAGCGGCGGATTGCGTCGCTGCCTCGGATCACGGGATCACCTGTCACCTGTTGGGGGATTCTCCGGGGGTCTGAATTCGTCTTCCTCGGGCGGTTGGGCGTCGGCATCGGGCGGTCCGTGGGGCGCTCCGGGCGCCGGGGCGGCCTTTTCCTCGCCCTGTCCCGGAGTCGTGGCCCCCGCCGGTTGGGGCTCGGCAGGGCGTCGCAGGCTCAGGATCACGGATACGGCCAGGACCAGGACGATGACCGCAAGACTCACCAGTGACGGGATTTCCGGGATGCCGCTGTTGATCGTCTTGTGCGATGCCTGCAGGATCAGCTTCACGCCGATGAAGGCGAGGATCAGGGCCAGGCCCTTGCTCAGGTAATGGAATCGGTCCAGCAGGCCCGCGAGGAGGAAGTACAGGGCCCGCAGGCCGAGAATGGCGAAGGCGTTGCTTGTGTAGACGATGAAGGAGTCGTCGCTGACCGCGAGGACGGCCGGCACGCTGTCCACGGCGAAGACCAGGTCGGCCGCCTCGATGGCGGCGACGACGGCAAGCAGCGGTGTGGCGACCCGCTTGCCGGCCTCCTTGACGAAGAACTTCATCCCGACGTATTCGTCTCGGACCGGGACCACCTTGCGCAGCAGTCGTACGGCGAAGCTCTTGCCGGGGTCGAAGCTCTCGTCCTCGCCTTTGAGGATTTTGTACGTGCTGTAGAAGAGAACCGCGGCGAACGCGAAAAGAACGGCCGTGAAGCGGTTGACCACGGCAACGCCGAGAGCGAGGAAGACACCGCGGAATACCAGGGCACCGAAGACCCCGTAGAACAGCACGCGGTGCTGGTAGGCGCGTGGGACTTTGAAGTAGGCGAAGATCAGAGCGAACACGAACAGGTTGTCCACCGACAGGCTCTTCTCCAGCAGCCATGCGGTGGTGTATTCAACCCCGGCCGTCGACCCCAGGACGACGAATACGAGCGCGCCGAAGGCCAGGGCGAGGCCGATCCATACTCCGCTCCAGGCGGCTGCCTCCTTGAACCTGATGACATGCGCCTCCCGGTGCGAGAGCAGGTCAACGGCCAGCGACAGGAGAACCGTGACGGCGAATACCGCCCACAGCCAGAACGGAACATCGAGCACCAGGACCCCCTCACGCGAGTAAAGGCGGCAGAACGGGTAGACCCCTTTGCGGAAAGTCTGACCCACCCGGTCGGGGTTGTCGCCCGCAATTGTCCGTGCGGCGGACGAAGCCGCCCCGTCCTGGCAGCCCGGCCGGCATACGGGGCGCATCAGCGGCACGGGACTCTCTCCGCGTCCGGTGCTCACACGTGGTGCCGGATGGACACGACGGAGTCGCGCCAAGCTCATCCGCTGAAGGTCTTACGGCTCCGCTCGCACTGCCTTCTCGCGCCGCTGTTCGACCACGGCGATGCCCTGGCCAAGTCGCCGACCATCTCCATGGGTGGGGTGCACAGTCTCGCCTCTGCCTCCAACCTCTGAGGGTGCCGAGCTTCGCGCACAGTGCGTTGATGGTGGGTCAGTCGGTCGTTGTGGCGGGTGGTGGTGTCGGGGTTCGTGCAGCGGATCCGCTGCCCGTGATGTCCGGGATCAGAAAACTTGAAACCGTAACAAGCGACTCGTGTTGTCTGTAGGGTCCTGTCTCTCATCAGCACTCTTGAGGGGGGACCTCACCATGCGTACCCGTATCGCCTTCGGTGCCACATTTCTCGCGGCCGGAACACTGGCCGCACTGATAGCCAGCCCTGCCCAGGCCGCCGAGTACTCCTCTGCCCTGAAAGTCCGCGGAGCCCAGTACGACGCGCCTGGCCGCGACTCCAACAGCTGCAGCTCCGGCAACACCCGGGACGAGTACCTGACCATCAAGAACTACTCGCGTACGGCGACCGTCAACCTCCGCGGTTACGTCGTCAAGGACGCCACGGGCAACCGGTTCACGTTCACCGCGAACCACTACTTGCAGCCCGGCGACTACATCAGGCTCCGGGGCGGCAACGGCACCGACTCCGACGGCGGCAACGTCGTCTACCGCGACAACTGCAACTTCCTCTGGAACAACGACCGCGACACCATCTACCTCTACAAGCCCGGCGGCAGCCGCGCCGACGTCCACTCGTACTCCAAGAGCGGGAACGACCGCGACGGCAACGGCTACGTCACCTTCCACTGAGCTACGAGCCGGCCCCCTCGCCCGGAGCGACGGGGCCGGCTCCTGTTCCGCCCCGGGGCTCTGCTCGACGCTTCATTGGAGGCAGCCAGAGGTCAGCCGCCGCGCTGCAGGCGTACGACGACGGGGGCGCCGAAGGGATCGCCGGACTGGTTGACCTGCACTTGTCCGGCGCCCAGCCACTCGTCGGTGCCGGGGACCCGGTGAATCTCCTTGAGCCACAGCGATTGATTCGACCCCTTGCGGGCGCCGGTCGACAGGGGCAGGCGGTGGCGCTTGATCTTCACGCACCGGCCGCCGTCGGTCAGGAACCAGTTGCCGTCGAGGAACAGGCCCTTGTCGTCCTGACCCACCGGGGTCCGACCGGCGCAGCCGCCGGTCGCTTCTTCCTGATCGACCCACTTCGAGCCGTCCCAGCGCAGCCGGATGTACTCGTCCGCCGGTTCGTTCTCGACCTCGCCATGGTTGAAGGTGTTGCCGCCGTATGCGCGCACCTCACCGCTTTCGAGAGCGAAGACCTGGCTGAGACCGGCGCTGGGCTCCGGCGGGATCGGCTTCTCGAAGCGGGCCTGTGGAGTCGCCACGGACTTCCATGACGTGCCGTCCCAGTGCATCGAGGCCGGCTGGTTGTACCGCTCGCCGTAGCCCAGTTCGGTGCCCGGACCGGTCGAGCGGCTGCCGACCGCCCAGACATCGTCCGGCCCCACCACGGCCAGGTCGGAGGCGCCGTACGGCAGACGCGTCGTGGTCCAGCGGGTGCCGTCCCAGTGCACGGCGGTCTGCTCGCCGCCGAGGGCCCAGATGTCGTCCGGGCTCGCGGCATCGAGGTCGCCGACGTTGCCCGGCGGAGGGTTCGGCACCGCGGACCAGCGAGTGCCGTCCCACATCGCCCAGGGGTTCACGCCGTCGCCGTCTTGGTGGGTCTGCGGCCGCACCCACAGGGCTTTCTCTCCGACTTCTTCCAGTTTCGGCGGGTAGTCGGTGGCGGCGAGAGGATCGGGGAGAGGCTCACGCTTCCACCGCGAACCGTCATAGTGCAGCAAGTGGGCGTTGGACTTGCCGTTGTTCTCGGTCCCGACCGCCCAGATGTCGTCCTTGGCCAGGACGGCGACATCCGTGAGTTCTCCGCTGAAGTCCGCGATGTGCTCGAACTTCCAAGTGAGGGAGCTGGTCTTCGGCGGGGCATCCTTGCCGCCGTTGTCTGCCGCGTCGGTGGAGCCTGTGGCCCGGGAGTCGGTCGGCTTGGAGTCCGCGCCGCATCCCGCAGCCGTGAGCACAGTGGCCAGCACGGCAGCGGTCACTATGCCCCTACGCCTGATTCCCGCAGCTCTGCGCATGATCGCTCCCCCTCGTCGCTCCCCTTCGGAGCGGTTCTCGGCGAGCGGGCAGCGTACCCGGCCGCCGACCGATATCGCGTGCTGCTGCGGGGGCCGAGCCTGCCTTGCAGTCCCAACGGGATTGGGAGTTGGCCTTTGGGGGCGCGCAACACAATGGGCTGTAGGCCCATGAGACCTGATGAGCACGGCAACATCGCCCCATCTCGACGCTGATGCCCTCGCGGGTGCGGGGGCCCTCGAAGCCCGCCGCGCACTGCGAACACTGCGGAGAGGCTCAAGGCGCCGCTCACCTGTCGCTGCCCGACGGCTCCACCGGATAGGGGACGTGAGTGCGCCGAACGGGTCGAAGGCGAGTCGGCCACCGGCCGGTGGGACGGGCCTGCTGGGCGCAGTCGCGGCGCTCGCAGATGCGGCAGCCCAGGCCGATCGGAGTAGCCGCCCGGGGGTCTTCCAGGGGCGATGCCTTCCGCGTAGACGAGGCGATGGGCGTGGCGCAGGGCATCGGCAGTGGCCGGTACCTCCGGGACACGGGCCGCCCAGGCGCCTGGGCGGCCCGTGTCCCGACTGCGACGCTCCCCATCGTGGGGTCCGCTCGACCCCGCTGGCGTCGTTGTATGACCGCAGCCTCGCCCGGTGTGAAACGTGGGAGCAGCTTGACCACAACGCGCTCATGCGGCAGCGCGCTTCGGCCACCGGGGTGCTACAGCGGCGGGAGAAGCCCGGCGGAGTTCTGGCCGGAACCCGATGGAGGCGTGGCCTCTGCCTGCTGATCGGGACCGTCGGTGCGCAGCAGGCAGGCATCCATGATCCAGCCATGACGCTTGCGTGCTGCGGCACGCAACTCCACTACCTGGTCGGCGACTTCGTTCAGTGGGCCGGAGACGAGCAGCTCTTCGGGTGTGCCGACGTAGGCGCCCCAGTACATCCACCAGCCCTCCGCCCGGTGCGCGGTGAGCGCCGCACCGACGTCGAGCATGACGGCGACGTCCTCGCCCGCGACGAGTCCTGACCCGGCGACGTGTCGGCCGGGGGCGATTCGGAGCGGCCTGCCGAGTCGGGTCAGCGTCGTACGGTGGCGGGCGGCCAGCACCGAGATGCTGCTCACCCCGGGAATCACGTTGTATGTGAACGACACCTGGCCGCGGGCAGCCACCTCATCCAGCGCGTCGATCGTGCTGTCGTAGAGCGCGGGGTCGCCCCACACGAGGAAGGCGCCGGTCCGGCTCGGCGCCAGTTCGTCCTGGATGAGCCGCTCGTACAGGGCGGCCCGGTGGTGGCGCCAGTCGACGACCTGGGACCGGTAGCCCGCGGTGTCCGCGGGGGAGCGGTCACGCCGCGGGTCCTCGGCTTCGACCACCCGGTGGCCGGGGCCGGCGTGCTCGGCCACCAGGTTGCGGCGTAGTCGTGTCAGTTCGGACGTCCGCGTGCCCTTGTCCAGGAGGAGGAACACCTCGCAGTCCCGCATGGCCCGCACGGCGGCCAGCGTCACATGCTCCGGATCTCCCGCGCCGATCCCGATCACCAGGATCCGCCGCAGGTCCTCGCCGGTCATGAGGACACCGCCGCGGACGGTGCCGTCGCGCACACGGCCGTGCCCGTACCGCCATGCGCGAACTCGCTGTCCGCGTCCGCCCGGTCTTCCCCTTCGATCTCACCCGGATACATGACCTGGACGTCGCGCAGCAGGCCGTCCACCACGTCGTCAAGATCGAGGCGCTTCTCCACCGAGCGCAGGTCGGTCAATCCGGCCCGGAGGGAGACTCGGGGTGGTGCGAGGAGTTTGCAGCAGTCCTCGTCAGGCAGTACGGAGATCTCCGCCGTGCCGATGGCCCGGGCTTCGTCGATGATCTCCTGCTTCTCCCAGCCGACCAGCGGGCGAAGCACCGGCAGGGTGGCGGCCTCGTCCACGGCGGCCATGTTCGCGAGGGTCTGGCTGGCCACCTGCCCCAGGCTGTCACCCGTCACCAGGGCTTCCGCTCGGGTCCGGCTCGCCAGCGCGGAAGCCGCGCGGACCATCAGCCGTCGCTGTGCGACGACCTGAAGCTTGCCGGCCCCCGCGATGGCCAGTTGCTTCTGGGCGTTGCCGAGCGCGATGACATGCAGCCGTCCGCCGGGCTGGTAGCGGTTGAGTTCACGCGCGAGGGCGTAAGCCTTGTAGACGGAAGCGGCGTTCGTGTACGGGGCGCCGGTGAAGTGGACGAAGTCGCAGCGCAGCCCGCGACGCATCGCCCGATGGGCCGCCACCGGCGAGTCGTAGCCGCCGGAGAGCAGCACCAGGGCACGCCCGCCGGAGCCGACGGGGAGCCCGCCCGCCCCCTGGTAGCGGTTCCATGAGACATAGCTCTCCTTGTGGTCGATCTCGACCGAGAGTCGTACATCCGGGTTGGAGAGGTTCACCGGCACCGGTCCCAGAGCTTCCTGGACGCGTGCGCCGAGAAAGCGCTCGAACTGCGACGAGGTCATCTCGAAGCCCTTGTACCGACGCTTGACCCGCACGGCGAAACTGATCCCGGGCTGCTCGGCACGGGCGTCGGCGAGCGCGTCCACAGCCACCTGCGTGATGTCCGCAACGGTGCCGGGGACCCGCAGGGCGGGCTCCACCGAGTTGAACCCGATCACCCGGCGGGCGCGCTCCACCAGGACATCCTGCGAAACCTCGCCGCCGAGCACGGTCACGTTCTGGCCGGACTTGATCCACGTGGAGCCGCCTATGCCCCGCAGAGCGTGGCGGAGGTTGTCGTGCAACCGCTCGGTGAACAGGTGCCGGTTGCGGCCCTTGAGGAAGATCTCACCATGCTTGAGCAGGACACAGGGGCCGCTGGGGCGAGGCGTTCGAGGGGAGGGGACGGTGGGCATGCTCGGTTCGTCGGGCACGAAACTCTCCTTCGCGAGTCGTCGTGAGGACCGGATCAGGGCCGCGAACGGGATGCGGGCCGGCCCGTCCCCGTCATGCGCAGGGAGAGGTGGAACGCGCCACTCGGTCATCGGTCCCGGTACCGGGTCGCCGTGGATGCGTGCGCGGTGATCACACCCCGCACGAGCAGTGGCAGGTCTTCGGACTCGTGGGCACATCCCGAAGGACGGGGCACCTACTGACCGTCGCTTCCCAGGTCACACGACCCAGTGCTGGATGACGGCGGTCGTTCCCACTCACCGCTGCGAGGCAGTCCCGGACTCCCACCGGGTTCCCTCTTACGACACCCCGTCTGGCGGACGGGGCGAACCAGCTGCTGGTCCAGGGTAGACAAGGCGGCACACGGCCCACGCACCAGCGGGGGGGGGGCCACCGCGCGCCGCGGGCCTCAGCGGCCTGGCAAGGCGTCGGACTCGACCGTAGACAGTGGTTGCCTGATCGTGGTCCCCTGCCGCACCGATCCGGAGGTCTGACCACAGCAAGGCCGGTAGACCACTCAAGGAGTCCGAGAGTTCCACAGCGAGCGGAACGACCGCCGTGCCCGACACCGGCCCTCCTTGCGCGAGGAGGACACATCGCGCGACGACACCGGGCCGCCAGCACCTCACCGGTACGCGCTTCCCGGCATCACCTCCGTACTCGTCGTATGACGCCGCGATCTCGGCCGGATCGCGAATGGGCCCGGCCCGAAGGGGCTGACGCCCTATCGCCCGGTTCGCCTCAGCACGCAGTCTCCGCAGAGCCCTCCGCCTGGAACGCGGTAGTACAGGCAGCAACTGCGTCGTGAGAATTCAGGGACGGCGGGATCCAGGGTTCCGGTGTCGCGCAGAGGCGGGGCGTCGAGCAGGGTCGTGGTCAGCGCCACCGCTCGTTCCGCCGCTTCCGGGCGGCCTGTTCTGTGGCACCAGTCGTGCAGGACACGGAGGGTGCCGACCAGTGCCGAAGCGGCGTTGCCCCACAGCACCCGGGGGGAGATCGTGGCCACAGTGCTGACGGCCTGGAGCAGCGGCACCAGGTGACCGTGCAGGACCGCTGCCAGTAGTTGGCCCGACAGATCCTTCTCGGAGGTCGAGGGCAGGGGGCACGGGGCGGGCAGCCAGAGTTCGTCAGGGGTGCTCCGGTCCGGATGCCACCACAAGGCGTCGCTGTCGAGATCGGGTAGCCGTCCGGTCAGTACCGCGGGTGCAAGGGCGATGGACCACAGCCGCCCGGCCAGGCCCTGGTAAACGAGGGATGCGGCGACCCGCCGTTCCGCTGTGCGGAGCCGGGTGGCGACCGTCTCCAGGCGGTGGCTCAGTGCCGGTGAGGCATTCTCTTGGTACAGCTCGGCCAGGGGGACAAAGCCCTGGTCGCGCGGTGTTCCGGCATCGGTCCGTACGGAGAAGAACGGCCCTACCAACTCGCTGCGGCCGAGCGTTGCGGTCATCGGCTCCTGCGGCACCGGGCCCTCCTCGGTTCGGGCTGGGTTGCCCGGGCCGGATCGTAGCGGCCTGGGTGGGTTCGGTGCCGGGTCGGGTGGAGCCGGCAGGCGCCCGGCTCGGTGCTCCGTGAGGGAGCGGCCCGGTGAGGCGCGCTATGGCCGCATTGGGAGGCTGTTGCCTCGCAAGCCGTGGTGCCATTGTCCAGCCCTATGGTCACTCCTCCACTGCGGACAGGCGGGTCGCCTCGCCCGGCACCACGGGGTCGCCCGCATCGACGGAGTGCAGGACGTGGGCCAGGACCTCCGCACCCCGGACCACCCTCGGGCCCGGCCGGTTGAAGTAGGCGGGCCCGTCCAGGACCCAGACGGCCTCGTTGCGCACGGCGGGCAGTTCGTCCCAGCCCGGCAGTTCGGTGAGCAAACGGCGTTCCCGCAGCGTGCGGTCAGGGCTGAAGCCGCAGGGCAGAACGAGGATCACGTCGGGGCGGGCGGCGCGTACCGCACTCCACTCCATCGGCTCGGTGTGCTCGCCCGGCACCGCGAGCAGTGGCGTGCCGCCTGCGCAGGTGATCTGCTCCGGCACCCAGTGCCCCGCCGGCCAGAGCGGATCGAGCCACTCGATGGCCACCACGCGCGGTCGCGTTCGCCCGGCGGTCAGCTGCTCCACCTCTGCCAGGCGGGTACGCAGCTCCTCCCGCCGCTGCTCCGCGCGTTCACGTACGCCAAGCTGAGCGCCTACCGTGACCAGGCAGTCCAGTACATCGCCCAGGGTCCGCGGCTCCAGGCTGAGCACCTTGGTGTCGGCGTCCAGGACCCGCACCGCTCGGGAGACGCTGCTGTAGGACACCGCGCACACGTCGCACAGGTCCTGGGTGAGAACCACGTCCGGAGCGAGGGCGGCGAGAGCCCGGGTGTCGAGGGTGTAGAGCGAGGAGCCCGTGTGGGATGCGCCGCCCACGGCGTCGGAGATCTCCCTGCTGCTCAGGGTGTCCGCGGAGAACTCGGCAGCCGTGACGACGGGCATCCCGGTGACGGCTTCCGGCGGCCAGTCACATTCGTGGGTGCGGCCCACCAGGTCGGCGGTCAGACCGAGTTCGGCCACGATGTCGGTGGCCGCGGGCAGCAGGGAGACGATGCGCATGTTCCGACCCTAGGTGTATTGACCCGGCAGCGTTGTGCACACGGTCGATGGGCGGCTGACCTGCGAGCGCGGTGGTGGCATCGGTGGTGGCGAACGCACCGACTGTCCGCAGCGGGCGGTACCACCACCGGGCCGCCGGCTCGCGCTGGACGAGACTGGAGGAGAACAGCAGCGCATTCGTGCCTACCCCGTTGCCGCACAGGACGGCTGAGCGCGCGCAACCGCGGCGCGCCTCTGGGCGAGCACCTGCCCACTGGCCGAAACTGGAGTACGCGACGGCGAAGTGCTCCTGTGCAGTTCGTGGCGGGGTGGTTACCGAGGGCGTTCGCTTCGAACGGCGCCTGTTCCACGCCGTGTTCGCGACCGCGGATCAGAAGGAGGGCATGAGCGCCTTCGTCGACAAGCGACCGCCGGACTTCGTCCACCGCTGAGCGGGCGGCGCCGTGACGGGTGTGGGCCACTGTCTCCGCGACAGGGGCACGCGCCGGAGGTGATGCCGGCTTGGTGAAGTCTTCCTGTGGTTCAACTGCTCAGTCCCTCTCAACTGCCTAGCTCCCTTCGGCGTCGTGGGGCACCCAGCGCAGGACGTCGCCGGGTTGGCAGTCAAGGGCGTCGCAGATGGCTTCGAGGGTGGTGAACCGCACCGCCTTCGCCCGTCCGTTCTTGAGCACGGCGAGGTTGGCGGGGGTGATGCCGACGGTGGCGGCGAACTCGCCGACCGACAGGTTGCGTTCGGTGAGCAGGCGGTCGAGGTCGACGACGATCGCCATCAGATGACTCCGGCCATCTCCGTCCGGAGCGCCGTCGCTCTGCGCAGGAGACTTCGCATGATCAGGGTGAGCATGGCGAACGAGGCTCCCGCACCCGCGGCGGCGATCGCGGCTGCCAAGCCGCTCAGGACGTCCATACCGTCGTCCGGGGAGGGGATCTCGGCCACCGCCAGGTGTGCGGCGGCCCCGACCGCCAGCGTCGTGGCCACGACCGAGGACCCGATGATGATGTCGACCCACGGGTAGGCCCGTGGAGTGAAGATCGCGCCGTGCCGGACCATGCCGAGCAGCCTCCACACGGCGGCGAGGGCGACCTGGACGCAGGCCACGCCGAGGATGGCCACCGCCACGTAGGGCGCCGCGAAGGGGGCGTAGGCGGGGAAGACGTCGACCTCGTCGGCCGCCGTGGTCGGGATGACCACGATCTGGCCGAAGAGGCCGAGCGCGATTGCCACGGCGATAGCGGCCCGGAGCACGCCTGTGATGAGGTGATGCATCTATCGATTGTCGATCGACGCCTATCGGAAATCAATAGACCGAGGTGAGTTTCGGTCATTCGCGTTCGCCGCACGACCGTTGCAGGACAAGGGCTCATGCAGCACACAGGCTGAGGACCCGTCATTTGCCGGGGGCGAAGGGCGACCGAAACACGTGTGTTCGAAAACTCGGCGCTGTCGTTAAGCCCGACATCGAGCTGGACGACTGGCCAGGGGGACCACGTGACGTCGACCGCATCACTGCCACAGCAAGACGCGGAGCCGCTTACGCCTCCCATGGGGCAAGGAGGCCGCTCGTGAAGCCGAGGAGGAAGCGTGCGCTCGCCCCGAGCGGGATCTCGGACGCGGAGCGGGAACTGTTCGGGGGGCGGTTGCGCTGGGACCAGTCCTTCGTCCGCCACGAGGACGCCCTGTCCCGGTTGGGGTTCGGGCAGATGGCCGTGGCTCTACCCCGCATGGCGGGGACGGTGTTGCGCACCGCGTGGGAAGTGGACAGGCGAGCGCTGGCCGGACTGATGACGGCCCAGCTCGGGCAGGGGGTGACGGCCGCGTGGGGGCTGGTGGCGGTCAATCGCGTGCTCACGCAGCTCTTCGCTGACGGCCCGACAGCGGACAAGCTGCGCGCTGCTTTGCCCTCGCTGCTGA
This sequence comes from Streptomyces sp. Pv4-95, assembly GCF_045782725.1. NCBI lineage: Bacteria > Bacillati > Actinomycetota > Actinomycetes > Kitasatosporales > Streptomycetaceae > Streptomyces > Streptomyces sp. Pv4-95. Next base: position 8,205,198 of record NZ_CP127172.1, read on the forward strand.
TGCTTGCGGTGGTGTCGTTGGGCTCGGCGATCCTCGCGGCGTGGTCGACAGCGATGTCTGGCAGGCTGGAACCACAGGTGGAGCGAGCCGTTTCCGTCCGCTATTACGAGGCCATCACCCGGGTCGAGGTGGAGGCGACCGAGCGTCCGGAGATTCAACGGGTCCTGGAGGCGGGGAGGTTCGGGACCGACTCGGCACGCAGCATGCTCCGGCTGTCGGTCGGCGTGGGCAACGTGCTGATCGGCATGGTCGCAGCCGCCGTCGTGCTGGTCTCACTGCACTGGATCCTGCTGCCGATGCTGCTGGCCATCGCGCTGCCCAAGGGGTGGGGTGCGGTGCGCTCGGCTCGCCGTGACTACGCCTCGCGCATGAAGTGGGTCGATCACAGGCGTGCGATCGTCTCCATGCTTGCCTATCTGACCCGGCCCCACGCCGCGGGCGAGATCCGTGCCCACGCTGCCGGGGAGAGACTGCTGGCCGGCTATGCGGAGATGTCGCAGCAGTCGGAGTCGGAGCAACGGCGTCTGGCGCGGGCGCAGGCGAACACCGATCTGGTCGCCGGCGGATTCTCCGGCCTGGCGTCGCTCGCCTGCTACGGGGTGCTGTGGTGGCTGCTGACCAACGGGGGCCTGCCGCTGGCGGTCGGTGGGACGGCGGTCATCGCGATCAGCAACTGCACCGCGCGGCTCACGTCCTTGGTCCAGCAGGTCAACCGCCTGTACGAGGAGATGCTGTTCCTCACCGACACCAAGAACGCCACCGAGCTGGCCGGCGAGCACGCCATCCCGCGCACCGGCACGCCCCTGCCCCGTTCCGTGCGCGCCGCGCATGTGGAGGACGTGTCGTTCACCTATCCCGGGGCCGCCTCGCCGGCGCTGAAGGGCGTGAGCCTGTCGGTCCGCAGGGGCGAGGTGACGGCGCTGGTGGGCGCGAACGGCTCGGGCAAGACCACGTTGACCAAGCTTCTTGCCGGGCTCCTGCTGCCGACGGATGGCAACGTGTGGTGGGAAGGGGCGTCCGGCGAGCGGGTCGGGATCCGAGAGGCCGACCGCTCCCAGGTTTTTGCCCACGTGGGACTGCTCGCGCAGGACTTCCCGCACTGGGAGATGACGGCCGCCACGAACGTGGCCATCGGCGTCGGTGACCACCCCCGTGACATGCAACGGGTCAAAGAGGCGACACAGGCCGCCGGTGTGTATGCCCTCATCGAGGGCCTACCGCACGGCATGGACTCCATCGTCTTCAAGGGATACGAGCGCGGCGTCCAGCTCTCGGGAGGGCAGTGGCAGAAGGTGGGCACCGCCCGCAGCCGGTACAGGAACGCGCCCTTCTTCCTGGTCGACGAGCCCACCTCGGCGCTCGATCCCCACGCGGAAATCGCCGCGTTCGACGGCTTGTGGTCCCTGGCCGACCGCGACCACGCGGTCGTGCTGGTCACCCACCGGCTCGCCGCGACCGCGAAAGCCGACCGTATCTACGTCCTCGACCAGGGGCGCATCGCCGAAGAGGGCACCCACGACCAGCTCATGGCACGCCAGGGCGGCCTCTACCGTGAGATGTACACCGTCCAGGCGGCCCAGTACGGGCCGGCACTGCCGGCGGGCGACGCGTTGCCTGCTCCTCGCGGCGACGCCGAACGCCACGAGGAGACCATGTGACCCTGAAGAAACCCGCGTCCGTCAGGACCAAAGAAGTGCCACAACCTCGCGTCGACGCCGTCCTGTTGACGATGAACGACCGCCCCGACCAGGAGCGCGCCGCTCAGGGCACGCTCCTGGCCCAGCGCGGGGTCGACCTGCGAATCTGCGTCGTCGGCAACGGCTGCGTCCCGGACATCGTGCCGGCCGGCGCCCACACCGTAGCCCTGGCGGAGAACCTCGGTATCCCCGGTGGCAGGAACGTGGGCGCTCAAGCCTTCGCGGAGAGTGGAGGGCCGAGCGAGTACCTGTTCTTCCTGGACAACGACGCGACCTTCCCCCGCGCCGATGTGCTCGCCAGGCTCGTCGCCGAGGCCGAGCGGCACCCTCGTGCCGCGTACGTGCAGCCGCGACTGACCGGCCCGGATGACTCCACCACGCCCAGACGCTGGGTCCCGCGGCTGCGCACGGTCGATCCTGGCCGGCCAGGGACAGTTACCACCATGGCCGAGGGCGTCGTGCTCGTCCGCAGACGGGCCTTCGACGCGGTGGGCGGCTGGGCTGACGGCTTCTTTCTGTACCACGAGGGCCTCGATCTGGCGCAGCGGCTGTGGGACCGCGGGGACACCGGCTGGTATGCGGCCGAGGTCCGTATGCACCACCCGCTCACGGTGCCCAGCAGGCATGCCCTGTTCCATCGGCTCGCCGCCCGCAATCGCGTCTGGGTCGCCTACCGCAATCTCCCGGCGCTGCTGATCCCCCCGTACCTCCTCGTGTGGAGTGCCGCGACGCTGATCCGCTCCGTACGGACCGGCGGGCTCCGGCAATCGCTGCTCGGACTCCGCGAAGGCTGGGCCGGCCGTCACGCCCAGGTCCGAAGGCCGATGAGCTGGCACAGCGTCCTCCGACTCACTGCGGCCGGACGGCCGCCACTCCTCTGACCGGAACGCCCGCCACGCACGGCCGGGACGAGCCGCTGGTGCGATCGGGCGCGCGCGTGGCCGAGGGTGTCGCCGACGGGGTGGTCGGTCAGAACAGCATTGCCGGGAAGGGCCACCGGTGTGGTCGGCACGGTAGCCAGAGGACCTGGGGGCCGACGGCGAGGAGCAGGTTGCGGCGGAGCCAGTCGGCGGACAGGTCCGAGGGCAGGGCGCGGGCCGTTGATCCGTCTGCGGCGGTGCGCTGTGCTGCCAGGGCCGCGGGCTCGTCCAGCAGGTCCACTCTCGGGGGATCGCCGCGGTGGTCGCGGATTTCGATGAATCCGGGACCCCTGCGCCAGATGCACATGCCCGGCAGGTGAGCTGCCCGCCACGCCCGCAATGCGTGCCCGGGACCCTCCTTCGGCTCTTCCGCCAGGTGCAGGTGCCGGGGCGGCGTCAGATGGACGAGGCGCTTCCAGTCGTCGGCCGTACTCAGTCGTACGGACCAGTCGACGGGGATGCCCACGGAGGTCAGTTCGCGTATCACGGCGAGGTGGCGGAGAGCGGTGGCCCGTGTTGCGGCGTCGGTCAGGTCGACGGGTTCGTGCAGGGCCGCGTGCCTGGCGCCTTCCCGGAAGCGGTCGAGCGCCCAGCCGTCCAGAGCGCCGTCGGGCAGCGGCGTACGCCATGTCGCCTCGATGTCCGCGCCCGGTTGCCGAGGGCGGTAGTCGCAGGACCAGGTGAGGAATCCGGCCGCGGTCTCCTTCATTGCGCGCACTCCTCGTCGCGGGGCGAACGCAGCCTGGTGTCGCCCGGCTTCCGTACCGGCAGACGGAGCAGTTCGGCGTTGGTGGCTCGCGGTGCGACCTGCACGACCTGGCCGTCCTCGCGGAACAGCAGGCCCAGTTCGAGCCAGTGGTCGAGGAGCTCGTCCACCCGGGGCTGCTCGGCTCCCAGGCGGCGGGCCAGCCCCTTCGGTGTACGAGGGTTGTCCAGCAACCGGAACGCGGCCACCTCCGCGGGATCGGTCAGCCGGAGGGACGACCAGCCGAAGTGCGGTCGGGTGTTGACCAGTTCGATCGCCTCGCCTTCGTCGCGCCGGGTGAGGCGGGCCGCGGGGTGGGCCTCCTGCCAGGCGCGCAGGCCGTCGTCGAGCCGGGTGGCGGCATCGGGGCCGATCCCTCGGTCGGGCGTCTCGAACAGGTAGGCCAGATCGTGGAGTTCCGCCTCCGGCAGGTCGTAGGCGAGCGCGTACCTGGGGTCGGGGCGCAGCTCGGGAAAGCCCAGCTCGGGCCGGTCGAAGTACGGGCTGAAGCGCTCGACGCGGAGGCGTCCGGCATGCCGTGCGGGCTGGAGGTGGTGCAGTACGGGGAACTGGTCGATCACGCGGTCGTAGAGCTCGGGCTCCTCGCCCGGGAATCCGTACAGGTAGTTCCACGAGACCGTCAGTCCGGCCTCGTCCGCATCCCGTAGGAACCGCACGTTGAGGCAGCCGGTGACGCCCTTGTCCATGATCGAGAGCACTCGGCTGCTCAGGTTCTCGATGCCGGGCTGGACGTGCACCATGCCGGCGGCCGACAGGCGCCTGAGGGCGTCGAGGCGCAGGTTGGACTTGATCTCCACGAACATCCGCAGGTCGTGGCCGGCCTCGGCGAGCAGGGGCAGGGCGGTGTTGAGGTGGGAGGTGCCGAGGATGTTGTCGACGACCCAGAAGTCGAGCGTCCGGTGGCGTTCGGCGAGCCGGATCACCTCGCGGGCGAACGCCTCGGGTGGCTTGGCGCGGAACTCCATGGTGGATCCGTTGAGTCCGCAGAATGTGCAGTGGTGCTTCTCGCCCCACCAGCAGCCCCGTGACCCTTCCACCACCAGTGTGGGTGTGACCTGCTGGGCCGCCGGTGAGCGGGCCAGCCGTTCGAAGTAGTCGTCATAGCCGGGGTCGGCGATGTCCGCCGGGGAGAGCGGCCCGGTCGACTGCGTCTGGACGACACTCCGGCCGTCGGCCGAGCGGTGGCAGATTCCCGGGAGGGCGGACAGGTCGGGCGGGTCGGATGGCGCATCGTGGCGTGCCGGGCCGTCCGGACCGGCCGGCCGCAGTCGTTCCAGCAGGCGCGGGAAGATGCGGTCGCCCTCACCGCGCACCACGACGTCCACCCAGGGGAAGTTGCGGTGCAGCGCCGCGCCCTGCTCCCCCTCGCAGTTGGCGCCACCGAACACGGTCACCACGTGCGGCAGGTCCCGTTTGAGGCGACGGGCCACGGCCAGTGCCGCGGTGTTCTGCTGGAACGTCGAGGTGAAGCCCACCACGTCGGGCTGCCACCGCTGGATCCGGCGGGCCGTCAGCTCGATGAAGTCCGGTGCGGCGCGGTGCAGCCGGCGGGCGAGCCGGTCGGTCCGGGCGGGCAGGTCGAACTGCTCGGCGTACCGGTCGATGTGCCAGTCCGGGTCGTTGTGGAGCGCGGAGGAGAAGATCCAGTCCCCGAGGCCCTCCTCATAGGTCCGCAGGGCGAAGAAGGCGTAGTCGTCGAGGGTGAAGTCGCCGTCGGCCGTGGTGTGGTCGAGGTAGTCCAGATTGGCGTACAGGGTCGCGACCTCGGCGTCCGGGGCGGCGGTCCGGACCGCTGAGGCCAGGATGCCCAGGGCCAGCGAGGGCACCTCGACCAGCGCCCATGGCATGTTGACCAGCAGGACGCGCATGGCCTCTCCTTTCGGGGGTTCAGCGGTGACCGGTCACGGTGCGCAGGGCGTGGCGCAGGCCCGCGGTGGTGAGCCGGGAGCGCCAGGACGTGAGGGGCTCCCAGCGCAGGCCGGAGAGCCGAGGGTCGTGGTACGGCACCCACCCGGTGCCGTGCCGCGGGTAGCGCGGAGGTCCCAGGCAGAGCCGCTTGGTGAGCACGATGCGGGTCGCATCAGTGTCGTTGGGCTGTGAGGCGTGCAGATGGTCGCCGGCGAACAGCAGGACGTCCTGGGCGTCCATCGCCACGTCCACGGGATCGCCGACGTCCTGACCGGGCAACAGGTCCCAGCCGTCGTGGCGCAGCGGGCGGCGGTATGCGTCCGGGTGGAACAGCAGTCCGTTGCCCCGCTCCACCCGGGTCAGGGCGATCCACAGGTTGATGGAGTTGACGGGTGTGTTGAACCACGAGTCGACATGGGCGTCGCGGGGGGTGAGGAATCCGGCGAGGCCGTCCGGTGCGCCGCCGGGGGCGAGGGAGGAGCGTGGCGGCATGATGCGCACCCCGAGGTGGTCGCTCAGGTATACCCGCCCTGGCTGCGGGGTCAGCGCGGTCGTGAAGTCCCGCAGCATGGTCCGGGCGAGGGGGCGGATCCGGGTCTCCAGGTCGGTGCGGATGCGAACGGTGAGCGCGGTGTCCGCGTGGCGGTGCAGCTCTTCGAGGGGGCGGTCCGCCGCCGTACCGTGCGGCAGATGCTCGTCGAGGGCCGCGCGAACCTGCTGTCGCAGCGGCTCCCATGCGCCGAGGTGTGCCAGTCCCCCCTTGAGCAGCACCAGATGGCCTTCGAGTACGGCGCGCAGCGGGGCGGGGAGGGTGCCTGCCCGTGCCCGGGCGCGCTGCTCCGGCAGATTGTCGGCCGTGCGCCCGGCAGGCTCGATGACGTGCAGGTCGGCGGCGCGCGGCGGGGGTGTGGCCGGGTGCTGCTCCGTCGGCTCGGACCGGTTCACCATGGCTCGCCTCCGGTGGGTGCCATCCTGTGACGGTGGTCGGGCGCCCCATGTTCCAAGGCCATCTCCGCCAGGCCCTCGGGCAGGCCGACCGACGGCCTGAAGCCGAACGCCGCCTGCGCCCGCCGGATGTCGGCTCCGGTGTGGCGGGCGTCTCCCGTCGAGGCGGCATGGCGGGTCAGCAGTACCGGGCCGACGAGGCGCTCGACGACGGCGACCGCCTGTTGCATGGAGACCGGGCCGGCACCGCCGAGGTTCGCGATGCCGGTGAAGGAGCTGCGGGCGGCGGCGCGCATCGCGGACACCACGTCGGTGACGTAGGTGAAGTCGCGGGTCTGGCTGCCGTCGCCGTACAGGGGGAACGCAGGCCCTCCGCTCGCGGCGGCGAGCAGCCGGGCGAAGGCCATGTCGGGCCGCTGCCGGGGCCCGTAGACGGTGAACAGCCGCAGCGCGACGGTGGGCAGCCCGTGTGCCGTTCGGTACAGCTCGCACAGCTGCTCCCCGGCGAGTTTGGTGACGCCGTACGGCGAGACCGGCCGTGGGTGGGCGGACTCCGGAGTGGGGCGACAGAGCGCTTCGCCGTAGACGGAGGAGCTGGAGGCGTAGACGAACTTTGCGGGCGGCTGGGCGCGGGCCGCCTCCAGCAGTCGCTGCGTGGCCAGCACATTGCGGTCGGTGTAGAGCGCGAAGTCCTCGCCCCAGGAGAGCCGGACCCCGGGCTGGCCGGCCAAGTGGTAGACGGCGTCGGCACCGGCGAGGAGCGCGACCGCGTCGGTGCGCAGCAGGTCGGCATGACGGAAGGTGAAGCGTGGGCTGCCCAGCGCGGTGCGCAGGTTGCGGCGTTTGACGGCCGGGTCGTAGGTGTCGGTCAGGCAGTCGACGCCGATCACCTCGTCCCCGGCGGCCAGCAGGTGTTCGCACAGGTGGGACCCGATGAAACCGGCCGCGCCGGTGACCACGGCGCGCATCAGCGGACCGCCCGCTCGGTCGCCGCCGGTCCGGCGGGGCGGCGCGGCTCGGTGACCGGGGTCAGGACCCGGTCGGCGCGTCTGCGCCAGGTGTACTCGGTGAGCAACCGGTCGCGGGCCTCGTCACCCAGGCGGGTCCGCAGGTCGGGCTCGGCGGCCAGGCGGCGGACGGCGCGTTCCCAGGCGTCGAGGTCGGCCGGCGGCACCAGCAGGCAGTTGACGTCGTCGGCCATGACCTCCCGGAGGACGGGCAGGTCCGAGGCGACCACCGCCAGCCCGTGGGACATGTACTCGAACAGCTTCATCGGCGAGACCCAGCGGCTGATGTCGCCGACTCCACCCGCGCAGGCCACCTGCTGTTGATACGGGGCGAGGACGAGGTCGAACGCCCGGTAGTAGGGGTGGAGGGAGCCGGGCGGCTGATGGCCGTGGAAGTGCAGATGGGGGCGGTCCGCCCGCTTCCTCCAGTGCGCCAGATCGGCTGCGGTCCCGCCCACGACGTGGAAGTCGGCCTCGGGAACGCGGTCGGCGAGAGCGAGGATGACCTCGATCCCGCGACCGGGGTAGAGGTGCCCGACGTAGCCCACCTTGAGTGCGCCCGGTCGCCCGGGTAGCTGGGCGACCGGGCCCGGCGGGGGAGGATCGGCGCAGTCGTGGGCGGTAACCCGTGCCGGCCCGGCGGGACCGTCGAGGCCGGGATAGGCATTCGCGTAGTCGTCGGCGAGCGCCTGCGAGACGAACACCACGCCGCGCACCGACCGGCTGCCGAGCAGTACCCGTTCGATCGCCCGCATCATCCGGCCTTCCCACAGCAGATGGGTCTCGTAGATGCGGGGCGCCAGGCCGCGGGCGGCGACCAGCGCGTGCGGATCGCGCCCGTAGAGGAGGTCGGGGATGCCGTCGCGGCGGATCGCGCGGCGTATCCGCCAGGCACGCAGCCAGCTGCCGAGCAGCATGGGTGCGCGCATCGGGAAGGTCCGCACGGGGAAGCGGTTGCGCGTCCCGTAGTAGGCGTGCACGTCCTCGGAGACCATCTCGCCGCGCAGGGCGTAGAGGCGGACGTCGTGGCCGGCGTCGGTCAGCGCGTCGCACATGCGCATGACGTGGACTCCGTTGGCGTAGACCGAGGGGATGCTGCCGGAGTGCAGATAGGCGATGCGCATGCGGCGGTCCTCCGTACGACGGGGTGAGGGGCGACAGCGGGGAGGCGGGTGGGGGAGGGCGTCGAGAGGATCAGGGGCCCGCGGGTCCTGGGGGCTCACTGGGGTCCGCCGGCTTGGCGGCGCGGAGCGAGAACGACAGCGGCAGTGCAGGCAGCGTGTCCGGCAGTCGCCACCAGCCGTCCTGGCCCTCCTCCATGAAGGGCAGCATCCGCCAGCCCACGAACGGCCACTCATGCAGGAACTCCACCCGCAGCCCGGCCTCCGCCAGCGCGGTGACCAGGTCGCCCAAGGTGTGCCCCCACACGTACTCGACGTCCGGGATGCGGGCCTCCGGTACCGAGGTGGGACTGTGGTACTCGAAGGAGAGAGGTTCCGGCTCGCCGAAGTAGGAGTAGCGCAGCCGCAGTTCCGGCTCCTGCAGGGTGTTGTCGAGCATCCAGGCGGCGGGGTGGCCCTCGAAGAGGTAGAGGAAGCCGCCGGGCGCCAGGAAGTGGGCCACCACCCGCGCCCATCCGCGCAGGTCGGGCAGCCAGCCGAGGACTCCGTTGGAGGTGTAGACGATGTCCCAGGTCCCGGTCAGCACCTCCGGCAGCCGCAGGACGTCGGACTCGACGAAGCGCGCGTCCGGCGCGACATCGGCGGCCAGCGAGTTGGCGATCTCCACCGCCCTGGAGGAGAAGTCGACCCCGGTCACGCGGGCGCCCAACCGGGCCCACGAGAGGGTGTCGAGTCCGACATGGCTCTGCAGGTGCAGCAGGGTGCGGCCTTCGACGGGGCCGACCTCGGCCTGCTCCAGCGGCCGCATCCGGTTGCCACCTGCCCGGAACCCGTCCAGGTCGTAGTGGGACGAGGCGGCCTTGAGCGGGGTCCACTGCTGCCACAGGCGGTGGTTGTCGGTGAGGTAGCGCTCCGGATCGCGCGGCGCGCCCGTGGCGCTCACGCGGGCAGCTCGTAGACGGAGACGTGATGGGTGCTCGCGTCGCTCAGCGGTCGGCCCGACCAGCCGCCGGTGCGGCGCACCAGGCGCAGGCCCGCGAACTCGGCCAGCAGGTCGAGTTCGCCCGGTGAGGAGTAGCGGAAGGAGACCCGCACATGTCGCATCCTGCCGTCGTCGAGTACCAGGTAGTCGGACGTATAGCGCTGGTCGGCGGGGTGGAGGGCGCGGGTGCGCAGCACGAAGCCCTCACCGGGTGTCGGGACCGGCTGGGTGCCCGTGCCGACGGTGGCGAGAGCTTCGGGCAGATGTGCGTCCAGCACGAAAGAGCCGCCGGGAGCCAGCCGTTGGGCGACCGAGGCGAAACAGCGGCGCTGGGCGGCCTGGGAGTCCAGCTCGGCGAACGTGCCGCCGGCCGCGTAGACGAGCGCGTGGCGGCCGATGTCCGGTGGCTGCGGCGGGGCGGAGAAGTCGCCCAGAGTGATGCGTACGGTGTCGCCGCCGGGCTTGGCACGCAGCCGGGCGGTCATCTCCGGCGAGGCGTCGAGGCCCTCCACGGTCAGTCCGCGCGCGGTGAGCGGCAACACCACACGGCCGGTGCCGCTGCCCAGCTCCAGCAGCGGTCCCGGTGGCCCCTGCTCGGCGATCGAGGCCAGGAACTCCACGGTCGCGTCGCTGTTCGGTGCCGCCAACCAGTCGTCGTAGTGCGCGGCGAACAGGGCCGCGTAGGCCGGCTCGGCGCACTCGGGCTCACAAGGTGCGTCGTCGGGGAGCGCGGACATCGGTCCTCCTGGGGAGCGGTGGCGAGGGTGCGGTGGACGGTGCGGAGTACGAGGAGGGCGTCGCGCCGGTCAGCCGAACGGGTGCGGAGGCACGCCGGGGCGGGGGCCGGCCGGCAGGGGCAGCGAGCCGGGGGCGACCAGCCGGACGACGGCCAGCCCCTCATCTGCCGGTGGCCCCACCGCGCGCTCCACCGCGATGACGTCCTCGCCGGTGCGGTCGGCCAGGAGGGCCGTAGGCGAGGGCGAGGCAGTGGCCCCGACACGAGCGAACAGGTCGGGCCCGGGGGACGGGACGGCCGGGCCCGGAGAGCGCCCCGGTGCGCGGGATCCGGTCCAGTGCGCAAGCGCATCCTGAGCGTGGTACGCCCACAGCGCGTGATCCAGTCCGCTCCGCGGGACCCGGGTGCCGGCCAGTCGATCCCAGCCGCGGCGGGCTACCGGTGTCGCCATGCTCCAACGGACCATCAGCGCCTCCCAGCAGGCCCGCACGACGGCGTCCTGCCCCTCCCCGGCCGGTGCGCAGCGTGCGCCGAAGGTCTGATGGGCGCCGTCCGGATCGTGCAGGCAGACGGCGACCGCCACGACACCCGCAGGCGTCGGCAGCGCCAGCACGACGGCCGTCAGCGCCTCGCGGTCGAGCAGCCCGCGCAGCACGTCGGCGTCCGCGTCCGCGGGCAGTGCGGCACGGGCATCGAAGGACACCGGTGGCCGGAGGTGCGGAGCGCACCAGCTGCGGCCGACCAGATCGCGCTCCAGAATCTCCCAGGCCGCGTGCGCAGCCGCCGCGGCCGGATCCGGATGCGCGGCCACACCGGTCGACCCCGCGCGATGCGTGACCGTACAGCCCGGCGGCGGGCGGTGCTGGAGGAACGCCGTACCGGCCGGCACCCACACCTCCTCACCGGTGCCCGCCGAGCGGCCCCGGCACCACAACTGGCGCACATCACGGGAGTCGTCACGCCCACTCCAGGCGGCGGGGTCTACCGCCGGGACGCCGTGCCGGCGCAGCGCACACCAGTCACCGATGTGGACGAATTCGCCGGTGCCGGGTGTGGCGCCCGGCCGGGCCCGGGCGGCCTCGGCCTCCGCCGACCGGCCGGCGAGCACGTTGCCCATCCGCTCCATCAACTCGCCCCGGGCGCGCCGCCGTACGTCGCCGGGGTCGGCGCCCGCAGCACTGCCGATCAGGACGGGGGCACCGCCGGCCGCGCCCGTGCCGGCGAAGGCTGCGGACCGGGCCGCGACGCGGGCCAGCAGCGCGCCGGGGGAGTGCGGCCAGGGGCCGAAGACCTCGGGCGTCCAGCGGGCCGCCGATACGGAGACCGTCACCCGCGGCCCCCGGAAGTGCCGGCGTGCGCACCCGTCGGCACGATTTCCCGCGCCAGCAGCTGGTCCACCTCGGCGCGTACCGCCTCACCGGCCGGGGTCAGGGAGGCACGGTAGCGGCTCAGCGTCTCGGCGCCCTGCCGGGCCCGGTCCAGCACCTGCGTCCGGCGGGCGGCCACGGCCTTCGGCGGCAGGTCCGCCGGTGCCTCCTCGTACAGGAGGCGGTAGAGGACCACCTGACGCGCCAGGACGACGGTCTGCTGGAAGAGACCGGTCAGCGGCCGGGGATCCGCGCGCAGCGGGGTCGACATGGTCGGCGCGGAGCCGGTGCCGGTGCCGGGTACGAGGAAAGGGGTGCTGAGCGCTGCGGCGTTGCAGCGGGTGTGCGTGCCCTCGTGCACCAGGGCGTCGGCCAGCCGGACCCAACCGGTCAGCCCGGTGCGGCCCGTGGTCAGCCGGGATGCGTTGACGAACACCGCGCCGTGCGTGGTGAAGTCGGTGAAGCCGTCGATCGAAGGGCCGTGCAGCAGGGCGATCTGCCGTACTCCTTCCCGCAGTTCGGCGAACATCGTCGGCCAGGTTCGGTGCAGCCACTCCGCCGACGCGGCCAGGACCGCGGCCTGCTCGGCATCCCAGGCCCGCACCACCGAATGCCGGCCCGCCGCGTCCGCTGCCGGGCCGTGGCCGGGTGGGAGGGAGGCGAGAGCCCGGTCGACGGCCTGCTCCAGATGCGGTGCCGGGTCGGCGAGATCGACGGGCCAGCGGCCGGCGGCCCGCCGAGGGGGCGGGACCACAGCCCCGCCGGCGCCCGGCTCCGGGCTGACGGCCGGCGCGACACCGTCTGCCGACTCCGTCCGCACTGCGTGCGCCGCTGCCTTGCGGGCGGGATGGCGAGCCGGTCCCGGCGCGCAGGCCCCGGCCGTACGCAGCACGGCATCGGTGGTGCTCCAGAGGGCGTCTTCGTCGCGGCGGGCGGCCCCCGCGTCAGGGCTGACAAGCAACAGTCCGGTCTCCAACGTCGTGAGGACTACGGTGTCGTCGGTCTTGGGCCTCGCCGTTCTGCGCACCTCTGCCGCAGGGCGGCGTCGTTCGAGGCGGGCACAGGCACGGGTACGGCGGGCCGGCCGGCCGCGGCGGACGCCCGGGTGCGTGACGGGCGGACCCGCCACGCACCCGGGGTGCTGCCCTTGGACGGACCGGCCGTCTCAGTCCTCGCTCGGGATGTCGATCATCAGGGCGAACTCGGGAAGTTCCTCGGTGACCTCTTCGATCTCCTGCTGCTCCATGAGTGCTCTCTTTCTGATGGGGGCATCCGTGACCGGCCGACGGCGTCCGCCATCGGCCGGTCAGCAGCTACCCCGCCCGGAAACGGCCCAAAGAATCGTGAGCCGGCCACCCGGCGAGATGAAGCCTTGATCAACGGAGCGGGAAATTCTCGGCAGGTTTCCGGAAAGCGTCGAAATTCGTCCGGTAAACGCCTTCGCGTGTTTCCTGTGTGATGAGAGTTTATGCCTGGGGCGCGTCATGCGCAGTGCATATGACCGAGCGTCAACGTTCTGCGGGGGAAAGCAGGCTTGATCGCTCCACTTGCTGTCTCAAGGGCCGAGAAAGCGTGGCCGGGAGCGTCGGAAGGGCCGGAAGCGCCCAGGTGTTTTCTCTCCCGGCCTGCCGCGAAGGCGCTGTTGTCATCCCTCGGAGAGCCGGAGACAATGACCGGCTGTGGCTCATGACAACGCAAAGACCGCCGCATCGAACGCCGTTCGCGCGGTCGATGCCGAAGGCGACGTCTACATCCTCTCGTTCCCCAAGTGCGGCCGGACCTGGCTTCGGCTGCTGCTGGCCCGCGCGATCTCGGCGGCCCACGGCATTCCGATGGAGGTGTGCAGGGACCTGGACCTCACGCATTTCAGCGCGGTCGATTCCACAGTTCCCCGGATCGTTTTCTGGCACGACGACCGGGTGGCCTTGCGCGCCCCCGCGCAGTTATCGGCTGACAAGGATTTCTACCGCGACCGCAGAGTCGTCCTGCTGCTGCGGGACATCCGCGACGTAGCCGTCTCCCACTACTTCCAGCGCACCCGGCGGGAAGGAGACTCCTACAACGGTACGCTCGGCGACTTCCTGACCGAGGAGGTGGGCAGCGTGCGCACCTGCCTGGAGTTCTGGAACATCTGGCACGCCCAGCAGCATGTGCCGGCCGCGTTCCTGCTCTCCTCCTACGAACGGCTGACCGCCGACACCCCCGGCGAACTCGGCCGCATCATGCGCTTCTGCGGTCTGACACAAGCCGTGGACCCCGCCGCGGTGGAGACAGCGGTGGCGTTCGCCCACTTCGGCGCCATGCGGGCGATGGAACGCGACGACGTATTCCGCTCGGAGAAATTGCGCCCCTCCGACCCGGGCGACGTGGAATCGTACAAGACCCGGCGCGGTGTGGTCGGCGGGTACCGCGACTACCTCACAAAGGAACAGGCCGACGACGTGGACGCACTCGTCCGCGGCCACCTGGTCCCGGCCTGGCAGCCCGCCGCCCTCGCGGCCGACGAGCAGCCAGAACCGCCGCTCAGCACTGCGAAGTGACCGCGCCGCGCAGCCCACGCACTTCGGGGAGCGCCAGCGGAAGCACGGCAAGCACGGCGATGAGCGCCGCTCCGGCACCCAACGCGCCCTCCAAACCGAACAGCTGTGCCGCAGGGGCGGCGGCGAGGTAACCGAGGGGAACGGTGACCGACTGGCCGAGTGCCGCGTAGGAGACCGCACGGCTGAGCCGGGCACCGGGCACCCGCTCCTGGAGCACCCCCGTCCATACCGTTATCGACACCGCGCTCGCAGCCCCCGCCGCGGCGGCGGCCACGGTCAGCCCGGCCGTCCGTCCATCTGCGGCCATCACTGCCAGCGGGGCCGCTATCGGCACCATGGCCGCGCAGACCGTGACCCCGGATCTGACGGGCCGCCACCACAGCGCGACCCCGGAGCCGGCGACCAGTCCCAAAGCGAATCCGGAGGTCACCATCCCCCACGCCGCCGGCCCGCCCAGCACCTGGTGTCCGTACACCGGCCCCAGCAGCTGGTAGCCGGCCAGCCACACCGGGACGATCAGCGCGCCCTGCGTCGTGATCGCGACCAGCCAGCGCCTGGAGCGGAAGTCCTGCCAGCCTTCCCGCAGATCATGACGAAACCGGCCCGATGGCGGTGCCGGGTGAGCCGGCTGCGGCAGGCTCGCGAACAACGCGGCGGCACAAGCGAACGACAGCGCGTCCCAGGCGATGACCCAGGCCGACCCCACGAGTGCGACCAGCACGGCACCGACCGCCGGGCCACCGACCTTCACGATGTTCTGCCCCAGTCGCAGCAGGGCGTTGGCCGCCGGCCGGACCTGCTCCGGCACCAGGTCGGTGAGCACCGCGGAGCACGCCGGGGTGAAGAACGCGGCCGCCGCACCGCACACTGCGGACAGCGCCGCCAGATGCCAGACCTGTGCCGTATGTGTCCACAGCAGAATCGCCGCGGTGGCCTGCGCGGCCGACGACGCGGTGTTGGCCACCGCTATCACCCGCAACCGCGGCCACCGGTCGGCGCTCGCGCCCCCGATCAGCAGAAGCACCAGCTGCGGGGCCATCCCACAGGCGAGAACCGAACCGAGCCCCGCGCCGCTCCCACCGGGAAGTCGCAGCACCGCGAAGGCGAGAGCAATCGGCGCGATCGCCGTTCCCGACCAACTCAGCAGCCGGGCGGCGAAGTGCCGACGGAAGACCGGCACCGCGAGTGGCGTCCACACCCCACCGACTCCCGTCGACACCAGCCCACTCCTCCCGCGGTCGCCTCGGCCGGGCACGCCATCCAGGGATCGTCACACGGCGTACGTGTGGCGCGGCGGAACCGGGCCGCCCGCGATCGGGGGACCGTCCACCCGGCGGCCGCTCCGCAACGAAGCCCGCCGCGGCCGGCTGAGGCGACGAATGGGGCGTGAGCTTGCCCGACCGCGGAGCAGGTCAGGTGCTCGGATCCGCACTGACCCAGCCGTGTGGACGATGACCCGAAGGCTCTGCGCGTCGTTCTCGACACCCCGCTGCCATGCCGGAACCATGAGGGCCATGACATGCTCGGCCGAAGTGGGACGACGTCGGATACTCGGGGGTATCGGGGGTATCGCGATCTGGGGCCTCGGTGCGACAGCCACGGGTTGCACCACTCGGCAGGGCTCGGCGAGAGCCGAAGCAAGGGAAGCCGATACCAGCGGTCAGTATGTGTTCGGATATGGATCCTTGATTCAAAGGAAATCCCGAGAGGAGACCTGGCCGAAAGCCGGAAGGGCTTTCCCGGTCTCCGTCAAGGGTGTTACGCGTGGCTGGTACGACCGGGTTGACACGGTCAGCTGGGGGCCCACCTATTTGGGAGCCTTTCCGGACCGCGGCTCCACCTGCAACGGTGTGATCTTCCAGGTGTCGCACGGCGAATTGAAGGCATTTGCCGAGAGGGAGCAGGGATACAAGCTGACCCGCATCCCCGCGGGTGACATCACCATGCTGGACGGCAGATCGGCTCCACCACCCGGAATCTTCTGGTACTTCGGAAGCACGTCGCGTCGATACGTCAGCCGGGAGTTCCCCATCGTGCAGTCGTATGTCGATGTATGCGTGAGTGGATGCCTGGAGGTCGAGGATGAGTTTCCGGCATCCCGCGCAGCGAAGTTTACCCAGAACTTCTTCACCTCTACGACCGACTGGAAGACTCCATGGATCAACGACCGCATCTATCCATGGCGGCCTTTTGTTCATGTTCCGCAGGCCAACAAGATCGACACTCTGATCCGGGATGAGCTCGGCGACGAAATGTTCCGCTCCATCTCCCTTCCTGGTGCCGGGATTTAGGCGCTGTGCGCCCATGCCGGTCGCCGGGGCCGGGCTGTGTGCGGGCTACACCGTGCTCGGACAGCCCCGTCAGTGACCGCCGTCCTGGTCCGGCTTCGGCCTCGTTGACAGACCGGTGGCGAAGTCCGCGAACCACCTGAGCATCTCGGGGTGCGTCGTGGCACCTTCGGCAGCGATGTCGGTGAGGTCGGCTCCTTGGAGCAGTCGCTTGACGGGCACTTCCAGTTTCTTCCCGGTCAGGGTGCGCGGGACCCCGGCTATCTGCACGATGGTGTCGGGCACGTGGCGGGGTGAGAGTTGCTGCCTGATCGACGTGTTGATGCTCTGCCGGGTCCTTTCGTCGAGGGTGGCGCCTTCGGAGAGGACGACGAACAGGGGCATGAAGTACTGGCCGTCGGGCATTTCCGCTCCGATGACGAGGCTGTCCGCGATCTGCGTCATACCTTCGACGATCTCGTAGATATCGGCGGATCCCATGCGCACGCCCATCCGGTTGAGCGTGGAGTCCGAACGTCCCGCCACCACAATGGAGAGGTCGGAGTCGACCGTCACCCAGTCGCCATGGCGCCAGACACCCGGATAGACATCGAAGTAGCTGGCCCGGTAGCGCTCGTCGTCCGGGTCGCTGACGAAACGCAGCGGCATCGACGGCAACGGAGTTGTCACCACTAGCTCTCCTTGCTCACCGGTCACGGGCCGGCCCCCGGTATCCCACGCGGCGAGAGCGACACCGAGCGCGGGAGCCTGAATGCGGCCCACGCGGACAGGGAGCAGCGGAGAACCTCCGGCAAGCACCGAGCAGATATCGGTTCCTCCGCAGATGGACTGCAGCCATACGTCTCCGGGAAGACGGTCCTGGACCCAGCGCCAGGCGCTTGCGGGAAGCGACGAACCCGTCTGCAGGACCGACCGCACAGCGCTCAGGTCCAGTTCCGTGGCCGGGTACGCGTCCGCCTTCTCCGCCGCCATCAGGTACGCCGCGCCCACACCGACCATGGTCGCCCCGGTCTGCCCGGCCACGGCCCAGACACCGTTGACGTCCGGCCAGGTCGGGCTGCCGTCGTAGAGGACGATCGTCGCCCCGTGCAGCAGACCGCCGACCATGAAGTTCCACACCATCCAACTCGTCGAGGTGTGGAAGAAGTAGCGGTCCTCGCCGCGCAGGTCGGCGCCGAGCCCGAGGGCCTTGAGCAGCTCGACGACGATGCCGCCGTGACTGTGGACAATGCCCTTCGGCATGCCCGTTGTGCCGGACGACCACAGGATCCACAGTGGGTGGTCGAAGGGAACGTCGGCGAACGTCAGGGGGACATGCTCGGTGAGGAGTGCCGCCCACGCGTGCTGTTCGACACCCGGCGTAAGCGGCCACGGGGGAGGGGACGGCGACGCGCGCAGCTGGTCGACGGTGATCAGATGCCGGAGCGTGGGCAAACCCTCCACGATCTCGGCCACTTCCCTCCTCCGGTCGAACTCCTTGCCTCCGTAGGGGTAGCCGTCAGTGGCGATCAACACGGTGGGCTCAGCCTGCCGAAGTCGCCCGAGGACGCTGGGAGTGCCGAAGTCCGGGGAGCACACCGTCCATACCGCGCCGACGGCGGCGGAGGCCAACAAACCGATCACGGCGTGGGGCGTGTTGGTGAGGTATCCCGCCACGCGGTCGCCGGGGCCGACCCCCATGTCTCGTAGGGCGGCGGCGAGCGCGGCGACGTCGTGACGCAGTTCCTCCCAGGTGGTCTCCACGGGTATGCCACCCTCGGACATGCTGATCAGAGCCGGGCGCACGTCGGTGGCCTGGGCGAAGCACCGCTGCGAGAAGTTCATGCGCGCTCCCGGAAACCAGGAAGCTCCGGGCATGGACCGGTCCGGCAGCACCTCGTCGTAGTCGCTGACTTCGTCGAGCCCGTAGAACTCCCATACAGCGGACCAGAACGCTGATACGTCCGTGGAACTCCATCGCCACAGTTCCGGGTAGTCCGCGAAGGAGAGCCCGCGTTCCTGTTCCAACCAGCGCATGAAGGCCGTGACGTTGGCGTTGCCGGTCGTTGCGGGGGACGGCGACCACAGCAGATCGGTGGGCGTACTCATCGGGTCTCCAGGGGAGGTTGCAGGGGAAGGACGCCCCTCCTGCCCGGAGCGAGCAGGAGGGCGCGGCGTGGTGGCCGAAGTCGGTGGCCCGCTCAGCCGAACTCGCGGATCAGCGCCGCCGCTCGCGGCCATTCGCCGTACCCGGAGGCCGGGTTGAGGTGGCCGACGGCACCGAGGTCAACGAGGCGGCTGCCCCAGGCCCGCGCGAGGCGGGCGACACGGTCACGGCTCCCCAGCGGGTCGTTGCTGCTCGCCGTCACGATGCTCGGGAAGGGCAGGGGCTTGCGCGGGGTCGGCGTCCAGCCGTTCTCGCGCAGCGTCGTAATGGTCGGGTAGCCCTCGGGCAGCGGCCTCTCGAAGTCCGGCGGGGCGGCCAGCAACGCGCCCTGAATGCGACGCCGGTGCCGTTGGGCCCAGTGCACGGTGGTCATCACGCCGGCGCTGTGGGCAACCAGAACGACCGGCCCCGACACTTCCGCGAGGACGTCGTCGAGGGCCGAGACCTGCGCGTCGCGGCTCAGTCTGTCCTCGGTGAGCGGCGGCACGGTACGGGAATCCGGGAGCTGGTGGGCGAGGACGGTCTGCCAGTGCTCCGGGACGTGATCCCGCATTCCGGGGACGATCACGCAGGTCGGAGGCGGGGTGCGGGTCATGGTGGGGACTCCGGGTCAGTGGACCGGCTCGGGCAGGAGGCCCAGGCGGCGCCGGTCGTGTTCGTAGAAGCGCTTGCCGACGGCGAAGGCCGCACCGCCGGCAATGGCGACGAGAGGGACGATCTGCAGGGCGTCGAGCAGGCCCATACGATCGGCGAGCATGCCCGTGACGGCAGGGCCCGGTGCGAGCCCGAGCAGGCTGTTGGCCAGGGTGAGAGTGGCGAAGGCCGTCGCCGAGAGGGCGGCGGGGGTCAGGTTCGCCACCATGGCGGCGGTCGGCCCGGCCGTCGCGTTGCACAGCAGACTCCCGACGCCTATCAACCCGAGCTGCAGCGGGCCGGCGGGCAGTTGGAACCCACTCATCAGCAGCACCAGTGAGCCGACGCTGCAGACGATCGACACCGTCCACTTGCGGGCCGCGACACGCCGGCCGAGACGGTCCGCCAGCATGCCCCCGCCGATCATCCCGACCCCGGTGATCAGCGCGAAGACCCCGGCCATCAGTCCGGCCTTCGAAGGGGACATGGCGTAGTAGCGGTTGAGGAAACTCGGCATCCAGGCGAGCAGCGCCATCGCGATGAACATCTGCAGCCCGCTGCCGACGTAGGCGCAGTTCACGGACACCGAGGAGAACAGCCGGGGCAGCAGTGGACGGAGCGGAGTACGCGCGCGGGGCCGGTCGCGGGTGTCGGCCGTCGCTTCCCCCCGCTGCCTCCTCAGCCGTTTCTCCGTGACCACCAGGCCGTAGAGCAGGGCCAGGACCAGCCCGAAGATCCCCATCACGCCGAACGCCCAGCGCCAGCCCAGGTGCCCGGCCACCACACCGCCGACCGACACGCCCAGCACCGACCCGAACGCCCCGCCCCCGATGAACGCGCCGGAGAGCGTGGCCCGCAGGCTGACCGGAAAGACGCTGACGACCACGGCGATGCCGACGCTGCCGTATGCCGCCTCACCGACGCCCACGACGAACCTGGCTGCGAACATCTCGCCGTAACCGGCCGAGACGGCGCAGGCCAGGGTCGCCAGACTCCACACCGTGGCGGCGGCGACCAGACACCGGACCCTTCCCCACCGGTCCGCGGCCAGTGACAGCGGAAAGGTCAGTACGCCGACCATCAGGGCCACGATTCCGCTGAGGGAGCCCAACTGGCCGTCGGAGAGCAGCCATTCGGCCTTGAGCATGGGGAAGACGGCATTGAGGACCTGCCGCGACATGTAGTCGGACAGCAGGAGCCCGAAACTGAGCGCGAAGACCAGCCACGCATAGCCGCGGGAGACAGCAGGTCCGGTCCGGGATGCCTCCGGGCCGGTCGCACCGGCGGTGTGCAGCGCCATCGGTGTCACCTCTCTCGTCTCGGGAACGTCAGAAGGGTTGGTCACCGACGATTCCGGCGCGCTCCATCTTGCGGACCGCGGGCCAGTAGTCCTGCACCGCGTAGTGCTGGGTACAGCGGTTGTCCCAGATCGCCACGCTGTTCTTCCGCCAGCGCCAGCGCACCTGGTACTCCGGGACGGCCGCCTGGCTGATCAGGTAGTTCAGCAGGTTGGCGGCGCCTGGGGCGTGGTCCTGACCGAACCGCACGTTGTCGGGGGTGTGGAAGTTGACGAGGTGCGTGGTGAAGCTGTTGACGAAGAGGATCTGCTCGCCCGTTTCCGGGTGGGTGCGCACCACCGGGTGCTCGGGGTCCGGATAGCGGGCCTTGAGCTGGTGACGCTGTTCCATGGGCATGACCGCGCCGAAGGTCGACTCGATGCTGTGCCGTGCGCGCAGATCCGCGATCTGCGCCTTGATGTGTTCGGGCAGCCGGCGGTATGCCTCGGCCATGTTGACCCAGATGGTGTCGCCGCCGACCTCGGGCGTCTCCACGCAGCGCAGTACGGAGCCCATGGGCGGGCACTCGCGCCAGGTGGCGTCACAGTGCAGTGCGTTCTCGTAGTGCTCGGGCTTGCTGTTGAGGTCCTTGTAGATGCGGACCAGCCCCGGGTGTTCGGGGTCGCTGCCCAGAACCGGGTGGTCCTCCAGGGATCCGAAGCGTGAGGCGAAGGCCACGTGCTCGCCGCCCGTGATGTCCTGGTCCCGCAGGAAGAGGACCTTGTACTGCAGCAGCAGCTCCCTGATCTCGGCGAACAGTTCCTCGTCCCGCGCGGCGTCGGCCAGGCTCACTCCGGAGAGTTCGGCGCCGATGGTGCAGGTGAGGGGCTCGACCTGGAGGGAGCTGCGACGGCCCCTTGCGCCCGTGGTGGGCGCGCTCTGCCTCGGTCGGATGGCATGCGGCATGGTGCTCACTCCTTGAACGACGTGCTGCGGCCGGTGCGCAGGTGTCAGACGACGAAGACGGAAGAGCCCGTTGTCCGGGCGGCCTCCAGGTCGCGATGGGCCTGTGGCGCGTCCTGGAGGGCGTAGCGCTGGTTGATCTCGATGCTGATGCGGGCGGAGGCGACGTGGTCGAAGAGTTCGCCGGCCAGGCTGTCGCGCTCCTCGGGATCGGAGATGTAGTCGGCCAGTGCGGGGCGGGTCACGAACAGCGAGCCGTGGATGGCGAGTTGCATGGCATCCAGTGGTGGGACGCCGGAGGCCGTACCGAAGCACACCAGGAGCCCGCGGCGCCGTAGCGAGGCCATGGACCCGGCGACGGTGTCCTTGCCGACGCTGTCGAAGACGACGGGGACACCGGCTCCGTCGGTGAGCTCGCGTACTCTCGCGGCCACGTCTTCCCGCCGGTAGTAGATGATGTGGCTGCAGCCGTGGGCGCGGGCGATCTCGGCTTTCTCCTCGGTGGAGACCGTGCCGATCACGGTGATGCCGTTCAGCTCGGCCCACTGGGAGACGATCAGGCCGACGCCGCCCGCCGCGGCGTGGAGCAGGACGGTGTCCCCGGCCTTCAGCGGGTGGATCCGGCGCAGGAGATAGGCGGAGGTCAGGCCGCGCATCGTCATGGCGGCGGCGGTCTCGCAGCTGATCTCTTCCGGTAGCTTGATCAGCGAGTCGGCGGGCATGACCCGTTCCGTGCTGTACGCCCCGAGCGGGCTGCCCGTGTAGGTCACGCGGTCGCCCTCGGAGACGTGACTCACGCCTTCCCCGATGGCCTCGATGACGCCGGAGGCCTCGACGCCGAGCCCGTCCGGCAGCCGGGCCGGGTAGAGGCCGGTACGGAAGTAGGTGTCGGCGAAATTGAGTCCGACCGCGACGTGCCGGATACGGACCTCGCCAGGGCCGGGACGGCCCACGGTGACCTTCTCCCACCGCAGGACGTCGGGACCCCCGGTCTCATGGAAACGAACGGCATGTGCCACAAGTTGCTCCGTAGTGCTCGTGTGCGGGCGGCTGCCGCGGGCGGTCCCGGGCGCGTGTGCGGGACGGACCCGGCCCTCGCGACAGCCGCCGTCTCTGTCGGATCAGCGTTCGCGGGCGCCCAGCAGGAAACCGCGCTGGCCGGGGAGGCGGTTCGGGCCCATGCCGAGACGGGCCAGGGTCTCGTCGGTGTCCGCGTACCATTCGCCGACCCGGTAGATCTCCTTGGCCTCGGGACCGGTCGCGATGTCGCGGCCGAGTACGCGGGCGAGCTGGACCATCTGCTCGATCTGCTCGACGGAGCTCATCCGCTGACCCTTGTGACGCCACAGGTTGTCCTCGTTGCCCACGCGGACGTGCGCACCCAGCGCGATACCGACCGCGTTCATCGGGGCCACCGCGCGCATGGACGCCTCGATGGTCAGGACGGCGCCGTCGGGGACGCGGCGAATGAACTCGACCAGATCGGCGGGGTGCCGGCCCGCGAAACCACCGCCGATCGCCACGTAGTTGAGCACGAGGGGGCCGCTGTAGACGCCCTTGCGGATCATCCGCTCCACGGTCTCCAGCTGTGCGGTGTGGGCGAGTTGGAAGTGGGGCTGGATGTTCTTGGCGCGCAGTCGCTTGAGGTGTTCCAGGTAGAAGTCCGGCGTGGCGTCGACGACCATGTCGCGGTACGCCTCGTAGGTCGCGGGCTTGGCGATCGAGGTGCCCTCGATGTCCTCGTCGTCGAAGAGCTCGACGATGTTCATCTGGCTGGAGCCGATCGCGATGGTCACCTGGTCGGGCCGGGGCGTGATCTCCGCCAGCATGTGGCGGGTGTCGTAGCTCAGCCACTTGGCGTCGGCCCCCTCCTCCTCGGGGGCGAACGAGATCGAACCGCCGATCTGCAGGACCATGTCGGGCACGGCCTCCCGCAGCCGGGACATCAGCTCGTTGAACATGGACATGCGCTTGGACCCGTGACCGTCCAGCTCACGCACATGGATGTGGAGCACGGTGGCCCCGGCGTTGTAGCAGTCGACGGCCGCCTGGACGTGCTCGTCCATGGTGAGCGGAAGGTCGTCGGCGTCGCCCGGCAGCCACTCCGGCCCGTAGGGCGCGGCCTGGATGACCAGCTTCTCCTGGTTCTCCGGGTACAGAGAGTCGTCGAGGAAATGCATGTCGTGCCTCCTTGCAAGGGAATGTGTGTGGGGATGGGGTGGGAGCGGGTCGGTGGACGGGGCCGTCCGACGAGCCCGCCCGCGCGGGAATCAGCCGCCGTCGCCGCGCTGTTGGCGCGAGTCGATTTCCTCGGCGAGGATCGGTACGCCCACGTTGCAGGCGTGGATTCCCACCAGCGTCGTCAGCTTGAGGACTTCGAGGATCTCCGCACGCGTGGCGCCCAGTCGCAGCGCCGTCCGGATGTGCCGGCGAACTCCGGGTGCGTACATGTGCGTGGCGGACGCGTCCACGGCGATGGCGAGCAGCTCGACGAACTTCGGCTCCAGCACTCCGCTCAGCCACGGCTGCATGGCCGTCGCCATGAACTGCTCCGTCCAGGCCGGGTCCCAGTCGTACAACTCGTCCCACAGCGGGTTCCAGGCGTCGTGCTCGCGCATCCGTTCCACGACCGGGGTGGGGACGGTCTTGCTGTCGCTCATCACTCGTTCAACTCCGTCTCGTGATGGTGGGAGACCGCTCGCGGCGCTGCCACTTGCCCGGCGTGGGAATGGGAGAGTGGCGGAGCGCAGCGAGGGCGTGGAGACGGGGCTCCGGTGCCCTCGCATGGCTCGGTGCGAGACCAGCCGGCTCCGGGAGGAACGGTGTGGCCGCGAGCGGGATCCCCGCTCTTCCTCGTGCGGCCTGCGTTCCCTCCAGCGATGCTTCGACGTTACGTCCGGGCAGGGACCGGTGCTTTGCCCTGCGGGACGCGTGACTTACCTGCTGGGGACATGCCGCTTACCGAGGGGATCCGGCCCGCTCGCGAGCGGGCGTGATTCATCGCCGGGCGGAGGGCTGTGCGCTGCTCTGCTGGATGCGCCACGCCCTCGGGCTGCAGCCGAATCGTTCCCGGAACCAGCGGGAGAAGGCGCTGGGCGCGGAGAAGCCCAGCAGCTGTGAGACATCCGTCAGCGAGCGGTGCGGGTTGGGCACCAGTTGCTCCGCGAGCTGGGTGCGCGTCGCATTGACCAGCGACGAGAACGTCTCGCCCGAGTCCGCCAGGTGCCGGTGGACCGTTCTCCGGTCGACGCCGAGACTCCGTGCCACCTGGCCGATGGAGCAACGCCCGGTGGGCAGAAGGACCTCGATCAGCTCGCGGACACGGTTCAGCACAGTTGTGTCACGTGATTCCGAGACCGACGCGAAATAGCTCCGTGCGTAGGTGTGCAGCTGTGGATCCGACATCGGGTTGACGGTGTTCAGATCGCTTGCGCACAGCACGATCCCGTTGAATTCCTGGTCGAACTCGACGACGGGGCCGAAGACGCGCCGATGCGTACGGAGGTCCGTCGGAGCGGAGTGGACGAAGGACACGCACAGCGGCTGCCGGCGGCTGCCGAGGAAAAGCTGCAGCAGCTGATGGGTTGCTCCCACCGCCAGCTCGGTGGCCTGGCGAACCGCCATGGTCCCACCGGGATCAAGAGCCGTCTTGATGGTGGCCAGATCGTTCGCCACGGAGAGCCGGATGCTCAGCATCTCGTTGTACATGTGCTCGTAGCCGATGAGCAGTTCGAGGGCGCTGCGGAGATTCGGCTCCTCGCGTATGACCAGGCTGAGGGGGCCGAGGCTCGATATGCGGCGGCGCTCGGCCAGCAGCAGGCCGAAGTCCTCGTGCCGTGATGCGGCGGCCGAGAGCTCCAGCAGCTCGGTCACCGCGGGACCGGAGATCCACCGGTCCTGGACCGCGAGGCCCACCGGGTCCAGCCCCACGCGTTTCATCAGGGCACCTGGGTCGAGCCCGAGCGCACGGCTGAGTTCCACGTAGCCGGTCAGCGCTGCGTTGCGAACGAGGGGCTTCATGGCACTCCCTGACTCTGTCCCCAAGCGGTAAGCCGCCTGTCACGTCACGTCACGTATGGAGCGTGCGTGTGTCCTAGCGTTGCACCACCGCGACGGGTTGCCCACCTGCGCTGCTGTGTCCGTGCAGGGTCCGTCCCACACCGGGCAACACCATGGCAAACATCCCGGCCAATGGCGAGACCCGAGGACGCCAGGAAGGAATTCCACTCCAGCTGGGGGAGGATACCGAGGAGGAACGTATGGTTCGCCATGCCAATATCCTGCGACGGCCCTGCAGGGGTCGAGCCGTATGGGGAATGTCGGATCTGGCATCCTCGCGAGATTGGGTCCAACATCTTTCGCCGGCCCATGTCGGTGAAATCGAACGAGCACTACGGGCCGTGCATAATCGGGGTGTACCGCTGCTCAAGGTGACCGCCGCAGACTTCCCGCTGCCGACGCTGGCCCGTGAGCTACGGCGCATCGCCGACGTACTGGAGAACGGCACGGGAGTCGCGCTCATCAAGCGCATACCTTCCGAACGCTACAGCGAGTCGGCAGCCGGCCTCGTTTTCTGGGCCCTGTGCCAGTACCTCGGAACTCCGGTATCGCAGAACTCGTCAGGCCACATGCTCGGCCACGTCCGGGATACGGGCCGAATCATGGGTGACCCTGCCACACGCGGTTACCAGACAAGGGAAATGCTGCCGTTCCACACGAGCGGGTCGGATGTGCTCGGACTGATGTGCTTGCGAGCGGCCCGCTCCGGTGCGCGCATCTCCGTCGCCAGTTCGGGTGCGGTCTACAACGCGATACTGGCACGGCGCCCGGACCTGGTCGAACGGCTGTATCGGACGCACTTCCTCGACCGGCGTGAGGAGCAGGCTCCCGGCGAGAGCCCGTTTCACTCCGTGCCGCTCGCCTGCTGGCACGGCGAGAAGCTGAGCGTGCGCTACCACCGCTGCTATCTCGAATCGGCGCAGCGATTCCCCCGCGTACCCCGGCTGGAAACGGCAGACATCGAGCTCTTCGACCTGATGGACGATATTTCCGGATCACCCGGCCTCCGTCTTGACGTCGATTTCGAGGAGGGTGATCTGCTGCTCATCAACAATCACACGGTTTTCCATTCCCGTACGGACTACGAGGATTTCGCCGAGCCGGAGCGGAAGAGGCATCTGCTACGCCTGTGGCTGACCCTGCGGGAAGGGCGCGAGCTGCCGCGGGAATTCTGGGGAGACATGTACGGCAACACTCGCGACACGGGGCGCGGCGGAATCGCTCCTCGCGACGTGGTCGCCAGGCATGGCCTCCCGAATTCCGGCGGTCGAACTTGGTGATCACCTTGACGACTGATCGAAGAGGACACGCAGACCATGACCAATTTCGCCCAGGCGCTTGTCGAATCGGCTCGCGCCGGCGCTCATCGGACCGCCGTACGCCAGGACGATTCCGCCCTGACCTTTGCCCAACTGGACAAGGCCGCCGCGCGCATCGCGGCGCTGCTGCACACGAGGGGAGTCGCGCCCGGCGACAGGGTCGCGCTGGTGATGCCCAACGTCACGCACTTCCCGACCGCCTACTTCGGCATACTCCGGGCCGGCGGCGTGGTGGTTCCCATGAATCCGCTCTGGAAGGCGCGGGAGATCGCCCACGCCTTGAGGGACTCCGGTGCCGGGCTCGTACTGGCCTTCCCGCAGCCTGACGGCCAAGCCGAACGGGCCGCAGCCGAGGTGGGGGCACAGTGCCTGGTCACGGACTCGACGTTCTTCGAGGCCGCAGTGGGCACCACCGACCCCATGGCGGGGGTCGTCGAGCGGAGGGGCGACGACACCGCGGTGATCCTCTACACCTCGGGTACGACCGGGAGCCCGAAGGGCGCCGAGCTGACTCACCGCAACCTTGCGACGAACGCCGCCACCGTGATCGAGACGCTGGTCCGCGTCGGTCCGGACGACGTCCTGTTCGGCGGGTTGCCGCTGTTCCACGCCTTCGGCCAGACGTGCGCCCTGAACGCCTCCGTGACCGCCGGTGCCACCCTGACGTTGCTGCCGAGGTTCGACCCCGCCAGAGCGTTGGAGATCATGCGCAGGGACGGGGCCACCGTCTTCCTGGGGGTGCCGACGATGTACACGGCACTGCTCCAGGCGGAGTCTCCCGGCAACGATGTCCCGCAGTTGCGACTGGCTGTTTCCGGAGGGGCTGCGCTGCCCGCCGAGGTGCTGTATGCCTTCGAGGAGCGGTTCGGCGTCCCGGTGCTGGAGGGATACGGACTCTCGGAGACCTCGCCGGTGGCAGCGTTCAACCCGCCGGACCGGCCACGCAAACCGGGTTCGATCGGCCTTCCCGTCCGAGGCGTCGAAATGAACCTCGTCGCGGAGGACGGAACCCCCGTGGCCCCCGGCGATATCGGTGAGATCGTGATCCGCGGCGAGAACGTGATGAAGGGCTACTGGAACCGCCCGTCAGCGACCGCGGAAGCCATCCGGGAGGGCTGGTTTCACAGCGGGGACCTCGCGCGCGCCGACGATGACGGCTACCTCTTCATCGTCGACCGGAAGAAGGACGTCATCATCCGCGGTGGATACAACGTCTACCCGCGAGAGATCGAGGAGGTGCTGTACGAACACCCCGCGGTTCTCGAAGCGGCGGTCGTCGGCGTACCCGACGAAGTGCACGGGGAGGAAGTCGCGGCCGTAGTCGCCCTGCGGAAGGGTGCCCACACCAACGCGGCTGAACTACGAGATCACGTCAGGGAACGTGTGGCCCCCTACAAGTATCCGCGGATCGTCACCTTGACCGACGCCCTGCCCAAGGGGACCACCGGCAAGATCCTCAAGCGCGAAATAGTGGTCGCCCGCGACCGCCGCGAACCAGAGGAATGAGGAAATCGGGTGCAGGGCAAGCCACAGGTCCAGCAGATTGGAGCCGGGCGGCGCAAAACGTCCGCGACTACGTCAACTAGCGTGAATCGGTGGGTGGTTGGAGGACGCGGAGGCATCGCCGTCGGGTGCCGGTGATCGTTATGGCTTCGCGCGGCGTGCTCTGCCGGAGGTGCAAGTTGCGCAGGGGGAGGCCGGCCGGGACCCACCGATCGGACAGCGGGCACGCGCGGGCGATTTGGATCACCGGACCGACAAAACAGGCCGGACACGTCGGAGTTGGCAGCCGGTGCCAGGGCTTGCTGTTCGGGCAGCAAACCCGTAACCCAGGGAAGCCGACCGGACGCTGCGCGCGAGCGACCTCACGGAACCCACCTGTCACCTGCACAACACATCCACAGAGGTGAGCCCCGTTACGTGGCTATGACATAGCCCGCTTGACGGTCGTTGTCCCCGTACAAGTAGGTTCACCGTGAACCGAGTTTCTACTACGCACCGGCGTCCCTTCGCCGGAGGAGGACGCCCCCATGGGTTCCCATGCCCGCCCCAACCGGATACACCGCACCGGAGTCCGGATCGCGATGGTCGCACTTGTCGGTGCGGCCCTGCCGATCACCGCCGGAGGTCTGGCCCAGGCGGCCACCCCCGGCGCCACGCACTCCGCGGACGAGAACGACCAGCAGAGCAGCAAGGCCACCACGACGGCCGATCAGAACCAGGAAGCCCAGCAGCAGTTCCAGTCCTCCCAGGCACCACAGCACGCCGTCAAGACCGGTGCCGCAGATGCGCAGGATCAGGCTGCTCCCCAGATCAACGCCGACCATGCCTTCCTGCTGGATGCCCGCGACGGCACCCAGGAGCGGGAGCTGTGGGGCGGGGCCAAGGCGGACGAGAGTGTGTCGATGGCCAGCACCACCAAGATCATGACGGCCATCGTGGTGCTCAAGCACCCGGAGTGGCTGAACCGGAAGATCACGGTGAAGCAGGAGTACCGGGACTACGTCCAGGAGGTCGGCGGCAGCACCGCCGACCTCCAGACCGGCGACACGCTGACCGTCGAGCAGCTGCTGCATGCCATGCTGATCCCGTCCGGCGACGACGCCGCGATGGCCCTGGCCGACAACTTCGGCTCCGGGGACACCGCGGACGCGCGGATCGCCGACTTCGTGAACCAGATGAACGCCGAGGCGCAGCAACTGGGCTTGAGCGGCACGCACTTCGACAGCTTCGATGGCATCTCGCACGGCAACAACCGCGGCACCGCCCGCGACCTGGCCAAGCTCGGTCAGCGCGCCATGCTGCAGCCGGTGTTCGCCGACGTCGTGAAGAAGACTCAGTTCAAGGCCGAGGCGCCGGCGGCCAACGGCCACATCCGGTACTACACCTGGGACAACACCAACAAACTGCTGAGCAGCTACGACGGTGCCCTGGGCATCAAGACGGGCAGCGGCCCGGAGGCCGGCTACGCCCTCGTCTTCGCCGCCCAGCGGGACAACCGCACCCTGGTGGGCGCGATCCTCAAGGACGACCAGGGCCGCTTCGACGACGCCACCAAGATGCTCGACTGGGGCTTCGCCCACTGAAGGGGCCTGTCCCCGGCAGGAACTGAGTAGCCAACGCGGGCATCGTAGCCCCGCATGAAGGGGCTCCACGGCACCCCCGGCTGCGTGACCCGGCTGCCGGGGGAGTCGGCCGTGGATGGTTTCCCGGCAGTCCTGGGGCCGGTTCTGCGACTGGCCGAAGGGCTGCCGGTACTGTCACGGAGGCCGGGGAAGGTAGAGCGGCGCGAAGGCCGCGGAGGCACGTCGAGGTAGCCGTTGGGGAACACGCGGAGCCCAGCGCGCAGGCTCTGCGAGAGGTGCGATCCCCAGCGGCGCCGCCGTTGAATGCGCGGCCCTTCGGCGGGCGATGGAACCATCGTTGCAACAGCTGGATGGAGCGTGCCACCAGCCTGCAGACCGCCCACCCCCACCGGTTGCCCGCCTGAACCGGGCAGCGCTATCGGCCTAGAGACCGCTGTTCAAAGGCTGCACGCCCGCAGTGATCGGGGGGTCGTGGGCGCCCAACGGAGACCACTCAATCCCCCGTCTGTGCCTGAGCGTTCAGTTGGAAGGGCGCTGGCTTCGATCAGCCTCCGTGTGCGGTGAGTGTGTATCCCTCCGGGCCCTCGAAGGAGAACATCGGCCCGAAGGGGCTGTCCGTCATCGGCGTGAGGATCGTGATGTCGGCGGCGACGAGCTGGTCGTGGAGCTGTTGAGCGTCCGGAGTTCGGAACCAGAGCACCACGCCGAGGCCCGGCCGTGGGGCGTCGGCGAGGTTGACACCCGGCAGGAACGCGCGGACGGCGAACGGGATCGGCTTGGTGTCGAACACGACCGCGTGCGGAGGCGAAACCTCGGCCCGGCGCAGCCCCAGGTGCTGTTCGCAGAATGCCGCCGCGGCTTCGAGGTCGTGGACCTGCAGGGCGACGAAGTCGGGACCGTCGATGGCGAATGACATGGGTTTCCCTCACTCTTCAATGTCAGGACTTTGACATGAGGGAGGTTAGGGCGCCGGATTCGGCTATGTCAAAATACTGACATGAACGAGAGTGTGCCGACGGAGCCGTTCCGTCCCGCGGACGACGTCACCCGCCACATGGGGTATCTGCTCAAACGTGCCCAGGCCGCCCTGCGCGGCGCCATGGACAAGGTTCTGCGCCAGCACGGGCTGACCGTGCCGCAGTACGCGACGCTCGAACTGCTGGCCCTGCACCCCGGCATGTCGAACGCCGACCTCGCCCGCGCAACCTTCGTCACCCGACAGTCCGGGAACGTCGTCCTGAGGGGCCTGCAGGACGCGGGACTGCTCACCCGCCCTGCCACGGCCGACCACGGCCGGGCCCGGCCCGCCCGCCTCACCGAAGAGGGCCACGCGCGTCTCGCCGCGGTCCAGGCCGCCGTCTACGCAGTCGAACAGCGCATGGTCGAAGCGATTCCGCCCCAGCGCGTCGCAGCGCTCCTCGCCGACCTCGACCACATCGCTGCAGCTCTGGAGGACTGACCCGCCAAGCCGACGCGAAGGCCCCTCATGGCGACGGCCACGTGTCCCCGTGTGCGGTCTCCCATCTGTGCTTTCCGTAAGCGGCGCAGCGGGATCCGGGGAAGGGCTAGGTCATTTCCTGTGGATCACTGGCCCAGACGTGGGCCATCAGTCAGGATGCTCTCCTCCTGCTCGACGGAAGCTCGTGCGGATCCGTCTGTCAGCCTTCCCGGATGAAGCCCTCTCGCACCAGCCAGTCCTTCGCCACCTCGTGCGGGTCCTCTCCGTCCACGTCCACCCGCGCGTTCAGCCGCTGGGCCTCCGCCCCCGTCAGCCGCTTGGTGATCGGGGTGAGGAGGTCGGCGATGGCGGGGTACTTCTTCATGGTGGCGCTGTTCATCTCGGGTGCCGCGTTGTAGTTGGGGAAGAAGTGCCGGTCGTCCTCCAGCACCTTCAGCTTGAGTTCGGGGATGCGGCCGTCGGTGGTGGCCGCGACGCCGAGGGTGCAGGCCGTGCCCTCGGCGACCTGGGTGTAGACGACACCGTCGTCCATCTTTTTGAAGTTCCCGCGCCGGAGGGCGAATCCGTACGTCTTCGCCACGCCCGGCAGGCCGTCCTCGCGCAACGAGAACTCGCTTCCGCCGCAGATCGTCGCCGCGCCCGGGTCTTTCTTCGTCAGACGTGCCACGTCGGAGAGTGTGCGCAGCCGGTACTTCTGCGCATTCGCCTGGTTCGCGACCAGCGCGTAGGTGTTGTTGAGCGGGGCGGCGGGCAGCCAGGTGATGCCGTTGCGGCGGTCCTCCTTGCGTACGGCCTCCCACTGCTCGTACGGGTCGACGACCGGCTTGGCGTGACCGAGGTAGGTGATCCAGGCCGTGCCGGTGTACTCGTACATCCCGTCCGCCGCACCGGACTTGACCGCCTCGCGGGCACCGATCGAGCCCTGGATGTTCGTCCGGTCCAGGACTTCCGCGCCGGCCGCTTTGAAGACCAGGCCCATGATCTGGCCCAGGATGATCTGCTCGGTGAACTCCTTTGAAGTCACGGTCAGTTGGGCGCCATCCAGCGGTCGCCCCTTCCCGATGGAGCCGGGCTGCACCGAGTCGGCCAGCGGGCTGCCGCTGGTCAGTCCGCAGCCGCTCAGCCCCGCGGCGGCGAGCAGCAGGGCGCCCGCGCCCGCGACGGCCGTCCATATCCGGGTCAGGCGCATCAGTCCACCTCCAGGCTGCGTGGGCGTAGCAGTAACTCGGTGAGCGTCCCCAACCGGTCCATGATCAGCGCCCTGGTGACCGTCAGTACGGAGTCAGGCACCAGATCCGGCAGACGCTGGTGGGTGATCCCGGAGGACACCAGGCCCCAGGCGGATCGGGCGGATCCTCCGGGGCCCGCTGCGCCGGACGACGGGGAGGTCGGTTCGACTATTTCGGCAGAGTCAGCCACGGATCCCCCGTGAGATGGTGAGCCGTCCGATCAGCACGTACCCGGTGTCGAACGGCAGGGCTGGGACGACGATTCCGAGCGTCCCCGACTGTACTTCGTGGAGCGTGTTCGCACTGCCCAGGCGGGAGATCCCGCGGAAGATCTGGTTGCCAAGTCCGGGCCCTGAGGCAAAGGCCGCGACAGCCGTGATGCCCATCAGCATCTGGGTCGACACCCGGACACCGGTGTGGATTGGCGGCCGGGCGAGGGGCAGTTCGCCCCTGAGCAGCTGGGCGAACGTGACATCCCTGTGCCCTCGGCGGCTCGACGAGGGCCGGGTCGACTCCGCGTCACCTGATGACCTTGTTACGGACCACTGGCAGCCGTTCGTACAGCGTCGGCACGATGACGGTCGGCGCGACGCCGAGGCCGACGACCCCGGTACGAGCAGGCCGAGGAGAGCCAGGGAGGGGACGGTGGGGATGCTTGCGGTCATGGTGATCGCGACAGCGAAAGTGCCTAGCCCCGACCGCTGGTCATCGACAACAGCAGTTCGTGAGTCTCGGCGTCCGCGGCCACTACAAGCCCGCGGCCTGCGTGCCCGATCGGAGCTCCGTCGACACCGGTGACGACACAGCCGGCGGCCTTGCACAGGGCGATGCCGGCGGCGAAGTGCACGCTCTCGGTCAGGTCGCCGCCGTCGGTGACATATGCGGCGCGCTTGCCGGCCGCGACCCACGCCAGCGCCAGCGTCGTGGAGACAACTCGCGGGCGGAACCGTTGGATGAACTCAGGGTGAGCGAGCAGGTCCACAGCGCGGAATTCCGGTGCGCTCGGAAAGGGCGGATCGAGGTTCACATCCACCAACCGGCTGGCAGCGGTCGGCGCCAGCTCCGTGTCGATCCCGTTGCGCCGCACCCGAGCGGTCGCACCGTCGGTGAAAAAGACCTCGCCGCTGAACGGATCGGCCACTGCGGCCGGACCGTTGCGCAGCGCCACGTTGACGGCAACCAGCATGTTGCCGACCGCATAGTTGAGCGTGCCGCACAAGGGGTCCACCAACCACTGTCGTGCCGCGCCGGCCGCGCCCTGCTGCCCACCCTCCTCGCCGTGCACCGCATCGTCAGGCCGTGCGGCACGGATGACGCCGAGAATCGCCTCCTCAGCCGCGACATCGGCATCAGTGGCGAAGTCCCCGGCGCCCTTTTCAATACGGGTGAGCCGCTGCCCGTACCTTGAGCGCACGGCCTCAGCGCCGGCACACGCCGCAGCTATCGCAACATCGGCACCGTCAAGGCTCGCATTTGAGTTGGTCACGGCCTGCAGCGTATCGGGGCCATCCTCGCCCTACGCGGAGCCCGCAGGCGGAGGTCATGCTTCCGGCCCACCCGGCCTGATCCGGTGGAGTCCTCCGTTGATCACCTGCCAGAGAGCCCGCCACCTGTCACAGTGCAGCGGCCCCCAGGGCTCCAGCAGGCTCCTGTCACCTTTCTCCGTCCGGCCAGACGGCAGTTCCAGACGGCCGGTGGCCCTCGCTCGGACCGGTCTTGCCGGCTTCACCCAATGAGAGATATCACCCTTTGTCTGACTTAAAGAGCAATGCTTGAAATATGGTGAGCGTCATTCGGTTTGATCCACGTAGAATCCTGTGCCTATTATCGGCGCAGTTTCACCCGACCAGTGAATAGAAAAATATGGGGGAATTGTGTCTACTGCTCGCCGTATAGGTGCAGGGGCTCTAGCGCTTGGCGCGCTTTCCGGGGGAATGGTATTTGCTTCAGCGGCTCCGGCCGCTGCAAGTGGCGGCTGCCGAACCTTTTCGCAGGCCTATTACCCGTCCGAGGCGAAAGTGTCCATGCGACTTGGGCACGTGAAGATGCGCATTCAGATCTGCGAGAACGGGAAGGGCGACATCACCGACAGTCGGGCCTGGGGCGAGGACTCGACGACGGCGCCCGCCAAGTTGACCGGCTGGGAGGTGAAGCTCAACGGGCCCTACCAGTCCGGAAAAAGCAAGACGGTCGTCGAGTGGAAAGCTACCGGCAAGGCCCAGACCTGCCTGATGGGAAAGCTCCCGGTCTGTAGCTATGCTGAAGATTTCGAAATCTCGGGGACGTACTACAGCAGCAGCTTCATCGGTCCGGTGGCCGGCGGAAAGGGCAAGGTACACTGGAAGCCCAAGTGTACTAACAAATACTGCAAGCTGAAGTTCAACAAGACGACGTAAGCGCCAGGAAAGGGGAGGGAATGCCGCAGGAAGGTGCAGGTTACCGACGTATCCGCACACGACGTTGGGCCCCCATCGCAGTTCTTTTCATCACCTGGGCATTTTCTGCCATCGGCTGGGACGAGAATGGTGGCAAGCCAAGCATTCCATGGGCCCTGGGAGGTCTTGCCGTCGGTGTTTGCGTCGTCTGGGTGATTCACCGGATACGGAAGCGCTGACGCACCTCCACAGATCTCGCGCATGACGTGCGGAGAGGCCCGACAGGAACCCTGTCGGGCCTCTCCGCATACGGATGCCGTCGAACTTTGCAGGGCAGCGCTACCCGCTAAGGCCGAACGCTTCCCCCAGACCGGTCCTGTGAGCGGTGGTCAGCAGTGCTGACCGGGCCAAGTCCGATCCCGCCGATGCGCCCTGGTGGAACGTGCCTAAGTCTT
Organism: Streptomyces sp. Pv4-95; assembly: GCF_045782725.1. Lineage (NCBI taxonomy): Bacteria > Bacillati > Actinomycetota > Actinomycetes > Kitasatosporales > Streptomycetaceae > Streptomyces > Streptomyces sp. Pv4-95. The sequence goes on from NZ_CP127172.1 coordinate 8,240,476, forward strand.
CCTTGGCGCGGTTACCGGGGCGGCGCTCATGGTTTGTCTTCGCTCATGGTCGCCCGGATACTGCCCGAGACCGAGCATCCGGGCCCCTACGAGGTCACCCCACCCCCGATTGGTCAGCCCTTCGAGCGGCAGTCCTTCCGCGGTGAGGCATTCCGTCGGCCCGTGCCAGGCGCCGCATTCGGTGCAGTTCCAGTCCGTGCGCAGTGCCGAAACGGTCGCCCATGAGCTGCACCAGCAACAGCGGCGAGTCACGTCGAACCAACCGCCGGGCATGGTGGCGACGCATCTGTCTTCTCGGCGCAGTTCTTCCGGCGGCGGGGCGTGCGCGGCGTCTCGCCGGGGGCCGCAGGCTGATGTTGGGATCCGGGCAGTCGTCATGACGGTATGGTGCCGCACTTACCTGATTGTTCACGTATGTTGCGCCGGTGGGCGGCGAGTTTCGCTGAGTGGCCCGGGGCATCCGGGGACGCGCGACCTCGGTGGTAGGGCCACGGCCGGGCTTGTTATCGCCCAACGAAGCGGCTGGAGCTCCGGATGAACTGGGCGTCGGTCGACTGTTTCGACGGGGCCCGACACCGCGGGCCGATCAGCAGTCGTGATCGCGCTCAAGGCTGAAGTTCCGGTATTGGGTCGGTGCTGCGGTTTCTTGTGGCGCCGGCGGTCTTCGCCACCCGACCCTGCGTCGATGGCCGGGTGGATGACGGAGAAATGCCCGTGTGTGTCGAGGAGCAGTCCGATTCCCCTTCGGAGTGCGGTCCAGACTCGCACTGGCACTGCACCCATCACGAATGGCTCAGCGAGCTTCGAGTTCAGCCGCGAGACACCGGCAGTCTGAAGCATTGGGACTTTCGCCGATAAGGAGGCGACCCGAGCCGCGTGCCGCAAGGAAATATCCGGTCGGCCGAGTACTGGACCGGCACGGATCGCATGGCGGCCGGCCGGCCGGTGCGGAGCCACCAGCCGCCATTGCCCCGCACCGAAGCCCCGTCACCAATCAGCCGGCGGCGAAGTACTCTCGGCACCCCCGCACGAAGCGCGGACGATCAGTGTGGGCCACAGTTGGACGCGGTGTACGGGGCGGTCGGTCGGGTCGGCCATGCGTGCCAGGGCCAATTCCGCCGCGACGGCACCGAGTCGGTGCTTCGGTGGGCGGACCGCGGTCAGTGGGGGATCGGATGCGGCGGCGACTTCGTCGTCGTAGGAGACGACCGCCAGGTCGTCGGGGACGGTGAGCCCTCGGTCGCGGGCGCGCTCCGTGAGGCCGATGGCCTCGCGGTCGGAGTGCACGAACAGGGCCGTGACTCCTGCGTCGTGGCAGCGTTCCAATACCGCGTCGTAGGCGGCGGCCCAGCCGGGGGAGCCATAGGGGGGTAGATCGAATTCGAGGTTCTCACCGCTGGGGAGGTCGAGATCGGAGGTGGTCTCCCGCCAGCCTTCGAGCAGGGCACGGGTCGTGGGGCTGAAGCGAGCGGTGATGAAGGCGATCCGGCGGTGGCCGAGCGTGACGAGGTGCCGCACGGCCAGCCCCGCTCCCAGACTGTGGGCGGTGGTCGCCGCGTCGAGCGGCAGTGTGGGCAGAGCCGGTGGCGGAAGACGTTCGACCAGCATGACCGGGATGTTGAGGCCGCCGAGCCAGCGGACCAGATCCAGGCCGGCATCTCCGGTGTTGGTGGGTGCGATGAGCAGGGTGCGTACCCCGCGGTCGAGGAGCGCCGCGACCTGGCGCCGGTCTTCGGCGGCGTCGTACGCGGACGCGCGCAGTGCGAGCCTTCCGCCCGCGGCGGCCACCGCTGATTGGGCTCCCTGGATGACGGGCGGCCAGTAGAACTCGACGGTGGGGACCACCATGCCCACCAGGGCCTGACCGGGCAGGCGGCCGAAGGGGGAGGAGGTGGCGGCGGCCCGCTGCTCGGCCGGAGGGACGCGGTGAGGCAGGGTGATCCCGCCGTGCACACGCAGCACCAGGCCACGGTCGGCGAGGATCGTCACGTCGCGCCGGACGGTCACCGCGGTCACCCCGAGGCGTGCGACAAGGTCGGTCAGGCGCACGGTGCCGCGCTGCCGTACCGCGGCGAGGATGAGTTCGTGCCGTTCGGACGCCAGCGTCATGCCGCCGCTCCCGCTCCCGCTTGCTGGGGTGATCGATTTGCTTCGTTGGGTTTCCTTCTCCGTGGGCCCCGTTCTATCGCATCACCTCGGCCGCGTGGAAGGAGAAGGCGCTTGCTCGTCCCGTGCTCGTGGCCGGTCAGAGCCTGCTTCTGTGCACCGGCAGTTGCTCCTGCCGGACGGTGCTGCGGGCGCTGTGCTGGGTTTCGCTGCCGAAGTAGCTTTCGTTGTCTATCGAAGTTGATCGCTTTGGTTCGTTGTCGTTGACCAGGGGCTTCCACGGGCGCTGAAGTGTGCGAACACCTCGCTGCCTGAAAGGAAACTCATGGTGTTCGGCATGCCTCCCGACGCCGGTGACAGAGAGGGCGGTCCTCGGACACGCTGGTCGAGGAGATCGCTGCTGCGTACCTCCTCCGGCCTCGGTGCCACGCTCCTCACCGGCGGCGCTCTCTCCGGTTGCGCGAACCGGTCCTCCGGAACCACCCGCGTGCGCATGTGGTCCTGGCTGACCGGGATGGACCGGTACGTCGCGGCTTTCAACTCCAGCCAACGTGATGTCCGTGTCGAGCTGAGCGTGATCGCCGCCGGCGTCGCGGGCGGCTACGCGCAGCAGACCAATGCGATCCGCGCCCACAACGCTCCGGACATCCTGCACGTGGAATATCAGGCGTTGCCGCAGATCCTGACGACCGGCGGCCTGCGCGAACTGACCGACGACGTGGCTGACTTGGCTGACGGTTTCCTGCCCGCCGCCTGGCAGGCCGTCCGCCCGGACGGCCGTACCTGGGCCGTGCCGATGGACTTCTGCCCGATGGCCTTCTACTACCGCAAGGATCTTTTCGACGACGCGGGAATCCGGGTGCCCCGTACCTGGGAGGAGTTCCGGCAGGCCGCCACCGCCGTCCGCCGGGCCGACCGGGCGGCGCGGATCACCACCTTTCCCCTCAACGACGGCGCGTTCCTCGCCGGGATGGCCTGGCAGGCGGGGGACCCGTGGTGGCGGATCACCGACGGCTCCTGGCAGGTCGGCATCGACCGCCGGGGCACCTTGCGCACCGCCGACTACTGGCAGGAAATGATCAGCTCCGGCCGGGTCGCCGGTAGCGGCACCGGCACGCAGAGCTGGACCGCCGCCATGCACGAGGGGCGGCTGTGGGGGCTTCTGGGCGCGACCTGGAGCGTGGGGCTGCTGAAGAAGTCCCTGCCCAAGGACACCGGGCGCTGGGCCGTCGCGACGATGCCGACCTGGGGAGACGAGGCGGCCAATGGCGTGCACGGCGGTTCCGCCTTCGGGATATCCGCCGAGAGCGAGGCGCCCGAGGCTGCCCTGACGTTCCTGCGCTGGCTGAGCACCGACCCCGCGGTTCCGCGCATCGGAGCGAAGGTGACCTTCCCCTCGCCGGCGTACCGCTCCGCCCGGCGGGTGGCCCGTGAGGCGTACGACGACACGTATTTCACCGGCGACCCGGTCCACGACGTGCTGGACGAGGCGGCGACCCGTGTGCCGACGTGGACCTGGGGCCCCAACGCACTCAGTGTCTTCTCCGCGGCCGCCGATGCCCTGGGGCCCGTGCCCACCGGAGCGACCACGATGACCAAGGCGATGCACCGCCTCCAGTCCTCCGCCGTGACCACCATGCGTGAGCGTGGTCTGGCCGTGACGAACGGAGCACGGACATGACCACCACTCTCGCCCCCACCTCAACGCCCGCACCCGTCACCGCTCCTGAGGCGCCGTCCCGGCGGACGGGCCGCCGTCGACGGGCCGGGATGGCACTGGCCGCGCCCTTCGCGCTGCTGCTGCTCTGCACGGTGGTGGTGCCCATCGGATACGCCATCTACCTGAGCCTGTTCACCGACCGCCTCTCGGGACTCGGATTCGAGGGCTACCGCCAGGTGTTCACCGGACTCGCCACCTACGCGTCAGTCCTCGGAGACCCCGCCTTCCGGGACAGCGTGGCCCACGTAGCCCTGTACGCCCTGGTCCATATCCCGGTGATGTTCGCCGGCGCCCTGGCCATCGCTCTGCTGCTGGACTCCGCCGCCGTACGGCTGCGCCAGATCTGGTCGCTGGCCGTCTTCCTGCCGCACGCGGTGCCCGGGGTGATCGCCGGATTGATCTGGGGCTATCTCTACAGCCCGGACATCGGCCCGCTGAACGACATCCTCCCGTTCGACCCGCTCAGTGACGGCGGCGTACTGCCCTCCATCGTGAACATGGCCACCTGGCAGTGGATGGGCTACAACATGATCATTTTCTACACCGCGCTCCAGGCCGTACCCCGCGACGTGCTCGAAGCCGCACGCGCCGACGGCGCCGGCGCCCTCCGCACCGCCCTGTCCATCAAGGTCCCCATGATCCGGCCGACGATTTTCGTCGCGCTCGTGTTCACCACGATCGGCTCGCTGCAGCTGTTCACCGAACCTCTGGTGCTGCGGACCTTCACCGGCACGGTGACCAGTACCTGGACCCCCAGCCTCTACATCTACGAAGCGGCCTTCATCAGCAACGACTACGGGCGCGCCGCCGCCGCGTCCATCCTGCTCGCCGCGGCCTCGGCCCTGCTCTCCGCGCTGGTGATGCGGCTGTCCGCCCGGAGGTCACGATGACTGCCCCGACCACGACGCCGCCCCGCCCCGCCACGCCCGGGCGGGCCGCCGGATCGCGATGGACCTCCCGGGGTGCCGTGCACGGCGTACTGCTCCTCGCCGCGCTCTACAGCGTGCTGCCCCTGGTGTGGCTGGCCACCTCCGCCACCAAGTCCGTCGGCGACTTCTCCACCAGCGGCGCCTTCGAGTTCGCGGACTGGCACCTGTGGGACAACTTGCGGAACCTCTTCACCACGGAGGACGGGGTCTTCCTCGACTGGATCCGCAACTCCGTGCTCTACGCCGGGGTGGGAGCACTCCTCGGCGCGCTGATCTGCACCGCCTGCGGCTACGCCATCGCCAAACTCGACTTTCCCGGACGGCGCGCCCTGTTCGCGGTGACCCTGGCCGGCGTTCTCGTGCCGCCCACGGCCCTCGCCCTGCCGTTGTACCTTCTCGCCTCGCACCTGCGCGTCGTGGACACCTTCTGGGCGGTGTTCATCCCCTTGCTCACCAACCCCTTCGGCGTCTACCTCGCACGGACCTTCGCCGAAGCGTCCGTTCCCGACGAGGTCCTCGAAGCGGCGCGGCTCGACGGAGCCGGCGAACTGCGCACGTTCGCGACGATCGCCCTGCCCGTGATGCTGCCAGGATTCGTGACCATTCTGTTGTTCCAGTTCGTCAGCATCTGGAACAACTTCTTTCTGCCGCTGGTGATGCTCACCGACCCCGAGCTGTTCCCCATGACCCTCGGCATCTACCAATGGGGCACCCGCGCACCCCAGTTCCCCGACTACAACCCCCTGGTGATCACCGGGTCCCTCCTCGCGGTGATCCCGCTGGTCGTCGCCTTCCTCGTGCTGCAGCGCCAGTGGCGCAGCGGCCTGTCCGCCGGGAGCGTGAAGTGACCGCCGCCGTACGCAGGCCCGAAACGCTCCTGCTGATGAACCGCCGGACCCGAGAGACGCAGTTCGGCCCGGCCGAGATGACCCGCCTGCGGGCCGCCGCCTCCCTGGGTGAGCCGGTGGCGGCAGAGGACCTGAGCGGTGACCGCACCCTCGCGCGTCTCGCCGAGACAGAGGTCCTGATCACCTCATGGGGCTGCCCGGTGCTGGACGAACCGGTGCTGCGGGCCGCGCCGCGGCTGCGCGCCGTCCTGCACGCGGCGGGCTCCGTACGCGGCCACGTACCGGCCGCCGCGTTCGACCGCGGCCTGCTGGTGACCACGGCGGCCGACGCCAACGCCGAACCCGTCGCCCAGTACACGCTTGCCGCGGTGCTGTGGGCGTTCAAGAAGGTGCCCTTCCTCGCCGCCGACGCACGACGATTCCGCGAGGACTGGACGTACCGGGACGGCAGGGGAGAGCTGAGCGGCCGCGACCGCACGGTCGTCGTGGTCGGTTTCTCCCGCATCGGCAGGCGTGTCACCCACCTGCTGCGCAGCCTCGGTCTCGCCCGGGTGCTCGTCGTCGATCCGGTCGTCGATCCGGCCGCGATCACCGCGGCCGGAGCCGAACCGGCGCTGCTGGAGGAGGCGCTGCCGCAGGCCGACGTGCTGAGTCTGCATGCGCCGGCGCTGCCGGGGACCCACCACATGATCGCGGCTGCGCAGCTCGCCGCACTGCCCCCCGGCGCGGTACTCGTCAATACCGCCCGCGGAGCCCTGATCGACCACCTCGCACTCGAAGACGCCTGCCGCAACGGCCTGCATGCCGTCCTCGACGTGACTGACCCCGAACCGCTGCCGGCCACCAGCCCCCTGTACGACCTGCCCAACGTGGTCCTCACACCGCATATCGCCGGCTCGCTCGGATCGGAGACCCGGACCATGTCCGCCGCGGTCCTCACCGAACTCGAACGTTACGCCGCCGGTCTGCCGCCGCTCTCCCCGGTGACCCAACAATCCCTGGTGGTGCAGGCATGACCACTGCCGACGACCGCGACGGCCCCGCACAGGGGGCCGCCCTGCCACGCGGGCCTCCCGCCCCCCGACCAAGCACGCGATACGGCACCGGTCCACAGCAACTCCTGGTGCACCAGGGCCCGCCCCTCCACCGGGACGGGCACCCCCACACACCTCACTCCGCAGACACCGGAGGAAGCCATGCCCAACCCCCGGACCATCAGCAGACGACACATGCTGCAGGCAGGAGGTGCGGCCGGCCTGGCCGCCACGCTCGGCCTCGCGGGAATATCGGCCGCAGCCCCCGGCCGGCCCACCGCCAAGATCACCGACCTCGGGCCGGCCGTGGTCCAGTTCTCGCTGATGAGTGCGGTCCTGGTCGGCGACACCGTGTACATCGGCTCGCGCAACGTCGACCCGGTGCGCATCATCGCGCTCCACCTGCCCACCCGCAGAGTCGTGGCCCAGACCGCGCTCACCAATGGGCACTCCATCCAGGCCCTCGCCGCCGACGCCACCGGCCGGTACCTCTACGCCGGTGTGTTGCAGAAGTCCGATGAAGGCAAGCCCAATCTCTACCGCTGGGACCTCAAGACGCCCGGCACACCTGCCAAGGCCATCGCCCGCATAGCCGACCGCGACGTCCGGGCCCTCACTGTCGCGCCCGACGGATTCCTGTACGCGGTGGGCGGTGGAGCCGAGTCCGCCCCGGCGCTGTGGGAGTGCGACCCCAAGACCCTCAAGGTCCGCGACGCCGGGACACCGGGTCCGAAAGGCACCCTCGCACGGGCCGTCGCGGCAACCCGGACGACGGTGTTCGTCGGAGCCGGCACCACCTTCAACGGGGGAGGCGACTCGGGCAGGGCCGCCCTGTACGCCTACGACCGGTCCGCCGGAACCTTCGCCTCGATCGCGCCCTCGGAGATGGAGCGCGACCCGAGCATCCGGGACCTCGCGGTCATCGGCGACAAGCTCGTCATCGGCTCCGCCGCGTCGAAGGAGCCCGCGAAGGTCGCCGTCATGGACCTGGGCGACGCGTCCTCGTACGCCGTCGCGACCTCGTCCGGCACGGTCGCCAAGTCGTTCACGGCCATCGACGACACCGTCTACTTCGCCGGCGACTCCGGCGTCCTCGCCTACAGCATGACGTCCGGCAAGGTTTCCCCCGTCGAGACCGACGGGCCGGACCTGGGCGAGATCTGGGGCGTGGACAGCCGGGACGGCAAACTCGTCGTCACCTCGGCCTTCGGCTTCGTCGCGGAGATCGACCCGGCCGCCGGGACCTCGGCGGTCACCGACCTCGGGAAGGCCCACGCCCCCAGGACCGCGCAGGTCGCCATGGGCATCGCCGCCGGCGGGGGCTACGTGTACGTCGGAGGTACGGGCACCGTCGCCCGCCACTCACTGGGGTCCGGCGACGTCGCCAACCTGCGCGCGCCCGGCGAGGCCAAGGACTGCGTCGTCCACGACGGAGTCCTGTACACCGGCCAGTACAACTCGCAGGGCATCTGGCGCTACGACCCCGGCGACGGCAAGCCGATGCGCCAGGCGGCCCACTTCCTCCCCGAGCAGAACCGGCCCCTGGACGTCACCCTGGACCGCAAGAACGGCCTGGTGCTCGCCGGTGTGCAGTCCGACACCGAAGGCGGCGGCTCACTGTGGACCCACGACCCCAGGACGGGTCGCTCCCGCTGCTTCGTCAACCCGATCGACGAGTCGCAGTGCGTGCGCGGCCTCGCGAGCCGGGACGGCGTGGCGTACCTCGGTGGTGACAACACACTCACCACCGGGCCGCGCAGTACCGTCGTGGCATTCGACCCCGTCAGGGGCGAGGAACTCTGGCGCATCGACCCGCGGCAGACGGCGGGCGCGGCCGCCCTGGCGGTCCGGGGCGGACACCTCTACGGCCTGTCACGCAAGGGCGGCCTCTTCGTCATCGACGTCCGGCGGCGTGCCCTCGTGCACCGCGCCGACGTCAGCGAGGTCTGCGACGGGTTCGCGGCGATGGTGACCAACCGGGGCGTGGTGTACGGAGTTTCCGACACGACCGTGTTCCGCTTCGACCCCCGTACCTTCGCCGTGACCACTGTCGTTTCCGGCATCAACGGCGGCTGGTACAGCGGCGCCCACCTCGCGAACGACGAGGCCGGCCACCTCTACACGATGCGTGGCCGCAACCTCGTCCGGATCACCGACCGGCCCGCCCCGTGACTGCCGCCCCGGCACCCGGATTCCCCCACTCGAAAGGCGCACCGCAATGAACAAGAAGTCACTGGTACGTGCATCGACCGCCCTCGTACTGGCGGGGACCCTCACCACTGTCTGCCTGGCCGCCGCCGAGGCAGGCCAGGACACACCGAACACGTCGGCTGCACCGCAGACCCAAAGCCGTGCAGAAGCCTCCTTGCTGGACGTCAACTACAAGGACGGCAGCCTCAATTCGGGGATTCCCGAACTGACGACGACACACGCCACCGCGAAGGACGCGTCGTACACCGTCAAGTCCGGCGACGACCACGCCGTCGCCCACAAGGTGACCCTCGGCGACTCCGACTACGAATCCGACGGAGCCCCGCGCAGCGAGAGCGCCACGAACGCGGTCCCCAAGGGGATATTCCACGTCGGCGACGAACGCCGCTACGAGTTCAGCGTCCTGCTCAAGGACTGGAAGACCTACGAGCCGGGCGGCTCGGAGAGCGGCGACATCATCTTCCAGGGAAAGCACTCCGGCGGAAACTGGCCGTCCTTCTACCTGATGGCCAAGCGCAACAGCATCGCCTTCCGGTCACCGACCCTCGAACTGCAGGCCGATGTCGTCGACGACTTCCGCCCTTACATCAACAAGTGGATGACGTTCCGCGTCGACGTCCGCTGGACCGACGACAAGACCGGCTACTACAAGGTCTCCACCAAGATGCCCGGCGAATCGGACTTCACCCCGCGAAAGACATACGAGAACGTGCAGACCTTCCACCCCAAGAATCCGGCGAATTTCGGATACATCAAGTGGGGCCTCTACCGCCCCGATGAGAGCGTCGAGAACGGAGACGTCCCGACGCGGGTCGTGCACCACGACAACGTCAGCATCCAGGATCTCGCGAGCAACTGACAGCAAGGGGGCGGGCGTTCGGCCCGCCCCTTCTGGCGGCTTCGACCGTCAGCGATCCAGGCCTCTGACCGCGGCCCCGAGCCGGGCGGCCGCGATTTCCCGACTGCGTGCCGCGGTCACGGCGCCGACCACCGGCATGGCGAACAGCGCCAGGAGCATCGGCCCGTACCCACCCTTGCTGGAGACCGCCATCACGGCCACTTCGGCGAAGGACAGCGTTCCGCCGAGTACGAAACAGATCAGCGTCCGCAGCGGTCCGGAGGAGACCCACGAGAGGGGGAGACAGGCCAGCGCCAGGCCCGTTACCGCACCGACCAGGACGCCCGCGGCCAGGGAACCCAGCACGGCCAGCGCGGCCAGCGCCGGGTCCTCGAGGGTGCTGCCGCCCGGACCACCCGCGAGCCGCGCCGCCTCGATGGTCCCCCACAGCACGGCGCAGGCACCTGCCGGGATGGCCCCCGCCCGCACACCGAACGTCAGCCCCCGCAGCACCACGGCGCGCGACTCTCCCATGCCGTCCCCGTCCCCGTTTTTTTCCGAGCGTGCTGGCGCCTGCCGGCATCCCCGCGTGCAGTATCCCAGCAGGTTGGTCGGTCCGGAGGAGCCGGCGGACCTGGCACGGATAGCGCCGGGTCGGGCCGATCGATGACTTCCAACGGGTGCCCCGAATCGCCCAGATACCGTGCCCGGCAGACGAGTTGCTTCAATCTGCCTTCCGATCTGCGAGCGCACTGGCGGGGGAGGCGCTAACTTTCCGGCATGGAGGAAGCGTTCGAAGCACTGCGCGCTGCCGTCGCCGCTTGGTTCACTGCGGCCTCGGCCGGCCCCGTCCCGGCACCGTCTTCCAGTGCCGCGGTGGACGCCATTTCCGGAATCCCGGCCTGGGGCGAGGTGCGTGCCCGGGTGGCGGCAGTCGTCAACTCGGACCGCCGGCCAGACCTTTACCGCGAAGTTGGGCCGCGGTCCGCCAGGAAGCGAGAGCTTCGGTTGTCCGATCGTGAGTTGCTCATGGGATCGGGCCTGGCTCGGGCTGTGTATGCGGGCGACCAAGGTTTGGCGTATGACGCGGACTCGGTTGCGCAGGCGTTCGCTGCCTTCTGCGTTGCGCCGATGCCGGTGTCGGAGGACTGGCTGCTGCTGGACGGGGAGTTCCCCTCCGGCTGCTGTGTGCAGGTGGGTGACTTCACCTTGCAGACGTTCACTCTGGCTGAACTGCAAGCGATCCGGCCAACCGGTCCTCTTGCGGCAGAGGCGCCATTCGCTTTGAGCTCCGCGCTGCTGGACGGCGCGCCATTTCTCCACCGCGCCGTGGAGGGGCGCCGGCCGAAGACTGGTCTGCGGCTGCCCCTGCTGCACACCCGTCCCGAGATCAAGTTCTGTGAGCCGTTGATCGCCCTGTCCTTGTGGCGGAGCGAACCGCTGCACATGAATGCCCTGTTCACCGTCGAACGTGGTCGTCAGGTTCTCCGGGCGAGCGGTGACATCCCCATCGAGGAACAGACTTCCGACGGCGAGGATGTCTGGAGCCGTCGGGCGACGGGTCGCTACGAGGTCACTGCAGAGGAGCTGCCCTCCTTTGAGAGGTTCTGTGCACGGATTGGTGCACTGGTCGCCGGCGTCAGCCGTGAGGTGACCGTAGGGAAGAGGCCGAAAGAGGCTCCGCGAGCCCGGCGGCTCGGCCGGGCCGGCGAACACCTTGTGCGTGCCGGCCATCGAACCTTCGGCCATGACTTCGTGTGGGATGAGGAGACCGACGAGACGGTCCTTCACCACGTGATCGCGCTCGAAGCACTGCTGTCCGACGGCAAACCGGGTGGCGAGCTCAGTCGTAAGGTTGCGCAGCGGGCCGCGGCCTTGTGGCTGACCGATGCTCACCGTCTTGAGGTCGCCAAGATCGTCAAGGAGGCATACGACCTCAGGTCGACCTACGCGCACGGCTCGCCCACTCAGTTGATGAGTTCAGCCAACCTCAACCGCCTGCGGCAGGTTACGCATCACGTGCTGCTGCGCTGGCTGATTGTGGCGCCCACTGACGACAGCCTGGGTAAACACCTTGACGACTCCCTGCTGTCGGAGGCGAAACGTCGCCAGTTCGTGGAAGAGCCTTTGGTGGACTTCTACACCTCCACACCACCTGCGAGTCTCCCGGGGGATGTCAAGGAGACGGTCGGCTGACCGGCGGGCCCTGGCCGTCCGGGGGCCGTGAAGCCGGTTGGTGGCTTTCTGCGCGCAGGGAGGGTATCGGTTCGCGTTCCTGGCTTCATGTCTCCGCCGACGGGGCAGGGGTGGTGGGTCATGCCGGGGCACGGCTGCTGGCTGATCTCGCCGACGTCACCGGACTGACCAGCGCGTCGCGAACTACTCGACACGCTCGTGATCGATGAACGCGGTCAGCACGTCCACAGTTGCGTCGGGCTGCTCGTCGGGAATGAAGTGTCCGGCCTGTGGGATGAAGGCGCCGGTCGCGTTCTCTGCCCACGGGCTGATGGAGGCGGCCATGTCGGGGATCGAGCCATGGGAGCTGGAGATTCCCAGGACCGGGACGGTCAAGTGCCCTCGCTCGAGAGCGTCATGATTCTTGCGCGCTGATTCCGCGGCGTCGCGGTAGTAGGCGAGAGACGCTGAAAGACCTCCCTCGGCCGCGATGGCGGCGGCGTAATGGTCGATCTCGGCGCCGTCGAAGGTGTTCGGGGACAGAGCTTTGGCTTTCAAGAACCAGTCGACGTAGTCACGCTCGCGGCCGGTGAGCAGAGTCTCGGGCAGTTCGGGCACCAGGTGGAAGGCGAAGTGCCAGGTCTTCCAAGCCCGGTCGGGATCCGTTGGGATGGAGCCCGGGAGGGTGATTCCGGGAATGCCGGCGTCAAGCAGAGCGACACCATGCAGGCGCTCTTCGTACTTCAGGGCCAGCGAGAAGGCAACCCAGGCCCCGATGTCGTGGGCGACCAGCCAGTACTTCGGCACGTTGAGCGCGGTCAGCGCGGCTTGGACACGCGAAGCGACGGTGTGCGTGTCGTAGCCCCCTTGAGGGCGGTCGGAGTGGCCCTGCCCCGGCAGGTCGATCGCGATCACATGGAATCGCTCGGTAAGGCCCGGCATCACCTTTCGCCAAGCCCACCAGGTCTGCGGGAATCCGGCGAGCAGGACGACGGTGGGACCGGTCGGTCGGCCGCCTTCCACGGCGTGGAGTCGGATTCCTTCCGCGTCGACCCAGCGGTGAGTGAAACCCGCGAGGTCGTACAGCGGCAGCCCGGGGACCGGGTTCTGCTCGCAGGAGCGGTTCGGGGCTATGGCGTCGTCGGTCATGTCCCGAGCCTACTGCATCTTGGACTGTTCAGTTCAAGATAGGATGGGCCGGGCCACAACGGCTGGTCCAAGAACGAGGTGCGTGCGTGATGGCCGGGAAGAAGCAGTTCGACGTGGGCACCGCGCTCGACGCGGCGATGGTCCAGTTCTGGCGGGCCGGATACGCCGACACGTCTCTCGACGACCTCTCCAGGGCGACCGGATTGAACCGCAGTTCCCTCTACTCCTCGTTCGGCGACAAGGACTCGCTCTACCTGCGCTGCCTGGACCGCTACGCCGCGCGGTACGGAAACAGGTACGACCAGGCGCTTTCCCGTGCGTCCGAGGAACCGCTCCAGGCGGTACGTGCGTTCTTCGAGGTCACGCTGCAGCGCATCGCCGACCCTGACGTACCTGATGGATGCCTGATCGCCCAGACCGCGATGGCGGCACCGGTGCTCAGCCCCACCATCGCCGCACGCGCGATCGAAGCTCTGGGCTTTCAGCATGCGCGGCTGCGGACCGCCCTGAACGCAGCGCAGTTGGCCGAAGTCGATGCCGACGACTTCGCGGTTCACATAGCGGCGGTCAACCAGTCGCTGGCCGTGATGAGCAGGACCGGGGCGAGCCAGAAGCAGCTCCGCACGGTCATCGACATCAGCATGAGCGCGCTCTCGCATGCCGTGCATGCCCGGAGCTAGCCCGCCGTTTCGCCTGGGTACGGCGGGTACAGCGCACCAGCACCATCCTCCGTAGGCATCAACGGGTTCCCTCGCCTGGTGCGGTTCAGCATCCCGGACCGGGCCAGGCCACCTGCGCGGTCCTCACCCTCGGTGGTGGCGCCTGGCTCGCGGGTCTGCTGTAGCGGACTCGGACGCGATCCAGGTTTTTCGGAGTTCGGTGGTCTGAGGATGTCCAGAACGCGGCACCGGCTCCGTCCCAGGGACACCAGCGGCCACCACCGGCCGCACGAGAATGAAGGAGAAACCGGCATGGCGATTCAGCGGATGGACAACGTCGGCATCGTTGTTGAGGACATGGATGCCGCCATCGCGTTCTTCGTGGAACTCGGTATGGAGCTGGAGGGCACGGCGGAGGTCGAGGGCCTCGTCGCCGACCAGTGCACCGGACTCGACGGCGTCCGCTGTGACATCGCGATGGTCCGGACCCCGGACGGCCACAGCCGGCTCGAGCTGGCGAAGTACCGCAGCCCCGCGGTAATCAGCGACGGGCCGCGCAACAAGCCGCACAACATTCTGGGCACGCACCGCGTCATGTTCGCCGTCGACGACCTCGAGGACACCGTTGCCCGCCTGCGCCCTCACGGCGCCGAACTCGTCGGCGAGATCGCCCGGTTCGAAGACAGCTATCTGCTCTGCTACGTCCGCGGCCCGGAGGGCATCATCGTCGGACTGGCCGAGCAACTGCGCTGAGAAGGAGCAGCCGATCCGTGCAGCCGTACGAGATCATCGAGGTTCTGAACCGCCCGATCAGCCAGGACTGCCGGCCTGTGACGTGACCCGCTTGACCTACGTCGCCAAGGACGGAACCCCGCGCAACGTACCGATCGCCTTCACCTGGAACGGGTGGAGGGAGGGGAAGCCGCTAGGGAGGCCAAGAGGGCAGACGATGCAGGGGGCGAGAAAGAGGTCCTCGGCTCTCGGGGGTGGGGTGAGTAGGCGTACCCATCCAGCTCCGGGATTCGGGGTGGGTTGAGTATGCGTACTCATGTTGTGGTCGGTGTGGCTGCGCATACTCGCGGCATGCCTATGCAATCGCTCGTTTGTCCGGACTGCGCTGTGCCTGTGCCCTCGCCTGTGCCTGCGTGGTGCGATGGGTGTGGGTTGCCGCTGGTGGGGCCGGATGCTGCGGCGTTGTGGCAGGTCACGGGGGAGTTGCGTGCTCTGGATGCTCGCCGGCAGTGGCTGGTGCAGCGTCACTACGAGTTGTTGACGGCGCTGCGGGGGCGCCGCCAGGTGCCTGTGGGGATGCAGGCGAGTGCTCCGGTGGGGGAGGGGGACGGGGCGGCTGGTGGTCCGCGGCGGGAGGTCTCCGTGGGGTCGGTGCGGGCCGGGCTGCTGATCCTCGGTGGTGTGCTGGTGGTCGTGGCCGCGTTGGTGTTCTGCGTGGTGAGCTGGGGGCGGCTGGGCATCGGCGGTCGGGCCGCGGTGCTGCTGGCGCTGACCGCGTGTGCACTTGCGCTGCCTCGTGTGCTGCTGCGACGGCAGCTCACGGCCACCGCTGAGGCGTCGGCCGGGGTGGGGCTTGCCCTGGTCGTTTTGGATGCCTATGCCGCCCGTCAGGCCGGGCTGGGTGGTCTGGACGGGATCGGGACGGACGCCTACTGGGCGGTGGTCACCACGCTGATGGCCGTGGGGGCGGCGGTCTACGGATGGTGGCAACGGCTCCGCCTCCCGCTGCCTGCGGGATTGGTGTTGGCGCAGTTGCCGGGCCTCCTGTGCACCGCGGCCTTGGGCGGAACGGCCGTGGACTACGCGACGGCGATGGTCGCCACGGCCGTAATGGATTTCGTGGTCGTGTATGCGCTCACTGCTCACGTCGCGACCGGGCCTGCCGCGCTCCGTGACCGACTGGGTGGCCGGAGGGCTGCCGCCATTCTGGACGCGGGAAGCCGTGCGATGGGCGGTGGTTGGGCGCTGCTGGGTGGCGCGCTCGCGGTGGGGCAGGCGGTGGATGCCTCGGCGCTGCCGGAGGTGGTGCGGGCCTGGGTCCCGTTGGGTCTGTTGGTGCTGGGAGGGGGCGCGCTGTGCCGCGTTTTGCGCACGCTTCCGTTCGCGCTGCGTTCGGGTGGCGAGGGCGTGGCCGTGGTGGCGTTGATCGTGGCGGTGGGGTCCGGTGTGCGGTGGGTGCTGCCCTCGGGGTGGGCGGTGGTTGGGTACGCGGCGCCGGCTGCGCTGATGGTGTTCGGCGCTGCGGTGTCCTGTGCGCGAAGCGGCCGGTGGGCGAAGCCTGCCGGGGGCGCCCCGTTGGCACCGCCGTCCGGGGCTGCGGCTGCGGTGGGAGAGCTGGCCGCCGCTTCAGCCGTGCTGCTGTTGACGGGTGTTGTGGTGCTGCCGGACCTCGTATCTGCCCTTTTCCGGCCTGTCGTGGCCGGCATGGCGCTGTGGTTCTTCGGTGACCCGCCGGGGTGGAGCTGGCAGCTTTCGGCTGCGCCGCTGACTGTGCTGTGGCTGGTCGCGTCCACTGTGGTGGCGGTGGCGGTGGTGCGTGCGCGTGCCGCCGGTGGCCGGAGTGCGGATCGTCTGGCGGTCGTGATGTCAGGCGCCGCAGCTCTGGTGACCGTGCCCGCGTTGTTCTTGCTGCCGGTCGCAGCGGGGCTGCCGTACGGGTGGGTGCTCACGGCCGCCGCAGTGGCGTCTCTCGCCGTGGCGGTGGACGTGGTGCGGCGGCCGGGGGCCGCGCTCGTTGCCAGGCTTGTCGCGCTGGCCGCGGGCGGGGCACTTGTGCTGCTGTGGTCGTCGGCCGACCGGGCCGCGGTCCTCGCGGTGTGGGGGGCCTTCGCCGTATCGGCCGCTGTCATGGCCCATGTCCTGTCGGCGCCGGAAGCCCGGCCTGCCGCGCGTCTGACGGCGCGCGTTGCGGGTGTCTTCGCCGCTCTCGCCCTGGGCGTCGAGGGCGCTGCGTCGACCATCACCGCCGGCCTGCCCGTGCATGTCACGGCGTTCGCGGTGCTCGCGGCCGCTGTCGTAGCGGCCGGTGCCGCGGCGGCGTGGAACCGCATGCCGGGGCGTGACCAGGTTTCTTGGGCTGTCGAAGGCACGGGATACACCCTCGCGGCAGTCGCCCTCGCCCTGACGGCCGCCCACCCAGGAGCTCTGAGCCTTGCCCTCGCCGCGAGTGGGGTCGTGGGTCTGGCGATCGCGCTGCGCCCGGACCGCCGCCGCGCCGCCCTCGCCGGAACCGTTCTGCTCCTTGCCTCCTCCTGGGTGCGTCTTGCCATGTCGGGTGTCACCACCCCCGAGGCGTACACGCTCCCGGTCACGGCAGCAGCACTGGTCATCGGCCACCGCCGCCGCGCGAGCATCCCGGGGACGAGTTCGTGGCCTACCTACGGGGGGCCGCTCGTCGCGACGATGCTGCCGAGTCTCACCGCCATGTGGGGCGACGGGGGTTGGGTGCGCCCGCTGCTCCTGGGCACGGCGGCCCTGCTCGCCACGGTCGTCGGGGTGCGCGCGCGTCTTCAGGCGCCGCTGGTGGTCGGTGGCGGCGTCCTCGTACTGGTCGGACTGCACGAACTCGCCCCAGCCGTGGTCCAGGTACTCGGTCTCCTTCCCCGCTGGGTGCCCTTGGCTGCTGCCGGCCTGCTTCTGCTGCTGCTCGGGGCGACGTACGACAGGCGGATCGGCGAGGCGAGGCGCTTGCGTGAGAAGGTGCGCGGCTTGGGGTGACCCTGCGACACGGACTTCGCTGAGGGCGTGGGTTCTGCTGACGGCAGGTCTCGCCTGCGCTGCGGACCAGGCCCGCGAAACCCGCCACAGGAAACGCGAAACAAACCTCGACGGCGAAGCGAGCCGACTGCCACTCGCAGGTAGACAGCTCCCGACGGCCATAGCCACGGCCATAGCCACGGCCACAGTCACTGGTGCCCACGCCCCACCTTGGGGCTCAGCCACCCTGGGCCTGAAGCTGGAGCTGTCCCACACTATCCAGGGGGACGGAGATGCGCCGTCAGATCTCACCTGTGCGCTGCGGGTACTGACTGGTGGGGTGGTACGGGCAGGCGGCTCCCGCTGTGAGCGGGAGCCGCCGGGGCGTCAGATGTGTGTCCGGCGCCGGGTTGTGTGTCCGGCTTCGTGAGGGCCGACGGCCTTGTGCATCAGTGCGATGACGCTGTCCAGGTCGTCGCCTTGGTGCGAGTCGTCCGCCATGCGGTTGCGGCCACGGGTCCCGCAGCCGGTGCACTGGTGGACGATCATGTAGCCCTTGGCGGAGTGGTGCTCGACGGCAACCGGGCGCATCAGCGCACGACAATCGTTGGCACGGTCTCCGGGCGAGATGTCCACGTGCAGCGAGTGCAGGCAGTGCGGGCAGTGGTTGCGGTAGCTCCCGTTGACCAGAGCCGCGACCGCTCTACCGCAGTTTTCGCAGGTGAAGCCGGTGTTTTCGGTTGTTCTGCTGATGGTGCTGCTCCTCAGCGAGTCGAAGGGGTCTTCAACTCGGAGGCGCAGGGTTCCGTTCGCTCTCCTCTGCTCGGGGCAGGGTCGCAGGCTTGACCGGGGAGGGACGCGGTTCACCGCCGCTCTTGGCGGCGATTACTTCCGGCTCCAGCTTCACCAGAGAGGCGCCTGCCGCTCTGGATCCGGACCACGACTGGGTTTGTGTATTTGTCCCAGCCACTGTCACGCGGGTGTTCCACGTGCCGCCGGTAGGTGTCCATCCGGTCTCACTGCCGTCGGCGTCGTCCCCCGTCAGGCAGCGCCAGCAGCGGCATGCTTCATCGTGATCACGCCACCTCCTTGATCTTCCGGGCCTGCGCCGTATCCCGGATGAATGGACTGCGCAGGCTCCTCCATCGTATTAGGACCCCGGAGGACGTCTGCAGGGCCGAGGCCAGGGGCTTATGGCCCCGGCGAGGCGAGGCGAGGCGAGGCGAGGCGACGCGAGGTGCAGGGCGGGCAAGCGGGGTGTGGGGCAATCGGGGGCGGCTCGAAACGCCCTGGCCCAGAGTCCGACGCCTCTGAGGTGAACGTGCCCATGTGATGAGCGTTTCGGATCGCTGACCGGGCCGTCCTCCGGCCGGACCGTTCGCCGACCGGGCTGCCGGCGAGCGCGCATCGGCCAGTCCAGGCACGTTCCACTGGCTCGCGTCGGGGGAGTAGCCGAAGCTGAAGGAGTCCAGAACTGCGGTCTGGCGGGCGGTAGAAGTTCGGAGCCCTGTTTATCGAACGCTCTGGTGCACTCTCGAGGACGTCTTCTGGAGCTCACCGACTCCGTTGACGCTCCCTCGCCCTGCTGGCGGCCCCTGTGACCGTGCATGTCCTCGCCCGTGACGCTCCCGTCCTGCCGGCCGACTGCCGAGACATGGTCCAAATTTGATTCATGCAGGGTAGTATTTATCTACACAGATAAATCGAGGCTGGGAAGGTCATGGTTCGGACGGAGCGGACGTTCACCAATGAGGCACGACGGGCGCAGATCGTCCAGGCGGCGATCGAGACGATCGCCGACCTCGGCTATGCCAAGGCATCGTTTGCCAAGATCACGGAGCGGGCGGGGTTGAGCAGCCCGCGGATGATCTCGTACCACTTCACGGACAAGGACGAGCTGATCCATCAGGTCGTGCGGGAGGTGTTCACGGCCGGCGCGGAGTTCATCGGCGCGCGGATGGCCGCCGAGGAGACGGCGGCCGGCAAGCTGCGCGCCTATCTGGAGGCCAACCTGCAGTTTCTGCGCGAGCACCCACAGGAGATGGCCGCGCTCACCCAGATCGGACCCCATGCGCGCGACGAGAGCGGGCGGCCGCACACGTCTCAGAGCGCACAGGAGCCGAGTGTGCGCGGACTGGGGGAGCTGCTGGCGGCGGGGCAGCGCAGCGGTGAGTTCCGCGACTTCGATGTCCCCTCGATGGCGGTGATGATCCGCGGCGCTGTCGACGCAGCAGCCCAGCGGCTGCGCGGGGAGCCGGGGCTGGACTTCGACGCCTACACCCGCGAGCTGGTCACCGCGTTCGCGCTCGCCACTCGATCCGGGTGACCCTTCGCCCGGACGCCCCTCAAGAGTCCACGTCAGAAAGGTTATGTTGTGGTAGGGAGCTTGGGCGCGCAGCGCCCCGCACGGTCCGGTGGGGCGTTCAGCCGCCTACTGCTGGTCCACATGATCACCCCGCTCGCCCTCTTCTACGGTCTGCGCTGGCTAGGCGTGAACCAGTTCCTCGCGCTGCTGGCCGGTGCGCTGATCCCGCTGGTTGGGGCTGTCCGCGGCATTGTCACCGAACGCCGGATCGGCGGGTTGCAGATCTTCATACTCGGGACAATGGGGCTCACCGTCGCCATGTCGTTCGTGACCGGCAGCCCGCGGCTGCTGCTGATTCGCAACGGCTGGGGCATGGCGGCCATCGGCGTGTGGATGTTGTGCACGCTGCTGACCCGGCGGCCGTTCCTCTACGAGGCGACCAGGGTCGTCGTGGACGAAGACAGGCAGCGAATGCTGGAGGCCAACTGGGACCGCTATCCGGCCTTCCGTCGGATGCTGTGCATCTGTAGTGCCTTCTGGGGCGTCGCCTGCCTGATCGACAGCACGGTGCGGGTCGTCTTGGCGATGACCCTGCCGGTCGACCTGGTGCCCGTTCTGGACGATGTGCTGCTGGGCGTCACCGTGTTGGCCATCCTGGCCTTCCAGCGGTTCTTCGGCCGTGCTTACCTGCGCCGCAACGGGCTCCACAGCCGCGGCGTGATGATCACGCCCATAGCGGCTACCGGGTAACCAACATAACGACCAGTCAGGTCGACGACGGTTGGTGCTGCTATCCATCGGCTGCCCCGGTAGCGACGCCGCTACGGTCGCCGTGCAGCCTGTTCGTGAGCGCGCAGGCTGCGGCTTACCAGCACCGGGTACGCCGCAGTCCACCACAGGGGGTGCCGTGCCTATGCAATTCTCGGCGACAGGGCATAAGAATGCGGAAGGGCTCCCGTTCGTAGCCGAGCCCTTCCGCTTCCTTTCCAGTGGTTACGGCCGGCCCCTGCGGTGAGCTCCCAGCCCGATCGCAGTCAGAATCGTGACGATGAATCCGGCTGCTTCCGTCGTTGTCGCGGTGCCAGTGATCACGAGCACGGATCCGACCGCCAGCGAGGCGATAACCAAGGTTAACGAGATCAACTCCCGCTGGAAGCTGTCGCGTTCGGGCATGACTGTCTTAGGCTTACGTGGCAAAGGACTGTTCCTCTCTCGGATCTTCCCCGAAGGGGCACAGCGCCTCAGGGCCTCCAGCCGCTCACCGCCAAGTAGTGGGCTGGGGGCCCTTTTTGGGCGCTGAGAGGAATCGTGGCCGGATGCCCTGGCGGATACAACCCCATCCGGAAAATTTTTTTTGATTCTTCGGTGTCGTCTGGCTCACAGCCGCACTTCGCGGGGTGAATCGTGATCCTGACTTTCAAAGTGAAGGTCTTGCATGAGGTCTGCACGCACAATCACGCGCAGTGCACGGCAAACCCCTATGAATGGCCCACTGGTGTGAACTCGAAGTTGACCTCCCCCTACCTGCCCGTGGCCGCCCTTTCCGTCGAACGCAAGGCGCCAGGGCTCAATTCCCCCAGCTCTCGAAGGTGTTTGGCGACTGTCGCATTGGCCGACTGTGCGTTCGAGGAGGGAGAGCGATCGGAAAAGTGCCGGCACTTGCTGTAGCCCTCGCCGCCGCTGACGGAGCGTGGGCCGCAAATGTTGGACGTGAGGAGATCTCGGTTCGGGAGATCTGGCGCAGTGCCTTGACCCACAGGGATGAGGATTCCGCGGGCACACTGACTACGCAGACCACCTCTCTCGTGGCTGTCACCATGCGTAGAGCGAAGGGGCAAGGCCCGGGGTAGGTGGTGTTTGGACAGGCGCGGGGGGGCAACCGATGGTGCGCTCACCGCCAGCGGCGGGGCCTCCGCTTCAAGCTCCGCCTCGTCCGTAGCCACTGGCGTAACCCCGCGTCGCCAGACGGTTGGCCCGCCCTTCTTGCGCGCCGCGCCGATGAGACGCCAGTTGGTTGCGCGCGTGCCGCCCAGCTGCGCGTTTCTCCTCCAGGGGAACACTCGACGCGTACGCCTTCCACGGAACGGTGGCCGCTGCCTCGGTCCGGCTGTGGCTCCGCTCGTGACCCATCAGCAGCCCTGTCAGGGGAGGTCCTGGCCGATGGCCCGGATTACGTCGGCAAGCCAAACCAAGTGGTGGCCCACGGCCCGCCCAGGGCGCAGGGCATGGTTCACCACTATTTCCCGGAAAGCCCACCACGCGACGCAGCGAGGAGGGCATCCGCTGGGGCGGAAGTCCCCTCTCAGGGCTGACCAAACCTGCCGGACTTCCCGGTCAAAGCAATCCGAGTTCAGCTCGATAGCACTCGGTCACATAGGGCATCTCCATCGGACGCTTCGCGTCGAGCAGCGCGCGGACCCGCCCCAACAGTTCGTGCCGTGTTGTGGGTTCCAGAGTGATCACGTAGCTGCGGGAGGCGACCATGTCCATGACCGCTCCAGGCGTCATCGGATGGCTCCAGCGGAAGTCCTGCCGCTCGACGGGGCCGAACGGCGCGCCCACGCAATCCACTTGACGGCCTTCCCTCGGCGCTGCGGCGCAGTCGCGCAGGATCCGGTCCAGCTCTGCGACCCAGGGCACCGACACGTCACGGCAGTTCCACACCAGGCCCAGCCGCCCGCCTGGGCGCAGCACCCGGGCAACTTCCGGGACCGCCCGCTCCGGGTCCACCCAGTGCCAGGCCTGCGCGCAGACCACGGCGTCCACACTCGTGTCCGGTAGCGGGATCGACTCCCCTGCCCCTTCCAGAACCTGCACGTCGGGGAGCACTTGGGAGAACTGCTCGCGCATCCCGACCGAGGGCTCCACCGCGACAACCTCTCGGCCTGGGGCCCGCAAGGCGCGGGTCAGCTTGCCGGTGCCTGCGCCGAGATCGACCATGGTCCGTGCGTCCTCGGGCACCAGCCAGGCGACCGCCTCCGGCGGGTAGGGCGGGCGGCCACGCTCGTAAGCGTCCGCTGCAGCTCCGAATGAGCCGGCCTGACGGTACTTCTCCTGCTCCTCGGCTGTCGTCATGCCCGGCATCCTGCCAGCTCGCTGCTCGGCGCATCCCTGCGTTCCGGTGAACCCTGCCGACAAGTCACAGCCGAGCATGCGGAGGCTGTGCATGCCAACTTCACTGCTCGGGCCGAAGGCTCTCGTAGCGACCTGGAGCTCGCCGACGGCTTGCCTTTTGCGGAGCCGTCTCAGGCCGGCGGCCACGGTTGTGTCCGACCAGCGCGTGTATACAGCGCTGTGTTCGCCGGTCGTGGCGGGTGGCGCGCGCCCGACCTCATGGCCAGGGCTTCGAGCAGACCTTGAGCTTGCTTCCTACCACCATGGTCGGATCGGACGTCCCCGGTCCAACCGCTGGACCTTCGACCCGGCAGGCTCCCGGACAGAGCACGAGACCGGCGGCGCCCCAGTGGGGCACCGGTGTAGCTGTGATCGAGCCCTTCATATGGCGGTGAGCGCGAGTGTTGGCCTGTCTTGTTCCGTGCTCGGCTTCGGATGGGCCGGTGCGGCTGGTTGCCTCATGATGCGTGGGCAGTATTTCGCGCGCCTTGTGCGCGCCCCGCCTCCTACGATCATTGGTGCGACTGCTGGGGAAGGCGGGGGAATGTATAACGACACCGAGGGCGGGGCGATGGGAGCGGGGCGGCTCGCGGGAGGTGCGCCGCTTCGGAGCACGCTCAATGTCGCCGACCCCGGCGATTGGCTTGCGCTGGACGCAGGAGTGCGGGAGGTGGCCTGGTACCGCTCGCAGTTCCTGCCGGAGTGGGAGCACTCGGCACCGCTGCCGGTCGACCTGAATCGGGCCGATGAGTCTGGGCTCGCGCTCGCCCTCTGCCACCGCGACGGGCGGATCCGCCAGGAGGCAGTGAGTTGGTCGGCCCAATACCCCGGTCTGCTGCCGTTGATTGTGATCCGTTGCGCCGACTGGGTCGGCCCGGTGCGCGAGCGTGCCCGGCGGCTGCTACGCGAGGTCATGGATGTGGATGGTGCCGTTGACCTCGCGCCGCTGATCCTGCGGGTCGGCCGCCGCGAGAGAGGTGACTTCGGCGTCGAGGTGCTGGGGGAGGTCCTGGGCCGGGCATCTCGCGCGGGGCTTACGGCTCTCTTCACTGCCCCCGACCGCGTCGTACGGCGATTTGCCTACCGGCTGGCCGTCGACAGCCGTCTGCTCGGCCCCGTCGAGCTGGCCCGCGCTGCCGCCCAGGACGAGGACACCGTGGTCCAGGACCTGTGTGCCACAGCAGCGCTCACAGCTCTGTGCGACGAGGAGGCGTACGAGGACGTGCTGCCGCATCTTTTGACCGCACGCATTCCGCGGACCCGTTCGGCCGGCGTCACCGCGCTGCGGCGGGCGGGGCGCCCCGAGCAGGCGGAGTCGTTCCTCAGCGACCGGTCAGTGCTGGTGCGCGCGTGCGCCCGGTATGTCGTGCGACAGGCGGGAGGGGATCCGGCGGTCTGGTACCGAGAGCGGTGCACGGCACCGGACGACCCCGAGTTGCCACCCGGTGCGGTCATCGGGCTGGCCGAGTGCAGGGACCGTGCGGATAGCAGGCTCCTGTGGCCGTTGCTCATGCACCCGGCGGCCAGGGTGCGGGCACGGGCGGTTGCCGGGCTTCGGGCACTGGACTGCACGGACGCGAAGCAGTTGCGTCCACTCCTCGACGACCCAGCTCCCTGCGTCGTGCGGGAGACGGCCCTTGCCCTGCTGCCATCGACAAATGAATTGTCCGCCGACTGGCTGCTGGAACGCACCGGCTCCGAGCGGCAGCGGCACGTCCGCCTCGCCGCATTCCGGCTCCTCGAGGCGCAGGGCGGAGTCGTGGCACTGCGGGCGGCGGTCGGGCTCTTGGAGGACCCGGACGTGAAGCTGCGCGTCTGGGCAGGGCAGTCCGTACAGCGCTGGCATCCGCCTGCGGGCGTGCGGCGCTGCGGCGCGGAAGCGGGGGAGCTGCTCGACCGGAGCCGACACCTCTTCAGCGACCACGCGCTGCGGCGGCGCAAGTGGGAGGCTGGAGTGGACGGCTGAGATCGCCTGGAGGCTTCGTAGGTGCTGCCCCGGGCACGTTGCAGCTCGATCAGATCTTGGGGGAAGCGCACGGAGGACGGCGCGTGCAGGACTCCCGCCAAGGGAAGTTGGCCTACTTCGTAGCGTCCGCGTCCCACAGGCCACGCCTCCGATGGCGCCCGCCCGAAGGCGCCGGTGCCATGAGGGCCGTTTCATGTAGCGGCCCGGGGACGTCGTCGTAGGTGGCGATTCCGCCAGCCGCAGAGAAAGGACGCCATCCCTGGTCCGCCGCGTGACGTGGCGGACATCGTGACCGATGCACGGCCTATATCCAGGAGGTGTGGACGGAGATGCGTCCGAAGAGCCTGCGGGACAGAGGCGCAGGCTGACCCTCAGGGATAGCCAGGTCCTCGTCCTTGTGTGAGGGGCTGCTGCCCAGCAGCCCCTCACCGGCGTCTTGAAGGTCTGTGGTCAGTGGCAGTCGGTGGATGGTGTGGCGCTCATCGGAACCGTGAACGGCCCCACCAACCTGGCCATGGGTTGGTGGGGCCGGCAGGGTGTCAGATCATCAGCAGCAGCCGTGTGTGAGGTACCAGCTTCCGGTTGACGCTGGTGCTCTGTACAAAGATGGTGAAGTCGTCGTTGTGGTCGGGCTTGACGCGGACTTCGGTGTCGGGCAGGCCGAGGAGGGCTCGGGCTTCCGGACCTGAATACACCCGGTCCGTCTTCTTCTCCAGGACGGCGATTTGCTTCTTCGCCTGAATCTTCTCCGACTTGCTGAGTTGGTAGAACGCGCAGCCGGTGCGGTAGGTGTGTCCGCATTCGGTGACCCAGTCGCGGATTGCGGCGTCGCGGGCTACGGGAATCAGCTGATACCGGGACGGCTTTACCGGGGTCAGGCCGGCTGCCTCTATGGTGTCTTTGTTGACGGCGTCGGCGCCGGTGGAGAACACGGCCCGCGAGCCTCGGATGCCTTGGGCGCGGCCCATCATGAAGTTCTCGGTTGCCTGCCGGATGACCTGTCCGGCTTCTTCCAGGCCTTGTGTGCTGGTGGCATCCCAGATGGCGATGTTGTCCCTGGGGAATCCGCACTGCATGGCCTCGCGCTTGCCCATCTGGTCCGGGACGAGGACTGCCAGCGTCCAGTTGTCCTCCTGCGTCCCGACCAACTTGGCGACTGCCTGGACCATTTCACGCGGGTTGCCGGCGGGGGCGTCCGGGCAGCGATGGCTTGCGTTCTCCTGTCCGTCGGTCAGGACGAAGGTCAGGAAGCTGTGGTCGCCGTAGAGTTGAGCGGTCTGTGCCAGTTCCTGCTGCGACTTGAGCGTGGCCGCCAGCAGAGCCGTCATTCCACCGACCCGGTACATCTGCTTCAAAGACGGCATTCGCAGCACGTCCTTGTCATAGATGACGCACTGGACCTTGTCCGCGAAGACGTAAACGGTCACGCGGGTTTCCTGGTCCAGTTCCTTCGACCGGCGGGCCAGATAGGCGATCTGCTGATCGGCGACGTCGACGACCTTGCGGCTCAGGTGCGACATGGACGAACTGGCATCCAGCACAAGAGCAACGTGATTGATGTAGTTCTGGGTTCCGGACATGACTGCTCCCCCTTTTCCTTCGAAGCTTTCCTCCGAAGCGATGTACTCATCCTTCCACCCACCACTGACAATCGATCTTGAAGCGCAGGACGGGGGCGCAGGACATCCAGCCGGCAGTCGCCCCTCACCAGTCCGACCAGTCGCCACCCACGCCTTGTTACCGCAACCCCTGGAACCACCCGCGACGCCAGTGACACCCCCGCGCTGCTCGGCGTCGTCGGCCAGGACGCCGGTTCGGACGCGATCGGCTTCCCGTGGGTGCAGTGCCGGCGTGGACCGAAAAACGGGGTGTCCGAAGCCCCAACGTGTCGTTGTTCAGCGCATGATCAAGAAGATGACGACTCTTGCCCTGACGGTCGGCGCAGCCGCCCTCTCCCTCGCCTCTCCCGCCTTCGCCGACAGCCTGGACGACCGGGACAAGCCGCTTGTGGACTCCAGCACCGTCACCAAAAACGTGGTGCGCAAGCCCACCGTGACGTTGGACGCGGTCGTGGGCGCGGTGTCCAAGGCGACGGACAAGGCGCAGCGCGCCGAGACCCCCGCAAGGCCCCGAATCGGCGGCACCCGCAAGGGCTGACCTCCCACAAACCCTCCGCAACACCTGGGCACCACGCCCGGGAACGACGACCACCCGAGCCCTCGTACTCCGGACACCTGAGCGTTGGAGTCGGCCACACCGCCATACCGGTGACGCACCCAACGCTCAGCCACAACAAGCCGTCGGCTCGGCGGCCCACCGCCCACGTCTACTCCCAGCACATCTGCGGCGGACAGTTGCTCGCCGCTCGGGCGCCAACGCAGCCACCCCGCGCCGCTGATCGTGACCAACCGCCGAGCCCGATGGCGCGCTGCTCCTGGCCCTCGCCGTCATTCCGGACGACCGCTATCGCCTCGCTGCGCTTGTCTCCACCTCCAGCTGACCTCCAGGTTCGTAGAGCTGCCGCGCGCCGGTGAGGTTGAGCGGCTCTACCACCACTGAGCCGCAGACTGGCGGCCGTGTCCGGGTACTTCGCCTGGTGCCGGCGGTGATGGACAGTCGATGTCCTCACAGCGGCTGGCGGTGCTGGCTCCGCCCTGGGGGCAACCTCCTGCAGACAGCCTCGGCGCGGGGCTGTCCCAGCACCCGCCAGGAGCGTCCCTTGAAGCGGAAGCGGTCCGTCCTGCGGCGGTGTGTCGCTCCTTGTCCGGCGCTGGGACCAGCGATACAGCGATTGGCGCCAAGGGTTCGACCTTCGCGGTCCAGCACAGGTGATCGGTCTGCTTCGGGGGCCGGAGGATCCTCGGCTGCTGGCCGGAGCTGACGACGGTCCTGGACGCGGCGTGGTAGCAGATGGCCGAGCGTTTGGAGGGGGCCGGCACCGGCGCGAAGATCAGCATCGAGGTTCAGTCGAACGGGTGGGCGAAGCTGAAGGTGGAGAAGCTTCACGCGCTCGGCGTGCCGAAGTCGTTGGCGTGCCTACGACCTGCTGCGCATGTTCGGCAGCGAGGGCCACCCCACCCCGCTGGGGCAAGCTTTTGCCGAGTGCGGGGCGCATCGCCAAGACCTTCCACCTCCTGGCTGTCCTCGACCGGGTCGACGACACCTACCGGCGCCGGATGCACAAGCAGCTCACCGTCCAGGAGTCCCGCCACGAGCCGGCCCGCGACCTCTGCCACGGTATAAAGGGCGCCATCCAGCAGGCGTACCGGGACAGGATGGGGGACCAGTTGGGCTCGCTCGGCCTGGTGCTGAACGCCGTGGTGCCTTGGACCACCCGGTACATCGAAGCCGCCGTCGGTCGACTCCGCGCCGAGGGTCACCAGATCCGGGATGAGGACCTCGATCGAGCGGCTGTTCACGCTCAAGCACAAGAAACCTATACGTGCTGGGCTGCTACAGCTTCACCGCCTCCACCCCGGCCGGTGGTGGCCCGCGGTCGCTGCGTTACGCGGATACGGCCGGGCTCGATGGCGCCGAGGACGGCGAAGAGTGATGGTGCCGCCCCGTGTCTGACTCCCTGGCTTGGGGGGAGTCAGCCACGGGGCGGGGGCGCGGCGAGGCTCGGGGGCGGCGGGTTCGGCGGCCGGCTGAGTGGTGGGATGTGCCAACGGCCCGGCCCGCTGTTGCGGGGCCGGGCCGTTCGTGTGGGCGTGGTGTCTGTCAGGCGAGGGCGAGGAAGAGCTTTTCGAGTTCTTCCTCGGTCATGGGGGCCTGATCCTCGTCGGCGTTGTTCATGCACTGGCGCATGCCGCTGGCGACGATTTTGAAGCCTGCGCGGTCCAGGGCCCTGGAGACGGCGGCGAGCTGGGTGACGACGTCTTTGCAGTCGCGGCCGGCTTCGATCATGGCGATGACGCCGGCGAGTTGTCCCTGGGCGCGACGCAGGCGGTTGAGGACTGCGTTCACTGCGTCTTCGTCGACCTTCACCGGTGCCTCCTGGCCTTGTGTGCTCTTCCCCATTGTACCCCAGGGGGTATGTGCTCGGGGTGGGTCAGTGGTCGCGGAGGGCGGCGAGGGTGAGGTCGAGGTCAACCTGGCAGGGGCGGTTGTGGGGGAGTTTGGCGAGGACGGCGGCCATGCCGCAGGTGTTGGTGAACGCGGAGAAGACCAAGCCGCCGGCGATGCCGGCGGAGGTGAGGCGGAAGGCGGGGCGCAGACGGCCGAGCGCGAGGCCGGCCAGGACGACGGCGCCTGCGGTGAAGCGGACCTGGCGTTCCATGCTCCAGGCGATGCGGCCCCCGCCCTCGGGGCGGTGGAGGGCGTGGCCGCCTGCGGCCCAGGCTCCGGTGCCGCCGGCGAGGGTGGCGGTGGCGATGCCGTGGGCGGCGAGGGTGTGGCAGGCGTTCTCGGAGCGCGCGCCGGAGGCGCAGACGACGAGGATGTCGCCGCGCCCGGCGGCGTCGCGGATGTCGGGCAGGGCCTGGTCGAGTTGGTCGAGGGGGATGTTGAGGGCGCCGGGGAGGTGGCCGGTGGCGTATTCGCCGGGGGTGCGGACGTCGAGGACGATCAGTTCGTGCAGTCGGCTGCTTGCCTGGGCGGTGTCCATGGTGCGGGGGCTGGTCATGGTGCGGTGGTCCGTCCTTTCTCAGTGATGCCCGCGTATGGGCACCACGGTACCCCGGGGGGTATTGATGATGGTGTGGGCAGTGCGGTCGTGGCGGGGTGTCAGTGGAGGGCGTCGGTGAGCATGAGGGCGGCGACGGCCAGGAGCGCGGCGGCGAAGCTCCGCTGGAGGGTGGGGCCGGAGATCTTCCCGGCGAGGCGTTTGCCGTCCCAGGCGCCGAGGACCGCGGCGCCGGTGAAGGGGGCGATGACCGCCCAGTGCAGGGGGGTGTGGGTGCCGGCGCGGGCGGTGAGCGCGGCGAGGGAGTTGACGGTGATGACCAGGAGGCTGGTGCCGACGGCGGCCCGCATGCGCAGTCCCAGGACGGAGACGAGTGCGGGGACGGCGAGGAAGCCGCCGTCGACGCCGAGGAAGCCGGTGACCGCGCCGAGTCCGGCGCCGGCCCCGGCGGCCCGCGTGGGGCGGACGGGCTTCGGCTGCCGGCCGGTGGCGGGGGTTTTGAGCATGGCCGCGGCGGCGAGGGCGGCTATCGCGGCGAAGGCCGCGGTCAGGGCGGCTTCGGGCAGTCGGGCGGCGAGGAGGCCGGCGGCGACGGCGGGCGGGATGCCGGCGGCCGCGAACAGGGCGCCGGTCTTCCAGCGGACGTTGCCTGAGGCGGCGTGCGTATGGAGGGCGGTCGCGGAAGTGGCGCTGACGATGATCAGCGAGGCGGTGGTGGCCGCGGCCGGGGTGAAGCCGAGGAGATAGATCAGGGCGGGGACGGCCAGGACGCTGCCGCCGCCTCCGAGCGCCCCGAGGGCCAGGCCGATGACGGCCCCGGCGGCGAGGGCGAGGAGGAGAGTGCTCACGCTATGCGACCGCTGCTTCCGCGCTCGTCCACGACCGGAAGCGAGGCAGACGCCCAGGCATTCATGCCGCCCTTGACATCGACGGCGTCGGCCCCGTGTCCGGCCAGGAGCTTGACGGCCTGCTGGGAGCGGCGTCCGGAGCGGCAGATCACCACCAGCGGGCGCCCGTTCGCGGCCGGGGGCAGGTCCTGGCCGGCGAGAAGCCGGGAAAGCGGGGCGTGGACGGCGCCGGGGGCGTGCCCGGCGTTCCACTCGAGCTGCTCGCGTACGTCCAAGAGCACGGAGTTGCCGGAGGCGCTGCGCTCGCGGGCCTGGGCGGGGGTGATGCGGGGGATGCCGCGATGGAAGAGGAACATCCTTCTTCCTTCCGATCTCAGGGGGTGGGGCAGTGGGTGGTTCAGTGACCGGTGCCGGTGCCGGTGCCGGTGCCGGTGCCGGTGGTGAGGGGGAGGCCGGCGTCGGTGGCGGCGTCGAAGGAGTCGTCGACGGCGACGACGTCGCGTCCGGCGGCGTCCAGGAGGGAGGCCGCGATGCCCGCGCGCATCCCGCCGCCGCAGTGCACCCACACCGTGCCGGGCGGGACCTCGGCCAGGCGCCGGTGAAGCTGGTGGATGGGGATGTGCGCGGAGCCCTTGATCCAGCCCTTGTCGCGTTCGGAGTCGCGGCGCACGTCGAGGACGACGTCGGGGGCGTGGGCGGCGAGGTCGGCGAAGGTGGCGCGGGGAAAGGACCGCGGGGTTGCGCCCTCCGGTATCCAGTCGCGGGGGCCGCCGGTGGTGGCGGCGGCGGGGCGGTCGATGCCGACGCGGGCCAGTTCGCGCTGGGCGGCGGCGAGCTGTGCGGGTGACTCTGCGAGGAGGGTGACGGGCTTGCCCCAGGGGATCATCCAGGCGAGGTAGGTGGCGATCTTCCCGTCGGCCTCGAAGTTGAAGGATCCCGCGAGGTGGCCCTCGGCGAACGCGATCCGGTTGCGCAGGTCCACCACCCATTCCCCGGCCGCCAGGCGCCCGGCGATGTCGGCGGCGTCGGCCGGCGCGGGCTCGGTCAGGTCCACCGGGGCGGGGCCCTGGGCGTTGGTGGGGCCCATGTGGGCGTAGTAGGTGGGCACGTCCTCAAGGCCGGCCAGCAGCCCGGCGACGAAGGAGTCGACGTCCTTGGTCAGGGCGTCGTTGCCGCTCTTCTCCTTGCCGATGGTGGTGGCGTCGCCCTCGGACGGGGAGGAGGAGCAGAAACTGCCGAAGCCGTGGGTGGGCAGGACCGGCGTCTCGTCGGGGAGCTCGGCGGCCAGCCGGTGGGCGGAGGCGTGCTGGGCGCGGGCCAGCGCCTCGGTCAGCCGCGGTTCGACCAGGTCGGGGCGGCCCACCGAGCCGATCAGGAGCGATCCGCCCGTGAACACCGCCGCCACTGTCCCCTGCTCCTGGAGCACGTAGGAGGTGTGGTGCGGGGTGTGGCCGGGGGTGGCCATCGCCCGCAGAGTGACGCCCTCGTCCACCTCGACGGTCTCGCCGTCGGCGACCGGGGTGCGGGCGAACGCGACGTGGGCCTGGGCGGGGACGAGGTAGCCGGCGCCGGTGAGGCGCACGAGGTCCAGGCCGCCGCTCACGTAGTCGTTGTGGACGTGGGTCTCCGCCACGTGCGATATCCGCACCCCCCGCACGGCGGCCGCGGCCAGGACCCGGTCGATGTCGCGCGGCGGGTCCACCACCACCGCGGTGTGTGCGCCGCCCGCCAGGTAGCTGCGGTTGCCCAGGCCCTCGGTCTCGATGGTGTCAATGAAGAACACGTGATTGCTCCTTTCGGCTTACGTTTACCCCCGGGGGTATATTTCGAGCCTAGCACGGGTACCCCCAGGGGTATTTTTGGTGACAGGGGACCCGCTCGACGGCGGCTACCTCACCTGGCACACCGCCCAACACCACGGACCCCATCCGCCCCCATCCGCACTCAAGGACAAGGGCACCCCGGTCCCCGAGATCGCCAAGAAGCTCGTCATCAAGACCGGCAAGAACGTCGGCGAGCACCCGTTGGTCGCCTCGGTCTACCTGGCGCTCACCGACGCCGAGGAAGCCGCGCTCGCCGCGGTGGACGGCGACCTGCCGCTGCAGCCCAAGCCCGTACGCATCCGCCGACCCGGCGACCCGCTCACCACTGAGGAGATCGGCCTCCGCGAACGGCCCCGGTCCCAGCCCCATCCGAACGCCGAATCCGCAGCTGACCACGACGATCAAGCGCTTAGCGCAAACGGCTGTACCGCTGGTCCCCATGGCCGTCGTCGGCGACGAGGCATGCCGGGACGGCCACGTGCCCGACGGAGTTTCAGAGTGTGGGTTCACGGTGTGACGATGGCCTGGTGCGGTGGCCGGCGGCCGGGCCCCTGATGTAAGCGAGCTGCCCTGGTACTGGGCCAAGAGCGTCTCTGCGCCGGTCGAAGCTCGCGCAACCGTGCCTTGCTCACAGTGGAGCAAGGCATTGGACGGGTGGTCAGTTGGTGCGGGCGAGAGGGTTGAGGAGAGGGAGTTTCCTCAACAGGGCCAGTCCGCAGCCGATGGTGAAGAGGAAGGCGGCCTCGCCTGCGCCGAGGTATGAGGTGGGTTCGTGGATGGGCCATGCCCAGGGCTGGGCTGAGCCTCCTGGTCTGCGGCCTGCTGCTGCGCAGGCGAGGGGGAGCGCTGCGATGCAGATCGCGGCGATGCCGGGGCCCAGTACGGTCCGCACGATGAGGGCGGTTCCGAGGAAGCCGATGCAGTTGCGGGCGAGCGACAGCGCTTCGGGGCGGTCCCACAGAAGTTGGATGCCGGCCGCCAGGAGGAGAGCCAAAAGGGCGAAGGCGCAGCACAGTGCCAGGATGCGCCGGCCTCTGTCGCGCAGGGCGACTTCTTCGGTGATGGTGTCGCCCCGGTCGATGCCGTGCAGGAGCAGGACGACGGGCAGGACGCCGAGGATCTGGGTGACCAGGAGCTGTCCTGACGGGCCGACCACTGCGGGTACGGGAATGGCTTCCTGGCGCACGACGATGGCCAGGAGGTATGCCGCGAGCGTGGCCGCTGCCACTTGGGGGGCGCCTTTCGCCTTGAGCCACCAGATCATCGGGAGGTCTCCTGGGCGCCGGGCGAGGGGATCGGTGCGGGGTGGGTGGTGCAGTCGCGCAGGGCCTTGTTGTTGTGCTGGAACCAGGCAAGCTGCTTGTCGTGGGAGGCCTTCATGACGCGTTTCGCCACCGCGCTTTCCTTCTCGCCATAGCGGCCCGCGACCTCTTGAACGTCGGCTCCCGCGGTCATGGCCAGCCATGCGGCGGTGGGCCCGTAGGCGGCAGCTCCGGGAAAGGCGCTGCCCGATTGGGCACACGCCGGGGGGCCGGAGGGAAGCAGCGCGGTGCCGAGGCCCGCCCGCACCTCCACAGCGGTGGGGTCGGCCCAAGCTCCGATGAACAGGGCGCCCTTTCCTGGGTGTTCTTCCATGGTCAAAGTGCTGGGGACGGTGAGACCGGCCTGGTGGAGGCGGTCTTTGGCATCGGAGGCACTCTCGCGGACCAGGGCCGGTCGGGGCAGCTCCGGCCACAGGCACACGCGCGGCTCCTGCCCGTTGCACTGCAGTTGATCGTCGGACCGGGCAGAGACAGGGTCAGCGGGCAACCCGTAGGCGAGCCATCCGCTGCCGGCCAGACCCACCACCAATGCGGCGCTGATCACGAAGGTGCGTGCCTGTCGGCGCACCCCGGTGAGAGCCAGTGCACAGGCGCCGATGACACCGATGCCCAGTACGACGGCGCTTGCTGCGGCTCGCCAGCTGGGGACCTGGTCGAGGGAGCAGCACGATGACATGCCGCCGGTGACCATGTGGCGCAGCCACAACGGTTCCAGGGCTGCCGGATACGCGGTCAGCACGAAGCTCAGGACCAGAGCAATGGGCGCTGCCACCACCAGGGGCAGGCGCTTGCCGAGCAGGAAGCCGGCCATGGCGTGGGCGGCGAGGATGACCAGCCAGACCACAACCATGCCGATCGGTGGCGTGCCGACTCCGGGCCGGCCCGTGGAGATGGTCAGGGCAGCGGCCACCGCAATGCCGACCGCTCCCAGTACGAAGACGGGCACCAGCAGTGGCAGGGCGATGCCGAGCGCAGAGCGGGTCGGGGCCCAGCGAGCAACATTGCCGCGCGTGAGCCGTGAGCCTTCCCAGGCGCCGGCAGCGGCGCAGGCCGGGGCGACGAACGGCAGCGCAAAAGCGGCGGCCCCCAGAGCACTGGGCCAGTAGCCGTGCGTCACACCGGCTGTGAGGTCATCGGACAGCAACAGCGCGACGAAGGCGGCCAGGAGCGGAGCCAGCCAGGTGGCGGAGGAGGAGCGCAGAACGGTACGCCACAGCACAGCTCACTCCTCCGAGTCGATCAACTGCATGTAGGCACCCTCGGCCCGCCGGGCCTCGGGGATGCCTGGAGCGGCCAGGGAGAGGAAGGTGTCGGTGTCGCCTTCGAAGCGGACCTGTCCTTTGTCGAGGATGACGACGTGGTCGTACATGGTGTCGACGTCTTCGGTCTGGTGGGTGGAGACGACTACCTGGACGTCGGACAGCAGGTTCGTCACGAGTTCGCGGTAGATCTGCCGCTGAGAGGGATCCAGTCCCGCGGTGGGTTCGTCGAGCAGCACAATTTCGCTGCTGTGGACGAGCGTTCCGGCTATTCCCATGCGCCGCAGCTGTCCGCCGGAGAGCTGATGGCTCTTCCTATCTGCCAGGCTGTCGAGCCTTACGCGTTCCAGGGCATCGCGTGACGCGTCCCAAGCGTCGGAGCGGGACATTCCTTTCAACCAGCCGATGTAGGCGACGTTCTCGCGTACCGTGAGTCCAGGCATGGGTTTGACGTTCTGGGGGAGCCATCCCACGGCCTTGCGGTAGGCGGCTTGGGCTTTCGACTGCGCAGGGTTTTTTCCTCGCCAGGTAACGGTTCCCTCGGTGGGGGAGATCCAGGAGGCGGCGATTCCCAGGAGGGTTGATTTCCCTGCGCCGTTCGGACCGAGAAGGACGGTGGCTCTGTGTCCGATGGACAGATCGAGCCGATTGAGGACGGGCACCTTCCGGCCGTACCGGAAGGAACATCGAGTGAATTGCAGAGACATGCCGTCCTGCTTCCTGAGAGCCGAGACGAAGTCAGCTGGAAGCACATAGGCGTGCTCCCGACCGACACACCATTACCTCCCCGGTCCCGCTTACTGCCTCCGGGTCTCCGAGGTATCACCAGCGTGACTGATGGCGTCGGCGGCACCTGCCGCCGACGTAATTCCTCGGGTTTTACCGAGATGCTGCCGCTGGACATAGTCCTGCACTCCCCCCCCCGGGTGAACGAATATGTAGCCGCATGATCATGACAGCAAGTCCACCGAAGGCGGTTTCAAAGAGAGCGGGCTTCGGCTGAAAATCGCACACGTGGAGGGGGATCCGACGGGAACCTGCTGACGAAGACGTCACAGCTAGGAGATCCCTGCCAAGCTGCTCACCACGGCCGCTTACCGGTTCTGAACTCCAGCTACCGCACGCGGGAAGAGCCCCGAGTCGGCAGCCTGCGGTCGAGCGGCGGCCCACCTACCCGCTGGACCGGTAGGCCGCCGTCTGCCCACGCGCCCGACGAAGAATTCTTGCCGAAAAGCCGCGCCGACCAGACCCGGCCCGGCGGGACATGTCGGCCGGCCTTCAACTCGTGCACCTTCGCGTCGATCGAGGTCCTGGGCAGGCCTCGGCCTGGGGCAGGGCTTCGTTGGAGCACCTCGGCGCCAGTCTTCGGGAGCTTCTCCGTGAACACGGCGGCTTCGTCGCCACGCTGGTGGGACGTCATGACTGGGCGCAGTTGATGCTTGGCGGCGTGCTCCACAAGTGCCGTTTGCAACAGGGCGAGACATTGGCCGCACAGTGCCTCCTCTGATGGATCGGCCGAAGGCGGGGAGGGGCGCGGATCTCTAGCAGTTCATGCACTCCAGGACTCAACTCGAACGAGCCATCGCAGACTCGGGCAGACTGGTAGCCATGAAGAGGCGCAGTGCACGGCAGACGTTGGTGGTTGACGGGGAGAGGTTCGAGGTATCCAAACGCCCCGGGCAGCGGGGTACGTATGACTTCACCTGGCTGACAGGCCCTAATCCCGGATACGGCTTCACTTCTGCGGTGCATCCCCCCAGAGCTCTGAGCGTTCCGGAGTTGGAAGCGTCAGTCAGGGACTTCCTGGAGCAGGTCGATCCGACTACCGGGTACATCGAATAGGGCCCCTCCTCGTAGCCGGCTACACCTTGAGTGAGCGGGCGTCAGACCCTGAAGGTGAGGCCGGAAGGAGCCCGGGTGGGGAGCGAAGCGGACCCGCTGTCACGCCAGGTCGGATCAGTCTGCCTTTCCTCTCCACCTCCCTGGGCGGCCTGCCGTGGCCTGGAGCGCAGTGGGTTCCTGTGCTCCGGACCCACTGCGCACTCGGGCTCTCGCAACTGAGGGGCACCGGAATTCTGCCCCTGGACTCATCGCGGACCGTCGCACGGCCATATCTCCGGCTGGGCGTCATGAGTTTCTGTACTCAGGTGCTTTGAGGTTCCTTCCGCCACACTGGCCGTGTCATGACAGATCACCGGGAGGGGCAAGCGTGATGAACACGAGGAAGATCGTGACAGTGGCGATGCTGGCGGTCTTTGGGGTGGCGGGGGCAGGGGCGGGTCCGGCCGCTGCGGCCGGGGGTCTTCTTCCTCATCCTGGGCCGGAGGGCCTGGTGTGGGTGGAGGAGAGAACAGGGGACGGGGGAGTGGCGTCCGGCGGCGCGTGGGAGGGGCTGCCGACCGTGCTCACCGTGGCTTGTGATGGCGGAGGCAGCGTGGCGGTGACGATGGAATCGCAGCAGGTGCAGGTGGCCGAGTTCGAAGTGACGTGCCCTTCCGGCAGTGCCGGAGTGCGCTCGGTGACCATGGACGCAGGGGTCGTGCGGGGGTCCTTCACTGTGGGCGTTGACGCCTCGAAGGAGAACACTCGGTGGGCCCTGACGGTAACCCAGCCCGAGTAGCAGCCACTGCTGCCATGTGGCTAGCCACCCGCGCCAGCCGGCCTGCCGAAGGCGAGGGCCGCGAGGCCAGGGGAGCGTCCCGTGCGAGCACGGGACCTGACGGCCCGTAAGGGATCGGGTCTCGACGCCCGCTGCTCCGGGAAGTAGAACAACCCCAGGTTAAGCCTGATGAAATGGATCTCCGGCAATTCCGTCGATGCGCACCAGTCCATCTCCATCAGGATCGGAGACCTTCACGTAGAGGGTGTATTTCCAATCTTTTTCCTTGGCTTCGCTGCGAGCCCAGTGCAGTACTTCATCAATGCAGGCGTCGGTCACCTCATACTCGTATGAGGTGACCGACGTTGCATCCCAAAAATAGACTCGAAATTTGGGGGTGTCTTCTTCCCAGGAAATGTCTCGCGGGTCTACCAGTCGTTTCTTCATGGCGGGCACGGTACACCCGCCACCGGGGCTCTGCTAGAGGAGGACCCACTGCCTGAAACCGTCGTCACAGGTTCCGGAGACAGGGGAAGTGATCTGGCCAGAAATGCGAGCGCTGTATAGCCCGTGGGGCTATTCGTGCTTACCGGAGGTGCCCGGAGTGCAAAGGTCGCTGTCTTGTCGTTCTTGGTGACCTGGGTCTCGATCGATTTTGCCGCGCTTGAACACAATTCGGCCGTCTGCCGCGCCACTTGAGCTCATACCCTAGTAGGTCGAGGCATTCACCTCGCAGAGTGCGACCTCGGAGGCCCGGTTGGTAAAGTTCATTTTGATGCTCTTGGTCCGGGTCTCGCCCGGGGGGACCGAGACGAAGGCCCTGTCGGTCTCGATGACGCCACCGGAGGCGTCGACAATCCTGATCTTGATGGTGAGGGGAAGGTCGACCTCGGAACCCTCTGAGTTGTCGATGAACACGGTCGTGGCCGAGGTGCTGTCCGCACACTTGAGGACCTTGACCCTTTTGTCATTGGAGGAAATGCGGGGACCAACGGGTGTGGAGCCGGTCGGGGCGGCGGAGGAAGTGGAGCCGGTGCCCGGTGAGGAAGGGGCTGAAGTGGCTTCTGGGGAGCCGGTGCCCGAGGGCGATGGGGAGGCCCTGCGGCCCCCGGGGGTCTTGTTGTCGCCCTTGTCGCCCTTGCCGGCCGAGCCGACACCGTCGCGGCCGGCGGAGCTGTCGTTGTTGCAAGCGGTGAGTGCGAGCAACGCCACCCCCACTGAGGCGGTCAACTGGATGCATCGCAGGCTCGATTGACGTGACGTCATGTGAGAGTTCCCTGAGTTGATTTTCTGGGCCCCCGGCACCCCAGTGAAGAGGAGGGACCATGAGCGCACCATGGCCTGGCTCGTCGACGGCCGGCTGAGCTCGCGGACTGCCGACCGCGTCGTCGGACACGCGCGACCGGCTCGGCGGTGGCGAGATGTTCTCCCCGCCCTGTAAGGGAACCGGGGCGTGACGGAGTGATAACAGAATTCTGTACTTGCGCAGATCGATGCCAGCCCTGCACTGGGGATCTCCCGGTGAACACAGGAAAGGCATCAATACCGGGGTTCTGTAGGCGTGTTGGTGTGAGCCCTTTCCCCGGGCGAGACGGCTTGGTCGTCTGACCCCTGCGACGTCAAGGGGCATGGTTGACGAGCGGCCGGCGCGCCCCTGACCCCAAAGGGACGCGGGGCCAGGGGCGCGCTTCGCTGATCAGCGGTCAGGGAAACCGGTCAATGTCCCGCTCACCAGGCTGGTTTGCGATCGTGGCCGTAGCGGAACGGTCCTGCCGGGTGGTCCTCGAAGTGCAGGTGCGGGCCGGTGACGTTGCCGGTGGAACCGACCTTGCCCAGTCGCCGGCCGGCCTTGACCTCCTGGCCGGCGTGAACGCCTCGCCAAGACAGGTGGCAGTAAACATAGACGCGACCGTTGTCCGCTTGGAGGCCGATCCAGTTGCCGTAGTAGCCGCCTTCGGCGTTCGACCACTTGATGGTGCCGTTCAGGACAGCGACTACTGGCGTGCCTTCCGCTGCCGCGTAGTCGTCTCCCGTGTGATATCCCGCCTGGTAACTGGCGTTGGGCACTCCGTACGCATAGTTGACGCCGTGCCCCGGCACCGGGGAGGCGACGCGGCCACCCGACGGCGCCTCACCCCCGTCACCCGTCCGCACCTTGAAGCCGTACTCGGCTCCGAGCTTCTTGAGGGAGGTCTTCCCAGGAACGCCATCAGCGGCGCTGCCGGAGAATCCGAGGTGGCGCTGCCACTTGGCGTAGGCATCCTTGGTGCGCGGGCCGAAGGTTCCCGGGGCGGACGAGTAGTCGAGGCCCACCGCCTTCTCCAGTGCCTCCTGCACCGTCAGAACGCTGCCGTTCCTCGCCCCGGGGCTGACGTCGGACAAGGACACCACGTCTGCACGCTTCACGCTCGACTCTCCCGTGAACAACTGGGCCACGCTGCCGGCCACGCTGTCGAATAGTTCTCCGATGCCTGATGACATGCTCAGTAGCCACCCCCCTTACGGTTCGGGTCGAACTGCGAGACCCGTCCGGCGAGATTGGACCCGTCGCGGTACACGCCGTACCTGACCATCACGTAGTTCATGGCCGCGCAGATGTTGGCGACGCCGTCGTAGATGTTGTGCGAGGTGCCGGGCTGGTGGTTCTCGGCGAACGTCGCCGGCATGACTTGCAGAAGTCCTCGCGTGCAGCTCTGCGGATGCCCGTCACTCTGCTCGGGCCCATGGGCGTTCGAGTCGTAGGTGTTCACCGCGTTGAAGCGGTAGGACGATTCACGCTTGGCCGCGGTCATGATGCCCTTCACCCAGTGGTCTTCCGGGACCTTGAGGATGTGGCAGGCTTCCTTCGCCGCCCTCGACGCGCTCCCGTCCGGCACGTGCTTGTACGTCACCGAGTCCAGGGGGATGGCGATGCGGCCGGTGCCGGGCTTGCCGTCGTCGTCATCTCGCTTGCGGTCGAAGAAGTCCAGCCCGTGCACCCTGAACTTGTTGCGCTTGCCGAGCTCGACGAGCGACTGGCGGCCGAAGACGCCGTCCGCGTCTGAGCCGGTGAAGCCGAGCTCCTGTTGGAACGCGGCCACCGCGGCCTTGGTTCGAGGGCCGAATGTTCCAGGCGCCGAGCTGTAGTCGAGTCCCACCTCCGCCTTCAGAGCGGCCTGCACGATCCGCACGGAGACGTTCCTCTCCCCGTAGACGACCTCGGAGGCCTTCACCGAGTGGTTCTCGTGGGGGAGCCTGTGTCCGTGCCAGCGCCACTCCTTGCGCGCCGCACCGCCCCGGTGATCATGCGGATCAGCGGTCGGCGGGCACTCGTCGTGGGGGAACTTGGGCGCGAAGTAGCCGACGATGCTCGCGCTCTTCCGCTCGGTCTTGTGCGAGTACACGCCCTTGCCCTGGTTGGCATCCGTGGCGCCTGCTTCAACGGTGTTGCCGCCCTTGGTGTAGACGTGCGTCTCGTCGAAGCCGACCACGAGCTCCGTGTGACCACCGTCGTGGAGGTTGACCCACGCCCCGACCGACGGGTACTCGGACCACTGGTCACGCTCCTTGGCCCAGTCGGAGAACCCGTTGACGTTGGCTATGTGCGGCACGAACTCTTCCAGCCCCGTGTCGGCGTACATGTCCCAGTCGAACATGACACACCACGGCTGGCCGTCCATGCCGTACTGCTTCCCGAACCGCGTCCGGTTGTCGTACTCCCCGTCCACGTTCGTCTCGTAGACGCCCTCCTTGATGCTCTGAATGTGATCGACGAGCTTTCGCCACTTCGGCGTTGCCATAACTGTTCCACCATCCGATATTGCCGGTTTCCGCGCGTGTCGGCGTCGCGAAGCGCGGAGCATGAATTTCCGTCCCCTTTCGCAGCAGAAAGCCGCGACTGGGTAAGTTGAGAGCGACGGAGAAATGAGTGCGACCGCGGCAGGCGTAACGCCACCGACTCATCAATTAGTTGGCCGCTGACCATGCTGAGAACGACGTGAAACCGCCCGGCAGCAGCGCTGCCGGGCGGCTGGTTTCGTCAGCGGGCCGCAGCGTCGCAGGCCCTCATGGCCACGCTCTGCTTGACGCCCAGCCACTGCAGCTGGACGGTGCAGACGGCAGGGCCGGCCGGCGGCTCCTCTCCCGTCGAGCAGGCGCGGTAGACCTTCTTTCCCACCTTGTAGCCCGCCTTGGCCACGATCTGCTGGCAGTCGAAGCCGTCGGCGTGGGCCGGTGCGGTGGCGACGAGTGGAAGCGCAGCCGCCGCCACCAGCACTCCGGTGACTGCCGCCAGGCGGCGTAATGGCGCCTTGCCCATGATGAATCCCCCTTGTAGAACAACCGGGCCTACCGGAATCTGATTGAACTGACGCGTTCCATGTTGTCGGAAGGCGGCTGGGGAGTCGTGAGCTCAGAGTGCACAACTGCGTTGGCAATGCGTTCACTCGTGGCTGCGGAGGGCCTTGTGCCGGTGGTCCTTGGGTGTCGTGCCGTAGGCGTTGCGGTAGGCGCGGCTGAAGTCGGTTGCGCGGGGGAATCCCCAGCGCGTGGCGATGGCGTGGATGGAGAGGGTCTGGAGTGCTGGGTCGGTGAGGTCGCGCTGGGCTGCCTCCAGGCGCAGGCGGCGGATCCACGAGGCGACTGTGGTGTCTTCGCCTTGGAAGAGGCGGTGCAGATAGCTGGTGGAGATGTGGTGCGCGCCGGCGATCGTGGCCGGGGTGAGGTGCGGGTCGTGCAGGTGCTCCCGGATGAACGCTTGGATGCGCAGGGTGAGGGTCCGTCGGTGGGTCTCCGGGGGGAGGCAGTTCCCGGCTTCGAGCAGGTGGGCGAAGAGGGCGGTGGTCAGGTCGGTCAGGACCGTTCCCAGGCGGGGGCCGTCGGTGGGCTGGTAGGGGGTGGTGTCCTCGGTGAGCTGGGTGAGGAACCGCGCCAGGAGGGCGCCCATCCCTTCTTGGGCAGACACCGGCGCACCGACTATCCGGCTGGCCGCGTCGCGCGGTAGGGGCACCAGGGCCTTGGGGATCTCCAGAGCCACCGTCGTGGCCGGGGCCTCGGCGCTGTGGACGTCGTTCGGCAGCGAGGAAGAGTTGATGAACAGGTCGAACGGCTTGTAGTGGGTTTCCCGCTGCCTCCAAACACCTGCGCCGGTCCCGCGTAGGACGAGCGACAGATGATAGGTCTCGGGGTCGGACTGCCGGATCAGCTTGGGTGTGCGCCGGAAGACCAGCGGCTGGAAGGTGAATGACCACACGCTGGCAGCACCGAGGTCCAGCACCCGCTGGGAGGCCCGGAAGTCATCGGCGTCGTCGCTGCGCAGCTCCATGGGGGCGTGGGCGCGCCCCAAGAGTTCGGCGAAGTAGTCGAACCGGTCCGGCTGAGGTACATCGGTACTGCGAAACACCATCTCGTTCAACAACAGTCTCTCCCCGTTTCTGAAGCTGTGGTCAAAGGGCCCCAGTAGGTGCCCCCGGTGTGCTGGACGCTGCGGTTCATGCTGCGGCGGCCGTTGATGTCCGCCTTCATGTGGCTGATTCGCCCGTGGTTTGTGGGTTCAGCTATCCCGGCACACCTTCGATTTCGTAGGTGTAGGTAAGTGGTTGTCGCAGGCCTCCCGTAGCCGGCCGGCGTGGGGCGTGCGCTTTTGCCCGTGCTTTCGCCGGCCCGCCGGCCGAGGCGTGATCGTCGACGTGAGCGACGCTCCTGTCTTGCATCGCATCGGGTCACACTCCTGGCGCGGCGGCCCCCGGCACGGTGATCGTGCCCTTGCCGACGACTGTGGTGAAGCCTCCGACGCTGATGCCGAGGAGGTGGCCTCCCTCTGTGCGAGCGCCTGCCTCGATCAGACTGGGACGCCCCATGCGGGAGCCCTGCCGGATGCGGAGGGTGTGGTCGCCGTCAGGCAGGGTCGAGCGTTGGGCGAGGCTTCCGATCAGCCCGGCGCAAGCGGAGCCGGTA
Source organism: Streptomyces sp. Pv4-95 (assembly GCF_045782725.1). Taxonomy (NCBI): domain Bacteria; kingdom Bacillati; phylum Actinomycetota; class Actinomycetes; order Kitasatosporales; family Streptomycetaceae; genus Streptomyces; species Streptomyces sp. Pv4-95. The sequence goes on from NZ_CP127172.1 coordinate 8,283,647, forward strand.
GCGGGGTCCTCGTCGACCCCGACGGCGGGAACGAACGCCCGTGCGTACAGGGTGCTGCCGCTGTGGAATTCCCCGGCGAAGACGTACAGGTGGGGCGACCAGCCGTCGGCGAGATCGGCTGCCCAAACGGCCTTGTCCAGGACGGTGCGGTCAACAGCGTCGGCGGACGCCAGATGCACGTAGCAGAACGGCAGTCCGGCCCCGCCGTACCAGCACTCCAGTAGGTCCTCCCGAGTCAGGGAGATCGCCTGGGCGATCGTCGTCAACGGGGGTCGGTGAGAGGGGGCCTCGAAAGGGGCGGTCACGGACAGTCGGCTGAAGGCGCTGCGGACGTCCACGGTGACAGGACCTATGCCCTCTTCGAATGTCATTCTCCCTTCGTCCATCTGACGGTGTCCGTGCCCGCCGGAGGCGAGCACGGACGCGGTACCTATGGTCGGGTGGCCGGCGAACGGCAGCTCCATGTGCGGGGTGAAGATCCGCAGCCGGTAGGTGTTGCGGGCCGGGAGCGGGCAGGCAAAGGCCGTCTCGGAGAAGTTGAACTCCTTGGCCAGGGCCTGCATCGCCGTTCCGGACAACCCCCGTGCGTCCGGAAAGACCGACAACTGGTTGCCGCCGAAGGGCTGTTGTGTGAAGACGTCGGCGAGGACGAACCCGTACTCCATGGTCAGTGAACGATCACGTCGACTTCGACGGCTGCGCCGAGCGGGAGAGCCGCGACGCCGATGGCCGTACGCGCGGGGTAAGGCGCACTGAACATCTGTCCGTACACGGCGTTCACCGCGGCGAAGTCCGCCATGTCGGTCAGATAGACGCCCACGCGCACCACGTCCTCGAGCGTTTTTCCGGCGGCCTCGAGGACCGCCGACACGTTGCGAAAGACCTGCTCGGTCTGCGCTGACACATCGCCGTCGATCAGTGCGCCGGTGGCCGGGTCCTGAGCCACCTGCCCGCTGACGAAGGTGAAATTGTTCGCGCGGACGGCGGCCGAGAACGGGCCCACCGGCTTCGCGATCTCCGCGGTGGTGATCTCTTCACGGGTCATCTCTGCTCCTGGCTGAAGGTGTGGGTGTGGTCGCGAGCACGCCGTGCCCGTGCGCGGGTGCTGTGCTGTTCCGCTAATCGGCCTCGATGACGGTGTTGGTCAGCGTCCCGATGCCGGAGATCTCGATGCGGACGATGTCGCCGTCGGCCAGAAGCCGGGGAGGGGAGAACCCTGCGCCGACGCCGGCCGGGGTCCCGGTCGCGATCACGTCGCCGGGCAGCAGCGTGGTGCCCGCCGAAATGGTCTCGACGAGGGTGGAAGTGTCGAAGACGAGATCGCTGGAGTTGGCGTCCTGGCGCAGTTCGTCGTTGACCCAGCACCGCACGCGCAGCGCGGCGGCGTCGATCTCGTCGGCGGTGACGATCCACGGCCCCATCGGACAGGAGGAGTCGAGGGCTTTGCCGAGAAACCACTGGCTGTGCCGGGCCTGGAGGTCCCTGGCCGTGATGTCATTGACGATGGTGTAGCCGAAAATGTGCTGGTGGGCCTCTTCGCGGCTGATGCCGCGGCCTCCCCGGCCGATGACGACGGCGAGTTCCGCCTCGTAGTCCAGCGCTTGGGTTAGCTTGCGGGGCAGCCGGATTTCGGCTCCGTGACCGGATACGGTCTGAGGCGGCTTGGTGAAGACAACGGGCGCCTCGGGGACGGTACCGGTGGCTGTCGCGTTGAACCCGCTACGGTCGAACTCCTCGGCGTGCTCCCTGTAGTTCTTGCCGACGCACATGATGTTGCGGGCGGGAAGTGGCAGCGGAGCGAGGATTTCCACCTCCGACAGCGGAATCGGGCTGCCCCGGACGGCCGTCTCCGGATGGCCGCGTACCTGGTCGAACGCGTGGATGACGTCGAGCATCGTGGTGAGCGGACGCTCCGTGCCCAGCCGTTCGAGAGGCCGGACGCTGCCGTTGGCCACGCCCCCCACCCGCCGGCTGTTCCGGTCCCGGTACGTGGCGAGCTTCATGACGCCTCCTGCACCTTCCGCAGGTGCGGCGGAAGCTGATCGGCGAACTGCGCTTCCCCGTTGCCGAACGAGAAGTTCTCGGTCGGTGCTTCCAGCAGGCTGAGGAAGACATCTTCGAGACGCACATCGAGCTCGCCCGAGAGGAGCTTGACGATGCTCGCGTACAGCGCGGTCTTGGCCTCGCGGCTGCGGCCCGCGGCGAGCGTTATCTGGATCATGATGATGCCGTCGGTCCGCTCGATCCCGAGGAAGGAGCGGTCGTACACGATCTCTCCGGGGCCGTGCCCGGTAACCACCTGGAAACGGTCCCCCTCAGGGATCGCGAGCGCCTCCATCATCGCCCGGTGCACACAGTCGCCCACCAGACGGGCGGCGTCTCCGCTTCTCCTGTTGAGTGAAATACGAACGAAGGCCATGGGTCCTCCAGGAGGTCAGTGGGCCATCATCTGCTGGGTCTCCGCGAGCAGCTCGCGGAGCCTGCCGAGCAGGTCGTCGGTGGGTTCGCTCCCGAAGGCGTCCGCCACCCGCTGCTGGACCGCCACCCAGTGCGGCCGTCCCTCGGCCAGCTTGGCCTCGCCCTTGGGCGAGATGTGTACGACGCGCTGCCGGCGGTCGGTACCCGCCTCAATCTGGACCAGCTCGTCTCGGACCAAGGGCTGCAACTCGCGGGTGCAGGTGGTCCGTTCCATTGCCAGGCGATCGGCGAGCTGGCTCACCATGAGGGGTCCGTCGGTGGCCAGTCGGGAGAGGAACGCGTAGCTCGTGGGCCGCAGGCCCACCTCTCCCAAGGCTTGACTGTAGAGGCGGTCGATCCAGCGCGTCGTCATACGAAGCGTGGTGCACACGCAGTCCGTCGTGGCAGGTTCCATGCAGTGAGTGTATTTACACCTATCGGGTGGCGCAAGACCGGGCGGCCTTGGCGGCGATGCCTCTGCAGATCTATCGTTCCGCATCCTGAACGTTCTGCGTATGGAAGCGCGATGGCGCGCTACACGGCATGAAAAGGAGTCACATGGCGCCCCAGGAGAGCACATCCCTGCCCGTTGGCAGCATGCAGGTGGCCCTGGTTCGGAACAGTGGCCGGCGCAAGGTGGACACCACGGCACTCGCCACCGGGAGGGGGAGTGGCAAGCGTCGCCCCGCGAACCCTGAGCAGGTGCGCCAGGCCGCCGGACAAGTGGTCGTGGGCGCGGCTCCCGACGGCCACCCCCGGGCACTTCCCGCCGTGGTCGACGAAGCCCTGACCGACCACGCCCAGGTCTGGGCTGCCGCCGGAGCTCCCCGCACGGTCTTCTCCATCACCGCGGGTGAACTTCTTGAGCTCACGGGCGGGCTCCTTCTCCCCGTCGGCCGATGAGCAAGGACTGCGTGGGAGCCGGGATGAATCTGACTGGGCAAGTGGCCCTCGTCACCGGGGGCTCGACCGGGCTCGGCCGAGCCATCGCGCTGGGCCTTTCGTCCGCCGGATGCACGGTGGTGGTGGCCAGTCGGCAGCCGGAGGCATGTCGGCAGGCGGCGGCTGAGATCGCCGCCCGGACCGACGGTGCCACCCTGGGCATGGCCTGCGACGTAACCGAAGAGGGCGCGGTTTACGACCTCGTCCAGAACATCGTCACGCACTACGGTCGTCTGGACGTGCTTGTGACCAGCGCCGGCATCCAGGCCCGAGGCGAGCTGGAGGCGCTCGACGCCGGCACATTGCGCCGCTGCCTGGACGTCAATGTCGTCGGAACCTTTCTCGCCTGCCAGGCGGTTGTTCCGGTGAGGCGGCAGGCTGGGTACGGCCGCATCGTCACCCTGGCCAGTGCTCTCGGGCTTGTCGGTGGCGCAGGCCGGGCAGGCTACGCAGCCAGCAAGGGCGCGGTGGTCCAACTCACCCGCAGCCTCGGTGTCGAGCTTGCAGGAACCGGCATCTGCGTCAACACGCTGGCTCCCGGTCCCTTCCGCACGCCGCTGAATGATGACATCGACGACGATCCGCACGTGAGGGACTTCCTCGATCACCAGGTCCCTATGGGGCGTTGGGCTGATCCCGACGAACTTGTCGGAGCGGCAGTCCTGTTGGCCGGCCCAGCTGCTTCCTACCTCACGGGCGCTGTACTGGCGGTCGACGGAGGCTGGACCGCTCACTGACAACGGGCAGTGGTCAATTGCCTTCTGGGGCGAGGGCGCCTCCGGTCAAGGGTGTGCGACTCAGGTCGGCGTAGGCTCTTGACCAGAGGCGCTGGCCGGGTGTGGGCGCGGAGCTGCCCTCGTTCGGATGGGCGCCCAGCGGGAGGCTGATGCCCAGGGGCCGGACCCCGTCGGCGCCGGCCGGTCGAGAATTGCGATTACACGGTCTGGCCAATCGGCCTGATGATCACTGTGTTGATGTCGACGCCCTCCGGCTGACCGATGGCCCAGACGATTGTCCTACCCAATTGCTCCGCCGACAGAAAGTCGCGGTCAGGCAGCCCACCGGGGGCATCGTCGAAAAAGTTCGTCTTCGTCGCGCCCGGCGAGATGAGGGTGACGCCGATGCCATCAGCAGTCACCATCCTCCTGGTGTTCTCCGCGATGCCGGTGACGGCCCACTTCGTGGCGCCGTAGATGTTGCCTGGCGTGTAGACATGGCCGGCCACGCTGCCGACGAGCACGATCCGGCCCTTGCTCTCGCGCAGCGCGGGCAGCGCGGCATTGATGAGCAACGCGGGGCCGAGGACGTTGGTCAGCACCATGTCGTCCCAGCGGGTGGGGTCGCCGTCGGCCAAGTCGTCGAAGGTTGCGTAGCCCGCGTTGGCAACGACGACGTCCAGCCGCCCGAACGTCGTCACCGTCGTCGCGACCGCCGTGCGAACGGCATCATGGTCGGCCGCGCTGCCCGGGATCACCAGCAGACCCTCCGGCTCGCCGAGCTCCGTGGCGAATCGGCGGAGCCGATCCTCGCTCCGACCGGTGATCGTCACGCGGTACCCCTGCTTCACCAGTTGCCGAGCCGTCGCGGCCCCGATTCCGCTACCGCCGCCAGTGATGAGTGCAACAGGTGAGTCAGTCATGTGCAGCCCCAAGGGATGTGTCGTGAAGTCAACTCGGGGATTGCAGCATTTGAAGTGCGCTCTAAGTCAACCGCCTTGTGAGGTTCTGCAGTAGCCAACCCGCCTATCTGCACGATCACTGGGGACCCGCTTGCCAGGCCCCGAAATCAGTGGGCCGCTCCACGGGGCGGATCAAGACGAAACTGATTCCTTCAGGTCATATGGGGGTGAAACGTCTCTGGCGAAGCAACATCTATGACCTGGGTAGCGTCTGCTGAGTTGTGTGGCCGGTCAGTTCTCTCGTTCGCCTGTGAGTCCTTGACGCCTCTTGAACCTGGATCAGGCTTGTCCTTCCAGGAGGTGCGACCGGTTCCCCCTCCCGGCCGCCGCGGCATGGAACATCTGCCTGCGGAGTTCGTCCGGCCTCGCTGCTCAGGGTCTTGTTTCAGCCATTGATGCCTGGTCTCCTGTTCTCGGCGATCCGTGACGCGGGTGCGCACATATCCGGCACGGACACGAAGCAAGGGTGAAGTGAACGGCGTGGAATCAGCGGCTGGGCAGGATCTACGTGACGCTCTGCCCGAGGGGCTCGGTGCGGCTCTGCGCGGGACCGCCGAGGAGATCGCCGCGCTGCTGCGCGGGGGAGCGGACATGGGGCTCCCGGTGCCCAGGTCGGAGTGGACCGTAGGGGAGGCGGCAGCGCATCTGGCGCAGGCCAACGAACTGATGGCCGACATCGCGGCGGGACGTGCACGCAGTTACGGAGACGGCACGCCACAGAGTCTCGCTACGGCCAATGCGCGCGCCCTTGCCGAATTCGACGAGCGGAGAGCCGAGCCGCTGGCCGCAATGATCGTGACGCAGGCCGACGCCTACCTGAAGGCGTGGGATGAGGGTGTCACGAAGGGCACCGTCGTCACGCCGCTGGGCCCGATGGGTCCCGACGTGCTGGGGTCGTACCTCCTCACGCACATGCTGGGCCACGGCTACGACCTCGCCCGTGCGCTGGGGCGTCCGCACATGATCGACCGGGCCCGGGTCGCGCTGGCCCTGCCGTTCCTGATCACAGCCATGCCACGGGTGACCGATTCCGCCCGCACTGCCGGGTTGAACGCCCGCTACGCCATCCGTCTGTGGGGTGGTGGCTGCTTCGGCGTGACGGTGAACGGCGGTGTGGTGTCCGTTGCCCCGCAGCCGCCGAATCGCCCGGACTGCACCATCGTCATCGAGCCGGTCACCTTCCTTCTGATGGCACTCGGCCGCCGCGGTCAGTGGAGCGCCCTCGCCCAGGGCCGAATCCTCGTCCGGGGGCGCAAGCCGTGGCTCGCGCCCCGTTTTCCGGCACTCTTCAGGGCGCCCTGAAGCCCTGAAGGCAGGCCGAAGCGGTCATCTACCGCGTCCGCGTCACAGGAGGTGGCCCAAGGAGGCCCCGTGTCCCACCGAGTCGGCGCATGGCTGATAAGGGTTATTTGGGCCACAGCTTCCGCGCATATCGGGGACGGCGAGGCGTCAAAGCCCCCGTCCCCGAGCGCGCCGCCCCATCGTCACCCGTGGATGTACTGGTCAGCCCAGGCGCTGATGATGTGGGCGGCTCGCTGTGCTTGTCCTCGGGCGGTCAGGAAGTGGTCTGCGCCTTCGAGTGAGACGAAGCTTCGCGGGTGTCGTGCCTCGCGGAAGATCTCTCCGGCGTTGTCGATGTCGACGGTGTTGTCGGTCGGCGAATGCAGGACGAGAAGCGGCAGGTCCAACTCGCCGATCCGATCCCGCAGGTGAGCACGGCGGACGTCCTCGACGAAGGCACGCTTGAGGATCAGGGTCCTCCCGCCGACGAACCACTCGTGCGACCCGTCACTGAGCACGCGATCCACGACCGCGTCGTACTGTCGCTCGACGTGGCTGGGATCGACCGGCGCTCCGATCGTGACGACCGCGCGGACGCCGGTTGCCTCAGCAGCCGCGGCGAGGACGGCGGCGCCTCCCCATGAGTGCCCCACCAGCAGGTCTGCCGGCGTCCCGCGCTCCGCCATCATGGCGGCGGCACGGATCGTGTCCTGGACCTTGACGGTGAAGGAGCCGTCCCCCCAGTCGCCGTCGGAGTCCCCGATCCCGAGGTTGTCGAAGCGCAGCATTCCGATCCCCTCGCGTGCCAGCTGCTTGCTGACACGCGACGCGGCCGGTGAGCCCTTGCCGAGTGTGAATCCGTGTACGAAGATCCCCCAGCCGCGGATCTCGCCGTCGGGCAGGTCGATCGCTCCGGCCAGTTCGGGGCCGACGACGCTCGGGAATCTCACTTTTTCGCTCATGTTGTGATCACCTAGGCAGGGCTGTTCGTGGAGCAGGAAAGACAAGAGTGCCATCAGCCGGCCCCACGTGCGCGCTCCGGGCAGGGGAGCAGCGAGCGTGGTGCCGGCCCTGACCGGCGCGTCAGGCGGGCGGCGTCTGGTCGGAGGGCTGCTCGGCGGTCAGCAGCGCGGTGATCTCCTCGGCGAGGTGCGGGCCGAGTTCGCCCCACCCGTCCTTGTAGCCGTAGACGCCGGCCAGGGTGCGGGCCTCGTAGTCGCCGTTCATGATCTCGATGTCCGTGGCCGTGATGAGCGCCGGGTGGGCGACACCGACGGCAGCCGAGATCTTCATCAGCTCCTTGCGGAGGGTGCGCAGGTAGACGGCGGCCCGGGTGGCCTTCGAGGTCGGGTCGAGGCCGCGGGCCAGCCACGGGCTCTGGGTGGCGATTCCCGTGGGGCATTTGTCCGTGTGGCACTTCTGCGCCTGGATGCAGCCGATCGACAGCATCGCCTCACGGGCCACGTTGATCATGTCGGCACCCAGAGCGAAGGCGACCGCGGCGTTCTCGGGCAGGCCGAGCTTGCCGGAGGCGATGAACGTCAGGTCGTCGGTCAGCCCCCGCTCGGCGAACGTGCCATAGACCCGGGAGAAGCCCATCCGGAAGGGCAGCGACACCGAGTCGGAGAAGGTGAGCGGCGCCGCCCCGGTGCCGCCCTCGCCGCCGTCGATGGTCACGAAATCGACACCACGGTCACCACGGGCCATCAGCGTGGCCAACTCCTGCCAGAACTCCATCTCTCCCACCGCGCTCTTGATCCCGACCGGCAGGCCGGTCTCGGTGGCGAGCAGTTCGACGAAGTCGAGCATCGAGTCGACGTCGCCGAACGCGGTGTGCCGGGACGGGGACGCGCAGTCCTCGCCGAGCGGGATCCCGCGGATCTCGGCGATTTCCGGGGTCACCTTCGCGCCCGGCAGCATTCCGCCCAGACCGGGCTTGGCACCCTGGGAGAGCTTGATCTCTATCGCCTTGACCGGGCCGCCGGCGACCACGTCCTTGAGCTTGTCGATGTTGAAGCTGCCGTCGTCGTTGCGGCAGCCGAAATAGGACGTACCGATTTGAAGGACGAGGTCGCCGCCGTTGCGGTGGTGCGGCGAGAGACCGCCCTCGCCCGTGTTGTGCAGGGTGCCCGCCAGCGCCGCCCCCTTGTTGAGCGCAGTGATCGCCGCGCCGGAGAGCGATCCGAAGCTCATCGCGGAGATGTTCACCACGCTCGCCGGCCGGAACGCCTTGGCGCGCCCGCGCGGCCCGCCCAGCACCTTGGCTGACGGCAGTGGGGCCTGCGGGTCGTGCATGTCGGGCAGCGTGCCGGCGAACGTGCGCTGCTTCAGGTATGCGTGCCCCTGCGTGTGTTCGACGTCGTTGTCGGTGCCGAATCCGAAGTAGTTGTTCTCCCCCTTCGCCGACGCGTAGATCCAGGTGCGCTGGTCACGACTGAACGGGCGCTCCTCGTCATTGGAGGTCACTATGTACTGCCGTAGCTCAGGCCCGATCGTCTCCAACAGATACCGGGCGTGCCCGAGTACGGGGAAGTTCCGGAGCAATGCGTGCTTCTTCTGGACAAGGTCACGAGCGGCCACCACTGCCAATGCTGTTGCGGTGGCCGTGGCGATGGTCCGGGCGCGCATGAACGTTCCTCTCCTCGGTGCTCGACTCCATTGCCGTGCGGTGGAGTCGTCGTGCCGGGCCTTGGGCGGCCGGCACGATCCAGCGGGCGTCAGCATCCGTCGGAGGACGCCAACTGATAGTAGGGGCTCACCCGGATAGAGGGTTGCGGGTGGGTGGTCTTCCCAGGGTGGGTGGTCCAGGCACGTCGGAGCAGGCTGTGCATGGTGATGCTCGTGCAACACGGCGTCACGTCTGTGCGTCGGCCGGGCCGTGCGAGACAAGGGCTGCTGGATGGTCTCGTCGCCGAGACCGCGACCCAAGGAGCTGCGACCCGCGATGCCAGTGGAATGCATCTTCACCAGACATCCGTACGGACGTCAGTGGGCGCCGCGCTGCGAGTGCGGCGGCGGGTGTTCTGAACGGTCCTAGAGGTCCTAGAGAGCCCGGCCTTCGTCGACGGCCTCCTCGGTGTGGAGTGTGGGGTGCGGCGGGCGGGGGTGCGCGGTACGGAGCCGGAGCGCGGTGGGGAGCGGGCGGCGATGTCGTCCACCACGGCCCCGAGGGCGTCGGCTCAGGTGAGGGGCGTGGTCACGCGCTGTGGGAGCGAGGCGTCACGAGAGGTTTGTGTCCCGTCCCGTTTCACATTCGCTCCCGGGCACCTCGGCGACCAGGGGATAGGCAAGATGCGATGAATCCGTCGTCTTGCTGAATCCCGGTGTGTGTTGCCGCTGGCAGGGCTTCGGCCAAGCTCGTCCCAAACTTCATTGCCGGTGAACGGCGCGGCTCCTCAGCCCGTTACCAAACGCCAGCACGAGCAAGACGGGGTGGGTGTGGTGTGCATCGGCCGAAGAGTGACAAGCCGTCGAGTGCGGAGGACATCCTTCGGGCCACGTCCAGGTGTTCTACCGCCCCCGCCCAGCTTCCGGACGAGGACAGCGACAATGCCGCTGGGCGGTTGGAACCTGTGGACGGCTGCGGCTGTGACCGAGCGGCGTGATGACTACAAACCTCCAGCCGCACCCCGTGATCCGGTTGCATTCGTGCGGTGGTTCAAGAAGGCATCCGACACGCTGTTGACGGTGCTGGACAACGATGCGTCCACTAACGCCTGGACATTCCATCCGCCGCACACGACCGGCTTCTGGCAGCGGCGCCGCTGCCTGGAGGCGTTCCTACACCGATGGGCGAGTGTCTTCTTCTCATCGCCGGACACCTTGGTCAGCTCATGCAGACCGCGTTCCGCTGCGTGGGGCTTGCAGCGCCAGCCACAGGTCGACGCGGTCGCTGGTGTCATCGAGGCGGCGGCCGGTGATCTCCTCGACCCGGGCCAGGCGCTGGCGCAGTGTGTTGACGTGGACGTGGAGGTGATCTGCGGTTTGCTGCCATTTGCCGCCTGACGTCAGGAAGGCGCGCAGCGTTGTCACCAGCTCGCCGGAGTGCTTGGCGTCGTGTCTTTCCAGCGGGGCCAGCAAGGCGTCGCGGAAGGAGTCGAGAACGTCTTGGTCCTGGAGGGCGAGGAGCAGGGAGTGGTGTCCCGCGAGTTGTTGGGAGACAACGGTTCCTCCGCCGCGGCGCAGGCCCAGCTCGCACGCCTGACGGGCCTGGATGAGGCTCTTGCGTAGGTTCCTGGTGTCGGTTGCCAGGGGCCCTACACCTGCGGCGGTGGCGTTCACGGCTTGGACGAGGCTGCGCGCGTGGACATCGGCGGCGGTGCTGGTCGAGCTGGTGTCGATGATCAGGTGCAGTTCAGAGCCCCGGGCGGCGATCACGCCGGTGAGCCCTTGTCGTTCGAGCCAGCGCTCGGCGGCGCTAAGTTCTGTTTCTGCGTCGGCGACGGCGGCGATGATGGTGGCGTTGGGCTGGTGGGGGTCGAGGCCGTAGGACACCATGCGGGCCGCGGCTGCTTGTTCTTGCTGAGCCAGGATGAGTGAGACCAGTTCGCCGGCCAGCCTGCGCTCGGTCTCACGGGCGGTGCGTTCCCTGGCGAGCACCAGGCCGACGACGGGGACGGTCGCTTCGAGCCGGGCTTGGGCCAGTATTCCGGGTTCGTTCACCGTGAGGCCGATGAGGGCGGTGGTGCGCGAGCCGCTGCGGAGGGCGCGCATGTTGGGCTCGCCGGTGGGGCCGGGAGAGTCCGCCGTGCGCTGCGCCGCTGCCTGTAGGCGTCCTCTGTCCGGTTTCCGGCCGGCGTATGCGAGCAGGTGCCCTGCGGCGTCGGTGATCCAGGTGCTGTGGCCGGTTTCCCGGTGCAGGATGCGTGCGATCGCCTCCAGTCCCGCGGCTGGTTCCGGCCTGTCCGCAGAGGCGATCAGGTCGGACATGAAGGTGAGTGAGGTGCGAAGGTCCGCCTCCCGTTCACTGGACAGCCGTTCGACGAACCACTTGCTGATGGCGATGAACGGGGTGGCGGTGGGTACGAGTAGAAGTGGAACGGATTCGTCCCGACATGCGTGGATCAGCGCTTCCGGCACCGGTTCGCCCGATTCAAGCAGGCCGTAGCCGAGGGCGGCGACGGACTTGGTCTCCAGTGCGCGAACGAAGTCCAGTGATGACGTTTCTCGGCGGCGCCAGATCCCGGTGGTGAGGATGAGTTCATCGCCGTCGAGGTAGGGCGACGCGTCGGCGAGTTCACTGATGTGCACCCACCGTATCGGGCGGTCCAGGTCGCCCCCGACGAGCAGAGTCAGGCCGAGGTCTGGGTCGTCGAGCAAGTCTCGGATCGTGATGGCCACTGGAGGAACCTACATCGCGGGGCGTCGAAGTCTCTAGGTTCCTCTGTTGTCCGCGTCACTTCACCGACAGACACTCTCAGCCAAGCAGCGCCGCTTTGGACACCTCCGCGACACGAAGAAGGAAGAATGAGCGCACCACGTGACGGCAGGCAACACCGCGTGATCGAAACCCGCTCGATCGACCACGTCCCTGCTTCCGAGCGGCATGGCAAACCATGGCATCAGGGTCCGTTCTGGTTCACCGGGAACTTCGTTCTCGTGACGATGGTGTCCGGCTTCCTCGGGCCGGTTGTCGGGCTGTCGCTCGGCTACACCGTCTTGGCGATCGTGCTGGGCGCGGGCTTCGGGACCTTCTTCATGGCCTTCCATGCCAACCAGGGCCCCACGATGGGGCTGCCGCAGATGATCCAATGCCGGGCGCAGTTCGGCTCCCGCGGGGCGATCGTGCCGTTCACGGCGACGGTTTTCGTGTACGTCGGCTTCATCGTCTTCGATCTTGTGCTGGCGACCCAGGCCCTGCAGACGGTCCTTCCGGGCAGCCGGTGGTTCTGGTACCCGTTCCTCATGATCGTCGCCGTCGTACTGGCCGTCATCGGCCACGACCTGCTGCACCGAGTGCAGCGCTGGCTGACGCCGGTCCTCGTCGTGTTCTTCGGGGTGTTCACGATCTACGCGGCAGTCCACCTGGGCGGCGCCCCGGCGGTAGCCAGGACCGGCTGGACGCTCACGGGATTTCTGATCATGTTCTCCGTGGCGGCCGGCTACCAGATCAGCTACTCCGTCTACGTCTCCGACTACTCCCGCTACCTGCCGGAGGCCACCCCGGCGCGCAGGGTCATCACCTGGACCTACCTGGGCGCCACCGCTTCGGCGATCTGGCTGATGAGCCTGGGCGCCCTGCTGGGCACCCATCTGAACGCACCTGATGCGGTGGGCAGCCTCGTTACGGTCGGCAATAGCATGGTCAGTGGATTCGGCACGCTGCTGGTTCTCATCTCCGTTCCCGCGCTCTTGAGTATCTGCGCGGTCAACTCGTACGGCGCCATGCTGACCAGTGCGAGCGCGATCGACGGCTTCACACCTGTGCGGCCTGGGGTCCGCATGCGGGTCACTGGCATCACGGTCATCGCGATGTTGTCCGTGATCATCGCGCTCGCACTGCCGTCCGACTACCTCGGCTCATTCAACAACTTTGTGTTGTTGATGTTGTACTTCCTCATCCCCTGGACAGCCGTCAATCTCGCGGACTTCTACCTGGTGCGGCGCGGCCACTACGCGATAACCGAGATGTTCAACCCCAACGGGATGTACGGGCGCTGGGCCTGGCGCGGCCTGACTTCCTACGTGGTTGGCCTGCTCGCGATGATCCCGTTCATGTCCCTGAGCTTCTACGTCGGGCCTGCCGCACGCGCCCTCGGCGGCGTGGATATCGCTTTCCTCGTGGGGCTGGCCGTCGGCAGCGGCCTGTACTTCGTCCTCACCCGCAGACTCGACTTCACCGACGAGGCGAGGCGGATCGAGGAAAGTAAACGTGAACTGGACGAACTCGCCTCCACGCCCCGGACGGCCACGACCACAGCACACCTCGGGAGCGAACTGTGAATACCGTGCACGTCGCCATCGTCCAGGAGCCTCCATCGATCCTCGACATCGCCGAGGGTGTACGCCGCGCAGTCGAGCACATCGACGCCGCAGCGCATCAGGGCGCCCAGCTCATCGCCTTCCCCGAGACCTGGCTGACCGGCTACCCCGCCTGGATCTTCGGCCTCGCCGGCTGGGACGACGCCGAGGCCCGCCACTGGTATGCGGCCCTGCTCCGGCAGTGCCCAAGCGTCGACTCCCCCGAGCTCGCCCCAATCCGCGAAGCCGCCGCGCGATCCGGCGCGACCGTGAGTATCGGCATGAACGAGCGCCAGGCCAGTGACTCAGGCACCATCTATAACTCCCTGCTCACCATCGGGCCGCAGGGAGAAACCATGGGCCTGCACCGCAAGCTGACCCCGACGCACACGGAGCGTATCGTCTGGGCCCCATCCCCTGACGCCGCCGGCCTGCGCACACACGACACCGAATTCGGCCGCCTGGGCGGCTTGATCTGCTGGGAGCACTGGCAGCCCCTGATCCGCCAGTCCATGCACTCCCAGGGCGAGCAGATCCACGTCGCCGCCTGGCCGGACATGACGGACGCCCACCAGGCCGCCAGCCGCACCTACGCCTTCGAGGGCCGATGTTTCGTGCTCGCGGCAGCCCAGTTCCTGCGCGCCGAGGACGTGCCCGATCAAGTTCGCAGCGCCTACCGTGCCGGTGTCGGTCCGGGCACGCCGGAGACCGGCGTCTGGTTCGCCGGCGGCTCCGCCGTAGCGGGACCGGACGGAGCGTGGGTCACGGAGCCGCTGTTCGACACTCCCGGTATCGTTCACGCCGAGATCGATACCGAGCAGACGCTCGCCTACAAGCACGATCTCGACGTCGCCGGGCACTACGCGCGGCCAGACATCTTTAACCTCACCGTCGACCGGCGCCCCCGGTCCTCGGTCACTTGGATCGACAGCAGCGAAGACGAGGCTGCGACCAGGAAGAAGCCCGGCGCGGATTACACAGGCGCCGCAGCAAACACCCCGAATACCACCTGAAAGGTACCGGTCACGGCGGCGCCCAACTGACCACCGGGTGGCCTCTCCCGGCCCCGGGCCGCTGCCCGCTATCGGTGCTGGCAGCATCGATCCCAGGCTGTTGCCGCTGGGTGGCATTGCCTGGTCCACGTCCCGTTTTTCGTCGTCGGCAAGGAGCTCTTGCGGTTGCGCCGGCCAGCGGGGTAGCTCGTCGACGTTGAGGGCTGTCAGCTCTGCGGTGGCGTGGAGGGGGAGCCCGCGGGCCTGGAGCCACCTGACAGCTTTGGGTAGCAATTGGCTGCTTTCCGAGAGGTCGGGGTTGGCCGGAGCGGGGGCCTCGTCCTCACGTCCAAGTTTGGTCAGTGTGCGACGGGATGACCATTCGTGCGGGAGTTCCAGGTCGCGCAGGCGTCGAATGACGGCTGTGGTGGTGTCGCCCCACCTGCCGGCGGCGATCGCAAGGCGGTAGGGGGCGGTGGCGCCTAGCATCGCGGGGATGACCGCGGTGCGGGGCATCAGGAACGCGGCGGCGAACTTTCCTGCTGCAAAGTGCGCCTCGCGGCTTCCGGGGCTTCGGCTCGGCGAACACCTCCAGCAGCCGCTCGGCTGTCACCGAGCGCCAATTGCGCGGATGGCCGTAGCCTCGCAGCCAGCGCACGTTCGCCAGCAGGACCGGCTCGACGGCTCCCGCCCGCCGAAACGACCAGCCGGCCAGATCACAGACCCGCTCGTTCGCCGCGAACGCCTGAGCATCGTCCGGCCCGATCTGGTCATCCGGGCGGACATCAACCACCGCCCCGATGCCGTCTGCGAACCGGGCGAAGAAGTCCGGGACGTGCCCAACCGCCCACGGCGCCCCGGCCAGTACAGCCGAAACGGCTGCGACACCAGAGACATTACCTGGGGATCGAAGTCCATCAGCATCGCGAGATCACGCTCCAGTCGAGACTCGCACGCAAGCGCCCTCCGCATCGTCGTCGACCAGTAGTCACGCGTCACCGACCGCTGCCCGCCGTACGAACGCACCGTGCGCACCGGCGGCAGCGACTCGAACCTCACCGCCCACACCGCCGACAGGGCCTCACGTCGACGTACACGTTCGGCATCGACGTACTCGACCTCGAAAGCCCCGTGCCCAGCCTCGGCAAACGCTCCGACAGCCACCCGGCCCCCTCACCACAGCGCACAGCACAAGCCTCGATACCGAGCGAGCCACACAGACCTCTGGCCAGCAACGAATCACAGACCTGCATGGAGGAACGTGCAGCGGGGTGTCAGCGCCGCCACGAACTGCCGGTCGATCTGTTCCTGCAGGCGATTGTGGCCGAAGGTGAGGACGAGACCGAAGCTCGGGCAGCGGTACGCGCGGCCCAGCACGCGATCGTGAGCTCGGCCAGGCCCAGGGGGACCAGCCCCCTCCCAGCTGTCAGGGCGGCGAGTGCGGCCTCTCCGCCTGTCAGTGCTTGCTCGACCGCATGGCTTCGAACCCGTCCGCAGGGGCGGGCCCACCGGACTACGCCTGCGCAACCGCCCGTTCCACGCCTTCGCGGCTGAGTTCCCGGACCTGACCGCACAGGAACTCGTCGACAAGTCGTTGCCCGTGGTTGGAGAGTTGAGCGGACTGGGGGGCCGGTGCCGGAGTTCCTGCGCCACGCGGGGCTCCCCGACGCTGAGCCGCTCCTCGATGACCCCGGGGTGGGTGGAAGGGCGGCGGTGGACAGCCGCACGAGTATGGCGACGCCCGCTTCGCTGTGTTGGTCGAACAGGTCGGGCGTGCCCACGAGCGTGACCAGCATCCTGCCGTGGTGGACAGCGACCGTCGCACGCTTCGCCAAGGCTGTGGTGATGATCCGGCAGCACGTTCGGGACCCTTAGGAGTTGGTGGCAGGTACTCGGTGGAATGCCAGGGGCGGCTCCCTCTGGCGATGGATGCCCGGGGTGCTGGATCCGGGCGAGATTGGCCGGCATGCGAATCCACACAGCGATGGCCACCGCGGTGACTCTTGCCCTCTGTTTGAGCATCGGAGCAGGGGCTGGCGCCTCCGCCGCCGTCCCATCCGATGCCCTTCCCCCAACTACTCATGCAGGCATACGGTTTGAGTTGCCCGAGCCGACGGGGCGGCAGCTGGTCGGGAGCACCGAACTCCATCTCGTCGACCACGGCAGGCGCGACCCCTGGGTCGCCGGCAGGGACCGGGAGCTGATGGTCAGCATCTGGTATCCGGCACGTTCGGCGAGCGGGTACCCACGCCAGCCATACATGCCGCCCGGCGTCGCACGCGATGTGGACGAATCCGGCTCGTTCGGTCTTGCTCGACCCGGCGAGGTGGACTGGGGCGCCATCCGAACGGACGCGGCCCGGGAGGCTCCGGCCGACAACCACAGCAGCCGGCCGATCGTGCTGAACTCCCCAAGCCTGCAGTACTCCCGGGCGCTCGGCACCTCGACTGTTCTGGAATTGGCGAGCCGCGGCTACGTCGTCGTCACCATGGACCACACCTATGAGGCGCCCGCCGTCCAATTCCCGAACGGACGGGTCGAACGAAAGGTCCCGATGTCGGGAGACGAAGCGCTCAAGAAGATGGTGGACACGCGGGTGCGCGACACGCGCTTCGTCCTCGACCAGCTCGCTGTGCTGCACAGCGGCCGAAACCCGGATGCCGAGGGGCGCCATCTGCCCAAGGGCCTGGGGAAGGCCCTCGACCTGGACCGGATCGGAATGTACGGCCACTCAGGCGGAGGCGCCACCGCGGCCGAGACCATGCGCGTGGACCGCCGTATCGATGCGGGCATCAACATGGACGGCACGCTCCAGTACAAGGACGACTTCCTGCCAGTGGCTCGGGAGGGGCTGGACCGTCCGTTCATGCTCATGGGCAAGGACAACCAGACCCATCTGAACAAGCCGTCCTGGCGGTCGTTCTGGGACCACTCCACCGGCTGGAAGCGCGACCTGAGCCTGGAGGGAGCCAGCCACTTCAGCTACACGGATGCTCAGTCCTTCGTGCCGGCTCTGGACGAGCGCCTCGACATCCCGGCAGAGACCAGAGAGCAGTACATCGGGACCGTGGACCCCGAGCGCAGCACCGCTGCCCAGCGCGCCTACGTCACTGCGTTCTTCGACCAGCACCTGCGGGGCCGGCCGCAGCCCCTACTGGACGGGCCTTCCCCGTCCTACCCGGAGGTGAGGTTCGTCCGGTGAGCCGGCGGCGGCGCGACGGATCGGGCTCGTCGGCCTGAGGGTCCTCTCCAGTCTCGTCTTCTCGCCGCTGACCGCATCCAGCACCGTCACCTACGGCCCCGTCGGCACCGTCCTGGTCATCCAGTCCTGGCCGACATACGGCCGGGGCTGACAGCGCGACGCCCCTGGTCGACCCCCGCCCCAGAAGCAGGCGCAGGGTTCTCAGAGGCGTCGTCGGGAGCCACCGCCGGTCCGGTTCGCCGGCACCAGCGGTTTCGATCAGGACCCGCATCACATCAGTAGTCATCAAGCGGACGTACCGGCGGCATGCCCCATGGTGGTGGGCGCTGCCTTCCCAGACAGACGCGCTCACGCCGGTGCGCTCGCAGAGGTGCCCGGCCCCGTCCGGTCCGGGACGCCCCTGCACAAGCACGCTGCGCAGCATCAGGCTGTGTGGAGGGCCAGACCGTAGCGGTTCAGGATCTCGTTGATCGGCTGGTACCACGTCTCGCCGCCGCTGGTGCAGTTGCCCCAGCCGCCGGAGGTGACGCCTTGGGCCTGGTCGCCGCTGAGGAAGGAGCCGCCCGAGTCGCCGCCCTCGGCGCAGACACTGGTCTTGGTCATCTGGTGGACTGCGCCCTGGCTGTAGTTGACGGTCTCGTTCTTGGCCAGGACGGTGCCGCAGTGCCAGTGAGTGGTGGAACCGGACCGGCAGATCGAAGCACCGATCGGCGCCTCGTTGGAGCCGCGGACCAGCTGGTCGGGCACGGTGCCCCAGCCGAGGACCACCGGCACGGTCCACCAGCCGCTGCCGACGTTCACCCATGCGTAGTCGTTGTCAGGGAAGGAAGAGCCCTGGAAGTTGCCGATGGCCGAGCGGTCCCAGCCGCTGACCGAGGCGCCCGCCTGGCCGCAGTGGCCGGCTGTGACGAAGCCGCCGTGTACGGAGAAGCCGATGGAGCAGCGGACGTTGCCCGTGTAGTAGGGATCGCCGCCGACCGTGCCCGCAGCGAAGGTCCGGGGCTTTTGCGCGGTCTCATTGACCGTGACAGGGCCGGCCTGCCGGGCTCGGTCGAGGAATTCCCGGACGTTGTTGTCGTTCTTGTGAGTGGCGACGACGTTGACCACGACGCGGTTGGCCTTGGGATCGACGTGCCAACTGCTCACGCCGGCCGGCGGGGCGGAGAGCGCATCGATGTGCTTCTTGGCCGCGTCGAGTTGCCGGGCGTTGTGTTCGACCAGTCGTACGGCCGCACCCGCCGCCCGTACGGCGTCGGCTGTGCGGGCGCTGGTGACTGCGACGGTCAACGTGCCGCTGTTCGGAGTGAACCAGGAGCCGCCGTAGGACTCGCCCGCCGCGCGCCGCGCCTTGGCTTCGACGGTCGTCGCTGCCTTCTCTGCGGCCAGGCGCGCACGGGCCTGGCCAGCCGTCAGGCCCAGGTCTCGTTGCATCGCGGTGAGCAGGCCGGGGGATGCGGGGGCTTCGTTTGCGGGCGAGGGGGCCGCGGAGGCCGGGGCGAACCCGGCGGTGGCCCAGGAACCGAGGAGGAGGAATGCGGACAGGCCGGTGCGTATCGCTGTCGTACGTCTCACGGCAGATGGCCCTTCTGTGTTCCAGTGCTGTGGGGTGGAACAGCGAGCAGGTGAGAGCGCTCTCATTCGATGTCAGCCGGAGCGTAGCCGAGGATCACGGAGAAGGTCTACGCCAAGTGGCAAGTAGGTCCGGTTAATTGGGCACCGAGGTGTCCCTTGGAGGGGACCGTTGGTGACGGTGACGGGGCGGTCATGACCCCGCTCGGGGCTCAACGGCGGGATGTGCCGGAACGGGTCTTGGCGTGAAGGGTCTCGTCAGGACGGGTCCCGGGGAGCTCCGGGGTGCTCCGGGGTGCTCCGGGGTGCTCCGGGGTGCTCCGTCGCGCGGTCGCGTCGCTCTCGCGGACCGTCCGGTCTGGTCACTTGGTGGCTCAGGGCGCGACGGTGGGGGCGGATGGGTCTGGGGAAATGAGCGGCTGAGTCCCAATTCCCCTTGGTACGGTGCATCGATGTCGGCGATCAAGAAGTTCCAGGTCACCTTTGACTGCGCAGAGCCTGAGCGTCTCGCTCGTTTCTGGTGCGAGGTGTTGGGGTACGTCGTACCGCCGCCGCCAGAGGGTTTTGCTTCTTGGGATGCTTTCAAGCGTTCGCAGTCACCTGAGCAGCGGGATTCGTGGTTCGCCTGCACGGATCCCTCAGGTGTGGGCCCGCGACTGTATTTCCAGCGCGTCCCCGAAGGCAAGATCGTCAAGAATCGGGTGCATCTCGACGTTCGGGCCGGCACCGGGCTCGTGGGGGACGAGCGCCTCGCCACGCTCGAAGCCGAGTGCGCACGACTGGTCGCGCTCGGCGCCACCCACGTGCAAACGCTGTATGCCGATGAGGAAAACGAGTCGTGCATCCCCATGCTGGACATCGAGGGCAACGAATTCTGTATCGACTGAGCATTCTCCGATCAGGGGAGGCGAGGAGCCGCCTCCCCTGGGCCTCTCTGGTCAGGTGCCCGTCGTGAGCGGGCTGCACCAGCCTGCTTGGTCCGGAGGAAGGTGAGGTCATGTCGATGGTCTGCGCCCGCAGGCCGCGACCGGGTCTCTCGAGTACGGACTTCTCCCCACCCCGTCCGCCGCCACCGTCGGCGCCGTGTGAGGATCTGCCTGATCACCGATGCCCCGAGCACCTCTTGCTGGCCGCGTTCACCGCGATTCTGGCGCCTCGTCACCCGTCGAGGGCATCGATCCCGGACCGGCCGGCCCGGCGGTTCCGGGAGCCTCGCACGAACCGGACCATCCGGGCGCGCCCGCAGACGTCTACCTCCTCATTCCCCCCCGGGGGCTCTGGCCCTCGCCGCCCGCCGCGAGGAAAGCGGCGCCCCGGTGGACATCAGCGCCTTCCCCGGGATCCGCGGGCAGGCGGGTGCGCCGCAGGCTCTGGCGCAACTGGCCCTGCGCGCCGGGGCGGGGGCCGCCGGTGCCCGGGGCGTCCCGGGCACCCGCCGGGGATAGTGCGGCAGTTCGCGGCAACGCGTCGGTCGGTTGGTGTCCGGCTCTCTCTCAGCTCTCAGAATGCTGAGTGGGCGAACCAGCGCTCGAGCAGATGGTGGTCGCCGTGCAACGTGAAGGCGTCCGAGCGGCGGTCGAGACGTCCATAGACGAGCAGTAGCAGGTCGGCGGCGGCCGCGTGGACGGCGGCGCCGGCTGATGCGGCCGCCGCCGCCGGGTCCGCGTGGGCCGGTTCGACGCCGAAGCCGTCGGGCCGCAGCCGGACCAGCCAACCGGCCTCGCTGTCGGTGCAGCGGAAGAGCAGGGTCTCGTCCTGGCCACGGAGGCGGGCCACCTCGGGAGCGAAGGACTCCGCGAAGGGGAGATTCACCAGGAACTCGTCCACGCCGTCGGCCGCCAGCCCACGGTCGATGGTGGGCGGGATGCCTACAGCGGTCTCCGCGTCGGTGCGGTGGACCAGCGTCTCGAACAGCATCCGCCGTACCCAGAACCGGGCGTGCTGATCGGCACCCCAGGCCCACATCGGGTCCTCCGGATCGACGGCCGTGAAGGTCTCGGCCGCCTCGGCCGCACTGGCCGTCAACCATGCCGGGTAGTCGTCCTCGTGATCCGGCAAGCGCAGCTCCCCGATCTCGCGGCTGCGCGGGGGTTCCTGGACGCCCTCCCGCAGCAGCGCCGAGAATCGCCGCTGCACGCTTCCGGTGTGCCTGACCAGGTCGAGGAGCGTCCAGCCCGGACAGCTGGGGACCGGGGTGGCAAGGCTCGCGCCCGCGAGCGCGGCCACGAACTTCGCGGTCTCCGCGGCGATGGCCTCGCGACGGGTGACGTGGGAGGAAGTCCGCCCCGGATCCGGCACGTTCATCTGTTGCGTCCTTGACGTCGGCGGTCCGGCCGCCTGGCCGGCCGGGCCTCTTCGCGCAGCCTGCCACAGCGTGCCGCCGGTCGAGGTGTTCCGGTCCGGACTCAGTTCCGACGCCACGTCGTCGCCGCTCTCGCTGCCGAAACTCCTGCCTGCCTGCGTCCGGATCTCATTGGCCAGCCGTTGCGCGGAGGACTCCGGGAACCGGGTCACCAGCGCTTCTTCCTCCTCCACCCGTGCGACCCGCATCCGGACGGCCGGCGGCGTGCGGTCGCCTGGAGTCCGAGCATCTCGGTGAGATTCAGCAGCACTACAGCCAGGGCCCGTTCGTCAGGCAAGTGCTTCGGGCGGGTATCGCTCGTACCTTGAGTCGCACCCAGACTTCGATGAGCAGGCGCTCGTCGAGGCGACGGGCCTGAACCTCATCCAGGTCCAGAACAGCCTGGTTGGGGGAGTGAACGCTCCCTGCGGAAGCCTCGCAGGAGGGTGACGAAGGGCCGGGAGGCGGCGCACAGAGGACCGGAGGGGTGAGCTCAGGGCAGCGGGCAAAGTCCGGCGCTGCCGGTTCCGCTTACCCGGCCGAACTCGCCCAGCCGTAGTGCAAGGGCTGAGCAAGCACTCTGAGGCGGTGCCCCGGCGAGGCGAAGACGGTGCGTGTTCAGGTGTTTGGTGGAGGGCCCCTAAAGAGCCTGCTGCAGTCAGGATGGCTGGACTTGGTCGAAGAGGGCCAGGGCTTCGGCAGGGTCCGGGCTCACGAGGCGTTCCAGACCGGCCGTCGTGATCTTCGCCCACCTGTCGGCCCGTGCCCACATCTGTTCCTCGAAGGCACGGACAGTCTCGTCCAGATCTTCAGGGCCGGTGGCGATGGACTCGGCGAGTTCGGCGCCTTCCAGCATCGCGAGGTTCGCGCCTGCTCCCAAGGGGGGCATCAGATGGGCCGCGTCGCCCAGCAGCGTCACCCCGGAGACGTGGGCCCAGGTGTGGGACACGGGCAGCACGTAGAGGGGGCGGTGGACGAAGGCGGTGCCGTGGCGGAGGAGGTCGAGGACGGGAGCGGCCCAGCCGTCGAAGAGAGCCAGCAGGCTCGATCGCACGGCTTCGACGTCAGCCAGGTCCAGGTGTGTGTGCCAGTCCAGTGGCGCGCGGAACTGGGCGTACACCTTGACGTGGCCGCCGCTGTTGCGCTGGGCGACGAGCGCGCGGTTCACGCCGTACACAGCCACGGAGCCGTCGCCGATCATCCGGTCGAGGCCAGGGTGGCGGGCGGCGACGTCGTCCAGGGAGGTCTCGACGTAGGTGACGCCGGTGTAATGCGGCGTCACCGACGAGACTGCCGGACGGCTCCGGGACCAGGCGCCGTCCGCGCCGACCACGAGGTCGAACGTCTCCTGTCGCCCGTCCGCGAAATGGACCAGTACGCCATCTTGGGTCCCCGGCACCACCTGCGTCACGCCCCGACCCCACTGGACATCGAGAGGGCCGAGTAGTAGGTCACGGAGTTGCCCGCGGTCGATCTCGGGATTGGCCCGGTCATCCGGCCGGGGTCGCCAGTCGCGCAGGACGGTCCCGCCCGGGTCCAGGATGCGCATGGCCTGCCCCTCGGGACGGGCAAGCTCCTGGAACTCCGAGAGCAGCCCCGCCTTGTCCAATGCGAGCTGGCCCAGCCCTTCGTGCAGGTCCAGCGTGCCGCCCGGGGGGCGGGCATCGGGGGCGGGATCGCGTTCGAAGATGGCGACGCGGTAGCCATGGCGGTGCAGGACACGGGCGAAGGTAAGGCCGGCAGGGCCACTCCCGACCACGGCGATACGATGTCTCATGTCGATACACTGTATTTCCCCAATACGATGCATCGCAACAGAACGGTATGACCATGACTGTCTGGGACCGGCCGGAGCCGCCAACTCGCCCCGTGCCGCTCGACCGGGAGCGGATCGTCGCCGCCGCCATCGCGCTGGCCGACGAGGGCGGGCTGGAGGCGGTGTCGTTGCGCAAGGTCGCCGCCCGGCTGAACGCCGGCCCGATGCGGCTGTACGGATACATCGCCACCAAGCAGGAGCTGTTCGACCTCATGGTGGACGAGGTCCAGGCCGAGATCCTCCCTGAGGAGCAGCCCGGTGACTGGCGGGAGGCACTGCGTGTCCTCGCCCACCGCACAAGGCAGGCCGCTCTCCGTCACGAATGGCTGGCCGACCTGCTCGGCGGCCGCCCGACCCTGGGCCCGAACGGCCTCGCCGTGACCGAGGCCACGCTGGCCGCCCTCGACGGCCTCGCCGACATCGACACCGTCATGCGCGCCGTGGAGACTGTCGGCGCCTACTTCACTGGCGCGATCAGGCGCGAGATCGCGAACCTGCGGGCCGAGCGCGCCACGGGCCTGTCCAAGCAAGACTGGCAGCGCGCCTCCGGCCCGCATGTGACGAGCATGTTGGCCACGGGCCGCTTCCCGGCGCTGACCAGGGCCGTGTACGACGGCACGGACGTGGACGCCGAGACATCCTTTGCGACCGGCCTGGACTGGGTCCTCGACGCCGTGGCCGCCAAACTCACCCGGCCTTGACCGTTTTCTTGGTCCGGGAAAGAGCCAAGGGTTGGCGCTAACTGCTGCGCCTCAACTACTCAGCCCGAAGACGCCGGGCCGGCCTCCCTGGTGGCCGGTCCAAGTAGCTGCGGCCGGCATCGTCAGCTGAGTTCTCCCTTCGAGTTTCCTTCTCGGGGCGTGGGATGGGCTCTCAGGGTAGCCACGATGTTGACCGTGTACCGGAGCCACCGAATCTGCTTACGCAGCCGTCGTTCGCCGTCCGGCATGCCCATGGGTTCGTGAGAGCTGCCCCTCCGCTCAGGCGATAGGCGAGGACGCCCGAGACCGCCGTTGCCGACGAACGCCGAACAGCTGTTTCCAGGATCAGACCTGGGCCCCCGGCTGCGCGATCCGGATGCTGGCCTCGCTATTTACGCAGCGGGAGAGCAGCGCCGACCTAGGCCTCGGTTCGGTGGGCAGAGCGCCGACGAAGCAGAATTGGCAGGACGTACCAGCACACAGCGAACCACAACATGACACCGCCGACGAGCAGTTCTGCGAGGAGGCTCGGTACGACGACGTGAAGGAGCAGAAGGAGGGTGCCGCCGATCGTCAATGCCAGGAGGACCATGCCACACACCATCAGCCTGCCCGCGATCGAGATGATGTCGTCCTTCATGCGCTGCCCGGAGAGAAAACGGTGTATCGACACCGGCGCGATCAGTGCTCCGGTGCCGGAAGCCCCGAGTACCACGGTGATTACGTAGACGACGTGGTCGAAGGTTCTCAGTTCGTGGAAATATGGAGTGAACGCCACGCTGAGCAGGAAACCGAAGAGGATCTGCACGCCGGTCTGCGCGACTCTCGTCTCCTGCAAAATCTCGTTCCATCTTCGGTTCACACGCTCCCGCGCAGGCTCCCGCTGTTCCTCGAGAGGCGGATGATCCGCCCCGCGGCAGGAAGGACAGTGCTGCTGCGGTGTATACGGCTTCGACGCACCCGTCACGGTCATGACGTCCTCCCCAGGTGAGGCAACTGCTAAGGAAACACGTGTTCCCACTCTGAGGGGTTTCACGTCAGTGCGCCCCCGACGTCACGCGTCAACCACTTGGCGGCGGGGGAGGAGGTCACCGAGGCGCTCCGTTCGGGAAAGGCTGGCGCCCGTGCGCCGACCGGATCGATGCCGACCGACTGGCCGCGGGGGAGTGGTCGGCAGCCGTGGGGCGCGCTGGTGGTCTGGGTCGCCGGGTGAAGCTCACCGGAGCTGGCTGGGTGACGTTATCTCCGGCCGACTGTGTGACGCGGTGGGCCCGCTGCTTTCAATGGCGTGGCGCCGTCCCGCCTGGAGAGTGCGCCCCGGCAGCGCGCGCCACAAGTCACGGCGAGCGCGGGGGGGGCGAAAGTCTTGAGCTGGGCAGCATGTGGGCGCGAGGCGCACAGCAGCCGACGAGCTACGGCGCGAGCAGAGGTCTGATGTGAACGCCGCCAGTATGGCGCCCCGGAGAGCCACCTTCGCCGTCCGAAGCGGAGCACGCAGGCGGCTCGTCCGTCAGTCTGGGCGCTCTCGTTCCACTGACGCCGCCCGGATGGGGCGAGGTTGCTCCGGTGGGCGGCGGGATGACGAGTGGCGGGAGTACGCCCGTGAGGAGTTGATCGAGGCGGCCGGGGAGGCGTATCCGCGTGTGCATGCCATCTCCCTCCCTGTGAGCAGGAATGAGGTGCTTGCGCGTGGGCACGAGGCTTGCGAGGCAGATCGCCGGGCATGGTCGTGCCGGTCACGACGTCGATGAGCGCACGCGCCGAAGGAGAAATTGTCTATGACACAGGACGAACCGGTCACCAGGAATCCGGACAAAGGCTATGTAGCGCTTCTTGGTTGGAGCCTCAATGCGGTGGAAGCCCTCGCCCGGTTCGATCGGCGATACGTTGTCGTGGCGCCGGAGTGGGCCGAGGAGTACTGCGTCGAGCACGACATCCCCTACCTGCCGTGGGATTTCGAACGGCTCAACGACCGCTCCTTGGAGATCGCCGAGACTCTTCAGAGCGAGGGTGTCGACGTCGCGATCCCGCTGTTCGAGGAAACGGTTGAATGGGCAGGGGCGATCAACTCCGTTCTGCTGAACAACCCGCGTCTGTACGGTCAGGCCATGCTGCTGCGGGACAAGGCGCTGATGAAGCGCCGCGCGCAACTCGGCGGTATCCGGGTCGGAATCTTCGAGGAAGCCCACGACCGGGAAGACGTGATCCGCTTCCTCAAGCGCGTCAATCAGACCCTGCTCAAGCTGGACGGTGACCCGAACGACCCGATCCATCTCAAGGCGTTCGACAAGGCAGGATGCCTCGGGCACCGCGTCATCCGCACACCGGATGAGGTCGACATGATTCCGGAAGAGGAGTTCCCGGTTCTCATGGAATCCCACCTCGATGGCTGGGAGTTCGCTGTCGAGGCGTGGGTGCACAACGGGAAGATCAAGTTCCTCAATATCTCCGAATATGTCACGCTGGGGTATTCGGTGTTCGTGCCGGCAACTCCGGAACTGGAGCGGTACCGCCCGCAGATCACGGCGCAGATCGAGAAGCTCATCAAGACGTTCGACATCGAGTTCGGCTTCGTGCACCCGGAGTACTTCGTCACCAGTGACGGCGAGATGTACTTCGGCGAGGTCGCTTACCGGCCGCCGGGCTTCAAGGTGTTCGAGCTGCTGGAGCGGGCATACGGGTTCAACGCCTACCATGCGCTGGTGCTGGCCTTCGACCCGAAGACGACCGAGGAGGAGATCGACGCCTTCTTCCCGCGCGAGGTCGTCGACGCGTCCGGGGTCGCCGGCTGCTTCGGTGTCTACCCGCGCCGCCGCGTCGTCAGCGACCTGGAGATCCCGGAGGAGACCGAGGACGACGACTACTACGAGTCGCACGACCTCTCGACGCCGCTCGAGGAGACTGTCACCAAGAGGACCGCGTTCGGAACCCACTGGGGCCTGGTGTACTTCTTCGGTGATGACCCCTACCGGATGCGCGACCTGTTGAAGAAGCAGGAAGAGCTCGACTTCTACGTCTGACGATCCCGTGGACGCAGGAGACCAACCTGAGGAAACCCATTGAAACCGACCGTCGACGTCAGCGGTGAGGCCACGACGCTGGACAAGCGCGTGACCTCACTCGACGACGCCATCCAGGCCATGGCCGAAACCCGCGACTTCGGCAAGCACACGAAGCTGCGGCGAGTCCTGGAAGCATTGCGGCGGGTGCTCATACAGCCGGGCGGCGCCGCGGCGGTCCAGGCCAGGGCGCAGGCCCTTGAGGAAGCCGGGCTCTTCCAGGGGACGGACTGGGCGTCACCGGAGATCCTCATCCCGTCGCTGGTCGGCCCGGGCCTGCACAGCGGAGACGCGGACACCGTCGTCATCGAGGCGACCAGCGAGCTGCGGATGCTCGCCGTCGCCCGCGGCGACTTCGCGCACCCGACGTTGCCCGCCGAGGACGCCCGCCAGTTCCTGTCCCAGGTACTGGCAATGAACCTGGAGCTGCTGTTCACCCCGCCCAGCGAGGCGGAGCGAACCCAGCAGGGACGGACCGCACAGCTCATCCGGGACCTGTTCCGCCACCTCGCCGACGAGATCGGTTACGACAGCGTCCTGGACAACCTGGTCGACGAGATCTGGCGGATCCTGCGCCAGCGTCCGATCCAGGTCGAGGCGGTGCAGTCCCTGATCACCCGGATCGCGATCTACCGCAACGACCCGGACGTCGCTCTCGGCGTGTCTTCAGGGCAGGGCGTCGACCGGCTCATCTCGAGCCTGTTCGGGACCACCGAGGCGTGCCGGGAGGACCCGGGCATCGAGGTCTTCCGGTCCCGGCTGGAGGCGATGGACGCCGGCGGCCTTCAGTACGAGGCGACGGGGTTCGCGCGGGCGATGCACGACACGGGTCTGGTGTCGCCCTACCACGCGGAACTGCTCCGGTTTCTCCTGAGCGAGAGCGACTACCTCGTCGGTGAGGCGCTCGGGCTGTCCGACACCGGCCGGAACTGCCTGCTGCGCTACAGCCAACTGGTGCACCGGCTGATCGAGGTGGCCGTGCACCCGCAGACCGCGCAATGCATCTACGGGCTGGCGCTGCTGCTCGATCGCGGCATCCTCTACGAGCCGCCGGTGGTGCCCGCGCTGTGGCGCCAGCTGGCGCTTGAGCTCTCCCCGGTCGCGCGGGAGCGGTTGACGACCGTTTTCGGCGAGGTGCCGGGTCCGCAGGCGCGGCTGGTCGCGGGGGTGCTCTCGATGCTGGGCCAGCCGCTCGGCGTCGGTCAGGGCGACAACCCCACCTGCCAGTCGGCCCGCGCGCTGTCGATGTGGGCCTACAACGATCCGGACTACCTGCTGCAAGTGGTGGTCTGGGCGGCCCGCGACGACGAGATCCTCATGCACTTCGAGGGGCAGCCGATCTCGTCGAAGGACAGCGTGAGCGGAGTCGCGAGCACGCTGCCGATGGACCTGGACCCCGTGTCGCTGCTCGTGGTGCCCCACTTGGATCGGATCTACGCCGAGATGGGGCGGCGCTGCGCCGCGCGGCCGGGGGACCCGCACCGATGGGTCAACCCCGAGTTCCACGGCTGGTGGACGGCGCGTGGGTTCCACATCAACGTCGACGTCGCGACCGGAAACCTGGTCGACCTGGACGATTTCCTGCGGCAGTTCCACGCCAGCTACCACCCGTCCTACAACGGTGAGCAGCCGCTGATCCATCCGCAGCCGGCCGGCGTCGCCGTCACCGACAGTGCGGGCCGCTACGTCGGCTGGCACGCGATCACGATCCTGCGGGTCGCGCCGGACCCACAGGACGTCATGCGGGTGTATTTCTTCAACCCGAACAACGACAGCGGCCAGGACTGGGGCGACGGTGTCGTCGTCTCCACCGCGGGCAACGGCGAGCGGTTCGGCGAGGCGTCACTGCCGTTCGACCAGTTCGCCTCGCGGCTCTACATCTTCCATACCGATCCGCTCGAGCACGGCGAACCGGAGCGGGTGCCCGCCGAGGACGTCGCGCGGATCATCGGCTACATCGAGCGCAGCTGGGGCAACGACCGGCTACCCGCGGGGACACTGCAAGCCGCAGAGAGGCCCACGCGCCGGTGAGCCCAGTACTCCAGATGGAGATCCTGAAGAGCCTGACAACGCCGCGGAGCGCGTGCCAGGCGTCAAGGCGCAGGCTGGGAGTTTGACGACAACTCCCAGGTCACCGCAGCTTCGTCGTGGGCTTGCCGGAGCACGGCTTTCGGGGCGCAGTACCCGGCCGCCTACCGACGAGGGTGCACCGGTGAATCGAGTGAGAACCGAGCGTGCTCCAGTCGAGTCGGCTACGGGCCTTCCACGACCACCGTGTCACTTTGATCGGGCGGGTAGTTGATCGGACGTGTCTGTCTGATCGGTGATCACTGATGCGATGGGGGAGCGGATCGATCCGTTCGCGTGGAAGCACCGCACTGGTCCGCTCTGGCACAGGCGTGTTGGACACGGGCCCTCTTTTGACGCCCGGACGCTGACGCAATCGATCGCGCACCGAGACCAGTCCAGCTCACCTCGCGCGCCGAGTTCGTCGAAGCGATGCGGTGAAGCCGGGCCCAGACGCGCTCCGGCTCCATTGCGCGAAGCGCCGGTAAACCGTGGGCCAGGCCGACCCGAAAACGGACGGCAACTACCGCCACGGGCAACCAGAGGTCGCGAAAAGCAAGATCGACGCCAGCACTGCACGATCACCCGTCGGAGCCCGGCGGCGGCCTCCCAGCGGACGCATCACCACCGTCGGCGGAACCGCCCGACGAAACAACACCCACAACTCATCCGGCACCAATCGCTCAACCAGACCCGTCATGCACCGCTCAGCGACCGGACGCGCGATAGGAAACGTCTTCTCAGCCCGGTGTGCTGCCGATTCCCACCGCCACCAGGTCCTCGAGATCCTCTTCGGCCTCCTGCTCACTCATGTCTCAGACGGCGGGTTGCCGGAACAGGCCACGTCGCTGTCTCCCCGCGCTCTCCGCTGAGCGCGACCACCGGGCGGGTCCTCACGGCCCGCGTCCCCGTGCAGTCGCAGCCATCCCGCGATCCGCCCGGACGCTGAGCGCGCTGCGCCGCGGTGGCCCCGTAGAAATGGTTGACGGAGCCACGCACCCCGGTGAATACTCACGCCACCGAACTTAAATGAGATTCAGGTTTGTGCGGCCGGGGGCAGGTGCAGTTCCTCGGAGGCACGGGTGAGCGCGGTCCGCACGGCATCCGTACGGTCGAGCCGCCCGATCAGCACATGCACCGCCAGCCCGTCCAACAGGGCGTTGAACGAGGGGAGGAACTCCTCGGCGGTTACCGGGCGGAAGACCCCGCTCGCCGCACCGTCACGGAGGATCGTGGACAGGTCCCGCATCCACCCCTTGTCGAGCCCGTCGGCCGTCCGGCTCATCTCGTCGTTCTCCACCGCGCGCAACCACGCCTCCAACCAGAGCTTCCATGAGACGTCGTGCCTGCCCGAGGGCAGGTAGAGCCTGACGTACTGCTCCAACCGCTCACGAGGATCGGCGACCCCCGCCAGCTCCTGTGTCCGGCGCTCGGTCAGCTCCCGCTCACTCCAGCGGAAGGTCTCGGCCAGGATGTGGTCCTTCGAGGGGAAGTAGTACAGGACCCGTGCCGGGCTCATCCCTGCCCGCTCGGCGATCTGCTGTACCTGGATCTCCCCTACGGGCCGCTCCGCGATCAGCGCGAGCGCGGCCTCGACCACCGCACGGCGCGCCTGCCTGCCGCGCTCCTGCGTTCTGCCGCCGCCGCTGCCCGGTCGCTCAGCCATGCACCAATTGCCCTTCACCCGTTCCCCCGTCCACCTGTTCGTTCATCGCATCTGGAGGAGAGTCCTGTGGAAAGTCCCGTGGAGGGTAACCCGCGGCGTCGTACCGTGCTGGCGGCTGCCGGCGCGGTCGCGGCGGTGGCCGCCGTCGACAGCTGCTCCGAGCCCGCCGCCGAGAGCCACCAGCCGGCCGACCTCGTACTGACCGGCGGTTACGTCCACACCGTCGATGCCGAGGACAGCACGCATCAGGCGCTGGCCGTCAAGGACGGAAGGATCGTCTACGTCGGCACCACCAAGGGAGCCTCCCGCCACATCGGGAAGGGAACAAAGGTGATCAAGCTCGGCGGCCGTATGGTCATGCCGGGTCTCCACGACGGGCATGTGCACCCGATGTCGGGCGGCCAGGGGCTGCTCGGCTGCGACCTGAAGTACGCCCCGCTCACCGTCGAGGAGTTCCAGGAGAAGATTCAGGCGTATCTGGACAAGACGAAGGCGCAAGAGCCGGACGGCTGGGTGCAGGTGGAGCACTGGTACCTCCAGGCCATGCGACCGGAGGGCACCACGCTGACCAAGGCCGACCTCGACGCCCTGGACACCAAGCGGCCGATCGTCGTGAAGTCCAGCGACGGCCACACCACTTTGGTCAACAGCCGCGCCCTGGAACGCGCCGGTATCACCTCCAAGACCGACGACCCGGGTGGCGGCCGCATAGCGCGTGACGACAAGGGCGAGCCGACCGGCGTGCTGGAGGACGACGCGGGAGACATCATCGCGCGGAAGATCCCCGAGCCCTCCGCCGGAGAGAACCTGAAGATTGCCCGCACGGCGCTGGCTGCCCTGGCCGAGCAGGGCGTGACCACGTTCATGGACGCCATCGCCTCGGAAGGGGGGCTCCGGGCCTTCAGCACCCTCGCGGACCAGGGAAAGCTCACCGCCCGCGCGCACTTCGCCGCTCCGGTCAATGTGGACGACAAGGATCCGCTGAAGGAGCCGACCCGGCTGCGCCGTGCCTTCGACAGCGGAAACCGGATCACCGCTCGGCCTCGTATCGCCGTCCGGAACACGAAGCTCTTCCTGGACGGTGTGCTCCAGCACCCCGCCCAGACGGCCGCGCTGATCGACCCCTACCTCGTGCACCAGCACGACCACTGGATCGCGGGAAAGAAGAAGGGCGAGCAGTACTGGGAGCAGGAGAAGCTCAACGACACCGTTCTGAAGCTCGTCGACGCGGGCTTCGACCCCCATATGCACGCCATCGGTGACCAGGCTGTACGCGCCGCCCTCACCGCTTACGCGGCGGCACGCGAGGCCGGGCACAAGAGCAACCGCCTCACCGTGGCGCACGCCGAACTCGTCAACCCCAAGGACATACCGCGGTTCGGCAGGCTCGACATCGTCGCGGCCATGGGCTTCCACTGGGCCAAGCCCGCCCCCGACTCCGTCGACTCCGTCAAGCCCTACCTCGGCGCGAAGCGCTGGGCCCACTACGAGCCCGAGGGCGAGATCAACGAGAGCGGCGGGCGCATCTCCCTCGGGAGCGACTGGCCGGTCGACCCGCTCGACGAGTGGACCGCGATCAAGACGGTGATCACTCGCACCGCCGCACCCGACAGCCCGTTCGCCAAGCACGGCACGATGACACCGCACCAGCGGCTCAGCCGCGCCACGGCCCTGCGCGCCGCCACCATCAACGGCGCCTACCAGTTGCGGCAGGAGAAGCACACCGGGTCCCTGGAGAGGGGCAAGTTCGCGGACCTGATCGTGCTGGACCGCAATGTCATGAAGGTCCCCGCGGAGGAGATCGCCGAGACGAAGGTCCTGTTGACGATGGTCGGCGGCGAGATCGTGCACGGCAGCGCCGAACTCGACTGAACCGGAAGGGCTTTTGGGCTTGTGGGCCGGGTTGGCTCACAAGCCCTTCGGCACGTCCAGGTGCCCCCATGGCTCGCCTCGGTCCTCGCCGCCCTCCGACCTGCCGGCCGCCCTTCCCGGTTGACGGTCCGGAGCCCCCCTTGCGTACTGCCGAGTACGACGGCAACTCGGACGAAGCGCGGCAGCTGGACGGAGGTGGTCAGTGTGAGCATGAGCCCCGCGGTGGCGGTGCTGCCGGCGGCGGAGCTTCTCGCGGTACTCCCCGGCAATGTTGCAGCCACCGTCCAGCCACTGGTGTCAGCCCGACTTCGGCGGCTTCTGCGCGTCGAAAGCGAAGAGAGTGTTCTTGGCCGCGGCCACGATCACCGCGCGCCCTGCAAGAGTCACCCGCGGGCTTGCGCCCTGCTGGCCCGTCAAACCATCGACCTGCGGATCTGTTGTCCATAGGGGCTTGCCATCGTCCGGCGACAGCGCGACCACCCGGCCGGTGGCCGAGCTGAAATACAGTGCGTCGGCTCCCGCAACAGGACCCGCAGCGCCCTCCACGCCAGTCTGCCGCGACCACTTCTTCCGGCCGGTCGCCGGGTCGAGTGCGGTGACGAGACCGGCCTGCCCGCTCACGTAGACGGTGCTGTCCGCCACGCCGGGCGTCCCCGCGTATGTCTTGGCCAATCGGGAGTACGTGACCTTCCGCGAGGCCGGGTCGACGCGAGCCACCCCGTTGTAGCCGGCCGGATCCGTTCCCTCCATGTGTACTTGCAGGAGTACGAGCCTGCCGTTGGCGACGCCCATCGGCACGGCGGGGCCGTTGACCTCGATGGGCCTGCCCAGTGTCCCAGAGGCGCGGTCGACCGGGTACAGGGTGGGGTGGCGCACTGCCAAGGCGTCCACCTCCGCATCCTTCGCGCACATCGCGACGAGCTGTGGGCCCACCGGGACGGGAGCGCACTGGGTACCCGCAGGGAACGGCGAGGTCCATGTGACCTGACCGCTGTGCGCGTTGCGGGCCTCGAAGCGGGAGTTGGAAGCGTCGACCGTCACGACGTCGGAACCGACCACGACGGCGTCCTGGGTCCGACCCGTGACGGCCGTCGACTGGGCGCCGGACGGCACGGACCACAGCTCCCGTCCGTTGTTGGCGTCGATGGCCACCACCTCACTGGGAGGGTCCTGCGGGGCGTCCTGGGCGGCGAAGCGGTAACCGAGCACCGTGTCGTCGGTGGCGCCCACCAGGTGCATGCCGTTGGCGGGTACGCCGGGGCTCTTCGCCGTCCACACCCGCGAGCCGTCACCGGCCCTGATACGGGTCGCGACAACACTGCCGCCCCCGCAGAACAGCGCGTCGCCGTGCGCGACGCAACGCAACTCGTCGGGGATGTCCGGGCGACCGCCGGGCACGGCCTTGTGCCACGGCTTGAAGCCGTCCGGAAGCGCGGCACCCTGCGCCGCAGAGCTGTTGCCCTTGTCGCCGCCGCTGTTCCCTCCGAAGCCGCCCGCCGTCAGTGCGGCGACTCCACCACCGATCGCTGCCACCGTGACCGCGACCGCGGCCGCGATCACGGGACGCCGGCGGCGACGCAGTCGCCGGCCGATGGGGGTGTCGGCGCTCCCGGTATCGGGAGCGGCCGGGGTGACGGTCGGGGTCGCCGGCGTCGGGGTCGCCGGCTCCGGGATGGCCGGCTCAGGGGTCGCCGGCGCCGGGGTGGCCGGTGTCGCGAAGTGATGCTCGGTGACTATGTCGCGGGTGCGGCCCGCGCCGACTCCACTCGCGTCGATCTGGCCGAGGTCGGCCGGCAGGTCCCGTAGCAGCACGAGGAGTTCGTTCGCCGAGGGTCGCCCGTCGGGCTCCTTGGCCAGGCACGCCTCGACGACAGTGCGCAAGGCCGCCGGCACATCCTCCAGCGACGGCTCGTCGTGCACCACCTGGTAAGCAGCGATGTATGGGCTCTCCGCGTCGAAGGGCCCGCAGCCCGTCGCAGAGTAGGCCAGCAGCGTCCCCAGCGAGAAGACATCGGACCGCGGCCCCACATCGCGCGGCGCCTGCAACTGCTCCGGCGACATGAAGGGCGGTGTACCGATGACGCGCCCTGTAATCGTCAGCGTCTGCTGGTCCACGGCGCGCGAAATGCCGAAGTCGATGACGCGTGGGCCCTCGGCCGAGAGCACGACGTTCGACGGCTTCAGGTCACGGTGGACGACCCCCACCCGGTGGATGTCCCGCAGGGCCTCCGCCAGTCCGATGGCGAGCCTCCTCAGCTCAGCTCCGCTCAGCGGGCCTTTCGTGGCGATGCGCCGGGCGAGCGTATGCCCCTGGATATAGGTCGTCGCCATCCACGGCTGCTCGGCCTCAGGGGCAGCGTCGACCACGGCGGCGGTGAACGCGCCACTCACCTGCCGCGCCGCCGCCACCTCCTGCCGAAAGCGGATGCGGAACTCGTCGTCCGCCGCGAACTGCGGGTGGATCAGTTTGATCGCGACAGGACGCCCCGAACTCGTACGGGCCAGAAAGACCGTGCCCATGCCACCCGAGCCGAGTCGCGCCTCAAGCGGATAACCGCCGATCTCGGCTGGATCACCTGCGCGCAGCGACACTCTTCCCGACCTCCCGTCCCTCGTGCATCTACCACCACAGCCCTGCGTACCTCTCCTGCACACAAATTAGCCGCAGGGCAGTACAGCAGAGCACAGTGGGTGAGGAACAGGACTCCAGGACTGCCCCCGTGCCCCGTAGGCGGGGCCCTGACGATCAGTACGCCTCTTAGCCCCCCCGCAGCTCCGGTCCCTGAAGGGCCCGCACGGTGTGCTGGCAGATCGTCAGGCCGCGTGGGAGGACTCCAAGCATGCCTGCGGCCCGCCTCGGGGAGAACGGCCCCGAGACGGGCCGCACAAACGGGCCGCACAAGATGGTGCGCGAGTGGCGCAGGGCCACAGGGGAAGTGCCAAGGAGGCATTCGGCTGGGTACCCGCTGCCGCCTACATGGTCAGGGGGGATCGCCGGCCTGGATGATCAAGGTGGGCGTCGCTTGTGCAGGCGTCAGATCGGCTCGACCGAACGGCAGTGCATAGACGCGGGGGAGCCCAGAGGCGGGGACGGGGCCGCGACCGGAGAGGCCGACGGCCCCGAGACGGCCTACTTCGCCGGGTTCGTCAGCTCCGTGCCGAAGCGGCCCTTCGTCGCCGGGGCGCCAAGGTCACTCGGGTCGATGAGTGAGGAGTCCTTGGCGCTGAGCCCGTCGGTGCCCGCGTACAGCAGGGCCGCCGCGCCGGCGCCCTCGGAGCGGTTCGGGATGCCCACGGCCAGGTCGGTCTTGCCGTCGCCGTTGTAGTCGGCCGGCGAGACGGACGTACCGAACTTGTCGTTGCCCTCCATGGAGCCAGGGACGCCTTCGGTGTCGAGCGAGAAGGTCTGCGCCCCCTCGTCGGTCAGCCAGTTCTCGGTGCCCTTGAGCACGTTGATGGCTCCGGCGTTGTTGTAACCCCCGGGTGCCTCGGCGCCGGTGTTGCTGACCACCAGGTCGTCGTGGCCGTCGCCGTCGAAGTCGGCGAGCCGGATGGCCTCGCCCTCCTGCGCCTTGCCCTTCCAGTCCACCGGCTTGTCGGAGTCGAGCCCGTCGGCGGTGCCGGGGTAGGTGCGCAGCTTCTGCTCCTGCGGACCGTCCGAGAAGCCGGTGTCCGTGACGACGTCATCCTTCCCGTCGCCGTTGATGTCGCCGACCACGGGGCGGTACTGCGCGAACGGCAGGGGGATGTCCTCGCCCAGCGGCGTGCTCTTCAGACCTCCGGATGAGCCGGGCAGCACGCCGAGCGTGCCTTCGTCGGAGGGCGAGTCCTGGGAGGCGACGGTGACGAGATCGGTGTAGCCGTCCCCGTTGATGTCGCCGGAGGCCAGATGCTCGACGCTGACGCCGCCGCCGGGCGGGGTGACGCTGGTCATCTTCGGGGTCGCGGTCTCCCGCAGGTTCTTCGCGCCCTGGACGAGCTGTACCTTCACGCCGTCGGAGATGGCGATGTCGCTGAGGCCGTCCTTGTTGTGATCGCCCAC
Source organism: Streptomyces sp. Pv4-95 (assembly GCF_045782725.1). Lineage (NCBI taxonomy): Bacteria > Bacillati > Actinomycetota > Actinomycetes > Kitasatosporales > Streptomycetaceae > Streptomyces > Streptomyces sp. Pv4-95. The sequence continues at coordinate 8,320,292 of NZ_CP127172.1, forward strand.
GGCTATCCGGTCGCCGAAGTGCGCGTTGGCGGCGACCGTTGGCGCGTGGAAGGCGATGGCGTCGCCGGACAGGCCGCTCTGGGAGCCGAAGACGATCGTGACGGAACCGGCCTGCGTAGTGCTGCCGATGGCCTCGTTGTTCGCGGCGACGACCAGGTCGGCGTAACCGTCCCCGTCCACGTCGCCACGCACCACGGTCGAGCCGAAGCCGTCCTTGGCCTCCGGGGTGCCGGGCACGCCCGCGCTGGCCTGCGTCAGCGTGCTGTGCCGCTTGGTGTCTACGCCGCCCTTGGCGCCGTAAGTCACGCCCACGTAGCCCGCCTTGGACTTCCCGGAGACGGTGCCCTCGGGCGCTCCCACGCCGAGGTCGGCGTGGCCGTCGCCGTCGAGGTCGCCCTGGGCGATCTTGCTCCGCTCGGCGGCATCCGTCGAGGGCCGGCCCTGCCCGTTGCCGTCCGTCACTGCTGCCATGGCCCCGCCGGCCACGGCCGCGACCACGGCGGCGCCCACAGCGCCTGCCACCATGCTTCTGGTTCGGTTGCGCACAAATCCTCCAACGGGTAACACATCGAACGCCCCTCGGCTCCGCCCCCTGAGTTGTGGGCCCGGTCGAACGGAAGGGGTTGCAGAGATAGACAGAAACAAAAGCGGAACGGTTGCAGAACGAACAGAAAAAAACTCTGTCCAACACATGTACGCAGTGCACGGCAACTCCGCTCCGGAGTGCCGCACTTGGCGCCTACCGCCCGCCCCTCGATTCACTCCTTCATGCCGCACGGTGAGTGGTCGACCAGCGTCCCGGTGATGCTCCACCGCCTGCCCCGGCGACAGGTCTGCGGCAGATGCGGTACGAGTCGTGCCCGCTCATCGTTCGTCGGACCGCGCTCCGGCGCGGATCTTGTGACCGGGCGGGTGGTGTCAGCGGCGTCGCCGAGTGACGGCTCGTCCGCTTCGGCGCACGCCTTTGCGCGGGTCGGTCAGCGTTGTCTTCGGGGGTACCGCCGTTCCCCCTATGGTGCTGCAATGCACTGAACTGGACGGCTAGGTACGGGGGTTGAACGGTGCTGTATGTGCGCGATCTGGTGCGCGAAGTGGTGGCGGAGCACGCGGCGCACGAGTTGCCGCTCGTCGACAGCCTGCGGGCGTTGGACGACGACCGGGTCGTCCGTACCCTCGCCGGGGGCGGGCAAAAGCGGGAGCCGCTCGGGTTCGGCTACGCCGAAGTGTCCGCGCTGGTCACTCCGGTCCTCTGGCTCGTCCTCGATCAGGCGGCCCGCCGCACGGTCGACCGAGCCACGGAGGGTCTCATGGCGCGCGGCCGGACCGGCGTGCGCAGGCTGCTGGGCCGGGCGCCGGACCCTGCGAACCGCACGCTGATCGCGCTGGATCCCGGCGAACTGGCGCTGGTAAGAACCCACATCGTGGAGCAGGCCACGGAGCGAGGAACCGACCGCCGGGAGGCCGAGGCGCTGGCCGACAGCGTCGTGGCGCGGATCTCGACGGCGGCCGCGACCGACGAGGAGCCCCCCGAAACCCCTGGCACCGCCTCGTGAAGGCCCTCGCCGCGCTCCGGAGCGCGACCGGGACGGGCCCCCGCTTCGCGCTGCTGATGGTCCTCGTCGTGGCGTCGAGCATCCCCACGCTCGACACGCTGCTCCAGGACGTCCCGGTGCTCGTCGGCCTGCGCGACGGCCGGGAGGGCCTGCACGGCCCCTCAGGGTGCCTGTACGCCGCCGGATTCGACGCCGGCAGCGGCGATCTGGAGAACATCCTCAGGGCCCTGAGCCGCCCTGGCACCCTGCAGAAGTGCATCGGCGACCACACGCTCGTCCCGTACCGCGGCGCCCTCGCCACCCTGGTGCTCCTCGCCCTCGCGGCCGGGCTGTACTGGTGGCTGCCGGCCGCTCGCGAACGCTGGCGCCGAATGGTGCCGCTCGAAACCGTCGACACCGACGGCACACTACGGGCCGAACTCGCCGCGCTGTGCGCCCGCACCGGCATCCGTGCGGAATTGCGCTTCCGCGTCGACCCGGGACGGACGACCTCCAGCGCCAGCGTCTACGGCCGCTCCGGGAGCTACACCGTCTCCCTGCACTCCGGTCTGCTCCCCCTGCTCAGCACCGACCCCGAGGGCTTCCGCGCCGTCGTCCTGCACGAACTCGCCCATGTGCACCACCGCGACGTGGATTACGCCTACGCCAGTACGGCCCTTTGGCGGGCCTACGTCCTGCTCGCCCTGACCCCGACATTCGCGGTGACCGGCTGGATCCTCATCCTGGCGCTGTCCGGCCTCAAGTCCCCGTGGTGGCCCGCCGCTGCGCCCATGCTGCTGGCCCCCGTGCTGGTCGGACTGCTGCTGGCCGGGCTGGTGCACCTCGCCCGGGCCGACCTGCTGCGGCGGCGCGAACTGTTCGCCGACCGCCGGGCAGTCGCCTGGGGCGCGGACGTCGCCAGTTGGCAGCGCCCCGACCCCGCCGCCCCCGTGGCACCGTGGCTGCGCCGACTGACTGCGCTGCTCGGGACCCACCCGCGGTGGGAAGAGCGTCGGCAAGCACTCGCCGACGCCGACCGCCTCGACCGGGTCAGCCCCCTGGCGATGTTCCTCACCGGTGTCTCGGCGGCACTCCTGCACCAGTCCCTGGCGACGCTTCCGGTCCTGTCCGACGGCCCGGGCTCCATCTGGATCACGGTCGGCGCGGTGACCCCGGTGCTCTGCTTCGCCCTGGGACTGCCGCTCGTACGGCCTTCGGGCACGGCCGAAGGAGACGGGCGGTCCGCCGCGGTGGCGGGTCTCTGGCTCGGCTTCGGCCTGCTGCTCGGCGAGTTCGTGTCCAGTGGCCAGTACCGGCTCGACTGGATGCTGCCGCGGCCCCAGTACCTGCTCGCCTTCCCGCTCATCGCGGCCGTGCCTGCAGTGTGGTGGTCCCAGTCCCTGCGCCTGGCACTCGCCCTGCCCCGGCAGCGGCAGCGCTGGGCAGCTGCGGTGGTCTGCGCGCTGGTGACCGCGACGGTACTGTGGGCCGGGCTGCGGTGGTGGCAGACGGGGGGCATGGCGCTCTCGCTGGGCGCGGTCGACAACCAGGGCGCGGAACTGGCCGCGTACTACGCCCGGACGGTCCCGGGCGACTGGCGCGGTTACGGCCCCGACCTCTCGGCCTTCACCAACGGCCTCGTCCTCCTCACCCCGCTGAGCGGCAAGCCCCTGGCCGGGGTCGCCACGCTGCTGATGTGGCTGGTACCGCTGGCCCTCGCCCTGCTCCAGGGCGCGGGCACGACGGGCACGGGGTTGCGGCTGCGCCGGACGCTGGGCGCCGGGCTCGCCGGTGCCCTGGTGTGCGGGGCCGGGCTGGTCCTGGCCCAGCTCATGATGAACCAATCGCGGCCGGCCACGACGGAGGGACCGGCAGGCCCCTCCGTCGTCATCCATGTGTGGTGGGTGACAGTGACGGTCCTCGCGGCCTGCCTGCTGACGGCCGCCATGGTGGCAGCCCTCGCGCGCCGGCGCCGGCTGCTGCGGGGGCTGCTCGCCGCGCAGGTGGTCCAACTGCTTGCCTACGCCGAGGTGTTCCTGCTCTTCTCCGCCGACGGCTGCCTGGGGCCGCTGAACACCGCCTTCAACGTGTGCCGGTGGCGCCCCGCCAACGGTCTGATCATCGACGGCCAGGTCACCTCCCTCACGCTCGTCAACGCCGTCCTCGGATCGGCCTGCGCGGCGTTGGCAGGGGCAGGTCTGGCGTGGGCGGTGCGCCGATTCCGCGGCCGGCCGGCCGCGGACAATGCCACGGAACCGGCCTCGAACGCGGCCGTCCGCCCGCCCTCGACGCTCCTGAAGGCGGGCACGCTCCTCGCGCTCACCGTACCGGCGGTGGTGCTGGCCGCCGCGACCTTCACCCAGGCATCCGCCCCCGACGACTCCCGCCAATGGCGGGAAGCGGCCGATGCGGCCGGGAAGCAACGCGGGCCCGCCCCGCCGGCGCAGGCACCGCAGACCCGCGCCTGGCAGGCGGCGTCCTGGCTGAACAACGGCGGGACTCGCCATGCACAGCAGATCAACGCCGCCTCGGTGGCCCTGAACTCCGAACTCCTCAAGGCCGCCTCCGGGAAGCCCAACGCGGACGGGAAGGTCACGCTCGACGAGAAGGTATTCCACCGCCTCTGCGGCGCCCTGAGCCGGCGGGTCGAGGAGGCCCGGGACTACTTCCCCGCCCCGGCCCGGGACCTCCAGAAGAACTGGTCCGCCGCGCTGAACAAGGTGCACCACGGGGCCCAGGAGTGCCAGGAGGCGACCGTCCCACCCAAGAGCACCCCGCAACGGACCGACGCGGAGCGCGGGCGCCTCTTCACCGCATCGCTCAACGAGATCGTCAGCGGAATGCAAACCTTCGGCACCTCGGTCCAGGACATCAAGACGGCCGCCACCTCGCCGGCCAAGTAGCTCCCACGACGCGCGGCGGGGCACTGGCAACAGGCAGCTGAAGGGCGGACAGCCGGAGCGATACGTGTTGTCAGGGATCCCTCTACGGTGGAGCAAGTCAGTGGGGGAGGGGGTTCGTTCGCCCGGGTTTCGCACCCCCTGCCGTCGTACGCCGGGTTCGTACCGGTGCTCTGGCTCGTCGTCCCGGGCACCCTGGGCCTGCAGGCGCTGTTGAACCAGGCGGGCCCGGCAGTCAGCTGGCGGCCGTTTTTGAGATCGGGATCGCCTGCATGGTCCTCGTCGCCCTGGCCGTCGGCGTCCTGTTCGGCTCCCGCACCTTCGAGTCCGTACCGTCGCGTCACTGACCGCCCGTCCGGCCTGGCCCAAGTGGGCTGAGGGGATCGCCTGGTTGCTGCGGCGCAGACGGGCGCGCCAGCCGGTTCCGGCCCCCGCGTGGTGGCATCGGGCTCGGTCCGGCCGTCCCTGCTGCTTTCCCTCGAAGAGTCCGGTACTACGGGCGCTATCGGGCGGGTCCGGCAGCGTGCGCCGGTGCGGCTCGGATCAGCGCGGGGTTTGACGCGTCGCACAGATCACCGGTCCGTGGACGTGCCCGCCACCGGCCGCCCGGCGCGTGGCTCGGCGGCGCCTCGTCATGTCACGCGGCTGTTCCACCTCGCCGCCGGTCCGGTCCTCGCCGGGACCGCTGCGCGGTTCCGGGTGGCCGGCCGGTGAGTGAGGGTCAGGCCGGTGTGCCCGCCTTGACGACGTGCTTGAGGCATTCCTGTGGCCTGGTCAGGACCGAGATGTCCTCCAGTGGATTGCCGTCGACGACGAGCAGGTCGGCGTGGGCGCCGGCGGCGAGCGTGCCGATCCGGCCTTCCATGCGCAGTAGGCGGGCAGCGGTCGTGGTGGCCGAGCGGATGAGGTCCGCGTTGGGCTGCACCTGGGCGCGCAGGGTGAATTCGTCGAGCTGGTGGGCGTGCATGGGGCCGAGGAGATCGGAGCCGTAGACGAGGTTCACGCCCGCCTTCTGCGCCTTCTCCAGTGCGCCGAGGCCGGCCTGCCGTACGTCGTCGATCTTCCGGTACGAGGCTTCGCCCAGGCCGTGCCGCTTGCCGGTCTCGGCCAGCTGCTCGTAGGTGATCAGCGTCGGGACGAGGAAGGCGTCGTGGGTGAGGAGCAGTTCGATCGTTTCGTCGTCAATGAGGTTGCCGTGCTCGACGCAGCGGGCACCGGCGCGCAGGGCCTGGTTGACACCGCGCGGGTGGTAGGCGTGGACGGTGACGTAGCGGTTGTGGTTGTCGGCCTCGGTGACCGCCGCGCGGATCTCTTCGTCGGTGTACTGCACGGCGGACACCTCGTCGTGCGGGGAGGCGACGCCGCCGGAGAGCAGCATCTTCAGGTGCCGGGCGCCCTTGCGGAACTCGTCGCGTGCGGCGGCGCGCACGGCGTCCGGGCCGTCGGCGATGCGCGCGAAGTCCGGCTGGTGCTGGCAGCAGGGCACGCGGTTCTCGGACAGCGGGCGCATGTCGCCGTGCCCACCGGTCTGGGAGAGCGCCTTGCCGCCGAAGACGAGACGAGGTCCGGGCATCAGGCCCTCGTCCAGGGCCCGGGCCATGCCGTGGTCGGCGCCGCCCACGTCGCGCACGGTGGTGAAGCCCCGACGGAGCATGCGCCCGGCCTCCTGGAGGGCGCGGACCGTGGTGTAGCCGGGCGTCCAGGACGCCCGGTCGGCCGGGTCGAGGCTGGTGACCAGGATGTGGACGTGGGCGTCGATGAGGCCGGGCATCACGGTCGCTCCGCCCGCGTCGATCACGTGTACGCCGTCGGGGGCGGCCGGTGCGCGGCCGGCGCCGGTGGCGGCGATCCGGCCGTCGGTGACCTCGATCCAGGAGGCGTCGGTGAGTTCGCCCTGCTCGGGGTGGAGGAGGCGGGCGCCGGTGATGAGCAGGCGACCGGATGTGGGGCTGGTCATACCGTGGTTCCTTCCAGTTGTTCCAGGCTGCGTCCGGCGGTCTTCTCGCCGAACGCGACGATCGTGACCACGGCGAGGGCGAGGGCGCCCACCAGGGTCAGGAAGACGTTGGTGAAGCCGACGCTCCCGTACAGGTAGCCGATGGCGATGGGGGCGACGATCGCGCCGGCCCGGCCGACCGCGGAGGCCGCGCCCATGCCGGTAGCACGGACAGCGGTCGGGTAGAGCTCGGCGGTATACGCGTAGTAGACGGCGGCGGAGCCGTTGGTGAAGGCGGCCAGAAAGGCGGCACAGACCAGCAGGCTTGTCGGGCTGCCGGCCAGGGCAACGCCCAGGGCGGCCAGGGTGGCACCGGCCGAGTAGGCGGCGATGAGCCATTTGCGTTCGATGCGGTCGATGAGGGTGCCCGCCAGGTAGTAGCCGGGGATCTGGGCCAGGGCAGTGACCAGTCCGAAGAGGAAGGACTTGGTGATGGAGAATCCCTTGGCGGTCATCAGCATGGCGGGCAGCCAGCTGGAGAAGCCGTAGTTGACGCCGGTCAGGATGAACCACAGCACCCACAGCACGAGGGTGGTGCGGGCCGCACGCCCCTTCCACAGGGCGGCCATCTGCCCCGCGATGCTGTGCCTGCGAGCAGTATCGGCGGGGGCGGGCGGGGAAGGGTTCCCGCCCGGTGCGGGCGCGGCCTCCCGCACCGCGGTACCCGCCTCCCGCTCGAACTTCTCGACGATCACCGCGGCCTCGGCTATTCGGCCGCTCGCGACCAGGTAACGCGGGGACTCCGGAAGGTTCTTGCGCCACCACAGCAGCAGCAGGACCGGCGCGGCCGCGATCACGGAGGCGACGCGCCAGCCGGACTCGGGGTGCGGCGAGATCACGAGCGGCGCGACTACACCGGCGAGGATGTAGCCGAAGGCGAGGAAACCGACCGTCCGGGCGACGAAGCGCCCCCGGTGCCGTGCGGGCAGGAACTCGGAGATGTAGGGGGTGATCAGCGTCGTCTCCGCGCCGATGCCGACGCCTGACAGGGCCCGCCAGGCGAATATCTCGGCTGTTCCGGAGGACGTGGCCATCAGCAGGCTGAACACGCAGAAGACCAGCAGGGCGCACATCATCAGGCGGCGGCGTCCGAACCGGTCGGCCAGAAGGCCCGCCAGCAGCGCGCCGACGAGGTAGCCGAAGAAGATCGAGGACAGCAGCCAGCCGGCGGTGCTCTCGGTGACGCCCCACATCACGATGACCGCGGACAGGGCGTAGCCCATGAGGGCGCCGTCGAAGGAGTCGAAGGTGTAGCCCAGGCCGCTCTGGAACATCAACCGGCGGTGCGGGCGGCCGGGCTCCAGGCGGTCGAGCCGGTCCAGGAGCGCTCGGCCGTCGGCTGCCGAGAGGTCGGTCTTGGTGGTCGTCACGGTGCCTCCGCTTGAGGACGACAGACAAGGGGGATGGCGTGCAACGTTAGATGCATGGAAGGGTATGTGCAACGATTGATGCATGAAAAAAATGACGATACTTACGCTGCGGCCCGTCGCGGGCCACGTCGACGACGTGATCGCGTACTACCGCACGGCGGGCGTTCTCGAAGCATCCGGCGCCCTCGCCTCACACGTCCTGGTCCCCGAAGACGATCCGGGCACCGTCGTGGTCACTGCTCTGTGGGCCGATGTCGCCGCCTGCACGGCCTGGCAGAATTCCCCCGAGCGCCGGGAGTTCGGCGAGGGCATGGCACCCTTCTTCGACTCCGCGGACAACGCACGCACCCGGGAGTTCCGGGTCGCGCACGAAAACGGCCAGGTCGTCTGACCCGGGGCTGGAGCGACGAGGAGAACTTGTGACGATCGAGGCATGGCTCGCCGGACGGAAGGGGTACCACGCACTCGGCCCCCAGGCCGGTCAGGTGGTCCATGTTCTGCTCCGGGCCCCGCAGTTCGCCACGTACTCCTCGGCCCGCGAGGTCGCCGAACGGGCCGGCGTCAACGTCTCCACCGTCGTACGCACCGCGCAGCAGCTCGGCTTCGAGGGGTGGACCGACCTGCGGCAGGAGCTACGCGCCCACTACCTCGATTCGGTTGCCTCCGGTGACCCCGGCCCGCACCGAGCCACCGACGCCGCCGGCCGGACGCTGCGCCAGGACGCGGCGAACATCACCGCACTCACCACCGAGGAGAACCTCCAGGCGATCCGCGCCACCGCCGAGGCCATCGGGTCCGCGCGCCGCACCGTGGTCATCGGTTCCGGCAGCGGGGCCGGGCCCGCCCATGTCCTCGGCCACCTCGGCACCATCATGGGCCACGACATCCAGCTCGCCCTCGGCTCCGCCACCACCCAGGCCGTCCAGGTCACCCAGCTGCGAGAGAACGACTGCCTGGTCGTCCTCAACGTCTGGCGCCTCACCCGCACCCTGCGCGGACTGACACGGATGGGCCGCGAATGTGGCGCCACCGTCTGCGTCCTGACCGACCTACGCTCCTCCCCCCTCGCCGAGGACGCCCACCACGTGATCGTCACGCCCATCGAGGGTGTCCAGGGCACCGCCTCCCTCACCGCCATGGTCGCCGCAGTCCAGGCGATCCTCGGCGAACTCACCGACACCGAAACCGGCCGCGCCTCCGGCCGGGTCCAGCAGGCGTGGAACGAGCTCGACCTCATGGACGACCAGCCGTAGCTCAGTGGGGCCGGCGAAGTCGATAGCGTCATGCCGTCCAGCCCGGAGAGCGCGCTACAGGCCGTGGCAAGCGCGCACGGGTGGTGGCGAAACTCTTGAGCTGGGCATTGGGAGGGCGTGAGCCGCACAGCGGCCGACGAGCTACTGCGTGAGCTGGGGTCCGAATCGTCCCCCGCCGGCACGGCGCCCCCGGAGGGTGGATCAAGGCAGCCGAGCTCACTGCTGGGGGAGGACCCGGGTTCGGAGAAACCCGAAGACGTGTTGCCACTACGTTGCTCCCCGCGCGAGCGCCGTGCGCGGCGGCTGGAGCGGGCGCACCCTGGTAAGAGGGAAGCTGGAGGTGATCGTCATGTTGCAGACCGCCGTCGGATGGCATGTCGAGCTGGAATTCGAGGAAGACGCCAAACGCACGCGTGCGGCCGCACTGGTACGGCTGCGCGACGGCACCGAGGTACGGGCCCATGGTTATGCCAGCCGTCACCCGGTCGATTCCAATCAGCCCAGGGTCGGTGAGGAGGTCGCGGGCGCCCGCGCACTCAACGAATTGGCCATGAGGCTGCTGACCAAGGCCCACGAAGAGATCGACGACGCGTCGGGCCGCACGTCGTATCCGCTCACCTGAGACCGGCTCCTACGCGGATGTGGGGCACGCCCGAGCATGCCGCTCTGGGAGGGGTCGGCCAGGGTGCCGGGTGTGTCAGCTCTGGTCTGTATGTCGCCTGTGCCGTTTCCATGCGAGTGCCCTGCGGGAGGTCTCCTCGTACAGGAGCCGGCCCGTCAGCGCACCCCCGAAGACGACGACACCGACACCCACCAGCCAGGACTGGATGACCAGGACGGTGCCGACGGGGCCGTAGGTGACGGTGCTGGATGCGATCAGCGGTGAGAAGACGAGACTGGAGAAGACCCTCAGGCCAACGAGCCCGACCACGGTGGCCACGGCGCCGGGAAGCAGGGCGCGCCAGCGGACCCGTCCGGCGAGCAGTACGCGCTGGGACCACCAGAGGAACAGCACGGCGCTCAGCGACGCGATGGCCCCTCCCGCGACGGGATCGCGCTGCAGCGTGGTGGCCGAGAAGAAGAGAAATCCGGTCAGTACACCGAGCCACACCACCTGCCGCCAATGGGCATGCCAGCGGGCCGGCGGTAGACCCCAGACTTTTTCGTAGCCGGTCTGCACCGCTACCCCGAAGGTCAAGCCGAAGAGAGCAAGGGCGACAAAGCCAAACGCGGTCGTGCTGCGCAGAGCCTGGCCGGGTCGAGCGAACAGTTGCTCGATCAATTCTCTGGAGGCCGTCGAGACGCCGAGCCCTGCTCCCAGCCACTGTGCGAACCCGCGCCCGTGCTCGGGATCGCCTGTGGAAACAATGATGAGCAGCGGCACCAAGGTGAGGAACCCGAGCGCGGCAAAGCCCAACGCGCGCTGCCCCAGTTCAAGCTCCCTGCTTTGCCGCCACCCGCGACCGACCGGCGACCGGCTGACTGCGCGTCGAAGCCGCCCGATCAGAGAAGCAGGTTCCGCGTCAGCGGCGATGGGCTTCATTGGCATACATGTCGACTACCACGCCCCATACCGGCATCACGCGAGGGCGCGGCGCTGGCTTCTGTTGCGTTCCCCGTCCAGGCTCTTGCCGGTGCGGTGTCGATCAGGGCGCGGGGTGGTGGGGGCGAACTCCTGCGGGTCGGCCGTAGGTGACTGACAGGCCTGCGGCGATCCGCCCAGTGACCAGTCGATCTGTGGCCGCGTGCTCAGCACCCCTGCAGTACGGGGTCCTCCGGGCGATAGCGCAGTGCGAAACGCAACGCAAGGCGTGCCCGTCTCACTCCGGGCCTGGCCCGGAGTGAGACGGGCAGGCCGCGCCGTCGCCTGTGGAGCAGGCGCTCAGGCCCCCGGGCCGGCCCCTGCGGCTTCGGTGGGCAGGCCGCGGGTGGTGACGAGTCGGGCGCTGCCGTCGGTCAGTCGGTAGGACAGGCCCACTACGGCCGTCTGTCCGGCGGCGACCTGATCGGCGAGTACTCGGGAGCGGTCGAGGAGGAGGTCGACGGTGTGCTTTATGTGCTCCGCGATGATGTCGTCGTCCTGGGTGAGCCCGGCTGCGCGGGCTGCCAGGACACTAGGGGTGACACGTTCGATGACGTCGCGCACGTACCCGGTGGCGGCAACGCCGTCGGTCAGGGCGGCACGGGTGGCCGCGACCGCACCGCATGAGTCGTGACCGAGCACCACGACCAGCGGGCATTCCAGCACGCTCACGCCGTATTCGATGCTGCCCAGCACCTCGGGCCCCGCCACATGGCCGGCGGTGCGGACAACGAACAGGTCACCCAGGCCCCGGTCGAAGATGACCTCGGCGGCCAGGCGGGAGTCGGAGCAGCCGAAGAGCACAGCGAACGGCCGCTGGCCGGATGCGGTCTCCGCACGGCGCGCGGCGTCCTGGTTCGGGTGCTCCGGGGTGCCGGCGACGAAGCGCTTGTTGCCGGCCAACAGCAGCTCAACGGCCTCGGAGGGAGTCAGCGGTGGGGCGTCAGTCATGGCAGCAGGTTACGTCCAGGCCGGGCTCGCCACTCTGTCGGGGCCCGCCAACCGGGCTGGGGCCGCCTGTCCACCACTCTCCGACGAGCCGGCCCCGGTCGACCGTCGCATACCGCTCGCGGGCGCCACCCCGGGGGAGCGGTTTACTGCGCTGTCTCGACCAGCGCTCGCCGCCCGATCGGCAGGCGAGGTGCGGAACTCGCTCTCGGCGTGTCGGGTGGTCTGAACCTTTCTCGGCAGCGAAGAGCGGCCAGGACGCCGCTGATGGACTTGGGCAAACATTGGCCGCCAGGCAGCGAAAGATTGCCTCTGTCTGCCTGAATCCATCGGGAGCAACCCCGCCACGTGATTGCGCGTCTCCGCGCACCCGGGCACTGCTGCATGAGGTGGGAGCCCTGCCTTTGGGAGCCGCCTGCCGGCCATCTCGGACCACCTCATCCCGAGGAAGCAAGGCAGCCGGCATTGGTACGGCCCGAGGCTGCCTCGTTCGTGATCGTCCGCGGCGATCGCGAGGAGCACCAGGAGCCCACAGCGGTAGGCAGGGTCAGGGCATCTGGTAGGAGCAGCGCCCGCCGGGTGGCAGGAACCGTAGGGCATTCGTGCCCCATGGCGGCACCGACCGCAGAGAGCAGGTTGGGCAGGTGACGCCGGTGAGCTGCCCGGATGGGGCAGCGAGACTCACGAGGAACGGGCGCAGGGCAGCTCAAGCCACCAGACCCACAAGTGTGGCCAGCAGCTGGCTGAACATGCGGTCTCCTCTCGTGCTGCGCTGCCGGTGCGCGGCGGTCCTGCGTCGGTCAGGCTGAGTTGTTGATGCTGGAGAAGTGCCTGCCGTGGGCCACTGTGGGATGAGGGGGGACGCTGCGCATCCCACCTCATCCCAACTGTGACCTCGCCTTGAAGGCACGGGGGTCAGACTTTGACCGCCGTGAGCTTTTCCGGGTTGCGGACGCAGTAGATGGCCGTCACGACACTGCCGCGGATCTCGACGGACGTCACCTGATCGAGTTCGCCGTCGATGAGTACCGCCAGGGAGGGCATCCCGTTGTAGGTGCCCATACGGACGTCGAGTTGGCCCATGCGGGCTCCCTTGTCCAGGAGCCCGAGAAGCAGTCTGGCCACCTTCTCGGGTCCGACGACGGGGCGCCGCGCCGTGTTCACGACCCCGCCGCCGTCACCCAGGAACACCACATCGGGTGCGAGCAGGTCCATGAGGCCTTGGACGTCACCGGCCGCGGCCGCCGTCAGGCACCGCTCGGCGACCGGCCGTGCCTCCGTAGGGGCGGCAACGGCGGTGTGTCGCCTCGCACGCACGCTATTGCGGGCGCGCTGGTTCAACTGCCGCACCGCAGCCTCGGACTTACCCACTGCGGCGGCGATCTCCGCGTAGTCGAAGCCGAAAACCTCGCGCAACACGAACACCGCGCGCTGGGGTGGGGTCAGGGTCTCGAGAACCAGCAGCATCGCCGTGGTTGCTGCCTCGCCGGTGAGCACATGGTCGATGCCCTCGGGTGCGTTGCTGACAGCGTCGGTCAGCAGCGGCTCGGGCAGCCACGGCCCCACGTACTGCTCCCGGCGGCGGACGGCCGACCGCAGTACGCCAAGCGCCTGCCGGGTGACGATCTGCGCCAGATATGCGCGCGCGTTCTCCACCGAGGAGCGGTTGACCGACCGCCACCGCAGGTAGCTGTCCTGTAGGACATCTTCGGCGTCGGCAACCGAGCCGAGGATCTCGTAGGCGATCGAGAAAAGCAGGGCCCTGTGCGTGGTGAACTCGTCCACTGGATCGGGCTGTTCGGTCACTTCGAGCTCCGCAGCCAGGCGTAGCTGGCGGTGCGGGTGCCGAACTTCGCGTAGCGGCAGATTCGCTCCTTGGTTACGGCAGCGGTACGCCCTGCGAAGTAGAGCCGGCGCACGGTGCCGTTCCTGCGGTTGACCTGCAGCAGCCCGTCGCGCCTGCCCAGGCTCAATGCCTGTCCGGTGTACCCCATGGAGTAGGGCTTGAGCTTACGGCCTTGGATCATCCGTGCCAGCGTATCCACCGCGTGTGCGCCCTGAGGCATGGCCGTTGCGCAGGCCGCTCGAGAGCCGGGGACCGCCGCGCAGTCGCCGACGACGAAGATACGCGGGTCGGTCACGCTACGCAGATGCTCGTCGACCACCGCACGCCCGTCGGCATCCACCTCAAGTCCACTGCGGGCGGCCAGGTCGGGCACGCTCGCGATGACCGCCCACAGTGTGAGGTCGGAGGTGAACGGCGGGCGTGAGTGGAGACGCACCAGGTCACCTCCTCCTTCCCCGGCGCCATGGTCAATCTGCGTGACGGAGTCCACCACGACCTCCACATTCAGGCGGTCCAGGCTGGTGCGCACACGCTTCTGTGCTCCTGGCGACAGGCTCGCGGCGATCGTCTGTCCCACGAGCCGCACGCGGAGGTCGGGTCGGCCGCAGGCGATCTCGTATGCCGTCTTCTGCTTGAAAAAAAAAACACCGATGACAGTGACCACCCTCCCGCCGGGCAGCGCTGCCAGCGCGGCCCGCGCCTCCTCCGCTCCTTCCCAGATTCCCACCGGAACGCTTCCCGTCAGCGGGGCGACCGTGCTGCCCACGGCGAGGAACAGGTAGTCGAAGTCGAGGGTGGCACCGTCGCCGAGGGCGACCTGGCCGTCGCCGATCTTGTCGACGGTGCCCACCCGCGTTGCGACCCCATCGCTCAGCATCGACGTCAGCGGGGTCGCCGCGGCGCCGGTCCCGGCGATCTGCTCGTGCAGCCGCACCCGCTCGACGAAGTCCGGGCGGGGGTTGATCACCGTAATCTCCGCAGCCTTCACCTTCTTGGCGAGCCGATTCGCCGCTATCGTCCCCGCGTAGCCGGCTCCCACCACCACGACCCTCATGTGTGCCTCCTGTTGTGGAATCAGTTCACACACGGGATGCAGCACACCTCGCGTTGGTGACGGGCAAGGCGAGTGACCTGCATCACTCAGGAGTCATCCGCCCTGCCGGCGAACACACCAACCGTCCGCCAAGCCCTCACCAGGCGCGATGCACCCTTGTAGCCTGAAGGAACCCCCCGAGGGACCTCGTCCACGGAGCAGTTACAAGGGCGATCTGCCCGTACTTGGCGAACTCGGTGCCAAGCGAGGTGGGGGCGCGTCGATCCCCGCCCCGCTCCTCGTCGCCGACGGCCCGCCGCAGCTCCAGGGACTGCTTCAGAACGGTCAGCCCCTCGCTGAACCGGGCGGCGACGGCCAGCGACCTGCCGAGCCGTTCCAGCCGCGATCACCGGTTTGCGGCAGGTATGGATCGCCAGGGTGACCCTGCCTCCGGTGTCCCGGACCCGGCTGATGTCGGGCTGCTCAGATCGGACATGAAGACGAGGTTGGCGTGCATGCCTCGTCGAGCCTGACGACATTGCCGTCCCACCCACCTGAGGTCCCTGCCCGCGCGGAAGGCTCCGGTCACCGACCCCGGCGCGTCTTTGAGGGGTACGAGCGAGTGGCCCCGATGCTGAGGAGTCCCATGTCGAATTGAATTCGGGGCTCAGGGGATGGCCGGGCCTGTCAATCATTCCCGGATGGGTTATCGGGCAAGGCGACTGATATGATCTCGAATCGTGTTCGAGAAAAGGTCTAGAGCTCAGGCGCCGACTCGCCCGGCCGTGGTGCAGCGCCGGGGAGTGGAGCGGAGGCGGGCCCTCATCGAAGCCGCCGAGGGGCTGCTCGCCGAGCAGGACTACGAGGCTGCGACGCTCAAAGCGGTCGGCGATCGGGCGGGCATCCCCGTCGCCTCCGTCTACCACTACTTCGCCGACCGGTACCAGGTCGAGGCCGAGCTGATGCAGCGCTATGTGGACGAGCTCGATGGCATCATCGACTCCGCGCTGGTGAACCGCGACCCGCAGACGCTGCGTGACGTAAGCGACGCCGTCATTGACCCCCTGCTCGAGTACTTCCGCCTCCACCCAAGCTGCACGGAGCTGTGGTTCAGGGGGCGCAGCGAGACGGTCATCGACACGGTCCGCGCCTTCGACGAGGTCCAGGCCGAGCGCGTCTGGCGCCTCCTTGTCGAACGTGGTCTTGTCCCCGCCGACCTGCCTCTCCTGGTCGTACAGCTGACTTTCGAGGTCGGCAACCGGCTCTTCGACGTCGCGTTCCGGAACTCGCCGAACGGTGACGACATCACGATCAACGAAGCGCGCCGGATCGTGACCGCGTACCTGGCGTCCTACGCCACGGACGCACCGCAGCACCGCGCCTGACACCGCGACGCGTCAGGCTCCCGCGATCCGCGAGCCCCAGCTCCCGCAAGCGCGTCCGCGGGGTCCCAGGTGAGAGGGGACCACGTGGCGACGCGGTCGGAGCGAGTCGCCGACCTCCTTCGCGGCGTCTCACCAGCGCGGACCGCTCTCTCTGGATGGCCGTCGTGCACCGTTGCCGTTTCGGTGCAGGCACAGTGGATCCGGCCCACCGGCCGGATCACAGCGTTCGTCAGTTGGATGAGCAGGCCTGGTAGGTGGGTGCTCACGCAGCCCTCGACTCAGGGCTCGTGAGTCCCAGTCCTGCTCGGCCTCCAGCTCCACCGCCAACCGTTTGAAGTCCGCGAGCGTCGCCGGCGGGAGGGCCGCCTCGGTGAACTCCCGCACGCCACCCACCGGCTGTCCAGCCGGCCCCCGGCAACCGCCTCGGCCACTTCACCCGCTGGTGCCGGCCAGCCCGATCGCTGCCACGTTCATCCAGGACGCCCTGCCCGAGCAGGTTCAGAGAGGCTATGGCGGTCCGGTCGTTTCGGTCAGGTCGGGAGCGGCGATGTGATCGTGCGCCCGCCGCCGGGGCGCGTGCTGCGCAGGCGCCGGGGCAGCACGTCGACCAACGGGTCGACCAGTGGCCTGAGTTCGCGAGGCAGGCGGCAATGGATGCATCTACATCGGCCTCATGGAACGAAATGCCCTGAGATGCACAGATCAGGAGCCTCCCAAGTGGGAGAGGGATCTTGACAGCCCCGCGCAAGCAGCCCGTAAACTCAAATGCGATTCGAAATCGAATCTCGACGAGCTGTCGGCTTGCCGAGCCGCTCAAGGATGTCGCCGGGTGCGTGAAGCGAGGAAGGCGCCCCCGGCCTGATCCTCACCCCGCTGTCGTGCGGCAGTTGGCCACCCCGGTGCCCGTCACCTCGTCCGGCCTGACGACCTCAGTGCCTTGAGGCTGACGGTGGCAGCGTTCCAAGACCTCCCGGCGCGGCTGCGCTGTCGTGGCGGGCACACCGAGGAGCGGGGTCTCGGGCGGCGTCGAACCTGCCGGCGGAACGATCGCGCCCGGCTCAGCCATGAACCAGCACCGCTTCAGCCACCTGTACTCACCGATCGAGGTTTTGTGCCCTCTTACGTCACCCCGTCCCCGCCCATGGGCCCACCGGACCCACCCCGCTCACCCGATGCCTTCCCGCGACAAGGTGGTGGCAATATTCGTCGATGGGTGCGGCGCCCGCAGCGCGCGTTTATCGTCGTCAATGCCGGTCCGCTCGGTGTCGCCATCGTGTTGTACTGCGTCCCCGAGTTGTCCGGCACCGAAGTGTTCGGCCAGATCACCCTGGGGATCACCTGGGGCCTTCTCCAACTCGGCCTGTTCATCTCCACCTCCTGGTGGTACGAAAGCAGGTCATCCACCTTGTGTGATGCCGGAAATCGGCCTCCGGATTCCGTGAGGCCTCAGGCCAAGATGTCAGGCATATCCCATGTCTCCGAGACCGGGCAGGGGTGACGCGATGACCTTCTCCATCGTGAGCGCTGCCGCACTCGACTCGATCGGCTCAGCCGCCCGAGGCCCCGTGATCGTCGCCTTTCTGGTCTTCATCGGCCTCGCCCTCCTGTGGGTCTTCACGCTCGCCTCGCACGAAGACCGGCCCAGGAGCCTCTACATAGCCGACCGTTCCCTCTCCCCGGTCTTCAACGGTTTCGCCATGGCAGGCGAACAGATCTCGGTCATCACTCTGTTCACGATCACTGGGGCCGTTGCTCTCTTTGGATACGACGGGTTCGTTTCCGCCATCGACAGTGTCATCGCGCTCGGTGTGCTGCTGGTCTTCGCACAAAAAATACGCGACAGCGGCCAGTACACCCTCGGGGGATTGTTCTCCGTTCGTGCGTCCGGATCCGCTCCGCGCATTGCCGGTGCCGTGGTGACGCTGATCATCACGATCCCCGTGCTCATGGTCCAGTTGAGGGCCGCCGGCATCAGTACCGCCCTCCTCATCGGCGTGTCGACCGATAGCGTCCAGATCGTGTGCACGGTGCTCATGGGATGCCTCGTCGCCTGCTTCGCGGGAGTGGCCGATCTGAGAGGCGCCAGTTTCATGCATATCGTCAAGGTCCCCGTGACCTTGGTGACGCTCGCGACGGTCACGGTACTGGCCCTCAGGATGTTCGATTGGGACCCAGGACGCATGCTCTCCGAGGCGGTTCGACAGAGCCTCTCGCCGGACGGATATCTGAGTCCCGGCCTCTGGGCGCATACGGCAGGGCTCGGAACACTCAACACCATCGGTGACCACATCGTCGTGGTCCTCGGTACGGCCATGATGCCCCACCTGCTTTTGCGCATCAGCGCGTCCCGCACGGGGCGGGATGCGCAACGATCCATGACCATCGCTGTGGGACTGGTTGGCGGCTTCTTCTACCTCCTGATCGCGACAGGAGTCGCAGCGGCGGCCGTAGTGGGAAGCGGAAGTCTCGAAGCGGTCGACGCCAACGGACAGTCGTCCCCGATCCTGCTGGCCTCGGAGGTTCTCCGACACGGTTCTGGAGCGCGCGTCGTTCTCATCACCGTCATGGCGTGTGTCGCCTTTCTCGCCGTACTCACCGCCGTGACGAGCGTGACTTTCGCGGCCGCTGTCTCCCTCTCCCGCGATGTCTTCGCACGGGTCAAGGGGTCACCCAGCAAACTCGGTGAAGTGCGCGCGCTGCGTCTGGCCGTCGTTGCCCTGTGCACGGTCGGCCTTTCGTTGTCCGCCGTCACCAACAGCTATCCGGTCGAATTCCTGGTCACCTTCTCGCTGACCGTCGCGGCGTCGTGCATCTTTCCCGTGCTGGTGTACTCGTTCTGCTGGTCCGGATTCGATCGGAGCGGGCTGCTGTGGTCCGTCTACGGGGGGCTCTTCTTGTCCGCAGTGCTCACGCTGTTCTCACCCACCGTCTCCGGGACGGCGTACGCGCTCTGGCCGGATGTGCATCTCAACTGGTATCCCTTTCACAATCCGGGCCTGATTTCCGTTCCGGCGGCCTTCCTCCTCGGGTGGATGGGCAGCACGGGGCGGCCGGGAAAGGTGCCACTCTCTCGAGGGGTGCACCCGGTACGTCGAACGAAACAGACGGACGGACGGCGGTGACAGACGCGAAAGCGTAGCGCTCGCGCAGGGGCACCGTCGCGGATTACCTGCGTGGGGAGTTGTCCACGATGCGGGGATACGACTGGAGTTCGGATCGGAGTGACACCTAGTCATGAACACGCGCGACACGGGATACACAACAGCTCAGTACGGCGGGGTAAGCGTGCTCGTCGGCGCGAAACAGGGCGCCTACCCGTACGGCAACTCGCTGCTCGTACGGGGCGCGACCGCGTCGCTGGTCGTTGATCCGTCGCTGTCACTCGTCGAGGCGGCGCCCCACGCGGATGTGGTCCTCGTGAGCCATGCACACGAGGACCACATCGCCGGTCTCGGAAGCTACGAGGTGCCGGTTCATATCCACGAAGGCGACCTTGAAGCGCTGCGGTCCCGCGATGCGCTCGTTGCCGGTTTCGGTCTTCCGCCCGAGGCGGTTGACGGTGTCGACTTGGCGATGCGGGACGAGTTCCATGTGCACGGGCGCCCGGACGCGGCGGGGTTCGAAGACGGCACCGTGTTCGACCTCGGAGGGCGCACCGTGACGGTCGTGCACCTGCCCGGCCATACCGCGGGCCACAGCGGCTTCCTGATCGAGCCGGACGGCTTCCTGTTCGTGGGGGACATTGACCTGACGTCGTTCGGACCGTACTACGGTGACGTCGGCAGCAGTCTCGTTGACTTCGAGGCGTCCATGCGTCGGTGCCGGGAAATCGACGCGCAGTGGTACGGCACGTCCCATCAGAAGGGCGTGGTCGAGGGCGCCGGGGAGTTCCGGCGCCAGCTCGACGCCTACGTCGACGTGGTGGCGAAGCGGGAGGCAGCGCTTCTCGCGTTCCTCCACGAGCCGCGGACCGTTGAGGAGATCGTCGACCATCGGTGGGTCTACCGGCCCCACGTCGTGGGGCCGCAGGTGAGGCCGGTAGAGCGGCGGACGGCGGTGCAGCACCTGGACCGGTTGCGGAGCGCGGGGCTGGTCGCGGAGGTGGAGCAGGGGCGGTTCCGCGCGACGTGAGTTCGTGGCGGCCCCTCAGATCTGGGGGCGGTGCGGTGGGCGTGCACGACACCGCCCGGGCTTGTGCCCGGTCGCTCTTGATCTGTGGCTGTGTGTAGCTGGGACAGTTCCGCTCACCAGCGGGACAGGGTGGGTACGGACTCGAACGCACCCCGGTGACGCGGACGAGTCGGCCGACATACCCAGCCCGATACGTTCCGGATGCCATCGCGCACCATCTGTCGCGGCTCCACCGCATTTGCCCTACGGACGAACGTACGAGGCCTCGTAAGGTGGCTGTCTCACCAGTGACCACGGCAGCAGAGGAGTCGGAGATGCCGTCCGAGGAGAAAGCCGACGGGCTGTGGGGCAGGGCGCGAGGTATGGCCGAGATCATGGCTCTGCTGGGGCTGGCTGTGGTGTTCGGGGGCGCGGTGTTGGCGGTCGTCGGTCTGCCCCGGTGGCTGGTGCGCAGAGATCCGGGGCTCCTCGAAGGGTGGGCCGGAGGGCCAGCCGGATTCGGAGTCATGTGCGGGCTCGTGGCTCTTGCGGGGGCGTACGGCGGCTGGTGGATCTACTTCACCGAAACGCAGCGGACGCTGCGGATTCCGCGCGCGGTACGCCAGTTCGCGGGTGGGGCCGGGGGCGTTGTGGCCTTCTTCGCCGCGGGGATGGTGGTGGGCGCGGTGCGAGCGCGGCACTGTTCCGAGTACTGCACGGAAATGGAGGGGGCCTGGGGTTCTCTGCTGGCGTTCGCCGGAACCTTGGTGGTGGTCGGCGGTGGGCTCTACCGGGGAGTGACCGTGAGGCGGGCCCGGCAGGAGGCTGCGAGGCGAGTACGACTCCGGAAGTTGCGCAAGCGGGGGAAGGGAAGGAGTCGGGCGGCCATGCAGAGGCGCATATGACGCCAAGTAACCGATCAAGGGGTATGACACAGCTTCTCAGCTCGGTCATCCGGGCGCAGCGCAGGAAGCTACGGCAGCCCTGGATGAGACACGTTTGAGCGTCTGGGGAACCGTCCAGCTTTGCGTGAACTCGAACCGTGGCCGCACAATTCTCCCTCCCGACGTGACGACGAGCCGGCGCTCAGCCAGGCGCAGGGCGGTCGACATGCCTCCAGGCTCGCCGCCTACGACTTGTCACCTAACAGGTCGTCTCTTGCTTGAGCGCCGGAAGGACGTCGGAAGGCGGATCGGTCCAATCGGTCCGTTCGGTGAACGTCGTGTAGTCGATGTCATGGGTGGTGGCGCTGGTGCCCAGGCATTTCCCGCGCAGAGTGACGGCTCGCCATGTGAAAGGACTTGCCGGCGCCGTCGACGCGAGCATCTGCCCCACTGCCCGCTGCCGGGCTTCGCTCAGCCGACCGTGACCACTAGCGAGGGGCCCGGCGAGCGCTACTGGCTCTCATCAGCGGATGTTGTCGGGGAGAACCTGTTCTGCCCAGATGACCTTTCCCTCGCGGCTGTGCCGTGTGCCCCAACGTTCAGCGAGCTGGGCGACCAACAGCAGGCCACGGCCGCCTTCGTCGAAAGTACGGGCGCGACGTAGGTGTGGAGCGGTGCTGCTGGAGTCGAAGACCTCGCATGTCAGCGTGTCCTGGAGGATCAGTCGCAGGTGGATGGGGCTCTTGCCGTAGCGGATTGAGTTCGTCACCAGTTCGCTGACCATGAGCTCGGTGGCGAAGGCCAGCTCTTCCAGCCCCCAGGTGGTCAGCGTGTCGGACGTGAAGCTGCGGGCCCCGGCGACGGCGGCCGGGTCGGAGGGGAGGGGCAGCGTGGCGACGTGGCCGGGGTCGAGAGCCCGGGTTCGCGCCACCAGAAGAGCCACGTCATCAGCAGGCCGGCTGGGCAGCAACGCGGCAAGCAGCTGGTCGCAGATCTCCTCGGGCGGCATTGGAGCCCGGGCGAGGACGTCGCGCAGCACCGCGCGCGCGACATCCACGTCACCGGTTCGGCTCTCGATCAGACCGTCGGTGAACAGGGCCAGCAGACTGCCCTCCGACAGCTCGAACTGGGTGGTTTCGAAGGGCAGTCCGCCCAGGCCAAGCGGTGGACCGATCGGCATCTCAGGGAAGTCGACCGACCGGGAGGCCGGGGCGTCACCGTGGGCGGCCGGGGGAGTGGCAATGGCCGGCAGGACGTGTCCGGCACTGGCCAGGGAGCACAGCCGGGAGACGGGGTCGTAGATCGCGTACAGGCAGGTGGCGCTGGTTTCGCCCGCATCCCGGGCCTCCTCGCGTTGAAGGCGGATGACCACGTCATCGAGATGCGTGAGCAGTTCGTCGGGCATCAGATCGATGTCGGCGAAGGCGCGCACAGCCGTCCTCAGGCGGCCCATGGTGGCGGCGGCGTGGAGGCCACGGCCCACTACGTCGCCGACGACGAGGGCGACACGGGCTCCGGACAGCGGGATCACGTCGTACCAGTCGCCGCCCACGCCCGCCCGGGATCCGCTGGGCAGGTAGCGGGCGGCGGTCACGACGGCGGACTGTTCCACCGCACGCTGGGGCAGCAGACTGCGCTGGAGGGTGAGCGCGGTGGCCCGCTCGTGGGTGTAACGGCGGGCGTTGTCGATGTACACGGCTGCTCTGGCCGCGATCTCCTGGGCCAGGAGGAGATCGTCCTCGTCGAAGGGCGTGGCGGTTCGGTGACGGAAGAACTGGGCGAGGCCCAGGGTGTTGCCGCGGGCCTGCAAAGGCAGGAGCAGAATCGAGTGGAGGCCGAGGGTGCGCAGGAAGTCCCTGCGGTCCGGGGACGCCGCCAACCATGCGGGGGCGCCGGAGGCCGTGACGCGGCACAGGAGTGGCTGCCCCGTGGCCAGTGCGTGAGCCGGCTCCGACCCCGCCGGATAGGTGTGTCTTGCGCCGGTGGCGACTGCGGAGTCCGGGCAACCGCTCAAGACGGAATGCTGGGCGATGCGGCGCAGCGTCGGCGCATCTGCCGGTGGGGGCGTGCCTTCTTCGCGGAGAACGGAGTCGAGGAGGTCGACGGTGATGAGGTCGGCGAACTCACCGGTGCCGACGTCGGCCAGTTCTTGAGCGGTGCGGGCGGTGTCGAGTGTGGTCCCGATCCGCTTGCTTGCCTCGTTGATCAGGATCAGCTTTCGCTGAAGCCGCCGGTCGCGTTCCTCCTGGTACGCGGCGACAACTTCTTCCGAGCCGCGGTCGACGTATTCGAAAGCCACCGCGATCAGCTTGATCGACGCAGCGCTGATCAGTTCCCAGTCGCTGGTGAGGCGGGGGGCCTCGGCCTGCATCAGTTGGAGCAGGCTCATGTGGCCGAGCCGATAGGTGCGCAGGAGCTTGCTCAGCGGTATCCCGCTCTGAGCGAACCTACGAGAGAGCTCCAAGGCCTCGGGAGGAGCCTCGACCTCGTTCACATCAAGGCCGTGTTCGAACATATCCAGAAAGACGTTGACGTGGGCTGTCGTCTCTTCCAGGGCCAGAGCGGCGACATCCTCGTACTTCCACAGCTCGGGCAGTTCGCTGCGCATGCCCTCTAGCAACACGTCGACCGACTGGGCCGCCCGTGGCCTGAGCTCTTGGGCGAGACGAGAGAGGAACGCGTCCACATCGGTCCCCATAGAACAATTGTGGGCAAGGGAGGGGAGGCGTGCCACCTCAAGGCAACCTGAGGCGCACCTGGCCGTGCTACTGCCGCTCCCGCTTCTACGAACGCAGTGCCCGAAGCCGACATCGTAAAGCCGATTCGAGATCGAAATTCAGCGTTTCGGTCTGTCGATCCGACGCTCGACGGCCCGAGGCGTAGACCGACCGGGCCCAGGAGGCTGACGGCTCGACATGGCGCAGCAAAGACGATCCGGTGGTGGTGCGCCCGTTCACCGAGGTGGAGAAGCAGCAACCCCGGCCCGTCGGGGGCAACGCCACGCTGACCGAACGACTCGCGACGGCCCACGCCGACGCGCGCGGCATCTATGGCGTCCCCCGCCTTCACGCCGGCATGAGACGGGGCGGCGCCGACTGCGAGCGGTGCATCGATCGCCTCATGTGAGCAGCCGGCCTGCAGGGCGAACGACCGCATGTCACCACCGTCGCTGACTCGCGAGCCGCTCTGGTCGGCTGGTCAACCTGGCCGACCGCCTGCCGCCCTGCATGGTCGCTGACGCCCCCAAAGGCGGCCGGTCGCAGCGTCGCCACGCCGCCCCGTGGTCGTGCATCGGCTGCACAGCAGCCTTGGCTGGCTCCTGGGCGACGAGCCTTCCGTGACGACCCAGTGGTTGCGTGATCCCCGCGCGCATCTGGGACCGCACGACCGACCGCGCCCTCCCAGCCCAGATGGCCCACCAGGCGGTGCAGCCACCGCTGGGACCGTGGCTCAGGGGCTACGCACTGTTGCGCCGGGGACGATGCGCCTGGGGTTGGGTCGGGAGTCGCCGCGGGTCAGTGTGTGCATTGCGTCGTGTAAACTCGAACTCGATTCGGGATCGACTAATGAAGCGATGGCCCGTTCGCCGCTGCACAAGAGGGCACGGGAGGCGAGGAACAACGATGTCAATGAGTGCGACCGCCGACGGCTTGACCTACTCGGCGTTCACCGGGTGGAGCGATCGGCCCACCGATTTCGCGCCGGCGCTCAAGGGTGAGGTCCAGTGCGATGTCGCCGTCGTCGGCGGTGGTCTTGTCGGAATGGCGTCGGCGCTACGGCTGGCGGAGCGCGGAGCCGATGTGGTCCTGCTCGAAGCCGGGCATTGCGGCTGGGGCGCGAGTTCGCGCAACGCGGGTTACTTGTCGAACGCGTTGGCCGGGGATCCGCAACTCTTGCGCTTGCTGTACCGACGCCGGCTCCGTGACCTCATTCGGTATGGCGAGAATTCGGCGCATTTCACCGAGGGTTTGATCGAACGGCTCGCCATCGACTGCGAGTACGACCCCACTGGCAACGTCATCGCCGGGGTCTCCGCCGGACAGCTCCAGCGCTTGAAGAAGAACGTGCGGATCCTCCGCGACGCGGGGGCAGATGTGGAATTCGTCGAAGGCCCTGACTTCGGCCTGCCGGGAACGTTCCTGGGCGGCATTTTCGAGCGCGGTGGGGGGCTGTTGAACCCTGGGAAGCTCGCACTCGGGCTCCGGGACGCGCTTCTGGCGTCGAGCGCGAAGGTGTTCGAGCGGACGGCTGTGCAAGCCGTCGAGCCTGATGGCGCAAGCGTCGTCGTCCGTGTGCCAGGTGGCCGCGTTCACGCCGAGAGGGTCGTGCTCGCGACCAACGCCCACTCCCGCGACCTCGAGATTGCCCCGAGCGGTATCACGCCCATCTGGACCAGCCTGGTCGAGACCGAACCGGTCGATCCCGACCGCTTGGCGGCGATCGGCTGGACGAGCCGTACGGGCATCATCACCCCGCACACGATTCTCGAGAACTACCGGCGCACCGCTCGCGGCACCATCATGTTCGGTACCCGTCGGCTCCAGGCGGCACCGGGAGTGCTGGGTGCCCGCGAGCCGGATCGGACAGTGGTGGCGGATCTCGTCCGCGGCTTCCATGAGCGATTCCCGTCGCTCAGCTATGTCGCGCCGCAGCGGGCGTGGGGCGGGTGGGTAGCGATGACGTCGTTCCTCCCGGTCGCCGGTGAGGTTGCGAAGAACGTCTTCTACGCCGTCAGCTGCAACGGCCATGGGCTGGCTCAGTCGCCCTACATCGGCACGTTGCTGGCTGACCGGCTCGCGGGTGATGAGATCCACGATGACCTGCGTGCTATCTGGCGACCACGGCCGCCATACATGCCCTCATTTGCTCTCGGCGCGCCGACATTGAAGGCGGGGTGGGCGGTCGACCGCATCTCGGACCGTCTGAGCCGCGGGCGCTGAGGAGGCACGTTCGACTCCGACGCCAACGGCACGAGCAACTCACCACCGTGCGTTGACGTACTCCGATTGCGTCGACTCCATCCACTCGGGGGCTGATCCGGTGGGCGTGCACGGAACCTTGGGAAGGGATCCTCACCGCAGTCCTGGCCGCAGCCGACGACGGTGACAACATCGGTTGGACCGTGTCTGTGGACTCCACCATGCCGGGCCCACCAACATGCAGGCGGTCGACTGCCTGCGTTCGACGCCGAGACATACAAGCAGCGCAACCCGGTTGAACGATGGCCGGCTCAAGCGAGGGCGTGGTCTGGCCATGCGGACGGACAAGCTCACATCGCGTACCAGGCCGCACACCAATTCGCCGTCATCCTCTTCTGGGGGCGGTGCTGACCGGGCGGGGTGTCCATCAGCTGTCGCAGAAGAACAGCTCAAGGTCCTCCATGGGCCCTGGCCCGGTCAGGAAGCCCTCCGCCTGGGCGATCTCCTTCTCTGGTGGTACCTGACGCTCTCGAAGAAGCTGTGTCATCCACTTCTCGCCCTGCTCGCCGATCGCGTAGATGCCGGACAGCAGTTCGGCCATACCCGCAGGGTGCTTCGGACTGTGCCCGACGACAGGCTGGAGTTCCCACCCTCCTGCTCGGGCGGCAAGCCGGAGAACCCCAGCCCAATTGGCGATCCGCCCGATACGTACGTGCCAGGAGTCCTCGGTGAACGGAGCCAGTCGGCCGCCGTGCAGGGCATTGGTCGCGGCCATGATGTCCGACACCACCTGCCGCTCCACGGGATCACGAACCCAGCGCCCCTCCTGCGCCTCCTCGATAGCGACCGACCACCACTCCCATGCGCCGTCCAGCCTGGCCGTGAAGGTATGCATCCCGACAGAATCCCACGCGTGTGGACGTCAACCGTCCGGTTGAGACCGATGCTCCGACTTGGAGGAGGATGTGGGTCTCGGAGGGCACGGGCTGTAGCTCGTCCATGGGTCTACTTGGCGTGTGGCTTGGTCGACGAAGTGATCCCAGCCCGAAGCGATTTCGTGGCACCGGCTGGTATGGTGCCGACCGCGATGTGTGTTGGTGCGTCCTGTGGGTCACTGCTTTGTTCTGCGGGCCAGCTCGCGCTTGAGGATCTTTCCGGTGGCGGTCATCGGCAGGCTGGGCACGAACTCGACGATGCGAGGGTACTTGTAAGAGGCCATCTCTCCCTTGGCCCAGGCGACGAACTCATCGGTGGTCAGTGAGGAACCGGGCTGGAGGATGACGAAGGCCTTGACTTCCTCGCCATGGCTGTCGTGAGGTACGCCGATGACAGCGGCCAAGCTGACCTCCGGGTGCCTCATCAGGACTTCTTCGATCTCACGCGGATAGACGTTGAAGCCGCCTCGGATGATGAGGTCCTTTGATCGGTCGACGATGTAGTAGAAGCCGTCCTCGTCGCGTCGTGCGAGGTCGCCGGTGCGAAGCCAGCCGTCTCGGATGACCTCGGCCGTGACTTCCGGTCGGCCGTAGTAGCCCTTCATCACGTTGTGGCCCTTGACCGCGATTTCGCCGACCTGGCCGCTCTCGGTCACCTCGGTCCAGTCGTCGTCGATGAGTTTCAGTTCGACGCCCCAGATGGGCACCCCGATCGACCCCGGGCGCGGGTCGAGATCGGGATCGCTGAACGTCGCCACGGGAGAAGTCTCCGACAACCCGTATCCCTCGAGCACCGTGACCCCGAGGCGCTGTTTGACCTGGTGGGCGGTCTCCATCGGGAGTGGGGCACCCCCGGAGATGCCGATCCGGAGGTTGCTCGCGATGCGCGTGACGTCGATGTCGTCGCTGAGCGCGTTCAAGAGCCCCCACCACATGGTGGGTACGCCGGCGAAGAACGTGATGGGCTCACGGCCCATCAGGTCGACGACCTGGCGCGCATCGAAGCGAGGAACGAGGTAGAGGGTGGCAGCCATCGAGAAGCCTGCGTGCATCTGCACCGTGGCACCGAAGGTGTGGAAGAGCGGGAGGCAGAGCAGGTGGCTGTCGGAAGCCGGTGTGCTGCCGAACAGGCGGTTGCATGCAAGCACGTTCATCACTGTGTTGGCGTGCGACAGCTCTGCGCCCTTGGCCTGCCCGGTGGTCCCGGAGGTGTAGAGGATGACCGCCGTGTCGGTGGGCTCGGCCGTTACCGAGTCGAACGTTGTGCCCTGGCCGGCCAGGGCGCTGCCGAGCGTCTCAACCCCGTCGATGGGACTGGGCGCGGCAGGGTCATCGGTGATGACGAAGAAGTGCTCGACGGCGTCGACCTGGTCGAAGCCGGCGAAACCCTCGGCGCTCATGGGCAACTGGGGGGTGCCCTCGAAGCAGAAGTAGGCCTTCACGTCGGCGTCGTCGAGGTGGTAAGCGATCTCGCGGCTCTTCAGGAGCACGTTGAGCGGGACGACAGCTGCGCCGGTCTTGAGGATGCCGTAGTAGACGACCGGGAAGTGCGGCAGGTTCGGACAGCTGAGGGCCACCCTGTCACCGGGGCGGATCCCGAGCTCCACGAGCAGGTTCGCGACTTGGTTGGCCGCAGCGTCGACCTGGCTGTACGTCAGGCGGGTCGAGCCCAGTACGACAGCTTCGCGGTCGGGGTACTTGCGGGCGGAGTCCTCGAGCAGGATTGACAGGTTCAGCATGGTGACTCCTCAAGAGCCTCGCGGCGGGCTTGCTCGCCCGCGGATGGATCGTGCGGTCCGCGCTTCGCCCCCAGCGCGGCCGTGTACGTCGTCATCGCGGTCGATCGACGAAGATGTCGTACTCGAGCTTCCCCGTGCCCCTACGACGAGAGGTCGGTGACTCCGGCGTCGCCAAGCCCCTCGACGTCGAGGAATGCGGCCGGTGCATTTGCTTGCGGTCCGTTCGACCTGTGACCTCGGCGGCGAAGGGGACCCGGAACAGGCCGGCGGAGGCAAGGCCGTTGAAGACGTCCTGCGGGAATCCGTCGACGCATTCGTCCCTGTTCGCGATTCTGCGTGCGGCGGGGGCGACAACTTCGGCGGTGATCGTCCGCTCTCGGTCGCGGAGCTCTCGGGTCTCCGCGGGGGAGAGGGGGCGTGGTCGAGCTGGTCCGCCTGACGGGCCGAGGTCGGGGGAGTGGCTGCCGGCGCGGGCGGCCGAAGTGTCCGCTCGTCAGCGCACTGGGGCGGACAGGCTCGCCAGAACCTGCTCAGCGGCCCGCTCACCCGACGAGGCCGCGTCGGCGAGTGATGGCATGTCGAGCTGATAGTCGCCGGCCATGTAGACGGGGCCGAGGTGTTCGCGCAGCGTCGGCAGCGAGGCGCGGCCGCCGGGTGGCCAGAACGGCACGACCCGGGGGTGACGTCGGACGATCCCCTCCTCGAGCCTCCCCTCGAGCTCGGGGTAGAGCGAGAGGAGGTCTGCCGTGAATCGTGCAACGATTTCCTCATCGGTGCGCTCGAACAGACTGTCGGCCGCTGCGCCGCCCGCAAAGCAGGCCAGCGCGCCGCCCGGCTTTCGTGGGCCGGGACCGCGCAAGGCCGCGGCATGGTTGAACATCGCCTGGAACGACAGCTGCGGCGTCGACACAGCGATGTAGTCGTCCCACTGCTGCGGGCCCTCCTCGCGGGTGAAGTAGCCCACCACCACGTACCGGCCGTAGTGAATGTCGTCGAACGCCGCCCGGTACTCAGGTGGGAGGCCGGGCATGATCTTCACAGCCACGTCGCTGGGAACGGCCACGATCGCACGGCGGGCGCGTATCCGCGCCGGTCCGTTCTCGTCCTCGTAGTCGACGACGACGCCGTCCTCGTTCCACTCCACAGACCTCACCGGCGAGTTCAGCCGCAGCCGGTCGTCGAGGTCGGCGGCCAGGACGTCAGTGAGGGTTTGGTTTCCCCCCGCCGGCAGGGAGAAGTTCGGAACCTTCGCCGGGTCCGTCAGGAGTATCCCCATCGAGATCGCGAACTGCGTCGCCGCTGTCTCCTCCGGCTCGCATCCCATCCATTGCCCGGACCAGGACCGGACCATGGCACGCGCGACTTCGGAGCGAACGCCGCGGAGTACGTACGACGCGGCACGAGCATCGAGTGCCGCCCGGACCCGCTTCGCCAGGGAATTGTCGGGTTTCATCTCCAGGAACGGTACGGCCGCGAGGATACGAGCGCCGACAGCCGCCAGTCCGACCCGGTCCATGAAGGACATCCGGGAGCGAAGCATCAGGCCGAACGGATTTGAGGTGTCGACCTGCTTTCCGTGGAGCGAGAGGGCCACCTTCTTGCCCGCCAGCGTCCCCATGGGGATCCGGTGGCGTTCGAGGGCTTCGATCAGGGTGCCGGTTCCCTCGGTGAACTGGGTTCCGAGGTTGATCCAGTAGTCGCCCTGGCGAACCGACTCCACGCGCCCACCGGCCCGCCCGGTGGCTTCGAGGACGACGACATCCCGATCCGACAGGGTGGTCGCCGCCATCAGCCCCGCAATGCCGGCACCGACCACGACGACCTCGCACGTCTCTTCACGCACGTTGCTCGCTGCATCCATGGCTGTCTCAACTCCCGTTGTTGGTTGCGCCGGCAGGGATGACACCCGTCCCTCGGGCACGAGTGGCGACGATGGGCTCGGCGAGTACCTCAGCTCTCCCGGTCTCGTCCAAGGAGCGGCAGATGATGCGCAGTTCGAACTCGACCGTGCGACTCCGGTTGCCCTTGGACGCAAGGCGTGCCTCGGCTTCGATGACGTCTCCGCCGCGGATCGGCGCGAGGAACTCGACCGAGGAGTACCCGGCGAAGAGGCTCTCGTGACCGTCGCCGATGATCGCCAGGTGGGTTCCGGCATCACCGAACAACTTCAGGCTGTACGCGCCGTCGACGAGGTTGCCGGCGTAGTGGGCATCCGAGTGCGCGACGTAGCGCTGGTGGACGACCTTCACGCGATCTCCCTGTTGATACGGCCGATCCCGGGGGCGACGGCCTGTCCGCCGATCTTGACGCCGGGGTAGCCGCGCTTGGCGATCTCGGTGCACATGCGGCGGTACTTGCCGACGCCGCCGACGTAGCCGAGGAAGGTGGTCGGCTTGCCGGCCACGTTGGAGCCGCGGTACCAGGAGTCGGTCGTGGCGTAGAGCGTCTGGCTGACCGTGGCCTCGGTGATGCTCACCCAGTCGTCCTGGGCCTCGGTGGTGGGTTCGATGACCTCGCGGCCTTCGGCCTTGGCATGGGAGATCAGGGCGGTTATCCAGTCGACCGCCTGCTCGATCGTGACGACGACGTTGCTCACGAGCGCGGGGCTCTGGGGGCCGGCGATCATGAAGAAGTTGGGGAATCCGGCGGTCATGGTGCCCAGGTAGGTGCGCACGCCGTCACTCCACGCATCCTGCAGTCTGCCTGCCTCCGGCGTCGTGACGTTGAGCGCGAACAGTGGCCCGGTGAAGGCGTCGAAACCGATGGCGAGGACGATGACGTCAACGTCGTAGGCGCCGCTCTCGGTGACGATGCTGTCGGATGTCATGGTCGTGATCGGCTCATCACGCAGCGAGACGATCGAGACGTTCGGACGGTTGAACGTCTCGTAGTAGTCGGTGCCGAAGCAGCTGCGCTTTGCGCCCAGCGGGTGGAATTGGGGCTCCAGCAGGGACGCGGTCCGCTGATCGTGGACGATCTGACGGATCTTCTGACGCATGAAGTCCGATGCGGTCTTGTTGGCCTTGAGGTCGGTGAGGAGGTCGGCGAACTCCGCGCCGACGCCGAGGAACCCGCTGCGCTCGTAGGCCCGCTCGTAGCGCTCTTGACGCTCCTCGTCGGAGACGTCGAAGGCGCGGTCGGTCACGGGGCGGTCCGGAATTCCGCCGGGGGAGTGGCGGCACTCCTCGCGGATGTCGGGGTACTTGCTCTTGATGTCGGCGACCGTCTCCGCGGGCAGTGGGGCGTTGCGGGCGGGGAAGACGTAGTTGGGGGTCCGCTGGAACACGGTCAGGTGCTCTGCCACCTCGGCGATCAGCGGGATGCACTGCACGCCCGACGATCCGGTGCCGATGACTGCGACCCGCTTGCCGGCGAGCTTGTCGAGCGGGATGTTCCAGCGGCTCGTCGACACCGTGGACCCGGTGAAGTTCTCCAGGCCGGGCACGTCGATGTCCTTCGGCGTCGAGAGTCCGCCCGAGCCGGCCAGGAAGTAGCGACCACGTCGGGTCTCCCCGGAGTCGAGGGTCACCTCCCAGAGATGTTCGTCGGGAAGCCAGTTCGCCGCCACCACCTTGGTGTTGAACCGGAAGTGCCGACGAAGGTCGAAGCGGTCGGCGACGTGGTTGATATAGCTCAGAATCTCCGCCTGCGGGGCGAAGCGCTCGCTCCAGGTCCACTCCTGCTGGAGTTCCTCGCTGAACGAGTACGAGTAGTAGACGCTCTCCACGTCGCACCGGGCGCCGGGGTAGGTGTTCGAGAACCAGGTGCCACCGACTTCGGGGGCGGCCTCGTACCCGACGAACGTCCAGCCCTGCTCGGCCGCCTTGTAGGCGGCGTAGAGGCCGGAGAACCCGGCGCCGACGCACAGGACGTCGACGATCGGGGCCGTGGAGGAGGTGTCAGTCATGGGCTCTGCCTTCTCGTGGTCCAAGAGGGATGACAAACCACACGAGATAGTCATGTGTCTATGTCGAATGACTAAGAATGTAGCTACGGGCTCTGACCTCCGTCAATGCCCGGCGGTCATCAAGAAGGCGAGGCCGATGCGGCGTGAGTGGCGGCGATGCCTCGCAGATGCCGGGCCACGTCGTCGATCGCCACGTCGGTCTTGGCGAAGACGCCGACCTCGGTGAAGAAGCCGTGGAATACGCCCGAGTGGCGAATGGCGGTAGTGGGTACGCCGTCGTGCCGCAGGCGTTCGGCGTACGCCTCGGCGTCGTCACGCAGAGGGTCGACTTCGGCGGTGAGGATCAGGGCCGGCGGCAGTCCGCGCAGGGATGCCGCCTTCATGGGGGCCGCGTACTGATCGACGCCGCCCTGGTTGTCGGGGTCGATGTACTGCTCCCAAAACCAGCGCGCATCGGCTGCGGTCAGCAGGGGCGCGTCGGCGAACTGAGTCCAGGACGGCGTGGAGAACCGGTCGTCGACCGTGGGATAGACGAGGACCTGCGACACGGGGAGCGGGAGTCCGCTATCCCGGAGGTGGAGGCAGAGCGCGGCGGCGAGGCTGCCACCTGCGGAGTCGCCGCCGACGGCGATCACGTCCGGGTCGAGCCCCGAATCGAGGGCTGACGTGCGGAGCCAGGCCAGCGCGTCGATCGAGTCCTCCAGGGCTGCCGGGTAGGGGTGCTCCGGGGAGAGCCGGTACTCCAGAGAGAGCACTCCCCACCCGGACCGAGCGGCGATGGCGCGGCAGACCTCGTCCACCCCGTCGAGGGTTCCGAGGACGAATCCACCGCCGTGGAGATACAGCAGTGTCGGCCGCAGGTCCTCGGTCGGCGCGCCGGGTGGGTGGTAGAGGCGCCCGCGCAGGCGCCCGGAGCGGGTCGGGACGGCCACCGCTTCGACTCGGTCGAGAGGTGTCAGCGGACGGTCGGACGGTGCGCTCGCCAGGAGCTCCCGCGCCGCCTGGGCTCCGAGCTCGCGAACGGGCGTCGTCAAAGTTTCGGTGATCGCCCGGGCGACGAGCAGCGCGTCGGCGTCGAGGCGCTCCCAGCTGGGCGGGACTGGCTTGGTCATGCGTGGGGCCTCTTTTCGGCGAGGTGGCAAGGGGGGTGTTGACACGTTGTGATGCGTGCCTCACCATCCTAGTCATGTGTTTCAGTCACATGACTAAGTAACCTCGAATTTGTTCGAGCCCGTGCGGCGCCCACACGTCTCGCGTGGCTCGTGAAGTCGAAAGGACCGAAGGATGTCCGAAACCACGACGGCCCCCACGTCGGCATCTGCGGGTGCCGCAGAGGTCGACGTAAGGATCGAGGACGATGCGAGTCCCCTCGTGCGACTGCTCGGTCGCACGCTGCGTGATTCCGCCCGGACCGGGCATGCGGCCGACACTCTGAGCAGGTCGACCGGCACCGTTGCGATTCGCTCTCACGACACGCCCCAGGCCGCGACGATCAGCTTCGGTGACAACGGCATCGACGTGGCAGGCGGTGTGCTGGTCGAGCCGGACGCCACCATCACGGTCGACCTCAACGCGCGTTTCGCGCCGACGGCGGATCCCTCTGGTGATGCCGACTTGGCCGGGGGCGTCCTGCAGGCGCTCACGCCGCCGCTGCCCGGGTGGCGTGATGCCGCTCAGCGGTTCTGGGACGCGACACGTTCGCTGCCGGGCATTCCCGACGTGTTGATCGCGGTCACCGAAGGGCCCGAGGGCCTGGAGCAGGTCGTGCTCGGCGACGGCTCCACGCAGTACCTGGTCGCCGGAGCTCCCGAGACGCTCGCGGGCGTGTTCTCCGGTGCCGACGACCTCGTCGCTGTCCTGTCCTCGGGTGCCCTGGGCATCCAGGGCACCATGTCCCAGCTGTCGGTGATGACCGGCGCCTCCTGGAAGGTTCGTTTCGATGTCTGAACTCAGCAGCACCGCCACGAGCGCGCCGCTCCGCGACTCCGGCCCGCGAGCGGTCCGGCTCGAGGCGACGAATCCCGATGGATGTTTCCTCGGCAAGAACGTCTCGCCCAAGAAGTTCGATGCCGGCAAGGACGCAGGTTTCGCCTTCGCGGATCTCCTGTTCGGCCTTGACCTCGGCAACGTTCCGGTCTTCGGTTCCGCCTACCCCGCCTGGCGTGGCCACCTCGACGACGTCTACCTCCGTCCCGACATGTCGACCGTGGTCGAGTGGAAGCCGGGCCTGGACTCGGTGCTCGGCGACTACTGGCTCAAGGACGGCACGCCGGTCCCGATCTGTCCGCGCAACCTCGTGCGGAAGATGGTCGAGCGTCTGGCAAGGCACGGATTCACCGCGACCGTCGCGGTCGAGATCGAGGCGACCGTCTTCGAGGAGTCGATCCACGAGGCGCGCGCCCGCGGGTATCGCGGGCTGACCCCCCTGGGCGGCAGCGCGGGTACGGCGTACCACCTCGCCAAGTCGGCGGACTGGACCGACTACATGAACGCCGTGGCCGACCGTCTCGACGAGGTCGGCATCGAGTGGGAGGCCTGGAGCGACGAGGACGCCGCCGGTCAGATCGAGCTCAACATCGCACCGGGCGACCCGATCAAGGTCGGCGACGCCTGGGCACGGACCCGCCAGATCATGCGCGAGGTCGCGTTCGAGCGCGGGCACAGCGTGACCTTCATGGCCAAGCCCACCGCCGGTTACGGCCAGGCATCCCACATCAACCTCTCCCTGCAGCGCGACGGCGCCAACGCGTTCTACGCCGAGGACGGACCGTCGGACACGATGCTGCACGCCATCGGTGGGCTGCTGGCGACGATGGAGGGCAACACGTCGATCGTGCTGCCGCAGATCACGTCGTACCGGCGGCTGGTCGACCTCAGTGGACCGCCGGTAACGATCAGTTGGGGAATCAGCAACAAGACCGCCGCGGTGCGCGCCGTCTGCGGACACCCCAAGTACTCCCGTCTCGAGTACCGCCTCCCGGGCGCGGACGCGAACCTCTACCTCGCGCTCGCAGGCGTGCTGGCCGGCGTCATCGCCGGTATCGAGCGGAAGATCGAACCCGCCGAGCAGGTCACCGACATGGCGTGGTGCCTGCCGCCGGGCCTGGGCATCGACCGGATCCCGGACACCATCACGAAGGCCGCAGCCGCCCTGGACGCCGACCCGATCCTGCGCGAACTCCTCGGCGACGAGTTCGTCGACTACTGGATCGCGTCGCGCAAGTGGGAGTGGATGCAGTTCCACACCGCAGGCGGCGACCCGTTCGCCGAGCTCTCGCAGTGGGAGTCGGCTCGCTACTTCGAACTGCCGTGAGCGCGCGTGCGGAGGCCGCGACGATGCGGCCGCTCATCGGCATCACCGGGCGGCGGTACCGGCTGGAACTCCTCAAGGGATCCGACGAGCGGTACGGCGACCGTTGCGCCGACAGCTACATGTCCGACTTCGCGAGCCGGATCGCACAGGCCGGTGGACTTCCGGTGCACCTGTCGTACGACACCGACGCGACGGACATCTGTCAGTGGCTTTCCGGTGTGGTGATCACCGGCGGGCAAGACCTTCATCCGGCGTGCTGGGGTGGCGACACGGCAGTGGTCCGTGACATCGATCCACGGATGGATCCGATGTCACACGACGTGGCTCGGGACGAGTACGAGATCGAGCTGGTCCGAGCCGCGCTGGAGCGGGGGATTCCCGTCCTGGGTGTGTGCCGCGGCATGCAGGTGCTCAATGTCGCCCTCGGCGGCACGCTCATCGCCGACCTGCCGCCCGGCTCCGTGAGCCACCTGTCATCGGAGGCCGCGCCGACCGACGGCACTGCTGATCACCTCGTGGCCTTCGAGAAGGGCTCGATCGCGGCCGACCTGTTCGGCGAACACGCGCTGACCAACTCCTGGCACCACCAGGCCGTCGACCGCTGCGGCGCCGGGCTGGTCGTGACCGGACGGACGAGCGACGGCGTGATCGAGTCGGTTGAGCTCCCAGGTGCGCCGGTGCTTGGAGTCCAGTGGCACCCGGAGTGGATGAAGAGCGCAGACCCGGCGATGGCGTGGATCGTCCAGGCCGGGGCGGAGCGGCTTGCGGCCCACCGCGGTGAAGAGATGCAGAGGAGCTTGCGATGACTGAGAACGTGGCAGCAGAGCAAGCCGGTCGCGCCCGCTCGCGTGGCCTGCCGGTCGTGAAGCCCGAACAGATCGGCTTGGAGCCCACCATCCCGACCCTGACCGAGCTGCTGTCG
Source organism: Streptomyces sp. Pv4-95 (assembly GCF_045782725.1). Taxonomy (NCBI): domain Bacteria; kingdom Bacillati; phylum Actinomycetota; class Actinomycetes; order Kitasatosporales; family Streptomycetaceae; genus Streptomyces; species Streptomyces sp. Pv4-95. The sequence goes on from NZ_CP127172.1 coordinate 8,356,866, forward strand.
CAGCGCGCACAGGATTCACCGGAACGGGAGTTCCTGCGATTCGGTGAACGGTCATGGAGCTTTGCCGACATCGACGACTGGAGTTCCAGGCTGGCGCATCGGCTGATCGCACTCGACGGCATACAGCCGGGCGACCGAGTCGCGATCATGCTCCCGAACGTCGTGCACTGGCCGGTCGTCTGGCTCGCTGCGCTCAAGGCCGGAGCGGTCGCAGTTCCGATCAACTCCTCCTATCAGCGGGGCGATCTCGCCTTCGTCCTCCGGGACTCGGGTGCACGCGTCGCATTCACCGACTCCGAGCGGTCCGGGTTGGTCGCCGACGTCCTGGCAACCGAGGCCGGGCTCGCCGGCCTTCGTGTCATCGACGTCGCGGACGACGGGTCCGAGCCCTTCCCGAAGGCGCCGCCGGCGGTGCCGGTCGGTGCCGGGACCTTGGCGAACTTGCAGTACACCTCCGGCACGACCGGTTTCCCCAAGGCGTGCATGCTCACCCACGACTACTGGGTCCGGTTGGGCTGGATCTGTGCGGCGGCGACCGGACTCGGTACCGAGGACGTGCTCCTGACGGCCCAGCCGTTCTCCTACATGGATCCGCAGTGGAACACGGCGCTCGCTCTCACTGTCGGGGCCCCGTTGGTCGTGTTGCCACGCTTCTCCGCTTCGACCTTCATGGCGGACGTCCGCCGGCACCGCGCGACCTTTTTCTACGTCCTCGGGTCGATGCCCACGCTGTTGTTCAAGCAGCCGCCCGTGCCCGAGGACCGCGACAACGACGTGCGCCAAGTGCTCTGTTCGGGCATTCCCGTCGGTCTTCACGCGCAGCTGGAGGAGCGATGGGGTGCGCCGTGGCGGGAGATCTACGGGATGACCGAGTCGGGTGTCGACCTGTTCAGCCCGTTCGCCCACACCGACGCCGTCGGGAGCGGGAGCCTTGGGCGGTCGGTGCCGTCCAAGCAGGTCCGCGTCGTCGACCCCGACGGCATCGAGGTGCCGGCCGGCGATCCCGGTGAGCTGGTCGTTCTGGGCAAGCCCATGATGAGTGGTTACTGGAACCGCCCGGAGGACACGGCCAGGGTCTTGCGCGACGGCTGGCTCCACACCGGTGACGTCGTCGTCCGCGGACCCGACCACGGCATCCAACTGGTCGGAAGGATCAAGGACATGGTGCGCCGCGGCGGCGAGAACATCGCGAGCGTCGAGGTCGAGGCGGCCCTTGAGCGCGACGACGTGGTAATCGCGGCCGCGGTCGTCGCCGAACCTGACGAGACCCACGGCGAGGAGGTCAAGGCCTTCGTCCAGCTGGCCGCGGACGTGCCGCGGAATCGTGCGACGGCTGAGGAGATCGTCGAGCGGGCCGGCAAGGAACTCGCTCGCTTCAAGGTGCCGCGCTACGTGGAGTTCGTTGCCGACTTCCCCCGGACGCCGTCCGAACGCATCTCCAAGGCGGCCCTCAAGGCCCGCGCCGTGGACGATCCCGGCGTGACCTACGACCTCGGTGCACGACGGAAAAAGACGGTGGTAGGTGCCGCATCCGGCGGAGGATTCCTCGACGTCGACGTCATGCGGGGCGTTGCGGTGCTGACGCTCCGGCGTCCCGAGAAGCTCAACGCCATGGACGTTGCCACCCGGCTGCGACTGGCAACGGTCATCCGCGAGTTCGGGACCGGCGAGAGCGTGCGCGGGATCGTGCTCACCGGCGAGGGGCGGGCCTTCTCCGCGGGTGAGGACCTCCAGAGCGCGCCGTCCACGGACGCTGAGCTCCGTGAGGCGTTCGAGAGCTTCCACGACATCACCCGGGCCGTCCTGGAGACGCAGATACCCGTGGTCGCGGCGGTCAACGGACTCGCTGTCGGGGGAGCCTCGGAGCTCACCCTGTGTTGCGACGCTCGCATCGGAACCCGGGCGACGGAGTACTACCAGCCGGAGAACGGCCGGGGCATCACGATCTCGAATGCGTCCAGCGTGCTGCTGAGGCGCCTCATCGGGAGCCATGCGATGCGCATGGTGCTCGGATCACCTCGGATCCGAGCCGAGGAGGCGCTGCGGATCGGGCTCTTGGACGAGATCGTCGAGCCCGACGATCTGATCGGCCGGGCCATCGACACCGTCATCGGGTGGACGCCCGAGGGAAACACGACGGCACTCCACCTGGCTCTCCTGCGCCCTCAGGCAGAGGAGGTCGAAGGGGCCTTCGCCCGTGAGGACCTCGCTGCGAGGAAGGCGTGGGAGAGCGGCGCCCTCAGCGCCGGGATCAAGGGCTTCTGGTCCGCCAGGCGCACCGGCGCGTAAGCCTCGCCCTGGGCTCGCCATCACCTTCAACAGACCAATGCCAGAGGAATCGACAGAGGGGACGTCGACATGATCGACACCCAGGCCGCGGTACTCACCGCAGTCAATGAGCCGCTCGAACTGACCGACATCCGGGTGGACGACCCGGAGCCGCACGAGGTGCGGGTCGCGGTCTCGAACGTGGGATTGTGCCACAGCGACCTGCATTACATGACCGGGACGGTTCCGACCGACCTTCCGGTCGTGGTCGGGCATGAGGTGGCGGGCGTGGTCGAGGCGGTTGGGTCGCAGGTGTCCGACCTGCGTCCCGGGGACCGCGTGGTCGGCGCGCTCACACCCTCCTGTGGCCGCTGCACCAACTGTGAGGCAGGGCGGTCGACCCAGTGCCGGCGTGTCGAGGAGGTACGCCGCCGTCCGCGGCCCGCTTTCCACACCACGGGCGGCCGGCCGATCGAGCGCCTCGGCGACATCGGGGGGTTCTCGCGGCACGTCCTCATGCGCGAGAACGCCCTGGTGAGGCTCCCTGACGACGTACCGCTGCACGTCGGATGCCTGCTGGCCTGCTGCATCATCACCGGCGTCGGCGCCGTCTTCCGCGGCGCTCGGGTAAGGCCGGGCAGCACGGTGGCGGTCATCGGCTGTGGTGGCGTCGGGTCGGCCATCATCCAGGGGGCCAGGCTCGCCGGAGCGTCGGCGATCGTCGCGATCGACCTGGACGACGCACGGCTCAAGGCCGCGCGCGGCTACGGCGCGACCCACGTCATCAACGGCGCAAACGGCGACGTCGTTGCGGAACTCCACCGCCAGTTGGGCGACGGAGCGGACTACTCCTTCGAGGCGGTCGGCTCCGCCCGTACCGCGGCGACGGCCGTGGCCCTCCTGCGCCCGACGGGTACCGCGTGCCTGGTCGGGATCGCGCCCGGAGGTACCGAGCTCAGCGTCCCGGTATCGGACTTCTTCTTCGAGGAGAAGCGACTCATCGGCTCCTACATGGGCTCGGGTCAGGCTCGGCAGGACGTCCTCCAGCTCGCGCGTCTGTACCAGCAGGGACGCCTGCTGCTCGACGAGATGGTCACGCGCGTCATCCCGTTCGGCGAGATCAACGAGGGCTTCGAGGCGATGAAGTCCGGTGACGTGACCCGCATCGTCGTCGATCTCCAGTCCTGAGCAACGAGTGAATGCAGAGGTGAGCTCCATGGCGAGCCACGAGATCACGATCCCCCAGCCGGTGAATTACATCGCCGACGATTGGAGCGAGTGCCCGACGGTCGATGACGCCTGGAACGTCGACCCCAACACGCGCGAGCCCGTCCACCGCCTCGTCACGACAGCATCCGACGATCTCGATCGGGCGCTGCAGCACGCGGAGCGCGTGTACGACATCGGCCGGTGGGACGAGGACGCCCGGCGTGAGCGCGCCGATATGCTCGAGCGCGTCGCCGAGATCATCGAGACCCGTGCCGAGGACATCGCGCGGACGGACTCGCTGACCAGCGGCACACCCATCAGCGTCACGCGCAAGGTCGCGGCCTTCCTGCCGGCGAGGATCCGGGCGTCGGCGTCGGACCTGGTGAACATCCCGCGCGTCACCGCGCTGGCGGCCGGCGGCCGCGACGTCCGCCTCCACAAGGTGCCGTGGGGGCCGGCCGCGATCCTCACGCCGTGGAACGGTCCGAGCTTCATTCCTGCGGCCAAGATCGCCAGCGCGATAGCGGCGGGCTGCCCCGTCATCCTCAAGCCCTCGGAGCACGCGCCCAGCAGCGCGCAGATCATCGTCGAGTGCTTCCTCGAGGCGGGCCTGCCCACCGGTGCGCTGCAGCTGGTGCACGGCGGCGGCGACGTCGGCGCCAGGCTGACTGCCGACTCGCGCATCAAGATCGTCTCGTTCACCGGCGGACCCGGTGCCGGCCGCGCCATCGCACGGGCCGGCGCGGAGGACTTCAAGGTGTTGCAGCTAGAACTTGGCGGCAACAATCCGGTGCTCGTGCTGGATGATGCCGACCTCGACGTCGCCGCCGACGGCATCCTCGACGGCATGACCAAACTCAACGGTCAGTGGTGTGAGGGGCCGGGCAAGATCCTCGCTCACCGCAGCCTGGTCGACCCTCTTCTCGAGGCGCTGGCCGAGCGGATCTCCAAGCTCGTCGTCGGTCACTCTCTCGACGAAGACGTCGAGATCGGCCCGATCTCCAATGCGCCACATTTCCAGACCCTCCAGAGCAGGATCGAAGGGCTGCGCGACCTCGGGGCGAGTATCCGCCAGCCCGCCCTGTTGCCCGACCTCGACGGCTTCTTCATGTCGCCGACGATCGCCGCCGGCGCCGACCCCGCTCAGGCCACCGCCGAGCTGTTCGGCCCGGTCGTCTCTCTGCACGCCGTGGACTCCGACGAACAGGCGTTGCGCTTCGCCAACGCCCATCCGTCGGGCCTCGATGCCTACGTGTTCGGCGCCGACACCGACCGCGCGATCGACGTCGGCTCCCGCGTCATGTCCGGCGAGGTGCGGGTCAACGGCGCAAAGCTCGCCGACCTCGGTGACGCCTCGGCTCAGAGCTTCTGGGGCCCGGCCGGCATCGGCGGCCACGGACCAGCGGAGTCGGTGCGCGTCTTCTGCGGCGACCGGGTCGTCGGCGTCGACTCGCCCGACCTGCCGTTGTGACAACACCACACATGATCTGTGGGAGGCCCGACCCCGGGCCTCCCACCGTGCACACCCAGCACGATCGGATGCACCACGAACACCTGCCGCCCAAGAGGTCGTCGGCGTCCGTGACTTGCGTTCACCAGGTCGCGCCGGCCTTCGGTGCGCAGGAAGAGTCAGCAGCATCGCGGGGTTCCGCGGATGTGCTCATCCCCGGGATCCCCAGCGCCCAAGTTCTCGCAGGCGACGGAGCAGCGCGCACGGGTTGAATGCAAGCGATCTCCGTCGCCTGGCCGAATCTGTGGTGAGCGCTGGTGAGCGATCCCGCAGCTCCCGTTCGGTGGCTGGCCACGCCGGCTCGCCAACAGCTCGAGCGCTGCGGCGTTCATGGGTCAATCACAGTGCGGCGGGCGTTGATCCGAGCCGGACCGTGAGCCAATTCTCGAGTACCGAGGTGGCGATTTCCATCTGCTCGGTTGCGGCGGACCGATCCCCGTAGGTCATCCAGTTCAGGGCGAAACCGTCGGCCAGGGTAGCGATGACATAGGCGATCTGGTCGATGGTTTCTGGTTCGACCGCGTGATCGGAGGTGGCGCCGCGAAGCACAGCGCGCGCCGTCTCAAAGGCTTGGTCGTACACCGCGATACCGCGGTCTCCGTGCTGACGCCGTGCCCAGCTGATGAGTTCCAATGTGGCCGCGGTGAAGTTTGCTGACTCGAGGTAGCACTCCATCACGCCGCGTAGCAGCTGGCGAGCTGTGTCCAGCAGGTTGGAGTGTGGATCGCTGCTCTTGGCCACCTCGCGGAACCTGCCGGCTACGAAATCGTAGACATCGGCGAAGAGGTCCTCCTTGGAGTCGTAGCAGTAGTGCAGCATCGCCAGGTTCGCCTGAGCCTGCTCGGCGATCCGTCGGGTTGTTGCGCCTTCGATGCCGTGGATCGCGATGACTTCCACGGCGGCGTTGATGAAGTCGCTACGCCGTTGGGCGACGGGGATCCGCGGCACGAATTCCTCCTGGTGCAAGGCGTCCGCACAGTTGGACGCTTGATTAAGTCAACGCGCCCAGCCTAGCAGTCGCCCGGTGGTCGGGGCGTGAATTTTCTTAGTCGCACGTCTTGAACAGCTGACTAACTTTGTCCTAGCGTATGAGCCCGATCACAAGGTCGGTCGGCGCGCCCCTCCAGTCGGGCCCAGCCCTTTCGCAAGAACGGACCTGCCATGACGAAGAACGCACTCGCGCGTCTCACTCCCGGTGCCACCGCGGACGCCGCGGCCGAGGTGATCATGCGAGGCGGCGGTGTGATCGCCGAAGGACTCCTCGGCGTGGCCACCGTCGAAGGCGTCAAGAAGGATCCGGCCCCGGTGCTGGACGGGGTCCACACGGGCCACGACGAGGCGCTCGCCGGCGGCAGCACCAAGCGGGCAAGCGCCTTCCTGTCAGCGCGAAGCGCGGATGCAGATCACGGTGACGGTCAGCGGCTTCACCGCCAAGAACGGCGGCACCCTCGGCGTTTCGGCCCCACAACTATCGGACGAGGAGCGCGCCCCGCGAGTCGAGGAGGCACCCCCAGCCGAGATGACGGCCGGCTCGGCGCTCATCGGGGTCGGCTCCACCCACCACGGTGGTGGCCAGAGCGCCACCTCGGACGAGTACCGCTTCGGCCTGTCGATGAGCTACGACCTCGCTTTCCTGCGCCCCGAGGAGAGCCCCTTCCTCGCCTGCACGCTCAACCGGATCCGGTCGTTCCCGGAGGAGATCCAGCGAGCGCTCGACCGGTCCTCGGAGCACTACGCCGGCTGGGACGAGGTCGGTGGGCACATGTCCGACCCCATGGAACCGCTCAGCCGAGACGACTGAACCGCCACCGGCGCCGGGCTGCCGCGCCGTGTCTGATCAGGAACCGGAGAGAACCATGACAGAGATCCACCAGCCTGCCGGACTCGCCGGCGAGGCGCCTTCTCGCCCTGCGCCGAACAAGGGGGTGCTCATCGGCGTAGGCGCGCTGCTGGTCGTCCTGACCAACGCAGTCATCTTCATTCTGCCGCCGCTACTTCCGGTCATTCAGGCGCAGTACGGCCTCGCCACAGTGGCCGAGACGACGTGGCTCTACACGGCGCTGACCCTCGGCGGGGGAGCGGGTTTCATCCTGTTGCCGCGCCTCGCCGATCTCTACGGCGACCGGAACGCCTCCGTGGCGGCGTCCGCATTCCTCGCGGTCGGCGCGCTCATTCCGGCTCTCGGTGACTCGTATCCGACCCTTCTGGTCGGCTGCATTCTGATGGGCTTCGGTGGCGCGGCACAGCTGCTTCCCCTCGGCTTCCTGCGTCGCAATCTCGGCGAGGGCGGCATCACGGTGGGGGTCGCGGTCCTGGTCATCGCCACCGGTGTCGGCATCGTCGTCGGCATGATCGGCGGCGGCTTCATCGTCGAGAACCTGTCGCTGCGGAGCTTCTTCATCATCCTCGCCGCAGTGTGCGCGGCCGCGACCGTTGCGTCGTACGCCACGATCCCCCACGCCCCGCCTGCCGAGCGTGCCGGCCGCATCGGAGTGCTCGGCACCGTGTGGATGATCGCTTGGGTCGCGGCGATTCTCCTGACTCTGACGCAAGGCCTCGTGTGGGGCAGCGCGGCACTCATTCCATTGGTGGTCGGCATCGTCGGTGGCATCGCCTGGATGCGCGTCCAGCGCGGTTCGTCCTCGGCGGTGTTCGACGTCGCAATGATGAAGGCTCCTTTGGTCACCGCTTCGTGCTTGTGCATCGCGTTGTTCGCGGCGGTGAACTCAGCCTTCCTGCTCCTGCTCAGCACGTACGCCCAGATCAGCCCTGCTGCTCTTCGTCCGGCAGACGCCTACGGCCTCGGGCTCAGCGCTCTGGAGACCGGTTTGCTCATGGGGCCCTTCGCGGTGGCGTTCCTGGTCCGAGGCGCCGTGCTCGACCGCGCCTTGTTGAACGGCCGTGGTGTGCGCGTCTTTGTCATCGGAGCGCTCATCAGCGCGGCGGGGCTGGCCTGGCTCGCCGTGGCGCACGACCAGCAGTGGCACTACCTCGTGGGCGCTGCCGTCATGGGTCTCGGCTGCAGAATCGGCTACGCGGCGAGCTTCACCCTGGTGCAGATGGCAGTGCCCGAGGAGAAGGCCGGTATGGCAGCCGGTGCCGCCGGCACGTTCATGGCCGTGGGTTTCGCCTTCGGCACGGCACTGGTCAGCGGCGACCTCAGCGCCTCCCTGGTTCCGGTGCCCGGAACCGGTCTCGAGGTCGCCGCAAAGGGTCTGTACGGCATCGGCTACTGGCTGTCGGGAGCTCTCGCGCTGCTCGTAGTGGTGACCGTGCTGGTCTCACGCGCTCGGTCCGGCCGGCGGGCCCGAGGTGCCGCGTCCTGAACCCGCTGCTCGCTCCGACGGCATCCGCTTCTGAGGCGATTTCACGAATCCCTGCACAGTTGGCCTTCTGCTCAGACATGTAGGCCCAGTCCAAAGGAACCGCAAACCATGAAAGAACTGCTCTTCTTGCTGGCCGATCTCTGGATGATTTTCGCCGGCTTCTTCTTCGGATGGAAACTCATTCGACAGTACGGCAACTACCTGCTCGGCCTGGAATGGATCATCGTCGCCACGTCCGGCTCGAACTTCCTCGTCTGGTCCCTCCTCGGAGGCGACGAGGGGAGCATCCTGTACTCCATCGCGTACTTCTTCGACGCCTTCTCGCGATCGGTGGGCATCACCCTGATTCTCGTCATGGGCCTGATGCGAGTCACGCACCGGTACAAGCCGTCGTGGGCGGTCGACACAGGCGTGTTTGCGCTGGCCATCGCCGTCGGGCTGTATCTCCAGCAGTTCCGCGGCCATGAGCTTCACGTCGGTCCGGCAACGTACTACGTCATCGTCAACGCGCTCACGACCCTGTTCCTCGCCTATTTCTCGTGGCGCCTCTGGAAGATCCGTGCCAAGGGGCTGGCCATCGGCGCTGCGCTCGTTACCGCTGCGGGGACCGCCATCGCACTCATATACGACTTCTTCCCGATTGCGGGCGACGACGAGTACCGCACCACCCACTACATCCTCGCTCTCGGCACCTGGGGATTCCAGCTCTTCGTTTACTTCCTCTCGTACCGCGCACTGCACAACCACAACGTGGCGACGGGTGCGGAGGCGGCGTCGAACGAACGGAGTGTTGCTCGGGCCTGAGCAACACTCCGAGAATCAGAGCGTGTTCGGGAGAGGCAATCAGATGAAAACCAACAACGTGCAGTACACCACCTTCAGCGGCTGGGCCGATCCGCCCGCAGACATCCTGCCGGCACTGACCGACGACCTCACCTGTGAGGTCGCGGTTGTCGGAGGCGGCCTCGGAGGCATGTCGACGGCGCTCCGACTGGCCGAACGTGGTCAAGACGTGGTGCTGCTGGAGGCCGAGTTCTGCGGACACGGCGCCAGCTCCCGAAACGCAGGGCAGGTGGCCGGTGCTCCAGGCGGGGACCTTCAGCTCCTCAATCTGTTGTTCCGCACGAAGATGCCCGGCATGGTCCGACTTGCCGAGCACGCCGCGCACCACGTGGAAGAGCTCATCAAGACGCACGACATCGACTGCGACTACGAACGGACGGGCAACGTCTTCGCGGCGGTGTCCCGTGGACAGATGGGTCGAGTGCGCCGTGTGGCCAAGATCCTTCAGCGCGCCGGCGGTCACGTCGAATTGGGCACGAGCGAAGAGCTCGGAATCCCCCGGGGATTCCTCGGCGGGATGCGCGAGAAAGTCGGGGGAATCATGAACCCCGGCAGGTTCACCTCGGGTGTGCGCCGCGCACTGCTCTCCTCCAACGCGCGAGTCTTCGAGCGGTCGAAGGTCACCGACGTCAGGCGCGACCGCGGGCAAATGGTCCTCAGCACACCTCAGGGTGAGGTGCGGGCGAACAAAGTGGTTCTGGCGACGAACGCGTACGCGGGAGAGTGGGACATCACTCCGCCACGGCTTTCCGTGCCCATCTGGGTCATCGAGGTGGAGACCGAGCCCATCGATCCTGCCCGTTTGGCGGCACTTGGGTGGACCAGTCGGTCGGGACTCGTCACCCAGCACAACATCATGGAGAACTACCGCCTGACGCCGCGCAACACCATCGTGTTCGGCGTCCGACGGCTCGAGCGCGGCACGACGTTTCCACTTCCGCAGAAGGAGCCGGACCCGGCGCTCGTCGAAGAACTCGCAGAAGCCTTCGCGACGCGGTTTCCGGCTCTGTCCGACGTCGCGATCGATCGTGCGTGGGGAGGATGGATCGCGATCACCTCGTCCTGGCTTCCGCTCGCCGGGCAGATCGACGACAACATTTTCTACTCGATTGCCTGCAACGGCCACGGTCTTGCTCAAGCGCCCTATGTCGGGTCCCTCATCGCCGACCTGATCGTCGATGGCGAACGACACGAGGACTTGGGGGGATTGTGGATGAAGAAGCCTGAGTTTCCACGCCCGATGATGATGGGACCGCTGGGGCTGCGCTCCATCTGGACCGTCGACCGATTCAACGATCTGGTCAACGGAAGCCGGCGCAACGCCCGAAGAGGCTCGGTGCCCGTGGCCTGACCGTTCCCGACAAGAGAAGGGAAGAACGAAGACATCCCTGCCGCGAGGCGCCTCGGTGTCCGTCCGTGTGGCGCTCGGCGAGCCTGGTCCGGCCTCATGCCCCCGAGGGACCCGGGCCGACCAGGGACCCTCATGGGGCGCCTCACATGGAGCGCCGCACGCACCCAGTGGGCGGGCAGAGCGCGACGCTCTGCCCGCACCGCGTTGGCCTTCATCCAGGCGCCTTAGACGGTGCCACCACCAGCCTGAACCTTGGCGTCCTCGTTTCACCTTGTGGGGTCAGCCGTCGTCCTGAGCACGGGTCCGCCAGAGGTCGTTCTGGGCGCTCGCCTTCTCCCAGAGTCGGTCGACTCCGTCCCGTCCGATGTCGTCGAGCGGGACGAGGAACCGCTGGGAGAGCGTTGCGGCGAACTTGTCCGGGCCACTGATGGTCCAGGATCTCCTGCCTTCGGCGCCGATCTGCCGCACCGTACGTGACAGCAGCAACAAGGTGTGCCCCGTGGCCGGCAATGCGGCGATCAGTGTGGTGACGTAGGGCGATTCCGGGGACGTGGACAGCTCGCGCGAGCGGACGACGAAGTCGGCGGGCTGGCACGGCTTGAGGCGAAAGTCGTAGGAGGCGATCGTCCCACCCGGTTGATGGTGGAAGCGCCACGTGTCCGGCGCTATTCGCTCCAGCCGATAGGTGAACTCCCCCTGTGTGTGCAGCCCTTCGCGTAACGGCAGCGGTTCCAGGAAGCCGTCTCCGATACCGGCGTCGGCCAGCCAGCGCCGGCCGTCGAGGTCTACGAGCAGCGCGTTGTGATTGCCCCACATCGCGTCTCCGCGGGTCTCGCGCAGGACACCGCCCTCGACCATCGTCACCTCGAACCCGGCCAGGCGCAGCAACATGGCGAGGCCCGCGTTCTGTTCGTAGCAGTAACCACCGCGCCTGCGCCGTACGAGCTTGTCGAACAGCGCACCGGGATCGAGGCTGATGGGCCGGCCGAGCTGAATGTCGAGGTTCTCGTAGGGCACCGTGCGCCGCCAGGCCCGGTGCAGGGCGAACAGCGTGTCCAGGTCGGGAGTCACACCGCCCTGGTGCCCGATCCGGTGCAGCATTGCGTCGAGATCCATCTCTGACCCCTATCTGATAGAGAACCCGTCACTTAGGAGCAGTATATGGCTGATGGCGTCTCACATATACTGCTGCGGTGACAACTTCGACTTCCGGACGCGAGCTGCGAGCCGATGCCCGGCTCAACCGTGAACAGATCATCGAGGCGGCCCGGGCCCTTATCGCCGAGCGGGGCCCGGACGTGCCGACAGAGGAGGTGGCCCGCCGCGCCGGTGTCGGGACCGGCACCCTCTACCGCCGCTTCCCGGACCGGGACGCGCTGATTCGAGGGGTTGCGCTGGACGGCTTTCACCGCGTCGTCGCAATCGCCCGCGCGGCCGAGGACGAGGAGCCCGACGCCTGGCGGGCACTGACGCGGTTCGTGGTTCAGGCCGCCGCCGAACTGCGCCTGGCCACCTGGCTGTCGGTCTGGTTCGCCAGCACGTGGGCCGATCTCCAGGAGGACCCCGAGAACCGTAGGCTGCGCCAGATCCTGCTGAAGATCCTCGATCGGCTCGTCCGCCGGGCCCAGGCCGACGGAGACCTGCGCCCGGATGTGGACACAGGCGATCTGGCCTTGATGATCGCCCTGCTGCTGCGGCCGGTCCCCGGCCTGCGCGCCGAACTCACCCGTCGCAGCGCGGATCGCTGTTTGGCACTCATGCTCGACAGCCTGCGAGCCCGCGATGACGCCCACCCGCTGCCCGACCGGGAGATCGCCGTTACCGACCTGGACCCCGGCGACTAGAGGTTGTCCCGTATGGGGTGTGAGTTATCCAGTGAGGGCCAGGTTATGGAGCCGGGCGATGCCGAGCATGGCCTGGTGAACGCCGTCGCCCTTGAGCCGGCAGTCCCGCAGAATCTTCCAGTTCTTCAGCCGTGACAGGGCGTGTTCCACGCGCGCTCGGGCCCGGCGGTGGACAGCGTTCTCTGCTTCCTGGTGAGGACTGAGGTGCGTTTGACCTCGTCGTTTGCGGTGCGGGATGAGCAGGCCGGTGCCTTGGTATCCGCCGTCGGCGAGGGTCGGAGCGCCGCGGCAGGCCCGGTCGACGCCGGACTCCGTGAACGCCCGGCAGTCGTTGCGGCTGCCGGGCAACGGCAGGCCGATCGTCACCACCAGGCGGCTGTTGGCGTCGATGACGACCTGCAGGTTCGTCGAGTACCGATAGTTCTTGCTGGACGTGGCCACGCTGCGGTCACGGGTGGGCACCAGGGCCGTCGACAATGTAGACGGTGTCCTTGCGTGGTCGGCGGGCCGGCGAGAGGGCCAGCAAAGGCGCCAGGTGATCGAGGATGCGATCGGCTGCAGACTTCGAAACCCCGAACAGCGGCGCCACCTGCCGCAACGTGAGGTTCGTGCGCCAGTACGTCGCCACCAGCAACACCCGGTCCTCCAGCGTCAGCCGCCAGGGACGACCGCGCTGAACGTCGCCCCCGCGCCGCCGCACCAACGCCACCAGCCTGGCGAACTGCACCTCGGTCAGCCCGGAGAACGGCTCGATCCACTTCGGATCACCCGCTGAGATCACCCCACCCATACCCAGCCAACGCACCAACCACCCCACCAGTTACGGGACAACCTTTAGGCGGTGCTCGGGCTGGTGACGAGGTGATCAGCGTGCGCGCAGGCGTACCGGCACAGCGCGGTGAGTGAACCGCCGACTCCCTGAGTGCGGTGTTACGAAACCAGCGATGGATGCCGTGTGACAGGCCGGACCGACTGATCCTCGACGGTTCGCTCGGCCTGGCTAATCTCGGCCCAGACGGCGTCGAGAGACAGCCCGAGGGTGTCGGTGATCGCTGCGATGGTTGGGAAGGCGGGGGTAGCCACACGGCCGGATTCGATCTTCCGCAGAGTTTCCGGCGAGATGTGCGCAGCGAGCGCCACGTCCAGCATCGAGCGGGAGGCCCGGGCTCGGCGGAGCAGGGCGCCAAGGCGCTGTCCACGTTCTACCTCGGCGGGGGTGAGCGGCAACCTGACCATGACCCCATTCTAATACCGGTACAGTTAGACCGGGATAGTTATTGGACGTACATGAGAGGTCCCCCATGATCGAGATCCTGAACTCCACGCGGCTGGAGCGGGCGAGGGGCACCGGTGCCCTGGTCGGAACCATCCTGCACACGCTGAAGCAGCGCAGCACGGTCGGGACGAACCTGCTGGACATCGACCAGTGGGCCAAGGAGATGATCACCGGGGCGGGAGCGCAGTCCTGCTACGTCGACTACGCGCCTTCCTTCGGGCGCGGCCCGTTCGGACACTACATCTGCACGGCCGTCAACGACGCAGTGCTTCATGGGCGGCCTCACAACTACAGGCTGGCAGACGGGGATCTGCTGACTCTCGACCTCGCCGTGGCCAGGGGCGGGGTGGCCGCGGACGCCGCGATCAGCTTTCTGGTGGGCAAGGCCAGGCCATCGGAGAGCGTCGCGATGATCGAGACGACCGAACGCGCACTCGCCGCCGGCATCGCCGCCGCTAAGCCTGGGGCGCGCATCGGCGACCTCTCCCACGCCATCGGCACGGTCCTCAGCAAGGCGGGCTACCCGATCAACACCGAGTTCGGAGGCCACGGCATCGGCTCGACCATGCACCAGGACCCGCACATCGCGAACACCGGACGGCCCGGCCGCGGATACAAGCTGCGCCCCGGGCTGCTGCTCGCCCTGGAGCCCTGGGTCATGGCCGACACTGCCACACTCGTCACCGACGCCGACGGTTGGACGCTGCGCAGCGCGACAGGCTGCCGAACTTCGCACAGCGAGCACACCATCGCCATCACCGACAGCGGAGCCGAAATTCTCACCCGACCGTAAGGGGGTAGCGCCGGGGTAAGCCCAAGAGCCTCCAGTCGTTGATCTTGAGGCCTGGCGGATCCACTGCGCTGACTTCTCTATGTCGCCAAGGCCGCGGCCGTGCGTTCGTCGTGTTCGCGCAGTATCCGCATGACGTTCGCTGGTGAGGGGTGCTGCCCCTTTTCGCGCCGGTGGTGAGGACGAGCCGCTTGAAGATGTTGCGCAGGCTCATTCCCTTCCCCTCGCGCCGCCGTAGGGCCATGGAGAGCATGGGCTCGTCGGTGCTGTACTTGGTGTGGATACGCACAGGGATGTTCATGTGGCCGTCGCGATCTCCACGCTAGGCGTGGTCATGGGCACCGCGTCCTTTCCCGCCACGGCGGTGGGCTATCGGGAACTCTGGGAGTGGGTCAGCCGGCTGGCTACGGTGCACAGGGCCGGGGTGGAAGGGTCCGGCAGCTACGGAGCTGCCCTCTCCCGCTATTTGCTGGCTCGCCGGGTCGAGGTGTTCGAGGTCAACTGGGCTGATCGCTCGGTTCGTCAGCGGCGGGTCCCGGTCGTCGGGCTGGCCGGCTGCCTCGTCCTCGCCTTCGCCTTGTCAGCCTCGTCGGTGATCTCCGGTGTCGCAGTGCTGGCCGCCGGCTCCCCTGCCTTGCGGTACGTCGCTCGGTACCCGCCCGCAGGGCGTGACCGCGGCAGAACACGTATCCGCGGTGGTCAACGGATGCGGCAGGTTGGAGGGCCGCTCCACATCGCCGCCCTCGCCGGTGACAAAGAGGTCAGCCGCGGCGCCTCCGCACCGCCGTCGCCGACCTCCTGCTCAACCACACCGTCACCACGGAGGACGCCCCCGCCCCGGAGCCGCGAGTCCCCATCGACATGCCGGGGCGGGGCGATCGGTGGTGCCTCTACCCCGACGCCGTCTGGTGTTTGCCGGATCGGGCCAGCTCAGTGAGGAGGTGCTCAAGCGCGGCGGTAGCGGTGGCGGCGACTTCGGGCACCATGTCGCAGGCGGAACGGCGCAGTTCGATCCATCCGGGATAGGCGGCGTACGTGGTGACTGCCTGACGCCGGGCTGAGGTGGGGGAGAGGACCGGGTCGGTGTAGAGGTCAGTCAGGTAGGTGATCTGCCGCTCGGTGACCCGGTGTAGGGCCGGGGCGACGGCGGGATGATCGGCGTGGGCGACGATCGCGGGCTCCAGGCCGCTGATGTATTCCTGTCCCAGCGCAGGTGTGGTGAACAGGGCCGTCAGCCGATGCCGGGGGCCGGGAGAAGCCCCGGAGGCTTGCGCTGCGGCCAGCTCATCCGCGGCGTTGCGTCACCCCTGGTAGCCCGGGGGAGTCTCTCCGCTGCCGGGTGTGGTGCCGGGAGAGCTGGAGCGTGTTGGGCGGGAGGCCGGCGGACTGGGCGCTCTCACGCATGCCCCGAGCACCGCTGGCCTGGTCGAAGGCGCGGTGCTCGGGGCTGTGTCGGGCTATGCCGCTCCGGCTGTGCTGCCGGCAGGAGGTTCAGGGAGACGTTTCGCGGCAGTCGCAGGAGTGTGCTGACTCGGGGTGAGCTGGTGGGTTGACCGGCGCGAGATGGTGGACGCGGGCCGGGGGTAGGTTTCCCAGTACCGTTTCGGTGCGGAAAGTGTGGCGATGCAGTATGCGGCGCAGTACGCCGAGTCCAACGAGGGTGCGCTCGCGCTCGGCTCCATCAACGAGCGTCCGGCGTATGGTGTCGCCTCCTATGTACCCGAAGAAGGACAGCGTGCCGCCGGGCCGCAGGGACCGCAGGAGCCGGTCGAAAATCTCTTCCGTCGTGCGGGCGTCGAAGTTGGCGAACGGCAGGCCGCACACGATGGTGTCGTAGGAGCCGAGGTCGTGTTCCTGGATCAGGCCCGTGCGGATGCGCAGTCTCGGGTCACCGTCGTAGGTGTGTCGCAGCAGGGCGGCGAAGCGGGGGTTGGCCTCGATCAGATCCAGGGTGTCCAGCCGGCCGAGTGAGCCGGTGATATAGCGGGTCACCGCTCCGGTACCGGGCCCTACCTCGAGTACTGCGCGGGAGCGGCCGGGGTTCGGGATCATGTACCGGGTGAGGGCCCTGCACAGCCGGGCGCTGCTCGGGGCGATGGCCCCCACGTCCCGACGGGTCTTCGCATATTCCCGGAGGAACAGCGTTACTTCAGTCACGCCGCCATCCATCTGTCGAGTGCTTGCAAAACGGTCGAGGTGCCAGTGATAGCACCTGCTTGGATGGCCTGTCGGCGGCATCGTGCCGTGCAGTGTGCCCTTGAACTGCTAAAACACTGATGAGCGGTCGGGGAGATGTCGTGAAGGTCTTCGGTCGCGGTGGTCCAGAGCGGGATGGCCACCGGGGTCTTGCCGTCGGTGGCACGGTTCTGTGGCTCACGCAGCGAGAAGGTGGGGGCCACGAGATGCCCGCCCTCGAAGCCGGGCTTCGTCGCGGCCGGCGGGCGCCTGGGCGGTGCTCACAGGTACATCCACCTGCAGCGCCGGGGCGTTGATGATCCTGCGACGGTTCATTCAACGCCTCCCCGCTTGCCTGACTTCGGCAGCTGCGGTTTCAGCCGGTCCCATTCCTCGTTCGTGAGACCTCCCCGCCCCATGGAGACGTCAACGAGCTCAGGGCGAGGAAGTCGCCTGATCCGCCGGACAGGCCTTGGTGCCGTGACCGGGAAGGTGCGCCGGGTTGGTGCCTTCGGATTCTCATCGTGTGGGTGTGAGTGAGGCCAGTGCGGTGGGTTGTATTGCGCCGGCGGCGGCCGAGTTGAGTAGTAGTTCGGTCAGGTTATGGGGCTGTGCCTCTTCGTCGGTTGGAGCCGCTGCTGCGATCCGGTCGAGCCGGAAGCCCCGGCCGGCCCGGCGTGTGCGGCACCAGGCGATGAGGTACCAGCGTCCGTCGGCGGTGAGCAGTCCGGCTGGTTCCACGACGCGGTTGCTTTCGTGTCCTGTTGCGTCGGTGTAGGACAGCTGCAGCACCATGTTGTTGGCGAGGGCGTGCTCCACTGCGGTACGGATCGCGGAGTCGCCGTGCGTCGGCAGGGTAACGATCCGTGCGGCGAGTTCTCGGGCCGCCGCCGAGGCGGGGCCGGCCATCGAGGCCACGATCTTCTGAGCCGCCGTGCGGGCCGCGCTGGCGTAGGGGGTGGAGGCGTCGGCCGCGGCGAGCGCGGCGGTCAGTGCCGAGGCTTCATCAGCGGTGAGGTGGATCGGGGGCAGGGTCATCTCAGGGTCGATCGACCAGCCGCCGCCTCGCCCGGGTATGGAGCGCACCGGGACACCGGTCTGCATCAGTGTCTGAAGGTCGCGCTGCACTGTGCGTGTGCTTACCTCGAACCGCGTGGCGAGCGCCGCGACCGTCAGGGGCCGCGGCGCCGCCGCGCGCAACTCTTCCACCATGGCATACAGCCGGGCAGTGCGGTTCATGTCGCCGACGCTACCGTCACGCGGAGGCCAGGAAGTCCCGCTCTCGCCGTAGTTCCCGCTCGGTGATGGTCAGGGGGAACAGAGTGAAGCCGTGCATCGCGCCGGCGACGACACCGAGCTGCACAGGCGCACCCGCCGCTTGCCACCGTGCGGCCAGGAACAGCGAGTCGTCCAGCAGAGGATCTTCGGTGCCGACGACGATCCGGGCGGGCGGCAGCTCGGCCAGGTCCGCGAACAGGGGCGAGACCTCCGGGCTACGGCGCTGCTCTTCCCCCATCCCCGGTGTGAACAGCTCATAGCCGCCCCGAAGCGTGTCGGTGTTGCTCAGCAGCTGTCGGGGGCCAAACCTCCGCTGGCTTGGTGTCATCGACAGGTCGTAGGGGCCGAAGAGCAGGTGAGCTGCCCGGAACGCGCCGGTGATGCCGTGCCGTTCGCGAAGGCGCAGTAGCGTCACGACGCTGAGGTGGGCACCGGCCGATTCACCGCCGATCAGCAGCCGGTCGGTACCGAACTCGGCCGCGGCGTGTTTCACCAGCCACCGGGCTGCCGCTTCGCAGTCGTCGGGCCCGGCGGGGAACGGGTGTTCCGGCGCGAGGCGGTAGTCCACGCTCACCACGGCCAGCCGTGCCTGCTCGGCGAGCCGCCAGAGCCGCTCGTCCTGTCCGTCCGCGGACCCGAATGCCCAGCCGCCTCCGTGGATGTGCAGGTACACGCCGTCGACGTGGTCCGGCACGAAGACCCGTACCTTCACTGCGCCCTCAACGACGCGGTTTTGGCCGTGCTGCAGTCTTACCGGTGGCGTGTCGCCGCAGAGCCGGTTGCGTCGCAGGAGCGCCAGCGTGGCGGCGCTGGGCGCCTGCCCGCGAGCTGGACGGCTCGCGGCGGCAGCCTCAAATTGCTCGTTGAACCCCAGGGTCTCGGGGAGGCAGTCCTCATCTGTGATCGTCATGCCGTCGACAGTCTCAGCGGCCCGCGACAACGCCCTGTCACCCTTTCTTTATGAACTGGGTCACGCTCCTGTCGTGCTCCTGGTGTGACCGGGATCGAACACCGGGTTGGTGCAAGGTGGCCTCACGTCGGCCGTCTGCGGTGACATGACCGATCAGCACGGGGGAGTCTGATGGCAGAGCCGGTCAGGGTGCGCAGGCTGTCCGAACAGGAGGGGCAGACTCGGGCTCTCAACACCGAGATCGCCAATGATCCGGCGTTGGGCCCGTGCCGTCCACCGCGGCCCCGTGGACTCCGTCCGCCGCGTCGCACAGATCGACGCCCATGCCGGGCTGCTCGCCGCGGCGCGCGGCTATGCACATCAGACGAGCGAAAGGGAATGTGCCCCTGCTCTGCCTCTGCTCGTGGCCGGCAAAGCAGAACACGCAGGACAACTGCCACTGACTGCGAGAGCATCAGCCAATGACCACCCAGCCGCATTTGTTGTCCCTCCGCGTCGTCGTGCCCTCGTTGGGAAGCCGACACGGCGCCGTGGAATGCCGACCGATCATCAACGGACGCGACATTTTGGCCGATGTGTTCGACGAGGGGCCGGCAGTTGGTCCTCGGTCTCTGTTGGGGCCGGATGCGCCGCTTCAGGCGACAGTCATCCCCCGCGAGATTCGGCTTGCCGAGGCCGAGTGCACGGAAGGATGCTGTGGCGCTGTCTACGTGACGATCAGGCGCGAAGGGCAACACGTGATCTGGAGCGGCTGGCGCAACCCGGATGAGGACCATGTTGATCTCCCAGAGCTTCGATTCGATGTCACTCAGTACGACGTAGAGGTCCGCCGGGCATCGAGGGACCGCAGCTGGGAGTGGGAGGCTTGATGACAGGGCGCTCGGGTCACGGACCTCATCCTGCCGAGGGAGAACGAGGCGCTGGACTGCCGGCCGAGCATGCAGTAGGTGGCGCGGTAGATGCGGGTGAGGCAGATCTGCGTGGTTTTGCCGGTGGCGGCGGACTGGTAGCTCCAGTACGGGCCCCGCGACGGCATTCGAAGATACGAGGCGAATCGACCGCAATGGCCATGGTCAAGGCTTCGGATGCTGTGTGGCACGCCTTCTCTACGGCCCCTTGTGGGAGCTGCAACACGGATAAAAGCTCACGGCGCGGGTGCGTGTAGCTCCTACCGCCCGGTCTTCTACCGGGCGCAGAGGCCCACACGACGAAAGGGTTACCCCTCATAACCCCTCTATGTCAGCATGGTTGGTCCGGGCCTTCTGGCTCAGGGAGGTGGGGCTGTGAGCGGCCATGAAGTTGAAGACTTTTTGGGCTTCCTCGTAGACGTGGCGCTATCGACACCGATTGGGTGGTTCTGGCTGGCAGTCGGGGCGTTCTGGCTTCTGCGGTTCCTATGGAACTCTATCCCTGACTCCTCGTCATCGAGTGGTTCCAGCAGCCACCACGACGGGGCCGGCGGCGACTTCGGTCGGCACGATGACTTCGGTGGCGGTGGGGGAGGTTGCGGCGGTTGCGGCGGTGGGGACTGACCGCGGGAGGCCCGTCGGAAGCGGTAATGGCGTGCACCTATGGGCTCTGCAACGCCCAAATAGGGACAACGGCCCGCCCATGGGCGTGTTGTGCGTCAACGGTCACGCCGCCCCCCGGGCCCGAACATGCTAGTGAAGGACCGGCCGACGGGCTGCCTCGCTACGTCGGCACACTGCGGGCGCAGTACTGCAAGGGCAGGGTGCTTCGGCCACGGATGCAGAGATCGTCCGACGAGCGCCGCTGGCCGAACTGCTCGACGAGGAGGTCGACTTCACCCCGCGGCCCCGTGTACCGAACCCGGACAGCGTGCCACGCTCCCTTCGATCCCCAGCTCAAGTCGGCGACCGCCATGAAGGCGCGACGCGATTCCCTCCGTAACGCATTGCCACAATTGGGCGCCGCCCCGGCGCCTGCTGTGTCCGGCGTCCCCACCGTGACGCTGGGTGAGCTCTCCCAGATTGGGACGCTCACCCTGCACCGTCACACGGCTCGCGTCCTGCACCACGACGCACCGGCCCCCGACCGGACCGAACCAGCGCTGACGAGCCAGGACGTCATCGCCGGCCGTCCCGCCAGAGGCTCAGTGCTCGTCAGTCCCGACGGCGACCCCGTGCCGCGGGCTCTGGGCGCACACGGCGGGCCTGGGGCCGCTGAACACGATCAGCGATCACATAGTCGTGATCCTCGGTCCTGGCGACGATGCCGCATCTCATTCTCCGCGTCTCCGCGTCTCCGCGTCACGGAGCGGGCGGGCTGCCTGACTGGCCACGAGCATCGCCCGTGGGACTGGCAGGAGCCTTCTACCTCCTTCTGATCACGGCCGGATTCGCGGCGGCGGCTGTGGTCGGAGGCGAGACGATCGGCGCGGTCGACGCGAACGGCCAGACGGCCCCGATCCTGCTTGCCTCCGATGTCCTGGACCACGGGTCGCCGGCACGCGTGGTCCTCATCACCGCTATAGCCTGCGTCGCATTCCTGACCGTACTGACGGCGGTGACCAGCGTGACCTTCGCCGCCGCCGTCTCCCTCACGCATGACGTCCTTGCCCGGACCAAGCGCCCCCCTTTCCGATGCAGGAAGAGGTGCGGACGCTTCGTGTCGTCGTAGCGGTCGTGGGCCTCGGAGGGGTGTCGCTGTCCGCCTCGGTCCACCGCTACCCGGTCGAGTTCCTGGTCACCTTCTCGGTGGGCGTCGCGGCGACGTGCGTCTTTCCCGTGCTGCTCTATTCCTCCTTCTGGCCGGGCTTCAATCGCAGGGGGCTGGTTGTGGTCCGTGGGCGGCGGACTGCTCCTCTGCACCGCACTCACGTTGTTCGCACCCACCGTTTCCGGGAGCGAGTACGCGCTGTGGTCGGACGTGGCCTTCGATGGGTACCCGTTCCACACCCCGGGCCTGCTTTCCGTCCCGGCCGCCTTCGCGCTCGGGTGACTCGGCAGCACAAGGTCGTCGGCAGATGCTGGGCGCGGTTAGCGACAGCGACACGCGGGGTTTGAAGCGCTGGGGTACACAGCGGTCGGCCGTCCGGTTGGCCCCGCTGAGATGCTCGCCGGCCCCGGAATGTGCACTCTGGTGCCCCGGACCGGCTCGCGGTCACGCAGGGCATGGAGAGGAAACCATGGGAGCGACGCGCACTACCGGCTCGGCCGGGAGCACCGCGCGGTGGCTGGCGCGCCTGGCCATGCTTGCGGCCATCGGCGCGGTGGTCGTGCTTCTCCTCGCGCTGGGAGAGGGCGGACTGGTGGTCATCGGGGCCGGGTTCCTCGGCCTGGTGATCTGCGGCATCGGCATCTGGTGGTTCGTGGCGCACCGCGGCTCGGTGCGGTTGCTCGGTGCGCTTCTCGCAATCGCGGCACCCGTCGCCGTCGTCGTGCTCCTGGCATACGACGGGCTGTGGGTGACGGCTCTGGCCCTGTCCCTGTGCTGGGGTGCGGCGTTGGCCTGCGCCCGGGCTGCGCTGCGCAGAGCACGCCCGGAGAGGCCGATGCGGGCGATCGCCGTGTCCCCACCGAAACGGCCGGTCCTGATCATGAACCCGAAATCCGGCGGCGGGAAGGTCGGCCGCTTCAGGCTGGCCGAGAGAGCGGAAGAGCTCGGCGCACGGGTGATCCTGCTCGACCCGTCCGCCCCGGCCGACGTCGCCGCGCTGGCCCGACGGGCCGTCGCCGAGGGCGCGGACCTGCTCGGCGTCGCGGGCGGCGACGGCACTCAGGCCCTGGTCGCGGCGGTCGCCGCCGAGCACGACCTGCCGTTCCTCGTGGTCTCCGCCGGCACTCGTAACCACTTCGCCTTGGACTTGGGCCTCGACCGCTCCGACCCCTCCCGTTGCCTCGACGCCCTGACCGATGGCGAGGAGCTCAGGGTCGACCTCGGTGACGTCGCCGGCCGCGCCTTCGTCAACACCGTGTCGTTCGGGGTGTACGCCGATGTCGTGCAACGTCCCGAGTACCGCGACGACAAGGCGGGCACGGCGCTGACCCTCATGCCGGACCTGCTGCTCGGCGAGCACGTGCGCCGGCTCGACGGGCGCATCGACGGCACGGAGCTCTCGTCCCAGCAGGCGCTGCTGGTCAGCAACAACCCGTACGCCTCACCTGATGAGCTCGGTGCCGGAGGCCGCCGGCCCCGGCTCGACGGCGGCGAACTGGGGGTGCTGAGCATTCGGGTGGAGGATGCGGCGCAGGCCGCCGACGTCGCCGTTCGGGGCTCGCAATCCGCAGGGCTGACCGTCCTGACCGCCCAGCGCGTCCACGTGACCGCCGACATGGACGAGATGCCCGTGGCGGTCGACGGCGAGGCGCTGCGGATGCCCACCCCGGTCGTGTGCACGTTGCGCCCGGGTGCGCTGCGGGTCCTGCTACCGCGCGACCGCCCGGGCGTCGTCGCACCCGCACCGCCCGTCAACTGGCGACGCATCATCGACCTCGCGTTCGGCCGCACCGGGCGGACCACGGCTGAGCGGACCCGCAGCTGAACGGCCCCAGGAGCTCGCCCGTGCATCAGCCACCCCCTCCACGCCGTCGGAACCAGTGGCTCTCCGAACGCCGCCGATCTACGGTGAGCGCCTTCATCGCCGCGGGCGCGTCAGCTCTCCTCCTCGGTTTCGACGGCGGCTGGGTGCAGATCTCGGGCGCGGATCTGGCCGTTCTGCTGCTGCTCGCCTATCTCTTGCCCTATCTCGTGATCACGGGCGTCACCTTCTCGACCGCATCCCCGGAGCGGGTGCACACCTGGGCGCGTCGTTCGACGCGGGGCACGGTGCTCCAGCGCTACGTCTACGGCACGGCGCCCGGACCGGGTGTTTCCCTCTTCATCGCCGCTGCCGCGCTCGTGGTGGCCGTGGTGTGGCGCCCCGGGCACATCGGCTCCGCGTTCGAACCGGTTCCCCGAGCGGCGATCGCCCTCACCATGGTCGCCGTCGCCTGGATCTGCGTGGCCGTGTCCTTCGCGGTCGCCTTCCAGGCCGACAACCTTGTGGAGGACCAGCGGGCACTGGGCTTCCCCAGTGAGGACAGCCCGGTCTGGGTCGACTACGTCTATTTCGCCTTCTCGGTCATGACGACATTCGGTACCACCGACGTCACGGTGACGTCCCGGGAGATGCGCCGGACCGTGACGGCCAATGCGGTCATCGCGTTCGTCTTCAACACCATCACGGTGGCGAGTTTGGTATCTGCCCTGGACAGCATCTGACGGGTCGGCGTGGCGGCCCGCTTGAATGAGGACGCAGCGGTGGTGTTCGGTGCTGCACCGGGGCCGCGGTGGGGCAGGTGAGTGTCACCGGAGCTGTGAGCACGTCACGTCGCGTACGTCGTTTCGTGGGGCGGCCTGCAGCCGTGGGAGGCCCGGATCCACGCACGCAGTGACGTGGCTGCATGCGTTTGTCTCAGCAGCCCGATGCGCAATCCGAGCTCGCGGCCGGACTCGACGCATGCGGCGTGATCTCGCGGTCATCGCGCGCAGTCATTCCTCATCCAGCCCCTCCCGGCGAGCGATCGGGACATTCGATCCGGGTCGAATTCAGGGCGTGGATGTAAACACGAACTCGATTCGTGATCGGTAATTCTGTTCTTGGGCTGTCGGCGGGGTTAGAGAGTGGTCTGGCGTCGCCGGTCCGTCGTGATCTCCGGCCCGCCGGTGACGCGGCATGGGCCGGGAGGCGCTGGTTGGGGTTGCCGCATCGTCCATCGCCCACACGCGAGGATCCGCGCGTTCGTCGAGAGCCGGCCATGGTCACCCCCGAAATGACGGCTTCCGTGCGAGTTGTGAGGCCCCCTGTTCGCTTCATAACTGCCGCGGCGGCCATCCTGAATGTCGAAGTGAGGAAGGAAATGACGAACACGGAAGCCCGAGCCGGGGGCAACGAGCGCAGCGTCGAGCAGCAGTTGCAGCGTTCGCCGTCAGCCATGCCCACCCCCGGCGATGCCGACGGCGAGGACGAATGCCAGGGCAGCGAGGCACGTCAGGTAGGTCACGACGAGGCGGGTGCGACGCTGCTCAGGCATAACGGACTCCGGTGAGGACCTCGCGGGCGCGCTGGTCGGACTCGTCGAAGGTAGTGGCCGAGTAGCCACCGGCCTGCGCGATGCGCTGCTGTATGGCGATGCGGTGCTGGACGTCGTGAGCGAGGCGGCCCCAGTTGTGGACCAGGCAGAGCACCTCGCGGCCGGGGGCTGTTGCACGCATAGCAGCCAGCAGCTCGCCGAGCTGTGGCCGGGCGCAGTCGACGGCAGCATCACCAAGGTCGAGCCAGCGCCCGGCGAGGACCCATCCCTTGTGGTCGGCGTAGGTGTGGCATCCGATGAGCCGCATGTCGAGATGGCGCTTGGATCGGGACGCGCACCGGTCGTAGACGTAAGCCAGCGGCGCCCGTTCTGCGCTCATCGGCACACCTCGCCAATGTGCCGGGCCAACAGCCAGTGGCAGTCGCGTGCGAGCAGCTGGACCTGCACATGCACACGAAGCGCGTGGTGGGCCTGTAATTGGCTCTGCTGCTGGATACAGTCGAGCCGTGCCCGTAGGCGGTGTGCCTCGGCGCTAGAGGGCGGCAGCTGCTCGGCTGCTTTGCGGACCTCCGGGAGAAGTAGCCCGATGTGCCCGCTCAGTACCTCCTCCACCTCAGCCATCGCCTCGGCGTCGAGGGGAGCTGCGCCCATGCCCAGCGCCCGGCGGATCGTCTCACCGATGGTTTCGGCGTCGATCGGAAGCAGTTGCTCGAGAGGTCCCACCTCGCCTGCGTGCGGCATGCGCTTGGTCTTCATTCCGGCGGCCCCATCCCGTCCGTCGTCGATCAGGTAGGGCCAGCTTGGAGTCCAGGCGTGCTCACAATGCTCACAGTCTTGTGAGCGGCGGCCAACGGCGTGCAGAGGGGCGGCTACATGCCGATCCAGGCCGCCATGTGACCGAGGGTGTCAGGTGTGCGGCGGCCGGCATGCACCAGACCGCTGATGGTTTCTCGGGCACCGGGGTGGTAGCGCGTCTGCTCCGGAGCGGCATGCCGCGCCTTGACCAGGCTAGCCAGCGCGGCCGCGTTCCGGCCCGTCTCCATCTCCGAACGGGCACGGTCGATCAGGTAGTGCGCCCGCCGGGACGTGGCGAGGTCGGCAGGAAGGTGGATCTGCCGCGCTTGGACGAGTGCATCGTCATAAAGCCGCATCTCGACAGCCGCCGACATTCGGTGCAGCAGCACATTGGTCGGCCCGAAGGAGAGCCAGTGCACATCGCTGGCATCGCCCGTACGCCCCGAACACTCGCCGGCCTGTTGCAAATGCGACTCGACGGCGGTGCGATCCCAGGCCCGGGCCGCAATCACGGAGGCCCCCAGGTGCAGCTGGCCCCTGACAGCGATCAACTCGCGGGTCTCGGCCGGCCCGTTCAACAGCCCGTGGCCAGCTCCAATGAGACGCTGTCCGATTGTGTATTCACCCTCACGGAAGTACACCAGTGCGCGCATGTACTGGCGGACGGCAGACAGACAGGGATCCGAAGCACGGTCCGCAGCCCAGGCCATACGGTCGAGAGCCACACTCGAAAGATCGTAGTAGCCGAGCTTGATGGCGATGTCATGTGAGGTGCGGTACGTCGAGGCGAGGGCTTGCCATAACGTGGTCGACGGCGTTGTCCAGGCCGCAGATGTCAGCTCCCGAACCAGTACAGGAAGTTCCGTTGCCGCACGCCGGAGACGAGTGGCCCGTACCGTCTGACAGAGTCGCTCGGCCGCAGCCACCAGCTCAACGGCGGGCCGGGGAACCACCTCCGGGTCGGCGCCGAGGTCGTAGAGGTCCAGAGCCTCACGGATGGGCCGCACCAGTGCGGCAAGGCGGTCCTGCTGGAGTTCGGTCACGTACGGCTGTCCTGTCAGGGCAGTGACGTCGATGCGGAGCGCATTGGCCACCGCGGCGATGAAGTCGGGCGTCGCTGCCCGAGCCCCGCATTCAACCTGGTTGAGGAGGCTGTACGAGTACGGCAGCAGCGCGGCCAGTTCCCGTTGTGTGAGATGCGCCAATCGCCGTTGCTCTTTGATGCGTGCGCCAGTGTGATCGTCGTCGAGTGAAGGCATACAGGTCTCCAGTTCCTCGCAGCCACTTCGAACATACCCAGGTGTCGAATGCGAGAGCAGTGCTTCCGCCCCGGCACCTCACGGCTCGGGGCTGGGGCGTGTGGTGGGATGGCCCCATGTCGCGCCGTGTGCTGTATCTGTTCGGGTCCGCTGCTCCGCCCGTCCACGAGTTCCCGGACGTGGTGCGCCGCGCTCAAGAGAGCGGGTTCGACGTGTGTGTCGGGTTGACGCCAATGGCTGCACGCTGGCTCGCCGGCGACACCGTCGCGTTGGAGGATCTGACGGGCCGGCCCGTACGGTCGCAGTACAAGTGGCCTGGTGAGACGGATGCGTGGCCGCCGGCTGACGTCATCTTGTTCGCCCCCGCCACGTTCAATTCGATCAACTCGTGGGCGCTTGGGCTCACGAACCACTTCGTCATCGGGGTGGTTGCCGAGGGCATCGGCAAAGGGGTCCCCATGCTGGCCATGCCATGTGTGAACGCGGCCTACGTCCAGCACCCGCAGTTCGACCTATCGATCGAGACCTTGCGGGGCGCAGGGGTCAGCGTGCTCTACGGACCGGGCGGGTTCGAACCGAACCAACCCGGGGAACGGCGTGGGGAGGGATACCCTTGGCACCTTGCCCTCAAAGCCGCCAACGAGTTGGTAGCTGGCCAGCCGTAGCCCCTGCATGACGAGACTGCGAATCCGCCGCCGCGTATGGGCAGGCTGCTCACTGGGTAAGCGGTCGCCTACAATCTCTCCAAGGGCCATGGCCGTCCCGGCCGTCACCGCAGTGAGTCTCAGGCCGCACCGAAGGTGACTGACCCCCCGCACGATAACGCCGGTTCCGCCTCGAGCCTGTTCAACACCGCAATGCATCGGGCATTGCCCTCGGGGCCCCGCGCTGACCGCCCTCGTGCTCCTCTCCGCCACTGGTGGCCACCTGACGGCTGGTCAACCACGATGCGTTTAGCGGTGTCCTCTGGTGGGTCGGTGGCACCCTCGCCGTGATGTGGATCCTGATTTTCTGCCTGCCCAAGCAGGCCGAACAGCCAGGTCGATGCCCTCGCTTCACCAACCCGCGCAACGCTGCCTCCATCAGGTCTCCGGTCAGGGCGACGCAGCCCGGGTGTCACGCCAGGGCTGCGGGAACTCCATGCCACCCCCGCGGCCGAGGCCTCATCCGTTCGCACGGTTTGTTTGCGGGACGTGAGTGAGGCGTTTCCAGGACGTCAGTGGCCCCGGGAAAGGTGGTGTCCACACCGCGGGAACGGCCCAAGGAAGCTCCCGCAAGAAGCGCAGGGGGAACCTGATCATGCGTACTTCCCGGATTCGTACCGCCACACTGGCCGCCGTCACCGCCGCGCTGGCGCTGGGCCTGACCGCCTGCGGCGGCGCCGACGGCGGCTCGAAGTCGGCGGGTGGCGACAACGCCGCCGGTAGCGCGGAGAGCCGGTCCGTGTCCAACGGGGACGGCAAGGGCGGAGCCGAGCAGGCCAACAGCGGCGGTGACACCAAGGAGGGTGCGCGCTCGACAACCGCCTCGGGCGGGACGGGTGAGGTCGCGGGCAAGGGCACAACGTCCGGCGCCCAGCAGTGCCGCGGCGACGAGATGCTGCTCACCGCGGTGCACCGGTTCGCCGGGCAGCAGGGCGACCACCTGCTGGTCACCGCGTCGAACAAGCGCACCAAGCCATGCTGGGTCACCTCGTACCCGACCGTGAAGCTCGGCGACGTCGACAGCGCCGCACTGCCGCACTCGAAGAAGGACAACCCCGGCGGCGACAACCACATCACGCTCCAGCCCGGCAGCAAGGCATACAGCGCGGTGAACCTCTTCGACTACGGCTCGAATAACCACACGGCGCAGTCGTTCGCCATCGCCCTGCGCGGCGCGGACGGCCACGACGGCCCCTCCTACTCGGTCCACATTCAGGGCGACAAGACGCAGTTCAGCTGGAACGAGGCCGACGTCCTGAACTGGAACACCAGGAAGCCGTACGACTTCTGACGACCCGCCGGCCCGTGACGCGTCATCCCGAACGCGCCGCACCGCCGCCCTGCACGGACCAGGTGTGCTGGCGATCGTGTCCGGCTGGTCGGGGGAGGAGACGCCGAGCCTCCCCGCCGTGCGCGTCATGCGGTGCGATGGCAAACGGTGGGTACGGCGGTCTCGGGCTGGCCGTGCCGGGAGCCTCCTCCGAAACTCCTTTGCGGAAGGTTTTGAGAATGAAGATCGGGGACGAACAGGACTCTGTTCGCCCTGGGGCGTGAACTCTCAGAACTACTCATTCATGAGAAGGACCGAGGTTCTCGGTGTCGGCAACAGTGGCCCATCGGCGTGTGAGACGGCGGCATGCGTGGACGAGTTCGGGTGGGTGAAGATCGGTGAGTTCGGTGTCGAAGGTGGCGAGGATGCCGGCGATGCCGGCCCAGGACCAGGCGCCGAGAGTGAGCCGGCAATACTCGGTGTCGAGGTATTCCACGACGGAGCCGCCCGGTGCCCAGCGGGCCACGATGTGAGCGGGCAGGTTGAGCCGGGCGGTGCCGGTGCATTGCCAGGCGGCGGGGGTGTCGCCGCGGTCGTAGGTGCTCATCACGAAGTGGGCGAGGTCGGGGTGGGGTAGCACGCGGGCAGCGAAGTGCTGCGTGGTGGGGCGAAGGTGCAGCCGATCGACGCGGCGCACTCGCCATTCATTGTCGGTGAGGTCGTAGGCGACCAGGTACCACCGGGCGGCCCAGACGACCAGGTGGTGCGGCTCGATGCGGTGGGCGGGCAGGTAGTCGGGGTCGCTGGGTTCGGGGCGTGTGCCGTCGGGACGCAGTGTCTCGGTGACGAGGAGGTGGCGGTGGCGTACCGCGGTTCCGACGGCGGTGAGGGCGGCGGGGTCGATGGGGGGCGCGGGGAACTCCCAATAGTTCCGCAGCCTGGTCAGGCGCAGGGACTCCATGGATGCCCGCAGCGCAGGGGGCATGACCTGGTGCAGCGCCGCCAGTGCCCGCGCCGCGTCGTCCCCGAGGCCGAACATCGTGCTTGGCGCGGTCTGCAGGGCCACCGCGATCGCGAGGGCCTGGTCGTGGTCGAACAGCAACGGCGGCAGGGTTCGCCCGGCTCCGAGCCGGTAGCCGCCATCGGGGCCGTGGATGGTAGCGATCGGGTAGTCGAGCGCGCGCAAAGTTTCGATGTCGCGGCGGACAGTGCGTTCGCTGGTCCCGAGCCGGGTGGCGAGCTCGCGCAGCGACCACTGCCGTCCCGTTCCGAGCAGAGACAACAGCCGCAACGCCCGGTGTGAGGTGTTCGCCATTGTCCCATCATGAACGGTAGTGGCCACTCGGTGTCCACTACCGATGTCACGGTGGGCTCTGTTCAGTGAGCAGCGGCGAAAAGGACGGTGTCGGGTATGCGGGTAGTCGTGGTTGGTGGCGGGATCGGCGGGCTTGCATTGGGGGCGGGGCTGCGTCGCCGGGGGTTTGAGGTGGCGGTATTCGACCGAGACACCGATGTGGCGGCGACGGGCGGCTACCACATCACCCTGGATGAGCGGGCGCAGTCGGCGCTGAAGGATCTGGTGGAACCGAAGATCATGAAGCGGCTGCTGGCATCGGGGTCGGCGCTGCGACTGCGCGGGCGCGACGCGTTCTGGGATCGCCGAGGCCGGCTGCTGGGCCGCGGGCCGGACCTCAGCGACAGTGCAAGTATCGACGTCGATCGGATCACCCTGCGGATGCTGCTGGCCGAAGCCGTCGGAGATGGCCTGCACTTGGGATGCAACGTGTCCGGCGTCGGCCACGATGACCACGGCGCGCCCCGAGTGCGGTTCACCGATGGGGCGCCGGTCTCAGCGGATCTGGTGGTGGGCGCGGACGGCACCCACTCGGTAGTCGCTCGCCACTTGGCGGCAGGCCCGACCAACAGACCGGCGGGCGTTATCGGGTTCTCCGGCCGCACCCTCCGGCGAGACCTCAGCCCCGGCGAGCATCAGCGACTTGGGCCACGATCGGGGCTGGCGATCGGCCCGCGCGGAGGAGCGCTCTACGTCGGCTTCCTTGACCCGGTCGGCAACACCGCGCTCGACGCTCCCGAGTTGCGGATGTCGGTCACCACCGGCCCCACCTACATCTGGGGCGCCATGTTCCCCGAATCCACCAGCACCGATTCCCTGCGCGACCTGCGTGGCGGCGAACTGCAGGCCGCGCTGCTCGGCCGATTCCGCGAGCGGGGCTGGGCCGAGCACCCACTCGAGGTCATCGCCCAAGCCGACCCGCACAGCGTGGCCGGATTCCGCTTCAACGCCGCCTCCACCCGCGCGGAGGATCTCGCGCCCTGGCCTGCGGGTCGTATCACCGCGCTGGGCGACGCTGTCCACGCCACACCGCCCACCGCCGGAATGGGAGCGGGCGCGGCCATCCGCGACGCCGCCAGCCTGCTCACGCATGTCAGCGCCGCCGCCGACGGCACCACCACCCTCACCGACGCCGTGGACCATTTCGAGGCCGGCATGCGCCGGCGCGGCAGCGAAGTCCTCACCCTGGCCATGAAGACCGTCCGGTGGATCCTGGCCACCGACACCACACTCGGCGCCGCAGCCACCGTCGTGAGCACCCCGATTCTGGCCGCAGCCGCCCGGCTACGTCACTGACGAGCCGCGCGATGCCCGCGCGCTGCACTCAGAACAAGGGGTCGCGCACGCGCACGGGCCGGTAATCGGTCAAAGTGGCTTCCACACCGCACACGGGCAGACGCCATCATCTCGCCGCATGTGGGGCAGCCCGCCACCCGGCCCGACGCGCCCCGCGTTCTGGCGAAGTCGACCGGCGCATCGCTGCTCTGGAGGCCAGCATCGGCGAGCAGCTCATGGCGCCGCCCGCCGACGGCTGAGAACGGCACGTCGCACCAGATGGTGCCCGCGGCCCCGTCCGCCCGCGTAACCGCGTGGGCAGACGGGGCCAGCGCCTCACGCTGCCAGAGCGCATGAACATGCACGCTTCCGTGGTTCGCAGACGGCATTGGCTGCTGCCTGGTCATTCCTCTGCGTCGCGGACCAGGAGTGCGATCTGCACGCGGTTCTCAACCGCCAGCTTGGCGAACAGGTTGCCTGTGTGCGCCTTGACGGTCGCGATGCCGATGCGCAGCCGCTGGGCGATCTCTGGGTTGCCCAGTCCGTCCGCGATGGCCCGAGCGGTTTCGAGTTCTCGTTCGGTCAGTGCGGACAGCTGTTTCCGTGCGGCTTCGCGAGATGAGCTGCGAGCGTGAGCGGACTGCGGACCGGTCGCTGCGGCGATCACCCGTGCCGTGGCTGCTGGAGACAGCACGGGGTTGCCGTCCGCGACGGTCCGCACTGCGTCGAGAATCTGCGGTGGCGGGGTGTCTTTGAGGACGAACCCGAGGGCTCCGGCGCGCAGTGCGTCGAGCACCAGATCGGCGGAGTCGAATGTGGTCAGCATGAGCACCCGCGGCGGCGCCGGTCGGGTGAGGAGTTCCCGAGTGGTGCTGAGACCGTCGCGGCCGGGCATGCGCACGTCCATCAGGACGACGTCCGGCCGCCGCTCGTCCACCACGGTGATCGCGGCGTCCCCGTCGGCCGCCTCCGCGACGACGGTGAGGTCCGGTTCGCCGTCGATGACGAGACGCAGCGCCATTCGCACCAGCTGTTCGTCGTCGACGATGACGACGCGCACCGGCTCCCGCTCGCTGTCCACTCAAGTTCTCTTTTCGTGGGTGGGGTCCGGCCAGGGTAGTTGGGCGGTGAGGATGTATCCGTCGTCGGGGGTGGGGTGGTGGTTGAGTTCTCCGCCGGCGAGGTTGATTCGTTCGGTGAGGCCGAGCAGGCCGAATCCCGATGCTGGTGGTTGTGCGTTTTTTGTGGTTGCCGGGGTGTTGTGGACGCTGACGTTGAGTTTGTCGCCTGCTCTTCCTTCGAGGGTGATGTGTACGTGTGCGCCTGGGGCGTGTTTGGCGGCGTTGGTCAGACCTTCTTGCACGATCCGGTAGCAGGTTCGTCCGGCGACGTCGGGCGGTTTTCCCGTCACGGTGGTGGTGAGCGTGACGTCCAGTCCGGATGCGCGGGCGTCGGCTACCAGTTCGGGGATGCGGTCGAGGGAGGGTTGGGGTGGTTCCGGGCGGTCCGGGTCGGCCCGGAGCACACCGAGGACATCCCGTAGTTCTTCCAGGGCTTCGTGGGAGCCGTCGGCGATGCCGCGGACCAGCACACGGCTTTCCTCCGCTGCGAGGTCGCTGCGGTGGTCCAGCACTCCGGCCTGCATGGCGACCAGGGAGATCCGGTGTGCGAGCACGTCGTGCATCTCGCGGGCGATCCGGTTGCGTTCAAGGGCCCGTGCCTGCGCCGCTCGGGCGGTCTGTTCCCGTTCCGCACTCTCCGCCCGCTCTCGCAAGGACCGCACTTCGGCACGCCGCGCACCGATGGCCATGCCGACGGCCACCGCGATGCCCGCGGTCAGTGCCGGGAACGCGAGCTGGAACCACCACGAGCCGGGCGGGCTTTGGACCGGGTAGAGGCCGACGGCGAACTGTGACGCGGTCACGTAGGCCAGCCCGACGACCCCGATCTCCACCGGACGGCGACGGGTGGATATCGAGGCCAGCGCCAGAAGCGCAGCGCCGGTGGCGAGTGCCGACGCGGGCGAGGCGATCGCGACCGTCATGGCGATGGTGAGCGGGAACCGCCGTCGCCAGAGAAGCGCCGTCAGGCAGCAGAGAGCCACCAGCGGATCACCGGTGAGGAACCAGGAGTCCGTTCCGGCCGCCTGCCACCGCAGCAGCACGCCGATGGAGAGCCAGATCGGTATGCCCACTGCCCCGGCTGCCGTCAGCCGCCAGGTCTGCTGCCACCCCCCGAGCCGTGGCGCGACGTCTGTATTCACCTGGCCATTGTCGCGAAACCGTACGGCCGGTGAGTCAGACCAGGGGCTGATGTGTCCTTCGACCAGAGTCGAATCACTGTCTCGACTCTGGGCGAAGGCGATTCGAGCCGCCAGGCTGATGTGCCGGCGGCGCCGCACGGACAGACTCGTCGAGGCGGTCGGGATGGTGATCACAACCCTGTCCGGCCCAGCGCTGATCCGCGGCGGGGCCGTCCCCAAGACGCCCATTCAGGCGCCCCCGTGCACCCTCAGGAGGACATCAGATGCACCGAACCTTGTCCCTCGCCCTCGCCGCCACCGCGGTGGCGGCCACCGCGAATCCAGGAGTGGCGGTGGCGGCGACGCCGGACTCCGTGCGGTGGGGCCCGTGCTCAGAGAAGGCCGCCTCGGAAAAGGTCGCGGTCGCCTCGGAGAAGGCCGCCTTACCCCGTCTGGAGTGCTCGACGCTCGAAGTTCCGCTGGACTACCGGGATCCGGACGGCCGGCAGATCGAGATCGCGATCTCCCGGCTGGCGAGCAAGGACCCCTCTCAGCGCCGCGGCGTGCTGCTGACCAATCCAGGCGGCCCCGGCATCACGGGACTCGGCTACCCAGCAGTTCTCGCCGGCACAAAGCTGCCGCAGCAGGTGCTGGACTCCTACGACGTGATCGGCTTCGACCCGCGCGGTGTCGGCCGCAGCACGCCGGTGACCTGCGATCTGACGCCGGAGCAGCAGGCACGCGGCAACGTCCCGCCGTACGCGCACACCGCGGCCGACGTCGCGCGGGAGGCGGGGAACGCGCGGACCATCGCCGAGCAGTGCGCCACCTCACGGACGGCGTGGATGCTGCCGCACACCACCACCGCGAACATCGCGCGCGACATGGACCGGATCCGGGCGGCGGTGGGTGAGCCGAAGCTCTCGTACCTCGGTGCCTCCTACGGCAGTTACCTCGGTGCGGTGTACACGACGATGTTCCCGAAGCGCAGCGACCGGGTCGTGCTCGACAGCAACCTGGGCCCCGGCGGTTATGACGTCACGGCCATGCGGTTGCTCGCCCGTGGATTGGAGGACCGGTTCCCGGACTTCGCGGCGTTCGCGGCCGCGCACCCCGAGTACGGTCTGGGCACCACACCGGAGCAGGTGAGGGCGAAGTTCTTCGATCTCGCGGAGCGGCTGGAAGCGAAACCGGTCCAGGGCTTCGATGGGACGTTGTTCCGAGGGATCACCTTCGACCGCCTCTACAGCGATTCGGACATGCCCCTGGTGGCCAAGACCTGGCAGGCACTCGACACGGATCAGCCGCCGCCGCCCATCCCGCCGCTGGCGGGCATGGAGAACTTCATGGCCGCCCGCTTTTCAGTGATATGCGGCGACAATCGCTGGCCGGAGACGGTCCGGGAGTATCAGCGCAACGTCGCGGTCGATCGGCTGAAATACCCCATGCTGGGCGGGGCCACGGCCGGCATCGGACCGTGCGCGTTCTGGCCGGACAAGCGGGTCGAGCCGCCGGTGCGCATCGGTGACCGGGGCCCGTCGAACGTGCTCATGGTGCAGAACGAGCGTGACCCGGGAACGCCGCTGGCCGGCGCCCAGGAGCTGCGGCGGGCATTCGGGAAGCGGGCCACGATGGTGACGGCCGACGGGGGTGGGCACGGCGTCTATCCGTTCGGCCCCAACACGTGCGCGAACGACGCGGTGACGGCGTTTCTGACCACCGGGCAGCGCCCTACGCAGGACCTCGCCTGCGCGGCGGAGCCGAGCAAGTAACGGGAGTATGGGCATGTTCAAGGAGTGGCGGCATCGTCGGGCTGTGCAGCGGGTCAAGCCCGGGGACGGGCGATCGTTGAAGCGTTTCCGCTGGTGGCAGTCGCTTACCCGCGCACTGTTCCATCGGATAGCTAGCGAGGGGGCCCGTGCCTTAGGTATGGGGGGAATCGCTTCTCAGGTCTGCTCTGGCCTCAACTGTGCGCATGGGTCTGCACTGTTGAGCTCAGCCGACTAGATGCATGTCACGCGTATAGTGATCGTCATGGCCGTGACGCGGAAGGTTCGCCGGTACTCCGGCGGCGTGTATGACTTGGGGCTCCACGTGGTGTGGTGCCCCAAGTACCGCAGTCGCGTACTCGGCGGCCGGGTCGCGGTCCGGCTGCATGAACTGATCGAGGCCAAGGCCACTGAGAAGGCTGGGAGATCATCGCCCTTGAGGTGATGACGGATCACGTGCACTTTTTCGTCAAGCACGAGCCGAAGGCTTCCGCTTCCTACGTCGCGAACCAGTTCAAGGGCTTCACCTCCCGCGTGCTCCGCTCGGAGTTCCCGCACCTCAAGAGCCAGATGCCCACGCTGTGGTGGTCGTCGTTCTTCGTCGCCTCGGTCGGTGCGGTCAGCGCGGACACGGTGGAGAAGTACATCAACACCCAGTGGGAACGCCCCTGGACGAAGAAGCAGAAGGAGGAACAAGCGTGATACGCGCTTATAAGTTCCTCCTTCGCCCGACAGTCCGCCAGGCTCAGGCCCTCTCCGAGATGCTGCGAGATCACTGCTCCCTCTACAACGGAGCCTTGCAGGAACGCCGCGACGCCTACCGGCATCCGTCGAAGACCTCGATCAAGTACGGGCAGCAGTCGGCGCAGCTCAAGGAGATCCGCGCCTTCGACCCCGAGCGGCAGGGCCGCTGGTCCTTCTCGTCTCAGCAGGCGACCTTGCGCAGGTTGGACAAGGCTTTTCAAGCCTTTTTCCGGCGGGTGAAGGCCGGGGAGAAGCCCGGATATCCCCGCTTTCGGGGCGCGAACTGGTTCGACACCGTCGAGTTCCCCAAGGACGGCGACGGCTGCCGCTGGGGCTCCACCCCCCACGACCCTGTCACCCGTGTCCGGCTGCAAGGTGTCGGACACGTCCGAGTACACAAGCACCGTCCGGTACGCGGCCGGGTCAAGACCGTGTCCGTCAAGCGCGAAGGGCGACAGTGGTACGTCGTCCTAGCCTGCGACAACGTTC
This sequence comes from Streptomyces sp. Pv4-95, assembly GCF_045782725.1. Lineage (NCBI taxonomy): Bacteria > Bacillati > Actinomycetota > Actinomycetes > Kitasatosporales > Streptomycetaceae > Streptomyces > Streptomyces sp. Pv4-95. The sequence goes on from NZ_CP127172.1 coordinate 8,393,582, forward strand.
CCGCCCAGCCGCTCCCGGCCACGGGCGCAGTGACCGGCATCGACATGGGCGTAACCCACTTCCTCACCACATCCGAGGGTGCCCACGTCGAAAACCCCCGGCACGGCAAGCGCAACGCTGATGCCCTCGCCGAGGCTCAGCGCGCCCTCAAGGCGTTCCCTCGGCGTAAGCGGGCCGACCGCTCCGCGAAGCACCGCCGGGTCGTGGAGATGGTCGCGGGGCTGCACCGCAAGGTGCGCCGTCAGCGCACCGACCACGCGCACAAAGCCGCGCTTGCCCTGGTCCGCGACTACGACCAGATCGCACACGAGCGGCTGAACATCGCGAACATGGTTCGCGCTCCCAAGCCGAAGCCCGACCCCGAGCAGTCCGGCGCGTTCCTGCCGAACGGCGCCGCCTCGAAGGCGGGACTCAGCCGCAGCATTCTTGACGCGGGTTGGGGGGTGTTCCTGGGCATCCTCACGCAGAAGGCTGAAAGTGCCGCTCGTGTACTGATCCCGGTGGACCCCCGCAACACCTCCCGCACGTGCCCGAAGTGTCAGCACGTGGACGGCGAGAACCGCGACGGCGAAAAGTTCCAGTGCACCTCATGCCAGCACATCGACCACGCCGACCGCGTGGGCGCCTGGAACGTCGCACTCAGGGCCGGGCTGGTCCTTCCCAACGTGGCATAGCCACGGACGGGAGAAGCCCCCCGCATTCATCCGGGGGGAGGAGTCACCTTCGGCTGATGAACGACAACGGCCGGCAGACGGTCTACGCCGTCGGCGTCAGGCATCAGAATCAGTCGTCCGGCTACGTCAAGGCCGACCTGTACCTCGATTGCAGGCATTACGCCGAGTCCAAAGTCCCTGCCGTCTTCCCCGTCCAGGGCGGCACCGTCGAAGTAAGGACGAGCGGCTTCGGGCTCAAGCGCTGCCACTACGTCACCGCCGCGGGGGCCGAGTTCCAACTCATCCCGGACCCCGCCTCCGCCGAGGGGCGTCGCGCGCGCCTCGACCGCGCGCACCCCGCGCTGAGCCGCTGTATGGGTTTCCTCTCGTCGATCGTGCTCGTCATCGGCCTGGTTCTCCTGATCCTTCAGCTCGCCGAACAGGTCACCCGGGCGCCGGAGGGCGTCGCCCAGTACGTCGGGACGTTCACCTTGCCCGTTGATCTGTCGGCATGGGGCAACGTCGTGGTCGGGCTCGTTACTGTGGCGGCCAGCACGGAGCGGGCGCTGCGGCTGCGCTACAGCTGGCTGCTCGACGGCGGGGCGGGCTGACCCCGTTACGTCTCTTATGGCGTGTTGGTTCGTTGCGCGGTGCATGACGGAGCTGGTTGAGCTGTGGGCTCCGGGGGAGTTATGGGTGTTGTTCCTTCGGGTGGTTCCGGCGAGGGTGGGGGTACGTCCGGGAGGGTGGTGGCCGTGCTCGGGCGGGTGAGTGAAGTGCTGGCGGCGATCTTGTTTGTGGCGATTGCGGGCTGCACGTGGCGGCAGTTGCCGCCCGGTGTTCGGGCCGGCCTGGCCCACGGTCTACCGGCGCTTCGCGCAATGGAGCCGGGAGCGTGTGTGGGCCCACCTTCACCGCGTCGTCCTGGATGAGCTCGGCGCTCAGGGCGAGCTGGACTGGTCTCGGTGTGCGATCGACTCCGTCAGTGTCCGGGCGGCAAAAGGGGGCTTCTGACAGGACCGAATCCGCCCGACCGTGGCAAGTTGGGGTCGAAGATTCACTTGGTCACCGACCGGAACGGATTACCGCTGTCGCTGGGGGATTCCGGCGAACGCCACCGATTGTGGTCGGCCGGCGGCACCTGGGAACGCCTGCTCCAGCAGGTCCAAGCCGCTGCCGAGGTCGGTTCGCGCCAAGCTCCACTGAGTGCGGATGGCCACTGTCGCCCACTCTCCCTCATCGTCACACCAGGTTAGCCGGCGGACTGCACGCAGTTCGAACCCCTGGTGGGGAGATCCACGTTCGCCGTCTCGGGGCGGGAAGGCCGCGCGAGCAGCCCGACAGCCTCGCGGCGGGCAAGGCATACAGCAACGGGCCTTGCCGTGAGGCGGCGTCGGGGAATCCGCCGCACGATCCTGGAGAAGACCGACAGTCAGGTCGTCCGCCTTCGCAGAGGCTCACGCGGCGGACGACCACCGGGCTTCGACGCAGAGCGGGGCAGGTAGCGCAACACCGTCGACGGACGATCAACCGGCTCAAGCACGCCAGAGCTGTATCCACCCGCTACGACAAGCGCGGCTACGTTCACCTCGGAACCGCGACTGCGGAGCCCTCGTCATCTGGCTCCGAACATCATCGACCGGGCAAGTCCTAGTTGCTGCTGCTTTCCGCCAGCGTATGAGCGACGAGCGCGTTCGAGTGTCCGTGGCCGATTCGGTGTTCGGTCTTGAGTCAGGGGACGAGCTCCATGTGCTTGGTCAGGGGGAGAGGCGGGAGAGGCCCCCTCCAGTCCGCGATCGGTCGGCCGTACTTCTTCTCGATGGGGGAAGTAGCGCGCGGACACCGGGGCTCTATCCCCGCCCCATGGCCGCGAGGCCGTCACGGTCTCCGTTCGGCCTGTGATTTCGCCCGCCCAGGCGTGTCGCTCATGTCAGCCGTCAGCCGTCAGCCGTCAGCCGTCAATCCGGATCGACAGCACTCACCGCTCGGTTCTGGATGCGCAGGAGTTTTTCCGACTTGGGTAGCGGGAGCTGTTGGCCCTGACTGTGGAAGACAAGGGTGACAGCGATATTCTCCTCGGCGCTGACGAGGCTGATGGTCCGGCCGCTCTGTGTTCTGGCCGCGAACTTTTCGGTACCCAATTGGCTTGGTACGGAAATGACCTGCCCCGAACGGGAAGCGTTGGTCTTTGCGGCATTAACGTGCTGCCGCGCATGCCATTCGCCGCTTCCGGCAGCATTGGTCTCGTATCGGGTGTATTCCAGTGAAACGTGGCCTGGGTTCCCGAAGAGCATCACGGAGTACTGCCAACGACAGAGGCTGCTCTGGTCGTTCTTCGTGTCGGTGCTCTTCTCGGGCGAGACGATGGGATGCGTGACGGAAAGGCTGGATGCGGCGGCCTGGGTGAGCTGGGAACATGCTTGCGGCACCGTCGCGACATCCGGCCCGCCCTTGACCCACGGCCGGTCGATGCCGACGAACAGCGTCAGCCCCACGAGTACGACCGCACTGACCCCGCGCAGCGGAAGCCACATCGTTCCGTGATGGATGGGCGCGGGGGAACCGCGTTGCTGCGACCAGTGCCGCAAGGTCGCGACGTGCTGCTCGAAGTCGGGAGGCATGAAGGGCCAATGGCTGCGAGGCGTGGCCAGGACCAGGCGACGGACCACCCTGGTGTCGGCGCGGCGCAAGGCGACCGTCGTTGCGAAAAGGGTCTTCCTGGACTCGATGGCCAAAATGGAGGGCCAAGGAATTCGCGTCCGGTGCCAGCCTCGGACGTGAACGGCGTCAGCAGCCAACACGGTCCGGCCGAACAAGCGGACTGCCATCCCGGCGAGCGAGGCCACCAGGAGGCATCCGCTGATGAACGCCACTCCGGTGAGGGGCATCCACCAGCCGCTCCACCCCCACCACAGGCCCACTGCGCCGACGGCGGCGGGCGGCAGAGCGGTCAGGGCCTGCCGACGAGTGGCCGGCAGGCACAAGGGGGCCGGTGCGGGTGACGGATCCGGCCGCTCCAGTGAACTGGGCCCGACGGCATCGGGGTGCCGCCGGGCGATCACCATCCGCCCCCGTGCGCCGTAGATCCATCGGCAAGGCGTCTGCTGCCCGGACTGGCTGGCGCGAACGGCGTCGAACACATATTGATACAGCTCGTCGAGGGTGATTTCTCCGTCGTTGTCGAGATCTGCGGCACCCGTTCGAAGGCCCCGGATCAGCTCACCGGTGAAGACGGAGGGGCGTGGTTCCTCATCAGCCAGCTGACCGCTCTCGAAGGCGTACTCCCTCGCGGTGGTGGCGGTGATGAGGGTCAGACCGCTACCGCCGAAGAATTCCTGGACATGCATCCGGCTCTCGCCCTTGGGCACCATGCGCTCGGCGAAGGCACCGCTGTAGCAACAGTCCAGGATCAGTACGATGCGCTGGGAACGGCAGGCGCTCAGCCAGTCCTTGAGAGTGGTGGCGGACAGTGCCGTACGCGCCAAAGCATCCAACGACGTATCGGAGCCCGCCAGGTAGAGTTCGTCGCCTTCCTTGATGCCGTGCCCCGTGTAGTAGAGCAGCAAGACGTCGTCGCGCCTCTTGTCGCGCACGAATTGCTCGACTTCTGTGCGCAGCGTCATGTGTGAAGGGTTGTCCACCTCGTCGGTGGCATCGAAGGCTCCGATTTCCCGGTCGGCCAGGACCTGGGAGAGTTCGGCGACATCTCGTGCCGGGGACCGGAGGCGGTCCAACCGGGTGTCCTCAAAAGTGTGGTTTCCCAGAAGAAGGGCGAAGCGGGCCATGGCCGCTATTCCGCACTGCGCCGCTGAATGAAGGACTCGGCCAGTTCCGCCGTCTGTTCGGGCGACATTCCATGAATCTCGACACTGTCGTCGCCCAACTGCACGATCACCTTGCGGTTGTCCGCGCGGTGTACCCATACCCGTACGGCATCCACCAGCACCCGCAGACCTCGGTGCGCTCCCAGCACCGTCACTGCCATCGCACCCAGTTCAAGGGCCGCACCCTTCGAACCGGACGGGGCCTGACCCGATCGGACTTCATGGGCACCGACCTCTGGGAGGCCGTCCAGTAGTCGACGTAACGACAGCGTCGCGTCGTCGAGTTCATCGGGATCGTCGGAATCCGTGAGCCCCACCCGAACCAACAGTTCGAGCCCCCCGTCGAGCATGTCCGTCTCCTCACGTGATCGTGATCGATCTCTGCTGCTGCAACTCGAAGAAAAGATAGACGCCTTCGTCTGTGTAGACGATAAAGATGAGAAGGTCGGCCGGTATGAGTCGGCCGGCTGGTATGAGAAGGCCGGCTGCTATGCGGGCGATGGAGAACGAGTGGCGCTGCCGTGCGGGCGCGACGGGGCTACATGCCGGTCATTAGGGTGACCAGACGTTCCGCGGCCTGCTGAGGTTCGGGGGCGTCAGGGGCGCTGGTCATCAGCCCAAGTGGTGCACAGTGCCGACCAAGGCGAGAGTTGTCTTCGTGGTATCGGTGCCGGCCGGGATCCGGCCCAGTCGGCTCTCCGCGTCCAGGCAGTCGGCGACGGCATCCTGGATGGTGGCGAAGGCGGGTACCCCGGCCTCCGGACCTTGGCGGGTGCGCAGGGCGGCTGCCGGGCGGGTCATCGCGAGGGCGACCACCGTTGGATTCACGGAGGTCAGCAGCGCGACCGTGCGGGGACGAGGTTGGCCTTCACCGGCGCATCGCGGGGGGCCAGCGGCGCGGCTTACCTTCTGGGCCTGTTCAACGAGGAGCGCGGCGAACTCACCGAGGCCGCGCACTGGTACACCCTCGCGGCCGGCGAAGGCCACCGGATAGGGCGGGTGAGGCTTTCCGACCTGTGCTGTGTGTCCGGTGGGTGGGGCGACGGAGGCGACGCACTGGCTGGTGTTGAGGTGCTGCGTCCGGAAGTGCCGGCGGATACCGCCGGTGTCTTTTGGCCTACCGCCAGACAGCTGGATGCAGGGTCCGGGGTCGGGTCGCTTCAGCATGATCCAGCGAGGAACCCCGGGCCTTCAGGCCCGGGAGGAGTCGCTTCTTTGGACTGCTCTAACCCGCAGGCTACGAGGGACGTTTCTGATGCTCGACGTACTCCTTGATGATCGCCAGGGGTATCCGTGGGTTCGACAGGAATGTTGGTGTGGCGTGGCTGCGCAGGCCTATCCCTGGGCGGTGGGGCGAACGACGATGTCACCTACATCGACACCGTCCGGCTGTTCGATGGCGAAGGCGATGGCGCGGGCCACCGCGTCCGGCGAAAGAGCGATCTCCATCATCTTGTCGATCTGGTCCTTCACGGCCGGATCCATGCGCTCTGCGAAGTCTGTGCGGACGGCGCCGGGCGAGACGACGGTCACGCGCAGGCTGTCGCCGGCCTCCTGGCGCAGGCCCTCGGAGATGGTGCGCACGGCGTTCTTCGTGCCGGCGTACACCGATTGGAGCGGCACGATGCGCAGTCCGGCGGTGGACACGGTGTTGACGAAGTGCCCGAAGCCCTGCTCCCGGAAGACGGGAAGGGCTGCGGCGATCCCGTACAGGACCCCTTTGAGGTTGACGTCGATCATCTCTTCCCAGTCCTCGACGCGGAGGTCATCCAGACGGGAGATCAGACCGATCCCGGCATTGCTGACGAGGACGTCGAGCTTGCCGTATCGATCGCGTGCCAGCTTGACGAGGCCGGAAAGATCCTCGCGTCGCGTCACGTCCGTGCGGGCCCAGGCGGCTTCACCGCCGGCCTTTTCGATGCGGGCGGCCAGGGCCTCAAGACGCTCGGGACGGCGTGCCCCGAGGACGATCTTCGCGCCGCGCTCGGCGAGCAGGAGCGCGGTCGCCTCACCGATGCCGCTGCTGGCGCCCGTGATCGCCACGACTTTGCCTTCGATTCCCGACATGATGGGCAGTCCTTCCAGCGGAGGAGTGGGGGCGGCCATGCCCTACAGTGAAAGTGGAGGCGCCGCCACTTCATCGACACTAAGTGGCGGCACCTCCACTTAGCAAATGGAGACAAGGGAGAGCCTTGATGGCCCGGGACGCAGGACGCCCGCTGAGGGCTGACGCACAGCGGAACCGCGATAAGATCCTGGCCGCCGCAGTGCGCGTGTTCACCGAGGAGGGACTGGATGCGCACTTCGAGCGCATCGCCAGAGAAGCCGGCGTGGGAACCGGCACCCTCTACCGCAACTTCCCGACCAGGGAAGCTCTGATCGAGGCGGCGTACCGCAACGAAGTGGCCCGGCTGTGCGACGCCGTCCCCGGCCTCCTTGCGGCGATGCCGCCGCCTGAGGCCCTGCGAGCCTGGACTCGCCGCTTCATCGACTACGCCACCGCCAAACTCGGCATGGCCGACGCCCTGCGAGCCGTCGTCAACTCGGGAACCAATCCCTACGCCGACAGTCACGAGATGATTCAGGCCGCCCTCTCCTCCCTCATGGACGCCAATACCGCTGCCGGAACGATCCGGTCCGACATCAGCCCGACCGACATGTTCGCCGCCCTCGCTGGTATCGCCCTCACCTCGGCCAAGCCCGAGCAGCGAGAGCAGGCCGAACGCCTCCTCGACCTCACCCTGGACGGACTGAAACCTGCACCGTCGCGGCTCCCCGAAGAATGACGGCAGAAGCCCGGACACCATCGAAGCTGCTGTTCAGCGGCCTGTTCCAGTAGTGCTCGCGCGGAGTCCGCGTAGCGCATCGCGGCCTTGTCGTCGAGCCCGAACACCTCGGCGAGGTGGAGCGGGTCGGGCCCGTGGGTCAGGGCCTCTTCGAGTTGCCGGCCGACGCGGAGTCGCTCCGGCGTCGCGTCCTGTCCGCGCAGGGTCGCGCTGATCCAAAAGCCGGGATGGGGTGGGGCGGCTCTCGATCGAGCAACGGCGATTGCCTGTGGGCAGCATGACGAAGCATCTGGCGGTGGCTGGGGGAGGGGAGTCGGGTTGGAGCGGGGATCCTGTCGTGTTGGCCTTGGTGACGGGTCGTGAGTGTTGGGTGGGTGCTGCTGGGGTGCTGCGGGCAGTCGTCTACGTCAGCAGACCGACGAGCCGTTCGCTGACGTTGTCCTTGCGCGACTCAGGGTCCGGCACCAGCTTCTCCCGGTCGCCGGGATCCCGGGCAAGGACGTGCAGCCGTCCGCCACTGCGGGCCAGCACCAGATCCCTGCTGCTGCCCGCTGTCTCGGCGGATCCCTGCGCCGTGTATTCGGTGACGGTGATCAGCGCGGAGCGTTCCGCGGCGGCGAGCACGGCCTCGGTGTCCACTGCCTCTTCGGGGTCCGCCGACGGGCCTCGCGGCAGCCACTCGGTGAGCATCTTCAAGGCTTCGTCGAGCTTGTACAACCCCAACTGGTGGACGCCGAGCGCGTCGATGCGGACCATGAGACAGATCCGCTCGGGTTGGGGGAGCAACAGGATTCGCCACGGCTCACCCGGACCCGACCCGGTCGTGCGGGCATCGAGCACCTTGCGGGCCCTTTGCTGGAACGCCACGGCGATGCCCAGGTCTCCCTGTACCTGAACCTGCTCGCCCGTGTCACCCGCCAGCAGCAGTTGTCGGGCCGCCAGCGAGCGCACGGCCTCGGCGATCACCTCGTCCGACGGCCTGGCCTCCAGGAAGTCCACGATCGCGTCCACGGCGGTGAGCTCCGCGATGGTGTACGCACCGAGCAGTACCGGCCCTGTGTTCACCAGGTTCACCACGGCCGAAACCAGTCCCGCAGGGGCGAACGCCGCACCCGCGTCCGACGGCGCCGCAGGGGGAACATCGCGCTGATCGTCGTCGCTCATGACGCTCCTCCCGGCTGCAACAGTTCCACCGCAGGCGGCACGCGACTCTCACGGAGCACCGCGGCGGCGCTGCGTGAGAGGGTCTCGGTCACCCACACCTCGGAATTGCCGAACAGCCCACGACCCGCCCTGCCGGACAACGACTGTCCCAGCTCGCCGGCCAGGTCCTCCCGGTCCGGGGGCGGGAACCGAGCCGCCAGGTCCGTAGAGACGGCAGTGACGTCGTCGGCCTCCTCGATCCGGCGCAGTGCCTGGGTCAGCACCCGCGCGACCGCAGGTGTCAGGGACGTCGGCATGGCAAGGAACGGCGCCAAGTACAGCGGCCGCCGTTCGGTCATCCGGGACAGCCCCCAGGGCCCGACATTGCTGCGCGTGATCCGGTAGACCACGTAGTCCATGAGGTGGCGGAGGTCGCTCACACTGGGCAGCTTCCGCCCGCCGAAGGCGGCCGGTGTCTTCTCCAACTGCACCCAGGTGCCCTGGGCGGTGCGTCCGTGCAGCTTCTCCCGCACCACGTCCCCGCGCATCCCGATGTCGGGATAGAGAGCCTTGTCGATGTCACGGTGGTGGCTGGAAAGACGTTCGTGACTCACCTTGGCGAACCGCCAGTTCTCGTACAGCTGCGGTTCATCAACCAGTACATGGCCGCCGCACAACACGTCGTGCAACTGGGGCACCTGCAGTCCGTGGCGCTCCAAATCCGAGAGGATCGCCGCTTCCTCCGGGCTGAGACGGCGAACGGCCTCGACCAGCCCTTTCCGGTACGCCCCTACCCGCGCCGTGATCTCGATCATGAGCCGGACCCGGGTGCGCACCTGCTCGGCGCGCCGGTCACTCACACTGTCCGAAGTCGCGCCGCCGGGTTGCCTCCGGTGGGTGACCGATGCCAGTGCGTGCTTCCGCTCCACCTTGTCAGTACAGCACGGCAGGCCCTTGCACGCACGATGTCAGCGCCCGGGCCGGGGGGCGTACGGCACGAAGGAATGCGGTGCCGTACACGGCCGCATCGAGGTCCCGTCTACCTGCCCGCCATGTTCCTCACCCACGCGACGGCACCCGCGCGTCGGCCCCGGGCCTGTTTCGCTCCTCGGGCAGAGTTAGGTCAGATGGGCGGATGCGGATCGGGAATTCAGGGCGTGAGGGCCATCCGCTGAATCGTCATGCAGTTCCTTCGGGGCCCGGGTGCCATACGGCACCCGGGCCCCTCCACGCGTTCCACAGAGAGGTGCAATGACAGCAACAGACGATTCGTACGGCCGCCTCGACGACGACTACCCCGCCTACACCATGGGCCGGGCCGCCGACATGCTCGGCGCCACCCAAAGCTTCCTCCGCGCCATCGGCGAAGCCCGCCTCATCACCCCGCTCCGCTCCGCAGGCGGCCACCGCCGCTACTCCCGCTACCAGCTGCGCATCGCCGCCCGCGCCCGGGACTCGTCGACCAGGGCACCTCCATCGAGGCCGCCTGCCGCATCGTCATCCTCGAAGACCAGCTCGAAGAAGCCCAGCGCATCAACGCCGAACACCGCCACGCCGCATCCCAGCACGATGTGGGTATCTGCCCCGTAGTCCGCCGATTTCATAACATGAGGGCATGATCGCCGAAGACGCTCAGCCACTGGCAGACGGACGGGAGTCCCGGCCCCGCCCCGGCACCACGCCCGACACCCTGCGCACCCCCGCGGTTGACTCGCCTGCCGGTGCAACCGCCCTCCAGTCTGGAGGGTGGCGTGGAGGACGTGGCGGCTGCGCTGAAGCCGAGGATGCGGGGCTGGCTGCACATCGGCATGATCCCGCTCTCGCTGGTCGGCGGCATCGTCCTGATCGCCCTTTCGCGCTCGGCTGCGGCAGTGGCGGCATGTTCGGTGTTCGCGGTGTCGGCGTTGCTGCTGTTCGGCACGAGTGGGGTCTACCACCGCGGGACGTGGGGCCCGTGAGGCGAGGCGGTTCTGCGGCGGTTGGACCACGCGAACATCTTCTTGATCATCGCCGGTACGTACACGCCTTTGGCGATGCTGCTGCTGCCCGCGGGCCGGCAGCTGGTGCTGTTGTCGGCGGTGTGGGCGGGTGCCCTGGCCGGCATCGCCTTCTGCCTGCTGTGGATCGGGGCTCCCCGGTGGCTGTACACCCCGTGCTACATCGCCCTGGGTTGGGTGGCCGTCTTCTACCTGCCCGACTTCGCGCGGTACGGCGGCACCGCGGTCGTCGTACTCGTCATCTTCGGCGGTCTGCTCTACACCGCGGGCGCCGTCGTCTACGGCCTCCAGCGCCCCGACCCCTCACCGCGCTGGTTCGGCTTCCACGAGGTCTTCCATGCCCTCACGATCGCCGCCTTCACCGCGCACTACACGGCGATCCTCCTGGCAGCCACATGACGGACCGCCCGGAATGGTGCGGGGGATGTCCCGGCTGGTTCCGGCGGGTTTGGTAGGGAAGGCTGAGAAGTGCACGGTTCGGACATACCGCCGCACGAAGGGACACCGGGGATGATCCAGATCGCGGATATCCGTGAGTGGCGTACCCACGACGTGGTCGATCCGGGCGGCCGCAAGATCGGCATGCTGGAAGCGATCTACGTGGACACCAGTACCGATGAGCCGGCCATGGCCACTGTCCAGGTCGGGCTGCCCACCCGCCGTCACCTGGTCTTCGTCCCGCTGGCCGGCGCCATCGTCGGGCCGGGCTACGTCAAGGTCGACTACGACCGGTCGCTGGTGAAGAAGGGCCCGGCGATGGGCACGGACGACATCCTGCCCTCCAAGGACGAGGCCGCGGTCTTCGCCCACTACGGCTTGCCCTACGAGCCCGGCGCGAGGGGCGAGCGGCAGCTTGCCCGCCGCTGACCGGCTGCACAAGGAGGTGCCTCAAGCGTGACGCTCTTCCTGGTCCTCGTCATCGCGGCGATCGTGCTGGGCATCGTCGGCGTCGTCGCGAAAGGGCTGCTCTACCTGCTCATCATCGGCATCGTGGTGTTTGCTGCGGCCCTCGTATACCTGGGCCTGCACCTGCGGCGCTCCGGCCGCCGCAGCCGCCCGACGCGCTGAGACGTCATCAGGCTGCCCGGCCGGATGGGGACCAACCAGCCGGTCCCGGTCAGGTCGGCCACAAGGTCAGTCTGCTGTTCTTGCCGCCGCCAGTTTCGAAGGGCACGCCGTGGACGCTCCTGGCGGCCGGCTGCACGTCCGCGTGGGGCCCAGGCGGCGACATGGAACTGACCGGCCCCACGCGCACTTCGGCTTGGACTGCTACTCCAACGGTAGATCGTGATCTTGCCGGTCAGGGCAGGCTGGGGGAAGAAGCCCCCGTGTCCCTACGGGGGTAGCCCCCAGCACCGCCTTGAGGGCAGTGCATCGGCACGTCGGGGGGAGAGCTGGATGGGCCGATCCCTTCATCGCTGGTGGAATGGTCGTCGACCACCGGCTCCGGGGGCGGAACACCGGGGGCTACGGCCTGAGCTCTGAACACGCAGGCAACCCGATCAGGACGGGGATCATCATGCATGTGTCAGGAAGGTGTCGGCGGGACCTGCTTGTCTTGTGCAGCCTGGGCGCGGTTCTCTTCGCCACGTCGACTGGGACGGCGGCGGCGAAGCTGCCGCAGGCCGATCCGCTCCAGCAGCAGGTGGATATGGTCCACGACAGCGGGGCCGTTGGTGTGTCCGCCGAGGTGACGTCACCGGACACACGTGACATCGCGCGCGCTGGGACGGCCGAGAGGGGCACTGGGAGGCCGATGCCTCGGAACGGCAGGTTCCGGATCGGTAGCGCCACCAAGACCTTCACCGCCACGGTCGTGCTGCAACTCGTCAGCGAGGGGCGAATGTCCTTGGAGGACACCGTCGAACAGTGGCTTCCGGGAGTGGTCCAGGGCAACGGCAACGACGGCAGTCAGATCACCGTGCGGCAGCTGCTGCAGCACACCAGCGGCATCCGTGACATCGGGCCGGAGATATCCGCGTTGAAAAGCGCCGACGGCTATCGAGCCGAGCGGTTCCGCACCTACACCCCCGGAGAGTTGGTGGGGCTGGCGATGCAGCACCCTCCCAACTTCTTCCCGGACGACGAACAATGGTCGTATTCCAACACCAACTACATTCTCGCCGCGATGATCACCCAAAGGGTCACCGGCCGGAGTTGGGCACAGGAAGTGAACGACCGGATCATCCGCCCGCTGGGCCTGAGGGGCACTAGTACGCCCGGCACCTTCCCGTTCATCCTGGGCCCGCACGCCCAGGGCTACGCGTTCGGCGCCGGCATCGACGTCACGGTGCTCAATTCGAGTATGGCCGTCGGCTCCGGGTCGGTCATCAGCACCGCGCACGACCTGAATCGGTTCTACGCCGCGCTGCTCGGCGGCCGTTTGTTGGCTTCGGCGCAACTCGATGAGATGACGACTTCTGTGAACGCGCCCGAGCTGGGCGTGAGGTATGGACTCGGTCTGGCCGAGATCCCGTTGTCCTGTGGTGGCAGCTACTTCGGTCACCGGGGTGAACTGCTCGGCTATATCACCTGGGGTGGCGCCACTCGAGACGGGACCCGGACCGCCGTGGTGTACGTCAGCAGTGACGGCGGCCAAGACACCCAGCAGGCCATGAGCACACTGGTGGACCAGGAACTGTGCCGGATTCGCTCTTAGAGGTCCTAACAAAGGCGTTGGACATGTCGGTGAGTGATCAGGCAGGTGGCCAGGCCGAGGAAGGCTTCATGGATGTCGTCACGTCGTTCCCAGCGGATGCGCAGGCGTCGGAAGCCATGCAGCCGCGCGATCGTGCGTTCGACGACGTACCGGAAGGTGCCCAGGCCGGTGCCGTGCGGCTGGCCGCCCTGGGCGATCACTGGACGGATGCCGCGCTGTCGCACCAGGCGGCGGTACTTGTCGTGGTCGTAGCCGCGGTCGGCGAACAGCAAGTCCGGTCTCCTGTGTGGCCGTCCGATGGTGCCTGCCACCGGCGGAACTTTGTCGAGCAGCGGCACCAGCTGGGTGACGTCGTTGCGGTTGCCGCCTGTCAGCGACACCGCGAGCGGGATGCCCTGGCCGGCGGGGAGGACGTGGTGCTTGCTGCCCGACCGTGCGCGGTCGACCGGGCTCGGCCCGCTTTTGGGCCCCGTCGGGCCGCCCGCACGTGCGAGGCGTCGATCACCGCCCGCGACCAGTCCAGCTTTCCCGCCGACCGCAGACGGTTCAGCAGCATCAGGTGCAGCTGTTCCCACACGCCGGCCTCGTTCCAGGCGGCCAGCCTGCGCCAGCACGTCACACTCGAACCGAACCCCAACTCCTGGGGCGGGTACTCCCATTGGATGCCGGTGTGCAGCACGAACAGGATGCCGCACAGTGCCTGCCGGTCTGGGACCCGCGGTCTGCCCCCGACCTTCTTGGGGCCCGGCTCCGGCAGCAACGGCTCGATCAGCGGCCACAGTTCGTCGGACACCACCCACGGACGCGCATCCCGCTTCCCCATACCCGAAACAACGAGCAACCAGCCCGACAGCCACATGATCAACCACTTCTGTCAGGACCTCTAAGCCCCGGCCTGCGGGGTGTGGCCAGCGCCGGGCGCCCGCCTGCGAGGCAGCACTGCCGCAATGGGACGCGCCGCCACCCCGTTTCTCTGTGACGATCGAAGATCTCGCTGTTGACGGGACGTTCCCTGCCGAAGAGTTCACGGAACGCGTCAGGGCCTGGGCCGCCGCCACGGTCGACGCGTGGAGCCGCGGCACGTGACCGGCCGTGGGCCCGTCGAGGAGTGAGCCCACAGGCTGCCTGGGATGCTGAACGTGACATGGGTGATGCCGGTGAGCCATTCATGGCACGGCTCATCGATATCCACGACGACCACATCGCCCGCATCGCCGAGACTGAACCCGAGGGCCGGCTCGGCGTAGTCGACGACCTAAGCGGTCCTCGTCGGCGCGGAGGACGACCTCGTCCAGCTCGAACGCAAGCCCAGTGTCGTCCTCTCGGGCCCCTGCCGAATCCCTCGCTTTCCGAGAAAACTCATCGGTGATGAAGCCCTACTTCAAGGCGGACTCCAGCGCTGCAGCAGTTGACCCTGAATCCCTGGAAGGAATCTTCCAGCGGAATGCAACGCCGTCGCCGTCGACGTAGATGAGTGTGCCACCCTTCTCGGCGATGGTGATATCGAACGCAACAGAGTCGACCTGGTAGGTCTTGGGCGGGACATCTGGAGCATCCTCACTGAAACCAACGGGAGCGAGCCTTCCCGCGCCCTTGCTGTTTCCTGCCTTGACGGTCTTCCCACCAGGTGTCCTCCAACGGAAGCCAGCCTTGCCGACTGTCGTCGTCACCGTGGCCTTGGACCGATTCCCGGCTTCAAACCTGACGACAGCGAAGAGACCTTGCTCCGGGGTTTCAGCGCCGGCCCTGTCGACGTAGACGACAGCATCTGGGGTGATCTGCGCAGTGCCCCTCCCGCCGACACCGGCCGTGTCGGCGCCCTGCCCGAAATCGAGCACAGCGCGCGAACTTGGATGCGGAGCGCTCTTGTCATCACTGCCGGAACAGGCAGTAAGACTCAGAAAGCAGGTTGCTGCGAGTGCGGATGCTCTGATGATGTGGCGCATGATCCCCCCGGGTAGAAGCAGACGCAGTATGCAAAGTCTGCACTCAGCCAGCATGTTTGATGGATCTTTGTTGCCCGGTCGTGACCAGCAGTGCGCCGGTTGGGACGGCAGACCGGCATCACCACATCACCGCGCTCTGGACAGCCCTACGGGGCCTGGGCATTCCCACCCACGTCGATGTGCCCGAGACGGCGGACACGCTGGAAGTCTTTGCCCGCTTCGGTGCGCACGACTGGATCGTCAACTCCCGCAACACGGCCGATGAGACGGTCATCCGCATCCTGGCCTCGATGGCCGGGCTCACACCCCGCATCACGCACCAGGCCGACAGTCTCGACCTGGTCCAGGGCATGATCACCGCGGGACTCGGGGTGGGACTGCTGCCGACCGGCACCCCAACCTTCCCTCAGGTCCGCCTGATGCCGCTCCCCAGTCCCCAAGTGGTGCTGCGGGCCCACGCCGTCGCCCGCTACGGCCCCCTCACCTGGCCCCCGCTGGTCCTGGTCACCGATCTGCTCGCCCGACGTGCCGCGACCGCAGTCGGCGGCCTCCCCGCACCGGTGCGGCGAGACCTCGACAGATAGCCTGCCACCAGGGATGTTCCGCCAACGACAGCAAGGAGACCGGCCATGACAAGCCTGGCCCACGCGCGCGTGCAGCACGAGGACGAGGGGGTGCGGGTCACCCGCTGGGACTTCGAGCCCGGACAGAGCACCGGCCCCCACGTGCACGAGCACGACTACGTCGTCGTCCCCGTCACCGACGGTCGAACCGACGTGATCACTCCTGATGGCACGGTCACTTCCTCGCAGCTGCGAGCGGGTGAGTCCTACGCCCGTCCGGCCGGCGGCGAACACGAGGTCGTCAACGCCGGCACCGCGCTGCTGGCCTTCGTCGAGATCGAGATGAAGAGGCAGTAGCCCCGCCCGGGCGACGAAATCCGTCGAGCGCCGGGCGGGTCTGTGCGGTTACGGTACGGCGATGCCCAGCGTCCACCTCCCCGTCCCCGCCAGGGTCGCCACCCCCAAGGACATCGACGCGATCGTTGATGCGATGACGACCGCCTTCTTCCAGGATCCGCTGTGGGGACCGGCCTTTCCCGACGAACCACGGCGCGCCATGCAGGCGGCCGCCATGTGGCGCCTGTACGTCACCTCCGCACAGCGCTATCCCTGGACACTGGTGACGCCGGGCGTGGAAGCCGCGGCGGTGTGGATCCCACCGAACGGCACCGAGCTCACCCCGCACGAGGAAGCCGGCCTGGAGGAACTGCTGACGCAGGCCGCCGGGACGGAGGCGGCCAAGGCAATCCTGGCGATCTACGCTCAACTGGAAGCCGCCCACCCCACCGAGCCGTGCTTCTACCTCACCCTCCTCGGCGTCCACGGCAACCACCGCGGCAAGGGGCTGGGCATGGGCCTGCTGGCCGAGAGCCTCATTCGCATCGACGCACTCGGTGCCCCCGCCTACCTGGAATCGTCCAACCCCGCGAACATCGCCCGTTACCAGAGGGCGGGCTTCATTCCCCGCGACGAGATCACTACCGCCACCGGGCACGTCGTCACCACGATGTGGCGACCGGCCCGCTGACCCGAGCCCGAGAGCGGTCAGTGACCGCGGCCGGGCCACCGGGTCGCTGACCGCCCGGACCGCCCGGACCGCCGCATGAGCACACCCGACACCGCCCTGCCCGCTTCACGTGATGGGCTTTGGCCCGGGCCGTAGCCATGCAGAGGCCCGCCCGAGCCGGTGTGAAGCTGACGTCGCCAGCCATCCCATTTCGGCTCCAGCGCCCACCCCGGCACGTCGGGGACCTCCTCGACCGCGCGGGCCAGGGGCGAGCTCGACGGGCAAACGAAGGGCGGCGGCACGGGACACACGCCCGGGCGGTGGCCGCCGAAGTCCGTCGCCGCTGCACCGCCCTGCCGCCCGAGGCCGAGCCGCGGGTCCCTGCGGAGGTCATGCTGGAGGAGGCCGAGCGCCGCCTTGACGAGCCACGGCAGACGACCGTCCGGTGCGTAGAGATGCGTGCCCGACAGGTACGCGCCCTCTACGAGCGTCTCGACCGGCTCGCCGGCCTCTGACAGTCGCGCGCGACCCGGCGACGAACCTACGTCCGCCTTCCCTTCCTGGACATGGCGAAGGGGCCGGATGGAGTGTCCGGACCCTTCGGTGAGCGTCGCCGGGAGCTGGTGGCCCAGCCAGCTCCCGGCACCTATCGGATCAGTGCTGCTGGAACCAGAGCACGAGCCAGCCGACGATCGCCGTCCCCAGCGCTGTCGACGCACCGCGGACGAGACCGGTGGTTGCCTCGCCCGACAGTCGACGCAACGCCTTTCGATAGGTGGAGACGACAGCGGCGGGGCCCCGGTGCTCCCCTCGAAGTTGGGTGGCCTTGAGGCCGTCGACTGGGGAGGTGCCTGTTTGTTGCGGGCAGGTAGACAACCCAGGGCCTTCGAGTGCATCAATGTCATTCGACGCGGTGCGGGCTGTGGCGGGCGACGCTCAGGTCGACACGTGTGGGGAGGTTGTCCCAGCCGGCGGATCGGCGCGCCTGTTCCACGGCGTCGTGCAGCCCGGCCAAGACCTGTTCCGGAGTGGTGCCGGTGCGGAGGGTGAGGCTGATGCGGGCATGTGGGTGCGTGCGCGGGCCGTAGAAGAGCGCGTGAGCGCTCCGGATGCCCGGCAGCAGGTTGAGGTCGGTGGTGAGAGCGTCGCTCAGTGCCAGATTGCTGACGGTCACGGCTTCCTCGGATGAGTCTGTGACCGTCAGTTGGCGGGGGTGGCGCCGACGCTGGGCCAGCAGCCACGCCAGGGCGAGCAGCAGGAGCAGGGCCAGTGCCGCGATGGAGGCCGGCCACCACCAGCTCATGTCCGTCCACCGGGTCTGATCGGCGGGCGGGATCAGGACCTTGCCCGAAGCGTTGAGCGGCCAACCGGCCGGCGACGTGAGGTTCCAGCGGTGATAGATATCGGCGCCGCCGGCGAGTACCAGGAGGCCGCCGCCCAGCAGCACGAGTCCGAGCAGGGCAAGCACAATTCGGTTGGTCTTGGTGTGGTCCATGATCATTTTCTCCAGAAAGTCTCGGCGTACCCGGTCGACCTCGTTACTTCGTACTCCGGCGTACGCGGACCTTCAGCCGAGGGGGGCGTGCCAGTCCGAGCTGGTCGCGTTCTTCACGGCGGAGGGCGTCAGTGAGGTCTTCCTTCACGTCGGCGATGTCACGAAAGGCCACGCCGGCAACGACGGTGACGCGGCGGCGGCGCACGCGGACGCGCGCCGTGCTGACCCCCGGGACACGTATTGCCGCGTCGCGCAGAAGCAGCGCCGCGCCTTTGCGGTCGAGTGCAACACGCATCGGCCCGTGGACGTCGGTGGGCACGCGCAAGGGAAGTTGGGTCCACAGACCCGGGGTGAGGGCCAGGATGATGAGCCACAGGCCGAGGGCCGCGGCGACGGTGGCACCGGTGAGGATCCAGATGTTATCCACCGGGCGGGTGCCGAGTTCGCCTGTCAGTGTTGTCCACCATGCGGTGGCCGGGTGCCCGGTGCGTATCCAGATCGCTTCAAATAGCAGTGCCGCGGCTGCGAGCAGTATCAGTGAGCCGGCCAGGGCAGCTGGGATCCGACGTGCTGACCAAGGGCGGGGCGGGCGGTCGTGGGCCGGGTCGCGTTGCTGCGGCGGTTCAGCAGGCCGGTCATGTGTGGTGGCCGACTGCGATCGCGGGACAGCGTCGTCGTGGCCGGGCGAGGTGTGCGGAGTGGGAGAAGTCATGATTCTCCTGTCGTGTGCGCGGGCCGTCAGGTCAATTGGCCCGGCCTCGTTGCAGGCTCTCGCCGGTGACGAGCCGCTGAACGGAGACCGTGAGGTCGTCGATGCGCAGGCCGGTCAGATGGGACACCCGGTCGGAGATGTAGCGCCGCATCTCGCCGCAGGTGCGGGCGATGTCGACGGGGTAGGGCAGATCCAAGTAGACCGTCAGGCGGGCCGAGCCGTCGTGCACAGCGGCCGTGGAGGGGGCAGGGCCCAGGCCAAGACGTGCGGGGGACTGGCCGGCTTGCCGAATGAGGGCTTCGTGTGCCGCCCGAACCGCGATGCGGGCCACCACGGTCTCCGGGATCACCGTCGCGCCGCGCCGGGCGGGCGGGGGAAGCGAGGGCGAAGGTGTGCCCTCACCTTCCGGACCGCTTTGCCGGCGAGATGACGGGAGTTGAGTTGTCACCGGACCCGCCCGGCGTGCCTGGTGCGGGGGCCGGCTTCGTAAGCGCTGCGGGGGTGGTCGAACGTCTCGCGGCGCCCGAAGCCTTCATGGGAGCGCCCATAGCCTTCACGGGAGTGTGCGTAGTCTTCACGGGTGCGTACGTAGTCGCTGACGTGCACGTCACCACGCGCGAGGTGGCCGATGATCAGACCCACCAGGCCCATCGCCGCGACCACGAGGAAAGCCCCGAAGCCGCCGAAATAGCCGGCGAAGCCCAGCGTCAGTCCGGTCAGCAGCCCCACCACGGTTGCATTCATTGTTCATTCACCTGTCTTCGTGGCTGTCCCTGTCCTGGCGTCCTGCTGGGACGTCCGGCTAGAGGTTGGGAGAGGTCACTCCACCCGCTGCTCGTTGTCGTCTTCGTCCCCTGGTATGTCGATGTCATTGACGGCGATGTTCACCTCGATGACCTCCAGTCCGGTCATGCGCTCCATCGCCGCGATGACGTTGGTGCGGACCTCAGCGCCGACCTCGCTGATGGGGTATCCGTAGTCGACGACCACGTCCAGGTCCACAGCCGCTTGGCGCTCGCCCACCTCGACGCTGACACCGCGGGCGGCACTGGGCTGTCCGCCGGGCATGCGCTCTCGGACGCCTCCGATAGCCCGGGCCATGCCGGAGCCGAGGTTGTGGATGCCCGGTACCTCGCGGGCCGCCATCCCGGCGATCTTCTCTGCGACGGGTTCCGCGATCGTGGTCCGCCCACGGCTCTCGGGCGAAGGGGTGCCTCGCTTCGGATCTTGCTGCGCCGTGGTCTGGTCGGTGGACCTGCGGTCTTCTGAGGTCGGGCGGAATGTCATGTTCGTCATGGCGTTCTCCGGGGCGAGTGGCACGGGCGCCGGATTAGCGCCCTCGAAAGATTGGACACATACCGGGAGGAAACGTCACACTTGTGTGTGGCCTGCGACACGTAGGCTGGTCAGTGGTGTCTGACCGGGCCGGGCCATCAGGGAGCACCGGGCGGCGGACTGCCTAGCGCTCCCCGAGACGCATCACGTAGGAAGCGACCAGCAGATGCGGAGTACGAGGGAATCTCCTCCCCTCGGGGGCGCGGAGCCGCCCGCGTCGACCGGGGCGGAGCTTCCCGGCGAGCCGGGGATCGACCTCGCGGCCGTGGGCGACCGCATCCTGGTTGCCCGCGCAGCCGAGGGCGACGACGACGCCTTCGCTGTACTCGTCCACCGTCACAGCGGAAGGCTGCTGGCCCTGGCCTATCACATGCTCGGCAACCTCTCGGACGCCGAGGAAGCTGTGCAGGACGGCTTCATCAGCGCGTGGCGACGGCTTCCCGAATTCCGGGGAGACGCCACGTTCCGCACCTGGATGTACCGCATCGTCACCAACCGATGCCTCAATGTCCGCCGCGCGCACGCCCCTTCCGTCTCCCTCGACACCGTTGCCGAACCAGCGGCCCACGACGCAGGCGGCGAACCCGCCCGCGCCGCAGAAAGCACGGCAGCCACCACCGCGCTGGCCCACGCGCTCGGCAACCTACGGCCCGGGCAACGCGTCTGCTGGATCCTGCGGGAGCTGCACGGGCTGTCCTACGAAGAGATCGCGCAGGTGGTGGGGGAGAGCGAACAGACAGTGCGCGGCCGGCTCTTTCGCGCACGCCGCACGCTCATGAAGGAGATGGCCTCATGGCGCTAGAAGATCCCCGTGCCACCTCCCCGCCCACAGAGGTGCCCGCACCACATCGGGACACTGATGCGGCAGGGCTTGTCGGCGACGAACGGCTGCCCTGCGGACGACTGGTCAGCCACGTCTGGAAGCAGGCACGCACCGCCAGGGATCAGCCCGACACTCACACACCACGATGCACGTACTGCAAGCAGGCGATCGAGGGACTGGCAGAACTGGACGCCACCACCCGCACCCTGCGCGCCGAGCGACCCAGTGCTCGCACCGTCGCCGACCGGATCGTGCGCGCGGTACGCGCGGAGGCGCGACTCGGCCAGATCCTGCCCCTTGACGATCCCGCACAAGAACTACGGATCGCAGAAACCACCGTGGCCAAAATCCTGCGCCGCGCCGCCGACCGAGTCCCCGGCGTGCGCGCCGCCAGCTGCCGCCTCGCCCCTGACGAGTCCGGCACCCAGGTGAACATCACCATGACCCTCGCCGTCAGCCTCGACCAGCCCCTGCCCAGCCGAGCCGCACAGGTGCGCCGGGCCGTCGCTGACGCCTCGACCCACGACATCGGCCTCGCCGTCCACAGCGTCGATCTGAGAATCGTGTCCGAACTTGAGCATGTGACGTCCGGCGGGCCCACCCCACGGAACGGAGCCGGACCATGACGATCGTGGACACGGCCGGCATCGAGCAGACAGCTGCCCGTGCCGCACTGACGGTTCCGGGCGTCGAGGAACTACAACCAAGCCTGCGAGACTCCCTCGCCGGCGCCGCAAGCTACATCCGGCGGACCTTCGGCTCGATCGCACCTTCCCCCGAAGCCGGCATCCACATCAGCCACACGCCCGAACCCGACGCCTGGCACCTCGAAGTCCGCTGCGTACTCAACGAACACCGTCGCCCCCTCGACACCGCACGCGACGTCCGCGAAGGCGTCCAAGCAGCCGTTAGCTCACACTTGGCCTCCCGCGGTAGGACAGCAAGCGTCACGATCGTCGTAACCGTGACCCGGATACACAGAGAGCGAGAACCCCTCCACCTGTGCGCCGACCTGTAGTTCAAAGGCCCCACCCACCTGAATGAGAGTGCCTACGTTGGCCTGTCCAGCCACTGGGCAGCTTGGGGGCTGCGGCGTAGACGAGGCGAGCACAGGATGTGACGTCCGGCGCCGCCCGATATCGACATCAACATCGGGCTGGTGGAGAAACCCCGGCTCACCGGTACACCTGGCGTCCGGCTCCGGCCGCGCGGCATAGAGACGCCGGAGGCGGTGCCGACGGCACGCCGGCTGTGCTCTCCTCGACCACGAGCACGTACCACTACGTCTGAGTGGTCGTCGGCTCGGAAGGGTAGGGGACGACGCGCCCCCGCACTGCGGCCGGGACGTCCTGGGGCCCGATCACGGGAGCCGAGAACGGAGTGTCACGCAGTCATCATCCCGGGCGGCAGCGATGATGAGGCATGACGTACGACGGGCGGCAGTGGTGTGAGACCGAGATCCCCGGTCTGCACGTGCGGACTGGCTTCGGCACCGCCGGGACGCGGTTGCTGGGCTGGCAGGGAATCCTGCCGTTCTCCGTGATCGGACCCACCGTGCTTTCGCCGGGCTTGGAAGGCCCCGCCCCAACACCCAGGTATGTCGCCCATCAGGCAGTAGGCGGCGCGAGAAGAGAAAACCGCGGCTGACACGAGTACGACACACAGGAGGAGCGGGCGTCGTGCAGGCACCGGCATCTGGTTGAACGCTGACAAGGGCTTCGGTGGTCGCCCGCTCGTCAGGGCGATCCGCGGGCTGGTCCGGCTTGGTCCCTCGACGTAGTACCGACCGTCTCCCAGAGTGCCGATGTAGGGGATGTCCCAGGTGGGCCGACCGGCACGCCGGCGAAGTCGGCCAGGCGGGCGCCGGCCCGACCGGCGAGGGTGAGACCGATCGCGGCCAGGGTCGAGCGCTGCCGCTCGGTCCGCTGGCCGTGCCTTTGGGTCAGGCCGGGTATCTGCTCGATGAACGTGCGGCGCGGGCACTCGGCGTTCCGGCAGGTGAACCGGCGGACCGGCAGCTGGAGTACGTCGCTCCGCGCTCGGAGAGTCAGCGGGACACCGCAGGTAGGAACCATGAATCTGGTCGGACCAAATTCCGCACCCTGGACACCAGGCGCCCGCAGCCGTACACCGCGCATCAACATGCACTATCCGCGATGCTCACGGCCACCGACAGCACTGCGATGTCCGCGATCGACGGGAATAACAACTTCTCCAGCCGGAGCAAGATCTCATTCACAGCCCCCAACTGCCGGCCCAGTCAATCCTGCCACTGCTCGTTTGAGGCAACTTCCCGAGCCAACTCAATGAGTTTCGCCGTCACTCAGAGTGCACGGATCGCACAACCTGAGCCAGAACCCGTTCTCGTGAACATGGCCAGACCGCGGGCTACCCGTGGGCGGGCGAGCAGGTCGGGGGCGTGACGCACTTGTTCGTCGGTCGTGGCCGGCGGGCGGCCGAGCCGGGCGCCGCCGGCGGCGCCCAGGCCCTCGTTCGTGCTCTGGACGATCCTTTGTTGGACATCGTGGCCGTCGCACTCTTGCTGAACGACGCGCTCGGCTCAGTCCAAGGTGGCGAGGTGGTCGGAGACGCCCCCGCGCCACTCGATCAGGAAGAGGGTCGCGTCGTCGCTGGTCGTGCCGCCCCGTTCCTCCATCAGGGCGTGGGAGAGCGAGCGCACCACCGCCCGCACTCCCTCCTCGGCGTGCTCGATGCGGTTGACCCAGTCGATGAGTTGTTCCACGCCGAACTGCTCCCCGCCGGCTTCGTGCTCCTCGATCACGCCGTCGGTGAAGCACAGCACCCGGTCGCCGCGTTGGAGGGTCAGCTCGCTGATCTGGGGCTCAACGCCGCCGAAGCCGACTGGCAGGGTGGTCGCACTCTCCAGTTGCCGGACGACCTGGTAGTTGCGGATCAGCAGCGGGGCCGGGTGGCCCGCGTTGACCCGTTGCAGGTGGCCGGTTGCGACGTTCAGGCGCATCATCTGCGCGGTGACGAAGTGGTCGGGCCCGAACTGCTCGGCGATGGCCCGGTCCATGAACGCGTAGATCTCGGACAGGCCGATGTCGGCGCGTCTGGCGTGGCGGTAGGCGCCGATGGCGACGGTTGCCATGGTGGCGGCGGTTAGGCCGTGGCCCATCGCGTCGATCGTGGCCACGTGCAGGATGTCGTCGTTGAGGGCGTAGTCGAAGCTGTCTCCGGCGACGCTGTAGGCGGGTTCGAGGATTCCGGCCACCGCGACCTGCGGGGTGGACATGGCCACTGGCGGCAGCAGGGACCACTGGATCTCCGCGGCCAGGCTCATCGGTTCGCGGCGCCGGGCCAGGAAGAACCGGTCGGTGTAGCTGTGTTTGGTGACCAGCATGTCGGCGACCAGACCGGCGAGTCTGCGGAGCAGCCGCCGGTCGTCGTCATCGGCGGTGTCCAGGGTGAGCACCATCACCCCCACCTGGTCGCTGCCGTCCAGCAACGGCAGGTACATCCGGACGCCGTCGGCCTGCGGCACCTCCACAGGGGTCGCGTGCAGGAAAGCCGTGCCGGCGTGGGAGTCACCGATCGGCTCGGGCTCGCCGACGGTCAACCGCCTACCCGGCAGCGGCACCAGCACCCGTTGGCCGTAGTCCTGCAGGAGGATCGAGACGTCGTGGCCACCGACTCTGGCCACCTCTTCCGCGATCAGCGGGGCAATCAGCTGCGGCGGCATCTCGTGCGCCCGATCCAGCAGCACCCCCAGCAGCCGCTCACCGAACCCTTCCGACCGATCCACCATGGCCTTGTCAGGCCGTCGACCACCGTCCGCCACAGCCGCTCCCTTTCACCACAGCAGAGCCGGTTTCGCCCGCTGACCGGCTCTCTCCATGGAGCCGCTCACCAGGCGGCTGGCCTCGGCCTCGGGGGCTTGGGACAGACCTGGCTCACCTGCAGATCCGCTTGATGACCCACTTTCGCGATCTGTAGACAGGGCTCCTGACCGACCGCGATAAACCCGCACAGAGTGGCGCAGCCAACTTGCTAAAGAGCTCATTACGCCAAAAGTGGCATGTCGCACCCGGTCGGGACAGGCGGGGGTGTTACGCGGCAGGACTGATCTCGCGCCACTGTTCCCGTTTGTGGGAATGGGATCCAGCGACGGTGTGATGTCAGGGAATGCCGTACGGCGAATGCTGGTCAGATATTGCCTGACGCCATGCCAGCGATTCCCGGGCAGGGCCCGGACACCGACCGGTACAACTCCAGCCGCTCGCCCCCGGGTGGTCAGGTGCACCGCGGTGGCCATCAGCGTCGCCAGGCGCCGCGCGTCCGTGTGCCGGCGCAGCAGCGACGCCTTCCCGTCCACGCCGTACCTGGACATCTTCGCCAGCCGGCGCGGCGGCACCCCGGAAACGTCGACCTCGCCCATGCCCAGCCTGGCGATCTCCTGGGCCCGCTCCAGCGCGGTCTTCATCTGCGGGCCCGACCCCCGCACCGGCCCGCGCCGCAGCCGGTCCAGCTCCGAGCCCGGCCGGCACCATCAGCAGCTCGTCCAGCACCGCCCGCTGCCTCGACAGCGGGGGTCACCACGGATCACCCGGCCGGCTTCCTCGGGGGACGTCGGCATCGTCGCCGCGAGGGCACGGGCGATCCCGTCGATACGGGCCTGCAGTTCCAGGTCACCGATACCGGTGCCCGCGTTCTGCTCGAACGCCGTCCGGTCGAACGAGGCCGAGGCACCTGCGAGACGCCCGATGAGCCTCGGAGATGGTTCATCTTTGAAATCGGCCATCTCAACGCCCGCCCGCGGTCACGTCGAGGCCCCCGACCGCTCGTCCCGTACGGCTCTCGGTCGGCGGGAGGCGGGGCTCGATGTGCTCCCCCTGTTCGTTCGGGAGCGGTGTGCATCTCGACCGGGGCATCATGGTTTCGAGTCCGCCACGGACCACTGACACTCGGTCAGTACCTCAAGGCTCTGAGCTGCGACGACTCCCCGCTTCGCGCAGCTTGCCATGCTGGACAAAGGATCTGACAGTGGAGGCTGAGCGTTGCGGCCGAGCAGGGGCGGGTCCGTTCTGCTGTGCGGCGTGGCGTGGGGGTGTTGTAGTGTGTTCGAATTCCTGCGCCAAGGTTTCGGTGGCAGTGACCGGACTTCCTGTTCCTTCTGTGTCGATCTTGGGGTGACGTCTTATTAACCAGGCCATGTAGTCGTCCGTGTTCCCCGCGTGCTGTTGTGTCGCACGTGTCCGGGGGCGGACGTCGCGCTGGCCTGAGTTGCGTCACCCATCCCCGCATTTTTCTTCCCGGGTGCAGCTCTGCCGTCTGCCCCGGGTTTCGCGTTGTCCGGCCCTGGTGCGGCTGTCGGCAGGGCTCCCCGGTTCCGTTGGATCAGGAGCTCCCGTTTTGTCTTCCTCCGCGCTCGGCAACGAGCCAGAGCACACCACCACCCAGCCCCCGACCCACCCATCATCTGGACCGTCGAAGATGGCCATGGGGGCCTGGATCGCCCTCCTGGTGCTGCTGACCGCCGAGCTGATGAACATGCTCGACCAGTCGGTAGTCCTGACCGCCCTGCCCGCCATCCAGGAGTCGACCGGCGCCGGACCGGTCGCGGTGCAGTGGCTGACCACCGCCTATTCCCTCCCTGTCGCCGTCGGTCTGATCACCGGTGGACGGCTCGGTGACATCTACGGCCGCCGCAGGATCCTGCTCATCGGCACCGTCGTGTTCACCGCCGCCTCGCTGCTGTGCGGACTGGCCACCAGCCCGGGCGTGCTGATCGGCGCCCGCCTGCTCCAAGGCGTCGGCGTGGCCGTGATGATCCCGCAGGTCCTGGCGACCATGCACGTCACCTTCGAAGGCCAGAACCGCAGCAAGGCGTTTGGCCTGTACGGGGC
This sequence comes from Streptomyces sp. Pv4-95, assembly GCF_045782725.1. Classification (NCBI taxonomy): domain Bacteria; kingdom Bacillati; phylum Actinomycetota; class Actinomycetes; order Kitasatosporales; family Streptomycetaceae; genus Streptomyces; species Streptomyces sp. Pv4-95. Next base: position 8,420,391 of record NZ_CP127172.1, read on the forward strand.
CGTCCTGGCCATCGCCAACGTCCTGGGCCCGGTCCTGGGCGGCGTGCTCACCCAGGCCGACCTGTTCGGGCAATCTTGGCGGCCGATCTTCCTGGTCAATGTGCCCGTCGGGCTGGCCGTACTCCTCCTCGGACGTAAATTCATCCCCGAGTCGACTGTCCGCAAGGCCGACCGGCTCGACCTGGTCGGCATGCTGCTGTCCGGCCTGGCCATCGTCCTGATCCTCTTCCCGCTCACCGAGGGCCACGCCCACGGATGGCCGCTGTGGTGCTTCGTCATGATCGCCACCGGCTTCCTGGTCCTTGGTGTCTTCCTGTGCCACCAGCGGCGCAGGCAGGGCAAGGCCCCGCTGGTGGCCCTGTCCCTCTTCCGGGTCAGGCAGTTCTCCGGGGGCATGGCCGCGGATCTGCTGCACGGCCTGCTGTGTGGCCTGTTCTTCATGACCTGGACGCTGTACCTGCAACGCGGACTGGGGATGAGCCCGCTTGAGGCGGCCGTGGCCTTCGTGCTGCTCTCCGTGGGAGAGCTGGGCGGCGCGACGGTCGCGGCGAAGTCCGCCGGACTCTTCGCCCGCCGTCTGCCGCAGGCCGGATCCCTCATCGCGACCGCTGCGATGGTCGCCTACGGGCTCCAGATCGGTAGCCACCAGGCCGACCTGACCCTGCTGGCGATGACCGCTCCGGTGGTGTTGATCGGCTTCGGCCTGGGCATGGTCTCCGGCCCGCTCACCGATTTGTCGCTGGCCAGGGTCCCGCACGAGGACGCAGGATCGGCCGCGGGCTTGTTCAACACCGCCATTCACCTGGGCATCGCGCTGGGCACCGCGCTCACCGCCGTGGTGTTCTTCGCCATCACCGGCGGCTCTCCCGACGGCGCGGTCAACCGCGACGCGTTCGTTACCGTGCTGTGGTGGGTCGGGGGGCTCCTCGCCCTGATGTGGGCCCTGATGTTCTGCCTGCCCAAGCAGGCCGACAGTCAGGCCGACTGAGCCACCCCCAGGTCCCGGCCGTGACGTTGGCCGGGACCCTGCACGTGCAGCACGACATGTGGGCCAACTTCCTCACACCGGGCTGGGTGCGGCAAGCACACCCAGAGGGGTGTGACAGCGCCGGCACGTCGGCGATCAAGTGCACATCAACTACGAGAACTTCAAGACCTGACGATTGATCAACCCCGGAAAGTCGGATCCCAGGATATCCTGGGATCCGACTTTCCGATGACTTCCAATCGAGAACGAGGTGCCGAATGTGGTCGGGCAGGCACGACAGTTACTTCGAGGAAACCGGACGGGCGATCGCCGAGCAGGTGCAGCGCAATCCTTCCAGGAAGCGCACTAAAGCCGTTGAGTACGGGAGAGAACAAGCCAAGCAGAGTCGAAAAATCTCCCATCAGACGGAGGCCTCGGAACTGGAACGCCTCGCGGTTCTCGGGCAGATCCCCCAGGTCGAATACAAGGCCCGCATGGCCGCTCTGCAAGAAGAAGCTGACGAATCCGGGCAGCAGACGACGTGCTCGCACCGCCCCGGGGGGGGGCCCGCACGTCAGCGTGAGGCAACGAGGGTAGGCGTCCTCGGGCAGCGCCAGGACGGCTTCCACGGCCCGGCGTGGCTGTGGACGAGACACGCGAAGTCAGCTTCGAGGTGCACGAGGACGGCGAGTAGGCGTGAGGCTCCCTTGTCTCGAGTCCCTGCGCCGAGCCCCGGGCGCGCAACCAGGGGCCGTGGGCACCCGCTGCCTCACCACGCTGGGCGGATCGGTCCGTGCTGCCAAGCTTCGCCGCATCGAGAGATCATTTTTAGCTGACGATCCGTGACGCGATCCGATCGGCGCGAGACCGCCTGCCCGCAGCCGTGGGGATGCGAAGGGCGCCCGCAGCACTGTGAAAGAGGGGCGCGCCCACGCCTCGGCCAACTCCGCGATCAAACCGCCGCGATGCGCGGGAGATACCGGTGAGGGCAGGAGGGACGAGGCCGCACAGGTCTTGCTCACGGCGCGCGCAGAATCTTTGCGGCCACGCGCGCGCTTCGGCCCATGCCGTCCGCTATCTGGCCAGGGCAGTCGCGGTGGCGTGGGCGAAGTCGTCCGGGTTGTCCAGCATGATGTTGTGTCCGCAGTTCGAGATCGAGATCACGTCTGCTCCTGCCTCGACGAGCGTGTCTGCGCCGGGGAGTGGGGCGTCGTTCTCGGGCAGCAGGTAGGTGCGGGGGATCTTCAGGTCCAGCAGGAGTTCGCGCATGGTGGGGGCGGTGCCGCGGGTGAGATTGACCGCGCTGCGATGCAGGGCCTCACGGCCGGCCAGGCGCATGGTGGACCACCAGTGGGGGCCGACCCGGTCACGGACCTCTTCCCACCCGCCGGCCAGGAACTCCTGCTCGGAGTAGGCGGCGATGCCGCTGCTGCCATCGGAGCCTGGCGTGCGCGGGATCGGGTCGAGGTTGGCGTCGACCAGCACCAGGCGGGAGACCAGGTGCGGGTGCCGGGCGGCCAGGACGATGGCGACCGAGCCGCCCATGCTGTGCGCGATCAGCTCTGCACCGGTGACCCCTGCAGAGGTCAGTGCCTCGGCGAGTGCATCGGCGTGGGCTTCCAGGGTGTAGTCGAAGTCCGTTGGGCGGTCGCTGATGCCGTGACCGAGCAGGTCGATCAGCAGTGAACGGTGGCCGGCCAGCAGCGGGTGGACCGCTATCTCAGCGAAGTAGGCAGGCGACGACGCGCCGAGACCGTGTACATAGACGCGGGAAGGTTCCTGTCCCGGCAGCTCGACCCAGCGGATCTGGTCACCCTCGGTCGTCACGACGGCATTACGCACAGCCGGCCCCCTGCAAGCAGATCGATAGAGGGACGAGAGTAGCCGCCAGCCGGCTTGGCCGGGTGCCAGGGGGGATGGACTACCGGTGTACAACCCGTCCGCGGCCGTATCCTTGGGCGCCTCGTTATCAGCCACGGCGATGTCCAAGCGACGGCCGGTGTCCGATCAGTTCTCTGCCGGCAGTCGGCGTGCCAGGTTCCCGGCCAGGTGCCGGGCCGCGTAGGCCCCGTCTCCCTCGTGCGCGGCCAACCGCCGCAGCAACTCCACAGCGGCCTGGGCCTCCCGCAGTGTCAGGAGCGGCAGACGCGTCTCTTCGGCATCGACCACACCGTCCACCAGAGCCAGAAGTCGATCGTCCATGTCACTCATGGACGGCCCAACGCCTCACCCTCCCCGTGGTCATCCTCGCCCTCCACGTCGGCACGCAGTCCGGCTGCGAGCGCTGGCGAACCCGCCACATCCGCTTCGTCGTCAACCGCGGCCTGGCTCTCGTCCTCACCGGGTACGTCGAGGGCGATGTCATCCGGCACAGATCTTCACCTCGCTCCGGGCCCGCGACCTGCCGGTCGGGCGTACCGTCACGGTCCTTGAGGAGATGGGGATCTTCCTGGACGGCAGTGAGCCCTCCTTCGAGGGCTGGCTTGCCGAGCGTCTGGAAAAGGTCTCGCGCCCGGCATCGGCGCGGAGGCCGAGCGCTGGACCCGGGTTCCGCGCGACGGCGGCCCCCCGGCAGTCTTCCCCGCCAGCAGGGCAAGGTCTGGCTCTACCTCAACCGGGTCCGACCGGCACTGCTGGAGTGGTCGGACACAGCTACGACCACCTGCGAGAAGTGGCCCGCGCCGATGTGCTCGCCTACATCAAGACGCTGCACGGCCACCAGCGCCACGATCAACTCGTCGCTCTGAGTTGGCTCTTTGCCTGGGCCAAACGGAACGGGCTGCACCAGCCGGATCAAGGTCGGGCAATACCAGTACGGCGTGCTGCAACCGCTCGTCCCTGCCCAGGTCGACCGGTCCGTCGCGGCAGCCACCACCCCGGCAACAATTAGTTGGGCAGGTTAATCCTTAAGCGCCATTTAGAAGTGTTCGGTCGGTGTGAGCTGTCTGCTGTGGACCTAACGACCGAAACAGTTAATCGCGGTTCTGTTAATCATTGCTGTGTTCATTGACCTTGTCGTGGACGTGTCCGCTGGGGAGTATCCCTTTCGGATGCGGCGAGGTTTCCCAGCCGCAATCCGCGATTCCCCCACATGCCGCTCTTTGCGGCTGTCCGGAATGGAGACAAGGTGCTTCGTCTACGCGCGATCATGGCCTCGGGCGCCGCAACGGCGGCTCTCGTGCTGGCTGGAGGCGTCATCCCGGCGCACGGTGCCCCTACGGTGGATCCTTCCACCCCCGGCGGGCATTACCAGCAGCAGATGGTGCAGGCCCTCGCCGATTCTCTCGGTATCAGCGATGCGGCCGCGGTACGGCGGCTGGACTCGCAGGCCGCCCAGCAGAAGACACTGCGGAAGGTGCGGTCCTCGGGTGTCGACCCGCGCGGAGCCTTCTTCGACAGCAAGGGCAAGCTCACGGTGAACGTCGCCGATGCGCGCGCGGCCCGGCACGTCGAGGGCGCCGGGCTCAAGGCGCGAATAGCCCGGCACACCGCCGGAGAGCTGGACGGCATCAAGCATGAGTTGGACAAGGCGGCCGGGCAGAGAATGCCCACCGGTGTGCAGGGCTGGGGCGTGGACCCAGCCTCGAACAAGGTCGTCATCCAGGTACGTGACAGATCGACGGCCGCCGGCCAGGCGTTCCTTGAGAAGGCAGCGCCCTACGGCTCGGCGGTCACTGTGCAGAACACCGACAGCACGGCTGTCACGACCGCCGGCACGATCTACCCCGGCAGCCGGATGGACTACGACAACCACTACTGCTCAGTCGGCTTCGGCGCCCGCAACTCCTCGGGCGACCAGGTGCTGGTCACGGCAGGCCACTGCGTCGAGAACCTGCCGGATCTCTACTACGACGGCAGTCACTTCGCCAAGGGCACCTCGTCCCGCTTCAAGCATGGCCGGGACAGCGTCGACATGGGGCTTGCCTCGGTCGACTCCGACACCACCATCGCCGCCCAGATCGGCACCTGGAACAACGGCAGCAACATTGCCGTCAAGGGCAGTCAGCGGGCCGCGGTCGGCTCGGACGTCTGCAAGTCCGGTGCCACCTCGTACTGGACCTGCGGCTCCATCAAGTCCTACAACTACTCGGTCACCTACAGCGACCCGGGCCAGCCGGACACCCTCGTGACCCACCTGGGTCTGAGCAACACCTGTGACCTCGGCGGGGACAGCGGCGGTGCCTGGGTCTCCGGCAACCAGGGCCAGGGCATGACTTCCGGTGGCCGTACCGACAACTCGTGCAACGGCGTCTACGGTCGGGGCACCTCCTACTTCCAGCCCCTGGACGACGCGCTGAAGTACTACGGGCTGCGCCTCAACACAGCCTGACCAACACGATCACACTTCTCGGCGCGATCACCACCCCACGCAGTCGCGCCGAGACGGTGGAGAAGCGACCCGGTAGCATCCGGCCGGTGATCCACCACGGTGGGACTGCCGTTCTGACAAGTACGGCAGTCCCACCGGACTCCTTTCGCACCGCCGGATGCCTCTTGCACCGCCGATCGGGAGTAACCATGAACCAGCCAGGTCAAAGGCCGGAAGCAGACCCCGACGGGACGGAGGAGACGGCAGGGCGCGGCACGTCGGATCACGGCACGGCGGGCGGGGCCACGTTCGGTGCGGCGTTCCACCAGGCACTCAAAGTCCGTGGACTGTCACTGCAGCGCCTGCACCATCACCTCGCCCGACGTGGCGTCTCGGTCAGCCCGGTGACGCTGAGCCATTGGCAGCGAGGACGGAGCCAGCCCGAGCGGCAGGAGTCGCTCCGAGCAGTGGCGGAAGTGGAGGTCATTCTCGACATGCCGCGAGGAGCGCTGCAGAGCCTGCTGAGTCACCGCCGCCCGCGAGGCAGGGCCGTGGCCAACGGGAGGGAGATATCCGAGGCCTTGTCACGTGTTGTTACTCCTGGCGCTCCACTGGAAAGGGCTCTCGGTCCTGATGCCTACCGGTTCAATGAAGACCTGGTCACCCTGTCGGTCCAGGAGAAGCTGCACATCGACGAGTACGGATGCATCGCGCGGTACACCGTCAGCCACGTCGTACGCGCCACGCGAAACGGCGTACGGCATCTGACCGCCCACCACAACCTGGACGATCCCGAGACCCCGTCAGTACAGGTGACCGTTCAGTGCGGGCGTCTGGAAGCTCTTCACTTCCGCCAGGAAGTGAGATCCGCGGTCTTCGACATCGGATTCGGACGCGCCCTCAGTCGCGGTGACACCGCAATCGTCGAGTACACACTCGACGTCGGCCCGCGGTGGAAGCCCTCGAACCATCACGAGCGCACTCTGCCCATTCCGGTACGGCAGTACCTCCTGCACATGTTCTTCCATGCCAGGCACGTTCCCTCGGCCGTGTACGGCTATTACCGGCCCAGCTCGGAAGCGGCGCGAGAGGACGTCCGGCGGCTCTCCTTGGACGCGTCGCACAGCGTTCACCTGCTGCCCGCGAAGTGCACTGCCGGCATCTACGGAATCTCATGGGAACGGTACTCAGCTTCCGGGAAGCCGCCGAAAGCTCCCTGACCGAGCTGCTGCTCAAGACAGCAGCCCGTTCGGTGCGGGAGCGCTCCGTGGCCAGGATGTCGCCCCCTTTTGTTGCCCGCGCCCCAACGAAGCCGCGCCCGCTCGTCGCAGCGGCGTCTGCGGTAGGAGCGGGGAGGTCAAGGTGTGTTCAGCCGTGGCCTGCTGGTCAACCAGGTGCCGTTGGTCCGGAGCGCGAGGCGGCGCCCGCATGCTCATCGCAACCCGCTGGATCCCTCCGGCGGCGAGGGGCGGCTGCGCTACAACCCCAAGGTCCCGAGGCGCCGACCACGGCAGATGCGGACGAACGGTGGAACGAGCTGTTCGCGGCCCTGCGGTCCAACCGGGACCGGGCGATTCTCGCCCTGGGGATCAGCAATGCTGCCCGCGCCTCCGAGCTGCGCGGAGTTCGTGGTGTCGACGTCGACTGGGGCGACCAGCTGGTCCGCGTCGAACGCAAGGCTCCCAGGACGAGCAGTGGCTGCCCTCCAGCCCGGAGGCGTTCATCTGGCTGCGGCTCTACCAGAGAGAGGGACCGCCGCTGGACCCGCAGGCGCCGTTGTGGTGGACACTGCGCCGCGACCACGGCGAGGGACTGGCCTACCAGCCCATGAACTGTGAGGCCCTGCCCGCAGTGTTCCGCCGGGCCAACGCCCTGCTCGGCACGAACTGGCCGTGCCTGGTGTCACCGTGTGTGGTCGCCGGAGGCGTCTCGGCTCCAGGTTCCATCGGCTTCAGCGACCAGGCGGGTGGCTGTCTTGTCGTGGTAACCGAACGTCTTCGCGATGACGGGGCCGGGGCTTGGAGGAGGAGTTGGCGGATCGCGGAGGTTCTGCCGCGCTGTGGCGGGACGCCGATCTCCCGCAAGTGGGTTTGGAGACTGCCCGGATCCCTGGGGCGGATCGGCGATTGTGCTCCCCTGCCGTCCCCATCGCGGTCATTGACGTTCCGTCGCTGCTGGAGGCGCTGGCCGAACGCGCGGCTGCCCGCGCAGAGCGGCACCTTCACCTCGATGCTCCTGGCCCGCTCCTGCCACATCTCCGTCCCCTCCCTGGAGCGGAACGCCCGCCCCGGCGTCGACGCGGTCGCCCGGCAAGTCGCCCAGCCCGGCCCCGCCGCCCGACGGAAGCGCTGACGCCTCAAGATCATTACATTGCCGGGCGTGTCTGGGCCCGTCACAGCGTCATCCACCGGACGGGTGCAGGGCTCGACGGCCGCGAGTCGCACTGACACAGATCGTCAACTGATTGATTCTCACGGGTCTGGTCGCTGTCCCGGTCCTGCGTAGGGTTTCAAGAAGACGGCAGTGCGGCATTTGCGCACTCGATCTGCTGCAGCGCCGAGTGTTCAGGCGCACCCACGAGAGAAGGAAACACACCCCTTATGCGCGCCCTTGTGGTCGATCACAGTGAGGCCGGCCCCGTCCGGTTCGCCGATGTCGATGAGCCCGTACCGTCCGCCGGTGAGACGTTGGTGGAGATACGGCACATCGGTCTCAACTTCGGAGAGCTGAATTACGTGGACCAGTGGCCAGCCGGCGCTGTGCACGGTCACGACGCGGCCGGCGTCGTGGTGCGCGCCGCATCCGACGGCTCGGGGCCGCCCGAAGGTACGCGCGTCGCAGTGGGAATGGCTCGCCACGCGTGGGCGGAGCGGGTGGCAGTCAGCCCCGCCTCGCTCGGCACCGTCCCCGAGGGCGTGGACCTGGCCGACGCCGCCGCGCTGGGGATCGCCGGAGTCACCCCATTCCGGGTGCTGCGCAAGCGTTCCCTGCTGGCGCGCAACGTTCTGATTACCGGCGCCAGCGGGGGCGTGGGGCACTTCGCCGTCCAGCTGGCGGCGCTGGCGGGCGCCCGGGTGACGGCACTCGTCGGTTCCCCGGAGCGGGCCGCCGGACTCCGTGAACTCGGCGCCGACAAGGTCCTGACCGACTTGGCCGAGACCGGGGACCGGTTCGACCTCGTCCTGGACACGGTCGGCGGACCACTGGTGGCCCAGGCCTGGAGTTCCCTCGCCGAGGGCGGCACCATCCACCTGGTCGGTTACTCCTCGGGGCAGGAAACCACGTTCCCGTCAGGGACCTTGTTCGGCTTCGGCGAACCCCGCAGCATCGCCACCTACGGTGACATGACGCCGACCAGCGGGGAGCTGACGGACCTGCTGGGCCTCATGGCCGCCGGGAGGCTCTGGGCACCGGTCGGACTGCGAGGCGACTGGCAGGACGTGGACGACGCCGTCCAGGCGCTGTTCGCGCGGAAGGTGCACGGAAAGGCCGTTCTTGACGTGGCCTGATGCTTTGGACGAGGAAACATGCGCCTCGCCCACCGGTGGGCGGTTCGCCGTGGTGGACGAGAATGGACCCATGGATGTGCTGGCGGAGGTCTTGCGTGTTTCAGGTGCGCGTGGGGCGCTCGGGATCCTGCTGAAGGCCGGAGGAACCTGGGGCCTGCGGCTGGACTCCTCTCCAGGAGCGGCACTGCACGTGGTGTCCCGCGGCACCATGTGGCTCCACGTCCCAGGCGAGAAACCTCTTCAGGTGCAGGCCGGAGACGCCGTCCTGGTGTCGCCGGGCACCGCACACGGGATAGCCGGCGGCGCCAGCGTGACGATGGGTTCCTGCGACCGTGAGGCGGCGGCCCGGTCTTTTGGCGATGGCCGAGCCCTGCGTCTGGGCTCGGCACCGGTACAGACGGAAGTGATCGTGCTGCACTACGAGCAGGACCCGGAGGTGCGCACACCGGTGCTTACCTCCCTCGCTCGGCCGATGCACGTCACAGCCCGGGAGAACGCGCAGCTCAGAAGGACCGTCGAACTTCTCGCTGCGGAGCTCGCACAGCCGCAGATCGGCACCACCGCCGCCATCAACAGCATCATCGACCTTCTGCTCGTCCAGTTCGTACGCGCCTGGCTGGCCCGCCACCCGCAGGAACGGTCCGGCTCATGGCTGGGAGCGATGCGTGATCCGGTCGTGCGCGACGCTCTGGCATGTGTCCACGCCCAACCGGAACACCCCTGGACCACGGAGACCCTGGCCGCTGCGACGAGCGTCTCCCGGGCGACGCTGTCCAGGCGTTTCCGGTCCGCCCTTGGACAGACGCCGGGCGCGTACGTGACGCAGTGGCGCATCGACCTGGCGTCCGTCCGGCTCCGCGATACCGATGAGCCGGTCGAGTCGATCTCCGGCGCGGTCGGCTACGCCTCTCCGCACGCTTTCAGCCGTGCCTTCAAACGTGCCCGAGGCACCGCCCCGGGCGAGTACCGTTCTCGACTTCGCAAGTGATCGGCCTCGGCCTCGGGACTGATGGGCTCGCATGTTGAGGTGTCGCGTGTTCCTCTGTGCTCGCTGTCGGGCTGGGCCGCTGAGCCGTGGTCGCTGTGCGCGACGTAGCGGTTGGGGCACCTGGCGCCCTTTCAGCATGGGCGGATCGTTGCTGACCTGGGATTGCTTGCGCCGCCTTGCGGTCGGCCTGTGCGAATCGTCGCCGCACGTTGTTCGCCCAGAGCCCGGGAGAGTTGTTCGCGAAGCTGCTGGTTCTCCTCGGTGAGACGGCTGATGCGAGCGTTGGCGGCTTCGAGCCGCCGCAGCAAAGACGCGTCTGATGTGCGTTGACGTGCAGGCAACGGGGACGCGGGTGCTCGGCGATGTGCTGGTGCCGGCCACGGAATCTCTGCCAGTCGGTCAGGGAGCCCGCGCCCGGGCCGATGAAGCCCGCGCCGAGCCGCCGGTGAATGCGTGCAGGCTCATCAGGGGCCGCTCGGCAGGCTGGGGCACCTGGGCAGGCTCCGGCGCCGGAGCGGATGGAGGCACCGCGGTGGGGGTGGCGTCTGAGGGGGCAGGTTGCCGCCTGGCGCTACGTTCAGGAAGCCATCTCCCAACTCAGCCCAGCCGCCGACGGACCAAACACCGCCATGCGGCGCATCCGGCAGCCCTCCCGACGCCCTCGCCGGCTACCGCAGAACGAGGTCAGGCGGCGAATGCCGCCCTGGATCTCAGCGCCTCGGATCGTTGATCACCACAGTGACGCTGAGAGAGGTCCTGGGGTATGGCCGCATCCGACTGGATCCGCGGCAAGGCAGCGGCCCGTCTGCAGCATGCGTACAGTTTCGGAGTCGAAGCGGCGTCGCGTCGTAGTGCTGCAGGTGCACGAATGGGTGGGATCTGCTCCTTGCCGGCGAGCACCGTGAAGTTTCAGTGCTTGCAGCGGATTAGAGTCCATTCATCGGCCGATCCGGTTTCCACGCAGCGACAACACCGCGTTGCGCGGTGCCCATCCCCTTCGTCGAGATGTCTGTGAGGCGCAATGTCCAACGCAACGTCTGATGAGACCGTTCCCTCATTCATTGATGCGACAGAGCCCAGTATCGCCAGGGTGTACGACGCTTTCCTCAACGGCACCGATAACTACGAGGTGGACCGCGCGGTTGTCCGGGGCGTGCTGAAGGCCGCGCCGGAGGCTGCGGACCTTGCGGTCGAGAACCGTGCTTTCCTGATCCGCGCCTGCCGGTTCTTGGCAGGCCAGAGCGGCATCACCCAGTACCTGGACTGCGGCTCGGGCCTGCCGACCGCAGAGAACACCCACAACGTGGTGCAGCGGATCAACTCGGACTCGCGGGTCGTCTACGTGGACAACGATCCACTGGTGCTGACCCACAGTCGCGCGCTGCTCGAGGACTGCGAGAACTCGGTCGTCGTCTCAGAGGACATCTTCGAGCCGGAGATGCTGCTGCAGAACGAAGTCGTGGAGTCCCACCTTGACTGGAACAAGCCGATCGCGCTGCTGCAGATGGGCACACTGCACCACTACAACGGTGAGCACGCACGTACTCGCAAGGACATCATGCGCGCCTACATCGACGCTCTGCCGTCCGGCTCCTACGTGGCGATCAGTCACTTCCTGGACCCGGAGGACGAGTACAGCGCGACCGCTCGGAGGATGGAGGACATGTTCCTGCACAGCATGATGGGCAGTGGAACCTTCTCAACCAGGGCCGAGCTGGAGGAGCTGTTCAACGGTCTGGAGATGGTCGACCCGGGGCTGATGCGGTGCGCCGACTGGCGGCCGGATGGCCCGCACCTCAAGCAGCTGAACGCAGCCCAGCGGTGCATCGCTGGTGGCATCGCCCTCAAGCCGTGAGCCGTGCTCCTTGGCACGCGGAGTCAGTATCAGCCGTCCGCTGATTCCGCGTGCCATCCAGACGCGGTCCGGCCCCGTGCAGGCGCCCTGGTGCGCTCGCACCGAGGCAGCGGGCTTTGCGGACGAGGCGTACCCCTCCCGCTCGATCCGCCCCCACCTGCGACGGCGCGGACTCCGGGTGGTGAGCCCACACCCCTCCGACCAGGCCGCCAACCGCAAGCGTCTCGGCAGCCTTGGCGGCCGCCCGCCGGCCTTCGACCGTAACGCCTACGAACGGCGCAACACCGTCGAGCGGTACGACACCAAGCGACCTGCGGACGTGGTCCGGGATGGTCTCGGGGTACTCGGCGAGGATCGCGGCCTTGAGGTCGCCGTCGAAGCCGGAAGAGTCACACTGTCCGTCCGGACCGGCGATGAAGCCGTCGACACTGCATCCGATGAAGTACGTGAGCAGACGCATGCGGGTCCGATTCCGATTCGTTGCTACCAGGACGAGATGACACTAGGCACCCTGTTTCAAAGGGGCATCGGTCACCGCCGACGTAACGTGACCCACCGCGCAGGCAACAAATATGGCGTGGCATCAGTAGAGACATCAGCAGGCCGGCCCGGGGTGGCGGACGCCAGATCTGGAAATGAAAGGTCCCACCGGCAAATCGCCCTGACGCACGACCGGTCCAACCCGCAGTTGCTTCGTTGTAGCCGGGGCACGCCGTCGGGGCCTCGGTGTGTGGCGGGCTGCGACGGCGTGCAGCTTCGGCGTGTTCCGCGAGTTCTCTTCAGCCTCGCCGGGTCGCTGGCCCAGTGGCCAGCGGGTCTTCCCCTTCGGCCGTCTCGTCGTCAGGTGACGCCACCTGGGGATTCTTGAAGCGTCCTCACCCTGTCCGGCCGATCCACAGTCGGGCTGAGGGTGAGGGCGGTTGGCGGGGGAAGTGCCGCCTTCCGATCGCCATTCTCTGGGTGCCTGGGGATTATCAACGGACCCCAGTGGATGTCAGAGTTCTGCTGGTGGCGTTGAGACTCCAGCGCATAGAATATCGCGCGCTGCTCGCGATGGCGGTCGGCGAGGTCGGCGGTGGGGGGATGCCGTGATTGATCTGCAACAACTCTCACTGCAGGGCGGCGCCACCCGGGGCCATGAACGTGCGTTCGCTTTTCCGGGTCCGCGGCGCTTACGGCTGGTCCACAACATCGTAAAGAGATCATGAAAAGGCGATCCACGTAGCAGCAGTGGACCGCCTTTTTCCTTTTCCGTGGCGTTCGCGACGGGCTTCCGCTCCGGGGCCAGGACGCGGACGTCAGCGAGAAGCGGTCGCTTCGTTTTCACGACAAGAGAAGTGTGGAGTGTGATGCCATGAACCGACTCGGCGGAGACTCGCGCCGGTTAGCCTGGAGGCTTGCGGAGCCTTCGGCGCGCATCGCGTTATCTGTTCTTTTGCTGGCAGGCGGCGCTGTGGGAGCGACGGCTGGACCGGCCGCCGCCTCGACCGCCGACGGCACGCTGACCGTTGAGGTGTTGCGCGACTTCTTCGGTACCGGCGTGATCAACGCGACCATGGACGTCCCCCAGCGGGGCATGAAGGTGGAGATCTCCGACCCCGGCGGGCACGTTGTCACCGGCGTCACGGATGCCACCGGAAAGGTCGTGGTGTCGCGGTCGACCGAGCTGAGCGGCGGCCGGTACCGCGTCGACGTCAGCATCCCGGCACCGTACAACGGCTATCTGCGGGCGGCGCCGGCGTCGACGACGGAGAACCACTTCGACAGCTTCACGTCGTTCGTGGATGTGTCGGGCGGGAAGAATGCCTCGGTGGTGACGGGGGTGTGGGACCCGGCCGACTACACGCTGCCGGACTCGCGGTACTTCGTGCCAGTCCACAACGGTGCCAACGGGACCGACAACCGGGCGTTGGTGGCGTTCGGGACGAAGGCTCGGGGGACGTGTCCCACCGATGTGGCGTGCCCGACCACGCTGGCTACGCAGGACCAGGTGGGCACGACCTTCGGCTTGGCGTACGACAAGTACCGGACCCGACTGTTCCAGGGCGCGTTCGCCCGTCGGTACGCCCCGTACGGGCCGCAGGGTGGAGGCGCGATCTACACGGTGCCGGTCAACGGCTCGGGTGCGCCGGAGCTGTTCGCGCGGGTGCCGGACGCCTCGGTGACGCGGCACGATACCGCCAACATGATCAAGGATCCCGGATTTACCGACGCGCCGGGCAAGGAGAGCATCGGTGGCATGGCCCTGTCGGAGGACGGCTCCACGCTGTACGCGGTGAACCTGCGGACCCGCAGCCTGGTGAGCTTCGACGCGACGGGGGCCACCGCCGCGGCGCCCAAGTCGACGGTCCCGATCCCGGACCCTGGGTGCGCGAGCCCCGACGACTGGCGGCCGTTCGGTCTCCAGGTCCACAACAGCTCGCTGTACGTCGGCGGCGTGTGCAGCGCGGAGAGCACGCGGCAGCGCACGGACCTGAAAGCCTTCGTCTCCACCTACGACGGCAAGCGGTTCACCACGGTGCTGAGCCACCCGCTCACGGACAAGCGTGGCAGCGTCTTCGGTTCCGGTGACAAGGCCACACACTGGAATCCGTGGAACACCAGCCTGGACACGTGGGACGAGCGGAAGGCGGGCAACGTCTTCATCGATCCGCAGCCTGAGCTCGCCTCCCTCGCCTTCGCCCGAGACGGCTCGATGATCCTGGGTTTCCGCGACCGGTTCATGGACGTGCTCAGTTGGGGAGGGCTGGACCCCCGCCCGGGGAACGACACGGCGGAAAACGGCATGTCCGGTGGTGACATCACCATGGTCTGCGCCACTCCCACCGGTGAATACCAATGGGAAGGCACCGGGAGCTGCCCCAACCACGCCACCCCCGCCAACAATGGCGGCCAGGCCGCCGATGTCGTCGAATACTTTCCGGGCGACTCTTACGCCAACGCGCACCAGGAGACCGCGCTGGGGTCGGTGGCCTATATCCCGCAGCAGCAGTGGGTCGTCAGCACGGAGTTCGATCCGGTCGTCAACGTCGCGACCTCAGGGACCGGGTACCACGACATCGCGACCGGTCAGGGCCCGGGCAACAACCCGACCGCCAACGGGTTCCAGTTCGTCAGCCGGGAGCAAGGCGGGTTCGGCAAGGCCGGCGGGCTCGGTGACATCGCGTACGCGGCGGCGAACGCGCCGGTCCAGATCGGCAACGTCGTGTGGTTCGACGGCGACCACAACGGGATCCAGGACCCGGGGCACGTGCTGCTGCCGGGTGCGACGATCAACCTGCTGGACTCGGACGGCAAACAGGTCGCCACGACCAGGACCAATGCCGCCGGCGAATACTACTTCGGTGGTGTCGGCGCAGCGTACGAGCTCACGCCGGGCGCGAAGTACAGGGTGCAGTTCGACGTGTGCACCGCGGACACCAGCCAGGTGCCCGAGCAGCCCCCGGCGAGCGAGCTGAGGTTCACGCTCCCGCGCGCCGGTGCCAACCGTGCGCACGACTCCAATGTGACCCCACCGGCCACCGGACCGTTGTGCAACGGCTTCGCGCCTGTCACGGCGCCGGACAAGCCTGGCGGGGTCAATCACACGATCGACGCGGGGGTGTACATCCCGAAGGAAACCCCGACCCCGACGCCGTCTCCCACACCGACGTCGACCGCCACACCGACACCCGCACCGACGCCGCCCGCGGACTCCACGCCGCCGTCGCCCGCGCCGCCTGCCAACCACCCGGCCCCGGCCGGTGGAGACGGAGGTTCGCTGGCGAACACCGGTACACCCGGGCTGGCGGAGATGATCGGCATCGTCGGTCTCCTGGTGAGCGCGGGCCTCGTCATCGCGTTCGTGACCCGGAATCGCCGCGCCCGGCAACACTGAACGAACCGCACAACAGTGTGCGCCCCTCCGCGATCCGGACGCCGCGGAAGGCAGATCACGTCACGGCCGGTCCACGAGGTCGGCCTTGACGTGATCTGCCACCGGACTGCCGAGGCCGCCGCGAGCCCGCGGAGGCCGGACCATGTGGTGATCGAAAGGGTGAATCGGAGAGTGTCAGCGTCGAACCGCGCGCGGAGCGTGAGAACCCGGCAAGCTCCACCGGGTCGTCCGACTGACCGGCGCCGATGGCCGCGGTCGCGCCGGGCCGCGGCCGTCATCGGCATCGCGGCCGTCGCGGTGGCCGCGGTGGCCGCGTTTTTGGTCGCCGACGGCGGCCATGGCGCCGGCGGTCCGCGCCCGCTGACGACGGATGAGGCGAACCGGCTGGCGATCACGCGATTCCGTAATTACCAGGCGCAGGGCCGCGCGGTGACGATCACCGTCCCGGGCACTGCCGGCGGACTGACCGTTACCGGGTCCGTCGACTATCGGCGCAAGGTCGGTTACGGCGTGGTGCACGGCACCGGGCGCGTCAAGTCCAGCGACGGGCTGATCCAGTGGACGCCCACCTCGGTGCGCGTCCGCCCGATGACGGACGCACCGGAGCATGCACCCGCCTCGCCGCCCCGTTCGGGCTGGTACGACCGCCCGCTGCTGGCGTCCGGCAGCGCGATGGACACCTCCCTGTCCATCGCGCTCGGTCTCGGCGGTGACCGGCCGGACAACGCCGAACTGCTGCCGCAGAACGGTGCCGCTTGGTGGGGGCGGGACCAGGTGGACGGGCATCAGGTGGAGGTCATGAGCGGACCGTCCTCCCCTGACCGCTCCGGTACGGCGGGCAACGTGCGCTACTGGATCGGCTCCGACGGCACCATGTACCGGGTCCGCGTCAACGTGGGTTCGCAGCCGGAGCCAGTGGTGATCGACTTCGACACTCACAAGCACGTTCCGGTCAAGTCGGTACCCGGAACCACCCCGACCCGGTAGCCGCCGTTCAGGACGTCTGCACCCGTGCGTTCGCGGCGAGCAGGGACGCCGGCGGCAGCCGGATGGCCTCTGTCTTCGGCATGGCCGGGACGGGCGGGACAGCGGTGGCGCCCGCGGTGGCGGCGTCGGGGAGCTGCGGCTGCTGAACAGGCGTTGCGACCTCGGTGAACGGGATACCACCGGGCGCCGTCGGCGCCGCCCACTTGCCGGTTGGCGAGGACGCCCCGGCCGGAAGCGGGCAGGCCGCAGTCGTCGCGAGCCGGGCGGGCACGGTGGTGCGCAGATCGTTGCCCCGCAGGCAATTGCCGTGTCCCCGCGTGGCGGTGGGGAACCTCCAGCCGACGTCGACGCCGTTGCCGGTGAACGTGTTATCCACGATCTGGTTGCCGACCGGAGGCATGTCGGCGGTCGCGGTGATCACCAGCCCGGCGTTGCGGTTGCCTGCGATGCGGTTGCGGATGAACCGGTTGTCGCTGCCGCCGTCGATGCCGGCGCCGGTGCCCCACCCTCCGTCGGCTTGCTCAGGGGTGGCCGACTGCTGGTTGGCGGCGATCAGATTGCCCGCGATGACGGAGCCCCGCTGAGGGAGCAGTTTCTCCTGATGGTCGGAGCTGGTGGTGAGTCCGACCCGGTTGCCGACCAGGCGGTTGCCGACCACGTACATGTCCTCGCTGGCGTTGGTGCCTTCGTAGCCGACCGCGTTGAGTTCGGCGACATTGTCCCGCACCACGATGTGGCAGGGCTTGCACTGGCCGACATAGATCCCCGAGTCGGCGCTGCCCGACGCGTACGAGTGCTCGATGACACCGTTCTGCGCGGAGAACGCGTAAATGCCGTACAGGCCGTTGCGGGTCGCGGTCACATACGAGACCAGGAACGACTTCAGGAAGGTGACGGGCTCATCGCCGGTGTCGTAGCCACCGCTTTGCCCGGGTAGGCCGGCGGCCGCCTTCGCCGAACCGGTGATCAGCACGCCGTTCTGCGTGTTGTTCTCCACGGTCAGGTTCTCCACGGCTACCCCGGGCGCCGCGACGACGACACCGTTCGGCTGCTGCAACCGACCGTCGATGACGACCTTGTCCCGGGACAAGCCACGAAGAGTGATGCGCGCCGTGTCGATCTTCACCGACTCGTGGTACACGCCGGGCGCGACCAGCACCAGGTCGCCGGGCCGGGCCAACGACACCGCATCCGAGATCGTCGGGGCATCGGCAGGCACTCGGATCGTCACATCCGCACCGGCCGGTCGCCGGCCTTTGCCCGATCCGCCATCGCCACCACTGCAGCCGACCACAAGCGTCAGCGTGCCCAGTACTGCCGCCACCACGCGAAGAGCTAATCGAGGCATGATCCCAGTCTGGCATGACGCCCAAGTCCTCGCCAGAATAACGGGGTTGACCGGCACGTACGAGGCGACTGTGGCACTCTGCACACCATGCACCGAGCCGATTACCCTCCGTCGCGCCGCA
This sequence comes from Streptomyces sp. Pv4-95, assembly GCF_045782725.1. Lineage (NCBI taxonomy): Bacteria > Bacillati > Actinomycetota > Actinomycetes > Kitasatosporales > Streptomycetaceae > Streptomyces > Streptomyces sp. Pv4-95. The sequence continues at coordinate 8,438,352 of NZ_CP127172.1, forward strand.
GGTTCCTCGATGTCGCCGGCGCCATGGTGGCCGCCGGTCTGACCGCCGGGTGCACGGCGGAATCCGCCCAGCCCGGCCGGCACGCCCCTGCCGCAGTGGCCACGCCCATGCCGGTTGCGGCGACGGGCCGACATCAGGCAGGCATCACGCTTCCCCAGCCGGCCCAGGGCAACCTGCTGGCCGTGGTGGCCGACCTCGGTGCCACCGCGGCTCCCGGCCCGTTACTGGCCGAACTCGGCAAGGCCATCCGCACACTCACCACGGGGACCGACCCGCGGCTGATGGGCCTGCCGCCGGGCGACCTCACCGTGACCGTCGGCGTGGGACCCCGGCTGGTGCACACGGCCGGCGCCTCGCTGCCCGGCGCAACCGACCTTCCGCGATTCTCCCGCGAACGGATCGCCCCACGGGCACGCGGCGGAGACCTGCTGATGCAGATCTGCGCCAGCGACGCACTGCTCTTACCGGTCGTCGCCTCAGCGCTTCTTGACCAGGCAGGTGACCGCATCCACGAACGCTGGCGCCAGTCCGCACGCCGCGGTACGAACGTGCTCCTCGGCAACGGCCTTACCGCGCCACGCAACCCGCTCGGTTTCATCGACGGCATTGTTGGCCCGCACACGACCGCCGAACAACAACGGGACCTGTGGCTGGCCGGTCCCCCCACGGTTGTCGGCGGCACCCTGGCCGTGCTGCGGCGCATGGAACTCGACCTGCCAAGGTTCGCCGCCCTGTCCGTAGCCGAACAGGAAGCAGTCTTCGGGCGCCGCCGGGCCAGCGGCGTCCCCCTCTCCGGTGGCACCGCAGCCTCGGGCCCGGAACTCGGCGCCAAGACACCAGACGGGCGCTACCTCGTCCCCGCGGACGCCCATGTGCGCAGAGCGAACCCCACCGTGGTGGGGGTCGGGCACATGCTCCGCCGCTCCTACAGCACCGACGAGCCCGCCCCCGGAGTGCTCTTCATCAGCTTCCAGAACGACCTGCGGACCTTCACCTCCACCCTCACCCATATGGAAACCTCCGACGCGCTACTGCAGTTCACCACCACAACCGCCAGCGCGACATTCCTGATCCTCCCCGGCTTCGACCGGCAACACCCGCTCGGTTCCCAGCTCTTCGGCTGATCGCGCCGCGCGGTGGCTTCGGACTGATCGGACAGCAGAAGTGCCATGACGATGCTCCGGGCACGAAAGGCTGCCCACGCACTCGTTGCCGCCCTCGCGCAGGGGACGATGAAGATCGGCAGGACGTCGAAGCCGAGAGGTACTCCGGCGCTACACCTACAAAAGATCTGCGCACCGGTGTGGCGCCCCGCCTCGCGCCAGCACTGCACGGACAGGGGGAGCGCGAGCAGGAGTGCGGCCCCGAGGCTCCTTGCTCAGGAGCGGCGACGGCTGGTGAGGTAGTCGCGCACTCTGTCCACCAGCCCCAGGTCCGGCGTGGACGCTTGATCCGACGCGACGAGACCGCGCTCCGCCGGCCCCTCAGGCTGCAGCCCCGCAACGGCGGTGGCATTGGGGACCAGGCCAGCGGGACACGGCGTGGGCAGCGGCTGCATCAGGGGCAGCGCGCGGAGTGGGGCGGCGGTGCGGGGTTGACGCCGGGCGTGTCCTTGCCGGGGGCAGGCGTTGATGGGTGACGCGTGCACGAGTCGTAGAAGGTCTTCAGGCACTTGTGCATGTCGGCGGCCCCGGCAACCTGCCCGGCACCGGGGCCGCAGTACGTTCGGTCCACTCCCCGTGCCTGACACGCACGGGTAGGGACGTGAGCCCGGGTCGGTGCTGCCGGGGCCTCACCGGGTGCGCGGGTCCAACGTCCCGGGCAGGGCGTGGCCCGTCCTGCTCGCCGCCTCCACCTTGTTCAGCTCTGGTGTCCAGGGCAGGGCTCCTATCGATCGCGCCGGGATCGGGGGCTCGCCTCGTACGCGCCGGCCTCAGCTATGGCGGCCGGCGGGAGGTGGCCCGTCCGGCCAGGGCGGCATCATGGAAGCGGCAGGGTGTGGGCTCGGGGCATCGCTGACGGGGTCACGAACGCGGGGAGCGGAGAATTGAGAGGAATCCGAGGGTGACGGCAACGACCAGTGACATCGAGAGGGCAGCCGGTCTGCTGCGCGACGGGGGCCTTGTGGCCCTCCCGACCGAGACCGTCTACGGTCTGGGCGCCAACGCCGAGGACCCCACGGCCGTAGCGCAGATCTTCCAGGTCAAGGGCCGCCCGCCGTCCCACCCGCTGATCGTCCACATCGCCGGTGCGGAGCACCTGCACGCCTGGGTCGAGGAGGTGCCCGCGACGGCGCGCCTGCTGGCTGAACGGTTCTGGCCCGGCCCGCTGACGCTGGTCCTGCGGCGCGGTAGCCGGGTACCGCTGGAGGCCACCGGTGGGCTGGAGACGGTGGCCGTGCGCGTGCCCGATCACCCCGTCGCCCTCGCGCTGCTGTCGGCCTTCGGCGGCGGCGTCACGGCCCCGTCTGCCAACCGCTTCGGCTCGGTCAGCCCCACCACCGCGGACCATGTCCGTGCGGAGCTCGGTGACGCCGTCGACTTCGTGCTGGACGGGGGCCCCTGCCAGGTCGGCGTCGAGTCGACCATCGTCGACGTCACGGGCGGGAGGCCGACCATCCTTCGGCCCGGCGGGGTGACGCGTGAGGACCTCGAAGCGGTGCTGGGAGGCCCCGTCGCGGTTCCCTCGACGAGCCACGTTCGGGTGCCGGGCCAGCACCCGTCCCACTACGCGCCGCGGGCGAGGGTCGCTCTCGTTGAGTCGGAGAAGGTCGTCGCCGAAGCCGAGCTCGCGCAGGAGCAGGGGCACCAGGTGGGCGTCTTTCTTCCGCACTCCCTCGCCGGCGCTTCGGTGAAGGCCCACGCCGTCGTGGCCCTCCCCGGTTCGACGGCGGCCTACGCGCACGGGTTGTACGGGTACTTGCGCGAGCTCGACGAGCGGGGGTGCGACCTCATCGTCGCGTCCTTGCCGGCGGAGAAAGGGCTGGGGCTCGCGATCGCCAACCGGCTTCGCAGGGCTGCGGGGCCTCGAGCCTCCGCATGAGCACTCACGCTCGGGGCGGTCAGGATGCGGTGGGGGCCTCCGTATCAAGGCCGCGGGAGGCGACGAGCTGCGCGCTGCCGTCGGCCAGCCGGTAGGAGAGCCCCACCACACCCAGGCGGCCGGCGGCGACCAGCTCGGCCAGGACGCGGGAGCTTTCGAGCAGCAGGTCCACGGTGTGCTCGATCCGCTCGGCCAGAATCTCCTCGGGCGTCTCGCGTTCGGCGGCGCGGGCTGCCGGCACGCTCGGGGGACTGTCCAATCAACGGTGTGACTGGGGTTGTTGAGGTTAGTGGCGTGCTGCGCCGAGTCGGCCGTCCAAGGTGATGTCGAAGGCGTTGAGGGCGGTCTTCCAGCGGCTGGTCCAGCGGCTTGTCCCTTGCGGGTGGGGTCGAGGGACATGATCGCCATGTAGGCGCATTTCAGTGCGGCCTGCTCGTTGGGGAGGTGGCCGCGGGGCTGGACCGCCCGGCGGATCCGCGCGGTGACAGACTCGATGGCGTTGGTCGTGCAGTCGATTCAGCGGATCTCGGTGTCGAACCGCAGGAACGGGGTGAACTCCTCCCAGGCGTTCTGCCAGAGCCTGACGATCGCCGGATACTTATTGCCCCAGGTGTCGGCGAATGCGGCGAACCGCTCCAACGCGGCGTCTTCGGTCGCGGCCGTGTAGATGGCTTGAGAGCCTTGGCGATCTTGTCCCAGTCCTGGCGGGCGGCATAGGGGAACGAGTTCCGCAGGAGGTGGACCACGCAAGTCTGGACGATCGTGGCCGGCCAGACGGTCTAAACTGCTTCGGGCAGGCCCTGAGACCGTCGCAGACGAGCATGAGGACGTCACCCACGCCGCGGTTCTTGATCTCGGTCAGGATATGGAGCCAGTGCTTTGCGCCCTCGCCACCGTCTCCGGCCCACAGGCCGAGGATCTCCCGGCGGCCCTCCGTGGTGACACTCAGAGCCACATAGACCGGGCGGTTGGCGACCGCGCCGTCGCGGATCTTCACGTGGATCGCATCGATGAAAATGACGGGATAGACCGGGTCGAGGGGTCGGTTCTGCCATTCGGCCCTGCCCTCAAGGACCTTGTCAGTGATGGTCGAGATTGTCTGGCGCGAGACATCGCTGCCAAAGACCTCGGCCAGGTGGGCCTGGACCTCGCCGGTCGTCAGGCCCTTCGCGGCGAGCGAGATGACCATCTCCTCGACGCCGGTCAGACGCCGCTGCCGCTTCTTCACGATCTTCGGTGCGAACGATCCGTCCCGGTCACGGGACACGGCAATCTCGACGGGCCCGACCTCGGTCAGCACGGTCTTGGAGCGGGTTCCGTTACGGGAGTTGCCGCCGTTCTTGCCCGTCGGATCATGCCGGTCATAGCCGAGGTGGTCAGTGACCTCTCCCTCCAGAGCCGACTCAAGGAGTCGCTTCGTGAGCTGCTGCAGCAGACCTCCCGCGCCGGTCAGCTGCAGTCCTTCGGCCTGAGCGCGGCCCACCAACTCCTCGATCAGCTGGTCATCCACCGATTTCGCCGACTGCGGAGCAGTCACCTCTGAACTCTCGTCCTCAGGCGTGTTGCTACTGGTCATCAGTGCATCCTCCATGATCAGGAGTTACACCGTTCTTCTTACAGTCCCCGGCCCGAAGATACTTGATGGATGCGGTTTCGCACACATGCACGACCCCGTTCCCATGGGAACTTGGGAGGTCTGCGAATTTAAATTGAAGAAGGTAGGCGTCAGGGAGTCACACGCCGTGCGAGCCTGCATGTGGTAGGCGGGTGAGCGTCGTTGAGAGGTCTTTGACCTACGGTGAGGCGTCGCTGAAGGCTCAGTCTTCAGCGACGCCCCACCGTTTTTCGTGCCGCGGCCGCTCGCGTCGAGGAGCCGTACATCTCTCGTGACCGTCCCCGACCTGAGCCGGGCTCGGTGATGATGCTCAGCCGGTATTGGCGATTCCGGCAGCCAGTTCTGCGAGCGCCGAAAGGTCAACACCGCTGGCCTCTAGGTCGGCAGCGGCACCACCGGCTCTGCCTCTGCTGTAGGACACGCCAGCCTTAAGGTCGGCAGGGGAAGCTTTACTACCAAGGTCGCCAAGATTGCCTCCAAGACCGGTGCGACGCTCACGGCCCAATACCCGGTGCGAGTGGAACGCCGACTGGAGCTGGGGCGCAGGGAGCCCGCCCGTACGAGGTCGCCGGCAGCACCAGTTTCTACTGCGCATCCGTGGTCCCTGGGGGCCTGAGTCCACCGGCGAATCCCGTGAGCGGCTCATGGGTGAGAACAACAATCCCATCGCCGACGGCGAACGCACTGTCCTTCACCCGCTGGACCCGACACCTACCATCTCGGAAGTGACTGCGAAGGTGGAGCGCCCCAAGCCATTACACGGTGCAGCGCGACATGTGTGCCCACTTCCTCACGCCGGGCTGGGTGTGGCAAGCACACCGAGTGCGCTGCGGCGGCGCCGGCACGACGGCGATCAAGTGCACCATCAATCATGAGAACTTCAAGATCTGACGGATGCCCAACCCAGGAAAGAAGGAAAGCCGGATCCAGGGATACTCTGGATCCGGCTTTCCGATTCGAGAACGAGGGGACGAGATTGGTCGGGTCGACACGACAGTTAGGGCGGCGCCGTCCGGTCAGGTATGCCACCAGGAGGCCCGCCAGCCCCGCCCATGCCACCGTGCCGTGTCCCGAGTAGTTCCAGCCCATGGCGCCCAGACAGAGGGCTGCCACCACGCCGGAGAGCATCGCCACGCCGTCGGTGACGAAGGCCCACTCCTGGCGAGCGCTGCCAGGTCGCCGGATCTCGTTCAAGGCCGTTTTGATGACCAGGGCGGCGGCGATGACCGCCACGGTCAGCACTGAGGCGTCCATGGCGCTTTCCTGTCAGCGTTCGAGGGTGTCGGCTCGCTGGTAGATGTCCGGGATGCCGTCGTGGTCGTCGTCGCGGGTCTCCTCCTCGTACAGGCGCCGGTAGATGCGGTTGCGCCGCTTGATGAGAAGGGCTGCCAGGGCGGCGGCGATGAGTGAGCCGATCAGGACCGCGGCTTTGACGTGCTCGGAGGCGGCCGGGTCGGGGAAGGCGAGCTCGCCGACGAGGAGGGCGACGGTGAAGCCGATTCCGGCCAGTACCGCGAGTGCGAACACGTCGGCCCAGGCCAGGTCGGGGTTCAGCTTGGCTCGGGTGAAGCGGGCGGCCAGGTAGGTGCCGGCGAAGATGCCCAGGGTCTTTCCGATGACGAGGCCCAGCACCACGCCCAGCGGCTCGGGCTGGGTGAAGACTTCTCCCAGCGCTGCGCTCGAGATGCCGACGCCGGCGGCGAAGAGCGCGAACAACGGGACGACCACGCCTGCCGAGACGGGGTGGAGCAGGTGGGAGGTCCGTTCGGCGGGGGATGCGGTCTCGCCCTTGTCGCGGGTGGTGCGCAGGATCAGGCCGATGGCGACGCCGGCGACGGTGGCGTGGACGCCGCCGTTGTACATCAGTGCCCAGGTGATGACGCCGAGCGGGACGTACCACCACCAGCCGCGCACGCGGAAGCGCTGGAGGACGTAGAAGAGGACGAGGCAGGCGAAGGCCCCGCCGAGGGCGGCGAAGTTCAGGTCGCTGGTGAAGAAGATCGCGATGATCAGGATTGCGCCGAGGTCGTCGACGACGGCGAGGGTGAGCAGGAAGGCCCGGAGTGAGGCGGGAAGGTGGGTGCTGAGGACGGCAAGGACGGCGAGCGCAAAGGCGATGTCGGTGGCCATCGGCACCGCCCAGCCCTCGAGGCTGCCTCCGCCGACCGTGACGGTGGCGGCGTAGAGGGCGGCGGGAACGGCCATGCCGCAGATGGCGGCGATGACTGGCAGTGCGGCAGTGGCGGGGGTGCGTAGCTCTCCGACGACCAGTTCGCGCTTGAGTTCTATGCCGGCGACCAGGAAGAAGATGGCCAGCAGTCCGTCGGCGGTCCAGTGTTCGACCGAGAGGTCCAGGCCGAGGGCCGGTATGCCGAAGTGGAAGTCGCGAATCTGCTCGTAGGCCCCGCTCCATGGGGTGTTTGCCCATGCGAGCGCCACGACGGCTGCGGCCAGGAGTACCAGCCCGCCGACCGTCTCCGTCCGCAGCGCCTGAACCACCGCATTGCGCTCTGGGAGGGGGAGCAGGCCGAGGAAGGGGGAACGCTCGCGAGGGGCGGCAGCCATCAGGGAAACCTCCGGGGCAATCGACGTGAGGGCGTACGGGCCCTAGGACGCCGACCAGACTTCCCGGCACACCGCGCGACCGACGCTTCCGCATGGGCGGGAGGTTTGACGCGTTCTTTACACCCTAACCGCACACCAAGCATGCCGCCATCCCCAGTTTCACCTGCAAAAACCCGACAAGTGGGCGTGACGAGCGGGCCCGTGCACACCAAGGCGCGAGGTGTGCACGGGCCCGCTCAGGAGCCGGGCCGCGGGGGCGGTCAGACGGTGGTCTTCACCGACTCCTGGTCTTCGTCCTCGTCCGTTTGACCGGCGTTGCGGGCACGGACGAACTCCAGGAAGGAGTTCAGTTCGCGCTTGACGACGGGTGCGAGGAGGTAGAGGCCGATGATGTTGATGACGGCCAGCGTGAAGAGCACGGCGTCGGCCATGTCGATGAGCGTCTGCAGGGTCAGCAGGGAACCTGCTACGGCGAACAGTGTGTAGACGACCTTGTAGGTGAGCTCGCTGGCCTTGCTGCGGCCGAAGAGGTACGACCATGCCTTGAGGCCGTAGTAGCCCCAGGTCAGCACGGTGGAGATGGCGAAGAGCAGCACCGCGACGGTCAGGATGTACGGGAACCAGGGCAAGACCGTTGCGAAGGCGTCGGAGGTGATGGTGACGCCCTGGGCGTCGCCGTTGCCGACCTTCCAGCTGTCGGGGCTGGCGATGACGATGGTCAGCGCGGTCATCGTGCAGATGACGACGGTGTCGATGAACGGCTCCAGCAGAGCGACCAGGCCCTCGCTGGCGGGGTGCTTGGTCTTGACCGCGGAGTGCGCGATCGGGGCGGAACCGAGACCGGCCTCGTTGGAGAACGCGGCCCGCTTGAAGCCGATGATCAGGGCGCCCAGCACACCGCCGGCGACACCCTCAGGGTTGAAGGCGCCTTCGATGATGGCGCCGACCGCCGAGGGCAGGGCCGTGACGTTCACGAGGATCACGGTCAGGCAGGCCACGATGTAGATGCCGGCCATGGCGGGGACGAGCTTGCTGGTGACGGAAGCGATGGAGCGGATACCGCCGAGCAGCACGATGCCGACGAGCGCCGCGACCAGGACGCCGAAGAACAGCGCGCCCGCGGACGAGCCCAGGACCCCGCTCTCGCCGCCGGTGACGGAAACGAGTTGCGCGTAGCTCTGGTTGACCTGGAAGAGGTTGCCGCCGAAGAGGCCGAAGAACAGGACCATGAAGGAGGCGAGGACCGCGAGAACCTTGCCGAGAGTCTTGCCGTTCTTGCCGAAGCGGTCGGCCAGGCCCTTGGGCAGGTAGTGCATGGGGCCGCCGGAGACGGTGCCGTCGGCGTGCACCTCGCGGTACTTCACGCCGAGGGTGACTTCCACGAACTTGGTGGCCATGCCCAGGAGGCCGCAGATGATCATCCAGAAGGTGGCTCCGGCGCCGCCGATGGAGACGGCGACGGCGACACCTGCGATGTTGCCGAGGCCGACGGTGCCGGAGACCGCGGCGGTCAGCGCCTGGAAGTGGTTGACCTCGCCGGCCGACCCCTTCTCGTCGTACTTACCGCGCACCACGTCCACGGCGAGGCGAAACTTGCGGACCTGGACCAGCCCGAACCAGGCGGTGAAGACCAGGCCGGCCACGACGAGCCAGGCGACGATGAGGGGCAGCTCGGTACCGGCGACGGGAACGGAGTAGAAGACGACTTCTCCGAGCCAGGTGGCTATGGGCTCGAAGAATCCGCTGACGGCTCCGTCAACGGATGTGGTGATGGACTCGAGTGACACTGTGGCTACCTCGATGGCGCAGATCGGCGCATGGGAGGTTGCGCCGAGAAGATGTGCGGTCTTTGCGTGAACGCCGTTGTCCGATTGGCGACCCTGGATGTGCGATCCGCGGACTCGGACCGTGATCACCCTGGTCGTACTGCCGGTGCGTGCCGGCCGCTCCGTGCCGTGGCGAGGGGTGGTGCCACCTGTGGAGTTGCGCAGTTCTACCACGACCTTTACCACTTCTTTAGTGACGCACATCACATAGCAAGCAGAGGCATTCGAAAATGCCAGCGAACGAAATGAGACCGTTATCCGGATGGCCGGATCCGTTCATCGGACACCTATCCGCGGGCCGACGCTGAGCGGTCCACGGTGAGGGGCCACGGTGGCCACGCGAGCAGGAGTGGAGCCTGCCCCGTAAGCGCCAGTGAAGGGGTGGCACTCAACCAGGCGCGTGGGGCCGTGGCCCAGCTCCTGGAGGAGCAGGAGACCAACGCGCAGAAGGTCCGGTTCGACATCGAGACCCGCGGCCGCAGCGGACTGGTCTCCGCCGAGAGCTAGGCGCGAGCCCAACGCCGCCTCGCGCGGGACTCTCCGGGCGCGCGGCCCCGCCTCTGCCCGTCACCTCTTCCTCATTGCCTGTATGGCCGGATTGGTCATCCCGCAGCCGTCCGACCAGCTCGGCCACCGCCAACGGCGAGGCCGTCACGGAGGCCGCCCACCCGGCTTCGACCGCGAGGCCTACAAGCAACGGAACACCGTCGAACGTTGCATCAACCGCCTCAAGCGGCAGTCTCAACTCACCCGCCTGTGGTGGTCCACCTGGGCTTGCATGGATGGCTACCATGGTCTGCCTCCTGGCGCACGGAAGCTGTGTGGTGGCGATTTCCGTAGCTCGGTATCCCATTGTCAGAGGCGGCTGGTTACATCGCGGCCATGAACTTCACCCGAACCACTCCGCCACGGTCGGTTGACGTCACTGCGGTTTTCCCGCAACTGGCCCCGCTGGCACGCTCGGCCACCCGGCTGCACCCCCGCCCGGGGGCTCCATCACCGCACGACAGTTCGGTCGGCGGGCCGCTGCTGTGGCCTGCAGCGGAGCCGTGGCCGCACTGCGCCGTCCCGCACCCTGAAGCATCAGATCTGTTGGCGGAGGTGCGGCTGCGCCGGCGACACCAGGCGAGGGTGGCGATGAGCCCGGACGGTGATCCTCGCGTCGCCCAGTACACACCGGAAGAGGAAGCGCTCTGGGAGCAGATCAACGAGGCCGTCCAGTGGCCGGACGGCCCGGTCCCCATGCTCCCCGTGGCCCAGTTGTACACGCGTGATGTCCCGTCGCTGCGCCCACCCGGGCAGGCCGGGGTCGATCTGCTTCAGGTGCTGTGGTGCCCTTTCGATCACCCTCCGGAGAACTACATGCCCCGGACCGCGTTGTTCTGGCGGTCCGCGGCCACCGTTACCGACATCCTCGTTTCACCTCCGGAACCGCTCTTGGTGGAGTTCGAGGGATATGTGCCCGAGGCGTGCCTGCTCGCGCCGGAGCAAGTCACCGAGTACCCCAGCTTCCTGGAGTTGACCAAGGAACTGCGAGAACAGCTGGGAGACTGGAGCAGGTGGATGGCGGCCGGGCCCGGCGTGGACGGCTCCTACGCTGCCCATCCGGAGTCGTTCTACGGCGGTCATCTGTCCGTCGCCCCCGGCTGGAAGGTCGGCGGCTGGCCCGGGTGGGGTTATACCGATCCCGTCCCTCGACTCTGCCCCGTCTGTGGCATCGAGATGGACCCGCTGCTGACCATCGCCACGTTCGAATGGGACGCCGGCAACTGCAGCTGGATCCCGAACGAGGACCAAGCCGCCGCACCCCCGGTTGGTCACCACTACCGCGACACGCGGCAACCTACCGCGGTCCAGATCGGCAGTGGCTACAAACAGCAGCTCTATACATGCCCGGCAGAGCCAGAGCATCCCCACACCGAGCTTATGCAGTAGCCGACCCACGCCAAGGGCTACACAGATGGTCTCTGGCAGCCCCGGCCCGGAGAGCTCCCGTATGGGAGGCGGCTCAGATGCCGCACCTTGCGCGGCTGCTCTCAAAGAGCGGTCAACCGCCTGCCACCCGCGCACTATGTTCGATTGCTTAGTGTCGCGTTCAGGTATCCGGGCCGGGAGTCACCGCCTCCCATCTCCGGCCCGGAGAACCAAGCGTCGATCCCGACTCAGAGTTCCAGCGCCAGGGGCTGGGGGTGGTCTTCCCCCACCTCTAGCTGTCGCGTGGTCTGATGCTGCGATAGCCGGACGGTGGGCTGTTCGGTGCTGGCGTGGTTTTGGGGTTGTGTGCGGCAGGGTGCGCAGAGTCCGTCGGGTGGTGGTGTGCCTTTGCCGGGTTGGCGGCATTCGGGGGTTGAGCATTCCCACAGGGTTTGCCGCGGAGGCCGGTCGTCGTGGTGTTCTTGGGGGTGGGGGAGGGGTTTGTTGCGTTGGCGGCGTTGTCGTTCGCGGTCGGGGCAGATTTTGCAGGGTTGTCCGGTGTCGATGGCGGTGCCGTCTTCGCAGCGGTCGTAGGCGCACACGTGGCGGGTCAGCAGGCAGATGACGACGCCGGGGTAGCTCCCGATTTCGCCGGCGCGGTGTTGTCGGCGAAGCCCCAGTGATGCCAGCGGCGCTCGAGCCGGTCGGCGAGCTGCTCAGCGCTTCGCTGGCGGGACGCTTGGCCCAGTGCGGCGAGGATGGCGTTGCGTACTGCGGGAGGCTGGTAGTCGGGCATCTGGGTGGCGAGCTTCGGGGGGTAGCGGGTCTCCACGGTGCGGATAGCGCCTGTCTGTTCGCGGGTCAACCGTATGCGGCTCTTTTGCGCAGCGCGGGCCGGCTTGTGTGCGTGGGCGTTGTTCGGCGCCGCGGAGAGCGGGCGGGGGTCTCGCGCGCGCTACTACCTGTAGTAGCCCTGCGGGCGTCAGGGGCGCTACGCGCCGAAGGCGCTGGGTTCTCTTTCTTCTTGTTAATGCTTCTTGTAGTTACACCCCTCATTTGAGGGCCCACGTACCCCCTCGTTTGAGGGGTCACGTACCCCCTCGTTTCGGGGGGTACGGGATGGCCTGTTGTAGGTGGGTTTGCGGCTTCGGTCTCGTTGGTAACCCCGGTGTCGGGGAGGTTGGCGAGGCGGGTGTAGAAGTCGTTGAGGGACAGCGGTCCGGTGTAGCCGGGGGGTGGGGTGCGGCGCAGTCGGTAGACATTGCGCAGCTGCGGGCCTGCGCCGCAGTCAAATCGCCCTGTGCGAGTGGTGGTTCGGCCAACCGGCGCGCTAGGCTCGTTCGCAACAACCCCATACATAGGTGACCCCGGCGGCGCGCCAACGCCCCGGGGTCCGACACCGAAGAGGAAAGTCTTCGATGCGTATCAACCTTACCGCGCGCACGCGTGCCTTCACCGTGCTGGGCAACGAGGTCCTACGGGACCGGCGGCTCAGCTTCACCGCCCGCGGCATCCTCTCGTACCTGTTGTCTCTGCCTGACGGTTCCCGCGAGGACGTCCGCACTCTCGCCGACAAGAATCCCGGCCTGGGCCGACGGGGCGTGGCGAAAGCCATCGACGAACTGATCGCTCTGGGCTACTACGCACGCCGCACCCTGCGCGATGAGGAAAGCGGGCAGATCCGCACCACCACCTACGTCTTCGACACCCCCCAACCCCCAGGCGCGCCGCATCCCGCCCCGGCGGGAACCGGCGACACGAAGGCCGGGAAACCGGGAACGTCCCCTGAAGGGGAAAAGAACCAGGGAGAAGAACCCACCCACCCCCGGCCGTTAACCGCCGACCTTCCATCGGTCGGCTACGGCACGCCGACCGGCGCCAACGAGGCGCACGATCCACCTCGTTCCGCAGCCGCAGCCGCAATGCAGACAGCATCTCGTGGAGCGGCGTTTCTGGCGGGGCTGAGCCACTCCGAGCCGAGGCTGGCGCTGAGCGCCACCGAAGCCCTCGGCCTGGCGCCTCTGGCCGACCGCTGGCTCGACCACGGTGTCACCGAGCAGGAAGCCCGCTCCCTGCTCACCGCAGGGCTACCACCCGTCGTGCACAGCGCACGCGCCTTCCTCACCAACCGCCTCACACGCAAACTGCCCCCACACCGCGCCCGCCCCCAGGGCTCACAGGCAGCCGCGCCGTTGGCGGAGTGCCTCCAATGCAGGGACCCGCTGCCCCGAGGCCGGCAAGCCACCACATGCACCCGCTGCACCGGAACAGCCACCACCCCGGTCCCAGACCCCACCCCGGCAGTGACATCCACTCAAGTAGCAGCCCTGCGCAGGGCACTACGCGACACACCCTCCGCCGCTCCGGCTGAATGGTGATCGATGTCGACAGCTACGAGCGCGCCGTCGAGCCGGTCGGGGAGCTGTCGGCCGCCTCTGGGGCCGGCGGGCAGCCGATCCACGCGTGGATCGAGCTGCGCCCGTTCCTGACCACGCTTCCCACATCCGAGGAACTCCCAAATGAAGGAGGGCCCGCTTCGGAGCCTCACGCCAGGCGCGCTCGGGAACCTCGTACGCCGCGGAGCGGACTTCGCAGTGGCCGAGGACGCCGTGCAGGACGCGCTGGTCGAGGCGGTCCGCGTCTGCCTGGCCGACCTCCGCGGGAAGCGAAGGGCTGGCTGGTCCGTGGCCTGGCGCAAGTTCCTCGACGCAACCGGGGCGGAGATCGCCCGCCGCCGGCGATCGAGCCCACCCCGGTCACGGCTATTTCTGTGTTCGTCGGGCTAGGTAGGGCTGTGCGGACCTGGCACAGGCGGTGACTGCAAGGGATCCACGCGCCAGGAGGGATTCCGCACCCATACGCGCTCGCCACTCCTGGCGACAGTCAGTCCCATGTCCGTGTCGGTGGGACGGTCCAGCTTGTCCCACTCCTGCCAAACTGCCTCCACCTCTCCCCATAGGCTGCTGTCCCCGAATTCAGTGACGGTGCCCTCGGCATCCGCGATGGCCCCCGAGCCTCGATGGTCGTGGACCCACACACGTAGGTAAGTGCCCTCCCGCCCCTCAGTGAGCGTGACCCCCGGGAGACGGGCGCCCGCGTACAGGGCGAACCCGGGCGTGATCATCTCCTGCGGAAGAACCTCCGCGCCCAGCGACCGCGGACGGGATGTGTCCGGGGTAGCGCCAGTCGTGCCACGGTGCGAGCGCATCGGCATGTAGGTGGCTGTGCCCGCGAACCGGCCCGACGCTTCCATACCGTCCTCGCCGACGGTCAGACGGACGAGGGCACCACACCAGAAGTCGCCCACCCTGGGCGTCACCAGTACGCCCCCTGGCCGTAGTTGTTCGATCAGTCGGTACGGAACGTGCCGCAGTGCGCAGGTGGCAATGATCCGGTCGTAGGGTGCGCCCGCCGGCCAGCCGTGCTCCCCGTCGGTGACCACCAGTTGCGGTCGGAGTCCGGCGGCCGACAGGTTCCGTTCGGCCTGCGCTGTCAGCGACGCGTCGATCTCAACGCTGGTGACGTTCTGGTCGCCCAATCGAGCGGAGAGGAGTGCGGCGACGTAGCCGGTGGCGGTGCCGATCTCCAGAACTCGTTGCCCGTCGTGTACGTCGAGCAGCTGGAGCATTCGCGCCACCATGGAGGGCATGGAGTTGGAAGCGGTCGCGATGCCGGGTCCGCCCTCGGCGCCGTCGTCGACCTGCGTGACGACGGGCTCATCGGAGTACACCAGGGCGGCGCGCTCTGCGGCAGTCGTGACGGGGCGGCACCGGTCACGGTCCTGCCGCCATACCTCCGCAGGTAAATATGCCTCACGGTGGGTGCGCTCCCACACCGCGCGCCAGCTGGGGGTCAACAGGCCGCGCTCGTCCAGAGACTGGACGAGCGCGGTGTGCCCCTGTCGGGGGTTGGTCATTGACTCAGGCCACCTTGGGGCGTTCGCCGTCGGGGCTCGGGGTTGGCGGCGTCCACGGCTTGTCTTCCGGCTGACCGCCGTGCTTGCCGCTGTCCGACATTCGCAGAGTGCTCATGATCTCCTCCATGTGGTCGAGACATCAGCTGTGCCTGCCGTAGCAGGTATAGCGGATGGTGCTGCCGGCCGCCGCCGTGGTGAGGTATGCGGCGGCCAGGCGTTCCCGTTGCGCCTCGGGGTCGCAGCGCAGCGGGGGGGGGCTCAGAGGCTGAGAGTCGTCGTTTCTCCGGGGAGCCGCACTCCTGCTCGGCGAGCGAGGACGCGGGCCGCCGACTCGGGCACAGGGCACGGGCTGACCTGCCCGGCCGCGAACACGCTGCAGACGGTGCGGGCGATGCACGGGCCTGAGGCGCTGTCGACGAGGACGTCGCGCAGGTCGAGGGTCGAGCCACAGTCGCAGCGGTCGCCGTCAGCCATGCCCGCCTCCGGCGATGCCGACGGCGAGGACGAAGGCTAGGGCGGCGAGGCACGTCAGGTAGGTCACGACGAGGCGAATACGGCGTGGCTCAGGCACGACGGGCTCCGGCGAGGGCCTCGCGGGCGCGCTGGTCGGACTCGTCGAACGTGGTGACCGAGTAGCCGCCGGCCTGCGCGATGCGCTGCTGAAGGGCGATGCGGTGCTGGACGTCGTAGGCAAGACGGTCCCAGTTGTGAACCAGGCAGACCACCTCGCGACCGGGGGCCGCAGCGCGCATGGCGGCGAGCAGCGCGCCGAGTTCCGGGCGGGCGGGGTCGAAGGCGGCGTCTCCGAGGTCGAGCCAGTGCCCCGCAAGGACCCAGCCCTTGCGGTCGGCGTAGGCGTGGCAGCCGATGAGCCGCTCATCGAGTTGGCCCCGTGAGTTGGTGGCGCACCGGTCGTAGACAAATGCGAGGGGCGTGCGGGCCGGGGCCGTCATCAGGCGTCCGCCTTGTGCTGAGTAAGTAGCCACTGACAGTCACGGGCGAGCTGCTGAACTTGGATGTGTGCTGCCAGCGGGGCGTCACTGATGCCTTGCTTGACCTGTCGCTCGACGCCGTCGAGGCGCGCGATTCGTCGGTGCCACTCGGTACTGCCGCGCCAGATGCGGCCAGCCGCATCGCGGACCTCAGGAAACAATAGGCCGATGTGACCGCGCAGTTCCTCTTCCAGGCCAACCAGCACGGCGGAGTCAAACGGGGCGGTACCCAGGCACAGTGCCCGGCAGATCGTCTCGCCGATGGTCTCTGCGTCGACCGGCTCGGCGGACGCTCCGCGCTGGGAGGCCCACTGCCCAGACGGCGCATTCATCGCGGCCTCCGGACGCTGTGACGGGGGCAGGCCACAACGAACCACACACGTACGCCGCCCTCAACCGGAGTGGCGACCGATCCAGCAGGGGCGAGGGCGGTGCGCGCGGCTCCGCACCAGTAACACGCCTCGCCGTGCAGCCGGACGAAACTCACATCAGGGGCCGCCAGCGGGACGTCATCAGGTGGAACCTTCGTTGCAGTCACAATCTCTCCCTGTGCCGATGGGCTCAGGAAGAGACTCGTCCCGCAACTACCCCTCAAGTACCCCTGACAGGGGTACCGTTCAGGCGCCCGTCCCGGCCTGACACCACTCGGCGAAGTTCGACAGGCTCCCGGCATCCGCGCGCTTCAATCGGCGCAGGGTGGCCGCGTCCTCTCGCACCCATCGATGCTCCCGTGCGTGCTGCGGAGCGATCCGCCGCGCCACCTTCAACGACTCGAACGCCGCGTCAGGGCGACCAGACCAAAGTTGAGCGCGACTGAGTTCGATGTAGAACCCTGAGCGACGCTCTGCCGGCAGATCCCGCGGCGGCTTCCACTCCCGAGCCAGCGTCAAGGCGCGCCCCAGGTGGCCATCGCCCAGACTCACAGCCACTGACACCTCGTGCACGCGGACACTGTTCGGACCGAATGCGGTGCCCCGATATACATCCTCGGGCACCCGGTCGCCGAGGGCGCGCGCCTCGTCGAGGTGTGTCTCGGCCACATCACCATTACCTGCCCGACCAGCGATGACTGCGGCGCGCATATGCAGCGCCCCCCGAGCGGCAAGCGCTGTCGGCCGATCACTCCGCGGTGCCAGATCTGCCGCACGTTCGAGTGCGCGCAGGCCCGCGGCATGCGCCCTCGCAGCGAAAAACGTTTCCGTCCGAACGTAGGCAACTGTCGCTTCCACGAGCGGGTCGGCGGTCTGCCCTGCCGCCCACCGCATGAGGTCGATGAGACGCGCCGACAGATCCTTTGCGCCGTACTTAAATGCAATGGCGTCCGCAGCCCTACATGCGTCCACCAGGAGACGGGCCACAGCCGGGCGGTCGTCTGCTGCTGCGGTCTGCAGCGCACGGCACAGCTCAGCGAGGAGCCCCGGGACAGTGCGAGCAATGCGGATGTACTGGGCGCCCAGACGCTGCGTGACGACGGACCCGACTGCCTCGCCGAGCGCTGACAGGTCCCGGTACGGGCCATCCTCCGGCGCCTCGTACTCGGCGAGGACTGCAGAGAGGGTGGGCATAGCCTGGTGCACGCGGTCATCCGGGCGTTCCGTGTCCGGCAGTAGCCGAGCCGGGTCGAGGTCGAGGGCCGTGGCCACCGCGTCCAAGAGGGCGTCGGAGATTCCCCGCTCCCCTCGCTCGATTTTCCGCAGGGTGCCCAGAGCGATGCCCGCGGCGCGGGCAAGGTCAGCCTGTGTGAGGCTCGCGATGCGGCGCTCGTAGGCGATGCGGGGGCCTACCCCGCTATACACGATACTGGGCAAACTGGCCTCCGTTCGGTGCAGCCACTCCGAACAGTACCCAGATCGTCACGGTCGGGAACGAAAACGGCCCCGTCCGCATCTCGCAGACAGGGCAGCTCCGTTGACGCTCAAAGGTTGCCCACCACGTTCACCAGCTCCGTCAGGCTCGTGACTCGGACGTCAGCCGCACGCGCGTCCTGACTGCCCGCCCATAGATGCCCGAGTGGGCCCCGCCGCAGGTGTGCCGCGCGGAGGCCGACCGCGCGCGCTGGCAGCACGTCATTCTGCGGGTGGTCGCCGACGTAAAGCACCTCGCTCGCCGGGCTTCCGGCCAGCTCGACGGTGCGAGCGAAGAACGCCTCCGCCGGCTTGGCCACGCCCCACTCCCCAGATGTCGCGATGGCATCCGCCGGTAGGTTAAGTGCCCGCAGCAACTCACCGGCCCGCGTGGTCTGGTTGCCAGCCACGACCACACGCAGCCCGGCATCTCGGAGTGCTGTCAGCGCCGGGCGGACATCTGGATACAGGTCCGACTCTTCCAGACGTTCGCCGCAGCCCGCTCGCTCCATCTTGGCCCGTTCGGCCTCCACATCGATGCCGGGCCGTACAAGCCGGAGCGCATCAGCGTTGTCTCGACCCTGTGCGACGACCGCACCCACCAGCGCCGACAGTGTGTGCCGCCGCACGCCGAGCCAATCGGCCCACGCGCCCCACCCGCGGTCATCGCTGATAAGGGTTTCACCGACATCGAATGCCACTGCACGGATCATGCAAGCAGCCTACGGCGCGATCTGCCTACGTTTGGCAGTGCCCGGTTCTATGATCTGCGGGCCAAGGCGAAGAACGTGAACAGTAGATTCCGCCGCGGGCGGCTGGGAACGCTCTGCGCTGGGTCCGCGACCAGATCTGCGAGCGGCTGGCAACGTAGGGAGACACAGCGAGCATGACCACCATCGCCGTTACCGGGCACATGGACCTCACCGAAAGCACCGTGCGCCTGGTAGAGAAGGCACTGCGAACCCTGTTGCGCCAGCACCAAGCAGGCGAGTTGATCGGGGTCACCTGCCTGGCACGCGGGTCCGACACTCTGTTCGCCGAGGCGGTAGTCGAGGCTGGCGGGGGCCTGGTCGTCATCCTGCCTTCGCGGGACTACCAGGAGGCGAAGGTCAAGCCCGATCACGCCCCTGCGTTCAAGCGTCTGGCCGGCATCGCGGACGTAGTGACCATGCCGTACGACACCGCGAATCGCGACGCGTACGAAGCGGCCAACGGTGAGCTGTTGAAGCGGGCCGACCGGCTCGTAGCGGTGTGGGACGGCACGCCATCTACAGGAAAGGGCGGGACGGCCGACAGTGTTGAGCAGGCGCGGCAGGCTGGGCTGCCTGTCGATGTTGTGTGGCCGACGGGGGCCGAGCGCGGTGCCTAGGAGCGGCGTCGGTCCGGTGTGAGAATCGCCGGCGTACTTATGGGGCGCGTGGGTTCGGGGGCGACGGGGCGCCGTCAGATTGGCGCACGAGCGCGTCCGGGGCGCTCGCTGACGGCCGTAGTGAGCACCCGTCGGGTACGTCTGTCCGTCGCGGCCGTGGGCTCGGTCTGGACCCAGGCCAGCTTCCGCTCCTGGAGGGCCTCGATGACGTTCGACTGCATGATGTGCTCCGCTCTGCCCGTTCGGCCGTGATGGTGGGGGATGGTGCGTGATGTGACAGGACTGTGCCGGTGACGCCGATCTGAGCGAGTAGGGCTTCCTGCACCTCCCTTCCGCTGCCATCAGCGGTGGCTGGCTCGGCGCCTGCCTCGGGCGCGAGCGATAGCTCGCAGTGGGGATGCAGGGGCACACGGCCCAGGTCCGTCCACTTGCGGCCCCCGGCGAAGCGGGCAATCAGCTGCAGCTGCCCAAGCTCTCCGAACTCCTTGATTAGCTCGGGCACCTGAGAGGCCAGAGGGCGATGGACCGAAGTCGGCGGCCGGGCCCGCCCTGCTCTCACCGCGCATCCGGCGAGGACCGCGTCAACGGCAGCCTCCTGGTCCACGGACTGGTCTGCGGCGTGTTGCCCGGCCGCGGCGCTGCAGGAGAGAGAAGAGTTAGTAGAGAGAGGAAATATAGGGCCGCGTTTGTGCAGGTCAGGACCTCAATTCGGGTCGGAATTCCGACCAGATGGGTCGGATATCCGACCCCGCGGGTCGTCTTTCCGACCCGCTGTGCCTTCCGGGTCGGAAAGACGACCCGCCCGGGGGCGCCCTCGTCGGAGGTCGGGGGAGGACCTGGCGGCCTGTGCCTGGGCGAGAGTGTCCGGGGCATTGCGCCCCCCGGATAGCCCTCGGGAGCCTCCACACGCTGCTGAGGTGCTCCTTGACGGGTATCAAGGCATCGCCGTCTCTGTAGGTCAAAGCCGGGTCCGTGACTCGGAGGCGGCCGGGGTTGCTCTGCCGGGGCCCTGGGTGTTCAGAGCGCAGGGATGCGGTGGAGTCGGCGGAGAATCTTGGTGGCCCCGGGGTAGCGGGTGGCGGTGAGGCCGAGGTGGCCGGTCAGGTTGCCGTCAGCGATGGCGCCCAGGAGCACTGGTAGTGGCCCGTGACCGGCGTGGGCGAACGCTGTGGCGAGGTGGTTGTACCGGTCCACGACGGTATCGACCGCCTGTGGCAGATCGCCGGTGGCCGCCGCGCGGAAGAGGACCTCGTTGGAGGCCGCGTTGCCGTCGTTCCCCGGTCCACCGCAGGCCTCCGTTGCGTATGAGGCAAGGTCGTTGACGAGGTGGCCAACCTCGACTGTCCGTTCCGTGAGCTGGTCCGCCGCGGACCCCTCTTCGGGCACGGGCATTTCATAGACCGCCATCCAGCAGCGGATGTATGGGAGCACACCGACCGTGCGCCGACGCAGCGCGCGGAACTCGGCGAAGGTCATGGCGCGGAGGTTTTGTGCCGGCTCCGAAGCGGTGGCCAGGCAGAAGTCCGCGAGCGCGGAGCGGAACGGCTCGGTGCGCAGGCGCTGGGCGCGCATCTCATCGAGCAGCGCGTCGTGGAAGACGCCGAGTTCACCCTCGGCTGTCTGTCGGCCGCTGCGCAACCGTTCGGCCAGGGCGGCGAGTTCGACGGCAGGGCCGTCGTCGGCCTGTAGGAAGAACAGACAGAACCTCGCACTGGGCAGGGAATGGTGCAGGGTGGCGCCTGGCGGTGCGCAGTGGGCGCCGAATACGGCGGCGTAGAAGGCGCTGCGGGCGTGCCAGGCGGGCCCTCTCTGGCAGCAGCAGAGCGGCAGTGCCCACGCGAGCAGGGCTCGGGCGAGTTCGCGGTGCCGTTCGGTCGGCAAGTAGGGGTGGTACGGCTCCAGGAGGCATGGAAGCGTTTCCTGCGTCATGGGCATCCTCGATGTGGGCGCAGGGCGCTCAGGGCGAACAGCGTGGTCAGGTGCGGCGAGCCGTAGTACAGGGTGAAGCGGCCCATGCGGAAGTAGGGGCAGGCGGGCCAGGACCCGTCGGGGCGCTGAGCGCCGGCCAGCAGGGTCCGGCGCTCCCGCTGTCCGGGCGCAATCCCCAGGTTCTCTGCGGCGAGGATGAGCAGCGCGAGATCGAGCGGGTTTGTGGGCGGGCTCGGCTGGACGGCGAGGTGCTGGAGCACAGCGTCGTGCAGGGGGCCGTGCAGGACTGGGGCGACAGCCGTCTCGCCTGTGCACAGGCGGGACGCGGCGTGGAGAGAGGCCGCAGGTGCCGGGTAGTAGCGTGATCCGAGAAGGTAGCGCTCGGAGGTGAGATGGTCGCTGACGTAGCGCAGGGTGGCTGCAGCGTGCTGGCTTTCGAGATGGGTGTCCTGCTGGGCCAGGCCCAGCAGGTGAAGGACGTTGGCGCAGGCGACGGCGTCGTGTCTGCGCTTGCGTGGCAGTGCCTGAGTCTCGGCATGGTCGTCCCAGTAGACCGTGACCACCCCGGGGTGCGGGCCGACTCCGTTCGCGCCGGCGTGGAGCACTTCCCGCGCCGCGGCAGTGAGTCGGGCACGGGGCAGGAGCCCGTGTCGGTGCAGGGCGACTGCGGCGACGGCGGTGCAGTCGGTGTCGCACGCGAAGGCCGTGGAGGAGGGGAAGAAGCGGTAACGGTCCCCCCAGCGGCACCGCTCGACCTGGCGGGCCAGGATGGCGACGAGCTCGTGCGATTCTCGGTCGGCAGATGGAAGCAGTGCCAGAGCCCACATCGCCGAGAAGCCCTCTGCGCCGGGGTCGAACCCGATGTCCACTCCGTGGCGCCGGTACAGGCGCTCGCGTGTCCGGGGCGCGGTGAAGGGGTCGTTGAAGCGCGGATCGAAGTCCAACCAGGCCGACGGTAGCCCCTGGCCCGCTGCCTCCCGGGACAGGAACTCCACTGCCCGCCGGGCGGCCTCACCCCCAGCCGCGTCGTCCGCCTTTGGCGGGCCGGCGCCAGCCCCCGCGTCGGGCACGATTTGTGGTGGCCCATCCAGCGCGTCAGCCGGGTCCGATGTTGGAGCAGGCATGTCCCGTCCCTCCGCGCACGGAGCACCCGCCACAGAGGTCCCGCACCCAGAACGCGAGGGCGCATGCGGTGCGGGCACAGGTGATCCCGACAGGCCTTCTTGCCGACAAGCGACCGCCCTGTGCGACCGCTGCCTCATAGTCTGACCCGTGTTGACCGTGGCCTCGCGAGCGCGCGGGCCACGAGTCGATGCGCGAACCAGTGGAATCGCAAGCCGTCATGCGCCGGTGCGTGACGCGTAAGCGCGCATCAACGCGACGGTCAGGGCGTGAGATGACGTCGTCGGGCACCCGAACGTAGGAGACGAGAGTGTCGCCGACGCTCGCCTCCCGTAGTCGGTGAGTGGACAACCTGGTTTGCAAATCCAGAATGGGCCTCGGCTCAAGTCTGAGACGGGCCATGCGGGGGAGTTGTGCTGCTGAGGGCTGTGCGCTGGGCTTTCGCGTGGCAGATTCCCTTACGCATGCTTTGGCTGCCTGCCCGGGCCGGCGGGGCGGACTGCGCGAATGCAGCTCCCCGCCGAAGCCTTTGCCGCCGCTGTGCTGATCGAGGTCGTCAGGTCTCCGCCCTCCCGGCCAAGGGGGGCGTTGGGTAGCCCGGCAGGGCGGTCGCCCATTGGGTCGGCAGGGAGGCCGCCGACGTTTGGCCTTGAAGGAGAACTTGCCCGGCAGCGAACAACACCGCTGCGGCTTCTCCTCAGGTTGGAGTGTTCGGGCATGCGAGGAGTCTTTGGACCTGGTGCTGTTCGAGGCGACGTTCTGCTTCAGGTATCACGAGGTCCGCATGCACGGAACGGCCGTGCCACCCGCTCTGGCCACGCAGTTCTTCGACGCGGACACCCTGCCCGCCCGGGGCCTGCTGGCCCTCTTCCACGCGGCGGATCCGTAGCCGGCCGGCTGAGCGTGCTCACGCAGCCCTCGGGCTGTGAGCTCATCAAGCATCACTGCAGGCGGAAATTCGGGCTCTCCGGCCGTGACACGGGTATGGCTGGATTCGTCGATGCGCCCTTCCCCGCCCCTCGGCCAAGCGGTACTCCTTGCCGGGATGCAGGGCGGCCCAGCCAGGGAAGGGACACTGCGATGGCTCATGCGCGATACGAAGGCCAAGGAAACCTGGAAAGCGCCGCACCAGGCGATGCAACCGCCTGCGGCCAGACGGAGATGACCTCGTTCGACGAGGCGTACGACCAGCCAGACCCCCGGCACTTCTTCCGCCTGCTGGGCCGCTGGGACTACCAGACGCCTCACCACGCACAGGCGGTGTTCCGGCGCGTGGCCGCCGCCCGCGCCGCCGCCCCGCTCACTGTGCTGGACCTCTGCTGCTCGTACGGGATCAACGCGGCCCTCCTCAACCACGACCTCACCCTGGAGGACCTTTATGCCCACTACACGTCCCCGCAGGCCGCAGCGCTCACGACAGCGGAGCTGATCGAGTGGGACCGTGCCTATTACGCGGCTCATCGACGTCCCGACGCGCATCGGGTGATCGGGCTCGACATTGCTGCGAACGCCATCTCCTACGCTCTCGCTGTCGGTCTGCTGGACGAAGGCTTCGCCGAGAACCTCGAAGCGGCTCCGCCCACCCCCGCTCTCCTGCGCGCAGTGCAGCCGACCCTTGTGGTCACCGTCACGGGCGGAGCGAGCTTCCTGTCCCCACGCACCTTGCAACCGCTCCTCGCCGCCGCTCACGAACAGGTGTGGATCGCGGCGTTCGTTCTGCGTACCGGCTCCTACCGCCACATCGCTGACGGGCTGACACCGTACGGCCTCATCACCGAGAAAGCGGCTGCTCCGAGCTACCGGCAGCGCCGCTTCACGAGCGTGCATGAGCAGCGGTATGCCATCACCGCGGTGACTGCCGCCGGTGAGGATCCTCAAGGCAGGGAGACCGACGGTTACTTCCACACCGAACTGCACCTGTCACGACCCGCGAAAGACACCGCAGCCCTTCCGCTCACCACTTTTACGTCGGAGAGTGCGTAAGCACACGCCAACCCCACGCGGGGTTACCCGCCGGTTCACTTCCGCTGAGACACGTCGCTGGGGCGTGCGCGCCCCAGCAGAAGGCCGCCGGCCGGCGACGTCGGCCGTACGACGAGCGCAGGGCCGCCCTCTTGCAGGCCCCCGACGACGGGCGACCCTGCAGCCCGTCCTTCCACTGGTGACGTGGCGGTGGCGACGGGATGGGTCGGCGCCCTCGGCGGTGTGGAGGGCTCCGTCGCGAAGCCGCGGCAGTCGCGCTATGCGGGTGGCCGGGGCGGTTCGGGGCGGGTGAAGTGGCGTCAGCGCCACACCGTCGACGCAGCCGTCATCGGCGTAACCGGCATGGCTCCTGCGGCGCAGGCCTTCATCCTGGGCCGGCCCCGCGCGGGCCGGATCCGTCCCGGACGGACCAATCACCAACCCGCTGAACGCCGCTTAGGGCGAGCAGATCTCGTCCACCCGCTCCTGGGCTTCCCTGACTTTGTCCCTCGCCGTCCCCAAACGCTTCTTGGCGGTCTCGACCTCGGCCTCCTGGGCGGCGATCGCCTTGGGGTCAGGAGGCTGTGCGGCCTGCAACTGGGCAAGCTTGTGCTTCTCTTCGTCCAATTCCGTCGCGCGGCGTTTCTGGTTGTGCTTCGCCTTCTCAAGGGCCTCTTTGGCCTGCTTGCAAGGGTCGATGGCAGGCATGCTTCCTCCCTCTCCGGATGGTGAACCTCAGCCTCACAGGCAGGCCGTCACGGCGCGCGTCGAGGACACCCAGTCGGCCGTCAGCCGGTCCGGTGGGCGGCACGGCGGCGCGCGAGGTCCGCTTGGCGGAATCCGGTGGCGGTGCGCCCGGGGGAGACGGACGGTGTTCGGGACATGACGCCACAGCCCGGAGGCGAACACCGATGCCGTCCTACGAGGGAATCCTGAACTGGATCCACTGCCAGTCGCCGCGCTCGAATCACAACATTCCCGGGGTGCCCGAGCTCGACGTGGTCACGCTGCGGTGGGACGGCGAACAGGTCGCCCGGCGTGAAATGGAGACCGGGCAGACATGGACTCTTGACGTCACCCGTCCTCTGCTCGGCCCGGCGACGGTGGAGGTAGTGGTCAGGCCCAACGAGGAGGGCAGCGTCGAGGACGTCATCGGCTCCGTGCAACTGAGCGAAGCCGACGTGGGTACGGGCATCACCGGCACTGACTTCCACGTGACTCACTTCGACGAGGCCGGGGCTCAGTACGAGCTGACGTACAAGGTCCGCCAGACCGACGACCCCCCGCCCGTCCACGCCCGCGAGGACGGGACCCTCAGCTGGATCTTCTGCGAGTCGCCGCGCTCGAATCACAACATTCCCGGGGTGCCCGAGCTCGACGTGGTCACGCTGCGGTGGAACGGCGAACAGGTCGCCCGGCGCGAAATGGAGCAAGGGGAGACGTGGGAGCTGGACGTCACCCGTCCTCTGCCCGGCCCTGCGGCGGTGGAGGTAGTGGTCAGGCCCAACGAGGAGGGCAGCGTGGAGGACGTCATCGGCTCGGTCCAGCTGATCGGGTCCCTCGCGGGCGCCGGCTTTCAGGTGGCCCGTTTCAACGACGCTGGCGCCCGCTACGAGCTGACGTACAAGGTCGATGCGCGCAGTCCCTTCGACGACTAGGGAGTTCACCAGCCGATCAGGCCAGGCCCTGCGCACTACACGTAGTACTCGCAGCTCTCGCCGCGTGCCCGCCCTACTGGACCTTGCACTTATTGTAGTCGCCCGACTACCGAGAGGATTCTTGTCATGGGTGAGAAGAAGACGTCCGAGAAGGATGAAGCGTCGACGAGTGAGGGCATCCGCATGATCACGGAGCCGAACGACGAGGTGCCAGAGATGCCTGAGAAGTCCGAGGAGGCCGCGACCGTCGGGACGCTGACGATCCGATACGTGAACGCCACTCCGGAAATCACCCTCAGCAACGGCACAGCAATTCCCGGCGAGATCGTCGTTGTCGACCCGCAGGGCAACCCGATCGCCGTCTACCAGGGCACTGCGCTCCCCGTCAGCGTCACCACCCGCGGTATGAACCACGCCCACGGCCACTTCCTCCCCGCCGGCCACAACGCCGTCGTGCCCGCCGGCGTCGCTCACCCCGCTGTCGTGAGCCCCGGCATCGTGCCCGTCGTCCTCTCGGATCGGGCGCTGAAGCGGGACGTTGTCGGGGTGGCGTGGGCCTAGTGATCGCCTGGTTGCGGCAGTTCGCCGCAGGCCGTCGCAGCACGAGCCCGGCGGCCGCGTCCGGTCCGGCCAGCGAGGCGACACCGGACGCGGTACACCACAGTGCGGCGGTCAACGGATTCCAGGTACTGGAAGCGGCACTGGCCCTGCCCGTGAGTACCTGGCGCTATCACTGGGATCCTGCTCAAGTCCGGCACCTGGGACCGATGGCACAGGACTGGTGGGACGCCTTCGGCGTCGGCGAGAACAACAAGACGATCTGCTGCACCGACACCAACGGAGTGGCCATCGTCTGCATTCAGGCCCTGCACCGCCTCCTTAAGGAATCCCAGCAGGAGACCGCACAGCTGCGCGAGCGCCTCGACCAGCTGGAACAGCGCACCACCCAGGAGGGCACAGCCCCCACGCACACCTGACCCACGACGCCTCCGCCCCCGCCGACAGAGAGGGCCGCCAGCGCATTGTTCTCAGCGAGTGGCGCGCAGGTGCGTCCAGCGGGTGGTGACTAGGGCGCGCCAGCGGTCACGGGTGGCCTGCCGACCGTCGAGCCATTGCGCGGCTGAAGCTGCATCGAGAGGGAGTCCGGCCATGAAGTGGGCGATGTCGGCGTAGTAGGCGTAGTAGTCCTCGCAGGTCATCTCGCACAGCCGGCTGATGCTGGCGGTGACCTGTTCCTGGTCGTCGCGGACCACGTGGTGGAAGGCCAGAGCCAGCTCGATCTTGGCGTCGGCGAACGCGAGTCCTGAGGTGCGGATCTCCGCCGCGAGGAGTGCGCCCGCTCGTCGACGCCGGTGTTGGTGCCGGCGTCGCGCAGGATGCGGGCGATGCGGACGTCGAGGGTGGCGACGCGCAGGTCGACGGGGACCACAGACGATCATGTCCCGCAGCGCCGGGGCAGCAGGCCGGCCTCGGTGACCACGGCGAGGCGCGTGGCGGTGCGGGCGCGGCGACGGTCACTTCGAGCAGGCTCAACTGGTGTGCCGGGGGTTCGGATACAACGAGGACGCGGGCGGGTGGCGGGTCGGCCGCCACCCCCGTTTCCTCGCCGACGTCACCGGTGACGGGCGTGTCGACATCGTCGGCTTCGGTGGCCCTGGGGTGTACGTGGCCCGAAACCTCTTCCGCCGCTTCAGGACCCGGTAACCCTCTGGGGATCTCCACAGCCGGCGCTCCCATTTGAGCTGATGGACGACCAGAGTCGGCTGGTCGGGCCGGGGGGATGGAGGAGGCCGATGGCGCCATTCGCCTTCGTGCCCATGAGAGCGCACCAGCAACACGTGACGACCGCGACGTGCCGCTGTCGGGTTGTCTCCGCTCTGGCTAGTGCGCGACGGATGCTACGAGGATGTGCAGGGGGTTGATGAGTTCGGGGTGGTCGCCGCGGGAGGCGGATTGGAGGAGGTCGGCTGCGACGACGAGGAGTGCGGTGTGGCCGGTGGGGGTGTCGAGGATGGGGAATTGGGTGCGGATGCGGTGGGCGGTCTGGGGTGCGAGGAGGGAGTAGGCGTACAGCAGCGCCGGGTCGTAGCCGACCGGTGCCAGCCCGAAGCCTTCGAAATCCAGCAGGGTCGGGCCGCTGGTGGTGAGGTTGGCGAAGTGGCAGTCGCCGTGAGCGGTGGCCCAGTCGATATCGGCCGGCGCCGAGACGCCCGCGTGTTGGGGGAGTGCGCGGTCGATCCACTGCCGACGTACCGCGACCCGCTCGGTGGGCGTGGCGGCGATGGTCTCCAGATCGGCGGACAGGGACTTCCACCACGTCTCCGGCAGCTCCAGCTCACCTGTCAGCACCGGCTCGGGCGCGCAGGTGGGGGAGTCGGTGAAGGCGGTGAGTTCGGCGCGGTAGGCGATGCCGTGGCGCTCTGCTCCGTCGTGGATGCCGTACAGGGCGGGTTTGCGCACCCCGGGGAAGGCAGCGGCGGCGTCCCGTGTGCCCTCCCACAGCTTCCCTTTCGCGTGCTCGACGGGTGCGGAGATCAGCCGCAGCCAGCATGCTCCGTGGTCGGGGTGGTGTGCCTTCTGTCCGAGGGTGCGGCCCTGGTAGCCCCACAGCTGCGGTCCCTCGACGGTGACGCCGAGTGCGGCGCTTGCCTCTTGCTGTGCGGCGAGGGCGCGGTGTTCGTCAGCTTGGGTGGTGGGGGGCGAGTACATCGCACACCTTCCGCAGGGTCCGGGGCGGGATGGCCGTCTGGCCGAGGGCGGCGCGAGCGGCCTCCCAGTGTGCCGGAGTTGATGCCGACAGCAGAACTTTCGTCACCCCTGGGCAGGAGGCGGCCGCCAGCAAGCAGGCCTGCGCGACGGACAGCCCCGGCCGCAACAGGGCGGCAAGATCGTCGGTTGCTGCCCGCACGAGTTCGCCGCCGTGCAGAGGCGCGGAGGCGAAGGCCTGCCAGCCGCGCTCGGCTGCCTCACCGATCGGTCCGCGGCCGTCGAGCGCTTGCTCGAATGCGTCGGCTTCGACCAGGCTGACGGGCAGCTGCACAGCACGCAGGTGGTGGTCGGGGGAGCCGGCGGCCTCGGTGGCCAGAGGGTCCAGCTCCCTGACGGTAAGTAAGCAGCTCCGTGGTGAAGCCGGACCAGCTGGCGATGCCGTACGAGCTCAGGTGTCCGGCTGTCGCTGCCGGCCGGACGGCGCTCACAGCTCCATCCAGCTGCAGCGCCCGGTGCGACCGTCCAGCGGCCACCACACCGCAGCCGAAGGCCCCCGCTCCTCCAACTCCTCCAGCACCGCAGCCCCCACCGCCACCTCCGCGGCGAACCGCTCGGTCAAGGGGTGCTCCCACACCATCGAGCGCAGGTCCGACACCCGCTGCGCCAGCGCCCGAGGGCCGGCGCCGGTCAGCACGAACAGCAGCCTGGGAAAGACCGCATAGCTGCGCTGCCACGGGCGCAGACCGGAGGGGGCGGCGCCGTTGCCACGTCGGCCCAGGACGGGAACGTGACTGTGAAACCGGGCGTAGGTGATGACCTTGGAGGCGAGCCGCTCGGATGACTCCGTCGCGCGGTCGACTTCGATGAAGGCGCGCAGCAGGGCCCGTGTCGGTGTGTTGCGGGTGTAGCGCAGCAGTGCGTCGGCGATCAGCATGCGCTCGCCGTCTCCCGCTCCGTCGCGGATGGGGTGGGCGACTTCCGGTGTCCAGTCCAGCGGCGTCAGCTCGTCTCCCCTCACCTGGGCATCGGACAGGAATGCGAGGGCGGTGCGGGTCACGGTCAGGGTGTGTGCGTTGTGGGCTGAGGCAAGGGCATTGCGGTAGGTGCGGCGGCCGCGGAACTGAGGCCAGGTGAGCACCAGGGCGCGGCCTGCCGGGGTCAGGGCCCACACGCTGGGCTGGTGGCGTCGGTCGTCGGACTCGGCCAGTGCCGCACGGCGCAGAGCGCGCAAGGTCCGGCGCAGTGATTCGATGTGGGGTGCGGGCTGCAGCATCCGCTGCAGCTGGTCGGTCCGGACCGCACGGTGCTGGAAGAGACAGGCCAGGGCCTGCTCACGCAGCGTCTGGGCGGGGGTCGGGGGCGAGGTCTGGGGCATGGTGGTCTCCCGGGGTGGTGTGCAGCAGCGCTGCGGCCGTGTCGGCCACGGACTCCACTGCACGCGCCAGGCTTACCGCCCCACTTACCACCAGCGCCCTGTGCGGTCTCAATGCGGCTACATCTGCACCCCGGACCGCTTACCACGAGGTCGGGGCTGCGGTAAGCAGTCCACCGGTCTACCTCATCTTGGACAAGCTGCCCGCCTGCAAGGGCGAACGGATTCGGCGGTGGGCGAACACGACACGGGCCACCACCATGTCGCCGACGGCGTGGTTCAGCGTGCCGCACACGGGCTCCCCAACTACAGGCGCCAACGCCGGCGACACCGGGCTGCTCACTCTCCTCGCCGAACACCGCATCATCGGGCCGAGCCGTACGGATGACGTCGAGAATCGTCTTCCCGCCTTCCACATCGGCGGCGGTGGTGAAGCCTCGGCGCGATGTCGATGCGGCCGAGCGCTGGCCGTACACGTCGCGCATCAGGTCCCCGCCGGCACGCCCCCAGACTCTCGCGACGTCGCATCGTCAGGGCTCGCACGTGAGTTGACTCCGTCGTGCAGGCCATGGAGCAAGCCCTCCGGCCGCCTTCTCGCTCACGGCATTGGATCGCTGCGGGCGTCCTCCCGCGCACCCGTAGGGCGGGTTTGCACCTTCGGGGCGCACCCTGGCCCGGGCGGCCGGGCGCCGGGGAGCCGCTGCTTTCGGCGTCAGTGGGCAGTTGTGGCGGGAGTTGTACTGCGGGCTGTTACGGCGGCTGTATCCGGGGCTGTGTCACAGAGAGCGACATGGGCGCGTAACCGCAGGTCAGGGCCCTTGGTAAGTGGCGTCGGAGATTCCGACATCCCTCCGTACGTTGCCCTGATGCCTGTTGATGGTGTGGGTTGGCGGGGTGGGGCGGTGTGGTGTCGGTCTCGGTGGGTCGCTGCGCTGTGCTGGTGGTCGGGTGTTGGCCGGGTGGTGCCCGGCGTGGGCGTGGTGCGGGGCGGCGCGCGGTGCCGTCGGTGGCTTCTGGGGGCGGCAGCCTCAAGTTGGGCGTCTGGGGAATCGCGGTGCGTAGTGCGGCTCTTGTGTGGCCTGCCGGCGCGAGACGCTGGGTGCGTCGGGCCGTACAGGGCCAAAGCCCGGATGCCGGGCTTCCTTTGGACTGCCGTGCTCTCACATTTGATCGGAGCGCGACATGCGTCGCCTTGCCCTCGCCCCCACCCTCGTGGCAGTCGCCGCCCTCGCACTCGCCGGCTGCGCACAGGATGTTGGCCACGGCCCTGCAGGCCGTGTCACCGGTGAGACCAAGGACGGGAAGAAGTTTTATCTGGTCGTCGAGCCGAAGAAGGAGGGCAAGGAGAAGAAGTTCCGGGTCATAAGTACGACTACCGCGACTGTCACCGGGGCTCGAAGTACCCCAAGTGCCTTGACGATTAGCGCACGCAGGCCCTCACTCTTATCGAGGGAGGGGGTGCGGAGCGCGGGCGCAGTATCCCAGGGCCAGAGGTGACGGTGAAGAAGGGACCGGCGGCGTATGCCTGCGCGAGAGGGGCGCCGCACTTGCGTGGGCGGCGGCTCTCACGTCACGATCCGCGACCGCAACGTGAGAATCGTCAGGGCGTCGATGCCCAGTCCGTTGCGCAGGAACTTCCCGAAGCTGCCGTATGAAGCGACGGCCTGGGCGCGGAAGGCCGCCAGGTACGAGGTCTCCACGCGCTGCAGTGGGATGAGCAGGTCAGGGTTTTCCATGTAGCCCGCGGCCTTCAGCTGCTCGCGCAGCGCCTGGTCCGTGGCGGCGCGTAGTTCGTTGGACAGCAGGTAGTCGCCCTCGCTCGTCGATGCGGGGACGCCGACCGCCCGCAGGATCGTGTCCGCGAGAACTCCGGTGCGGTCCTTGCCTGCCGAGCAATGGAAAAGCACCGGCCGTGTCGAGACCGCCACGTGCTTGATCGCGGCACCGAGCGCGGCACGGTTGGCCGGGTTGGTGACGAACCCCCGGTACAGGCCCCGCATCCGCGCGGCCGCCTTCCCCTCCCCGAGCTGCGCTTGCTGATACAAGGGATCCTTGCTGCGCACCACCTGGCCGATGAACGCGAAGAGACTGAGATCGTCCACGGCCAGGGGCACCGCCGTCACCCCGGCAGGTAGCTTGTCCGGCCCGTCCGCCTGTACCTCCGGTGCGGTACGCAGGTCGATCGCGCTGCCCAGCCCTAGCCGGGCCAGAGTAGCGACTCCTTCGGGCGGCAGATCCGACAACGACTCGGAGCGGTACAGCACACCTCGCCTGGTGCTCTCGCCGTCCACCGTGCGGTAGCCGCCCACGTCCCGCAGGTTCACCGTGCCCGGCACCGGCACGACTTCGGCTGCCGAAATCCGGTGCGCGCCGTACACAGCTGCGCCCTGCCCCGCCGGGGCTGCCTGCGCGCCGGCGGGGGCGAGCAGGCCGGCAGCAGCCAGCGCCGTGGCGAGAAGCCGCATTCCCATCCGCATGGGCGCTCCTTGTATAAGGGGAGGGCCGGAAGGTAGCGACGCCGGCCAAAGAAGGCAATGCCCGCAGCCAGACGAGACTTGCGCAGACCTTGGGGACCTGCGCGAGCCGGGTTCAGGGTGAGGCTGAAAGGCGGGGCGCGTGCGGTGAGGGCCGGGCGCGGTGGGATCGGGGAGTGCGGGTGCTGTCGCTTGCGGTTCGGGAGCGCCGCGCGGTTGGCTGCCGTTGACGTAATTTCGGGTGGCGGTCAAGGGCTGCAGCGTTCGAATTGTTCACGAGTTGCGGCAGCGTCGTTGCCGATGCTCAGTGGCGGTACGCGGCTGTCGCGATCTCGATGAGTGATCGGATCAACGGGTTGGAGTCTCCTTCGTTCCACACCGCCACCACTCGGCTCGGTGCCATGTCGATCAGCGGTATCACGGTGAACTCGGCGGGCAGGGTGTGTCCGAGGGGGGCCAGGCCGATCGTGCCGTTCCACAGCACAGCCTGCAGGCATTCCTGGACGGCGCGCACCACCGGTCCCTCGCGCGGCCTGCCACCGTTCCAGTACGACTGCCAGCGGGGGTCGGTGCCCTGCGGAAACTGGAACCAGCGGCGGTCGCGCAGCTCGGCCAGCCGCAGCCCATCGCGGCGGGCCAGCGGATCGTCGGCGCGCAGGACCACGCCGACCGGATCGGTCCGCAGCGTACGCACCGTCAGGGCGGTCTCGTCGAACGGCGCCCGGGTGAGGGCGACGTCGACCAGTCCAGCGCGCAGTCCACACGTCGGGTCAGTCAGATCGGTGTCGCGGATGCGGATGTCGACTCCGGGGTGGGTTCGGCGGTAGGCGGCGGCCAGCCTGGCCACTCCGGGGTCGGTGCCGTCGCCCAGGATGCCGACGGTGATGGTCGCGACGCCGGCTGCTGCGCTCACGCGTACCCGGACGCGGTCGGCGTGGTCGAGGAGGGCTCGCGCCTCGTCGAGCAGCACCGTGCCCACCGGAGTGAGCGTGACGCCGGTGGTCGAGCGGATCAAGAGCAGCGCCCCGACCTCGGCTTCCAACTGCCTGATCGCCCGGCTCAGCGGCGGCTGACTCATATGCAGTCGGGTGGCGGCCCGGCCGAAGTGGAGTTCCTCGGCGACCGCCACGAAGTAGCGCAACGTCCGTAGCTCCACGCTGCAACGATACCCATGGGGTATCGGCGCTGCCGAAGAGGTCTTGGACACCGGGGAGGTCCAAGCGGTGCACTCGTGAACATGACCGAAGAAACCAAGACCAGCGAGCCGCAGGCCGACCCCGCCGTATCGGTGGTGGGTCCCCGCGACGGCGAGACGATCGTTCTGGGCACCACGCGCATGCGCGTCCTGGAGGACGGCAGCCACACCGGGCACCGCCTCGCGATCACCGAGTCCGTCCTCGCCCCGCACACGCAGGGTCCGCCGCAGCACCGCCATGGCCAACACGACGAGGGCTTCTACGTCCTCTCCGGCAACGTGCGCTTCACCGTCGGGGACGAGGACTACGACGCCACCGAGGGGACGCTCGTCATGGTTCCGCCCGGCACTCCGCACACCTTCGCCAACCTGACCGACCAACCCGCCGTCATGCTCAGCACATTCACCCCCGACCTGTACGTGAAGTACTTCCGAGACCTTCAGGAGGTGCTCGCCGGCGGTCGGCCGCTGACGCCGCAGGCCAACATCGACGCGATGAGCCGCTACGCGACACAGCCCGCCACCGACCTCACCTGAAGCGGACGGGACGGAACGGCTTGGCCGCCCTCCTTCGACCTGGGGGCGTAGCGCTCCCGCCATTCGCGTCCCAACCGGCCTTCTCCCGGGGCTTCCCCAGCACTCGACGCAATCGACAGGCCCCCGCGAACCGGGGCCCAAGAACGGGACCATGAACATCGCCTACTGGATCGTCGCGGGACTGCTCGCGCTCTTCTACCGCACACCGCCATCGCGCAGAGGACGTCCCGGCCCCGGAGCTGCCGGTCACCCTCGACATGCCCGGCAAGGTCGCCGACTTTCTCCGTGCCGTCGAACTGGAGCCCGCCGAGCGAACCGCCCGCGACCACGGGGTGACTGTACGGCGCGGCCAGGGCTACACCCTGCGCGTCAGCGCCGTCCCCGCCGTGCACCGCCAGCTCCTCGCCCGCTGCCAGCCGCTCGACGGCGGCGAGGAGCGCCCCGGCGTTCCCGGCCCAGCGCAAGGCCCGCCGCGAGTACAAAAACCGAGTCAGCAACCTCGCGCCGACCGGACCACCGAAAGGCGCCTCGGGGAGCCCCATTCGTCTACGACCGAAGGATCGTCATGCCTGCCAACCCGACCGACTGAGCTCCTCAGTCGCTGCTCGCCCCGGCGCCGCAGTCGCAGCCGGCTCCGACGCCGCCGTCCGCCGAGCACCCGCTGTTGAGTCTGCACGTCTTCACCGTTCTGCTGGGCTCAGCCGGTTTGGGCGTAGTTTCGGGCATCCTGGCGTTCGTGCAGAGCCATTCCCTGGCCGGTGCCGTGACCGCCGGTGGGGCCCTGGCTCTGTTGACGTCTCGTGACAGCGGGTGTTCATGGGTTTGGGAGGCGCTCGGTTCTCTGGCTGGGTGATGTTCACGATTTCGGTCAACTCAGGATCCAGCTCCAGGGCACGGGCTGGAGGAGCACGAGCCTCGGGATCGGGAAGCCGCGTCTCTCCATCTATCGCGGTTTGCGCGGCCTACTCAGCCTCATCAGTCATGCGCGGAACCTGCGGATGCCTTTCTGGGCCGTTCGCGGGTGGGGCTGGGCTGGGGTTTTGATGGAAGTCAATCCGCCGTGCCAAATCGCGTGGAGATCGTTCCCAACTGCGTGCATAGGGCAATCATATAGGTTCCGGGCTCTCCGAAGTGGTGCCGCTCTGCCGACCTGATCGGCTGCAGCGTCATGGGTTTCTCGCTACTCCACAGCGCGGCCGATGAGTTTGTGGCTCCCGGCCGGTCCAAGCTAGTGACACCCAGGAAAGGACACTGCCATGTCGGAGCTTCTCGTCGACTTCATCACCTCCCTCGACGGCCACGCATCGGGAGAGGGGTGGCCCGGGTTCTGGGGCCTCGAGGGCCCGGAGTACCTCGCATGGCTCGGCGAGCAGCCCGAGGCCACCCACCTGATGGGAGCGAACACCTATCGGCAGATGTCGGGCTTCGCCGCGGGCAAGGTCCCGAATGGCCAGGACGAGTTCAGGCCCGAGGAAGAGGCGTCCGTCGACGAGCTCACGAGGGCGTCCAAGGTGGTGTTCTCCTCCTCACTCGAGGAGCCACTGACGTGGGCCAACTGCACGCTCGTCCGCGACGACGCCGTTGAGGCGGTTCGCGCCATGAAGTCGAGTGGCTCTGGGCTCCTCAGCACGATCGGCAGCCTCAGCCTGTGCCGGTCCCTGCTACGTGCCGGACTCGTCGACCGCTTCCGGGTCGTGATGTTCCCGGTGATCACCGGGGCCACGGGCGAAGAACGCATCTACGACGGCTATCCGGACGTTGCCCTCGAGATGATCGAGCACCGCACCTTCGACGGCCGCATCCAGCTGGTCGAGTACAAGCCCCGCGTGCTCGAGCACCCGCCGCTCGGCATCCCTGCGTGACGTCGCCCCGTCCGCCGGTCTGGACGGCCGTCAGGTCGGCGTCGGCGGGCGCGGAGCAAGACCTTATAGGGGGCGAACGGCCAACGTCAGGACGCCCGATCCAGGTCTACTTGAGGAGCAGGGGTTGTGTTCCCCAGACACGGCGGCAGCACGACGGTGCTGTCAAAACTCGTGAACATCTCCCACCGGATTGATCACCAACTGCCGCCGGAACTCATGCACAAGTGCTGTCGCTCAACGTGAACGAAGCCAGGTGAGCCAGAACCCGAGAACGGGCGTCGCATGTTCATGGCTTCGGAAGCCACGGAGAGAGGCCGTCGTTCGAATTGAGTGATGGAGTCTGGCCGCATGCCATGGGATGGGGCTGCGACCGGGTGGGGCGTGGTGGTGCGAGCTGGAGATTGAGATACCCGACTGCGACGAGCACGGCCGCAACGGTGCCGCCCTCACCTCCCGGGTCATCTCTTTCAGCGCCCCGTACCCCTCGTCCAGCCCCTGCCCGACGAGGACTACAGCCGTCTCGACCCGCCGACTGCGCACGAGCGCCGGCGCCGGCGCATCTACGACGCACCCCGCACGAGCACAGCCGACTACGTCCACCGCGATGACTGCGCCCAATGCCTCGGCGACCGCCTCCTGAGCGAGACCCGAAGCACTCCAGCAGGCCGACCCGAGAACGCGGAGCCCTGCCCGGTCTGCCGCCCCGACACCGTCATGCGCCATGTCAGTTGAGGACGCTGGTGGCTGCTGGGAGGGCGGTCAATGGCGATGTGGAGGCGGCGTACCGGGTGAGGGTGCGCGCCGCCTGTTTACTCCGGGGCGGGGAGATCTGAGTGGTGCAGAGCGGCAACCACTGCGCCGGTCTGGACAAGTCCGTCCGTCGGCTCCGGTCCGCCCCGTCAAGGTGCTTGACCTCAAGTCAAGTTGAGTTTCTATGTTCTTCCCATGTCCACTTCGAGCAGCATCTCAGCTCCCTTCGTCCCCTCCCATGACGACGCCGGCCTCATCGCCCAGCCCATCGGATACTGGGCCAACGCGGCCGGCCAGGCCGTCGTCCACAACATCCGGACCGCGCTCGGCGCCCTTGGCCTGACCCAGCCCGCCTGGTGGGTCCTGCACCACCTCAGCCAGCGCCCGAAGGGCTGGGGCCGCGCGGAACTGACCGAATTCCTCAGCTATTACCCGGGCCCCGGCGATGACCTGCCCGGCGACATCGACAGCCTCGTCGCCCGGGGCCTTCTCTCCCAGGACGAGGACGGGCACCTGCTGCGGACCGAGTCGGGGGCGGAGCTGTACGCCCGTGCGGCGGCACGGCAGTTGGAGCTGCGCCGCCAGGTGCACGAGGGTATTCCGGGCGAAGAGTACGCCCGCGCTCTCAAGGTCCTGCAGCGCATGATCCACAACGTGAAGGGCGACGCGTGGCACCACTGATCCGGGCGCACGGCCCCGGCTCCCCGCTCGCGCCTCCCGGCTCCCCGGACCGGTGCCTGTCCAGCATGATCCGCCGGACAGGCGCCCCACGACCAGGTCCGGGGCCGGCTTCCCGTCCGCAGAGTTCTGCCGGAGATCGCCGAAGCGGTCGCCCTGTCTGCCTCGACGGTCGCCTACCACCTGCAAGCCCTGGAACGCCACGGGCTCGTCACCCACGCCCCGCACCGAAGCCGCTCGTGCCAGATGCGGTAACAGGCCTGTGGCCGCCACAGCCGAGGCTCGCGTTCGGCGAACCGGGCCCGGAACGTGCTCCGAGCCCCGTTGTCCACTCAGGGTTATGTAGGTGAGGAAGGCGGATGTTTCACCAGACAGGCAGCTTTCTACTCACCGAGGGAAGGGAGCCGCCCGGGCCAGAGGCCCAGGTGCACTGTTGCGCTCCTGTGCAAGGACCTCGTTCGCGTTGTCGGCACAACCACGAACCGAGGCCGGCTGGCAGCAAGGCGGCGCACCATCCCTCAACCGGCCGCCGGCAAAGCTCGACTTCGGCCGGCCATACGGCAGCGGAGAAATCCCCCGCGGGGACTGCTCGGAGCCGGGTAGCGTCCCTGGACATGCACAGCGATCTCGGCGCCGATCAGGCGTGGGAGCGGCTGCGGGCCAGCCGTTCCGATCCACCAGCCAGAGCCAACACCGGCTCCCGCCGCAAGACGTACTCGGCAGCCCTGGAGCAGGCTCAGCAGCTGTTCCAGGCCGCTGCCGTCGTGGGCCCGGCTACGCGCCCGGTCCCGGTCTTCTACGGCCTCAGCCAGGCTGGCCGCGCCATCGCGGCCGCCGCTTGGTCCCTCAAGGGCCAGGACTGGCGCCTCGACTCCCACGGGATCAAAACCACGGGCTTCCATCTGCCCTTCCCTGACATCGAGATACGCACCGACCCGCCCGGAACCCAGGGCAGCTTCGTGAAGGTCAGTGAGGTACTCGACTCACCGGTGTGGGAGACGGACCCGCTGCGCCTGGAGGACGTGTGGGACCTGCTGCCCCCGAACCTCCGCTACCCGCTCACCACCAGGGACCGGCTCACCCCGCTGTACGTCGACGAGGCCAGCGTCGGCATCCACGAGCACTCCCTCCTGAGCGCCTACGTGGGCAACATCCCCGACCGGGTCATCGATGCCGGCACCCGTGAGGCGCTGGCCGACTTCCTGACCTCGTATCCGGCCGTCGCTCGACACGAGAGCTACGTGACCACCGGCGTCGGGCCGGAGGCGCCTCCGGAGTACAGTCGCCGCGCGCCCGACAGGGGCGAAATGACGATCAACTGGCAGATGCCCCAGGGGGCGGGGACCGGATTCGACGGACTGGCCACCGGAGCCGGACGGACGGCCTACCTGCGAGCCATGACCCGCAGCTACGCCGGAGACCGGTACTTCCTGCCTGTCCACCCCCCGATGAAGCGAGAGCTGCACCCGCTGATGGCCTGGTGGGCAGTCCTGTACGCACTGTCCATGCTCTCCCGCTACCAACCCGCGGTCTGGGGCAAGCTCATCAGCGTCGACAACAGCCAGCACGCGGTCCCGATCGAACGGCTCCTCGAACGCGCCATCAACCACCTGCCTGTCCTGATCGCGGACACCATCGCCGAGGTGAGCACCTGAGCGAAGGCGCACAGCACGAAGCCCCGGGCGAGAACCCAGGGCGCGCCAGGTTCACCGATGAACTTGCGGCCTATACGCACTGCCGCCCCCGCCCAGCCCGGCCGCGGCCAACTTCGCACAGGAGACGCTCGGCTTCGGCTGACCGACGACAGCGGGGCCGGGCAGGATCACCCTGCCCGGCCCCGCTGCTCATTCCCGGCTGCTCACCTGCTGAGGCGGATGCGCGGTCCCCACGCGAACTCGAGGTCGTCCAGTGGGACGTCCTCCAGCTCCCTGTTCCACCGGCTGCGCAGGAGGAGCGGGTCGGCCTCCATCCGTTCGCAGATGATCAGGCTCTCGGGCCGGCTGACTAGCATGTACCGGCCGTGCGAGGCGGGCGCGCTGCCCGGCCCGTACGCGCGCAGCAGCCTCTCAGGCGCTCGCGGTGCTGTTCGGCGGATGCCTCCAGGCGATGTGCGTAGCCGTCCCGCTCGTCCTCGCGCACAGCGCTGAGGACCAACTTAAGGATCTCCTCCCACGCCTCGGGGATGAGGAAGTTGCCCGGGTCGGTCAGGGCCCACGTGCACCTCAGCGCCGCCGCCAGGAAGGCCTCGTGCTGGCCGATGCTTGCCAGCTCTTCCCCGTACGGGGCCGCGTCGTGCTGTTCGGTGCTCATGCTGCTCCTCCCTTGTCTGCCTGGGTGCGGTGGGCGATCCAGTCCGGATCGCGTATGGGCGCCGGCACCCGGGTCTCGGTGGCTGGGGCGTGCATGATGCGCCAGCTGGTGCGCGGTGCGGTGAAGCGGATCTGATCGGACGCCCATCGCCCAGTCGACGCCACGGGCCCAGCCGCCCGAGCAGATAGCCGGCCGCGAGCTCGGCTGCCACGGCGGCTACGTCGTCCTTCATGTCCAGCGCATTCCGATGGCGGAGAGTTGTTCTACGCGCTCCGGGGACAGCGCTGCAGCCCGGCTGCGTTGGTTGCTGATCCATGCGCCGAGTTTGAGTGTGACGTCCTGCTGCTCCTGGTCGTCGTCCTCGCCGTGGGCCGTGCTCAGGGTGATGGTTTCGACGTGTTTGCGTGGCACCTTCAGGTGTCCTTCGCGCTCGAAGAACTGTCGGGCGGCGGTGAGGTGCAGCGCCCATTTCTGTGCCTGGCTGGTACGCGGCTTGGGCTTCTGGTCCTCGGCGGCGGGTTCGATGCCGAGGACATGTTGGCACAGCCATTGCTGCACGGGGGTGAGCTTGTCCCACCCGTGCCGTTGCGCCCTCACCCATCGTCTGAGGTCTTCGCCTTGGCGTACGAGCTCGCCGGCCGTGAGGGGAAGCGTTCTGCCGGCGTCGAGGTGCTGTCGGATGAGGTGGAACGAGCGCTGCCAGGTCACCGACCACGCCGGGCACCAGGACGCGTCGATCTCCTCCAGCTGCTCACGCCGTGCCTGTGTCAGCGCGCCGGCCGACGATTCCACGGGCAGGCCTTCGGCGCGCCGCTGTTCGATCTCGGCGGCCTTGCGGGCGGCGGCGCGCTGGTTCTTGAGCCAGACCCCGACCTTCGCTCCCCGGTAGGTGGCATCCAACGGCGCCAACAGGTGCCCGTGTTCAGCAGCCCATCCACGCGCCGCGGTCAGGCCCTCCTCCCAGGCGACATCGAAGTGCGACCACACCATGCCCAGCTTCTCCAGCTGCGCGACGCGGTCGGCGTCCATGTCGCCCCGGGCGTAGAGGCGGCGGGCATCGGCGGTCCACTGCCCGAGCGGGAAGCCTGCCAGGGAGGCCGGCCAAGCCTCCGTCTCTTCCTCCCCCCGCGTCTCCACCTCCACCTCCGTCTGCCTCTCCGTCGCCGCGTGGGCGTCGTCCGGGGCGGGGATGCGGTAGGCGAAGGGCACCCGCAGGTCGCCGTGGAGCCGGTTGTAGACGACGGCAGCCTCCACTCCCCGCCGCCAGTGCTCGTGCTCGGGATTGAGCACCCGCAGGTTGATGAACGCCGCCAACTGCGCGGGATCGCGCGGCGTGGAGAATTTCAGGAGTGCCTGGGCCGGCGTTGATAGCCCGCCTTGCTCTGCTGCTCCCAGGCCCTGTTGGCCGCTTGAGCGGCTCTGTACGCCTCTGACGGGGCTTTGGGCCTGGGGTTCGGCGAGTACCTCCACCACGCGGGCGTCGTGTGCTCTGAGCGCCTCCAAGAGCTTCGCGAGTCCGCCGTACGCCTTCGACGTCAGCATGTTGTCCGCGCTCTCCCCGGGCCCAAGGAGCACGGGTACCACGAGGCTCGCGACCTTTCCCTCACCGGGCTGCATGCGCAGTGCTCGGCCCACGGCTTGGACGAGGTCGGGCATAGAGCCGCGGACGTCGGCGAAGTACACGGAGTCGCAGTCTTTGGTGTCGACGCCTTCCCCGAGCACCTTCACCGACCCCAGGTACGCCTTCTCCACCACGGTGCCGTCCGTAGCGATCCCGTCGGCGAACTCGCCCAGGACGCGGCGGCGGTGCAGCGGCTTGTGCTCTCCGCACAGCCAGTCGGCCCACACCGTTGCCGGGTAGAGCTCGGGGTCGCTGTCGTGCAGTTGGGCGGCGACGTCGGGCAGGCCGGCTGCGAAGCCTTCGGCTTCTTTGACGACGTGGTGGAACACCAGCGTGCGCCGGAAGCTCTCCTCCGCGGACGCCTTCACCAGAGCCGTCTGCAAGGCGGCAAGGCGGGCTCCGCGCACCTCATCTGATCGTCCGTCCGCGCCGAGCAGCACCGCGGCCTGGTGCTGGGTGTCCGTCACATCGACACAGACGACCTGGTAGGGGGCACAGATACCCCGGTCGATCGCCTCCGAAAGCGTCAACGTGAACGCCCTGCTGCCGAACGGCGAGCCAGGGTCGTCCTCCATCGACGCGACCAGCTCACCCGGGACGCCCTGCTGCTCCTGGTCTTCGTCGAGTTGCCAGAGGCGTGGTGTGGCGGTCATGTAGAGCCGGCGCAGGGAGGGGATCTTCTGGTTGTCGTGGATGACTGCCCAGGGCTTGCCGATCCGCCCGGAGGTGCGGTGCGCCTCGTCGACCACGACGAGGTCCCAGCCCGGCAAGCCGGCGGCGTGTGCGCGCTCCAGCGTGCCCAGCCCCAAAGACGCGTACGTGGCGTACACGGTGACCTTGTCCAGGCCGCGTGTCCACTCCACCAGCTCGTCGACGTCTGTGGTGTTGGGGAAGCCTGCCTCTTCGCCCCGCAGGGAGGAGACGCCGATCATCGGGCCTCGGCGGCCTCCCTCGCGCCACGCGATCTCGGTCTGGGCGAGCAGGTCGAGGGAGGGCACGAGCACCAGCACACGGCCCGCGTGGAGCTCCTCTGCGCTGCGGACGGCCACAAGGGTCTTGCCGGATCCGGTGGCCATGACGACCTGAGTGCGGAGCCCTCGCTCCGGGGCAAGGGATTTTGCAGAGAATTCGAGTGCACGCAAAACCGCGTCCACGGCTTCCCGCTGGTGAGCCCGGAGCTCTCTTGCTCCCATGATGCTCAGCCTCCTGGACGAATCGATAGGGGCGCATCTCGCGCGAGATGCCAGCAAGTACCCGTGCAACCACAAGCAAGTTACTTCTCGAACTTCGCCCTCCGCGATGCCCTCGAGTGCGCGCTCGGACCGATGCGAAGGCCTGAAGAGCGCCGCAGTCACACCAAATACGGGTACACCTTCATTCCAGAGTCTATCCGAAACCAAACTTTGAAGCATTGCGCCACGGTCAAACCCTACTGCTCCATGGCCGGCTCACGCAGCGTCCCGTCAGGATGCGGCCGGTCGCGCGATGACGGAGCGTTGACGCTCCGAGAGCGGGGTCCGTATTCTGGCCGTGCGCAAGGTGGTCAACGTTTGCCGATAAAGCCCTGAAGGCCGACACCCAGGGGCTCATGGGGGCGGAGACGAACCACCGGCGCAGAGCCTATGTGTCGGCAGAGACTCAGTTCGGGCCACAAGCATGTGGTCGGACTGAGTCTGCCTGCGCAGATGTCCGGCCACCTGGAAGGGGAAGGGCATCCGACCAGTGGACTCTGCCGTCATCCTGACAATCCTCGCCACCACCGGCGTGGCAAGCATCCTCGTCTTCGCATGCAAGGGCTTGCTCGACCAGCAGCCTGAGCTTGCCGAGTCGTTTAAACGAGCCCGGAGGGCCTGGCGCGAAGCCTGGAGGGACGAGGAGGAAACCCGCGAAGTGCAGCCGAGCGGCACCCGTCCGCGGGAAGGTGAACATACTCAGCGCCCCTGACCCCTCATCAGCCCCACCCGCCAGCGCTTCCTGGTAGCCGGCCCCGCCCGCGTGAGCGGGCGTCAGGCCCTGAAGGCGAAGCCGAAGGGGCCTTGAGGTGGGGGAGCGAAGCGGACCCACCGTCAGGCCAGCCCAGAACCGGCCGGCCCAACCAACACCCAGACCGACCGCCCGACCGCCCCTGGAGCGAAGCGGAAGGGGCCGGCCCGGCCTAGCCGGGCTTCGGTGAGCGAAGCGAACCGCAACCCCCGTGCGCAGCACGGGGGTTCGCACCCGCGGAGCGGGTGCGCAACACCACCGCGAAGCGGTGGTGTTCGCTTGCACAGCGCGCAGCGCTGTGGTACCCGCTCCGCGGG